>NZ_QJJK01000006.1:0-441604 GCF_003201475.1 Chelatococcus asaccharovorans | reverse complement strand
CTGATGGCCAAAGAGAAGTTTGAGCGGACGAAGCCGCACTGCAACATCGGGACGATTGGTCACGTTGACCACGGCAAGACGTCGTTGACGGCGGCGATCACGAAGGTTCTTGCCGAGTCCGGCGGCGCTGCGTTCACGGCGTATGACCAGATCGACAAGGCGCCTGAAGAGAAGGCGCGCGGGATCACGATCTCGACGTCGCATGTCGAGTACGAGACGAAGAACCGTCACTACGCGCATGTGGACTGCCCCGGCCACGCCGACTATGTGAAGAACATGATCACGGGTGCGGCGCAGATGGACGGGGCGATCCTGGTTGTGTCGGCGGCCGACGGCCCGATGCCGCAGACGCGCGAGCACATCCTTCTGGCGCGCCAGGTGGGCGTTCCGGCGCTTGTGGTGTTCCTGAACAAGGTCGACATGGTCGACGACGCCGAGCTTCTCGACCTGGTCGAGCTCGAGGTGCGCGAGCTTCTGTCGAAATACGAGTTCCCCGGCGACGACATTCCGGTGGTGCGTGGTTCGGCGCTGTGCGCGCTGGAAGACCGCGATCCGGTGATCGGCCATGACGCGGTTCTCGAACTGATGACGCAGGTCGATGCGTATATCCCGCAGCCGGAGCGTCCGGTTGACCTGCCGTTCCTGATGCCGGTCGAGGACGTGTTCTCGATCTCGGGTCGCGGCACGGTGGTGACGGGCCGCGTCGAGCGCGGGATCGTGAAGGTCGGCGAGGAAATCGAGATCGTCGGCCTGAAGCCGACGGTGAAGACGACGGTGACGGGCGTCGAGATGTTCCGCAAGCTCCTTGACCAGGGTCAGGCGGGCGACAACATCGGGGCGCTCTTGCGCGGCACGAAGCGCGAGGACGTCGAGCGCGGTCAGGTTCTGTGCAAGCCGGGTTCGGTGAAGCCGCACACGAAGTTCAAGGCCGAAGCCTACATCCTGACGAAGGAAGAGGGCGGGCGGCACACGCCGTTCTTCACGAACTACCGTCCGCAGTTCTACTTCCGGACGACGGACGTGACGGGCGTTGTGACGTTGCCCGAGGGCACCGAGATGGTGATGCCCGGCGACAACGTGGCGATGGAAGTGACGCTGATCGTTCCGATCGCCATGGAAGAGAAGCTGCGCTTCGCGATCCGCGAAGGTGGCCGCACGGTTGGCGCCGGCGTCGTCGCCTCCATCATCGAGTAAGACACGAGTGGAGCGAATTTGACATTTAAGTCTCGCCTGACCTGAGGCTCCAGATCAAATGTCAAATTCAAAAGCTCCACGAGAACCAATAACTTGCTAGTGGTTCTCGTGGCTCCGACATTGGCTCCAAGGCCCGTATCAGGCGGATGCCAATGTCGGACCCGAACCAATAGATGCATCAGCCGCACGCGCCATCACAAGGCGTGTTCGGCCGCGTCGCCCGGCCGCCCTATCCCGCGATGGACGTGGCGGTGAATATTCCCATCATTCGCCTATCGCCATGTTGCGCGAGTGATGTATAGGAAGGGCGTGGCGATTCCATCGTGAGCGTGACCATGCTCGAGGTGGCCGCCAGCGCCGGCCTGTTACCGCAGGCATCCGCTAGGAGTGTAGCTCAACTGGCTAGAGCACCGGTCTCCAAAACCGGGGGTTGGGGGTTCGAGTCCCTCCACTCCTGCCAGCGGATCCCCGAAGGCCGGCAATTCAGTTCCTGACTGCAATTTTTTGCAGGTTGCGCCGATCGTAGACTGGCATTGCAACAGGCCGCAGCGCTCCAAGCCCTTGCGGGTTGGCCGTTGTCATGCCAAATCAGCACTGCGCGACGGTTATGGTGAGACAATATGGCGAAGACGAATCCGGTCGAGTTCATTCAGCAGGTGGGTAACGAGGCCTCCAAGGTCACGTGGCCGACCCGCAAGGAGACGCTCGTCACGACGGCCATGGTGTTTGTGATGGTCATCGTCGCGAGCCTGTTTTTCCTTCTTGCCGACCAGATCATCCGCTTTGGCGTGACCCTGATCCTCGGTATCGGTCGCTAGGAGCTTCGCGATGTCTTCTCCCAGCCTGAGCCTCTCATCCGCGCCCAAGCGATGGTACATCGTCCACGCCTATTCGAATTTCGAGAACAAGGTGGCGCAGTCCCTGCGCGATCAGGCCGTGCAGCGCGGCCTTGAGGACAAGTTCGACGAAATTCTCGTTCCGACCGAGAAGGTCGTGGAGGTGCGCCGCGGCCGCAAGGTCGATACCGAGCGCAAGTTCTTCCCCGGTTACGTCCTGGTGAAATGCGATCTGACCGACGAGGTCTATGACCTCATCAAGAACACGCCGAAGGTCACCGGATTCCTCGGCGCCGACAAGTCGAAGCCGATGCCGATCCCGGACCGTGAAGCGGAGCGGATCAAGGGCCAGGTCGCCGAAGGGGTCGATCGTCCGAAGCCGTCCGTCAGCTTCGAGGTGGGCGAGCAGGTGCGCGTGGCCGATGGGCCGTTTGCCTCCTTCAATGGTGTTGTCGAGGAAGTCGACGAGGCGCGTGCCCGCCTGAAGGTGGCGGTGTCGATCTTCGGCCGTGCGACCCCCGTCGATCTCGAATATGGGCAGGTCGAGAAGGTGTGATCCGGATTGGCCGCGGGCGCGGCCATTGAGACTTGTCTCGGGTCGCTCCTGTTGCTAAAGAGGCTTTGCAAGGGTGGCCGGCATGCTGGCCGCCCTTCGCTGTTGGAGCCTTGTGCTCCTACCCCCGGCGACGCAGGCTCGCCGGTCCATCCGCGGAAGGTCTGCCGGTCGCCAGCCGGAACAAACGGACCGCACCGCGATCTGTCATCCCCGGCGCGCGGAGAGGCATCCGCAGCGCCGTCCCATGGGAGCAGCCATCATGGCAAAGAAGATCACGGGTTACGTGAAGCTTCAGGTTCCGGCAGGCGCGGCCAATCCGTCGCCGCCGATCGGTCCGGCGCTCGGTCAGCGCGGCCTCAACATCATGGAATTCTGCAAGGCCTTCAATGCGAAGACCGCGCAGATGGAGAAGGGCACGCCGATCCCGGTGATCATCACCGCGTATCAGGACCGCTCCTTCACCTTCGAGATGAAGCAGCCGCCGGTCTCCTATTTCCTGAAGAAGGCCGCTGGCATCACGAGCGCCTCGAAGACGCCGGGCAAGGGCGCCGTCGCAGGCAAAGTGACGCGCGAGCAGCTGCGTGACATCGCGGGCAAGAAAATGGTCGACCTCAATTGCGACAGCGTCGAGGCGGCCGTGGCGATGATCGAAGGCTCGGCCCGTTCGATGGGTCTTGAGGTCCAGGGCTGAGGAGGTCGATCATGGCAAAAGTAGCAAAGCGCATCACCGCCCTTCGCGATGGTATCGACCGTGTGAAGCTCTACGGCCTCGATGAGGCCGTGAAGATGGTGAAGGAGCGCGCCAAGGCCAAGTTCGATGAAACCATCGAAGTGGCCATGAATCTCGGTGTCGATCCCCGCCACGCCGACCAGATGGTCCGCGGCGTCTGCAACCTGCCGAACGGCTCCGGCCGTACGGTCCGGGTGGCCGTCTTCGCCCGCGGCGCCAAGGCTGACGAAGCCAAGGCGGCAGGTGCGGACATCGTCGGCGCCGAGGATCTGCTCGAGATCGTCCAGGGCGGCACGATCAATTTCGATCGCTGCATCGCGACCCCGGACCTGATGCCGCTCGTCGGCCGTCTCGGCAAGGTGCTCGGCCCGCGCGGCCTGATGCCGAACCCGAAGGTCGGCACCGTCACCATGGACGTGAAGGGTGCCGTTGCCGCCGCCAAGGGTGGTGCCGTCGAGTTCCGCGTCGAGAAGGCCGGTATCGTTCATGCCGGCATCGGCAAGGCCTCGTTCGACGAGGGCAAGCTCGTGGAGAACATCAAGGCTTTCGTCGACGCGGTCTCCAAGGCGCGCCCGTCGGGCGCCAAGGGCACCTATGTCCAGCGTGTTGCCATCTCCTCGACGATGGGGCCGGGCGTGAAGGTCGACCCTGCGAGCGTGCTCGGCGCGTAAGTGACGCACTGCCTCATCTTCGGCGCAATAGGGCGCTACATGAGGCAGATGAACACATTCCCCTGCGGTGTGCCCCCGGTGGCGGTTGCCCCTTGGTGCATCCTCTTGCCAAACGCTCTTGGCAAAACGCTCTTGGCAAACCGGCAAAGGCCCTTGGCAAACCGCAGGTGAATGGTTATTAAACCCATTCTTGCCTGGAATCGCCACGACGGTTTCCGTCGCCGATGCCAGGCTTGAGAGTTTCGCCCGGGTGACCGGGTGAATGTGGCCGGCGGGCAAAGCGGCAGCTTTGCACGAACCGGCCATATGTCCTGTCCGAGACTGCGGGTGCCGCTTGCGGCTTAATTTCCAATGTGAAGCCAGCATAGACGGGGAAGGCTGATTTGCACGATGGGCGCCCCTTGCGGGTGTCCCTTTGGGTGGGTTGGTTCGGACCTACTACCTGGGGCGTGAGTTTGATCTCTGCGATCTGGGGGACAGGGCTTGCGGGCGCCATGCGTGGCGCATTGGGCGCAGGCCTAGTGCACGGCGTGTGGCATGTGCAGCCGGCAGCGGGGATGTTCCCAGCTGCTGAACCGGAGAGAGCCAAGTGGACAGAGCGGCAAAAGCCGAGTTCGTCGCGGCAATGGGTGATGTTTTCGCATCGGCCGGCGTCGTCGTCGTAGCTCACTATGCCGGCCTGACAGTCGCTGACATGCAGAAGCTCCGCAGGGAGATGAAGCAGGTTGGCGCCTCGGTCAAGGTCGCGAAGAATCGCCTCGCCAAGATCGCTCTCGAAGGCACGGACGTCGCATCAATCGGACCCCTTCTGAAGGGGCCGACGTTGCTGGCTTATTCCAGCGACCCCGTTGCGGCGCCGAAGGTCGCTGTCGATTTCGCCAAGGCCAACGACAAGCTCGTTATCCTTGGCGGCGCGATGGGAGTGACCGCTCTGAACCCGGACGGTGTGAAGGCGCTTGCCTCTCTGCCGTCCCTTGATGAACTGCGTGCCAAGCTCGTCGGCCTCGTCCAGGCTCCGGCGACGAAGATTGCGCAGGTCGTCAATGCGCCCGCCGGCAAGCTGGCGCGCGTGTTCGGGGCATATGCCAAGCGAGACGAAGCGGCGTAAGGCCGTCTAAACCCCAATCAATCGAACCAATCCAGGAAGTGTATCATGGCTGATTTGGCAAAGCTCGTCGACGAACTGTCGAGCCTGACCGTTCTTGAGGCTGCCGAGCTGGCGAAGCTCCTCGAGGAGAAGTGGGGCGTGTCCGCCGCCGCCGCCGTGGCTGTTGCTGCTGCGCCCGGCGCTGCGGCTGCTGCCGCCGTCGAGGAGCAGACCGAATTCACGGTTGTCCTCGCCGCCATCGGCGACAAGAAGATCGAAGTCATTAAGGAAGTCCGTGCCGTCACCGGCCTCGGCCTGAAGGAAGCCAAGGACCTCGTCGAAGGCGCTCCGAAGCCCGTCAAGGAAGGCGTGGCCAAGGAAGAAGCCGAGAAGATCAAGGCTGCCCTCGAGAAGGTCGGCGCCAAGGTCGAGCTCAAGTGATTTCCGCACGGGCTTGATGCTCGTGCTGCGCAGGGTCCGGTCACGCCACAGCGCATCGTTCGGCCCCTGTTTCTGTTCAAGACTTGGTTCTGGCTTCAAGACTTGGTTCTGGCGATTTCGGTTTGAGGAGATCGCAATGGGAAGGGGCTCTTGGCCCTTCTTGGTTAGAGGCGGGCCGCTGATGCGGAGCGCTACAAGTTGAGAATACGGCGGTCCCGAAGGCGTAGAGTCTCCGGGGCCGTTGTGTCGTCGATGCGTTACCACCACATGGTGGGGCCGTCGGCGAGGACAAGGTGATGGCGGTAGTCCGTCGGACTGTCGCGGGTGACAAGGCAACATGCCGCGTGAGCGGCCGGCTGACCTGGCGGCCTTTATGAGCCGTTCGGCCTTTGGAGGCCGCCAGGTCAGCCGTGCGTGAGGAGCGAGAACAGACATGGCCCAGACGATCACTGGCCCGAAGCGTGTCCGCAAGTTCTTCGGCAAGATCCGGGAAGTGGCACAGATGCCGAACCTCATCGAGGTTCAGAAGGCATCCTATGACCAGTTCCTGATGGTCGATGAGCCGAAGGGAGGGCGGCCAGAGGAAGGGCTCCAGGCCGTCTTCAAGTCCGTTTTCCCGATTTCCGATTTTTCCGGCGCGTCGCTGCTCGAATTCGTGAAATACACCTTCGAGCCGCCGAAATATGACGTCGACGAGTGCCGCCAGCGCGGCATGACCTTTGCCGCGCCGCTCAAGGTCACGCTGCGCCTGATCGTGTTCGATATCGACGAGGATACCGGCTCGAAGTCCGTCAAGGACATCAAGGAGCAGGACGTCTACATGGGCGACATGCCGCTCATGACAGACAACGGCACCTTCATCGTCAACGGCACCGAGCGCGTCATCGTCTCGCAGATGCACCGTTCGCCGGGCGTGTTCTTCGATCACGACAAGGGCAAGACCCATTCGTCGGGCAAGCTCCTGTTTGCCGCCCGCATCATTCCCTATCGCGGTTCCTGGCTCGATATCGAGTTCGACGCCAAGGACATCGTCTATGCGCGTATCGACCGTCGCCGCAAGCTGCCGGTGACGTCGCTGCTCTATGCGCTCGGCCTCGACGGCGAGGAAATCCTCGAGACCTTCTACAACAAGATCCTTTACAAGAAGGATGGCGAGGGCTGGCGCGTTCCCTATGACGCGGAGCGTCTCAAGGGCTTCAAGGCCACCGTCGACCTGATCGATGCGGACACCGGCGAGGTGGTCCTGGAGACCGGCAAGAAGCTCACAGCCCGTGCGGCGCGCATTCTCACGGAGAAGGGCGTCAAGGAGCTTCGTGCGACCAGCGAGGATCTGGTCGGACAGTATGTGGCCGAGGACCTCGTCGATATGGCGAGCGGTGAGATCTTCGCCGAAGCCGGCGAGGAGATTTCCGAGAAGCTGCTCAAGGTGCTCCTTGATGCCGGCTTCGAAGAGATTCCGGTCCTCGACATCGACCACATCAACATCGGCCCCTATATCCGCAACACGCTGGCCGTCGACAAGAATTCCTCCCGCGAGGAAGCGCTGTTCGACATCTACCGCGTCATGCGTCCCGGCGAGCCGCCGACGCTGGACACGGCAGAGGCGATGTTCCACTCGCTGTTCTTCGATTCCGAGCGCTATGACCTCTCGGCCGTCGGCCGCGTGAAGATGAACATGCGCCTCGATCTCGATGCGGCCGACACCGTGCGGACGCTGCGTCGCGAGGACATGCTGGCGGTCGTGAAGGCCCTCGTCGACCTGCGCGACGGGCGTGGCGAGGTGGACGACATCGACCATCTCGGCAACCGCCGCGTGCGCTCGGTCGGCGAGCTCATGGAGAACCAGTACCGCCTCGGTCTCCTGCGCATGGAGCGCGCCATCAAGGAGCGCATGTCGTCGGTCGATATCGACACGGTGATGCCGCAGGACCTGATCAATGCGAAGCCGGCCGCCGCGGCGGTGCGCGAGTTCTTCGGCTCGTCGCAGCTGTCGCAGTTCATGGATCAGACGAACCCGCTGTCGGAAGTCACTCACAAGCGTCGTCTTTCGGCGCTTGGCCCGGGTGGTCTGACGCGTGAGCGCGCCGGCTTCGAGGTGCGCGACGTGCATCCGACCCATTACGGCCGCATCTGCCCGATCGAGACGCCGGAAGGCCCGAACATCGGTCTGATCAACTCGCTGGCGACCTTCGCGCGCGTGAATAAATACGGCTTCATCGAGGCGCCGTATCGCAAGGTCCGTGATGGGGCGGTCACCAACGAAGTGGCCTATCTCTCCGCCATGGAGGAATCGAAATACTACGTCGCCCAGGCCAACGCCGACATCGACAGCGTCGGCAAGCTGACGGAAGACCTCGTGGTCTGCCGCCGCGCCGGTGACGTGGTGGTGGTTCCGCCTGATCGCGTCGACTACATGGACGTGTCGCCGAAGCAGCTCGTGTCGGTGGCCGCGGCGCTCATTCCGTTCCTCGAGAACGACGACGCCAACCGCGCGCTCATGGGCTCGAACATGCAGCGCCAGGCCGTGCCCCTGGTGAAGGCCGACGCGCCTTTCGTCGGCACCGGCATGGAGGCGGTGGTGGCCCGCGATTCCGGCGCCGCGATCGCCGCGCGCCGCACGGGTATCATCGACCAGGTGGACGCGACGCGTATCGTTATCCGCGCGACGCAGGATCTCGACCCCACGAAGTCGGGCGTCGACATCTACCGGCTGATGAAGTTCCAGCGCTCCAACCAGTCGACCTGCATCAACCAACGGCCGCTGGTGAAGGTGGGCGACCATGTGCGCAAGGGCGACATCATTGCCGACGGTCCGTCGACGGATCTCGGCGAGCTCGCGCTCGGCCGCAACGTGCTCGTCGCGTTCATGCCGTGGAACGGCTACAACTTCGAGGACTCGATCCTGCTCTCCGAGCGGATCGTGAAGGAGGACGTCTTCACCTCCATTCACATCGAGGAATTCGAGGTGATGGCCCGCGACACCAAGCTCGGGCCTGAGGAAATCACGCGCGATATTCCGAACGTGTCGGAAGAGGCGCTGAAGAACCTCGACGAAGCCGGCATGGTCTATATCGGCGCGGAAGTGAATGCGGGCGATATCCTCGTCGGCAAGATCACGCCGAAGGGCGAAAGCCCGATGACGCCGGAAGAGAAGCTCCTGCGCGCCATCTTCGGCGAGAAGGCCTCGGACGTTCGTGACACCTCGCTCCGCGTGCCCCCGGGCGTGACGGGCACGGTCGTCGAAGTCCGCGTCTTCAACCGTCACGGCGTCGACAAGGACGAGCGCGCCCAGGCGATCGAGCGCGAGGAAATCGAGCGTCTGGCCAAGGACCGCGACGACGAGCAGGCGATCCTCGATCGCAACGTCTATGCGCGTCTGGCGGAAGTGCTGTCGGGCCGCGTGGCGATCGCCGGCCCGAAGGGCTTCAAGAAGGACGTCGAGCTGACCCGCGAGGGGCTGACCGAATTCCCGCGCTCGCAGTGGTGGGCCTTCGCCGTGTCGGACGACGCGATCACGGCCGAGCTCGAGGCCATGCGCAAGCAGTATGACGAGTCGAAGAAGCGCCTTGAACAGCGCTTCCTCGACAAGGTCGAGAAGCTGCAGCGCGGCGACGAGCTGCCACCCGGCGTCATGAAGATGGTCAAGGTCTTCGTCGCGGTGAAGCGCAAGATCCAGCCGGGCGACAAGATGGCCGGCCGTCACGGCAACAAGGGCGTCGTATCGCGGATCGTGCCGATCGAGGACATGCCGTTCCTGGAAGACGGGACGCATGCCGATATCGTGCTCAATCCGCTCGGCGTGCCGAGCCGCATGAATGTCGGGCAGATCCTCGAGACGCATATGGGCTGGGCTTGCGCCGGTCTCGGCCGGCAGGTCGGTCTTGCGGTCGATGCTTACCTCAAGTCGCAGGATTCGACGCGGCTGAAGGGCACGTTGCGTGACATCTACGGCACGCAGGGCGACCTCGATCAGCTGGGTGACGCGGATCTCGTCGAACTGGGGCAGAACCTGCGTCGTGGCGTTCCGATCGCGACGCCGGTGTTCGACGGGGCCAAGGAGGCCGACATCGAGCGCATGCTCGAGGAGGCCGGTCTCGACCGCTCCGGTCAGGTCACGCTCTATGACGGGCGGACCGGCGAGGCTTTCGATCGCAAGGTGACGGTGGGCTACATCTATATGCTGAAGCTCCATCATCTCGTCGACGACAAGATCCACGCCCGCTCGATCGGCCCGTATTCGCTCGTCACGCAGCAGCCACTGGGCGGCAAGGCCCAGTTCGGCGGCCAGCGTTTCGGCGAAATGGAGGTCTGGGCGCTCGAAGCCTACGGCGCCGCCTACACCCTGCAGGAGATGCTGACGGTGAAGTCGGACGACGTGGCCGGCCGTACCAAGGTCTACGAGGCGATCGTCCGCGGGGACGACACGTTCGAGGCCGGTATTCCGGAGAGCTTCAACGTGCTCGTGAAGGAGATGCGGTCGCTCGGCCTCAACGTCGAATTGCTATCGACGAAGCAGCCGCAGGTCGAGTTGCCGCCGCAAGAGGCCGCGGAGTGAGCGCTACGCTCGCTCCGGTCCGTCGCCGTTCAGGTGTGGCGGCCGGGTCGTGAGGCGGTTGGAGGCTGCGGATGTCCTGAGGCATGCGCAGCCGACCGATCCAAAGTTTTGCACAGGGCCTGATGCAGGCTCGACGGATATTTGGCCGGCAGGAGCAGAAAGCGGTGCTCCAATCCCGGCTTGAAGGAGACGGCGATGAATCAAGAGGTCATGAATCTCTTCAATACCCAGGCTCCTGCGCAGACCTTCGATCAGATCAAGATATCGATCGCGAGCCCGGAAAAGATTCTGTCCTGGTCCTTCGGTGAGATCAAAAAGCCGGAGACGATCAACTACCGTACGTTCAAGCCCGAGCGTGACGGCCTGTTCTGCGCGCGCATCTTTGGGCCGATTAAGGACTACGAGTGCTTGTGCGGCAAGTACAAGCGCATGAAGTATAAGGGCGTCATCTGCGAGAAGTGCGGCGTCGAGGTGACGCTGGCGCGCGTCCGGCGCGAGCGGATGGGCCATATCGAGCTCGCGGCTCCCGTCGCCCACATCTGGTTCCTGAAGTCGCTGCCGTCGCGCATCGGCCTCCTGCTCGACATGACGCTCAAGGATCTCGAGCGTATCCTTTATTTCGAGTACTATGTCGTCATCGAGCCGGGCCTCACCCCCTTGAAGGAGCGTCAGCTCCTGTCCGAGGAAGAGTACCTGCGCGCGCAGGAGGAGTACGGCGACGACTCCTTCACGGCGCTGATCGGTGCCGAGGCGATTCGCGAGATCCTGCGCAGCCTCGACCTCGACAAGATCGCGACGGACCTGCGCCACGAGATCGCGACGACCACCTCGGAGCTGAAGCCCAAGAAGCTGATGAAGCGCCTCAAGATCATTGAGGCGTTCCAGATGTCGGGCAACAAGCCGGAGTGGATGATCCTGACGGTGGTTCCGGTGATCCCGCCGGATATCCGCCCGCTGGTGCCGCTCGATGGCGGCCGTTTCGCGACATCGGATCTCAACGATCTCTACCGTCGCGTGATCAACCGCAACAACCGCCTGAAGCGCCTCATCGAGCTCAGGGCGCCGGATATCATCATCCGCAACGAGAAGCGCATGCTTCAAGAAGCGGTCGATGCGCTGTTCGACAACGGCCGCCGCGGCCGCGTCATCACGGGTGCCAACAAGCGCCCGCTGAAGTCGCTCGCCGACATGCTGAAGGGCAAGCAGGGCCGCTTCCGCCAGAACCTCCTCGGCAAGCGCGTCGACTATTCCGGCCGTTCGGTCATCGTGGTCGGCCCGGAGATGAAGCTGCATCAGTGCGGCCTGCCGAAGAAGATGGCGCTGGAGCTGTTCAAGCCCTTCATCTACGCGCGCCTCGACGCCAAGGGGCTGTCCGCGACGGTCAAGCAGGCCAAGAAGCTCGTGGAGAAGGAAAAGCCGGAGGTCTGGGATATCCTGGACGAGGTCATCCGCGAACATCCGGTGATGCTGAACCGCGCGCCCACGCTGCACCGCCTCGGCATTCAGGCCTTCGAGCCGGTGCTGATCGAGGGTAAGGCGATCCAGCTGCATCCGCTCGTCTGTGCGGCCTTCAACGCCGACTTCGACGGCGACCAGATGGCCGTCCACGTGCCGCTGTCGCTCGAGGCGCAGCTCGAAGCGCGCGTGCTGATGATGTCCACGAACAACATCCTGCACCCGGCCAATGGTCAGCCGATCATCGTGCCTTCGCAGGATATCGTGCTCGGCCTCTACTATCTGTCGATCATCGCCGAGGGCGAGCCCGGCCAGGGCAAGACCTTCTCCGATATCGGCCAGCTCGAGCATGCGATCGCGGCCAAGGTCGTGACCTATCACACGAAGATCCGCTTCCGCTGGCAGGGGATCGACGAGGACGGTCGCGCCTATACCAAGATCTACGACACCACGCCCGGCCGCGTGATCCTGTCGCGAATCCTGCCGAAGGATCCGCGGCTGCCCTTCGACGTCGTGAACAAGCTCATGACGAAGAAGGAAATCTCGAACATGATCGATGCCGTCTACCGCAATTGCGGGCAGAAGGAATCGGTCATCTTCTGCGATCGCATCATGAGCCTCGGCTTCTACCATGCGTTCAGGGCGGGCATTTCGTTCGGCAAGGACGACATGCTGATCCCGGAGAACAAGTGGGGGATCGTCGAGGAGACGCGCGCGCTCGTGAAGGAGTTCGAGCAGCAGTACAACGACGGCCTCATCACCCAGGGTGAGAAGTACAACAAGGTCGTCGATGCCTGGGGCAAGTGCTCCGCTCGTCTCGCGGATGAGATGATGGCCCGCATTTCGGCGACCCAGAAGGACGAGAACGGCCGCGACAAGCAGGTCAACTCGATCTACATGATGGCGCATTCCGGCGCCCGTGGCTCGCGCGAGCAGATGCGCCAGCTCGGCGCCATGCGCGGCCTGATGGCCAAGCCCTCCGGCGAGATCATCGAAAGCCCGATCATCTCGAACTTCAAGGAAGGCCTCGACGTTCTCGAGTACTTCAACTCGACCCACGGTGCCCGTAAGGGTCTGGCCGACACCGCGCTCAAGACGGCGAACTCGGGTTACCTGACCCGCCGCCTCGTGGACGTGGCGCAGGACGCCGTCATTCGCGAGCCGGACTGCGGCTCCGAGCGCGGCATTCGCATGCGTGCCATCGTCGACGCGGGTCAGATCGTGGCGACCCTCGCTTCGCGTATCCTCGGCCGCACGGCCGTCGAGGATGTCATCGACAGCGAAGGCAACGTGCTGGTGCCGAAGGGCACGATGATCGAAGAGTGGCATATCGAGCCGATCAATGCGGCCGGTATCCAGGAAGTGAAGATCCGCTCGGTGCTGACCTGCGAGTCGCGGGTCGGCGTCTGCGCTACCTGCTACGGCCGCGACCTGGCGCGTGGCACGCCCGTCAACCACGGTGAGGCCGTCGGCGTCATCGCCGCGCAGTCGATCGGTGAGCCGGGCACGCAGCTGACCATGCGTACCTTCCATATCGGCGGTGCCGCGCAGATTGCTGACTCGTCGTTCCTCGAGACGAATTTCGAGGGCGAGGTGAAGCTGCGCAACCGCAACGTGGCGCGCAACTCCGATGGCGATCTCATCGCCATGGGCCGCAACGTGGCCGTCGTGCTGCATGCCCCGGACGGGCAGGAGAGGGCGGTTCACCGGGTGCAGTACGGTGCGCGTCTGAAGGTGGACGATGGCGACCAGGTGAAGCGCGGGCAGCGCATCGCCGAATGGGACCCCTACACCCGGCCGATCCTCTCGGAGGTCGATGGCACGGTCGCCTTCGAGGATCTGGTCGAAGGCGGCTCCATCACCGAGACGGTCGACGAGGCGACGGGTATCGCCAAGCGCGTCGTCATCGATTGGCGCGGTTCGTCGCGTACCTCGGACCTGCGGCCGGCCATCGTCGTGCTTGATGCGGACGGCAAGGTTGCGAAGCTCGCACGTGGCGGCGAGGCTCGCTGGCTGCTGCCCGTCGACGGCATTATCGCCGTCGACCCCGGCAACAAGGTGAAGGCGGGTGACGCGCTGGCGCGTATCCCGACCGACAGCGCCAAGACCCGCGACATCACGGGCGGTCTGCCGCGCGTGGCCGAACTGTTCGAGGCGCGCCGTCCGAAGGATGCGGCGATCATCGCCGAGAAGTCGGGGACGATTTCCTTCGGCCGCGACTACAAGAACAAGCGGCGTCTGACGCTGTCGCCTCACGACGGTTCCGACGCGGTCGAGTATCTGATCCCGAAGGGCAAGCACATCCATCTGCAGGATGGCGACATCGTCGAGGTCGGCGACTTCATCGTGGACGGCAATCCGGCTCCGCACGACATCCTGGCGATCAAGGGCGTCGAGGAACTGGCCGCCTATCTCGTCAACGAGATTCAGGAGGTCTACCGGTTGCAGGGCGTGAATATCAACGACAAGCACATCGAGGTGATCGTTCGCCAGATGCTGCAGAAGGTTGAGATCGACGAGCCCGGCGATTCCGAGTTCCTGCATGGCGAGCAGGTCGATCGGATGGAGCTTGCGGAGGCGAACGAGAAGCTGGAGGCCGAAGGCAAGAAGCTGGCGGCCGGTACCCCGGTTCTGCTCGGCATCACCAAGGCGAGCCTGCAGACACGCTCCTTCATCTCGGCCGCCTCGTTCCAGGAGACGACCCGGGTGCTGACCGAAGCGGCCGTCAACGGCAAGGCCGACTCGCTCGAGGGACTGAAGGAGAACGTGATCGTCGGTTCGCTGATCCCGGCGGGTACCGGCGCCCTGGCGACACGTCTTCGTGAAATCGCCCAGCGTCGTGACGATCTCATTCTCGCGCAGCGGGTTTCCGAGAATCAGGCCGTGGTTCGGCCTGAGCTGCCGGCCGCTGAGTAAGACGACGCGGCCGCGGCGTCTTAACGGCCGCGGATTCGTTCGGGACGACAGAAGGGCATCGCGATCGTCGCGGTGCCCTTTTTTTCAGCATTTCGCAGTCCTGTGGGCCGGCGTGATGCTCGATTGCCTGCAATTCCGCTGCGAGAGGGGGCTTCTCACCGCGCCACGATCGCTCGACGGTATCGGCGGCGTGCCCGTCGGTGCTGCGAACAGGTGCTTGCACGGCAGAACGGTAAATTTCTATTGACGCGCAAGGTTTCTGAGTCTAGAAGCAGCCCACTCAGGCAGGCAGTAGGCGCTCGCTTATCGAAGCGACTCGTTTCGAGATATGAGCCCTAAACGCTGCTAATTTAGCACCAACTGACCGCCGGCGAAGCTGGTGACGTTAGACCTGGGGCAAGATCGCGTCGCGCAAGTGCCGTGATCCTCTGCACGCGCTTCGCGCCTTCAGCTGAAACAGCTCAAGGCGCGACTCGTTGTGCGTGGTTTATAGTGCTGTGCTGACGCACGGTGAATTGCTGCCTGTCCTTGTCGGGGTGGGTGGTGCCGAACAAGGCCAAAGGTCGTTACGCGGCCGAAGCGAGAGAACAAAGCATGCCGACGATCAACCAGTTGATCAGCAAGCCGCGGGTGGCACCCAAGAGCCGTAACAAGGTTCCTGCGCTGGAGGCTTGCCCTCAGAAGCGCGGTGTCTGCACGCGTGTTTACACGACCACGCCGAAGAAGCCGAACTCGGCTCTTCGTAAGGTGGCCAAGGTCCGGTTGACGAACGGCTTCGAAGTGATCGGCTACATTCCGGGTGAGGGGCATAACCTCCAGGAACACTCGGTTGTCATGATCCGTGGCGGCCGCGTGAAGGACCTTCCCGGCGTCCGCTACCACATCCTGCGCGGTGTCCTTGATACCCAGGGCGTGAAGAACCGTAAGCAGCGCCGTTCGAAGTATGGTGCGAAGCGGCCGAAGTGATCGTACCGGCTCTTGCCGGTTGAGCAGGGTGCCGCAAGGCTGCCCCAGTTGACGAAATACGAAGTTAAGGACGAGCGACATGTCCCGTCGTCACAGTGCCGAGAAGCGCGAGATCATCCCGGACCCGAAGTTCGGTGACATCGTCGTTACGAAGTTCATGAATTCGATCATGCGCGACGGCAAGAAGTCGGCCGCTGAATCGATCGTGTATGGTGCGTTCGACATCATCGAGCAGAAGCTGAAGAGCGAGCCGCTCGGCGTCTTCAAGCAGGCGCTGGAGAACGTTGCCCCCGCGATCGAGGTGCGGTCTCGCCGCGTTGGCGGTGCGACATACCAGGTTCCGGTCGAAGTGCGGAGCGATCGTCGTCAGGCGTTGGCGATCCGCTGGCTCATCCAGGCTGCCCGCTCGCGCAACGACAAGACGATGGTCGAGCGCCTTTCGTCTGAGCTTATGGACGCCTCGAGCAATCGCGGCAGCGCCGTGAAGAAGCGTGAGGACACCCACCGGATGGCTGAGTCCAACCGTGCCTTCTCGCATTATCGCTGGTAACGAGCGCAAGCCGTCGAGGAATATCTGCAATGCCGCGCACTCATGCCATTGGCGACTACCGTAACTTCGGCATCATGGCCCACATCGATGCGGGCAAGACGACGACGACGGAGCGCATCCTTTATTATACGGGCAAGAGCCACAAGATCGGTGAAGTCCATGAGGGCGCTGCCACCATGGACTGGATGGAGCAGGAGCAGGAGCGTGGCATCACGATCACCTCCGCCGCGACCACCTGCATCTGGCGCGAGAAGCGCCTGAACATCATCGACACCCCCGGCCACGTCGATTTCACCATCGAGGTCGAGCGTTCCCTGCGCGTCCTTGATGGCGCGGTTTGCGTTCTTGACGGAAACCAGGGCGTCGAGCCGCAGACCGAGACCGTCTGGCGCCAGGCCGACAAGTATGACGTGCCGCGCATCGTGTTCGTCAACAAGATGGACAAGATCGGCGCCGACTTCTTCAAATGCGTCAAGGACATCATCGACCGCGTGGCCGGCAAGCCGGTTTGCCTGCAGATCCCGATCGGCTCGGAGTCCAACTTCAAGGGCGTCGTCGATCTCATCGCGATGAAAGGCATCGTGTGGGAAGATGAGTCCCTTGGCGCACGGTTCGACCAGGTCGAGATTCCCGCGGAGCTCGCCGAGCTCGCGGCTGAGTATCGCACGAAGCTCGTCGAGGCCGCCGTCGAACTCGACGACGACGCCATGGGCGCCTATCTGGAAGGCACCGAGCCCGACGCGGAGACGCTGCGCAGGCTCGTCCGTCTCGCCGTTCAGAAGCGTGCGTTCCACCCGGTGCTTTGTGGCTCGGCCTTTAAGAACAAGGGCGTGCAGCCGCTTCTCGACGCGGTGGTCGATTACCTTCCTTCGCCGGTCGATCGTGGCGCGATTTCCGGTCTCGACTTCAATACCGAAGAGCCGACCGTTCGCAATCCGTCTGACGACGAGCCCTTCTCCATGCTCGCCTTCAAGATCATGGACGATCCCTTCGTCGGGACGATCACCTTCTGCCGCGTCTATTCCGGTCATGTGGAATCAGGCACGTCGATCCTCAACTCGACCCGCGACAAGAAGGAACGCGTTGGCCGCATGCTTCTGATGCATGCGAACAACCGCGAAGACATCAAGGAAGCCTACGCCGGCGATATCGTCGCGCTCGCTGGCCTCAAGGAAGTCCGCACGGGCGACACGCTCTGTGACAACCTGAAGCCGGTCATTCTCGAGAAGATGGAGTTCCCCGAACCCGTCATCGAGATCGCGATCGAGCCGAAGTCGAAGGCCGACCAGGAGAAGCTCGGCATCGCCCTGTCGAAGCTCGCGGCAGAGGATCCGTCCTTCCGCGTGTCCACCGATCAGGAGTCGGGCCAGACCATTCTCAAGGGAATGGGCGAGCTTCATCTCGACATCAAGGTCGATATCCTGAAGCGCACCTATAAGGTCGACGCCAATATCGGCGCGCCGCAGGTCGCTTATCGTGAGAAGATCACGAAGAAGACCGAGATCGACTACACCCACAAGAAGCAGACCGGTGGTACCGGCCAGTTCGCGCGGGTGAAGTTCATCATCGAGCCGAATGAGCCGGGCAAGGGTTTCGAGTTCGAATCCAAGATCGTCGGCGGTGCGGTTCCGAAGGAATACATTCCCGGCGTCGAAAAGGGCCTCAACAGCGTTCTCGGCGCGGGCATCCTCGCCGGCTTCCCGGTTGTGGACGTCAAGGTTCAGTTGATCGACGGCGCGTTCCACGAGGTGGATTCCTCGGCGCTCGCCTTCGAAATCGCGTCGCGTGCAGCTCTGCGCGAAGGCCTTCAGAAGGGTGGCTCGGTTCTGCTCGAGCCCATCATGAAGGTCGAGGTGGTAACACCCGAAGACTATACCGGATCCGTCATCGGCGATTTGAATTCGCGCCGCGGACAGATTCAGGGCCAGGATATGCGCGGCAATGCCGTGGTGGTGAACGCCATGGTTCCGCTCGCGAATATGTTTGGCTACGTGAATACCCTGCGCTCGATGAGCCAGGGCCGTGCGACCTACACCATGCAGTTCGACCACTACGAGCAGGTGCCGCAGGCGGTCGCCGCCGAGGTTCAGGCGAAGTACGCCTGAGCTGTGATCCGCAACCAACGACGCAAAACGTCGAGTTCCTATCAGGAGCCCTACGATGGCCAAAGAGAAGTTTGAGCGGACGAAGCCGCACTGCAACATCGGGACGATTGGTCACGTTGACCACGGCAAGACGTCGTTGACGGCGGCGATCACGAAGGTTCTTGCCGAGTCCGGCGGCGCTGCGTTCACGGCGTATGACCAGATCGACAAGGCGCCTGAAGAGAAGGCGCGCGGGATCACGATCTCGACGTCGCATGTCGAGTACGAGACGAAGAACCGTCACTACGCGCATGTGGACTGCCCCGGCCACGCCGACTATGTGAAGAACATGATCACGGGTGCGGCGCAGATGGACGGGGCGATCCTGGTTGTGTCGGCGGCCGACGGCCCGATGCCGCAGACGCGCGAGCACATCCTTCTGGCGCGCCAGGTGGGCGTTCCGGCGCTTGTGGTGTTCCTGAACAAGGTCGACATGGTCGACGACGCCGAGCTTCTCGACCTGGTCGAGCTCGAGGTGCGCGAGCTTCTGTCGAAATACGAGTTCCCCGGCGACGACATTCCGGTGGTGCGTGGTTCGGCGCTGTGCGCGCTGGAAGACCGCGATCCGGTGATCGGCCATGACGCGGTTCTCGAACTGATGACGCAGGTCGATGCGTATATCCCGCAGCCGGAGCGTCCGGTTGACCTGCCGTTCCTGATGCCGGTCGAGGACGTGTTCTCGATCTCGGGTCGCGGCACGGTGGTGACGGGCCGCGTCGAGCGCGGGATCGTGAAGGTCGGCGAGGAAATCGAGATCGTCGGCCTGAAGCCGACGGTGAAGACGACGGTGACGGGCGTCGAGATGTTCCGCAAGCTCCTTGACCAGGGTCAGGCGGGCGACAACATCGGGGCGCTCTTGCGCGGCACGAAGCGCGAGGACGTCGAGCGCGGTCAGGTTCTGTGCAAGCCGGGTTCGGTGAAGCCGCACACGAAGTTCAAGGCCGAAGCCTACATCCTGACGAAGGAAGAGGGCGGGCGGCACACGCCGTTCTTCACGAACTACCGTCCGCAGTTCTACTTCCGGACGACGGACGTGACGGGCGTTGTGACGTTGCCCGAGGGCACCGAGATGGTGATGCCCGGCGACAACGTGGCGATGGAAGTGACGCTGATCGTTCCGATCGCCATGGAAGAGAAGCTGCGCTTCGCGATCCGCGAAGGTGGCCGCACGGTTGGCGCCGGCGTCGTCGCCTCCATCATCGAGTAAGGCAGAAGACGCGTCAGCCGCACGCGCCATCACAAGGCGTGTGCGGTCGCGTCGCCGGAATTTTGGCCCGAGGGCGTTGTCATGACTAACCAGAATATCCGTATCCGCCTCCAGGCGTTCGATCACGATGCTCTCGACGCTTCGGCGCGTGAAATCGTGTCGACCGCGAAGCGGACGGGGGCGCAGGTGCGGGGGCCGATTCCTTTGCCGACGCGTATTGAGAAATTCACGGTGAACCGTTCGCCGCACATCGACAAGAAGTCGCGCGAGCAGTTCGAGATGCGTACCCATAAGCGCGTTCTCGACATCGTTGAGCCGACGCCGCAGACAGTCGATGCTCTTATGAAGCTCGACCTTGCCTCTGGCGTTGAAGTCGAAATTAAGCTCTGACCTTCCCTCCCGGGTTGGTTGGTTTCTGGAACGCCTTAGAGGATCCGCTCATGCGCTCAGGCGTGATCGCACAAAAAGTTGGGATGACACGCGTCTTCACGGACGCGGGTGAGCACGTCCCTGTTACGGTTCTGAAGCTCGACAGCTGCCAGGTTGTTGCGCACCGGACCGTTGATACGAATGGCTATACCGCACTGCAGATTGGCATCGGCAAGGCCAAGGTCAAGAACGTCTCGAAGGCGGAGCGCGGTCGGTTCGCGGTCGCGACCGTCGAGCCGAAGAAGAAGCTCGCGGAATTTCGCGTCGACCCCCAGCACCTCATTCCGGTGGGTGCGGAGATCACGGCGGATCACTTCGTGGTCGGGCAGTTCGTCGATGTGACGGGCACGAGCACCGGTAAGGGCTTCGCCGGCGGCATGAAGCGCTGGAACTTCGGCGGTCTTCGGGCGAGCCACGGCGTGTCGGTGTCGCATCGCTCGATCGGTTCGACCGGTGGTCGTCAGGATCCCGGCAAGACGTTCAAGAACAAGAAGATGCCTGGGCACCTCGGTGTCGAGCGTGTGACCACGCAGAACCTGCGCATCGTGCAGACGGACGTGGAACGCGGGCTCATCCTGGTTGAGGGTGCTGTGCCGGGTGTGTCTGGTGGCTGGATATTGGTACGTGACGCGGTGAAGCGTAAGTTGCCGAAGGAAGCGCCGCTTCCGGGTGCGTTCCGCGAGCCGAAGTCCGCGGCTGTTCCGGCGCAAGCCGAGGGACAGGAGAACGCGTGATGAAACTCGATGTGACCACGCTCGACGGTTCGGCTGCCGGCACGATCGATCTCGATGAGACGATCTTCGGTCTGGAGCCGCGCGTCGACCTTATTCACCGCTATGTGCGCTGGCAGCTCGCCAAGCGTCAGGCGGGTACGCACAAGTCGCTCGGCCGTGCCGAGATTGCCCGCACGGGCAAGAAGCTCTACCGCCAGAAGGGCACGGGCAACGCCCGCCACGGCGCGGCGCGCGCGCCGCAGTTCCGCGGCGGTGGCAAGGCCTTCGGCCCGGTCGTGCGTGACCATGCGCATGATCTGCCGAAGAAGGTGCGTGCCCTGGCGCTGCGCCACGCCCTGTCCGCCAAGGCCAAGGACGGCGCCATCGTCGTTCTCGACAAGGCGAGCGTCGCCGCGCCCAAGACGAAGGCTCTCAAGGAGACCTTCGGCAAGCTCGGCTTCGTGAGTGCGCTGGTGATCGACGGTGCTGAGCTCGAGACGAATTTCCGGCTCGCGGCCCGCAACATTCCGAACATTGATGTGCTGCCGGTGCAGGGCATCAACGTCTATGACATCCTGCGGCGCGACAAACTCGTTCTGACGAAGGCCGCTATCGACGCGTTGGAGGCGCGCTTCAAATGAGCAAGACTCCCATCGCACTCGATCCGCGACACTATGATGTGATCGTCGGGCCGGTCATCACCGAGAAGGCGACGACGGCGTCGGAGCACAACAAGGTGGTGTTCAAGGTCGCGGGCAAGGCGACGAAGCCGCAGATCAAGGCGGCAGTCGAGAAGTTGTTCGACGTCAAGGTGCTCAGCGTCAATACGCTGGTCACCAAGGGCAAGGTGAAGCGGTTCCGCAACACCCTCGGCCAGCGTTCGGACGTGAAGAAGGCGGTTGTCACCCTCGCCGAGGGTCACAGCGTCGACGTGACGACGGGCCTTTGAGGCGGGTGAAGGACTGATCCCATGGCTTTGAAATCCTTCAAACCGGTTACTCCGAGCCAGCGCCAGCTGGTGATCGTCGATCGCTCGGAGCTCTACAAGGGCAAGCCGGTCAAGGCGCTGACTGAGGGCAAGTCGTCCGCAGGCGGCCGTAACAATACCGGACGGGTGACCGTCCGCTTCCGCGGTGGTGGGCACAAGCGCACGTATCGCATCGTTGACTTCAAGCGTCGTGAGCGCCTGGAGCAGGCGGGGATCGTGGACCGGATCGAATATGATCCGAACCGCACGGCCTTTATCGCCCTCGTCAAATACGAGGATGGCGGTCTGGCCTATATCCTGGCGCCGCAGCGTCTGGCCGTCGGCGACACGGTGGTCGCGGGCAACCAGGCCGACATCAAGCCGGGCAATGCGATGCCGTTGGCGAACATGCCGGTCGGCACGATCGTGCATAACGTCGAGCTGAAGATCGGCAAGGGCGGCGCGCTCGCCCGTTCCGCCGGCACCTATGCCCAGATCGTCGGTCGCGACCAGGGCTACGTGATCGTTCGTCTCAATTCGGGCGAGCAGCGTCTCGTTCATGGCCAGTGCTTCGCGACGGTCGGTGCCGTCTCGAACCCGGACCACATGAATACATCGGTCGGCAAGGCCGGTCGCTCGCGCTGGCTCGGACGGCGTCCCCACAACCGTGGTGTGACGATGAACCCGATCGACCACCCGCATGGTGGTGGTGAGGGTCGTACCTCGGGCGGTCGCCATCCGGTGACCCCATGGGGCAAGCCGACCAAGGGCAAGAAGACCCGCGCGAACAAGCGGACTGACAGCTTCATCGTGACGTCGCGTCACCAGCGGAAGAAGAGATAAGGGGCGGGCGATGGCACGTTCGATCTGGAAGGGCCCGTTCTTCGACGGCTACCTCCTCAAGAAGGCCGAGGCGGCGCGTTCTGCGACGCGCTCGGAAGTTATCAAGATCTGGAGCCGTCGCTCCACCATCCTGCCGCAGTTCGTGGGCCTGACCTTCGGCGTCCACAACGGCCAGAAGCACATTCCCGTCTTCGTCAGCGAGGAGATGGTCGGTCACAAGTTCGGTGAATTCGCACCGACCCGGACCTTCCATGGCCATGCCGCGGACAAGAAGGCGAAGAGGAGATAGGCATGGGCAAGCCCGCAAATCCTCGCGCGCTGAAGGACAACGAGGCGAAGGCTGTTCTGCGCAACCTGCGCGTCAGCCCGCAGAAGCTCAATCTTGTTGCGGCCCTGATCCGCGGCAAGAAGGTTTCGACCGCTCTCGCTGACCTCGAGTTCAGCCGCAAGCGCATTTCTCTTGACGTCCGCAAGACGCTCGAGAGCGCAATCGCCAATGCTGAGAACAACCACGATCTCGATGTCGACGATCTCGTCGTTGCCGAGGCGTTCGTCGGCAAGGGTCTGGTCATGAAGCGTTTCCACGCTCGTGCCCGCGGCCGCGGCGTGCGCATTGAGAAGCCGTTTTCGAACCTGACCATCGTGGTTCGCGAAGTGGCTGAAGAAACCGGCCGCGGAGCCTGAGGAGAGCACGATGGGTCAGAAGGTCAATCCGATCGGTCTGCGGCTCGGCATCAACCGCACATGGGATTCGCGCTGGTTCGCGGGCAAGATCGAATATGGCAAGCTGCTGCATGAGGACATGGCGATCCGCCGGGCCCTCCTGAAGCAGCTGAAGCAGGCGGCGGTCTCGAAGATCGTCATCGAGCGTCCGCACAAGAAGTGCCGCGTCACCATCTACTCGGCGCGTCCCGGTGTGGTGATCGGCAAGAAGGGTGCGGACATCGACAAGCTGCGCAAGATCGTGGCGAAGATGACCGACGCCGATGTGGCGATCAACATCATCGAGGTCCGCAAGCCGGAGATCGATGCGAAGCTCGTCGCGGAATCGATCGCCCAGCAGCTCGAGCGCCGTGTGGCGTTCCGTCGCGCCATGAAGCGCGCCGTGCAGTCTGCGATGCGCCTCGGCGCGGAAGGCATTCGTATCAACTGTTCCGGCCGCCTCGGCGGTGCCGAGATCGCGCGTATGGAATGGTATCGTGAAGGGCGTGTGCCACTTCACACCTTGCGCGCGGACGTGGATTACGGTACGGCGACGGCCTTCACGACCTATGGGACGTGTGGAATCAAGGTGTGGATCTTCAAGGGCGAAATCCTTGAGCATGATCCGATGGCCCAGGACAAGCGGATGGCCGAGGAAAGCGGCGGTCAGCGCAGCCATGGCCGTAGAGAGGCTGCGGCGTAACGCCGCTTTAGGAGGCAGATCATGCTGCAGCCCAAGAAGACCAAGTTTCGTAAGCAGTTCAAGGGCCGGATTCACGGCACGGCAAAGGGCGGCACGAATCTCGATTTCGGCCAGTTCGGTCTCAAGGCTCTCGAGCCTGAGCGCGTGACGGCACGGCAGATCGAGGCAGCGCGTCGGGCGATCACCCGCCAGATGAAGCGTCAGGGGCGTGTGTGGATCCGGATCTTCCCGGATGTTCCCGTCACCGACAAGCCGACCGAAGTGCGTATGGGTAAGGGCAAGGGCTCGCCTGAATATTGGGCGGCGCGTGTGCACCCCGGCCGTATCATGTTCGAGCTCGACGGCGTGCCGGAAGACATAGCGCGTGAAGCGCTGCGTCTCGGTGCCGCGAAGCTCCCGATCCGGACGCGCTTCATTCAGCGCATTGCGGAGTGAGAGTTAGACGATGAAAACGAAACAGCGTTTTTCCGACCTCACCGCGATGTCGGCCGATCAGCTCCAGGACGAGCTTCTGAAGCTGAAGAAGGAGCAGTTCAACCTGCGCTTTCAGCGTGCCACGGGCCAGCTTGAGAGCACGGACCGCGTGAGGGTGGTGCGTCGCGACATCGCTCGCGTCAAGACTCTTCAGCAGCAGAAGCTCGCTGAAGCGCCCAAGGTTTGAGGAGGCCGCCGTGCCGAAACGTGTATTGCAGGGCGTCGTCGTCAGCGACAAGCAGGACAAGACGATCGTCGTGAAGGTCGAGCGTCGCTTTACGCATCCGCTTCTCAAGAAGACGGTGCGTCGCTCGAAGAACTACCATGCCCACGACGAGGGCAATAAGTTCAAGGTCGGCGATACGGTTTGGATCGAGGAGACTCGTCCGATATCGAAGTTGAAGACCTGGGTCGCGCTGGATAGCTCCACCGCAGCCTGAGTGAATTATCGAGAGGCGAGGGGACCGGAAGATCCCCGTCAGTCGTAGTCCGGCAGCGTCAGTTGTCGGAAACCGGTCTGAGACAGAGAAAGGATCGTTGCCATGATCCAGATGCAGACGAATCTTGACGTTGCCGATAATTCCGGCGCCCGTCGCGTCATGTGTATCAAGGTCTTGGGTGGCTCGAAGCGCAAATATGCCGGCGTGGGCGACATCATTGTCGTGTCCGTCAAGGAGGCTATTCCGCGCGGCCGTGTGAAGAAGGGCGATGTGATGAAGGCGGTCGTCGTACGCACCGCCAAGGATATCCGTCGCGCCGATGGTTCCGTGATTCGTTTTGATCGCAACGCTGCCGTGCTGATCAACAATCAGAAGGAGCCGGTTGGAACGCGTATTTTCGGGCCGGTGCCCCGCGAGCTGCGCGCCAAGAACCACATGAAGATCATCTCGCTCGCGCCGGAGGTGTTGTGATGGCCGCGAAGATCAAGAAGGGCGACAAGGTCGTCGTTCTCACCGGTCGCGACAAGGGCAAGTCGGGCGAGGTCGTGCAGGTTCTGCCGAAGGAAGAGCGGGCCCTGGTCCGTGGCGTCAACCTGGTGAAGCGTCACCAGCGCCAGACGGCCAATGCGGAAGGCGGCATCATTTCCAAGGAAGCCCCTCTGCACCTGTCGAATATCGCAGTGGCGGATCCGAAAGACGGCAAGCCGACGCGTGTTGGGTTCAAACTTATGGACGACGGGCGCAAGGTGCGTGTCGCCAAGCGTTCGGGAGAACTGATCGATGGCTGAGGCTCATCAGGATCTCGGCGTCGGCTATGTGCCGCGCCTCAGGAAGCATTACGACGAGGTCGTGCGCGACAAGCTCGTCGAGGAATTCGGCTACAAGAACCGTATGCAGGTTCCGTCGATCGAGAAGATCGTTCTGAACATGGGCGTCGGCGAGGCCGTCAACGATTCCAAGAAGGCTGCCGTCGCGGCTGCTGACCTGGCGCTGATTGCCGGACAGAAGCCCGTCGTGACGAAGGCCCGCAAGGCGATCGCGACCTTCAAGGTTCGCGAGAACATGCCGATCGGCGCGAAGGTCACGCTCCGCAAGGAGCGGATGTACGAGTTCATGGATCGTCTCATCACGATCGCATTGCCTCGCGTCCGTGACTTCCGCGGCCTCAACCCGAAGTCGTTCGACGGGCGCGGTAATTATGCTCTCGGGATCAAGGAGCACATCGTGTTCCCCGAGATCAACTACGATCGCGTCGAAGCGATCTGGGGTATGGACGTCATCGTCTGCACCTCGGCGAAGACCGACGAGGAAGCGCGCGCGCTTCTGAAGCACTTCAACTTCCCGTTCCGGCAGTGAGATTGCTCTCATACGCGGACACCGGAGAACATAATGGCTAAGAAGAGTTCAATCGAGAAGAACAAGCGGCGTGAGCGGCTTGTGAAGCAGTACGCCGGCAAGCGTGCGCGTCTGAAGGCCGTGGCGAACGACCAGTCGCGTTCGCCGGAGGAGCAGTTCGAGGCCCGCCTCAAGCTGGCCGAGCTGCCGCGCAACTCCAATCCGACGCGTGTTCGCAACCGTTGCGAGGTCACCGGTCGGCCGCGCGCGTTCTATCGCAAGCTCAAGATGTCGCGTATCGCGCTTCGTGAGCTGGGCTCGCAGGGGCTTGTCCCCGGCTTGGTCAAGTCGAGCTGGTAAGGAGGATCTGCGATGGCGATCAATGATCCGCTAGGCGATATGCTCACCCGTATCCGCAACGCCCAGATGCGGCGGCGCGGCAAGGTGGGAACGCCGGGTTCCAAGCTGCGGGCGCGCGTCCTCGACGTGCTCCAGCAGGAAGGCTACATTCGCGGCTATTCGACGACCGAGTATGGCAACGGCCGTACGGAGTTCGAGATCGAGCTGAAGTATTTCGACGGCACGCCGGTGATCCGCTCGATTCAGCGCGTGTCGAAGCCGGGCCGGCGCGTGTACGCCTCTGTCGATAGCATGCCGCGCGTTGCGGATGGTCTCGGCATCACCATTCTCTCAACGCCGCGCGGTGTGATGGCCGACCATCAGGCCCGGGAGAATAACGTGGGCGGCGAAGTGCTCTGCAAGGTCTTCTGATCGAGCGGCACTCACAAACCACGGGAAAGACCATCATGTCTCGTATTGGTAAGAAGCCAGTTCCTGTCCCGGCCGGTGTCACTGCGACGCTCGACGGGCAAACTGTCAAGGTTAAGGGCGCGAAGGGCGAGCTGTTCTTCGTCGTGCCGGATGACGTGTCGGTGAAGCTCGACAACGGCGAGGTCAAGGTCGACCCGCGTGACGAGACCAAGCGCGCTCGCGCGCTGTGGGGCATGTCGCGCAGCCAGGTTGAGAACCTCATCATCGGTGTGTCGCAGGGCTTCGAGAAGAAGCTCGAGATCACCGGCGTCGGTTACAAGGCAGCCGTTGCCGGCAAGGTTCTCAAGTTGTCGCTTGGCTACAGCCATGACATCGATTTCGAGATCCCGGCCGGGCTGACCATCACGACGCCCAAGCCGACGGAAATCGTCGTCGCCGGCATCGACAAGCAGAAGGTTGGCCAGGCCGCTGCCGAGATCCGCGAATTCCGCGGTCCCGAGCCCTACAAGGGCAAGGGCGTGAAATACGCCAACGAATTCATCTTCCGCAAGGAAGGCAAGAAGAAGTAAGGGGCCGACCATGGCGGAGAAACTCGGAACCACTGAGCGTCGCAAGGCGCGTGTTCGCCGCGCTCTACGCGCTGCTGCGAACGGACGGCCGCGTTTGTCGGTGCATCGCACCTCGAAGCAGATCTATGCCCAGGTGATCGATGACACGGCTGGCCGCACGCTTGCTGCGGCTTCGTCGCTTGAGAAAACCGTTCGCGAAGAACTCAAGAGCGGTGCCAACATCGAGGCCGCTGCCGCGATCGGCAAGCTCATTGCCGAGCGTGCGGTTGCGGCCGGCGTCAAGGACGTCGTGTTCGATCGCGGCGCCTTCATCTACCACGGGCGTGTCAAGGCTTTGGCCGAGGCCGCGCGTGAAGGTGGCTTGAACTTTTAATTCGACTTATTCAAGTCCGCCGCGTCACCGGGGGTTGTGCGAAAGCAGGCAACCGGTTACGCGGTGGACTTGCGTTATGGGAATCGCGTGTCGCTAGCGCGATTGCCCCCTAAAAAAGCGGCGGATTTGGTGTGGTTCGAAGCGAGCGGGGCCGCCGCCCTGCGAAAGTGGAGACAAAGGTATGGCGAGAGAGCGTCAGCAGCAGCGCGACCGTGAGGAGCGCGATAGCGAATTTGTCGATCGGTTGGTGCATATCAACCGCGTCGCCAAGGTCGTCAAGGGTGGTCGCCGCTTCGGCTTCGCGGCCCTCGTGGTGGTCGGCGATCAGAAGGGCCGCGTCGGCTTCGGCCATGGCAAGGCCCGCGAGGTGCCGGAGGCGATCCGCAAGGCGACCGAGGCCGCCAAGCGCGCGCTCGTGCGTATTCCGCTGAAGGAAGGTCGTACGCTGCATCATGACGTCGCCGGGCGCTGGGGCGCCGGCAAGGTCATCCTGCGCGCGGCACCGGCCGGTACCGGCATCATTGCCGGCGGCCCGATGCGCGCCGTTTTCGAGACCCTCGGCATGCACGACGTTGTCGCGAAGTCGCTCGGTTCGTCGAACCCGTACAACCTGGTCCGGGCGACGATCGACGCGCTCAAGCACGAAGATAGCCCGCGTTCAGTCGCGGCTCGCCGCGGCCTGAAGGTGTCCACCCTGCAGTCCCGCCGCCGCGATGCCGATATGAGCGACGCGGCTGTCGCTGAAGCGTAAGGAGGCTTGAACATGGCTCAATCCTCCGGGAAGAAGACCGTCACGGTCGAGCAGATCGGTAGCCCGATCCGCCGCGTGGCTGCCCAGCGTCAGACGCTGATCGGCCTTGGTCTCAATAAGCTTCACCGTCGTTCGGTTCTCGAGGACACTCCGGCTGTCCGCGGAATGATCGATAAGGTTCGTCACCTCGTGCGCGTCGTTGACGACACGCCGGCAGCACGGTGAGGAGAATGTCGATGAAACTCACGGACATTCGCGATAATCCGGGCGCGACCAAGGACCGCATGCGTGTCGGTCGTGGTATCGGTTCGGGCAAGGGCAAGACCGGCGGCCGTGGCGTCAAGGGTCAGAAGTCCCGTTCGGGCGTAGCGATCAAGGGCTTCGAGGGTGGACAGATGCCCATCCATCGGCGGCTCCCGAAGCGCGGCTTCTGGAACCCCTTCCGGCGTGACCTCAACGAGGTTAACGTTGGCCGGGTTCAGGCTGCGGTCGACGCGGGCAAGCTCGATGCGGCAAGCGCTGTCACCCTCGAGGTGCTGATTGCGGCGGGCGTCGTTTCCAAGGCGCGCGACGGGGTCAAGATCCTCGGCCAGGGTGAGCTTACGTCCAAGCTCACGTTCGAGGTCGCGGGCGCGTCGAAGTCGGCGATCGCCGCGATCGAGAAGGTGGGCGGCTCAGTGAAAATTCTGAGCGCTGCAGCACCTGCAGAAGCGTAGGCGAAGCCCTATCTAAAGCCAGTGGCGGCGAGGCACCCGTTTCCTGCGGTGGCCGGTGCCGCCACGAAGCCTTTGCGGGATTGATCATCGATGGCGTCGGCAGCCGAACAGCTTGCAGCAAATCTGAACTTTGGAGCTTTGGCGAAGGCCGAGGAACTCAAGAAGCGCATCTGGTTTACGCTGGGTGCGCTTCTCGTCTATCGGCTGGGTACCTATATTCCGCTTCCCGGGATCAATCCGGATGCGGTCGCCGAGCTGTTTCGCCAGACCCAGGGTGGCGTGCTCGGGCTGTTCAACATGTTCTCGGGCGGTGCGGTCAGCCGTATGGCGATCTTTTCGCTCAACATCATGCCGTATATCTCGGCATCGATCATCATCCAGCTGCTGACCAGTGTCGTTCCCACGCTCGAAGCCCTCAAGAAAGAGGGGGAGCAGGGGCGTAAGGTCATCAATCAGTATACGCGTTATCTCACGGTTATCCTGGCGGTTTTCCAGGCCTATGGCATCTCCATCGGGCTTGAAGGGTCGGGGAACATGGTGGCTGAGCCCGGCATGTTCTTCCGGATCACGACCGTGATCACGCTGACCGGCGGTACCATGTTCCTGATGTGGCTCGGCGAGCAGATCACGTCGCGCGGCATCGGCAACGGCACGTCGCTGATCATCTTTGCCGGCATCGTCGCGGAATTGCCCCAGGCCATCGCCGGCACGCTCGAGCTCGGCCGCCAGGGGGCTGTTTCGACGGCCCTCATCCTCGGCGTGATCGTGATGGCGATCGCCTGTATCGCGCTGATCGTCTACATGGAGCGCGCCCAGCGCCGCCTGCTGATCAACTACCCGAAGCGCCAGGTCGGCAACAAGCTGTACGAGGGGCAGAGCTCCTTCCTGCCGCTGAAGCTCAATACCGCGGGCGTCATTCCGCCGATCTTCGCCTCGTCGCTGCTCCTGCTGCCGACCACCTTTGCGAGCTTTTCGCAGGCGCAGGGGGGCGGAACGGGCATCCTGGCCACCCTCTCGACCTATCTCGCGCATGGTCGTCCGCTCTATATGATCCTGTACGTCCTGCTGATCGTGTTCTTCGCGTTCTTCTATACGGCGATTGTGTTCAACCCCAACGAGACGGCGGACAACCTCAAGAAGCACGGCGGCTTCATCCCCGGTATCCGGCCCGGCGAGCGCACGGCCCAGTATATCGACTATGTGCTCACGCGCATCACAGTCGTCGGCGCGGCCTATCTCGCTTTGATCTGCTTGATCCCCGAAGTGCTGATTTCCTATGCGGCCCTCCCGTTCTATTTTGGCGGCACATCGCTGCTGATCGTGGTGAGCGTGACGATGGATACGGTGGCTCAGGTGCACGGGCATCTGCTGGCGCATCAGTATGAAGGGCTGATCAAGAAGTCGAAGCTGAAGGGGGCACGGCGCAAATGAGACTGATCCTACTCGGACCTCCGGGGGCCGGTAAGGGCACGCAGGCGGCTCGGCTGGTCGAGCGCCACGGGATCCCGCAATTGTCGACGGGGGATATGTTGCGGGCGGCCGTTGCGGCCAGGACGCCGATCGGCCTGCAGGCGAAGGAGCTGATGGATCAGGGGTCCCTTGTCCCCGACGATCTGGTGGTTTCCATCGTTGCCTCACGGATCGAGGAGCCGGATGCACGCAACGGTTTCATCCTCGACGGGTTTCCCCGGACGGTCGGGCAGGCCGAGGCGCTTGACCGCATGCTGGAAGACAAAGGCATGCAGCTTGATGCGATCATCGAGCTGAAGGTGGACGAGGGCATCCTCGTCGACCGCATCGTCAAGCGCGCTAGGGATGCCGAGGCGCGCGGCGAAGCGGTGCGGCGCGACGACAATCCGGATGTCTTCCGGACACGCCTCGACGCCTACCGGCAACAGACGGCGCCGCTGACGGACTACTATGGTCGCAAGGGCACCTTGCGTTCGGTCGACGGAATGGCGCCCATCGACGATGTCACCGCGGCGATTCGCGCGATCGTGGCCGGCTGATTTCGTTAGATAAGGTTGACGAAACTTGTGTGAACGCCTAAAGACAGGAATCTGCCGACGTTAGTCTGTGACCGAGCCGGTATCCTGGGCAAAAGGGTGCCGGCCGGTGTTGTCGTGTGGGCCGTTCGCAAGACTATTCCTCCAGGTCGCCCTGGAGTTGGCACATTATCGAACCGCATGAAGCTTCGGCTTCGATGGTAAGGGTTGAGGAGACTGGAACGTGGCCCGTATCGCAGGCGTCAACATTCCGACGAACAAGCGCGTGGTGATCGCGCTGCAGTACATTCATGGCATCGGCGCCAAGAAGGCGCAGGAGATCAGCGAGAAGGTCGGTATCCCGGCGGATCGTCGCGTGAACCAGCTGACTGACCAGGAAGTGCTGCAGATCCGCGAGACGATCGACCGGGATTATCTGGTCGAGGGCGATCTTCGTCGTGATGTGTCGATGAACATCAAGCGGCTGATGGACCTCGGTTGCTACCGCGGCCTGCGTCATCGTCGCAGTCTTCCCGTTCGCGGTCAGCGCACGCATACCAATGCGCGGACCCGCAAGGGCAAGGCTAAGCCGATCGCCGGCAAGAAGAAGTAATCGGTTGCGGGCGCCGCTCGTGGATTGATGGGATCGTTTGGCCCCAGACCCTGATGGTGTCTGGGGTGGTTGTTATGGTTGCCGGACGTTCCGGCAGTTTATCCCGAGCGCCTGGGATCACGGGCGCGCTTGAAGGATTGGATAGAAGAGACAATGGCAAGAGAAGTCGCCCGCGTCCGCCGTCGCGAACGCAAGAACATCGTGTCGGGGGTCGCTCACGTGATCGCCTCGTTCAACAACACGATGATCACCATCACCGATGCGCAGGGCAATACCATTTCCTGGTCGTCCGCCGGTTCGATGGGCTTCAAGGGGTCGCGCAAGTCCACCCCTTATGCAGCGCAGGTCGCGGCGGAAGATGCGGCGCGCAAGGCGTCAGAGCATGGCATGCGGATGCTCGAGGTCGAGGTGTCCGGCCCCGGTTCGGGTCGCGAGTCGGCCCTGCGTGCGCTTCAGTCGGTCGGCTTCACGGTCACGTCGATCCGCGACGTCACGCCGATCCCGCATAACGGTTGCCGTCCGCGCAAGCGTCGTCGCGTCTGACGCGGTCGCAGGCATTTCGCTTTCGGTCGAGCCGGGCGTCACATCGGGCGGATCCGGCTCTCGTTGGCATTGATATGCCCTCGATCTGTAAATTCATGCGGTCTCGCAAGGCAGTCAACAGCTGTCTATTTGCGGTACCGCCAAGGCAGTGCAAACTGCCGGAAACGTTGGCTTTGATCAGACGGAGCGATTGGATGGCGCCGTTTGATCTTTGGACTGGCATGAGGTGCGGTCGTGATCCAGAAGAATTGGCAAGAACTGATCAAGCCGGGCAAGCTTGACGTCACCCCCGGAGACGATCCGAAGCGGATTGCAACCGTGGTCGCCGAGCCGCTGGAGCGCGGGTTCGGTCTCACTCTCGGTAACGCCTTGCGCCGGGTTCTGTTGTCGTCGCTGCAGGGCGGGGCCGTCACGGCCGTCCACATCGACGGCGTGCTGCATGAGTTTTCGTCGATCGCGGGCGTCCGCGAGGACGTGACGGACATCGTCCTCAACATCAAGATGATCTCCATCAAGATGCAGGGCGAAGGGCCGAAGCGCATGGCGCTGCGCAAGCAGGGGCCCGGGCCGGTCTTCGCGGGCGATATCGCGACCGTCGGCGACGTGCAGATCCTCAATCCGGAACTCGTCCTGTGCACGCTCGACGACGGTGCCGAGATCCGCATGGAATTCACGGTCAACACCGGCAAGGGCTATGTTCCTTCCGAGCGCAACCGTCCCGAGGATGCGCCGATCGGCCTCATCGCCGTCGACGCGCTCTACAGCCCCGTCAAGAAGGTCTCCTACCGGGTCGAGAATACCCGCGAGGGTCAGATCCTCGACTATGACAAGCTGACCATGACGGTCGAGACGAACGGGTCGGTGTCGGCCGAGGACGCGGTTGCCTATGCCGCCCGCATCCTTCAGGACCAACTGGCGGTCTTCGTCAATTTCGAGGAACCGCGCCGCGAGGAGACATCGATCTCCACGCCGCAGCTTCCTTTCAACCCGGCTCTCCTGAAGAAGGTGGACGAGCTCGAATTGTCGGTGCGTTCGGCCAACTGCCTGAAGAACGACAACATCGTCTATATCGGCGACCTGATCCAGAAGACGGAAGCCGAAATGCTGCGGACGCCGAACTTCGGGCGGAAGTCCTTGAACGAGATCAAGGAAGTTCTCGCCTCCATGGGCCTGCACCTCGGCATGGAAGTGACCGGCTGGCCGCCGGACAATATCGAAGAGCTCGCCAAGCGTTTCGAAGAGCATTACTGATCACAACGGAGCCGGCCTCGGGCCGGCTCCTCCGTTAGCACGCTGCCGGAGCCCTGATCTGGGCTCGCGGGTATCAGCAGCGGCCGTTCCGTGGCACGGCGGTCGTACAATCAAGGAGACAGCCAGATGCATCACGGTTTTGCCCATCGCCGGTTCAATCGCTCGGCCGAACACCGCAAGGCGATGTTCGCCAATATGTCTGCCGCGCTGATCAAGCACGAGCAGATTGTCACGACGCTGCCGAAGGCCAAGGATCTGCGTCCGGTGGTCGAGAAGCTGGTCACGCTCGGCAAGCGCGGCGATCTGCATGCGCGCCGCCAGGCGATCGCCCAGGTCCGCGACGTGGCCCTCGTGAAGAAGCTGTTCGATGTGCTTGGCCCGCGCTACAAGGAGCGCAACGGGGGTTACACCCGCGTTCTCAAGGCCGGTTTCCGCTTTGGCGACGGCGCCCCGATGGCGGTGATCGAATTCGTCGATCGCGACGTCGATGCGAAGGGTCTGGATTCCGGCCCGGTGCAGAACCAGGACGGTGCCGATACCGAGGCCTGAGCGGCGCCAGTCGCGCAGCAGCAGAACGATCGTGAGGGCGGCTTCGGGCCGCCCTTTTGCTTTTGGAGGCTCGCGCGTGAGGCCGCGCTGCCGCGCTTTGCGCGCAATCGCGGAGCAGCTTATAGCTCTGGCACGACAACAGGATTATATGCCGATGCTTCGTACTTTCGCTTGTGCTTCCGTGCTCGCCCTGCTGCTGGCGCCCCTGCCGGCGTTGGCCCAGCAACGGGCGGTGCCGGACAACCGCGCCCAGGTGCAGTTTTCGCTGGCGCCGGTGGTCAAGCAGGTGACCCCGGCCGTCGTGAATGTCTATGGCACGCGTGTCGAGAAGCGGCCGCAGAACCCTTTCTTTGACGACCCGTTCTTTCGCCGTTTCTTCGGGGACGGCGGCTTTGGCGTACCGCAGGACAGGGTCCAACGGTCGTTGGGCTCCGGCGTGATCGTCGAGCCGTCGGGTCTCGTCATCACCAACAACCACGTCATCGAGAACATGACCGAGGTGAGGGTGGCGCTGGGGGACAAGCGCGAGTTCGAGGCGGACATCGTGCTGCGTGATCCGCGCAGCGACCTGGCAGTCCTGCGCATCAAGGGGAACGGCCCGTTTCCGACGGCGCCACTCGGCAGCGACGATACCATAGAGGTCGGGGATTTCGTCATCGCTATCGGCAACCCCTTCGGGGTCGGCCAGACGGTGACGCAAGGCATCGTCTCCGCCCTGGCGCGCACGCAGGTGGGGATCAGCGACTTCCAGTCGTTCATCCAGACCGATGCGGCTATCAACCCGGGCAATTCGGGCGGCCCGCTGGTCGATGCGTCTGGGCATGTGATCGGCATCAACACCGCGATCTTCTCGCGTTCGGGCGGCAGCATGGGGATCGGTTTCGCCGTGCCCGCGGCCATGGTGCGCACCGTCCTTGCTTCGGCGAAGGAGGGCGGTAAATCCGTGCGGCGGCCCTGGTTCGGCGCGCGGCTGCAGGTTGTTTCCGCTGATATCGCGGAGAGCATGGGGATGGAGCGGCCAACGGGCGCACTGGTTGTGTCGACCTTGCCCGGCAGTCCGGCGGGCGCCGCCGGCCTGAAATCGGGCGATGTGATCGTCGCCGTCGATGGACGGGCGATCGAGGATCCTGACAGCTTCGGCTACCGCTTTGCCACGCGGCCCCTCGGCGGCCGGGTGGCTGTCACCATCCTGCGCGGTGGCAAGCGCGCGGATATCCCGGTCGAGCTCGCGGCGGCTCCGGAGAGGCCCGCCCGCGAGGCGCTGACGGTTGCCAGCAATTCGCCGCTGCGCGGTGCGACGATCGTCAACCTGTCGCCGGCGGTTGCCGAGGAGCTGTCGCTGCAGGGGCTCAGCAAGGGCGTCGCCGTCCAGGAACTCGATCAGGGCTCGACCGCGGAACGGCTCGGCTTCCAGACGGGCGATGTGGTCCTGGCGGTGAATGGCAGCGAGGTCGAGACCACGAAGGACCTTGACAGAGTGATGCGCAGCCGTGCGAGCTACTGGCAAGTTACCATCAACCGCAAGGGGCAGGTGTTCACCACCATGTTCGGTGGGTGAGCCCGATCGCTCCGGCGGCGGTGCTGTGAGAACTGGGGAACAGATCCATGTCTGATCTCATTGATGTCTGATCTTAGCGATGGCTGATCTCTTCCAATCGGCGGGTCTCGACCGTGGCGCGCCGCGTCCGCTGGCGGATCGCCTGCGTCCGCAGCGCCTGAGCGAGGTCGTGGGCCAGGACCACTTGGTCGGGCCGGAAGGCGCGCTCACGCGCCTTCTGCGATCGGGCTCGATCGGCAGCCTCATCTTCTGGGGGCCTCCGGGGACGGGCAAGACGACGGTCGCGCGGCTCCTCGCCCATGAGACCGACCTCGTGTTCGAGCCCATGTCGGCGATCTTCTCCGGCGTCGGCGACCTGAAGAAGACCTTCGATGTGGCGCGTGGCCGCCGCGCGGTCGGACAGAGCACGTTGCTTTTCGTCGACGAGATCCACCGCTTCAACCGGGCCCAGCTCGATGCCTTTCTGCCGGTCATGGAGGATGGCACGATCACGCTCGTCGGCGCGACGACGGAGAACCCGTCGTTCGAGCTGAATGCGGCGCTCCTGTCGCGCGCGCGGGTGATGACCTTCCGTGCGCTCGATGAGAATGCGATTCAGGGTTTGCTCGCAAGGGCCGAGGACATCGAAGGAAAACCGCTTCCGCTCGACGAGGGTGCAAGGCTCGCGCTCATCCATATGGCCGATGGCGATGGCCGGGCGTCGCTGACGCTGGCGGAGGAAATCTGGCGGGCGGCCGGCGCGGGTGAGATCTTCACGGCGGCGGCGCTGCAGGAGGTGGTGCAGCGCCGCGCGCCGATCTATGACAAGGCGCAGGAGGGGCACTACAACCTCATCTCCGCGCTCCACAAGACCATCAGGGGCTCGGACCCCGATGCCGCCCTCTATTATCTCGCGCGCATGCTCGACGCGGGCGAGGACCCGCTGTTCCTCGCCCGTCGGCTGGTGCGTATGGCCGTGGAGGATATCGGCCTTGCCGATCCGCAGGCGCTCGTCGTCGCCAATGCGGCGAAGGATGCCTATGATTTTCTCGGCTCGCCGGAGGGGGAACTCGCGCTGGCGCAGACGGTGATCTATCTCGCGACCGCACCGAAATCGAATGCGGCCTATAAGGCCTTCAGCGCCGCCAAGGCGGTGGCGAAGCAGGGCGGCTCGCTGATGCCGCCCAAGGTCATTCTCAATGCGCCGACCCGCTTCATGAAGGGGGAGGGCTATGGCGCGGGCTATGCCTACGACCATGACGAGCCGGATGCCTTCTCAGGCCAGGATTATTGGCCTGAGGCCCTCGGCCGCCAGCATTTCTACGCGCCTGTCGAGCGGGGTTTCGAGCGGGAGATCCGCAAGCGGCTCGACTGGTGGGAGAAACTGCGCAGCGAGCGGCGCGGCGAATAGAGTTCAGTGTGCCTTTCGATCCGATCGGATCATGCGCTCGAGCATTTTCGCGTTTCTCCGAATCGCGAAAATGCTCCATGTCTTTGTTTTAGCGCATTTTCTTCACGCGAACCGGTGTCCACCTCGCTCGAAAATGCGCTAGGGCATGCTGACTTCATACGGAACCGTGGTGTCATTCCGGGGCGGGCCGAGAGGCCCGGGCCCGGAACCCATGAACACCATGGTCTACCAGAGAGGCACAGTCCGATGCGTCTTTTCTCGGGCCGCGTGTTCATGGATCCCGGGCTCGTTGCTGCGCAACGCCCCGGGATGACCGTGGGATTCCATCCAAATACAGCATGCTCTAGCAGCCCTGTGCGCTCATCAAGCCCTGTAACACTTGGTTTCTGGCTTGCAGTGCGTCGATTTCGGCCTTCTCGTAGCTCTTCAGATCCATGAAGAACAGCGAGGGCGCAAAGAGCAAGGCCCCTGCGGCACCGACGATTGCATTCTTGCCGTTGTTGAGCGCTCTTTCGCCGCCCTTGGAGGCCATCTGCGTGGCATTGGCCTGATACTCCGACATGAGAGCGGGGCAGGAGGCTCTCGAATCCCCGGGTTGCGCCGCAGCCACAGGGTGGGCTTCGCGTCCGCCACAGCCGGCAAGCGCAATCGATGTTACGATAATCAAAGGGAACTTCATAAAAGCAGTCCTTAAAAAATACTGCTCCATGGATCACCACGATGATCTCATTGCGACGCATCAAGCGTGGGAAGGCTTGCGTTCGGTGCCCGGATTGTGCGCTTGCTAAAGGAGGGCGCGTGCTGTGATGAGACGGGGCTTTGATGCAAGCATTGTTGCTAATCTTTCTGGGAGCCGGTCTCGGGGGCTGTCTCCGCTATGGCGTCACCATCGGTGTCGGGCGCTTCCTCGCGACCCCCTTTCCCTGGGGGATCCTGATCGTCAATGTGACAGGATCGCTCGTGATGGGGCTTGTCGCCGGGTGGCTGGCCTTTAAATCGGAACCGGGATGGGCGCAGCCGGTGCGTTTGTTCGTGGCAACCGGCGTGCTGGGCGGCTATACGACGTTCTCGACCTTCTCCCTCGATGCGGTCCTGCTGTGGGAGCGGGGCGAGTGGATCCCGGCCCTGGGCTATGTCCTGGGCTCTGTTGTCATTTCGATTCTGGCGCTCGCTGCGGGGCTTGCCATCGTCAGGAACCTTGCGTGAGAACTTTTTTATGACTGAGACCAAAGGCAGGTCGCCGCGCGGCCGCAGCGGCGGCGCGCGCACCAAGGGCGGCGATCGCATGAAGAGCGGTGATCTCCGTTCCAGAAGCGCATCGGCTGCGAAGACCGGGACTGCGCCGCGGCCCTCCGCCGCGAAGGCGCGTCCCGCGCGGCATGAAGGCGAGAGCGCGTTCGGGCGCGGTTATGACGATGGCCTGGAGAGCGCTCAACGGCGCGCCGAACGCCCGACGCCTTCGCGATCGCCAGCAACGGCACGGACGGAACGCGCATCGGACAGCCCACGGGGCGATAGCGGGGCGGGCAAGGCGCCGTCACGGCGTGCCAAACCGCCTTTGACCAAGCCGCCTTCCGCCAAATCGTCTCCTGCCAAATCGTCTCCCGCCAAGTCGCCTTCCGCCAAGTCGTCTCCTGCTGCCGCTCCGGTATCGCAAAAGCAGAAGCAGAAGGCCGCGGCGACCGAGACCCTGGCGACAGGCGTGCAGACGCTCGTCGTGACGCCGGACGAGGCGGATATGCGGGTCGACCGCTTCCTGGTGGCGCGGTTCCCGCAGCTCGCTTTCACCCATATCCAGCGTATCGTGCGCAAGGGCGAGCTGCGCATCGACGGCAAGCGCGCCAAGCCCAACGAGCGGCTGGCGTCCGGCCAGTCCGTCCGCATCCCGCCGCTCAAGCTCGAGGAACGGCGGGCGCCCGTGCGCGCGGCCGGCCGGGACCAGGAGGACGCGGAGTTCCTGAAGTCCATCACGCTCTATGAGGACAGCGACGTGATGGTCCTCAACAAGCCGATGGGCCTCGCGGTCCAGGGGGGCTCGGGCACCACCCGCCACGTCGATGGCCTGCTGGAGGCCCTGCGTGATGCCGATGGCCAGAAGCCGCGCCTCGTTCATCGTCTCGACAAGGACACGGCGGGCTGCCTCGTCATCGCCAAGACGCGGCTGGCGGCGGCGACCCTCGCCAAGACCTTCCGGTCGCGCTCCGCCCGGAAGATCTATTGGGCGCTGGTGGCCGGCGTGCCGCGCGTGAAACAGGGCCGCATTTCCACCTATCTGGCGAAGGAAGAGGCGCTCGACGGCGATGCCCGCATGCGCGTCGCGCGGCACGGAGACGACGGCGCCAGCCACGCTGTGACCTACTATGCGCTCGTCGATACGATGGCGCAGAAGCTCGCCTGGCTCTCGCTGAAACCGGTCACCGGGCGCACGCACCAGCTGCGCGCGCATACCGCCCATATCGGCCACCCGATCGTCGGGGATCCCAAATATTTCGATATCGAGAATTGGGAACTGCCGGGCGGCATCCAGAAGAAGCTGCATCTCCTGGCGCGCCGCATCGTCATCCCGCATCCGCGCACCGGCAAGCCCATCGACGTTACGGCCCCCCTGCCGCCGCATATGCAGCAGACGTGGAATCTGCTCGGCTTCGACACGAGCCTTTATGACCCGATCGTCGAGGCGCCGGAGGAGTGACAGCCACGGCTGTGATCGCCGCTCCCCGCCGCTCATGCCGCTTGACCTTCCCACAGGGAAGGCTGTGATTTGACCGGGACTTTCGGCGACGTCCACCGGGCGTTCCAGAGTTCAGGGAGCCACGGATGTTCTTAAAAACGTATATCTTTGCGGCCGCCGGTCTGGCTGCTCTCACGATCCAGCCCGCGCTCGCGCAGCAGGCCAGCCCTCATGCCGGTCATGGGGCCGCTGCGCAGACGGCGCCGGCTGCATCGCCGTCCACGAAGGCCTATGAGGCGGCCAATGCCGCCATGCATGCGGGGATGGCCATCCCTTACACCGGCAATGCGGACGTCGATTTCGTCCGGCAGATGATCCCCCATCACGAAGGCGCCGTGGCCATGGCGAAGGTCGTGCTGGCGCACGGCAAAGATCCGGAGATCCGCAAGCTTGCCGAGGAGATCATCGCGGCGCAGGACAAGGAAATCGCCTTCATGCGCGGGTGGCTCGCCAGACATGGTCAATGACGGGCAAGGCAGGTAAAGAGAAGCCTTGCCCGCCCACGCCAGCAAGGGACACCGATCCGGCATGCCGTCTGAATCGCCTACCCCCAGCCTTCCGAAGCGCTTCTACACCTTGGCCGGCGTGGAGACGCGCCCGGACGGTTTTGCGCTGGTGCTCGACGGGCGGGGCGCGCGGACGCCGGGACGCAGGCCTCTCGTGCTGCCGACGCAGGCTTTGGCCGAGGCCGTCGCCGCGGAATGGGAGGCGCAGGAGGGCGTCATCGATCCGCGCCGGATGCCCCTGACCCGGCTCGCCAATTCGGCCATCGACGGGGTGGCTGATAGCGGCGAGGCGGTCGCCGCCGAGGTCATCCGCTATGCCGGCTCCGATCTCCTTTGCTATCGCGCCGCCCATCCTGAGAAGCTCGTTACGCGCCAGGCGGCGTTGTGGGACCCGGTGCTTGCCTGGGCCCGGGAGGAGCTTGGGGCGCGCTTCATCCTCGCCGAGGGCGTGATGCATGTCACGCAGCCGGATGCTGCCCTTGAGGCCGTGGCGGCGCGCGTTGAGCGCTATTCCGCGCCCTTTTCCCTCGCCGCGCTGAATGTGATGACGACGCTTACGGGCTCGGTGCTGCTGGCGCTGGCCGTCGCCGAGGGCCATCTCTCGCCGGCCGAAGCCTGGGCAGCGGCCCATGTCGATGAGGATTTCCAGATCGACGCCTGGGGCGAGGATGAAGAAGCCAGCGCCCGCCGTGCGGCGCGCTGGCAGGACTTTGCCGCCGCTGCCCGCCTGTTCGCATTGTCGCGGGCGTGATCACGGCCAGCCCGGCGGCGTCGGTTTCCCACGGAACCTCCGTCGTCATTCCGGGGCGGGCCGGGAGGCCCGAGCCCGGAACCTATGAACACGACGGCCAATCAATAAAGCGCTGGCCCGATGTGTCTTCTTGCCCACTGTGGTGTTCATGGGTTCCGGGCTCCTTGCTAACGCAAGGCCCCGGAATGACCGCTTAATCCCTGTTGCCGCTAAGGCCAGCCCGCGGCCGTGTCGGCGAAGGCCTGGGCTCTGAGATAGGCCAGAAGCCTTTCGCGAAAGGCCGTGAAGGCCGGCGTGAGCGGCGCAGGCTCCCGCAAGGCATGGGGCGAGGGCAGGGCGTCGGCCGCCCAGGGCGTATCGGCCAGCCAATCCCGGTAGATCTGCGCGAAGCGATCCTCGCCGGCCCAATCCCGAAAATGCCAGGGCTTCGGATGATTGACGAAATGCATCACGATCGGCGCGATCCGGGTTTCCAGATCGAGCAACTGGAAGTCCCCCATGAAGTTGTAGCGCGGCGAGAGCGGGAGCCAGTTGTTATGCAGCACCGCATTGAGGGCGCTCTGGTCGTGGAACAGGCAGCGGGCCGGCGCAGCCGCGAGAAAGGCGAGCGCCCTCTCGGTCACGGCCTGCTCGCGCCACAGGTCCCGGTCGATGACGAGCAGGCCGGAGTTGAAGTAAGGCTGGGCGAGCGGCAGGCCGAGGCCGGCGCGATAGGCGCGGAATTCCGCCGTCAGCGGGCCCTCCTCGAAGTCCTTCAAGAAGATCATGTCGATGGCCGCCGCAACGGGGCGCCCGGCGAGTTCCAGGCCGAGCAGGCGTGACAGGCCGGGACGCACGACTACCACGTCGGAATCGAGGTAGACGATGCGCCGGTAGCGCTCCGCCAGCAGCGCCGGCAGGAACAGGCGTCGATAGGCGGCCTGGGTGACGTGCCGGCCCAGCGGCAGGGCGGCGATCTCGGACGACCTTTCCCAGGGCAGCAGGGTGATGCGCGCGCGCATATCCGCCGGCAGGGCATCATAGCCGGGCGCCACGTCAGACCCGTCGCAGAGGATGACGATATCGGCCGGGATATCCGGTTCCTGCGCAAGGATGGAGCGCGCCGCGACGATCGCCGCCTTGAAATAGCGCGCGTCCGGCGTGAGGCAGATGGCGGCGCGGTATTCGCGGTGCGGCATCAGGCGGTATAGTCGCTGGTCTGGCCGAGGGCCGGCGTCTCGGTCTTGCGCAGGCGGGCACCGGCGCGCTCCACGGCGCGGAAGACGCGCAGGAAATTGCCGCTGGCGAGCCCGGCGATGGCCTCATCGGACCAGCCGCGGCGGATCATCTCGGCGAGGAGATGCGGAAAGCGGCTGACGTCCTCCAGCCCCTCGGGCGTCGGGCCGCCGAAGAAATCCGAACCGATCCCGACATGCGCCGGGCCGACGCGGTTGGCGATGTACTCGATATGATCGGCGAGCTGCGCCAGCGTCGCGCGGGGCTGCGGTCCCGCCTCGCGGCTGCGCGCGCGCATGGCGGCCATCACGTCGACCCCCGCGGCATTCTTGCCATAGGCGTCCTTGAAGGGCCGCGTCCAGTCGCGCGACGCCTGATTGATGAAATCCGGCACGAAGGTCGCCATGACCAGCCCCCGGTTCGCCTTCACCCGGTCGAGCACGTCATCCGGCACGTTGCGGGGATGGTCGCACAAGGCGCGTGCATTGGAATGGGAGAAGACGATGGGGGCCCGCGAGATGTCGAGCACCTGGTGCATCACATCGGCCGAGACATGGGCGCAGTCGACGATCATGCCGAGCCGGTTGAGTTCCCGCACCACCGCCCGGCCGAAGGCGGTGAGGCCGCCATGGCGCGGCGCATCGGTGGCGGAATCCACCCAGTCGAGCGTCTCGTTGTGGCAGAGCGTCATCAGCCGCACGCCGGCAGCCTGCCATATGCGCAGGGGCGCGAGGCTGTTCTCCAGCCCGACGCCGCTCTCGACCGTCATGAAGGAGGCGATCTTGCCAAGCTTTTTGGCGCGGGGGATGTCGCTCGCGCGCGTCGCCGGCAGGAAGACATCCGGATAGAGCGCGTTCATGCGCCGGATGAGGTCGATCTGTTCCAGGGTGGTCCGCGCGGGATGCGGCACGGCGGTCGGCAGGAAGGCCGCCCAGAACTGCGCGCTGAGCCGTCCGGCCTTCAGGCGGGGGATGTCGGTATCCGTGTTCTGATGGACGCGGGTGAGGTCGTAGGCGGCGACGTCGCCGCGCGCCGAACGGTCGATCCGGATGACCCAGGGCAGGTCGTTGTGACCGTCAACAAGGGGCAATGTCTCCAGTAACCTTTGGGCCTTTTCGAGGGCCAAATCCTTGCTCATGGTCGCTCCCTGGACGCCTCACCAAGCGCAAATCGCATCTCGACTGGTTTAGCTAGGGTTCTGCTTAATGCGGGGTAAAGCAAGGGCCTCAGCCAATTTTCCCAATGAAAGCCAAGCTTTTCAACGCATGACCTTTAGCCGACAAGATTTGATCAACCACACCTGATCAGCATCGCTTAACCTGAAAATCCGGCAACCATTTCGCATTAACGGGTTGGCTAGGAGGGTTGCACGAAGGTTGACGCATCAAAGGCAATCAAGCGGCAAAAAATAAGGCCGCGGAGGCGTCGGTTATGATCAACAAGAAGCTCCGTGAATTCGTGGACAGGGCCCTCGATCACAACAGCATCTCGGACGAGGACGTGCAGCGGCTGCAGGCCGACATTCTCGCGGATGGCATCGCCACCCGTGCGGAAGCGGACGCGCTGATCGCCGTCGATCGCATCGTCAATCCCACCTCGCGGGCCTGGGGCGACGTGGTCATCGCCCTCATCGTGGACTATGTGGTGTGGGGCGAGCGCCCCAGCGGCATCGTGCGCGGCGAGGACGCCCATTGGCTCGTCGTTTCGCTCGGCGCCGGCGGCGGCCCGACCCCGGTGGCGCTGCGCCTCGCCCATGAGATCGTCCGCGAGGCGGCCCAGGTCGACGAGACGCTCTTGACCTTCATCCTGCGCAGCCAGCGCGGCATGCCCGAGACCGTCGTGGAAGAACTCGACCATTACCGCCGTCCCGCCCGCCGGACCGTGGCGGCGTGAACAGCGTCATTTCCTCACGAGCACATAGGCATAGGAGGTGAGTGCGCGGATATCGTTGCGCGCCGCCCGCGCGTTCAAGGCATCGTCGATCTGCCGGACAACCGGCAGGCGCAAGAAATAGCGGTGGCCCCAGAAGGGCTGGATATGGATGTCGCTGAACCCCGCGCGCTGGAGCATCGGCTTGAGCCGCCGTTCGCTGGAGAAGCACCAGTCATAGACGGCAGGGAATTTGGGGTCGTCGGTCGCCTCGCCCCGATTGGCATAGAACGCCTTGACGATGCCACCTGACAGCCACTCCGGCATGAGATGGTTGGCGACAAAGGGCAGGGCGTAGAGCGTCGGGAAGAAGGCGAGCGCCACGCCGCCGGGTGCCAGCAGCTGATGGACGTTCGTCCAGGCCCGCTCTACATCCCGCACATGCTCGAAGACCATCCGCGAGAACATCAGGTCATACTGAGCCGGCGCGATACCGGCCGCGGAGAGATCCCCCGCGATGTCGAAACAGGCCGTCCGAAAGGCTTTCGGCGCCTTTTCGAGTTCACGCGCGCTGATATCGTTGACCGTGTAGTCGATGCCGAGCGGCGCGATCTCCGCCGGCGTGAACAGAGGGTCCCGCCCGCCGCCGATCTCGCAGAACCGCCTCAGGCCGAGCTCGCGCGACAGGCTCGCAACCACGTCTTTGTAGTGGTCCCACGCCCAGTCGGAATGCCAATCGGGGCCAAGGGTCGCCATGGCGCTTGTCAGCGTGGCAGGCGTCATGGCGGGCATCCCGGCGGATGCTGTGCGCGAGTGATTCATCGTCTCCCCCGAGGTGAACGGCGCTTCAGCAATGTCCTAGCCGGATGTAAGGCCAAATTCAATCTTATGTTGTGTATTTGAGATTATGCAATTCATACAGATGCCAGCCGGCGCTGGCTCGATTTGTCCGGCGCGGCGCTTGCGGTTAAATCCCAATGTCGCGGGCAGCGAGTCGCAAGCAGGAGGCATCCCTTGACCCTGGCCGACTATGTGGGGCTCACATTCTTTGTCGTCGCGTGGCTCGGCTATCGCTTCATGGTCGAGGAGAGCCGCTTCGCGACCCGGGGCCTCAACAGCCGGATGCATCGCATGCGCCATCTCTGGATGCAGCAGATGCTGTCGCGCGACCTGCGCATGATCGACACGGCGATCATGGGGACCTTGCAGAACGGCGCGGCCTTCTTTGCCTCAAGCTCGATTATCGCGCTCGGCGGCGCGCTGGCGCTGCTGCGCTCCGGCGATGAAGCGCTCGCCTTCCTGGCCGACCTGCCGCTCAGCGTGCCGGTCTCGCGCACGGCCTGGGAGACGAAGGTCGTCGGCCTCGTCATCATCTTCGGCTACACGTTCTTCAAATTCGCCTGGTCGTATCGTCTGTTCAACTACGCGGCCATCCTCATGGGGGCGACGCCGATGGCCATCGACCGCGAGCGGCCGGAGGCGTTGCTCGCCGCGCGGCGCGCCGCCAACATGAGCATCGCCGCCGCCCGCCATTTCAATCGCGGGCAGCGCTCCATCTTCTTCGCGCTTGCCTATCTCGGCTGGTTCATCAATCCCTATGCGCTCATAGTGGCGACGTCAGGTGTTCTGGCGGTGATGTGGCGCCGGCAGTTCTCGTCGGAGGCACTCGCCGCGCTCGGGCCCGACGACGACCTGCGACCTGAAGGCGACATGGCTGCAAAAGACCTGCGTGCGAGAGATGAGTGATACGGCGATGAACGGGACCGCACGGATTTCAGACACCGAGCTCGAAAAGGCGATGCTCGACCTGGCCGCACGTTGCGCGCCCGGCAAGACCTTCGATCCGACCGATGTGGCCCGCGTCCTCGCCGGCGCGTCGCCGGATGCCTGGGGGCGCATCATGCCGCCGGTGCGGCGGATGGCCGTGCGGCTGGCGGAGGAGGGGCGCCTCGTGATCTACCGCAAGGGCAAGCCCGCCGACCCCGCCGCATTCAAGGGTGTCTATCGGCTGGGGCCGCCGCGGCTCGATTGAGCGCAGCGGGCGTCACGCCATTCGTCGGTGAGGGCAGGAGCGCATCCGTATAGCCGTTGAGGCGATAGGCGATCAGCCCCATGGCTTCGCGCACGGTGAGGTCGGTGAGGCGCAGGCCTTCGGAGACCATGCGGAAGGGCCTGATATCGTCCAGGCTGTCGTCGGCGCGGAAATCGACGGGATAGGGCTCCACATCGAAGCCGGCGGCGCGGAAGGTTCCCATGGCGCGCGGCATATGGAAGGCCGAGGTGACGAGCAGCCAGCGCTCGCCGGGCTGCGGCATCACAAGCTTGGCCGTGAAGATGGCGTTCTCGCGCGTGTTGCGGGACTGGCCCTCATAGATCATGCGGTCGTCCGCCAGCGAGGCGGACTGGAAGAGGCCGCGTGCCATCTCGGCTTCCGACACGGGGGCGCGCAGGAGAATGGCATCATGCCCCCCGGTAAAGACGACGCGCGCCTCCGGATGCTGGTGGGCAAGCGCCAGCGCCGCCGAGACGCGCGCGCCTGCATCGGTGAGGCGCATCTGCCCGCGCCGGTAATCGAGCGCGCCGCCGAGCACGATGATCCCATCGACTGGACGCGCCGATGCGGCCTCAGCCGTCATGGGCGGAAAGCGGCGCTCGAGTTCGCGGATCATCAGGCGCGGGATCGGACTGGAGCCGAAGACGAGAAAACCGAGCGCACCGAGCACGACAAGGATCCGGCCCGTCTTGAAGAACCGTGTGAAGAGGAGCAGGGCGCCAAAACAGACGATGGCCATCAGGAGGGTTGATGGCGCGGTCAGGAACCAGATGATCTTCGAGGCGTAGAAAAACATGCATCCGTCCGAATGAATGAACCAGCCATGCATTCAAAGAGGCAAAGCTTAACAGCGTCTCGTCAGTGGCCGACGGTCCACACCAGACAGGTCTCCGGCGCGATCACGATGATGCGGGTCGCGTCGGAGCTGGCGCGCTCAGCTGCGCTGCCGCTTCTTCTGGTGCTTGAGATAACGCTCGACCTCGATCGATCGGGCGGCGATCTCGCGCAGTTCGCAGCCCTTCTGCAGGGTCGCCGAGCGCTCCTGGGGGAGATCATCGCTGATGAAATCGCATTTCAGCGTGTAGTAGTTTTGCCAGGCGCGCTGCAATGTGGCGAAACGCCTGCGCGCGCTTGCGGGGATCGAGCGATTGACCTCCGCGATCGAAGCCTCCAGCCGCGTCTGCCAGACCATGCGTTCGCGCTCGGTGCACGAGGCCTCCTGCCGCGTGCCGCGCGGCATGGTCAGCTTCACGCAGACGACAGCGACGGAACCGATGCAGGCATAGGGCGAATCGGTGCTGCCGGCGAGACAGGACTCGATGACCTCCTTGTCGGACTGGGTTGCGACAACATTCGTCGTCAGCCCGAAGGGAGGCGGTTCCGCGCCCTCATCACCGGCGAAGGCGGCCGTGGCGAGGAGGCTCGCGACGGCGAAGGCGAATGTGGACTGCGCGAAGCACTTCATGGAACAGCCTATAACCTGAACAGGCGGCATTATCATGGCAAAGCTCATGGTCACGATCAACGGACCGCCGCGATCGACCAGGCGCTGTGTTCGACCTCGTCAGGCCGGCGATAATGCCTGCGCATTCAGACTATTTCGGGTCGTCCCACTGCGGGCCCCAGCTGGGATTGACCAGCCGGCCGTCGGGCCTTGCCAGCGCCGAGATTGCCGCCATGTCGTCGTCTTCGAGCGCAAAATCGAAGATGCGGCTGTTTTCCACGATGCGGTCGGGCGACTGCGACTTCGGGATCGCCACCACGTCCGGCTGCTGGATATGCCAGCGCAGGACGATCTGCGCGGGGGTGCGCTCCACGCGCTCCGCGATGGCGGCGATGACCGGGTCCGAGAGGATCTGCGTGCGGCCGAGCGGCGTATAGGAGGTGAAGGCGAGGCCGTGGCGCCGGCAGGCTGCCAGGACCGCGTCCTGATTGAGGCGGGGGTGATATTCGCACTGGTTGGCCGCCAGCGGCTCGGGGCTGTGATGGACGGCTTCCTCGAGGAGCGCCACCGGGAAATTGGAGACGCCGATATGCCGCGTCAGTCCCTCCCGCTTGGCGGCCGCAAGGGCGCGCATCGATTCCTTGAGGGGGATCGAGGGGTTCGGCCAATGGATGAGAAGCAGGTCGACGTGGTCGAGCTTCAACCGCTTGAGGCTCGATTCGGCGGCGCGCTCCAGGGCACCCGCGCCGATCTGTTCGGGAGGCACCTTCGTGGTGATGAAGATCCCGTCACGCTGCACGCCGGCGGAGCGGAGCCCCTCGCCGACGGCCTCCTCGTTGTCATAGGCGATGGCCGTGTCGATATGGCGATAGCCGTTCCTGAGCGCCGCCTCCACCGCGGCTGCGGCCTCGTCGTTGCGGGATTGCCAGGTGCCGAGCCCGAGGACGGGGATGTTGGCGCCGTTGGCGGGAACGGTGGGATAGGCGACGGTGGCCATGGCAGGACTCCAGTCAAAAAGGGCAAAGGCGGCGGGGGCGGTCAGCTCGCCTTGTTGCGCAAGGCTTCAGCCTCCGCATAGAAACGCTTTTCCCATTCGTTGTGATTGTCCAGGCCTTCCCGGATGAAAGGCGTGAAGATCGCGATGTTCAGGAGCGCCCAGTTGACCAGGCGCGCGGGGAAGCGCAGCGGCTTCACGAAATCGACGAACAGCACCACGCGGGTCTTGTCGGTGTGGTTCCAGGCCTCATGGTTGAACGCGTCATCGAAAATCAGCGCCTTGCCTTCCTCCCAATGGCAGATCTGCTTGTCGACCCGGATGGCGAGCTTATCCCGCGGTTCCGGGACGATCAGGCCGAGATGCAGGCGCAGCACGCCGTTGTAGGGGCCGCGATGGGCCGGCAGATGTTTGCCGGGCTCGAAGATGGAGAACATGGCGGTCTTCAGGCCCGGAATTTTCTGCACGATGCGCCAGGTTTCCGGGCATTGCTTGATGTTGTTCTCGGATTTCAACCCATAGCCGGCGAGAAAGAACGTCTTCCAGCGCGTGTCCTGGCTGATGGTTTTCACGTCGGTCGAAATATCCTGGAAGGATGGCAGCTCGCTCTGGCGCAGCAGCACCTTGTCGAGCTCCGCCCGGATGAGGTGCCATTCCTTCTCGATGTCCCGCGCCCAGGGGAAGGTCGCCTTGTCGTAGACAGGCGGATTGCCGACCTTCGAATATCTGAGGTTCAGGCCCTCGGCCCAGCCGACAATGCCCATCAGAATGCGCGTCACGAGGCTTGCGCGCTCCATCGGCGCGATCCCCTCCGTGCCGAAGGTCTGCTTGGCATCTGGCGACGGGGTGCTGTTCGTCTGGTCGGTCGTTGCAGGTGAGGTCATCGCTACGCAGTCCGTCTGGTCCACACAAGGCCTCCGCCCGCCGCAGTCGACTCAGCGACAATAATGACAAGCATCAGCATGACTCGGTGACACTGCCATGATCGCGTGGCTTCGCGCAAATGTCATGAACCCGCCTAATGGTATGAGGTAGCTTGGATTTTTGCAGGAGATGCAAGAGCCTTGCGCACGTTTTCAGTCTATATGTCGCGGCATGTGACGCATGCGCGAGAAAATTTATCACCTTGAAGATGTGAAGAAATAGATCAAATACGTATAGGCAATTATTTCTCACGCAATTCGCGATATTTCATGCAGATTGAAATCATTCCAATATGAAATTGACTAGAATATGCATTTTGATTTGATGGTGGGGTGAATGTGCGGCTGACGGCGGGCGGTTCGAGTGCGCACAGAATGTGCGCGAACGCACTCTATTGTCGTTTTGCTATGATCGCGCGCTCGCAAGAGCAAGTCCGCAAAAGAGCGACTTGCGCTACGCCGTCCGCATGAACAACTCTCTGCCGATCAGCATCCGGCGTATCTCGCTGGTGCCCGCGCCGATCTCGTAGAGCTTGGCATCGCGTAAGAGTCGTCCCGTGGGGTAATCGTTGATATAGCCGTTGCCGCCGAGAAGCTGTATCGCGTCGAGGGCGCATTGGGTGGCACGCTCGGCGGCGTAGAGGATGGCACCGGCGGCATCCTGGCGGGTGGTCTCGCCGCGATCGCAGGCGCGGGCGACCGCATAGACATAGGCGCGCGCCGCGTTCGTCGTGACATACATGTCCGCGAGCTTGCCCTGCACGAGCTGGAACTCGCCGATCGGCTGGCCGAACTGCTTGCGCTCATGCACATAGGGCAGGACGACGTCGAGGCAGGCCTGCATGATGCCGAGCGGCCCCGCGGCAAGAACCGCGCGCTCATAATCGAGGCCGGACATCAGCACCTTGACGCCTTCGCCCTCGGCGGCGAGCACGTTCTCCGCCGGCACCTCGCAATCCTGGAAGATGAGTTCGCAGGTGTCGGAGCCGCGCATGCCGAGCTTGTCGAGCTTCTGGGCGGTGGAGAAACCCGTCATGCCCTTCTCGATGAGAAAGGCGGTGATGCCGCGCGGCCCGGCTGCCGGGTCGGTTTTGGCATAGACCACCAGCGTATCGGCCACCGGCCCGTTGGTGATCCACATCTTGGTGCCGTTGAGGATGTAGCGGTCGCCGCGCTTCTCGGCACGGGTCTTCATGGAGACGACGTCCGAGCCGGCGCCGGGCTCGGACATGGCGAGCGCGCCGACATGCGCGCCTGAGATGAGCTTCGGCAGGTAGCGGGCTTTCTGATCCGCGTTGCCGTTGCGGCGGATCTGGTTGACGCAGAGGTTGGAATGGGCGCCGTAGCTCAGGCCGACCGAGGCGGAGGCACGCGAGACCTCCTCCATGGCGATGCAATGTTCGAGATAGCCGAGACCAGCGCCGCCGTAGTCCTCCTCGACGGTGATGCCGTGGAGGCCGAGCGCGCCCATGGCCGGCCACAAGTCGCGCGGAAAGAGGTTGCTGCGGTCGATCTCCGCGGCACGCGGAGCGATCTCGGCGGCGGCAAAGCTCTGTACGGACTCGCGGATGGCGTCTGCCGTCTCGCCGAGGTCGAAACCGAGGCCGGTATGCGCGTTGGCTGCCATGGATGCCTCCCGTGCGATCGTCTTTGGCCGCAAGCTTAGCGGCGACGCCGATGCAAGTCACTTGGGTCGCGCAAGTCACTCGGAGTCACTTTGGGGGAGAGGCGCATCGCAGCGGGGAGGGCGCGCGGGTCATCCCGGGACGCGTCAGCGCGGGCCCGGGATCCATATCCGATACGGTTCGTGAGTGGCCGCTCGGCTTTTTACAAGGCGTCTTTTCATGGAAGGACGGTGTTCATGGGTCCCGGACAACGGCTTCGCCGTTTCCGGGATGACACCCCGTTTCCCGCCGCAAACTCTGCAGAGGCGACGAGCCTTGCTCGATCTTGGATCAGAGCGTCCCGTTGAGGAATTTTTCCCACATCGAGGCCGTGCCGAAGAAGGCGTTACGGTCCACCTTTTCCTTGATGCCCGGAACCTGGCCGACCGCCGTATACTGCCAGAACCACCAGTTCCGGTGGTCGAAGCGGCTCGTGGGATAGCGGCGGATGCTGCGGACCCAGATCGGATAGGCCTCGAAGTCATCCTTGATGACGTCATTGAAGAAGGTGATGTCGGTGTAGATCACCGGCCGCTTGCCGTAGGCGCGCTCCATCTCCTCGAGCATGATGCGCATTTCCGCCCGCGCCTGGGCGCGCGGAATAGTCTTCGGGCAGGTCTTGGAATGGCCGTTCCACTCCACGTCGAGGACCGGCGGCAGCGCCTCCGGATCATAGGGGACGACCTGCTTGAACCACTCGACCTGCTCGCGCGCCGGCCGGCACCAGTAGGTGAAGTGATAGGCGCCGCGCGGCACGCCGGCCGCCTTCGCCGCATTCCAGTTCTCTTCGAACTTCGGGTCCTTGTGGTCGCCGCCCTCGGTCGACTTGATCCAGGCGAAATAGACGCCCCCTCGTCGCACGGTGTTCCAGTCGATGTCGCCTTGCCAGCGCGACACGTCGATACCGTGGATGGGATAGTCCTCAGGGGCGGGTTCGCGCGACGGACCAGCGCAGGCGCTGACCACGAGCGCAATCGCCACCGAGAGGGCCTTGCGAAGTGAGGAAGGGGATAAGGCGAACATAACTCACGTTTCGACGGAAAAGATTGAAGTTCTCTTTACGACCTGCTTAGCCACAGCGTTGCGATGCCAAGAAACGAAAAGAATCCGATGACATCCGTCACCGTCGTGACGAACGGGCCTGATGACACCGCCGGATCGATCTTGAGGCGGTGAAGGGCGAGGGGGATGAGGATGCCGCCGACGGCGGCCGCGGTGAGCACGATCATGAGGGCCAGGCCGATGATGACGCCGAGGCCGGGCACGCCGGACCAGAGCGCCGCCATGGTGCCGAGCAGGAGCGCGAAGCCGAGGCCGTTCATCAACCCGACTGTCATCTCGCGGCGGATGACGCGCCAGGCATTGGCGCGCCCGAGCTGGCGCGTGGCGATGGCGCGCACGGTCACCGTCATGGTCTGGGTCCCGGCATTGCCGCCCATGGATGCGACGATCGGCATCAGCACCGCCAGCGCGACCATCGCCTGGATGGAAGCCTCGAACGTGTCGATGACGCTCGCGGAGATGAGCGCCGTGAGAAGATTGGCGAACAGCCAGGGAAAGCGCCCCTTGACCGTATACCAGACGCTGTCGGACAGCTCTTCGTCGGCCTTGACGCCGCCGAGCGCCTTCAGGTCCTCGTCCGCCTCCTCATCGAGCACGTCGACGATGTCGTCGACCATCATGACGCCGACGAGGCGCTCGCTGTCGTCGACGACGGGCACGGAGACGAGGTTGTAGCGCTGCATCAGGAGCGCGACGTTTTCCTGATCGTCCGTTGCATGGACGCGCTGGTGGTCTTCCGTGGCGATGCTGTCGATCCGATCGCCCCAGCGCGCCCGCATCAGCTTGTCGAGGGGGACCGCGCCGAGAAGGCGATGGGCGGGATCGACGATGAAGACCTCGTAGAATGTATCGGGAAGGTCCGGCGTGTCGCGAATGTAATCGACGGTCTGTCGGACGCTCCAGAACGGTGGCACCGCGATGCAGTCGGTCTGCATGCGGCGGCCAGCCGAGTCCTCAGGATAATCGAGGCCGCGCTGGAGGGCTATCCGCTCGAGCGCCGGCAGCTTCTCCAGAATCTCGGCCTGATCACTATGGTCGAGATCCTCGAGAATATAGACGGCGTCATCGACGTCGAGGTCGCGGACGCCCTCGGCGACCTCGTCGTTGGACAGTTCCTCGAGGATCTCCTCGCGGACGGTGTCATCGACCTCGGTGAGCGCGGTGAAGTCGAAGTTCTTGCCGAGCAGGCTGATGAGCCGAGGGCGGTCGTCAGGCTGGAGCGCTTCGAGCAGCGAGCCCACATCCGCTTCGTGCAGATCCGCGACGAGATCGCGCAGGTCCTCGCCGTCGCCTGCCTGGATCGCCCGGGTCGCGCGTTCGACGACCGAGGGCCAGATTTCTCCGTCCGTGTCGCGGAAGCTGTTCGCCTCAGCCGTCGTCTCTCTGACGTCAGACATGCTCGGATCCGGTTATCTTGCTGCGGTTGGGGCGAGAGCAAATCGACATTCAATGGATGCCCAAGTGAAACGATCGTCATCACCGGGCTTGTCCCGGTGATCCCGATCGGAAAGGCGTCTTGATAAATCGGGATGGCAACGGAACTCGGCTGTAGCCGAGTTCCGCGTTGAACAAGTTGAAGTCGGGCAAGCCCGACTTCGATGACAAGCCCGGCCATGACAGCGGGGGAATGCTGAATGTCGATTGAACCTATCCGCGACGATTTTCAAGCGTTAGCTGATCCATGTGACGTGTCCATGTGACATGCTCATATGACGTGCCCATGTGACGGGCGCATGTGACGGGCTCCTAAAGCCTGGGGCGGCCGTCCGGGGTCATGTCCGGGCTTGCGAGGATGAGGGCCCAGTAGTTCTTGCCCGCGGCGCGCCCCCGGGCGAGGCCGATGCGGGTGGCCTGCGGCAGGAGGAGGTTCTGACGGTGGCCGGGCGACGCTTTCCAGCCGCGCATGGCGCCGGCGAGGTCGCGGTAGCCCATGCCAAGGTTCTCCGCGCTGTAGCCCCAGATGAAGCCCATGCCCTGCATGCGGCTGGAAAAATCACCGGCGATCGTATGGGAGAGCGTGTCGCTCGCGGCCATCGCCCTGGCCTGGGCGAGCGCGGCCTCGTTCAGCCGGCTGTCGACGACGACCGGGCCGAGGCCCTGGCTCTGCCGGAATTCCGAGATCGCCGCGGCGGCGGCCGGCGCGGCGCGCGTGTCGGCTTCCTCGATGGCGTAGCGCGGCCGTGGTGCGGCGCAGGCCGCAACGGCGAGACATAGCGCCAGCGCGCAAAATCGTTTCCAACCCATTCCGCCCATCCCTTGCCGCGCATCAACACGGTCAGTCTCGCAATCCATGCTTCGACGACGCAATCGATGTGGCAATTCAATGGCGTTGTCGGAAAGGTCCGGCGGTGCCGTTTGCCGATGCGACGGGACGGCTGGGGCCGCCCCAGGGCTGTTCGACGGGGCGGGGCTATGGTCCAGGTTGCGGAAATGTCTCGACACAACCAAAAGCGCGGCCTCGCCACGACATGGCGCGTGGCGGTCCCTTTGTGGCGGTCCCGCAAAGGTGTTCGTGCCGTCGTATACGCGGCTACAAAAGAAAAAACCCAGGCGATGCCTGGGCTTGATCTTGGTGCGGTCGAGAGGACTCGAACCTCCACTCCTTTTGGGAACTACCACCTCAAGGTAGCGCGTCTACCAGTTCCGCCACGACCGCATTTGCTTCGGCGATTGATCACCGGAGCGGGCGTGGATGTAACAGATCGATTGTGAGGCTACAAGAGCCCCAAGACGCTTTCGTGAAGACTTCATGTGCTTTCTTGTGCGCCTTCCCCGCTACATCAGCCGCAAAGCCTTGCCAGGCTTCGCTCTGCTGCGCTTTCGTTTGTAATCAGGGCTTGTGGAAACGTTGAGCGAGGCCCAATTTGCCCTGATGGAATCGTCCCAAATTGCGGTGGCGAAGCGCCAGGGCATGGCTGGGCGGGGTGCGGGTCGCGTTGCGATTCACGGCGTCAGCTGGTTCTTGGGCACAGGACAGGAACAGGGAAGCGGATACCTGCCCCAGCGGCAGGGTCCACAGACCTCAATCCGAACAGACATGGCATGACAACTTCAGGACAGACCCGCGACAGTCTCGCGGGCAGGATGATGCGGACGAGGGCCGGGGCGCCGGTCGAATGGATCGTCAGCGCGGGACTGGTGGACTACGAGGCCGCGATGGCGGCAATGGAGGCGCGCGTCGCGGCGATCGCCGATGGCCGGGCCGGCGAATGCGTGTGGCTCCTGGAGCACCCGCCGCTCTATACGGCGGGTACGTCGGCGCATGATGCCGATCTCGTCGATGCCACCCGCTTTCCCGTGCACCAGACCGGCCGGGGCGGGCAGTATACCTATCACGGGCCGGGCCAGCGCGTGGCCTATGTGATGCTCGACCTGAAGCAGCGCACCCAGGATCTGCGCCTGTTCGTCTCGGCGCTCGAGCAATGGCTGATTGCGACGCTCGACGGCTTCAACATCCGCGGCGAGCGCCGCGAGGATCGCGTGGGCGTCTGGGTGCGACGGCCGGACAAGGGGATCGCGACCGAGGACAAGATCGCCGCGATTGGCATTCGCGTGCGCCGCTGGGTCACCTTTCACGGCATCAGCCTCAATGTGGAGCCGGATCTCGGGCATTTCTCGGGCATCGTGCCTTGCGGCGTCACCCAGCATGGGGTCACCAGCCTGGTCGACCTCGGCCTTCCGATCACCATGCCCGAGGTGGACGACGTGCTGCGCCAGGCCTTCGAGGCGCATTTCGGCCCGACGGTCGTGGCGGATTCTGGTTCTTTGCTCGCGTGCTAGTCTTGCTTCTTCCCTACGGGCCGTCCGATAAATGCGGCTCATAGCGCGTGGAAAAGGCGATCCGGGAGAAAACGCATGACAAACAAGGTAGCGCTGGTGACCGGGGCAGGCTCCGGCGTGGGGCGCGCGGTGACACTCGCTTTCGCCCGGGCCGGCTATGCCGTGGCGCTCGCCGGTCGGCGCATCGAGGCGTTGAACGAGACGATCGGTCTTGCGGCCAATCCCGGCCGGCTGCTGGCGGTTCCGACCGACGTCAGCGACCCGGTTTCCGTGAATGCCCTGTTCGAGATCGTCAAGGAGCGCTTCGGCCGTCTCGACGTGCTGTTCAACAATGCCGGTGTCAATGCTCCCGGCGTACCGCTGGAGGAACTCACGGTCGAGCAGTGGCAGGATGTGGTCGACGTCAACCTGACCGGCCCGTTCCTCTGCACCCAGGCCGCCTTCCGCATCATGAAGGACCAGGACCCGCGCGGTGGACGGATCATCAACAACGGGTCCGTCTCGGCGACGGCGCCGCGCCCGAACTCGGCGCCCTACACCGCGACCAAGCACGCGATCACGGGCCTGACCAAGTCGACCTCGCTCGACGGGCGGAAGTACGATATCGCCTGCGGCCAGATCGACATCGGCAATGCCGCCACCGATATGGCGATGCGGATGACCAAGGGCGTGCCGCAGGCGGATGGCTCGGTCCGCGTCGAGCCGGTCATGGACGTGGCGCATGTGGGCGAGGCGGTTCTCAACATGGCCAATCTGCCGCTCGATGTGAATGTGCAGTTCATGACCATCATGGCGACCAAGATGCCGCTGGTCGGACGCGGCTGAGGGCGCAAGCCGACAGGTATAACCGTCGTGGGGGCTTTTTTGCCCGTGCGGCTCTGGACAACCGAGCGGACATCTCGCATGTCGAACTGCCGGGTGAGCGCCGGCCTGGATCTTTATCTGAGGAGATTATGATGTCGATTGAGCGTTTTGGTGTTGGCCCGCGCATGAGCGAAGCCGTCGCTTATGGAAATCTTGTGTTCCTCGCGGGTGAAGTGGCGGAAGATCGCAGCCAGGACGCGGCTGGGCAGACGCGGCAGATCCTGGCGGCCATCGACGAGTCGCTTGCCAAGGCGGGCTCCGACAAGACCAAGATCCTGAAGGCCAATATCTGGCTGTCCGATATCCGGTATTTCGCGGATATGAACAAGGAATGGGACGCGTGGGTGCCCCAGGGCCACACGCCGGCACGCGCCACTGTCGAGGCCAAGCTCGCGTCCCCTGACGTGCTGGTCGAGATCATGGTCGTGGCCGCCCGCTGAGCCCTCCACGGCGCGTCTGGCCCGGCGCAACGCGACCGGGTGAGGCACGCCCTGGTGAATTTCGCGGGTCGGGGCGAATGACGCCGGGATGTCTCGGCGCCTTGCCCTGATGGTCCGACGACCTTGCGCGGACCTCTCCGGACCGGGTTCCGGTTCGGCCTGGGCTAATCGCTGTCGAAGGCTGTGCCATGGGGCAATCAAGTCCGTCCGAACGTCTTGATCAGATCCGCCGTGATTATGCGGAGCGTGTCTCCAGCCGGACGCGCCCGCCTGATCCGCGGGTCGTTGCCGCCTTCGCCACCGTCCCGCGCGAACGCTTCCTGGGCCCGGGACCTTGGCTCATTCGCTCGGCCGATGGCTACATCCGGACGCCGGACGCCGATCCCGCTCGCATCTACCGGGACGTCCTTGTTGCGCTGGAGCCCTTGCAGCGGCTCAACAACGGGCAACCGTCCCTGCATGCGGCGGCGATCGCCCGGCTCGGCTTGAGGCGGGGGGAGACCGTCCTCCATATCGGCGCCGGCACGGGCTATTACACCGCGATCCTGGCGGAGCTCGTGGGACCTGCCGGCCACGTCCATGCCTATGAGATCGAGCCGCGCCTCGCTGCGCTCGCGAGGGCCAATCTCGCCGAGCGGGAGAATGTCGTCCTCCACAATGAGACGGAGCAGCCCGTGCTGCCGCCGGCCGACGCGATCTATGTCAACGCCGGTGCCGGTGGCCCGCAACGGCGGTGGCTCGATGCGCTCACATCGGCGGGGCGCCTGATCTTTCCGCTGACCGGCGATGATGGAACCGGCGTGATGCTGCTCCTCATGCGGACCCCGGATCCGCAGGTCTTCGGAGCGCGCTGCCTCGGGCCGGTGCAATTCATTCCCCTCGTCGGCGGGCATGACGACATTGCGAGCCCGCACATTGCCGCGGCCTGGACCGACGGGCGCCTCGCGCGGGCTCGTTCGCTGGTGGCTGGCAAGCCGCTCGAGCCGGCAACCTGCCTTTTGGAAGGCGACGGGTGGTGGCTCTCCAGCGACGAGATCAGTTCGCCGGCAACGTCGCCAGAATAGGACAAGCTCGGCCGGATTTATCCACCGGCGTCGGCCTCGCCCGGATTGTGTCGCGGCGCGCCTTCATGACAATGGGATCATGGCGCTCAATCTGATCAAGCTTTGTGTCGGCGTGGAGACGATCCAGGACCTCGAGGACTGGATTGCCAGGCGTCTTGCGGAGAAAGAGCGGCTCGGCCAGCCCGTCGAGCAGCTTCACGTCACACGCATGGCGCCGAAGCGCGTGGATGAACTGCTGGATGGCGGATCGCTCTATTGGGTGATCAAGGGACAGGTTTCCTGCCGGCAGAAACTGACCGATCTGCGTGTCTTCACCGATGACCAGGGAATCGGCCGCTGCGCGCTCGTCCTCGAGCCCACGCTCATTCGCGTTCGGCCGCGACCCATGCGCCCCTTCCAGGGCTGGCGCTATCTCGCCGCCAAGGATGCCCCTGATGATCTCGCGGGCGGAGCCGCCGCGATCGATGCAATGCCGGAGCCGATGCGGCGTGAACTCGCCGCGCTCGGATTGCTCTGAGCGTGGCTGAGCGGATCACCTCTCCCTGAGGGAGAGGTCGGCGCCGGCCAAGTCGGGTGTTGCCGACTTGGCGCTTTCCTGATGGGCGACACGGCTTCAGCCGTGTTGCCATGAGCCGGGCAAGGGGCTCTTATCTGCCAGAGGCCGTCCCTCATCTTCTCCGCGCGAGCGAATTTGCGTACACTTTTCCGCGGGATGCATTAGGTTTCCCAAATGTCGCTTCGGAGTCCGCGTCATGGTGTCTCGCCTCGCCGTCGTCGTCCTGACCGCGTGCCTCACGGCCCTGCCGGCCCTGGCGGCGCCCTGTATCGGGTCGGAAGGCTTGCCTGGCGTTGCCGCCAAGCCCCGTTCGGCGGCCGATCGGTCCCAGCCTGCGCGGGCGGCAGACAATGCGGCCGGGCGGACGGCACGGCCCTCGCAGGATTGTGAGACCGCCCTCGGCAGTGGCCCGCGGCCCTCGTCAGACGCGGTGACGCGCAAGAGCAACGCCCTGAAATTTGGCGATACGGAGATCCGTATCAACGGCCGGGTGAGGGCTGAAGGCGCCTATGCACGCTGAAGCCGCGGTGCGACGCCTCTCAGATGGCCAAACGACAGCCAGCCTTCCGCATGGGCGATGTCAGGACCCTCCGTTGCGCTGCGCGGGCGAATCCCGGCATGCCCGTGCATAGGGTGGTTGATCTCCCGATATAGTGGAGGAGAAGCTCCGTCACGCGAGGGAGGCGAGCATTTCGGACAAGTCGATCACGGGGAAGGGCAAGCCGCCGGTCGCCAGCCGGGCGGCTGATGTCGATCTTTTCCTGTCGCAGGCGAATGCCGTCACGGGAACGTCGGGCAGGGGGCGGCTTATCTTCGCGCTCGATGCGACGCTGAGCCGTCAGCCGACATGGGACATTGCCTGTCGCCTGCAAGCCGAGATGTTCGACGTGACCGCGGCGCAAGGTGGTCTCTCCATCCAGCTCGTCTATTTCCGCGGCCTCAACGAGTGTCGTGCCTCGCAATGGCTTGCGAATGCCGCGGCGTTGAAAGGCCTCATGGAGCGGATCGACTGTCGCGGTGGCCAGACGCAGATCGAGCGTGTGCTCGATCATACCGCCGCTCAGGCCGCAAAAGCGCGGGTCGGCGCATTGGTTTTCGTTGGAGACGCCATGGAGGAGAATATCGACGCGCTCTGTCAATCCGCGGGCAAGCTCGGATTGCTCGGGGTCAAGGCATTCCTTTTCCAAGAGGGGCAGGACCCTGTCGCGGGCCAGGCCTTTGGGGAAATCGCACGGCTGACCGGCGGGGTCCACGAACGCTTCGACCTGCGTGCTCCGCAGTCGCTGGCCGGCCTGCTGCGTGCGGCCGCTGCCTATGCCAGCGATGGTGTCGCAGGCCTGACGCGCCTGGCCGGTGACGAGCCGACAGCGCGGCGACTGCTCGTGACGCTTGGGGGCGCGCGATGATCTTTCTGGCGGCGGGCTGCCTCGCGTTGCTCTTTTTCTGGTGGCTTGGGCGGAACTATGCGAAGGCCGATCCCAAGGCACTTGCCAAGCTGCTGCGGCGCGCGGGCGGCGTCGCCGTGATGGGTGTCGCGGCTCTCCTCTTGTTGCGCGGGCGTTTCGACATGGCGCTGCCGCTGGCCGGGCTCGGCTGGTGGATGTTCAATGGCGGAGCGTTCTACCTGCCCGGCAATCTCGGCGCCTACTGGCCCGGAAGGCAGGGGGGAGGTGCCAAGCCGCAGCCCGGGCGGCGGTCCTCGGTCCGGTCGGTCATGGTCGCGATGGAGCTGGATCACGACACCGGCGATCTCACCGGGCAGGTCGTCAGCGGACCTCATGCCGGCCGCGACCTCGGCAGCTTCGCGCAGGAGGACCTGGTCGCGCTGCGGGCTTCCGCGCTAGGTTCGGACCCGGAGGGCGCGCGCCTCCTAGAGGCTTATCTGGATCGCCGATTTCCCACCTGGCGTGAATACGCTCAGGCGGACCTTCACGCGCGGCGCGGCGGCGGAGACCGCGCGATGACGCAGGAAGAGGCGCTTCAGATACTGGGTCTTGCTGCTGGCGCGCGTGAGGACGAGATCCGAAGTGCGCACCGGGCCCTGATGAAGAAACTGCATCCCGACCAGGGGGGCTCGACGTATCTCGCGTCCCGTGTGAACCAGGCCAAGGATGTCCTGCTGAACCGTCATAACTAGCGCTCATTCATCAGCGGCGATGATATCAGTACCATATCCACGGCTCGATCGCATCGACCTCTGTTCCCGGAACTGACGGCGGGACGGTGATGCGCGTCGTCGACGCGGAATGGCGGTTCACGTGAGCAAATGCGGCTTGGATTGAATTGGCTAAAGCTATCCAGGTCGTTGAATTTGCTCTTCTATTTTCGATCTGAGCCTATCCGCTTGCGACGGACTTGCTCGGGCGTCCCGGAACGGCGTATCGCCGGTCCGGATAGGATGTCGGCCGTCCGGACCAGCGGCCTCGCGATCGCCCTGTTACCCCAGGCCGCCGCGACGCTGCCCACAGGTCAGCCGCGCGTGGCGAAGCAGGAGAAGCCCTGCTTTTTCAGCGTCTTGCAGGCAGCCTGGGCGCTGTCCGGGTCGAAGCCGGAGAAGCGGGCGCGATAGAGCGTGGTGCCGCCCTTGGTGACCTTCTCGGTGAAGGGCGATGCCTTGGCGAGCGTGCCGCGCGACTTGGTCTTGGCCTGGTTGAGAATGTCATTGGCCTTGTCGGCATCGGCGGTCGCGCCGAGCTGGATGACCCACCCGCTCACGCGCTCCACCTTTGCTGCAGCCTCGTTGCGCGGCTCGGGCTTGGCCTCGACCTTGGCGATGGTGGTGGCAGCGGGCGCCTTGGCAGCCGGAGCCTTTACAGCCAGAGCCTTGGCGGCGGGGGCCTCGGTGTGCGAGGGCAGGGGCGCCATGGCTGCTGCTGCGCGGTTCCACTGCATGCTTTGCGATGGCGTCGCCGTGGAGCCCGAAGCAGAGGCGACCACCGGCCGGATATTGGCCAGATTGATGGCCTTCGGCTGGCGGGATGGCGAGATCGAACCCGTGGTCTCCTCGAGCGCGTCCTGTGCTGCCGAGGCGACTGCGACGGGCTTCGCGGTGTCGCGGGTTTCGCTTGCTGAAGCGAAGGCCAATGCCGAGGACTGGCGCGCACCGGCGTAGGCTTGCGGCAGGTTGCTCGTGATGAGATCGGCCATGATATTGTCACGGGAGGCTGCCGAGCGGCCGCCAAGCACCGATGCGACGACCTCGCGACCGCCGGATTTAGCCGAGGTGAGCAGGTTGAAGCCCGAAGCGCGGGTGTAGCCCGTCTTGATGCCGTCTACGCCCTCTATCCGGTCGAGCAGGCGGTTGTGGCTGCGAATGGTGCGGCTGCCGTATTTGAACGAGCGCGTTTCAAAATAGGCGTAATATTGCGGGAAGCGCTCCTGGATGGCGCGGCCGAGCACGATGAGATCACGCGCGGTCGTGATGTTCGGCGGCGAGGCGGGCAGTCCATGCGGATTGCGGAAGGTGGTCCGGCTCATGCCGAGGGCGCGGGCCTTCGTCGTCATCATCCGCGCGAATTGTTCTTCCGAACCGCCGAGATTCTCGGCCACCACCATGGAGACGTCGTTGGCCGACAGCGTGACCATCGCGTTGATGGCGTCATCGACCTTGATGGTGGTGCCAGGCCTGACCCCGAGCTTCGTCGGGGGCTGCGCGGCCGCCTTGGCGGAGACCTGCAGCGGCGTATTGAGGCTGATGCGACGCTGATCGAGCTGCTCGAACAGCAGATAGAGGGTCATCACCTTGGTGATCGACGCCGGGATGCGCGGCTCGTCTTCGTTCTTGGCGTAAAGCGTGCGGCCGGTCTTGGCATCAACCACCATTGCGGCGAAGGGTGGGCTATAGGCCGGCGCCGCCTTTCGCTTGCGCGCCTCGGCGGGTGATGTCGTCAAGATTGACAATGACGCGACGATGCCGATGAAACCGGCAAGCGCGACAGGGCGGTGACGCTTGGCCGCTACGCAACCCCAGACCATGTGTCTGTCCCCAACTCGAAAACTCAACTCTGCGCGTGGTTCGACCCGAACCGTCGAACCGTCACATGCGCGGCACAGTCAATGACGCTAGGTCCATGCGGTTACGGATGAGTTAATGAACGGGCGACTTAAGTCATTGCGAAACAATATGATGTTCACCCTTTGTTAAGCTTGACGATGGGTTGATGCGGACGGTCGCCGACCGCCACGACACAGCGTGTCCGCCCAGCTCCTTTGCCCGGGGGTGAAGGCAGTCCCGGAGGGCATTCCCGAGCCCCAGACTATTCGTCACATTTGGTTCTATTTTGCACCGCAACATTGTCCTTGACACTCATTGTGCGGTGCACCTATATAACGTCAACGAGATCAGTGGTAGGGCGCCCGTGGGGGGTGTCCGCTGCCACCGTTAAAGCGACTTTTTTGGGCGCAGGAGGCTTACCGCATGTCTATCCAGTTCGACAATTTCCAGAAATTTGGCAAAGAGCAGGTCGAGGCTACGCTGAAGACCTTCGGGACCGTCTCCAAGGGCGCCCAGAACATCGCCGTGGAAGTGGCCGACTATTCGAAGAAGTCTTTCGAAGACGGCACCGCGACGCTTGAGAAGCTCGTGGCCTGCAAGACCCTCGACAAGGCCGTCGAGATTCAGGCCGATTATATGAAGACGGCTTATGAGGGCTTTGTCGCCCAGTCGACCAAGCTCAGCGAGCTCTATGCGGACCTCGCGAAGGAAGTCTTCAAGCCTTATGAAGGGCTCTATGCCAAGGTCAAGTCTGCCGCCAACTAGGTTGGCCAGCAGGCACGGCTTTCCGCAGGGAAAGCCGGCCTTATCGACGAATGTGTTTCGGCGCCGTGAACCAGCAGGGCCGATCGTGACGCAGAAAAGCCCGGCCTTGTGCCGGGCTTTTTTTTATTTTTTTTCAATATCTTGTATCCCAATCGACGGGCTTTTGCCGGACCCGCTTCAGCCAATGATAACGGTGGCGTGTAGCGAACGCACTGGCGCCTCGCCCCTCTCGACATTAGATTAGCCAGTGAGGAGGCGAAGCGGGGTCGCTGAGCGACACTGGGGCGCTTTTCCTCGGCAGTGGAGATGGACTCCGATCGATTGCTTAATGGTCAGGATGACTGCGAGTGCCGATGAAACCAATGCCATGCTGACGCGCATGGCAGAACGTCGCCGTGGCAATTCAATCGGACCGGAAGGGCCCGGAACTGCCCTGCTTACGAAGACGAAGCCTCGGACGAAACGCCCGAGCATGTACCGGGTTTTGTTATTGAACGACGATTACACGCCGATGGAGTTCGTCATCCATGTTCTGGAGCGCTTCTTCAACAAGGATCGGGAAGAGGCAACCCGCATCATGTTGCACGTGCACCGGAACGGCGTGGGGGAATGTGGTGTGTTCACCTATGAAGTGGCGGAAACCAAAGTGACCCAGGTCATGGACTTCGCCCGGAAGCACCAGCATCCTCTGCAGTGTGTGATGGAAAAGAAGTAGCGGCGGCTATCGCAAAAGGATTTCGACGTTGCCCACATTCTCACGCAGCCTCGAGCAGGCCTTGCATCGGGCTCTCGCCTTTGCCAACGAGCGTCACCATGAATATGCGACGCTTGAGCACCTCCTTCTCGCGCTGGTCGATGACCAGGACGCGGCTGCCGTCATGCGCGCCTGCAACGTCGATCTGGAGGCGCTCCGGCGCAATCTCCACGAATATGTCGATGCCGAGCTGACGAACCTGGTGACCGATGGGCGCGAGGATTCAAAGCCTACGGCTGGCTTCCAGCGCGTCATCCAGCGGGCGGTGATCCACGTGCAGTCGTCCGGTCGCGAGGAAGTGACCGGTGCCAACGTGCTCGTGGCGATTTTTGCCGAGCGCGAGAGCCATGCGGCCTATTTCCTGCAAGAGCAGGACATGACACGCTACGACGCGGTCAACTACATCAGCCATGGTATCGCCAAGCGGCCAGGGCTGTCGGAAAACCGCTCGCCGCGTGGCGCGGATGAGGATACCGACAGCCGGGCGGCGAACACCGACGAGTCCGACGGGCAACGCAAGAAGAAGGGGGATGCCCTGGACGCCTATTGCGTTAATCTGAACAAGAAGGCGAGGGACGGGCGCATCGATCCGTTGATCGGGCGTGAGCCCGAGATCCAGCGGACCATCCAGGTCCTGTGCCGCAGACAGAAGAACAACCCCCTTCTCGTCGGTGATCCCGGAGTCGGCAAGACAGCGATCGCCGAGGGCCTCGCGCGCAAGATCGTCACCGGCGAAGTCCCGGATGTGCTCGTCGATGCAACGGTCTTTGCCCTCGATATGGGCACATTGCTCGCCGGCACCCGCTATCGCGGCGATTTCGAAGAGCGCCTGAAGCAGGTCATGAAGGAGATCGAGGCGCATCCCAACGCCATCATGTTCATCGACGAGATCCACACGGTCATCGGCGCCGGTGCGACTTCGGGCGGTGCGATGGATGCCTCCAACCTCCTGAAGCCGGCGCTCGCCGCTGGCACGCTGCGCTGCATCGGTTCGACCACCTATAAGGAATACCGCCAGTATTTCGAGAAGGACCGGGCGCTCGTCCGCCGCTTCCAGAAGATCGACGTGAACGAGCCGAGCGTGCCGGATGCGATCGAGATCCTGAAGGGTCTGAAGCCCTATTTCGAGGACTTCCATAAGCTGCGCTACACCAACGACGCCATCAAGGCGGCGGTGGAGCTCTCGGCGCGCTATATCCACGACCGCAAGCTGCCGGACAAGGCGATCGACGTGATCGACGAAACCGGCGCCTCGCAGATGCTCGTGCCCGAGGGCCGGCGCAAGAAGACCATCGGCGTCAAGGAGATCGAGTCGACCATCGCCACGATGGCGCGTATCCCGCCGAAGACGGTCTCCAAGGACGATGCCGAGGTGCTCCAGCATCTGCACGAGACCCTGGAGCGCGTGGTCTACGGCCAGAACAAGGCGATCGACGCGCTGTCGTCGGCGATCAAGCTGGCGCGTGCCGGCTTGCGCGATGGGGAGAAGCCGATCGGTTGCTATCTCTTCGCCGGACCGACAGGCGTCGGCAAGACGGAGGTCGCGCGCCAGCTCAGCCATGCACTGGGTGTGGAACTGCTGCGCTTCGACATGTCGGAATATATGGAGCGCCACACCATCTCGCGGCTGATCGGCGCACCCCCGGGTTATGTCGGTTTCGACCAGGGCGGCCTGCTGACCGACGGCGTCGACCAGCATCCGCATTGCGTCCTGCTGCTCGACGAGATCGAGAAGGCGCATCCGGACCTGTTCAACGTGCTGCTGCAGGTGATGGACCATGGCAAGCTCACCGATCACAACGGCAAGCAGGTCGATTTCCGCAACGTCATCCTGATCATGACGACCAATGCGGGCGCCGCCGACATGATCAAGCCGGCCTATGGCTTCACGCGGACGAAGCGTGAAGGCGACGACCAGGAAGCGATCTCCAAGCTCTTTTCGCCGGAGTTCCGTAACCGGCTCGACGCCACGATCTCCTTCGGCCACCTGCCGAAGGAAGTGGTCGCCAAGGTGGTGGACAAGTTCGTGCTGCAGCTCGAGGCGCAACTCGCGGATCGCAATGTCACGATCGAATTGTCCGATGAAGCCCGCGAATGGCTGGTCGAGCACGGCTATGACGAGACGATGGGCGCGCGGCCGATGGCCCGCCTCATCCAGACCACGATCAAGACACCGCTCGCGGATGCTGTTCTCTTCGGGCCGCTGCGCGGCGGCGGTGCGGTGAGAGTGGTCGTCCAGACGGACGACAACGGTCAGAAGACGCTGGGCTTCGAGTTCCCCGAAGGGCCAGTGACGCCGAAGCCCGAGCCGGATGTGGCCGAGGCCGTGAAAAAGCACGTGAAACGTCGCGCGCCAGCGGCTAAGAAGCAGCCGTCATCGCGTCCGCGTCGCAGCAAGGGTGGGGCGGACAGTGACGATGACAGTGGGGGGCCGCTCGCGGTCCGTACGGTCCCCAAGGTGCCGTTGATCAGGAGTTAACGTGGTGTCGACGTATTTCCAGCGCCGCCGGGAGCGGCAGCGCAAGCGTCGGCGCTTCGAGGAGATCGTGGCTTGGATCGTCGTGCCGATCATCGCCGTTCTGGCGTGGTGGGTCGGCATCCAGCTCTATCAGACCTTTGAAGAGCCGGTTTCGCGGGTGATCCGCGAATTGACGTCGCGTGGCGAGCGGGTGCCCTAAGCGTCCGATCGCCTGAAGTCCGGCGACGCTGGGTGGAAACGGACTTGCGCTATCCGGTCCAGCCGTTGAAGCCGATCGCCTTGCGGATCTTTTCGGCCTGCGATTTCAGAAGCTCGGGGTCTGCCATCGCTCCGGAGTGCCCGAGCAGGGCGATGCCTTCCCAGCGCGGAATGACGTGGACGTGGATGTGGAACACGGTCTGACCCGCGGCGCTTTCGTTGAACTGCATGACCGTGACGCCATCGGCGTCGAAGGCCGATTTCACGGCCTTTGCCAGTTTCTGGACTGTTGTCATCAACGGGCCGAGAACGGCAGGGTCGACGTCGAGCATGTTGCGCGCCGGTGACTTCGGCACGACGAGCAGGTGGCCGTCCCCCTGGGGCATGATGTCCATGAAGGCGAGCGTGTGCTGATCCTCGTAGACGCGCTCGCACGGCAGAACGCCGCGAATGATCTTGGCGAAAATGTTGTTGGGATCATAAGCCGTCACGGTCACGGTTCCTTGCTTTCCACGTGGAGAAAGTCCGCAAAAGACGGACTTGCTCTTGTGCGATGGTCGGCCGATTCCAGGGGCGTATCAAGCGCCGATATCAGGCTTTCATGCCAAGACAGGCTATCAGTCCGGGTCAGCGTGGCGGAAGGGCGTGAACTGGTCGAGTTCGCGCGCTTCCTCCGCCACATAGGGCCGCTCCTGTTCGAGAAAGTGCGCAACGGCGCGGCGCAGGGCCGGGTCTGCGATGTCGTGCGCCGAATAGGTCAGGACGGGGCGATAGCCGCGCGCGAGCTTGTGTTCGCCCTGGGCGCCGGCTTCCACGCGCCGGAGGCCGCGGGCGATGGCGAAATCGATGGCCTGATAGTAGCAGACCTCGAAATGCAGAAACGGGTGGTCCTCGATCGCCCCCCAGTTGCGACCGTAAAGGGCATCATCCCCAATGAAATTGATGGCGCCGGCGATGAGGCGTCCGGCGCGCTCGGCCATCACCAGCAGGATGCGGTCGGCCATCGCCTCGCCGATGAGCGAGAAGAAGCGGCGGTTGAGATAGGGGCGTCCCCATTTGCGCGAACCGGTATCCTGGTAGAAGGCGAAGAAGGCGTCCCAATGGGCCTCGGTGATAGCGGCGCCCGTCAGCTGGTGGATCGTCATGCCGGGGGACAGGGCGTCGCGGCGTTCGCGGCGGATGGTCTTACGCTTGCGCGAGGCGAGGCTGTCGAGAAAATCGTCGAATGTTCCATAGCCTTCATTGGCCCAATGGAACTGCCGATCGATGCGCTGAAGGAATCCGGCCGCGCCGAGGGTCTGCCATTCATCGCGGGGCAGGAAGGTCGCATGGATGGACGACGCGCCGATGCGGTCACGCACGGCGCGCAGGCCGGTGACGAGCGCCGCGCTGGCGGTTGCCCGGTCCTGCCCCGCGCGGATCAGGAGCCGGCGGCCCGTCGCCGGCGTGAAGGGCACGCTCACCTGGATCTTCGGGTAATAGTCCCCGCCCGCACGCTCATAGGCATCCGCCCAGGCATGGTCGAAGACATATTCGCCCTGGCTGTGGGATTTCGCATAGGCAGGCGCGGCAGCGACCAGCAGGCCTTCGGCATTATGGACGAGCACATGCGCCGGCGCCCAGCCGGTCCGCGGCGCAACGCAGCCGGATTCTTCGAGCGATCTCAGAAAGGCGTGGCTTATGAAAGGGTTGAATCGCTCTTCCTGAGATTGTGAGTCAGCGGTGCCGGGGGGCGTCGCCGGGCTGCAGGGGCCTTCACCGCCGCGCCGCGCATCCTGCCCGTCGTGTTGAACGGTGTCGGGCCCGTCGGCGTGCCGATTCATCGTGTCGTGTGAATCGCTTATCGAAGGAGGCTGAGGCGATGCTTCAGGCCCGCGAGGGTTCGCGCAGGCGTCCCAATCCGCCGCCGGGACGCCTGCAATCGCGTTGCTCACGCTGATGGTCGTCTTGCTGCCCGTCTCGGCACGCGTTTTTGCGGTCATGGGGAGATCCTAGAGCGCTTTCTGCGTCCGGGGAATCCCCACCGCGCTACGGGACGAAGTCCTCGAAGATCATCTGGTCGGCATAGGCCCTGGCGCGCTCGCGATCCTGGGGTGTGCGCACCGTCCAGGTCAGGACCGGCATGCCGAAATGGCGTGCCATGACGGTGGCGGTCGACGGCAGGTCCGCGACCCGCCAGGCGATGAAATCCGGCCGCGAGCGGTCGATGTGAAGGAACTGGGAGAGCTCGTGCCGTTTGGCGGCATCGAGATGGGACCAGTCCGTGTCGTCATATTCGCTCTCGGCAACGATCCCGCGCGCCACGCCCGGTGCCAAATCCCCGAAAGCGGCGATGACGTCCGGATCGAAGGACATCACGGCGATGGGTTCGGAACGGCAGCCGACCACCGCGGCGGTCCGCCGGATGAGCGCGAGATTGCCATCGAAGCGGCTCTTCACCTCGATGACGAGCGGTACCCGGCCGGCAATCCTGCCGAGGAATACCGACAGCGGTTCGATGCGGTTCTCCGTCGCCTTGAACGGCACGGCCGCCAGTGCCGCGGCCGTGTGGGCGTCAAGGCGTCCCGCACCCTCCGTCAGCCTGTCGAGCACGAAGTCGTGGTAGACGACCGCCTCGCCGTCCGCGGTCAGCTGTACGTCGCATTCGATGGGGAAACCGCTGGCGATGGCAGCCTCGGCCGCGTCAGCGGTATTTTCGATCACATCAACCCGATTGTGCAGCCCGCGGTGGGCAATCGGTCGCATGCTGAGCCAATCGGGAGCAGTCATTGTCAGGCAACTTCGAACAGGGCTTCGACTTCGACGGCGGCGTCGAGCGGCAACTGCGCCACGCCGACGGTGCTGCGGGCATGGCGGCCAAGATCGCCGAAGACCTCGACCATCAGATCCGATGCGCCGTTCATCACGCCGGGTACGGAGCCATAAGTCGGTGTCGAATTGATGAAACCACCGAGACGCACGACCCGCGTGATCCGGTCGAGATCGCCGAGCGCGGCCTTGGCCAGGGCGAGCAGATTGATGCCGCAGAGACGCGCGGCCTGCTGGCCGGCTTCCAGCGAAATCTCACCGCCGAGCTTGCCTTTGTGGGCATCAGCGAGCTTGCCGTCGGGGCCGAGGCATAGCTGGCCGGACGTGAACAGGAACCGGCCGCTCAGAACGAAGGGCACGTAGTTCGCGATCGGTGCCGCCGGCGTGGGAAGGACGATGCCGAGTTCTGCCAGCCTGGAGTCGATACGGCTCATGAAAAGTTTCCTTGTCTTGCGAGCGGGGACAGCCGAGCCGCCCTCGCGTCGGAGGGCGGCCGATGAGCGTTTTCGCCCACCCCGGCCGGGATCGCAACGGCGATATCATGAGTCTCAGTCATTGATCCGGCGCGAAACTTGCCTGATGCTGTGATAGTGGTTCGTTTCCAACATTTGCATCCTATTTGTATCGGCCACGAGGGCAAATGTTGGAAACAGGAGAACCACTAGTGGTTCGACTCCGACATTTGCATCCGCCTGATACGGGCCTCGGAGCCAATGTCGGAGTCATGAGAACCACTAGCAAGTTATTGGTTCTAGTGGAGCTTATGAATTTGACATTTGATCTGGAGCTTGATGTCAGGCGGGACTCAAATGTCAAATTCGCTCCACTAGGAAGTTTATGATTCGCGTGGAATTTTCGAATTTGACATTCGGTCTCGAGGCCGACATCGAGCGGGTACCGAATGTCAAATTCATTCCACTAGGTGGGTTGGGCATCAGCCCACCCACGTGAGATGGAGGTCATCATGGCCACAAGGCCTGTCGTCGTTACCGCGATGGCCCTCGCGTTGTTCTGGCCCGCGGGAGCTATGGCCGAAGCGATGCCGGAGGCCTCGCTTGCACCGCACAGGGCGATCTATGACCTGTCCCTGGCCGACAGCAGTGGCGCCATCCAGTCCGCCGTGGGGCGCGTGGTCTATGAAATCACAGGCACGGCCTGTGACGGCTATGCTTCGCGCTCGCGGCAGGTCGTCGTTCTCGAGGGCGAGAACAATGCCACCACCACCGACATGCGCATGACGACTTTCGAGGACGCACGGGGGGGCGCCTTCCGCTTCAAGGCGGAAACCCGCAACGCGAACACGCCGCCCAAGCTCGTCGATGGCGAGGCCGTGCGGCGCGACGGCGCGGTTGCGGTCAATTTCGTCAAGCCCGGCCGCGAGACGGTGAAGCTCGGCGATGCGATTTTCCCGGCGGCGCATCTCAGGGCTCTGATCGCGGGCGCGAAGGAGGGCAAGTCGATCGTCGAGGCCCGCGTTTTCGACGGTTCTGAGGATGGACGCAGTTTCTACGACACGCTGGCCGTGATCGGGCGGCCAGATGCGGCCAAGCCGGCCGGCAACGCGGGGAAGCCATCCAGCGAGAAGGGTACCGGCAAAAGCGCTCCCGGGGAGCAGGACACGGTCAAGTTCGACGATAGCGAAGAGGCCTTCGCCGAGCGTCAGCGCCGGTTCGATGAACTCTTTGGCACGGCGGCGCATTGGCCGATCTCGATCAGCTATTTCAAACAGGCCACGGCGCGGGGCGAGGCGCTGCCCGTCTATGTCCTGAGCTTCGATTTGTACGAGAACGGCATCGCCCGTTCGCTCGCGCTCAAATATGACAACTTCACCCTGAAGGGGGAGTTGAAGGAACTGGTGCTGCTCAAGGCGGCCGCCTGCGAATAGGCGGTTGGATCAGGGTTTGCGACGGTCACCGAAGACGATGCCCTTGACCACGGCGCCCGAGCCGAACTTGGCGCGCAGATCGTCCACAGCGCGTTCCATGCGGGCCTGGCGCTTGGCCGTGTGATCGGCGAGGTCACCCTGGTCGGCCTCGGCGGCCGGGTGAAGATCGGACGTGCCGATGCCGATCAGGCGGAAGCGCGTGCCGTCGCATTCGGGGATGAGCAGATCCTTCCCGGTCTCGAACAGGCGACCGGCAAGCTGGGTGGTGGGAACGCTGCGCGAGCGGCTTCTGAGCTTGAAGTCGGCGGTCTTGAGTTTCAGGGTGACGGAACCAGCGGCAAGACCTGCGGCTTTCAGCCGCGCCGACAGCTTTTCACTGAGGCGCCAGAGGATGGGCAGGAGATCGGCGGGCGCGCCGATGTCTTCGTTGAAGGTGGTCTCGGCGGAGACGACCTTGGCTTCCCGGTTCGGACTGACGGCGCGGTCATCGATCCCATGGGCGAGGCGCTGCAGCCGCCCGGCCTCCCTGCCGAGGAGCGCCATCAGCGTATGGGGCGGCGCAGCGCGCAGATCGCGGATGGTCCGGATGCCCATGCGTTCGAGCTTTTCGACCGTCACGGCGCCGACACCGAAGATGATCGAGACGGGCTTGTCGGCGAGAAAGCCGTCGATCTCCGTGGAGCCGATGATCGCAAAGCCGCGTGGCTTGTCGAGGTCGGAGGCGATCTTGGCCATGAATTTGTTGGTGGAGAGGCCGACCGACACGGTGATGCCGACCTCCTGTTCCACACGCCGGGCAAAGCGTGCCAGCATGACGGCGGGGCTTGCATGGTGCAGCCGCTCCGTCCCGCCGAGATCAAGGAAGGCCTCGTCGATGGAGAGAGGCTCCACGAGCGGCGTCAGCTCGAGCATCATGCGGCGGATCTCGCGGCCGACGCTCACATATTTGGCCATGTCCGGCTTGATGACGACGGCACCCGGGCACAGCTCAAGTGCCTTGAACATAGGCATTGCCGAGCGCACGCCGTAGGTTCGCGCCACATAACAGGCCGTTGACACAACACCGCGCTTGCCGCCGCCGATAATTATCGGCTTTATTGCAAGTTCGGGGGCATCTCGCTTTTCAATCGCCGCATAAAACGCATCGCAGTCGATATGCGCGATGTGCAGCGTGTCGCGTTCTGGATGAGCGAGAAGACGAGGACTGCCGCAGGAAGGGCAGCGAGGGGGGCGTCGGGCCGCCTCGGTATCGACGAGGCAATCGCGGCATAAGGCGCGCGATTGGCCGGGAGGGGTCATAGGGGGGCTCCGGGACCTGGGGGCTCTCCGGGACCTGCAATTTTTTGCCGTGCATGGGATATCGCCTGCGGATCGAGCCTGTGGTTGGCCGCGAAGGTCAAAAGCAGGGCCTCATCCGATGCGAGATAGTCGAGCACCGCAGCCAGGAAACCTGGCTGGCTGGCGCTTTCGCGGATCGTGTCCGGGCCGAGCCCGGTGATGCCGAGGAAACGCTCCAGCCGTTCATCGTCCGCGGCGAGGAAGCCGAGAGCGCGGAGGGCTATCTCCTCGGGATCGGGAGGCGGTGAGGGGCGTTGCGGGGCCATGGCATTGTCCGATGATGGCAGGGGGGTGGATGTGGATTTGCGTTTCGTCAACAGGTCGGTGGTAATGATGCCGGGCTACGGCTTTGCGCGCGTGGACACCCCACATGTGGGATGTACTCTAGATGATGGGAACGGCTGATGCGCAAGACGGTGCTGATCGTCGAGGACAACGAGCTCAATATGAAGCTCTTCAGCGACCTCCTGGAAGCGCACGGCTATGCGACGCTCAAGACCTCGAACGGCATCGAGGCGATGGAGCTTGCGCGGAGCGACCGGCCTGATCTCATCATCATGGATATTCAGCTTCCCGAAGTGTCCGGGCTCGAGGTCACACGCTGGCTGAAGGCCGACGATGACCTGAAATCGATCCCCGTCATCGCCGTGACAGCCTTCGCGATGAAGGGGGATGAGGAGCGAATCCGGGAAGGTGGTTGTGAGGCGTATCTTTCAAAACCCATTTCGATTTCACGTTTTCTAGAGACTGTACGTACTTATCTCGAATCCACCTGAGTGTGGGGGGGCTCATTCATGTCCGCTCGCGTACTCGTCGTCGATGATACGCCAATCAATGTGAAATTGCTCGAAGCCCGTTTGTCCGCTGAATATTTCGACGTGATCAGCGCGTCGAACGGGCGCGAGGCGCTGGAGATCTGTGAGCAGAACCGCTGCGACATCGTGCTGCTCGACGCGATGATGCCGGGCATGGACGGTTTCGAGGTCTGCCGTAAGCTGAAGTCGCAGCCGAGCACGGTGCATATTCCCATTGTCATGGTGACGGCGCTCGATCAGCCGAGCGATCGCCTGCGCGGTCTCGACGCGGGTGCCGATGACTTCCTCACCAAGCCGGTCGACGACATGGCCCTTATCGCCCGCGTGCGCAGCCTGGTGCGGCTCAAGGCCGTCACCGACGAGTTGCGGACGCGTGTGATCGCCTCGCGCGAGTTCGGGCTGGAGGACGCGCTCGTCTCGGCGACGGCCGAGACCGGGCAGAATGCGCGTGTCTTCATCATCGAGGATCGTCCGGCGACCGCCGAGCGGCTGGCTGCCGCGCTGGCTATCTATCATCATGTCGACTGGGAGGCCGATCCCCAGCAGGCGCTGGCGCGGGCCGCCCTCCAGAATTACGACGTCATCCTCGTCAATCTCGACATCGGTGGTTTCGATGGCCTGAGGCTGTGCGGCCAGCTCCGGGCTTTCGAATCGACCAGGAACGCCATTGTCCTGATGATGGCGCGGGCCGAGGACAAGGAGCGCATCCTGCGCGGTCTCGACATCGGCATGAACGACTATCTCCTGCGCCCGGTCGATCGCAACGAGCTTGTGGCGCGCGTGCGGACCCAGATGCGGCGTAAGCGTTTCGCGGATCGCCTGCGTGACAGCGTCCAGGCCTCGCTCGAACTCGCCGTCATCGATTCCCTGACCGGGCTGCACAACCGGCGCTTTCTTGACGCGCGTCTCGGTGCCGCCTTCGAGGCACCAACGCTCGGCACGCGTCCGCTCGTGCTGCTCATGCTCGACCTCGATCATTTCAAGACTGTCAATGACCAGTTCGGGCACGATGCGGGTGACGAGGTGCTGAAGGAATGTGCAAACCGCATTCGCAGCCAGACACGTGGCATCGATATCGTGGCGCGTTTCGGCGGCGAGGAAATCGTGATCATCGTGCCAGATGCCACCTCTGAGGCCGCCGAAGTCATGGCCGAACGCATTCGCGAGGAGATCGAGCATCAGCCATTCCTCGTGAACGGCGCGCGGCAGTCTGTCGATGTCACGGTGTCGATTGGTGTCGCCGCCCGCCTGCCGAGCGACCAGACACCGGGTGACCTTCTCCGCCGCGCCGACCAGGCGCTCTATCAGGCCAAGGAGGCCGGGCGGAATCGCGTCGTCGCCGCGGCCGCCTGAGGGACAATTGCGCTTTGGCGCGCCGCGGCAGCATTCGCATCAGGCGGCCCATCACCGGCGGACGTCATGTGGTCTTCGGACGAAGCGGACGTATCGGCACAATAAGGGGATAGCCCGGCGATTCCGGGTATCCGGATCCGCTTCCGTCAAGGGAGCGCAGCCCCGCGCTTAACCCTCATCCGGACTTATGCACCGCGAATATACGCGGAGCATTGCTTTCGCCAACGGCTTCGCTACTGTTCAGCTGTGGCGGCCCGTCATGGTGACCGCCCCGTCATTCCCCTAGGGAATTGCTCAGGTCCGCCGCATCTCCTGGGTCCCGTGGGGTTCGGCCGGTCTGGAAGCGGTGTTCTGTGGCCTCCTCGTACGCCGCTTCCGACCGGCCACCATTCCTTCGTTGTCGAGACAACAAAAAAGGGCGCCGCTGGCGCCCTTTATTTGTGACTGCGTTCGCCGTGGCGACGCCATCGATGTCCCCTCAAGGGGAATCGATCACTTGATCTTCGATTCCTTGTACTCGACGTGCTTGCGGGCAACCGGATCGTACTTCTTGATCGTCAGCTTGTCCGTCATCGTGCGAGCGTTCTTCTTCGTCACGTAGAAATGGCCGGTATCGGCCGTCGACACGAGACGGATCTTGATGGTCGTGGCCTTGGCCATAGCGGAAACCTCTTGGCAAATCTGTCGCGCCGGGCTGCTCAGCACGCGCAATAGGAGCGAGGCCGGACGGAGCCGGCTCCAACGTGCCTTGGAGATGCTGCATTCGCGTGCGGAAGTCAAGCCCGCTGGGGATGCCGCGCGCCGCACGGGTGACAGGGAGGCGACATGGCCTCATAACGCCTCTATACCAAACAATCTTGTTGCCGGCGTCGGAACCCCCTATAGCGATGACTTCAAGATGACAGCTTCACGCGCCGCCGATCGACCTCGCGATTATCCCCACCGCCATCTCCTCGGCATCGAGGGGCTGTCGCCCGCCGATATCGTCGGTTTGCTCGATCGGGCGGAAGACGCCGTCGAGGTCAGCCGCCAGGTCGAGAAGAAGCGGGCGACACTGCGCGGGCGCACCCAGATCAATCTGTTCTTCGAGCCGTCCACGCGGACGCAGTCGTCCTTCGAGCTCGCCGGGAAAAGGCTCGGCGCCGACGTGATGAACATGTCGGTGGCCTCCTCCTCGGTGAAGAAGGGCGAGACGCTCATCGACACGGCGGCGACCCTCAACGCCATGCGGCCCGATATCATCGTCGTCCGCCACCATGCGGCGGGGGCCGTTCATCTGCTTGCCCGCAAGGTGGACTGCTCGGTGGTGAACGCCGGCGACGGCATTCATGAGCATCCGACTCAGGCGCTTCTCGATGCGCTCACCATCCGCCGCAACAAGGGGCGGATCGAGGGGCTCGTCGTCGCCATCTGCGGCGACATCCTGCATTCCCGGGTGGCGCGCTCCAACATCCTCCTCTTGCAGGCGCTTGGCGCCCGCGTCCGCTGCATCGGGCCGTCGACGCTGTTGCCGGTCGGGCTCGACCGTTTCGGCGTCGAGATCTTCACGGATATGCGCAAGGGGCTCGACGGCGTCGATATCGTCATGATGCTCCGGCTGCAGCGCGAGCGCATGAACGGCTCCTTCGTGCCGTCTGTGAAGGAGTATTTCCATTTCTACGGTCTTGACCGCGAGAAGCTGGCGCTTGCCAAGCCCGACGCGCTCGTCATGCATCCCGGGCCGATGAACCGCGGTGTCGAGATCGATTCCGAGGTTGCCGACGGTGCGCAATCCCTGATTCGTGAGCAGGTCGAAATGGGCGTCGCCGTGCGCATGGCGGTTCTCGAGGCGCTGGGCAGCCACCTGCCCAATACGTGAATCTGCACAACGGCGTCCAACGCCCGCACGAGGTGTGTCATGGCTACGGCCCATCCGCCCATTCTGTTCAACAATGCGCGCCTGGTCGATCCCGCGACGGGGCGGGATGGCCACGGCTCACTCCTCGTCGAGGGCGCGGTCATCAAGGACCTTGACTGGGGTGCGGTGGCCGGCGTGCCGGAAGGCGCCGAGATCGTCGATTGCGGCGGGCATGTGCTTTGTCCCGGGCTCATCGACATGCGCGCCTTCGTCGGCGAACCGGGCGCAGAGCATCGCGAGACGCTGAAGACGGCGAGCGAGGCGGCCGCGGCCGGCGGCGTCACGACGATCGTCTGCATGCCCGACACCAACCCGATCATCGACGATCCCGCCATCGTCGAATTCGTGCAGCGGCGCGCACGCGAGACGGCGATCGTCAATGTCTGCCCGGCAGCGGCTCTCACCAAGGGGCTGGCGGGCAAGGAGATGACGGAGTTCGGCCTGCTGCAGCAGGCCGGAGCGATCGCCTTTACCGATGGCGCGCGCTCCGTGACCAATGCGCAGATCATGCGCCGGGCCCTGACCTATGCGCGCGATCTCGATGCCTTGATCCTGCACCATACCGAGGACCCCGACCTCGTCGCCGACGGGGTGATGAATGCGGGCGAGCGGGCAAGCCGGCTGGGGCTCGCGGGCGTGCCGCGCGAGGCCGAAGTCATCATGCTGGAGCGCGACCTGCGCCTGCTGCGGCTGACGGGCGGTCGCTATCATGCTGCGATGATCTCGACGGCGGATTCGGTTGACCTGGTCGAGAGGGCCAAGGACGCGGGCCTCGGCGTCACCTGCGGGGTATCGATCAACCATCTCACGCTGAACGAATTCGATATCGGGGATTACCGCACCTTCTTCAAACTCGCGCCCCCCTTGCGGCACGAGGACGACCGGACGGCCATGATCGAGGCGCTGGCGCGCGGCACGATCGATGTGGTCGTCTCGGATCACAATCCGCAGGATGTCGAGACGAAGCGGCTGCCCTTCGCCGATGCGGCCGACGGTGCCATCGGGCTTGAGACGCTCCTGTCGGCAGGCTTGCGGCTCGTCCACAACGAGCAGGTCAGGCTGCCCGCGCTCCTCATGGCCATGACCAGCCGTCCGGCCGACCTGCTCGGTCTGCCGCAGGGGCGGCTTGCGCGCGGTGCGCCCGCTGATCTCATCCTGCTGGATCCGGATCTCGCCTATACACTTGACGCGCGCACGCTCAAGTCGCGGAGCAAGAACTCGCCCTTCGATGAGGCGCGCCTCGAAGGCCGCGTACTGATGACTTATGTTGCAGGGCGTTGCGTCCACCGCTACGTTGAATGATCTTTTGGGGGATTGGCAGCGGCCATGGGTCTGACTGAGCTTTGGCCGTTCGTCGTAGCGGCCATTTTTGGTTATTGTCTGGGGTCGATTCCCTTCGGCGTCGTGTTCACGCGGCTTGCCGGGCTGGGCGATATCCGCTCGGTTGGCTCCGGCAATATCGGCGCGACCAATGTTCTGCGGACAGGCAACAAGGGGCTCGCCGCAGCGACCTTGCTGGGGGACGCCCTGAAGGCGACCGTCGCGGTCCTCATTGCAGCCCGCTGGGGCGAGGGGGCTGCCCTGGCCGCCGCCTTCGGCGCCTTTATCGGCCATCTCTTCCCGGTCTGGTTGAATTTCAAGGGGGGCAAGGGGGTTGCCACCTTCCTCGGCTGCCTCATCGCGCTGAACATCTGGGTTGCGCTGTTCTTCGCGGCGGTGTGGCTGGCCGTTGCCTATTTCAGCAAATATTCGTCGCTGGCGGCGCTGATGGCGAGCGCGCTTGCCGCGCCGGCGCTGCTGATCGCCGATCAGCCCGCTGCCGCCACGCTTTTCGCTGTCCTGACCATCATTCTGTGGGCACGGCACCGCGATAATATTATGCGGCTTATGACCGGGCAGGAGAGCCGGATCGGCCGCAAGGGTTAGAGCATAATCCGACCGGAGTGAAACGAGGATCGATAAGATTATGCTTGAAATAGAGGATGTTAGAGCGCCGATCTGATGCAATCAGATCGAAACGCGTCTAGCCGGCCAAGACACGTACGCCATTGCGTGTTCGGGCGGCTGGGGAGCCGCTCTCGCATGACGACTTGACCGGCGATCGATAGGGGGAGCTATCGGTGGGGGGACTTCGGCTGACAGACGACCAGCGCCTGAGCTGGCTCAGACTCATGCGGTCCGAGAGCATCGGGCCGCGCAGTTTTCGCTCGTTGCTCAGCCGTTACGGAAGTGCCGACGCGGCGCTTGCGGCGCTTCCGGAGATCGCCCGGCGCCGTGGCCGTCCGCTGCGCATCGCCACGCTGGCGGAGGTCGAGCGCGAGATGGCGAGCGCCCGGCGTTTAGGCGTCCGCTTCCTCGCTCTCGGCGAGGCGGAGTATCCAACCCTCCTGCGCGAGATCGACTCGGCGCCTCCGCTCATCGCGGTGCGCGGCGAGGGCGCGGCGCTCGGCAGGCCGATGGTGGCGATCGTCGGCTCGCGCAATGCCTCGGCTGCCGGCTTGAAATTCACCGAGCGCCTGGCGGCGGGATTGGGGAAAGCGGGATTCGTCGTCGTCTCCGGTCTGGCGCGCGGCATCGATACGCGCGCCCATGTGGCGAGCCTCGCGTCAGGCACCGTGGCCGTTCTTGCCGGCGGCCATGACCGCATCTATCCCGCCGAGAACGAGGGCTTGCTTGCGCGCATTCTCTCATCCGGCGGCGTACTCTCGGAAATGCCGATGGGCTATGAACCGCGGGGACGGGATTTCCCGCGGCGCAACCGCATCGTGTCCGGCCTTTGCTTCGGGGTCGTCGTGGTGGAGGCGGCGCGCCGTTCCGGCTCGCTCATCACCGCACGCTTCGCGGCGGAACAGGGGCGCGAGGTTTTCGCCGTGCCGGGCTCTCCGCTCGATCCGCGTGCGGAAGGCACCAACGACCTGATCCGCGATGGCGCGACGCTGTGCGCGGATCCTGACCACGTCGTCAGCGCGCTTGCCCCGCTCATCGGGCAGGCGCCTCCGCCCACCGGCGCCTGGAACGAGCATCCGGTCGATCGGGGGGGCGAACCTCTGTGGGACGAGCTTGAAGGTCTCGACGTCGCTCCGCCACCGGCCATGCCGATCCCGCCAGCCTATGCGGCGGGCGAGACCGACCCGGATCTGGGACCTGAGGGCGCGCCGGAAGGCCTTTCGTCTTCTGGACCGCTCGCCGAGGGCCACTCACCTCACGGCCGGCATCTTCTTGCGCTGCTTGGTCCGCAACCGCTGCCGCTCGATGATCTCAGCCGCGCGTCGGGGCTCGCGGCGCGCGAAATCCAGCGCGCGATCGTCGAACTCGAACTCGGCGGTTATGTGCAGCGCCACGCCAACAACAGCGTTTCCCTGAAATGAGCGCGCGCTACGCCGGCACCGACCCGGCCGTGAGTTGCTTGTCGACCGATCCTTCGGCCATCACAGCAAAGTCGGCGACCGCATAGACATATTCCGTCTTGCGGCGGCCCCGCACCTTGATCTCGTGTCGCGCGCAGCCGTCGAGTGCCAGGCCCGAACCGGTCAGCGTGGATTCCGAGATGACCGCCAGTACCTTGAACTCCTTCGTCAGGGCTTCGAGCCGGCTTGCCGTATTGACGGTATCACCGAGAGCGGTGAGGGCGCCGTCGCTGCGCCCGTTCATCCCCGGATCTATCGCGGCGCCGACACGACCGAGCACGGCCGGCCCCGTGTGGATGCCTATTCCCATGCGGAGCGGCTGGTGCAGGGTCGCGGCAAACTCGCGGTTGAGCGCGTCGAGGGCGCCCTGCATGGCCCTGGCTGCGAGAAGCGCATCCCGGCTGCCGGCGCCTTGGGCCGGCGCTATGCCGAACAGAGCCATGATGCCGTCACCGAGGAATTTGTCGACGATGCCGCCGTGGGTACGGATGGCTTCCGACATCAGTTCGAAATAGCGGTTCAGCAGGAAGACGGTGTCATAGGGATAGACGCGTTCCGAGAGCGCGGTGAAGTCACGCAGGTCGGTGAACATCACCGTCACGCGGCGCTCCACGCCCCAGCGATAGGGATCGCTGGGCTGGCCGGGCGGGTCAGGCTCGGCAATCGCCACCAGACGTCGCAGCGTCAGGGAATGGCTGGGCCGAATTTGGCAGGCGAGGCGCACGTTGGCAGGCGCGCCGATGCGCGCCAACGCTGTCGCTTCGCCGGTGTGCGGCGGCGGGAGGGTTTCGAGCCCTTCGGTAATGAGGACGCGGCACGTCGTGCAACGCCCGCGTCCGCCACAGGCGGCTGCGTGGGGTATGCTGTTGGCCCGGCTGATCTCGAGCAGCGTCGGGCCCGGATGGGCACGAATGGTCCTGAATCCCGCATAGGTTATGAAGAAGCCGGGACGTATGCGCGCGATGAGGAGCCGCGCGGCGAGGACGAGCAGGACACCGGCGGCGATCACGACGAACACTGTGACGCCCGTGCTCGTCAATTGCTCCAGGTCCTGGGCCTCTTTCGCCGTGAGGCTGCTACCAGGGGCGGTTGCTTCCAGCCGCCGGGCGCTCTCGACGAAACCGAGGATGCCGAGCGTCGGGACGAGCACCGCGACCGAGAGAAGCCAGGGTGCCGCGCGGGGGTAGAAGGCCTTGGTCGAAAGCCAGAAATGCAGGCCGAGACAGCCGTGCAGCCAGACGATCAGGAGCAGAAGCGTCTGCTGCACCGCGAGACCGGGCCACATGTTCCGCAGCACATTCGCATAGCGATCGTCGAGGCCGTAGATCAGGCTCATGCCGCGCGTGGCCAGGATGTGCTGCATGAGCCAGAACGGAATGGCGAGACCGAGCAGGAGTTGCAGCGCCTCGCCGGGGGGCATCCGCCATGTCGTGCGCCGGATGAGCTTCCACAGGCCGAGGCTCATGTGCACAACCAACGCGCCATAGAGCAGTATGCTGCCGGGCCAGGAGCGCCATAAGGCGTACCGCACGGCATCGAAAGCCTCCATCCATACGAGATCGACGAGGCCGAGCGCGTTGTTCAGAAAGTGGATGAGCGCGAATGCGAAGAGGATGAGACCGGAAGCCAGACGCAGTCGGGCGATCGTCAACTGCGTCCGCGACACCGGCTGGAGCAGCCACGCCGTGCCAGTGCCCCATGCGCCCCTAAGGTCCATAAACGTTCATTATCCGACTGCCGAGCAGAATCAATCCTAAAGCAAATCCAGCTTGGACTGAATCGGCTTTGGATTGCATCAGCCCAGGCCATCAAAGCCGGTGAATGTGCCCGTGCATGATGATGCGCAGCCAATCCCTCGCGTCAGCGAGGAGCCCGGAATCTGAGGCGCCCGGAACTCGAGGAGCCAGGAGCCCGAGGAGCCACGAGCCTGAGGCGCCCGGAACCCGGGAAGCCCGGCAACCCATGAACACGGCGTCGGACAGGAAGAGGCGTCGGACTGTGCCTCCCCGGTTAGGCGCGGTGTTCATGGGTTCCCGGCTCGGGCCTTTCGGCCCGCCCCGGAACGACACGGTGGTTCCGTATCAAATCAACTTGTTCCAGGGCAATTCTAAACTGTTGTTGTCAGTATACATGTGCCTACGCCGCAATCCTTCTGGAAGGATCGCCTTCACGGCCTATTTCTGGCTTCTATGGTTGCGTGATGTGAGCTGCATACTCGCGGGCGGATGCTTTCGCTTGGCCGTCTTGCGCGCTTCCTCGCGTACCATTTCGAGAAAATAGGCGATCACGTCGAGCTGCGCATTGCGTGACATCGCAGCCATTTCACCTGAAAGCTGGGCAATATACTCAGCAACTTCACAGGCGTCAGCAAAGTTGCTGTTGTTTTTCTCAAGAATTCTATATTTGTCAATTTTTCCTTTTGAGCTTTCTTCGCGGCTGCTGGCAAGCATGATTCATGAATCCATTCGTGGAAATGATAAAAAATGATCTCTAATTTGAAATGTAAGAGTATAATAAAAGGATAAAAATACACTACAGGCAATGGTAGAATTCTAGCATGAATTCAGGCTCTCACGCGAGAAGAAAATGCTGATCCGCCATGCTTTCGCGAGGTTTTTTTGCTTATCAGCCAAGCTCTGTAAGTTCGCGATTTTGACGCGCGATTTCTGACAATCGGTCGAGTGCGCCCTGGAGAATGTAACCCGCTGCGATCTTGTCGACGACCTCGGCCCGGCGCGCGCGCGAGGCGTCGGCCGCGATCATGGCACGATTGACGGCAACCGTGGTCAGGCGCTCGTCCCATAGGACGACGGGCAGGTCGAGATGCTTGTCGAGATTGCGGATAAAGGCGCGGGTCGCCTGGGCGCGCGGGCCTTCCGAACCATCCATGTTGAGAGGCAGCCCGACGACGAGGCCGGCGACGGCATGCGTACGGCAAAGCGCAGTCAGCCGTTCCGCGTCAGCTGTGAATTTGACGCGACGGATCGTCTCCAACGGTGTGGCGACGACGCGCTGCACGTCGGACAGGGCGAGGCCGATGGTCTTGGTGCCGAGGTCGATGCCGATGAGGCGCGCGGTGCGGGGCAGATCCGCGAAGGTGTCTATGGGAACGATTGTTGTCATGGTGCCATGTTAGCACGCTTGCCGGTGCGGTCGCGGGCGGGAACTGTCATGCCCGCGCTTTTTGTCGGTCCGGCGGATATCCACCCGGATGACCTTGCCGTTCCGGAGGATCTGTGATCCGGGAGATGGGTCATCACGCCGGGAGGCGACCAGGAGATTGGAAGATGAGTGGTATCGTCGTGGCCGTCAGCCGGGCCCTCGGCCATGCTTTCAGCAAGGTCAATCAAGATCAGATCCGACTCATCGTCGGGCAGGGCGTGGAGGGCGATGCCCATTGCGGCGAGACCGTGAAGCACCGTTCCCGCGTGCGTGTCGACCCCACGCAGCCCAATCTGCGCCAGGTCCATCTTATTCATGGAGAGCTTTTTGACGAACTGCGGCAGGCTGGTTTCAGCGTCACTCCGGGTGCGATGGGCGAGAACATCGCGACGCGGGGCGTCGATCTCTTGTCGTTGCCGACGGGGACCGTGCTGACGATCGGCGGTGAAGCCGCGGTGGAGATCACGGGTCTGCGCAATCCTTGCGGCCAGATCAACGACTTCCAGCCGGGCCTCCTGAAGGCGGTGCTTGGCCGCGATGCCAAGGGTGGCCTCATCCGGAAAGCCGGTGTCATGGCGATCGTCCTCCGCGACGGTGTGGTTCGCACGGGCGATACCATCGCCATTCAGCGTCCGTCCCCGCCCCATCGTCCGCTGGAGCCGGTCTAGGCCGCACGCAGGCCGCACGCAGCAAGTCCATCTGTTGCGGATTGGCTTCGCTCCACATTAGACGAGCAGACTCACCGGCTTGGATCGCATCGGCTGATTCAATCTAAGCGGGATTTGCTCTAAGGACGGCTTCCGGATCCATCCCGATCTGACTTATGGTCGAGCCTCTTAGATCCCCTGGCGCTGACACGCCGGCGGTCCATGTGCAGAGGAGAGTGTGATGAAGATCACCTGGTTCGGGCATTCCGCCTTCCGTCTCGATTTTGCCGACAAGGGGGTGCTGATCGATCCCTTCTTCACTGGCAATCCGGCCTTCACCGCCGATGTGGCTGAGGTTTCCGAGGGCGTGAGCCACATCCTCGTGACGCATGGTCACGGCGACCATGTGGGCGATACCCTGGCGATCGCCAAGGCGACGGGCGCCACTGTCGTCACGAACTATGATCTTGGGATGTGGTTCGTGTCCCAGGGCCTGGAGAAGTTCGAGCCGATGAACACCGGTGGCACCGTCGATGTCGGCGGCTTTCGCGTGAGCCTTGTGCGGGCGGATCATTCCGCGGGCCTCGGCGAGATGGGTGTGGAGCGCCCGCTGGGCAGCCCCAATGGCATGATCGTCAAGGCGGATGGCGAGCCGACCGTCTATCATATGGGCGACACCGATATCTTCAGCGACATGGCTCTCATCGCCGAAATCCACGAGCCGGACGTCGCCATGGTGCCGATCGGCGATCGTTTCACCATGAGCCCGCTGACCGCCGCGCTCGCCGTCCGGCGCTTCTTCAAGCTCAAGGCCGCGATCCCCTGCCACTACGGCACCTTCCCGATCATCGAGCCGAATGCCGACAAATTCGTCGCGGCCATGCACGATCAGGACACCAGGGTGATCGTTCCCACCAAGAACGAGGCATTCGTGGTCTGATCGCTCGGGGAGGGTGACGCGGCGGGCTCGCGCTTCGGGACGCCAGCGTGTGAACGGCCCCCCGCGGGCATCCTCAACGGCTGGAGATGAAGCGCTCTGGCCGGGATATGGCGGCGTTTCCGGCGGGGGCACGCGAGCCCGCGTGCCGTTAACCCTGAGGCCAGCCGGGAATCGCATCTGCCGGCATTTGATGCGATAAGGTCGTTTACGATGTCTTTACCAAGGCGGTAAATGAGGCGTCCTCATCTGCATACCATTCAAGGCGGCTCGGGACGCAGGGGCACAGACAGCTCCGGCGTCGCGGACGCGCGTGCGATTGTGGTGGATGATGATGAACTGGGCGGGGGGTGGGTCGCCGTCGATATCGATCACCTCCCCTTCGTTCCCATGGCAAGCACGCGTATGCGGCTGGCCTGGAGATATCGCGGCACTGTCGAAGGGCGCTTTGCGGATCAGTCGCGCCCGCCATTGCCGGAGCCGGCCGAGGATCCGCCTTGCGGGGTTAAACCCGCGCGCGGGGTTGCTGCGCAGATCCCCCCGGACCGCATCGTACGCGTTGGCCGCGACCTCGTCCCGTCGCCGCGTGCGCAAGCCTGGGCCGAAGCGGCCCGGCTGCGCCAGCGTGAACTCGAGGCGATGGCCTCTGCGGACGCACAGGCGCCTGCTGGCGAAGGGGATGCGCCTTCGCGGCCGGGTGAAACCCCGGCGGCAGGCGCCGCGGCGGATCCCGCGCGCGGCTGACGCGGGGGCGGGGGCCTGCCGCCAGGAATTCCGCCCGGCGTGGTCACGCGGGTTGCGGCGTGAAATGCCGGGGTGCTATAGCCCCATGATCTGCAACGAGATCCGGCTTGAGCCCATGTCCGTCGACGCCACCACTGTTCGCCGCATCGCGCATCTCGCGCGCATCGCTGTCACGGATGACGACATCCCCCATCTGCAGGGCGAGTTGAATGCGATCCTCGCCTTCGTCGAGGAACTTGATACCGTTGATGTCACGGGTGTCGAGCCCATGACCTCGGTGACGCCGATGGCGCTGATCCAACGCGAGGACGTGGTGACCGACGGCGGCTATCCCGATGACATCGTCGCCAACGCGCCGATGACGGAGGACCATTTCTTCATGGTGCCCAAGGTCGTGGAATAGGCACGCCATCTTCGCGCTGGCCGGTTGCCGGCCACCGCAGACCCATATCATTCCAGACGGAGCTCACATCCGTCCATGACCTTGCCCCTTTGAAACGAGAGCCCCAGTGACCGATCTGACGGACCTCACCCTCACCGAAGCGCGCGATGGCCTTCTCTCCAAGCGTTTCTCCGCGACCGAACTGACCAAGGCCCATATCGCGGCGGTCGAAGCGGCGCGGAGCCTGAATGCCTTTGTCCTGGAGACGCCGGAGCACGCGCTGGATCAAGCGGCTGCGAGCGATGCGCGGATCGCCAGGGGCGAGGCCGGGCCGCTGGAAGGGATCCCGCTCGGCGTCAAGGACCTCTTCGCAACCAAAGGCGTGCGCACCACGGCCTGCTCGAAGATTCTCGGCAATTTCGTGCCGTCCTATGAGTCGACCGTGACGTCGCAGCTCTGGCGTGACGGTGCCGTGATGCTCGGCAAGCTCAATAACGACGAATTCGCCATGGGCTCGTCCAACGAAACCTCTGCCTTCGGGCCGGTGGTCAACCCCTGGCGGCGCGAGGGCTCGAACCTGCAACTCGTCCCCGGCGGCTCCTCGGGCGGTTCGGCGGCGGCGGTGGCGGCGCGGCTTTGCCTCGGGGCGACGGCGACCGACACCGGCGGCTCCATCCGCCAGCCGGCCGCCTTCACCGGAACCGTCGGCATCAAGCCGACTTACGGTCGCTGCTCGCGCTGGGGAACGGTCGCCTTTGCCTCCTCGCTCGATCAGGCCGGGCCGATCGCCAAGACCGTGCGCGACTGCGCCGTGCTCCTGACGTCGATGTCGGGTCATGACCCGAAGGACTCGACCTCCGCGAATGTCCGCGTCCCCGATTTCGCGGCGGCGGTGGCCCGCGGCGTCAAGGGCCTGAAGATCGGCATCCCGAAGGAGTATCGCGTCGAGGGCATGCCCGCGGAGATCGCCGATCTCTGGCAGGCCGGCCAGGACTGGCTGAAGAGCGAAGGCGCGACGATCGTCGACATTACGCTGCCGCACACCAAATATGCGTTGCCGGCCTATTATATCGTGGCGCCGGCGGAGGCATCCTCCAACCTCGCCCGCTATGACGGCGTGCGCTACGGCCTCAGGGTACCCGGCCAGAACATCGTCGAGATGTATGAGAAGACGCGCGCCGCAGGCTTCGGGCCGGAGGTGCGCCGCCGCATCATGATCGGCACCTATGTGCTGTCGGCCGGCTACTATGACGCCTATTACCTGCGGGCCCAGAAGATCCGCACGTTGATCAAGCGCGACTTCGAGACCGTTTTCCAGGCAGGCGTCGATGCCATCCTGACGCCGGCGACGCCGTCGGCGGCCTTCGGCCTCGCCGAAATGCAGACGGCCTCGCCGGTGGAGATGTATCTCAACGACGTCTTCACGGTGACGGTGAACATGGCCGGCCTGCCGGGCATCGCCGTACCGGCGGGCAAGGACGGGCAGGGCCTGCCGCTCGGCCTGCAGCTCATCGGCCGTCCCTTCGACGAGGAGACTTTGTTCGCCGCCGGCCAGGTGATCGAGAGCGCCGCCGGACGCTTTGTCCCGCCGCAGGCCTGGTGGGCGTGAGTTTGCCTCGCGGGCAGAGTTCGGCCGCCGACGCGAAGCCGCCGCGGCTCTTGACGCCATCGGGGCGGTGGGCGAAGCCAAAACACGAACGATTGATCAAGATGAGACTGACGCCATGAATGCGCACACGCGGCCTGCCGATCCGGCCAAGCTCATCAAAGGGGCGACCGGCGATTGGGAAATCATCATCGGCATGGAGATCCATGCCCAGGTGTCTTCCAAGTCGAAGCTGTTCTCGGGCGCTTCGACGGAGTTCGGCGGCGAGCCCAATGACCATGTGTCGCTCGTCGACGCGGCGATGCCGGGCATGCTGCCGGTGATCAATGCCGAATGCGTGGCCCAGGCGGTGCGCAGCGGCCTCGGTCTCAAGGCTGAGATCAACCTGACCTCGGTGTTCGACCGGAAGAATTATTTCTACCCGGATCTGCCGCAGGGCTACCAGATCAGCCAGTACAAGAGCCCGATCGTCGGGGAGGGCGAGGTGATCGTCGACATGCTCGACGGCTCGCGCTTCACGGTGGGCATCGAGCGGCTGCATCTGGAGCAGGACGCGGGCAAATCGCTGCACGATCAGCACCCCACCATGAGCTTCGTCGATCTCAACCGGTCGGGCGTCGCGCTCATGGAGATCGTGTCGCGGCCGGATCTGCGTTCCGCCGACGAGGCCAAGGCCTATGTGACGAAGCTCAGGACCATCCTGCGCTACCTCGGCACCTGTGACGGCGACATGGAGAAGGGGTCCCTGCGCGCCGACGTCAATGTCTCGGTGCGCCGCCCCGGCGAGCCGCTCGGCACACGCTGCGAGATCAAGAACGTCAATTCCATCCGCTTCATCGGCCAGGCCATCGAGTATGAGGCGCGCCGTCAGGTCGACATCCTCGAGGATGGCGGCGTGATCGACCAGGAAACGCGCCTGTTCGATGCCGGCAAGGGCGAGACCCGCTCCATGCGCTCGAAGGAAGAGGCGCATGACTACCGCTATTTCCCCGATCCGGACCTCCTGCCGCTCGAATTGGAAGAGGCCTATGTCGAGGAATTGAAGCGTGGCCTGCCGGAACTCCCGGACGAGAAGAAGGCGCGCTTCGTCGAGAGCTTCGGCCTGTCGTCCTATGACGCGGCGGTGCTGGTGGCCGAACGCGAGACCGCCGATTTCTTCGAGGCCGTCGTGGCGAAGTCCGACGGTGGCGCCCGCGATGGCAAGGCCGTGGCGAACTGGGTGATCAACGAGCTGTTCGGCCGGCTGAACAAGGAGGGCCTGGCGGTCACCGCCTCGCCCGTCTCGGCGGCCCAGCTCGGCGCGATTATCGACCTCATCGGCGAGGACGTGATCTCCGGCAAGATCGCCAAGGATCTGTTCGAGATCGTCTGGAGCGAGGGCGGTGATCCCCGGCAGATCGTCGAGGATCGTGGCATGAAGCAGGTGACCGACACCGGCGCCATCGAGCAGGCCATCGATGCCATCATCGCCGCCAATCCCGACAAGGTCGAGCAGGTCAAGGCAAAGCCCACGATGCTCGGCTGGTTCGTCGGTCAGGTCATGAAATCGACGGGCGGCAAGGCCAATCCGCAGGCCGTGAACGCGCTGCTGAAGGCCAAGCTCGGCATTGAGTGACGTGTCGGCGGCCGCCGCTATGCTTCGTCCTGCGCGCGACGGCGACGCGCAGGACCTGTTCGGGCTGATCGCGCTCTGTTTCGCAGATTATCCCGGCTGCTATGTCGATCCGCATGACGACCTGCCGGACCTCGTGTCTCCCGCAGGAGCCTATGGGGCGGACGGGTGCGGCTTCTGGGTGATCGAGGACGACAATGGGCGTGTCGGCGCGTGCATTGCGCTGGATTATCCCGAACCCGGCATTGCCGAGTTGCACCGGCTCTATGTCCGGCCCGATCTCAGGCGGCGCGGGCTCGCCGCACGCCTCGTCGCCCATGCCGAGACCCATGCCCGGCATCATGGGGCGACGGCCATGCTGGCCTGGTCCGACACACGCTTTACCAGCGCCCACCGTCTTTATGTCCGGCTCGGCTACAGCCAGGGCGCGGAAGCGCGTGCGCTCGCCGACATTTCGCATTCGCGCGAATATCGCTTCGACAAGGCGCTGTGACGGCGGCGAGAGCACGCTTCGAATCTGATCGAATCACGAAGCCTCAGCCGTCATGGCCGGGCTTTGTCCCGGCCATCCCGATAGGCGCAGAGCTCTTGCCCTTCTAATCGGGATCCCCGGCACAAGGCCGGGATGACGCCGGTGGGGGCAGGCGCGTCACATCCGTCGGACAATGCGCTAACCCCTTCGGGCGATGAGCGCCTTGACCTCGACGATTTCGTCGAACCGGCCGGTGGGCGACAGCGCCGCCAGTCCCCGGCGCAGCTCCTCCTCGAAGGCGTCCTTGCGTGCGCCGAGAGCCTGCGGTGACGTCACCGACATGGAGAAGGTGCGCCCGACGATCGCGTCGACGTCGAGGGTCTGCTTGAAGATCACGCTATGGCGTTCGAGATGCCGGAAGGGCGAGTCGAGAAGCACGGCCTCATGCGGCGGACGCGAAGGACTGCGCCGCGCCTCGCGCTGTCGCGCCTCCTCGGGTGCATAGTGTGATGCGAGGGGTTCGAGTACCGCTTTGCGCCACTCCTGGCCGGGGTAGGGCAGCTGGCCGTCGCTGAACAGGACGACGGCACCGCCAGGGGCGATCATGCGGTCGAGGGTGGCGAGTGTTGCTTCGCGATCCATCCAGTGAAAGGAGCGCCCCATTGTCGCGAGCTGGAAGGGACCGCCGAGCCGGTCGAGGTCGAACGACGAGCCCCGCACGAAGGTGACGGGCACGCCCGCCTCTTCGGCAGCGGCCCGGGCCGCATCGAGCATCGCGGGTTCGGGATCGACCGCGGTCACATCATGTCCCAGCCGCGCAAAGGCGATCGCCAGGAGGCCGGGGCCCGTGCCGAGATCAAGGATCGGGGCGTGCGGCGGCAGCGCGAGATGATCGGCGACAAACTGGATGAGCGCGGCCGGATAGGGAACGCGAAAGCGCGCGTAGAAGGGCACCGTCGTCTGGAAGCGGTGGGGATTGAAGGCCGTATCGTTCATTGCTGTGCCTTACCGCTGATGGCTGCCCTTGCGCACTCCAGACAGCTTCTAGCGCCAGTCTGTGCCATAAGCGTGACGGCGCTGCGCTCGCGCGCGATCCACGCGCGGGTCTCATGCCCCGGGTTGAAGCCCGAGGCATGACGACGTCGGCGCGTGGTCAGCGCTGCTTGAGACACTCGCTGGAGAACTGGCGCCAGGTCTTGCCGCCGGTGGTGTTGGCGGCCTTGGCCTTCTGCCATTGGGCGCCGCAGTCCTTCATCCGGGCCTGCGCCGCGAGCTGCGCCTCGCTCGGCGGCTTCTTTGCGGTCGGGGCGTCCGCGGGTTTCGCGGCGGTCGCGGGTGCAGGCTTGTCGGGCACAGGCTTGTCGGGCACAGACTTGGCTGTTGCAGGCTTGGCGGGTGCAGGCTTGGCTTTTGCCGGCGCCTGGCTCTGCGTCGTCGCTGGCGGGGTCTGTGGCTGCGACGTTTGGGCGCTGGCAGGCAGCGCGAAGGCCGCGATAACGGAAACGGCGGCGATGGAACGGATAATTGGCTTAAACATGTTTTTCCTCGCAATAAGCGCGCTGAGGCGGCTGTTCAGGTTACCCCCAATGCACCGACGGCAGGGTGCGCCCCGTGAGCTGAACGGCAATTGAACGCGACGGGGAAATTCATGTTAATGCTTGTGGCGTGATTGTGCGCTATCCCACTTGGTATAGTTTCGCTGTCGGCATAGGTTTCTCCATGGTGCTGCCGCGAGACGGGACAGCAGGCCGGATGGAGCTTTCATGAGCGACCCTAAACCGATCGAGGTCTTTTATTGGCCGACACCGAACGGCTGGAAGATTACGATCATGCTGGAGGAATGCGGGCTTCCCTACGTGGTTCGCCCCGTTCATATCGGCAAAGGCGAGCAATTTCGGGAAGAGTTTCTGGCGATCTCCCCCAATAACAAGATCCCGGCCATCATCGATCCGGACGGCCCAGGCGGCGAGCCGATTTCGATCTTCGAATCCGGCGCGATCCTTTGCTATCTCGGCAACAAGAGCGGCCAGTTCTATCCGCGCGACGAGCGCCAGCGTGTTGCCGTCGATGAATGGCTGTTCTGGCAGGTGGCGGGCCTCGGCCCTATGGCGGGCCAGGCGCATCATTTCCGCATCTATGCCCCGGAGAAAATCCCCTATGCGATCAACCGCTTCACGGCCGAGGTCGAGCGTCTCTACGGCGTGCTCGACCATCGCCTGACGCGGCATCCCTATCTGGCGGGAGACGACTACACGATCGCCGATATCGCAAGCTTCGGCTGGGTCAAGCTGTGGGACCGGCAGGGCATCGACATCGAACGCTTCCCGGCGATCAAGCGCTGGCTGATGGCGATCAAGGCGCGGCCGGCCGTGCAACGGGCGCTGGCCATCGGTGCCGATGGTCGTAAACGCAGTGAACAGGACGCCTGACGGCGCGTGCCGTGCCTGCGAGACGCCATGCGGTGATCAAGATCATTCAGCCAGCTTGTTTCGGCGGCCTTGGCTCGCTATAAGCCGCGCCATCGCTGCAACGCACAACCGATGATGAAACAATGGCCCTTGAGCGCACTTTCTCTATTCTGAAGCCCGACGCGACTGCCCGCAACCTGACGGGTGCCGTCAACGCCGTCATCGAGGCTGCCGGTCTGCGCATCGTCGCCCAGCGCCGCATCCAGATGACCACGAAGCAGGCCGAGACCTTCTACGCGGTCCACAAGGAGCGTCCCTTCTTCGGTGAGCTCGTCTCCTTCATGACCTCCGGCCCCGTGGTCGTGCAGGTGCTCGAAGGCGAGAACGCCATCGCCAAGTACCGCGAAGTCATGGGCGCCACCAACCCGGCCAATGCGGCCGATGGCACCATCCGCAAGCAGTTCGCGCTCTCCGTCGGCGAAAACACCGTGCATGGCTCCGACGCGCCCGAAACGGCCGCCGTCGAGATCGCGCAGTTCTTCTCCGGCAACGATATCGTCGGCTGATCGGTTCGTTCGGACTTTTGCCCGACGTACGATGGTCCGCGGCTTCCACGGGCGCGGGCCATCGCCTTTTCGGCCCGGCTCGGCCGCGGCGCGAGGTGGACCTTCGGGCGCCGGGCTGTTGACCCACAGCCGGCATCGCCGGGCAAATTCTCATCAACCTTTTTGAATTATGTTCGTGGCTGTAGCCGGGAACTCCGGCCTGCCGTTTCAGGGACGAAGGTGGGGAAATGATCCGTGTCTTGACCGTCGCGGTGGTTGGTTGCGCACTATCGGTTGCTGTGGCTCTCTCCGCTCACGCCGGAGGCCGACCGCCAGCAGGAACCGCGAGCGCAAGCTACGCCACCATGTCCGAGGACGAGATCCGCACGTCGATCCTCGATGCCTGCGTCGTCACGCAGTGGCAGAGCGCAACCTCCCAACGTGACAATTATGCCGACCGGTGCGGCTGCTACGCGCGGCGCGTGACCTCCGGCATGACACCGGATGAATTCAACGCCTTCCGCCGCACCGGCTATTTCAACGATACCGCGCGCCCGAAGGCCGAGGCAGCCTTGGCTGCCTGCAAGGTCAAACGCTGACCGACGACGGCGATACCGCGCCAGGTCCGCCCCATAATGACGCCGTGGTTCCCTCGTGACATCAGCACGCTCTAAGTAGGCACGACCAGAACGGCATCCGCTGGCGTCGTATCGCCCGCAATGACCACGCGGCCATCGACGAGTTTTGCCTGCCCGGATGCCACGCGTGCGAGCGCGGCCGGATAGATCACATGTTCTTGAACGAGAACCCGCGCGGCCAATGTTTCAGGGGTATCCCCCTCGACGATCGGCACTGCCGCCTGGGCCAGGACGGGGCCGTCATCCAGTTCCGGCGTCACGAAATGCACGGTGCAGCCGTGGAGCCGCACGTTGGCGGCCAGCGCCCGTGCATGGGTGTCGAGGCCCCGGAATGCCGGCAGCAGCGACGGGTGGATATTGATGAGGCGTCCCGCCCAGCGGTTGACGAACCACGGCGTCAGCACCCGCAGGAAGCCCGCCAGACACACCAGCTCGACCCCGTGCTCGACCAGCACCGCATCGATCGCGCGCTCGAAGGCCTCACGGTTGCCGGCGAAGAGCTTGTGGTCCACCACAGCCGTCGCGATGCCGGCCTCGCTTGCATAGACGAGCCCGGCCGCATCGGCGCGGTTGGATAATACCAGCGCGATGTCCGCAGGGAAGCCTGGCGTCCTGGCGGCTTCGACGAGCGCGACCATGTTCGAGCCACGGCCCGAGATGAAAATCGCGGTCTTGGGGCGGGCCGGAGCCTTGCCAGCCCCGGTGTCGGACGTGGAGGTCATCGCTGGTCGATCCTAGAGGCCGTGCCGCAGGCTGCCCGTCGTCGTCACGCGCGGGGCGTCTTCGCGGCCCGAGATGATCTCGCCGAGCACGAAGGCCTGCTCGCCCTGACGGGCGAGGGCGGCGAGCGCTTCGTCCTTCGCGGTCGCCGGGACGACGACGATCATGCCGACGCCACAGTTGAAGGTGCGCAGCATCTCGGCTTCCGCGATACCACCTTCCTGCGCGAGCCAGCCGAAGACCGGGGGGACCGTGATCGCATCGAGATCGAGCCGGGCCGCGACACCCTCGGGCAGCACGCGCGGGATATTGTCCGGAAATCCGCCGCCGGTGATATGGGCGAGCGCCTTGATCGCGTCCGTTTCCTTCAGCGCGGCGATTAGGGTCTTCACATAGATGCGCGTCGGTGTCAGCAGGGCCTCGCCGAGGGTTTTGCCCGGGGCGAAGGGCGCCGCGGCGTCCCAGGCCAGGCCGGTCAGGGACACGACCTTGCGCACCAGGGAGAAGCCGTTGGAATGCACGCCGGAGGACGCGAGCCCGATGATGACATCACCGGGTGTCACGTCCCCGCGGGGCAGCAGGCGACCGCGCTCGGCGGCGCCGACGGCAAAGCCGGCGAGGTCATAGTCCGTGCCGGCATAGACGCCGGGCATCTCCGCCGTCTCGCCGCCGATGAGCGCACAGCCGGCCTGTCGGCAGCCTTCGGCGATCCCCGCGACAATCGCCGTGCCGACGGCCGGGTCGAGACGCCCCGTCGCATAATAGTCCAGAAAGAAGAGAGGCTCGGCGCCCTGTACGACGAGATCGTTCACGCACATGGCGACCAGGTCGATACCGACCGTGTCGTTGATGCCGGTCTCGATGGCGATCTTCACCTTGGTGCCGACGCCATCGTTGGCGGCAACGAGGATCGGATCCTTGAAGCCCGCGGCTTTCAGGTCGAACAGGCCGCCAAAGCCGCCGATCTCGCCATCTGCGCCCGGGCGACGCGTGGATCGGACCAGCGGTTTGATCGCCTCCACCATGGCATTGCCGGCATCGATGTCGACGCCTGCCTGCGCATAGGTCAATCCGTTCTTGATCCCCTTCTCGGGCGGCTTGGGCATGTCAGGCATCTCGCAACTCGGACGGGCTCAATCGGGCACCGGGCACGCAGCCGGCACGATCCTTCTCCCCGCGAGTACGACGCCGGCGCCGTCCATGCAAGGGGGGACGGCGGATGATCGCCCGGGACCGGCGGCATTGCCGCCGGCGGGACGCGCCCTCGCACTCCCGGGGGGCGCACCCTAGATTAGGTGCGGCAGGAGCGCATCCTGTCTCACGAGGCTCCTGTAAATCCTGGATACGACTGCATTTCTGATGACGCTGCCGAATATCATCACCATCGCGCGCCTGCTGCTTGTTCCCGTCGTTATCGCCATGATCGTCGCGGGACGTTGGCAGACAGCTTTCGTCCTCTTCGTCGTGGCGGGGGTGTCCGACGCGGTGGATGGGTTTATCGCGCGGCGCTTCAACATGAAGACCGAGCTCGGCGCCTATATCGATGCGCTTGCGGACAAGGCCCTTCTCGTCTCGATCTATGTGTCCCTGGCCATCGTGGGCGTTCTGCCGGGATGGCTTGCGATATTGGTCGTGTCACGCGACGTAATGATCCTGATGGCGGTGATTGTGTCCTGGCTCCTGAGACGACCGGTGGAAATCCGGCCTCTCATCGTCAGCAAACTGAACACAGGCACGCAACTCGCTCTGGCTGCTGTCGTTCTCGGATCCCGCGGCTTTGGACTAGACTGGGGAGTATTGATCGACATCCTGACGATAGGGGTCGCCTGCTTGACGGTGGCCTCGGCGGGCGCCTATCTCGCGGTGTGGTCGCGCCATATGGCGAAATAGGCGGCAGGCAATGGATACGGGTATACGATGAGCTTTCAACGGCAGGTCGGCTTCTGGGTCACGGCGCTTGCTGTCGCCATTCTGGCGCTCGTTCTGCTGCGCGGCATTCTGTTGCCGTTCGTCGCCGGGCTTGCGCTCGCCTATCTCTTGGATCCGCTGGCCAACCGCTTCGAGCGGATGGGAATCCGGCGGCTGCCTGCGACGATCATCATCCTCTGCATGTTCGTGCTGCTGTTCATCCTGGTGCTGATGGTCATCGTTCCCGTTGCCGCCAATCAATTGGCGGCCTTCGTGGCCAAGCTGCCGGCGACCGTCGCGCGCCTGCAGCAACTGGCGGTCGACCATGGCAGGCCTCTTATCGAGCGCCTGGGTGGCCCGGGCGCCATCGGCGATATCGAGGGATCGCTCGGCAATATCATGAGCCAGGGCGCGAGCTGGTTCGCCGGATTCCTGCAGTCGCTCTGGTCAGGCGGCCAGGCCCTCGTCGGGATTTTCTCGCTGCTCGTCATCACGCCGGTCGTGGCCTTCTACCTGCTCGTCGACTGGGAGCGCATGGTCAACAAGGTCGACAGCTGGCTGCCTCGACGTCATCTCGCGACCATCCGCCAGCTCGCGCGGGAAATGGACCGCGCGATCGCCGGCTTTCTCAGAGGCCAGGCGTTGGTCTGCCTCATTCTCGGCACGTTCTACGCCGTGGGTCTTTCGCTCGTCGGGCTCAACTTCGGTGTCCTGATCGGGCTCCTCAGCGGCATCCTGACCTTTATTCCCTATGTCGGATCACTGACCGGGCTCGTTCTCTCAGGCGGCGTCGCCATCGTCCAGTTCTGGCCCGACTGGACATGGATTGCCGCGACCTTCGCCGTCTTTTTCGTCGGGCAGTTCATCGAGGGCAACATCCTCTCGCCAAAACTCGTTGGTGACGCGGTCGGCGTGCATCCTGTATGGCTGATGTTCGCCTTGCTGGCATTCGGGTCGCTGTTCGGCTTTCTCGGGCTGCTGCTTGCCGTGCCGATCGCGGCGGCGATCGGCGTGCTCATGCGGTTTGCGCTGCGCCAGTACATGGACAGCCCGTTCTACGATTCGCGGCGAATGGTCCTGTCCGCCGAGGAAACCCGCGAGATCCAGCAGGTCAAGGTCATCGCGGTGACCACCTCGCCCGAGGGCGGCCAGACGACGGCGGTGGAGCCGCGCCAGAGAACGGATAGGGATGAGTGAGATACCGCGCCAATTGACGCTGGATTTGCCCGTCGAAACACGGCAGGGCGCTGACGATTTCCTGGTCGGGCCGGCGAATGCCGCCGCGCATAGTCTCGTCGAAGCATGGCCCCACTGGCCTGACCCGGTCCTGCTCCTCGTCGGGCCCGAGGGGTCGGGCAAGACCCATCTGGCCACGATCTGGCGTGAACGCACCGGCGCGGTTGTCATCGCGGCCGGCGATCTCAACGATCGGACCCTCGAAGACACCCTGCGCGCCGCCGCCATGTCAGGCAACGCCATCGTCATCGAGGACTGCGACAGCGGCCGCGTTGACGAACATGCGCTGTTCCATCTGCTCAATATCGTGCGCGCGCGCGGATCGGCCCTTTTGACGGCGCGCAGCCTGCCGGGCGCCTGGGGGCTCGCGGTGCCGGATCTTCTGTCGCGTTTGCGCCTCGCCGCCCTTGCTGAAACGGGGCCGCCAGACGATGCGCTGCTGCGGGCCGTGCTGGTGAAACTGATCGTGGACCGGCAGTTGATGGTGGACGCCGGGGTGGTCGAGACAGTGTTGACGCGCATGGAGCGCTCCTTCGCGGCCGCGCAGCGGATCGTCGCCGCGCTGGACCGTGAGGCGCTCAGCCGGGGACGGCGGATTACGCGGGTGATGGCCAATGCCGTCCTGCAGGAGATGACGTGATGCAAAAACCTTCGTCGGGCGCGCCACGCCGCAGGGCACCGAAGCGGCAGGCTCCGCTCGCGGGAGACGAGGCCCTCCCGGGGAAGGCCAAGGCTCTCCCGGGGAAAGCCAAGGTCCTCCCGGGGAAAGACAAGGCCGTCCCGGGGAAAGACAAGGCCACGAAAAAGAAGCGTTTACGCCCCAAAACGCTTCCTGCTGGAGGCGAAACAGGTCATTCTCAAGCCACAAAGCCGATGAAAGCGCGTTTCAATGCGGGAGACGCTTCCGCGACACGTCCCTCGAAAGCGAAGCGTCGGGACAGGGCGGTCCGGCCGCCGTCCGTCGCGGTGCCGGATATCTCGGCGTCGGATGTCTCGATGTCGGATGTTTTGAGGGCCGATGCATCGTTGGCTTCGGATGTCTTGGAAACGTCGCGCAACATTGGGACAATTGTCTCCGATAAGGGTTTGGAGACGGTGGAGGTTATGGTGAGCGTCGAGGCAGAACATAGGCCGGTCGAGGACGACGTCCTTGCCGGTGATGCGGTGCTGGACAAGGCAGCCACGGATAAGGCCGACTTGGATAAGGCCGACTTGGACATGGCCGACCTGGACAAGGCCGACTTGGACAAGGCTGACTTGGACACAACCGCCACGGAGACGCCGGTCGGTGAAGGTGTCTCCGGAAAAAGCGCCTCCAGTCCCGCCCAGGATCTCCGCTACTCGCCCGCCCGCTTCATCAACCGCGAGCTCTCGTGGCTCCAGTTCAATCGCCGGGTGCTGGAGGAGGCCTCCAATCCGAACCACCCGCTGCTTGAACGCCTGCGCTTTCTCTCGATCTCCGCGAATAATCTCGATGAGTTCTTCATGGTCCGTGTCGCGGGCCTGCGCGGCCAGGTGCGCTCAGGGATCCAGATAGCCTCCCAGGATGGCCTGACGCCGATCGAGCAACTCGCGCAGATCGGCAACGAGGTTTCGTCGCTTGCCAATGACCAGCAGCAACGCTGGCGGGACCTGCGCGATGATCTTCTCCTGAACGGGATCGTCCTCGTGGACGGCGAGAACCTGACCAAAGCCGAATGGGCCTGGCTCGGGGACTACTTCCTCGACCATGTATTCCCGGTTCTGACGCCGCTCGCCGTCGACCCGGCCCACCCCTTCCCCTTCATTCCCAATCTCGGCTTCTCGATTGCCCTGTCCCTGTTCCGGCAGAGCGACAATCGCGCGCTCAACGCGCTGATCCGCGTGCCGAACAAGGTGGAGCGCTTCGTGCGGCTCCCGGATTTCGCGGAAACGGGGGCTGCGCGCTTCGTCACGCTCGAGCAGCTGATCGTCATGTTCACGTCGCGGCTCTTCCCCGGCTACACCGTCACCGGCGGTGGCGGCTTCCGGGTGATCCGCGACAGCGACATCGAGGTCGAGGAAGAGGCGGAGGATCTTGTGCGCCTGTTCGAGACGGCGCTGAAGCAACGCCGCCGCGGCAGCGTCATCCGCCTCGAAATCGACGTGGCCATGCCCGATCCTTTGCGCGCCTTCGTGGTGAAGGAGCTCAAGCTCGAGCAGGACGCGGTGTTTCTGGTCGAGGGCATGCCCGCCCTCAATGAATTGAGCCAACTCGTCTCCCTCGAACGGCCTGATCTCAAGTTCAAGCCTTACAATCCGCGCTTCCCCGAGCGCATCCGCGAGCATGGCGGAGATTGCTTCGCGGCGATCCGCGAGAAGGACATCGTCGTCCATCACCCCTATGAATCCTTCGATGTCGTCGTGCAGTTCCTGCATCAGGCGGCGCGGGATCCGGATGTGGTCGCCATCAAGCAGACGCTCTATCGCACGTCCTCCAACTCGCCGATCGTCAAGGCGCTCGCCGAGGCGGCCGAGGCCGGCAAGTCGGTGACGGCGCTCGTCGAGCTCAAGGCGCGCTTCGATGAGGAAGCCAATATCCGCTGGGCGCGCGATCTCGAGCGGGCCGGCGTGCAGGTCGTCTTTGGCTTCATCGAACTCAAAACCCACGCCAAGCTGTCGTCGGTCGTGCGGCGCGAGGGGAGCCAACTCGTGACCTACTGCCACGTCGGTACGGGCAACTATCATCCCGTCACGGCGCGCATCTACACGGACCTGTCGTTCTTCACGGCCGATCCGGTCATCGCCCGCGATGTGGGACGCATCTTCAACTACATCACCGGCTACGCCGAACCGGCGGGTCTCGAGCGCATGGCGGTTTCCCCGGTTACGCTCAAGCCGCGCATCCTGCAGCATATCGCCGAGGAAATCGCGCATGCGAAGGCGGGGCGTCCGGCGGCGATCTGGTGCAAATGCAATTCGCTGGTCGATCCGGTCATCATCGACGCGCTCTATGAGGCGAGCTCGGCCGGCGTGCAGATCGATCTCGTCGTGCGCGGCATCTGCTGCCTGCGGCCGGGCCTGAAGGGGCTGTCGGAGAACATCCGGGTCAAATCGATTGTGGGCCGCTTTCTCGAACACAGCCGAATCTACGCTTTCGGAAACGGCCATGGGTTGCCGCATCCGCAGGCGCACTTGTATGTATCGTCTGCGGACCTGATGCCGCGTAACCTCGATCGGCGAGTGGAATGCCTATGTCCGATAACCAACGAGACCGTGCATCAACAGATCCTCGACCAGATCCTCTTGGCCAATCTGCTCGATAACGAGCAGAGCTGGACCATCCTGCCGGATGGAACCAGTCAGCGGGTGAAGCCCGCCGCGAACGAGCTGCATTTCAACGCTCACCAATATTTCATGACGAACCCGAGCTTATCCGGACGTGGAAAATCCCTCAAAGACTCCCGCCCTCGCACCCTTGCCAAGAAGTCCAGCCGAGGTGAGCGCTGACCGCGCGGTCGCGGCCGGCTTGCGCAAAGTGCTCGAACCGGTGGCCATCGTCGACATCGGGTCCAACTCTGTCCGTCTTGTCGCCTATGATGGCTTGACCCCCGCACCGACGCCCCTTTTCAACGAGAAGGTCCTGTGTGGGCTCGGCCATAACGTCGCCCTTACGGGCAAGCTCGATGAAAGCGCCATGGCCAAGGCGCTGCGGGCGCTGCGCCGCTTCCGGGTTATCTGCGCGCATATGCGGATCGCGTCCGTCCATGTGCTCGCCACGGCTGCGGCGCGTGATGCCTCCAACGGCTCCACCTTTCTGGCCGCGGCAGAGGAGGCCATCGGCCAGCCGGTCGAGCTCCTCTCCGGGCGCGAGGAGGCGGAGCTCTCCGCCTATGGCGTCATATCCAGCTTTCACAGGCCGGACGGCGTCGTGGGCGACCTCGGCGGGGGCAGCCTGGAACTGATCAATGTCAAGGGAAAGGCGCTGGCCGACGGCATCACGCTGCCGATCGGCGGCCTTAACCTGCGCGACGTGTCGGGCGGTTCGGTTCGCAAGGCCAAGAAGGTGGTGCGCCAGGCCTTGCAGAAGGCCGGACCGCTGGATGGGCTGCGGGGCCGTGCGTTCTATGCGGTGGGCGGCACCTGGCGGGCGCTGGCACGCCTCCACATGGGGCAGAAGGGCTATCCGCTGCATGTGCTGCATGGCTATACGCTGACCGCCGGCGAGGCGATCGAATTCGCCAGGATCATCGAGCGCACGGGCGTCGAGGCCTTGAGTGCCATCGATGCGGTCTCCGACGCGCGCCAGCCGCTGCTGGCCTATGGCGCGCTCGTGCTCGAGGAGATCGTGCGGCGCGGCAAGCCGAAGGAGATCGTGATTTCGGCGGCCGGCGTGCGCGAGGGATTGCTCCACACCCGCCTGGACGCGGATAGCCGCATCGTCGATCCGCTGCTCTATGCGGCGCGCGAGCTCAACGCCCTGCGTTCGCGCTCACCGGCCCATGCGGAGGAATTGATCCTCTGGACCGACAGGCTGATGACCTCGCTTCATATCGACGAGACCGCTGACGAGAAGCGCCTGCGGCACACGGCCTGTCTCCTCTCCGATATCAACTGGCGCTCACATCCTGATTATCGCGGCGAGCAGAGCATGGATACGATCGCCCAGGCGGCCTTCGTCGGCATCGATCATCCCGGCCGCGCCTATGTGGCGCTCGCCGTCTCGCTGCGCCACATCGGCCTGTCGGTCGATTTCGGCTTCCGCCTGCGGGAATTGATGACAGCGCGCCTTATGGATCGTGCACGTATCCTGGCCGGTGCCATGCGTATTGCCTATATCGCGTCGGCCGCCATGCCGGGCACCTTGCCGCGGATGCCGCTCGTCGTGAGCAGTCAGAAGCTCCAGTTGCTCGTGCCGTCGGATCTGGCGGATCTTGCCAGCGAAAAGCTGCAGAACCGCGTGAAACAGCTCGCGCGCCTGATCGGCTGTCAGCCCGCCGTCGTCATCCGGAAATAGGACCGCGGCGTCGGGCCGGACGCGCCCGCGCGCTTGGGGGGCAACCGCGCAACACACGGCCTTGCTCTCGCTGTTGTCGCTATCGAGGTTGTGCGGGCAATGCCATGTCCCGGCAATGCCATGTCCGGGCAATGCCATGTCCGGGCGGTGTCATTCCCGGCTAAGCGCCGCAAGGCCCGAGGGGAAGGGAATCCAGGTAAGAGACGTCAGCTTTTGACGCTTCTGGATCCCTTCCCGCGATTGGCTTTGCCAATCGCGCCGGGGGTGACAGGTGCGCGGCTCACAAAATCGTTTTGCACAGCCTGCTCGCGGGCGTCAGCGTTCGATGGTGACTACGCGGCCGCGCTCGATGGACAGCGCGAGCTGGCCGCGCTTCAAGGCGATGGCGCGCTCACCGAAGAGCTCATAGCGCCAACCGCGCAGGCTCGGAACGTCGGCGTGATCGCTGGCGGCGATCGCCTCGAGGTCATCGACGGTCGCCAGGATCTTTGGCGCGACGCGCTCATTTTCCGCCACGGCCTTCAGGAGCACCTTCAGCATTTCGAGAACGGCGCCGTTGTTGGCCTTGCCGCGCGGCTTCTCCAGCGACGGGATCGTCCTGGGATCACGCGCCAGGCCGCGCTCGATCGCCGCGAGCACGTCGGTGCCGCCGCGTGAACGCTCAAAGCCGTTGGGTACCGAGCGCAGGTGGCCCAGGGCCTCGGCGGAGCGGGGCGCGTGGGTCGCGATGTCGATGAGGCTGTCGTCTTTCATGACGCGTGAGCGCGGCACGTCGCGGGTCTGGGCCTCCTGTTCGCGCCAGGCCGCGACCTCCATCAGAACCGCGAGGTCGCGTGTCTTCTTGACGCGCCCGCGCAGGCGCATCCAGGCGTTCTCCGGCTTCATCTCGTAGGTGGCAGGCGACGTCAGGACCGCCATTTCCTCCTCGACCCAGCTCGCGCGGCCGGTCCGGGCCAGTTCTTCGGCCAGCGAGAGATAGAGCGTCCTGAGATGTGTCACATCGGACAGCGCATAGGCGAGCTGGTGCTCGCTGAGCGGGCGATGCGACCAGTCGGTAAAGCGCGACGACTTGTCGATGCGGGCCTTGGCGATGTCGTTGGCGAGCTGCTCGTAAGACACCGAATCGCCATAGCCGCAGACCATGGCGGCGACCTGCGTATCAAACAGCGGGCAGGGTATGACTTCGCCCTTCTGCCAGATGATCTCCACATCCTGACGCGCGGAATGGAAGACCTTCACGACCGCCTCGTCCGCCATCAGCGCGAAGAAGGGCGCGAGGTCGAGATCTGCCGCCAGGGGATCGACCAGGATGGCTTCGTCCGGGCTCGCCAGCTGGATCAGGCACAGCTTGGAATAAAAGGTCGTCTCCCGCAGGAACTCGGTGTCCACGGTGACGAAGGGGTGCTGACGGAGCCTGTCGCAGGCAGCCTGCAGCTTTTCTGTTGAGTCGATCAGATCCATGAAACCGCGCTATAGCCGAGACGGACGCACTTGTCGCGCTTATCCTTGACAAGAAGCGCATCTCATGGGTTTTTCCGGCCTTTGAAGTCGCGGGGCCGCAGGAGCCCCGCTCAGCCTTGGGCGGTCTCGCCATGCATCGCTATCGTTCTCACACCTGCGGCGCGCTCCGCGGGACCGACATTGGTGAAAAGGTCCGCCTGTCGGGCTGGTGCCACCGCATCCGCGACCACGGTGGTGTGCTGTTCATCGACCTGCGCGACCACTATGGGCTGACGCAGGCCGTCATCGATCCGGATTCGCCCGCCTTCAAGGCGGCGGAAGCCCTGCGGGCGGAATGGGTGGTGCGGATCGACGGCCTGGTGCGTGCGCGTCCCGCCGGGACGGAGAATGCCGATCTGCCGACCGGCCAGGTCGAGGTCTATGTGAGCGAGATCGAGGTGCTGGGTCCCGCCGCCGAGCTGCCGCTGCAGGTCTTCGGCGACCAGGTCTTCCCGGAGGAGACGCGCCTCAAATATCGCTTCCTCGACCTCAGGCGCGAGAAGCTGCACAAGAACATCATGACGCGCGGTGCCGTCATCGATTCGATGCGCCGCCGCATGAAGGACCAGGGCTTCTTCGAGTTCCAGACGCCGATCCTGACCGCGTCCTCGCCTGAGGGCGCGCGCGACTTCCTGGTGCCGTCGCGGCTGCATCCCGGCAAGTTCTATGCCCTGCCGCAGGCACCGCAGCAGTACAAGCAGCTCATCATGATGTCGGGCTTCGATCGCTATTTCCAGATCGCGCCCTGCTTCCGCGACGAGGATCCGCGCGCCGATCGCCTGCCGGGCGAATTCTACCAGCTCGACCTCGAGATGAGCTTCGTGACGCAGGAGGATGTGTTCGCGGCGATGGAGCCCGTCATCCGTGGCGTCTTCGAGGATTTCGCCGAGGGCAAGCCCGTCACCCGGAACTGGCCGCGCATTCCCTATGCCGAATCGCTGCGCAAATACGGTTCGGACAAGCCGGACCTGCGCAACCCGCTCGTCATGCAGAACGTCTCCGAGCATTTCCGCGGCTCGGGCTTCAAGGTCTTCGCGCGCATGCTCGAGGACGCGAAGAACGAGGTCTGGGCTATCCCCGGACCCGGCGGCGGCTCACGCGCCTTCTGCGACCGCATGAATTCCTGGGCGCAAAGCGAGGGTCAGCCCGGCCTCGGCTACGTGATGTGGCGCGAAGGCGGGGAGGGCGCGGGGCCCATCGCCAACAACATCGGCCCGGAGCGCACGGCCGCCATCAAGGCCCAGCTCGGCCTGAAGGACGGTGACGCCGCGTTCTTCGTGGCTGGCGACCCGGAGAAATTCGTCAAGTTCGCGGGCGCTGCGCGCACGAAGGTGGGCGAGGACCTCAACCTCGTCGATCATGATCGCTTCGAGCTCGCCTGGATCGTCGACTTCCCGATGTACGAGTGGAACGAGGACGACAAGAAGGTCGATTTCTCGCACAACCCGTTCTCGATGCCCCAGGGCGGGCTGGAGGCCCTCGAAGGGCAGGATCCCCTGACCATCAAGGCCTTCCAGTACGACATCGCCTGCAACGGCTATGAGATCGCCTCGGGCGGCATCCGCAACCATCGTCCCGACGCGATGGTCAAGGCCTTCGAGATCGCCGGCTATGGCGAGGAGACGGTCGTCGAACGCTTCGGCGGCATGTATCGCGCGTTCCAGTATGGTGCGCCGCCCCATGGCGGCATGGCGGCGGGTGTCGACCGCATCGTCATGCTGCTCTGCGGGGTGACCAACCTGCGCGAGATCTCGCTGTTCCCGATGAACCAGCAGGCGCTCGACCTCACCATGGGCGCTCCCTCCGACGTCACGGCGAAGCAGCTGCGGGAACTCCATATCCGGCTCAATCTGCCGGACGCGAAGTGACGATCCGATCCCTTCCCGCGAGGGGAGGGTGGATCCGCGTGGAGCGCGGAGCCGGGAGGGGTCGCGAGGCGCCCCCCCACCCCCTCCGCTTCGCGGAGTACCCTCCCCCTCGGGGGAGGGATCAGCGCCCCCTGCGTGCCGGCCGGGAGCTGTAGATGCGAGCCGCCACCGTTCCCACCTCCGTCACCGCCGTCGTCGTCGCCTATGACAGCGCCCATGCGTTGCCGGATTGCCTCGGCGCGCTGGCGCGGGACGGTGTGCCGGCGATCGTGGTCGACAATGCGAGCACCGACGGCTCTGCCGAGGCGGCGGCGCGGCTCGGCGCCGCAGTCATCCGCAATGGCGTCAACGAAGGCTATGGGCGCGCGAATAATCGCGGGGTCGCCGCCGCGACGACGCCTTTCGTGCTGATCATCAACCCGGATGTCATTCTCGACCCGGGGGCTGTCGCGGCGCTTCTCGATGCCGCCGCGCGCTATCCGGACGCCGGTCTTCTCGCGCCGATGCTGATCGAGCCGGACGGGCGCGTCTTCTTCCAGCCGCGCTCGCTTCTCGCGCCCTATCTTCGCAATCCCGCGGGGGTTGAATGGCTGCCCGAGGGCGATTGCTGCGCGCCTTTCCTGTCCGGCGCCGTCTTCCTCATGCGGCGGGATCTGTTCACGGTGCTTGGCGGCTTCGACGAAAACATCTTCCTGTTCTACGAGGATGACGACCTCTGCCGCCGCATTGCCGATGCCGGCCATGCGCTCGTCCATGTGGCCGGTGCGGTGGCGCGCCATGGGCGCGGGCGTTCCAGCGCGCCGGCGCCGGGGCGCATCTTCCGCGGCCGCTGGCATCAGGCCTGGTCGCGCGCCTATGTCAGCCGCAAATACGGGCTGCCGAACCCGGCGCCGGCCATGGCGCTCAAGAACGCGGTGAAAGCCCTCGGCGCGGCGCTCCTGTTCAATCGCGGCCGCATGGCACGCTACGGAGGATCGGCTGCGGGCGCCATCGCCGCCTTGCGCGGCGTTGACGCGCTGGACTATCAAGGAATTCTAGACAGGCGCAAGGGATTCTAAACAGGCACATAGGGGAGGGAGCCTCGCGTTCCGGGGCTCGCACGTCGTCAGCCGCATCGAGTGAACAAGAGCCGCAATGACTTCGACAACCGCACCGTCATCCACCCGGCCCGGGCTTCTGGCCGAGCTGCCGACCCTGGCTGACTGCATTGCGCGTCCCTATGACAATTTTTCCGTGCTGCGGCTCATCCTGGCGCTGGCTGTCGTCGTCTCGCATGCCTTCAGCGTCTCGACCGGCGGCCATGAACCCTTGTACCTTTCGACGGGCTTCAGCCTCGGCGAATATGCGGTCAACGGCTTCTTCACGATCTCCGGCTTTCTCGTCACCATGAGCTTCGCGCGGCGCGGCTGGCGCGACTATATCGTCGCGCGTACGCTGCGGATTGCGCCCGCCTTCATCGTGGTGACCCTGGCGATGGCGGTCTTCGGTTCCCTCATCACCACGTTGAGCTTCGCCGACTATTGGCGTGATCCGCAGGTCGGCCGCTTCATCGTCGCGACGCTGACGACCTTCAAGAGCGCCGGCGCGCTTCCTGGCGTCTTCGCGGACAATCCCCTGCGCGCGCCGCTCGGTACGGTCTGGACGTTGAAATACGAGGTACTGTGCTACCTCGGCGTCCTTCTGTTCGGGGTCGCCATTGGTCTCAGCCGCCGGGGCGTCGCGCTTGCCATCATCGCCGGCTTCGGCATCGCCATCGTCCTCCTGGACGTGCTCTATCCTGAGGCCGGGAAAGCCGTGCAGACGTCGCTCCGCCTGCCGTTTCTGTTCGGCATCGGAGCGGTGTTCTACCTGTACCGGGACGAGGTGCGGATCACCTCCTGGATTGTGCTGATGCTCGTTGCTGTGACGTGGCTGGCCCAGGACACGTCATTCTACAAGGCCCTCAATTTCGCGACGGGCGCCTACGGCATCATCTGGCTGGCGGTGGCCCCCGGTCTGTCGTCGCGCGCCTTTGATCTGAAGACCGACCTCTCCTACGGCGTCTATCTCCTCGGTTGGCCGGTGCAGCAGACGCTCCAGGCCTTCTCGCCGCAGATGCCGATCGAGGCCATGCTGCCGATCGCCGTTGTTCTGTCGCTCCTGGTCGCAATGGTCTCCTGGCACGTGGTGGAGAAGCCGGCGCTCGGCCTCAAGGCCCGCATCCTCAACCACGCCCTGCGGCAGGATCCTCGATCCGCAGCGATTTGACCGCCGTGATGACGGCGGCGACGTCTCCGCTTTGGAGGAGCGGGATGAGCGCCGCGACGTCATGGCGCGGCAATTCCCACCAGGCGCAGTCGAGGAGCGCGGCGATCGCCGCGTCGTCGAAGCGTTTGCGGATGAGACGCGCGGGGACGCCGCCAACCACCGCATAGGGCGGAACATCGCGGCTGACGACGGCCCTCGCCGCGATGACAGCCCCCGACCCGATCGTCACGCCGGGCAGGATGAGGGCTCCGGAACCGATCCACACGTCATGGCCGATCACCACATCTCCCGCAGGCCCCTGATGGTCGAGGCTTTTCGGGGCTTCGGGCCACTGCGCGGGGAAGGCGGAAAATGGATAGGTGCTCACGAAATCGGCGCGATGGTTGCCGCCGAGCATGATCTCGACCTGGTCCGCGATGGAGCAATAGGAGCCGATCGTGAGCCTCGCGCCCCAATCGGCGAAGCGCACCTTGGGCCTTCCATAGGAATAGGGGCCGATGGCCGCGCCGTGCTTGCGGACGAGCTTGTCGAGGTGGAGGCGGGTTTCGTTGTGCGGGTTTCGCTTCATCCCCAATCGCTCGAAAATCCGCATTGACGGCCTCATGTCCTTGCTCTGCTCTCAGCGCATTCCTGCGGCGCCAAATCGACATTGACGCCATCGTCCCTTAGCGCGCACAAGGCTTATCAAACTTGAGCGGAAGGATGGGAGCGCGACGATGGCCGATGAAATGTCGAATGATCTGAAAGCCGGAGCGCTTTACTACCACCGTCATCCGCGGCCCGGAAAGCTTGAGATTCAGCCCACCAAGCCGCTCGGCAACCAGCGGGACCTGGCCCATGCCTATTCGCCGGGCGTGGCGGCTGCCTGCGAGGCGATCGTCGCCGATCCGGCCGAGGCTTCGCAGCTTACCTCGCGCCAGAACCTCGTCGCCGTCATTTCCAACGGCACGGCAGTGCTCGGCCTCGGCAATATCGGGCCGCTCGCCTCCAAGCCGGTGATGGAGGGCAAGGCGGTCCTCTTCAAGAAATTCGCCGGCATCGACGTCTTCGACATCGAGGTGGCGGAAAACGACGCGGCGCGGCTCGTCGATGTGGTGGCCGCATTGGAGCCGACCTTCGGCGGCATCAACCTCGAGGACATCAAGGCGCCGGAGTGCTTCGAGGTCGAAGAGAACCTGAAAGCCCGCATGGGCATCCCGGTCTTCCACGATGACCAGCACGGCACGGCGATCATCGTCGGCGCGGCGGTGAGCAATGCGCTCGAGCTTGCCGGCAAGTCGATCTCCGACGTCAAGATCGTCACGTCGGGCGCGGGCGCGGCGGCGCTCGCCTGCCTCAACCTGCTGGTGACGCTCGGCGCGCGTCGCGAGAACATCTTCGTCACCGATATCGAGGGCGTGGTCTATGAGGGGCGCGAGGCCCTGATGGATCGCTGGAAGAGCATCTATGCGCAGAAGACGGAGGCACGCAGGCTGGCGGAGGTTATTCCCGGCGCCGACGTTTTCCTCGGCTTGTCCGCCGGCGGTGTCCTCAAGGCGGACATGGTCAAGACCATGGCGGAAAAGCCGCTGATCCTGGCGCTTGCCAACCCCTATCCGGAGATCATGCCGGACGCGGCCATTGCCGCACGCCCTGACGCCATGATTTGCACCGGGCGGTCGGATTTCCCGAACCAGGTCAATAACGTCCTCTGCTTCCCCTACATCTTCCGGGGGGCTCTCGATGTCGAGGCCTCGACGATCAACGAGGCGATGAAGGCCGCTGCCGTCAAGGCCATCGCGGCGCTGGCCCGCGAGGCGCCGTCGGATGTCGTGGCGCGGGCCTATGGCGGCGATATCAGCGGCTTCGGCCCGACCTCGCTCATCCCGAACCCGTTCGACCCGCGCCTGATCCTGCGCATCGCCCCGGCCGTTGCCCGCGCCGCCATGGAATCAGGCGTGGCGCGCAAGCCCATCACCGACATGGCCGCCTATACCGAATCGCTGTCGCGCTTCGTGTTCCGCTCCGGCTTCATCATGAAGCCCGTGTTTGCGCTGGCGCGCAAGGCGCCGAAGCGCGTGATCTATGCGGAGGGGGAAGACGAGCGCGTGCTGCGCGCGGCGCAGGCGGTGCTGGAGGACGGCATCGCCCAGCCGGTGCTGATCGGCCGCCCGGCGGTCGTCGAGACGCGCCTCAAGCGGTTTGGCCTGTCCATCGAGATCGGCCGCGACTTCGAGCTCGTCAACCCGGAGGACGATCCCCGCTACCGCGACTATGTCGCCACCTATCTCGATGTGGCCGGGCGCAAGGGAATCACGCCGGACATCGCGCGCACGCTCGTTCGGACCAACACCACGGTCATCGCCGCGCTGGCCTTGGCGCGTGGTGAAGCGGACGCCATGCTGTGCGGGCTGGAGGGGCGCTTCTCCTCCCGCATCAAGCATATCGAGGACATCGTGGGGCTCGCGCCCGGCGTCAGGGCGCTCTCGGCGATGAGCCTGATCATCACCTCCAAGGGGCATTACTTCCTGGCCGACACCCATGTGCGCGACGATCCGAGCGCCGACGAGATCGCCGAGATGACGGTGATGTGCGCCGAGCATGTGCGCCGTTTCGGCATCGAGCCGCAGATCGCGCTTTTGGCGGATTCGGATTTCGGTTCGGCCGACACGGCGAGCGCCGTCAAAATGCGCAAGGCCCTGTCCCTTATCCGCGAGCGGGCGCCTTCGCTCGAAGTCGACGGCGAGATGCAGGCCGACTCGGCCCTGTCACAGGTCATCCGCGAAAAGGTGCTGCCGACGTCGCGACTGAAGGGCGCGGCGAATGTGCTGATCATGCCGAATCTCGATTCGGCCAATATCGCCTATCAACTCACCAAGATCCTCGCGGATGCGCTGCCGGTCGGGCCCATCATCCTCGGGCCGGCAAAACCCGCTCATATCCTCACGCCGTCGGTCACCACCCGCGGCATCGTCAATATGACGGCCGTCGCGGTTGTGGAAGCGCAGGCCGGCGACGGCGAAACGGCTGGCACCAAGGCTTGAACCGCGCGTTCAGCGCATTGATGGCCGGCTAAGCAAGGGCGGTGTGGCGCTGTTCTTCGGCGTTCACCGCCCTTATCATTGCCGTCTACGACGTGTGATGCTGGCGCATCGTCGGGTGGGTCTGCGGAGCCGGCGCGGCGTGCTGCTGCATCTGCTCCTCGTTCAAGAGCCGCTGATAGGCTTTCACATTCTCCTGAGCGTCACGAATGCCGGAAAGATTGTGATCCTGCTGCATTCGGGCGGTGTCCTGCTGCTGGAATATGAACAGATCGGGATCAGTGGCAAAAGCAGGTCCTGCACTAAGGGCTAAGCCAATGCCTGCATACAACGCGATAAGACGAGGCTTCATGGTTCCATGTCCTGATCACTCCAGCCCCGATCGCCTTATACTGCAGGCCGCCGCCTGAAGACTGCGACATCTGCGCCCAAACCCGCTTCCGATCTTCACAAATTGAAGATCAGCGCTCCCTCCGAATGGACATACAAAAAAGGCCCGGATCGCGGGAAGCGTCCGGGCCGGCGTACGGGGAGGGTCGGAGGACGCGCTATTTCGCTTCGGCCGTCAGGTTGATCTGCTCGAGAATGGCGGCCGGCTGGCCACCGGTCGCGCCATAGTCGGCCAGACCGAAGCCAGCCGCATCCTTGGCGGCCGCCTTCACGGCGAGCTGACCGGGCTTGGCGATGAAGCGCGCGACCGCGGCACCCAGGGCCTTGCTCTCGGGGCTGCCGCCGAGGAAGCTCGGGACGCCGACCGTTGCGATCATGCCGTATTCGGTCTTCAGCGTATCCGGCGACTTGTTCTGCTTGGCCGCCTCTTCCGCCAGCAACTTGTCCGCGAGCCCGGCGTTGTCGACGGTGACAGCGAGATTTTTCACGGTCAGCGCCATCCCGGCGGCATTGCGAACGGCCTCCTCCGAAGAGAGCAGGTCGGGCGTGACATTGCCGATGACCGCGCTCACGGCGGCCTTGCCCATGTCCTTTCCGCCAAAGGAGAATTCGTTGATGACGAGCTCCTTGCCGGCTTCGTTCAACCGGCCCTCGATGGTGAAGGATAGCGACAGGTCCTTGTAGCCCATCGCAATCAGGCGCTTGGCGAAGTCGTTCTCCGCGTCCGCCGGCAGGGTGAAGACGGCGTTGTTCATGGAAACCCGTAGCCCCCCCTGCGCGGGATAAGCCGGGTTGGCCTGTTGCGGGTTCGGGTTGTTGCCGATGCCCACAACGACATCGCCGATGGTGAATGTGGAGTGTGCCGGCTCGGGAAGATCGACCTTCACATTCTTGATCGTTGCAGACGTGGCGACGATGCTGTCCCACATCGACAGAGCCTCTGTCAGAATCTTGAACGAGCTGTCCTGCTTGTGGGCTTCGTCCATCGGTAATTTCTGCAGGCTCTCCACCAGGGAGAGCAGGGATGTTCTGCCCAGTCGCGCGACCATACCATCGCCGGAGATGTCCTCGATGCTAAGCTTTGTGCCATTCGGCTCAGTGAACACCATATCAGACGTGGTGAAAGGGCCATGAATCTTCACGGGCGGGTTAGGGCCCGTCCCTGCGCTGTCCGTAAAAAGGCGCGCCAGGGCAGCGATATCTAACGCGTCGTATCGCAACGCTCCGGATGTGCCGCTCGCGGTGCCGTCCGACGACAGCGGCTTGGTCTGGCTGTTAGCCCCGCCACCATTGCCCGGGGAGGGGCTCGCCGGCTTGTCCCTGCGCGTCGTCGTGCTGTAGCTGCCGCTGGCCTGGGTGAATTTCGCAGCGACGCCGTTTACGACGTCACGAAACGCGATGTCGGTGTACGTGCCGATCGTGTGACTGCTCACCCCATCAAAGGAGAAATTGGACTCATATTTCACTTCGGGGATCACGACGCTGCTGGCCGAGATCTTCGCCAGGCGGTTGGCGAGCGTGTCCGGAGCGTTGGCGGCGAACAGCGCGGCGAGGCCCGCGCGATCGAGGCTCGAGCCGGTAAAGACCATGCGCGGCATGTCGTAGCGAATGGGGCCGACAGTCACGGTGACGTTCTCAAGTGTGACGTCTTCGGCGGCGAAGGCGGGCGCGATCAGCGCCGGGCCGCCGGTGGTGCTGACCTGGCCGATCGTGATAATGGCGGCGCCTGCGGCGAGGCGGATGTCACCGAGTGTGATCCGCCCGTTGAGCGGATTGGCCGCGACCTTGCCGATGGTGGCGCCAGCCCGCGCGGCGGCCGCGACAAGGCCTTGCTCCGTCGTGACTTTCGCGCCCAGGGCGCCGACGCCCGCGAGAGCGGCCAGGGAAACTGCAGACAGCAAGATCGCTTTCGCGCGCGGCCGGGCCATGGGTCGTTTTCCTCAGATCCGTGGGATGGGTGGCTTCTGCCCTAATCTACAGTATTTCGTATAGCCTTGAGCAGTGGCAACCCTATGACTGATCGCGCCTGTCATCGATAGTCCGGGGCGATTTGGATAGTCCCCGGGACGTTTGCGCGTGGGCTGTGGCCCTTAAAGCGAGAATGACGTTCCGCAGCCGCAGGAGGCTGTTGCATGCGGGTTCTCGATCTTGAACGATTGGCCGATCAGGTCGTCGACGAAATCGATCACCGCACCATCCATATATTGCAGCGACACGGAGTCGACGAGCACGGTCGCGCCGTCGCGCTCGACAACGAGATCGTCATCCCCGCGCTCATGGTCGACGTCGAACACATATTGGAAGCCCGAGCAGCCGCCCCCGTTGACGCTGATCCGCAACATCGCCCCCGCCGTCTCTGCGGCGAGAACCTCCTGGATGCGCGTCACGGCCCTGTCCGTCAGCGAAATCGGTGTCATGCTCATGTCACTCGTGCTCATCGCGTCGTCATATTGCCAAAGGCCCATCTTACGGTGCCGCGCGGCCGGTTGGCAAAAAGCAGCCGCCAGCCGAACCCACATTGACACGCCGATAAATCTTGGCAAAGCGCCTGCCTCATAGATAAGTGCAGGGCAATGGACGTTCAACGGGGAGTGTGACGTGCGGCCTCATGGTGAACGCTGGCGAGCGCCCTATGCCTGCGACCCCGGTGCGACCCGGGGCCGGCTTTATCCGGAAGCCGATTCGCCGACGCGCAGCCCCTTCCAGCGCGATCGTGATCGGATCATCCATTCCACGGCGTTCCGGCGGCTCAAGCACAAGACCCAGGTCTTCGTCTACCACGAGGGCGACCACTATCGGACGCGCCTGACCCATACCATCGAGGTCAGCCAGATCGCCCGCGCGCTCGCCCGGGCTCTCGGCCTCGACGAGGATCTGGCGGAGGCGCTCGCCCTCTCCCATGATCTCGGCCACACGCCCTTCGGCCATACGGGCGAGGAGGCGCTGGACGCCGAGATGGCCGGGCAGGGCGGTTTCGACCACAACGCGCAGGCCTTGCGTATCGTCACCCGGCTCGAGCGCCGCTATGCGGCCTATGACGGGCTCAACCTGACCTGGGAGACGCTGGAAGGGCTCGTCAAGCATAATGGCCCACTGGTGGATGCCGCAGGTCGCGGGATCGGCGCCTATCGGGAACACGGGGTGCCCGGCGCCATCCTCGAATATTCTGCGCTGCAGGATCTGAAGCTTGCGAGTTTCGCCAGCGCCGAAGCGCAATGCGCGGCGATTGCCGATGATATCGCCTATGATGCCCACGACATCGACGACGGGTTGCGGGCGGAGCTGTTCGATCTGGCCGATCTGGCGGGCGTGCCTTTCCTGCGCGATATCCTCGATGAGATCGAACGCGCCTATCCGGGCCTTGAGCGCAGCCGGGTCATCCACGAACTCGTGCGCCGTATCATCACCCGCTTCGTCGAGGATGTGATCACCGAGAGCGACCGCCGCCTTTCGGCGCTGGCGCCGGCGGATGCCGATGCCATTCGCGCCGCCGGCGATGCGGTGGTCGCCTTCTCGCCGGGCATGGCGCAGGCGGAAGCCGGCATAAAGGGCTTCCTCTATCCGCATATGTATCGGCACCCGACCGTGATGGCCGTGCGTCGGCAGGCGGATCATGTCGTGCGCGATCTCTTCCGGCGCCTCGTGGCGGAGCCCGGGCTGATGCCGGCGGAGTGGTGCGCGGATCTCGCCGGGGCTGACGATGGCCGCCTCATGCGCCGCGTGGCGGACTATATCGCAGGCATGACCGATCGCTACGCCCTGGAGGAGCATCGGCGCTTGTTTGACGCAACACCTGATTTGCGCTAGTGGAACCGATCTGACTGCGCTCCATGATTGTTGGATTGGTGCGTGAATTCAGATAGTTATGATGGATCTCTCAATCAATCTTGACGCGATTGCCCGGCCTCTGCCGTGCCCTAAGCCGTCGGTGGCCTGATTGAACGCCGGCCCTCGACCGCAATATTTCCGTGGACGCACCATGAATATCTTCGACCTGTACCAGCGCCATTTGTCAGCCGTCATCGAGGACCTGGTGGCGGCGGGCCGCCTTCCGGCTGGCCTCGACCTGTCGCGCGTGGTGGTCGAGCCGCCGCGCGATGCCGCCATGGGGGATCTTGCCACGAATGCCGCCATGGTCCTGGCGAAGGGGGCGAAGACCAATCCGCGCGCGCTGGCGGAGCTTCTCAGTGAAGCGCTGACGGCGGTCCCCGGGGTGGCTGGCGTTGCGGTCGCCGGGCCTGGCTTCATCAACCTCACGCTCGCGCCGGGCGTCTACCGCGATGTCATGCGCGCGGTGCTGACGGATGGCAAAGATTTCGGCCGCGGTGCGGCGGATGGGGTGCCGGTCAATGTGGAATATGTGTCGGCCAATCCGACCGGGCCGATGCATGTGGGGCACGGCCGCGGCGCCGTCTTCGGCGACGCGCTCGCCAATGTGCTGGCTTTCGCCGGTCGGCAGGTGACGCGCGAATACTATATCAACGACGCCGGCGGGCAGGTCGACGTGCTGGCCCGTTCAGCCTTCCTGCGCTATCGCGAGGCGCTCGGGCAGGATATCGGCGAGATCCCGGAGGGGCTTTATCCCGGCGACTACCTGAAGCCGGTGGGGGCGGAGCTCGCAGCGCGCTTCGGCGATACGCTCGAGGCCAAGCCCGAGGCGGAATGGTTGCCGATTGCGCGGGACGTCGCCATCGCGGGGATGATGGCGATGATTCGCGACGACCTCGCGGCTCTTGGCATTCATCACGATGTTTTCTTCTCGGAGCGCACTTTACATGGTGCCAATGGCGGGGCCATCAAGGCAGCCATTGATGCGCTGACGCAGCGCGGCTTCGTCTATCGTGGTCGCGTTCCACCGCCCAAGGGCCAGCTGCCCGAGGATTGGGAGGACCGCGAGCAGCTTTTGTTCCGGGCAACCGATGTCGGCGACGACATCGACCGCCCCCTGATGAAGTCGAACGGCAGCTACACCTATTTTGCGGCTGACGTCGCCTATCTCGAGAACAAGCATGCGCGCGGCTTCCGGGAGCTGATCTATGTGCTTGGCGCCGACCACGGCGGCTACGTCAAGCGCCTGCAGGCGGTGGGCCGCGCGATTGGCGGGAAGGAGATGGAGGTCATCGTGCTGCTCTGCCAGCTCGTGCGCCTGCTCCGCGATGGCGAGCCCGTGAAAATGTCGAAGCGCTCGGGCGATTTCGTGACGTTGCGTGAGGTGATCGACGAGGTCGGCCGCGATGCCGTGCGCTTCATGATGCTTTTCCGCAAGAATGATGCGACGCTCGATTTCGATCTCGCCAAGGTGGTTGAACAGTCTAAGGACAACCCGGTTTTCTACGTCCAGTACGCCCATGCGCGCTGTGCGTCAGTGTTCCGGCAGGCTGCAGAGGTGCTCCCGGGCGCGTCGATGGTCGGGGAGGCGCTTGCATCTCATGACTTTTCTCGATTGAATGATGATTCGGAGGTCGAGATCCTGCGTCGTCTGGCCCAGTATCCTCGCGTCGTGCAGGCATCGGCTTTATCTCACGAGCCCCACAGGGTCGCATTCTACCTGTATGAGCTGGCTAGTGCGTTTCATAGTTTATGGAATAAAGGCAAAGACTCGCCCCAATTACGATTTATTAATGCTGACGATCGAGATTTGACCACTGCAAGGTTGGGTCTAGTCCTAGCTGTCAGGTCTGTCCTTGCATCTGGTCTTGCAATTCTTGGGGTTGCGGCACCAGAGGAGATGCGCTAGCCGCGGCTTTTATTATGCGCGACACAATGTCGCTCAATTGCCGAAAAAAGCCGTAGGCGGCGTGCGAGTATGGCGACAGGGGTGGCTCCTTCGGCTGCGCCGCGAGTACGGACTGCGCCCATGATTGAGAGAAACAAAGCTCGCTTTGCTGAAGATCCCGCGTTTGACGATCGTCCCGTGCGGCCGTCAGGGAACAACCAGCAGCCCTTTGCCGGCAGTGATCCGCTGGCCGAGCTGGCACGCATCGTTGGCCAGGATGATCCCTTTCGCGGTCTTCTCGCCGATGACCGGAATTTTCGCTCGGCGGGCGAAGGTGACACGGGCCAGCGACTTCCACAGAAGTCACAGAACGACGATTTTGCGCATCCCGGCTATGGCCAGCCTGATGAGCGGGCGCCGATGCGCGGAACCCTGCCGGGATTTGCCGCCAACGACCGGATAGCTCCGCAGCGCGACGCCGATCATTTTGATCCGGTCGAGCCACCGGCCTGGCTCCATCCGTCGCGGGAGACCCAACCGGACGAGCCTTTTCACGAGCGGGGTCCGGAGCCCCGGCCAGGGCACTACGATCAATCCTACGCACCCGAGATCGGGGCAGAGCCCCGCTTCGATCCGACCACCGGCACTTATGCTTATCCCGGCTACCAGGATGGCGGTCCTGACGATTTTCAGGATGGCGACGATCGCCAGCGGAATGACGGCTATGACGAGGCTGCCTATGCCGATGAGACGATACCCGAGCGCCGCTCCCGCAAGGGATTGATCGCAGTCGTTCTCATTCTGGGCATGGCCGCGGTCGGTGTTGCCTCGGCGCTCGTCTTCAGGGGCGGCTCGGGCACGTCCGCCGACGCTCCGCCGGTCATTACCGCCGACGACCAGCCGGTCAAGGTGCAGCCCGAGAATCCGGGCGGTGTCGTCGTGCCGGATCAGAACAAGGCGATCTATGAACGCGCCGGCGATCCCGTCGCGAAGGAGACGAAGATCGTCAGCCGTCAGGAGCAACCGCTCGATGTGAACCAGGCGCTGCGTCAGGAGCAGCCGACGGCTACGGGCGCGACGGGTTCCACCGATGGCCCGCCGAATGCGCTGTCGCCCGCGGGATCAAGCGACATGGGCGTGGGCGGGCCGACGGCTCCGCACCCGGCGACCGCGATTCTCGGAGAACCCCGCAGGGTGAAGACGGTGTCGGTGCGCCCGGACGGCACGATCATGACGGACCCGCCACAGGCGCCGCAGCCGGCGCCACGGGTGGCCGCCGCTGATCCAACGCCCGTCAATGCGACACCCGAGACACCGCAGCCGCGGGCCAGCGAGCCGCCGGCCCAGGCGGAAGCCCAGCCCGTGGCCGCTCCGCCCGCACCGCCGCGTCCGCCGACGCGCGCACCGCTGCGGATTTCTCCGCCCGCGCAGCAGCAGCGCGCCGCGCAACCCGCTTCCGCGCAGCCGGAACAGATCGCCGCGGTGAACAACCAGGCCCCGAGCCCGGGAGCAGCGGCGCCCGCGGCCACAAGCGGCGGCAGCTTCGCCGTGCAACTGGGCGCTCCGGGCAGCGAGAAGGAAGCGCGCGACCTCTTCGCTTCCCTTCAGCGCCGCTATGGCGATCTCGCCGGCTACCGGGCGCAGGTCAGGCGCGCGGAAGTCAATGACCGTGTTATCTATCGTCTGCGGGTCGGGCCGTTCTCCCGTGAGGATGCGACCTCGCTGTGCACGCGTCTGCAGGCTTCCGGCGGGCAGTGCTTCGTGGCCCGCAACTAACTAATCGGCGTCATGGCATCGCTGCGATATCGCTGCGCACGACGCCTTCATCATCACCGTCCCTCCCTCGGGCACGCGAGCCCGAGGGATCGTCGTTTCAGGGGACGAATTGAATTGTCGCGTTCCGAGCGCCCGTCGTTGGCCGCTCGCTGCTCTCGCCATAAGATTACCCTTTCAATAGGTTGATGTGCCATGACGCGCGCGATGATCGCTGGTTGTTCCGGCCTTAGCTTGAGCGCAGAGGAAGCGCGTTTCTTCCGCGACGCGGAGCCGTGGGGGTTCATTCTCTTCAAGCGGAATGTGGATACGCCGGACCAGGTGCGGGCCTTGACGGCGCAGCTGCGCGAGACTGTCGGGCGGGCGGATGCGCCTGTCCTCATCGACCAGGAGGGCGGGCGCGTACAAAGGCTCAAGCCTCCCCATTGGCCGGACTATCCGCCCGGCCGGGCCTATGGCGAGCTCTACGCGCGTGACGAGGCCTTCGGGCGCGAGATCGCACGGCTCGGGGCGCGCCTGATCGCCCATGATCTCCTGTCGCTCGGCATAACCGTGAACTGCATGCCAGTGCTCGACATACCGATCCCGGGGGCGAGCTCGGTCATTGGCGACCGCGCCTATGGTTCGCAGCCGCGCGTCGTCGCGGATCTCGGCCGGGCGGCCGCCGACGGCTTGCTGGCGGGCGGTGTCTTGCCGGTGCTCAAGCATATCCCTGGCCACGGTCGTGCCGGCGTCGACAGCCACCACGACTTGCCCATTGTCGACGTGCCCCTGTCCGATCTTGAGATGTGCGACTTTGTGCCCTTCCGCCTGCTGTCGGACTTGCCGCTCGCGATGACGGCGCACGTCGTGTACAAGGCCATCGATGAACGCCATCCCGCAACGACCTCGTCGGTCGTCATCAGTCGCGTGATCCGCCAGGCGATCGGTTTCGGCGGCTTGCTGATGAGCGACGATCTGTCCATGAATGCGCTCTCCGGCACGGCCGAGGCGCGTGCAAGGGCGTCGCTGAACGGGGGCTGCGACGTCGTTCTCCATTGCAACGGCGATCTCGACGAGATGCGTCGTGTTGCGGCGGAGGTCCCATTGCTCGCGGGCGAGGCCAAGGCCCGCGCGGCCGCCGCGCTGAAACGGTCGGCGGCTGGGGCCGAGCCATTCGATCCTGTGGAAGGCATGGCTTGCCTGACGCTAGCGCTTGCGACAGCCGCGTGAGGCGCTGAAGCTGGCATTTGGTACGAATCAGCGCCTCCGGAGCGAAATGCCGTGACTCGCGAACTTGCGTTCGAGGATGTCGCGCGATCTGAGCGCGACGATGACGATCCGGCCCTGATCGTCGATGTGGACGGATTCGAGGGTCCACTCGACCTGTTGCTTGAGCTTGCCAGGCGCCAGAAGGTCGATCTGACGCGCATCTCCATCCTCGCGCTTGCCGAGCAATATCTCGGCTTCGTCGAGGAGGCGCGCCGTGTGCGTCTTGAGCTCGCGGCTGATTATCTCGTCATGGCAGCGTGGCTTGCCTATCTGAAATCGCGGCTTCTGTTGCCGGAGCCCCCGAAGGGGGAGGGCAATGAGCCGAGCGCGGCTGATCTGGCCACGGCGCTGGCCTTGCGGCTCAGGCGCCTCGAGGCCATGCGGGAGGCGGCGAAGAAACTGGCCGAACGGCCCCAGCTCGGGCGCGAGTTCTTTGCGCGCGGCCAGCCAGAGGCGATCGGCGATATCTCCCGTCCGCAATGGGAGGCGACACTCTATGACCTCCTGAGCGCCTATGCCCGTCAGCGCATGAAGAACGCCAATGCGCGCGTGACGCTGCGCAAGCGCTTCGTCTGGTCGCTGGTCGATGCCCGCGAAGCCCTGGAGCGGCTGGTCGGCGTCGCCACCAACTGGACGCAGCTCGACGATTTTCTCGTCGATTATGCCGTGGATCCGGGCATGAAGGCGACCGTGAGGGCCTCCGCCTTCTCGGCGACGCTCGAGATGGTGCGCGAAGGCCTCCTCGACCTGCAGCAGGATGGGGCCTTCACGCCCCTCTGGGTGCGCAAGCGTGAAAAGCCCGACGGTGTGGCGCCGTCCCTTCAGGCGAAGGTCGACGAGGACGCCGCGGCTTTATCTGGGCGGGGCGACGCCGGTCACGACAGGGGCATCGCGCAGGGCGCCGCACAAGAGGACGCACAAGGGGACGCACAAGAGGACGCGGCATGACCGCCGAGATCGAGGCCATCCGGGGTGACGACGAGGAGGCGTTCCTCTTCGCGCAGGCCCTGCGCGCAGCCGAGGCGGTGTTGTTTGCGTCGCGCGAGCCGGTGAGCGAGCAGGCGCTTGCGGGCCGCCTGCCGCCGTCCACCGATGTGCCGGCCGTGCTTGCGCGCTTACAGGCCGCCTATTCCGGCCGTGGCGTGAATCTTGTCCGCGTCGCCGGCCTATGGGTCTTTCGGACCGCGCCGGATCTGGCCGCCTCGCTGGCACGAGAGGTCGAGGAGCCGCGCAAATTGTCGCGGGCCGCCCTCGAGACGCTTGCCATCATTGCCTATCATCAGCCTGTCACACGCGCCGAGATCGAGGATATCCGTGGCGTCGCGACTTCGCGCGGGACGCTCGACACCCTCCTGGAGAGCTCCTGGATCCGGCTGCGCGGACGCCGGCGGACGCCGGGGCGCCCGGTGACCTACGGGACGACGGCGGCCTTCCTTGCGCATTTCGGATTGGATGCCATCGACGACCTGCCGGGCCTCGACGAACTCAAGGGGGCGGGCTTCATCGACGGCCGCGTGCCTTCGGCCTTCAGCGTGCCGCTGCCGAGCGACAGCCCGGCGCTGACGGGCGACGAGGACCCGCTGGAGGACGGCCCGCTCGAGGACAATCTGTTCGAACGGCTTGGCGAGGAGGTTGGCGAGAGGTTTGGCGAGGGGGGCGAACCCGACGAAGATGCACCCTGACAGAGTTGGGGCTCAGGTGCTTCACGGCGTAGCGCGAGCTTCACAGCGCTCACGCAATGGCGATGACGAAATGCTTGTTTTCGCCGTTCCGGACGCCTAGGTTCGAGGAAAGTACAGCCTGCTGACGGTGCGGGCGTTTGATGCGCCCTTGGGGTGCTCGCGGAGATTGAGTGATGGGTGGAGCTAGCATTTGGCACTGGATCGTCGTTGGCGTGATCGTGCTGCTCTTGTTCGGACGGGGCAAGATTTCAGACATGATGGGCGACGTCGCCAAGGGCATCAAAGCCTTCAAGAAGGGCATGAGCGAGGATGACGAGAAGGCGGCTCAGCAGCCCGCCGTATCGGAGCCGCCGCGTCCGCTTGGCCATCAGGCTTCCGCCGGCGCTGGTGTCGAGTCGCCCGCCGGCGAGCGTAAGGCCGGCTGATTACGATAATGCGCGCGGCGGCCCGGCCGCATTGATGAGCCTGATGCAATCGGATCGCCGGACGCCGTTGAGCCTGACATGTTCGATATAGGTTGGAGCGAATTACTCCTGGTCGGTGCGGTGGCGCTCGTCGTCATTGGTCCGAAGGATCTCCCGCGCGCCCTGAAGACGGTTGGGCAGTTCACCACCAAGCTCAAGCGCATGGCAGCGGAGTTCCAGGCGCAGTTCAACGAGGCGATGCGCGAGGCCGAGCTCGACGACATCAAGCGCAGCGTCGACAGCGTGAAGGATGCAACCAAGTCCTTCAATCCGCTCCAGACGGTTCGGGATGAACTGCAGACGGTGCGCGACGACCTGCGCGGCAGCATCGAGAACAAGCCGGCCGTGACAGCGGGGCCTGATACGCCGGCGACGTCCTCGCTTTCGGACCCGTCGGCCACGACCGAGGCGGCCGAGGGCGGTGCTACGATTGGCGGAGGAGCCTCCAGCACGGTCCACGCGTCGGCTTCAGACCTGGTTGCCGCTCCGCATCCGGATCATCCGGCACCGCCACTCGATCTTGGCTTGGCCCAACTGCCTACACCTCCCGAGCCCGCAGCGATTCTGAATGCAGCGCATGGGCCTGCCGAGCCGGCTAAGCCCACCAAGTCGGCTAAGTCCGTCAAGTCGGCCGAAGCGGCAAAGGCCGCTGAGCCCGCCAAGTCGGCCGAGCCCGTCAAGTCGGCCGAGCCTGCTCCTGTGGGGGCCGTTGCTCCGGCCGCAACGCGCAAGCCTGCCGTCCGATCCGGAAGCAAGACAGCCGCAGCCGAAAAAACGGGTGACGGCGTCGCCCCGGCCCCCAAGGCGCGGGCTCCGCGCTCCCCGGCCGCTGCCAAATCTCCCGCCCCGGCCCGGTCCGGGACGACTGTCGCGGCGAATACAGACGTGGCCAATGCAGACGCCGTAGCGTCTGGCAACGCCAAGGCCGCCTCCAAATCCACGACCGCTCCCAAATCCACGACCGCTCTCCAGCCCAAGATCGCTCCCAAGCCCAAGATTGCCCCCAAGCCCAAGATCGCCTCTAAGCCCAAGATCGCCCCTAAGCCCCAGACGGGCATCAAGTCCAAAACGCCTCCCGTACCTCAGGAGGCGCGGAAGGCCGGTGCGGCCGCGGGCGAGGCGGCCCCGGCGGGCGAAGCCGCTGTGACCAAGCCTGAAGTGCCGGGCGAAGGAAGCCTGACATGAGCGAGGTTCAGACGAGCGTGCCGCCTGTCGAGGAAGAACTCGACGAGGTCGAGGCCTCACGGGCGCCCCTGATCGATCATCTCATCGAGCTGCGCTCACGCCTGATCAAGGCGTTGATCAGCTTTATCGTGATGTTCTTCCTCTGCTTCCTGCTGGCCAAGCAGATCTACAACATCCTGGTGTGGCCCTATGTGTTCGCCGCCGGATCGGGCGCAGACGTGCGCCTGATCTACACCGCACCGCTCGAATATCTCTTCACGCAGATCAAGATCGCGGTCTTCGGCGCGGCCTTCCTGTCGTTCCCCGTGGTGGCGACCCAGATCTACAAATTCGTCGCGCCGGGTCTGTACAAGAACGAGCGGCAGGCCTTTCTGCCTTATCTCGTGGCGACGCCGTTGTTTTTCGCCTTGGGCGCGGCTGTCGTCTATTTCATCGCCATGCCGATGGTGATGAATTTCTCGCTCGGCCAGCAGCAGGCGGGCAGCCCGGGCCACGCCGCGATCGAGCTTCTGCCGAAGGTCAGCGAGTATCTCTCGCTGATCATGACGCTGATCTTCGCCTTCGGCATCTGCTTCCAGTTGCCGGTGATTCTCACGCTTCTGGCGCGCGCGGGACTGATCGACAGCCAGTTCCTGAAGGACAAGCGGCGTTATGCCATCGTCGGCGTGTTCATCGTCGCGGCCGTGCTGACCCCGCCGGATATCATCAGCCAGGTATCCCTTGCCCTGCCTACGCTCCTCCTTTACGAGCTGTCTATCGTCTCGGTCCGGATGGTCGAGAAGAAGCGGGCGGAAGCCGAGGCCGCACGCGAAGCGGAGTGAGCCTTGCCGCAAGCACGCCGTTGATGATTGCCCGGCGGCTGAGATAGCACAGGCCCATGCACGACATTCGCCTCATTCGCGACAACCCCGAACCCTTCGTGACGGGGTTGATCCGCCGTGGCTCCTCCAAGGAGGCGGCACAAGCCCTTCTCGACAAGCTTCTCGGGCTCGATGACCGCCGGCGTGCGGCCATCGCCGCCGCCCAATCGGTGCAGGAGCGGCGCAACGCGCTGTCGCGTGAAGTCGGCGAGGCGAAGAAGGCGAAGGACGAGGCGCGCGCGCAGGCGCTGATGGCCGAGGTCGCGGCGCTGAAAGACAGGGCGCCCGAACTCGAGGCGGAGGAGCGTGAGGCGCTGGCCGAGCTCGATCGGGAACTGGCCGCCATCCCCAACACGCCGCTCGACGCGGTGCCGACCGGCGCCGACGAGCATGACAATGTCGAGCGCCACCAGCACGGTGCCAAGCGCAATTATGCCTTCACGCCGAAGCAGCATTTCGAGATCGGCGAGGGCCTCGGCCTCATGGATTTCGAGACGGCGGCCAAGCTTTCCGGCGCGCGTTTCGTCGTGCTCAAGGGGCAGCTCGCGCGGCTGGAGCGGGCGCTCGGCCAGTTCATGCTCGATGTCCATACGGGCGAGCACGGCTATACGGAAGTCAATCCGCCGCTTCTGGTGCGTGACGATGCCATGTTCGGCACGGCGCAGCTGCCGAAATTCGAGGACGATCAGTTCAGTGTGACAGCGGGGCGCGCCCAGGCAGACGCCGCCGCCGGGAGCCACTGGCTGATCCCGACCGCGGAAGTGCCGCTGACGAATCTGGTCCGCGAATCAATCCTTTCCGAGGAAGAGCTGCCAAAGCGATTCACCGCACTGACCCCGTGTTTCCGCGCCGAGGCGGGCTCCGCCGGGCGGGACACGCGCGGCATGATCCGCCAGCACCAGTTCACCAAGGTCGAGCTCGTCTCCATCACCACGCCGGAGACATCCGGCGAGGAGCACGAGCGCATGCTGGCCGCCGCCGAGGAGATCCTGAAGCGGCTTGAGCTGCACTACCGGGTGGTGACCCTGTGCACCGGCGACATGGGCTTTGCCTCGCAGAAGACCTATGACATCGAGGTGTGGCTGCCCGGGCAGGACGCCTATCGCGAGATTTCGAGCTGCTCGGTCTGCGGCGACTTCCAGGCGCGGCGCATGCAGGCGCGGTTCCGTGCGGCCGGCGCCAAGCAGACGCGGCTTGTCCATACCCTCAACGGGTCGGGCACGGCGGTCGGGCGCGCGCTGGTTGCCGTGCTGGAGACCTGGCAGAACGCGGATGGATCGGTCACCATTCCGCCCGTGCTGCGTCCTTACATGATGGGCCAGACCACCGTCGAGGCCGTCGCCTGAGGGACGGCTTTGCGGCAGGGGGCCGATCGTATATCGGCCCCGGGGCGTGATAGCGTTCCAGCCATTCGTGACGTTTGCAGGATAAGAAGGACTGGATAAGCCATGCGCATCATCGTGACCAATGACGACGGCATTCAAGCGCCGGGGCTGAAGGTCCTGCAGGCGATCGCGCATGAGCTGTCGGACGATGTGTGGACCGTGGCGCCGGAAACCGACCAGAGCGGCGTGTCGCACTCCCTGTCGCTGCATGACCCGCTGCGGCTGCGCAAGGTCGGCGAGCGCGAGTTCGCCGTGAAGGGCACGCCCTCCGACTGCGTCATCATGGGCATGCGCAAGGTGCTGGCCGACAAGGCGCCGGACCTGGTGCTGTCCGGCGTCAATCGCGGGCAGAACGTCGCCGAGGATGTCATCTATTCCGGCACCATCGCCGGCGCCATGGAAGGCGCCATCCTGGGCCTTCCGGCGATTGCGCTATCGCAGGCCTTCCCGGCGGGCCAGCGTGACAACACGCCTTGGGGCTGCGCTGAGACCCATGCGGCATCGCTCATCCGCAAGCTGCTCGACGACGGCCTCGACGAAGGTACCCTCGTCAATATCAACTTTCCGGCCTGCCAGCCTGAGGACGTCAAGGGCGTTGCGGTGACCATGCAGGGACGCCGCGGTCTCGATGTGCTGAAGCTGGACGAACGGATGGACGGTCGCAACAATCCGTATTTCTGGCTGACGCCGACGCGCGGGACGCCGCATCTCGCCAATGGCACGGATCTGAAGGCCCTCGCCGAGCACAGGATCTCGGTGACGCCGCTGCAGCTGAACATGACCCACGAGCCGACCATGACGCGTTTCGCGCGGCTGTTCGGCTGACGATATGGCACAACCGACGGCTCCCATTCCAGGTGCAGGCCTCGGCGCCGACACCGGGCGCGCGGGTCCCCAACCCGGCGCCGAGGAGACCGTTGCCTTCCTGCTGAGCCTCAGGGCGCGGGGCATTCGCGACACGACCTTGCTGCGCGCCATGGAAATGGTGCCGCGCGACTTGTTTGCCCCGCGCCGTTTCAGCGATCTCGCCCGCGCCGACGTGTCGCTGCCGCTGCCCTGCGGCCAGACGATGACGGCGCCGGCAACCATCGCCACGATGCTGCTCTCGCTCGGTGTCAAGCGCGGTCATCGCATTCTCGAAGTGGGAACAGGCTCAGGCTATGTGGCTGCGGTGCTGGGGCATCTCGGCCGCTCTGTCACCTCCGTCGAGCGTTTCAGGACGCTGGCGCTGGCCGCGACGGAACGTATCGCCACGCTCAATCTCGACAATGTCGGGATCATGGCGGCCGATGGTCTGGCGATCGGTGAGACCACGGACGGCGGCGAGGACGGCCTCGGGCTTTTCGACCGCATCCTGTTGAACGGCGCGCTTGATGAGCCGCCGCCGTTGGCGCTGACGGCCAGGCTTGCGCCCGGTGGTTGCCTTGTCGGGGCCCGTAACGTCGATGGCCGGCAACATTTGCTGCGCATGACGCGGGCGACCGACGGGACGCTGACTGAAGAGCTGGGCGTCGCCATCCGCCTGCCGCCCTTGGCACACGGGGTCGCGAAAGCACTTTGAAGATTGTAACGAGAACCACACGAGAATCACGAGCAGAAATTATCCATAATACCCCCCAAAGCAACGCTTGCTTAACCTGAATCCGCTTTTAATCAGCCTGCGGATTTGTTGCGTTGAAGTGGGTGTGTCGATGCGTGAACGTCTAGCGTCGTTGCGGCCGCGGCTGTTGTCGCGGGTGGCTATTGTAGGGCTTCTCGCGAGCGTCGCGTCCGGCTGCGGCACGGATAGTATGCGCTTCGTGCAAAACCCCTTCGCGGACCCCTTCAAGTCCAAGGGGCAGGATGAGGTCGCCACCACCGGCAGCCTTGGCGGGTCAGCGCCCGTCAGCGGCTACGACAACGCGCAGGGTGGCTACACCCCGCCGGCGGCGGTCGCCAGCGCGCCGCTCGCCGCGCCCGCCACAGCGCCCCGTTCGACGGCTCCCGCGGAGGCCGTCATAGGCAGCGCCACCGGCTGGACGGCGCAGGGCGGAACGCCCTTCGTCGTTGGTTCCGGCGACACGCTCGCCGCCATCTCCGGCCGCTACAACGTACCGGTTTCGGCCCTTGTCGCGGCCAATGGCCTCAAGGGGACGAGCGTGGCACCCGGCCAGCAGATCACCATTCCTGTCTATAACCCGTCGGCGGCGCCGGTGCAGCACGCGAGCCAGGTGATTTCGGCCCAGCGCAATCAGGTTCAGTCGACGGTCTCCAGCAGCCGCGCGGCGGTTGGCAATCTCGCCGCCCAGCCGCAGCGCCAGCTCGCGGCGGTTGACCAGTCCGCGCGCTCGCAGATCGCGAAGGTGCAGCCGCCCGCTGCGCCGCGCCTCGGCAGCGCCACGCTGACGAAGCCTGCAACGCAGGCCGTCGAGGCTGCGAAGACCCAGGTTCTGACCGCGCCGTCGAAAACCGCGGCAAAACCGGCCGCGCCGGAGGTGAAGCCGACGCAGGCCGCTGCCCCCGCTGCCGCGGCGAAGTCCGCAGCCGCTCCGGCCCAGGCGGCGAAGCCCGCGGCATCGCAGCAGGTGGCGGTCGCGCAGCCGACCGAGCCGGAGACCACGGGAAGCATTCCGAAGCCGGGAGCGTCCGCCAACGAGTTCCGCTGGCCGGCGCGTGGCCGGGTGATTCAGGGCTTCGGTGGGCGCGGCGGCAACGAGGGCATCAATATCGCCGTGCCGGAAGGAACGCCCGTCAAGGCGGCCGAAGGCGGCACCGTTGCCTATTCCGGCAGTGAGCTGAAGGGCTACGGCAATCTCGTCCTGATCCGGCATGAGGACGGCTGGGTCAGCGCTTATGCCAACAATGGCGAGCTTATGGTGAAGCGCGGCGAGAAAGTGAAGCGCGGCCAGACCATCGCGAAATCGGGCCAGACCGGTAATGTCTCGTCGCCGCAGCTGCATTTCGAGCTGCGCAAGGGCTCGACCCCGGTGGATCCCATGAACCACCTCGCCGGGCTCTGAACGGCGGCAATCTCTCTTCCCCACTGTCAAGAAACCCGGCGCGCGCGACGTGCCGGGTTTTTTGTCTCACCTCTCCAGCCCAAGTTGGCTGTTGCCAACTCGGCATTCTTATAGAGCCCAACACGGCAACTGCCGGCGTTGGGGGTGAGGGAACCCAATCGATCGACGTCGGCGTCTGCGGCCGGTGCCGGGGCTCTCACCTCTCCCCGGCGGGGAGAGGTCGGCACGAAGTGTCGGGTGAGGGGGGCGCTTTGCGGATTCGGCAGTCGCCCTCACCCTGTCCCTCTCCCAAACGGGAGAGGGGACGCTAGCGATTGGCGCCGGCGCCCTGTTGCGGCAACTGCCGGCGTTGGGGGAGAGGGGACGCCAGCGATTTACACAATGACCGAAGGTCGATTGGCCTAACCCTCAATCACGGTCCCGGTGCGCCCGGCGAGGTCCTGGACGAATTGCCAGGCTGTGCGGCCTGAACGTGCTCCGCGCGTCGTCGCCCATTCCAGCGCCTCGGCACGCAGCTTCGCCTGGTCGTACGACAAGCCGAGGTGGCTCGCATAGCCGAACACCATGTCCAGATACTCATCCTGGCTGCATTTGTGGAAGCCGAGCCAGAGGCCGAATCGGTCGGACAGGGACACCTTTTCCTCGATCGCCTCGCCGGGGTTGATGGCCGTCGAGCGTTCGTTGTCCATCATGTCGCGGGGCAGGAGATGCCGGCGGTTCGAGGTGGCGTAGAACACGACATTGTCAGGACGGCCCTCGATGCCTCCCTCGAGCACCGCCTTCAGCGACTTGTAGGAGGTGTCGTCGGTGTCGAAGGACAGGTCGTCGCAGAAGATGATGAAGCGGTGCTGGGATGAGCGGATGAGCCCCATCAGGTTAGGCAGGCTCTCGATATCCTCGCGGTGGATCTCGATGAGCTTCAGCCGGCTGTCGTCGGCAGACGGGCGGGGATCGGCGATGCGCTTGTTCGTCTCGGCATGGACGGCCTTGACGAGCGATGACTTGCCCATGCCGCGCGCGCCCCAGAGCAGGGCGTTGTTGGCCGGCAGGCCACGGGCGAAGCGCTCGGTGTTTTCAGCCAGCGTATCGCGCACCCGGTCGATTCCGCGCAGCAAGGACATCTCGACGCGATTGACCCGCGGAACGGGCTGCAGCCGGGCAGGCGGGTGCCAGACGAAGGCATCGGCGGAGGCGAGATCGGTTGGTGCCGGCGGCGGCGGCGCAAGGCGCTCGAGCGCCTGGGCGATCCGTTCCAGCGTGGAGACGAGCACGCCGTCGGAAAGGCTCGGATCCTGGTGTTGCTGCTCGTCCTTCGGCGCCATGGTCCGCTTCTCCGTCTCGCTCCGCAAATCTTGACCGTTGGATATTGTCTTTCTCGGGTACGGTCCATGCTCTAAGCACACGGCTGGATTGCTTTCCATCGATCGATGGGTATAGTCCGCGCCTCATACAGACCGTACGCTTTCACCCACCTTGGGTCGGACCTTGTTTCGGAGGGAACTCTCGTGATCACGCCAGCCTTCGCCCAGTCCACGGCTCCTGCCGGTGGCGGGGGCGACATGCTCATCCAGTTCGTCCCCTTCATTCTCATCTTCGTGATCATGTGGTTCCTGATTCTGCGCCCCCAGCAGAAGCGGCAGAAGGCCCATCAGGAGATGATCAAGAACGTGCGTCGCGGCGACACGATCGTGACCTCTGGCGGGTTCATCGCCAAGGTGACGAAGGTCGTCGATGACGGCGAAGTCGAGGCCGAGATCGCCGAAGGGGTCAAAGTGCGCATCGTGCGTGGTATGATTTCGGAAGTGCGTTCCAAGGCCGAGCCGGTCAAGAGCTGAGGCGGAGGCCGCCGCCCATGCTGCGCTACTCAAAAGCCAAGATCATCTCGATTCTCCTGTTGACGCTGCTCGGCTTCGCCTATGCGGCGCCGAACCTGTTTTCGGAGACGACACGCGAGCGCATCGCGGCATCGGTGCCAAGCTGGATCCCGGCCTGGATCGTGCCGCATCGCGCGATGGTGCTCGGTCTCGATCTGCAGGGCGGCTCGCATGTCGTGCTGGAGGTCGACGAGAACGACCTGATCCGTGCGCAGGTCGCCAGCCTGCGCGAAGATGTCCGGCGCATCCTACGCGAGACGCGCATTGCGCCGCAGGGTGGCATCGTAGCCTTGCCACGCGGCCTGCAGATGCGCGTGCCGAGCGAGGCGGACCGGCAACGTCTCCTCCTGCGTCTCAACGAACTCGCGCGCCCGGCGGGGAATGCCATCCTTGGCACGCCCGGCAACAGCACCATCAACGTTTCAGAAGGGGCGGACGGTCTCATCCAGGTCACCTTGACCGACGTGGGCGTGACGGATCGGGTCCGCCGTGCCGTCGATCAGACCATCGAGGTGCTGCGGCGTCGTGTCGATGCGCTCGGCACGACCGAGCCGAACATCCAGCGCGAAGGCGCCGGCCGCGTGCTGGTGCAGGTGCCGGGGCTGCAGGATCCGCAGCGGCTCAAGGAGATTCTCGGCCGTACCGCCAAGCTGCAGTTCCGCTTCATCGCGGAAGGCGGCGCCAACCCGGCCGATGTCGACATGATTCCCTCGCGCGACAATGCCGGGCAGCCGGTGCCGGTCGAGCGGCGTGTCATCGTCGAGGGCGAGGATCTGACGGACGCCCAGCCCGCTTTTGATTCGCAAACGTCACAGCCGATCGTGAATTTCCGCTTCAACCTGCGCGGCGCCCAGCGCTTCGGCCAGGCAACGTCGGAAGGTGTGGGACGGCAGCTTGCCATCGTGCTCGACAACGAGGTGATTTCGGCGCCACGCATCCAGACACCGATCACGGGCGGTCAGGGCCAGATCTCCGGCAGCTTCAGCGTGCAGCAGGCCAATGATCTTGCCGTCCTGCTGCGCGCCGGCGCCCTGCCGGCCAAGCTCACGATCGTCGAGGAGCGGACGGTCGGACCCGGCCTCGGACAGGATTCCATCGAAGCGGGAACGCTGGCCATCTATGTCGCGTCGATCTTCGTGGCGTTGTTCATGCTGGCGACGTACGGCCTGTTCGGCATCTTCGCCAATATCGCGCTGGTCGTGCATGTGGTCTTCATCCTGGCGCTGATGTCCTTGCTCGGCGCGACGCTGACCTTGCCGGGCATCGCCGGCATCGTTCTGACGATCGGCACGGCCGTCGATTCCAACGTGTTGATCTACGAGCGCATCAGGGAAGAGGCTCATAGCGGCCGCTCGATTATTTCGGCGATCGACGCGGGCTTCACCCGGGCTTTCGCGACCATCTTCGACTCGAACTCGACAATGCTCATCGCAGCCCTCATCCTGTTCTTCCTGGGATCAGGGCCGGTGCGTGGGTTCGCCGTCGTCTTCATCCTTGGCATTTTGACCACGGTGATCACCGCGGTAACCATGACGCGCATGATGATTGCGCTCTGGTATCGCGTCGCCCGGCCGAAGCAACTGCCGTTCTGAACCGGAGCTTATCGCGCGTGCGCCTGATCCGCATCGTCCCCGACAACACCAAGTTCCGCTTCGTCCGCTTTCGGCGTGTCACGATACCGTTTTCGGCTGCGATATCGGTCATCACCGTTATCCTGGCGCTGACGATCGGGCTGAACTTCGGCATCGACTTCAAGGGCGGGACGCTGGTCGAGATCCAGGCCCGTTCGGGCAAGGCGGATGTCGGTGCCATCCGCCAGGAGGCCGAGAGCTTCGGTTTCGGTACGCCCGAGGTGCAGGAGTTCGGCAATTCCGGCGGTGTCTCCATTCGCTTCCCGATCCAGGAGGGCGGCGAGGAGGCGCAGGGAACGGTGGTCCAGAAGACGCGTGACGTCTTCGAGAAAGACTACGAGTTCCGCCGGGTCGAAACGGTCGGCCCGCGCGTTTCGGGCGAACTGGTGCAGTCCGGCACGCTCGGTGTCGTGCTGGCGATCATCGCCGTGCTCGCCTATCTGTGGTTCCGCTTCGAGCTCACCTTCGCCATCGGCGCCATCATCGGCACGATGCACGACATCCTGCTCACGGTGGGCTTCTTCGTGATCACCCAGATCGAGTTCAACATGACCTCGATCGCTGCGATCCTGACGATCGTCGGCTATTCCTTGAACGAGACCGTCGTGGTGTTCGACCGCACGCGCGAGTTGCTGCGGCGGTACAAGACGATGCCGATCGAGGAACTGCTCGATCTCTCCGTGAATTCGACCTTGTCACGGACCTCCATGACCGCGACCACGACGATCCTGTCGCTGGTCGCGCTCGTTGTGGTGGGCGGCGAGGCCATCCAGGGCTTCGCACAGGTCATGTTGTTTGGGGTGTTCGTCTGCACATACTCGGCGATGTATGTGTCCACGCCCGTGCTGATCTATCTCGGCATGCGCAGCGCCCGCGCCCCGGCTCCGGCCGCACCCGCGCCTGCGTCTGACCGCAAGAAGGCGCCGCGCCCGGCGTCCTGACGGAGGGGGTGATGGCCGAGGGCCGACGTTACGACGGTTTCGTTCCCGGCCGTTACAAGCTCGACGCCTATGGCAACGGCGGCTTCCGATTCGCCGAGATGTCGCATCGCGGCTCCATCCTGACCTTGCCGTCCGGCATCAAGGCCTGGGACGTGACAGATCCGGACCAACTCACCGCCAGCCATTTCGCCCCTGTTATCGCCGAGGCGGCGGATATCGAAATCCTGCTGATCGGCACCGGCCTCGATATGGTTCCTCTGTCGCCGGCCATCCGCGATGCGCTGAGCACAGCGGGCATGAAAACCGAGGTCATGCAGACCGGCGCCGCGGCGCGCACCTACAATGTGTTGCTTGCCGAGGACCGCCATGTCGCGGCCGCGCTGATCGCGGTGGGCTAGCCATGATGGCCAACGGGGCTGGTTCAGGCGACGAAGCCGCTTTGGCATCGGCATTTTCCCATTGCGAACAGCTCGTCCGCGAGGCGGACATTGACCGCTTCCTGGCCGGTCTTTTCATTCCCGCCGAGAAGCGGCGCTATTGCTTCGCGCTCTATGCTTTCAGCCATGAAATCGCGCGGGTTCGCGAGCTTGTCAGCGCGCCGCTCCCGGGTGAATTACGCTTTCAATGGTGGCGGGACGCCCTCAATGATGAGGCCGCGCGCGGCGATGTCGGGGCGCATCCCGTAGCGGCGGCGCTTCTCGCGACGATCGCGCGCTTTCGGTTGCCGCGTCAGGCCTTCCTCGACCTGATCGACGCCCGGCTGTTCGACCTTTACGACGATCCGATGGGCACGGTCGCCGACCTCGAGGGCTACAGTGGGGAGACGAGCTCCGCGCTGCTGCGGCTCGCGTCCCTTATCCTGGCCGACGGGGATGATGCGGGGGCGGCCGACGCGGCCGGCCATCTCGGCGTGGCCCAGGCGGTCACCGGGATTATCCGCGCCTTGCCCTGGCATCTCCGGCGCGGTCAGGTCTATGTTCCCGCGGATATCCTGACCGAGGCTGGGATGACCGCAGCGGAGCTTCTCGCCGGCGAGCGGACGCCAGCACTCGCGCGGGTCATCGCCGCGATGCGCGACCTCGCGGAGCGGCACTATCGCGCCGGCCTCAAGGGCCTCGCCCAGGTTCCGGCCAATGTCCGTCCGGTTTATCTGCCGGCGATGCTTGTGCCGGCCTATCTCAGGGAATTCGGCCGGCGGGACTACGACCCCTATCGGTCGATCGTCGACCTGCCGCAATGGCGCAAGCAATGGCTGCTCTGGCGCGCCGCGCGGCGGCTGCGCTGAGCGCTCCCCCGATCAGCCTGTTGTTCCTGGCAGGGTTTCCCGCCAGACCGCAAAATCGGCCCTCGCCCTGTCCGTCAGCGCCTTCTTCTTGGCGACCGCCTTGGCGGGACCGCGCAGGCGCTTGCCGTCCGGGCTCTTGACCGCGCCTTCGAGCGGCGGGAAAAGCCCGAAGTTCACGTTCATCGGCTGGAAGGACTGCGGCCCGGCATCGATCGCCGCGATATGCCCGCCGGTGATGTGGTTGAGCAAGGCACCGAGCGCCGTCGTCGCCGGCGGCAGGGTAATCTCGCGCCCCTCCCGTTCGGCGGCGGCGAGGCGTCCTGCCATCAGCCCGACGGCAGCACTTTCGACATAGCCTTCGCAGCCGGTGATCTGGCCGGCGAAGCGCAGGCGCGGCAGCACCTTCAGGCGCAGGCGCGGATCGAGCAGCTTGGGCGAATTGAGGAAGGTGTTGCGGTGCAGGCCGCCGAGCCGCGCGAATTCCGCGCGCTCAAGACCCGGGATCATGCGCAGCACATCCACCTGCGCGCCGTGGCGAAGCTTCGTCTGGAAGCCGACCATGTTGAAGAGCGTGCCCAGCGCGTTGTCCTGCCGGAGCTGGACGATGGCATAGGGCTTGACGTCGGGATCGCGCGGATTGGTGAGGCCCACCGGCTTCATCGGGCCGTGCCTGAGGGTTTCACGGCCGCGGGCGGCCATGACCTCGATCGGCAGGCAGCCGTTAAAATAGGGCGTGTCCTTTTCCCATTCGCGGAAGTCGGTTGTTTCGCCGGCGAGCAGGGCATCGACGAAGGCCTCGTATTCGTCGCGGGTCATCGGGCAGTTCAGATAGTCGGCCCCCGTGCCGCCCGGACCTGCCTTGTCGTAGCGCGACTGCGCCCAGGCGATGTCCATATTGATGGAATCGCGGTGGATGATCGGCGCGATGGCGTCGAAGAAGGCGAGTTCCCCCTCGCCGGTGAGGCTGCGGATCGCTTCGGCCAGGGACGGCGCGGTGAGGGGGCCGGTGGCGATGATGGTCTCGCCCCAGTCCTCCGGGGGCACGCCGGGCACTTCGCCTCTGACGATTTCGACATGCGGATGGCAGGCGAGCGCATCGGTGACGGCTGCAGAGAATGCCTCCCGATCGACCGCCAATGCGCCGCCGGCGGGTACCTGGTGCTGATCAGCCATCGCCATGATCAGCGAGGACAGTCCGCGCATCTCCTGATGGAGGAGGCCGACCGCGTTGGTCTCAGCATCGTCGGAGCGGAAGGAATTGGAACAGACCAATTCCGCCAGGCCTTCGCCCTTGTGGGCGGGTGTCGCCGTTGTCGGCCGCATCTCGTGCAGAATGACGGGCTGGCCGGATTGGGCGATCTGCCAGGCGGCTTCGGAGCCGGCGAGGCCACCACCGATGACATGGAGCGGACGGGAAGAGGTCGGGGACTGAACCATGCGGCTGTTGTGGGAGCGGTCGCGTCGGCCGTCAAGCGCGCAGGGCGGGAAACTTGCGAATCAAAACGCGGGGACCGGAAACCGCGACAGGCCCTCCGACCCGTGAGATCGACCTGACGTCGAAGTGGGCCGGAGCCACGCGGGGCTGAAGACACGAACGCCCGCCAAAAGGGCGGGCGTTACGAGCCAGGATCACAATGAGATCCCGACGATCAGGCACCGACCTTCGTGTGCTTGCGCGCAATGAAGGGGATATCCCAACGGGACAGGCCGAGATCGTTGAGTTCACGGTCCGAAAGGCGAGACAGCTCACGGACGGTATCGCGGTAACGCAGGTAGTTGCGGATCTTTGCAAGAATATGGGTGACGATCATGTCTACTCTCCTGATTTGGCGAGGGCTTTGGTTGCTGCCGATCTCGCCCTGTTGCGATGCAGCATATAGGCTTTTGCCTCGATTTCAGGCAGAGGGGATTCTGTATGTCAGTTCTGCGCTGGGAGCATGCCTCAGGCGCCTGTGGAGTAAGAATTTAGTTACATTTGGGCTGAAATTCAGAGAAAATGGCAAAATCGCGACAGTGAGCTATTCCGCAGCCGCTTGTTTGCGCATGCGAAGAGGCCGCCTTTCGAGGACTTCTGCCAAAAATCTGCCCGTATGACTGACTGAAGATTTGGCAATCGTCTCAGGTGTCCCCTGCGTCACGATGGTGCCGCCGCCGTCACCGCCCTCCGGGCCCATGTCGATGACCCAGTCGGCCGTCTTGATCACCTCGAGGTTGTGCTCGATGACGATCACCGTGTTGCCCTGCTCGACCAGCTCGTGCAGCACCTCGAGCAACTTGGCGACATCGTGGAAATGCAGGCCGGTCGTCGGCTCGTCGAGGATATAGAGCGTGCGGCCCGTGGCCCGCTTGGACAATTCCTTCGACAATTTGACGCGCTGGGCCTCGCCGCCCGAAAGCGTGGTCGCCTGCTGGCCGACCTTGACGTAGCCGAGCCCGACGCGCGACAGCGTTTCCATCTTGTCGCGGATGGCCGGCACCGCGTGGAAGAGGTCGCGCGCCTCGTCCACGGTCATGTCCAGCACGTCGGCGATGGAGCGCTGGCGGTATTTCACCTCCAGCGTCTCGCGGTCGTAGCGCTTGCCCTTGCAGACATCGCAGGTGACGTAGACATCCGGCAGGAAGTGCATCTCGATCTTGATGACGCCGTCGCCCTGGCAGGCCTCGCATCGCCCACCCTTGACGTTGAAGGAGAAGCGTCCGGGCTGGTAGCCGCGCGCCTTGGCCTCCGGCAGGCCGGCGAACCATTCGCGAATGGGGGTGAAGGCGCCGGTATAGGTCGCAGGGTTCGAGCGGGGCGTGCGGCCGATCGGCGACTGGTCGATGTCGATGACCTTGTCGAGATGCTCCAGGCCCTCGATCGTGTCGAAGGGTGCCGGATGCTCCAGCGCATTGTTCAGCCGCCGCGCCACCGCCTTGTAGAGCGTGTCGATGACGAGCGTCGACTTGCCGCCGCCCGACACGCCGGTGACGCAGGTGAATGTGCCGAGCGGAAACGCGGCCGTGACATCCTTGAGGTTGTTGCCGCGGGCTCCGGTGATGGTGAGCTGGCGCGCCTTCTGGGGCTTGCGGCGCTTCGCCGGCAGCGGCACGCCGAGTTCGCCGGTGAGATAGCGGCCGGTCAGCGATTCAGGATTGGCGAGGATGTCGTTCGGGGTGCCCTGCGCGACGATCTCGCCGCCGTGGATCCCGGCGCCGGGCCCGACATCGACCACATAATCCGCCGTCAGGATGGCATCCTCGTCGTGTTCGACGACGATGACGGTGTTGCCGAGATCGCGCAGGCGCTTCAGCGTCTGCAGCAGCCGCTCGTTATCGCGCTGGTGCAGGCCGATCGACGGCTCGTCGAGCACGTAAAGAACGCCCGTCAGGCCCGAGCCGATCTGGCTCGCCAGCCGAATGCGCTGGCTCTCGCCGCCGGACAGCGTTCCGGAGGCGCGGGCGAGGGTGAGATAGTCGAGGCCGACGTCGAGCAGGAACATGAGCCGGTCGCGAATCTCCTTGAGGATGCGGCCGGCGATCTCGTTCTGCTTCGCATTCAGCTTCTCGGGGATGGCGTCGAACCAGTCGCGCGCATCGCGCACCGAGAGCTGGGCCACCTCGCTGATATGACGATGGCCGATCTTCACCGCGAGGGCTTCCGGCTTGAGGCGGAAGCCGCCGCAAGCGGCGCAAGGCGTCTCGCTCATGTAGCGGCCGATCTCCTCCCGCGCCCAGTCGCTTTCCGTCTCCTTCCAGCGGCGTTCGAGGTTGGAAATCACGCCCTCGAAGGGCTTGTTGACCTCATAGGCGCGCAGGCCGTCCTCATAGGAGAAGCGGACCGCCGTCGCGCCGCTGCCGTAGAGGATGACGTCTCTGGCCTTCTCCGGCAGCTCGCTCCAGGGCTTCGTGACGGAGAAGCCGAAGTGGCGCGCCAGTGCATCGAGGGTCTGGCCGTAATAGGGGGATGTCGAACGCGCCCAGGGGGCGATCGCGCCGCCGCGCAGGGTCAGGGTGTGATCCGGCACGATGAGGTCGGGATCGACCCGCATCTCATGGCCGAGCCCGTCGCAGACCGGACAGGCGCCATAGGGGTTGTTGAAGGAGAAGAGGCGCGGCTCGATCTCGGGGATCGTGAAGCCTGACACCGGACAGGCGAATTTCGACGAGAGCACGTCGCGACGCGGACTGCCCTTGGCGTCCGTCTCGTCAGCGAATTCCACCACCGCGATCCCATCGGCGAGCTCGAGCGCCGTCTCCAGCGATTCCGCCAGGCGTGCGGCGATGTCCGGGCGGACGACCAGGCGATCGACCACCACGTCGATATCGTGCTTCAGCTTCTTGTCGAGGTTGGGCGCGTCGGCGATCTCATAATAGGAGCCGTCGATCTTCACGCGCTGGAAGCCGCGCTTCATGAAGTCGGCGAGTTCCTTGCGATATTCGCCCTTGCGGCCCCGCACCACGGGGGCGAGCAGATAGAGCCGCGTCTTTTCCGGCAGCGACAGCACGCGGTCGACCATCTGGCTCACGGTCTGGCTTTCGATCGGCAGGCCGGTAGCGGGGGAGTAGGGCACGCCGGCGCGCGCCCACAGGAGGCGCATGTAGTCGTAGATCTCGGTGACAGTGCCGACGGTCGAACGCGGATTCTTCGAGGTCGTCTTCTGTTCGATGGAAATGGCAGGCGACAGGCCGTCGATCTCGTCGACGTCCGGCTTCTGCATCATCTCCAGGAACTGCCGGGCATAGGCAGACAGTGATTCGACATAGCGGCGTTGACCCTCCGCATAGATCGTGTCGAAGGCCAGCGACGATTTGCCCGACCCGGACAGGCCCGTGAACACCACAAGCCTGTCGCGCGGGATCGAAAGGTCGACGTTCTTGAGATTGTGCTCGCGCGCGCCGCGGACGGTCAGCATGCGCGTCGGCCCGTCGGGGGCGAGGCGCCGGCTTTCGGGCAGGGCGACGGCGGACTTGGCGATCGGAGGGGTCTTCTTCGATTTCTGAGCCATGGCTCTCAACGGACAAGTGGGATCGACAGGAGCGGACGGCGCCTGGAGCGCTGAACGAGGACGACGTGATGAATGAGCCCGTTATTCTCGCACGGCTTGCAGGATAGCTTGCAGGCCTACGGGAATGACGAGATCGATACCCCGAATTCCCGGACGGGTACGGGCAACGACATGGTCCTCGTACATGGGCCTTCTGTCCCCTTTTCGCCAGTGTCTGGCGTGTTTCAGCACAAAATCTCGCGTGCAGACCGGTCGTGATCGCGGCCCGTGATGATCGGGGACCATCGCGGAAGCGAGGCGAAAAGAACGTATCCCCCGGGAGGGCCGCCGGGCGGCAGCGCCCGGATGGATGAAACATTTTTTGACGGCAGGAGAGTTGCAGACTTTGAATATTCTGTCTAGAACATAAAGAGAACATTTTAACTGGACGGCTCGAGTACGACCATGCACTCTCGTCGCGGCTGCCATTCCATGTGGACAAGCCTGCGCCCTCGGGCGACGGCAGCCGGCGTGATCGTCTAGTGTCGTGATTGCGAGGTTCGACATAGGACGACACTCGAAACAATGATTGCCCATGTCCCTTTGTGTCTGACGTTCGCTCCGTGATCGATCGCGCGGTTTGGCGAAAGTCGGGATCGAGACATTCGTGACGCAACGGAATATAGGCTTTGGAATTCGCCTGCGGAGTTCCGGGCAGCCCGGCTGCGGATTGGTGTGATGGGGGCGCTGTCGTGACGGCGGCCCGCATTGCGATGTCTGGCTGGTGCGCCTGAGTTCGGTATGGCTTTGCCGTGGAGGTCCAAGATGGCAGGCAGCGTCAATAAGGTCATTCTGGTCGGGAATCTCGGGCGTGATCCCGAGACGCGCCGGCTCGGCTCGGGAGATCCGGTCGTCAATCTGCGCATCGCGACGTCGGAGACCTGGCGCGACAAGGCGACCGGCGAGCGCCGGGAGCGCACGGAATGGCACAGCGTGGTGATTTTCAACGAGAATCTCGCGAAGATTGCCGAGCAATATCTGCGCAAGGGCAGCAAGGTCTATGTCGAGGGCCAGCTGCAGACCCGCAAATGGCAGGATAAGGACGGCCAGGAGCGTTACACGACCGAGGTCGTGCTGCAGCGTTTCCGTGGGGAACTCACCATTCTCGACAGCCGTGGTGGCGGGGAGGGCGGCGCTGCCATCGAGGATGACAGCTACGGCGGTTCGCGCGGCGGCGATTTTGGCCGCGCCTCGCCCATGGAGCGCACCACCACCGCCTCGGATCGGCGCCCGGCGCCAAGCGGCGGCTCGAAATATGCGAGCGATCTCGACGACGATATTCCGTTCTAGAGCCTGCTGATTTTACGAGGGAACCTCTGTCGTCATTCCGGACTCCTCGCTGATGCGAGGCCCCGGAATGACGGCGGGATTCCAGAACACAGCCTGCTACGCCTCCCGTTGAGACAGATCGGGGCTGCGCGGGTTAGTGAGGCCGGCCCTGGTTTGCTGCCGCGTCGACGATCTCGAAGGCCAGGAATTTGGTGACCTGCGCGTCGTTGAAATTGTCGTCGGAGACCAGCACGAGCGTGCGGTTGCCGTTCGGCAGCCGGGGGCCAAAGTCCATGCCCTCGAAATTGTCGAGCGCGACCCCAAGCGTTGCGAGATCGAGAACGAGGGTCTTGCCAAGCGGCGTCCAGGCCGCCCCGGCGAGGGCGTCGATACCGGAGACATCGGTCGCATTCTGCCTGTCGGTCCGGTAGAGGCGGATGCTGTTGCCCTTGCCGGTGCTGTAACCGCGCTCCATGACCAGCAGCGCCCCGTCGTCGAGCGCGAGAATATCCGAGACACCATTGTCCGCGAAGCCGCCGGCCTTGGCGGGGGCTTGAGGGATCGGATCGGTCACGTAGACCCATTCGGGGCCCGGCTGCCCCGAGGCGATGTCAAAGGTGGCGATACGCACCGGACTGGTTTCAGTCAACGAGGCCTTGGGCCCATCCTGTATCAGTGCATTTTCCAGAGCCACGATCAGCGTTTGGGCGTCGGGCGACAGCGCCAGGCCCTCGAAGGCGAGATTGTTGCGCGGCCCCCGCTTGAGGTCGATCTTGCCGTCGGCGCTGACGCGGTAGCGGGCCGGCAGCTTTATCTCACGCAGGAACCGGCCGTCGGCCGCGGCCGCGCGCAGCACGGGATCGATCCCCGCGGTCGTATCACCCTCGCTTGTCCAATAGAGCGCCCCACTCCCGGCGTGAAGGCGCAATGCCTCCGGGTCGACGCCACGCAGGGGGAAGGGCTGGCCGCCGGTGTCGAGAAGGGTCACGGCCTTGTCGATGCGTGCGTCGTGAAAGGCGGCGGCGTCATAGGCAAGGGTCAGGGTGTAGAAGCGGGCAGGGGCTTTTTCCGAGCGGTCGTCGCTGAGGGCGATCCAGCTGTTGGTGGCGGCATTGAAGGCAAGCCCCGAGAGCCCGCCGACCCGCGTTCCCGCCACGTCGGTATGGGGCGGGATGCTCTTCTCGCCGATGAAACGCAACGCCATCGCCCCGGGCGCGGTTTCGGCGGCGAGAGCCGTCGGGATGACGCCGGCGAGGCCGATACTCAGCACCCGGAGGAAAGGTCGGATCATCGGTACGCTCCTCACAAGCGGCAGGCTGTGGCGGAAGATGGCAACGGGACATGGCAACGGGACAACATGGCCAACCTCCTTTGCCCGCGCAATCATGCGGGTTGCGGCGCAGGAAATCCTCGCATCTGGCGCCGAGCGACCGGGATGGCTTGAGTCAGGTGGCTAGCCAGATGCGAGCCAGGTCGCGAACCAGGTCGCTGATGCCGCGGCACTCGGCACCGCGGTGACGCGCGTGAACGCTAGATCACTCCGGCGACGATCCGGTGACAGCGCGGCGGGGCCGGGACCGCGGTATTTGGGCTGCGATGCGGCGCTCAAGCGATCCGCGACCCGCCATGCGAATCACGTGGATCCGGAACTTGTCGCGGCCGCGGCATGCAGGGACGCGGATCGAATTACCAATTAAAAATAAAGCATTGATATATATCGATAATTAAATCGTGAATGGGGGGTGTCCGTGCTGGCTTTTCGACTGCGGATGCGGTAGATCATGGTACTGGTAAAGTGCATCCCTCTCTTCGATGAGATCGCGAATGAACTCGTTGAATCAGGAGCGTTTCCCCATCATCCGGGCGCAGCCTGCCCGGCGGGCCGGAGCCTGAATGGAATGGCTGTCGTGGCATAAGCCAGCGCCACCCGTGGACGAGGTTCGTCCGGGACGCCCCCAAGGCCCCTTCTTGAGGTTTTTGTTGGAACTTTCTCTTGGCAGATGATGACGAGAAGATCGGTGGCGGCATCGCTTTGGTGTCGATCTCCGATGAGATGAAGCGCAGCTACCTCGATTACGCCATGAGCGTGATTGTGAGCCGCGCCCTCCCGGATGTGCGTGACGGCCTGAAGCCTGTCCATCGCCGCATCCTGTATTCCATGTACGAGAACGGCTATACGCCGGATAAGCCCTATCGCAAGTCGGCGCGCGTCGTCGGTGACGTCATCGGTAAATATCACCCGCATGGCGACCAATCGATTTACGACGCGCTGGTGCGCATGGCGCAGGACTTTTCCATGCGCCTGCCGCTGCTCGACGGGCAGGGCAACTTCGGTTCGGTCGATGCCGATCCGCCGGCGGCGATGCGTTACACCGAGGTGCGGCTTGCCAAGCCCGCCATGGCGCTCCTGGACGATCTCGACAAGGACACCGTCAATTTCCAGGACAACTACGACAACAGCGAGCACGAGCCCACGGTCCTGCCGGCGGGCTTCCCCAATCTTCTGGTGAATGGCGCGGGCGGCATCGCCGTCGGCATGGCGACCAATATCCCGCCGCATAACCTGGGCGAGGTGATCGATGCGTGCTTCGCCTATATCGAGGATCCGGACATCAGCGTCGAGGCGCTGACTGAGATCATCCCGGGACCGGACTTCCCGACGGCGGCGACCATCCTCGGTCGTGGCGGTATCCGCTCCGCCTATGCGACCGGCCGCGGCTCGATCATCATGCGGGCGCGGGCGACGGTCGAGCAGATCCGCAAGGATCGCGAGGCGATCATCGTCACCGAGATCCCCTATCAGGTGAACAAGGCCGCGCTGATCGAGAAGATCGCCGACCTCGTGCGCGAGAAGCGGATCGAGGGCATCGCCGACCTGCGCGACGAGTCCGATCGGGATGGCATGCGCATCGTGATCGAGCTGAAGCGCGACGCGGTTGCCGATGTGGTGCTGAACCAGCTCTACCGTTTCACGGTGCTGCAGACGAGCTTCGGCGCCAATATGGTGGCGCTGAACGGCGGCCGCCCGGAACTCCTCAACCTCTATGACATGATCCGCGCCTTCGTGGATTTCCGCGAGGAGGTCGTCTCCCGGCGCACGAAATATCTGCTCAACAAGGCCCGTGATCGCGCGCATATCTTGGTTGGCCTCGGCATCGCGGTCGCCAATATCGATGAGATCATCCAGCTCATCCGCTCATCCGCCGATACCAATACGGCCCGTGAAGCGCTGATGGCGCGCCACTGGCCGGCCCATGACGTCGCGGCGCTGATCGCCCTCATCGACGATCCGAACCATCGCGTGGCGGAAGACGGTACCTATAGGCTCTCCGAAACCCAGGCACGCGCGATCCTCGACCTGCCGCTGCGCCGCCTGACGGCACTGGGGCGCGACGAGATCGCCGACGAGCTGAACAAATTGGCGATCGAGATCGCCGATTACCTCGACATCCTGCGGTCGCGGGCGCGCATCCTGGGGATCGTGCGGGACGAGCTCGCGGCCATCAAGGGTGCCTTCGCCACGCCGCGCCGCACCGAGATCCTCGACTGGGATTCCGACGTCGATGACGAGGATCTGATCCAGCGCGAGGACATGGTGGTTACCGTCAGCCACGCCGGCTACATCAAGCGCGTCCCGCTCTCGACCTATCGCGCCCAGCGGCGCGGCGGCAAGGGGCGCTCCGGCATGCAGACCCGCGACGAGGATTTCGTGACGCGGCTGTTCGTGGCCAACACCCACACGCCGGTGCTGTTCTTCTCCTCGCGGGGCCAGGTCTACAAGGAGAAGGTGTGGCGCCTGCCGCTCGCCGCGCCGAACGCGCGCGGCAAGGCGCTGGTCAACATGCTGCCGCTGGTGGAAGGCGAGCGCATCACGACGATCATGCCGCTCACGGAGGACGAGGCCAGCTGGGCAACGCTCGACGTGATGTTCGCCACCGCCTCCGGTGGCGTGCGTCGCAACAAGCTGTCGGACTTCGTCCAGGTCAACCGCGCCGGCAAGATCGCCATGAAGCTCGACGAGGGCGATTCGATCGTCGATGTGGGCATCTGCACCGAGGCGGACGACGTGCTGCTGACCACGGCCCGAGGCCAGTGCATCCGCTTCGAGACCACGGACGTGCGCGTCTTCAAGGGACGGGACTCGACCGGCGTGCGCGGCATCTCGCTGGCGGCCGGCGACACCGTCATTTCCATGGCGATCCTGCGCCACGTGGAAGCTTCTGCCGACGAGCGCGCGGCCTATCTCAAGCTGGCGGGTGCGGCGCGCCGCGCGGCGAATGGCGAGCCTGCCAACGGCGAGGCGGCGGAAGCGCCGGCCGATGCCGATGTTGAGGAGGCAAGCGATGCGCTCGAACTCGGGCAGGAGCGCTACGCGAAGATGGGCGCCGAGGAGCAGTTCGTGCTCACTTTGTCGGAAAACGGTTACGGCAAGCGTTCCTCGGCTTACGAGTACCGCGTCACCGGCCGCGGCGGCAAAGGCATCGTCGCTATGGCGGTGAACAACCGCAACGGCGCGCTGGTCGCTTCCTTCCCGGTGGAAGACAACGACCAGATCATGCTCGTGACCAATGGCGGGCAGCTCATCCGCGTGCCGGTGGATGGCATCCGCATCGTCGGGCGTTCGAGCCAGGGCGTCATCGTCTTCAATACCGCCGACGATGAGAAGGTGGTCTCCGTCGAGCACATCAGCGACGATGGCGGTGAGGACGACGGTGCCGGTGACGAGGCCGATGAGGGCGGCGCCGAGGAATAGGCCTGCTCCAGATCGCCTCCACGATCCAACACGAAAAACCCCGGCGTTGTCCGGGGTTTTTTTATTGCGCGTGATCACGCTGCCGTGCCCGGCAAGGTGAAAGTTCAGTTATTCCGAGTCAATTCAGATTATTACGCGGACTATCTCACTCACTGCGCGAGGGCGTTGCGGCCCACGGTCTTCACATCCGTGAGGCCGGTCAGGGCCATGCTCACGTCGAGCTCGCGACGGATGATGTCGATCGTCTTGGCGACGCCTTCCTCGCCCATGGCGCCGAGCCCGTAGAGGAAGGATTTCCCGATCAGGCAGGCCCGCGCGCCGAGCGCCAGCGCCTTGAGCACGTCCTGGCCGGACTGCACGCCGCCGTCGAACAGGATCTCCGTCTTGTCGCCGACAAGCTCGGCAATACCGGGCAGGGCCGAGATCGATGAGACCGCGCCGTCGAGCTGGCGCCCGCCGTGGTTCGACACGACGATGGCATCCGCACCCGTGCCGGCCGCGATCTTGGCGTCCTCCTTGTCCAGAACGCCCTTCAGGATCAGCTTGCCCGGCCACATGTTGCGGATCCATTCCACGTCCTTCCAGCTCAAGGACGGGTCGAACTGTCCCGCGATCCATTGGGAGAGCGTGGTCAGGCTGTCGGAGCCGGGTGCCTTGCCCTCGAGATTGCCGAAGGTGCGCCGCTTGCCGAAGAGCACCTTCATGGCCCAGGCGGGCTTCGTGGCGACGTCGAGCGCGTTGGCCAGGGTGAGCTTGGGCGGGATGCTCAGGCCGTTCTTGATGTCGCGGTGACGCTGGCCCTGGATCTGCAGGTCGAGCGTGAGCACCAGGGCCGAGCATTTCGCGGCGATGGCGCGTTCGACCAGCGATTTCGCAAAGCCGCGGTCGCGCATCACATAGAGCTGGAACCAGATGGGCTTGGAGACGGCCTGCGAGACATCTTCGATCGAGCAGATCGACATGGTCGAGAGGCAGAAGGGGATGCCGGCCGCCTGTGCGGCGCGCGCGCCGTGGATCTCGCCATTGCCATGGAAGAGGCCGGTGAGGCCTGTCGGTGCGATGGCCAGAGGCATCGAGACCGGCTCACCGATGATCGTGGTGGCGAGGGTGCGGTCCGAGACATCGATCATGACGCGTTGGCGCAGCGCGATCTTGGCGAGATCGGCGCGGTTGGCAGTGATCGTATGCTCCTCATAGGAGCCGCGATCGGCATAGTCGAAGATCGCGCGCGGGATCCGCCGCTTGGCGAGAAGGCGGAGGTCCTGGATGGTCGTGATGGGGGCCATGAAGTGTCGTCCTCGACAGGCGCGGGGCGCAGGTTGTTTGCCCGGCTGGCGATCCCGGCCGCAAGGTCGGAATGGCAGTCTGGTAAAATTAATTGACCAGGGCTGATGACATGAAACGATCGGCGTGGCAAGGCTCTCCCAGGCCGGCGCTTGCATCCCTGCGCAGACGTTTCGCCCTGCGAAGACTTTTCGCCCTGCGAAGACTTGCGACCCTGCGAAGACTTGCGACCCAGCGAGGACCTGTGGCCCTGCGAAGAGAGGACTGACCTTGGTTGACCCTGTGCGCCCGCCACGGCTTGCGGATGCCGTGGCGCAGCATATCGAACTGCTGATTCTGGAGGGTGCGCTCCGGCCCGGCGAGCGGCTGATCGGCGAACGCGAGCTTGCGGAGAAGCTCGAGGTCTCCAGGCCTTCGCTCCGCGAGGCCCTGGCGCAGCTCGAGAAGCGCGGGCTCCTCGTCACGTCGCGGGCCGGGACCTTCGTCGCCGACTTCCTGGCGCCGATTACCGGGCCCTTCGTCGCGCTGCTCGGTGCGAGCGACCGCATGACCGACGATTACTTTGAATATCGCGAGGCGGTGGAGGCGCGGGCCGCGCGGCTCGCGGCCCGGCGCGCCACGGAGCACGACAAAAAGGCCCTCGCCGCCAGTCTTGAGGAGATGAGGAAAGCCCACGGCCTCGACGATCCGACCGCCGAGGCCGCGAGTGATGTCGCGTTCCATCGGACGATCTACGAGGCGGCCCACAACCTCGTCATCCTGCACGTGATGCGGGCCTTTTCCGAGCTGTCGCAGCGCGACATTTTCTACAGCCGCCGCCAGCTCTATGACCGCCCCGGTGTGCGGGCGCGGCTTCTCGCTGAGCATGAGGCGATCGCGCGGGCCATTCTTGACGGTGACGGCGAGGGGGCTGAAGCCGCGGCAGTCGCCCATCTCAGCGCAACGGTGGAGACGCTCGCCCTCATTCGCGCGGAGGCGCAACGCGCCGGCGTCGCGCTCAGGCGCCTCGGACGACAGGACATCGTCGCCGAATAACGCGACCGTTCTCGCGGACAGGCGCTTATCGTATTGAAGGTGAGAACCGTTGCGGGCAGGATGCGGCGGCTTTTATTGCCCTTGCAATCCCCGCTGTTGAGGCAGATCCATGCCGATCTCGATCCCGACCTATGACGATGTTGTGCGCGCCTCGGAGCGCATCGCCGGCGTGGCCCATCGCACACCCGTTGCGACGTCGCGCACGGCCGATAAGCAGACCGGAGCCTCGCTTGTCTTCAAATGCGAGAATTTCCAGCGCGTCGGTGCCTTCAAATTCCGGGGCGCCTACAACGCGCTCGCGGCGCTCGGCGAGCATCAGAAGGGCCGGGGGGCGGTGGCGTTTTCCTCCGGCAATCATGCCCAGGCCGTCGCGCTGGCCGGGCAGCTTCTCAGCGTGCCCACCGTGATCATCATGCCGCAGGACGCGCCGGCGATCAAAGTCGCCGCGACACGCGGCTATGGCGGCGAGGTCGTGCTCTATGACCGTTACACGGAGGATCGCGAGGACATCGCGCGACGCATCGCGCGCGAGCGGGATCTTGCTCTGATTCCCCCCTTTGATCATCCCGACATCATTGCCGGGCAGGGCACCGCGACCAAGGAGCTCATCGAAGAGGTGGGCGCGCTTGATCTTCTCATCGTACCGCTCGGCGGCGGGGGGCTGTTGGCGGGCTCCGTGCTCGCCGCGAAGGCCCTGTCGCCGCGCTGCCGGGTGATCGGCGTCGAGCCGGCCGCCGGCGACGACGGCGCGCGCTCCTTCCGCGCAGGCAAGATCGTGACCATCGATGTTCCCGAGACGCTCGCCGATGGTGCGCAGACGACGGCGCTCGGCGAGATCACCTTCTCGATCATCCGTGATCTCGTGGATGACGTGGTGACGGTGCCGGACAAGGCGCTGGTGGAGGCCATGCGGTTCTTCGCGGAACGCATGAAGATCGTCGTCGAGCCGACCGGCTGCCTCGGGGCCGCCGCCGCCTTCAGCGGTGTCGTGCCGGTGGACGGGCAGAGGGTCGGAATCATCCTCAGCGGGGGCAATGTCGACCTGCCGATCTTCGCCCGCCTGGTGACGCCGGCCTGAACGTCTTGATTAGCGGGCGGGAGTGTATATCCCTGCGGCAGCAATTCCGCGAGGGCGCGAAGCGAAGCGCCCTTCGGAATTCGCCGGGAACTGCCGGACGGAGCTTTGCGCCGCCGTGAAAGGCGGGCCTGCTTCTCGGTCTTTCATACAGGAGTTGAGCGCGCGATGGCCCATTGGCTCTTCAAGTCGGAACCGTCCACGTGGTCGTGGCAGCAGCAATGCGACGCCGGCGACAAGGGCACGCATTGGAACGGTGTCCGCAACCATGGCGCCAAGCTGAACATGATGGCGATGAAGATCGGCGACCGGGGTTTCTTCTACCACTCGAACGAGGGCAAGGAGATCGTCGGCATCGTCGCGGTGATCAAGGAATACTATCCCGATCACACGGACGCGTCCGGGCGGTTCGGCATGGTCGATGTGAAGGCCGTCGAGGCGCTGCCGCATCCCGTGACGCTGGAGGTGATCAAGACCGATCCGGCGCTGAAGGACATGGTCCTGGTCAATAACTCCCGCCTGTCCGTCCAGCCGGTGACGGAGGCGGAATGGACGCATATTCTGCGCATGGGCGGGCTGAAGGGCTAGGCCTGCAAAGCCTCCGGCCTCGTTGGATCAGTGAAACTCCGTTGTCATGGCCGGGCTTGTCCCGGCCATCCCGACGAGGAAGATCCCGTGCATTTCCGATCGGGATCCCCGGCGCGAAGGCCGGGGAGGACGGCGGTGGAACAGCCTTGCTGTACTGATCGCACAGCGTCCAGCGCGCCTCTTTGCGGATCGGCGCGATCCATCAATCCGCCACGAGCCGCTCGCGGAATCCGAGCAGCTTGTGAAGGTCGGCGTCGTCGATCTTCGGGAAATCGACGCCGAGCTTCGAGAGTTCGGTGACCACGGCGCCCATGACGGCGAGCCGGGTGAACCACTTGTTGTCGGCCGGGATGACATACCACGGTGCAAAATTGCTGGCGGTGGCGCGAATCGCCTCCTCATAGGCATGCATATAGGCCTTCCAGTAGGTTCGTTCGTCGACATCCTTGCTCTCGAACTTCCAGTTCTTGGCAGGATCGTCGATGCGCTGAAGCAGGCGCTTCTTCTGCTCGTCCTTCGAGACGTTGAGGAAAAACTTGAGGATCAGCATGCCATTGCGGGCGAGGTAGCGCTCGTGGTGGCGGATATCGCGCAGCCGGTCGTCCCAGATCGATTTCGTGACGAGCCGCGGTGGCAGGTTCTGCCGGTCGAGCATTTCCTGGTGCACGCGGACGACCAGCACTTCCTCGTAGTAGGAGCGGTTGAAAATCCCGATGCGGCCGCGCTCGGGCAGGCGCTGGTGGGTGCGCCAGAGAAAATCATGGTCGAGTTCCTCGGAAGACGGCGCCTTGAAGGCATGCACCTGGCATCCCTGCGGATTGATGCCGGACATCACATGTTTGATGGTGCCATCCTTGCCGGCGGCGTCCATGGCCTGGAAAACGAGCAGAACCGACCAGCGATTGTTGGCAAAGAGCCGCTCCTGGATGGCGCTGAGCGCGGCAACGCCCCTGTCGAGGAGGTCACGTGCGTGGTCCTTCTCCAGGTCGAGGCCGCCGGTATCGCCGGGGTTGTGATCGCCGATCCTGAAATCGGAGCCGTTGGTGATGCGATAGGGACCGAGAAGGCCTGCAAGCGCCGCGGGCTCGACGGGGAGGCGCGTTCCCGGGGGGGAGGTTTTGGAGGGTTGCGTCTTGGGGGGCTGCGTCTCGGAGAGCTGCGTCTTGGAGGACTTGGCCTTGGACGACTGCGTTTCGGGCGCTGTGCCGCGCGCGGGATTTTGCGGGCTGTCGACCGCCTGGCTGCTCGCGTCCTCCGCCCACTTCCCGCGGGCGGTCTTTGCCGCCTTACCCGCTGATCGGCCGGCTGATTGGTCGTCCGCCTTCTTCGCTGATTTCTTCGTTGATTTCTTTGCAGTTTTCCTGGGCGATCGGGACATCGGTCATCTCATGCGGCATTTCAGGCGGCCGCCATGATAGCCCTGCGGGGCCGAGCGCGATACCACATCGAAAACGCCACGCCCCTTCCTGTGCCCCTTCCTGTGCCGTCCCTGCGCACCTTCCGGCGAGGTCCTGCGCGCTTGCAGTCCCCCGGCGGCCCTTGTAAGCCTTTTCACCCAAATGATGCAGGAATGACGACGAGGACCATGCCGCGCTCTGCCGCCTTCTACCCCGGATCGTTCGACCCGGTGACCAACGGCCATCTCGACGTGATCCGCCAGGCCTGCCGCTTCGTGGACCGGCTGGTGATCGCCATCGGCCTGCATCCGGGCAAGACGCCGCTTTTCTCGGTCGAGGAGCGCGCCGCCATGCTGCAGGAGGTCTGTGGTCCGGTCGGCGCTGCGGCGGGCTGCACGATCGACATCGTCACCTTCGACGATCTCGCGGTGACGGCCGCGCGCCGGGCTGGCGCCTCCATCATGGTGCGGGGGCTCAGGGACGGCACGGACCTGAACTACGAAATGCAGATGGCGGGCATGAACGATGCCATGGCGCCCGACATCGGTACGATCTTTCTGCCGGCCTCGACGGCCGCCCGCCCCATCACCGCCACCTTGGTGCGCCAGATCGCTTCGATGAAGGGCGACGTCTCATCCTTCGTGCCGGCTTCCGTGGCGGAGCGGCTCAAGGCCAAATTCGCCGGCGGTTAAAGGTCGGCCGTTCTCACCGTTCTTCTGGAGATCATCTGATGAAGCGTTCGACGAATGCGGTTGCTTCCTTCTCGTACCGCGCGCGCCTGCGTGCCATCGCCGGCACGGCCGCCTGCCTGCTGGCCCTTTCCGTGCTGCCGGCGGCCGCCCAGACGGCCAAGCCGCAGGCGGCCAAGGCGCATCAGGTCTTCCTCGACACCAAGGATGGACGCGTCGTCATCCAGCTCCGTCCGGACCTTGCGCCCAAGCATGTGGCGCAGATCGAGGCTTTGACGAAGCGCGGCTTCTACGACGGCATCGTCTTCCACCGCGTCATCGACGGCTTCATGGCCCAGACCGGCGATCCGACCGGCACCGGCATGGGCGGCTCGGACCTGCCGAACATTCCGGCCGAATTCACCAAGACGCCGTTCAAGCGCGGCACGGTCGGCATGGCGCGGTCGCAGAATCCGAATTCCGCCAATTCCCAGTTCTTCATCACCTTCGCCGATGCCGACTTCCTCAACGGCCAATACACCGTGGTGGGTGAGGTGGTGTCCGGCATGGACGTCGTCGACAAGATCAAGAAGGGCTCGAAGGCCGACAACGGAACGGTCACGGCGCCGGACAAGATCGTCAAGATGCAGATGGCGACGGGCGCGAAATAGGCGTCCTGCATCATCCCGATGGGTGTCGCGCCCACGGCGTGCGGCGGGGGACGTCGGCAAAGGCCCCTGTCCCTTTGCGGCAATCATCCCTATATCGTCAGACTTGATCAGCGCGGCTTATGCTCCGCCGGGACGTCCCGGATGCGGGCCGCACGGCCCTCCGGATGGAATCCACAGAATAAAGGAACGCCCCATGGCACCGTCTCCCGAGAACACGCTCATCCTCGACACGACCAAAGGCAAGGTCGTCATCGAGCTTCTTCCCGAGCTCGCCCCCAACCACGTGGCGCGCATCAAGGAGCTGGCCTCGTCCGGTTTCTATGACGGCATCGTCTTCCACCGCGTCATCGACGGATTCATGGCCCAGGTCGGCTGCCCGCACGGCACCGGCACGGGCGGGTCGGACCTGCCCGACCTGAAGCAGGAGTTCAATGCCGAGCCGCATGTGCGCGGCATCTGCTCCATGGCCCGCACGCAGAACCCGAACTCGGCCAATTCGCAGTTCTTCATCTGCTTCTCGGATGCCCGTTTCCTCGACAAGCAGTATACGGTGTGGGGCCGTGTCATCGAGGGCATGGAGAATGTCGACAAGCTCAAGCGCGGCGAGCCCGTGCGCGATCCCGACAGCATCGTCACGGCCCGCGTCGGCGCCTGAGTGACATCCGGGCTTCCGGCGATGCGTGTCGATCTGTTCGATTTTGACTTGCCGGAGGACCGGATCGCGACCCGGCCGGTGAAGCCGCGCGACGCCGCGCGGCTTCTCGTCGTCGGTGGCCCGGAAGCGGCTCTGCAGGATCGCGTCGTCCGCGATCTGCCGGGCCTGCTTCGGCCCGGCGACACGCTCGTTCTCAACGATACCCGCGTCATTCCCGCACGGCTCGTCGGTATGCGGCGGCGGGGCGAGGCTTCCGCCCGTATCGAGGCGATGCTGCACAAGCGCGAGGCCACCGACCGCTGGCGGGCTTTCGTGCGGCCTGCCAAGCGCCTCGCCCTCGGGGACATCATCCGCTTCGGCGAAGAGACGGAAGGCGCCTGCCTCCTGTCCGGCCTCGAGGCTACCGTGACCGAGAAGGGCGACGGCGGCGAGGTCGTCCTGAGATTTGCCCTGAGCGGCCCGATCCTCGACGAGAGCATCGCCAGCCTCGGCCATATGCCGCTGCCGCCCTATATCGCTTCGAAACGCCCGGAGGATGCCGCGGATCGCGTCGATTATCAGACCGTCTATGCGGCCGAGGAGGGCGCGGTCGCCGCGCCGACAGCCGGGCTGCATTTCACCGATGAGCTCATTACGCGGCTTTCGGAGCGTGGCATCGACAGGCAGTTCGTGACGCTCCATGTGGGGGCGGGGACGTTCCTGCCGGTGAAGGCCGATGACACGTCCGAGCATCGCATGCATGCCGAATGGGGATCGGTGAGCGCCGAGACGGCCGCCGCCCTCAATGCAACCCGCCAGCGCGGCGGTCGCATCGTGGCCGTGGGCACGACCTCGCTGCGCTTGCTGGAAAGCGCGACGACGCCGGAAGGCGAGGTCCGGCCCTGGGCCGGCGACACCGCTATCTTCATCACGCCGGGCTACCGTTTCCGGGCGGTCGACGTGCTGATGACCAATTTCCACCTGCCGCGCTCCACCCTGTTCATGCTGGTCTCGGCCTTCGCGGGCCTTGGCGAGATGCAGCGGGCCTATGCGCATGCGATCGCCAACGGCTATCGCTTCTATTCCTATGGCGACGCCAGCCTGTTGTTTCGTGCGGAGATGCCCCGATGAGCGAGAGCTTCACCTTCTCCGTCACGGGGACCGACGGGACGGCCCGCACGGGTGAAATCCGCATGCCGCGCGGTGTCATCCGCACGCCCGCCTTCATGCCCGTGGGCACGGCGGCGACCGTCAAGGCGATGTATCCCGAGCAGGTGAAGGCGCTCGGCGCCGACGTCGTGCTCGGCAATACCTATCACCTCATGCTGCGGCCGGGGGCGGAGCGGGTGGCGGCGCTTGGCGGCCTGCACAAGTTCATGAACTGGCCCTATCCGATCCTCACGGATTCCGGCGGCTTCCAGGTCATGTCGCTGTCGAAGCTGCGCAAGATCGACGAGAGCGGCGTGACCTTCCAGTCCCATGTCGATGGGGCGACCCATGTCCTGACGCCCGAGCGTTCGATCGAGATCCAGGGGCTCCTCGGCGCGGATATCCAGATGCAGCTCGACGAATGTGTGAAGCTGCCCGCGTCACCGCAGGATACCGAGCGCGCCATGCGGCTCAGCCTGCGCTGGGCGGAGCGTTGCCGGCGCGCCTTCGGCGAGCAGCCCGGCAAGGCTTTGTTCGGCATCGTCCAGGGCGGGGAGGACAGGGCGCTGCGTATCGAAAGCGCGCGCGCGCTCGTCGACATGGATTTCAAGGGCTATGCGATCGGCGGGCTCGCGGTGGGCGAGCCGCAGGCGACGATGCTCGCCATGATCGAGACGGTCGTTCCGTATCTGCCCACGACCAAGCCCCGCTATCTCATGGGCGTCGGCACGCCGGATGACCTGGTGGCTGCCGTCACCCGCGGCATCGATATGTTCGACTGCGTCATGCCGACCCGCGCCGGGCGGCATGGCCTGGCCTATACGCGCTTCGGCAAGATCAATCTGAAGAACGCGCGGCACGCCGATGATCCGGCACCGCTCGATCCGACGTCGAGCTGCCCCGCGGCCAACAGCTACAGCCGCGCCTATCTTCATCATCTCGTCAAATCGGGCGAGATTCTCGGCATGATGCTGCTGACCTGGGCCAATCTCGCCTATTATCAGGATCTGATGGCGAGCCTGCGCAAGGCCATTGTCGACAATACGCTGGCCGACGTGTCAGCGGCCATCCGGGCCGACTGGGGCGCGGGCGCTGCCGATGCCCCCGGCGAGGCCGATCAGGCCTCGTAGGACGGCAGGCGCACGGTCACCACATTCGCGACGCCCCAGCGGCCCTTCTTGTCGCGTTCCATGACGAAGAAGGCGAGCCACGGTTCGCCGCGGGCATCCACCAGCCGCAGAAGCTGGGTGAGGCCGTAGGAGGTCTGCTGAATATCGTCAAAGGACACGAGCTGCGGATTGATGATCACGGGAAACTGCTCCCGCACCATCGTCATGAAGCTCTTGCTGTCCGTGAAGCGGGCCTTGAGCTTCGGTGACACGATCGCGAAGGCGGCGGTCGCATCTTCCTTTTTCAAGGCATCCATCTGTTGCGAAATCGTCAGGCGAACGGCCGTGACCTCCGTGCGATCCAGGGCCACGGCTGGCGAGACGCCGAGAGCAATCATCGAAGCCAATAGCAGGGCACGCATACAAGCGATCCTTTTGTCTTCCCCGGCTGGCCCGGTCCTCACGACAGGATTTCGCGGGGACCGTCCACAATCGGGACATGACAACAACGGCGCCGCAGCGCTTCCGGTTCCATCGCGCGCTTACACTTCGGTAACCATCGCGTTAAAAGAATCGTGAAATTTCTCCGCTACGGCGTCAGGCGGACGCGTCCGAGCCAATGAGCGCCGTCGATGCCCATGGGGCAGCGCAAGTCGGTTGGTCCTAGTCGAGCGCGCTGCCGAGATCGGCGGATGCCCGGCCGGCCTGCATGAAGACGGGGGCCCTTGCCTGCAGCGCCGCCACATGACCGCGATCATCGATGAGCCGCGCGATGGCCGCCGCCAGGGCTGCGGCGGTCACCTGTGCTACCACCTCGCCGACTTCTCCCTGTCCCACCTGTTCCGGCAGCGCGCCGACCGGCGTCACGACGGAGGGCGTTCCCAAGGCAAGCCCTTCCGGGATGATGGCGGACTGGCTCGCTTCCACATAGGGGCAGACCAGCACGTCGGCGGCCGCGATCAAGGCCTGCAAGTCCTGCTGCGCCAGCCATTCCGTGCGCAGCGTGACCTGGGGCAGGTCCCTGAAGGCGTCATCCGCATAGGCCTTGTCGGGCCCGTTGCCGGCGATTGTCAGGCGCCAGTCGTCACGGGTCTTCAGGGGCTCAAGCGCGGCGCGCAGCAGGCTCAGACCCTTGTAGGCGATCAGCCGGCCGACGAAGAGGAGTTGCAGCGGGCGGCCAACCGGCGCGGGCCGCCGGGCCGCGGCTGCCGGCTGCAGGGCATCGGCATAGAATGCATTGATCGGAACGATGCGCAGCCTGTCCTTGACGCCGCGATGGTGGGCGAGCACGTCCGCGCCGACGGCCGCCGACAGGGCGAGCACGCGGTCCGCCTTGGCGACGAGCCGCTTCTGCGTGCTTTCCTGCCACAGGCGTGCGTAGTCGCCGGGATGCGGGGTGTCGTCATGGACGACGTAGATGACCCGGCTGCTCCGCGGAACGAGATAGACCAGGGGCCAGGCGAAGGCGAAGTTCATCGGGATGACGACGCGCCGCGGCTTGAGCCGCTTCATGTCGCGGCGGAAGCGGCGGGCCATGCCGAGGACCGCCCGCGCCTTGGCGAAAGGGGAACCGGCGACACGCGGGTCCGGCTCGACGGTCAGAGGCAGTCCACAGCTGCGGGCGGCGTCCAGCTCCTCGCTGGTTTCCGAAAAGGACAGAAGGAGCGTCTCGTCGGGCCGCGTCTCGGCGAGCCACTGGGCGAATTTCAGGGCGAAGACCGGGCCTCCGCCCCGACGTCCCCAGAACCAGACGAAGGTATCGATGGCGCGCGCCCCGGTCATGCGTCGCCACGCAGCTGCTCGAGGAAACGCCTGATGTTGTAGAGTTCCTCGATCCGCTCGCGCGCGGCGACCGCCAGGGTTGCGCGCGCCACCGGCGAGCGTCTGACATAGCGCAGAATCGCCACCGCCGCGTCCACATCCGCGTCCGCCCAACGCGCGCCGGGCAGGGCATAGAGGCCCGAGGTGTCCTCCACCGGGATGAGCGTATAGGGAATGGGAAAGCCGCAGCTGTCGTCGACGAACTCGGTGGGCGCCGACCAGTCCGTGACCGCAACGGGAACGCCGAGCCGCATGGCCTCCGCAATGGGAAGGCCGAAGCCCTCGGAGCGGTGGAGGGAGAGATACAGGTCGAGGTTGGCGAGCCAGTTGAGGCTTTCCTCCCGCGACAGATCACCGGTGACGAGCTCGAAACGCGGCCCGAGGCGCCGGGCGACCTCGCGCAATTTCGCCTCAACGGCGGGAGAGGCGGAGGGATCGCGCACTTTCAGTGACAGTGTTGTGTCCGGCTTGCTCGCGAAAGCTTTCTCGAAGGCGGCGACCACGGCGAGCGGGTTCTTGCGGGCGGTCGTCGAGCCGAAGTCGCAGGCGAAGCCCACCCGGAAGTGGTGGCCCGGCAGCAGATGGCCGGTGCGGGTGATCTCCGGCAGCGGCTCGGCGGTGAGCGGATGCACGATCTGGCGCACGGGCTGACCGAGGGTCGCGGCGATGGCCGCACAGCTGAACTGCGAGGTGGAGACGACCTCATGCAGGAGGCTTGCATCCCGCTTCCAGAAGTCCGGAGCGCGCTCCAGCTCCCAGAACCAGCAGCCGATGACACGCTTGCCGGCGAGCGCACGCTTGCCGATGGCCCTGAGCGCATGGCCCGTGGTCGGCGGCACGCCGAAGAGGATGACGGTGCCCGACCCCTCGGGAATGGGCGGGCTGTCGATGGGCGGCAGCGCCAGCGGCTGCCGCAGCGCCGCGGTGACATCGGCTGCGAAGACGGGTTCGCCACTCGCCTTGAGGGCCTCGAAGGCGAGGCGGGCCGCCTGGCCGAGACCGGTCGGGGCGCGCAGCACCCCTGCGACGATCCAGGGGGCCGTGGCCTGTTGAGGCGCGGTGGGATCCGGTCGCGGACTGATGAGGGCTGCAAGGCGCGCATAGGCTGCTTGACGGGGGCCTTTGGGCAAGCGGCGCCAGATGGCATGGCCGACGGCGTATAAATTCATGGTGTCCGTGCCGATGAGCGCGGGGGAGCGCTGCCCGCCTATAGGCTAAACTTGAGTTGCCAGCAATGTTGGTATAGTCCGCTCAGGGCCGCATTTCGAAGCAGTCTAAAGCGTCCGTTCGGGTGTTCCGCCTTAACGCGACCATGATCGCATGGAATGCCCGCGTTTTCTCAGAAGGATCGAGGCGAATGGCAAAACGGGCACTGGTTACGGGGATCACGGGGCAGGACGGGGCGTATCTCGCGAAGCTGCTTCTCGAGAAGGGCTATCATGTCGTCGGCTCCATGCGCCGGACCACAGTGGCGTCGCCGCTGCGCCTCATCGAGCTTGGCATCGCTGATTCTGTCGAGCTATGCGACATCGATCTGTTCGAATATGGCAATATCGCCCGCGCATTGGAGCGCGTGAAGCCAGACGAGATCTACAATCTCGCCGCCCAAAGCTTCGTGGGCCTGTCTTTTGAGCAGCCGCTCTATACCAGCGAGATCGACGGCATTGGCGTCGCCCGCCTTTTGGAAGCGATCCGCTCGGTCGTTCCGACCGCCCGCTTCTACCAGGCGTCGACCTCGGAAATGTTCGGCAAAGTCCAGGAGACGCCACAGCGGGAGATCACGCCGTTCTATCCGCGCAGTCCCTATGCCGTCGCCAAGCTCTACGCCCATTGGATGACGGTGAACTATCGCGAGAGCTACGGCCTCCACGCGACCTCCGGCATTCTCTTCAATCATGAATCGCCGCTACGCGGCCGCGAGTTCGTCACCCGCAAGATCACGCATGGGCTTGCCCGTATCCGTGCCGGCGAGATCGCGCGTATCGAGCTCGGCAATCTCGATTCTCAGCGCGACTGGGGTTTTGCCGGCGACTATGTCGACGGCATGTGGCGCATGCTGCAGCAGGACGAGGCTCTGGACTACGTGCTGGCAACCGGTCGCACCACGTCGGTGCGCGCTTTCGTCGAGATGGCGGCCAAGGCGGCTGGCTTCACTCTGGCTTGGCGCGGCGCCGGGATCGAGGAAGAAGGCATCGATACGGCGACGGGCAAGGTCATCGTTGCGATTAGTCCGCGGTTCTTCCGACCGGCGGAAGTGGATCTGCTCATCGGCAATCCCGAGCGCGCCAGGACCAATCTCGGCTGGGAAGCCAAGACGAGCCTGCAGGAGCTCGTCGACATGATGGTGGAAGCCGATCTGCGCAGGGTTCGCGAGGGCAGGGCGGGTATTTGAGCAAGGTCCCGGAACGCCGTTCGGCTTTCGGGAGACGGTGACAGGCGGCGTTGCGCCGGGTGGTTTCCGCCCGGCGCTTTTTTGGGTGGCTATGCGTCTTTATGGAATGCCGCCGTCATTCCGGGGCCTCGCCTCAGCGAGGCGCCCGGAAGCCATGGACATCAGGTCGACCAAGAATTCACACCTTCACGCGTCGAATTTCTGCTTGTAGTTCATGACCGCCTTCATCCTGGCGGCCCTGTCACGGCCGAACAGCCTTTCAATCATGGCATCTGCGCGTAACGACAGATGGCGATAGGCCATGACACCGCGCCGCGCCTCGGCCATCTCCTCGATCTTCAGGAGCTGGTCGACATAGCTTTCCGGGCTGTGCTCCTTGGCGAGGTGTGCGAAGCCGTTCAGGCCGGTCTGCGCATAGGCGAACCGATCCGCGGCAAGCGCCGCGAGCACGCGGTCGATGTCATCGGCCTCTGTCTCCTGCTCGATCTTGACGACGGTATTGTCGGGGAGATCGCCGTACCAGCCCGTATTGGTCACGATCGACGGGGCTGCCGCCGCCCAGATGCGCATCTGGCTGCCTGAGGCTTCGCCAATCGACGGATAGCGCAGGTTGAAGACGAGGTCGGCCTTCGCGATGGCACCATCGAGGACGGGCTCCGCCACGAAACCGACGATCGATACGCAATCATCCAGCCTGAGGTTGCGAATTTCAGCGCGCACCGCGTTCTCATCCCACAACTCACCAAAGATGCGCAGTCTGAAGGGATGCTTGTCACGGAAACGGCTGAGGGCGGACAGAATGCTGAACAGGCGGCGCTGGGGGCCGATGTAGCCGAACTGCACGAACTCCAGGACGCTCGACGTGCGGGATCGTGACGGCGGGTTTGCCGGGGCCTGGTAGGCGAGCGGCAGCCTCAGCGCGCCGATGCCGCGCGCCGTCACGGCTTCTTCGACCGCGCGGGTGTGGCAGATGACGGCCAGCGCGGCATCCGCCAGATAGTCGATGAACGGATATTGCCGGGCGAGTTCGTCGATATGCGGCTTTCCCTTGTCCATGTGCTGCTTTGCGGCGCGCAGGGCGGCGGTGCCATAGCGCTGTTCGACAAGCGCGAGATAGCCGGCGGGATCTTGCCTGCGGACCATATAGTCCCAGTACATCGAGTGATGGTAGCTCAGCTCATGGGCGATGAGTATCCCAGGGGCCTTGAACATGACTTCACGGATCGCCGCGTGGAAGCGCCCGTCGTTGCCCATGTTGTAAAAAATGAGGTTGCTCTTGTTCAGTCTGCGCAAATCGATACTGCGCGGATCGTAAACAATGACCTCGGCATGTTTGGCCAGCGCGGGATCCGAGTCCCTCTGGTCGGTCCAGAGGCGCACGTCGGCGCGCGCTGACAGGGCGGGCAATATGCGTGCCGAAAAATGGGCGATATCGCTCCGCGCCGGCGGCAGTGGCGAGAACCAATCCACCAGAGGGCGAGCAGGCTCGGTAGGCATCAGGCCTCCCGGAGTTCGGGCGAGGCCATGAAGGCTTCGAAGGTTGCACGTTTGAGCGGCAGCAGGACCGAATTCGTCGTGTTGAGAATGTCAAACCAGCCATAGCCGAGGTGGAACAGCCGGATGCTAACCGCACCTTCGTAGCGGTCGGGCTCCTCGCCCAGGCGCAACAGGGTATTGAGCGTCTCGCCCGGATCGATGGTGCGCGGCAGTGGCAAGCGTACGAACTCCTGGGAGAGCTCTCCATCGTCGTTGAGCCAACGGATCTCGAGCTGAACCGGATCCGGGCCATCGTGGGCCCAGGACACGGGGCTCTTGTTGGTCAGCGCAACCTGCACATTCGCATCGGTCGGCCGGCGGCGGGTGGCGAGGATTCCCCCGCGATACTGCCGTGGATCGGAAATGTACAGATCGAGCGGCGCGTCGGACTGGCGCAGGCTGCGCGTACCGAGGTAGAGCGTGGTCTCGCCCAAAAGGACGGGGTCGCGCCGCCAGGTCATGAGCACGTCGGCGGCTTTCGATTCCACGGTCTGGCCATAGACGTCCGCGGTTGAGAGACGGTCCGTGTCGAAGCCCGCCGAGCGCATCAGCAACTCGACTTCATGGGGCGTCCATTCGCGCTGGTGGCGCCCATGAATTCCCATCAACGGCATGAAGATGCCGAAGGAGTAGGGTGAATGACCGTTGAGGAGGCGCGCGGTCGCCTCATGCGAGGCGATATTGGGCGTCGTCACAAGGACCTGGCCGCCGGGGCGGGTGACGCGGGCAATCTCCTCGGCGAAGAAGGCAGGGTTGACCGGCAGATGCTCGAGGATCTCCATCGCCAGGACAAGATCAAAGCTCGCATCGGGGAAGGGGAGGCGCTCCCGTTCGACATTGCATTTGACGCGGTGAACCTCGAAATCCTGGACGCCCGGCACTTTGCTCTTGATCTTGTAATTGATCGCCGACGCCGAACCGCGCTCTTCGACCGCTGATATCCAGACATCGGGCGCATAGCGCTTCAGCAAGGCCGCGAAGACGTAGGGTTCAGACGCTCCGATATCGAGCACGCGCGTGCCAGGCTTCGGATCAAGCATCGCGAGCGACGTGAGAAAACGGGCGAAGTGGCGCTCGTAATAGGTGACCGCGTCCGGCGTGCTGAAGGCGTCATCGAGCTCGAAGATCGTGCTGAGCTCCTTGACGCTGTTGATCCCGGTGCGGGCGATGACCGGCTCGATCCGTGGCGTGACGGCATTGGCCACGATGGCCCGCGGTGAAGGCCGTTGCAGCCTTGCGGGCGTCTCACTCGGCGATGCGGCCCCGGTCGGCTCGCTGGTGAGCTGCGCGATGACATTCTGCCAGGAGATGCCCATCGACTGATAGCGGTCCCAAGCGGCGGTTCCCATGCGCTCGGCCTGGGCCGGGTCTTCCCAGATTTCATCCATTGCAGCGGCGAGGGAGGCCGGATCCGACGCCGTGACGAAGCCGCTCACGCCATCTTCGATGAATTCGAGGGGGCCTCCCGAATCGGCACAAGTGATGACGGCCTTGCGGGACAGCATCGCCTCGAGTGTCACATAGCCGTAGTCCTCGTCGCGCGGCGGATAGACGACGGCACGCGCACGGGCATAGGCATCGACCATGGTGTCGTCATCGACAGGTCCGCTCCAGATCACGCGGTCGTCGACGCCAAGCGTCCTGGCCAGCGCGTGAAGCTCCTCCTCCTGCTGCGGATTGTCGGCAGCTCCCGCGAACATGACCTTGACCGGTGCGCGTGTGCGCGCCAGTGCCTCCACCACGAGGGATTGGCGCTTCGGCAGGGAAAGTCGGCTTGGAAAGTAGAGATAGTCCTCATAGCCCCGGCAATCGTGACGCTCGGCGAGCGGCGGCGGGTGATAGAGCGCTGTCGATGCGACGCCATTGTACTTCTGCAGCCGCTGGGTGACATTTTCCGAAATGGTGAAAACCGCCTTGGCCCGTCGCATGGCGAGGTTGTCGGCCTGGCGGATGGCGTCGCGCGCGAGCTTCCCATCCTCGTGGAACAGGAGATCCCCGTGCCCGGTGTCCCACTCGTCATAGGCGCCGCGATACTGATGCAGCAGCCACATGACCATGTTGGGATGCTGCCCGAGATAGGCCGGAAACTTGAGCCCGATGGCGAGATCGACCGGCACCGCATTGTAATTGCTGAAATCGGTCAGCGTTGCCGCGACCATATGATCCAGCAGGGTCGACGGCGGATACCACTTGAAGGGCAGCGATACGATTTCGGCATTGTGGCCATAGAGGCGCAAGTGGTCGCGCAGCCTGTCGGCGAGGAGTTCGGCGCCGCCGCGGACGAAGGGAACCTGCGCGGTGATGAGGGCGATACGCATCGGCTCAGACCCCCGGCTTGCGCGCGAGAACGGCGTAGTCACGCGGCCCGAAGAGCAGGCGCGCCACGTCCGGAGGCAAGGACTTCTCGCGCAGATAGCGGTCGCGCCAGGGGTGAGGGTGGAGCGGGCGGATCGTCACGGGCGTGAAGCCGAGGACTTCCATCAGGCAGGTCGTGAGCTCGGGGGGCAGCGGCTTGATGTGCGTCGGGTCGAGATGAAAGGAGAAGGCGCCAACCAGAAGGCTCTCGGGATTGGGCGTCTCGAACAGCGCAAGCCCGCCGGGTGTCAGAACCCGCATGACTTCCGAGGCGAATTCGGTCAGGACCGGGAAAGGCAGGTGTTCGATGAGATGGAAGGCGGAGATCATCGGCACCGATGCCGGCGGCTGCTCTTTCAGCCACGCCAGGGCATCAGCATTCAGCACCGGCAGTCCGTGCGCGCGGGCGCTCGCGAGCTGCGCCTCGTTGTTGTCGACGCCAAGGCAGCGGATCCCCGCCCGCGACAGAACTTCCAGCCATTCGCCGCGGCCGCAGCCGAGGTCCACGATCGGACCCGCACCGGCGGCAATCTTCACGGCTTCCTGGGCTTCGGGCAGGAAGACGGAAACGCGCTCGCGAATGTCTTCGCGCGAGCCCCGGAAGCGATCCTCGAACGTGGCGTAGAAGGTTGTCAGGAGAGGGTCCGGCGTTCCGGCCATCTTCTCCTGGAGCTCCGGCCGTGAACTGCCGGCCGGCAGTTTGCGGACGTCTTCGAGCAGCAGCGACAGACGATGGGCGAGCTCCGTATAGGAGCGTCGCGACGCTCCCCATTCATGGTCGCCGCGATCCATCACTTCGGCAGTGCGCTGCTCGAGCCCCTGCATGCGCAGATCGAGCCGTTGTACCGTTTGGCCCACTGACGTCTGGACGCTTGCGTCCGCGTGGGCCCGCAGTTCCGCAAAACGTTGGTCGATGATCCGGGGATCGATCACGGACCGGATCTCGCTGTCGATCATGGCTTTGAGGTCGCGGAGTTCATACTCGACGCGGGTCAGGCGCTCTGCGACATCGCTGAGGTCATTGCCGAGGCGCGGCAATTCCGTCCGTGCGGAGCGCGCCAATGCTAACGGTGCGGTGGCAAGCTGGTAGGTCTGGCGAATGAAGGGGCCCAAGAACGGAACACGCGCGATACCGATCTTAAATTTCAAGAGTAGGGACACGTATTGCTACCTCGACTGCCACTCGATCCTGACAATGGATCCGCGATAGAAAGACCGGGTCCATATCCACACCGCATCCCGGACATTGCACAACCTGCCCAGTCTCCAGCATGAGGCGTCATCTGGCCTAGCTATATGACCGCGCTTGCCTAGGCAACGCCCGATATGGGCCATACCATCAACGCAAGGGTGAGTATTTACCCCGCTTTGACACTGTTTTGTTAAGAACCTCCATACGAGCCGCGGCGACAGGGATATCGAGATTCTCATGGTTGTTTCAGTCTGCGTAGATGTGACCCCGGTACGATCCCGCCTGACCGGAATTGGCCACTATACGCTTGAGGTCGTCAAGGCACTTCTCGATGTATCTCGTTCTGACCCGTCACGCGGAACGAATAATGAAGAAGTAAGAATCGATGTTTTCGACGGCTTTCGGGTACGTCCCATCGAGATGTTCGTGTCTTTTTCACAGGAGCGTGAGAGTGGATATGCCCAATATTGGGGTGATAGGCTGGAGAAACACGTAGGTATCCACGCACGCGCTGTATTCGAGCGTTATGGCGGAGCGTTGGCGCGGCGCTACCACGGCCGTGTCGGCCGCGGCGGCTACGATGTTTTCCATGCGATGAACTTCTTCGCGCCGGCACCGCTGGGGCGGGTCACCATCCCCGAGATCTACGACATGTCGGTTCTGCGCCATCCGACCCTTCATCCGGCGGAGCGCGTGCGCTGGTTCAACAGCCGGCTCGCGTCAATCGCATCGGCGCCGCGCGTGCTCACGATTTCGCAGTTCTCGGCCCATGAGATCACGGATCTGGTCGGCGTCCCGGCGGAGCGCATCCGCGTCGCCTATCCAGGCGTCGATACGCGTTTCTTCGAACGTGCGCGGGTGGACGATGAGGCCGCCCTGTCGCGCTTTGGGCTCACGAAGGGGCGCTATGCGTTGAGCGTGTCGACGCTCGAGCCGCGGAAGAACCTGCGCACCCTCGTCGATGCCTATGGCCGCCTGCCGGCGGAACGCCGCGCCGCAATGCCGCTGGTGCTGGTCGGGGGCTCCGGCTGGGGCGAGATGAACTGGCCGGCCGCCACCGAGGCCTTGGTCCGCGATGGACAGATCCGCTTTACCGGCTATGTGGATGATGGGGTGCTGCGCACGCTCTATCGGGGAGCCGCGGGCTTCTTCTATCCCTCGATCTATGAGGGCTACGGCATGCCGGTGACGGAAGCGCTCGCCTGCGGCGCCCAGGTGGTCGTCGCCAGCGGCGGCGCTCCGGAGGAGGCGGCGCTCGGCCAGGGGCTTCTGGTCGATCCGCTCGATACGCCGGCCTGGACACGGGCTTTCGAGCAGGTCATCGATGAGGCGGCAAGCGAGACCGAGGCGAGGCGGGATGCGCGCCGCGCGGCCGCGGCGACGCGCAATTGGCAGGAGACGGCCCGTATCACGCGGGATGTCTATCTCGAGGCCGCAGCCTTCTAGAGCGCGTTTCGATCTGATTGCATCAGATCGGCGCTCTAACTTCCTTTATTTCAAGCATAATCTTATCGATCCTCGTTTCACTCCGGTCGGATTATGCTCTAGAGCAAATTTTGATCTGACTGGATCGCAATTTGCTCTACATCTTTGTTTTGTCGCATTTTCTTTTCGCGAACCGGTAGCCGCTTCGCTTGAAAATGCTCTAACGGCTTTCGATGGTCATAAAAATTATGACGGGGATAACTCGCTCATGACGGCGTGCCGACACCGGAAATGCGGCGGCAATGGTTGAGCGCTGCCTCGATCAGGCTGTCGCTGGCCTCCGGCGTCCGGAAGGCCGAATGGGCGGATAACGTCACATTGTCGAGGCGGGTGAGCGGGTGGTCGCCGGGCAGCGGCTCCGCCTCGTAGACGTCGAGGGCGGCATGGGCGAGCTTGCCGGACTTGAGCGCGTCGATCATCGCCGCCTCGTCGACGAGCGCGCCACGCGCCGTATTCACCAGGATGGCACCGTCCCGCACCCGCGCCAGCCGCGCGCGCGACAGGAAACCGCGGGTCTCGTCATTGAGCAGAAGATGCAGCGAGAGCACGTGGCTCTCGGCAAGCAGGGTATCGATGTCGACAAAGGTGACACCCGGGGCGCTCCTGGCACTGCGGTTCCAGGCGAGCACACGCATTCCCGCACCGGCCGAGAGACGTGCCATCTCCGCGCCGATTCCGCCGAAGCCGATCAGTCCCAGCGTCTTGCCCGTGAGTTGCAGGCCGTTCGTCAGGCGCCATTGGCCGGCACGGATGCCGCGATCCATGAAAGCGAAGCCCTTGGCCGCCGCCCACATGAGGGCGAAGGCGCATTCGGCGACCGCCGTGTCACCGTAGCCGCGGATGAGATGCACCGTGATGCCGAGGGCGGCCAATTCCTCCACATCCATGTAGGAGCGGGCGCCGGTGCCGAGGAAGACCACATGCCTGAGCCCCGCACATTGGCGGGCAATGTCCGTCGGCAGGTGCGTATGGTCGATCAGCGCGATTGCGGCGTCATCGATCACCGCCGGAAGCGCGGGCGGGCGGATGTCCGGTTGGCAATTGATGCGCAGCGGGACGTCATCGGGACGATGAAGTCGCTCGGCGACAGCGGCGAGGGTAGGGCTGGCATCGACAAAAACGGCCTTCACGCGGTTGGATCCTTTGCAGAGGCGAGGGACGGACACCCGGTTCGACCGCAACGAGAACGCCAAGGCGGCACGGATTGCCGCCGCGCGGGCTGCTCCGATGAGATCGGACCTCGTCACTCTAGGACATTGGGGGCAGCAGCATGAACCGCTTTTGCTGGCTCCTGCGCGCATTTGTGCTGGCGCGGGTCCTGTTTTGCCATTCGCAAAATGACCGCGCGGGAGAGGGCCGCTATCCCTTGCTGTCGCGGGGCAGCGTCCACTGGCAGATCGCGCGCCCGGGTCGCCGCGGGATGAGATCCACATGCAGGTGGTCTTCGTGGTAGCCGTCCGATCCCTGGCCGAGCACCGTGCCGAAGCGCTCGCAGGCGCTCGCCTTCAGCGACTGCCGCGCGGCCGGCGTCAGGCTGTCGCTTTGCATCGTCAGGATGCGCTTGTCCGCGAGTTCCATCGCGCCGAGGTCGAAGGCAAGGCCATTGCCATGTGCGGAAGGCTTCGCGCCGGCAAGCCGGTTGCGCGGCCGGCAGCTGTAGGAATCGGCGACCGTGATCGAGACGAGCGGCGATCCCGTTGCATCGGCGAGCGGGACGAGATCCTCCCTGATCCAGGCGGCGATGGCGGCCGCGGTGGAGCAGGAGAGGACGGCAGGCGGGTTGAGCGCGATGCGCCTGTCGTGGCCGATCAGGACGGCTTCCAGGCGAACGGGGCGCGCGACGGCGCAGACGCCTTCCTGCGGAACCCCGACAGCCGGCGTGACCACCATCTGGGCCGGCGCGCCATCGCATGTCTGCGCCGCATCAGTCGCTGCGGGCGGTTCAGCCGGCGCGGGCGGTCCAGCCGGTCCGGGCGACGTCGGCATCACCGATGAAGCGGCGGGCAAATCGCCGGTGGGAAGCCCAGTATTGGCGACGGATGCGGCTGCGCCGGGGCTGGGACCCAGGTCGGGCGGCCGCCGTGGCGGCAAGACGATCGTCGATGCGCGGTGAGAAGGCGTCCCCTCCGCGGATGGCCGGTCAGGGGCTTGCGGCGTTCCGCCGGGCGGATGAAGCGCCGCGGCGGGTTCTTGAGGCGGGCGCCGCGGGGGCAACGGAGGCGTTGCCGTTAAACGTTCGGGCCGGGACTGACGCGCGAGTCTCGCTGCGGCAGGCGCGGGCGGCGAATGCTGCGCCCGGGATTTTTTCAGTCCCAGGTTCTTGGTTAGCCAGTTCTGGGCTTGTGACGCGAGATCGAGAGGGGCCGCGTAAGAGCCGGTCAGGCTGCCGCATGTGGCAGCGAACACCAGCGAGAACACAAGGAACCCATCCCGCATCATGCCAATCGCGCGGTCTTGATCAGCATCCGCGACAGATGCTGTTGATCGCCCGGCGACTGCTCTTGTTCAGGCGCTCTTCAAGGATGGCGGCGCGATCCTCAATCACGCGTCCCTCGGCGATGCTCTGGGCGGTGGGGTTGAAGGCGTTCTGCGCGGATGCCGATGCCCCGCGGTTGGCGACCTCGCTCTGCGTCAGCCTGCCGATCTGCTCGCCCGAGGGTGAGGGGGCCGGGATGATAGCTCCAGGCGCAGGCACCTCGGGCGCAGGCGGGAACCCCGCGCCGGGCGGGGGTGACTGTGCCTGCGTCACCGAGGACAGGGTGAGAAAGCCCAACAGGAGGCCTACGGGCCGCCATCTCAGCGATGGTCTTATGTCGGTGAACATCTGGGCCCTCCTCGGCAGTTTGCCAGACTATCGCTCCACCTCTTGCGGTTTGGACTTTATAGCCGCCCCATGAGCAGGAGAATGAGCAGTACGATTAGGATCAGTCCTAATCCTCCACTCGGATAATAGCCCCAACCTGAGCTATATGGCCACGTGGGCAGCGCACCGATGACTAGCAGAATGAGTATAATGAGGAGTATGGTTGACATAATATACTCACATTTTGTCGAAAGTTCTGGTTTTTTCAGTCACGCGGCGGCCGGCTTTCTTTGTCAGAAAGTCGATCGCAGGGTGGGCGTTCCCGGTACAACGCGCGATCAAGAGATTTTGTTTCCGTTGCGGTAACATTTTGTACGGTAACATTTTGCCATCGGAGATTGTCTTCGCCGCGATTGAAGGTTCCGGCGGATGTCGTCGGTGCGAAAGCACCGACGAAGACGCGGGCGATCCTCAACGCGGCTCCTTGCCGGGGATGATCGATACCGACGGGGAAGCAAGGGGCGGGGGCAAGCCCTGCAACGGCATGAACAGGCGCTTGGCCGCGGGCTCGGCACGCCGGTGACCAGCGGCTTCACTCTCGCGGTCCGCCCACTTTGCTCACGTCCAGAGCATTTTCGCGCGAAGCGGACACCGGTCTGCGTGAAGACAATGCTTGGAAACAATGACCTGGAGCATGTCCAGTGAACCGGAGTTCATCGGACATGCTGCAACCTGAAGCCGTCCGACCCGAAGCCGTCCAGCTTGAAGTCTTCCAGCTTGATTTCTTCCAGCTTGATTTCAGCCGGCGTGCAGGGAGGTTGCGCTACTGCGCGATCGCATAGGTCACGCGGATGCGTACGCTGAAATCACGCTCGCCGCTCTCGATCGGCACAGCTGACGCCTTCGCAAAGTCGGCGCGCGGGGCAGCCATCATCATGGGGCGCGGTCCCTCCAGGGATGGCTCGGCAATGACGAGCACCCGGCCGAGCTTGACGCCTGCCGCCTCGGCGTAGAGTTCAGCGCGGCGGCGGGCATCCTTCACCGCAGCTGTGCCGGCCTTGTCCAGTAGGTCGGTGGGATCGGCCACGTCAAAGCTGATGCCGTCGATCTGGTTGGCGCCGGCGGTGATCGCCGTGTCGAGGACAGCCCCGAGCTTGGTCAGGTCCCGGACACGCACCGTCATGCCGTTGCGGACCTCATAGCCGTCGATGCGCGGCGCGGCGATCGTTCCGTCCTGCTGCTTGGGCTGGACATAGCGCGGCTGCACGGAAAAGCCTGAGGTCGTGATGTCACGCGGCTCGATGCCTGCGGCCTTGAAGCGCTCGATCACCGCGGTCATCGCCTTGGTATTGGCATCCGTCGCCTCACGCGCGGATTTCGCGGCGGTCACCACATTGGTCGAGAGCGTCGCCATGTCCGGCGCCGCGGAGACGCGGCCTTCGCCGACGATGGTGATCTGGCCGGACCGTGTCTGCCCGGCGTTCGCTCCCATATCCTGTGCATTCGCAGTGCTGACCGCGCCGATGAGGGCCAGAGCAAAGACAAGGCGAGCGGGGATATGCATGAGATCGTCCTGAACAAGAGAGATGCCTGACACAAGAGAAATGCCCGACACAAGAGAAATGTCGCGCGAGCTTGACGCAAGAATTGCGACAAGCGTGAGGCGAGCCTCCTGATGAGACGTGATCCAACGCATGAGCGGCATCGACGCGATGCTCGATTGACCCAAGCGGCGACGGCGCGATCCCCCATCGCCCAAAGATGATCTTGATACCCCGTTCACATCACGACCGGACACGACCCAGCTTCGTGGCCAGTTATGTCGAGCGACCACGCTTTACTCGGCGGCAGTCTTGGGTGCCGGCGACGTGCAAAATTCGCCTCGGCCTGGCAAAATTCGCCTCGGCCTGGATTGTCTTGCACGACGGCGCGGTACGACTGTGGACATGCCAAGTCGCCGCCAGACGCTCGTGGTTCGTCGTCGACATTTGCATCCGCCTGATACGGGCCTCGGAGCCAATGCCGGAGTGACGAGAACCACTAGAGCATGCTGACTTCATACGGAACCGTGGTGTCATTCCGGGGCGGGCCGAAAGGCCCGAGCCCGGGACCCATGAACACCATGGTCTACCAGAGAGGCACAGTCCGATGCGTCTTTTCTCGGGCCGCGTGTTCATGGATCCCGGGCTCATTGCTGCGCAACGCCCCGGGATGACCGTGGGATTCCATCCAAATACAGCATACTCTAGCAAGTTATTGGCTTTAGTGGAGCTTTTGACTTTGACATTTGATCTAGAGCCTGATGTCAGGCGGGACGCACATGTCAAATTCGCTCCACTTGCCTCTCCATGGCGGGCCAGTCTGCATGACCGGACCCACGTCTCCGCTCGGAACAGACCAGCGCGTGGTCGCTCAATGGGCGCTGGCGCTCAAGGCCGGCGACATTGTCTCGACATCATCGGCCAATGTCCAGATCACGCTGTCGGCATAGCGACGTCCCGCGAGCGCTGCCGTGCCGGACAATTCGCCACTCTTTTCATAGGCCTGTCGGCGCATTTCGGCGAGAAAGACCACGGCGAGGTCCGTCCGCCCTTCCTCCACGGCCCGGCCGCAGAGCATCCACATGGCGCCACGCGCAATAACCTCCAGCACGGCCAGTCGGCCGGCAATCTCATCATCGGACAATGAAACTCTCCAATAAATTTAGAGGCAATGACGTAACGATAACAGATTAGATGTCAGCAGGCGATACGATTTGTGAGCAATCATTGCGATGATCTTCGCCGCATTTGAATTGTTATCGGGCGCGCCCTCCAAAAGGCGATAAACTGCATGATGAAACGTCGGTAACGTAGTGATTCGAAAAAGAAAAAATAAGCAAAGAATTCGTTCTGCCGTGATAAGAGATTGGCGCGTCCGTCTTTGCCCAGGGGATGGCGGATCAGCGAGACTGTCGGCGCTTTGCCGTGAGCATCAGTCCTTATTATTGTTGACGGACTGCATGCCGCGGCGATCGCCGCGCGCTCCGATGATATGACGGATCTTTACATCCATACGCCGAATGGCAAGCTTGCAGTCCTTGCGGTATTGGTGCGCAGGGCGGTCGAGAACAATGAGGAAACGGGATGGGGCGCTACGTTGGGGCCATCGACCAGGGGACCACGAGTTCCCGCTTCATCGTTTTCGACCGGCGGGGCGATATCGTCGCGCAGGCACAGAAGGAGCATGCGCAGATCTATCCGCGGCCTGGCTGGGTCGAGCATGATGCGGTGGAGATCTGGCGCAACATTCAGGCTGTCATAGGCGACGGGCTGGCTCTGGCAGGGCTCGTGCCAGCGGATATTGTGGGCGTCGGCATCGCCAACCAGCGCGAAACCACGTTGGTATGGGATCGCCGGACCGGCGCCCCGCTGCACAATGCGCTCGTCTGGCAGGACACGCGCGTCGATGCCATGGCCAACAGGCTCGCGAGCGAAGCCGGGGCCGGCGGCCGCGACCGCCTGCGGGCGAGGACCGGCTTGCCGCTTGCGTCCTATTTCTCCGGGCTGAAGCTCAAGTGGCTCCTCGAGCATGTGCCGGGGCTCCGGGCGAAGGCCGAGGCGGGCGAGGCCCTGTTCGGCACCGTCGACAGCTGGATCGTCTGGAACCTGACCGGTGGCCCCGAGGGCGGGCGCCATGTCACCGATGTCACCAATGCCAGCCGCACCCAACTCCTCGATATCAATCGCCTGGCCTGGGACGAGGACATTCTGGACCTGTTCGCCATTCCGGCCGTGATGCTGCCGCGTCTCGTGTCATCGAGCGAGATCTACGGCGAGGCGCATGACGTTCTGGCCGGCGTGCCGGTGGCCGGCATCCTCGGCGACCAGCAGGCGGCGCTTGTCGGCCAGGCCTGTTTCACGCCGGGGGAGGCCAAAAACACCTACGGCACCGGCTCGTTCACGCTGATCAATACCGGCGAGACGCCCTTCCAGTCGACCTGCGGGCTGATCACCACGGTTGCCTATCAGTTCGGCGCGGCCAAGGCCGTCTATGCGCTCGAAGGCTCCATCGCGGTGACGGGCGCGCTCGTGCAATGGTTGCGCGACAATCTGGGGCTCATCCCATCCAGCGGCGAGATCGAGCCCTTGGCGCGCTCCGTCGAGAACAACGGCGATGTCTATATCGTGCCGGCGTTTTCCGGCCTCTATGCGCCCCATTGGCGTCCCGATGCGCGCGGCGTGATCTGCGGGCTGACGCGTTTCGCGAACAAGGGACATATCGCGCGCGCTGCGCTCGAGGCTTCGGCGTATCAGACCTACGATGTTCTGAAGGCGATGGTGGCGGATTCCGGCATCGCGATCACGGAGCTCAGGGCCGACGGCGGCATGGCCGCCAACGAGCTCCTGATGCAGTTCCAGTCCGACGTGCTCGGGGTGCCGGTGGTGCGCCCCAAGGTCGTGGAGACGACGGCGCTCGGCGCCGCCTATGCGGCGGGATTGGCGACGGGCTACTGGACGAGCGCGGAGGATCTCAAGCGCAACTGGGGCGTCGACCGGCGCTGGGAGCCGACCATGCCGGTTCATGAGCGGGAGAAACTGCTCGGCGCCTGGCGCAAGGCGCTGGAGCGATCCCTGGGCTGGGTGGAATAGGGGCTTTGGCCCGGTTGCTCGATTGACGGCTCGTCGGCCGGAGTGCGCGTGGAAATGACACCGTGTCATCCCGGAACGATCGTCAGATCGTGTCCGGGATCCATAACCGATCAGGTCAAAGATAGAGGCGCCTCGGACAATGCGAGCCGGCAAGCGCATCGGTTCTGGATCCCGGGCTCGAGCCTGCGGCTCGCCCCGGGATGACCGGCGAGGATGCCATTTCGCTCGCGCCCATGGACCGGCCGGATCGGCTAGCAGGAAAGAGGGGCGAGGCGGCCCGGAAGGTTCCTCAAGGGATCGGATCGAGCGCCGCGATCAGGCCGTCGGACAGGGTTATCCGGTAGGGCAGGTGGTGCCAGTCGCTCTCCGGCGCATCCGAGGTTTGAGGCGCGGCGCCGTCCAGCAGCGGGATCGACCCGGTTGCCGCGCCGCGTGCCATGATGGCGCCATCCTGGCCGGCTTCGACCTCAAGCAGGGGGATCCCTCCGGGAGCCAGCGCGCCGAAGGCGCCGAGCCTGAGCGCCGGCCCCTGCGCGTCGCGCGCCGCGGCCATGAGAGCGACCTCGCCAACCGTCAGCACATCGACGATACGGGCGTTGTGACTCCTGCCGACCGGCAGCCGGACCGGCGCCTTGTGCACCAGGACGCAGGTGAGCTGGTCGTTATCCAGAAGCCCGGCCTCGGCGAGAAGGTCCTCGATCCAGCCGGGCGCGATCAGGGTGGCCGGCGGATCGGCGCCGAGGTCGCGCACAAGCTCATCGCCGTCGAACAGGGCCTGCATGGTCAGCGGGCAGTCGGCGGCGAGCGCCGCGACAAGGCCGCTTGCGAGGCCGCCGAGGTCGTCCGGCGGGAGGAGGCTGACGATACGGCTCTCGCTGCCGAGCCGGGCCGCGAGCACGAGGGGCAATGTCGCGGCGATCAGCGTCGCCTCCGGCCTCAGCAGCGGCAGGACGCCGTCACCATGCCGCTCGAAGGTGATCAGCCCGGGTGAGGGGGGCGGACCACCGATGTCGCCCAACTCTTCGAAATCCCGGAGAACCTGATCGTTGAGCGCCTGATCCAGCGAGATGACCCCATCGGGAATATCGTGGCCAAAGGAGCATATGAAGCGCAGGCCGAGATAATCGGCAGCGATTGTGCAGGCGAGGTCGGCCGGTCGCACCTCGCCGAGACGATCGAGCGTGATGATGGCGGGCACCTTGGCGGCCTCGACGGCTGCCACCAGTTCATCACTCCGCCAGCCGAGCGAAAGCAGGCAGGGCACATAGCCCGCGCGCAGCGCCGCGAGAATGGTCACGCAGGCCTCGGCGCCATTGGGCAGCAGAATGCCAAGCGGATCACCGGGTTCAAGCGGCAGGTGCTGCAGGAAGGACGCAAGCCGCCGCACCTGCCCATCGGCCGCCGAGGTCGTCAACCCGTGACGGGACCAGGCCGTCACCATGTCCACCGGCGGCGACGAAAAGGCCATGCGGCCCGGCTCGCGCGCGGCAGCACCGGCGAGGAGCCTGCCCAGCCGTAACTGTGGTGTCGGCACGTTCGGCCGGCCCGCATCGAGGGGCGCATGGGGCACGACCAACCTCAACTCCTTGTTGCGATTCGGATCTTGCGAGTTTGCCCTGTCAGGGCACCGCGTGCCACCAGCTTTCGATCGCGATGCCGGTTAGCGGGGTATAATTTGGACGATTGACCTCGGCACGCCGCGCAACCCACTGATCGGGCGCGTAGAAGAGCGGCACCACATAGTTTCCGGAGATGAGAACGCGGTCGAGCGCGCGCACCGCCGCGACATAGTCTTCCTTCGACTTTGCCGCGAGCATGGCGTTGATCATGGCTTCCGCCGCCGGCTCGCGCACGCCCGCATAGTTGAGCGAGCCCTCGCGATCCGCCGCCGCCACGCTCCAGCGATTCATCTGTTCACTGCCCGGCGAGGCAACCACGTTCCAGATATTCAGGATCATGTCGAAATCAAACGACCTGAGGCGTTTCCAGTACTGCGCCTCGTCGACGAGGCGGACGCTCGCGGTCACGCCGATCCGCCGGAGCGAACTCGCGTAATTGAGGGCGAGTTTTTCCTGGTCGCGGGATACCACCATGATTTCGAAATCGAAATCCTGGCCCACCGTCCCGCCGTCGGTTTTGGCCACCATGCGGGAAGCCGCGAGCTGATAGCCCGCCTGAGCCATGAGGTCGATGGCAAGGCGGGCGTTCCGACGGTCGCTTCCGGAGCCGTCGGATTGCGGTGGGGACCAGCGGCCCTCCATGACGTCGGGCGTAACGGCGCCCGGAAACGGGGCGAGCAACGCGCGTTCGCGCGCGCTGGCCGGCCGATCATGGGCGGAAAGCTCGGAGGCCGCAAAAAAACTGTCGCTGCGTTTGTAAAGGCCGAAAAACAGGTTCTGATTGATCCATGCGAAATCGAGGACCTGGGTGAGGGCTTCCCTGACCCTGATGTCTGCGAATATCGGCCGGCGCGTGTTGAAGACAAAGCCGGACATGGGCTTCGGCGTGCCCGTCGGCACCTGCTCGCGGATGACGCGGCCATCCCGCAGCGCCGGGAAGTCGTAGCCCGTCGCCCAGCGGCTGGCGCTCTGCTCCAGGCGCAGATCATAGGTGCCCGCCTTGAACGCCTCGAACTGCGTGTTGACGTCCCGGAAATAGTTCAGCTTGATCTCGTTGAAGTTATAGAGCCCGCGGGTGACCGGCAGGTCCTTGGCCCAGAAATCCGGATTGCGGCGGAAGGTGATGCTGCGACCTGCATCGACAGCGGCGACCACATAGGGGCCCGAGCCGATCGGCGTGGTGAAGGTCGCCGTGTCAAAGGTGTCCGGATCGACCGCGTGTTTCGGCAGGACCGGCATCTGCGCGAGAAGGAGCGCCAATTCACGATTGTCGGGCGAGAGATCGAAGCGGATCGTGTGCGGATCCGTGATGGTGGCCGTCGTGCTGTCGCCGTACAAACGCCCCTTCTCTTTCAGAAGCGCCCAGGAGAATTCCACATCGGCGGCCGTGACCGGCACTCCGTCGGAAAAGCGGGCGCGCGGATCGAGATGGAAAACGATGAAGCTGCGATCCTCGGGCAATTCGACGCTCTGGGCGATCAGGCCGTAGAGCGAGAAGGTCTCGTCGAGCGACCGTGCCATGAGCGGTTGGTAGACGAGCATCACCGGCGCGCCGATCTGCCGGTTCCCCAGCCAGATGCCCTGCGCGACAATTCCCTTATAAACAAAGGGATTGAGATTGTCGAAGGTGCCGAGAATGCTCAGGTGCAGGGTACCGCCCTTTGGCGCCTCGGGATTGGCGTAGGGAAACGCCTTGAAGTCCGCTGCAAGGGCCGGCTCGCCATAAGCCGAGACGGCTGTGCGCCGCGCGCCTGCCAAAACTATATCGGAGACGAGTGCCGCGGCCAGAAGGGTCACGATCATCACGATTCGCTTCAAGCAGCGGTTAGGCGTACCACTCATGATCGAACTGGTTACTCGCAGGCTCGTGTGATCCGATTCGGCCTTATACTAATGTATGCGGATTCATCGGGTATACCCGCCCCGCGCCACATTAGCCGATGCCGTTCGCGCAAAGCGCGGCAATCGGCGACCGACTTGTTGGGGAATGGTGTCCTTGCTTTGTACGGGATGCGCATTTTCAGTGCGACGTGAGGCCTCCGCGCTCTGGAAACATCCTCGCGGACCCGCTAAAGAGACAGCGGGACAGTCATTCAATAGCCGCATTCGACGCCGAAGCAGCAGACTGCTTCATCGGACCGGATCGGAGCCGGATCGATGGGATATGCGCGAGAGCCGCTGTTTGCGTATCGAGTTTGGTCAACGCTAAAGAGGATTATTTGATGCCCCGCGTGAGAAAATCGACGCCGGTCCGGTTGTCGGTCAGCGTCACAGCGACACTGCTGGCCGGCATCACTGCGCTCGCCCCCGTCGCGGCTTTTGCTCAGGCCCGGCAGCAGCAGCGGCCACAGGCCCAGCAACAGCAGCAGCAACAGCAGCCTGCGCAGGCCCCGCAAGCGCAGCAAGGCGGGCCGACGCTGGTGCAGGTGAAGCCGGAGCCCTCGCAGACCGACTGGACGAAGGTCTGCGGCAAGGATCCCGGCAACAACAAGGAAATCTGCTACACGACCCGCGACTTCGTGTCGGATCAGGGCCAGCCGGTTCTGGCGCTCGCGGTCTATGATGTGAAGGGCGACCAGACCCGCATCGTGCGCTTCCTGATGCCGCTCGGCCTCTTGCTGCGTCCTGGCATCCGTTTTACGGTCGACCAGGGACAGCCGACACCGGGCGCCTATGCCATTTGCTTCCCGAACGGTTGTTTCGCCGAAGCCCAGGTGAAGGACGATGTGATCAACTCGCTGAAGAAGGGCAATGCGCTTAACGTCAGCGTCCAGAACCAGGTCGGCAACGAAGTCACCTTCCAGGTGCCGCTCGCCGGCTTCACGAAGGCCTTCGACGGCGCGCCGATCGACCCGAAGATCCTTGAGGAGCAGCAGCGCAAGCTGCAGGAAGAGCTGCAGAAGCGCTCCGAGGAGATGCGCAAGAACATGCAGCAGCAGGGGGCTGCCACCGGTGCCGTTCCGGCTCCGGGTGCCGCGCCTGCGCCGGCCACACCGGCTGCGCCTGCCGCCCCGGCGCGCTGACCGGGCCATCGAGAGACCGGCGGCTTGTCGCCGGTCGCCGCCTTTAATAATGGCCGTCGCAGCGATGCGGCGGCCATTTTCCTTTGCAAGGCGGACGCATCCCGTGCAGGACGAACGCTCGCGCCGCCCGGCACGTGGTTTCCCGAAGCGTATTGATGTGTCGGATATTCCCCACGCGAGACGGGATGGGCGTGGCGCGAGAGCGCGTTAGTTCCGATGGCTGCGGCGCATATGGTAGAGGCCCGTATTGTCGCGTTCAAAGGTCGCGTCGACCTGCGGGTGGCGGACCGGGTCGCCCGAGGTGTCGAGCACCAGATTCTGCTCGGACACATAGGCCACATATTCCGAATCAGCATTCTCGGCATAGAGGTGGTAGAACGGTTGGTCCTTCGACGGCCGGCGATCTTCCGGAATGGCCTGCCACCATTCCTCGGTGTTGTTGAACGTGGGGTCGACGTCGAAGATGACACCGCGAAACGGATAGATGCGATGCTTGACGACCTGGCCGATCGAGAATTTGGCGATATGGTGTTTCATCAGGCTGGTCGTTCCGAAATTCTGTGGCCTCGTTTGGAAACGGACGCGTTCCGGAGGTTCGCGGCACGCTTTCCCAGGGACTAAGGCTTCAGGGCTCCAATTGAGACACGATCACGGGTCTGGTTCGCCTGATCCATAGCCATGATTGTGACTTTTTGGGCGAGATGCGGGCTCCTTTCAATCAGCGGTGTCAATGGATACCGATGATGTGATGTGCGTTCAGCCTTACAAACCGTTTTCCAAGGCAGTTTTATCCCACCTGGATTTCGCGACCCCATGCGCGAGCCGCGGGGGAAAAAGCGAGGGCCGCAGCCCCTCGCGCATGGCGAGCCGTCGGATCGGCGTGACGCTGGCGAGCGCGAGCAGAGCGGCACCGCGCAGGCCGTCGACAGGCAGGAGGTCGGTCATGAGCGACCTGTTCATGAGATCGATCGCCCCGACCCGCAGCGCGATATCCGTCTTGCGGTCGCGGGCATAGCGGGCAAGTACGGCCGCCGCGCCGAAATCGGCGCCTTGCTTGTGCGCCTCGACAACGGCATCGCGGAGCGCGGCGACATCGCGCAGTCCGAGGTTCAGGCCCTGTGCCCCTATGGGAGGCAGAACATGGGCTGTCTCCCCCACCAGCGCCAGCCGGGGCGATACAAGGCGATCGGCCGTCAGCATCGCGAGCGGGAAGGCTCCGCGCTGCCCCTCCAGCCGCATGGCGCCGAGCATCGATTGGGCCTGCCGTTCGACGGCGCGGCCGAAGGCGGCCGCGTCGAGCGCCTGGAGCGCCTCTGCCTCCTTTTCCGCACAAACCCAGACGAGGCTGGAACGGCGGCCGGGCAACGGCACGAGGGTGAACGGCCCCTGACGGGTATGGAATTCGGTGGACCGGTCGCGATGGGATCGGTCATGGCTCAGGATCGCGGTGATCGCAATCTGCGGATAGGAACGCTCATGGCAGGCTATGCCAGCCGCATCCCGCATCCGGGACAGGCGACCGTCCGCCGCCACGACGAGCTTGGCCTCGACCGAGGATCCGTCGTCGAGGGTGACGCGGGCGACGTCGTCGCCGACATGGAGATCCACCGCGAACTGCGGGAGAAGCGTCAGCCCCGGGGTGCGAGAGGCTCTGTCGGCGAGGACTGCGACGAGATCGGTGTTCTCCACATTATAGCCGAAGGCCGGCAGCTCAAGCTCGCCTGCGTGGAAGATGACCGGCGGTATCCGGAACAGGCTTCCCGTATCGTCGATGATGGCAAGCTCAGCCAGCGGCGCCTGCCCAAGCGCGTCTTCATCCCAGGCGCCGATCGCCTCGAGAAAGCGCACCGATCCGTCGAGGAGCGCGGTTGTGCGGCCCGGGGCGGCCGGTGGCTGCGTCGGGCCGATGGCGGCGACCGATAATCCCGCATGGGCAAAGGCCATTCCCGCCGCGAGGCCAATGGGTCCGGCGCCAACGACGACTATATCGAATGATCGTGTGGCCCGCGTCTCGGCCCTCTCTTTGGGGGCGGCCATCTCTTTGGGGGCGACCATCTCTTTGGGGGCGACTTGGTCTTTGGTCTCGGCGATGTCTGCGTTCATCTCGGTCAATCCAACCACGCCGCGTAAACCTTGAGTCTCATCGGGCGCTGTGGTGGTAGCGCTCTCCCCGGCGCAGCGCCAGTTCGAACTTTATCGCAATGCATCATACTGCCGAAGCGCGATTCCGGAAAATTGTTCGCCGTCTTGAAGACGATCACGTGTCTGGACAATGCCTCTACGGCCTCGCAGATCGGCGGAAAAGATCCGACCCGCCCATCCATTCATGTCGTCTCTCTCGGCATCTCTTTGCCATCGGAGATGAGAGGAGGCTTTATCGGGGTTTGTTCTTTTGCGTTCTGGAAAACTGGATAACGATGACATCGTTTCTGAATTGCCTCAGAAATGATCGTGATATCCCCGCAGTCCGATATCCTCGCAGTCATGGAGCATCGGCCATGTTTGCGGGGATGTCTGATCCGGGTGCGGGGACAGTCACGCGCTGCAGGCCTTGCGTGATCAGGAGACGGGCTCCGGCGCCACCGGCACGCCGATCTTGCGTCTCGCGAGGGTACGGGCGCGGTCGACGTCGGAGGCATAGGAGACGATCGGCGGCTTCACCCCTTCCTGTTTCAGGATATGGCGAACCTCGGGCCTTGCCCCACAGACCACGACGGCGGCGCCGTTACTCCTGATCGTATCGACGGCGAGTTTCAGCGACAGCGCCGCGGTGGAATCGGCGAGGGGGACCCGCGACAGGTCGAGCACCACCGCCTTCGGAAAGACACCGATCCGCTCGAGCACCGCACCGATGGTCGAGGCCGCGCCGAAAAAGAGGGGGCCGGAGATCTGGTAGACCAGGATGTCGCCGTTTTCCGAGGCGCTATAGGTGGGGGCTTCCACCTCGCTGTCGGGGACGTCGGCGCTGCCGGCGGCGATACTGGCGCCGCCGGTCGATACGGAGACGAGATCGGCCATCCTGTGCATGAACAGGAAGCTGCCCATGACGACGCCGACGGCGATGCCCATGGCGAGATCATGAAGGATCGTGACCAGGAAGGTCGCCAGCAGCACCAGCGCTTCCCCACGCGATTGCCTGAGGATCTGCACGAAGACATGGCGTTCAGCCATGTTCCAGCAGACGACCGCGAGCACGGCGGCGAGCACCGCCAACGGCACATAGGCGATTAGCGAGGCGGCGAAGAGGAGAAACAGAAACAGGAAGACCGAATGCAGTATTCCGGATACGGGGCTCGTCGCGCCGGCGCGGATGTTGGTGGCCGTGCGCGCGATGGTGCCGGTGGCGACGAGCCCTCCGAACAGCGCGGCGGCGACGTTGGCGATGCCCTGCGCCACCAATTCGCAGTTGGAGCGATGCCGGCGTCCGGTCATCGTGTCGGCGACGACGGCCGACAGCAGCGACTCGATGCCGCCGAGCAGCGCCATGGCGAGGGCATCCGGCATCACGGCGATGACGGTATCAAGGGAGATGTCGGGCAGGCGCGGTGCCGGCAGGCCGTCCGGAATGGCGCCGAAGCGCGTGCCGATGGTCTCGATGGGAAGGCCGAGCAGCGTCGTGGCGGCGGCGGCCAGAACCACGGCGATCAGGAAGCCGGGCCAGTTCGGGCGGATGCGGCGCAGGCCGACGATCAGGGCGATCGCACTGACGGACAGTATCGCGGCGGCCGGGTTGATCGTGTTGATGCTCTGGCCCAGGGCCTCGAGCTTGGGGATGAGCGCGGCCGGCTCCGGGCCGGCGAGCGTCAGGCCCAGGAGGTCGCGGATCTGACTTGCGAAAATGATGATGGCGATGCCGCTGGTGAAGCCCACGGTCACCGGATGCGGAATGAACTTGATATAGGTGCCGAGCCGCAGGGCGCCGACAAGGATGAGAACGAGGCCGGCCATGATGGTGGCGAGCAGGAAGCCGTCGTAGCCGTGGCGGACGATGGTCGCGGCCACGAGCACGATGAAGGCACCGGCCGGTCCGCCGATCTGGAACCGGCTGCCCCCCAAGGCTGAAATGATGAAGCCGCCGATGATGGCCGTCACCAGGCCGCGATCCGGCGATGTGCCGCTGGCGATGGCGATGGCCATGGACAAGGGCAGGGCCACGACCGCAACCGTGAGCCCGGCCACCGCATCCGCACGAAAACGCGCGAGCGTATAGCCTTCGCGCAAGACAGTAACGAGCTTGGGCGTGAAGAGGCTGGATTGCGGAGCCGCGGGGGAAGAGGGCAAGGTCATGGCGCTTCAAGGGGTAAATTACAGGGCGGGTTTGTATTATATCCCAATTGCGAAGTCGTTGCTCCGGCGCCCCTTGCATAGCTAACATGCGCGCGCCATAAGGAGTTGATCATGAAGGCCATACGTGTTCACGCCCCGGGCGGGCCCGAGACCCTGCGCTTTGAGGATGTCGAGGTCGGCCAACCCGGCCCGGGAGAGGTGCGCATCCGCCAGTTCGCCATCGGCCTCAATTTCATCGACGTCTACCATCGCACAGGATTGTATCCGCTGCCCACGCCTTTCATTCCCGGTTCCGAGGGGGCCGGGGAGGTCGTGTCCGTGGGCGAGGGCGTCGACGATGTCCTGCCGGGCGATCGTGTCGCCTATGCGTCTGCGATCGGCGCTTATGCGGAAGAGCGCCTGGTTCCCGCCGCGCATCTGGTGAAGCTGCCGGGGTCGATCGATTTCGAGACGGCCGCTGCCATCATGCTGAAGGGGCTGACGGCGCAATATCTGTTGCGGCGCACGTTCAGGGTGGAGGAGGGGCAGACCATTCTGTTTCATGCGGCGGCGGGGGGCGTCGGCCTCATCGCCACGCAATGGGCCAAGCATCTCGGCGCCACCGTCATCGGTACGGTCGGGTCGCCGGAGAAGGCCGAGATTGCAAAGGCCCATGGCTGCGATCACGTCATCCTCTACCGCGATGAGGATTTCGCCAAGCGCGTCAAGGAGATCACGCACGGCAGGGGATGCGCGGTGGTCTATGACGGCGTCGGCAAGGCGACCTTCCCGGCGTCGCTCGATTGTCTCGCGCCGCTCGGCATGTTCGTGAGCTTCGGCTCGTCCTCGGGACAGATCGACGCCTTCAACATCAATATCCTTGCGCAAAAGGGCTCGCTCTTCGCGACACGCCCCACGCTCAATACCTATATCGCCGAGCGCGCCGACCTCGTCGACATGGCGGCGGATCTGTTCCATGTGGTGCAGAGCGGAGCGGTCAAGGTGAAGATTGAGAAGCGTTATGCGCTCGCCGATGCGGAGGCCGCCCACCGGGCGCTCGAGAGCCGGGCGACGACCGGCGCCACAGTGCTGTTGCCGTGATGGAGGACGCGTCGTCGCTCACCGACGGCCTGCCGCAATCTCCAGCGTCCTCGCTCGTCTCGCTGGAGCGCATCACCAAGCGTTTCGGCGATCTCCTGGCGAATGATGCCGTTGATCTCGCCATCGGGCCGGGCGAGATCCATGCGCTGCTTGGCGAGAACGGCGCGGGAAAATCAACGCTCGTCAAAATTCTCTACGGGCTGATCGAACCGACCGAAGGCGAAATCCGCTGGAAGGGCGACATCGTTGCGCTCGACGGGCCGATGGCGGCGCGCGCGCTCGGCATCGGCATGGTGTTCCAGCATTTCTCGCTCTTCGACAATCTCAGTGTCATCGAGAATGTGGCCGTGGCCTTGTCGGCGGATATCACGCTCGACACCATCGCGCGCCGGATCCGCGAACTCGCGGACACGTTCGACCTCGCGCTCGATCTCGACCGGCCCGTCTGGACCCTGTCCGCCGGTGAGCGGCAGCGCATCGAGATCGTGCGCTGCCTGTTGCAGGATCCCGACCTCCTGATCCTCGACGAGCCGACCTCGGTGCTTACGCCGCAGGAGGCCGAGGATCTTTTTGGCACGTTGCAGCGCCTGGCCGCCCGCGGCTGTGCCATTCTCTACATTTCCCACCGCCTGGAAGAGGTGCGGCGGCACTGCCACCGGGCCACGGTGCTGCGCGCCGGCCGCGTGGTGGCGACGCTCGATCCGTCCACGGTCTCCGCCCGGCATCTCGCAGGGCTGATGGTCGGCGCCGAAATCGGCGACGTGAAGCCCGCGCCAGCGCATGCGATGGGGATCGAGCGCCTGGTGGTGACAAGCCTGTCGCTGCGTTCCGAGGAGCCGCATGGCATCGATCTCAGGGATGTCGCACTCACCGTGCGCGGCGGCGAGATCGTCGGCATTGCCGGGGTGGCCGGCAATGGGCAGAGCGAACTCTTTGCGGCGCTGTCGGGCGAGCGTCTCTGCGGGGACCGCGCCATCCTTCTCGACGGCGAGCCGGTCGGGCATTGCGACATCACGGCGCGGCGTGAGCGGGGCGGGGCTTTCGTGCCGGAAGAGCGGCTCGGTCACGGTTCCGTTCCATCACATCGTCTCGGCGAGAATACGCTTCTGTCCCTCCACGGGACCAGCGGCTTCGTGAGCGGGGGGCTGATCCACCCGGGGCTCGCGCGCCGTTGGGCGGCGCGCATCGTCAAGACCTTCGACGTCCGCAAGGAGGGGGCGGATCCCCGTGCTGAGACGCTCTCGGGTGGCAATCTGCAGAAATTCGTTGTGGGCCGCGAGATCCTGCGCGATCCGGCCGTGCTCGTGGTCAACCAGCCGACGTGGGGTGTGGACGCCGGCGCGGCGACGACCCTGCGTCAGGCGCTGATCGACCTGGCCGCCAAGGGCTCCGCGGTTGTCGTCATCAGCCAGGATCTCGATGAATTGTTCGAGATCGCCGATCGCATCGCCGTCATCCATGCCGGCGAACTCACGGCGGCCGAGCCAACGTCACGCCTGTCGCGCGAGGCGGTCGGCCTTGCCATGGCGGGAGCCCGCGAACATACGGGCGAGAGCGGCAAGGTTGAGCGGGGTGCGACCCATGCGCATTGAACTTTTGCCGCGGCGCAACGTCTCGCTCGCGGCGCGCATTCTTGCGCCGCTCGCGGCGCTTGCGGTCTCCTTCGTCATCGGCGGCCTCATCCTGGCCGCGATGGGCCGCTCGCCGGCGAGCGCCTTTGACGTCTATGTCGTGCAATCCCTGTCGGATGGCTGGGCACTCCAGCAACTGGCGCTCAAGGCAACACCTCTCGCCATCATCGCCGTCGGCCTGTCCTTCTGCTTCCGCGCCAATCTCTGGAACATCGGCGCCGAGGGGCAATATATCGTGGGCGCGTTGTGCGGCGGGTGGATCGCCCTGATCACCCACGGCAGCGACGCGGGGGCCTGGGTGCTGCCGGCCATGCTCCTCGCCGGCATCGTCGGCGGCGCGCTCTGGGCCCTGGTCGCCGCGGGCCTGAAAGTGGTCTTCGGCGTCAGCGAGATCCTGACGAGCCTCATGCTGGTCTATGTCGCGGAATACTGGCTCGACTACCTCGTCCGCGGCCCATGGCGCGATCCCAAGGGCTTCAACTTTCCCCAGACCGTGACCTTCGATCCCTCCGCCACCCTGCCGATGCTGGGCGGGGAACTCACGGTGCATGCGGGCGTCGTGATCGCCATCGTCGTCGTCCTGGTTGCGGCCTTCATCCTGCGTTTCAGCCTGTTCGGCTACCGGCTGCGCGTGACCGGCGAGGCGCCGCGCGCCGCGCGTTTCGCGGGCTTCTCGCCGGTGGCCACCACCCTGGCGGTTTTCGCCATATCAGGGGGGCTTGCGGGCCTGGCCGGCGTCATCGAGGTGAGCGGCTCGATCGGCCAGCTCAAGCCGAGCATCTCTCCGGGCTATGGCTTCACGGCGATCATCGTCGCCTTTCTCGGCCGCCTCGATCCGATCGGCATCCTCATCGCGAGCCTCGCCATGGCGCTGACCATTCTCGGCGGCGAGGCGGCCCAGATCGCCTTGCGCGTCCCGTTCGACTTCACGCGGGCGTTCCAGGGTATCCTGTTGATCGCCATCCTCGTCGCCGATTCCCTCGTCACGTATCGCCTGCGCATTTCGGCAGGCCGTCGGGCTGCCGCATGACCATCTTCGAGGCCATCCTTCTCACCATCGTCACGGCATCGACCCCGCTCTTGCTCGCCGCGCTTGGCGAACTCGTCGTGGAGCGGGCGGGGGTGCTCAACCTCGGCGTCGAAGGCATGATGGTGATGGGCGCCGCCTGCGGCTTCGCGGGCGCGGTGACGTTCGATTCCACGCTCGCGGGGATCCTGTGCGGCATCCTCGCCGGCATGGTGCTGGCGCTTGTCTTCGCGATCGCCGTGCTCGGGCTGGCGGTCAACCAGGTCGCGGCCGGGCTGGCGCTGACGATCCTCGGGCTCGGGCTTTCCGGCCTGATCGGCCAGCCGTTCGTCGGCGCCCAGCGGGAGGTGATCGCGCATCTCAGCCTGCCCGTGCTGAGCGACCTTCCCGTGGTCGGCCGCCTTGTCTTCGGCGAGGATGCCTTCGTTTATATCTCGCTTGCCGCGACCGCCACCGTGGCCTGGTTTTTGGCGCGGAGCCGCGCCGGCCTGACGCTGCGCGCCGTCGGCGAGAACCACGGCTCGGCCCATGCGCTCGGTCTGCCGGTCCTGAAGACGCGCCTCCTCGCCATCCTGTTCGGTGGGGCGATGGCGGGGCTCGCCGGGGTCTATCTCTCGCTCGTCTATACCCGCTTCTGGTCGCCGGGCATGACGGCAGGGCGCGGGTGGATCGCCGTTGCCCTGGTCGTTTTCGCCGGCTGGCGCCCCGGCGTCCTCCTCATCGGTGCCTATTTGTTCGGCGCGGCAACGGTGCTGCAGTTGCACGCCCAGGCCGCCGGCTTCGGCCTGCCGTCCCAGGCGCTCGCCGCCTTGCCCTATCTCGCGACGATCGTCGCGCTCGTGCTGCTGTCACTCGGGCGCAAGGGAGCCTCCGTTGCACCCGGCTCGCTCGGGCAGCCCTTCGCGCCGGATCGCTGAGACGCGCGATTGCGCCCAGGGTGCTCGCCGAAGCGGCTGTCACGGGGGCGCCGGTGAGGCCTGTGCGCCGAACAATAATTGTGTGGCACGGGGCTCGCATGTAGTGTCCCGCGATCATTTCCAGCTCGGGATCACGGGGACGGTTCCTTCATGAAGCAATTGATGTCATTGGCCTTGGCGGCGCTCGCGCTTGGCCTTTCGCCAGTTTCCTCCTCGGCGCAGGAGAAGCTCAAAGTCGGGTTCATCTATGTGGGACCCGTCGGCGATCACGGCTGGACCTACCAGCATGATGTCGGCCGCAAGGCGGTCGAGAAGGCCTTCGGCGACAAGGTCGAGACGACCTATGTGGAGAGCGTTCCGGAAGCCGATTCCGAGCGGGCCATCGAGCAGCTGGCGCGCACGGGCCATGGTCTGATTTTCACGACCTCCTTCGGCTTCATGGAGCCGACCCTGAAGGTCGCCCGGAAATATCCGAAAGTGCGCTTCGAACACGCGACGGGCTACAAGCGCGCCGACAATCTGTCGACCTACGGCGCCAAGTTCCACGAGGGCCGCTACGTCCAGGGCAAAATCGCCGCCAAGATGTCCAAATCGGGGATGATCGGCTATGTCGGCGCCTATCCGATCCCTGAGGTCGTTGCGGGCATGAATGCCTATTATCTGGGCGCCAAGTCCGTCAATCCCGACATCAAGCTCAAGGTCGTCTTCGCCAACACCTGGTACGATCCGGGCAAGGAAGCCGACGCCGCCAAGGCGCTGCTCGATCAGGGCGTGGATGTCATCACGCAGCATACGGACAGCCCGGCGCCCCTGCAGGCCGCCGAAGCGCGTGGCAAGCTTGGTTTCGGCCAAGCCTCCGACATGGCGCGCTTCGCACCCAAGACGCAGCTGACGGCTGTCGTCGATCACTGGGACGATTATTACATCGACCGGGTCAAGGCGGTGCTCGACGGGACCTGGAAGTCGCAGGACACCTGGGGCGGCATGAAGGAAGGCATGGTGTGGATGGCACCTTACGCCAACATGCCCGAGGATGTGGTGAAGCTCGCCAAGGACACGGAAGAGGGCATCAAATCCGGCGCCATCCATCCCTTCGCCTGCCCGGTCTACAAGCAGGACGGCTCGGAAGTGGAGTGCAAGGGCGGCAAGGCCCTGTCCGACGAGCAGATCCTCAGCATGAACTTCTTCGTCAAGGGCATCGACGACAAGCTGCCGCAATAAGCCCGCCACAGCTCCCGAGGTGGTGAGGCCAGTTGCTCGCGTCGGCCTTGCCGAAGGTCGTGGTCATTCCGGGGCCTCACGGCCCGCCCCGGAATGACGACGGTGGCTCCGGTGGCTTCATCCCGGCAACTGTCCACACCCACTGGAGCAGGTCTGTCTGTTGCGGACTTGGCACCGCTCAAAAATTGACGAGCAAATGCACCTGCTCAGATGGTATCTGACGATACGATCCAGGCCGGACGGCTCTACGCGCTCGTATCTTCGAAGCGCTGTTTCGTGGCCTGCTCGTCATCCAGGAGCTTCGCGGCATCGTTGTCGGCGATCGCGATCGCCGGCGCCGCGCTCACCATCTGCGGCAAGCTGATGTTGCGCTGGGAGAGTTTCTCGCGCAGCAGCTCGTTCTCCAAGGTCTTCTTCCCCAAAAGACGCTGCAATTCACGAATTTCACTTTTCAAGGCGAGGTAGTGGTCCTGGTCGATCTGCGTCTCGCGAGGGGCGGCCGCCGGCGCGCTGGTGCCGGCATCCGCAAACAGATGCTTATGGATAAGTGGCTCATAATACTGCAAAACATGCACTATGAAGGCATTGACATCGATATTGAGCGCCTTTGCCCAGGCGGCATATTTCTCGGTCGGAATGCGTCCACGACCGATCTCGATCTGTGATATGAATGTATAATATTCGACATCGATCAGTCGCGCGAGATCCCGCTGCGAGAGACCAGCGTTTTCACGAAGCGACCTTAGCCAACGTCCGCCCCGACGTCGCAGTTCAAGAGCCTCGTCATTCAGGCTTTTATTGCCAGCCATTCACGGGAATCCATTGTTTACTTACGCGTGTTCCTCCCCCCGAGACAAATGAGTCCAGATTAAGCTCCGGGAATATACCAGCAAATTCAAGCGCTAGTGAAACCAGCTGAACCAGCTGAATGAGTGTTTCATATAGCGATGAATGTGTCGTGGCAAGTCGGGGCCGGACGTCGTGCAAACGCACTATGGATCCAGATGGCCGTTACTTCTGATTACTATGATACCGTTTTGCCGATATTCTCAATCGATTCGGACATGCTGGCTTCCCGCCGCGAGCGGAGCGGAGGCAGCTTCGCATCGGTGGATAAAAAAGTGCCTATCCTAACAGCTTGGCCTTCCCGGCATGGCCGTTGGGTGCCGTGCGTCTCCGGCGTGGCACGCCCGGAACGCATGGCTGTCTTGCCGGGCGCGGGCGTCCGCCTGCCTCGTGCGCGATTGTTCCCACGTCCAGAGCATTCTCGAGCGAAGTGGACACCGGTTCGCGTGAAGACGATGCGTAGAAACAAAGACCTGGAGCAAATCCGGCATACATGGAATCGCCATCTTCCATTTAAGCTTTTGGATTTGCTCGTCAATTTTTGTCTGGAGCAAGTCCGCAGCAGACGGACTTGCTCTAGGACGACCAGTTGGTCTTGAATTCGGCAAATAGTGTCAGACCGCCGCAGGCGTAAAGGGTCTGGCCCGTGATGTAACGGGCCTCGTCAGAGGCCAGAAACGCGAAGATCGGGGCGATTTCCTCAGAGCTCGCGGCGTAGCCCATCGGGATATGGCGCTCGACGTCCGCTCTCTTCTGAGGATCGTCGACCCAGGCTTCATTGATATCGGTGGTGATGGCCCCGGGCGCCACCGCATTGACACGGACGTTCCTGTCGGCGAATTCGAGAGCAAGGGTACGCGTGAGATTGGCCAAGCCGCCCTTGCTCATCGAATAAGCAAGATAGGTCGGCTTTGGGATAATTTGATGCACGCTTGAGGTGTTGATGACGACGCCGCCGCCCGGCCTGGACAGGAAATGGTGTATGGCGCTACGCACGCAATAAGCCGCCCCCAGGAGATTGACGCCAAGGATTCGCTGAAGGTCCTCATCACTGACCGTGTTGCTGTCCGCCGACGCCTGGATGCCTGCATTGTTGACGAGTATGTCGAGACGTCCCCAGCCGTCGACCAGGGATGTGATCATTGATTCGACCGCGCTGCTCGATGAGACGTCGGCCAGCACCACGCGATGGTCGCGCGTTCCGAAACCCGCTTCCGCGCTCGCCGCATGCACGGCGGCAAGGGCGTCTTCTGCGGCCTGGCTATCGGAGACGGCGTTGATAGCGACGGTCGCACCCTCGCGAGCATACTGAACGGCGACCGCGCGGCCTATGCCGCGCGACGACCCGGTTATCAGGGCAAAACGGTCCTTGAGGCGTTGGGATGTCGGGGTCATAGCGGTCCATGTTGTGTTGCGCCTGTGGCGCCAATATTAGCCAATGATTGGGCATGCGAAGGACTTGAACTAGGCATGCGAAGGACTTGAATTGGGCATGCGAGGGACTTGCGCCTGATGTATTGCAGGCTGCACCCGATGTGTCGGCGCGATCGCGCGCGGCGGCCGTCACGCCGGGTCTGGCCGCAACGCGCCCTGGGACCTGAGATAGACAGCGTAGAGCGAGGTTGTGGCGCAAATATAGAGCCGATTGCGTTTTGGCCCGCCGAAGCACAGATTGGCCACGACTTCCGGCACGTTGATCTTGCCGATGAGGGTGCCGTCGGGATGATAGCAGTGGACGCCGTCGCCCGCGCTCGTCCAGATATGGCCGGCGGTATCGAGGCGCAGGCCGTCGAACAGCCCGACGGTCGCGGTTGCGAAGACTTCGCCGCCGGAGAGCGCCCCGTGCGGTGAGACGGCAAAGCGCCTGATGTGGCGCGGGCCGTTCTTGACATGCGTGGCGCCGGTGTCGACGACATAAAGCGCGCGCTCGTCAGGGGAGAAGGCAAGGCCGTTCGGCTTCACGAAGTCGGTGGCGACAGCCGCGAGCTCGCCCTCCCGCGATAGCCGGTACACATAGGAGGCGCCGATCTCGGACGGCGCGGCATCGCCCTCATAGTCGGAATCGATGCCGTAGGTCGGATCCGTGAACCAGACGCTGCCGTCCGATTTCACGACCACATCGTTGGGGGAGTTCAGGCGTTTGCCATCATAGTGGCTCGCCAGCACCGTGCGGCGGCCGTCATGCTCCGTGCGCGACACGCAGCGCCCCCGATGTTCGCAAGAGACGAGGCGTCCCTCGCGGTCGACGGTGTGGCCGTTCTCATTATTGGCGGGTGCCCGGAAGACCGATACAGAACCGTCCGTTTCGTCATAGCGCATCAAGCGGTCGTTCGGGATATCGGACCAGACAAGATAGCGGCCAGCCGGGAAATAGGCCGGGCCCTCGGCCCAGCGGCTGCCGGTCCACAGTTTTTCCAGATGCACATTGCCAAAGACGAGGGATTCGAAACGCTCGTCGAGAACTTCAAAGGCGGCGGTCAGCATGTTTCCCCCTGATCTTGTCGTGTCCGTGCAGCGCGGCATCGGCCGGGTGGCGGTCTGAGCGGGTCATCGATGTCACACCAAGCTCTGAGGCGAATGTGCGTGACTATCGTTGAGCAGATCAAGTCCGCAACGGACGGACTTGCTCCAGGTATCGCGGCCATTGCCGCGCGGCGCAACTCCTTCTGCACGCGTGGGCCGTCTCGGTCGAAAGATCTGCGTCGGATGCCTGCAGGATGACGCGATCGGCCAACGGAATTGATCGTCGCGGCAAGGACAGGTACTATTTGGGGATCGATGGTGGTTCGGAGTCGGGACTTATGGGTCCGGCTAAGAGGTGATCCCATCGCCCTTGCCGCCGCCAAAGGTGAGGGACAGGCGCGCTTTCGCCACAATTTTCGGTAGTTTGGTCGTCGGGCGTGAGGCCCGTCGCTTGAGGAAGAGCAGAGCCTCCGCATGAACAGCGATGATCGCAGAGACGGTCGCCCGCCCCGAGACGACCGCCAGCCTCGGTCCAAACCTTTGTCCGCTCCGATGCGGGCTCTGCGCATCGCTCCCCGTAGCCCAAGCGAATCGATCAAGCCTATGGCCGCACCTCCACCTCCGCCGCAGATCCGACGTGAGCGCCGCCGCGGCGGCCTCATATCCCGTCTCAGCGGAGCTTTGACCTTCCTTCTCGTCGCCGCAGTGGTCATCGGCGGAGCCTTCTATATCGGGCGGCTCGAATACCAGCTCCCCGGGCCGCTGCAGGACGACAAGATCGTGACCGTGCGCGGCGGCAGCCAGACGGTAGCCCAGACGCTCGAACGGGAAGGGGTCATTTCCAATCCCCTGATGTTTGTCATCGGCCTGCATCTCTATGGCGTGAAGGACGACATCAAGGCCGGCGAATATCTGTTCAAGCAGCGCTCCAGTCTCAAGGACGTCATGGATGTGATGGTCTCGGGTAAGAGCGTGCTGCATCCCGTCACGATTCCCGAGGGATTGACGAGCGAGCAGATCGTCGCGCGGCTGATGGAGAACGATCTCCTGACCGGTGAGATCAAGACCATCCCTCCGGAGGGCAGCCTTCTGCCGGAGACGTATCGCGTGCCGCGCGGCACATCGCGCCGGCAGGTTCTCGACAAGATGATGGCCGATCAGCAGCGGGTGCTGCAGGAGGTGTGGCTCGCCCGCACACCAAACCCCCTGTTCACATCGCCCGACCAGCTCGTCGTCCTGGCGTCGATCGTCGAGAAGGAGACCGGGCAGGCCGATGAACGCCCGCGTGTGGCCGGTGTCTTCCTCAATCGCCTGCAGAAGAAGATGCGCCTGCAATCCGATCCGACGATCGTCTACGGTCTCGTCGGCGGCAAGGGCACGCTGGGGCGCCCGATCCAGCGTAGCGAAATCACCCAGGCGACGCCCTACAATACCTATGTCATCGACGGGCTCCCGCCCGGGCCGATCGCCAACCCCGGCCGCGCCGCGCTTGAGGCTGTCGCCCGGCCCTTGCCGGGCAAGGACCTTTATTTCGTGGCCGATGGCACGGGGGGGCATGCCTTCGCCGAGACGCTCGATCAGCATAATCGCAACGTGGCGCGCTGGCGCCAGATCGAGGCGAGCGGGCGCGCGACGACGCCGGCTGTGGATCACATCGAGCCGCCAAAAGACGAGACTCGCGGCGATGCAACGCGAGCCGGCCCGGGCGAGCCGCAGAAGGCACTGGCTCAAGGGGCCAACGGTCCGGGCTTCGATGCTTCGGAAGGCAAGCCCTTCGACCCCCTGCTCAACAAGACTTATGATCTGAACTCGCCACAGACGGTGCCGCCTGCGCTGCTGAAACGCTAGCGCATGTCCGTCTTCTGCGGATTGCCTCCGCTCGATAATAGACGAGTAAAGTCAATGACTTGGATCGTGGCGGACGATTCCATCGAAGTCGGATCGGCGCAAGGCCTGGTGTGCGGGCGGAAGAGGGCTCGCTCACGATCCCCCCGGCATGGTTAGGCCCATTGTGCCTGGCGACCGCCGTCGGGAAGGCCGCGCCGGCATGCGAGTCGTGCGGGCGGATGGTCTATCCTGTTGCCAAAGCATCGTATTTTTCGCACGCCTCCTCCACATCGTCCGCCGATGGAGTAAGGTGCCGCCTGCGCAGACTGCGTTGATGGGCTGAGGAAAGGCGGGATCGTTCGATGACAATTGCGAGCATGACGGGATTTGCCCGCGAGACGGGCGTCAGCGGGCCATTTCGCTGGGCCTGGGAAATCCGCAGTGTCAACGGACGCGGCCTCGACATTCGCCTCAAGACAACGCCAGGCTACGAGGTCTTCGGGGAGGAGGCGCGGGTTGCGCTGTCCAAGGCGGTGACGCGCGGCACCTGCCATGTCGGCCTCGTCGTCAGCCAGGTCGACGCCGAGCCGACCGTGCGGATCAATGAAGCCGCGCTTGCGGCCGTCCTCGCCGCCATAGGCCGGGTGGACCTGCCGGATGGTGTCCGTCCGGCTTCGCTCGACGGACTGCTCGGTCTGCGCGGCATCGTGGAAGCGAGCGTCGAGCTCGACGCACCCGAGGTGCAGGAGGCGCTGGCGGCCGACCTCAAGGCCGGGCTCGCTCGGGCCGTCGCCGGGCTTTCGGCTGCCAGGACAGCGGAGGGCGAGGCGCTCGCTGCGGTTCTGGGCGAGCAGCTTGATCGAATCAGTGCCTCGAGCGCCGCGGCGGCAGCTAATCCCGCGCGACAGCCGGAGGCCATCCGCGCGCGGCTCGCCGAGCAGGTCGCGCTTCTGCTCGGGGCGTCCCAGGCGCTCGACCCCCAACGTCTGCATCAGGAGGCCGCGCTGCTCGCCGCCAAGGCCGATATTCGCGAAGAGCTCGATCGGCTGGTGGCTCACGTGGCGGCTGCGCGCAGCCTGTTGGCGGAGGGAGGCGCCTGCGGGCGCAAGCTCGATTTTCTCGCCCAGGAGTTCGGTCGCGAAGCCAATACCCTGTGCGCCAAGGCCAATGACGTTTCGCTCACGGCGATCGGGCTTGATCTCAAGGCGACAATCGATCAGTTCCGTGAACAGTCCCAAAACGTCGAGTAGGCCGATGGCTCCCGTTGAAATTGCCCGCCGTGGTTTGATGCTCATCCTGTCGTCGCCGTCGGGCGCCGGCAAGACCACCTTGACCCGCACCCTGATCGAGCAGAAGGAGCTCGAACTGCAGCTCTCGATCTCCGTGACGACGCGTGCGCGCAGGCCGTCCGAGGTGGGGGACGTCCATTACCATTTCATCGAGAAGGACCAGTTTCTCTTCCGGCGCGATCGCGGCGACCTGCTCGAATGGGCCGAGGTGCACGGCAATTTCTATGGCACGCCGCGGCAGCCGGTCGAAAAAGCCCTGTCTGAAGGGCGCGACATGGTGTTCGACATCGATTGGCAGGGCACCCAGCAGATCGTCGAGAAGATGCGTGAGGACGTGGTGACGGTGTTCATCCTGCCACCGTCGCTCGCCGAATTGCGTAACCGGCTTGACCGACGTGCCGAGGACGCGGCCGATGTCATCGCCAAACGCCTCGACAATGCCCGCACGGAAATCGCGCGGTGGGAGGCCTATGATTATGTGCTGATCAATGACGACCTGAATCAGGCCTTCAACCAGCTTGTGGCGATCCTGACCGCCGAGCGCCTGAAGCGCCAACGCCGGATCGGGCTGGAAGCCTATGTTGATCATCTGCTCGGCGAGCGCTAGAGCAAGCCCGTCTCTTGCGGACTTGGCAACGCTCAACAATAGACGAGCAAATTCACCGACCAGGATGGTATCGAACGATTCCATCCTGGTCGGATCTGGTCTTGGTGTCCCGGGTGCTCCTGTCTCGCGGCGCGCAGTACCCGGGCGCAATAGCGATCAGAAGCTCGAGAACTTGTAGTTCAGGCCGGCCCGAACCACGCCGAACTCCGTATCCTTGCGATTGCTGCCACCGAAGGTGCTGGCGTCATACACATAGGCGTTGCTGCCGCTCTTGCCGAGGTTCACATAAAGACCCTCGATACGGGCGGTGATATTGTCGGTGAAGGCGTATTCAACGCCGCCGCCGACCGTCCAGCCAGTGCTGGTATCGTCGCCATTCTTGTAGTACAAGCCATTGTAGTAATAGCCATTGTTGCCACCGCCGCCGCCATAGGCGAAACCGCCGGTCGCGTAGATCAGGGCCCGGTCGACGGCGAAGCCGAGACGGGCGCGCAAGGTGCCGAACCAATCAACGCCGTTGCTCTGTGAACCGATATAGCCGGTTCCAGCATAATAGGCGCCACCATTGTTGTTCGACTGCATATCGGCATATTGAATGTCGGCCTCGACACCCGCGACGAACTGACCGAACTGATAGTTGTAGCCGATCTGGCCACCACCAACGAAGCCGCCGTCGCTGCCACTGCTGCCGCTGCCGATATAGCCGACGCCCGGCACATAGGCGGCGTTGTTGTTGTTACTATTCGTGTTCCAGCCGTAACCCGCGTTCACACCGACATAGAAGCCGGTCCACGTGAATATGGGAACGATGGGCGCAGGGGCCACAGGGGCGACCGTACGCGACGGTAGATCCGCAGCGAGGGCTCCGGTCGCAAGCCCAGCGCTCGCTATAACCGCGGATGCCGCGACTGCTGCGAGAAAAGTGGCGCCTTTCATGATCAACTCCATCTATATTTTAAGCGCACGGGTCAGGCTTCTTTCCCGATGCAGAAGAGACCAACAGCCAAGATCGATCGCTGCCGATGAGCCAAGGATCGAATGCTGTCGATCGATATAAGCAATCCTGACCCTCACAGAATTGCTTATGAGCTATCCTTATGTGCCAAAAGAAGGGCAAAAAGCGGCAAGGGAATGGCGCGATCAGGAAAATCGGCCTTAATGATGCATCTGTAACAAGTGATGCATTTGGGGCACGATCGCACCCGCGATGGATGCGTGTTCAGTGACGTTTCAAATCATCGCGGGCTGGTGTCTTGCGACTGGCCCCCGTCGGTGGGGGAAATTTGGTCGAAGACTTGTCCGCGGGCGCCCGCGTCATACTTGGCGGATCGCTTGCCGGGAAGCTGTCCTCGAGACTTTGGTCAAGCTTGTCTTCGACGGCGCGTGCCGCTTCCTTTTCCTTGCGCGTCGTTTCCTTTCGCGGAGCGGTATTAGGGGTTGGCTGCTGGCGCATCCGTTTCTCCCGTTGATTGCTCTTTGCTCGTTTCCATCCCTATCTCCTCCGGCCCGGCGCGGTGCGTTCCGAAGGACGATGTCTTGCGGCCGTGCCTTGGGGCCATGCCTTGGGGCCGTCCAGCCTTCATCTCAGCCGGCGGTGGCTATCGCGTGCTGTGCGACGCCTGGCCGCCCTTGCGCCCAGCCTGAGCTGCGAGATCCGGGTTCTGGGAGAAGCTACGCTTCTCGTCCGGCACGCTGCGGCCCCCCTTGCGCCCCGCCTTGGCGGCGAGTTCGCGATTCTGGGAAAAGCTGCGCTTCTCATTGGGCACGCTTTGACCGCCTTTCGACGCAATTGCGCGCTGCTTCGCCTCGTCCATAGAGGCAAAGCCTCGGGTCGATGATTTCTCTTTTGGCATACGCCTCTCCTCAGCGTTAATCCCTGCGCTTGGCGACGTTACGGTGTAAACGCGCTGGAGAGGTCGGGGTTCCCGTCGGGATGACGTTTGCAAGACTTCAGCGTGAGGCGGGGAGCCGTTTGATGGAAAGGGTCTCCGCGGATTCTACTTTCGGATTTATTTCTGACTGTGTGCAACTATAGGTAATATGAGCTTGATCAGGCGTTTGGCGGGCATTTTCAGTCCGGCTCATGCGCTGCGCCGGGATATGGCTCTGGCCGCGGCGCGCTACCCCGCATGGGGATTCGCGGACACGGGCGTAGGGCGCCCCGGTGACGGCGCGTCGCCAACTCTTGTTTGCGCCCTTCAACTGCCAATTTTTCGATCAAACGCGAGGTTGCTCATGAATTGTCGCACGTCCCGGCCTCGCAATCCGTGACGAGATATCCACAGAGCCGCTTGACAGCGGGCAGGGGCCCCATTAATCACCCCTTCACACCGCAGCGAGCTGCTGGCTTGCCACGGGGGTGTAGCTCAGTTGGTTAGAGCGCCGGCCTGTCACGCCGGAGGTCGCGGGTTCGAGCCCCGTCACTCCCGCCATTGGTTTCAATGGCTTAGCAGACCCCCGAAAAGTGTGTTCCAATTTTTTCGGGCCGGGTGTTCCAACTTTCGCCCTTCATTTGTTCTCGTCTCGCAGTCTACGGCGACCCTTTTTGCGCGCCTCTGTGACGCCGCCGATGATCGGCTTCAGGCTCCGTCCGAAAACCGCTCACCATCGCGCTTTAAGACCAAGCGAGACGATTGCCATTTCGAGGGACGCACCGGCGCCTGTGCGCCAGTGGCGCTGGACTATGGCCCCCATTGTGGATGCGTAGTTGTTCTCCGTTACAGAGCCGCGCGCTTCACCGAGGCGCTGATAGTCCGCCCTGGCCATCAAGGACAGGCTATCCGCGATGTGGTATTCGGCGGCTAGGGTCGCCCCGACCATCCGGACATTGCGGAAGTCATCATTGAACAGGGTGGCACGCCAGAGATGGTGATCGATACCCGATGCCCGTCCGAACAGGCTGCCCGTGGCCTCGGCCGTCAGGCTCCACTGCGCCCCGTCATATTGCGCGCGCAAGCCGACATAGGGACTATGCCAGTCCTGCCGATAGGTTATCCCGAGGGCATGCGGGAACGTTCCCACAACATCACGAAAATCATACACGCTTTGGATGAACGGGCCGCCATACGCTTTCCATTTGAAATGAAGCGCCCTGTAGCCGCCCAGGGCGGACAGCCGGAAGCCCTCGTGCTGCCAAAGCCGCGCCGTGAGGTTCAGGTCGAATTGAACGGCACGGGTCATCCCGGTGTCGTGGTGCGACCAATGGGTCCAGGACTGGAAGCCCTGATAATCCGCGAACCAATCGAAATCATCCATGGCGGCGGCGGCTGCTATATTGCTCCACCCGCCGAGTCGCAGGGTGAGCCAGTCGAGCGGATGAAAGCCCGCCGAACCGCCCAGAACAAGCGCCCTGTCGATCTGCCAGTTAAGCTGACTAAGTTTCTCTCCCGTTGCGGTTCTGTACACCAGTTCCGTCGCCTGTCCGGTCAAGTAGCCGGAATAGACCGAGACATCCCAACGGACACTTGTGAAGCCGGCCTGGCGGGTGGTTTCCACATCGCGCGCCTCGGCAGCGCCGCTCCCGACGAGCCATACGGCCAAGGCGGCGTTTCGCACCATCGACATTATTCGGAGATCCCCTCTACTCAATTGAGAGTGAAAAGATCTCGTCGAAGTGAGGCCGTCTAAGCAGTGCGTGTTGATCGCATCGCAAAGGCGATGTCGTTCCGGCCCGTCTAACGGCAGTCTGGCGCGAATGGTTGCCGTGAGACGGCATCTTGCGGGTGCGGCACCCCTATGGGGCAAACGCCCTCCGGCCAGGCGGAGGGCGCTTTGTCGGGCGCGCCCGGGCTAGAGCAAGTGAGTCTTTTGCGGACTTGGCATCGTTCGAAAATTAACGAGCAAATTCAATATCCTAGATGGCATAAGGCGCTTCCATCTAAGCCGGATTTGCTCTATGATGCGATGCGCGCAGGCGGCAGTTCCTCGACGAGCGGCAGGCGTCGACGGCACTGTTCGATCAGCCGTTGCCCGGCGGCGGCGATGATTTCGCCGAGGGCACGGAAATCTTCGATGCGCGGCGAACTGCGCCGCCAGGCGAGCCCGATGGTACGCAGGGGTGCCGGCTCGCGGAAGCGCGACAGGCTGACCGGGGTCTCCTCGTCCACGTCGATGGCCGCCGCCATCTCGGGTAGCAGTGTCACGCCATAGCCATTGGCAATGAGTTGGACCAATGTCGAAAGGCTGCTGGCGCCGTTCTGCTGGCGCACGAGCGCGGGCGGAACGTTGCAGTAGCTCAGCACCTGTTCGCGCAGACCGTGGCCGTCTTCCAGGAGGACGAGCTGGTCGGCGGCCACCAGGCTCGGCGTAAGCATGTGAGACGGCAGGTTCAGGTGGCTCTGTGTCGGAGCCACATAGAGAAGGTGCTCGTCGAACAGCGGCAGCGTCTCGACATCGGCGTGGTCGAGTGGCAGGGAGACGAGGATCGCGTCGATTCGGCCCGCAATCAATTCGCCAACGAGGGCGCCCGTCAGCGTCTCGCGGAATGTCAGCTCCAGCGACGGAAAGCCGGCTTTGATATGGGGCAGGGTGCCGGGAATGAGATATTGGGCGATGGAGGGCTCAGCGCCGAGGACGAAGGGGCCGGACAGAGGGCCACTCGTCCGTCGCGTGAACTCCGTGAGATCGAGCACAGTCGCCAGAATGTCACGGGCGCGCCGCGCCACCTCGTGGCCGACCTCCGTCAATTGGACATCGCCGCGCCGGCGCTCGATCAGCGGCGTCCCCAGCAAGGTCTCCAGTTCACGCATCTGCATCGAGAGCGCGGGCTGGGTCACGGAACATTCTTCGGCGGCGCGTCCAAAATGCCTGTGCCGCGAAAGAGCCTCAAAGTAGCGAAGATGTCTAAACGTGATCATCATGGCAATTCATTTCTTCTGTAAGGAAATTCGGAAAATTAATCACTGGCAATGGTCTTCAAATGACACCAAGTCGCCGCCATAGCGGGAATTTTTTCTCCATTATCGGTCGTATCTGGTCGTCCAGGAAGCGGGTGGCTTCGCCATCATCGGTGAGGGGCTTCCCGTCGAGCTGAGGGCGTCGTTCCAGCTGCTTGAATATATTCAAGGCATGCATGGTGATGCTCGAGAGTTCCTCGTTGCGGCCGTCGAAGACAGCGCTCAGGGCCAGAAGGTCGAAGTCATCGACGGGCAATCCGCTGCCGAGAACCGGCGAGGCAATCGAGTGATAGACACGTCCGATCTTCAGCCGCTCCGTGATCCAGCGGTTGAAGCGCTGCGCGGGAGCAGGGTCGACAGGCTGTCCGGGTGCCAGGGCGAAGACCTGATGCGCATGGATGAGCAGTGCCAGGCAATCGAGCAAGGTTCCGAGGCTCTCATTGCGGAAAGCCGGCAGGGCACGCAGTTCCTCCAGCGTCACGGGCTTCTGCGTGACGAGGTCGGCCACAGGCTGGTAGAGCTCCTCCTTGCCGGTCAGTTCCCCAAGAGGTCCTTGGAAGGTGAACTTGAAGTCTTCGCGTGGCCTCACCCCGACGAAGCGTATGCGTTCGAGGAGACCGCGATGCTCCGCCTTGGTGAGAGGCGTCAACCCGCGGGCGAAGATGTCGCGGCGGAAGCGCTTGTTGGCGGCATAATCGCGTATCGTCTCCCTGAGTGCGATATCATTGGCGCTCGCCACCATCTCATGCAGGGCCTGCGGCACTGCATATTGATCGAGGTTTTCCGCGACGGTCGCCGAGCCGACATAGCCGAGCTTGGCTTCGCCCAATATCGCGGCGACCCTTGAGAAGGGCATGATTTCCCAATCGGCCCCGAAATACTCATGTGCGAGATAGCTTCGCTCCTGCTTCAGCATATGGTCGAGATGGGCAGCAGCCGGTGGATTGGCCGTGAAATAAGCCGCACCACCGTTGCGCAATTGCGTCAACTGGTCGAGCGCAAGGCTGATCTGCATATCCGAATGGCCGGGGTTGCGCCGGCGCGTGTCACCCATGAACTGCCGCATGGGCATAAGAGAGGCCCATCCCGGCTGACAATTGTAGGAGATATAGACACAGCCGTCAGGCTGCAGGCGTTGCCGGATGATTGACATGATGGCATCACGCGCATCGGGCGAAACCCAGCTCCAGATGCCGTGCAGGGAGATAAGGTCGGCTGGATCGCGGCGGCCTGCCGCCGCCAGCTCCTCGAAGCTCGCTTCAACGACCTCGATATTGCTGAGCTCCGCATTGGCTATCAGCCGCGACGCGTGTGCCACGTGCTCGGGATTGAAGTCATAGCCCTCGAAGTCGATCTGCGGATTGGCCGCTGCCAACAAGGCAAGACCGAAGCCCTGTCCGCATCCCAATTCGACAACGCGCTGCGGATTCAAGGCTCTGCCGGGTGAGCGGCCAGATATCAGGGCAGCAAATGCGAGATGTGCGGGCGCCATTTCTCTATAGAAATGCGCGGTGTAACCGATGTCGGTTACATAACCTCGGGTCCAGTGCATGCGCCAAAAGCTCCATGCTTAAAATTAGATAATGAAAATCAAACTCAACCAATGCGTGTAAGTCATCAGAAATCTCAGACTATGGCAAGCTTGCGCCTACCGTTTATCCCCTTCCCCGAACCCATCTCGGCTGGCATTGTGCGCAGGAATGATTGCACAGTCCGTAAGTGTTTACGAATCATAAACTAAGTCATGACTGGCCGCTGACGGGAAGGTGGAGATCATGACGTTGCCACGCTGAACAATCATGCCCTGCCGATCAGTGGATGACGCATTTTGCGCTGGCTTGGAGGACTCCTTGGCACGCTATCGGGCTCTGAGGCCTGCAACCCGCGCTGAGTGTCCGTGACCGCAGCCTCAAGATCACACGGAACACGCGCTCTTGAGGCCGGAAGACGACTTTTCCGGGACAGGAGGCGGCGACTGTGCTAGGCGACCGTTGTGCCTGCTGCGATTGGCGCGGGTTAAGAGCGAGCTTGGGACGGCCACTAATTCATGACCGACATTTTCCGTGAGATCGAAGACGATCTGAAGCGCGAGAAGTATCTCAAACTGTGGGGGCGCTTCGGCCCGCTGCTGGTGGTCCTGGCCGTCCTCGTTGCAGTGGCCGCAGGGGGATGGAGCTTCTGGCGCTACCGTCAGGACGAGGCGGCGAAGGCCGCCGGCGGCCAGTTCGAGCAGGCGATCGATCTGTCGCGCGACGCCAAGGAGGCGGAGTCCGAGGCGATCCTGCAGGACCTCGCCAAAACGGCTCCCGTTGGCTACCGCGACCTCGCGCGTTTCCGCCTTGCAGCCGAGATCGGCCGCCGCGATGCAACCGCCGGCGCCAACGCCTTCGATGCGCTTTCCAGCGATGCGAGCGTGCCTCAGACGATGCAACAGCTTGCGATGCTGCGCGCGGCGATGCTGCGTCTCAACGCCGGCGACACGTCGACGTTCGAGGCGAAGCTGACCTCGCTTGCCGCACCTGGCCAGGCTTGGCGGAACTCGGCCCGCGAACTCCTCGGTCTCGCTGCTCTGAAGGCGGGCAACTACGAAGCAGCCGGGCGGTGGTTCGATCAGATCGCTGCCGATATGGAGGCGCCGCGCGCGTCGCGCCAGCGCGCCGAAATCTATCTTGCGCTCGTCCAGGGCGGTCCCGTCACCGTCAAATAGGCCCCAACCGGCCTGCTCCTTCCTTGTTCGTTTCTGTCAGTCGAGATCATGGTCGCCACAGTCGCAATCGTCGGTCGCCCCAATGTGGGCAAGTCGACCCTCTTCAACCGGCTTGTCGGCAAGAAGCTCGCGCTCGTCGACGATCGTCCGGGCGTCACCCGGGATCGGCGCGAGGGCGAGGCGCAGCTTGGCGACCTGACCTTCACCGTCGTCGACACGGCGGGACTTGAGGAGGCCGATGCCGACAGCCTGACCGGTCGTATGCGCGCCCAGACCGAGGCCGCGCTGGTGGCGGCCGACGTCATTCTTTTCGTGATCGATGTGCGCAGCGGAATTACGCCATCGGATCGGCAGTTCGCCGATCTCGTCCGCAAGTCCGGCAAGCCCGTCGTGCTCCTCGCCAACAAGGCCGAAGGGCGCAGCGGCCTTGAAGCTTCCTACGAGGCCTTCACGCTCGGCCTCGGCGATCCCGTGCCGATCTCGGCCGAGCATGGCGAAGGCACGAGCGACCTCTATGATGCGCTCGCGGCCCATCTGCCGGCTCCCGAGGAGGAGGATGACGAAGACGAGGCCTCGTGGTCCATCCGCATCGCCATCGTCGGCCGCCCCAATGCGGGCAAGTCCACGCTCATCAACCGCATGGTCGGCGAGGATCGCCTGCTCACCGGTCCCGAAGCCGGGATTACGCGCGATTCCATCTCGCTCGACTGGGAATGGCGCGGTCGCCCCATCAAGCTGTTCGACACGGCCGGATTGCGCAAGCGCGCGCGCATCGATGACAAGCTCGAGAAGCTCTCCGTGGCGGACGGCCTCCGGGCTGCCCGGTTCGCCGAAGTCGTGGTCGTGCTGCTCGATGCCACCATTCCCTTCGAGAAGCAGGATCTCACCATCGTCGACCTCATCGAGCGCGAGGGGCGGGCGCTGGTCATCGGGCTCAACAAATGGGATCTGGTCGCCGACCAGGCGGGCCTCCTGAAAAAGCTGAAGGAGGAGGCGGCGCGGCTTCTGTCCCAGGTGAAGGGCGTGACCGTCGTCCCTCTGTCAGGCCTCGCCGGGCGTGGCATCGACCAGCTCATGGAAGCGGTCGTGGCGGCGCACGAGGTCTGGAACAGCCGCATATCGACGGCACAGCTCAATCGCTGGCTCGCCGATGCGACGGCAGCGCATCCGCCGCCGGCCGTCTCGGGCCGACGGATCAAGATCCGCTACATGACCCAGGTGAAGAGCCGGCCGCCGCATTTCGCGGTCTTCGGCAACCAGCTCGCGTCCTTGCCGACGTCCTATTCGCGCTATCTCGTCAATGGCTTGCGCGAGACCTTTGATCTTCCGGGTACGCCGATCCGTCTCTCGCTGCGCCAGGGCGACAACCCCTTCGACAAGAAGAAGCGGTGAACGTCGCTTCGGACGAACCAAAGGCGCAGCCAGATTGCTGCGCTGTCTTGGGAACAAGCCAGGTCTTGGGAAAAAACCAAGTCTTGGGAACAAGCTGATCTCGCACCGAAACGCCGCGTCATTCCGGGGCGGGCCGAAAGGCCCGAGCCCGGAACCCATGAACACGGCGCCTAACCGGTGAGGCACAGTCCGATGCGTCTTCTTCTCAGACCTCGTGTTCATGGATTCCGGGCTCCTCGCTGATGCGAGGCCCCGGAATGACAGCGGCGATGCTCAGTCCGGCATCCGGGGCGTGAGGACCCGGCCTTGTGGAAAATCGAAGATCTTGCCGGTCTCGGTCCAGCTCGGCGACGCAAGCTCGACCAGATGCGGCGCGAGATCCCCCGGCGTCTTGAGCGTTTCCGGGTCCTCACCGGGCATGGCGGCACGGCGCATGGCGGTGCGCAGCGGCCCGGGATTGACCAGCATCACCCGCAGCGCGGAGTTCTCCGTCTCGGCGGCATAGCTGCGGGCCATCGCCTCGACGGCAGCCTTGGAGGCCGCATAGGGGCCCCAGAAGGCGCGGCATGAATGGGCGGCCCCCGATGACAGAAAGATGGCGCGGCCGGCGTCGGAGGCGCGCAGCAGCGGATCGAGCGAGCGGATCAGCCGCCAGTTGGCGGTGACATTGATCGCCATGACATTGTCCCACACCTTCGGCTCGACATGGCCGAGGGGTGAGAGCACACCGAGGACGCCGGCATTGGCCAGGAGGATGTCGAGCTTGCCCCAGCGCTCATGCAGTGCCGCGCCGAGGCGGTCGAGCGCCTCGTAATCATTGAGATCCACGGGAACGAGGGTCGCATGGCCGCCCGCCGCCTGGATCTCGTCGTCGAGTTCCTCGAGTGCGCCGACCGTGCGGGCGAGCGCCACCACATGGGCGCCGGCCCGGGCAAAGGCGAGGGCGGCCGCGCGGCCGATGCCCCGCGAGGCGCCGGTGACCAGTGCGATGCGGGTGTCGAGCGGACGAGGCATGCGGGATCCGTTCTCGATGTCGGGTCGGGAGTCAGCCGGCCTCGGCCAGCAGCGAGAGCTGTGCCGTGCGCTCGCCCATCAGGTCGGTGAGCGTGGTCGGATAATCGCCGGTGAAATAATGGTCGGTGAACTGCGGTTGGGCCGCGTTGCGACCGTTTTTCTCACCGAGCGAGCGGTAGAGGCCGTCGACGGAGACGAAGGCGAGGCTGTCGACGCCCGTGAACTGCCGCATTTCTTCCAGGCTCATGCGCGCGGCGAGCAGCTTCTCGCGGTCGGGCATGTCGATGCCGTAATAGTCGGGATACATGATGGGCGGCGAGGCGATGCGGAAATGGACCTCGGTGGCGCCGGCATCGCGCATCATCTGCACGATCTTCACCGATGTCGTGCCGCGCACGATCGAATCGTCGATCAGCACGATGCGCTTGCCCTTGACGACGGCGCGGTTGGCCGAATGCTTCAAGCGCACGCCTAGCGCCCGGATAGCCTGGGTCGGCTCGATGAAGGTGCGGCCGACATAGTGATTGCGAATGATGCCGAGCTCATAGGGGAGGCCCGCGGCCTGGGCGAAGCCGAGCGCCGCCGGCACGCCGGAATCCGGCACGGGCACGACGATATCGGCATCAACGGGGGCTTCCTCCGCGAGTGTCGCGCCGATGGCCTTGCGGACACCGTAGACGGAACGGCCGTTGACGACCGAGTCCGGCCGGGAGAAATAGACATATTCGAAGATGCAAGGCCGTGCGGGCTGGGCCGGGAAAGGCCGATGGCTCTCGATGCCCGCCTCGGAAATGACGACCACTTCGCCATTCTCGATATCGCGGACGAACCGGGCGCCGATGATGTCGAGCGCACAGGTCTCTGAGGCCAGGATATAGTGGCCGTCGAGCTCTCCGAGCACGAGCGGGCGGATGCCGAGCGGGTCACGCGCGCCGATGAGCTTCTTGTTGGTCAGGCTGACGAGCGCATATCCACCTTCGATCTGGCGCAGCGCATCGATGAAGCGCTCGAGGAAGCGCGTGCGGCGCGAGCGTGCCACGAGGTGGAGGATCGCTTCGGTATCGGATGTGGACTGGCAGATTGCCCCTTCCGCGACGAGGCGGCGACGCAGTGTCAGGCCGTTCGTGAGGTTGCCGTTATGCGCCACGGCGAAACCGCCGCTCGCGAGCTCCGCGAAGAGCGGCTGCACATTGCGCAGGATGGTGGCGCCCGTCGTGGAATAGCGGGTATGGCCGATCGCGATATGGCCCTTCAGCCGTTCGATCGTCGCGGGATCGGAGAAATTGTCGCCGACGAGTCCAAGATGCCGCTCCGACTGGAAGCGGGTGCCGTCGAAGGACACGATGCCGGCCGCCTCCTGACCACGGTGTTGCAGAGCATGCATCCCGAGCGCGGTGATCGCGGCGGCATCAGGGTGGCCATAAATGCCGAACACCCCGCATTCCTCATGCAGGGTGTCAGCTTCGGAATCGAAATCGTCGAATCCGCGGCTATCTTCCATCATTCTGTCTCCCGCCGGTAACTGAACGCGACCGCAATCGCGGCTTACCGGGACGCACCTGTAGCACCTGCAGCACCGCTTCTGGGCGGTGCTTCACTGCGGCGTTGCGGCGCAGGCTGTCCAGTCGCCGGCGTCTGCGGTGATGTCTCGGGTTCGGCCGGGACATCGGCATCTCCGTCCTGGCTCGGACGGCGCAACTTCTGCAAGATGGTGCTTTCCGGGTCATCCGGCAACATCGCCACCAGACGATCACCCGTTGTCTGCAGAAGAGGCCGGGTTCTGGCCTGCTGCACCCAGTCGGGCTGCTGGTCCGGTTTCACGAGCCAATTGAAGAAAAGGAAGCCGACAACGCAAATCAGGAATCCGCGAGCCGCACCGAAAATGAAGCCGAGCGAGCGGTCCACGGCGCCGATGCGCGAATCCAGGACCAGATCCGACAGCTGGACCGTGATGAAAGAGACGATGATCAGCGTGACCAGGAAGACCGCTGCGATGGCAACGACCAATGCGATCGTCGGATTGGCGATATGCGGCTTCACATAAGGCAGCACCTGGGCATGCAGGAACAAGGCGGCCACCGCTGCGGCGATCCACGAGGCGATGGCGAGAACCTCGCGGGTAAAGCCTCTGACCGCTGCCAGAAGGGCAGACAGCAGCACGACGCCGATAACGATGAGGTCAAGAAGTGCGACGGGCATGATCAAGCCTGGAAACCGCGAATCGGGCAGGTGTACGAGGGCGGTAGCGTACTCTCAGGTTGGTATAGCTCGCGTTACGGCAGTCGTCACCTCTCGCAAAGCACCGTCCCATAAAACTTGTTAACCATTGGACGGGCGCGGATTGCGTCGCCCGCCCGCGGCGATCCGGGCCACGAGATCGGCGATATGGCTCGCCGTGGTGACGGCAAGCGGTGTCTTCTCGCCCTGGTCGCGGGCGGGCGGAGGGGTGACAGCGCGGTTGAAGCCGAGCTTGGCGGCCTCCTTGAGCCGGGCCTGGGCCTGGGCGACCGGCCGCACCGCGCCCGACAGGCCGATCTCGCCGAAATGCACCGTATCGGCCGGCAGGGCGACGCCCGCGAGCGAGGAGACCAGTGCGGCGGCGGCCGCGAGATCGGCGGCCGGCTCTGTGATCTTCAGGCCGCCGGCGACATTGAGATAGACATCGTGCTGGCCGAGCTTCAACCCGCCATGCGCCTCCAGCACCGCAAGCACCATCGACAGCCGGCTCGGGTCCCAGCCGACGACGGCGCGCCGCGGCGTGCCGAGGCTCGAGGGCGCAACGAGCGCCTGGATTTCGACGAGCAGGGGCCGGGTGCCTTCCATGCCGGCGAAGACCGCCGTGCCCGCCGCCGAGAGATCCCGGCCGGACAGAAAGAGCGCGGAGGGGTTGGAGACCTCCGCAAGTCCCCGCCCCGTCATCTCGAACACGCCGATCTCGTCCGTCGGGCCGAAGCGGTTCTTGACGGCGCGCAGGATGCGGAAGTGGTAGCCGCTGTCGCCTTCGAAGGAGACGACGGCGTCGACCATGTGCTCCACGACGCGGGGACCGGCAATCTGGCCGTCCTTGGTGACGTGGCCGACAAGGATGACGGTAGTGCCGGTGGTCTTGGCGAAGCGAATGAGCGCCTGCGCGCTGCCGCGGACCTGGGTCACCGTGCCGGGCGCGGCCTCGACGCTCGATGTCCACATAGTCTGGATCGAATCGATGATGGCCAGGCGCGGCACCACGCCGTGCGACAGCGTGGCGACAATGTCCTCGACATGCGTCTCGGCCGCGAGCTCGACCGCTGCGTCGTTGAGGCCGAGCCGCTCGGCGCGCAGCCGCACCTGCGCCACGGCCTCCTCGCCGGAGATATAGGCGACGCGGTGGCCGGCCCGCGCCATCACCGCCCCGGCCTGGGTCAGGAGCGTCGACTTGCCGATGCCGGGATCGCCGCCGATGAGAATGACCGAGCCGGGAACGAAGCCACCGCCCGTGACCCGATCGAGTTCGCCGATGCCGGAGGGCACGCGCGGCGCATCCATGCTCGCACCCTGGAGGCCCTCCAGGGGAAAGATCCGGCCCTTGCCGCGCGCGGCGGCGCGGCTTGCGCCCGGCACGGGCACGGGCGGACCCGAGGCCTCCTGCGCCAGGGTGTTCCAGGCGCCGCAGGCATCGCATTTGCCCTGCCAGCGGTTGTACACCGCGCCGCAGCTCTGGCAGATGTAGCTGACTGACCCTCGCGCCACTAGGGTCAGGACCCATTCATCTGGTTGAAATGGTGTGAGGCCATTTGACCGGATTGAAGAAGCGGAGGCGAAGGAAGCCTTTCGGCTTTCGAGCCCTCCGCGACGCTGTTGCCGGCCAAATGGACCACATCCGAAGGACGCCGAAACGGCTGCGACCTGCGGCGTCGAGCCACTCGGCCGATGGAACCCCATCGACCTTCGCGTCTCTCCTGGCATCTCTTTGCCGTTTCAGGCGCCATTTCCATCATATGAATGGGTCCTGACCCTGGCGGTCCGAACCCTTGTAGCGGCGCGCAAACCGATGGCCGAGGCTCGTCAGGATTTCATAGCCGATCGAGCCTGCGCGCGTGCCGACCTCGTCGAGGCTGATGCCATCCCCGATGAAGGTGGCGAAGTCGCCCCGCTTTACGGCATCCTCGGCAAGGCCCGAGATATCGAGCGTGATGAGATCCATGGAGATGCGGCCGGCAATCGGGCAGCGGACGCCGCCGACCACGGCTTCTCCGCCGGGTTTGAGATTCGTGCCGCTGAGGCTGCGCAGGAAGCCGTCGGCATAGCCGAGGCTGACGGTGGCGATCCGCCGGCGGCCTTCAGCCGTCCAATGGCCGCTGTAGCCGACGGTTTCCGCATCGGGCACCGTGCGAATCTGGATGATCCTGGCCGCGAGGCGGACGACCGGCGCCATGGGGTTGTCCCGGCCCGGGCGGGGATTACCGCCATAGAGCGCGTAGCCCGGCCGCAGCAGATCGTAATGCGGCCGTTCCGGCAGGTAGATGCCGGAGGAGTTGCAGAGCGAGGCGGGGACGCCGGGAAACAGGGCGCGGACGGCCTCAAATGCCTTGATCTGCTTGGCGTTGATCGGCAGTCCCGGGGTTTCGGCGGACACGAGATGGCTCATCACGAGCGACGGCGTGAAGGCCTCCATCAGGCCCGCCTCGCTGACAAGCTTCGTCGCGCTCTCGAGCCTGAGACCGAGCCTGTTCATGCCGGTGTCGATATGGATCGCCGCCGGCAGCTTCTTGCCGATGCCGGCACAATAGGTCGCCCAGTCCGCGATCTCCTCACGCGAACCCAGAACCGGGCGCGCGCCGATCGCGGCAAAATGCGCGGCCGTCCCCGGCAGCAGGCCATTGAGCACATAGAGGGTGGCCGTGCTGTTCACCGCGCGGAAGCGCTCGGCTTCGCAGAGGTGCGCGACGAAGAACGTCGTGCAGCCCGCATCCGAGAGGGCGCTGGCCGCCGGCTCAAGGCCTATGCCATAGGCGTCCGCCTTGATGACCGCGGCGCATTCCGCCTCGGGTGCCTCACCGGCGAGCGTATGCCAGTTCTTCACCAACGCGGAGAGATCGATGGTCAAGAGGGCGCCGGCGTCCGCCTCCTGGGGACTGGCAAAGGGCGCGGTGGGCGAAGCGTATGCGGTCACAATGAGGGGAACCTCATCTCAGAGGGCGATGGCGCGACGAGCCCATCGTTCAGTACTGCTCCGGCAGGTGGTCTTCCTGCGCCAGATTGCCGAAGCGGGTGACATCGGCCTGGAACGAGAGCTGGACCGTGCCGGTAGGCCCGTGGCGCTGCTTGCCGATGATCACTTCAGCCTTGCCATAGGCCAGGTCCATCTCGGCCTGCCACTTGAAATGCTCCTCGGTGCCCATCTTGGGCTCCTTGTTCTTGAGGTAATACTCGTCACGATAGACGAACATCACGACGTCGGCATCCTGCTCGATCGATCCGGACTCACGCAGGTCCGAGAGCTGGGGCCGCTTGTCGTCGCGCGACTCGACCTGACGCGAGAGCTGCGACAGCGCGACGATCGGCACCGCCAGTTCCTTGGCCAGCGCCTTCATGCCCGTGGTGATCTCGGTGAGCTCCTGCACGCGATTCTCGCCCTTCTTCGACGAGCCGGAGAGCAGCTGCAGATAGTCGACCACCAGAAGGTCGAGCCCGCGCTGGCGTTTGAGACGACGCGCGCGGGCGGCGAGCTGGGCAATCGACAGGCCGCCGGTCTGATCGATGTAGAACGGGATGGTCTGCATCTCGCGTGCGACGTCGCTGATCTTGTAGAACTCGTCCTCGCGGATGTCGCCGCGGCGGATCTTGTAGGAGGGGATGCCGGCCTGTTCGGCGATGATACGGTTGGCGAGCTGCTCGGCGGACATTTCGAGCGAGAAGAAGCCGACGATACCGCCGTTGACCGTCTTCACCGCGCCGTCCGGCTGTTTCTCGCCACGGTAGGCCTTGGCCACGTTGAAGGCGATGTTGGTGGCGAGCGAGGTCTTGCCCATCGCCGGGCGGCCGGCGAGAATCACGAGATCCGACGGCTGCAGTCCACCCATCATGCGATCGAGGTCATGCAGGCCGGTAGCGATGCCCGAGAGCTTGCCCTCCCGCTTGTAGGCGGCGGCCGCGACATCGACGGCCGCGGTCAGCGCCCATGCGAAATTCTGGAACCCCCCGTCGTAGCGGCCCGTTTCCGCCAGCTCGTAGAGACGTCGCTCCGCTTCCTCGATCTGATCGCGCGGCGAGACATCCACGGCCGAATCATAGGCCTCGTTGACCATGTCCTCGCCGATCTCGATCAGGCGGCGGCGGACGGCGAGGTCATGGATGGTGCGGCCATAGTCCTCGGCGTTGATGATGGTGGTCGCTTCCGCGGCGAGGCGCGCCAGATATTGCGGAATGGTGACGCCGCCGAGGTCCTGGTCGCCGAGAAAGGTTTTCAGGGTGATCGGCGTCGCGATCTTGCCGGCCTTGATGAGGCTGGTCGCGATCTCATAGATCCGCCTGTGGACTTCCTCCTGGAAGTGGTCCGCCTCCAGGAAGTCCGATACGCGGAAATAGGCGTCGTTGTTGACGAGAATGGCCCCAAGGAGCGCCTGCTCGGCATCGATATTATGCGGCGCAAGGCGGAACTGTGCCTCACTCGCCGTCTCAAGCCGCGCTACCAGAGAATTCACCGCCACCATGCCGCCTAACCATCTGAGTCGAACGGCTCACTCTAGCACGGACGGCGGGCGGGCCCATGCGACCGCTGTTGAAGTCCCGCAACTCACTCGATTCACAAGCGGCTGATCAATATTGTCCACTGTTGCCGGATTGCCAGTTGACCAATCCCGTTGCGAAGGGATCGGCACAAGCACGGCGGAGGCGGGACAGCCTCTGCCGGGCCGGAGCCGCCTTATTCACCGGCGAGGCGCAGATCGCGGGGTTTGCCCTCCCGTCCCCGCAGCGCCGTCTCGCGGCGGGCGATATAATCGCGGGTCAAAGGCACGGTCTCCTGATTCTTGGCGATCTGGATCTGGAAGATCATCATGCCGTCGTGTCGGAAGGACATCTCCGAACCGGCGAGGTAGAAATCCCACATGCGCAGGAAGCGCTCGTCATAGAGAGCGAGGACCTCCTCCCGACGCGCATGAAAGCGCTGGCGCCAGGCCTTCAGCGTCTCCGCATAGTGCAGGCGCAGGATCTCGATATCCGTGACGACGAGCCCGGCCTTTTCGATATGGGGCAGGACCTCCGACAGTGCAGGGATATAGCCGCCCGGGAAAATATACTTGTCGATCCAGGAGTTGGTGCTGCCCGGCGGTCCCATGCGTCCGATCGAGTGGATGACCGCCACGCCGTCATCGGCCAGGCGCGCCTTGATCGTCTCGAAATAGGTCCTGTAATAGGGCACGCCCACATGTTCGAACATGCCGACGGAGACGATGCGGTCGAAAGTCTCGGTCAGGGAGCGATAGTCCTGCAGGCGGAATTCCACCTGCTGGCCGAGACCGCTTTCGGTGGCGCGGTTACGGGCAACGGCCAACTGCTCCTGCGAGAGGGTGACGCCGGTGACACTCGCCCCGCAGCGCTCCGCGAGATAAAGCGCGAGCCCGCCCCAGCCGGAGCCGATATCGAGCACTGTCTGGCCGCGATCCACCAGGAGCTTGGCCGCCAGATGCCGCTTCTTGGCCAGCTGGGCATCGTCGAGCGAATAGCCCGGCTCCTCGAAATAGGCACAGGAATATTGCCTGTCCGAATCGAGGAACAGCGCATAGAGCCGGCCGTCGAGATCGTAGTGGTGGGCGACATTGCGCTGGGATCGCGATGCGATGTTGCGCTGGGTCAACCCGCGCATCAGGGTACGCCAGCCGCGCAGGAGGCGGATGGGCAGATTCTCGCCGTGCGTCTGCAGGTTGATCATCCCGAGGGCGAGCAGATCGGCGATGTCGCCTCGTTCCATGACGAGGCGGCCATCCATATAAAGTTCGCCGAGCGCCGTGTCGGGATCAAGGAGAAGGTGAACCGCGGCACGGCGGTCGGTCAGGCGAATGTGGAGGGGCTCTCCCGTTCCATCGCCAAAAACAACGGTTGGCCCATCGCTCACCGTCAGGGTCAGGGACCCCTGCTTGATGAGACGACCAAGCACAAATCGCAGTAATGCTTCCATTACTCGCCTCGTCGTACCAAGGCGGCGCTTCCGGCCACCGTGATCAGATAAGGGTAAGCTAAGAAGCAATGGGAAAAAGCGCAACGGGTGTCAGCGGACTGGCACCCTTTACCTCAGCGCATGCCAAGCGCCTGTTAAGGATGACGAAATCGATTCTTATTCTTCGTCGCCCGCGGCCTCAGCCAGCGCAGCGCCGACTTCGAGCCCGAGGTCGTCGAGGTTGGTCTCTTCACGGGTCGTGACGGTCTCGCCGCGCGCCTGACGCTCGGCTTCCTCCGGGCTGCGGGCGACGTTGACAGTGACGCTGACTTCGACTTCCGGATGGAGCGCAACCGGAACCGTGTGCAGGCCAAGCGACTTGATCGGGTTGTGCAGCACGATCTGCTGGCGGTTGACGCTGAAGCCAGCGGCCGTGAGGGCCTCGGCGATGTCCCGCGGCGACACCGAGCCGTAGAGCACGCCGGACTCGCCGGCCTGGCGCACGACGAGCACGCTCTCCCCGTCGAGCTTCGCGCCGACGGCTTCCGCCTCGGTCTTCAGTTCGAGGTTGCGGGCTTCGAGCTGGGCGCGCTGCGCTTCGAAGCGCGAGGCATTGGCCTTGGTGGCGCGCAGGGCCTTGCCCTGGGGCAGGAGGTAGTTGCGGGCATAGCCGTCGCGGACGCGAACGGTCTGGCCCATCTGGCCGAGCTTGGCGACGCGCTCAAGCAAAATAACTTCCATGTCAGTCTCCTTGTCGAAACTTTGAATGCGTTGGATCAAACGAAACGGGACTTAAGGGGGCGAACCCGCGATACCTGCTCGGCGCGCCCGCAGTCCCAGGAGCGTGTCGATGATTCCGAAGAGGGCGAGGACTGGCAGAATCCACACGAGGAAGATCACCAGGATGGCGTAGGTGAGCCCGAGGATGAACGGGCGCCCGGGCTTGCCGCGCGTGAGGGCATGAAGCGCCGCCAGGCCCTGCAGGGCGTAGGCGCATATCAGGGCGCCGGCCAGGGCTGTGGCGGTCAAGCCGATGAAGCCGCTTCCCAGCACGGAAAGCACGGCGGCCACCACCAGCGCCGGAAGCATCGTCCGCGGCATCGTCGTGTCGGCGATGACCGGCCAGGGGCGCGGCAGACGCTGCGAGATCGCGACCGTCTTCGCCGCGAGCCACAGATTCAAGATCAGCATGAGGACGAAGGAGGCGGCCGCCAGCGGTGGAACCGCCGTGATGATGGCATCGACCAGGTCATCCAGCGCGATCCCCGCGGGCAGGCCGAGGGCATCCGCGGAGGGCGCGGGAGAAGGCGCTCCTGACCCGGCCGGCGCACCTTCCATCGTGAGGAAGGCACGGATAGCCCGGCCCATGGTTGCTTCAAAGTCGGCGTAGCTGCCGCCGATGCCCCAGGCGCCGGCGAGTGTGACGCCGGCAGCGATGGCTGCGGACCAGGCCAGCACGCGCCCGATGGGGTACCATTCAGGGCCGTTTTCGCCAGGACGGGCAAGAAGAGCGAGATAGCCCAGCCACCATGCGGGCAGGGCGATGCCGATGGCGTAGGCGATGCCGCTTGGAGGCGCGAAGATGATGGCGAGGCTCGCGGCGCCCGTGACGACGGCGACGAGGCCGGCCCGGTGATTCCAGCCGAGGGCGGCGACGAGAATGGGCAGGGGGGCGATATAGGACAGCAGCAATGCCAGCACGGATCCGGAGATCACGACTGCAAAGAGCAGGGCCGATACGATGCCGGCACCAAGGCCGACCAGGATGGATATGGCCATCGTCTGCTGTCCCGCTGCGTCCTGCAGGGTTAGGGAAGGATCAACGTCCAACCCAACGGAATGTCCCCGGACAGGTCTGTTCGGGGTGATGATTCACGACGAAGCCGGAGCTTGGGGAGCCTTGCATATCGCAGGCCCGGGTCACCTCCGGCGGGCAGTCCACGGCCATGGCGATCGGGACGCCATGACCGTTAGAGCAAATCCGTCTTGGATGGAATCGTCTGATGCCATCCAAGACGGTGAATTTGCTCGTCAATTTTCGAGCAACGCCAAGTCCGCAACAGACGGACTTGCTCTAGAGGCGGATCTTACTTGATCACGTAAGGCAGAAGGCCGAGGAAGCGGGCGCGCTTGATGGCCTGGGCCAATTCGCGCTGCTTCTTGGCAGACACGGCCGTGATGCGCGACGGCACGATCTTGCCGCGCTCGGAGATGTAGCGCGAAAGGAGGCGCGTGTCCTTGTAGTCGATCTTCGGCGCATTGACGCCCGAGAACGGGCAGGTCTTGCGGCGGCGGAAGAACGGACGGCGGGGGGAGGATGTGGTGCTCATGGATCAGGCCTCGTCAGAAGCGTCGTCGTCAGTGGCGCGGTCGCGGCGTGGGCCACGATCACCGCGGTCTCCACGGTCACCACGATCGAAGCGGCCACCGCCTTCACGGTCGAAGCGGCCACCGCCCTCGCGGCGGTCGTCGCGATCACGCTTCTGCAGCATGACCGACTGGCCTTCCTCCAGCGCCTCGACGCGCAGCGTCATGAAGCGCAGGACGTCCTCGCTGAGGCCCATCTGGCGCTCCATCTCGGCGACGGCGGCCGGGGGCGCATCGATGTTCAGCAGCGTGAAATGCGCCTTGCGGTTCTTCTTGATCCGGAAGGCGAGGGACTTGATGCCCCACGGCTCGACCTTGGGAACCGAACCGCCGCCGGCTTCGATGATACCCTTGTACTGCTCGACAAGGGCCTCGACCTGCTGCGACGTCACATCCTGGCGCGCCAGGAAAACGTGCTCGTAAAGTGGCATGACTGGCCTTTCTCTTCATCCCTCGCGTTGCCGCCGGCGCCAAGCCCTTCGAGCCTGCCAAGGCCCGAGCGGAATGTTCGAAGGCGGGAACACGGGACGCTGGGGCAAGCCCCTTGCATGACCTCATCCAAGGCCACACCGTCCGTTCAGCCCCCGGCCAGGCGAACGCGAAGGCAGCTCGTTAGCGCATCAGGGCGGGAAACGCAAGGCATGACGCCGCTGGATCGATCCGCGGCCCACATTTCCCGATCACAAGGATTGGGCTATGATTTGATTCTGGCATGGCCCGTGCCTCCCACCCTCCCTCCGGGAAAGCATCATTCGTGTCGGGCTGTCGACCATCGAACCGACTGTTCGCGTGCGGCGCATAAGGAGGGATTGCGACCACTGTCCGCAACAGAAGGTTTTGTGATGAAATTATCTGCTCCTATCCCTCAGTTGAAGCGCAAGGCGAAGCTCCTGTCGCGGCGCGAGAGAATTCCGCTGCACACGGCCCTCGACCGGATCGCGGCCGGTGAAGGGTTCAAGGCCTGGAGCCTGCTTGCGGCGAAGGTGCCCAAGACAATTCCCTTGCCCGTCGGTGAACTCTACGCCCGGCTCTCTCCGGGCGACCTCATTCTGGTCGGCGCGCGCCCGGGGCAGGGCAAGACCCTGATGAGTCTCAAGCTTGCGATCGAAGCCATAAAGTTCGGCAATCATGGTGTCTTTTTCACGCTTGAATATACGGAAAGAGATGTCCTCGATCGATTTCGGGTGCTCGGTGTGGACTGGACGCTGTTCCGTGACCGCTTCGTGCTCGATGCCTCGGATGCCATCAGTGCCGACTATATCGTGGATGCGTTGAGGACGGCGTCGCGCGGCACGCTCGTCGTTATCGACTACCTCCAGCTGCTCGATCAGAAGCGGGAGACGCCTGCGTTGGTGGCGCAGGTTCGCAAGCTCAAGTCCTTTGCTGAGGAGCAGGGGCTGATCCTGCTCTTCATCTCCCAGATTGACCGGTCGTACGATCCTGCGATGAAGCCTTGTCCGGACATCAGCGATGTTCGGCTGCCCAACCCGCTGGATCTGTCCCTCTTTAACAAGACTTGCTTCCTGCAGAGCGGTGACGTCTGCTTCCAGGTCGCGACCTGATACATCCGACCGCCTCCGGTTTCGATCACCGGGGGCGGCTCGGGCAAATCCGACTTGGATGGAAACGTCTGATGCCACCTAAGCCGGTGAATTTGCCCGTTAACCTTTGAGCGGAGCAAGTCCGCAAAGACGGACTTGCTCTAACGCTCGGGGGCGCGTGCTTGGCCCCCAAAGCTCGCGATACGTCTCCGTCTCGATCGGGCTGGTGCCCTCCTCTTGCGGTGAAATGGCCTTCCGGCTTTGGCGTTCCCGCGCGACTGGGGTACATGTCTGAGGTGACGAGGCTAGGGGTCTGATTCCGACATTTGCACCCCCCAGTCACAGACGCCGAGCCAATGTCGGAATCAGACCCCTAGCAAATTCATGAATCGCGTGGATTTTCGAATTTGACGTTTGAAGCAGTCTGTATGTCGGCCGAGTTTCAAACGTCAAATTCAATCCACTAGGGCGCGATGGATTCGCGCGCAGACCTTCACGCGTGAGACCTATCCATCCATGTCCATACAATCTTCGGCCCGATCCAGCCTGCGGCTTGGTGTCAATATCGACCACGTCGCGACCCTGCGCAATGCGCGTGGCGGCTCCTATCCCAGTCCCGTTGCCGCCGCAAAGGTTGCTGCTGCCGCCGGGGCGGATGGCATCACGGCCCATCTGCGCGAGGACCGCCGCCATATCCGCGACGAGGACATCGTCGAACTGCGCGCTGCCGTGGCGCTTCCGCTCAATTTCGAGATGGCGGCGACCTCAGAGATGGTCGCGATTGCGCTCAAGGTGAAGCCGCATGCCGTCTGCCTCGTCCCGGAGAAGCGCGAGGAGCGGACGACCGAGGGCGGGCTCGACATCATCGCGGGCCGGGCGCATCTCGCCCCGGTGATCGCCGCGCTCAAGGCCGCCGGCATTCGCGTCTCGCTGTTCGTCGAGCCCGAGCGGGCGGTGATGGAGGCGGCCGCCGCACTCGGTGCGCCCGTCGTCGAACTGCATACCGGTACCTATTGCCATGCCGTCATCGACGAAGCTCCGGGGCGCATCGCGGCCGAAATCAAGCGGCTCGCCGCGGCGGCGACCTACGGTGCCTCGCTCGGCCTCGAAATTCACGCGGGCCACGGCCTCACGGTGGCATCGGTCGCACCCGTCGCGGCCCTGCCGGAAATCGCCGAGCTGAACATCGGCCATTCGCTGATTTCCGATGCCATCTTCGTCGGCCTCGACCAGGCCATTCGCACCATGCGCGCGGCCATGGACGCGGCGCGTCCCCCGTCATGATCATCGGCATCGGCTCCGATCTCTGCGATGTCAATCGCATCAGTCGTTCGCTCGCGCGCTTCGGGGACCGCTTCACGCACCGCATCTTCACGGCGGGCGAACGGGCCAAGGCCGATGCGCGCAGGGCGCGCGCACCGACCTACGCGCGGCGCTTCGCCGCCAAGGAGGCCTGTGCCAAGGCTCTTGGCACCGGAATGTCACGCGGCGTGTTCTGGCGGGACATGGAGGTGGTCAACCTGCCGAGCGGCCAGCCGACCATGCGTCTCACCGGTGGTGCAGCCCAGCGGCTGGCGGCGATCCTGCCGGCGGGGCATGCCGCTTACATCCACGTGTCATTGTCTGACGACCCGCCCATGGCCCAGGCTTTCGTCATCATCGAAGCGCGTCCGGTCGATGGATAGGGTTGATTGCGCCCACCGCGCATGGCTGGAATCACAGCGATGCCTTTCCCATATGGCCGGAGCCCAGGTGTTGCGTGGGCAGTCGCATGAGGCAACCGCGGCCGGGGATCGTGCAGGCCGTGAATCCGGGGCAAGCGCTCGGGGACACGTTGGCGTGAACGGCGCTTCATCGGCATATTTTGGCCTCACGACGGGACATCGATGCGTCGCGTTGCGGGATTGGGAACAGTAAGGTAGACCACACGGCGTGCCGGCTCCGATCGGCGGAAAGGCCAGACATGGATCAGGGCACAGTGAAGCAAGCGGAGAACAAGCGGGCCGATGGCGGAATCTGGGATACCGTCAAGGTTATCATACAGGCCCTGCTGATTGCGCTCGTGGTCCGCACTTTCCTCTTTCAGCCGTTCAATATTCCCTCGGGATCACTCATCCCGACGCTTCTGATCGGCGATTACCTGTTCGTTTCGAAATACGCTTACGGCTATTCGCGCTATTCCTTCCCCTTCGGCCTCGCCCCCTTCTCCGGCCGCGTCTTTGCGTCGGATCCGCAGCGCGGTGACGTCGCCGTGTTCAAATTGCCGAAGGACAATTCGACGGACTACATCAAGCGCGTCATCGGATTGCCCGGCGATACCGTGCAGATGATCTCGGGGCGGCTCTATATCAACGGCAAGATCGTGCCGCGTGAGCCGCTGCCGGATTATAAATCCCAGGACTTGTGGGGACGCGAGGTCTCGGTGCCGCGCTACATGGAGACCCTGCCCAACGGCGTCAGCCATGTGGTCATCGAGCGCGAGGGCGATACCGGCTACTGGGACAACACCTATGTCTACAAGGTGCCGCCCGGGCATTTCTTCATGATGGGCGACAACCGCGACAATTCCACCGACTCGCGTGACGAGAATGTCGTGGGCTTCGTGCCGTTCGAGAATTTCGTCGGCCGGGCAGAGGTCATCTTCTTCTCGGTGGAAGAAGGCGCCTCCGGCTGGAAATTCTGGGAATGGCCCTGGACCGTCCGGTGGAACCGGCTGTTCACGCCCGTCAAGTGATGAAGAGAGGCACGTCCAACCAGGCTGGCATGCAGGCCGCCATCGAGGATCGCATCGGCTATCGCTTCCGCGACCGCGATCTTCTGATGCAGGCGCTGACGCATATCAGCGCGGTGCCGTCGGACAAGGCGCAGACTTATCAGCGTCTCGAGTTCCTCGGCGACAGGGTGCTCGGCCTTGCGGTGTCGGACATGCTGTTCCGCGCCTTTCCCGATGCGGAGGAGGGCGAGTTGTCCCGGCGCTTGGCCGAACTCGTGCGTCGCGAAAGCTGCGCTGAAGTCGCCGCGGCCTGGGGCGTCGGCGATCACGTCCGGCTCGGTGACGGTGAGATCGCCGCCGGCGCGCGGGAGAACGCCGCGATCCTCGCCGATATCTGCGAGGCGATCGTCGGCGCGGCCTTCGTCGACGGCGGCACGGCGGCGGCGCAGGGCATCGTCGAACGGGCTTTTCGGGAGCGCCTGCACGCGCCGCGCCGGCCGCTGCGGGACGCCAAGACGGCCCTGCAGGAATGGGCGCAGGGACGGGGGCTGCCGACACCGGCTTATACGGTCGCCCATCGCTCCGGCCCCGACCATGCGCCGCATTTCCGCATTGCAGTGGCGGTGCGCGGCATGACGCCGGCCGAGGGGGCCGGCACCTCAAAACGTGTGGCCGAACAGGCCGCGGCACGGGAGTTTCTCGTGCGTGAACAGATCTGGACCGCGGATGGCAACTGAGAACAAGAGCGGCGCACCGGACGCCGGCCCGGACGATACGGGCCAGGAGGCGATGCAGGGGGCGACACAGGAGGCGACGCGGTGCGGCTTCGTCGCCCTCATCGGCTCGCCCAATTCGGGCAAGTCGACGCTGATCAACCAGCTTGTCGGCGCCAAGGTGTCGATCGTGTCGCGCAAGGTGCAGACGACGCGCGCGCTGGTGCGTGGCATCACCATCGACGGCGCCGCTCAGCTCATCTTCGTCGACACGCCCGGCATCTTCAAGCCGAAGCGCCGCCTCGACCGCGCGATGGTGACCTCGGCCTGGGGCGGGGCGGGCGACGCGGATGTGCTCGCCCTCCTCATCGACGCGCGCAAGGGGCTCGACGAGGAGAGCGCGGCGATCCTCGAGAAGCTGCCGGAGCTCAGGCAGCCCAAGGTGCTGATTCTCAACAAGATCGACCTGATCGCCCGGCAATCGCTGTTGGCGCTCGCCGCCGATCTCAACGCCCGGGTCAAGTTCGACGAGACCTTCATGATCTCGGCGCTGACGGGCGATGGCGTCGCGCATCTCAGGGAAAGCCTTGGCAAGCGGATGCCGCCCGGCCCCTGGCTCTATCCCGAGGACCAGATCTCGGATGCGCCGCTCCGGATGCTCGCCGCCGAGATCACGCGCGAGAAGCTGTTCGAGCGCCTGCATGACGAACTGCCCTATGCGGTGACCGTCGAGACCGACCAGTGGAAGGTGCAGAAGGACGGATCGGCGCGCATCGAGCAGACGATCTTCGTGGAGCGCGAGAGCCAGCGCAAGATCGTGCTCGGCAAGGGCGGCCAGACCATCAAGGCAATCGGCTCGGCGGCGCGCCACGACATCACGGAGGCGGCGGAAACCAAGGTCCACCTCTTCCTGTTCGTGAAGGTGCGCGAGAACTGGGGCGACGACCCGGAGCGCTATCGCGAGATGGGGCTGGAATTCCCGCGCGGCGGCTGAGGCCTGGGAGCCTTGGCCAGAGCATTCTCGGTCGTCATGGCCGGGCTCGTCATTGAACTCGGGCTTGCCCGACTTCAACTTGTCCAACACGGAACTCGGCTGCAGCCGAGTTCCGTTGCCATCCCGATGAATCGAGACGCCTCTCCTATCGGGATCACCGGAACTCGGCAACAACCGAGTTCCAGGCTAGTAGCCGAGATCGGATAAATCCGATCTTGGGACAAGCCCGGTGATGACGGTGGTATCGCTTTGGCAATACTCGAATGTCGATTGCCCTTAGGTCGAACCTGGCACCCGGTAGTGGTAGCGATAGGCTTCGCGAAAGCCGAGGCGATCGTAAAGGCGTTGCGCGCCAACATTTTCGGCGCGGACCTGCAGATAGGCGCGATCGGCGCCGCGATTCTTCCCCCAGGCCATCAGCGCCGCGACGAGCCTCTGCCCGAAGCCGCGCCCGCGGTGTGCGGGCGCGACGACGATGTCGAACAACCCCACCGCCGCGCGTTCATAGACCGCCAGCCCGAAACCGATCGGCTCTCCGTGATCATGGAGGGTCGCGAAGGCCGCCGGCATGGCGATCGAGCCGATGATGCTGTCATGGGTCTGGCGCTGCGCGGAAGCCACGCCATTGGCCGCGGCGAAGCCGGCAAGCCATGCGTCGGACGGCCGTTCGTCGATGGCGACGCCGTCGCCGCAGCCGTGTCGGGCGATCCACGTGCCGCCCACCAGGTCCGTCTGCAGGACGAGCGAGGGATCGAAATACCGATAACCCGCGTCATCGAGCTGCCTGTCGACCTCCGGCGGCGCCAGCGGCGACAGGCGGAAAATCGCAGGCAGGCCGTGCCGGCCGTAGAGCGCTTCCGCTTCCTCCAACACGCCCGCGAAGGGTGCGCCCGCGACGAGCGCGTTGGAGGAGTTGGCTCGTTTGGTATAGCCGTCGGTGAGACGAAGCAGCCAGCCGCCTGAGATAACGGATTGGCGTGCGGGCCAGGCGTTGAACGCGCGCTGCTCGAGCGCCTCGATATCGTGCAAGGTCAGCTTCAAGCGCCGCTCCGTCGTTCCTTGGGGCTAGTCGGCCTCGCCGGTGGCGATCGGCAGGTCCGCGCGGCTGCCCCATTCCGACCAGGAGCCGTCATAGAGCGCCGCGACCGGCTTGCCGGCGGTTTCCAGCGCCAGCGCCAGCACGGCCGCCGTGACGCCCGAGCCGCAGCTCGTGATCACCGGCTTGTCGAGATCGACGCCGGCTTCGGCGAAGGTGGCGGTAATGGCCTCCGGCGTTTTCAGCCGGCCGTTTTCGAGGAGATCGCCGAATGGCACGTTGCGCGCCCCCGGCATATGGCCGGCACGCACACCCGGGCGCGGCTCCGGCGCATCGCCGCGAAAACGGGCGGCGGCGCGGGCATCCACCACCTGCGCGGTCTTGTTCGCGAGGCTGTCGAGAACGCGTGACGCGTCGGCGACCTGATCTGCAGCGAGGGTGGCCTGGAAGGTGGCGGCCACCCGCTTGGCGACGCCGGTTTCGAGCGGCCTATTCTCCGCTTTCCATTGCGGGAGGCCGCCATCGAGGACCGCGACCTTGTCCGCGCCAAAGATCTTCAGTGTCCAGCGGACGCGCGCGGCGGAGAACAGGCCGGCGCCGTCATAAACGACGATGCGCGCCGTATCGGAGACGCCGAGGGCGCCCATTGCTGCGGCGAAATTCTCCGGTGTCGGCAGCATATGCGGCAGGGTCGAGGTGGTGTCGCTGATGGCATCGACGTCGAAGCGCACCGCGCCGGGGATGTGGCCGGCCTGATATTCAGCATCCGCGTCGCGGCCCTCCGTCGGCAAATACCAGGAGCCGTCTATGACCACGAGATCGGGGGCGGCGAGGTTGTCGGCGAGCCATAGGGTGCTGACAAGAGCCGGAAAATCACTCACGAACATCTCCTGTTATAAGGGGCGCTGCGCCGCTCGCCCATGCCTCGCTGATTGCCGGAGCATCCGTAGCACGGACCCCGTGAGGTGCGCTACGCGGCGTTCCGGCCGCGCGCCGACGGCCGTTTGGCCAGCCTGTTCTCGTGCAAAAGTCTAACGGCCCAACGCCGTGCCAGGGGGCGGGTTCGGATTGTCGCAAAACTGAAATCGAAATAACGTCATGTCCAGAACCACGGAACAGTGGCGCGGCCGGCGGGATATCTGCGCGGCCGATCAAGGGAGATTAACATGACATTGCGCGGTTTCATTCCGGGCTTCGTGACAGCGCTCGCGCTGTCCGTATCGGCCCCGGCGCTCGCGGCGACCGAGATTTCATGGTGGCACGCCATGACCGGCGCCAACAATGACGTCGTCGAGACGCTTGCCAAGGAATTCAACGCAAGCCAGAGCGAGTACAAGGTGGTGCCCGTGTTCAAGGGCACCTATCCCGAGACGCTGAACGCCGGCATTGCCGCCTTCCGCGCCAAGCAGCCGCCCCACATCATGCAGGTTTTCGATGCCGGTACAGGCGTCATGATGGGCGCGCAGGGCGCCATCAAGCCGGTGGCCGACGTGCTGACCGAGGCTGGCGCGACGTTCGACAAGAGCCAGTACCTGCCCGGCATCGTCGCCTATTATTCCAAACCCGACGGCACCATGCTGTCGTTCCCCTATAACTCCTCCTCGTCGATCCTCTACTACAACAAGGACGCCTTCCAGAAGGCGGGTCTCGACGTCAACGCCCCGCCGAAGACCTGGAAAGAGGTGTTCGAGGCGGCCCGCAAGATCAAGCAGAGCGGCGCGGCCCCCTGCGGCCTCACCTCCACCTGGCTCACCTGGATCCAGCTCGAGACCTTTTCGGCGTGGAACAATGTGCCCTACGGCACCAAGGAGAACGGGCTTGCCGGCCTCGACGTCGAGCTGAAGATCAACGCCCCGATCTTCGTCAACCATTTCCAGGCGATTGCCGATCTCGCCAAGGACGGCGTGTTCCGCTATGGCGGCCGCACCTCGGAGGCCAAGAACCTCTTCCTGTCCGGTGAATGCGCGATCATGACGGAATCATCCGGCGGTCTCGGCGACGTGCTGAAGTCGGGCCTGAATTTCGGCACCGGCCAGCTGCCCTATGATTCCACGGCGCAGGGCGCGCCGCAGAACACCATCCCGGGGGGCGCGAGCCTCTGGGTCTTCGCCGGTCACAAGCCTGACGAGTACAAGGGCGTCGCGGCCTTCTTCAAGTTCCTGTCGCAGACGGATATCCAGTCCCGGCTCCACCAGGTCTCGGGCTATCTGCCGGTGACGCTGGCGGCCTATGACGCGACCAAGAAGTCGGGCTTCTATGAGAAGAACCCCGGCCGCGAGACGCCGATCCTGCAGATGATGGGCAAGGCGCCGACGGAAAATTCCAAGGGCGTGCGCCTCGTCAACCTGCCGCAGGTCCGCGACATCGAGAACGAGGAATTCGAGAAGATGCTCGCCGGCCAGCAGACCGCGCAGCAGGCGCTCGACAATGCCGTGAAGCGCGGCAACGCCGCCATCAAGCAGGCGATCGGCCAGTAAATCCGGCCTGTTCAGTCCCGCCCGCGACCCTGTCGCGGGCGGATCCTCGTCTGGATCTGCCGACCATGGAGCCCGCGTGACATCACGGGTCATCTTTCCCCACAAGGTGCTGCCGTATCTGCTGCTTGTGCCGCAGATCGCCATCACGCTCGTCTTCTTCTACTGGCCGGCCTCCCAGGCGCTGCGCCAGTCGACGCTGCGCGAAGACCCGTTCGGTCTCGTCACCACCTTCGTCGGCTTGGGCAATTTCCGGCAGGTCCTCAGCGATCCCGACTATATCGGCTCGGTCCAGACGACGATCATCTTCTCCGCCGCGACAGCCTTGATCCCCATGGCGATCGCGCTCGTGCTGGCTGTCATGGCCGACAAGGTGATCAAGGGCAGGGGCTTCTACCGCACGCTCATGATCTGGCCCTATGCGGTCGCGCCGGCCATCGCCGGCATGCTGTGGCTGTTCCTGTTCAACCCGACCATCGGCACCTTCGCCTATATGCTGCGCCGGGCCGGCTATGACTGGGATCCGCTGCTCAACGGCAACCAGGCCATGCTGATGATCATCATGGCGGCCGCCTGGAAGCAGATCAGCTACAATTTCCTGTTCTTTGTCGCGGGGTTACAGGCCATTCCGAAGAGTCTCCTCGAGGCGGCGGCCGTGGATGGTGCCCGCGAGGTGAAGCGCTTCTGGACCATCGTCTTTCCGCTGCTCGCACCGACGAGCTTCTTCCTGCTCGTGGTCAACACCGTCTATGCCTTCTTCGACACCTTCGGGATCATCCACGCCGTCACCAGCGGCGGGCCGGGCAAGGCGACGGAGACGCTCGTCTACAAGGTCTACAACGATGGCTTCGTCAATCTCATGCTCGGCAGCTCGGCTGCCCAGTCGGTCATCCTGATGGGGATCGTCATCGCCCTGACCGCCATCCAGTTCCGCTATGTCGAGCGCAAGGTGCATTATGCCTGAGCGCACAGAGGCGGGGACGACCAGCAGATCCCGCAGATCCCCCTGGGTCAGCCACGCGGTCCTGATCGCCGGCATCCTGATCGTCGTCTTCCCGATCTATTATACCTTCGTGGCCTCCACGCTGTCCCTGCAGCAGATCCTGCGGCCGCCGCTGCAGCTCCTGCCCGGCAGCCACTTCCTCGACAACTACTACGAAGCCCTGTTCGGCGGGCTCGGCCGCGTCGGCGGCATCAATGTGTGGACGCTGCTCCTCAATACCTCGATCGTCGCGCTTTCCGTGGCAGTCGGAAAGATCGTGATCTCGATCCTCTCGGCCTATGCGATCGTCTTTTTCCGCTTTCCCTTCCGGATGACGTTCTTCTGGGTGATCTTCATCACCCTGATGCTGCCGGTCGAAGTGCGCATCCTGCCGACCTACAAGGTCATGGTGGATCTCGGCCTCATCGATACCTACACGGGCCTCACCCTGCCGCTGATGGCCTCGGCCACGGCGACGCTGTTGTTCCGCCAGTTCTTCATGACCATCCCGGGCGAGCTTCTCGAGGCCGCCCGCGTCGATGGCGCCGGCCCGTGGCGCTTCTTCTTCGACTTCGTGCTGCCCCTGTCGAAGACGAATATCGCGGCGCTCTTCGTCATCCTCTTCATCTACGGATGGACGCAGTATCTGTGGCCGCTTCTGGTCACCAACAGCAACGACATGAACACGATCATCATCGCGCTCCGCAAGATGATCTCCTATGCCGACGCCGACACCCAGTGGCATCTCGTGATGGTGACGACGATCTTCGCGATCCTGCCACCGGTGGCCGTCGTCGTGCTGATGCAGCGCTGGTTCGTCAAGGGCCTTGTCGAGACGGAAAAGTAAGATGGCGACAGTTGCTCTGAAGACAGTGCGCAAGGTCTATGCCGGCGGCATGGAAGCGGTGAAGGGGATCGACCTCACCGTGCCGGATGGCGCCTTATGTGTGCTCGTCGGCCCGTCCGGCTGCGGCAAGTCCACCCTGCTGCGCATGATTGCCGGGCTCGAGGAGATATCCAGCGGCACCATCGAGATCGACGGCCGCGTCGTGAATGCGCTGGAGCCGGCGGAGCGGGACATCGCCATGGTGTTCCAGAACTACGCGCTCTATCCGCATATGAGCGTCTACGACAACATGGCCTATGGCCTGCGCAACCGCGGCACGCCGAAACCCGAGATCGAGCGCAAGGTGCGCGAAGCGGCGCGGATGCTGGAGCTCGGCTCGCTGCTCGATCGCCGGCCGCGCCAGCTCTCGGGCGGGCAGCGCCAGCGCGTCGCCATGGGCCGTGCCATCGTCCGCGATCCCAAGGTCTTTCTCTTCGATGAGCCCTTGTCCAACCTCGATGCCAAGCTGCGCGGCCAGATGCGCGTCGAGATCCGCAAGTTGCAGCGCGATCTCGGCGTCACCAGCATCTATGTCACCCACGACCAGCTCGAGGCGATGACGCTCGCCGATGTCCTCGTCGTCATGAACAGCGGCCGGATCGAGCAGGTGGGGGCGCCGCTCGATGTCTATGAGGAGCCGGCGACGACCTTCGTGGCGAGCTTCATCGGTGCGCCGCCCATGAATCTCCTGACACCCGATCACCTTTCGGCCGTCGGAGCGGTGCTCGAGGGCCTTCTGCCGGCCGACGCCGTGACGGTCGGCATCCGCCCCGAGGATCTCGGCACCGTCGAAGCCAAATCGGCTGAGGCCGGGTCTGCAGGCCTCATCACCTTCGACGTGACGATCGATGTGCTGGAGCCTGTCGGGGCGGAGAGCTATCTCTACGCCCGCGTGCAGGACGCGTCCGTCGTCGTGCGCCTGCCCGGCCGTGCGGCCGTGCCGGAGACCGGCAAGCTCAAGGTCGCGGCCCCCGTCGATAAGCTGCATTTCTTCGACACGCACGGCAAGAGGGTGGATCCCGTTCCCGTCGCTGCGCGACGCCTAGGATGACAAGAAGCGCTTGGGATGACAAGGCGGGAACCATCGCCGCGATCCCTCCCCGTCGGGGAGGGTGGCCTCGCGTGAGCGAGGTCGGGTGGGGCACGAGGCTGCAGAACCTGCTCCACTGGCCAGCACATCTTGCCGTCTCCCGGTCGGGTCAGCATCAGGTGGACCCCACCCGGCGCCTGCGGCGCCACCCTCCCCTGAGGGGAGGGATCGGCGCGGCGCGACTGACGTGATGAGACACGACCACCTCCACCGCCCACCTCTCTCCGTCGGGGAGGGTGGCCTCGCGTGAGCGAGGTCGGGTGGGGCACGAGGCTGCAGAACCTGCTCCACTGGCCAGCACATCTTGCCGTCTCCCGGTCGGGTCAGCATCAGGTGGACCCCACCCGGCGCCTGCGGCGCCACCCTCCCCTGAGGGGAGGGATCGGCGCGGCGCGACTGACGTGATGAGACACGACCACCTCCACCGCTTACCTCTCCCGGACGGGAGAGGTCGGCTCGCAGAGCCGGATGAGGGGATGCGGGGTGCAGGGTCAAGCGCCGGTCATCCCGGGGCAAGCCGCAGGCTTGAGCCCGGGACCCATGAACATTGTCGGTGATCCATGAAGATGCGCGGTGTTCATGGATCCCGGACAGCCGCTGGGCGGCTTCCGGGATGACCGGTGAGATGTCGCGCCCGCATCAATGGAAGTCGCGTGAGCGCGGCAGGATCCGGACATTGCGCGGATGGCCGCCCGTGCGCGCCGCGCGTCTCGCAGCGCCGTCGTCCTGAAGGCCCTCTCCCTCACGGAGATGGCCGAGGTCGCGGCTGCGGTCGGTGAGGCGGCGGGCGATGACATGGACGACATCGTCCTCGCTGCGCTGGATCTGTCCGGCGATCTCGATGATGCGCGCCCCCATGACCTCGCCGCGAAAGCGCGCGAAGAGATTGGCCCAGACCACGATATTGGCGATGCCGGTTTCGTCCTCGATGGTCATGAACACCACATTGCCCTTGCCGGGGCGCTGGCGCACCAGCACGATGCCGGCCGTCCGCGCCCAGAGGCCGTTGCGGCTCTGCCGCACCTCCTCGCAGGAGAGGAGGCCCTCGCGCCGATAGAGCGGGCGCAGGAAATGGACCGGGTGGGCCTTCAGGGACAGCCGGGCGGTCTGATAGTCGGTGATGACATGTTCGGCCAGCGGCATGGCCGGCAGATGCACGTCCGGCTCCGCCGCAAGCTCGGCGGCATCCGCGGCGGCGAACAACGGCAGCGGCTGGCTGTCGGGCAGGCGACGCACGGCCCAGGCCGCCTCGCGCCGGTCGAGGCCTATCGAGCGGCAGGAATCGGCATCGGCCAGGATTTCAAGGGCGCGGCGGGGCAGGGCCGTGCGCCGGGCGAGCGCCTCGAGATCGGGAAAGCCCATGCCGCGGTGGCGGGCGAGCGCCTCGGCCCAGGCCTTCTGGAAGCCGTCGAGCTGGCGCAGGCCGAGGCGCAAGGCGTGTTTTCCCCCCGCGCAGGGTTCCAGCGTATTGTCCCAATGGCTCGCATTGATATCGGCGGCGCGGACCTCAATGCCGTGCTCTGCGGCGTCCCGCACGATCTGCGCCGGGGCATAGAAGCCCATGGGCTGGGAATTGAGCAGCGCGCAGGCGAAGACGTCCGGGTGATAGCATTTGATCCAGGCCGAGATATAGACGAGATGGGCAAAGGCGGCGGCATGGCTTTCCGGGAAGCCGTAGCTGCCAAAGCCCTCGATCTGCGCAAAGCACCGCTCGGCGAAGTCGCGCGCATAGCCGCGCCGCACCATGCCCTCGACCATCTTGGCCTTGAAACTGTTGATGGTCCCGACATGGCGAAAGGTGGCCATGGCGCGGCGCAGACCATTGGCCTCGTCGTCCGTGAAGGCGGCCGCGACGATGGCAAGCCGCATCGCCTGTTCCTGGAACAGCGGCACGCCGAGGGTGTCGCCGAGCACCTGCTGCAGTTCGTCCTGCGGATAGTCCGGCCCTGGCGAGGGAAAGACGACGGCTTCCTTCTCGGCACGCCGGCGCAGATAGGGATGGACCATGTTGCCCTGGATGGGGCCGGGCCGGACGATCGCCACCTGGATGACGAGATCATAGAATTTCCGCGGCTTCAGGCGCGGCAGCATGCTCATCTGGGCGCGGCTCTCCACCTGGAAGAGGCCGATGGAATCGCCCCGGCACAGCATGTCGTAGACCTCTTGGTCGTCAGCCTCGATCGAGGACAGCGATTGCTCGATGCCCTTCTCATCCTTCAACAGCGCCAGCGCCTTGCGGATACAGGTGAGCATGCCGAGCGCCAGCACGTCGACCTTCATCAGGCCGAGCACGTCGATGTCGTCGCGGTCCCATTCGATGAAGGTGCGCTCCGGCATGGCCGCATTGCCGATGGGGACGGTCTCGTCGAGCCGGCCGCGGGTGAGAATGAAGCCGCCCACATGCTGGGAGAGGTGGCGGGGGGCGCCCATGAGCCGGTTGGCGAAATCGACGGCCCGCGCGATCTCCGGATTGAGAGGCTGGTGCCCGGCCTGGCGCACATGACCTTCCGGCAGCTCATCCCCATGGCTGCCCCAGACGGTCGAGGCGAGCGCCGATGTCACGTCCTCGCTCAGGCCGAAGACCTTGCCGACCTCGCGGATGGCGCTGCGCGGGCGATAGCAGATGACGGTCGCGGCAATGCCGGCGCGTTCGCGGCCATAGCGCGCGTAGATGTGCTGGATGACCTCCTCGCGCCGCTCATGCTCGAAATCGACGTCGATATCCGGGGGCTCGTCGCGTTCCTTGGACAGGAAGCGCGCGAAGAGCACGTTGATCTGTTCGGGGTCGACATTGGTGATGCCGAGGATGAAGCAGACCACCGAATTGGCGGCCGAGCCGCGCCCCTGGCAGAGGATGCCCCTGTCGTCGGCGAAGCGCACGATGTCGTGGATGGTCAGGAAGTAGCGGGCGTAGTCCTGCTCGGCGATGAAGGCGAGTTCCTGCCTGAGCAACGCGTCGACCTTCGCGGGCGTGCCCTTGGGATAGCGCAGCGCCACCCGCCGCCACACCAGATCCTCCAGATGGTGCTGGGCCGTCTTGCCCGGGGGAACCGGCTCCTCGGGATAATCGTATTTGAGCTGCGACAGGCAGAAATCGGAGCGGGCGAACAGATGCTGGGTCTCGGCGATGGCTTCCGGGACATCCCGGAACAGGCGTGCCATTTCCTCCGGCGCCTTCAGATGGCGCTCGGCATTGGCCTCCAGGATGCGCCCGGCGCTGGCGATCTTCAGGCCCTCGCGAATGCAGGTGACCACGTCCTGCAGGGGGCGTTCCTCCGGCGTTGCATAGAGGGCGTCGCTGGTGGCGATCAGCGGCACGTCATGGGCCTCGGCCAATGCTTTCAGGGCCATGAGACGGCGCCGGTCCGCCCCGCCACGAGGCATGGTGGCCCCGAGCCATAGCGCCCCGGGGGCGGCCTCCGCCAGGACGGGAAGGAGATCGGCGCAGAGACGGATGTCGCGTGGCGGCATCAGGATGAGGAGGAGATTGCTGGTGTCGGCGATGAGATCATCGCGGGTGAGGAGGCATTCGCCCTTGAGGCCGCGCCGGTTGCCGAGCGTGAGCAGGCGGCAGAGCCTACCCCAACCATCACGATCGGCGGGATAGGCGACGATGTCCGGCGTGCCGTCCGTGAAGGCAAGCCGGGCGCCGACCAGAAGCTTGAAGGGCAGGGCGGCGCCAGCATTCTCTTTGGTATAGGCGCGCGCGGCGTCACGCACCGGCACATAGGCGCGCACCACGCCGGCCACCGTGTTGCGGTCGGCGATGCCGATGCCGTTCTGGCCGAGTTCGGCGGCGCGCCGGACCATCTCGGCCGGATGCGATGTGCCGCGCAGGAAGGAAAAATGCGTGGCGGCGACCGGATCGCCATAAAGAAGAGGGGGCGGGATGATGTCGTCCGACATGGCGGTGTCTCGATGCGACCTTAGAGCATTTTCGAGCGAAGTGGACACCGGTTCGCGTGAAGAAAATGCGCTAAAACAAAAACATGGAGCATTTCCGCGATTCGGAGAAACGCGAAAATGCTCTAGGCAAACAGGCCGTGCAGGAACCAGCGGGGATGCTTGATCTCCACCGCATAGAGGCCCTCGCGGAACAGCCAGAAGCGGTGGCCGTTGCGGTCTTCGACACGGAAATAGTCGCGGGTCAGCGCGCCCTCGGCCCCGCGCCACCATTCCGGTGCGATGCGTTCCGGCCCCTCGGCGGCCGCAATCTCGTGCAGCACCCGCCGCCACAGGAAGCGCAGCGGCGGCCCGTCCGGCACCTCGGCCAGAGTCTCGATGGGCTGCGGCGGATCGAACAGGCAGAACGGCTGGGCCGGAGGATCGCCGGCCTGCCCCTGGAGCCAGGTTCCCCCGGCCCTATCCGGCCTGCCCTCTGGCGCGATCGCCGGAACGAGGCGCGCCATGCGCTCCGGGACATGGCTGTCCTCGCGCGTGAAGCGCAGAACCCGCGCCTGGCCATAGCGCACGCTCAGCCGGTCGATGAGATCGGCCAGGCTTTCCGCGTCGTGCTGGCGGCCGTCGAGGCCGCTCTGGACCGTGGTCATCGTCTCGGCCGCGAGAACGTCAAGGCGTATCATGTCGAAGCCGAAACCCGGATCGATCGGGTCGGCGAGGGCGGCGATCCGCTCGGACAAGAGCCTGATCACGATAGCTGCGTCACGCAGGGGACGCCCGGTCTCGATCCGGATGCGGCGGATGGCGCCGTCCGCCCGATAGAGCGAGGCCTCGAATCGCCGCCCGCCGGCGCCGCGCTGCGCCAGCATGGCGTCCAGCTCCTGGGCCAGGCCGCGCAAGGTCGCCAGCACCGTATCCATGAGGGCGATCGGCTCGGCGAAGCGCCGTGTCGCGAGCAATTCCGGCACGGGCCGGCGCGGTGAAATGGGATGCACGGCCTCGCCGAGGGTGCGGGCGAGCCGGTCGACGAGATCCGCGCCAAATCGTGCGGCGAGCGGCGCCCGCGGCCGGCTGGCGAGATCACCGATGGTGGTGAGACCGGCGCGGGTGAGGGCGCGGAGCTTCTGCCCCTCGAGGTCGAGCGCGGCGACGGGCAGGGGCCGGACGGCTTCCCTTTCCGTGCCTGAGGGGACAAGCCCGCCCCGGCCGTGGCGGGCGACGGCGCGCGCCGCATCGGGCGTGTCGGCGACGGCGCTCAGGACGGTGAAGCCCTGACCTGCGAGGCGCGCCATGAGATCGTCGCGCAGCTCCGCTTCGCCCCCGAACAGATGGGCGCATCCGGTGATATCGAACTGGAGGCCATCCTCGCCATCGACGCCGACGAGCGGCGTATAGCGATCGCACCAGTCGGCGATGTGATCGCGCAGGGCGAGATCCGCCGCCTGATCTTCATCGGCCAGGGCAAGATGCGGCACGCGCGCGCGGGCATCGGCCAGGGTGAGGCCGGGGCGCAGCCCAAGCCTGCGGGCATGGGCATCGGCCTGGACGATGCGCAGGGCGCTCTTGATCCTGGCGACGACCACGAGAGGGGCTGAAGGCGAGCCAGGCTCAGCCGGCTTTCCGCCATCCCGTCCGTTCATGGCGATCGCCATGGATGGGGACGACATTCCAGCCGGGCGGCCTGTTCTCGCGGCCAGGCGATGCAAGCGGTCTGTCGCCAGAAGAGGCAGCCACAGGGCGAGATAGCGCCGCTTTTCGGAAGGCACGGTCATCGCGATTCCACTCCACGCGGACAGTCTGTGGTGGATAGCCCTCCCTGTGCAGCAGCAGGCCGATCTCGAAAGCCGGCGCGCCGGGAGCCCCGGCTGCGAGATGAGCGGAGGGCACCGCGCGGACGCTCCAGCGGGTCAGGGCAGCGCTGGGCTGCGGCGCGGCTCCCATGCCGGTACGGATGAGGAAGGCGGTGACGCCGGCTTTGGTCGCGGCACGGCCGAGGCGCTGACTGGCCGTGAGGTCGAGCGCCCTGGGGGTTCCCCAGAGTTCCACGACGACCGCGCCGAGCGCCGGGCAGCGCAGCGCTTCATGTCCGGCCCGCAAGGATTGCAGGGCATCGCCCATGCGCAGCAGCACGACGGATTCCGGTGGCAGGCCGAATTCCATGAGCCCTGGCGCATGCAACTCGCCATGCTCCCGGGCGATCATGTCCTGACGGATCCAGATGACCGGACGATCGAAAGCCGCGCAGGCCGTGAGGGCAAGGCTGAAACCACGGGCTGCCGCCGCATCGCCTGGCTGATCAGCGAAGACTTCATGCAAGGCAGCCCGCCGTAGCCCGCCGCCGATGGCCCTGTCGAGGGCAGGCAGGCCCAGCGGGAAACGCTCTTCCTCCAGGGCCTGCGCGGAAATGGCCTCGGTGGCCCTGTCGGCTGTGACGATGGCGGCAATATCCCGCCGTAGCCCGGCGAGAGAATCCCCCGCGGTGCCCATAGGAATGATCCCTGTTGTATGATGTTCCTGCTTTGTTCTAAACTACCGCCCGATCCTGAAGGAGTCAACACGCCGAATCGGATGCCTACCGGATGTCTGTCCGCCGGGTGATTCCGCTATAGGGCGGGCCACTGCCTTTTCCCGGTGCATGCGCCGGCTCCCGCACGGGAGAAAGCTGAGGCATCAGCCGGCCCGCGCAATGAATCGTTAACCATGTCAAGCCATTGTAGTCTCATGCGCCGTTTGATCTTATGGTTAGTAAGATGTTGAAATGGCCGCATGCGGCGCGGGGACTTTCACCCCAGCGTGGTTCCCCAGCGTGGTTCCCCTGTGTGGTTCCCCCGTGTGGTTCCCCTGTGTGGTTCCGGATGTCCCGCATTCACCCATTGCTGACGCGGGCGCACCATGGGTGTCAGGACAAGGCATTCTCGGCTGCCCCCTATGGCTTCGCATCATCGCATCGCGGGGTTTCCCAGCGCGTTTAAAGCCCGCAAAAGCGGACCGCGTACCAGGCCGATCTTCGGACATCCCTGGGACGTGCCTTGGATTTTGAGGCCTATCGGCATCGGGCCACCGATAGGCAAGCCGCAAAGCGAGGGTCCGACGCAAGGCGTTAGCCCGAAGCGCATGATGCTAAACGAGGGGAGAACAACGCATTGCGGCGAGAACCGCTCGCCATTCGCCAATCCAGCTTGCCGACAGGCCTGTAAGCTTGCCGTCATATGATCGAGCTAAGGATTGTCTGTGAATGCGCTATGGATTGTTTGGCTCCCCGAGCAGGACTCGAACCTGCGACAAAGCGGTTAACAGCCGCTTGCTCTACCAACTGAGCTATCGGGGATCGCTAACGCAGGGCAGTGGGTACAGTATGTCCGTGAGGACTGCAACCCCCTTTCGCGGGTCACTTGATGTTTTTGTGCAAGCCGTTCTGAGTTTTTGTGAATGGGAGCGGGGTGGACCAATTTAGCGCACTTTGTGGTGTTGCCGCGGACGGTAGAGCTTTGCTATGAACCCTCGCGAGGCCTCGTGGCGGAGTGGTTACGCAGAGGACTGCAAATCCTTGCACCCCGGTTCGATTCCGGGCGAGGCCTCCACATATTAGACCACGTGCTCGGTGGACGTGTCAGGCGGAATAGGTCCGCCTGAGGGCGGAAATCGACGAGTTTTCAAATATTTAGAGATTCTGCCGAGTGCCTGCGGAAGGCGCTTTGCGCATCTCCCGCTTGCCTACGGTGGAGTAGCCGATGAATGACTTCGCGCGGTTACGCCGGACCATGGTGGATAATCAGGTCCGAACCTATGATGTCACGAGTCGCAGCCTGCTCGCCGCTCTCGAGGATGCGCCTCGCGAATTATTTCTGCCCGAGGGGCAGGAAGACCTCGCCTACAGCGACCAAAATCTGGTGTTCGGGGATGCTGCCGGCGGCCGCTATTGCATGCTCGCGCCAATGATCCTGGCACGCCTTATCCAGGCCCTCGATATCAGGCCCGGAGCCCGCGTTCTCGATGTGGGCTCAGGCTTTGGTTATAGTGCCCTGGTCATGTCCCTGCTTGGCGCCAATGTCGTTGCACTTGCCGGTGGACAAGAGCTGGCGGAAGAGGCGCGCAAGCGGCTAGAGGCTTGTCATGCCACGGGAATCGACGTCGTAGTCGGTGACGTCGCGTCAGGTCATGCAGCGCGCGCGCCCTATGATGCCATTCTCATCAACGGAGCGTTCGAAGTATTGCCCGACGCCTTGAAAGAGCAGCTGGCCGATGGCGGCCAGCTCGCCGGAATCGACGGTGCCAGCGGCGCTGGTAAAGCTGTTGTCTACGGGCGGAGCGGCGGGTCGTTTGGTTGCCGAGCGCTGTTCGAGGCGTCTGCGCCTATCCTTCCGCGTTTCGTGAAAGCTGCTGCGTTTGATTTTTGACATTTGTCAAGTGTCATATTTTTGCGGCACAGCTTGATAGAATAGTAATGCTGCGCTTGCGCCTGTTTTCGCTGAAGATGCATCGGACTATCTTCGGCCTAGAGCTGGGGCAAGGTGAGTGGTGTTCAGCATTAGGGAAACCGGTTCGGTGTTTCTCCGCTTTGGGAAGGTGATCGTGGCAGGAACAATCCGAGCTACAGGCAGTCATGCGCTTCGTCTTGGCCTTCTCCTGGGGGCCGCATGGGCGTTTCCACTGTCGGGTGCCCATGCGGAGACGCTCTATGGTGCGCTTGGCAAGGCCTATACCGCCAATCCGACACTGAATCTGCAGCGTGCATCGTTGCGGGCGACCGATGAAGGTGTGCCGCAGGCCTTGTCAGGCTATCGCCCGACGGTCACGGGATCGGCGAACGCCGGTGTGCGGAGCTCCAATTACCAGTTTCCTTACCAGCCAAGCACAGGGCAGGGCGGGGGTGAGGAGGCCTGGAGCACGCTCTATCCCCGCGGCCTGACGCTCCAGATCAACCAGAACATTTTCACCGGCGGCCGGACCATGAATTCGGTCCGGCAGGCCGAGGCTTCGGTGCAGTCCGGTCGTGAACAGCTGCGCTTCCAGGAGCAGTCCATCCTGTATGACGGCGCGCAGGCCTATATGAATGTGCTTGCCGACACCGCCGTGTTGAGCTTGCAGCGCAACAACGTCGAGGTGCTCGAGGAGCAGCTCCGGCAGACGCGTGACCGCTTCAACGTCGGCGAGGTGACCCGCACGGACGTGGCACAGTCCGAGGCGGCGCTGGCGACGGGGCATGCCCAGGAAGCCGCTGCGTCCGCGCAGTTGAAGACCAGCATCGCGACCTATCGTCAGATCATTGGCGATGATCCGCGCCAGCTCGCTCCCGGTCAGCCGGTTGAGAAATTCCTGCCGGGCAATGTCGATTCTGCGGTGAAGGTGGCGCTTGGCGCGCATCCGGCGATCCTCGCCGGGCTGCATAATGTCGATGCCCAGGAATTCCAGGTGAAGGTGCTGGAATCGCAGCTCCTTCCGCAGCTCGGCGTGACGGGTTCCGTATCGCGAACCTATGACAGCAACTACCGCCGCGACCTGTCGACGTCAGCATCCATCGTCGCCCAGCTCAATGTGCCGATCTATGAAGGCGGGCTGGTCTACTCGCAGGTTCGTCAGGCCAAGGAGCAGGTGGGCCAGGCCCGCATGCAGGTCGACGTCACCCGCGAGCAGGTTCGCCAGCAGGTGATCGCGTCCTGGGCAGCGCTCGATGCCGCGAAGCAGCAGATCGCGGCGTCCCAGTCGGCCGTCCAGGCCAATGAGATCGCCCTCGCCGGTGTCCGTGAAGAGGCGAAGGTCGGCCAGCGCACCACGCTTGACGTGCTCAATGCCCAGCAGACCCTGCTTTCCTCACGTGTGCAGCTCGTTCGCGCCCAGCGCGACCGTATCGTGGCATCCTATAACGTACTTGGTTCCATCGGCCGGCTTTCGGTCACGACGCTTGGCGTCAGGGTGACGAAGTACAACGCGAAGAAGCACTATGAGCAGGTGCGCGACAAGTGGGGCGGGCTCCAGACACCTGATGGCCGCTGATCGCGTCGGGCGAGTGCCCGTGCGGCGTTAGACGCCATGCTCGTGTGTCGGTCGGCACGTCTGTCGTGCCGCGGCCGCGCCTTTCCGATCCGCGGCTTGGCCGTGCCGCATGTCGAGGGCCAGCCTGAGCCTTCGGGCCCCATTCCAGCGATGATCGGAGTTTTCATGCGAGGTGCCCCGCCACGAGAGGGTGGGGAATTGGCGTGAAGCGGCTCGCTTCCTTGCCAGCGACCTGATGATAACTCGATCCGTTGCAAGCTCCGCTATTGATCTTTGAGACGCGTTCAAGCTTTCTGTGCAAGGGCATTGTTTCCTAAGCCAATGGCCTGCCGGCCGGGTAGGAATCCGGCCAGAGGCCAATATGGTTGGATCATCGACAGGTTGATTCTCGCCTGTCATTCAAGGCGGTGGAGCGGCATGAGCTCAGCGAATCCCAAACTCCATGATGCAGATGCGGCGCGCGGTGCCGAGCCCTCGATGGATGAGATCCTGGCATCCATACGCCGTATCATCGCCGACGATCAGGCCCAGGGTATCGCCGGACCGGCGCGACGTAATCCGCCACCGCCGGAGGCCTATGCCGTCGAACGCGGCGAGCCACGCCCGGATCCGCGTCTCGACGGCCGCGGCGAGCCGCGGCGTCCAGCCCGTCCACCGCTTGAAGGAGCGCCCGACATGCGGCTCGAGGATGCTGACCGGCTGGCGCGAGCCCCGAAGACCTTCGCCGAGGCGGCTGAGATGGCGCCGCCACCGCCTCCCGTCATGCGCCAGCCGCCGCCACAGGCCTTCCAGCCTCCACCGGCGGAGACGGTTCTGCGGGCCCAGGCGGTCCCGGCCGAGCCTCTGGGATCGGCGCCGAAGCTTCGCCGCAGCGAGGGCGCCGACATCGCGGAGCGCCTTCTCTCCCCGCAGAGCCATGCGTCTGTGTCGACGGCTTTCGATGTGCTGGCGTCGTCGGCAGCCCAGCATGTCAGCCCCTCTCTCGAGGATTTCGTACGCGAGATGCTCCGGCCGATGCTGAAATCGTGGCTGGATGAGAACCTGCCGGCGCTGGTCGAGCAGCTCGTACGGCAGGAGATCGAGCGGGTGGCGCGCGGCCCGCGCTGATCGCCGCAGACAGGATACGGCGCGCGCCGGTTCTGATATCCGCGCGACACATCGCGGAACGCGTTTCCCCTTGAGAGAGATTTCCTTTGGGAGACGTTTACCTTGGGAGACGTTTTCCTTGGGGGGATGCTTCTCTTTGAAAGATGCATCTCTGGAAAATGCCGGTGGCCGCTGGTTAGGCGCCTCCTTTGCATTGACTCAAGCCCCCGCTTCGTCGTCTACCTCAAGCCAATTGTTTCGGCGCGATAGCGGTTGGCATCATGGATAAGACGTTTGAACCCTCCCTCGTCGAGGCGCGGATCTCGGCGATTTGGGATGAGGCCGAGGCCTTCAAGGCCGGCCGCCCCGAGCGCGCGGGCGCTGAGCCTTATTGCATCGTCATTCCGCCGCCGAATGTAACCGGCTCGCTCCATATGGGGCATGCTCTCAACAACACGCTCCAGGACGTGCTCTGCCGCTTCGAGCGCATGCGGGGCAAGGATGTGCTGTGGCAGCCGGGCATGGACCATGCGGGCATCGCCACGCAGATGGTTGTCGAGCGCCAGCTTGCGGAGCGCCAGCAGCCCGGACGGCGCGAGATGGGGCGCGAGGCCTTCCTGGAACGGGTCTGGGCCTGGAAGGCGGAATCGGGCGGGGCGATCGTCCAGCAGCTCAAGCGTCTCGGCGCGTCCTGTGACTGGTCGCGCGAGCGCTTCACCATGGATGAGGGCTTGTCGCTGGCGGTGCGCAAGGTGTTCGTTGCGCTCTACCGGCAGGGCCTGATCTACAAGGACAAGCGGCTCGTCAATTGGGATCCGAAATTCCAGACGGCGATCTCCGACATCGAGGTCCAGCAGATCGAGGTGAAGGGTAACCTCTGGCATCTGCGCTATCCCGTGGTCGATGATGCGGGCCAGCCGACCGGCGAGGTGATCGTCGTCGCCACGACCCGCCCGGAGACGATGCTGGGGGATACGGCGGTCGCCGTGCATCCGGACGATGAGCGCTATGCGCATCTCCATGGCCGCCGCGTGCGGCTGCCCCTCGTCGGTCGCCTCATCCCGATCGTGACGGACAGCTATTCCGATCCGGAGAAGGGGACCGGCGCGGTCAAGATCACGCCGGCGCATGATTTCAACGATTTCGACGTCGGCAAGCGGCATGGCCTCTCGGCCATCAACATTCTCGGTCCGGAGGCCGAGATGCTGCTCGCGGGGAACGAGGACTTCCTCGAAGGCGCCGAACAGGGTGAGGACCTCCAGTGGGTGCTCGGCCTCGACGGTCTCGACCGGTTCGAGGCACGCAAGCGGCTCGTCGCGCGGTTTGAGGAGAGCGGCGTGCTCGAGACGATCGAGCCGCATGTCCATATGGTCCCGCATGGCGATCGCTCGAACGTCGTGATCGAGCCCTGGCTGACCGACCAGTGGTACGTCGACGTCAAGCCGCTCGCCGAGAGGGCCATGACCGCGGTCAAGGACGGCAAGACATCCTTCGTGCCGAAGAACTGGGAGAAGACGTTCTTCGACTGGCTCGAGAATATCGAGCCGTGGTGCGTGTCGCGTCAGCTCTGGTGGGGCCATCAGATCCCGGCCTGGTATGACGGCTTCGGCCATGTCTACGTTGCCGACGACGAGGAGGAGGCGCTTGCCGCGGCGCTCGGCCAGAACGTCGCCGACGGGAATATCGACGAGGCTGAGGCGGCCGCGATCATGGCCGATGCCGACAGGCGCGCGGCCTTCCTGACGCGCGACGAGGATGTGCTCGACACCTGGTTCTCGTCGGCGCTGTGGCCTTTCTCGACGCTCGGCTGGCCGGACGCCACGCCGGAGCTCGGCCGCTATTACCCGACCAGCGTGCTGGTGACCGGTTTCGACATCATCTTCTTCTGGGTGGCCCGGATGATGATGATGGGCCTGCATTTCATGGAGGAGGTGCCGTTCCGGACCGTCTACATGCATGCGCTCGTCCGCGACGAGAAGGGCGCCAAGATGTCGAAGTCGAAGGGCAACGTCATCGACCCGATCGAGCTTGTCGACCGCTACGGCGCGGATGCCGTGCGCTTCACCCTGGCGGCCATGGCGGCGCAAGGGCGCGACATTAAGCTCTCACCGCAACGCGTTGAAGGCTATCGTAATTTCGCGACGAAACTGTGGAACGCCGCGCGTTTCGCCGAAATGAACGGCTGCGTCCGGGTCGCCGGCTATGCGCCGGCCAAGGTGACGGAGACCCTGAACACATGGGTCGTCGGCGAATGCGCGCGTGCGGTGAGCGAAGTGACGTCCGCGCTGGAGGCCTTCCGCTTCAATGACGCGGCCGGTGCGGCCTATCGTTTTGTCTGGAACGTCTTCTGCGACTGGTACCTCGAACTCGCCAAGCCGATCCTGCAGGGCGCGGATGGTCCGGCCAAGGACGAAACGCGGGCGACCACTGCCTATCTCCTGGATGAGATCTGCAAGATCCTGCATCCCTTCATGCCCTTCCTCACCGAGGAACTCTGGACCATCAAGGGGAGCGAGGGGCCTGCGCGTTCATCGGTGCTGGCGCTCGCCCGCTGGCCGCAGGCCACGGCCGTCGAGGACGCCCAGGCGGAACTGGAGATCGGCTGGCTGGTGGAACTCGTGTCCGAGATTCGCTCGGCGCGGGCCGAGACCAACGTGCCGGCCGGCTCCCAGGTGTCCCTCGTCCTGGTCAAGCCGGGCGCGGAGACCGCGGCGCGGGCAGCGCGCTGGGACGAGACCCTGCGGCGGCTTGCCCGGCTCGGCGATGTGAGCACCGCCGATGCGGTGCCGCCTGGCTCGGTGCAGCTCGTCGTCCGGGGTGAGGTCGTGGCGATGCCGCTTGCGGGGGTGGTCGATCTCGCGGCCGAGCAGCAGCGCCTTGCCAAGGAAGCGGCCAGGCTCACCGCCGATGTGGCCAAGATCGACGCCAAGCTCGGCAACGCCGACTTTCTGGCCCGCGCGCCCGAAGAGGTGGTCGAGGAGCAGCGCGAGCGTCGCGAGGAGGCCGAGGCGCGCCTCGCGAAAATCCGCGACGCTGCGGAACGGCTGGCGCGCGCGGCAGGATAAGCCGCGCCCCCGCAAATCTGTGGCGAACACGCAACAGGCTTTCCGCAATCGGCGTTGATCTTCAGGAGGACCAACGCTCGCCGCGATGCCGCCATAAACCCGTAGCTAGATAAGCTCACAGGCAACTTATTGAAAGCATTGCCTTTTGCCGATGCTTGCGGGTGTCCGGCTGTACGGGTCGGCATCATGCCAATCGGCAGCAGGGTATTTGCATAACCTGATGGCTCCGTGTCATTTGGTAATGCTGATCGGGACATGTGCGAAGAGCTGGGCTTGTAAGTGCTGGACTTGTAAGTGCTGGGCTTGGCACGTCTTGCAATTGCGAGTGTTAGTCGGCCGGGGTGGGGCGGATCATAGTGTCGAGCAGAGCCGTGGGCTCTGCCGAGGACTATGGTTTTGGGTTCGAACAGCTCTTGGGTTTGAACAGCTCTTGGGATTGAACAGCTCTTGGGATGAAATTGAGAGCGATGCGGATCAGCAAGCTTTGTGCGTGGGGGTTTTCTGCTGCAATGTCCCTCGGGGGAACTTTGCCGGCGGTTGCTTTTGACGGGCCGCGCCCGTCCACCCCATCAGCCGCTATCCCCAATGCGTCTGCCGGGGCCTTCAAGTCCGTCCGGGAGGCTTTCCGGAGCGGCATGAAGAACTACAACGCCGGCGACAAGCGAAGCGCTGTGCAGGCTTTGGAATATGCGGCGACCCAGGGGCACACGCCTGCGCTCTGGAAGCTTGGCCGCATGTATGCCGAGGGCGATGGGGTTACCCATGACGACCTCAAGGCCTTCGAATATTTCTCCAGGGTTGCCGACGAATATGCGGACGAAAGTCCGGATTCGCCGAATGCACGCTTCGTTGCGAGTGCCTTTACGGCGCTCGGCGGCTATTTCATCGACGGTATTCCGAATACCTATGTGAAGCCGGATTTGCGCCGTGCGGTCGACCTCCTGCAATATGCGGCGTCCTACTACGGCGATCCCAACGCGCAGTATGATCTGGCGCGCCTCTATCTTGATGGTCAGGGCGTGGCGAAGGATGCCCGGCAGGCCGCGCGCTGGCTGAATCTCTCCGCGGAAAAGGGCCATCACCAGGCCCAGGCCCTGCTCGGTCATATCCTGGTCAACGGGCTCGGCGTGCCGCGGCAGAGCGCCCGCGGCCTGATGTGGCTGACGATGGCGCGTGAAGCCGCCGACCCCGACAAGGACGAGTGGATCATCGAGCTGCACCAGAAGGACTTCGCCAACGCCAGCGAGAGCGATCGCCAGGCGGCCTTGGTATATCTTGAGGGCTATCTCAAGAAGGACCGCTGATGGTGGCGACGGCGTGTTTGCGAAGCACGGCCGCTCCAGACGATGTCCGGTGAGGCTGTCGCGTTGGCGCCTGCGGCCTTGGACACCTCCTGGTTCACGCCGATCGATGCCTATTGCGAACGTCTGGACCCGGGTTTCTGGGCCGAGCCCGTCAATGCCCTGACCAACGGCGCCTTCTTCATCGCCGGCATCGGCGCCGCCGTACTCATGCTCACGCGCGACCGCCGCGACGGGCCGGCTATCCTGCTGATCGCATTGACGCTTCTCATCGGCATCGGCAGTTTCCTCTTTCACACCTTTGCCAATCGCTGGTCGGCCCTGGCGGATGTCGTGCCGATCGGCGTCTTCATCCTGGTCTATTTCTTCACGGCCATGCGCCGTTTCCTTGGCCTCTCCGTCGCCTGGGCGGCGAGCGCCACGGTTGGCTTCCAAGGATTTGCCGTTCTCGTCACCTGGCTATGGCGAACGGCTGTCGTGATACCCCTTGGCTTCGACCCCATCAACGGCTCGGCCGGCTACCTCCCGGCCCTGGTCGCCATCATCGGCGTGGGCGTGGCGGCCATGCCACGCGATCCTGAGACAGCACGGCGCCTTTTCATCGCCGGCGGGGTCTTCGTGCTGTCGCTTGCGTGCCGCGCGCTCGATGCGCGCATCTGCGATGCAGTTCCGGTTGGCAGCCACTTCCTGTGGCATATCCTGAACGGCACCCTGCTGTTCCTCCTGATGCGCGCGGCGATTCTCCGCGACAGCGGGAGCGCGACGGCGACCCGCCCCGCCCCTACAGCTTGAGATCGACCGACACGGGGACGTGGTCGGACGGCTTCTCCAGGGCGCGCATGGCCTTGTGAATCACCGTCGTCTCGAGGCGATCGGCCGCCTGCGGCGAGAGGAGGAGATGGTCGATGCGGATGCCATTGTTCTTCTGCCAGGCGCCGGCCTGATAGTCCCAGAAGGTATAGAGCCCGCTTTCGTCGCTGCAGGCGCGCAAGGCATCCGTCAGCCCGAGATCGACGAGAGAGCGGAAGGCGCTGCGGGTCTGGGGCAGGAAGAGGGCATCATGCACCCAGGCTTCCGGGCGCGCCGCGTCCCGCGGTTCGGGGATCACGTTGTAGTCGCCCGCCAGAACGAGCGGCTCTTCGAGGGCAAGAAGTTCCCGGGCATGGGCCGACAGGCGGTCCATCCAGCGGAGCTTATAGGGATATTTGGCCGTGTCCGGCGGATTGCCATTGGGGAGATAGATCGAGGCAACGCGAACGACCCCGGTCGCGGTCGAGATGGTCGCTTCGAGATAGCGCGCCTGGTCTGGGCCGTCTTCGTCCAGACCGTCCCGGCCGGGCAACCCGCGCCGGACATCCTCCAGCGGCAGGCGGGAGAGGATGGCGACGCCGTTGAAGGTCTTCTGACCGTGCACCGCGACGTTGTAGCCGGCGGCCTCGACCTCGGCGACGGGGAAGGCCTCGTCGACGCATTTGATCTCCTGGAGGCAGAGCACGTCCGGTGCCTGCTCGCTCAGGAAGGCCGTGAGATGGCCAAGGCGTTGCTTGACGGAATTGATGTTCCAGGTGGCGATGCGCATGCTTCACGACATTTGATCGAAGAGCCCAGCGCCACCTTTGCCACATCATGTCCGTCGAGTCATGCCTATGAACTCATGCCTATGAACCGGCGCCAGTGCCAGCCATCGGCTCTAGAACCAGCCGGACCTGCCGACCGGACCTACCAGCACACGCGCACCCGGCGCGGTCCCCAGGGCGAAGGCTGCCAGCGCCAGCCGCAGACGACCCGCGGCCGGTAGCGCGGAGGACCGTAGCCATAGCCATAGTAGGGCCTGGGCCTGTAGTAGCGGCGCGGCGGCCCGTAATAGCGTCGGCCGTAGTAGCCGCGCCGCGGACCGTAGCCCCAATACTGCACCTGTTGCACGAGGTTGGCGGCGCTTGCCGCTGGCACCGCCGCGGCGCCGGCTGTTACCGGGCCGGCGGCCTGAGCGCTACCAGCCAGTTCGATTGCGCCTATGCCCAGTCCGCCAGCCGTAATCACGGCGGCCAGGACAGCGCTTTTGAGGGAAAAGTGCATCGTTTCGTCTCCTGACGCCCCCGATCCACCTCACACCCCCCCGATGAGGATAACCCAACCATCACACCATGCCGCGGCCCAACTGAACCCCGGCTGTTCGAACTGTTCAGCTTCAGTTCACGAACGGAACTGTTGTCCCGGAAAAACGCGCGGAGAACGGCTTAGTTCCCGCTCAGGCCGCGGCGTCGGCGAGGGCGGGGTAGTCGGTGTAGCCCTCGGCCCCGCCGCCATAGAGCGTTTCACGCTTGACCTCTGCCAGGGACGCATCGCGACGGAGCCGTTCCGGCAGGTCCGGATTGGCGATGAAGGCCCGGCCGAAGGCGATCAGATCGGCATCGCCCGCTTCAAGGGCCTTGATGGCGAGATCCCGCGTATAGCCGTTGTTAGCGATATAGGCGCCACGGAAGGCCTTGCGCAGGGCTTGAAAGTCGAAGGGGGCAATATCGCGTGGGCCGCCTGTCGCGCCCTCGACCACATGGATGAAGGCAAGCGCAAGCGTATCGAGCTCTGCGACCAGATGGTTGAAAAGGGGCTGCGGGTCACTGTCGGAAATGTCGTTGGCCGGCGAAACGGGGGACAGCCGAATGCCGACGCGGCCCTTGTCCCAGGCCTTGACGGCCGCGGTCGCAACCTCCACCGCGAAACGGACGCGGTTCTCGATGGAGCCGCCATAGCGGTCGGTGCGATGATTTGTGCCGTCCTTGAGAAACTGGTCGATCAGGTAGCCATTGGCACCATGCAGTTCGATCCCGTCGAAGCCCGCTTCGCGCGCATTGCGGGTCGCGGCGGCATAGTCTTCGACGATGCCTTCGATCTCATCCAGCGCGAGGGCGCGGGGCGCAGAGACCTCAGCGAAGCCGCCGGCGAGATAGGTCTTGGTTTTTGCCTGGATGGCGGAGGGCGCCACGGGGACTGCACCGCCCGGCTGGAGTTCGGTGCTCGAAACGCGGCCGACATGCCAGAGCTGGGCGACGATCTTGCCGCCGGCTTCGTGCACTGCATCCGTGATCTTACGCCAGCCCTCGACCTGCGCCGGCGAATAGATGCCCGGCGTTGCCATATAGCCCTGCCCCTGGGCTGAGATCTGCGTCCCCTCCGAGACGATCAAGCCGGCGCTCGCCCGCTGGCGATAATAGGTGATGGCAAGCTCGCTCGGGACGTCGCCGGCAACCGCCCGGTTGCGCGTCAAAGGCGCCATGACGAGGCGGTTTGCGACGTCGATGGCGCCCAGGCGAAACGGGGAGAACAGGATCGATGCGTCGGCAGCCATGGGCAACTCCAATCAGCTGATGTGGATAACAGAATTATCCAATCAATATGGTGGAGAACCCAAGGCGCGGGCAGGGGCCGGCTGATGCATCCCGTGCATGCGACCCCTGCTTCACGTGCCGGTGTGGCGCGCGAGCAGCGCCATCGGCGCGGATGCCTTCCCGATGCCCCGTCCGGCGAAACCGGTCGGAACGCGCGGACATCCATCCGTTGAAGCACCGTTTGGGTAGAGCCGAACCGCCTTTCGAGGCGCCCTTAGTGCTGGGGCGTCTGGGGTGGGGCGTTGCGCTTCACGGCGCGCGCGAGGAACTCGGCAAGACGGCCGCATTCCGGGAAGGGGACAGCGTAGTGCAGCCAGCCGAAGCGCGGATCGCGCAGGTGGAGAACCGTAAAGTCCCGATCCTTCGGAAGCTCTGCCGAAAAGCGCGGGTTCGTGATGGCCTGGACCGGACGGCCCGGCTGCCATTCCGGCTCGACGCGCGGCTCGAGGCGCGACCGCATCTCACCCAATCCGTGGAGGACCTGCTCAAGCTGCGCGGCATCGATCTCGAGGGCGACGGCGGGATTATTCTCGTCCGACAAAGTGACGGTTTGCGTCTCGGGATTGTGGTGCAAGCGAACGACAGCCATACGGATCTCCTGACAAATATTTCACGACGCTATTAGACCCGCCCCCAACCGTCCACCGTGAGCTGGGCGGGCGTAGTGCGATCGCTATATCAGGGTTTTAAAAAATGCCTACCGTTCAAACGGCCGTCTCAGACAGAAAACCCCCGGTCGTGAGGACCGGGGGGCGCGCGTACCCATTCTGACTGTCTTATGTCGCTGGGTCTGCCGTTAGTAGCGGCGGTAGCAGCGCTGTACGCGCTTGGTTGCCCAGCCCCCGTAGGGCCCGCGGACCCGCACCGTTTCCCAGCGGCAGACACGGCGCGGCACGGGACGGTAACCGTAGCGGTATCCCGGAGGCGGCGGACGGTAGCCGGGGCGATAACCCGGAGGGTGGCGATAGCCGGGAGGGGGTGGGTAGTACTGCGCGGGCTCGACATTGAGCGCGGACGAGGGCGCGGCCAACGGCATACCCGCCGGGGCTGCCGAAGCCGGAACCGCTGCAAGGCCGACACCGACCAGCAGGCCGGCCGCGGCCAGAAGACGACCGAATGAATTCAGCATGAAATGCTCCTCCTGTAGATCAAAGTCTCGCCTCCTGCTTTCAGTTCCCACGCACATGGGGTGAGGCGTCACGGGTGATGAGGATGGAATCCCATCATCTCACGGTGGATGACGGCATGTCGAACGATCGTCCAGCGCGAACCTTCTGCGCATGCCCGGTCGCAGGCGGCGGGTCGAGGGCCAAAGCCTTCGCGCGGGACTGGCGGATTCTCAAGGTCCGTTGCCGTTTCATGGGTGAAAGTAAAGAATTTTTCAGATGAACCGCAGATTAACACCTCAGAATGTTACGCAACTTTAATGTGATACGTATCGCTTGGGGACAATTGGCTTGTGGCGGATATAGTTACTTTTCCATATATATGGAAATAATCGATGAACGCAGATATCAAACTTAATTTCGTCAAATTTTTGAATCCGGGTTCTTGAGTATTCATATTGCAGGCAAATGTGAACGCGCATGCGCGGCAAGGCAATCGCGCGGTCGCTTTCCCACTCGATCTCTCGTCTGCTTGTTCCCCCGTCACTTGCCGTCACCTAGCAGGCTGTTGAAAAACTCAGCCTTTGCCTGAGCGATGTCATTTGGCGACGGTGTCATTCCCGGCCGAGGGTCGCAAGGCCCGAGGGGAAGGGAATCCAGGACAATGACGCCCTTGATGATTTTGGATCCCCTTCCCGCTATTGGCTTCGCCAATCGCGCCGGGGATGACACGTGAGCGGTTCGAGAAACAGTTTTTCAACAGCCTGCTAGTGGAGCGAATTTGACATTTGAGTCCCACCTGACATCAAGCTCCAGATCAAATGTCAAATTCAAAAGCTCCACTAGAACCAATAACTTGCTAGTGGTTCTCTTGAATCCGACATTGGCTCAAAGGCTCGTATCAGGCGGATGCAAATGTCGACGACGAACCACTAATATCGTGTCTGACATGGAGTGACTCATGACCGATCGCCTGCCCGATACGCCCGTTGCACAGGTGGAGCCTGCCAATCCCTTGCTGGCGACCTGGGAGACGCCGTTTGGCGTGCCGCCCTTCGCGCGCATCAAGCCGGAGCATTTCGAGCCGGCCTTCCAGGCGGCTCTCGCCGAGCACGAGGCCGAAATCGGCCGGATCGCCACCAACCCGGACGAGGCCGATTTTGACAACACGGTCGCGGCGCTCGAGCGCAGCGGCCGCAGGCTGACCCGGGTCGCTGCGGTCTTCTACAACTTGACAGGCGCGCATACGAACAAGGACCTGGAGGCGATCGACCGCGCCATCTCACCGATGCTCGCAGGCCACCGGAACGCCGTCTACCAGAATGCCGCGCTGTTTCGGCGTCTTGAGGCGGTGGCAGCCACCGCCAAAGGGGTAACGTCGGCGGAGGAGGCGCAGGTTCTCGACCGCTATCGCAAGGCTTTCGTGCGCGCCGGCGCCGGGCTCGAGCCCGCCGCGAAGGCGCGTTTGGGGGAGATCGCCAAGCGGCTTGCCCTTATTGGGACAGAGTTCGCACAGAACGTCCTCGCCGATGAATCGGCCTATAGCCTGGTGCTCGAGGGCGAGGCGGATCTCGCGGGCTTGCCGGATTTCCTGCGCGATGCGGCGGCGCAGGCGGCGAGCGAGCGCGGCCATGACGGTCGGCATGTCATCACGCTCTCGCGCTCCAGCGTCGAGCCCTTCCTGATGTTCTCGGCGCGGCGGGACCTGCGCGAGAAGGCCTTCAAGGCCTGGATCGCCCGCGGTGAAGCGGGCGAGACCGACAACCGTGGGCTTATCGCCGAAATGGTTCAACTGCGCGCCGAGCGCGCGAAGCTTCTCGGCTTTCCGACCTTTGCTGATTTTCGTCTCGATGATTCCATGGCCAAGACCCCTTCGGCGGCGCGTGCGCTGCTCGATTCGGTGTGGAAGCCCGCCTTGCGGCGCGCCGAAGCGGAACGTGCGGCGCTCGAAGCGCGCATGGCAGCGGACGGGGTCAATGGACCCCTCAAGCCCTGGGACTGGCGCTATTATGCCGAGCAGGTGAGAAAGGCGGAGTTCGATCTCGACGAGAGCGAGACCAAGCCGTATTTCCAGCTCGACGCGATCATCGACGCCGCCTTTCATGTGGCCCATAAGCTCTTTGGCCTCAGCTTTGCCGAGCGCCGAGACCTCAGCCTCTACCATCGGGACGTGCGCGCCTTCGACGTGAAGAATGCGGCGGGAGAGGTCGTCGGCCTGTTCCTGGGGGATTACTTCAGCCGCGCCTCCAAGCGCAGCGGCGCCTGGATGAGTTCGTTTCGCACGCAGGAGAAGTTCGACGGTGACGTGAAGCCGATCATCGTCAACGTGATGAACTTCGCCAAGGCGCGGGAGGGCGAGCCGACGCTGCTGTCCTTCGACGATGCGCGCACCTTGTTCCATGAATTCGGCCATGCCTTGCATGGACTTCTGTCCGATGTGGACTATCCGACGATCGCCGGTACGAATGTGGCGCGCGATTTCGTCGAATTCCCCTCGCAGCTGTTCGAACATTGGCTGGAGCAGCCGGAGATTCTGAAGCGGTTTGCCCTCAACTACCGCACGGGCGAGCCGATGCCGGATGCGTTGATCGCGCGCATTCTGGCGAGCCGCACCTTCGGGCAGGGGTTTGCGACCGTCGAATATGCCGCGTCGGCGCTGGTCGATCTCGATTTCCATAGCGTGACATCGGCAGACACCCTCGATGTCGCGGCTTTCGAGAAGGCCTCCCTGGCACGCATCGGCATGCCGGAGGCCATCGTGATGCGCCACCGGCCCGCGCATTTCACCCATGTCTTTGCCGGCGACGGCTATTCCTCCGCCTATTACAGCTATCTCTGGTCCGAGGTGCTCGATGCGGACGGCTTCGGCGCCTTTGAGGAGGCCGGCGACATCTTCGATCCCGCCACTGCGCGGCGGCTGAAGCAATTCGTTTATTCAGCCGGCTACCGGCAGGCGCCGGACGCGGCCTACCGGGCCTTCCGCGGCCGCGATCCGGATCCGACGGCGTTGTTGCGCAAACGCGGCCTCGCTGAGGTGTGAGGTGGGACGCGTCGATCCCTCCCCTCAGGGGAGGGTGGCGCCGGAGGCGCCGGGCGGGGTCTACCCGCGACGCCTTCTCGACCAGACGACGGCGACACATATGTTGGCCGGGAGAGCACTGTCTCCCGCCTTGTGGCCCCACCCGACCTCGCTGACGCGAGGCCACCCTCCCCGAGGGGGAGGGATCAGGGCGCGCTTATCTCCGCCGGGCCGCCAAGAGCGGCATGGCGAGCCCGCTTGCAATGATGAGGGCCGTGCCGGCGAGAGCGAGCGCGTCGGGCATGATTCCGAGAACCGTGATATCGAGGGCCAGGGCCAAGGGCACGCTGGTGTAGCGCAGCGGGCTCGTGATCGCGAGCCGCGCATTGCGGATGCCCTGTGCGATCAGGACGTTGCTGGCGATGTAAAGTCCTACGGCGGCGGCGAGAATGCCGATGTCGCTGCTATCGATCGGTTTCCAGCTGCTCCCGAGTGAGAGCGTGAGCCCCAGCGTGAACGTCGCCGCATTGGCCATCGCCGTCATGCGCAGCGCCCCATAGTGGCGCGGCATGGAGCGCGTCAGCACATCGCGCAGGGCAAAGGCGAGCGCACTGAGCGTCACCGCCGCAAGGCCCGCCGGTGAGGCGTCGAGGCCGGGTCGCAACAGCAGCAGCGTGCCGGCGAGCCCGAAGCCGATGGCGATCCAGGCCGTTGCCGGTGTGGCCTCTTGCAGCACGAAGCGGCCGATCAGCGCCGTCATGATCGGAATGGTCATCAGGATGGCGGTGACCAGCGCGAGCGGCATCCGCGTCACTGCGAAGATGAGGCACGCCGTGGCGGTCGCCTCGCAGGCTGCGCGGACGAGAACCGCGCGCGTGAAGGGTGACGGTCGCGGCGGCTGGCGCCGGCTGCGCCAGGCGATCAAGGGCAGAAGCAGCAGCAATGCCGATCCTGAGCGCAGGACAATGATTTCCGAGACGGGCAGAGCAGCGAGCAGCTTGAAGAAAAAGTTGTTCCCGACGCCGGCGGCGACCGCAACGAAGGTCTGCAGGATCCCGAGCCGCTCCTGGTCATGACTGTCGGCCGGAATAGGCGTTGGCGCGGGCTCTTCGCCGGGGCGACCGGGATCGTCTGGAGCGGATGAGGAAGACGACATGGCAAGGACTGGCCGAGTTGGCATCGGGCTGGTGGGACAGGTCCGGGCCCCGCCGCAGACCGCTTGACGGTAACAGGCGTTCGGCATAAGGTCCATAATGAAAAACATTAGATCCATTATATGGATCAAAAAGGAGGATCGATTGCTCCAAGGCCTCTCGCTCACCGGCATTCTGCCTGTCCTGCCCACGCCTTTTCGCGGCGATGGAGCTGTCGATCTCCCGGCGATGGAGCGCGTCGTCGATTTCGCGCTCGCCTGCGGCGCCAATGGCCTCGTCTTTCCGGGCTTCGCGAGCGAGGTCGATGATCTGACTGCCGATGAACGCGCGACGCTTCTGCGCACGGTGGTGGCACGTGTCGCCGGCCGCGTTCCGGTGATCGCGGGCGCCAGCGCGCCGAGCGCGGAGGAGGCGATTGCCCATTCCCGGGATGCGGTGGCGGCGGGCGTCACCACCGTGATGATCCAGGCGCCGAAGAGCGTCGGCGTGGGGGCTGAGGCTGTTGGTGCTTTCTATCGGACGATTGCTGAGGCCGTTCCCGAGATCAGCATCGTCCTGCAGAACGCGCCCGCGCCGCGCGGCTCGGATCTCAATGCGGAAACCATCCACGCCATCGTGGCCGGCAACCCGTCCATCACCTATGTCAAGGAAGAGACGCTGCCGTCCGGGCCGCCGATATCGGCGATCCTCAAGGGAAAGCCGGCCCATCTCAAGGGCGTGATCGGCGGTGGCGGCGCGCGCTATATCATCGATGAATATCAGCGCGGCGCCTGTGCGGCTATGCCGGCCGTCGAGATCACCGATGTCCATGTCGCGCTCGATCGCGCCTTCCGCGCCGGCGATGTCGCCAAGGCGCGCGAGCTCTATATGCGCACGCTGCCGCTGCTCGTGATCCAGGCGAACTACCGCATGCGTTTCACCAAGCATGTGCTGAGCCGCCGCGGCGTCATGGACAACGACGTCGTGCGGGCGAAACTGCTCACCTTCGACGATTACGACGTGGCTGAGATTGACGCCTGGCTCGATCTGGCGCGCGATCTCCTGACCGGGGAGGGCGCGCATGGTTGATCAGGTCGCCAAGGTCGAGGTCTTCTCGATCACCATCCCGCGCGACACGCCCTATCTCGGGGCGCTGCGTCCCGGCGAGAGCGTCAACGAGAAAGGCTATATCGTGCGGCTCGGCAACCGCACGGTCTACCCGACCGCAGACCGCACCGTCGTCGTGCGTATCGAGACCCGCGACGGGGCAGTCGGCTGGGGCGAGACCTACGGCATCGTCGCGCCCGGCGCGGTCATCGCCCTGATCTCGGATCTTCTCGGGCCCTTCGTCGTCGGGCGCGACCCCCATGACGTGGTCGTGATCCACGAGGATCTCTACGATCTCATGCGGGTGCGCGGCTATACCGGCGGCTTCTATCTCGATGCGCTCGCCGCGATCGATATCGCCCTGTGGGATCTCTCGGGCCAGCTCGCCGGCCTGCCGATCGTCAAGATGCTGGGTGGCCAGCGGCATGATCATTTGCCGGCTTATGTTTCCGGATTGCCGAAGCGCACGCTGGCCGAGCGCGCGGATTTCGCGGCGGAATGGCAGGGCAGGGGCTTCGACAGCTTCAAATTTGCCGCGCCCGTCGCCGATGACGGCGTGGTGGCCGAGATGGAGAGCCTGCGCAGCCGGCTCGGGCCGAAGGCGCGCATCGCCTGCGACATGCATTGGGTCCATTCAGCCGAGGAGGCCGTTGCGCTGATCCGCGCCATGGAGCCGCACGGGCTGTGGTTCGCCGAAGCCCCCGTGAAGCCGGAGGATATCGACGGGCTCGCCCATGTCGCGCGCTCCGTGTCCACGACGGTTGCGGCGGGCGAGGAGTGGCGAACGGTATTCGATCTCGTGCCGCGGGTGGCGCGTCGCGCCTGTGGTATCATCCAGCCGGAGATGGGCCATACGGGGATTACCGAGTTCATGCGCATCGGCCGCTATGCCGAGGCGCATCACCTCAAGGTCATTCCGCATGCGACGATCGGCATCGGCCTGTTCATGGCGGCGAGCCTGCAGGCGAGCGCGGCCCTGACGGTCGTTGAATGTCACGAGTACCAGCATTCGGTCTTCGAGCCGAACCGGCGCCTGATCGAGAGCGACATGGATTGCAAAGCCGGTCTCTACAGCCTGCCGACGGGCGCAGGCCTCGGCGTCAAGCCGTCCGAGGAAGCGCTCGGGTTGTTGCACAAGCACTGACAGGCGTGGCGGCGTCGCCAGGCCGCCCGCTCGGAACGCATTCTCCAGTCCGGTGGCCGGCAACGGCCATCTTCGTCGAAGAAATGATCCTCGGGAGGGACATAGAATGGCATTCAATGGGATGAAACGCTGGGCGGTCGGCGCGGTGGCCGCGACGGCTCTCATGGCGGGTTCCGGCTTGGGTTTCATGAGCCAGGCTTTCGCCGCCGACAAGGTGCTCAAATTCGTGTCCTGGCAGAAGGACGAGCGCGGCGTCGGCGACTGGTGGGCTTCGATCATCAAGGAATTTGAGGCCAAGCACCCCGGCGTCAAGATCGAATGGACCAAGGTTGAGCGCGGCGCCTTCGCCGACACCATGACCACGCTGTTCGCCGGCGGAACGCCGCCCGACATCGTGCATCTGGCCTCGTTCGAGTTCCAGAAATTCGCCGATAACGGCTGGCTGGCCGACCTCGACCCCTTCATCAAGAAGTCCAAGCTCGATCTCAACAACTGGGCCGGGCAGGAAAAGTGCAAGTGGGACGGTGAAACCGTCTGCATCATGATGCTCTATTACGGTGGCATCATGGCGTATAATGAGGATATGCTTAAGAAGGCCGGCGTCAGCGTTCCGAAGAACTGGGACGAGTTCATCGAAGTCGTGCGCAAGACTACGAAAGACACGAACGGCGACGGCATCATGGACCAGTTCGGCACCGGCCATGAGACCAAGGGCGGCGGCGGGCAATATCTCGCCGAGATGATCAGCTATCTCCTCGACGCCAAGGCCTCCTTCACCGACGCCAAGGGCAATGTCACCATCGACACGCCGCAGATGGTCGAGGGGCTCCGTCGCTGGAAGACGGTGGTGAAGGAGAACCTCACGCCGCGCGACCTGTCCGCGGGTGAAGTGCGCCAGCTCTTTGCCGATGGCCGCATCGCCATCCGCATCGACGGCCCCTGGCTCTATCCGATCATCGAGAAGGCCAAGCCCGAGGTGCGCCCCAACCTGAAGCTCGCCGCGCCGCCGTTCAACCCGCCGCTGGGCGGCACATCGAACGTGCTTGGCATCGCGAGTGAGGTTTCACCGGAGAACCAGCAGCTTGCGTGGGATTTCATTGCGATCGCGACGTCGGACCAGTTCCAGTCGACCTTCGCAACGCTGGCCAGTTCGACCCCGCCCAGCCCGCGCGCCGACGTGACGGAGGCCAAGAAGACGACGCCGCATTTCGATCTCCTGATCGAGACGCAGAAGGCGGCCGCGAAGGCGGGCGTCGACCGCATCCCGGTCGGGCTGGAAATCCAGTTCAATGAATTCGCCAAGATGATCAAGGAAGAATCGGAGCGCATGATCATCGAGGACCTCGACCCGGCCCAGGTCGCCAAGACCATGCAGGCCAAGGCCGAGGCCATGAAGTAGGGGCAGAACCCCCACCCCTTACCCCTCCCCGCAAGGGGGAGGGGCATCGGTTGGCGGCGCGCCTTATTCCCCAGTGTGCGGCATGGTGTCGGATTTATTCGCCACGGCGCCGTCCCCCTCCCCCTTGCGGGGAGGGGTAAGGGGTGGGGGCGAGGCGCAGCCCTTCTTCAGATGACCACGCCTCACGTCGACCCGTGACCAAGCCCGAACAATGATCCGGACCGCCCATGACCGCTGAAAGCCCGACCATCGCCGACACCGCACCGCGCGAGGACCTCGCCGCCTTGCGCGACCGCGCGACGGCCGTCAGCGCCCGCATCGAGACGGAGCGTCGCCATGCCGGCATTCCGCGCCGGGATCTCAGCCCCTTCGCGCAAGGCGCGGGCGGCATCCCTTACGCCTTCACATTCGACAGCGGCCGCGCCGGCCCGCATGTGCTGGTGACGTGCCTCGCCCATGGCAACGAGCCGGGCGGGCTCGAGGCGGTGGTGACACTGCTCGAGCGGGGCATTCGTCCGGTGATCGGACGTTTGTCGCTCGCCATCTGCAATGTCGCCGCCCATGCGGCCACCAATGGCGTCGACCCCTATGGTACCCGCTTCATTGAGGATGACTTCAACCGGCTGTGGGACGATGCGATCCTGGACAGCGACCGGCGTTCCGTCGAGCTCGATCGCGCGCGGCAGCTCAGGCCACTCATCGCCAGCGCCGACGTGCTGCTCGACCTCCACGCGACGCCCTACGAGGCGACACCCTATTTCGTCCTGAAGCCGGGCTCGCGCGCTGCTGCGCTCGCCGACCGCATCGGCCAGCCGCATACGCGCTTCGTTTTCAACACGGGCAGCGTCCATAGCCCGACCCTGACGAACTACAAGCAGTTCAGCGACCCCGCGGGAACGGCTGTCGGCCTGACCGTCGAATGCGGCCTGTTCTTCGCGCGGTCGAGCGCCGATGTCGCCTTGTCGACCATCGCCAAACTGCTTGCCCTTCAGGGCCTGATCTCCGAAGAGACCGCCGCCTCGCTCAGCGTCTGGCGGGATCCGTCAGCGCGCCGGCTCATCACGGTCGAGGAGACGCAGATGGTTCAAACCGCGGATGTCCGCCTTCTCAGCCGCCCCGGCGACTTCGTCGCTTACACCAAAGGCGAAATCGCCGCCTTCGACGGTGAGGCGCCGATCCGCGCGCCCTTCGACGGGGCCGTTCCCCTCTGGGTCAAGCAGACCTTCGTCGCCGGCGACACCGCCTTCATGTGGGCCCGCCAAAGCCTGGAGTGCCAATGAACCAGCACCGCACCATCGCGCCGTCCTTCACGCCGCGTTCAGCGCCGGCGCGCCGGACGTTCGGCCTCGATCTGGCCCGGCCGAGCCGCCGCCACTGGCTGGGCTACCTGCTGCTGGCACCCGCCGTGCTGTTGATCGCCCTGATCATCATCTATCCGCTGTTCGTCTCGGTCGACATGTCGTTCCAGAACGTCGGTCTCGTGCGGCTCGGCGCGCCGCGGCGTCCCTTCACGACGATCAACTACGAGCGGCTCATCACCTCGCCCGAGTTCTGGATGGCCTGCTGGGTGACTTTCAAGCTCATTGTGGTCGTGACGATCGCCTGTTTCGTGCTGGGCGTCGGGACGGGACTGCTCGTGAACAACAAGTTCCGGGGCAGGGCGATCGCGCGGCTGTTCGTGGCCTTGCCCTGGGCCGTGCCGGAGATCGTCGCCGTCGTCATCTTTGCCTGGATCTTCGATTCCTCCTTCGGCCTGATGAACTGGTTCTTCATCAAGCTCGGCCTCGTCAACACGACCATCAACTGGTTCTCCGATCCGACCGCGGCCTTCGCGGCGGTGGCGGTGACCATGGTGTGGAAGGGCTATCCCTTCGTATCCATCATGACGCTGGCCGGCCTCCAATCCATCCCGGAGGATTTCTACAACGCGGCCCGCGTTGACGGCGCCAATGCCTGGCAGCGCTTCATCAACATCACCTTGCCCTGCCTGATGCCGGTGCTCGGCGTCACCATGGTGCTGACGATCCTGTGGGTGTTCCGCGATTTCTCCATCATCTACGTGCTCACCGGCGGCGGCCCGCTCAGGGCGACACAGACCTTGTCGATCATGACCTACGAGCAGGCCTTCAGCTTCTTCAAGATGGGCTATGCCTCGGCGGTCGGCGTCGTCACCCTCATCCTCTGCGTCATCGCCAGCCGCCTGATGGTCGGGCGGTCGGCCGAATCGATCTACTGAGGAGGCATCGCGATGCGCGCCCGTCCAAGCCGTCAGGCTCTTCTCTATCTCGGTGTCGTCCTCACCTGCGGGGTTTTGCTGTTCCCCATCTACTGGTTGGTGATCACGGCGCTTTCGCCGGCCGATTCCCTCCATCACCTGCCGCCGAAATTCTGGCCGGATGTGCCCCAGTGGGGCATCTTCCGCGAGATCATCGAACAGCGGCCGATCCCGCTGTGGCTCGGCAACTCGATCCTCGCGGCGCTCGGCTCCGTCGGCATCTCGATGTTCGTGTCTGTCTTCGCCGGCTATTCGCTGTCGCGCTTCCGCCTCAGGGGCGGCCCTTCGCTCGGCCTGTTCATCCTGACGGCGAAGATGCTGCCGGCGACCCTCCTCGTCATTCCCTTGTTCGGCATCTTCCGCCAGCTTGGGCTGATCGGCAGCCTGTGGTCGATCATCCTCGCCCATGCGACGCTGATCGTTCCCTTCAGCACCTGGATGCTGAAGGGCTATTTCGACACCATTCCGCGCGAACTCGAGCAGGCGGCCATGGTCGACGGCTGCTCGCCGCTCGGCGCGATGTTCCGCGTCATCCTGCCGGTGGCGACGCCGGGATTGGCGGCGACTGCGCTCTACGGGTTTGTGCTGTCCTGGTCGGACTATGCCTATGCCCGCACCTTCCTGACGAACGCGCAGACCAATTGGACGGCCAATCTCGGCATCACGACCATGAAGGGCGAGTACATCACCAACTGGAACCAGATTTCGGCGGCGGCGGTGCTCGTCGCCCTGCCGATCATCGTCATCTACCTGTTCCTTGAACGTCATCTTGTCGGCGGGCTGACCGCTGGCGCCGAAAAGTGAGGCCGTGAGACACGCATGGCGGGAATCCGTATCGAACACGTCACGAAATCCTATGGCCCGCTGGCGGTCCTGAAGGACTTCAATCTCGACATCACCGACGGGGAATTCGTGGTCTTCGTCGGCCCCTCCGGCTGTGGCAAGTCGACCATGTTGAAGATCCTCGCCGGGCTCGAGGAGGCGACATCCGGCCGTGTCCTCATCGGCGACCGCGAGGTGACGGACCTGGCGCCGGGCGATCGCGACATCGCCATGGTCTTCCAGAACTACGCGCTCTATCCGCATCTGACCGTCGCCAGGAACATGGGCTTCGGCCTGAAGATGCGCGGGACGCCGGCGGCCGAGATCGACCGGCGCGTCAAGGACGCCGCCCGCATCCTTGGTGTCGAGCACCTTCTCGACCGCCGTCCGCGGGCGCTTTCCGGTGGCCAGCGTCAGCGCGTCGCGCTGGGGCGCGCCATCGTGCGCGAGCCGCAGGCCTTCCTCATGGACGAGCCGCTGTCGAACCTCGACGCGAAGCTCCGTGTGCATATGCGCGCCGAGATCAGCGCCCTGCACAAGCGGCTCGGCGTCACCACGATCTATGTGACCCACGACCAGATCGAGGCGATGACCATGGCGGACCGCATCGTCATCATGCGCGACGGCGAGATCCAGCAGATCGCCGCACCGGACGCGATGTTTGCAGAACCGGCCAATCTGTTCGTCGCCGGCTTCATCGGTTCGCCGGGGATGAACTTCCTCAAGTCGAAACTGACGATGGGGAGCGGGGCGGGAACCGTGTCGCTCTACGGGCAGGACGTGAAGCTAGCGCTGCCGGCCGAGCCTCTGAAGGCGCTCGACGGCCGTGAGGTCATCCTCGGCTTGAGGCCTGAGCATATCACCGAGGGCAACAGCCCCGTCACCTTCACCGTCAGCCCGCGGCTCGTCGAAAGCCTCGGCAGCGAGAAATACGTCTATTGCGATATCCCGGAAGCGAACCGCACCGACATCGCACGCGCGGCGGGCGTCGATGACGAGCGGGGCGATGCCCAGATCGCGCGCCTGATCAACGCCGGCGACATCGCTCTCGGCCGGCCCGTGCAGCTCGGCTTCGACCCGGCGCGGCTCCATGTGTTCGACGCCGAGACCGGCCGCGCGGTGCGGTGAGAGGGCTTTTCTCAAGGCGATGGTCATCGGGAGGTGTTTTACCTCTCCCCGGTGGGAGAGGTCGGCGGCGACGCTCCGTTCGTGTCATCCCCGGCGGGCTGCTGCGCAGCCCGGGAAGGGGATCCAAAGATCAAGCGCCGTGGCCATGGATCCCCTTCCCGTCGCTGCGCGACGCACGAAGCCAACAGAGTTGATGACACCCGTGGTTCGCACGGGAGCGACCGAGTTCGATGCATCATTGTGACCTGCGTATTTGGACAGAATAGAGGACAATCATGACCATCGTCGTCACCGGCAGTGCGGGCCGTATCGGCTCCAAGGTGGTGCAAGCGCTTCTTGATCGTGGCGAGCAGGTCGCGGGTTTCGATCTGCGGCCGCTCGGGCTCGCGCATCAGAGCTACCGTGAGGTGGTGGCGCCGTTCGATGACCGCGCGGCGGCCGGGCGCGCTCTCGAAGGTGCGAGCGCGGTCCTGCATCTCGGCGCCTTCATGTCCTGGCTGGCGGCCGACGCTGACAAGCTGCACCGCGCCAATGTCGACGGCACCCGGATCATCCTGGAGGCGGCCACGGCCGCGAAGGTCGGACGCATCGTCTTCGCCTCGTCAGGCGAGGTCTATCCCGAGAACGTGCCGGACTATCAGCCGATCGACGAGAATCATCCGCTTCATCCGCGCTCGCCCTATGGACTGACCAAGCTCCTCGGCGAGGATCTCGTGCGTTTCACCGAGCGGACAGCCGGCATTCCCTCTGTCATCCTGCGCTTCTCGCATACGCAGGACGCGCGCGAACTCCTCGATCCCGGCAGTTTCTTTTCCGGGCCGCGCTTCTTCCTCTATCCGAAGATCCGGCAGCAGGAAGCCTTCGGCAACAGCGCGGCCGTCGAGGCCTTGAAGCGTGTCGACGATGGCCGCGAGGCGCTTGTCCTGTCGCGCAACGAGAACGGCCGGCCGTTCAAGATGCATATCACCGACACGCGCGACATGGTGGCGGGCATCCTGCTCGGGCTCGACCATGACAAGGCGGTCGGGGAGGCGTTCAATCTTGGCGCGACGGATCCCGTTGACTTCGCCGACGCCCTGCCGCAGATGGCGGCCGTGACCGGCCTGCCGCTGCATACCGTCGATCTGCCGGGGGCGGGTGTCTACTATCACGCCTCCAACGGCAAGATTCGCGACCTACTGGGATATCGACCGACATGGACGATCGATCGCATGATCGGCGAGGCGGCACAGGCATGGACCAAGACGCGCGCATAGACCACGACGCGCGCGTCCTGACGCCTGGGGAGCGCGATGTCCCGACGGGCGCGGCGGCACTCGCCAAGGGCCTCTATCTCCTCGACGTCATCGGCGAATATCCTTCGCCGCCGCGCTTCAAGGACCTGCAGGCCGCGACCAAGCTGCCGAAGGGCACGCTCGCGCGCATGCTCAACACGCTCGTGCTGTTCCGTCTGGTGCGGCACGAGGACAGCGACAACACCTACCGGCTCGGCCACCGGCTGTTCGAGCTCGCGCATCGCGTCTGGGAATCCTTCGATCTCAGGGGCGCTGCCGCGCCGGTTCTCGAGCGGCTGGCCGATGAGACGCGCGAGACGGTCGCGGTCTGCGCCATCGACAACGGCGAGGTGCTCTATATCGACCAGCGTTCGCGGGGCGGCGCCTTCGGCTTCCGCATCGAGATCGGGCGGCGCGCGCCGCTCCACTGTACAGCCGGCGGCAAGGCGCTGCTCGCCTTCGCGGCTCCGCACGAGCAGCGGGCCCTGCTCGACGGGCTGAAGCTGGAGCGCTTCTCCGAACGCACGATCACCGATGAGGGCGCGCTGGTGGCGGATCTCGCCCTGTCGCGCGCGCGCGGCTATGCGATTTCGCTCGCCGAACATGTGCCGGGCGTCTCCTCGGTGGCGGCCCCGGTCTTCGACCATACGGGCAAGGCGGTCGCGGCGCTCGGCGTCTACGGACCGAGCTCGCGCCTGTCCAATGATCGCCTCCATGTCACGGGGCGCGACCTGATGGCCGCGGCGCGGCAGATCTCCGGCAATGTCGGCGCGTCCCAGCTCAACATCACCTCCTATGTCCGGCCGGGGCGCGCGGCCGACGCGGATGTGGAATGCGTGCTGCCCTGGGGCGCGCATCTCGCGGAGGGGCCGGTGTGGTCGGCGCGGGATCAGCGCCTCTATTGGGTCGATATCCTCGCACCCGCCGTCTATCGCTTCGATCCGGCGACGCGCGCCAATGAGGAGGTGGTGATGCCGCGCCTCGTCAGCGCTGTCGCGCCGCGCCATGATGGCGGGCTCGTCGCCCTGACCCAGGACGGCCTCGAAGCTTTTGACTTCGCGAGCGGGCGGCTGACGCGGCTCGTCGATCCGGAGGCGGACATTCCGGACAACCGTTTCAACGACGGCAAATGCGATGCGCGGGGGCGCATGTGGGCCGGCACCATGCGCCTCGATGCGAGCCGCGCCGCCGGCGCCCTCTATGTCATCCGGCCGGATCTGTCCTGGCAACGCGCCGATGCCGGCTTCACCGTCGCCAACGGGCTCGACTGGAGCCCCGACGGCAAGACGCTCTATTTCGCCGATTCCGCCGGCGGGATCTATGCCTATGACTTCGATGTCGATAGAGGCACCGTCGGCGCCAGGCGCATCTTCGCCTCCGTCGACAAGGACGAGGGCCGCCCGGACGGCCTCGCCGTGGATGCCGAAGGCTATGTCTGGTGCGCCATCTGGGATGGCTGGTGCGTGAGGCGCTATGCGCCGGACGGAAGCCTTGACCGCGAGGTGCGCTTGCCGGTCCCGCGGCCGACCAGCGTCGCTTTCGGTGGATCCGACCTGAAAACCCTGTTCATCACCTCCGCGCGCATCCGCCTGCCGTCGCGCGTGCTGACCGACGCGCCCTTCTCGGGCGGGCTGTTCGCCCTGCCGGTCGATGTGCCGGGCCTGCCCGCGCACGCCTTTGCGGGATGACGCTTAAAGTCGCTATGAGGACGTCATGAGCACGACTGCCCGCTATCCCGATCTCAACGCCAAGCCCGTTCTTGTCACCGGCGGCGCCGACGGCATCGGCCGCGCCGTCGTCGCGGCCTTTGCGGATCAGGGCGCTTCTGTCGGCTTCATCGACATCGATGCCGGTCGCGGCGAAGCGCTCGCTGCGGAACTGGCTGCGGCGGGCGCGACCGTCGCCTTCGCGGCTGCCGACCTGCGTGACATCGCGGCGAGCGGGGCGGCCATCGCTGCTCTCTCGGTGAAGCTCGGCGCCTTTGCCGTGCTCGTCAACAATGCCGGCCATGACGAGCGACACCGCTTTGACGATGTCACGCCGGCCTATTGGGACGACCGGATGGCGGTGAACCTCAGGCACATGATGTTCGTCACGCAGGCGGTCGTGCCGGACATGCGCGCGCGCGGCGGAGGGGTTGTCATCAATCTCAGCTCGACATCCTGGATGCAGGGTTCGCCGGGCATCATCGCCTATACCACGGCGAAATCGGCCGTGATTGGCTTCACGCGGTCGCTGGCGCGCGAACTGGGCCCCGACGGCATTCGCGTCAATGCGGTCACCCCCGGCTGGGTAATGACGGAGCGCCAGCGCGCCGCCGCCACGCCCGAGCGCCTCGCGAGGGCGCAGGAGCGGCAGGCGCTCAAGGGCGAGATCATGCCCGACGACCTCGCCGCCATGGTCCTGTTCCTGGCTTCCGACGGGGCCCGCATGTGCACGGGGCAGAACTACATCGTCGATGCCGGGGTGGTGTGATGGCGGCGGACAAGCTCGACGGCCTGGCCGGTGTCCTCGATTCCAGCGTTATCCTCACGACTGATGAGGATATGGCGCCCTATCTCGCCGACTGGCGGGGACGCTATGCCGGACGGGCTCGGGCTGTGCTGCGCCCGCACAGCGTCGGCGAGGTCTCGGCCATCCTGCGGTGGGCGAGCGCGACGCTCACGCCGGTCTTCCCCCAAGGGGGAAACACGGGGCTCGTGGGCGGCGCGACTCCGGATGAGCGCGGCACGGGCGTTGTTCTGGAGCTCGGGCGACTCAATCGCATTCAGGACATCGACACGGCCGGCAATACCCTGGTCGTCGAGGCCGGGGCGATCCTCGCCAATGTGCAGCAGGCGGCCGCGGATGCCGGGCGGCTGTTCCCGATGAGCCTTGGTAGCGAGGGAAGCTGCCAGATCGGCGGGATCATCGCCACCAATGCGGGCGGGATCCACGTGATCCGCTACGGCACGACCCGGGAGCTCGTCCTTGGGCTCGACTATGTGCTGGCCGATGGGACCATCGTGCATGGCCTCAAGCGCCTGGCGAAGAACAACACCGGCTACGACCTGCGGAACCTCCTCATCGGCTCGGAGGGGACGCTGGCGGTGATCACGGCGGCTGCGCTCAAGCTGTTCCCTCGTCCGGCCGCAAGTGCGAGCGCGTGCTGCGCCGTGGCCAGCCCGCAGAAGGCGGTAGACCTCCTGTCCCTGTTGCGCGAGCGGCTGGTCGGCCGCATCTCGAGCTTCGAGCTGATGTGCGATGGCGAGATGGGCCTCGTGCTCGCGGGAGACGCCAGCCTGCGCCTGCCCGTCGCCGCGCGGGCGCCCTGGTATGTCTTCATCGAGGTGGCCGACAGTGGCGGCGAGTCGGTGCTGGTCGAAGCCCTGACGGCGGTCCTCGGCCGTTGCCTCGAGGACGGGACGATCCTCGACGCTGCGATCGCCCAGAACGAGGCGCAGGCCAAGGCCATTTGGCATCTGCGCTTTGCCGTCTCGGAGGCGAACCGCCGGGCCGGTCCGAATGTCTCGCATGACACGTCGGTGGCGACCGCCGACGTGCCCGCCTTTCTCGCCGCGGTGTCGGCTGCGCTGAAGGATCGCTTTCCTCCCGCCCGCCCGCTTTTCGTCGGTCATGTCGGGGACGGCAATATTCACGTCGTCGCTCTTTTCCCGCGCGACGGCTTCCAAGGTCCGGCGGCGTTCGAGGCAACGGCTTCCGCCGTCAATGATTGCGTCTTTGCGGTGGTGCAGCGCTTTAATGGCAGCATCAGCGCCGAGCACGGAATCGGGCGCTCGCTTGCGGGCCATTTGCCCGGCCATACGGACCCCGCGGCCTATCGGCTGATGCGCGGTATCAAGCAGCTCTATGATCCGCTGGGGATTCTCAATCCGGGCAAGGTTCTTTCGCGCGCTTGAACAGGCCGAAACGACGAGGGCCGGCAAAGATGCGGCCCCCGTCCGGATTCTAGCTGACAGCCTCAGTCGCTGCCGCCGCTTCGAGGGCTGCGAGGAATTTCCGCGCGTCCTTCTCGAATACGCTCCAGTTGGGCCTGGTCTTCGGAACCTCCGTCGTGCTGTCGCCGACCTGGATGGTTTCCGTCAAGCCAGTGCCGAGAAGCTTGTCGGGATCTTGTCCCTCAGCCTCGCACAACGCGCGTGCCACACGCTCAATCGCTTCGTTCGTCATAGCGACTCCTTCTCGATCTGTTGTCCTGTCGCGACCGCGGTAGCACGGAAGCAGCATGGAACACAAAACCCGCTGTACGCATCGTCTTTGTGACGATGCGACACAGCGGTCGATTTTGCTCCAGGGGCGCACGACGAAATCCACGAACCCGTGGTCGTTCCCGCCTTGAGATGATCTGCCTGAATATCCGCTCAGGCGTGCAACGGATGTGGAAGGTCGATTTCCAGCTGATGCGACGAGTCGATCACGCCTCGCCACCACGGCTGCGCCTTTTGGCATGGGGGTGCGGCGCCCGCGTCTTCCGGCAGCATCATCCCTCTCAGCAGGAATTCGGTACGCAGGTCGCGCCGAGCGGCTTCTGCTGCTTCGTTGGAATCAGCGGCGAGCAAGCCGTCAAGAATATGGATCCAACAAGGATCCGGATCGTGTCGCATTAGTTTTTGAATGACGATGATGGCATCAAGAATATTGCATATATGCGCCATATGCCCTTCCCATGGAAGGTAGACGTCCAAGCTTGGTCTAATCGATATATTATATCTATTTAGCGCGTTGTACATGAGACCTTCCCCCAATCTCATCCGAACGTTAGCATTCGTCGTGGCGCTCGGCATTTCCCCCGCCTCGCCAAAATACTGTGGCAAACCGTGCAACTTGCAGTCTATTAGACTAAAGTATTAGGGCGCGGCCTCAAGCGTGCAAAACGGGTCAAAAAGCGGCCGGAAGCCAGCGGGAGATAGGGCAATCCCGTTGTTTTCGCAGCATTTTGCCTCAAGAGGCGCGCCGGGCGAGGAAAGGGCGAGCCGCTCAATAAATGTTGCGCAGTGCGCACCGCAATCAACCGGCCGGTGTTTTAGGACTGAAGTTTGCAGGGGGTGTGGACAATGGGGATTGATCCACACTTATCCCGGCACGCGATGGCAGCGATTCCCGAAGCTGGAAACGGATGGGCTCGGGACGGTCAGTGACTTGGGACAGCGAGGGGCTTGGGAAGGGGAAAGCCGGCGGAGGGCCGCCGGCCTTGTTCGATTCCTGGTTGTACTTTGTAGACATTTTAAATGGCGCGTTGATAATTAGACAATTAGAACTTCCGGATCTTCATAACCAAATTTATAATTTACATCAATATTTTTTACTGCGGCGATAAAGTCTAAAATCCGCTGAACTTGTAGTTCAGTCCCACCCTGGCGATGGCAAATTCTCTGTCGTTCTTGCGATTGTTGCCATAATAATAAGGGTAGTTCGCGGAATTGGCGTAGGCGTAAGCATATGAGTAGTCGTAGTTATTGTTCTTGTCACTGCCGAGGTTGACATAGAGACCCTCGAGCTTGACGGTCAGGCTGTCTGTGAAAGCATATTCGAGACCACCACCGACAACCCATCCCGCAGACGAATCATTGCCATTTTTTCGGCCATAGTACCAAGGGTAGCCGTTGGCCGCGGCGTTGCTGCCGTAGTAGGCATACAATTCGTCGTTGTTATTGTCGTTGCCGCCGCCGCCATAGGCAAAACCGCCCGTTGCGTAGATGAGGGCGCGGTCAAGGGCGAAGCCAAGCCTTGCACGCACGGTTCCGAACCATTCAACAGAATTGCCACCTGAATTCGTACCGTAGTAGGGCAATGCGCCCTTGTTCTGCGTATAGTAATAATAGGACCATTCATTGTTGTCGCGGGACGATCCGAGGTCCGCATATTGGATATCGGCTTCAATGCCCGCGACAAACTGGCCAAACTGATAGTTGTAGCCGATCTGTGCGCCGCCAACGAAGCCACCGTCCGACGAGTCATTATTGCCGTATGTGCCCGCGTAGGGATCGTAGCGATCGTTGTTATCGTTCGTGTTGCCGCCGTAGCCCGCGTTGACGCCGGCATAGAAGCCGGTCCACGTGAACAGCGGAATGACAATCGGGGCAACCGGTACGACGGTGCGGCTGGGCAGGTCCGCGGCCAGGGCTGAAGCGCTTCCTGCGGCAATTACTGTGAGCGCGACGCAAGATGACTTGAACATCTTCATATGGAAATCCCTCCAATGGTCGAAGCTTGGCCAGAACCTAGCAGCGAAATCCGACCATTGGGAGGGGGGTTAAGGACTTATCCATTATTTCGTCGTGTATGTTGCTTTTTTGCTTGTATAAAAATGGTTATGAATTCTTCCGTCATCTTAAGTTTGTTTTTGTATTGGCGAATTATTTCTTATCGTGTTTTCGGGTCTTGGTAATGCGGCTGCTATTATAAGATCTTTTTTGCGACAGGGGTGCGGGGCTTCACGGCTTCTTGCCCGGTCATCCGTCAGCGCCCGGCGGGCGGCGTGCGTGATTCCGCTCCCTGCATGGATGGCGGCGGCGGAATCACCACCGTGTCCTCGAGGACGCCCGGAGCGCGTTTCTTGGAACAGCCCGCTAGGGGGCTGAGACCGGCGAATGCGCCAAGCAGAAGGGCGGCCGCAAGGAAAGATTTGGCAGGCTTCATGCGCAGTCCTTTCGAGTCTGAAGGCTTGTGGTGCAGGTTGCCCCCTGTGTACCCCCCCTGCTGCCTCAGGCCAAGGCACAGCGGACGGCCCCCCTCGTCTGGTCGGCGCTGGTCCACCGTTCGGAGCGGGGCATGGCGGATCAGGGGTTGGGTGAGGCTCAGCGGAGGCTGATGCAAGGTGTCGCGGTCGCGATGGAGAATCGCAGCCTGTGATTGCGCGCGAGGCGCGCCCCCGATAATAGACGCTGTCACGTGGGCGGCCTGGCTGCCGCCTTGAAAGGACTGCCGGTGGGGCGCCGGGGAAGTCCGCATTGGCAGGCAGGCAAATTCGTGGCGGTGGCCGCGGCTTCGCCATGCATGATATGGCGGGATGCAGGAAGCGGATGGCTGCCCTGAACGACACGGATAGCAGAGCGCCGGCTCATGGCGCGATCGCAGGCGGCGGCCTTGCCGGCCGCTTCCTGGACATGATCGGAAGACGTCACTGGATCGCCGTCAGCGTTTTGCTGCTCATCGCCCTGGCGGCGTTCCTGCCCGGCTTCGCCTCTTTGCAGCCCATGGATCGCGATGAGCCGCGGTTTGCCCAGGCGACTAAGCAGATGCTGGAGAGCGGCGACTTCATCGATATCCGCTTTCAGGACGAGGCCCGCCACAAAAAGCCCATCGGCATTTACTGGCTGCAAGGCGCGGTCGTCGCCACGGCGGACGCACTCGGCGTGCCGCAGGCGCGGACGACGATCGCCCTCTACCGCATCCCCTCGCTCATCGGCGCGGTGGCGACGGTTCTCCTGACCTATTGGGCGGGCCTCATGCTCGGCCTGGCGCGCCGCGAGGCGTTCCTGGCCGGCGCCTTCATGGCCTCATCGATCCTGCTCGGCGTCGAGGCGCGCTTCGCCAAGACCGATGCGGTGCTGACCGCCTGCTCGGTGGCGGTGATGGGTGGCCTGGCCATGGCTTTCCTGCGGCCGCAGCAACGCTTTTCCCTGCCGGGCGCCATCGCCTTCTGGGGGACTGTCGCGCTTGCGGTGCTGGTCAAGGGACCCATCACACCGATGATCGCGGGCCTCGCCACGATCATCCTGTGCGTGCATCAACGGTCCGGCCGCTGGCTGCTGGCGCTGCGCCCCGGCCTCGGCGTGATTCTGGTGGCGCTGGTCGTGGCACCCTGGTTTGTCGCCATCTGGGTGAAAAGCGGCGGCACCTTCTTCACCGAAGCAATCGGCAACGACATGCTCGGCAAGGTGGCGAGCGGACAGGAGAAGCACGGGGCCCCGCCGGGATTCTATCTGCTGGCCTTCTTCGGCACGTTCTGGCCGGCGGCGGTGCTGACGGCGATCGCCGTTCCTTTCGTATGGCGCCATCGCCGCGAACCCTGGGTGGTCTTCTGCCTCGCCTGGATCCTGCCGTCATGGCTCGTTTTCGAGGCGGTGCCAACCAAGCTTCCCCACTACGTCCTGCCGCTCTACGCGGCGATCGCCGTGCTCACGGTGCGCGCCATCTTCGCCGGCGCGGTCGGCCCGCATCGCCCGCTCGCCAAGAGCGCCACGGTGCTCATTCCCCTGATCCCGCTCTGCGTTGGTGTCGGCCTCAGCGCGTTCGGCCTGACCTATGACGGCGTCCTGCCTTATGCCGCGCTGCCTGGCTTCGTGCTGGCGGTCGCCATCGCGGTCGGCGCATGGCTCCTGTTCCTGCGCGGCAAGGTGATCGCCAGCGCGCTGATTTCGCTCGTGGCGGCGCTCGCGCTGTCGGCTACCACATTCGGCTTCGCGCAGCCGCTGCTGCGCTCGCTAAAGCTGTCGCCGCGTCTGGCGGAGGCGGTGGCGGCTGTCGACTGCCAAAGGCCCGCCGTGGTCACTGCGGGCTATCGTGAACCGAGCCTCGTGTTCCTGGTCGGCACGGAGCTCGCGATGTCCGACGGGGTAGGGGCTGCACATTTCATGGCCGGGGAGGGGTGCCGCGTGGCGCTGGTTGAGGCCCGCGAGCGCGATGCCTTCGTTGCAGCGAGCACGGCGCTCGGCCTTTCTCCAGCCCTCGTCACACGTGTGCCAGGATTCAATATCAATGGGGGACGGCGCCTTGTTGTCGAGGTCTACGCGCTCAGGCGGGATTGACCCGCGGTCAGCTGGCGCGCATCCATCCCGGCGCTATTCCAGCGTCTTGCTACAAAGGGCCCTGAATGTCTGAGCTTTCCAGCGTCGCCGTCGATCGAGGAGCGCACGCGCCGGTGCCACCGCTTCTGAGCGTCGTCGTGCCCGTACGGAACGAAGCCGGAAACATCGCCCCCCTCGTGGCCGAGATCGAAGCCGCCTGTGGCCCTCTTGGCCCCTTCGAGATCATCTATATCGATGACGGGTCCACGGACGGCACGGCCGGCGAGCTTGAGGCGCTGGCGGCGGATCGCCCCTATCTCCGGCGTCTGCGCCATGCGACAAGCTGCGGCCAGAGCGCGGCGGTGCGCACGGGCGTGCGTGCCGCCCGGGCGGCTCTGGTCGTGACCCTTGATGGCGACGGGCAGAACAACCCGGCCTTTATCCCGGACATGCTCGCCGCGCTCGAGGCCGGCGGCGCCGGCGCGGGGCTGGTGCAGGGCCAGCGCGTCGGCCGCAAGGACACCGGCTTCAAGAAACTGCAATCGCGCGTGGCCAATGCGGTGCGACGGCGCGTGCTGCGCGACGGCACGCGCGACACGGGATGCGGACTGAAGCTTTTCCGGCGCGATGTGTATCTCGCGCTGCCCTATTTCGACGCGCTCCATCGCTTCATGCCGGCTCTGGTGCGCCGGGACGGCCATGAGGTGCTGCTCGTTGACGTCATCGACAGGCCGCGCTTTGCGGGGGTGTCGAACTACGGGTTCTTCGATCGCCTCTGGGTGGGGATCGTCGATCTGATGGGCGTGCGCTGGCTGATCGTGCGCCGCAAACGCGTGCCGGTGGTCGAGGAAGCCGCATCATGTTGATTTCACTGTCCCAGAGTATCGGCGGCTATCTCTATGAGGTCTTCATCGAGAAGCTCGACGTCTGGCTTGTGCTCGGCCTGTTCGGCCAGATGCTGTTCGGCGCACGCTTCATCGTGCAATGGCTGGTGAGCGAGAAGGAGGGGCGCAGCGTCATTCCCCTTGCCTTCTGGTTCTTCTCGATTGGTGGAGGGTTGATCACCCTGGCCTATGGCCTGCACCAGCGCGAGCCTGTCATCATTTTCGGGCAAGCGCTGAGCATCTTCATCTATGTGCGCAATCTCATGCTGATCGGCCGCGCCAGGCGGCGCGGCGACGGCAAGGACAGCGCCTCGCGGTAGGCATGGCTCACGCCCTGCCGCGGGCTGCGGCAAAACGCTCCAGGCCTTGGCCGAGATCCGCCTTCAGGTCATCAAGGTCTTCGAGGCCGATATGCAGACGCAGCGTCGGTCCGCCCGGGGCCCACTGCGTCGCCGTGCGCAGCGGCGCGCAATCGAAAGGAATGGCGAGGCTCTCAAACCCGCCCCAGGAATAGCCCATGCCGAACAGGGCGAGCCCGTCGAGCAATGCGGCGACCGCTTCCTCGGGGCCCGGTTGCAGCACGATGGAGAACAGGCCCGATGCCCCGCGATAATCGCGGGTGAAGAGCGCGTGGCCCGGATCGCTCGGGAGGGCCGGATGGAGCACCCGCTGGACCTCGGGATGGCCTGACAGCCAGCGCGCCATTTCAAGGCCGGCCTCATGGTGCCTTGCCATCCGCAGCGGCAGCGTGCGCAAGCCGCGCAGCACCAGGAACACGTCGTCTGGCGCGACCGTGACACCGAGGTCGCCCCAGGTGCGCTTCAGCGCCGGCCAGGCGGCGGCATTGGCTGAGACCGCGCCCGACATGACGTCGGAATGGCCGCCGAGATACTTCGTGGCAGCCTGGATCGCGATGTCGGCGCCGTGCGCGTGCGCGGCATAGAAGAGGGGGGTTGCCCAGGTGTTGTCGGTGAGGACGAGAGCGCCATGCGCATGGGCGACGGCGGCGATGGCGGGGATGTCCTGCATCTCGAAGCTCTGCGAGCCCGGCGATTCCGTGAAGACCGCGCGCGTATTGGATTTCAGGACCTGCGCGATATCCGCGCCAACCTGCGGATCGTAATAGGCGGTCTCCACGCCGAATCGGCGCAGCACGCCATCGCAGAAATTGCGGGTGGGGCCATAGACGCTGTCGGTCATCAAAAGGTGATCACCCGCCTTCAGGCAGGAGAGGAGAGCGGTGCTCACCGCGGCGAGGCCGGACGGACACAGGACGACGCCGGCGCTTTCCTTGCCCTCAAGCGCCATGAGCGCTTCCTCGAGCGCACCCATGGTGGGGGAGCCGCGGCGTCCGTAGCTGTAGCGGCCGGTGTGGCCGGTGAGATCGGCCATCGTGGGGCTGAGCACCGTCGACCCGTGCACGACGGGCGGGTTCACAAATCCGAAATGCTCGTCGGGGTGGCGACCGGCGACGACCATTCGCGTGCTCTCGCCCAAGCCTTCGATGTCGCTTGTTGTCAGCTTGCGCATGCGGTCGTCTCCAGGATCACTGCCATTCGCGTCAAAGTCGTCGTGCTCACTGCACCCTGCACGGCATCGCCGTCAAGCCACCCGAAAGCCCAATGGAGCGGCACTTGACCGCTGCGTTAATCTCGAATGTGATGCAACGATCGAGGTTTCGGGCCGACCTGGATCGATCCGCAGATGCCGGAGGAGGGCATCGGCATGCGCCAAGAGAGATCCGCGGTTGGCGGGGCAACGGAACCGGAGTGGGAGAACAGCAATGACATCGAAATTGACGGCGCTCGCAGCGGCGCTGGGTATCGCTGCGCTTGGCGCGACCGCTGCCATATCCTCTGCCGCGGCTGCAACGCTTGATCAGGTCAAGCAGCGCGGCGTGCTGCAATGTGGCTCGAATACGGGCCTTGCCGGCTTCGGGGTGCCGAACGACAAGGGTCAATGGACGGGCTTCGACGTCGATATGTGCCGTGCGATTGCTGCGGCGATCTTCGATGATCCGACCAAGGTGAAATTTGTCCCGCTGACGGCAAAGGATCGCTTTACGGCGCTTCAATCGGGCGAAGTGGATGTCCTGATCCGCAATACGACCTGGACCATGTCGCGCGATACGTCGCTCGGCCTGAATTTTACATCGGTCAACTACTACGACGGCCAGGGCTTCATGGTCCGCAAGGCGCTCGGCGTGAAATCCGCGCTCGAGCTCAATGGCGCATCGATCTGCGTGCAGCAAGGCACGACGACCGAACTCAACCTGGCGGATTTCTTCCGGTCGCATAACATCAAATACGAGGTCGTGGCTTTCGCCTCGTCGTCCGAGACGGTGAAGGCTTATGATTCCGGACGTTGCGACGCCTTCACCACCGATGCCTCGGCGCTCTATGCGGAACGTCTGCGCCTCGTCAATCCCGATGAGAGCATGGTCCTTCCGGAGATCATTTCCAAGGAACCCTTCGCCGCGGCCGTCCGTCATGGCGACGATCAGTGGTACGATCTCGTGCACTGGACGCTGTTTGCAATGGTCAATGCCGAAGACCTCGGCGTCTCGCAGGCCAATGTCACCGAGCAGCTGCAGTCGCAGAGCCCGGAAGTGAAGCGCCTCCTCGGCGCTGAAGGCAACTATGGCGAAAGCATCGGCCTGACCAAGGATTGGGTGGTGCGTATCGTCAAGCACGTCGGCAACTATGGCGATGTGTTCGAGCGCAACCTGGGCGAGAAGACCCCGCTCAAGATCAAGCGTGGCCTGAATGCCCTCTGGACCAAGGGCGGCCTGATGTATGCGCCGCCGATCCGCTGATTGCGGCGCATCGGCTTTATCATCACAGGCCGGTGGTTGAGACCTGCTGAACCTGGTTCCGGCGGCCGCCGGAACCACCTTTGCGGCGATCATGGACAGGGTCGCCGCAGAGGCAGACTTTTTGTTGGAAGGCCGCCGCCGGCGCTGTTGTCAGCCTTGCCGGCTCCGCGGGCCGGCGACATGTGACGGCGGCAATCCAGTTGCCCTGGGGCGCTTGGTATTCCGGCTTCCGTTCCCCTGGAATTGCTGCATCGGATCTATGATCCTGCGGCGTGAGCACGGCATTATCAGAAATTCTGATGAGTGCTGTTCTTCGCCGCCGGCAGTGTTGCGACGCGACCATCATTTTCTTCACACCGTTCTGCTGCGACCCGGACCGGAATTCGATCGGGCGGGCTCTGGTTCCTGTGCGAGGGTCCGGGATGTTGCTTGTTCTCTGATCTCTCAGACTATTTTGCTAGCACATCACCGGTGATTTGCTGCGTTTGCAAAATTGCCAAAGCCAGCCAGTCTGTTAGTGTTTGCACACAGGGCGGAGTTGAGGCCAGCGAGGAGCCGAAATGCGGTCTTGCAGATCTCGAGGTCGTGGTCTTGAGGCCATTGGGAGCGGCAGGCTCGTGAGCGAACGGGCGATCCGGATGGGCCTCGGTTCGGCCTCGAACACCAGACCGGGAGCGTCATCGGCTGTCAGATTGAAAGCTTACGCGGGCATTGGCACGAGGCTTGCTGACCTCACGTGATCGGTGGGCCCACGGCTCGCGCCGACAGGGCATGAGGTGAAAGGCCTCGGGCGTCAGAAAACGGCAAGGGCGCGGCGCGGGGACAAGAGCGCGGCGCGGGGACAAGAGCGCGGCGCGGGGACAAGGGCGCGGCGCGCGGAACAGCGCATATCCTCGGTTGCGGGGATGGGCAACAGCGCCCCTCGTATGGAATGCAGGTACCGGAAAAAGACATTGTAGCGCCAAGGAGACCGAATGAGCGTGCGACATTCAGGACAATTGCGCTCCAGGCCAAACTTCATGCGCAAAGAGCCGAGAGTTTGCGGCTCGCCCCCTATCCCTTGCGGGCATGATTGCAATGAAATTGATGCGAAACTCGGATCATAAAACGACAGAATCGGGGAGTGGCCGTGTCCAGCGCTGACGTTTCCGGATCCAGACGCGGGTCGCTTATCAACGACCCGAAGATCAGGGGCCTTGTCTACCAGTTCGTACTGGTCGCTCTCCTCATCTTCCTCATCTATGGCGCGGCCAGCAACGCCGTCGAGAACCTTCGGGCGGCGCGTATCGCCTCGGGCTTCGGCTTCCTGGAGCAGGCGGCGGGCTTCGACATCAACCAGAAGCTCATTCCCTTCTCCTCGTCGGGTTCGACCTATGGCGAAGCCTTCATGGTCGGGCTGCTGAATACCCTCCTCGTCTCGGCCATCGCCGTCGTCCTCGCCACCTTTCTCGGCTTTGCGGTGGGCGTGGCGCGGCTGTCACAGAACTGGATCGTCGCGAAGCTTGCCGCGGTCTATGTGGAATGCATCCGTAACGTTCCGCTCCTGCTGCAGCTGTTCATCTGGTACAACGCGGTCCTGAAGCCGCTACCCGGTCCGCGCCAGTCTCTCGACCTTGGCGCCGGGACCTATCTGAACAGCCGCGGGCTGTTCTTTCCCCAGCCCCTGTTCGGCGAACGTTTCGGCTGGGTGTGGGTTGGCCTGGCGGTGGCAATCGCGGGCGCCTACCTGTTCCATCGCTGGGCGCGGCGCGAGCAACTGGCGACGGGCCGGCAGTATCCGGTCATCCGTGTCGGCCTTGCCCTGATCATCGGGTTGCCGCTTGTCATCTTCTTCCTGCTCGGGCAGCCGCTGACCTTCAACTATCCCGAGCTGCGGGGCTTCAATTTTGCCGGCGGCATCCAGGTTTTCCCCGAGTTCGTGGCGCTTTTGATCGGTCTGACGACTTATACCGCCGCGTTCATCGCCGAGATCGTCAGGGCAGGGATCCTGTCCGTCTCGCGCGGCCAGACCGAGGCGGCCTATGCGCTTGGTCTGCATGCCAGCCCGACCCTGCGGCTGGTGGTGGTGCCGCAGGCCATGCGGGTGATCATCCCGCCGCTGACCAACCAGTATCTCAATCTCGTCAAGAACTCCTCGCTGGCGGTGGCGATCGGCTATCCCGACCTTGTCCAGGTCTTCATGGGCACCGTGCTGAACCAGACGGGGCAGGCTGTCGAGGTGATCGCGATCACGATGGCGGTGTATCTCACCATCAGCATCATCACGTCGCTCATAATGAACATCTACAACAGCCGCATGGCGATCGTCGAACGGTGAGGCTCAGATGTCGATGCTTGTGACCCAAGAGCCATACCTGCGTCAGACGCAAGTGGATCCGGAACCGCCGCCGGTGCTGGTCAGCGGGCCGGTCGCCTGGATTCGCGCCCATCTCCTGTCGTCGCCCCTCAATATCGCGATGACGGTGGTGACACTGTATCTGAGCTATCTGATCTTCACGCCCCTGATCAAATTCGCGCTCATCGACGCGGTGTGGACCGGTCAGGACCGCGAGGCGTGCCTCGCCGGCCCGGGCGGCGAGGTCGGCGCCTGCTGGGCCTATGTCAGGGCGAAGCTCAGCTACTTCACCTACGGCTCCTATCCGTGGGACCTGCGTTGGCGTGTCGATATCTTCTTCGCGCTCACGGCGATCGGTGTGGTCTGGATGCTGTGGCTCGACGCGCCGCGGCGCAGCCTTGGCGCCTTCTATTTCTTCATCATCTATCCGATCGTCTCCTTCATCCTGCTCAGCGGCTGGAACGCGATCGGCCTCAGCACCGTCGATACGTCGCTGTGGGGCGGCATTCTCGTCACGATCATCGTGTCGATCGTCGGCATCGTGTTCTCGCTGCCTTTCGGGGTCTTGCTCGCGCTGGGCCGGCGTTCAGCCCTGCCGGCGATCCGCCTCGCCAGCATCATCTTCATCGAGGTGATCCGCGGCGTGCCGCTCATCACCGTGCTGTTCATGGCCAACACCATGCTGCCGCTGTTCCTGCCCGGCAACATGACGCCGGACCGGCTGCTGCGTCCGCTGGTCGGCGTCGCGATCTTTGCCGCTGCCTATATGGCGGAGGTGGTGCGCGGCGGCCTGCAGGCCATTCCGAAGGGGCAATATGAAGGCGCAATGTCGCTCGGCCTCGGTTACTGGACGATGATGCGTCTCGTGGTGCTTCCGCAGGCCCTGCGCATCGTCATCCCAGGCATCGTCAACGTGTTCATCGCGCTCTTCAAGGACACGACGCTGGTTTCCATCGTCGGCATCTTCGATCTTCTGCGCACGGTCGAAGCGACGCTGACGGATCCGACCTGGAGCACACCCACGACACGCTTCTCGGGCTATGCCTTCGCTGCCGTGTTTTACTTTATCTTCTGTTTCGGTATGTCTCGTTATTCGCTCGCGATCGAACGGCGTTTCGCGCGGGGACACAAGAGGTGAATGCGACAATGGCCACTGCAACTGCCGCTCAGACGTCCGCCAGCCTGAAGCCCACGCCGCTGAAAGGTGAGGTTGCGGTCGAAATGATCGATGTGCACAAGTGGTATGGTGAATTCCACGTGCTCAGGGATATCAACCTCAAGGTCACCCGCGGCGAGCGCATCGTGATCTGCGGCCCGTCGGGCTCGGGCAAATCGACGATGATCCGTTGCATCAACCGCCTGGAGGAGCATCAGCGCGGTTCGATCGTCGTGGATGGGATTGAACTGACGAACGACCTCAAGCGCATCGACGAAGTGCGCCGCGACGTCGGGATGGTGTTTCAGCATTTCAACCTGTTCCCGCATCTGACGATTCTCGAGAACTGCACGCTCGCGCCGATCTGGGTGCGCAAGATGCCCAAAAAGCAGGCGGAGGAAGTGGCGATGCACTACCTCACGCGCGTGAAGATCCCCGAGCAGGCCAACAAATATCCCGGTCAGCTCTCGGGCGGGCAGCAGCAGCGTGTGGCGATCGCCCGTTCGCTGTGCATGAACCCGAAGATCATGCTGTTCGACGAGCCGACCTCGGCGCTTGACCCGGAGATGGTCAAGGAGGTGCTCGACACCATGGTGGGGCTCGCCGAAGAAGGCATGACCATGCTCTGCGTCACCCATGAGATGGGTTTCGCCCGGCAGGTCGCCAACCGGGTCATCTTCATGGACGCCGGGCAGATCGTCGAGATGAACACGCCCAACGAATTCTTCGCCAATCCCCAGCACGAGCGCACGAAGCTGTTCCTGAGCCAGATCCTGCATTAGCGGGCTCTTGCAATAAGGTTTTCGAGCCACTGAGGTGTCGTCCCCGGCGCGATTGGCGAAGCCGATCGCGGGAAGGGGATCCAGGCCCAATGAAAGCTTATGTCATTGCCCTGGATTCCCTTTCCCTCGGGCCTGCAGCCCTCGGCCGGGAATGACACCGCGGACATGGCATCTCTCGGGCTGCCTCAGGTTTTCGATAGCCTGCGAGGACAAGTCCACATTCGCTCCTCGAAGATCGGCGCGTGCTTTCCCCGATTTGAACGATATCGTCTGATTCCATCCGGGGCGGATTTACTCTAAGACCATCCGGGTTGGCTCGGCGGCAGCTGTCGTCCTGACGGGGCCGCTTTTCGCCGGAGGCTCGTGATGCGTTTCCTGATCGTCGCGCTCGGCGCAATCGCCGTTGCCTTCGCCGTCTCGCTCATCCTCGGGCGCCGCGGCATCTATGTCGCGACGGTCGCCTTGCTCATCGGTGCCGGCATAGCCCTGCTCTCCGTCTTCATCACGAGCTGCTCGCAATGCTGGACATCGGCCTTGCCGGTGGGCGCGTTTTTCTCGGCGCCTTTCTACATTGTCGGATGGATCGCGCTTGCGCAGGCCGAGATGGTCGAGAGCCGGCGTTCCCTGCTCTACGGTCTGTGCGGCATCATGGTGGTGCAGGTGCTGTGGGCAAGCCGGGTCATCCTGTTCGCGACGGTCGACGGCCGCTGCCCCTGCGGCGCGGGCCTTTTCGGCCTCGTCAGCACCGAATTGTCGGCCGTCGCCTTCGATCGCTGGGCGGGCCCCTGGTTCCTGGCCGAGGCGATCGTCACGCTGGCCATTCTCATTGCGGCTCTCAGGCGACGGCCGGAGTTGCCGACCGCCTGAGGCTGCCTCGGCATTGGCCGGATCAGTTGGATGCGGCGCGCGTCCCCTCGAGCCGGGACGCGAAATAGCCGATCGTGCGCGAATAGACCGCCGCCTTGTTCCACTGCCTGAGCACTTCGGCATTGGCGGAGCCCGGCTCCCACGAGCCGCCTGCAACCCAGCCATGGCCTTTCAGGAAATTGGCCGTGGAGGCCAGCACGTCCGGTACGCTGCGAATCAGGTCGCGGCGGCCATCGCCATCGAAATCCACCGCATAGCGATAATAGGACGTGGCCATGAACTGGGTCTGGCCGATTTCGCCAGCCCAGGCGCCGCGCATCTCGGAGGGATGGAGATCGCCGCGATCGACGACGCGGAGCGCGTCGAGAAGCTGCGCGCGAAACATGTCGGAGCGCCGGCAGTCATAGGCCAGAGTGGCGATGGAGCGAATGGCCGGAAGCTTGCCCATATTGCCGCCGAAGTCGGTCTCCAGACCCCAGATCGCCACGATGATCGGCGGCTGGACGCCGTATCGCTGCTCGATCTGGCGCAGCAGGCCGGCGTGGCGCTTCATCAGGCTGGAGCCCTTCTGCACGCGGTAGGGCGGCACCATGCGCTGGGAGAACTGCTCGAAACTCTGGCGGAAATGGCCCTGCCGCCGGTCTTGCCGCACGACGGCCGGATCATAGGTTATTCCGTCAAGGGCCGCCAGACCGCGTGGCGAAACGCCCTGGCCTGCCGCCTGCTGGCGGAAGCTCGCGATAAAGCCCTCGAAGCTGCCCGCCGTCTGGCAGCCGGCGTTTGATTGGGCCTGGGCGGGGGAGAGGGCCGACAGGATGAGTATCGGGAGAGCGGCAAGAAGGGAGCCGAGGCGGGGCGGAAGCGAAACTCGACGCAGGTTGGCCGATGGCATGGCAGGGCTCTCGCGTTGTTTCCAAAGAGATGCCGTTTCCAAACGGCAGTAGCGATGGTAGGCCGCAACCTGTAGTTTACACAATGGCGCGCGATCGGCGAACCGCATATGCAGTGGCAGGATGAAGGTATCATCATCGGGGTGAAGCGTCACGGCGAGGGCAGTGTCATCCTCGAGCTGATGACGAAGGGCCATGGACGGCATCTCGGGCTCGTCCGTGGTGGCCGCTCGCCCCGCCAGCAGGCCACGCTGCAGGCTGGCAATCGCGTCGATGCGGTTTGGCGCGCGCGTATCGAGGAACAGCTCGGCACCTATGCCGTGGAGGCCGTGACCCTCAACACGGCGCGCTTTCTGGGCGTGTCGGTTGCTCTTTATGGTCTGGCGTCGGCCGCCGCCCTCCTGCGCCTGTTGCCGGAGCGCGACCCGCATCCCGGACTGTTCGAGGCTCTCGGGGTGCTCGTCGATCATCTCGACGATACGAGCATTGCGCCTGCGCTGCTCGTGCGATTTGAGCTCGCCATGCTGGCCGAACTCGGCTTCGGCCTCGATCTCGGCGCCTGCGCCGCGACGGGTGCCACCGCCGAACTCGTCTATGTCTCGCCGAAATCCGGACGCGCCGTCTCGGCCGCTGCGGGTGCGCCCTTCCACGGCCGGCTGCTCGCCTTGCCGGCCTTTCTGCGCGACGACCGTTCCTACGATCATCCAACGAGCGCCGAGGTCGTGGCCGGCTTCGCGCTGACGGGCTATTTTCTGCGACGGCATGTGTTCATGCCGCGCGGCCTTGCCTGGCCGGATGCCCGCGATCTGTTTGTCGCGCAGATCCGGGATTGAGGACGTGCCCGGCGCATCCTACTGGTGCAGGTCAATCATCTCCTTGCCCGGCGCCGTGCGCGGCGGCCATTCCGGCGAGCGCTCGATCATGCGGTGAACTTTTGGACGCTCGGGGCCGTCATGCAAGGCGCGCAGGCGCTCGCCGACAGCAGCATCGGCCTTGGTAATGCGCTGGTTGTGCCTGATGTAATCGATCCAGGTCGGCGTCTGGTAGCTTTCCCACCAGATGTCAGGCTTTTCCAGGCTGCGCGTCAGTGTCCAGTAGCGGGCACCGTCGCGGCGGCGGATCCGGCGTCGCTCGGCCATGGCGCTCAGAAAGGCCGGCAGGTTCTCGTCCTTGATGACATATTCGATGATGATGACGATCGGTCCGCTGCGGGGCAGCAGATCAAGCGCGAGATGCGGCTCTTTCCAGCTATTGAGCGGATCGAGGTTGAGCGCGGTCTGTTCGGGAAGGCCAAGGCGCTTCAACCCCAGCGCGGCGCCCACGAGCATCAGCGCGGATGCGATGATCAGCGCGGTCGCGGGACCGGACTGCTGGGCGACGGTACCCCAGATCCAGCTTCCCAGCGCCATGCCGCCGAAGCTCGCGGTCTGATAGAGGGACAGCGCACGGCCAACGACCCAGCGCGGCGTGGACAATTGCACGGCGACGTTGAACAGCGAGAAGGCGGTGACCCAGCTCATGCCGCCGATGAGAAGGGCTGCTCCCGTGAGCCAGGCTTCCGTGCTCAGCGCGATCGTGAAGGCGCAGACGGCAAAGCCGGTGAAGGCGAGGCGGATGCGGATCTCGGCCGAAAGTGTCTGTCTCAGCCATTCCGCAATCAGCGCGCCGCCGACCGCGCCCACGCCGAAGGCTCCGAGAAAGATGCCGTAGAGGAGGGGGCCACCGCGGACGATGTCGCGCGCCACCAGCGGCAGCAACGCGACGACCGAGATGACCGTGAAGCCGAAGACGCAGGCGCGCAGCAGGACCTTTTCGATATTCGGCGACATCGCGACATAGCGCAGGCCGGCGCCGATGGCGGAGCCGATGGTCTCGCGCGGCAGGGTGCTCGCGGGCCGTTTGAGATCCCAGCGCCACAGCACCACGATCAGGGCGAGATAGCTCATGGCATTGACGGTGAAGGCGGCTGCGGCACCGCCGGCCGCCACGATGGCGCCGCCGATGGCCGGCCCCACGCTGCGGGTCAGGTTGAAGCCCATGCTGTTGAGCGCGACGGCGGCCGGAAGATCGTCGCGCGGGACCATGTCGCCGACGGCCGCCTGCCAGGACGGGTTGTTGAGGGCCGTCCCGCAGCCGATCAGGAAGGTGAAGGTCAAGAGCAGCCACGGCGTGATGACACCGAGATAAGTCGTGACGGCCAGCCCGATGGAGACGATGAACATCAGGCTCTGGGCGGTGAGCATAACGTCGCGACGGTTGAAATTATCGGCGATGGCGCCGGCCGCAATCGAAAACAGCATGATCGGCAGGGCCGCCGACGCCTGCACCAGGGCGACCATGTCGGCCGAATCCGAAATGGTCGTCATCATCCAGGCGGCGCCGACACCCTGGATCAGCGAGCCAAAGTTCGACGCGAGATTCGCAGTCCATATGGCACGGAACGTCTCATGCCGGAACGGCGCCAGCGGCGAAATTTTCTCGGTCAAAGGATCTGTCTCGACTACAAAAAAGGCAAGAGTGCCGAAGCTGGCTAATTAGAGAGCATCGAAGGTGGGGATGCCAGTCCTGCGATCGCAAATCGTCGATTCTATCGCCGGTTGTGCCATCGGAGCCATGGTCGGGCCTGATGGTGCGCGCGTGCACGCGCAAATCGGACGCAGGTGGCGGATAGCTGTGGCTCGGGCTGCGGGGATGCTTGCGTTGCTGTGGCTTGTTCGCTACCTGTTCTCCATGGGGCGTGCCCACTGCGGTGCAAGTCGTGATGGAGCTTGGGATAAGCCGGGTGGGCGAGACGTGCCCGGCCGGGTGGAGAGCGTGTCGTGAGGGCTGAAAGCCGCCTTTTGCGGTTCATGCTCTAGACAAGTCCGTCTTTTGCGGATTGGCTCCGCTCAACAATAGACGAGCAAATTCACCGGCTTGGATGGTATCAAGCGATTCCACCCAAGTCGGATTTGCTCCAAGGAGCAAGGTATGGGAAAGCCAGTCGACCCGCCGGATCATGACGGCGTCGAAAGCGTCGGTTTGAAGGATGCGCTCGAGGAGCGCTACCTCGCCTATGCCTTGTCCACGATCATGCACCGTGCCTTGCCGGATGCGCGCGACGGCCTGAAGCCCGTGCACCGCCGCATCCTGCACGGCATGCGCCTCCTGCGGCTGGAGCCCGGTGCCGCCTTCAAGAAGTCGGCGCGCGTCGTGGGTGACGTCATGGGTCAGTTCCATCCCCATGGTGACCAGGCGATCTATGATGCGCTGGTGCGGCTCGCCCAGGATTTCTCGCAGCGCTATCCGCTTGTCGACGGTCAGGGCAATTTCGGCAATATCGACGGGGATAGCGCGGCGGCAATGCGCTATACCGAGGCGCGTCTGACCGAAGTCGCGCGGCTCCTGCTCCAGGATATCGACGAGGATGCCGTCGACTTCCGCGAGACCTATGATGAAGCCAATCGCGAGCCCGTCGTGCTGCCGGCGGCCTTCCCCAATCTCCTGGCCAATGGCAGCCAGGGCATCGCGGTCGGCATGGCGACATCGATTCCGCCGCATAACGCGGCGGAGATCTGCGACGCCGCGCTCTATCTCATCACCCATAAGGACGCGAGCTCTGACCAGTTGCTGACCTTCGTGCAGGGGCCGGACCTGCCGACGGGGGGCATCATCATCGATGACCGCGCCAGTATCGCCGAAGCCTATCGCACCGGGCGCGGCTCCTTCCGCGTCCGCGCGCGCTGGCACCGCGAAGAGCTCGGACGCGGCGGTTGGGTGGCTGTCGTCACGGAGATCCCCTATGGCATCGCCAAGGCGCGGCTGATCGAGAAGATCGCCGAACTCCTTCAGGACAAGAAGCTGCCGCTCGTTGCCGATGTGCGCGATGAATCGGCGGAAGATATCCGCGTGGTCTTCGAGCCGCGCTCGCGCACCGTGGACGACACGCTGCTGATGGAGTCGCTGTTCCGCCTCACCGAGCTCGATGCGCGCGTTTCGTTGAACATGAACGTGCTGACGAGCGGGCAGGTGCCGAAGGTGCTGGGCCTGGCCGAAGTGCTGCGCGAGTGGCTGGACCACCGCCGCGACGTCCTGCAGCGGCGTTCGCGCCACCGGCATGGGGTGATCGAGCGCCGGCTCGAGATCGTCAACGGCCTGCTGATCGTCTATCTCGATCTCGACCGGGTGATCAAGATCATCCGCGAGGAGGACGAGCCGAAGGCCGAACTGATCAAGGTCTTCACGCTGACTGACGTGCAGGCCGAGGCCATCCTCAACACGCGCCTGCGCAGCCTGCGCCGGCTCGAGGAGATGGAGCTGAAGCGCGAACTCGATAGCCTGACCACAGAGAAGGCCGATATCGAGGCGCTGCTCGCCTCCGAGCCCCTGCAGTGGAAGCGGGTGACGCAGGAAATCCGCGCGGTTCGCAAGACGTTCGGCCCGGAGACGCCGCTGGGGCGGCGGCGGACGACCTTCGCGGCGCCGCCGGCGGCGAGCGACATTGATCTCACGCAGGCGATGGTCGAGCGCGAGCCCATCACGGTCGTGATTTCCGAGAAGGGCTGGATTCGCGCGCTCAAAGGGGTGGTGTCGGATCTGTCCGGCCTGCAGTTCAAGGGCGACGATCGCCTCAAGCTCTCGCTCGCCACCGAGACGACGGCAAAGATTCTCGTCTTCGCCACCAATGGCAAGGTCTTCACGCTGGATGCGGCGAAGCTGCCGGGCGGTCGCGGCTATGGCGATCCGATCCGCCTGATGGTCGATCTCGACGATGGCGCGGATATCGTGACGGCGATTGCCTTCCAGCCGGACACCAAGCTCCTGGTCGCCTCGCACGAGGGCAGGGGTTTTCTGGTCCGCAGCGAGGATCTCACCGGCAACACCCGCAAGGGCAAGCAACTTCTCAATCTTGACGCGACCGGCCGTCTTGCCCTGGTGATACAGGCCGAGGGGACGCATGTCGCGATCATCGGTGAGAACCGCAAGCTCATCGTCTTCCCCATCACGCAGGCGCCGGAGATGACCCGTGGCCGCGGGGTTCGCCTGCAGAAATATCGCGATGGCGGCATTTCCGACGGCAAGGTCTTCAATCTCGCCGACGGCCTGACCTGGAAGGACACCTCAGGTCGCACCTGGACGGTCAGCGAGGAGGACCTGCGCGACTGGATCGGCAATCGGGCCGAGGCCGGACGGCTGCCACCCAAAGGCTTCCCCAAGAACAACCGGTTCGGGGATTGAGCCGTTCAGACGTGGCGGCAGGTCGTGTTCCTTCTCCATTGGATGACACGCCAAGACGAGGGATGGTTTCCGCAGTTGGGGGCGAGACGGGGACGTCACATCCTGTGAGTATTGATTGTATCGATGGGGCATCTTGGCTTCTGGATCTTCGACCCAGGATGGCCTTGACGTCGATGGGCGGTGACCCCTGGTGGAGCGAGGCGGACCGAGGCATCCATGAGCAAGGCGCCCCTGTCGGAAGATGATCTGATCGCGACGTTTTTCGCGCCGCTGGCGGGGCCGGGGGCGCTCGGGTTGCGTGATGATGCGGCGTGCATGGCTGCACCGCCCGGAGCGGATCTCGTGGTGACGGTCGATGCCCTGGTCGCCGGCGTGCATTTCTTTGCCGACGATCCGGCCGATGCCATCGCGCGCAAGGCGCTGCGGGTCAATCTCTCGGATCTCGCCGCAAAGGGTGCGGCACCGCTCGGCTTTCTCCTGACGCTCGCCCTGCCGGCGCCATGGCCGGACCAACTGACGCCGCCGGCGGTCTGGCTCGCGGCTTTTGCACGCGCGCTCGGCGAGGACGCTGCGGCCTATGGCTGTCCTCTCCTCGGCGGCGATACGGTCAAGACACCGGGTCCCCTCACGCTCTCGGTCACGGCCTTCGGCCAGGTTCCGACCGGTCGGATGGTGGCGAGGACCGCAGCGCGGCCGGGTGATCTCATCGCGGTCACGGGCACGATCGGCGATGCGGCGCTTGGGTTGCGGCTCCGGTTGGAACCGCAGGCGCCGTGGATTGCGGCATTGGCGCCGGCGGAGCGCGCGCATCTCGTTCAGCGCTACCTGGTGCCGCAGCCGCGCAATGCCTTGGCGGGCCTCCTGCGTATCGAGGGCCATGCGGGGATGGATGTGTCCGATGGCCTCGTCGGCGACCTCGAGAAGATGATGCGCGTCTCCGGCGTATCGGCGCGCGTGGCGCTCGATCGCGTGCCCCTGTCCGACGCGGCGCGCCACGCGATCGCCGTTGAACCCGCGCTGTTCGAGACGGCAATGACCGGCGGCGACGACTACGAGATCCTCTTGACGGCCGCGCCGGCTGCGATGGCGCGCTTACAGGCGGAGGCGGAGACCGCCGGGGTCGCTCTGTCGGTGATCGGCGAGGTGCGAGACGGCACCGATGCGGTCGCATTCTGCCGCGATGGGGCGGTTTTGGCCTTCGGGCGACGCTCCTACAGCCATTTTTGAGCCGATTTCGCCGCCTCGGCTGCAATGGCGTTTGCTTTGTTCCCGCAATTTTGATGCACTGGCTACCGCCAAAATGGCTGGGGGAATCCGTCGTTCAGAACACAGGATCGCACTATCCGAGGGTGCGTAGACCCCCGTCGATCAAGGGACGGAAACATGACCGCATTGCTTCTCATTATGCTGGCAGGCGCTCTATCCATCGTCTACGGCGTTTATACCATCCAGGTTGTCATGGCGGCTGATGCCGGCACCGCACGTATGCAGGAGATCGCAGGAGCGATCAGGGAAGGGGCGCAGGCCTATTTGCGCCGCCAGTACAGCACCGTCGCGATCGTCGGCGTGGTGCTCTTTATCGGGCTTGCGTGGTTTCTTGGTATCGTGGTGGCCGTGGGCTTCGCGCTCGGTGCCGTCCTGTCGGCGGCCGCTGGCTTCATCGGCATGAATGTTTCCGTCCGGGCCAATGTCCGCACCGCCCAGGCCGCAACGCACTCGCTGGCGGCCGGGCTCGATCTTGCCTTCAAGTCCGGCGCCGTCACCGGGATGCTGGTTGCCGGCCTCGCCCTTCTCGGCGTTGTCATCTACTACACCGTGCTCGTCGCGGTGATGGGGCATGCGCCGGGTGATCGGCTGGTGATCGACGGTCTCGTCGCGCTCGGCTTCGGCGCGTCGCTCATCTCGATCTTCGCGCGGCTTGGCGGCGGCATCTTCACCAAGGGTGCAGACGTCGGCGGCGACCTCGTCGGCAAGGTCGAGGCGGGCATCCCCGAGGATGACCCGCGTAATCCCGCGACCATCGCGGATAATGTCGGTGACAATGTCGGCGACTGTGCCGGCATGGCGGCCGATCTGTTCGAGACCTATGCCGTGACCGTGGTCGCGACGATGGTGCTCGGCTCCATCTTCTTCGCCGGTGGGCCGCTGCTGGAATCGGTATTGATCTATCCGCTCGCCATCTGCGCGGCCTGTATCGTCACATCGATCATCGGCACCTATTTCGTGAAGCTCGGCGCCAACCAGTCGATCATGGGCGCCCTCTACAAGGGCTTCATCGGCGCCGGCGCTTTGTCGATCGTGGCCATCGCCATCGTGACATGGCTGGTGTTCGGCGGATTCTCGACGGTACTGACCACGACGACCGGCGTCACCTTCACGTCAGGTGCGCTGTTCATCTGCGCCTGCGCGGGTCTCGTCGTCACAGCGCTGATCGTGATCGTGACGGAGTATTACACCGGCACGGGCTATCGGCCGGTGACATCGATCGCCTCCGCCTCGGTGACGGGGCACGGCACCAACGTCATCCAGGGCCTCGCGGTCTCGCTTGAATCAACGGCGCTGCCGGCCTTGATCATCATCGCCGGCATCCTGGTGACCTATGGCTTCGCCGGCCTGTTCGGCATTGCGATCGCCGTCACCGCCATGCTCGCGCTGGCGGGTGTCGTGGTGGCGCTCGATGCCTTCGGGCCGGTGACGGACAATGCCGGTGGCATCGCCGAGATGGCCGGATTGCCGAAGGAGGTCCGCGTTTCCACCGACGCGCTCGATGCCGTCGGCAACACCACCAAAGCCGTTACGAAGGGCTATGCGATCGGCTCGGCCGGCCTTGGCGCGCTCGTGCTGTTCGCGGCCTACACGTCCGACCTTGCGCATTTCACCTCAAACAGCGCCAACTATCCTTATTTTGCTGGCGTGACGGTCGACTTCTCGCTGTCGAACCCCTATGTCGTCGTCGGCCTCCTGTTCGGTGGCCTGCTGCCCTTCGTCTTCGCCGGCATGGGCATGACCGCGGTCGGCCGTGCTGCCGGTGCTGTCGTCGAGGAAGTGCGCCGGCAGTTCCGCGAACGGCCGGGTATCATGAAGGGGACGGATCGGCCGGATTACGGCCGCGCGGTCGACATGCTGACCAAGGCGGCCATCCGCGAAATGGTGATCCCTTCGCTCCTTCCGGTGCTGTCGCCGATCGTCGCCTATGGCGTGATTTATGCGGTGGCCGGCAAGAGCAACGCTTTCGCCGCGGTTGGCGCCATGCTGCTCGGCGTCATCATCACGGGACTTTTCGTCGCGATCTCGATGACGTCGGGCGGCGGGGCATGGGACAACGCCAAGAAATATATCGAGGAAGGCCACCACGGCGGCAAGGGCTCGGACGCGCACAAGGCGGCGGTAACCGGTGACACCGTGGGCGATCCCTACAAGGACACCGCCGGGCCTGCCATCAATCCGATGATCAAGATCACCAATATCGTTGCGCTGCTGCTGCTTGCAGTGCTCGCGCACTTCTAGGGCAATGTGCAAAAGCGATCACGGATCCCAAAAAATAGCCCCGCGAGCGATCGCGGGGCTTTTTTGTGTGGATGGTTCGTCGTGACGGCCTTCGCCGGAACAGGTGGGCGTCAGCTGCCGAAGGGATTGAAGCTGCTGCCGCCCGCACCCCGGAGAATCTGACGCAGGAAGCTGTGCTCCTGACCGCTCGAAGGGGTGGTGCGCGAGATGAAATCGAAAATCTGGCCGTCCTGGATGCCGTAATTGGCGACGCGCTCGACCTTGAAGGCCGAATTGAAGTAGATCGCGATCACCCGCTGGTCGACAATCGACGGCTCGATGAACTGCACCGTCCGTTTCAGGGTCTGGCTGATGTAGTAGAAGGTCTTGTTGCCGACGGTCGAGACCGTGGAGGGGGTACCAAGCTTGGCAAGGACCGTATCGACGCTTGTTCCCGGCTTGATCTCCGCCAAGGCGCGCTCGTCCAGCACATAGCCACGGGAAATGGTCTCGCGGCCAGAGCAGGCGGCCAAGCCGGTCAGCAGCGTGGCGCCGAGCGCCAACGTCATCGAACGCCGTGAGAGAAGTCTGGTCTCGCGCAGTTTCATTCGGCCCATCCGTGTCGCTTCAATGCCGTCTTTGCAGCTATCATATTCTCGCTTGCACTAACGTAGTCCGATGCCGTAACCCGCGGTTATGTCTTTGGCAAGGCGATGCGGAGGGCGTTGCCCGTCATGATTCTCAAGTTATTTCGTTCCCGACCGCGTGATGATGTCGCCGCGTCGCTGTTCGAGCGGGTGAATGCCGCTGCGCGCGCCCCACAACTTTACCGCGATGGTTGGGTCGTGGATACCGTCGAGGGCCGATTTGAGTTGCTCACCCTGCATGCTGTCTTGCTTTTGCGGCGGCTGAGGGCTCTGCCGGCGCCTGCGCCGGACCTCGCACAGGAGTTCGTGGACCGCCTTTTCCTGGAGATTGAGCGGGCCTTCCGGGAGATCGGGATCGGCGACCTCGCCGTGCCGAAACGGATGAAGGCCTATGCCAAGGCCTTTTACGGCCGTGCGGCGAGCTATGACGAGGCACTGGCCGAGAAGGATAACGTGGCGTTGTGTGCTGCGGTGGAGCGCAACCTCGGTGTGCCCGGCGCGGATGTGCAAATTGAGCTGGCTCTCTATATGAGAGCTGTCGAGCGGCATCTGGCCGCGTTGGAGTTCGCGGAGATCGTCTCCTCGACCTCACTCTTTCCCGACCTAAGGACGGTATTGAAGTGAGCGCCAATCGCGTGGAATTGCGGCTCCGGCCGCGAATCCTGATAGAAAGATGAGATTGATCACAGGTAACCGGCTCAGCTGATTCGCGCTGGTCCGGGGTGATCGAGGGAAACTGCCATGGCAGCACGAGAAGACCATCTTTTGCATTGGCCTTGCGCCGTTGTCGATATTCCGCCGCAGGGACTCGCGTTACAGCGCAGCGCGACGCCCGAGGAATGCGCGGCCTTGGCCCGCAGTTTCGATATTTCAGCCATCCACAGCCTCGAGGCGTCATTTCGGCTCTCCGGGACGCCGAAGCGCGTTAAGGTGGTGGGCGAGGTGCGCGCCCGCGTCGAGCAGATCTGTGTCGTGACGCTTGAACCCTTCCCAAGCGAGGTGATCGAGACGATCGAGGTGGATTTCGCGGCCGAGCGACCGAGCCGTGCGCTTGCGGACCATGGGGATGCGGACTGGGACGGGGCCGGGAAGGCGAACCGCGCTCGTCAAGGCCGCCGCGGACAGGACCCCGAGGGCCGCAGCGCGGAGATCCGGCTGACGGATGCCGATCCTCCCGACGCGATCGTCGACGGGACGATCGATCTTGGCCAACTGGCTGCGGAGTATCTTGCCCTGGGGCTTGATCCCTATCCCCGCAAGCCGGGCGCCTTATTTGTTCCGAAGGCCGCTGGGGTGGAGGCTGGGGACGATGCGCCATCTGAGGATGATGAGGTCTCCGTGCCGGTTGACAAACCGTCACCTTTTGCCGCGTTGTCACGCTTGAAGACAAAATCCGGGGGGCGGAACTAGCATTCGCGCTGATTTTTTCATCACTCGATCAATTTGGCTGGTGTCGTTACCGTTTTTCGACTCAACCATGACTGGCGCCTACGCGAAATACAGGTTGCGAGCGTATGACGAGGCGCTATTGTCCGCCGCGCGTCGATTGCGGCCCTCGGCGTTGCGGAGATCAACATAGGCATCATGTCCTCACCGATTAGGATCGCTCTCGACGCCATGGGCGGCGATCACGGGCCTGCCGTCGTCATTCCCGGAGCGGCCAAAGCTCTCGAGCGGCGGCCGGATATCCGGTTCATCATTTATGGTGACGAGCCGCAGGTCCGGCCGCTCATTGACCAGCACCCCGCGCTTGCCAGGGCCTGCGAATTCCGCCACGCCGAAATTGCCGTGCGCATGGATGACAAGCCGAGCCAGGCCCTCAGGGCCGGCCGCTACAAGTCTTCCATGTGGCTTGCCATCGAGGCGGTCAAGAAAGGGGAGGCGGATGTCGCCGTCTCGGCGGGCAACACCGGCGCGCTCATGGCGATGGCCACATTCTGCCTGAAGACGCTCGCCCAGGTCGAACGACCTGCGATTGCCGCAATCTGGCCGACCCTTCGGGGAGAAAGCATCGTGCTCGATGTCGGCGCGACAATCGGTGCCGATGCCCGCCATCTCGTCGAGCTCGCGGTCATGGGCGCGACGCTCGCCAATGTCATCTTTGATATCGAGCGCCCTACAGTCGGGTTGCTCAATGTCGGCGTCGAGGAAATCAAAGGGCTCGATGCGATCAAGGATGCGAGCCGGATCCTGCGGGAGGCCAACCTGCCGCAGATCGAATACAAGGGCTTCGTCGAGGGCAGCGATATCGGCCGGGGCAGCGTCGATGTCGTCGTCACCGAGGGGTTTTCCGGCAATATCGCGCTCAAGACGGCCGAGGGGACGGCGACCCAGATCGCCACGTTCCTCAAAAATGCGATGGGCCGGACTTTGATGTCGCGTATCGGCTATCTCTTCGCCAAAGGGGCCTTCGATTCGCTCCGGAGAACCCTTGACCCGCGGCGCTCGAATGGCGGCATCTTCCTCGGCTTGCAGGGCAGTGTGATCAAGAGCCATGGCGGTACGGACGCACTCGGCTTTGCCAGCGCCGTGGAACTCGCCTATGACATGGCTCGGCATGATTTGGTCCATCAGATCCGCGCCATGTTGGAGAAATTGCAGCTCGAGCCGGCCGTCGACGCCTGAGACGCGGATGCGCACCGGACAACGAGCGGCCTGCTGCCACACGAAACGGCGGGCGAGGGACTGAGGAGCAAACAAGTGTCTCGGCTGAGATCAGTCGTCTGCGGCGACGGGGCTTATCTGCCTGAACGCATTCTGACCAATAATGACATCGCCGGCCTGGTTGAGACCTCCGACGAATGGATCGTGCAGCGCACCGGCATTCGCGCCCGTCATATCGCGGCGGACGGTGAAACCACGTCGATGCTCGCCGTGCGCGCCGCGCAGGCGGCACTCGCCGACGCGGGTCTCGCCGCCGATGATATCGATCTCATCATCTGCGCGACGTCCACGCCCGACTTCACCTTTCCGGCGACGGCAACGCAGGTGCAGGCGGAGCTTGGCATCACCCATGGTGTCGCCTTCGATCTTCAGGCGGTCTGCTCGGGTTTTGTCTTCGCGCTGGCCACGGCCGACAAATTCCTGACGTCGGGCTCGCATCGCCGTGCCCTCGTCATCGGCGCCGAAACCTTCTCGCGCCTGCTCGACTGGAGTGACCGCACGACCTGCGTGCTTTTCGGTGACGGAGCGGGGGCCGTCGTGCTGGAGGCGCGGGAAGCGTCGGGAACCACCCACGATCGGGGTATCCTGACCACACATTTGCGCTCCGACGGTCGGCACCGTCAAAAGCTGTTCGTGGACGGGGGACCCGGCTCGACCCGTACCGTGGGGCATCTGAGGATGGAGGGACGTGAGGTCTTCCGCCATGCGGTTGGCATGATCACCGACGTCATCGAGGACGCCTTCCGCGCCACAGGCTTCACTGCCCAGGATATAGACTGGTTCGTGCCCCACCAGGCCAATAAACGTATCATCGATGCCAGTGCCCAGAAACTCGGCATCGCACCCGAGAAGGTCGTCATCACCGTCGATCGCCATGGCAACACCTCCGCAGCGTCTATCCCCCTGGCGCTCGCCGTGGCGCGGGCCGATGGGCGCATCAAGCGCGGGGATCTGGTGCTTCTCGAAGCCATGGGCGGTGGCTTTACCTGGGGTAGCGCGCTCGTCCGCTGGTGAAGACAGCGGCGCGGGCTCTGCCCGAGGGCTTGGATCAGTCTGGCTTTCGCGAATTCGGACGAATATATGTCGTGGAACGGATGCCTCTGCGATTGACCAGCCCGTCGCGACTGAATATCGTTGTAATTCAGTGAGATGCTTCTGTTGTTAAAGGTTGCTTGCAAGAGGGTGCCATGGCAGGTCGGACGGTAACGCGCGCGGACCTCTGCGAGGTGGTCTATCAGAAGGTCGGGTTGTCCCGGACTGAATCCGCTGCGCTCGTCGAGCTCGTCCTCAGCGAAATGTGTGATTGCCTGGCGCGGGGCGAGACCGTGAAGCTCTCGTCCTTCGGCTCCTTCATCGTGCGCGACAAGGGCGAGCGGGTCGGGCGCAATCCCAAGACCGGCATCGAGGTGCCGATTGATCCGCGGCGTGTGATGGTCTTCAAACCGTCGAACGTGCTGCGCGCCCGGATCAATGGCATCGAGGTCGAGGACGAGGCCTGACAGGCCAAGGGGCCTTCCGGCCTTGCGGCCCTTCGATAGGGTCTTCGCGTCGGTTCTTGCGCCTGTCCTTGCGCCTGTTCCGGCATCGGTCTCGCAGGGCGGAAGCGACAGGATGCCGTTCCGGTCGTGGAGCAGGTGGCCTGTGCTGCCGAAACGGACAGTTGGCGAAAGCAGGCATCCACGGTCCTCTTGCACAGTCCGCTTGGGCGCGAGGCCCAGGATTTCATCAGTTTCGTCATTAGATTTTGCATGCGAGCGTCATCGCGTCTTATCTTTGAGAGATCGCGTCGTCTGAGTCGGCGTTGATCGTGGGTCGGGTCCGGCTGGGCAAAGGTTGTTGGTGCGCGGGGGGACGATTTCAGGCCGCTTGAAGGGCTGCAACCGGCGGGACCGAGAACAAGTACACGGAGGAGTGGACGGTGGACAAAGGCCCAGACGCCTTTCGCACCATCAGCGAAGTCGGGGAAGAACTCGACGTTCCGCAGCACGTCCTGCGATTTTGGGAAACACGGTTCACACAGATCAAGCCGCTCAAGCGAGGCGGCGGGCGGCGCTATTATCGCCCTGATGATGTCGAGCTTCTCCGCGGCATACGCCATCTTCTTTACGGCGAAGGTTATACGATCAAGGGCGTCCAGCGCATCTTGAAGCAGGAGGGCGTGCGCTTCGTCCAGCAGGTGTGGCAGGAGCCACAGCAGCTTTCATCGCTCGGTGCCGGTCAGCGGTTCATCGATGATTTCGAAGAGGCTGCTGAGACCGACGAGGCTCGCGATGATCGCGTCCCCCCGGATGCGCATGGCCACCACGACGGCCGCCAGAATCTTGAGGCGGCATGGCAGAATACGCCAACGATGCCGCTCGCCGATGATGACCTGCTCGGCGCGACCCAGGCCGGCCCGCGCACCTATCAGCTGCGTCACCAGAACCATGAGGCTCTGCGCGGCCCGGATACGCCCCGCGACGTGCGTGAGCGGCAGGAGGCCACGCTGAATGACGCGGATGACCCGCGATCCAGCGAGGCTTTCGCAGCCATGGAGCGCAGCGGCCTCGATGAGGCCTCTCTCACGCGTCTGAGCATGGTTCTCGATGATCTGCGCGAATGCCGTCGCTTGATCGCCATCGCGCGTGGTGTCGTCGATGATGAGGGCGAGCGTTAGAGCAAATCCGGCTTCGATGGAATCGTCTGATAATCATCCAAGCTGTTGAATTTGCTAGTTAATTTCTGAGTGCCGCCAAGTCCGCAACAGACGGACTTGCTCTTGAGCATTTTCGAGCGAAGTGGACACCGGTTCGCGTGAAGACAATGCGTAAAAACAAAGGCCTGGAGCATATTCGGTGAACCGGAGTTCACCGAATATGCTCCAGATATCTCAGGTAGGTTCCTGGATATTCAGGTAGGTTCCTGGATATTATGAGGTTTTCTAATCGACGCGCGACCAGCCGTGCGGCAGCAGCCGCTCCTGAGGGCGAAAGCGCGTCTTATAGTGCATCTTTCGCGAGCCCTCGACCCAATAGCCGAGATAGACATAAGGCAGCCCGAATTCGCGGGCCTTGGCGATATGGTCCAGAATGATATAGCTGCCGAGGCTGCGGCTGCCTTCCTCCGGGGCGTAGAAGGAATAGACCATCGACAGCCCGTCGGCGAGGATGTCGGTCAAGGCGACGCCCATGAGCTCGCCCGGGTTCGCGCGATCCAGATAGGGACCTGTTCCCGGCTTCCTGTATTCGATCAGGCGCGTCGTGACGTGGCTGTCCTCGACCATCATGGCATAGTCGAGCACGGTCATGTCGGCCATGCCGCCGTCCGCGTGGCGCGTGTCGAGATACTGACGGAAAAGGCTATATTGCTCGGATGTCGGTGTTGCGCTCCGCACCTCGGTCGTGAGGTCGGAATTGGCGGCGAGGATGCGCCGGAAACTGCGCGACGGCGAGAATTCGTCGACAACGATGCGCACGGATATGCAGGCCCGGCAGGTCTCGCAGGCCGGGCGATAGGCGATCGTCTGGGAGCGTCTGAAGCCGCCTTGGGTCAGGATATCGTTGATCTCTGCCGCGCGCTTTCCCACAAGATGCGTAAACACCTTGCGTTCCTCGCGGCCAGGCAGATACGGGCAGGCCGACGGAGCGGTGAGGTAAAACTGCGGAGTATCGCGCGGCTGTGTCGTCACGCTGGCGCCCGCTCTTTCACTCGGTGTGATCCTTTCACCGTCATCACGATAGCACCGAGCTGACGGCTCTCAAATATGCAATACGCGCCGCAGGACCGGCGCGGCTCAATCGCGGATCACGGCGAGTTGGGCGAGGACATCGTGCAACATGCGCCGGTCGCTCCGCAGGAAGCCCGTGATGATATCGATGGCGAGCAAAAAGCCGGTGCTGGCAGCGACGTAAAAGAACAGGGCGTGGATCGCCGCCGTTATGAAATCAGGCCGGCCATAGGGACCGATGACCTTCAGGCCCATGAGGCGCATGCCGATGGTCGACTGGCGTTCACCGCTGACGGTCACGGCGCTGTAAAGGATGCCCGTGCAGGCGCCGACCAATGGAAACAGGAACCACGCAAGGCCGAAGGTAATGGCGCCCAGCACGGCCACCACCATGAACAGCACGAGCATCAGCAGCGCGATCACCACGAGGTCGATCAGATAGGCGAAGAAGCGGGGCGTGATGACCCCGCGGATCGCGGCATAGTCGTCGATCGTCGTCATCGGCTGGGGCGCCTGGTGGGGCGGCAATTGGCTCACGTGTTCACTCCCGTACGACTCCCACGCTTGTTGAATGATAATACGAACCGGATGTTCCGTCGCCGGTCTCAATGGCCCTGTTCGGCCCGACTTCTGGCATCGACGCGCGTGGGGGCGAGGCCATCCTCCGCCAGGGCGTTCAGAATGCGGCGCGAATGCTCGGCATCCCGGGTCTCAATGGTGAGATCGATGGATACGCCCTTCGCCGGCACATCGAGGAACAGCCGACCGTGTGAAACTTCGAGGATATTGGCGCCGAGTTCGCCGAGCCGGCTGGCGATGCGCCCGAGCAGCCCCGGCCCGTCATTGGTGATCACCCGGAAGGAGACGATGCGGTCCGCCCGTTCCAGGGCCCGCACCATCACCGAGGCCAGGAGCCGCGCGTCGATATTGCCGCCGCTCAGGACGAGCCCGACCTTGCGCCCCCGGAAGCGCTCGGGATAGGCGATGAGGGCGGCAAGCGCGGCCGCGCCCGCGCCCTCCGCCATGCTGCGCTGGAGCGTGGCATAAGCGTTGACGGCACTCTCCAGCGCGGTCTCGTCGACCACGACCACATCGCTGGCGAGCTGGCGCACCACGGGCAAGGTCAGCTTGCCGACGTTCTTCACGGCGATGCCCTCGGCGATGGTCGGGCCGCCGATCGGCGCATCGCGTCCGGTCAACGCGTTGGAGAAGGAGGGATAAAGAGCCGCCTCCACGCCGATGAGCTCGATCTCCGGCTTGAGGGCCTTGGCGGCGGTGGCGATGCCGGCGAACAGGCCGCCGCCGCCGATCGGAATGACGAGCACATCGAGATCGGCGTTGTCGGTCAGGATTTCAAGGCCGACGGTCCCCTGGCCGGCCATGATGGCCTTGTCGTCATAGGGGTGGATGAACACCAGATTCTCGGCGATGGCGATGGTCTCCGCCCGGACGGCGGATTCGGTCAGGGTCTCGCCGTCCAGCACCACATGCGCGCCATGGGCGCGGGTATTCTCGATCTTCACGAGCGGCGTGGCCTCGGGCATGACGATCGTTGCCGGAATGCCGAGCCGCTTGGCGTGATAGGCGACAGCCTGCGCGTGGTTGCCGGCCGACATGGCGATGACGCCGCGCCGGCGCTCCGCCGGGGTGAGGCTCGAAAGCTTGACGAGGGCGCCCCGCTCCTTGAACGAGCCGGTGGCCTGCATGTTCTCGTATTTGACGTAGACGTCCGCGCCGGTCAGCGCACTCAGCGAGGGCGAGGGAAGAAGCGGCGACCGGACAACGGCATTGCCCAGGATGCCGGCTGCCCTTTCGATGTCGGCAAGGGTCAGGATCACATCGGTTGTTGTCGGCACGGCCACCTCTCCACGGGACTCTATCGGCTTGCTGGGGTTTCTCCGCTTAGAGCATTTTCGCGTTTCTCCGAATCGCGAAAATGCTCCATGTCTTTGTTTCAGCGCATTTTCTTCACGCGAACCGGTGTCCACTTCGCTCGAAAATGCTCTAGCATAAATTCCCTTGTGCATCTGCGGCGAGTTGCTGCTATCCGCGAAATTCGATATTTTTATTATTTTTCAGAATATTGAAACGAGGGCCTCATGTTTTTGTTGATCTTTCGCCGAGCGTCGTAAGTGGATCCGTTCCGAACAGGCCCTGCGGGCGAATGATCAGGATCAGGACAAGGAGGGCATAGATCGCGATATCGCGTGTTTCGATCGGCATGGTTGCCGACCAGAGAACCTCGGCCGCACCGACGATCAGGCCGCCGAGAAACGCGCCGCCGACAGAACCGATACCGCCGAGCACGGCAGCGATCAGCGCCTTGAGGCCGAGCGACATGCCGGTCGTATAGCCCACGTTGCCGTAGTAGATCGCCATGATGAAGCCGGCAAAACCTGCCAGCATGCAGGCCGTGAGGAATGTCCTGTCGAACAGTCGGCCACCATCGATGCCGCATAGCGCGGCGGCGCCCGGGTCGTCGGCATAGGCGCGCCACGCCCGGCCGAAGCCGGTCAGGCGCATGGCCATGATGAGGGTGATCGCGACGCCAAAGCCAATCACACTGATGGCAAGGTTGATGGGGGTCATCGTCACCGCAAAGCCATCGGCCTGGGCAAGCGGCAGGGGGTTGTTCCAGACGGGGGGCAACCATTGGGCGTAGCTGCCCTGGGTGAGGCGCAGGTACTCCGCCATTGCGATCGATAGTCCGAGGCTGGCAATGAGAACCCGTTGGCTGCTGGCCTTGCGAAGCGGGGCGATGGCCATGCGGCCGAGCACCACGCCGTGCAGGCCGGACGTGGCGAGCGCGAATGCCAGGCCAATTCCGATGCCGACGAAGGGCGAATAGACACCACCGGCGAGCGCGATGGCGACGCCAAGAGCCGTTGCCGTTCCGCCGAGAACGGCAAATTGCCCGAAAGCGAGGTTGATGCGGCCGATCAAGCCGAAGATCAGGGCATAGGTTGCCGCGATCAGGCCGTAGATGGCGAGCAAAGGCAGCGCTGAGACCGCCTGCTGGAGCCCGATGCCGACGGTTCGCGACAGCTGGGGGGGCGGCTCTGCCACTGTGACCTCGCCCTGTCCTCCGTCGGGGGCGTCGAGGTAGAAGCGCTTCAGAAAATAGAAATTGGCATCGGCGACAGGTCCACGCTCGGTGGCGATGCCCACCAGCAGCGCCTTGTCGATGGCAAGGCCCGTGCCCGCGAAGCGGCAGAGCAGCACGCGCCCTCGCAATCGCCCGGACGGATCCTTGACGGTGTAGTCGATACGCAGGCTGTTGGGCAGGGGGCCGGACAGGGGCGCGGCGATATCGACGATTTCGCTGTCCAGATTGATCGCCGGCAGGACGGCGCGACAGACCCTTTCCTGGTCGGCATCCACCAGCCTGGTACAGGCCGCCATCGCCATGACGCTGAAGCCGATCAGGAACAGGACGACAAGGCGGCGCATGAGCGGGCCAATGGTGCGAGTGAATGCCTTGCTGAGGCGGGCAGGCTTGTGAACGGCACAGGTCGTCTGGTTTACGCGGGGCCGGCCATCGTCGCGGCCGGCTGGTCCTTCCAGGACGCTTCGTTACTTCACGGCCTTGAGCATCGCGGCGACACGCGGTGCGAAATAGGTCAGGATGCCGTCGGCGCCGGCGCGCTTGAAGGCGACGAGACTTTCGACCATGGCCTTGTCGCCATCGATCCAGCCGTTGCGGGCGGCCCCCTCGATCATCGCGTATTCGCCGGACACCTGATAGGCGAAAGTGGGCACGCCGAAGGTCTCCTTCACCCGGTAGATGATATCGAGATAGGGCAGGCCCGGCTTGATCATCACCATGTCCGCGCCCTCCTCGAGGTCGAGCGCGACCTCGCGGATCGCTTCGTCGCTGTTGGCCGGATCCATCTGGTAGGTGCGCTTGTCGCCCACCAGCGTCGCGTTGCTCCCGACGGCATCGCGGAAGGGACCGTAGAAGGCGGAGGCGTATTTCGCCGCATAGGCCATGATCTGCACATGGCCATAGCCGGATTCGTCCAGGGCGGTCCGGATCGCGCCCACCCGGCCGTCCATCATGTCCGAGGGGGCGATCACATCCGCTCCGGCGGCGGCCAGTGTCAGGGCCTGCGCGACCAGGAGCGCGACGGTTTCATCATTGAGGATGGTGTCGCCGTCCATAACCCCGTCGTGGCCGTGACTCGTATAAGGATCGAGCGCGACATCCGTGACGATGCCGATATCGGGAACGGCGGCCTTGATGGCGCGGACGGTCCGACACACGAGATTATCGGCGTTCACGGCCTCGGTGCCGTTGGGGTCGCGCAATGCCGGCTCGGTATAGGGGAAGAGCGCGATGGCCGGGATATCGAGATCGCGCGCGCGCCGCGCCTCGGTGACGATGCCCTCTATCGGCAGCCGCTGAACGCCAGGCATCGACTTCACATCGCGGGCCTCGCTGCCTTCGATCACGAACAGCGGCCAGATCAGATCGTTCGTCGACAAGGTGTTCTCGCGAACCAGCCGGCGTGCCCATTCGCTCTGCCGGTTGCGGCGCGGCCGGACGGTGAGGCCAAGTGACGGCGCCGCAAGTGACGGCGCACCAAGTGACGGCGCACCAAGCGACCTCACGCGCGGCGCCTCGCGCTTGGCGTGATCCATGGCCTGATCCATAGCGTGATCCATGGCGTGATCATTGACGTGACCCGCGACGGGGGAGAGGTTCTTGACAGACATCGGATCCGGTCCAGCCTTGAAGTGACACTCTCTCGCTTAGCATCTCGGCATGGATATCGAAATGCCGGACGGGTGATCTTGCCGGCCATGACGTCGCAGGGGATGCGGTCTTGCGATTGACGGCGCACCACCGTCCAGCCAGTCTTTCGCAGTCTCGGGCCAGGATCGGGACTTTGGTTGCGACAGTTGCGACGTGGACTGACAGGGCCGCGGCCCGGCATTTCCGCGGAAATCCTGGCCATAATGGACAGGCACCAGCCGCATTTCGTCTATACCGGATGCGGCGTGTGGAGGGGATTCGCTCCCAGGGGACGGCTTGCGCACACGATGACGATGGGTGAGAAGAAGCGATGGTACGGGCACGAGATGACCGATCGGAAGCGCAGCAGGGCTTCGCCGACGCCCTGACGAGCGATGAAGCCGCGGGCTTGCAATGGGACGTGGTGCTGGTCTGGTTCCTGCGGGCGATGGCGGTGGTCTGGCTGGTGACGGGGATCGGGCACTGGGCCATCCTGCTTGGTGTGTTTCCCGGCGACGCGCCCTTCGAGGGCAGACCGATGTCCTATCAGGCGACCACGATCTATTTCGCGATCATCGATCTCGTCGCGGCCGTCGGCCTGTGGCTGACGAGCACCTGGGGCGGCGTGATGTGGCTGCTCGCCGTGATGAGTGATCTGATTCTGGCGATCTTCTTTCCCCATATCATTGGTCACGGTTTCGTGACCGTCGCCGCCATGGTCACGCTCGTCGCGACCTATTTCGTGATCTCCTGGCTCGCCGCACGCACAGTCGACTAGCTCCCGCCGTCGATCGATCGGCGCTGGATGTTGCGCGCGATATGGAGCGAGTCGCATCGGAATGATCTGCGATGATGCAATATCTTGTTCATTTTATTGCTTAAATCGCTTTTCAGAGATCTCGCTTAGTCTCCGTCTCATGGTTTGCAGATCCGATCAACGGATCGCAAAGATAATTGATGAGGCGTCAGATGACTATTGCAGCACAATTGATTGGAAAAAGTGTTCCCGCGGCTGTCGAGGACGAGATCAGCGGGCTCTATCTGGAATCGTTGACGCTTGTTGAGCGTCTCCACCGCCGCCTTCTCGATGTCATCAAGGATGAATTCGAGCGGCGCGGTGGCAACGCGTTGAACAGTGTCCAGGCGCTCCTGCTCTACAATATCGGTGACAAGGAGCTCAGTGCGAGCGAGCTGCGCGCGCGCGGCTATTATCTCGGCGCCAACGTCTCGTACAATGTGAAGAAGCTGGTCGAGATGGGCTATCTGCAACAGACGCGCTCACGCGTCGACCGCCGCTCGATGCGCATCACGCTGACTGCGAAGGGCAGGGCGGTGCACGAGGTCATCACGGCGCTCTACGAGAAGCATATGCAGACGATTGCGCCGCTCGGCGGCATATCGCCCGATGACTTCAAGCTTCTGAACCGCTCGCTGCTGCGGCTCGAGCGCTATTGGACGGATCAGATCCGCTACAAGCTCTGATACGCCTCCAGGGCGAGGGCGTTGCAACAAGCCGGCAAGGTGGGTCCGGACGAAGGCCCCGGTCGCCGATGGCGGGTTCCAGGATCGCCTTGCTGCTTGTTGCGCCGCGGCAACATAGGATTGACGACGCAGGACAGGTGCCGCTAGATGCCACAAATTAGCCCGACTGCTCATGGTTGTTTAACGGACTACCGCTTACAGTTCGACCGATCGGACCCGGCGGTTGTTACCCGCGCGAATCCGCACGGGTGTCGGGCATGTTGAGTGCAACAGTGGGATTGGGTCTGTGAGCCTTCGTTACTCCTTATCGAACGTCGGATTGCTGGCCGCAACGCTCGGCGTAACGTCGGTGGCTGCGGTCGAACTTGCGCAAGCGCAACAGGTGGCGCTCGGCTCCCAGGCCGAGTGGGTGCAGAGCTACGATGCCGCGTCGAGCATGCGTCTGCGTCGCTCCAATACGCCGACGCTGTCGGCCGAGGCCGTCGCGGCGACGGAAGCCGCGATCGCGCAGTATCGCGATATCGTGAACCGCGGTGGCTGGGGCCAGATCCAGGGCCGTCAGACGCTGAAGGTCGGCGTGCGCAGCCCGGCCGTGGTCGCGTTGCGGCAGCGCCTCACCATCAGCGGTGACTTGTCCGTCCAGTCCAGCGATACGGATATCTTCGATTCCTACGTCGAGGCTGCCGTCAAGCGCTTTCAGGGGCGCCACGGCCTTGCCCCGACGGGCGTCGTGAACGCCAGCACGATCGCGGCGATGAATGTCCCCGCCCAGGTGCGCCTGCAGCAGCTCGAGACCAACCTCGTCCGCCTGCGTTCGCTCTCCGGCAACCTCGGCCAGCGCTACGTGATCGTGAATATCCCGGCTGCCCAGGTGGAGACCGTCGAGAACGGTCACGTCGCGACGCGCCATGCGGCAGGCGTCGGCAAGATCGATCGGCAGTCGCCGATCATGAATGCCAAGATCACCCAGGTGAATTTCAATCCCTTCTGGACGGTCCCTGCCTCGATCATCCGCAAGGACCTCATTCCGAAGATGCGGACGGATCCGAGCTACCTCTCGGACCAGAAGATCCGCGTGTTCAACGGACAGGGGCAGGAAGTCCCGCCCCAGAGCATCAACTGGAACTCGAATGACGCGACACGCTTCATGTTCCGGCAGGATCCCGGCGCGGACCTGAACTCGATGGGCATGGTGCGCATCAATATCCCGAACCCGCATGGCGTTTACATGCACGACACCCCGTCCAAGGGCGTGTTCGGGGATGATTTCCGCTTCGTGTCGTCCGGCTGCGTGCGCGTGCAGAACGTGCGCGACTATATCACGTGGCTCCTGAAGGACACGCCCGGCTGGGACCGCTCGCGGATCGAGGCGGCGATTGCCTCGGGCGACCGTATCGACGCGACCATCACATCGCCGGTTCCGGTCTACTGGACCTATATCACGAGCTGGGCGACGTCTGACGGCGCCGTGCAGTTCCGCGACGACATCTACAATCGCGATGGCTTGAATATCGCGAAGGTGATGAATTACTCGCAGATCGAGGAAGATGTCGACGCGACGAACTGATCGATCCCGCTCCTCTGAAAAGCCCGCCTCCGGCGGGCTTTTTTTATGGGGACGTCGAGCCCGGCGCGTAGGGCGCCGGGGCTCCGGAGCCTGGTCCTTACAGCGCTCGTGCCCAGTCATGGCCCGGGTGGACGCGATCAAGGCTGTTCTTCAGCCATAGACGTTCTGCCGGAGGCAGGAGCGGAAGGGCTCGCGCGAAATCCTCCTCGTCCTTCGGGCGCCTGTATTTGGCCTTGAACAGAAGGACGGCGGACGGCTGGAGGTAGGGGATGCCGTCGGCGGTCAGCGCCACCATCTCAGCCCGCGGACGCCTGATAGCCGGATCTCGCTTGTAGACCCATGTTTCGGGGGTGCCATGTTCGATCATCATGTCGATCCGCCAGCTTTGCCTGGAGCGATCGAAGCACCAGATCTGGACAATATCCATGGCCGGTTCCTCACCGGGCGACAGATTTTCGATCATGCCGTTCCTGACGGTGTAGAATTCCAGCGTCGCCAGGCTTTGGCGAAAGGCGGCGAGATCTTCCCGTAAGACCGTGAATTCGAGATCGCTGTGCTCTCGTGTCTCATGCCCGTGCCAGAGATCGAGCGCCCAGCCGCCAACGACGCACCACGGGCTGGATACGCCGGCGATGCGCCGGGATAGCTCGGCTGGGTGCCACGACGCCCAGGCATTCTGATCCGGGATATTCAGTGGATTCGGCATATCTGCACACAAGGTTGGTTCTCGGGGGAGCCGGGCTGTTCCTTATGACGTGAGGCCGCGATCGCGCAATTGGCGCAGCAGGCGGCCGCTATGCCCGTCGATCAGCTGCCGCCAGGCCGTCGAAGCGTACCCCGGGGTGCGTCCAATAGCCCGCCTGCGCTTGTTTTGGCCGTCCCGTGTTGGCCTCGATCGTGGCCCATGATATGGGGACGGCGCGGTGGAGAGCCTGTCAGCCGACGGTCTTGTTCGGGAGCACGGGCGGCCCTTGACACCGCTGGCGGCGGCGTGGCCCCTTTCGCGCCGTCGATACCGTTCTGGCACGGGAGTAGAGACGATGAGCGCATATGAAGTCGCGGCTGGAAGCCATTTGACCAACAGCTTTTTCTCCGCGTCGCTGGCGGATGCCGATCCGGAGATCGCGCGCGCCATTGAGCTCGAGCTTGGTCGCCAGCGCGATGAGATCGAGCTGATCGCCTCGGAGAATATCGTCTCGCGCGCCGTGCTGGAAGCCCAGGGCTCGGTGATGACGAACAAATATGCGGAGGGTTATCCGCGCCGGCGCTACTACGGCGGTTGCCAGTTCGTCGATATCGCCGAGGATCTCGCCATCGAGCGCGCCTGCCGCCTGTTCGATTGCCGCTTTGCCAATGTGCAGCCGAATTCCGGTTCACAGGCGAATCAGGCGGTGTTCATGGCGCTGATGCAGCCCGGCGACACCTTCATGGGGCTCGATCTCGCCGCCGGCGGCCATCTGACCCACGGCGCTCCGCCCAATATGTCGGGCAAGTGGTTCAAGCCTGTTCCTTATCCTGTGTCCGAGACCGACCACCGGGTCGACATGGACGCGGTGGAGCGCCTCGCGCATGCCCATAAGCCCAAGGTGATCGTGGCCGGCGGCTCGGCCTATGCCCGCCATTGGGATTTCGAGCGTTTCCGGGCCATTGCGGATGCCGTCGGCGCCTATTTCATGGTCGACATCGCCCATTTCGCAGGGCTGGTGGCCGGTGGCGCCCATCCCTCGCCCTTCCCGCATGCCCATGTCGTCACCACCACCACCCACAAGACCCTGCGCGGTCCGCGCGGCGGCATGATCCTTACCAATGAGGAGGATCTGGCCAAGAAGATCAATTCGGCGATCTTCCCCGGCCTCCAGGGCGGGCCGCTGATGCATGTCATCGCGGCCAAGGCGGTCTCCTTCGGCGAGGCGCTGAAGCCGGACTTCAAGATCTATGCCCGCGCCGTCGTCGAGAACGCGACCGTCCTGGCGGAAGGCATTGCGGCGGGCGGCTATGACATCGTCACGGGCGGCACCGACAACCACCTCATGCTGGTCGATCTCCGCCCGAAGAAGCTCACGGGCAAGGCCGCCGAGGCCGCGCTCGGGCGGGCGGGAATCACCTGCAACAAGAACGGCGTGCCGTTCGACCCGGAGAAGCCGACGATCACCTCCGGCATTCGCCTCGGCACGCCGGCGGCGACATCGCGGGGCTTCGGCGTCGCCGAGTTCAAGCAGGTCGCTGCGATGATCGTCGAGGTGCTGGACGGCCTCGCGGCTCAAGGCGACGTGGGCAACGCGGCGACCGAGGCGGCCGTCCTCGCGCGCACCCATGCCTTGACCAAGCGCTTCCCCATCTACGGGTGATAAGAATCGCTTGACATTGTTCGGCCCTGATATGGTTTTGTCGACGCAGCGCGGGGGCGCTGCGTCCTGAAACCGGAGTGAAGCCATGCGTTGCCCGTTCTGCGGCAGTCTCGACACGCAGGTGAAGGACTCCCGGCCGACAGACGATCATTCCTCCATCCGCCGCCGGCGTGTCTGCCCGGATTGCGGCGGACGGTTCACCACCTTCGAGCGCGTGCAGCTGCGTGAGCTGATGGTCTTGAAGCGGTCGGGGCGACGGGTGCCGTTCGACCGCGACAAGCTCACGCGGTCGGTGAATGTCTCGCTGCGCAAGCGGGCTGTCGATCCCGAGCGGGTGGAGCGGCTGATCAACGGAGTGGTACGCCAGCTCGAGAGCACCGGCGAGTCTGAAGTCACCAGCCAGATGATCGGCGAAGTGGTGATGAAAGCGCTCCGCAATCTCGACAGCGTCGCCTATGTCCGCTTCGCGTCCGTTTATCGGAATTTCCGCGAGGCGCAGGACTTCAAGGCGCTCATCGGCGAACTGGCCCTTGAAGAGTTGCCCGTCGAGACCGATGTTGGCGATGCGGCCCATGGGGCTGCTGCCGATACGGCCGACACGAAGACCTGAAACTTGCCCGCGACCGATTTTCTTTCGCTGCGCCAGGCATCCCTGGATCGCCGCTTCATGGCTGATGCGCTGGCGCTCGGGCGCCGCCATCTCGGGCTGACCTGGCCTAACCCCTCGGTTGGCGCGCTTGTCGTCGCGCCGGGGCCGGAGGGGCTCATCCTCGGCCGCGGCATGACGCAATCCGGCGGCCGCCCGCATGGCGAGCCTGTCGCGCTGGCTGCGGCGGGTGCGGCGGCCCGCGGCGCGACGCTTTACGTGACCCTGGAACCCTGCTCGCATTGGGGACGTACGCCGCCCTGCGCCGATGCGATCATTGCCGCCGGGATCGCGCGCGTCGTCTCGGCGCTCGAGGACCCGGACCCGCGGGTGGCGGGCACAGGCCATGCGCGGCTTCGCGCGGCCGGAATCGACGTGACCACGGGTCTTCTTGCCGCCGAGGCGGAGCGCACGCATCGCGGCCATATCCTGCGTGTGCGGGAAGGGCGCCCCGCCGTCACGGTGAAGCTTGCCATGACGGCGGACGGCTTCGCCGGGGTCGCGGGTGAGCGCCTGCGCATCACCGGCCCTGTCGCGAATGGCCATGTCCATCTCATGCGCGCCCACGCCGATGCGATCATGGTCGGCGTGGGCACCATTCTGGCTGACGATCCGGCCCTTACCGTGCGGTTGCCGGGCATGGAAGCCTATTCACCGGTGCGTGTCGTGATCGATACGATGCTGCGTACTCCCCCGGGGGCGGTTGTCGCCGAGACGGCGGGCCTCTATCCCACCTGGATCATCGCCGGCCGTGATGCTCCTGTCGCGGCCGAACGGGCGCTGGTGGCGCGGGGCGTCGAGGTGATGCGGCTTGGCTCCACCGGCACGGTCGATCTTCACGCCGCCATGCGGCTTCTTGCGACGCGCGGCGTGACGCGCGTGTTCTGCGAAGGGGGGCCGCGGCTGGCTGATGCGCTGGCGGCAGCTGGGCTCGTCGACGAGCTCGTCACCGTGTCGGGTCCGCGCCCCCTCCGGGCGCTCTCGGCGCGGCCGGGCATCCCGGCGCTCGGACCGCATCTCGCGGGACTGGCGCGCGGCGGGATTGTCAAAACCGTCGCCACATGGGATGCCCCCGCTAGGGACGCATCGGATTGCGATGACGATCGCGCAGCAGGTCACACGGCCGGCATGGCGGGTGGAGCCGTCGATCGGTTCACTATCCTTGAGAGGCCAAGTTCATGTTTACCGGAATCGTGACGGATGTCGGCGAGATTGCCGCCGCGGAGAACTTCCAGGGCACATTGCGCCGCCTCCGTATTATCTCCCACTATGATCCGGCCACGATCGCCATCGGGGCTTCGATCGCCTGCGGCGGCCCGTGCCTGACGGTCGTCGCCGTCGGCCCCCATGAGCGCGGCGCGTGGTTCGAGGTCGATGCGGCGGCCGAGACGCTCGCCTTGACCACCGTCGGGGGGTGGACCATCGGGACGCGCGTCAATCTCGAGCGCTCGCTCAAGATCGGCGACGAGCTCGGGGGACATATCGTCACGGGCCATGTCGACGGTATCGCCACCATCATCGCGCGCGAAGACATCACCGCGGTGGGCGAGGGGGGAGAGAGCGGCGGGGGCGAGCGCGACACAGGCGCCTGGGGAGCCACCGCGCGGTTTGATATTCGCGCGCCCAAACCCCTCGCGGCTTTCATCGCGGCCAAGGGCTCCGTTGCGCTCGATGGCTGTTCGCTCACGGTGAACCACGTCGAAGGTGACGTGTTCTCCATTCTCCTCATCCCCCATACCCTCGAAGTGACCACGTGGGGCGAGCGTGGCGTCGGCGATCCCCTCAATCTCGAGGTCGATCTCATGGCACGCTATGCTGCACGCCTTGCAGAGGCGCGGGGGGCGGGTTACTGACACTGGCCTGGTTCGTCCTATCTTTACGGTCGGGCCGCTTTTGTCATCTGTCCCATTGTCTTGTCCGGATCATTGTCATGGCCGCTCCACGCCAAAGCACACCTGTCGCCACCACCTCGGGGCCAGCACGCGTCCTCATCGTCGAGGCGCGCTTCTACGACGATCTGGCGGACGAGTTGCTGCGTGGCGCACGTCGCGCCTGCGAAGCCGCTGGCGCCTCTGTCGATGTGCTCACTGTGCCGGGGGCATTGGAATTGCCGGCCGTTCTGGCGATCGCCCTCGACGCGGCCGAGGCGCGCGGCATGCCTTATGATGCGGCCGTGGCGCTCGGCTGCGTGATCCGGGGCGAGACTGGCCACTATGACATCGTCGCCAACGAAAGCGCTCGCGCGCTCATGGATCTGGCCGTGAGTCGCCGTCTGCCCTTCGGCAATGGCATTCTGACGGTCGAGAACGACGAGCAGGCCTGGGCGCGTGCGCGCGTCGGCGAGATGGACAAGGGCGGCGGCGCAGCCCAGGCGGCACTCGCGGTCCTGCGCATCAAACGCGTATTGTCGGCTGCGGATACGGCCCGATGAGCGAGGCTGCTGTTTCCAAGGGCGAACGCCGCAGCGCGGCGCGGCTGGCCGCCGTGCAGGCGCTCTACGAGATGGATGTGGCGGGGACCGGGGTTATCGAGGCCGTCGCGCAGTTTGAGGCCCATTGGATGGGTCAGGAGATCGACGGCGTGTCCTTCAAGCCGGCTGAGGCCGCCTTTTTCCGGGATATCGTGGCCGGTGTCGTGCGGGAGCAGAAGTCCGTCGACCGCAAGGTCGATGCGGCGCTCGCCAAGGGCTGGCCGCTGACGCGGGTGGAGATCGTCCTGCGTGCCGTCTTGCGTGCGGGCTGCTACGAGCTGATGTTCCGCAAGGACGTGCCGGTCCGTGTCGTCATCTCCGAATATGTCGACGTGTCGCGCGCCTTCTACAGCGATGACGAGCCGGGCTTCGTCAATGCGGTGCTGGATGCCGTCGCCCGGGAGGTCCGGCCCGGGGAACTCGCACCGCGCGCCTGACCGAAGGCCACGGCGGACGCTCCATCCCCGCCAGAACAAATCCGGCTTGGATGGAACCGTCTGATAGCATCCAAGGCGGTGAATTTTCCCGTCAATTCCTGAGCGGAGCCGATCCGCAACAGACGGACTTGCTCTAAAGCCAGTACCGATAGGCATAGATGATGCTCATGGCGGCGCCGGCGACGATCACGCAGCGCCGCACATATTCAGCTGGCAAAATACGCACGAGAAAACCGCCGGCGTAGCCGCCGAGGAGCGCGCCGGCGAGCATCACGAGCGTCTCCGGCCATTGGACGGCGTCGCGCAGGATGAAGATGGCGATTGCCGCCAGACTGACGCAGGTGGCGAGGAGGTTCTTGAGCACCTTCACACGGCGAATGTCGACCGGGTCGGCGATCGATAGAACGGCGGTGAGTATGATGCCGAGGCCGGCGCCGAAGAAGCCGCCATACACCGATGCAGCGGCGAGCGTTGCCGAGGCTGCCCGTCGCGAGGGCTGCGCGGTGCCGCGCCGCTGCGCTGTCCACCTGCTGATCCGCGGCGCACAGGCGAAGACCAGCGTCGCGAAGCCGATCAGGGCGGGGACGGGCAGGATGAACAGGCGATCGGGAAGGGCGAGCAGGATCAAGGCGCCCGTCATGCCGCCGCCGATACAGAGCATGATCGACACGAAAAACGCCGCGTCGAAGGCGGGGAGTTTTTCCCGGTCCGCAAGGGCGGCGATCAGATGCCCCGGCGCGATGGCAACCGCGTTGGACGCATTGGCCGTGACGGCCGGCATGCCGGCCGCCAGCATGGCCGGAAAGGTGATGAGGGTGGCCCCGCCCGCCACGGCGTTGATGATACCCCCCGCCATTCCGGCGAGAGCGAGGAGAACGACGACACTCCAGTCCATGACACGCCTTTCGCGGAAGCGAGATAGCGTCGAGCCAATCCGTCTGTCGCGGATTCGCTCCGCTTGAGAAAAGACGAGCCAATTCATCGCCTTGGATGGTCTTGGACGATTCCCTCCAAGTCGGATCTAGGCCCCTTTCGCTTCGATGTCTGGAACGTTTGTGATCGGCGTCGCGGGCTATCGAGCCAATCCGGCGCGGATTGAATCAACCGGTGCCATCAAGGTCGGTGAGTTTGCGCGTTTGTTTGAGGGCCGTGCTGGCGTTCGCCGCGGACGGATGCGGCGCCAGGCCATCGCGATAGGCGCGGGGTGTCACGCCGAAGGCGCGGCGGAAATGGCGGCCGAAATGGCTCTGGTCCGCGAAGCCGCATTCGCAGGCGACATCGGCGATCTCCCGGCCGGCGCGCAGCCGATCCCGTGCCAGATTCAAGCGCTGGATCAGTCGAAAGGCATGGGGTGGCATGCCAACGAGGCGCTCGAACTTGCGGCTGAACGCCTCGCGCCCGAGACCGTGCTGCCGCGCCTGCAGCGCAACGGGCGCGCCGCTCAAGGCTGCGCTTCGCCACTGCCGTGCGGCTCCCGAGGCGCCGGAATGATCGGCGGGGCCTGGTTGGCCTTGCAGCCGGGCCGCGAGGCGCATAACGTCGATATCCGCCAGCTCTTTCTCCTGGATCTGTAAGACGACAGGCCAATAGCCGGGCTGAGACGGCGTGATATAGGCATTCAGGCACCGCGTATCCGGGTGCGATTGGGACAGGCTGCTATGTGGCACGCCGGCCGGGAACAGAATAGCGTGGCCCGAGGGAACGTGGAACTGCGCACGGGCGCTGACAAAATGGCGGCTGCCGCTCAATACGAGCGTCAACTGATCCTCCCTGTGGAAATGGGTGCCGAGCGCCGGCGCGCGATCGCCCTGCCAGATGCCGATTTCACAGCGCGGCGCTTCCAGCCGATAGCGCCAGCCGGCGGAAGCCGCTTGCTCGTGTTGTATGAACGTGGTCGCTGGGCTGCGCAAAGTCTCGGTAGCCATCGGAGCAACGGTGCATTATGTAGGCAAAGCTTCGCCAAAGGTGAGGTTGCGCAATACTAGAGCAAGAGTGGCCGGCTAACCAGAGCTCTTCACGGGTAGGTTGATCTGCCTTTGAGTCACGGTATAGAGACTGCGTGGGACCTTGCCTATCAGTCTTGGGGGAGACAATGGCACGGTTGACGAATGGCAAGTTTTACGCGCTTCACGCGCTCAGTCACGGCATCGTCTTCGAGTTTCGGGATTTTCTGACCCTGAGGAAGCGGTCGCGCGAGAAGCCCGCCTTCGGGGATGGCCGGCTCTTTCCCACGCCGAATGAAGTCACCGTGGCCTGGCTGACGCCCCGGCTGCGCGGCGATTTTGCAGTGGAGAGCCGGGCGGGGGGCATCACCCAGATGGTGATGCTTGGCGATAGTGGGGATGCGAGCGCGCTGGCGCGGGATTTGCGGTTTACCTTCATGCCGGGAGAGCGGCAGCGCTGTACCTATATGGCGCGCTATGAGGTCACGGCCTTCACGCATATGAAGTGGGCGAAGCAGGCCGGCCTGATCTGACCGAGTATCGCGTCCGCGCTCGCATGGCTGGACCGCAAAGACGTTCCCAGGCTGAGCGGCGCCTTCTCCCGGCCGATGTCCCGTTCTCCCTCGCATCGCGTCACGCCTCATAGGATGCGCGACGAATCGAGGCCGTGCTTGCGACATGCCGGACCTGCCATCCCATCCCGTCGCGCGGGCTTTCCACCTGCCGGGGTTCCCAGGCCCCTCATTGTCGATTTCTATGGATATCGCGATATTGCGAGGGCCGGGGTTGGAAGCCGACCCATCGCGACGGCGGATCTCGAGCGATAGGGTCGGCATCTGCCGCCCTCGCGCGACACAACGATGGCGTCAGAATCCGGTGTGCTGTTACGGCCATTTCGCTTTCGCGACTTGCGTTCTGGTCCTGCAGTGGACTATGTGAGGCGCGGCGGCTCGATCTATGACATCCAGAGGCATCCAGGCTTTTGCTCGGTGACGATGACCGAGCCTTATTTGGACGTCCTCACCGCGGCGCAGCAATCCCACGCCAAGGGCGCAGCGTCACGAAATGGGGGCACAGAGACAGCGGTCTGTCGCGTGCTTTTTTGAAGATTTGTTATATTTTTCAAGCGCGGGAGAGGTGGCCGAGTGGTTTAAGGCAGCGGTCTTGAAAACCGCCGTGCGGGCAACCGTACCGTGGGTTCGAATCCCACCCTCTCCGCCAGATTTTCTGTAAGTAATTGATTTAATTGAATAATTTAGGTTGATGAGATGGTCATCGGCCATTTCATACCACATTCCTATTTGGACAATCCTGGACGCTGCACGGTGCTGTCGTCCGATTCGCGAGATCACGGCCCCCGAAATTCTCGAGACCTTACGGCGGGTCGAAGTGCGCAGACGAGCGGGGTGGAATGAATGCGCGCTGGCTGCGCTCCACCACAGGCAGCGCGCGTGCCGATACTGACCCGACCTTCGCCTTGCGAGGCGCTCTGACCACACCGCAGAGGAAATCCTGGGCCGCCTTGACCGAGCCAAAAGCCTTTGGGGCGCTCCTGCGGGCAATCGATGGCTTCGAGGGTCAGGCCACGACGACAGCCGCGTTGAAGCTCTTGGCACTGCTCTTTCCTCGGCCGGGTGAGTTGCGAGCGGCCCATTGGTCCGAGTTCAAGCTGGACGAGGAGGTATGGATCGTTCCGGAAGCGCGGATGAAGATGCGCCGTCCCCATCGGGTGCCATTGTCCAAGCAGGCGGTCGCTATTCTCAAAGATGTGCAGCAACTCACGGGTCATGGCACCCTTGTCTTTCCCTCGATCCGCTCGGTCCTCTGTCCCATGTCGGAAAACACATTGAATGCGGCGCTACGTCGTTTGGGCTTCACCAAGGACGAGATGACCTCGCACGGGTTCCGCGCGAGTGCCAGCTCCATGCTCAACGAGAGTGGGTTATGGCATCCGGATGCCATTGAGCGGCAGCTTGCGCATGTGGAGGAAAACAGCGTCCGGCGCGCCTATGCTCGCGGCGAGCATTGGGACGAGCGCGTTCGGATGATGACTTGGTGGGCCGACCGTCTGGATGAGCTGCGCGCGGGTAACCTAAAGTGATCGCGCTCTGCTCCAGGTGCCGCTGAACGCGACTTTGGAAACCGCTTCCAAATGGGAGACTTGGGGCCGGAAGCTGTCAGTCCTCTTCCGAAGAGCAAGGTCGATAAAGCAGACATCCACAGTGCGTTCGAAACATGAAGTACCGATTCGAATCTCCTCCGGCGGGCCGAAGACGAAGAATCGGAGAACTACACCTACGCTATAGCTCTCTAAATTTGGGGCTATGGGCGGAAAGCGGACCTTCGCTTCGTCGGGTCGACGGACTACTAAACGCAGGAATCCGCCATGGCTTGTTGACCCACCACTGCTGCCCAGGCATAGACCATGCGGCACCGAGGAAGCCGAACCGGGCGGCCTGAAGTAGAAGCGGGCCCCATTGATTAGGGCCTCTTTCAGCGACTTATTTGAAGCGGTCGAACAGGGCTCCCATCCGATCCGGGGCCACTTCCTTCACTTGTGCACCTTGGCGTTCCAGCCATTTCCCTCCGACGTGAGAGGGGCCGTTTTGTCCGACGATCTCGAAAACGAAGATGGTTTTGTCGAAATACTGGACGCACTTCACGTGGGAATTGACGTAGGGGCGCAGTGGCTCCGAGAGATCGGACCGCCCGATCCGGTCCGAGATGTCCTGGAACATTTGATCCAGACTCTTGCCAAGGTGTTGGGCCTCGTGTTCCACTCCCGTAACGTAGAAGCCGCCGTAAGTCAGCGGACTGCTCCGGAAAACGTCGTTCACCCTAGCTGCCGTCGCGGCGTTCTCGGCAACGCCTACGAGGATGTAGCCCTTGTGTCCCTTGCCGATGTTGGCGATGGCAGCGCAAGTTTCCATGATCTTGTCGAACGACTCCGCATCGAACGAAGGCTTGGGGTCGAGTGTGCAGAAGCCCTGCTTGAAATCGTAGGCCGCCTGCTCGGTCTTCGAGTTCGTCAGGAGGTTCTGGAATTTGGTTACCCAGTGAACCTTCGCCGGGTCTGGGTTTTTGTCTTCCTCGAAGTGACCTTGGATCCATCCGACGACGGAATTGACGGTCTTGCCACGGTTGTCTGCGCCCCACCTGCCGCCGTCCTGAATTTCGATGCTCTTGCCGCAGTCGGTCAGGCACTTGATGAGGCCCGCGCTGTCGGACACGACCATTCCTCGCTTTACGATCAGATCGTAAAAGGCAAGGAACACGGCCTGGAAGTAGCGGGGAACGGGGTTGCCGCCGTTACCGTTCGGGAAAATAAGCCCCAAGAACGTGGTCTTGGCTTGTCCGAGCAATAGGATAAGTGTGTCCTGCACACGCTGATAGTCGAGATCAACCAGTTCAGTGCTCCGCTTTCTCACCGCTTGATCGACGGCGTCGAAACGCGCCTCGCTGGCTTCCGACATTGGGAAAGTAGCGCCGTAGTAATCATCGAAGAGTTCGGTTCTAGTGGTTCGACTCTGACATTTGCATCCGTCCGATACCACCCTTGGAGCAAATGTCGGAGTCAAGAGAACCACTAGCAAGTTATTGGTTCTAGTGGAGCTTTTGAATTTGACATTTGATCTGGAGCTTGATGTCAGGTGGGACTCAAATGTCAAATTCGCTCCACTAGAGGCAACCGGGCTTTCCGAGACCATGTAAGCGACGAGATCGGCAACCATTTCCTCTTCACGGCTTTGGCGTAGCTGATCCTTCGTTAGGATCCCGTGCGCGACCCAGAAGACACCGTCGGCGCTGATGCCGTAGTCAAGTTCGCGGTTGGTGATGCTGATCTTGCGCATCTCGCCCAGCAGCAACAGGTCCGAGTTCGAGGTGTCGCCCCGGACCCGGGCCGATATTTGGCGAACGCAGTCGGCAAAGGCGTCGGTTGCACCCGCGGCCCGAAGTTCCTGGCGGGAGAGTTGGCGACCGCCCGAGTTGATGCGCCGGAATACCTCCTCCACAGATTCCCCGTGCGCGGCCTCGTAGATTGAAAGGGGCACCGGGTAGGATGCGATCGCTAGGCATCTCTCCCGATCGAGCACGGGTGTCTTCTGCTCGATCACATGTCGATCAAGCAGATCCTTGGTCGTCGCGAAGGTGTTTAGATCGAAGTAGCCGCCATCGACAGGGTAGTCGTTGCCAATGAACGACGTGATCGCGTTCATTCGCTGCATTCCATCAATGATTTCGAGGGTGCCGTCCTGCCGCCCCAGCGGCTCAGCGAGCAAGATGATCGGGACCGGGAATCCCCTTATGATGGAATCGATGAAGCTCTGCTTCTCCTCGATCGTCCAGATCAACTTGCGCTGATACCTCCGGTTCACGACATATTTGTCGTCCCGGTAGTTGATGAAGACACGTTCCACCTGTTCGCCGCGGACGGTGAGTTCCTGCTGTGCCCCTGCCAATTCCCGCCATCCTTAACCGCCTGTTGCTCGGCAAACACACCAAGCGCAGGGAGAGATTCCAACGCGTTTGTCGGGGTTTATGCTTCGCCGTTCGCCTTCTCGGGTGGTCTGCCCCGATCAAGTGATCCAGTTTTAAAGTTAGAAGGCGGCTACAGGTGAGAGTGGTAGCGCCAGGGCTAACCTCGACCGACGGCTATGGGCGGGACGCAATCATCTCCATCCTCCGGGTTCATACGGCTGTAGCGCGGGATGGTAGTTGGTCGCATCAACTTGGTGGCGTGCGGTGATCGGCGGCACATAGGCTATTGTATGCGGTAATCGGCGGTGTTTGGCGGGCCACGCCCGACGATGACGAGCAATACATCTACGCTATAGCACTCTAATGCTGCTCGGTGTTGCAATTGACCTACGCAGCCAACCGCGCCCCAAGCTGCCATCTGATCGGAATGGGCTTTAAATGCCCATTGCGGATTTTGTCGCAAAGGCGACAATGATCAGCGCCACGAGCCCGAGGCCGAACATGACCGGCTTCGGCAACGATGGCGCGGCTGAGGTCGCCGCGGCGCGCTGTGATAGAACGAGCGAGATTATGACCAAGGCGCCGCCCAGAGCTGTACCGACCCATTCCAGCGTCGCCAAGAGCGTCGACATCGGATTGGGCGGCACAGGAAAAATACGGCAGAGATCGAGTAGATAGACGCCGATGAAGCCGAGACCGGCAAGTGCGGACCAGCGATATCCTCTGCCAGCTTTCGTGACCGTATAGGCAATTACAAGGCTGCCCAAACCAAGCACCGTCAAAAACACGTTGAATGCGCCGAGGACAATGGGGGGATAGGCGCTGAAATCTCGCGTTTCAACGAATCCCCCCAGGAACCATAAGCGCCAAATTCAGTGCGGATGCGACCAAAAGCATGGTGATGACGAGGCGGGAGGTGGGCATACGGCTAATCCTTGGATGGCTCGGAAACCTTCGCTGACTCGCCGCCACCTTCGCTTGGCGCGAGCATTGCAGTGAACATGCTGAAGACGCGGTGGTTGAGGGCGAGGGTGCTCTGTGGATCGAGATTTTGCGTATTCAGGGCAAACCAACGGTCCGGTTCACGCGCAGCAGCGAAAGCCATGTCCGTTAGCAAGGCGAGCAGTAGGTCCGAGCGGATGGCGCCGATCTGCTGTCCGGCCTCGATCAGTCGCTCAAATTGGGTGTGAAGAGCTTCGAGTAGATCTGCGATGGCGGTCTGAGCCGCCGCTTCTTGATAGATGCCACGTCCCAATTCGGCCAAGCGGTCGTTCGACTGGGATTCGGCCATCGCGGGAGTCGCCGCGATGAAAGTGGCCAGAGCAAAGGATGTGAAATTCCTGACATAGCGAAACATTGTTATCCTCGAGAAACGGCTTGATCGTGTTTTCTAAGTAGAAGCAACGGTGCGGCCGCCGCCAGAAGAAGGGCGGCGATCTGCATGACGGAAGGCATGGTCAGCGCGATGGCGATCTCGCCGCCCTGTTGCGGGCCGGCGAGCCTCACCTGAAGCTCGATGACAGTCGCGGCGATGATCGTGAGACCCATCCCGATCAGAGGCCATATCGCGCGCGAACGCTGACGCCGCGCCACAAAGGCCAAGGTCCAAGCGAGGATCAACCGCGCGACGAAAGCCGCGAAATACCCGGTTGCCCGGCCCACCGCGCCGAACCAGGCGGGAGCCATGCCGGGAGAGGTTGCCGAGGCCAATGCGAAGGCAAGAATCGCGACGATCACGCCATAACCGACAATGGGAGCGATCAGGAAAACGGCCCATGGCGTCCTCGCGGCCCAGCTATGAAACCGCCTGTCGGAAACCATCGGGAAAGCCAGTGTCTCGACGCGGCGCGACGAAGCGATAACCGCGGCCGCTCACGGTCGCAATGCACGACAGTCCATCCGCGGTTCTAGCGGAGCGAATTTGACATTTGAGTCCCGCCTGACATCAAGCTCCAGATCAAATGTCAAATTCAAAAGCTCCACTAGAACCAATAACTTGCTAGTGGTTTTCTTGACTCCGACATTTGCTCCGAGGGTGCTATCAGGCGGATGCAAATGTCGGAGTCGAACCACTAGGAAGGGAACGACGCAAGGCCGCGATGTTGACCTTGAGGTTGGCTTCATGAACGAAGGTGTCGGGCCAGGCAAACCTCATCAATTGGTCTTTGCCGACCAGGTCACCCGCATGCATGACGAGCACGTGAAGAAGATCGAGAGCCCGCGTCCCCATCCGCAGCGGCTTTTCTCCAAGCATCAGCAGTTGCCGGTCCGGAATGAACCGGTCGTCCCCAAAGCAGTATGTTTTGCCGTCCAGTCTGCCTGACCGTTCCATTCGCTCAGCAATGACCCGCCAGAGGGAGCCCGGGGTTACCTCACCAAGTTTGCCATCGGCAAATTTAGACTCCTTTCGCCCGGGCGCCATCCGCTCCTGCGCATCGGGGCAATGCGATAAGGATTTACCTCTTTTAACCGGCAGGCCGGAACCATCGCTGCTAGTGGAGCGAATTTGACATTTGAGTCCCGTCTCACATCAAGCTCCAGATCAAATGTCAAATTCAAAAGCTCCACTAGAACCAATAACTTGCTAGTGGTTCTCTTGACTCCGACATTTGCTCCGAGGCCCGTATCAGGCGGATGCAAATGTCGGAGTCGAACCACTAGTTAGGTTGTCAGGCCGTCGCGCGATGTCGGCCTCGACGGCGGGATGAACAGCGATAGCACGATGCCTTTTGCCGCGCCGCCGCCGAAAGCCGGAGCTGAAGAGAGAGTTGGCCATGAGACGAGACGCCGGTGAAGGTCGGCGGCGACAGCGTCCATCATCGGCTGTGGGTGAGATTCTGATAGCGCGGAACTGGAAATCGCTGCCAGTGCGGCCCGCGCAAATGCGCGCCGGTCAATCCTGAGCGCATTTCAAAAAAAAGAGAGCACCGTGACCCAACATGTCTTGTTCATCGTCACCAACGCAGCCGTGATCGGCCCCCATAATCGCAAGACCGGCTTCTTTTTCGCCGAGGTCGCCCATCGTTTCGACGTGCTCGACAAGGCAGGTGTCGCAATCGAGTTCGCATCGCCCGCCGGTGGATGGACGCCGTATGACGCCTATGACGAGAACGACCCTGCCCAGGAGGCGTTTCTCCGGAGCAAGGCATTTCGCCGATTGAACCATAGCCGCAAGCTGTCTGAAGTGGACGCGGCGGACTACGACGCCATCCTGATGCCCGGCGGTCTCGGGCCCATGGTCGACATTGCGCGCAACCCGCAAGTGCAGCAGGCCGTCGTGCGCGCGTGGAGCACCGGCAAGCTTGTGACGGCCGTCTGTCACGGCCCGTGCTCGCTGCTGGGTGTGGATCTCGGCGACGGCGTTCCCTTTGTGCGCGGCAAGAAGCTCACGGCGTTTTCCAGGAAGGAAGAGTATGACTACGCCCGCGAAGACGTGGCTTACGAACTGGAGGACGCGTTGCGGGCCGAGGGCGCGGACTACTCCTCGACAGACAACTGGCAACCGAAGGTCGTCGTCGATGGCCGTCTCATCACAGGTCAGAACCCTGCCTCGGCAGGACCGCTGGCGAAAGAGCTGCTCGCGGCCCTGAAGAAGCTGGCGCAGGAGGGCTGCAAAGGCCCTCCGAGCGGAAGATGTCGAAGCACGGCGCCGGAAGGTCTCTCGCCGCAAGCCCGGCCTCGCCCTGTGTTGGAAGCAGACTGGGCGGACCGTGTTTATGGAACTGGCGGCCCGAACTGTATGGCATCCAGCACCGCGGCGGACTAACGGGAGCATTGTGCGGCGATAGGCAGCGATAGTGCCGTCTGGCAGTAACAATCTTGGGATCGCCATGAGCAGCGCCTTGCAATCAACCACAAGTAATTGCCCGTGCAAACTATGCTCGACTAAGTTTTGTCCGCGCGACGGATTGTGCCTTGGCATGTACTGGACCAAGCTGCTCATCGCTCAACGAGGACACTGAAGACTGCTACGAGATTTCCAAGGGCTCCCGTGTCATCAACCATGAAACAGGCACAAGCCGCGTGTTCCCCAATAGCCACACAGTATCGCCGACTGTTCTAGTGAACTGTGCAGGATGTTGCGATGGCAGCGAACAGGACATTGACCGGCCCAGAAGAATGCCCGCCCGCCCCCAACCTTTGTACAGACCCTGAAGACACCCTACGGTTATTTTCATGTTGTACATCGTCCCAGACTTGAATTCGTCTTCGGCACCTGCGGGAACCGAACCCTGGCTCGACAGATGAGGCGCGATTGAGACCACGGGGCAGCCTGGCGGCCGCCCGGCAGAGTGAAACAGGCAAGATGGCGGGGACCTGATCTCAGTTCCGGCCGCCCAGCCATTCCGGCGTCTTTCGGCATCGAGGTCCTTTTGGCGGGATGGACGAGATCCCGCTCTGCCCATACGCGCGATCACGCCGTCATTTCAGGGCGAAGCCGAAGGCGCGCAGGGCGTCTGCGAGACGCTCTCGGCCATTCAGGAAGGCGGCGGACGCGATGCGGGCGGCCAGGACCGAGGACCAGTCCTGCCGCGGCAGGCCTTGTTCGTTCTGGAAAGCGTGGAACTGCTCGTCATAGGCCGCGATGGCCTCCGCCTCCCCGTCCGCGCCGTAGGTTTCGCGATGCAGCACCGCCGATTGCGGCAGGCGCGGCTTGATGCCGGCGGGTTTCTGTGGGTCGGGCCGGCCGACCACGAGGCCGAAGACCGGCGCCACGTGGCTCGGCAGCTTCAGTTCGGCGGCCACCTCGGTGATGCGATTGCGCAACGCGCCGATATAGACCGTGCCGAGTCCGAGGGACTCGGCGGCGAGGACGGCATTCTGGGCGGCCAGCGCGGCATCGAGCGCGCCGACGAGGAAGGTGTCGAGATAGTCGAGCCCTTCCTGCGGACGGCCGTGGCGGGTGGCGACGCGGGCAGCGCGCGAGAGATCGGCGACGAACAGCAGGATGAGCGGCGCCACGGCGATGTGCTGCTGGTTGCCGGCAAGCGCGGCAAGGCGGGCGCGGCGCGCCGGATCCTCGACGGCGATGACGCTCCAGAGCTGCAGGTTCGACGAGGATGCCGCCGATTGCGCGGCGCCGACGAGCACCTCGAGCGTGCCGTCGGGCAAGGGATCGGGCAGGTAGTTGCGCACCGTCGCATGGGCAAAGACGCGATCGAGAACCGGTGACCAAAGGTCGACCGGAGGAATCGTGGTCGCGCGATAGCGGGCCGCGAAGGCGGCGGCGGGGCTCTGGACGGCGGGGGGCGGAACGTGCGTTGTCATGTGACTCTTCCGACGGATGATGGAAGTGCTGGCGTCAGGCCGCGCTCAGGGCGTGCTTCCAACCCAGGCGAGGCGCAATCTTGCCGACGAAGTCGCCGAGGATCTGTTCGTAGTCCTCAAGGTCGAGGTCATAGGGCAATTCGAGACGGAACTCGGAGACATCAGGCAGGATCGGGTCTTTGGCGAGCCATTCGACGATCTGATCGGAGCTTCCCACGAGATCGCGGGAGAAGAGGATCCGCCGGTCGCCCTGCGGCTCCAGCGTCCGGTCGTTACGTCCGGCGGCGAAGGTGAGATGTTTCTCGCGAGACCGCGGGGAGGCGCTGTCGAGCGGTACGACGACGCGGCCGAGAGCGACACGAGGGGCGTAGGGCGCGCTCCAGTGGGCATGGAAGCGGTCGAGCTGGGCCTTCTGGGCGACAAAGAAATCGTCGGTTTCCTCGCCCTGGCAAACATTGCCGATCAGGATGTGGAAGCCGTTGCGGCCAGCCCATTCCGCCGAGCGCAAGGAGCCGCCGCCATACCACAGCCGTTCGGTCAGCCCCGGCGAGACCGGGTGGAGCCTCGGCCGCTGGTTGCCCGCCGGCGAGGGCACGAGCACATCCTCTGGGCCGAAGATCTCGCCTTTGAGGTTGTCGCGCAGTCTCAGCGCCCGGGCGTGGCTGAAGTCGATGCCCGAGGGGTCGAAGTCGAAGAGGCGTTCGCCGAGCAGCGGCCCGTGGCCAGGCGGCCCGGCGCTGATCCCGGCCTGAAGGCGTCCGCCGGACAGGACATCCACCGTGGCCAGGTCCTCGGCGAGACGGAACGGGTTTTCGTAGCCGAGCTGGATCACGCCGCTCCCCAGCTCGATCTGCTTCGTGCGCTGGCTGGCGGCGGCCAGAAACGTCGCCGCGGAGGCAACGCCGCGCTCCAGATGCCGGGAGCGCACCCAGCCGCCGTCAAAGCCCAGCCGTTCGCCCGCCTCGAACAGGCGGAGGGACTTCTCCAGCCCCTCGCGCGGGGCGTCGTCGGGGAAGTTGCCCGGCGTCAGGAAGCTGATATGTCGGATCGTCATGATCTCCTCGCAGGCTTTCGCAGCGTCAGAATTTCGGCAGGCCGGGCGGGTTGGTCTCCGACACCTCCAGCGCCTCGGCCTGCACCCCCCAGCGCTTCAGCACGTCGGCATAGACGCCGGACTTGATCAGGTCGTCGATGGCGATGGTGATGGCCGGCGCCAACCCGGAGCCCTTGCGCGTGGTCACACCCACATCCGACTTCAACGGCCAGCCAGCATTGACGGTGCCGACGAGGCGGATCTTGCCATTCTTCGCTGCCTCGTAGGCGAGCGGCCCATTGGCATTGAAGATCGCGTCGGCGCGGCCGGACAGGAGCGCCAGGACATTCGACGACTGGTCGTCATAGTACTGCAGCTCCAGGGGCCTGAGGCCCGCCGCCTTGTTGCGCTTGTCCCATTCCAGCAGGATCTTTTCCTGGTTGGTGCCCGATCCGGTGATGATCTTGAGCCCCGCCACGTCCTCCGGCTTGCCGATGGCCGTGAACGGGCTGTCGGCGCGGACATAGAACCCGTGCAGGCCGAGGCGATAGGTTGAGAAGTCGAACTTCTCCTTGCGCGCTTCGGTGACGCCGACATTGGAAATGACGGCGTCGTACTTGCCCGAGGTGAGCCCCAGCGGCCAGTCCGGCCAGGCCACCGGCAGGAAATCGAGCTTCAGGCCGAGGCTTTCGGCGATGAGAGTGGCGATGTCCGGATCCGCGCCGACCGGCGTACGGGTGTCCGTCGCCAGCACCACGATCGGGGCGCCGAAGGGCGATGTCGCGACCGTCAGGTAGCCGTCACGCACGAATTTGTAGTCCTTGGGCAGTGCATCGACGGCCTTCTGGTTCACGCCGACATGGGGACGCCCCTTCTGCTCGGGGGTAAAATCGAAATCGGCGGCCTTGGCGGCAACCGAGAAGGCTGCGAACCCGCTGGCGAGCAGCAGCGTCAGGGAACGGCGGGATAACATGGGACTCTCCATCGAGGTATCTTGCGGTGACCGATCGATCTAGAGGCGACCGGCGCGGGGGACGCGACCCCGGGGGCCGATCAGGCGCCCCGGGATCTCAGGTTTACGGATCAGGTCTTGGGCAAGCCGGGCGGATTGGTCCGGGATTCGGAAATGGCCTCGGCGGTCAGGCCCCAGCGGGCGAGAACCTTGGCGTAGTTGCCGTTCTTGATCTGGGCGTTGAGCGCGATGGTGATGGCGTTCGCCAGACCGGCATCCTTCTTCGTCGTCACGGCGATTTCGGCCGACAGCGGCCAGCCGCCGTTGAGGATGCCAACCAGTTTGGTCGTCTTGTGCTGGGCGGCGTAAAAGGCCTCGAAGGCATTCGGTTCCAGGTCCACGTCGGCGCGGCCGGACTCAATGGCCAGACGACGGACCGACGGGTCGTCATAGTACTGCACGTCGGTTGCCGGCAGGCCGGCTGCCTTGTTCTTCTTGATCCAGTCCAGCAGGATCAGTTCTTGATTGGTGCCCGATGAGACAATGACCTTCAGGCCGGCCACGTCCTTCGGTTCGGCGATGGCTTTGATCTTGTCGTTGTCAGCCTTCACATAGAAGCCGAGAACGTCCTGCCGATAGGTGGAGAAATCGAATTTCTCCTTGCGTGCCTCGGTGACGGTGACGTTCGAGATCACGGCATCATATTTGCCGGAGACGAGGCCGAGCGGCCAGTCCGCCCAGGCGACGTTGACGAGTTCCAGCTTCAGACCGAGACTGTCCGCGACCAGTTGGGCAATATCCGGCTCGTTGCCGATGATCGTCTTGGTGTCGTTGGCATAGGTCCCCAGTGGCAGGCTGCCGGCGCGGCTGACCACCGTGAACGTGCCATCCTTGACGAACTTGAAGTCCTTGGGCAGCGCCGCGATCGCCTCCGGCACCTTGTCGGCGCGCGGGCGGGCCGCCTGTTCGGGGCTGAGATCGACGTCCAGCGCAAAGAGCGTGGTCGGCACGAGAATGAGGGCGGCGGCGAGGGCTTGGGCGACAGGCACAGCACAACGTGAGAAACGAGACATGAGGGTCGTCCTGTTCGGTTAAGTACGGGGTCTTGGGGGATGGGGTCGTGCTGCCGTGGCACCGCCAACATCGTCAAAGTACCTTGGCGAGGAATTCGCGCACGCGCGCTTGGTCGGCATGGCCGAAGATCTTGTCCGGCGGCCCGACCTCGACGATCCGACCGGCCTCCATGAAGACCACCCGGTCGGCGACCTCGCGGGCAAAGCCGATCTCGTGGGTCACGACGATGAGTGTGGTGCCGCTGCGCGCGAGTTCGCGGATGACGTCGAGCACCTCGCCCACCAGTTCGGGGTCGAGGGCGGAGGTCGGCTCGTCGAACAGCAGGACCTTCGGCTTCAGGGCCAGCGCGCGGGCGATGGCGATGCGCTGCTGCTGGCCGCCCGAGAGCTGGCGCGGATAGGCCGCGGCCTTGTCCGAGAGGCCGATGCGGGCGAGAAGGTCTCGGGCAAGGGAGACCGCCTCGGCCTTGGCAACGCCATGGGACAGCGGAGCCTCGATGAGGTTCTGCAACACGGTGAGGTGGGGGAAGAGATTGAAGCTCTGGAAGACCATGCCGACATCGACGCGGCTCGCCAGGACATCCCGTTCCTTCAGTTCATAGAGTGTGGCCCCATTCCGCCGGTATCCGATGAAGTGGCCGTCGATGGAAATGAAGCCCTCGTCGACCCGTTCCAGATGGTTGATGGTGCGCAGGAGCGTCGACTTGCCTGAGCCCGACTGTCCGAGAATGACGGTGACGCTGCCCGCGGCAATGTCGAGCGTCACATCGTCCAGCACCTTCAATTGGCCGTAGCTCTTCGAGACGCCGTGGATGGAAACGGCGGCGCCGCGCCGGTCGCCACCGGACCATGTCGCCACCTGCCCGGCGTTGGCCGTGGCGGCACCCGGGCGATCCGAGCCCGCAACGACGCCGGAAGGCGGCGGCGTCCTCGACCAGAGGCGCGACAGGAGGGACTTCGGCGGCGTCCGCAGCGCTCCTCGGGCGAAATGGCGTTCGATCTGTGCCTGGATCGCCGACAGCACCGTCAGGATGATGAGGTACCAGATGGTGGCCACCATCAGGAGGGGGATGACCTCGAGATTGCGGTGGAAGATGACCTGGACGGTGTAGAAGAGCTCCGGCAGCGCCAGGATGTAGACATTGGATGTGCCCTTGGCCAGCCCGATGATGTCGTTGAAGGCGCCGGGCAGGATGGAACGCATCGCCTGCGGCAGGATGATCCGGAAGGTCTGGCGCCCCTTCGGCAGCCCGAGCGCGGCGGCCGCCTCGTGCTGGCCCTGGTCGACCGAGAGGATGCCGCCGCGGATGATCTCGGCGGCAAAGGCCCCCTGGTTGAGCGTCAGCCCGAGCACCGCCGCCGTGAACGGGCTGATCAGCTGGGTGGTCGAGTAGCTGAAGAAGGTGATGTCGGTATAGGGAATGCCGAGCCAGATCTTTTCGTAGAGATAGCCGAGATTGTTGAGGATCAGCAGCAGCACGATGAGCGGGATCGACCGAAAGATCCAGATATAGGTCCAGGACAGGGCCACCAGGAGCGGCGAGCGTGAGACCCGGGCAAGGGCCAGCACACCGCCGAGCGCGAAACCGAAGAAGGCCCCGAGTGCGGTGAGCAGGATGGTGCGGCCGAGACCGGTCAGCACCGGCTCGGAGACAAACCACTCGGCAAAGACCGGCCACCCCCAGCGGGGATTGCCGACGATCGAATTCAGGACCGCCGCGATGATGATCACGGAAAAGACGGTTCCGAAGATCCGCGCCGGATAGCGGGCCGGGACGATGCGGAAATGGGCCGTCTCGGTGCCGGCGCCTGCCGGAGCCGCTGCGGGCGCCGAAACGCCGGATACAAAGTCGGATGCGACGCTCATGGCGATGGTCCTTCCGTCATGACAGGCTCGCGGAGGCGGAGGCGCTGTCGACCTGCTCGCACTGGGGCGACAGGAGCAGCTTTTCAAAGGGCAGATGCCGGATGGCCTCCAGATCGCCGTCGACATCGAAGAGCGCGGTGTAGCCGTTGGTCAGGTAGAGGCCCTTCGCCTCCGGCTGCCGACACCCCGTGGTCAGGTAGAGGCGCGCATAGCCCTGCCGCTGAGCCCGCCGCTCCAGTTCCACCAGAACGCGGGCAGCGAGCCCCTGGCGGCGAAGATCGCGGCGCGTCCAGACGCGCTTCAATTCGGCGGTTTGCTCGTCATAGCGCTTGAAGGCGCCGCCGGCGATGGTCGCGCCGTTGCGGACGAGCAGCAGGAAATTGCCGTGGGGTGGGGCGAAGGCTTCCGGCGGATAGCGGTTCAGTTCCACCACCGCCCCCTCGCGGTCGAAGAAGTCGCCGTACCGGCTGTCATATTCGTGGATGAGATCGTCGATCAACGGCTTGGCGCGCGGATCGAGTGGCGTTGTGTACAGGAATTGATCGCTCATGGTTCACCCCGTCCGGTGCCCGGTTCAGATCAGGACACGCTCCACCAGCCGACCCCACAGCGTGGCGGCCGGTCCGATGATGTCGTCGTTGAAGTCGTAGGAAGGGTTGTGGAGTGCGGCGCTGTCGCCATTGCCGACAAACAGGAAGCTGCCCGGTCGCTCGGCGAGAAAATAGGAGAAGTCCTCGCTGGCCGTGCGCGGCTGGAACGAGACGACCCAGTCGGGGCCGAATGTGTCTGCCGCGACCTCGCGCAACAACCCCGTTTCGGCGCGATGATTGACGACAGGGGGGAGCCCCAGCCTGTAGGTCACCTCGGCACGGGCACCGAAGCTCTCGGCCTGGGCGCGAATGATCGCCGGAACCCGCTCGCCGAGCAGCGTGCGGATCTCGGGGCGGAAGGATCGGATGGTCGCGGCCAGATCCACCGTATCGGGAATGATGTTGGACGCTGTCCCGCCATGGATGGAGCCGACCGTCACCACGCCCATTTCCAGGGGATCGACATTGCGCGACACCACCGACTGCAGCGCCGTGACGATGTGGGCGGCCGCCAGCACCGGGTCGACAGTCTCGTGCGGCGCCGCGCCGTGCCCGCCCTTGCCGACGACACGGACGATGGCCAGGTCAACGGATGCCATGGCGGGGCCGTCGACGAAGCCAAAGTGTCCAGCGGGAATACCGGGCCAATTGTGCAGTCCGAAGATCGCGTCAACGGGAAACCGGTCAAGAAGCCCCCCGGCGAGCATCGTCTTGGCGCCGGCGCCGATCTCCTCGGCCGGCTGGAAGATCAGGTGCACCGTGCCGCGAAAGCGGGCGTGCTCGGCAAGATACCGGGCAGCGGCAAGCAGGATCGTCGTGTGGCCGTCGTGACCGCAGGCGTGCATGGCGCCGTCGTGGGCGCTGGCATAGGGAAGGCCCGTGGCCTCGGGGATCGGCATAGCATCCATGTCGGCGCGGATACCGATGGCACGAGGGCCGTTTCCGCGCCTCAGCGTGCCGACCACACCGGTGCCGCCGATTCCCCGCGCCACCTCGAAGCCGTAGGCGGTCAATCGATCCGCCACGATCGTCGATGTCCGGTCCTCCCGGAACGCCAGCTCCGGGTGCCGGTGCAGGTCGCGACGCAAGGCGACGAACTCCGGCAACACGGCGACAATCCGCGGATCGACGATCTGGGCCAGCGGGGTGACGCGGGTCATGGGTGCCTCACCCCTGCCGCGCCATCGTGGTCTCGGCGAGTGACGCGTAGCGGCTGGGCTTGCGCACCAGGCCCAGATGATCCCGCAGCGTCTTGCCGTCGAAGGCGCGGCTGTAGCGGCCCCGCTTCTCCAGTTCCGGAAGGACGAAGGTCACGAAGTCGTCGAGCCCTTCGGCGATCACCTGGAAGCCGAGGATGAAGCCGTCGGCAGCGCCGCCGTCGATCCAGCGGATGATCTCCTCGGCGACGTCGGCACCGGTGCCGATGAAGTTCGGCCGTGGTGTCGCCACCGCGAGGGCCACGTCGCGCAGCGTCCGGTTCTTGTCGCGCGCCTCGGCCTTGATTCGATCCGTGGTGGAGCGGAAGGCGTTCTTGCCGATGTCGCCGAGCTCGGGGAATGGTGCGTCGAGTTCATATTGGGTGAAGTCGTGGTGATCGAAGAAGCGGCCGAGGAAGGCGAGCGCCTCCTCGACAGTGAGCAGGTTGCGGATCGCCTGGTACTTGGCCTCGGCCTCGGCGGCGGTGGCACCGACGATGGGTGCGATGCCGGGAAAGATCTTGACGTCGTCGGCGGTCCGGCTATGGGCGATGGCGCTGGTCTTGACCTGCCGGAGGAAGGTCCGCGTCTCCTCCAGCGATGGCGAATGGGTGAAGACGGCGTCGGCGTATTTCCCGGCGAGCTTGATGCCGGCATCCGATGAGCCCGCCTGGAAGATTACTGGCTGCCCCTGCGGTGACCGACCGATATTGAGCGGACCGGCGACCTGGAAGAAGCGTCCCCGGTGGTTCAGCGTGTGGAGCTTGTCGCGGTCGAAGAACTGGCCCGTCTCGCGATCGCGCAGGATGGCATCGTCATCCCAGCTGTCCCACAGGCCCTGTGCCACCTCAAGATATTCGTCGGCGATCTCGTAGCGCAGGGCGTGCTCGGGATGGGGGCGGCCGAAATTGGCGGCGGAGCCCTCCAGTGGCGTCGTGACCACGTTCCATCCGGCCCGTCCGCCCGAGATCAGGTCGAGCGAGGCGAATTGCCGGGCGACGGTGAAGGGATCAGAATAGGACGTCGATGCCGTGCCAGCGAGGCCGATGTGCGACGTCTGCGTGGCCAGCGCCGCAAGGATGGTCAACGGCTCGAAGCGATTGAGAAAGTGCGGGATCGTCTTCTCGTTGATGTAGAGGCCGTCGGCGACGAAGGCAAAGGCTATTCCGGCCGCCTCGGCCTTGCGCGCGGTCGAGACGTAGAAGTCGAGATTGACGGACGCATCCGCCGGCCCGCTCGGATGCTTCCACGAATTCATGTGGCCACCCGGGCCCTGCAGCATGATGCCGAACGTGATGGACGCTTTGGTCATGAGACTCTCCTTGCGCGTGGGATCAGGCGGCGAGCGACGAAACCGAGCCGGCCAGCAATTCGATCGAGGCGAGGCGTTCGGCAAAGGCCGCGACCGGGTTGTCGACGATGAACTCGGTCACGCCGAAGCGCCGGGCGAGATCGTCCAGTTCGGCGCGCACGGTCTCGGGCGTTCCGGCGATGACGTGCGGCCGCTTCTCCTCGACCCGGTATTCGGTCGTTCCGGCCTGGCGAGTGAACTCCGCGACGGCTTCCAGCGATGGCAGGTTGACGCGCTGGCCGCCCGGCAGATGAGCGGTGTAGATCCGCAACTCGCCGACAAGGCTCTCTGCCCTTTCCCGGCTTGAGGCGGCAAAGGCGTAGAGCGCCAGGGACGGCGACCGCCCCGTCCGGTCATGGTAGGTGCGGAAGGTTGCCTCGATATTGGCCGGATCGCCATTGAAATGGCCGGCATAGGAGAAGTCCCAGCCGTGACGGGCGGCCAGTTCGGCGCTCGCGGGACTGCCGCCCAGCAGAATGCGCGCAGGCGTCGCCGACGGGGCCGGCGTAACGACGGCGCTAGCCAGCGGATGTTCAGGCGCCAGCGTGCCGGTCAGGAAGCCGTCGAGTTCTGCGAAGGCGGCCTCGAAGTCGGGCTTCTTCGCCGGATCGTGAAAGGCTTGCAGCGCCCGGGTGGCGAAAGGCAGGCCGCCCGGCGCCTTGCCGATGCCGAGATCGACCCGGCCGGGCGCCAGGCTCTCGAGAACACGGAACACCTCGGCGACCTTGTAGGGGCTGTAGTGCTGGAGCATGACGCCGCCGGAGCCGACCCGAATCCGGCTGGTCTGCGCGAGGATATGCGAGACGAGGATTTCCGGCGCTGAACTGGCAAGGGCGGATGACCCGTGGTGCTCGGCCACCCAGAAACGGTGGTAGCCGAGCTGGTCGGCGCGGCGCGCGAGCGCGATCGTGTTGCGGAGCGCGACATCGGCGCTGGCGCCGGGGGGCACGGGCGCCTTGTCCAGGATGGAGAGCTTGTAAGACATTTGGGTTCCTGACCAGTCGATCCGTTCATTATCCCATAAAATCTATCATTTTTATAGACTAAAAGAGAGAGAACGTTTCCCTCTCCAGGGCAAACTGGAACTGCTTTGTCCTTCCCGGGCGAAATGCCAGCATGGGTTGTTGGTGTGTGGCTGCTTCGGCGCCCCATGCGGCGTGGTTCGGCCACAGATCCTAGTGGTTCGACTCCGACATTTGGATCCGCCCGATAGCACCCTCGGAGCAAATGTCGGAGTCAAGAAAACCACTAGCAAGTTATTGGTTCTAGTGGAGCTTTTGAATTTGACATTTGATCTGGAGCCTCATGTCAGGCGGGACTCAAATGTCAAATTCGCTCCACTAGTGCGGGGCCGGAATGCCGCTGCGTTCGGCAACAATCTCGAGGATGCGGCGGGTGTCATCGACGAAGCGATACCCGTTTGCCGTCTTGGCGTCAGGGGGTGCTGCTGCAGCATCAGCGAAGACGAGCACCGGAAGCCCCTGGTGATCGGCGCCGATCAGGTCGATGACCGGTTGGCGCGGGCGGGGAAACGGCAGGCGCGTCACCGCGAAATGCGCGGCGACCTCCGGAAAGGTCGCCAGAATGCCCTCGATCTGATTGCAGAAGGGGCAGAACCAGAGTTTGCCGGGATGCTTCGGGTCCTCGAAGCCGGGCTCAATGGTGAAGATGCAGTCGCGGGGCATGTCGATGTCCATGGCGTTGTAAGGTGAAGCGGAGAGGATCAGTGCCAGCGGATCAGACGGTGCTCGATCCATCCGGCCATGCGGTCGATCGCGAAGCCGATGCACCCGAGGATCAGGATTCCGAGCAGCACAAGGGGCATGTCGAAGCGCTCGCGTCCGGCGATGATCAGGCCGCCAATGCCCGGACCGACGGCCATGAAATACTCAGCGCCGACCGTGGCCAGCCACGCGTAGATCAGGCCAAGATGAAGGCCGGTCAGGATCGACGGCAGGGCAGCCGGCAGATGCAGGCGCAACAGGAATTGCGTCCGCGAGAAGCGCAATGTCCGGCCGACCTCGATGAGTGGCAAGGGGGCCGCACGCACTCCCTCCTGGGTGTTCAGGACCACCGGAATGCAGGCAGCAAGTGCGACGAACACCACCTTGGCCGCCTCGTCGAAGCCAAACCACATGGAGATCAACGGAATCCAGGCGACAAGGGCAATCTGCTTCAGGCCGTTGAACCAGGGTGTCAGGATCCGATCCGCAAGGCGTGACAGCCCGAGCACTGTTCCAAGAGCGATGCCGATCGTCGCACCGAGCCCGAAGCCCGAGAGATCACGGCGCAGGCTCGCCAGCAGATCGCCCCAGAGCCGCCCCTCCATCATCTCGTGCCAGCCTGATCGCGCGATAATCTCCAACGGCGGCAGGAAGCGGGGATCCGCCAGCCCCAGACGGCTCGACAGCTCCCAAGCTGCCAGAAGCGCGACAGGAAGCACCAGTCCCCGGTGGACGGACGGCGCGATTCTCGGCCCGTTGGGTGCGGCAACGTCAGTCATGCCGCGGCGCCCAGCGCTGGAGGCGGGCTTCCACGCTCGCCAGCAGACGATCGGACACATAGCCGATCAGGCCGATGACGATCATGCCCACGACAACCGTGTCGAGCCAGAACATCTGGCGTCCCCAAACCAGCAGATAGCCGAGGCCCTCGGATGACGCGAGCAGCTCCACGCTAACCAGTGCGATCCAGGCATGGGTGAGGCCATAGCGGATTCCGGTGAAGACCGGCGGCACGGTTCCGGGCAACACGATAAGCCGGAGCTTCTGGCCGGTCGTGAAGCGCAGCACGTCACCCACCTCCAGAAGGCCCTTCGGGATGTTCCGGATGCCGGCGCGCGTGTTGATGACCACCGGCACCAAGGTGGCCTTGACGATGACCAGGATCTTGAGCGGTTCACCGATGCCGACCAGCAGCATCAGGAAGGGGATCCAGGCGAGCGTCGGCACCTGGCTCAACGCGATGAAGAACGGATGCAGCATGTCGTCGACCCGGCGCGACAGCCCCATCGCCGCTCCGGCAACCAGGCCGATGATCATGCCAAGGCCGAAGCCTTCGACGACGCGCAGCAGGCTGATGCCCGCATGGGACGCCAACTCGCCACTCCTGACCATGTCGACGAATGTCGACCAGACATAGGCCGGCGCTGGCAGGATCTGCTCGGGCAGGACGCCGGAGCGTGCCGCCAGATACCAGCCAGGCAGCGCGACGGCCGGCAGGACCAGGCCCCAGGCGACCGTCGGCGCCGCGCGGCGCAGCGCGCCCGCCAGAGGCGCGGCGAGCGCGGTCGGACGCGGGAGGGACAGCAGGCGGCGCGGGGTTTCGACGGCATCGATCGACATGGCGGTGCATCCGATCCGGTTCAGTTCGCGCGCGGCTTTCCGCTGGCGTCATAGGGCGTCCAGTAGCCCTCCAGCTTCAGGTCCTTGATGGCAGCATCGAGATATTTGGTCTCGAACCAGCCGTTGAAATCAACATCGCGGCGCAGGAGGCCGAACTCCTTCGACTTGGCGGCGGCTTGCCGATACTGGTCGATGAACAACTCATCAATCAGCGGCGTGTTGCGGTACTTCAGGGTCTCACCGGCGAAGAATTCCGCGAGCACCGACGTCGATGTGCCCGACTTGCCCCACAATTCGAGGAGCTCCTGCCGGTTTGCTTCTTCCGACGACCAGTGCGCTGCCCGCACAAAGGCGTTTGTGACGCGCTGCGTCAGGTCGGGATGGGCCGTCTCGAAGGCCTCGGTCACCAGCACATGCGCATAGCGGCCGAAGCGCGGATCGTCTCCCTTGGTGGTGTAGACGATCTTGGCAAGCTTCTTCTCGGCAAGGGAGATGAGACCGGTATCCCCGACGGCAGCGTCGATTTCCTTGGCGGCGAGTGCCGCATTGGCCGTCGCACTGTCCATGTTGAGGATCTGCAGGTCGCGCTCGGCCAGCCCATTGGCCTCGAGAACCTTGATCAGCGACAGATGTCCGTTGGTGCCGCGCTGCACGGCGACCTTGCGGCCCTTCAGGTCCTTGATGGAGGCAACGACACTGTCGATCGGTGAGGCGATATATGTCGGCTTGTGCGCGCCGCTGGCCAGCAGCAGCTTGGTCTTGAGGCCGTTTGCCCGGCCGATGATGGAGGGCAGGTCGCCCTGATAGGCGAAGTCGAGCTGGTTGTTGGCGATGGCCTCGTTCACGGCCGGGCCTGCGCCCTTGAAGAAGTACCACTCCACCTTGATATCGGGGGCGCCCTTGAACTCGTCCTCGACAAAGTTGCCGGCCCGCGCCGTTGCGGCCGAGGTGCCCTCGGCAAAGGGGCGATTGTCGACACCAATCGCGGCGTAGCCGATGCGGATGGTGACGGGATCGGCACCGGCGGCTTGTGCCGAGATCAGGGTCGCAGCCGCGAAAGCCGCGCGGATCAGCAGGCGTCGTGTGGGGGGCATGGGGGCTCCATATCAAAATGAGGTCAGGCGGCTGCCGGGCGCTGCGCGTTTGTGCTCGCTTCGTCGGCCTCCAGACCGAGGATGATGTCATTGCGCAGTCGGACCAGCCGGTCATCGGCGCGGATGCGCGGGTGCGGGAGATCGACCTCGACACCGCGCGCGATCCGGCCGGGACGCGGCGCCATGACGACGACCCGGTCCCCAAGGATGACGGCCTCGTCGACATCGTGGGTGACCAGCAGCATGGTGATGCCTTCGTGGGCCCAGATCCGCTGCAGCTCGCCCTGCAGCCGGGCGCGGGTCAGCGCGTCGAGGGCACCAAAGGGCTCGTCGAGCAGCAGCACCTCGGGCCGGTTCACCAGGGCGCGAGCAATGGCGGCGCGCTGTGCCATCCCGCCCGACAGCTGGTGCGGATAGGCGTTCTCAAAGCCGGCGAGGCCGACCAGATCTATGTGCTCCGCCACCCCTCGCCGCCGCTCGGCTCGGCTCATCCGCTGGTTCTGGAGACCGAGCGTGATGTTCTGAACGACGGTCAGCCAGGGAAAGAGCCGAGGTTCCTGAAAGACCAGCCCACGGTCCAGCGACGGCCCGCTGATCTCGGTCCCATCCTTGACGAGCCGGCCGCTGTCCGCGCGCTCTAGTCCCGCGAGCAGCCGCAGAAGCGTCGATTTTCCGCAACCGGACGGACCGACGATGGACACGAATTCCCCGGGGGCCACTGACAGCGAGATCTGGTCCAGCGCCAGGAGCGGTCTATCCTTGATCCGAAATCGCTTGGTCACACCCGAGATGTCGATCTGTCCGCGCGGTGATGTCATGACTGCAGTCTCCTCGGGTCTCGCCGGACAGCCTTCACCTCAGAATAGGGAAAATACATAATTTCGATAGAAATAGTTGTCTATTATTCTCCGCGCGACGGGAAAATTTCGCTCCGCTTCGAAGGCCGCGCATCCTTGAGGTCAGATCATTCGGCCGCGGCGTCGGCGACGTGCAGGGCACGTGCATAGAAGGAAAGGTCGAAATCCGGCGCGACCGGTTGGAAGATGCGAGCTTCGTGCACATCGAGGTCATCCAGAAAGAGATCGCGGCTGATGCCGGCAACCACGGCCGGAATGTCGCGCTTGTGGCTGGGAACGTCGCCGACGGGCAGTCCGCGCGAGACAAAGCCGGCGGGGTTGAAGACGTGAATATTGCCGAGATAGGGCGCCCGTCCGGGGTGGCGCTCGCGATATTCCAGCGCCGGGCCGAGATAAGGGTGGCCGCCGAGGGCGACATCGGCCTCGGACGGCTGCGGCGTGTGACGATCGCTCCAGGTCTGGATCTGGTCGGCAATGTCGGCCAGTTCCGGTCTCAGGTCGGCACCAACAGCGTATCCGGTTGCCGCGATCACCACATCGACAGCCAGCCAGCCAGCGGGGGTCGCCAGTCTCACCTGCCCGTCCTTCAGGGCGGCATCGACAACCGGCGCGCCGAGATGGAGGCGGAACTGCGGAAAGGCCAGGACCCGCTCGACGGAATCCGGTGGCGGCGTCGTCCCGGCACGGCGATAGCGCAGCGCCTGCCGCCATCGGATGGAATCCGGCAGGTCCGGGTAGTTGTCATAGGCGCCGGGATAGGCGCGCACCTTGTTGACAGCGGTGGCGGCCAGTTCTGGGCGGCGGCTGAGGAGGTGAACGGCCGCAGCACCGGCCTCCAGAATGACGGCCGCAGCATCGAAGGCCGATGCTGCCGCGCCGACCACGGCGACGGTCTTGCCGGAGAAGGACGTGGGATCGATCGGCTGCGCCGTGTGAAGGCGGTGGGAGGCCGGCAGTGAGCGCAGTTCCGGCGGCACGAAGGAGCCTCCGGCGCCGAGAAAGCCGTTGGCCAGGACAAGCTTTCGCGTGACCACGCTTTCCGGGGCGCCGTTGTTGTGCAGGTGCAGGCGCAGCAGAGCGCCGGACGGTTCCACGCGATCAAGATGAACGCCCGTTTCGACCGAGATCCCCAATGTCTCGCGATACCAGTCGATATAGTCCGCCCAGTCCGTGCGCTCGATCCGGTCGATGGCCGCATAGGCCTTCGCGCCGTGTTGCGCCTCGAACCAGGCCTGGAACGAGAGACCGACATGGGCGAGTTCGGGTCCCACGAGGGACTTCGGCGTCCGAAGTCGGACCATGCGCGCGGTCGAGCGCCAGATGCCTGTCTCCCGGACAGTCGGAGCCGCATCGATGACCCGCACGCGACCTATGCCGGCGCGGCGCAGCGCGTAGGCGATGGCAATGCCGGAATGGCCCCCACCCACCACGACGACATTGTGCTCGATGCCGGCTCGCGGAGGCGCCCAGTCAGCCGGGTCCGGACCGAGGAGCCGAAGGGTTTGGGCGGCTAGCGTGTGGATATTAGCAGATGACATGGCCAGACCTCGTTCTGTTCTGGTGTTCGCGCGCGACGGGCCGATGGCCGAATCCCGGGGCAGGCATTTCCTCCTTGCCGAGCGGGAGTGGCCAGGCGGCGGGAGAGCGCCGTCAGCTGCCCGCCGGGGCTGGACGCAGTGCCCGCCCCCAATTGCGTTCCGGCCACGTGCCGTTCACGGCGAACTCGCCGATTGCCCGATGGTGATAGATGCGCGGATTGTGCGAGGAGATGGTGCGGGCGTTGCGCCAGTGACGGTCGAGACCGTAGCTCTTGCGCGCGGCCGAGGCCCCGAGCGCATCAAAGAGCAACGTGGTGGCCTCCAGAACGATATCGGTGACAACAGTCACCGACTGGCTCACCTCCAGGTCCGCGAGGGCCCCGGCTTCTTCCTCGGCGGCCGCATCTCCAGAGAGCCGGGCCTGATAGGTCCGCTCCAGGGCCTCGGCCGCCTTCAGCACGATGGCGCCGGCCGCGTAGGCCGCGCCGCGCACGCGGCCGACGATCTGCAATACCTGGGGATCGGCTGCCGGCAGATCGGCATTGGCGTGGGGATAGCTGCGCTTGCGGTCCTTCACCAGTTGCGCGACTTCGTCGGCCCCTGCGCGCCCGATGCCGGCCAGCGTCGCAAGATGAACCAGCTGGAAGAAACCGCCGGTATAGCGGAAGCGCTCGCGCACCGGATTCAGATGGTCGTCGGTCAAGGCGACATCGCTGAAGATGGCGGTGCCGCTCGCCGACAGGATCTGGCCGAAGCCGTCCCAGTCGTCGAGAATGGTGACGCCGTCTGCCTTCGTCGGCACGAGAGCCCCCACAGTCTCGCCCGTATCGGTGACGGCGCCGAGATTGATCCAGTCGGCATAGAGCGAGCCGCTGGTGTAGAACTTGCGGCCGTTCAGCACCCAGTGGTCGCCGCGCCGGCTGAGCCGCGTCGCCACGGTCCCGACGGTGCCCTCGCCCAGTTCTGAAAAGCCGCTGCCGATGGTCTCGCCACCGCCAAGCCGTTTGAGCCATGCGTCCCGAGCCAGGGAGGGGGCGGCATTGAGGATGTCCTCGGTGAAGCCGAGATGGGAGCGCAGAGCATTGGTCACGCTGGTGTCGGCCGCTCCGAGTTCAATGATCAGGCCGAACAGTTCGGGCAGGGTCGCGCCCGCGCCGCCGTGTTCGACCGGCAGGCGAAGGCGGGGGAACCCTGCCTCGCGCAACCAGCCGATCTCGTCGAACGGCAGGATACGGTTGTTGTCACGCTCGACCGCCGTCGCGCGGATGCGCTGGAGGATCGGGCGGAACGGCGTGGCGAGGGCTTCATAGCGTGCGCTGGGGCCGGAGCCCCAGGCGTGTTCGATCTGGGTCATGCGGTCAGTCCGGTCGAGAGGGCGTCGATGTCAGCTGTCGAGATAGACGCCGGCGAAATTGCCGTTGAGGCCTTCGCCGCCGGGCGCGTAGTTTCGAACCCGCTTGTTGAAGACGATGACCTCGTGCGGCGCGACGAGATTGATCGCGGGCAGATCGCGGTCGATTTCGGCCTGGAAGCGGTTGAAGATCTCGCGGCGTTTCACCGGATCGGGTTCGACCGCGCCCGCTTCGAGCAAGGTATCCGCCTCGGCGCTCTGGTAGTGCGCCGCGTTGGAGAAGGGCAGGCCGACCTTGAAATTCTTCGACCAGTAGACGCGCTGCACGCCGACCGTCGGATCAAAGGCATTGGAGAGGGTCTCCGATGTCAGGTCGAAGGCCCGGTCGGTATAGACTGTTTTCACATAGGTCGCGAAGTCGAAGCGCTGGATCGCCGCATCGATGCCGATGCGTTTGAGGGCCTGCTTGTGGAAGTCGGCGAGCCTCGGATCGACAGCCGCATTGATCAGAAGGCGCGAGGAAAAGCGGTTGCCGTCGGGACCCTTTGCATAACCGGCCTCGTCGAGGATCCGGTTGGCCAAGGCGACATCGAAAGCGTGCGGCTGGATCGATCGGTCGTGGAACTGCGGCAGCGCGACGCTCACCGGCGAGGGAGACACGGTGGCGTAGCCGTAGAAGATGGTCTCGACGATGGCCTTGAGATCAATGGCATGGGCGATGGCGAGCCGGACCTTCTGGTCCTTCAGATAGGTATTGTCGAGGTTGAAGATCAGTTGCTGCTGGGCGCCCGTATAGGCGAAGCTACGGGTATCCACGCCGACATGCGGAAGGGTCTTCAGGCGCTCCAGATCGGCGAGAGGTACAGGGCTGTTGCCTCCCAGATCGATCTCCCCGGTCTGGAAGCCGGCCGAACGGGCGGCCGCATCGGGAATGAAGCGGAAGATGATCCGGTCCAGATAGGGGCGCGGCGCATCCCAGTAATTGGGGTTGCGCTCCACCACGACATGGCTGCCCCTCACCCATTCCTTGAAGACGAAGGGACCGGTGCCGACCAGCTGGGCCGGTGTCGGCGGCGCGGCGGGATCGGCCCCCTCGAAGAGATGCTTGGGGATGATCGGGGACTCGGTGGCGGCCAGCGCGCTGATGAGCGCCGGGGCCGGTTTCGACAGGTTGATGACCGCGGTCAGCGGATCGGGCGTCTCGACGCGCTCGACATTGGCGAATGTGCCGCGTCCGCGCGGATGCGCGACCTTCAGGTGCAGGATCGAGAACGCCACGTCGTCCGACGTGAAGGGGTTTCCATCATGCCATTGGACGTTCGGTCGAAGCTTGAACGTGTAGTGCAGGCCGTCGGGCGAGATCGTCCATTCCGTCGCGAGCTGGGGCTTCGGGCTCAGGTCGACATCATAGGAGAGCAAGGCGTCGAAGATCTTCGGGCCCAGCGTCCAGGCTGTCGAAGAGGTGTTGTTGACGGCTACCAGGGCGGGCGATTCGTCCCGAAACACATAGGTCAGCGTACCGCCGCGTTTCGGCGTGTCGCCACGCGCGATCGCCGGCAGCGCCAGGAGGCCTGTGCCGAGGAGAAGGGCCTGGCGTCGGGACACATGGGAAGACGACTTGGTCATTTGCGGTCTCGCGCGAATTGGTCTCAGACAGCGGCGCGGGCAGTCCGGGCGAAGACATTGTCGGGTTCGACAAGGCCGAAATGCCCGCGCAGGGTGCGGGTATCGTAGGTCGACCGGAAAATCCCACGGCGGCGCAGAATCGGGACGACCTCGTCAACGAAGATCTCCAGCCCGTCGGGCAGGACATCGGGCATGAGATTGAACCCGTCGGCGGCACCGGCCAGGAACCAGGCTTCGATCTCGTCGGCCAGCGCCTTCGGGGTCCCGATGAACAGCCGATGCCCCGTGGAGCCACCGAGCTTGCGGAGCAGCTGACGAACGGTGAGACCGTCGCGTCGGGCGATCTGCAGTGTTGCGAGGAAGAAGGTGTGACCGCCATCGGCCGGCAGCGGGATTGACGTGGGCAGGGGGGTGTCCAGATCGATCGATTCGGGATTGAGCTGCAGCACCCCAGCCAGTCGGCGCAGGCTGTAGTCGCCCGGAATGAGCGACCACAATTCGTCCTCGCGCCGCCGTGCCTCGGCCTCGGTGGAGCCAAGGAGCGTGCCGAGCCCGGGCAGAAAGACGATGCCGGAGGGATCACGCCCAAGCCGCGCGGCCCGGCCGCGTATATCGGCGGCAAAGGCCGTCGCCTCCGCGATCGTGTGCGCGACGGAGAAGATGGCTTCGGCGTGGGCTGCTGCCAACTGGCGACCGTCATCGCTGCCGCCGGCCTGGATGACGACCGGCCGACCCTGCGGCGAGCGCGGCACATTGAGCGGTCCACTGACCCGGAAATGCGGTCCGACGTGATCAATCGCATGGACGCGGTCGAGGTCGACGAAGCGGCCCGACGCCTTGTCGGCGACGAGCGCGCCGTCCTCCCAGCTGTCCCAGAGTCGCGTCACCACCTCGGTGAATTCGGCGGCCCGTTCGTAGCGCGCGGCATGGGCGGTGACGGCATCGAAGCCAAAGTTGCGGGACGCACTGGCCTCGGCGGTGGTGACGACGTTCCAGCCGACGCGGCCACCCGATGCCAGATCGAGCGACGCAAAGCGGCGGGCAATGTTGTAGGGATCGTTGTAGGTGCTGGATGCCGTGCCGATCAGCCCGATATGGCTGGTATGGGCGGCAATCGTCGCCAGGACGATGGTTGGCTCCAGAGCCTGATACGGCCGCAGCTCCGGCCGATCGGACAAGGTTGGCACGTCGGCAAGGAAGACCGCGTCGAATGTGCCGCGTTCGGCGATCCGGGCCGTCTTCACGAAATGGCCGACATCGACAAAGGCCGTCGGATCGCTCTGCGGTGCACGCCAGGCCGAGCCGTAGAATCCGGCATTGAGAATGTTGATGTTGAGATGCAGCCGGCGTCTGGACATCGCGGGCCTCCGCGCTTGGGTGATCGCGGAGCGATCCGGATCCTTGTCGCGATATTAATTCAAAAAAATACATTGTCTATAGATTTTATAGACTTTAAGATTTGCCCCCATGATCCGCTGCTGCCTGCAGACGACACAGCGCCACAACCGCCAGCGCCGCCCTCACCCGTTTCCCATGTTTCGACAGACCCTTGAGGTGCACCATGTCCCTGTCTCGCCGCCAATTTCATCAGATGCTTCTGGCCACATCGGCTGCCTCGGTCCTGCTGCCGGAGGTGGCCCGTCCCGCCTCCGATCAGCCGGTGTTTGGCGGCACGCTCAACTGGGTCTTCTTTCCGGAGCCGTCGGCGATCATCGCCATCAACACGTCCTCGGGAACGGGCCAGACTATCGGCACCAAGATCAATGAGGGCTTGTTCACCTACGACTACGACCTCAATCCAAAGCCGGTGCTGGCCACGAACTGGACGATCAGTCCGGATGGATTGACCTACACGTTCCGGCTCCGCGCCAATGTCAAATGGCATGACGGCAAGCCCTTCACGTCGGACGACGTGGCGTTCTCGATCCTGCGCCTGCGCGAAGCGCATCCGCGCGGCCGGGCGACATTCGCCAATGTCGTTCGCGTCGAGACGCCGGATCCGCTCACGGCAATCCTCATTCTCTCAAAGCCGGCGCCGTTCCTCATCACGGCGCTGTCGGGCGCGGAATCGCCCATTGTGCCGAAACATATCTACGAGACATTCAAGCCCAGCGAGCAGCCGAAGCTGGAGCAGACGATCGGGACCGGGCCCTTCATCCTCAAGGAATGGGTGCCCGGCAGCCATCTCCTCTTCATCAAGAACCCGAACTACTGGGATGCGCCCAAGCCCTATGTCGACCGCCTGGTGATGCGCATCATCACCGATCCGTCCGCCCGCGCGGCGGCGCTGGAAACCGGTCAGGTCGATATTGGCGCCAACCCCGTGCCGCTCGCCGATCTCGAACGCCTCAAGGCCAATCCGCAACTCGTGGTCGACACCACGACCTACGCCTATTCCGGGCCGCAGCAGCAGCTCTTCTTCAACCTGGAAACCAAGGTCTTCCAGGATCGCAGGGTCCGGCTGGCTGTCGCCCATGCGCTCGACCTGAAGGTCCTGCTCGATGTGGTCTATCTTGGCTACGGATCGGTCTCACCGAGCCCGGTCAGCGTCGTGCTGCCGAAATTCTACAATCCGAAGATCGAGGCCTGGCCTTTTGATCCTGCCCTGTCGGAACGGCTGCTTGACGAGGCGGGATTGACCCGCGGCGAGGGCGGCATCCGGCTCAAGGCCCGCCTGACCGTCAATCCGTTCCATCTTCCCGCCTTTGGCGATTTCGTCAAACAGGCGCTGCGCCGCATTGGCATCGACGCCGATCTTCAGCGCTACGACCTCGCCACCTACCTGACCAAGGTCTACAAGGATCGCAATTTCGACTTGGTGATCGAGAGCTTGTCGAACGTGTTCGATCCGACGCTGGGCGTGCAGCGCGCCTACTGGTCGAAGAACTTCCAGCTCGGATTGCCGTTCTCAAACGCAGCCCACTACGACAATCCCGAGGTCGATCGCCTGCTGGAGGCGGCGGCTGTCGAGCGGGACGAGGCCAAGCGGCGCGACCTCTGGTTCCGCTTTCAGGAGATCATTCACGAGGAAGTCGCTTCGGTCGATCTGGTGGCGCCGGCCGGCATCATCGTGGCCGCCAAGAAGGTGCGCAATTTCGCGCCGGGCGCCGAGGGCCTCAACGGCAGCTTCGCCGACCTCTGGATCGCGCCAGACGCCTGATCCGACGGGGCAATGGAGGCGGCACATCGGCCAGACACAGTGGCGGGCGCCGCAGAAAAGATTATAAAAATGATAAAATATATAGAATATTACACGTCCCGCCGCGCGGCAGGACCGATCATTCTCCCTTTGACGGCCCCTCGGAGACCGGCCGCCACGAAAGGACGCACCATGACCATCCACATCATCGATCCCGCGATCCTGTCGGCCTGGCTTGGGGACGGTCGCGAACTGGCTGTCATCGATCTGCGCAACAGCGAGGAATTCGGCAAGGGCGAGCCCCTCTATGCCACCAACATACCGGCTGCTCGGTTGCTCATCGAGATATCGCGCTTCGTGCCGCGCCGCGTGGTCCGCACCGTCCTCGTCGACGGCGGTGACGGTATCGCGGCGCGTCTTACCAGCCAACTGGCGGCCGCGGGATGGACGGATATCCACGCCCTTGATGGCGGCATTCCGGCTTGGCTGGCGGGCACCGGCGTTGTCCGACCGACCTTCGATGAGCCGGGCGTCTCGTTCTCGGTGCGGGTGCGGGATGCGGAGCGGACGCCCGTCCTCACCGTCGCCGATCTCGCGGCCCTGCGCGCCGCAGGCGACGATCACGTGGTGCTGGACAGTCGCACTGTCGAGGAATTTGCCATCGATCACGTCCCCGGCGCCATCGCCGTGCCCGGCGCCGAACTCGTGCTGCGCTTCGCCGATCTCGTGCCCTCTCCCGACACCCGTGTCGTCATCTCCTGCGCCGGATTGCCGCGGGCCATTCTGGGCGCCCAGACCCTCATCGATGCCGGCGTGCCCAATCCCGTCGCCTATCTGCATGACGGAACGCGGGCGTGGCGAGACGCCGGGTGGTCGCTGGAGACCGGCCTGACCCGCAGCTACGCGCCGCAGGTGTCCGATGCAGCCTTGCGCCTCGCCCGGCAACGGGCCGATGCGCTGTCCGCCCGTGACGCGACGCCGGAGGTCAATCTCGCTGCGGCCCGCGCCTGGCAGGCCGATCAGGCGCGCACCACCTATCTGCTCGATGTGCGGACACTCGAGGAATATTCCCTCGATCATCTGCCTGAGACGCTGTCGGCGCCCGGCGGTCAGCTTCTCGGTGTCGCCTTCCGGACCTTGGCGGTTCGCCATGCCCGGGTCGTTCTCATCGACGATCTGGTGGGCGCGCGTGCCGCCGTGACCGCCCATTGGCTGCGTCGCCGCGGCTTCGAGATCGCCATCCTTCGCCATCCTTTCGCCGACGCCCGTTCGCGGGCCGTTGCCTAGTTCGTCCGACCGGAGACCGACATGTCCAGTTCCAACCGCCAGCTAAGCCTCAACCTATTCATCTATCCCGGCGGCCACCACGAGGCAGCCTGGCGTTATCCCTCGTCCGCCCCGGAGCGTGCGTTCGACATCACCTATTATCAGGAACTCGCCCGTCGAGCCGAAGCCGCCAAGTTCGATGCGATCTTCTTTGCCGATGGCCCGGTGCTCGCCGACAACATCCGATACTCTTCGCGCTTCCGTCTTGAGCCATTGACCTGGCTTTCGGCCATCGCCGCGGCAACCTCGCGGATCGGTCTGATCGCCACGTCATCCACAACCTATTACGAGCCTTACAATCTCGCCCGCCTTTTCGCCTCGCTGGACCACCTGTCCGGCGGGCGAGCCGGCTGGAATATCGTTACCACCGGCGCCGCCCAGGCAAGCGCCAATTTCGGCTATCCCGAACAGCCGAACCACGCGGAGCGCTACGCCAAGGCGGCGGAGTTCGTCGATGTCGTCACCAAGCTCTGGGACAGCTGGGAGGATGACGCGCTGGTCATCGACAAGGACGCCGGCATCTTTGCCGATGACGAGAAGATCCACGCCATCGACCATGTCGGACCGCATTTCCGCGTCAAGGGGCCCTTCAACACCGCACGCAGCCCGCAAGGCCGCCCGGTCTATGTGCAGGCCGGTTCGTCCGACGATGGTCGCTCCTTCGCCGCCCGCTATGCCGAGGCGATCTTCACGGCGCACCAGACGCTCATCAGCGCCCAGCGCTTCTATGCCGACATCAAGCATCAGGCCGCTGGGCTCGGGCGCAATCCCGATCACATCAAGATCCTGCCGGGCATCAGTCCCTATATCGGCTCCACCGAGGCGGAGGCGCAAAGGCTGTTCGACGAGTTCAACCATCTCGTCCAGCCGGCCTATTCTCTCGGACAACTCCGGAACATGACCGGCCTTGATCTCACAGGGCATGACCTCGACGGGCCGTTCCCTCGGCACCTCATCGATACATCCGGGCCGAACGGCGTCGCCAGCCGGTTCCAACTCGTCGTCGACATCATCGACCGCGAGAAGCCGACCATCCGCCAGTTGATCAATCGTCTCGCCGGGGCGCGTGGCCACTACGTCTCGATCGGCACGCCGGAGAAGATCGCCGACGAGATCCAGACTTGGTTCGAGACCGGCGCGGCCGACGGCTTCAACATCATGCCGCCCTGGTTGACGGGCGGTTTCGACGCCTTCGCAGGCGAAGTCCTGCCGCTCCTGCGCAAGCGCGGCCTCTTCCGCGAGGAGTATGCCGGAAGGACCCTGCGCGACCATTTCGATCTGCCGCGTCCCGACAGCATTTTTTCCGGCGTAGCGCGCGCCAGCGCGTGAGAAAACCCGCATCTTGTAGACCGGCCAGGGCGGCGATCGACCGCCGACCCTGGCAATTGTTTTTGGCGAGGGGCTTCCATGGCTCGACACCTCCATCTCGGCGCCTTCATCCGTCCGATCAGCATCCATACCGGCGCCTGGCGCTATCCGGGAGCCTATGCCGATGCGAACTTCAACCTGGCGCATATGCGGCGCTTCGCGCGCGCCCTTGAAGCTGGCAAGTTCGACGCCTTGTTCATGGCCGACCATCTGGCCGTTCTCAACATGCCGATCGAGGCTCTGAAGCGCAGCCAAACGCCGACGTCGTTCGAGCCGTTCACGCTTCTGTCGGCGCTGGCGATGGTGACCGAACGGATAGGACTGGTGGCGACCGCCTCGACGACATTCGACGAGCCCTTCCATATCGCCCGCCGCTTCGCCTCGCTCGACCATCTCTCCGCCGGCCGGGCCGGCTGGAACGTGGTGACCACCTCCAATCCGGATGCGGCCCTGAACTTCGGCCGGGAGGACCACATGGAGCATGGTGACCGCTACCGACGGGCGCGGGAGTTCATCTCCGTGGTCAAGGGGCTCTGGGACAGCTGGGCTGACGATGCCTTCATCCGCGATCAGGCGAGCGGCGTGTTCTTCGATCCCGAGCGGCTTCACGTGCTGGCCCATCGCGGCGAGTTCCTGTCGGTGCGCGGGCCGCTGAACATCGCCCGGCCGCCGCAGGGCTGGCCGGTCATCGTGCAGGCCGGAGCGTCCGAACCAGGGCGTCAGCTCGCAGCGGAATCAGCCGAGGTTGTCTTCGCGGCCTCCTCGACGCTCGGCGACGGCAAGCGCTTCTATGCCGACGTCAAGGCTCGGATGGATGTCCTCGGGCGTCCGCGCGACAGCCTGAGGATCCTTCCTGGTGCCCTGGTGGTGGTTGGGGAAACAATCGAAGAGGCACGGGCGAAGCGGGACCGGCTCGACAGTCTCGTGCACTATGACAGCGCCGTCGCCTCGCTCTCCATTGCCCTCGGTCACGATGCCTCCGGTTTCGATCCCGATGGGCCGTTGCCCGAGATCCCCGACACCAATGCCAGCAAAAGCGGCCGGCAGCGGGTGATCGACCTCGCCCAGCGCGAGGGGTTGACGGTGCGCCAGCTGGCACAGCGCCTCGGAGGCTATGCCGGCCTGGCCTTTGTCGGCACGGCGCAGACCATTGCCGACGAAATGGAAGCCTGGATCGATGGCGAAGCCGCCGACGGCTTCAACGTGATGTTCCCCTATCTCCCCGACGGGCTCGATGATGTGGTCCATCGTGTAGTGCCTGAATTGCAACGCCGGGGACGCTATCGCCGGGACTACGAGGGCACGACGCTTCGCGACCATCTCGGCCTGACGCGCCCGGCGAACGGCTTCTTTGCCGAGGGGGCCTCCGCATAGGAAATCGTGCAGCCTGCTTGGGCAGCGGCACCCGATGGGGACGGCGCATCTTCATCCGCGCTTCCGGAACGGTCCAATCCCCCCGCCTTTGGCTCGGCCGAGGCGGCCCACACTTTGTCTGCGGTGCGGTCAGGGCACCGCGCAACGCGAAGGTTGGATCGTTATCGGCACGAGCCGTGGCGACGGCCTAGCGGAACACACTGCCGATGGTGGAGCGCAGCCTGCACGCTTTCATACCGACCACGCACGTCGAGGCGCCGTAAGGTCTCAAGGATTTCGGGGCCGTGAGCTCGCGGATCGGACGCCGGCAGCCGGCAGCGGCCGAGAATAGCCAAACACGAATGTGGTACGAAATGGCGGATGGCCATTTCATCGCTCTAAATTATCAATAATATCAATGATTTATAGAAATATCTGGCGGGCCACGCCGATGAAGATGAGCACTATGAGATCATCGTAACCATTTGATAATTAATGAGATTCTCTGTGCCCTGCGGCTATCGGCGGGTTTCGGCGGCATTTGGGTAACTAATGGCGGCCATCTCGGACGTTCGGCGGTCGCGCTGGGATTTTCGAGCAAGCGGGCGGCAATTCGAGCGCGCGCATTCCATTTCCGCCCATGTGATCACGCATATTCATCAAGCGCTTCCAGCACGAGTTCCGCAGTAAGCCCGCTGCTGTACTGCTGCTGGCCCGTAATAAGGCGGCCATCGCGAATGGCGAACGGTTCGTTCGCACTCCGACACAAGAAGCTGGTGCCCTCAATTCGGGCCGCTTCGCTCTGGATGGTGTATTCGTTCAACGTCATACCGAAAGCGATATTCACCGCCTCTTCCTCTTCGTTGGTGAAGCCGGTCCATTTCTTGCCCTCGGCCAAAAGCTTTCCATCCGAAAGGCGGGTCCAGAGCAACAGGCAGGAGCCATGGCAGATCAGGGTGACGATCTTCCCCTTTTCGTAAAACGACGCGATCAGTGCATGCAGCGCGGTGTCATCCCTGAAGGTCAGGAGTGGGCCACCACCGCCGGCGACCAAAACCGCGTCATAGTCGTCGACATTGATTGCACTGATCGGAAGCGTGTTCTTCAACAGTGCTCCGAACTTTGCATGATGGACGAAGCCCAGGCTGATGAGATCGTCGGCATAGGCGCCGCCCGGCGTGCGGGGATCGCTATGGGTGTCGAACATCACCTCGCCGCCTTTCGGCGAGGCGAGGTCCACATGATGTCCGGCTTCCGTGAACATCAGGAAGGCCCGCGTCATCTCCTCGGCGAAGAAGCCGACCGGGAAGCCCTTCAGCTCGGTCGTGTTGGAGACGATGGACAGGATACGGCGCGGCTTGCGCTTCGTTCCAATGCGGGTTTCGACTGTCAGGTCCGATGCGGGCATGTGTAGTTCCTCTGAGTTCGTGTGGGTCGATGCGTCGTTGCGCCATGATCGGCGATTGGCCGGCTACCCCGCGAAGCCGCCCCCATTCAAAAAGGCCTGCTCCTTCTGCGTCGTGACACGGCCGAGCATCGGATTGCGGTGCGGAAACCGTCCGAAGCGGCGGATGATGTCGCGGTGGCCTTGCGCATGATCCAGCCAGGGCTGACCGAGTTGTCCGTTCAGGCGCACGGAGATGTCCTGATCGGCCATGTCTTCCGAATGCGCGAAGGGCAGGGAGAAGAACAAGCGCATCTTCGGCTCGACATCGTCCATATGCCCTGCTTCGAGCGCCTGATGGGCATAGAGCCGGGCCAACGGATCGGTAGCGTACATGTGGCCGGTGCCACGAAAAGCGTTGCGCGGGTACTGGTCGGTCAGGATCAGGAGAGCGAGCGCGCCGTAGGAGGACGCCATCCAGCCGTCGTGCTTGCGGGCCGCGACGTCCATGTGCAGACCGAGGAAACGCTCGCGGAACGTATGATCGAAGCCGGCATCCTTGTCGAACCAGTGCGTCGACGAAGCCGCCCAGAACGCGACGACGGCGCTTGCATCGGCGGGGGTGGCCGGTAGCGACTGCGGACCTGCCGCGGTCGCGAGGTTTCGCATGACGCTCCCCATCTCAATGCGCCACCTGCCGTTCGGCCCGGTCTGCGCGGCGCTTGCGCAGCAGACGCCCTTCCCAGAAGCTCACCGCGAGCATGACGACGGTGGTCGCCCAGCCGATGGTGAGCAGGTCCACCTGGGATGCGAGCGGAACCAGAGCCGCCAGCACGGCAACGCCGGCGATATGCGAGGCGGGCACGACGCCGTAGACCACCTTCTTGTAGATGGCGCTGCCGAGCAGGTAGATCGCCGGCCCGGCGGACAGGACCAGCGCATAGGAGGTCTTCACGGCATCGTGCGGATGGGCGAGCACGAGATCGTTGCCGACGGCGGTGGCGATGATGCCGGCGACCAGGATGGCATGGAGATAGTGGAAATAGGCGCCGATGCGTCCCGGATCGTCGGAGCGCGTGATGGTCTCCGTCGCGTCCTCGCTCGACGTCCCGAAATACAGCCACCACATGGCGAGCGTGCCGAGGAAGGTGGCGAGCGTCGCGGATAGAATGGCAGCGTCCCAGTTGTTCGTTCGAGCGAGCGTCGCCCCGGTGGCGAGCACGGTCTCGCCGAGCGCGACGATCACGAAGAGCTGGCAGCGTTCGGCCAGATGTCCGCCCTCGATGGTCCAATCGCTGGTTCTGGAGCGGCCTAGACCGGGAAGTGCGAAGCCAAACATCGGCGAGATGTATTCGCACAGCGCCGCGATCGCCCACAGGGCCGCACGGGACCAGCCTTCCAGCAAGGCGCCCGTGATCCAGAACACAGCCGCGATCGTGACCCATCCGAGCATGCGGCGATAGTTGGCGGCGAGCGGATGGTTCTTTCCGAGCGCGAAGACGATATAGGCTGTCCGCCCCACCTGGATCGCGACATAGGCGAGCGCGAAGACGAGTCCCCTTTCACCGAAGGCACCGGGGATGGCGGCGGCCATGACGAGGCCCGCCAGCATCACCGCGAAGAGCAGCGAGCGAATGCGCGGGGTCTCGGGATCGAACCAGTTGGTGACCCAGCAGGTATATTGCCAGCCGAGCCAGACCGCGAACCACAGGATCAGCGTCTCGACGACGCCGGTCAGCGTCAGGTTGGTCAGAAGCTCGTGGCTGAGCTGGGTGACCGCGAACACATAGACGAGGTCGAAGAACAGCTCGGCGAAGCTGACTCTCGCATGATGGCCGTCGCGGCGGCGCAGCAGCGGATGATGGGCGGGAGCATGATCGGACATGGCGTTCCTCACCGCGCCAGCCGCCAGGCAGCGAGACCGGCGACCACCGCCGGCACGAGGAAAACGACGAGCAGGATCGGCAGTTCGTCGCGCACCGAATAGCCGGCCTTCGTCACGCCCACCCACATATTGACGAGTGAGACAATGAGCCAGGCCGGGATGAAGAGCTTGGCCGCCATGGCAAGATCCGGATCGACACCGCCCCAGAGCCTGCCGAACAGAAGAAACAGGCCGAGCAGGACGATGCCGCCGCCGATCACCATTGCCATGTGCATCGATCGATCCCCCTCAGGAAAACACGCTCAGGTTCTTCGTGATGTCCTTGCCCGCATAGGGCGGGAAGACATCCAGCTCGACATCGGGACTGCCGATCAGCATGGCCTTGGTGTTGCTCAGCGCGTCGAAGCCGGCCTTGCCGTAATATTTGCCTATTCCGCTGTTGCCGACGCCACCGAAGGGCAGGCTGTCGATCCAGCAATGCAGGTTGGTCTGGTTGATACAGCCGCTGCCGAAGGAGAGGCTTGCCAGAACCAGGTCGATCGTCCCCTGGTCCTTGCTGAAGATATAGGCGGCGAGCGGCTTGGGCTTACGCTTGATGATGTCGATCGTCGCCTTGAGGTCGGAATAGACCAGCACTGGCAGGACGGGGCCGAACACCTCCTGTTGCAGCGCCGGATCGCTCCATTCGGACGGATAGAGGATGGTCGGCTCGACATAGCGCGACGCGACATCGAAGCGCCCGCCATGCACGACCTTCTCGGGCAGGATGTAGGAGGCGACCCGCTCCGCGTCATGCGTGCTGATCATCCGCGCGAAATCCGGGCTCCGGCTCGGATCGTCGCCATACATCTTCACGATCGACGCCTTGAGCTTGGCGATGAAGGCGTCGGCGACGCTCTCATGCACGCAGACATAGCCCGGCGCGATGCACCATTGGCCGGAGATCGCGTTGTGGCCCCAGGCGATGCGGTCGGCGGCGATGTCGAGATTGGCGGTGGCATCGACAATGGTCGGATTCTGGCCGCCGAGTTCGAGCAGGACGGGCGTCAGGTGCTCGGCGGCTGCGCGCATCACCACCTTGCCGACGGCCGAGGAGCCGGTGAAGAAGATGAAGTCGAACGGCAATTCCAGCAGGGCCGAGATCTGTTCGCGCCCGCCCGTGACGATGCTGACGTTCTCCGGCGCGAAATAGCGCGGCACGAGATCGGCCAGCAGCGCGGCGGTGCGCGGCGTGGTGTTGGCGGGCTTCAGGATCACCGTGTTGCCGGCGGCGAGCGCGGCGATCGCCGGGTCGAGCAGCAGCAGGATCGGCGCGTTGAAGGGGCCGATCACCAGCGTGACGCCGTAGGGTTCCTTGTAGATGACGCCGCGATTGCCGGTCGCCTCGAGGCCGTCCGGAATCTTCACCGGCTCCGGTGCCATCAGCGTCTTCAGGTTCTCGCGATAATAGCGGATCACGCCCATCGGGACGGTGATCTCGAACAGTTGCTCGAAGGGCGGCTTGCCGAAATCCTCGTGAAGCGCCGCGCAGAGCGCATCCTTGTTGTCGGTGGGCATCCGCTCCATGCGGTCGAGCTGGTCGATGCGCCATTCATAGCTCTTGGTCGCATCGCTCAGGAAATGTTCGCGCTGGGCGTCGAGCATGGACTGGAACGGATTGGTCATCGCGACATCCCTTCAATTCCGACGTGAAGAGAAGCGCCCCGGCAATGGCAGGCCTGCCGTTGCCGGGGCGCTGCAGCTTCATTTCGTGGTGTAGCCGCCGTTGACGAGGATGGTCTGACCGGTCATCCACCAGCCTTCGGAAACCATGAAGCGGATGTAGGGGACGATGTCCTCGATGTCGGTCAGCCCGGTCTTGGAGAATTTCGACAAGGCTGCCGCCGTCTTGTGATAGGCGACGGCATCCGCGCCCTCGGCCGGATAGAAGAACGGCGTGTCCATCGGGCCGGGACCGATCGCCGTCACCGAGATGCCGCGCTCGCCGAACTCCTTCGACGCCGCGCGCGTGAAATGCTCGACCGGCGCCTTGGTGCCGGCATAGGCAGCGTAGAAGGGCGTGAAAGCGCCGAGCAGCGAGGTGACTACGGTCAAGACCTTGCCATTGTCGTTGACGTGCTTGCCGGCCTCCTTGAGGAAGAAGAAAGCCACCTTGGAATTGACGGCGGTCATCTCGTCATATTCGGCTTCCGAAATCTCGACCATCGGCTTCTTGAGCACCTTGCCAACGGTGTTGATGGCGATATCCGGTCGGCCGATCGCTGCGACGGCATCAGCGAACAGCTTCTCGGTCGCGCCAGCCGTGACCAGATTCGCCTGGAAGGCGACGGCCTCGGCCCCGGCTGCCTTCACCGCGGCGACAGTCGCGTCGGCATCCGCTTTGCTCGCGGCACTGTTGTAATGGATCGCGATCGCTTTTGCGCCATGCGCGGCGAGATCGCGAGCGATCAGCCCGCCGAGGTTCTTTGCGCCACCGGCAATGATGACAGTTTTGCCTTTGATGCTGTGATCGGTCATGGGGGCGGCCTCCTTTTGCCGGCTACGCGGCCTCGTCGATGTCGGGACCGCTTCCTGAAGACGACAATACCGTCTAGGATTGCACGATAAAGACGATCATTCTGACATAACTTGTCAGAAAATCCGTGCAATTGGGATGTCGACCACTTGGACCGCATAGACCTGTTCCGCATCTTCTCTCGCGTCGTGGAATGCGCGAGCTTTACCCGTGCGGCCGACACGCTTGGCATTCCCCGATCATCCGTCTCGGCGGCAGTTCAGGAACTGGAAGGCCGTGTCGGCGCGCGGCTGCTTCATCGCACCACGCGCAAAGTGTCGCCGACGCAGGACGGCGCATCCTTTTATGCGCGTTGCCAGCGGGTCATTGCCGATGTCGAGGATACGGAGAACCTGTTCCGGCAGACGGCCGCTCAACCATCGGGCCGGCTGAGGATCGACGTCCCCGGTCGGATCGGACGGCTCATCATCGCGCCGGCGTTGCCGGAGTTCCTTGATCGTTATCCGCAGATCGACATCGATCTCGGCGTGACCGACCGCGCGGTCAACCTGGTCGAGGACAGCATCGACTGCGTGTTGCGCGTCGGACCCTTAAGCGATTCCGGCCTGATCGCGCGGCCCATCGGCAAGTTGCCGTTGATCAATGTTGCAAGCCCTGCCTATCTGAAGCGGAACGGAACACCACAATCGCCGGATGACCTGGGCGACCATTGGGCCGTCAACTATGCGTCGCCCTCCAACGGCCGGGTCGAGGATTGGGAGTGGGTCGAAGACGGCGCCCTGCGCACTCTGCCGCTAAGGGGTCGCGTGACGGTCAACAGTGCTGAGGCCTACATCGCCTGTTGTCTCGCCGGCCTCGGCCTGATCCAGATCCCGGCTTACGACGTGCGTTGTCATCTCGACGCCGGCGAACTCCTGGAAGTGATGCCCTGTCACCGTGCGGAACCCATGCCGATGACGTTGCTCTATCCGCACAGGCAGCACCTGTCTCGCCGGTTACAGGTATTCGCCGACTGGCTCGAAGAGCTGCTGAGGCGCAAACTTCTGGAAGAACCGATCACAGAGGTAAATGCCGACAGCGCATATGCGGCAATAGAGGGAAATCGGCGGCTAAGTGGTTCTTTAAAATGGCAAAATTAGCCCAGTTGGCGGGCCGAAAGGGATTCGAGCACATACGCCGAAGAAATCTGCTGGCGCTGGGCTGCTCCATAAGCAATGTCGGCTTTCGGAAAGTCTCGCGTGTCAGTCGAACGGCCGGAATGAGGGCGCTAAGCGGCTATTGGATCAAGTCGCAATAGGTCGCTATCATCAAAAGGATACTCTCTCCCGCATTGGGAATGTGGCATGGAAGGACGGCAAGGTCCGGCCTGCCTGCTAAGGTTCTGCTGGGCGGGGAAGGGGGCGTATGGCACGCGCGTTGCGGAAGCTGCTTCGGCATCAGCCTGACGCGACTGATCGCGAAGGCCATACACGGGCGATCCTGGAGCTCAGCTTTCCGCAGATCACGAACGAACTGCGAGATCTCGTGCGTGCGCTGTCTGAAGGCGCGCTGCCGGATGATGCAATAGGGCGTACTCTGTCGGGCTCGGCGGTTTTCTCGGATCCGTAAGAGTGGAGCGACGACGAGAGGACCGAGGTGGAGGGCGCGGTCATCGCCGCCGCTGCGCTGTATGCCACGTTGCAACCGCTGTCCATGCCTGAGCTCCGCGATCGACTGTTGCCCTGCAATCGACCGGGCGCTTCGTTCGATATGTCCCAATGGCGGGCAATGCCGTTCTGGACAGTGGCGGAGGCTGCGGCCTTGTCTCTCGGCAAAGATCCACGTTTGCTCGATGAGGGATCGCTGGCAGCCGACGAGGCGTTGCCGACGATCAGAAGCTTCAAGGAGCAGCATGAGCGAATCCGTCGGGCGGTGGCGATAGGCCTTGTTGGTCATGACGGCATGGTTATTCCGCAGAAGCTGGGATTGGCTGGGGGATGCCGCGTCCTGGGAGGCTTCGAGGGGCAACCACGCCCGCAGGATTGGACAAAGTGGGGAGCAGAAGGCACCGCGCGCAATGAACGGGAAAAAGCCGACCGCAGTTGCATCGCCCGCACCGCTTCAATTTACTCCGGATGAGAGACCAACGGGCGAGACTGCGGACCAACAAACAAGGCAGACGGAGATGCCACGGACTGGCTTGGTCCGGTTAAAGCAGATTCTGGCGCCAACTGGCCCATTGCCCCTGAGCAAGTCCACGTTTTGGGCAAAGGTGAAGACGGGTGAGTTTCCGCAGCCGGTACGTCTGGGCGGAACAACAGCCTGGCGTGCGGAAGAGATCTGGGAGCTCATCAACAAGCGGAATCCGCCCACGAAGACAAAACGCTGACACCCGCTTGGCAAAACCGGCTTCAAAGCCCCGTGCTTGATACCGGGCCGCTATTGAATATTGCCTGTGTAGTGGGCGAAGATATCTCGCTTCAGTGCATTTTACGTAAAATACACTAACACGCAGGGCATATTCCGCCGATCGGCGGACCAGCCTAGATGTTCAGATGGGACATTCGGCTGGCGTCGTATCTAGCGGTGATGAGTTGAGGTTATGCGCTTTGAGCTGATGGCAAACGTGATCTGTGTGACGCAGCCACGGGACTCAGAGAGGAGGCGCATGATGACGCATTTTGCCGGATTAGATGTTTCTGTCAAAGATACCTCGGTGTGCATTCCCGACGAAATGGTCAGAATTTGCCGCGAGATGAAAGTTGCCAGCTGAATATCCCATCTAAACACCGAGCCACTTCGTTGCGACTACGATGCCCTCACTATGCCTGGCCGCAATCCGCTTCACTCAGCTGCCAAGCCCAGATTTGGCTTGGCGTAATTCCCAGCATGCATGAAGTGGCGCATGGGGCCTCTCTTCCGCGCAAGGCAGCCGGTCTTTCAATCCGACCATGTTAGTCGACTTGCATGGGTGTTCACCGGTTTCGAAGCGATTTCCAGAGATTCTCCAGCGAATCCGAACGCTCCATACCAACGATGATGTCTGCGATTTGCGACCCGTTTTTTTCTATTGAGGTGCCCTTAATGTTGTTGATGAATTTTTTTAAAACGTCCTCATCACTGAACGGCCTGCGCCAATGCCCTGGCGCCCAGTCGACAGTCATTGTAAAATATTGGCCGTTCTTCGTTGCCACCGTTACGGTGGAGCGATACATTCGCTCTCTCCAGAAACCCTGCTCAGCCACGGGATCGACTTCGATGTGGATCCTTTTCATCAGCGCAGACACCGTTGCGTCACCAAGCTGTGAGGGCGCATACCACGCCCTTCCAGGTTTCACTGACAAGAGGGCCATCGCCGAGACATACTGAATCGAAAGCTGAGCATCGATATCCGACGCTGGCGCCATATCCGAAAACCAGTGCGGGATTCGCGAGAAGCACCTTATCCAGACCTTCTCGACGTTGCGGTGGTCGATCGAATTGCGCCCAATGAGATTGTTTATTGCGTCCGCTGTTGTGTGGAGAAAGGCGCAGGCCGGGAACGCCTTCAGTGAAGACTCTTTTATACGCCAGACATCGCCCAGGCCATGAGAGAGACGCGACGGGTCGAAGTTATCGGAACCGACGATACGTGCGAAGCCCCGTTCGGGGTCGCTGATCATCGCGAACGGGCCGATGATATTCTGGCGAGCGCACAGCGCGGCGTCGATTCCTCCAAGGGCCATTTGACCATAATTGGCTTTGAGAGCATGCGCGGGGCGGCCGTACTGCACATACCAAATCGGTATGGAAGTATTCGCGGCAGCATGGCCCAGGGCCGACCTGAATTGTTCCTCGGTTCCACCTGAAACGCCCATTGCTGCGGCGCCTGCGGCAAAGCCGTGCCACGCATGATAGACGGCGAAACGTTTGTAGACTTCTGGGCTCGCCTGGGTCGAGTCGTGGAGCCGAATACCCGCCTCGTACCCACCAACCACTCCGGTTAGAAATTGCCGGGGAGTGGCACGAACATGTTCGGCCATGGCCATCGCAGCAGGGATCACCGTTGCGCTGGGATGCCCTACAGCGACGTCCTCGTAGTCGAGGACGTCGGAAAGCCACGCATTCAATTTCGTGGCTATTGAAGGACCTGCGGCCATACCACTTCCAGGAACCACGCATCCCGTGTTGGACGCTTCCGCCTTGTAGGCATCGAGGAGCCGTTTCCCCAAAGGAGTGTCTGTTCCGGCAGCTATGCATCCGATCGTATCGAGGAGGATCTGTTTGGCTTTATGGACAACTTCCGGAGGGAGGACCTCAAATCGCAGCCCGGAAAGAAATCTCGCCAGGAACCCCGCATCGAGATGTTCCGGACCGCTCGGAAACAGGATGTGCTGCGCGATGCCCACATCATAGTGCGCTACGCAAGCGTTTTGGGTTCCACGGTCAACCATTTTCGCTCCTCTCGTCCTCATCGCCAAAGCCGGAGAGCCAGCGCTTGACGACTCAATTAAATATACTAGGTATACCATAGAAGGTGATCAACATATTTCGAGGCCAATCTCGGCACCACGGCTTGCCAGGCAAGGGAAGCGGCAGCTTGGGCGAGTTTGTCGAAGGTCGTTGGGAGATTGAGATGCAGGGATCGACTGAGGCGCCTACGCGCATGTGGTCGCGCATGAACTATCACAAAGACAACGGGATCGGATGGCGAGCCGATATCGGGATGGTGGTGATATCCAATGATCGGACATTGTCTGCCGAAGCGCGTACGATGTTTGCGGTACCCGGGAAGGCGCTTTACGAGAGCTGCCTTCCTACATCGCGGAAGCGCAATTAACCAGCGACGGTTGAAGGTCTCAGAAAGCAAGCAAATAAGCTTAATGTGGCGATACGCGATATCAATGCAATGCGCTCTTCCGACGTCATTGCCCTGGGTTGCACTTCGGCGGCCATGGTCATCAGGCCTATGGAAGTTGAAAGGAGAGTTCGCGAAGTTCATCCGCGCGCCGCTGTCACGAACCCATTCACCGCTATCCTCGCCGCGCTCAAGGTAACCGGGGCAAGACGTATCGGTTTCGTCTCTCCATATCCTCGAGCTGTCGCTGAGCGGATGGTCGACAAAATAGTTACGTCCGGACACGAAATGCCTTCCTGTGTGGCATTTTACAATGACACTGGCTTCATTGGTGACGATGCTCCATTCATCTCACCGCCAAGTATTTCGAACGCGGTCCCGAAGCTGGCCGACGATGTTGAAGTAGATACGAACGTTATAGCCTGCACCCAGATGCGGGCCGCATCCAGCTCTTCCCTGACACAAGCGCTGATGTTGCCGCCCTTAAGCCGGACCGGATTGATGCCTTTTTTCTCGGCGTGGCGTCGGCGAACGGACTTTTGCGAGACCAGCGGATCACCGGTCTTAAGCGCGCTCAGCCATTCAAAGGACATATTGAAGCAAATGGCCGTGAGAAGATCAATTACGGCGGAATTGCCGTTCGTCGGGACGACTCCGATTTCCGCGATCTCTTTAATCAAGAGCTTACCAAGATCAAGACTGGGAATCTATACGTCTCATTCTCACCCGTTGCGATCAGCGATAGTGGTATCCCGCCAAAGGATTTGACAGCGAAAGAACTGTGCGGAAGCAGCATTCGATAATGGACTAAAGCTGCCTTCGAAATCAACCGGGCGCGGCCGCTCCTTCTAGGAGCGGCCTCGGTTCACCGGGAGAAATTGCAATTTCGGTCAAGTGACCGCGGCATTATTCTTGAGTAAACTGTTTAGGTTTTGGGCTTCCCCAGGAAGATTGATGGAACATGCGAGGCGGTCGAAGGGTGAGACGACCAGACCGAAGACCGTGACTCCCGGATTGGAGGTCGTAATCATATAGAGGCGGCGCAGCATCGGATAACCGTTCGGGATGCCAAATATTTCCTCCGCTTTTCCAGTCGCAGGAGCCGCGTCAATGACCAATCGCGTGTTCTTGATGATAATTGCGTGGCGCTCGAGGGCATCGGTTACGAAGCGTTCTCCAAACTCTTCAACAATATCGTCGCTCACGTCTGATGAAAGATAAGCGGCGTCATACATAATAGGGACGCCATCCGCGAAGATCGTCTTGCGTACGCACAGCATCGCGCTATCCGGCGGGTTGAATACGCCCATACTTGGATCAGTAATTTTTTCCCGCGTAATCGAGAGCAGCTCGAGTGTTGGCATGAATCCAAGTCGACGCGCGTTGTCCATCGATGACATCCAGACATCGAGCTCTCGTAGAAAGCGCCGCTGCTCCTTAACGAACGTTCCCTTTCCCGGAACAGCTGTCAGAGTTCCTGCCGCCTGCAGGTCGCGCAGAGCTCGCTTGACGGTGATGGCGCTGACGCCAAACTCCTCGCTAAGCAGAGCCGTCGACGGAATTGGATCGCCGGGACCGTAGACACCCGCCTTGACGCGCCGAATAAGCTCTTCTCGAACGCGCTCATGCAGGGATGACGCCGAAGCGCCCAGTTGCAAGTTACTCAAGATTCACCCCGTTCCTCACCACGTGCTCCATCGTCGCTCTCCCGCCAGATAATCTTACCGAAAAATCGGCGACTGCACGAGTTGACATGATTAGTATACCTAGTATATTTCGATGCGAAAATCAATCGGAAGGGGAATGACATGACCGCAACGGGCACCAACAGACGTTTGGCCGCCTTCGTGGCTTCAATCGTTGCTATCTGCGCCTTTGGCGCAAATGCCGCATTTGCCCTATCGCTGAAAGAAAAGGTCCTTTCAGGCGCGGAGCTAAAGGTCGGGATTCACAATCAGGTGCCGTGGGGCTTCAAGACTCCCGATGGCAGAGTGGCAGGGGTCCATCCGGACATGATCCGTGCCGTGCTCGAGCCATTGGGTGTCAAGAAAATTGACTTTGTGGTCGTGGAGTTTGGTGCGCTCATTCCGAGCCTCATCTCCAAGCGGATAGATGCTGTTGCTTCCGGCCTCGCGATCACCCCACAACGTTGCGAGCAGGTAATCTTCAGTGAGCCGGATCTGGCAATCGGCGATGGGGTGCTCGTAAAAGCCGGCAATCCCTTGAACATCCATAGCTACGAGGATATTGCCAAGACCCCCTCCATCCGGATGGCAGGGGGACGCGGAAGTTCCAATACGGAGAATGCCATCAAGGCAGGCATCTCGAAAGAGCGGGTGCAGCAGTTTCCCGACGTGCAAGCGGGCGTTTCAGCGCTCATGGCCGGCAGGATCGACGCGATTACGTTCTCCACCGGAACGGCAATCGGCATTCTTCAAGATCCGAATATCCGGGGTATCGAGCGCGCGATGCCTTTCACAGGCCTCCTCGTCAGCGGCAAACCTGTCGTCAACTATGCCGCCATAGCGTTCCGCCCCGAAGATGCCGATCTGCGGGACCTTTATAATGAGGGCTTGGCGAAGATGAAGGTGGAAGGCAAGCTCAAGTCCATCTTGGCAAAGTCCGGGTTTTCCGATGGGGAGATCGCCCCGGATACTGCGAAGGCGAGTGATCTGTGCGGGAGTAATTATCGCTGAGGTCTTTCGACCGCGGAGCAGAGCGAATGACCTTCCTTCAAATACTCCTGGGCATATACGAAGGCTTCGGGATAACGGCCATCGTCACGGTCCTGGGACTTCTATATGCGATCCCATTTGCTCTTCTTGCAGGTATTCTGCAGCACTTTTCCACCGGAGCGGCCCGCTGGGTCGTCACGGCGACCATCGAGTTCTGGCGCAGTTCACCTGTAATCGTATTGCTTTACGCATTCTACTACTCACTGCCTGCTTTCGGAATTAATCTTTCTGCTATTAGTGTCGGCGCCATGGTGCTCGGTCTCAACATCGGGGGCTATGGGAGTCAATCGGTTCGGGCGGCGTTGCAGACGCTTAACCGGGGACAGCGCGAGGCTGGGCTTGCTCTTGGGCTTAGTCGCATCGAGGTGCTCCGATTTGTGGAGCTCCCGCAGGCCATCGCCGCGATGACACCTACATTTATCAACCAGGCCATTCAGTTGATCAAGGGGACATCGCTTGTCTCTCTTTTGACTCTCACGGACATGACGTTCAGGGCAAAAGAAATTGCGCAGCTGAGCTATAATCCGGTTGGCGTCTATTCCGGTCTTCTGGTCGCTTATCTTATCATTTGCTATCCGGTGACGATCTTTGGTCGGCGTCTCGAAAGGTCCGCAGCCAAAGGACGCGGAGCGTCCCATGAGTTTTGATTTTGCGTTCGCTCTCAAGATAGTTCCTCGTGTCCTCGAAGGTATTGGAAACACGTTGGTTGTCGCGATCCTCAGCTTTATGGGGGCATCCGCCCTCGGGTTCCTGTGGGAGATCGCGCGTCGGTCAAATCGGCATGTCCGCCCCGTGATGCAGTTCGTGGTGGACGCGATCCGGTCGACTCCGGTCCTCGCGCAACTGTATTTTCTATTTTACGTCTTGCCGTACTACGGCGTAGTGCTGCCAGCATTGGTCGTCGGGGTGTTCGGCTTGAGCTTTTACTACTCCGGGTACCTGTCGGAGGTGTTCAAGGCGGGGATAGATTTGGTGCCGCGTGGTCAGGGGGAGGCCGCGCAAAGCCTCGGGCTGAGCAGGATCCACACGGTGATCTTCGTCATCGCACCGCAGATGTTGAGAAACGTCGCGGCACCGTTGGGCGCGTACTCGGTGTCGATCCTTAAGGCAACTCCTTACCTCGCCGTGCTCGCGGTACCGGAAATGCTGGGCAGTGCGTTTGACGTGGCTTCGGAAACGTATCGATACGCTGAGCCGATGTTTGTTGCAGGCATTCTGTTTCTTTGCCTTGCGCTGATTGCGGTGACCCTTGTCAACTGGCTTGAGCGGTATCTCGGCGTGACGACCCCTCCCCACTGATCAGCATTACCTCAAGCCTCGTGGAGGAATATATGACCTCAAACCCAACTGACGAGCAGGCCGGGATGGGCTCCATCCAGACAGTGCGCGGCGGCACGGCGGTCTCCATCGAGAATGTTTCGAAGTGGTATGGCAACTTCCAAGTGCTGCGCGATGTAAATCTGCACGTCGCAACGGGTGAACGGATCGTTGTCTGCGGCCCTTCGGGTTCGGGTAAGTCGACCTTGATCAGGTGCGTCAATCAATTGGAAAAGCATCAACGAGGCAGGATTGTGGTGAATGGGACCGAACTGCGGCCTGGCACGAAGGGTCTGCCGGCGATCCGGCGCGAAGTCGGGATGGTTTTTCAGCAGTTCAACCTCTTTCCACACCTCAACGTCATCGACAACTGCACCCTTGCCCTCGTCCGGGCGCGGAAGCTGGCGAGAAATGCGGCCGAAGCAGTTGCGATGGAGAATCTGACGCGTGTCCGAATCCCGGAGCAGGCGAAGAAGTTTCCAGCCCAGCTCTCAGGGGGACAACAGCAGCGCGTCGCTATCGCACGTGCCCTTTGCATGAAACCGAAGATCATGCTTTTTGACGAGCCGACATCTGCACTCGACCCAGAAATGATCAAGGAAGTCCTCGACGTTATGACCCGTCTTGCCGACGAAGGAATGACGATGATCTGCGTGACGCACGAGATGGGTTTCGCCCGCGAGGTGGCCGACCGCGTTATCTTCATGGACGGCGGGGAGATTGTCGAACAGGCAAATCCGGCGGAGTTCTTCAGCAATCCGGTACAGGTGCGGACGAGACAGTTCCTCAGTCAGCTCCTGCATTGATTGCGGATGGGCAGAGAACCGGCTCCAGGCGGCGCGGACGTGGGGCGGTGTGGTGGACACGTCGACAGTAAGAAAGGTGGCTGCAGGAGGATGGGCGTCGAAGCGTGAGAACCCCGAAAATCCTGGCAGTCGCGTGCAGGCTGTGCGGATAGCTGTGCGACCTGATCGACAGGTCGATCGCTGCAAGAGGATTGATGGCCCCGCGGGAGCCGTCAGGCCTGTCCCGCGGTCTCTGGCAAGTCCGGTTTGTTGCTCCGCTCCTCGTTTCGAGGCAAGACTGGGGCGAAGTCAAACGCTCATCAGTGTTTCGCGCTCTGTAATATGCTGGCCTGGGATTGCGTCGGGCGAGGACGGCGGGATCGTATAGACGCGTAGTCGCGATCCGAGGCTGGAAGGATATCGGTGTCAGGACGCGTGTGGTCGTAAGCGTTATTCGACAGTAATGGCGAATTTGAGATCATTGCTGAATGGACGCTTAGCTCGGGTGGATTCTGTGATGGGAGCAGTCTCCGACGCCGGCGGAAGCGGGTCGCAAGTACAATAGAGCGGATTGGGAAAATCATGAACCAGCAATCTGTCGCGTCGCGGATTAATGCCCGCGGCCGCCGTAACCTTTCCATGGATGCGAGATGGTTGCCGCCCGCTCCGCCAGTCCCCCTTGAGGAGCTTGAACATCGTATCGCTCGGGCGCGGACGGAGATGGAACGTGCGGGTCTGGATGTGATGGTTCTCACAGATCAGAAGAACGTCCACTATTTTACCGACTACAGGACGATGTCGTGGGCTTATCACGCGCGTCCCATCCTCGCGATGCTCACGCATGATCGCCTGGTGGTGTTCGGCAGTCTGACCGAAGCCAACCTGATCGAATCGGCACCGCGGGTGTTCTCATCGATCCTCTACGACGGCTATCTCACCGAAGCCATTGATGCCATCGCTGACCAGATCGCCGCGATGCCAGCTTCTCGCCGGCGGATCTCAATCGATCACGGGCCCGACATGCTGGGTCGCGGCTCGCTTCATCTTGTCAGCAGTCTCAACCGCCTGTCGTCTGATGGTGAGGCTGTCAGCGCGGTCGATCTTCTCTGGCGTGTGCGCCTGATCAAGAGCCAGTACGAAGCCGAGATGAAAAAGATTGCTTTCGGTATCGTCAACCGTGCTTTCGACCAGTCCGTGGCGATGGCCTATGTTGGAATTCCGGAGTATGAGCTCTGCCAAATGATGCAGGCGCAGATCTACCTCAACGGGGCCGAAAGCGCTCCGCCGATCGCGATGCTCTTTGCGGACGGCGATTTTTTCTACGGGCGCCATCCCTCAGAACGCAAGCTGCGCAGCGGCCACTATATCTGGACCGACTTCCGTGCGACCTATGGCGGATATCCTGCCGATCGAAACCGGATAGCGCGGTGCGGCGATCCCAGTCAGTGGGAAATTGACACCTACACGGGCGTCCGCTCTTTGACTATCGAGCTGGCTAAGACCGTCAAAGCGGGTCTTCGCTGTTGCGACATCTTCGACACATTCCAACGTCTTTGGGCTGACGCCGCTCTCGGCGAGATTTACGGGCGGGTCACCCGCATCGGCCACGGCGGCGGACTTGATGTCACCGAGCCCCCGTCCATCTCAGCAACCGATGAAACCTTCATCAAACCGGGAATGATCTTCCACATTGAACCTAAGCTTGAGAAGAAGGGCGCAGTCTTCCAATTCGAAGAAGTGGTTTTCGTTCGCGAGGATGGCGTTGAATTCCTCAGCGAGGTCTCGCCTGAGACCATTCCCGTAATCAAATAAGGCGACCGACATGACAAGAATCCAGTCACGCATCTGGACGCCTATCAACTTCGCAGAGGACGGCAAGTTCGCCGATTGTCTGCGATTGCCTCATTCGACGACCCGGTCGGCCTACGGTTGGATCCCGGTTCCGATCGTATCCATTAAGAATGGCGACGGCCCCACCGCGCTCCTGATCGCAGGCAGTCACGGTGACGAATATGAGGGGCAACTTGCGTTAATGAACATCGCACGTGAGCTTCAACCGGAGAGTCTCAAGGGAAGAGTTATTATTATCCCTTCCCTAAATTATCCAGCCGTCAAGGCTGGCATCCGTGTATCCCCGTTGGACGATGGCAACCTCAACCGATCCTTTCCTGGCAATGCTCTTGGAACCCCTACAGCGATGATCGCGCACTACGTCAGCGATTTCATGCTGCCGATGGCGGATATCGTAGTTGATCTTCATTCGGGCGGGTTTTCACTCGACTACGTTCATTGCGCGCTGATCAGACCCGGACGAACACCGGATGAGACCAATAAGCTGTTCGAACTGCTCCAGGTGTTCGGTGCACCAGTCAGCTTTATCAGCAGCGGAGCTAGTGGCGGCGGCGCGACCACCCTGAACGCGGTCGCACGAGAAATGGGCGTCCCCTGCATCACCACGGAAATGGGCGGGGGAGCAACCCTTTCCTTGAGAGGCCTTCAAATCGCAGAGAATGGCACGAAGCGGCTTTTGAAACATGTCGGGATCGCACCTACGATAGAGGTTCCGGCAAGCACGGGCAGCGAGCTTATGGAGAATCCTGGCAGCGAATTCTCACTCTATGCCGACGGTGACGGAATATTCGAGCCGTTCTTTGCAGTCGGTGATCATGTCAAGAGAGGCCAGTTCGCCGGTCGACTATACACGATCGACAACCCGACGCAGAAGCCGCAGGACCTATATTTTCCGCAGTCGGGACAGATCTCCTGCCGCCGGCATCCGTCTCTGACCACCCGTGGCGATTGCCTCTACAACCTCATGCGCCCGATAGCGGCTCGCTAGGACCGACAATGAAAAACATCCGGAATTCTTCGATTGTCGGTATGCAGTGCATCCGCTGCGAACGCGACTACGCCTTCGATGATTTCTTCGAAGGCTGCCCCGCCTGCCTCGCGGAGGGGTGGCCAGCTAGTCTGAAGGTGCGCTATGGCCGCTTTTCGGGCCAGCTAAGCATGGATACCGTTCACAATTGGCTGGCATATCCAGGGCCCTGTCTCGGAGAAGGGCATACGCCACTTGTCGATTTTCCCGGGCTTGCGGATGAGGCAGGTGTAGCCGGTTTGCTTGTGAAGAATGAGGCGGCCAATCCTACCGGGTCTCACAAGGATCGTATGAGCGCGCTGATCGTTCAGCGCGCGCGCGAAGCGGGCGCCCCCACGCTAGCAGTCGCATCCAGCGGCAATGCTGGAACTTCGGTCGCCGCCTATGCCGCTCATGCGGGACTGGGCTGCGTCGTCGTGACGATGCCGGGAATGAGCCCGAACTGGAGGCGCGCTTGTGAGATGCATGGCGCCAGATTGGTGGCCACACCCACTCCCGATGAAAGATGGATGCTGGTGGCACAGAAGGCCAGGTCAGGCGAGTGGTATCCCGTGACGAATTATATGATCCCAGCGGTCGGTAGCAATCCGATCGGGATCGACGGCTTCAGGGCCATCGCATTGGAACTGTTCCTTCAGACGAAGAACAGGTCCGTTACGGACATCGTTGTCCCCACATCCAGAGGCGACCTTCTCTGGGGAATTGCGCAGGGATTCGTGGATCTTCGCGAGGCTGGGTTGATCCGTGCAATCCCACGCGTTCATGCGGTGGAGCCGTTCGCGCGGATCAAGCGCGCACTGGAGGAGGGGGACTATAGGAACATTTATGATGGCAAGTCTGCCATGGTATCCCTAGGCGGGTCGACAGTTACTTTTCAGGCAGTTGACGGAATCCGCAAGACAGGCGGAAGCGCCATCCCCGTTGATGAGCAGGACGTGCTGCGCGACCAGGAAGTCCTCGCCCAAAACGGTCTTTATACAGAACTGTCGAGCGCGGCGGCTCTAACCGCGGCTCGCTCAATTGGTCTGACGGGCGATGCCAAGTCGAGAACCATCGTGTGTATCGCCACTTCGCATGGTTACAAGGAATTTCAGCAGTATCGGGAGCCGATCGAATTGTATTTGCAAAACGGCGGTAAAACTGAGATCTAGGTTTCTATCAAACAGGTCCGCTAGCGGAGGCTTCAAGCAGGCGCAGACTGGAGCGGCGCGAGCTGAAACAGGTAACTGTGGGTGCTGGCTTCCCTGCTCGGCCCCTCGGGTGCATTTGCTTTCTGCGGCCTGCTGAATCGTGGGTGCGTCAAAAGGAGATGGTGAAGTGCTGCAACGACAGCTTTCGTTTGATGCAGGGGTTTGGGTTTCGCCATGGAGCGGCAGGAAAAAGCTGAATGATAGCCTCTCCGGCTTATCGTGCTTCCTAGGAATTCCAGTGTGAAGATTTCGCAGAGCGTGTATAAGACTAGTGATAATGATTGCGGGCGTCAATGGTCGATATCGCTGCATCCAGGTCAATGCGCAATATTCAGACTAGCGCACCTGGGGAGAGTTTCGCAGTAAACACCGGCGTCCCTTGACACTATATTGACTGGCTAGTGGGTCGGCCGGGGTGCTATTCTAGTCTGATCCCGTGGGGCTAGTCACCTGCCTCTGTGTGTTTGTCGCAAAATCGTACTTTTAATGAAATGCGCCACTCCTTAGAGTTCACTATAATCTCTCATATGTTGTCCGTTGATCGTAAATTTATCTGGAGATACATATTATAAGCTTCAAACATCTCTTATTCGCTCATGGTCGGATCTCTATGGTGCCTTCGAGTTTAACAATCTCGAAATCCGAGATCAGAATGTCGATGCGGGCGGTCCAGCGACCTGGTAGCGGGAGGTTCAGGGCCTCGACCTGCCATGTCCCATCGCCCGATCTCCTCGCGGGGCGGCGAATGGGTTAAATGCCAGCCGAGGGGTTGGCGAGGATGAGCGTGACGTCCTTGGCGGCGAGGGGCCCGAAGTCGCCTGTCATGATGACGATGGACGCCAACGACGGGCCGACGCGCCCCGGCGCGACCGTCAGGTCCGCCATGGCCTTGGCGGTATGGATATGAATGGAAGCCGGCGCCGCTGCGGCCTCGGCGAGGGCGCGGGGCGGGGGTGTGAATCGCCAGAACGCGGCAACGGCGAAGATCGTGACAACGATCGCCAGTTCAATACGGATTGAGCGAACGAGCTGCCGGGTCGCCACGGGATCGCCCTGCTCGGTCGGCTTCGTCAGCCAGAAGCGGTTATAGGCCGCGAGACAAAACAAGATGACGAGCAGGAGCAGCTTGGCCATCAAGACTTGGCCATAGGCCGTGCTCCACAAAGCGGCCGGGCCGCCCAGCTGGATGAGCGCCAGGACCATGCCCGCCGCCACCAGCGGCAGAACGGCGAATGGGATGGCATTCGCGAAGCGGCGCAAGGCCAGGACGGCGTCGGGCTTGCGTGCGGCAAATGCCGCGACGAGCGGAATGAGCGAACCGGCCCAGAAGGCGATCCCCGTCGCATGCAGGAACACCGCGGGTCGCGTCAGCCATTGAGGTTGAGCGGCGCTTGCGTGGCCGCTGGCGGCCAGTGCCATTCCGACGCCCAGAAAGGCAAGGAGCGAAAGGATCTTGCCGGCCCATCCCCGCGTGAGGATCGCAACGAGGGCAAGCCCCCCAGACGCTACCGCGAGGAGGACAGTCGTGCCGTAACTCGTGGAGAACCCGGTTTTCCAGGTTATGGGGTTGCCGAGGGCCGTCAGTGGCGTGCCGAGCGCATCCAGCCCCTGCAGCCCCACCGTCAGTGGGGTGGCCAGCAAAGCGCCGGCAATGGCCCAGAGCGCCGCGCGCCTCGCCACAGGAGAGCAATCACCGACCCACCGTATGAAGAAGATGCCGCCTATGCCAAGGAAGAGGCTGGCATACATCAAAACCTTGCCCGTCCAGATGGCGATACGAACGGGCCAGTCGATCGCTTCGCTCGCGACGGGAGCCGAACCACGGCTCGGGCCGCCGATCGAGAATACGGCGGAGCCGCCCACCGGATGTCCATCCTCGGAGACAATTCGCCAGCTCAGGATATGCGTCCCGTTGCCCAGATCCGTCGGCGCCTCGATCTCGAGGGTGGTATCGCGCAGCGCGAAGCGATCGAGGCTGGTCGTCCTGCCGTCGGGCCTTATGAGTTTCAGGACGAGCGGCGAGGTGGGCTCGCTGAACGTCAGCGAGATAGTTGGTGGCGCTGCTCCGATGACTGCGCCGTCGGCCGGCTCCACGCGTACAAGCGAGGCGTGGGCGGCGGCTTCCCCCGCCGGGATCAGCAGACCGACCGCAGCGCTCAGCAGCATGGCGAAGAGCAAGCATAGTTGGGTACTGGTGTTGCGGGTCATCGTTGCCTTCGCCTGCGGGTTTACCGGAAACGTTGGGGCGCGGGCACAATACGCCCTCGCCTGGATCTCGATTACTTCTTGGGAACGAGCTTTAGTCCGGGCGCTGGCTTTTCATAGTCATCCGCCTTCTTGCCCTCCTCAGGGATCTCGATCCAACGGGCGGCGGCGCCGTCCGGGCATTCCTGGACGACGGGGAAATAGAGTGTCGTGTCCGCCTTCAAATCGCCAGTCAGATAGCCGCGCAGGACAAACTCGTCATATTCGTCATCAGCGAGATTGCCGCCGCTCCAGACGACTTCGGTCACGCCTTCGCTCGTCGGCGTACCGTAGTAGTCGTAGGACTTGGCATATTTGCCCTTTACCTTCTCGAGTTTCCAGCCAGGCTTCGGCTGGGGCTTCACCGCAATCACGCCATCGGGGATGCGGACGCGGACCGTGTTCGTCGCCTTATCCGGCCTCAACGTTTTCGCGGAGACGACGGCGATCGTTCGCGATGTCTCGTTTACGCTGTCGCAGGGTCTGCCGCTCACGCTGCTCGGGGCCAGCGGGTCGGGGAAATCGCTGGTTGCCCATGCCATCATGGGAAGCCTCCCTGCCGGGCTTTCCGTTACTGGCTCCGTACATCTCGATGGAACTGATCTGCTCGCCATCGGACCTGATGCAGTGCGTAAGGGATGGGGGCGGACTGTCGCTCTCTTGCCGCAGGAGCCTTGGCTTGCCCTTGATCCGACGATGCGGATCGGTGGTCAGGTGATGGAAGTCCATCGCCATCTGCATGGGGCGAGTCGGACCGATGCCTACGCCCGCGCCCGCGCGGATCTCGAGGAGGTCGGTCTCGGCGATAGGACGAAGGACTATCCACACGAGCTCTCGGGCGGCATGTGTCAGCGCGCGGCGATCGCCGTCACGCATGCTGCCGGTGCCGCGCTGCTCATCGCCGACGAGCCGACCAAAGGCTTGGATGCCGTGCTGCGCGACAATGTCGTGACGCGACTGCGGCAAGAGGTCGAGAAAGGCCGTCTGCTCCTGACGATTACGCATGATATCGCAGTTGCCAAGGCGCTCGGCGGTATGATCGGTGTCATGCTGGACGGCAGATTGGTTGAATTCGGGCCTGCGTTGGACGTGCTCGAGAGGCCGCGGCACACCTATGCCCGCGCCCTGATCGCGGCAGATCCCAGCCGCTGGCCGGCACCCGGCCTTCCGGCCCCCACCGACATGGTGCTTCGTGGCCGCGGGCTAGCCAAGCGTTTTGGCGACAAGCAACTTTTCACGGACTTCGACATCAGTATCAGCCGCGGTGAGGTCGTCGCGATTACGGGGCCGAGCGGATGCGGAAAGACGACGGTGGGCAACCTTCTGCTACGCGTCATCATGCCAGATAAAGGGTTTGTTGAGCGGAACCGAGATATCTCACCACTACGGCTTCAGAAGCTCTATCAGGATCCGCCTGCAGCCTTCGCCCCTTACCAGACCTTTCGCCGGGCTCTGGAAGATCTGCTCAAGCGACACCGATTGCCGTGGCGACAGGCTGAAGAAACCATGGGACAGCTCTGGTTGCAGCGTGTGCTGCTCGATCGGTATCCCACGGAAGTGTCCGGCGGCGAACTTCAACGCTTTGCCATACTCCGCGCTCTGATGCTGGACCCCGCCTTTTTGTTCGCAGACGAGGCGGCATCACAGCTCGACCCGGTGAGCCAACAGGATGTGTTCACCATTCTCATTGATGCTGTGCGCAGCCGAGGCCTTGCCCTGTTGATCGTGACCCATGAAACCGCCCTCGCCGAACGCGTTGCGTCGCGGGTGATCCACCTCGGAACAGGGCTGCCCCCGGGATAGAATGGCCGGCCTTTGCCTCCGCCTGGATGAACAAAGTGTCGCCGGAAAGAATTCGTTCTCCGTAATACTTACGCTTCCTGTATGAACGAGTTCAGTATGGGACTATCGAGCGCTTATGCTGGAGATGGTCCGGTTTATTCTGATTCTTATCCGGCGGCTTTGAAGTAGTTCGCGCATTAGGTCATCGACTCATAACCCGCATCCAAATTCTGGCGGCCGCGAGCTTCACAAGAGCGAGGTAGTTTGCATCGTGCTTTTCGAAGCGGGTTGCCACTGCCCGAAAGTGCTTGATCTTGTTGAAGAAGCGCTCGACGAGGTTGCGATATCGATAGAGGAAGGGGCTGAAGGCTGGCACGTTCTTCCGATTGGGCATTGGCTTCACGTTGGCCCATCCGCCCCTTTCCGCAAGTGTTTAGTCCCACAGTGTGATGGCGTAACGTTATCGCCGTCAGAGAGGGATGCGCTATGGGCCAGATTCTTCACGGGAGCGCCACGGTCACGCGGTGCAGTGACGTGCGGAGGTAAAATTTTTTAATCTTGGGATAAAATGGCCGCTATCAAGTGCTGCCCACGTGGGTTATAAAGGTGCCAGTGCTGCAAGGCGGCGCAGGTTGTTGATTGGTCGGCGATAGCGCGAGCTTTTGATGAGGGAAGGTCGCATGATCGCACCGGGCGAGGCGTTTCCTGTTAATTCGCGGCTCGCGCGCCTTGCCGCCCGCATGGAAAAGGTTGGCACGGACATTGTCGTCATCGGGCCATCCTCGCACATGCAATGGCTACTAGGACTGTCGCCTCACGGTGACGAGCGGCCGGTCATGCTCATCATGTCGGCCAGGCGTGCGGGAATTCTCATGCCGGCACTCAACGCCGACAGCTCGCGCGTCAAGACATCGCTCCCGTTCTTTACATGGACGGACGAAGAAGGACCGCATGACGCGCTCAACGCGCTTCTCGAAGACGTCGGGGCCAAGCGCTGCGGCCTGACCATGGCGATCGACGAGTCCATGCGAGCCGATCATGCCTTGCTGGTTCTCGACGCATTGCCGGGTATTCGCCGAACATTCGCCGCCAACACGGTGGGCGCGCTCCGGGCTGTCAAAGACGCGGCGGAATACGCAGCGCTCGTTGCCAGCGCATGCGTGAACGACGCCGCCATGCGCGCCGGGTTCGCGGCGCTGGCGGTCGGGGTCAGCGAACTCGATGTCGCGGACGCCATTCGGCAAGCGTTCATCGAACACGGAGCGCACCCCGAATTCATCAGTGTCTGCTTCGACGGCAACGGAGCATTCCCGCACCATTACACCGGTCACAGCAGGCTGGCACCGAACGGCGCCGTCCTGATCGACATTGGCGCCCGCCTCGACTGGTATCCCAGCGACATGACACGCGTTGCGACGATCGGTGCCGCACCACGGGGCTTCATGGATGTTCACGCTGTCGTAGATCGGGCAGTCCGGGCAGCCCTCGACGCGGCCGTTGCCGGTGCACGGGCGCGCGATGTCGATCGCGCCGCCCGTGCAGTCATCGAGGCGGCAGGTTACGGCCCGAACTTTTCCCATCGCACCGGACATGGGATGGGCTTCGACCTCCATGAGCCTCCTTACATAGCTGCAACTTCAGACGCCGTGCTGACCGAGGGCAATGTGTTCTCGATCGAGCCGGGCATATATCTCCCAGATCGGTTCGGCATCCGACTGGAGGAAATCGTCATCATCAGAAATGGCAGGGCGGAGATACTCTCGTCCCTGCCGCGAACAGTCCATGAGGCAAAGAGTTGAGCGACATCGTCATTCGCCGTCCCGTCGAGAGTGACTTTCCCGCAATCGGAGAGATCTATGCCGATCCGGCCGTGGTCCTCCAGACATCGCAGCTGCCGTTCGGGACGGCGAACTTCTGGGGAACGTTCTACCGGCAGCGCGATCCAAATTCCGTCGAACTCGTAGCCGAAGTCGACGGAAGGACGGTCGGCCACCTGGGCATCCTCACCAACAGTTCGCCGCGACGCAAGCACGTCGCCAGTTTTGGCATCAGCGTGCATTCGGATTACCATGGCAAGGGCGTCGGAAAGGCCCTTGTCGCAGCCATGCTCGAACTGACCGACAACTGGCTCAACATCGTGCGCCTGGAATTGACTGTATTCACCGACAATCCATCCGCAATCGCACTCTATGAGCGTTTTGGTTTCGAGCGCGAGGGCGTGGCACGAGCCGCCTCGCTGAAGCTCGGGTCCTATGCGGACCTGCTGACGATGGCCCGCGTCAGGCTGGAATAGTGGCCTCCTCGTAGAGGTGGCAGGCGACGGTCCGCCCGGGTTCCGTGGCGATCGTCGCCGGCACGTCCAGCCTGCACCGCTCGAACGCCTTGGGACAGCGAGTGTGGAACGCGCATCCACTCGGTGGAGCATAGGGCGAGGGTAACTCGCCGCGAATGACCGAGAACGAGCGTCGCTGCGTTGACAGTCGCGGTGCGTCGGCGATGAGCGCCTGCGTGTACGGATGACTGGGCGCCTCGTAGATCTGTTGCGCCGTTCCGATCTCGACGATCCTGCCAAGATACATCACCGCGATGCGATCCGAGAGATTGTGCACGACGCTGAGGTCGTGACTGATGAAGACCAGCGAGATGCCCAAATCATTGCGCAGCCGGCGAAACAGTCTCAGGATCTGCGCCTGGATAGAAACGTCGAGCGCTGAGACGGATTCGTCGCAAATCAGCGTTCGGGGCGAGACGGCCAATGCGCGTGCGATGCCGACACGCTGCCGCTGTCCCCCCGACAGTTCATGCGGAAAGCGGTCGAGGTAGTCCTCTGTCAGGCCAACCTGTGTCAGCATCGCCGTGACGTGCCGCGCAAGATCGCGCCGCTCCACCAGACCATGCACCAGCGGGGCCTCGCCTATGATCTGTCTGATCCGCCAACGCGGGTTCAGGCTGGCCCAGGGATCCTGAAAGATCACCTGGCTCGCCAGCTGCACCGTCTTGCGTTCTCGCCGATCAAGTTCGGCGAGCGTCCGGCCTTCATATGTGAGGCTGCCCTCATCAGGCGATTCCAGACCGGCGAGAACCCGGCCGAGGGTAGACTTTCCGCATCCGGACTCGCCGACAATGCCGAGCACCTCTCCCGGACGCACGTCGATCGACACGCCATTGAGGGCCTGCACAAGCTTGGGCTCCACCGTAAAATTGAGGCGACCAGCGAGACGCGTCAGGGGCCCTGGCTGCGATCCGTAGCGCTTCACGATGGCGGTCGCTGAAATCTGCATCGTCATGCGGGAACCTGCAGTTTGTCATCGAACGGGTGAAAGCACGCCGCAGATTGCTGCGACGCAACGGTCTGCAGCGGTGGCTGCACCGCGCAGGCGGGGCTTGCCCGGTGGCAGCGCGGCCGGAAGGCGCATCCTGACGGGACCATCCCCACACGGGGCGGATATCCAGGGATCGGCTCGATGTCTTTTCCGGCGCGCGCCATTGCAGGCACCGAGAGTATGAGGCCGCGCGAGTAGGGGTGGCGGGGGGCGCCAATGACCTCGCCACAGGGCCCACTTTCGATCACTCGGCCCGCATACATGACGCAGATACGGTCGGCAAAGCTCGACAGCAGCGACAGGTCGTGGCTGATCCAGATCAATGCCGTCCCGTTCTTGCGGCAAAGTTGCGTCATCTCATCGAGGATCTGCGCCTGAATCGTCACGTCGAGGGCAGTCGTCGGCTCGTCAGCGATGATGACGGCGGGACTGTGCAGCATGGCGATCGCGATAGAAACACGTTGGCGCATGCCCCCCGATAGCTCATGCGGATACGCGCGAAGCCGCTTGGCCGCGGCCGGTACGCCGACGGTCTCCAGTGCGGCCCGCGCGCGTTCGCGCGCTGCATGACGGGAACAGCCACGATCATGCGCGACAATCGACTCCACCATCTGGGTTTCAATCCGCAACAGCGGATTGAGCGACATCGCGGGGTCCTGGAAGACCATCGCGATCTCATTGCCGCGTATGGCGCGCACAGCCTTTTCGTCGAGCGCCGCAAGATCGCGCCCCTTGAACGCGACTGCGCCGGAAACGATGCGGACAGGCGGCTCGAGCAGGCCCATGATCGCGGAGGCGGTCAGCGATTTGCCTGAGCCGGACTCTCCGACGATCCCCAGGATTTCTCCCGGCCTGAGCGCGAAGCTCACCTCGCGCAGGATCGGGGTCATCCGCTTGCCCGAGGCAAGGGAGACATTCAGGTCACTGACGACCAGAATGGGATCAGGTTCGCTCACGCTTTGAACCGTGGATTGAGACATTCGCGAAGCCGATCGCCGAGAATATTGATACACAGCACCACGCTCATGAGCAGGATCCCCGGATAGATGCTCACCCAGTAGCGCCCGGCCATGATGTAGGAGAGGCCGTTCGCGATGAGCATGCCGAGCGACGGCCGCGTGATGGGGCTCCCGAGCCCCAGGAACGACAAGGTCGCCTCGAGCGAGACGCAGGCTCCCCATTCGAGCGCGCCGACGACGATCAGCGGGGAGATGACGTTGGGCAGGATGTGCCGGAACATGATGCGGTGCGCCGGTATGGCCAGGCATCGGGCCGCAACGACATACTCCTTCTGTCGTTCGGACTGCGCCGCGCCCCGTACGAGCCGCGCGAACACCGCCCAGTACGCGGTGGCGAGAGCCAGTGTCGTCTTCCCGAGACCAGGACCGGAGACAGCGAGGATGACAAGCGCGAGCAGCACGGGCGGAAATCCGAGTTGGAAATCCACGAGGCGCATCAGCAGCGTGTCGAGCCGTCCACCGCTATAGGCGGCGACAAGGCCGACGGTTACGCCCACCACGAGCGCGATCAACACGCTCGCGAACGGCACCGCCAGGCTGATCCCCAAGCCGTAGAGCATTGCGCTAAGCAGATCGCGGCCCTGGGAGTCCGTGCCCAGCAGGTACACGCCTCCCGTCAGGCTGCTCGAGCCAGGCGGCAGGCCGGAATTGAGGATGTTGAGCGAGGCGAGGTCGTACGGATTCTGTGGCGCGATCCACGGCGCGGCGATCGCCAACATGATGATCACCAGGAACACGAACGCAGCGACGGCCGCGACAGGGTCCCTCAGGAAATCCAACAGGTCCTCGTAGACCGGCCGTCTTGCCGGGTTGGGCGGCAGCGTGAGCGCTGCGGTATCGGTCTGCTCGATCATGTCAGCTCCCCGAGTCGGCAGCGCCCAGTGTGACGCGTGGGTCGATCGCGGCGTAGATCAGGTCGACGAAGGTGTTGATCAGCACGAAGATCGTGACGGCAAGCATCAGATAAGCGACCACGATGGGGCGATCGAACGCGTAGATGGAGTCGATCAAAAGCTTGCCCGCGCCGGGCCAACTGAAGATGCTTTCGGTGACGATCGAAAACGCGATCGTCCCGCCCAGTGACAAGCCGACCATGGTGACGACGGGCGCCAATACGTTCTTGAGTACATGCACCCACAGGATGCGACCGGGTGCGATCCCCTTGGCCCGAGCGAAGCGGACATAGTCCTGGCGCAACACCTCCTCGGTACCGGCGCGCGTGAGCCTGAGTATCAGCGACGCCTGCCACAGGGCGAGGCTGGCGGCGGGCAGCAGCAGGTGGCGCAGACCGTCTATCGTCAGAAAGCTCCACGGAACGCCCAGCACGGTGAGCGTGTTGCCGCGACCGCCGGTCGGCAGCAGCCGAAGGTTCACCGCGAAGGCGAGCATGATGATGATGCCGATCCAGAACGTGGGAAGGCTGACGCCAAGCGCAGACACTGCCATGATCAGGCGCGAGCGGATGGTGCGAGGATTGAGCCCGCAATAGAGCCCCAGCGGCAGCCCCACCACGACCGCGAGTACGACGGATGCAAAGGCCAGCTCCAGAGTCGCGGGAAGCCGCTGCAGGATGACGCCCAGCGCCGGCTTCCCATAGACGAAAGAGCGGCCAAGATCGCCGTGCAGCAGCCCGCCCATGAAATTGAAGTACTGCTGATAGAGCGGCAGATCGAGACCAAGATACCGCCGCGCGGCCTCGACCTCGGCCGCCGAGGCGTTCTGGCTGTAAAGCAGCTGGGCGGGATCGCCGATGATGAATACTGCGAAGAAGACCATGCTAGCCGTCGCCAAAACAACGGCGACGGCCTGCATGATGCGTTTGGCTAGAAACGAGATCATCTCGGCCCTGACGTTGGGGAGGAAGCGAGGGTTACTTGCCCTTGACCAGGTGGAGGGCGTTGAACATACCATCCGCACGGGGGCTGTAACGTAGATCGCCGCGTACGGAGGAGATGATCATCTGGCGGGCAATGGGGACAACCACCCGGTCGGCCATGGCCGTCTCGATCGCCTTGGCGACAAGACCGTAGCGGGTCTGCTCGTCGAACGTCACCGATGCCTTTTCGAGCAGAGCGTCGACGTCGGGATTGCTGTAGCCAGTGTAGTTGACACCGCCATACGCGCGCTCCTTGTTCGGCGTATGAATGCTGAACAGAGCAGCGTTCAGCAGTTCTCCCATGCCCGTGCCAACCGTCCAGTAAGCCATGCCGAAATTGCCCTTGGCGCGTTCGACCGAGTACAGGTTGGCGGGCAGGGCCTCGATGGTCACTGCGATACCGAGCTGTGCGGACATGGAGGCTACCGCCTGGCAGATATCGACGTCGCGAACCTGGGCGCCCGAGGTGCAGATCATGCGCGTCTGAAACCCGTTGGGATATCCGGCTTCCGCCATCAGTTGGCGCGCCTTGGCGAGATTGGGCTCGATTGGTGGCAGATTGGCGCTGCCGCCCGGATACTCGGACGGGTAGGGCTGACCTTCGCGAACCGCGACATTGTCGAGGATGCGCGAAACGATTGCATTGGAGTCGATGGCGAGGGCCACGGCCTGACGCACGCGCAGGTCAAGGAACGGGTTCACGGTAAGCGGCGAGCCGTCCTTCTTGGCGAAGCCCGTTGCCGCCGGCGAGAAGTTGAAGGCGATCGAGATGTTGCGGTCTTCACCCGCGGTGAACACGGAGCAGCACTTGTCATCTTCGACGCGCCGGATGTCGATGGAGTCCTGGCGGGAGTTTACATCAATGTCGCCGCCCAGAATGGCCGCGGTACGTGCCGACCCGTTCGCCATCACGCGGAAGGTGATCTTGTCGAAGCCGCCCGTGCCGGCCCAGTGACCGTCGTAGCGCGCAACCTCGATGGACTCGCCGGGGATCTGCTTGACGAAGGAGTAGGCGCCTGTGCCGACCATGCAGCTCTTGACGAACTCCTCGGTGGGGACCGCCTCGCATTCCTTCTTCACGATGTACACGAAGCTGAGCTTGGTCGGCAGCACCGGATCGGGCTCAGTCGTCTCGAAACGCACCGTGGTCGGATCGACTGCGACCGCGTTGGCGATCTTGCCGGTGTAGAAGGTGAAACGCAGCAGTGGCGAGGGCAGAGAACCGATGCGCTTGACCGTGGCCACAACGTCGTCCGCCGTTAAGGGCGAGCCATCCTGGAATGTCACGCCGTCACGCAGCTTGAATTCCCACGTCTTGTCGCCGATGGAGGTCCACGACGTTGCAAGGCCCGGCTCCAGCTTGCCATCAAGGCTGCGGCGGATGAGCGCGTCGAAGATATGAAGGCTGATGGTGGCGGTGTGCGGCTGCACGGCGTAGTTGGGATCGATGGATGCCGCCTCGACCGGTACGGCGACGGCGATGTCCTGCGCGGCCGCCAAATGGCCGCTGAAGGCACAGAGTAGGACAGCGAATACGAGCGACTTCAGTCTCACGTCAGAGTCCTTTCCCCTGATTGAAGCGGCCGAGCACATTGAGCAGCAGCCGCGATACGTTGTTGTCCCCGCCATTCCACAGCAGGCTTCCGGCGAAATTCATCGAGCCGACGGCGAACACCTGTCCCGCGCCATTCTGCGAGTAGGTGACGTCCGCACGGATCAGTTCGGGGAGCGGACGCGGCGGATGCTGCGTCTCCATCTCCTCGTTGACAGGCCTGAAGGCATCGGAATGACCTTCTGAACTGGCAATGACGATGGCTCCGTCGGGCGTGCCGAGAAGCGGGTCGGCGCGGTCGAGCTCAAGCCCGGCGGCCCCACCGGCGAAGTAGCCGAAGTCGCCAATGATCTCGTCCTCGATGCCGTCCATGAGCCACGCAGCATCGGCGCCGTAGGAGGCGCCCGAGCGGCGGTAATAGGAGCTCGAGTAGTCGCCCTGGCTGCTGAAGCCCACGCCAACAAGGCGTTGCGGCGGGCGGTTGAGGCGACGCCACAGGCCGCCATAGGTGCCGTCGAAGGCGTGATAGTACTCGCCCGGCTCTGAGGCCCAGCTGCGCACGCCACCCTCGGCCCGGCGCAGCTCGATGACGTCGGGCAAGTCGCGGTGGAAGCACACGCGCCAGTAGAAGCCGTTGGCCCCCATATAGATCAGATTGCCTCCACCCTTCACGTAGTGCTCGATCCCGTCAAGCGTCTCGCTCGTGTGATACTCGGGGTGCGACCCCGTCATCACGCACTGGTAGGGTGCGAGCAGCGCAGGGCCTTCGCGATGCAGGTCGTGGTCGGTCAGCACGTCATAGGCGATGCCGTTGTCTTCGAGCCACTTGATGATGTGCAGGTCGGCATTGAAGTGCAGCAGGCCGGAGCCCTTCGGATCGAAGGTGTGCAGTTGTCCGGGGCGCAGTTCGAGCAACGGCCTGTTGCTCGATGCGTGACACACGCCACTGGTGTCGCTGTGCTTGTTATACATCGATAGGCCGTATTCCGGATGTTCCGCAACGATGTTCTGGGCCACGCCCCACACGCTGATGCGCTCGCGCAGCTCGGGGTTTTCGGGGCGCGCGAAATTCGCATAGGTTTGATAGGTGAGCGTGGGCAGAAGCAGGGCCAGCGTCGCGGTCGGCGCGGCGGGGCGGATGGCGAACACCAAATGGTCGCGATGTCCGCCGCCGTCGAGCCGCATGGCGTAAATCCCGCTTGCCAGGTCGGCCGGCACCGTCCAGCTAAAGTCTGCTTCCCACCCAGCGTCGCCGAGATCGTCGTCGTGAAAGTGGATGGCGCCGTACTCGTCGGGCGCGTGGCGCCAGCTCATTTCGCGGCCTGACCAGTTCGAGCCCAGCATCGCGCGCGCCGGCAGGTTGACCAGTTGCGCATCAAGCCCGTTTGGGCCCGTGTCGTAAGCGATGGTGCCAGGGATATCCCTCGAGAAATCCCAGCAGGCGACGGTCTTGGCCGGGGGCAGTTCGCCTCTGTTGAAGAAGTGCTCCACCTCCGCGTCGGTGAGTCCTCCGGACGCGATGGCGGGGCGTTCGATCTTGCCATTATAGTGATGCCGCGGTGTGCCGCCGGCGGCCGCGGCGATGGAGATCGCGACCCCATCGCTTGCTTCACCGGCAGCGTCTCTCAGTCCGATCTCCGCGTGTTCGCTCTTGCCGGTATCAAGATCGAGTTGGTCGATGGACAGGACACCGTGCAGCGGGCTGAAGCTCGCCCAAACGCGGTAGAACCGCCGTGGGCGCAGTATTGTCGGGAGACGTACGACGGCATCTCGCCCCCAGCGGAACTGTAGCCGGCCACCCTCGCCGAGGCTGAGGGCAAAGCCCCCGGCGGCATCGTGGACACTGATGATGTCCTGTAGGCCCTTCTGCGGCGTCGTTGGCCAGATAGTCGCAAGCACACTGACGCCTGCATCCCTGCTGTAAGGGCAGGTCGTCGCTGTTACGTTGGCGCGGGAGCCGACGTCTGTCGTCTGCGGACGTGATGGAAACTGTGACCGGAAAACTGCTGAAAGATCAACTTCGACCGAGCCGGGGCCGTCGGGATTGGGATCCGCGCACACGAGGCGGACGAGCGTGGCGACGTAGGGCTCACTGGCGAGGCTGCTCACCATGAACCGGACTGTTTCTCCGGGCTTCGCACTGAAGCGGTCCGCGTATCCGATGAGCGGCAGAACCACAGTCCAATCCCCACGCGTTCGCCGCCCGTTTCCGGCCTGTACAGAATTCCACTCATACCTACCTATCAATTAAAAAGATTAAGTGCTACAAAAAAATTCGATTGAGGTCGGGGTGTGCTTCTTGGGTGGTGAACGACAGTTGAAAGCGGGCTCTACGGTAACGGAGGAGGCCCGGTCGGGCTTTACAAACCGCCTTGCGGCCATGGTTGCCGAAACGCCGGTCGGCGCGTTCAGCGACGCCGCTCTCGCTGCGGCGGCGCGTGCAATTCTCAACTTCGTTGGAACTGCAATCGGCGGCAGCACACAGCCCTCTCAGGCCATCCTCTCGGAAGCGATCGGCGTTGGGGCAGAGTCAGGTCCATCGACAGTGCTGGGCACCCGCATTCGGACCAATCCGCTGAGCGCGAGCTATCTGAACGCCGCGAGCGCGAACGTCCTCGACTTCGACGACACGCACCTGCCGACCGTCGCGCATCCGATCGGACCGGTGGCGTCTGCCCTGTTGGCGCTGTCGCAGCAGCGTCCGACGAGCGGGACAGTGCTGCTTCAGTCGCTGATCCTTGGGGTAGAGGTCGCCTGCCGGCTGGGCCGGTCGCTCACGCCGGCGCATTATGCACGTGGATGGCATATCACCGCCACCACGGGAGTCGTAGGCGCCGCTGCGGGGGCCGCGAGAGCGATGGGGCTGCCGCTAGAGCACACGTCTGTTGCGATGGCGCATGCGGCCACTCAGGCTTGTGGTCTCGTCGTCAGCCTCGGGGCCATGTCCAAGAGCCTTGCGGTCGCCGGTGCTGCGCGTAACGGCCTGTTGTCGGCGATCCTCGCTGAACGCGGATTCACGGCGCCGGCCAACGCCATCGAGGCGCCTTTCGGATTCGTCGACTTGTTTGGAGCGAATGCGAGCGTCGACTTGCCGCGCCGGATCGACCGGCCGGGCTGGGAGCTGGAGAGCGTGCAGCTCAAGCCCTATCCCTGTGCCGTCGTCATCAACCCGCTGGTCGAGTGCGGCAGGGCCGTTGCCGAGGCGGTTGGAAGTGACGAGATCGCGACGATCGCTGCGCATGGCCCGCCTCTGCTGCTCATCCGAGCGAACCGGCCGAACATCTCGTCTCGCGGCGAGGCACAGTTGAGCGCCCAGCACGCGCTTGCAGCGACTCTCCTACACGGTCAACCCCGTCTCGAGGACTTTGGGGAAGCCGCCATCAGCGACCTACGACTGGCCGACCTCCGCGCGCGCATCGGTTTGGTCGCAGACTTGGCGCATAGCATAGATTCTGCGCGCCTCGCGGTGACGCTGCACAATGGTCGGGTGCTGGAATGGGAGGTCGGCAAGAACGTCGCGATCGGACAGCGCATGCTCTCGCCGCAGGATCTGGAAGCCAAATTCGTGACCCTCGCCGTCCCGGTTATCGGTGAGGAGAGAGCGGCACGCATCATGTCGGACATTGCGGGATTTGGCGCGGCGGTCGACATCGGCGCCGTCATGGAGAAATGGAATTTCATGGAGAAATGGAATTGAGGATTGGTATCGTCGGTGCCGGAGCAATTGGCGGGGCCGTCGCTGCGCATCTCCTGGCATCAGGACATAGCGTGGCTGTGGTCGATCCGCGGGCCGACGTCGTTGACGAGATCGTCGGTAAGGGCGGCAGGCGTAGTGACGTCGGCTCCGTTGGGGCAGAGGTCGACATCGTGGTGACCTGCCTCAGCTCCGAGTCCGCAATCGATGCTGTGTACCACCCGATCGATGGCCTTCTTGGCGCGCCCTTGCCCGCTTGTATCGTCGATCTATCCACCTGCGGGCCGGCGATGGCCGCGCGTCTTGGCGCTGCGGTCGGTGAGCTCGGAGGCCATTTCATCGATGCGCCCGTGAGCGGGGGGCGGGAGAAGGCGCTGGCCGGTACACTCGCAGTCATCGCCGCGGGCACGCCGGCGGCCTTCACGGCGGCGGGCGGGTTCTTCAAGGCCATAGGTGCGGAGCTCATCGTCGTGGGCGACGTGCCGGGGCAGGCGCAGATCGCCAAGCTCATCAACAACGTGCTCAGCTATGTGGCCCTCGCGGCGACCAGCGAGGCACTGGTGCTGGGGAAGGCAGCCGGCCTCGATCCGGAGCGGGTCCTTGCCGCAGTCAACGCTGGCAGTGGCCGCAATTCGGCATCTGCCAGCAAGATTCCTAGTCATGTCCTCACGCGCAACTTCGATTTTGGCGCAACCAACGAGATCAGTCACAAGGATTTGGGGCTGTTCGCAAGCCTCGCGGAAGAACTGGCACTGCCGGTGCCGATCGCCACGCAGATGCTTCAGCTCCTGCGTGGCTGGCGTCGCGGTCGCGAGACAGAGGACATGACCACAATTGCGCAACTGTTCGAAGGCTGGGGCGGCGTCACCCTGGAGCGGCGGGCAGAGCGCTAGTTCGCGCCCAGCACCTTGCGAAAGGCACCGATTGCGAGATCGATGCCATCGCGGTCGACGTGCATATGCGTGACGGCACGGCCGAGAAAGTGGTCCATGGCGGTGACCGATACGCCCTCCGCTGCGAGCCGGTCGCGCAGTTCTGCGGAGGTGAGGCCGGTGCCTTCGGTGCGGAACAGTACGATGTTCGTATCGGGCTGCTGAACGGCGAGGCCCGGGAGATCCGCGATGCCCGCCGCGAGGCGGCTCGCATTGGCGTTGTCCTCCACCAATCGCTGCACATTGTGGTCGAGGGCAAAGATGCAGGCTGCCGCATACATGCCGACCTGCCGCATCGCGCCGCCCAGTCGCTGCTTCCAGCGCCATGCCACGTCGATGAATTCGGACGAGCCGGCCAGCACCGCTCCGAACGGTGCGCCGAGGCCCTTGGAGAAGCATAGCCAGACGCTGTCGAAATCGCGCGCCATGTCGCTGGCGGACACGCCGGAACTGATCACGCCATTCATCAGGCGCGCCCCGTCCATATGGAGGGCCATGTCGTTGGACCTGGCGCATGCGGCGACGTCCCGGAGCCTCTCGAGCGGCCACACGCTGCCACCGCCAAGGTGGGAGGTCTGCTCGATGACGAGGAGACGTGGTATCGGCGCGTAGCGGCTGCGGGCGCGGATCGCACCCGTGAGCGTCGCGGAATCGAACTGGCCACGCGCGCCGCGTAGCCCCCCGATGAGCACGCCCCCAAGCGCGCTGCCCGCGGCGGCCTCATGCGCAAGGACGTGCGCGTCCTCGTGCGCCAGCACCAAATCGCCCGGCCGGCAATGAACGAGCATCGCGATCTGGTTGCACATCGTCCCGCTCGGCAGGAACACCGCGTCTTCCTTGCCGAACAGGGCGGCGACCCGGCGGCAGAGTTCGTTGACGGTGGGGTCGAGCCCCGCCTGTTCATCGCCGAGCGCGGCGTCGAACATTGCGCGCTTCATCGCCTCCGAAGGAAGCGTCAGGGTGTCGGAGTAGAGTGCGACCGCAGGTCTGTCAGTCGTTGCCACAGGTCGGGGCGCAAAGGTCATGATGGCTCCCGCTAGGTGACGCGTCAGACGCGCCGTCGATCGGCTGGTTGCAGGTCGCCGAAGATCGATACGGTTCCGACCCAGATCACCTTGGCCGGCGTCTTGCGCTTGTTGACGTAGGAGTGCGGGCTGTCGCCGCGGAAATGGCAGGTGTCGCCTTCGTTCAGGATCACGGTCGAGTCGTCGATGGTCTGGTGGAGTTCACCCTCGAGGATATAGATCCACTCCTCGCCGATATTGGTGACCGTCTTGGACTTGTAGCCTGGCGGGATGTGCATCAGCACCGCGTCAAGGTTCTGCCCGGTGAAGACCGTCGACATCCGCTCGTAGCGCACTCGCGAGTCGCTGACGGCGAAGGCGGCCCGATGGCCCTTGCGAGTGACGGCTTCCGGCGGCAGTCCGATCTGAAGGAACGACGATACGGAAAGGCCAAGCGCCTTGGCGATGCCTGCCATAGTACCGAGCGACGGTGTCGATTTGCCCCGTTCGACGAGGGACAGGAAGGCAGGCGAGATCATAGCCACGTCGCAGAGCTGAACGAGCGTCATGCCCCGCTTCTGCCGTTCGCGGCGGATTATGGCGCCCAGGTTGGACACCATAGCGCTTCCTTCTAACCCGCCGGCGCCTTTGGTCACCGAGGTGCCATCTACTTCTTCCATGTCACCGATCCTGGCAATTGTCGTAGCGCAGGCGTAACGCGATCAGGTCGCCCTGAGTGGCTACCGGACCCGACGCCCCTCGCGTCATCTCACGCATCCATTTGCTACCAGTTCTTTCTGGTGGAGGCGATTCGTTCAAGAGGAATGCCCCACGCTCTCGAGAGTTCGGTCGAGTTCCGGAAGGTCCTGCTCGCCCCAGCCGCTCTCCTGCTCAATGAAGAAGGCACAGCGCAAAAGTACGGCCTCTGCATGCCGCGACGCAATCAGCTGCAGTCCGACCGGCAATCCGAGGCCGTCCATGGTCGTTGGGACGTGAATTGCCGGATGACCCGTCAGGTTGAAGGGCAGGGCGGGAATTTGCATGGGGGTAGAGAAGAAGTCGTTGGCCCGCTGCAGGTGTGGCGCTCCGGAGATGGCGCTGGCAGTCAGGATCACGTCATGTGTGTTGAACAAGCTATCGAGCTGCTCTGTTAGGCTGCGGCGCAAACGAAAGGCCTGCACGAGGTCGGGGCCGCTGACTGCGGCGCCCAGCAGCAGACGATGCGCCGTATTTTCGGCATAGCTCGAGAGCTTCGTCCGTAGATCATGCTGATGCAGTGCAAATGCTTCGGCGAGCATGATCGCCGTGTTGCTCGCAAAGAACGCATCATAGTCCGGCAGGGCGATGGCGGAGATGTGGGCGCCAGCACGCCGCAGGGCCTCGGTCGTGGCCTCCATCGAGCCCGCGACTTCCGGGTCGAAGCTGCTCTCGAGGCCCATGTGGCCCGCGGGAATGCCGATACGGAGCCCCGCTACGCCGGCAGACAGGGCACCGCGACAGTCATTTGCGGGGCGATCAATGCCCGTATCGTCAGTCAGCACTTCCAGCGCGATGGCCGCATCCTCGACCGACCGCGCCATGGGACCGCAGTGGTCGAGCGAGAACGACAACGGAAACGCCCCGCGAGGGCTGACGCGACCGTATGTTGGCTTGAGGCCGACGATGCCGCAATAGGCTGCCGGCTGACGGATCGAGCCGCCGGTATCGGATCCTATCGCCAGCCTGACGAACCCCGCCGCGACTGCCGCTGCCGCGCCCGACGAGGAGCCGCCGGTGATGTGTTCGCGATTCCATGGGTTGCGGGGCGGCGGATAGGGCAGGTCCGGTCCGGTGCCGCCGGTCGCAAATTCCTGCATGTGAACCTTGCCCAGCAGCACGGCTCCCGATTCCGACATCCGCTCGAAAACGGCACTGTCGGTCGTCGGAACGAAGCCTTCGCGGAGACGAGAGTTGCACGTGGTCGGCACTCCGGCGACGTTGAACAAATCCTTGAGGGCATAGGGAACGCCATGCATCGCCCCGCGCACTTTGCCGCGCCGCAATTCGTCGTCGGCAGAACGTGCCTGGGCGATGGCGAGGTCGCGGGTCAGGCAGACGAATGCCCGAACCTGCGGATCATGCTGGTCGATGCGCGAGAGCGCGTGGCGGGTGAGAGCCTCGGAGGTGAGCTCTCCGCTTCGAAGTTTCGTCCCGACCTCGGCGATCGACAGTTCATGCAAAGGCTTCGTCACTTCGTTTCGAACCTGCTCGCATCGGCCAGGCTGTAGAGGGGTTCCTTCAGATCCGGTTCCGGAGCGTAAAGGGAGCGCAACTGCCTGCGAAGCGCCACATAGCCATCGACCAAGGCGGACATCATCGGCTCGGGGACCACGACCTGAGCACGATTCAGCTGCTGATCGAGTTCGATGCGTGCCTCAATGTGTTGGACCGTCCATGAGTGGCCCTCACCGTTTTCCATCCTGTCCTGTCCGTGATCGCAGTTGGCGCTTCGCCAATACCTAACTTAAATAATTTTATTGCCAAGAGATTTCTTTACTGGATTGGAGCGGGCATCGGGGAGCTCGTCAAATCGCCGGACTCGCATGGACTGCAGGTGGAGGCCTTGCGTTCCCGCCTTCGCTTGGGGGGGTGGGAGACTCCCCATAGGCCCTTGAAAAAATTTGTATCACTTAAAAAATTTAATTGACAGAAGGAAATTGCGGCGGCTATCTCTCGTGCCATCGAACCCACCCAAGAGGCCGCCGTGAAAATTGCAGAGCTATTACGCGAAACCTTGGCGAGCAACGGCGTAGACACTGTAATCGGGGTTCCCGGTGGGCAGACCTTAGGGTTCTACCATGCACTCTCGCAGAGCAACGGGCGGATCCGGCACCTGACCGTCCTCGACGAGCGCACTGGCGCTTACGCGGCCGACGCATATGCACGCGCTACCGGGAAGCTCGGTGTCTGTGACGGCACCGTGGGTCCGGGCGCGACCAATCTCGTGTCGGGCCTCGCCGAAGCGCTCAACTCGTCCAGCCCGATCCTCGCCATCGTGTCCGAACTCCAGTCCGAGACGATCCACTTCAGCGAGTGGGGCACCGCCTCGCAGGGCATCGATCAGGTCGAACTGCTGCGCCCCGTCTGCAAGGCCGTCTACGCGGTTCGCGAGGCGCACGAATTTCACTACATGCTCAATCGCGCCATTCTTGCGGCGCTGACGGGCAGGCCGGGTCCTGTCGCCATCATCATCCCGATGGACATGTTCGAGACCGAAGTGGTTCCCCCCCGCCTTGGTTCGATCTCGACAAGCGTTGTCCGGCCTGCCCGCTCAATCGCAGATCCAGCCGCCGTTGCTGACGCGGTGACGCTTTTGCGCGACGCGCAGCGTCCGCTGCTGCTCGTCGGGGGCGGTGCCGTCGGCTGCGATGCCAATGAGGAAGTCCTGCGCGTGGCGGAACTGCTTCAAGCTCCGGTCGCCACCACCTGGACGGGCAAGGGCATCATCGCCGAAGACCATCCTCTGGCTCTGGGTATTCTCGGCAATGCGGCAGGCTATCCCGGTCTCGAGGATGCGGCGAAGGCCGCTGACCTGATCTTCATGGTGGGTACCAAGTCATCGCAGAACAGCACCTATCGCTGGACCATTCCGAGCATCGGACAGAAGGTGATTCATCTCGACGTGGATGGGATGGAGACCGGGCGCGTCTTCCGCACTGACGTGTCGCTGGTTGGCGATGCCCGCCTCGTGCTGACCCAGCTTGCCGACGCACTTACGGGCTCGGCCAAGGTCGATCGGCCGGAGTGGCGCGCGAAGTACTCCGATGTGCTCAAGCGCGCGCGCGTCGAACTCGGCCGCCAGGCGGCGCTCGATTTCGTCCCCATTGCTCCCCAGCGTGTGGTTGACGAGATCTCGAAGGCTGCCGCGGCGCAGGACGTGTTCGTGTGCGACGCGAGCTTCGCGAGCGCCTGGGGCGCGATGTACTATTCCATCAAGCAGGCCGGCCGACGGACGATCTTTCCACGCGGCATGGCGGGGCTCGGCTTCGGTTTGCCAGCAGCCGTAGGTGCAGCGGCAGGCCGGCCCGACGCGTCGGTGTTCCTCCTCTCGGGCGATGGCGGCTTTGCCTATTCGGTCCAGGAGCTGGCTGTGGCCGTCAAGTTCGGACTCAAGGTTCGGGCCATTGTCATCAACAACGGCTCCTATGGCTGGATCAAGCACTCCTACAGCGCGCGCTTCGGCGGGGATCTGGCCGAGACGCATATGCCTCGCTTCGACTACGTGGCTGTTGCCAATGGCATGGGCTGCCCCGCGATCCGCGTCGAAAAGCCGGAAGATCTGGCCGCCGCGCTGCGAACGGCGGCCGACGCATCGGGGCCGTTCCTCGTCGAGGTCATCACCAGCGCTGAGGAATCGCCGATCGTATCGCACCGCGGCAAGGCCGCCGATCCCTACAAGGCGCCTGCCGACCCTTACGCGGTGACCGAGAATGCATAGGGCCGCAGACATGACGACGCAGAGCTACGGCAATTTCATCAGCGGTCGGCGAGTTTCGGCGGGCAGCGGTCTGTTCGAGGCGACAAATCCGACGACGGGGGCGGTGTGGGGGACCTTCACCGACTCTCGCATCGAAGATGTCGACGCCGCCGTCAGCTCTGCGCATACGGCATTTACCGGTGACTGGGGCCGCGTCTCCGCCAGCGAGCGCGGTCGGCTGATGCTGCGTTGGGGCGACCTCATCCTTGCCAATGCCGAGCGCCTGGCGCGCATCGAGACCGGCCAGAACGGCAAGCTGCTGAGCGAAATGCTGGCCCAGGTTCGGGTCGTACCGGAATGGCTGGCCTACTATGGCGGCCTCGCCGACAAGATCGAGGGGTCGGTGATCCCGCTGAAGCAGACCTCCGTTCTCAACTACACCCTCAAAGAGCCGCTCGGTGTGATCGCGGTGATCGTGCCGTGGAACTCGCCGCTCCTGCTTGCCATAATGGCGATCGCCCCGGCTCTGTCGGCAGGCAACGCCATCGTTCTCAAGCCCTCCGAGGTGACCTCGGCCTCGGCGATCGAGATCGCTGCTCTCGCGATCGAGGCGGGTTTCCCCGCTGGCGTGATCAACGTCGTCACTGGGGCGCGCGAGGCGGGAGCGGCGCTGGTCGAGCATCCACTGGTCGCCAAGATCTCGTTTGCCGGTGGCGAGGAGGCAGGGCGCGCCATCGCGGCGCGGGCTGGCCAACGGCTGGTTGGATGCACCCTCGAGCTTGGCGGCAAGAGCCCCAACATCGTTTTCGACGACGCCGACCTTGATCTCGCCGAAGCAGGCGTCCTGGGCGGAATCTTCGCAGCAGCCGGGCAATCATGCGTCGCGGGCTCGCGGGCCTACATCCAGCGCGGCACCTATGATCGGCTGGTTGACAGGCTGGTGAGCCGTGCAAGCAAGATTCGCATCGGCGATCCGCTTGAGGCCGGCACCCAGATGGGACCGCTCGCCAGCACCGCGCAGTTGCGAAAGACCATTGACATGGTTGCGCGCGCCAAAAGCGACGGCGCTGACGTGCTCGGTGGCGGTGGGCAACCTTCCATCGCGGGCTACGAAGGCGGCTTTTTCTTCGAGCCGACCATTCTGGGCGGAGCGGCAGCCGACAGCTTCATCATGCAGAACGAGGTCTTCGGTCCGGTGCTCTGCGTAACACCCTTTGACGACGAGGATGAGATCGTGGAGGCCGCCAACGCCACTCGCTTCGGCCTCGCAGCCGGCGTGTGGACCAACGATCTACGCCGTGCCCACCGTATGGCGCGCGCCATAAAGGCGGGCACCGTGTGGATCAATACCTATCGCGCGCTGACCTACAACTCGCCGTTCGGTGGCTACAAGAACAGCGGGCAGGGGCGCCTCAACGGCGTCGATGCCGTCAATGCATTCCTCCAGACCAAGAGCGTCTGGTGCGAGTTGGGGACGGCGGTCAACGACCCGTTCGTCATCCGCGCGTGAGCGCGACGTCGGATTTTGCCGGGAGGCTCGTGGCATTCGATGTCGCCGAGTCCGACATCGGAACGCTGAATACACTGCTCCTCGACCAGTTGGCCGTTGCGCTCTTTGGAAGTCGGCAGCCGGTTTCGCAGGCTTCCGAGGCGGCAACTGGGGTTCTCAGTCGGGGGCCGGCCGTCGTCGTGGGGCGTAACAGTCGCGTTGGAGCCGAGCAGGCTGCCTTTCTCAACGGAGTGTCTGGCCACAGCTACGAACTCGACGACACCCACGACGGTTCGCTATCGCATCCCGGCGCCGCAGTGATCGGTACCGCGCTCGCCGCCGCCGCTGAAACCGGCGCGACGGGCCGGCAACTGCTGGGTGCCATTGTGGCGGGCTACGAGGCAATGGGGCGGATCGGCGTTGCTGCCGATGCGCCCCATGCCATCGCGCGCGGCTTGCACCCGACATCCCTGTTCGGCGTCTTCGGAGCTGCAACCGCTGCTCTTCGGCTCATTCGGCCGGAGCCGCAGCTGCTGGAGCGCGCCTGGGGACACAGCCTGTCGCTTGCCTCAGGATCGATGCAGTTCTCGCAGGAGCCAGATGGCGCCGAGGTCAAGCGGCTTCACGCGGGCTTTGCCGCAAGGAACGGAGTTCTAGCGGCACGCCTCGCCGTGGCAGGTATCAGCGCGCCGCTGGGCAGCATCGAGGGCCGCTACGGTCTGTTCGCGCTGGTGGGAGGGAGGTCCGATGCCCGCGTTCTGACGGACGACAGGCCGACTATCATCAGCGAGATCAGCATCAAGCCATACGCCTGCAATCGGCTGTTCCATGCGGCAATCGACGCACTTGGTACGCTGACCGGCTTTGCGGTCGACCGGGCTCTGGTGCGATCACTTGTCATCCGCGGTCCGCGCAAGCTCATGGACCAGCACATGGTGCGGCGGCCCGCGAGCAGCATGGCCGCGCAATACAGCCTGCCCTTCGCCATCGGCGCGGCGCTTACCCATGGTCCGCACGACCTCGAGGCGTTCACGCCAACCCACCTCGCCAATGCCGAGATACTGGCATGGGCGGACATGGTGCAGGTCGAGGTCGATCCAGGATTTGAGAAGGCCTTTCCGGCCCACTTTGGCGCCGAGGTTGAAATCGTCACCCGCGCCGGGGAAGTCCGCAGCGAGCGGGTGCTCGACAGCCTGGGGACGACAGCCCGACCCATGGATGGCGGCGCCGTGCGGACCAAGGCGGCGCAGCTCGTCGCCGCGGCCCTGCCGGGCTTTCAACTGGGCCGGCTGGTCGAAGCGATCGAACAGCTATGGCAGGCGCCGGATGTTTCGGCACTGCAAGCCGCACTGCAACATTGAGTGGAGCCAGCGATGGATCTCAACCTGCGCGGCAAGCGCGCGATTGTCACCGGGGGCAGCGGTGGTCTTGGCCGCGCCATCGCCCTAGCGCTGGCGCGCGAGGGCATGGACATCACCCTCGTCGCAAGGAATGCCGAGGCATTGGCGGGCGTGGCCGCAGAATGCACGGCGGCGGGTTCGACTCGCGCCGATAGTCTCGCGGTAGATCTGATGGATCGCGCGTCTGCAGACACAGTTGTGGCGTCCAGTGCCGGGCGCGCCGTGGACGTCCTGGTCAATTGCGCGGGCGCCACCAAGCGCGGTGATTTCTTCTCGCTGACCGACAAGGACTGGGCCGACGGCTTCGAGCTCAAGTTCTTCGGGACAATGCGCATGTGCCGCGCCTTGTGGCCGTCGCTTGCCGCCTCACGTGGTGCCATCGTCAACATCGTCGGTGCCGGGTCGCGCACGCCGTCCGCCGACTTCGCCATCGGCGGCTCGGTGAACTCGGCGCTGCTCAACTTCACGAAGGCGCTGGCCGATCGTGGACGCACCGACGGGGTGCGGGTGAACGCCATCAATCCCGGCTATTTCCTCACCGACCGGCTTGAGCACCGCATCGTCGCCGCGATGAACGCGGATGGTCGGACCCGCGAGGCTGTCGAGAGCGGCCTGCTCGCCGGTTATCGCATCTCGCGCTTCGGTCATCCCGAAGAGCTGGGAGGGCTGGTTGCCTTCATGGCGTCGGATGCCGGCTCGTACCTCCACGGCGCGATCGTCGATCTCGACGGCGGCGCGACAAAGGGCCTCTAGCTTCACATGCACGCAGCCCTCTCACCACTGCCAGTCGAGCTTCCGCCCCCGAAGGGGAAGCCACTGGCGCTCCTCGCTGGCGTCCGCGTGCTGGACCTCACCACGTCGATCGCGGGCCCCTATGCGGCCATGCTGCTCGGCGACTTCGGTGCCGATGTCGTCAAAGTGGAATCGATTGACGGGGGCGATGATGCGCGCGCCTGGGGGCCGCCGTTCCTCGAAGGGGAATCGCTGTGGTTCCTGTCGGTAAATCGCAACAAGCGTGGCGTGGCGCTCGACCTCGCGTCAGAGGCGGGACTGCAGGCGCTCCATGACCTCATCGACGTCGCCGATGTGCTGATCATCAATCGCCCGGCGGCGGTGGCGGCCAGACTCGGCATCGACTACGGAGCCGCGTCCGCGCGCAATCCGCGTCTGGTGTACGCCTCGATCACGGGCTTCGGGCTCGACGGCGAGCGCGCCGACCACGCCTGCTACGACCTCATCGCCGAGGGCCATTCGGGCGTCATGGATCTGACCGGCGCAAAGGACGGCGCACCGCAGAAGGTCGGTGTCCCTGCCGCCGACATGCTGGCTGGCCAGGACGCCGCTCTCGCCGCCCTTGCTGCACTTCTGGCGCGCCACAAATCGGGCGCCGGCAGCCTCATCGACATCTCGCTCCTCGAAAGCATGACCCGGTTCCTGACCTGTCGGGTGGTGCCCTATCTGGGGTCGGGCGAAATGCCGACGCGCTCTGGCGGCACCGACAGCGTTATCGCCATCTACCGGACATTCGAGACCGCCGACCGGCCGATCACGCTCGGGCTCGGCAACAACTCGATCTGGCGCCGCTTCTGCGAGGCCATCAACCGTACAGATCTGGTTGTCGATACGAGATTCCAGACCAACGCCGATCGTCGCGCCCACCGTGAGTGGCTGGTTGAGCAGATAGCCGAGGTAATCAGGCACAGGCCGCAGGCACACTGGCTTGCCGCGTTCAGAACTGCCCGCGTTCCCGCTGGCCCGATCAACACTGTTGCCGATGTCAGTGCCGACCTGCCGCTGCGCGAGCGCGGCCTTTTCTTCGCGATCGCCGAGGAGGAGCGCGTTATCCCGCAGGTGGGACTTGGCATTCACTTCGATGGGGAGCCGGCCGCCCCGCGCTTTGCACCACCGGCGCTCGGCGCACATTCGCGCGAGGTACTCGGCGACTGGCTCAACTACGATCAGAGCGCCCTTGATGCGCTGTTCTCCAAACCGCCAACCGGATGAGATCTGCAATGGCATTCGAGTCCATCGTTTACGAGGAAGATGGCCCCATCGGGACCATCACCCTGAACCGGCCGGACGACGGCAACATGTTCACTGTGCAGACCTGTTTCGAGCTGCGCGACTGCATTGAGCAGATCCGCCGAGAGACGCGGACCCGGGTGGTTGTGCTGACCGGGGCGGGCGACACGTTCTTTTGCATCGGCGGTCGCAAGGACGGCATGGAAGAGACCAATCTCTATGCCGGCGTGCTTCCCATCCTCGATGTCTACGAGGCGATAGACCGGCTGCAGAAGCCGGTGATCGCCAGTGTCAACGGCTATGCAGTGGGCGGTGGCAACGTCCTCCAGGTCATGTGCGACATGACCGTGGCCAAGGAAAGCGCCATCTTTCGACAGGTCGGCCCGATGATGGGCTCCTTCGATGCTGGCTTCGGAACCTGGTACCTCGAAGATCTCGTGGGGAAGAAGAAGGCCAAGGAGATCTGGTTTCGGAACCCCAAGATCACCGCGCGCGAAGCGATGGAACTGGGCATGATCAATATGGTGGTGCCTGATGACGAGCTGCGACAGCGGACTCGCGCACTGGCGCTCGAGATCGCTCAACGCGGTTCCTTCGCGCTGGCCTCAATCAAAGCGGCCTTCGGCAGCCGCCACGGCGGCGTCGCGGGTCTCGCGCGAATGGCGCACGATCTGCTTCTGCGGGGCTATCTGGAAACCGAAGAGAGCGCGGAGCTTGCGGACGCCTTCAAGGCGCGACGCGATCCCGATGTGAGCCGCTTCGGGAAATAGCTGTGCGCCCCTTCCTCACCCTGCATCACCCCAGAGCTGCCCGGCGCTACTACGAAGAGGGAACTTGGCGCGACGACACGCTTTACGGCCTGCTTGCCCTGCATGCGGAAGCGACGCCAACGCTGCCAGCGGTCCGCGATCACCTGCGCGAGGTCACCTGGGCGCAGCTTCGGGACGAGGTCGACGCTGTTGCGCACGATCTGCGCCTCCGCGGCCTGGAGGGTGGCGATATCGTTTCGCTCTGGATATCGAGCCGTATCGAGTCGATCGCCGTTCTTCTCGCCTGTTCGCGGGGGGGCTTCGCCTGTAACCCCTCGCTGCATCGGTCCTACACCAGTGCCGAGATTGTCGCATTGCTGGAGCGTCTCGGTGCGGCTGCGTTCGTGACCGAGCGCGGTTGGGGGATCGACCGGCGGACGACCGCGCTCGAGCCGCTGCTGGATGGGGTCCAGAGCCTGGTCGCGCGCTACGATGTCGCGGACCTGCCGAAACGCGGTGCGGGAGAGGCCCCGCCTGTCGATGACCCCGACAAAATTGTCTATCTCGCCTTCACTTCCGGCACCACAGGCACGCCCAAATGCGTGATGCACTCCGACAACACGCTCCTCGCAAATGCGCGTGATCTCGTTCGAGACTGGGGGCATGACAGCTCGACCCGGCTGCTGACGCTTTCGCCCCTCTCCCATCACATCGCCTGGGTCGCCGTCGCGCAGTGGCTGCTGACCGGCTGCTATCTGGTCACGGGGACACCGAAAGCGCCGCTGTCGGTCCTGGAGTGGATCGCGGACAACCGTCCGAACTATGTGATGGGCGTTCCCACGCACGCCATTGATCTGCTCGCGGCGCAGGCAGCGCAGGGCCGGGACATGCTGGCGAGCATTCGCATCTTTTACATGGCAGGCTCGTCGATCCCGCCTGTCGTTGCCGAGGCATTCGCCGCTCGGGGGATCAAGCCGCAGAACGTCTACGGCATGACGGAAAACTCATCACACCAGTATACCGCTCCAGATGATGCGGCCGACATTGCGACCTCTACCTGCGGTCGCGGCGGCCGCGCCTATGAAGTGCGGATCTTCGATACGGAGAACGCCAATGCGGAGGTGCCGCAAGGTGTGGCCGGTCAGATCGGCGGGCGCGGTGCCGCGCTGATGCTGGGTTATCTGAGCAACCAGGAGGCCACCGCGCACAGCTTCAACGCCGACGGTTGGTTCCTGTCCGGCGATGTCGGCCGCCTCGACGCTCAGGGAAATTTGCGGATCGAAGGGCGGCTGAAAGACATTATCATCCGCGGCGGCCACAATATCTACCCTGCGCAGATCGAAGCGCTCGCGCTGCGCCATCAGCTCATCGAGAAAGCGGCGGTTGTACCCGTCGCAGATGCACGGCTTGGCGAACGCGTGTGCCTGGTGTTTTCGGGGAGCGCTGCACTCACGGACATCGTGCCGCGCCTGCTCGCCGAGGGACTCTCGAAGGCCGACCTGCCCGAGTTTCTGCTCCGCGTCGAATCCTTCCCCCTCACGGCGAGCGGCAAGGTGCTGAAGCGGGAACTGGTCGACCGCATCCGGCGCGGTGAGCTGGCGCCAGAACCCGTCCGCCAATCGGAAGGCGCCAGTTCATGAAGCTGCAGCTCGACTACCGTGATCGCGTGGCGATCCTCACCCTCGATGGTCCGCAGACCCTCAATGCGCTGAACTTCGCTGCGCTTCGGGCGATGGGGCCGCTGCTCGACGAAGTGGCCGGATCCGCCGCCCGCGCGCTGATCGTCGTCGGTTCAGGGCCGAAGGCCTTCTGTGCGGGCGCAGAAATTGGCGAGCTGCGCAATCGCTCACTGATCGATCAGAAGCGCGGGGCCGAACTGGGCCAGGACGTCTTCGACAAACTGGCCAGCCTTCCTGTGCCGTCGATCGCCTCGATCAATGGCTACGCCTTTGGCGGCGGCCTCGAACTGGCGCTCGCCTGCACCTTTCGGTTGTTGCGGCCCAACGCAAAACTCGGGCTACCCGAGATAAAGCTGGGGCTTATCCCCGGCTATGGCGGTACACAGCGCCTGCCGCGCCTGGTGGGTGAGGCGCGTGCCCTCGATCTCATCATGACCGGGCGGACGATCGATTGCGCCGAGGCCGAGCGTATCGGGCTCGCGACGCGCGTCGTCGAAGGCGATGCGCTCGAGGAAGGCCTCGCATTCGCGGCGGGGTTCATCGACTACAGCCTCCCCGTTCTGGGCTTTGCCCGTGCGGCCGTGCAGCGCGCCGCGCAGGTGTCGCTGGGCGATGGTCTGCGGACCGAGGCAGAACTGTCGACCCTCGCGTACCGCACCGCGGACGCCGAGGAAGGGCTGGCGGCCTTTGCCGAAAAGCGGAAAGCGGTGTTTGGCGATGCGTGAAGGATGGATCGTTGTTACCGGCGGCAACCGCGGCATCGGCGCCGCCATCGCCAGGGACCTCGAAGGTCGCGGAGCGCGTGTCGCCTCGATCTCGCGTTCCGGCGGCGCCAGCGCTGGACGTGACCTGACCTGCGACGTTCTCGATGAGGCGGCACTTGCCGCGCACTTCGCTGAACTGGCAGCGGAAGCGCCAATTGTCGGTCTCGTCAACAATGCCGGCCGCCATCAGTCGCAGCCCAGCACAACCCTGTCGCTGGGCGACTTCCAGTCTCTCATGGAGCTGAACGCAGGGTCGGTTCTGCTCGCGTCGCGCCTCGTCCACCCACATCTCCTGCGTGCCGGCGGCGGACTGATCGTCAATATCGGTTCGTTCTTCGACAAGCTGGGCACAGGCGAGAACGTTGCCTACTCCGCCGCCAAGGCGGCCGTCGGCGCCATGACGCGCTGCCTCGCGGTCGAATGGGCCCACGACGGCATTCGACTGCTCAATGTCGCGCCCGGCTACATCGAGACCGACCTCAATCGCGACTTCCTGGCCAGCGAGCGCACGCGCGCATGGCTGGCCAGGCGCATTCCCGTCGGCCGCGTCGGACAGGCAGAGGAGGTGGGTCGGCTGGTTGGCGCCGTGTTCGACGCCGATGTCGCCTTCTTCACGGGCGCCACGCTTTACGTCGATGGCGGGCAGGGGATGAATCACTGATGAAGATATTTGAAGCCCTCGATCGCCGCCGCCGTTGGAGCGGGGAGGAGGCCCTGATCCTCGAACAGGTGCAGCGTGTCGTGGCGGAGAGTATCGCCCCTCATGCTGCGCGCTTCGACGCGAACGGCGAATTTCCCACGTCGAGCGTCGAGGCGCTCAACGGCCTGGGGCTGAACGCCATCTTCATTCCCGAGGCGCATGGCGGCATTGGTGCGCCATTCAGGCTCTACGCCGAAATCGTCAAGACGATCTCGGCGGCCTGTGCCTCGACGGGCATCATCTACGCAACCAACATGCATGCGATCGGTCCGCTGATCGAGTTCGGCACCGAGGAGCAGAAGGCCCGTTTCCTCCCGCGAATGTTCGAGGGCGGCCTCGCGGCACTCGCGATCACCGAGGCGGAGGCCGGCTCCGATGCCATCGGCATGCAGACGCGCTTCACTCCCGACGGCGACAGCATCGTCATCGACGGGTCCAAGCTCTTCATCACCAGCGGGGATGTTGCGGACCTCATCCTGCTGTTCGGCAAATGGTCGGATATCGCCGATCCGAAGAGGGCGATCTCGGTGCTGGTGCTCAAGAAGGGGACACCGGGCTTCTCGGTCAACGCGATCGAAAAGAAGATGGGTCATCGCGCCTCGTCCACTGCCGCGCTCTCATTCTCGGGCGTGCGGGTCCCACGGGCAAACCTCGTCGGCGCGCCCGGAGATGGCCTGAAGATCCTGCTTGCGTCACTCAACAGGTCACGGCCCAGCATCGCTGCTCACGCTATCGGCATTGCTCGCGCTGCCTTCGCCGACACCGTCGAGTACATAAACCTGCGGCGGCAGTCGGGACATCGCATCGTCGAGTTCCAAGGCATCCAGTTTCTCCTGGCCGACCTAGCTTCAGAATTGGCATTGACCGAGGCTTGGCTGGATCATGTGTGCGCCCAGATAGACGATGGCGAACGCGATTTTGGCGTCGAGGCGTCGATCGCTAAAATGCGGGCGTCGGATCTCGCGATGCGGATGACCACCGAGGCCGTGCAACTGCACGGCGGCAGCGGCTACTGCCAAGACCTGCGGGTCGAGCGGCTGATGCGCGACGCCAAGATCACCCAGATATGGGAAGGCACCAACCAGGTCCACCGCCAGTTCATCGGAAAGAGCTTCGTGCGCAAATGAAACAATCGACGAATGTGGCGGTGTGCGGTGCGGGTGGCACCATGGGAGCAGGTATTGCGATCGTCTCGGCGCGCTCGGGCCATCGCACGATCTGCTACGACACAAGCGCTTCCGGTCTGGAGCGCGCCCGCGGGCAGATCGAGAAATTCTTCGCCAAGTCTGTCTCCTTGGGCAAGCTCACCGCAGAACAACAGGCCCGTGCTCTCGACGGCCTCACCATGACGACATCGCTTGATGATCTGGGCGCCTGCGAACTCGTGATTGAAGCGGTGTTCGAGAATCTCGAGGTGAAGAAGCAGCTCTTCGGCAAGCTGGACTCTGTCTGCGCCGAGACGGCGGTGTTTGCTTCCAACACCTCGACGCTCTCGATCACCGAGATTGCGGCCGGCTCGGCCCGGCCGGATCGGGTGGTCGGAATGCACTTCTGCCTCCCCGCGCAGCTCATGGCGCTTGTGGAAATGACCCCGGGACTGCGAACCGATGCTGCCGTGTTCGATGCCGCCTGGAACTGGGTTACGGCGGCCGGACAGGTCCCGGTCCGCACGCAGGATAAACCGGGCTTCATTCTCAACGCGCTTCTGGTGCCGTTCAACAACGACGCCATTCGGGCGGTCGAGGCGGGCGTTGCATCGCCCGCCGACATTGACCGGGCCATCAAGACTGCGCTGGGTAACAAGCTCGGCCCGCTCGAATTGGTCGATCTGGTCGGGCTCGATACGCAAGTGCGGCTCTGCGATGCCTTCTATGCCAACACCTACGATCCACGCGCCGCGGCCCCGCCCTTGCTCAAGCGGATGGTGGCTGCGGGGCTGCTCGGCCGAAAGTCCGGCCGCGGATTCTTCGCGTATTCGGGACAAGCGATGTTTGGGGCATGATAGCGATGACCTGCCGTATTCATACGGGCGCCGACGGCGCCGCCCACTGGCTCGATAGCCCGCATTTCGATGGCCAAGGTACGATCGATGTCCATGCACTGGGCAGCCCAGTCGTTCCTCATCCTGAGAGTGTCGCCGTTCTGGTCGAACTCGACCACCGTATGCTGGCCGCGCTGGCTGGAGATCCGTGGGCGGCGGAGGCCGAGAACATCCTCGGCTTTACGCGCTATGCCAACGGCACCGATGCGCCGAGCAGGCTGGTCGAGCTCGTGCGTGCTCGCGCTACGGGCGATAGCGCCGTAGCTGCCGCCCGCGCTCTTTTCGAGGCTGCAGGCTACCAGGTTGTGGTCTGCGCTGATCAGCCCGGGCGGATTGTCGATCGACTTATCCGTCCGGTCTATAATGCCGCTCTACGGCTCGTGGACGAGGGCCTTGCCACCCAGGCCGATCTCGACCTCACCTGTCGGCTGGGCCTGGGCTATGTCGACGGACCGGTCGAGCGTGTGGAGCGCGGCGGTCTTGCACATCACTACGACGTCACCGCGGCGCTGTTCGAGACCTTCGGCACGCCAGGTTTCGCCCCCGCAGCGCGCAGCGTTGCAGCGGCCCAACGCAGGGCGGCCCGGACATGACCCCGCTTGACGGAATTGTCGTCATCGACTTCTCGACCCTGCTCCCGGGGCCGATGGCCTCACTGATCCTGGCCGAGGCGGGGGCGGATGTCACCAAGGTGGAGCGTCCCGACGGGGAGGAGATGCGCCGCTACGATCCTGATTGGGATGGGGTAAGCACCAACTTCGCCCTCCTCAACCGTGGCAAGAAGAGCGTCGCCGTCGACCTCAAGAATCCGGTCGACCGTGACCGGGTGATTGCGCAGATCGCACGCGCCGACGTCCTGATCGAGCAGTTTCGCCCCGGTGTGATGGATCGCCTGGGTCTCGGTTACGCCGCCCTTCGTGCGCTCAACCCACGGCTCGTTTACTGCTCCATCACTAGCTACGGTCAATCGGGTCCTCTCAGCATGACCGCGGCACACGATCTCAATTTCGTCGCCGAGACGGGATTGCTGGCTCTTTCCAGCGGCCCCGTGGAACAGCCGGTCGTGCCACCTGCGTTGATCGGCGACATCGCGGGCGGTGCCTTGCCTGCGGTGATCAACATCCTGCTCGCGCTGGAGCAGCGCCGTCGCACGGGAGATGGCTGCCGCATAGATGTGTCGATGGCCGACAACCTCTTCCCCTTCATGTACTGGGCCCTGGGCAAGGGTTTCGGCACGGGCCAGTGGCCCGGCCGCTCGGACGGTCTCGAAACCGGTGGGACCCCGCGCTATCGGCTCTACCCGACCAGCGACGGCCAACTCGTGGCCGCCGCACCGATCGAACAGAAGTTCTGGGAGACCTTCTGTCGCCTGATCGAACTCCCGCCGTCACTTGCCGATGACGCGGCCGACAGGGTTGGCGTCATCGAGCGTGTTGCCACCATTGTCGTTTCGAGGCCGGCGTCGCACTGGCGGGACATCTTCGCCAATGAGGAGTGCTGCTGCTCGATCGTTCGCAGTCTCGAGCAGGCTGTCGCCCATCCGCACTTCCATGCGCGCGGCCTGTTCGGGCACGAACTCGTCTCTGCCAATGGCGCGGCGCGCATGCCCGCTCTACCGGTGCCGCTTGACCCCGGACTGAGGCGTCCCGCCCAGTCGCTGCGCGCACCGGCGGTCGGCGAGCACAACGCATTGTTCGAAGCGCCCCGGCCGTGACGACAGGCAGCCCCCGGGTGCTCGTCGGTGGGATCTTTCTCGAGGCGCACAGCTTCGCGCCGCGAAAGACCCAGGCCGAGGATTTCGTCGTCGTCGAAGGCGAGGCGCTCATCGGGAAGGCCCTCGAGTCCGGGACCGGGCTGGGCGGGGGTGTGCGCTACCTCCAGGCCGCTGGAGCCAGCCTTATCCCGACTGTCTCGGCGGTCGCGCCGCCGGGTGGTCTCGCCGAGCACGCGGCGTATGTCCTGCTGCGCGATCGCATCGTTGCCGCTGCGGAGCGGCATCGGCCCGACGCGGTGTTCCTTGATCTGCACGGGGCGATGGGCACTACGGAACTAGCGGACACCGAGGGTGACATCGCCACGGCACTGCGCAAGGTGCTCGGGCCTGATGTGCCGATCGCCGCGAGCCTCGACATGCATGGCAACATGACGCCGGCCATGCTCGAGGCGACCCCGCTGTGGATTTCGTGCAAGGAGAATCCGCACAGCGACTATCATTTGGCGGGCGAACGTGCGGCGAGGCTGCTGCTCGAAACTCTGGCCGGAACCATCGCACCCGTCGCCCGTGCAATATGGCTGCCGCTGCTGCTGCCGGGCAAACTCGGAACCGGGGCGGGGCCGCTCAAGGAGATCCACGCGCTTCGTCGTCAGCTCGAGGCGGACCTGCTCGATGCGTCGATCTACAACACTTACATGTTTCTTGATGGAGCCCCTTCAGGTCAGTGCGTGACGACGCTGTCCGACGGCACCGCCGCGTCCGCCGCCGTCCGCCGGCTCGCCGAAGACCTGTGGAGCCGACGCGAACAGTTCGGCGTTGATCGCCCCACGCTTGAGAGCGTGCTCGCATCGCACCGGCCCGGAACCGGGTTGCTCGTTCTGGGCGACCAGGGGGACCGGGTTCTCGGCGGTGGATCGGGCGACGGCACCTATATCCTCCGTCATCTCATCAAGACCGGCTCCGATCTCAGGGCACTGATCCCGATCACGGATGCCGCCGCGGTCTCAGCCGCCAGGGCGGCGGGTATCGGGGCCACTGTCGATATCGCCGTAGGTGGCACCATCGTGGGCACGGAGCGCCCCGTCGCAGCCGCCTGGAAGGTACGAAACCTCACGGACGGCCGGTTCGTCCAGGAGGGGCCCTTCCTTGCCAACGAACCTGCCGACATGGGTCCGACAGCGGTGCTGCAATCGGGCAATTGCATGCTGGTCGTGAGCAGCCGGCCCGCACTGAGTCAGGACCCTCAGGCCTTTATCAGCACGGGCGAGAATCCGGAGGAATACGACCTCGTCGTTTGCAAGTCCGGCTTCCATTTCGAGATGGCCTTCAAGCGGCTGGGCAGGTGCGTCGTCGTCGATACGCCGGGACTCACCAACTATGTGTCCGGCTACTTCACATTCCAGCGGCGCCCGCCCCTGTGGCCGGAAGCGCCGCATATCGTTCCCGATCTTCAAGTCCGGCGCTTCCCGCCGCCTCCTCTGCCTTCCGGAACAAAGGATGTGCCATGACCAGATCAAAGTCCGTTGAGGCCTTTAAGCGGGGTCTCAACGTTTTCCCCGATGGCACAACGCGTATCACCATCGAGCGCGACCCCTATCCCATCTACGCTGCGCGCGGCGAAGGAGCGGCGCTGTTCGACGTCGACGGCAGGCGGTTCCTCGACCTGCATGGGAATTTCACGGCGCTCATCAACGGGCACGCCTTCGCTCCCGTCGTCGAAGCGGTGACCCGGCAGCTGCGCGATGGCACCTGCTTCGCCAACCCGACCGAGGCCGAGATCGCGCTCGCCGCGTTGATCTGCGGCCGTATCCCTGGCGTCGAGCGGCTACGGTTCGTAAACAGCGGCACGGAAGCGGTGATGTTTGCCGTCAAGGCCGCCCGTGCCATGACGGGTCGGCCGGCCATCGCCAAGATCGAGGGCGCTTACCACGGCGGGTATGACTGGGTCGAAGTAAGCCAGACAAGCGCGTCCACCAACTGGGGGCCGCCCCATGCGCCGGCGAACACGAGCTACTATCGTGGCATGCCCGAACGCGTGCTCGATGATGTTGTGACCCTGCGATTCAACGACGCTGAGGGTGCCGCAGCGCTGATAGAACAGCACGCGGATCGTCTCGCGGCGGTTCTGCTCGATCCGATGCCGAGCCGCGCCGGACTGATCGAGCCGACGCCGGCCTTCGTCACGGCGATACAGCAAACGGCAGCGCGGCACGGTGTGCTGGTCATTGCCGACGAAGTGCTCAATCTGCGTCAGAGCTATCATGGCGCTTCCGCGCGGATCGGCCTCAAACCCGATATCGTCGCGCTGGGGAAGATCATCGGCGGCGGCTTCCCGATCGGTGCGATCGGCGGACTGGCCGACATCATGGACGTATTCTCCAAGAAGCCCGGCGGCCCATTGGTTCCCCAGGGCGGCACCTTCTCGGCCAATCCGGTCTCGATGGTTGCGGGCCGGGCAGGGATGGAGGCACTGACCCCGGCTGTTTTCGACAGGCTCGCCGCGGCCGGTGACACCGTGCGTTCGGGGCTCCGTCAGAGCATCTCGAGGCATGGGCTGTCGTTCTCTGTCACGGGCGCAGCCTCACTGCTGCGCGTCCATGCGAAGGCGGTGGCGCCCCTCGACTACCGCGACGCGGTGGAAACTCCCGCAGAACGTGCGGCGATATCCCGCTACGTCAACCATTTCATCGAAGCGGGACTTCTCGTGCCCGCGAGTGGCATGATCTGCTTGTCGACGCCCATGACGGAGGAAGATTTGCAACTCATCATCGAGACATTCGATGCGTATGCCGCACTTGAGGCCCAGCAGGCTACCTAGAGCAAATCCGGCTTAGATGGAATCGTTTGAACCATTTAATTATTTGAATTTGCTCGTCAATTTCTGAGCGGAGCAAGTCCGCGACAGACGGACTTGCTCTAGCCGATCGGAGGACGAAAGTGGACTTGGGATTGGTGAACAAGGTTGTTGTGGTGGTGGGCTCGACCTCCGGCATCGGCCTCGCGACGGCGCGGGAATTCGTCCGCGAGGGAGCGAAGGTCACCATCTGCGGACGGGACGAGGCGCAGCTGCGCGCGGTGCTTGAACAGATGCCAGCCTCCGCGAACCCGGTTCTGCCGGTGGTCTGCGACGCGGTCGACCCGGCTGACGGGGCTCGCCTGATCGACACAGTCGTCGCCCGCCACGGCGGCATCGATATCCTCGTCAACAATGTCGGTGGTGCAGTGGGCGGCCGGCTGCTTGCCAACAGCACCGACGAGGAATGGCGCATCACGTTCGAGCGCAATGTCGTCCAAACCGCGCGGCTGATGCGGCTCGCCATCCCGCATATGTCTGGACGGCCCGGCGCTGCCATGGTCAACGTGGCTTCAATCTCGGGCTGGGTACCGCAGCTTGCGAGCAGCGGCCAGTATGGTGGCTCCAAGGCAGCCCTGATCTTCGATACCGAGCGCTGGGCGCTCGAGCTCAACGAACATGGCATCCGGGTCAACGCCGTCGCGCCCGGAGCGATCTTCGTCGAGGGCAGAGGCTGGGGTAGCTACAGCAAGCAGCACCCGGAAGACTATGCCGCCTATCTCGCCGCTGCATTCCCGATGGGCCGCCTCGGGCGCCCCGAAGAGGTGGCCGACGTCATAGTCTTTCTGGCATCCTGCCGCTCGCATTGGGTCAATGGCCGTTGCGTGCCAGTGGACGGTCTAGAACAGCCTGTGCGGGCCGAACGCCACTGGACCGGCCACCACTGAAGCCGCGTCCCCGGCGGTCCGAAAACCGCCGGGTCACCTAGAGCAAGTCCGTCTTTTGCGGGCTTGCTCCGCTCGAAAATTAACGAGAAAATTCACCGACTTAGATGGTATCAGGCGATTCCATCTAAGTCGGATTTGCTCTAACGCTCTCAGAAGCTCCGGCGGAAGAACAGCCGCCGTGCCACGAAGGCGAGGGATAGGGTGGCGAGCGTCATGCAGACCAAGACGAAGCAGAGGGCTGCGCCGAACGGCCAGTTCGATTTCCCGGCGATCTGGTCGTAGATCGCCGGCCCCATCATCTTGAACCGCGGTCCTCCCAGCAGCACTGGCGTCGCGAACGAATTGACGCACAGGATGAAGACCAGCACCGTGCCGCTGAGGATGCTGGGGGCGGCGAGTGGCAGTACCGTCTGTATGAACGCCTTGGACGGTGTCGCCCCTAGGCTCTGTGCCGCCGATTCGAGGTCGGGCGGCACGCCCTCGATACCGGCCTGCACCGACAGCGCTATATAGGGAATCACCACCGATGCGGTACCAATGATCACCGCGAACTGGGTGAACATCAGACCCAAACTCCCATCGGCGCCGATGACCTTCGCCAGCGTGTCAGCAATGCCGCCATAGCCGAGCAGGCCTACCCAGCCGGACGCGCGCACGGCGCTGCCGATGAAGAGCGGGATCACGATGATCATCACCAGCAGCGATTTGAACCGGCTGCGGCTGCGCGCCAGCATCAGCCCGATCGGGAAGGCGAGCAGCATACAGACGAGCGTCGATGCCAAGCTGGTGCTGAGCGTGTTGGCCATGACCATCATCCAATACGGCTCGGTCAGGATCTTGGTATAGTTTGCGAGGGTTAGGGCCTCGACCATGAACAGTGCCGGTCGGAACTCGTTGAAACTGATCCGAAACAGATAGGCGAACGGCACCAGCACACCTGCAACGATGAGTATCGTCGCAGGTACGAGGAGGAGTGAAGCGGTGGACGATCGCGTCATGCGAGGAAGACGGTCTGCCACCAATCGGACCAGGCCGGCGTCAGCTCGGCGATCTGCTTGATGTCCGGCTTGAAGTAGTGTGCTCGCTCCTGGTCGGTGAAGCCCAGCTTGTCGAGCATCTCCTGGCTGATGCCCGAATCGCTGACCGTCGGCGCGTAGCCGAATTGCTTGGCGAACGCGACCTGAGCCTCCGGGCTCAGCGCACTCTTGATGAAGGCGATTGAGCGGCTGAGGTTGGGCGCATTGGCGGGGATGCCGATCTCGAATGTGACCGGCAGGATGCCTTCGGTCGCGCCCACATTGTCCACCGGAATGCCAGCGTCCTTCCACTGCGCGGCGCGCGCGCGCCACATGATGGTCGTCGTCACTTCGCCCGATTTCATTCCCTGTGCGAGCTGGTCGACGCCGGGATAGATCTTGACGCCCGACGCTTTGAGTTCCAACAGCTTCTTCTTGCCCGCCTCGTAATCAATTGGGCCACCGGCCGCTGCGACCTGCGACGCGACGATGATGTTCTGTACGAAAAGCGTATCGGCGATGCCAAGCTTGCCCGCGAACTTCGATGTCCACAGGTCCGCGTAGCTCTTGGGTGCCGCGGCGACGCGGTCGGACCGGTAGATGATGACGAGGCCGCTCGAAATCTGCGGCACGGAATAGCTGTTGCGGAACTCGGGGAACAGCTTCTCGAGTTGGGGGATCCGGTCGGCAGGCAGCGGGGCCAGAACGCCAGCGAGGTTCATTTCGTACATGTCGTTGTCGGCCAGCAGGACAATATCGAGACTGCCGGTGCGGAGCCGCTTCTCGGCGAGCAGCTTGGTCTTGCGTTCGCCCTGCATAGCGATGTCGAAGACGATCTCGATCTGGTCCTTGGCGAGTATTGGGCTGACGGAGCTGGTCAGCACGTCCTGGAAAGCTCCGCCCCATGTGCCCACCGTCACCTTGCCCGAAGCGGCCAGGCTCGATTTGGGCAGCATCGAGGTGCCGGCGGCTGACCCAAGCAGCGCCAGCGCCTGGCGGCGCGACAGTCTTGTCGTCATTTCTCGTTCTCCAGTCAGGCTTCTAATGACACAGCGTCATTGTTCATCCAGCCGGCGCGGACGCTGCTTCCGACCGGCTGCGGTTGGTTGGTTCTGATCTTGAGCGGGCCGATGGGCGTGCCCAGGAGCAACTCCCAATAGGCACCCAGAAAATCCGAGGCCTCGATCCTGGCGTCGAATTCCACGTCGAGCCCGGACCGGATCGCCAGCGTTTCGGGGCGAACGCCGATGGCGTTGCCCTGGCCTCGCAGCGCCTCGACAACCGCCGCGGGCACAACGGCAGCCAGCGCGTCGAGCTTAATCACGTTGGCGCCGCCGAGGAACGTCGCGACGAACCCCGTGCGCGGTTTCTGGTAGATGTCGGTCGCTGTGCCAAGCTGCTCCAGCCGCCCTGCGCGCATCACACCCACGTAATCGGAGACAGACAGCGCCTCACTCTGGTCGTGCGTGACGAACAGCGTGGTGACGCCTAGCGATTTCTGTACCTCACGAATCTCCACGCGTACTTCCTCGCGCAGGTTCGCATCAAGGTTCGAGAGCGGCTCGTCGAGCAACAGGGCTCGCGGTTCGATGACGAGCGCGCGGGCGAGCGCTACGCGCTGCTGCTGGCCGCCCGAAAGCTGGCGTGGATAGCGGTCGCCCAGCCCGCCGAGGCGCACCATATTGAGGGTGCGCGTCACGCGCTCGCCAATCTCCGGTTTCGGCACACGGCGCATGCGCAGGCCGAAGCCGATATTCTCTGCCGCCGTCATATGCGGGAAGAGGGCGTAAGACTGGAAGACGAGGCCGAGGTCGCGCCGGTGCGGCGGCACGCGCACAACCTCGGTGCCGCCGATGTCGATGCTGCCCCGGGTCGGCTCGATGAACCCCGCCACCATGCGTAGCGTCGTGGTCTTGCCGCAGCCGCTTGGCCCCAGCAGGGAGAGCAGCGCGCCTTCGGGGATCGCCAGGTGCAGATCTTCCACCGCTGCCATGCCGCCGTAGTGCTTGGAGAGGCCGCGGATCGCTATATCGGCCATCAGACCATCACCTTCGAAAGTCGCACGAAGCGATTGGTTGCGAGTACCGCAGCGAGGATGATGACGACCTGCAGGACGGCGGCGGCGGCGACCGTCGGGTCCAGCCGGGACATGAGGTACTGCAGGGTGGCGATCGGCAGGGTGACCGAGCCGGGTGAAACAAGGAACAGCGACATTTCGAGGTTTCCAAAGGATGTGACAAACCCGAACAGCGCGCCCGCGACGATGGCGGGGCGCAGGGCGGGGAGAGTGACGGAGAGGAAGGCGCGCACCGGGTGGGCGCCGAGACTGATCGCAGCCTCTTCGAGGTGTTTGTCGAAGCCGCCCAGCGCCGCCGTCAACAGCCGCACGATCCAGGGGAGCGCGATGAGCGTGTGCGCGAGGGTGAGACCGATGGAATTGCCCGAGAGCCGCACGCCCGAAACCACCTCGAACTCCACGAGCACCAGGTAGATCGCTGTGCCCAGCGCGACCGAGGGGATGATGAGGGGCGAGGTAAGGAACGCCACCGTCGCCGCGCGGTGGACCGGCGCCTGCCGGGCCGCGATGATGCACGCCGGCGCCCCGATTACGAGCGCGAGGAAGGTGGCGGCAACCGCCACCTGCAGGCTGAGAAAGAAGCCATCGACAAACGGCTTCTGCGCCAACGCGTTGCCATACCACTCAATGCTATACCCGGACGGAGGGAAGGCAAGGATCGGATCGCTGAAAAAGCTCATCCAGACGATCAGCAGCAGCGGCACTAACAGCAGTGCGAATCCCGGCACTGTGGCCATGACCAGCACGGCGTTGCCGTACCTGCCTCGTCTGGTTGTCTCCAACGCTCGTCTCCAATTCTCGTCTCCGAATGTGCGGAAGCGACCCTATCTTCGCCAACATCGCCCCGTCAACGAATTTACATCTAAGTGAAATTTTTTTATTATCTTGACGGCCGACTTGGCGTACACGTTCCCCTCAATGGCTCTTCTATGGGTGCGAGGAATGAGCAACGAGCAGTCCGCGGCGCGTTATCTGGAAGTCGCCGAAGCGGACCGGGTAGCAGGGCTCGATGGAATAACTCCCCGCCGAATCTCCAAGGTCGGCGTTGTCGGTGCGGGCAGTAAGGGCTGCGGCATCGCAATGTCATGCGTGAACGCCGGGCTGCCAGTGACGATCATCGATGTGGATACCACCGTCACGGAGCGTGCGCGGGCCACCGTCGCGCGAAGCGATAAGGGTTCGGCAGGCAACCAGACCCAAGGCGTGATGACGCGACCGCGCTCTGCCTGTGCCGACATGCGCTTGACGTACAGCAACATACGCCGGGGCGTCGGCGCACTAATAGCCTTGGCCTGCTGCACACTTGCAAGCCAAGGTCAAGCTGGAGCTTCAATAGCCGCACAAAGCCAACTATGAGCCGATGTTTGCGATGCTATTATTCCCTACCAAGGCAAATGTTTGGGAAGCAGAAGACAGTCACGCCACCTGTTGCGGCCAGACCGCCGCTAAAGTCACATGAGTTGGACCGATGCGAGCGAGTATGCCTCAACAATCCCGGTGTTTTTTTGGGTGGGATGGGATGCTCAAAAAATGAAATCTTCGCTCGTGAACCCGATGCTTCCCCCAAGGCGAATGACGAGATCATCGGTTGAGCTGAATGCGGCGGAACCGTTGTTTCCGAATGCATAGATGTAATCGCCATAGGAAAAGTAACCCGCGCCGTGGCGGCCAATGAGCTGGGCGAAGACATCCAGTGCCGCCGACAGACTTGTTTGCGTAGCAGCCGCAGCTTGCGCTGCCTCAAGCACCTCTTGAGACGCAAGCGATAGGCCGAGCCCCGTCAGGTCAATTTTATCCCTGCCATGCGTGAAAAATGAGATGCCGTCTGTCGCCGTGAGTGTTGAATCGCTGAGGCTCTCATAGCGCAGCGTGGTGTGACCATATTCGAGGTAGATGGTGTCAGCTCCCCCGCCTGGTGTGATCGTATTGGCGCCTGCGCAGGACCAGATCACATCCTGGCCGCCTTGTGTGATGATGACCATATCCGCCTCACCCTCAAATCGAATGTCATTATCGCCATTCGATCCTTTGATGGTCAGGGGTGACGGCCCGGTCGTACTGTTCCACGAAGTCGCGCCGGCTCTCATAGTCATAATGGCCTGCCCGCCGTCGTCTGGGTCTTTGCGAATGAGTCGAAAAATTCTGTTGGGAGCACCGTTTCGGCACGTCAGTGGGTCTTTGTCGCTGAAGGTTCAGGCCGCGAGACTCGGAAGGACGCAAGCGGACTGGATGATGCATCCGCATATGGGACGACTAAACGGACGGAGGTCCTTCTGAAAACTGCGTGCGTTGTGTTGTCGAATTGTCTTCCGGCGGAATTGGTCCATGAAAGCCTGCTCATCACCCCGAACAGCCATCCCGAACATCCGCTTTACGTCTGTTCGTGCGCGGTCAGCATTTCGGATCTTCTCCTCCACTGCAGCAGCGGGATGGGCGCGATCATCGCCAGTCCCGTGCCGCCGGTGCCGATGCGGAAGAAGGTCGGCATCTGGGCGACTGCAAGCCGGGTCATGCGTGCGACCCCGCGAGAGCGGCGACCAGTTTCGATGTGCCGAAGTCGCGAGCGCTTCACGATCGTAACCGCTTCGCGATCAACGCATCCAGCGAGACCGCACCTGGACCGCGCAGGATGAGCAGCAGGAAGCAGGTTGCCCACACGCCGTGGGTCGGCCACGCATCCGGATAGACCAGGATCTCGATCACCATCGTCATCCCGAAGAGCGCAAGCGCCGAGAGCCGTGTCGCAAGGCCGATCACCAGCAGCACCGGGAAGAAATGTTCGGCGAAAGCAGCGAGATGCGCAGCGAGCCATGGATCGATGACGGGTAGCCGGTACTCTTCGTGAAACAGGGCAACGGCACTGTCCGTCACCTGCCAGCCTTCGACCTTGGTTTGGCCGGACTGCCAGAATACCGCGGCGGGGAAGATGCGGGCGCAGAGAAGCACCAGAGAGAGTGGAACGGCGTCGAGACGGTCGCGCATGCGCTCCAGCGTGGTGGAGAGTCTCGCTGCCGACGCGGTCGAGTTGAATGCGGTCATGGTAAGTCTCCACCAAAAACATGAATGCGGGTGGCCAGCCCATCGCCAATGAGGGTGGCAAGCGCAGCGGGCAGATCGAAATCCGGCACATCTTGTGCGACTTCGGTCGCCGCGATGCCGAGGGGCCGACCCGCACCGAGCGCTTCAAGGAACAGCGCGGCGCCGGTGGTCAGCGGACGCACGAGGACGTCGAGATCGGGACGGTTGACCAGTACTGCCTGCGGCTGCCAGTCTTCTATGGCGGCGGCGGGCTGCCAGCCGCTTGCCATGGCGAGAATGGTCCAGATCGGATGATGCGAGTGGATCACCGCGACCGCCGGGTGAAGGTCGATAAGCATCGCCTCGAAATTGGAAGGCGTCAGTTCCGAGTAGGCATCCGTGCCGAGCCGGGGCACATCCGCCGCGTGATAGGCGCGTGTGCGGGCTATCTCGATCCGGGCGACATCAGCGAGATAGGGCATCTCCTCCGCTGGCTCGAAGCCGCCGATGAAGTCGGGCAGCTCATCGCCGAAGCTCATCAGCACTGGCGAACTCGGTGGGTGCGCACGGGTGAACTCCCGCGCCATCGCGCGGAAGAACTCCTCACCCAGTAGCGAGACCAAGACAGGAAACCGCGTCTCCAGTGCGCGGATCAGCCCGACCATGACATTGTTGCGGTAGACTGCGAAGCGGCGCTCGGCCCGCCCGGCGAATTCCGGCGGTGGGCGCCGGTCCGGCGCTGTAAGCGCCGCCGCAAATGCGCTGAGCGCGGTCATGGCTCAGGCCGCTGCGTGGCGGGAAGGACGCGCCAGCACTGCGGCCGCGCGCGCCGCCTCGGCGCGGAGCACTGGCCATGCGGGCACGTCATTGTCCCACTCGATTAGGCTGGGCAGCGACCCGGTACGTGCGATCACCTCGGCGAACAGGGTCCAGACAGCATCAGCGACCGGGCTGCCATGGGCATCGATCAGCAGCGGCGCGCCGTTGTCGTCCATATCCTCGTCATGGCCGCCAAGATGGATTTCGCCGACCGCTTCCAGCGGGAAATCGGCGAGATAGGCGCGCGCATCTATGCCGTGGTTCACCGCCGAGACGAACACGTTGTTGATGTCGAGCAGCAGGCCGCAGCCGGTGCGCTCCACCAAAGCGGCGAGGAAATCCACCTCGCCGATCGTACTCTCTTCGAAGCGCACATAGGTCGAGGGGTTCTCCAGCAGCATGCGGCAACCCAGCGTGTCCTGCACTTCAGCGATATGGTCGGCGATCCGCGCCAGCGTCGCCGGCGTATAGGGCAACGGCAGCAGATCATTGAAGAATGCTTCGCCATGAGAGGACCAGGCAAGGTGCTCGGAAAAGCTCTCGGGCCGGTAGCGCTGGATCAGTGTCTTCAGCCGCGCGAGATGCGCATTGTCGAGCGGCGCTTCACCGCCGATGGACAGGCCGACACCATGGACTGACAGTGCGAAACGCTCGCGCAGCTGAGCGAGTTGCGCATGGGGCCGGCCACCCGCGCCCATATAGTTCTCGGCATGGATTTCGAGGAAGGCGATGGGCGCGGCTGGATCAGCAATGATCGCGTCGAAATGTTCGGGCTTGAAGCCGACACCGACACCGGCTGGAAGTTGCTTCATCATGGTGATCTCCTGCGTGCGGTGCGGAGGGCGCGGCAGGGCGCCCTCCGGTTCGCGGGATTGCCGTCACATGGCCTTCAGGTGGCCCATGCCTTTCGGGGTCTTGATCGTCTCGCAGGTGCCCTTGGCGACGTATTTCCAGGCCTTGGCGTCGTAATTCACCTTGGACGTACCCGCGCAGGTGGTGCCGGCGCCAGCGGCGCAATCGTTCTGGCCGGCCATCGAGACGCCATAGCACTTGTCCATGTTCGGCTGCGGGGCGACCGGGCTGGCCGACGCGGCGGCCACCATGCCGAGCGCAGCGGCGAGCGAACCGGCAAAGGTAGCGGCGGCGAGGGTGTTCTTGGTGGTCATGGAAGGATGTCCTCTGTGAGGTTGCTTTGGCGCGGGCCTGTCATTCAGGCCGGCGCTACATCCTCTTTCGGGCTCATCCGCCGTTGCGTTACAGCGGCCGGCGAATAAATATGCCGCGGCACGAATTTCGCCGGTTGCGCGGACGCGCTGTAACGATCTGCCGGCAGCCGGCGAACTTACCTTAAGGAATGTGTTGATGGATGATCGCGAGCAGCGCTGGATGCAGCTGATGCAGGCGGCGCTGGGCGGCGATCAGCCGGCCTATCAGCGGTTGCTGCGCGAGATCGCGCCCGCAATACGTTCCGTGGTGGAGCGGCGGCTCTGGCGGATGGGCGCGCCGACCGGTGAGAGCGAGGATGTGGTGCAGGAGACGCTGCTGGCGGTGCATCTGAAGCGGCATACCTGGCGGGTGGGCGATCCGCTCGGGCCGTGGCTTCGCACCATCGCGCGCAACAAGTTGATCGACCATCTGCGTCGGCGTGGGCGGCGGGTCGAAGTGCCGGTGGAGGATTTCGCCGAAATGCTCGCCGCGCCCGAGGAGCGTCCTGGCACGGAGGCCGAAGACGTTGAACGCCATCTGGCGCTGCTGCCGGACAAGCAGCGCTCGGTGATACGGTCGATCGCGGTCGATGGGGCCTCGGTCGGCGAGACCGCCGAACGCATGAAGATGGCGCCGGGGGCGGTACGCGTGACGCTGCATCGTGCCTTTGCCAGCCTCTCGGCCCGGCTGAAAGCCGACGAATGAAGGACCAGATGACGTGAAGACCGACGATCTCATACGCGGCCTTGCCGCCGATACGCGGCGTGAGCGCAGCCTGGAAAGCGGTCTGGCGCGTGCGCTCTGCATTGGACTGGCGGGAGCGGTCGCGCTGTTCGCGCTGATCCTGTCACCACGCGCAGGCATGCCGGGATTGATGATGGAGCCGCGCATCCTGCTCAAATTCATCGTCACGCTGTCGTTGGCCGCGACATCAATATGGTTGGCGTTGCGTCTCGTGCGTCCGGGCGCGGATGCGCGACCTTTGGTGTGGGCGCTAGCCATCCCGGCTGGCGCGCTGATGCTGGGGGTGGTCACGGAACTGGTCGTCACGCCTTTGCCGGGCTGGATGCCTGGCCTCTTCGGCCACAGCGCGATCTATTGCCTGTCTCTGGTGACGCTCATGGCCGCTCCGGTTCTGGTGTCGGCGCTCTATGCATTGAAGCGCGGGGCGCCGGAACATCCAATGCTGGCCGGAGCGGCTGGCGGCGCGCTGGCCGGCAGCCTCGGAGCCGCGCTCTACGCGCTGCATTGCGTCGACGATTCGCCGCTCTTCGTGCTGGTCTGGTACGGGATCGCCATCGGCTTCGTGACCGCCGCCGGCGCGCTGATCGGCCGCCGTGTGCTGTCCTGGTAGGAGCGCGCAGGTTGCGCCTAAGCAGAGCATGGCAATCCAGCGACCGAGCTAGTTGTTTAGTCCCAGCATTTGGTGGATTGGATTGAGCGCGTATCGTCTGGATGAACGCTGGTACCTTGTCATAGGGCTATGCCGCATGGTGCGCGTCGCGATCCCGCTGTTTGGGAAGGCCCTTGGTCACACCCTCGACCGGATTGCCCTCGCTGCGAAAGCCTGAGGCCTTGACCCAATCCAGGACAGTGGAGGCTGGCGCATGCCGCCCAACACGGTGAAGGTCGATCGCTCGACGAAATGGGGCAACCCCTGGACCATCGCGAAGGCGCGCGAGGTCGGATACCTGGGCACGGACGATGAACTCCGCGCCATGTGCGTCCATTGCTTCCGCGACGCCATGGTCAACGGTCTTCCCGTTGTCGTTCGCATCCGAGCTGATCTCAGCCGGTTGCGGGGTAAGAACCTCAGGTGCTGGTGTCCGCCCGACCAGCCTTGCCACGCTGACATTCTTCTCGAATTCGCGAACAGGGAGCCCGCCTGATGGCCGCATCAGTCAACAAAGTCATCCTCGTCGGCAAGGGCCGGGCCAGGTCGGGAGCGTCGGCACGACGAGGCCGACGCCCTTGCCGGAACGGGTCGGCGCAAAGCACAGCACATGCTCCGGACCATCGTGGCGCAGATAGTCGCGCTCCAGCCTGCCGAGCACTATGCCGTCCCGGCCGAGCAGCCCGGCCGCCTTCACCTCCTCGGGTGAGGCCCAGCGCGCCGAGCCGTAGGTGGCAACGTTCTTCGCCTCGCGCGCCCGGATGATCGACAGGGTGATGGCGACGGCGATGGACATGAACCCGCCCGACGCGGCGATGATCGCGCCCGCGACGAAGATCGCCGGCGCATAGGCGTCGTAGGAATACGACCACCAGAAGAAGAGCAGCGGATAGTAGACCGGCCAGCCGCCCAGTTCGAACCAGGGGCTTCCAAGTTGCTCCTGAACGGACTGTCATCTTTGATCTGAAGAGAGGAACGTCGGCGCATTTTTACCCGTTGACCTGTTTCGCGGTCTAACAGTCCTCTCTGGAATGCGCTCAAAAGACGCCTTCCACTTGATCTGACCGTCAGACCGATGATGCCGAAGTCGGCTTGTGCTTGATCAGGAAGAAGGGAGCGTCAGTCCCTCTTGCGCGATAGCGCGCTGAACGGCATCGCGAGCGAGGACGCGCGCTGCATGTGCCGACCATGCCGGGTATTCGGTCTGCATAGCGAAGCCGACAGCATTTCCCCACAAATAGAAAACGAGAAGAAACGGGTCTACGCAGGAATATCCATCGCCGACGCTCCATTGCCTGCCTGAGAGGATTTTCTCTATGTGGCGATAGGCGGCGATGATGTTTTCGCGCCCTTTGGCGATGATGTTTTCGAATTGAGTTCTGTCATCAGTGAAGCGTTCGGGGCGCCAGAGCTGCCCATAACCCACCGCATGAACCGTGCTTGAAAGCCAGTTCAGCCATTCCAAGCAACGAAAGCCATCAAGTAGTTCGGACGGTAAGAGTCCGGATTCCGGTTTCGCCTTCGCCAGATAAACCAGGATAGCCGGTGCCTCGGTGAGAATGGCATCGTCAAGTTCCAAAACGGGAACACGGCCCTTGGGGTTGACGCTTAAAAACTCTGGCTCCGACGTCTTCCCCTCAGCGACAGAAACCAGCTTCAGTTGGTATGGTAAATTCAATTCTTCCAGCACGATATGGATAGCAAGGGAACAAGCTCCTGGCGAATAGTAAAGGCCGATATAACCTCCGATTTGCTCCCCTGCGGCGTTTTCCAAGTCTGAATTAATCATGTAGGTAGGCTCCCTTGCAAGAACTGGATGTTGATCCATCAGCCTTGCACGCTAGCGCCATCCAATTTATGTTAAAGAACATATTCTGGTGGTCGGGAAGCAAAAATGCCCTATTCCAAGGAGCATACGCTCAACACAAGGCAGCGCATCCTCGACAGCGCTGTTCACCTCTTTTCCAAGCACGGGTATGAGGGCGTTACGCTGGACGACCTCATGCGGGGTGCTCAGCTCACTCGTGGCGCGTTCTACGCCCATTTCGATTCCAAACGGAAAGTGTATGTGGAGGCGATTTTTCACGCCGCCGTCCACGGTCCGGTTGCTGCTCTCAATGAAAAAACCGATGAGACGGCATTGAGGGCTATGATTCGAGGTTATCTCGACATGGCCCACGTCAAGCAGGATGGGCCTATCTGTCTGCTCGCCTTCCTAGTGACGGACGTTGCCAATCAGGAGCAAGAAATTCGAGAGGTCTACACACGGGTCTTCAAGGATATGATCAGCCGTGTAAACGACTTACAAATGACCCATGATCGGGAATCGACGTTAGCCGTAACTGCTCTAATGATTGGCGGTGTTGCGATCGCACGCGCGCTAAATGATGAGCGTCTTTCTGAGCGTGTCCTTGATGCCTGCTACAAGATAAGTGACCAACTCATCTTGGATGGCCAACCATCTGGTTAGCCGGGTGAAATTGACTTGGAACGTTAGGCCGGCGGTTGTTAGAGTTCCAGTCCCTTTTGCCGCCCCAATTGCCACGAGACCGATCCACCCTGTGCTCTGCTCCCCAGCCTTGGATCGCCGGCAGCTGGAGTTTTCCGGCTCTGATCACGCTGACGCGCTGGGTGCGCCACCGGGATTATGCATGTCGACCGGGACGTTGTATCCGATCGCGCTGTGGGGTCTGACCTCGTTGTAGTTGCCGACCGAGTCCTGGACATAGGGCGAAGGATCGGCTCGAAGCGGCTCGAGCAGGCGGCGCCCCGCTGGGCTCCGGACTCAATTGAGCCAATAGGCAACGACGGCGGCGCGATAGGTTGCGCTTGGAAAGTTGCTGGCAAGTTTGTCGTATCTGGTGGCGATGCGGCCGGGAGTCGTCTGCCGGATCCGACGCATCGCCTCGTCCGCCTGGGCTTCGTCGCGGCAGGCGACGATGACACGGGCAACCGGTTCCGGATCGCGCGGCCTCGGCGGGAACAGGCCTATTCCCTGCCTGAGGGGACTTGACCACATTTCATAACACGCATTATATAATACGCGTTATGAAATGGAGACCCCAAAAATGGCCCGCCCACGGACCTTCGACGAAGACCGTCTCTTGACCGGGGCGATGCACGTGTTCCGCCGTCGGGGCTTCGCTGCAAGTTCGGTGCGCGATCTGGAGGAGGCGACCGGCCTGACCTCCGGAAGCCTCTACAACAGCTACCGCGACAAGCGGGGCCTCTTCGAGACCGCATCCGCCCATTACAACCGGACGGTCCTCGCCCGCCGTATCGAGGAGCATGCGCCCGAGGGCGCGGGTATCGCTGGCCTTCGGCGGCTGTTCCTGTCCCTCCTGCATGAGCCGGACGGCGGCTCGTCCGGCTGCCTGATCACCAACAGCGCCGTCGAATTCGGGGGCAGGGAACAGCCTGGTTTCGTCACCGAGGGATTCGCCATTCTCCGCGCGTGTTTCGCCGACCGCCTCCGCGGCAACGACACTGACGCCGTCGCCTTGCTCGCGCTTTACCAGGGCATCCTCGTTCTGATCCGGGCCGGCTACGACAAGGCCGCGCTTGAAGCGATGATCACGCAGCATTTCGAGACATTGGAGAAACGCCATGGATGCTGAAGCGCTCTGGCCCCGCTATGCCGCCATCTGGTCGTCCGACCCGGCGCGGCGGGAGAGCGAGCTGAAAGAATGCCTCGCCGACGACGCCAGCTACTGCGATCCGAACGGTCCGCTGAAGGGCCGGGCCGCGCTGTCCGACTATATGGCCGGCTTCCAGCAGAGCGTGCCGGGCGGCCGTTTCCGGATCATCCAGGTGATCGCACACAACGGCCGGTCTCTCGCCCGATGGGCGCTCCAGAATGCGGATGGCGCCGTGCTGCAGCTCGGCGCGAGCTATGCCCATCACGATGCCGAGGGGCGCCTGAAGGAGATCAGCGGGTTCTTCCCGCTGACGTCGTCGGACCCCGCGGCGGGCGTCTCGACATGACGTCGCAGTGGGCGTTGGCGGAGGAGTACGCCGCCCGGATCGAAGGTCTCGGCCCGATTTCCGTGCACCGGTACTTCGGGGGCGCGAGCCTGCGGGCCGATGGCGTTCAGTTCGGCTTCGTCATGAAGGGCGTCCTCTATCTCAAGGCCGACGAGGCCGGTCGCGGTGCCTTCGAACGCCATGGCTGCGCGCCGTTCAGCTACGCCGGCGCCTCAGGCCAAGTGACGGTCACGGCCTATTACGAGGCACCGGGCGAGATCCTCGACGACCCGGAAGGCTTGTCCGGCTGGGCAGCGGACGCGCTCCGGGCCGCCCGCTCGGTTCCGCAACGAAAGCGCGCCGCATCATGAGACAGATCACGTTTCCCACGACCGGCCGCCCGGCGGATGTGGCCGAATGCGTCGACGTGCCGGATCCGGTTTTGACCTCTGATGACCAGATTCTGGTGCGGGTGGACGCGTTCCCGATCAATCCCGCCGACCTTCTCTTGTTTCGCGGCGTCTATCCGCGCAACCCGGCGAATGGGGACGCGCTCGGCAATGAAGCGACGGGCATCGTCGAGGCGGTTGGTGCGGCGGTGCGCGGCATTGCACCGGGTGATCGCGTCATCTCGCTCCGCACGGATAATTGGCGTGAACGGCTTCTGCTGAGAGAACACGAACTCATCCGGCTCTCCCCGGAGATCGGGCGCGAGGCGGCCGCCGTCCTGAAGGTCAACCCGGCCACGGCCTTGCTTTTGCTGGAGACCTACGCGGCCTTGTCGCCCGGAGACTGGGTCATCCAGAACGCGGCGAATTCGGCTGTCGGCCGCGCTCTGATCGCCCTTGCCGCGGCCAAGGGGCTCCGCACGGTCAATATCGTGCGCAGGCAGGGCCTCGCGGACGAGTTGCGCGCGCTCGGCGGCGATCATGTGCTCCTCGACGGCGACGATCTCGCCGGGCAGGTGGCCACGCTGACCGGTGACGCGCCAATCCGGTTGGCAGTCGATGCCGTCGGCGGGGCGTCGACGGGGAGGCTTGCCGGTTGCCTGAGTGCAGGCGGGACCCTGGTCACCTATGGCGCCATGAGCGGCGACCCAATGCGGATCGACCCCGCTCGCCTGGTGTTCGGGGATCTGCGGCTGCGTGGCTTCTGGCTGACGCGATACTTGGCCGAAACGCCACGCGCGGACATCGTCGCGCTCTATCAGCGCCTGTCCGCCCTGGCCCGGACCGGCGCCTTGGCGCCCGGGGTTTCGGCCCGGTTTCAGGTCTCCGACATCAGGGCGGCGCTTGCCCATGCCGAAGAGACCATGGGTCAGGGCAAGACGCTGGTCACGTTCGACCGGCCCTGACCACCGCACATCCCTCAAACGTCAAAGGACGCTGACGGCATGACCTCCGAGACCGTACTTCTCATCGTGACCTCGCACGACGATCTGGGCGACACCGGCAAGAAGACCGGCTTCTGGTACGAGGAACTGGCCGCGCCCTACTACGTGTTCAAGGACGCCGGGCTTGCCCCGGTCCTCGTGTCCCCCAAGGGGGGGTGCCCACCGATCGATCCCGGCAGCGAGAGCCCGAATGTCCGGAGCCCGAGTGTCGAGCGTTTCGCTGCCGACAGCGAGGCGCGCGCGGCGCTCGAGCGGACCATCAGGGCCGAAGACGCGCCGGCCGATTACGCCGCCGTGTTCCTCGTCGGCGGCCATGGAACGATGTGGGATTTTCCGGACTGGCCGGGCCTTTCGCAGCTTCTCGGCCGCGCCCATGCGGACGACAAGCCAATCGGAGCGGTGTGCCATGGTGTGGCGGGATTGCTCAGCCTGCGCACCGACGGCGGCCATCCTCTGGTCCGCGGCATGCGACTGACCGGTTTCACCAATGACGAGGAGGCCGCGGTCGGACTGACCGCGGTCGTCCCGTTCCTGCTGCAAGACCAGCTTGGCGCGGCGGGCGGGCATTTTGTCGTCGGTGCGGCCTTCGGCGAGCATGTCGTGACCGATGGCCGGCTGGTGACCGGCCAGAATCCGGCCTCTTCGAAGAGCGCCGCCGAGAAGGTTCTGTCTCTTCTCGGGCGGAGTTGATCGTCCGGGTCGAGAGGGTGCCAAGGAGGCAGCGCTGCGCTTTTGCGCTCTTGGCCTCTACTAGAGCATTTTCGCGTTTCTCCGAATCGCGAAAATGCTCCATGTCTTTATTTTAGCGCATTTTCTTCACGCGAACCGGTGTCCACTTCGCTCGAAAATGCTCTAGCTGTCGATCGAACTCGACCCCAATCCTCGGCCCGCGGACAAGCTTCACTTTGACGATTTGCGCGGTGTCGTCTTGCATCGACCAGTCGACACCACCGATGTTGATCGTCCCGAAGCAAAACAGTTGGGAAGCCTTGGCCCGCTCATCGGTGAGGAGCATGACGGCCAGTACGATCTCGTGATTGGCAATCCTCCTTGGGCCAGCGCGACCGGACTGGAAGACTGGAGTCTCCTGCTTGCCGTGAGCAGTCGCAAAGAACGTCCGCCCTCCCGGACAATCTCGACGTTAACGCCACAGGACGCCGGGACCAGGTGCGCAATTTGCCCTTTTGAACGCGCGATCACACGACCGGGCGCACCTTGCCCTCGAACACCGTGCCCCACACAGGGATGTCCTTGATCTTTGCTGCGTCGACGGTCAGCGGGTTGTCCTCGAGGATACTGAAATTGGCGAGCTTGCCGGTGACGATGCTGCCCATATCGTTTTCGAGGCGCAGCGAGTGGGCGGCACTCAGCGTCACGCCCTTGAGCGCGCCAAGCCGGGTTGCCCGCTGGTCGGGCGCCGCCACCCTGCCGGACACGGTGGTGCGGTTCACCGCGCAATGCATCAGGAACAGGGGCTGGCCGGGAGCCATGGGCATGTCGGAATGAAGCGAATAGGAAATGCCCGCCCGCTCGATGTCTCCGAGACGGACCATGTTGTCGGCCCGCTCCGGTCCGAGTCCGTCCTTTGAATATGCGTCGGCCAGCGCCCGCACGTAATAGGGATTGGCGCTGATGATCACGCCGAGCCGCCTCATGCGCTCAACCTGATCCTTTTGCGAGACGGCAAGGTGAATGGCGACCGTGCGGTGATCGTAGCGCGGGTGCCGGCGCATATTGGTCTCGACATTGTCGAGCACGGTGTCGAGCCCCGCGTCGCCGTTGACATGGACGTGGATCTGGTACCCCGCGTCCCAATAGACCTTGAAGGCCCGCGCAAAGAACTCCGGCTCCATGATCCACTCACCGTTGCCGCCGCCGCTATAAGGTTCACGAACCCGCATCGCTAGCGAATAGATGGCGCCATCCGCAAACAGCTTGATGGCGCCGGGCATCATGGCCGTCATGCCTTCGCCCCACCCAAGCACCTTCTCGGTCTCGCTGATGGTCGTGTCGGGGAAGGCTGCGTTGATCGATTTGCCGTCTGGAATGAAATAGAAGCGGAAAGGGCTGTCGGCGCGCGACAGGACCGCATTCTGGGCGTCTTGAAGCTGTTTCGAGAAAAGCCCGCCGGGCTCGCAACCCAAGGTCACGCCATTGGCGTGATAGTAGCGCACGACGAATTCGAGGCCGCGCCGAAGCCGATCCGGTGTGGCGATGGCCGGAAGCAGCTTCGGGATGACGCCGAACATGCCGCCTTCCCAGAAATGACCCTCCGCGAGATCGCACTGCTTCTGGGCTGCGGCCGGCAGGTCGGCGACGAAGGCCGCGTCGATGCCATAGGCCCGCAGTGCCTTGCTATTGACGATGAATTCGTGCGCCGACCGATGCCAGACGATGATGGGCCGGGTGCTGCTGATCTGGTCGAGGTCCGAGCGCGTCAGGGGGCCGTGAAAGACGGGGTGATAGCCCCAGGTCACCAGCAGTTCCACTGGGTTCGCGAGCTTGGCGTTGGCGGCAGCGAGCCTCGCGCGATATTCGCTGGGGCTGTTGGCGGCTGGCACAACCCCAGACGGCAGAACCCAATCCTCGATGGCGATGATCTCCGACACCATCGTGAGTCCCGTCAAGAGTGGATGATCGTGCTGGGCGATCAAGCCGGGCGTGATCACCTTGTCTGCGAAGGTATCGTCGATCACATAGGGCTGGCCGCCTGCAACGGACTGTAATTCGTCGACGGATCCGACCGCCAGGATGCGGTCGCCCAAAACCGCAACACCTGTCGTCGACGGCTTGTCGGGATCGAGCGTGATGATCTCCCGAGCGCGAAAGATCGTGACCCGTGGCAGGCTTGGCTGGTCGAACCGGTTGGCCAGATCCTGAAGGGAGGCTTCCTCAGCCTGTGCCGCAGCGGAGGTGGCCGTCTCGCAGATAAAGGCGGAGGCTGTCGCCGCAGCGGCGGATCGCAGGATCTGGCGGCGCGAAGGAAAGGCGTAGTTCCGGAAGGCATCGGCAAAGGCCGGGTTGCACATGACGCACATGGCTTTTTCCTACCCTTTCAGGCCTGCCTGCCCGGCAAATCGTCGTAAGCCGAAGCAGGATGACTCTGTCCGCCCACAATGGTGAATGACTGTGAGCAGGCGCGGCACAGGGCACATTAGCGTAGCATCTCAAGGCGCTATCCGCCTGATGGAAGACGGTGACTAAACTGGGAAATAAACGTGCCCTGCGCTTGTGGGATGATAGCGCTGCGGCAGCTTTTGCCTTTGATCCAAGTCATCAGCGCAACCCGCAGGAGTGGAGCGACGACGAGAGGGCGGAGGTGGAGGGCGCGGTCATCGCTGCCGCTGCGCTTTATGCCACGTTGCAGCCGCTCTCCATGTCAGAGCTTCGTGATCGACTGATGCCCTGCAATCGACCAGGCGCATCGCTCGATATGGCCGCATGGCGGGAACGGGCATAGCCCGTTCCCCGATCCGGAGATTGTCCGGCGGGCCGACCTCTTCGAACATGACGGCTTTCATCGTCGCGTTTATGACGCGGCCGCCTCACACGCTTCGAAATGATCGGTGAAGTCGACACCGCGACCGATCCAGACATCATCATAACCCCGCACATGGTCCAGGAACTGGTCCAGGATGCGAATACGCATCGGCCGGCCGGTCACCTGCGGGTGCATGACCATGGTCGTGACGCCGCCCCATTCGCGCGTCTGGTCGAATTCGTCCTTCCAGATGGCGAGAACCTCCTCGCGACCGAACATCGCGCGCGGGCTGGTGCGATGCGTCAGGCCGTAACTCCAGTCGTCAAAGCTATAATTGACGGGGATTTCAACTGGACCCTTGCCTGAGGCCAGTTCGTGGCGATAGGGGCGAATGTCGTCGCGAAAGGAACTGGAATATCGAATGCCGCGCGACTTCAGAAGCTCCATCTGCTCATCAGACGTCTCGCCCCAGGGTGCGCGATAACCGGCAGGCGTGATCCCGAGAACGCGTTGCATCGTCTCGATTGCCCGATCCATTTCGTCAACCAGCGTCGCCTCGTCGGCCGTATCCGGCCGCAGGTGAAGATAACCGTGATGGGCAATCTCGTGACCATCCTTCAGGATCGCCTCGCAGGTCCGGGGATGGGCGTCGATCGCCCAGCCGGTGACGAAAAAAGTCGCCTTGACCTCATGCCTGCGCAGCACTTCGAGGATTTTCGGAATGCCGACACGTGCTTCGTAACCGCCATAGGAGCGGGTGATCAGGCGACGGGCGTTCTGCGGGTCGGCGCCGAGCCAGACGGATTCGGCATCGACGTCGAAAGCGGGAAACAGGGCGCAGGTCTTTGCCTCCGGCCAGGGAAATTCGGGGGCCGGACCGGCAGTATTGGCGGGCTTGGGGCTGAGATCTCTCATGAATAAAACCTTTTCTGCAGATATTTTCGACGATCAGCCAAGGTCGAGAAACTTATCGAGTCCCAGGAGCCGTTCGATCAGGAAGACGACGAAGACGCTGAAGAGGATGAGGAGTGTTGCCATCGCCGCAACGGTCGGATCGTCGATGTCGCGGATATAACTGTAGGATTCGACCGGAAGCGTCGTGAAGGTAATGTTCGACAGGAAAGCCGCGATGGCAAAATTGTCCATTGCCTCGACGAAGGCGAATGTTCCACCGGCAACGAGGCCGGGTGCCAGCTGTGGGAGCGTGATCCGCATGAAGGCGCTGAAGGGTGAGGCGCCCAGATTGCGGGCGGCGTTCTCCAAATCCGGGTCCAGACCGGAGAGATTGGCAATCAGCGGCCGCATGGTGAGCGGCAGGGCGAGGGCGATCATCGCAACCGTCAGCGGCCAAAAGCCTGGACCGATGCCGGTCTGCGACACAAACCCGAGAGCAGCCGTGCCGACGATAACACCCGGCACCACGAGGGGGGCCGAAATCAGCGTCAGCAGCAGCTCACGTCCGACGAACCGGTGTCGGACTGCCATGACCGCAGTGGGTATGGCCAGGAGCAGCGATGCAACCGTGGTGATTGCGGCGATCTGTAAGGAAGCGGCCGTCGCCGCCATGAAGCGGTCGTTCTCAAAGAAGCTGACGAACCATTTCAGGGTGAAGCCCTGGCTGCTGATCACGGCATAGGCATTTGGGCTGAAGGAATAGAGGATGATGAACGGTAAAGGGAGGACGATGAAAGCGAGCGTCGCCATTCCCACGCACATGAAGATCGGGCCTGCGCCGCGCGAGCTTGTCATGCCGGGTCTCCTGCAAAGCGGCGACCGACCAGGCGGCGGAGGAGGCCGGTGACGACGAGGATGACAATCACGAGAATAAAGAACAGGAAGGCAAGCGCGGCCGCTTCCGGAATATTGTAGCTCGCCTGGATCCGCTCGTAGATCGCGGTCGCCAGAACCTGGACCCGGCCTCCGCCCAGCATCTGGGGGAAGAGAAAGGCCCCGAGCGACATGGCAAAGCACAGGGATGTCGACACGGCGAGACCGGGGATCGAAAGCGGCAGCGTTACATGGAGGAAGGTGCGCATCGGCGATGCGCCCAGATTGCGCGATGCGTCCTCAAGCGTCGCTGGGATCGTCTTCAGCGCGCCGAACAGCGTCATCACGAAAAAAGGAAGGACGAAGTTAAGAACCGAGACGACGACGGCGAATTCGTTGTTCAAGAGTTTCAGTGTCGGGAGGCCGAACGCTTCCAAGCCACGATTGATGATGCCGCGGTTGCCGAGGATGATGAGCCAGGCATAGGCCCGCGTCACGCCGCCCGACAGAAAGGTGCCGACGAGGCAGAAGAGAACGAAACGGCGAAGGCTTGCCGAGGGGGATCGGGCGAGGACCCGCGCCAGCGGATAGCCTGCGACGATGCACAGCACCGTGATGATGAACGACAGGCGCATGGTCGTGGCAACGGCGCGCCAAGCGCCGCTCGACGCCAGCAGTCTTTCGTAGTTGGCAAGACTTGGCGGCCCGGAGAAGACCGCGGCCCCGGGCTTCATGCTGAGCAGGCTGATCTCCGCGAAGGAAAACATGACGACGCCAAAGAGGCAGACCAGCAAGAGCGCCGGAAGGGACAGCAGGAAGGCCTGGCGGGTCATCGCCTCACGCCTCCAGAATGCTGCAGCGGTTGGCTGCAAAGCGCGCCGAAACCTTGTCGCCGACGCTATAGGGCGCAGTCTCGCGGCGGACTTCCGCGACCACCAGCCGGGTGCCGTCGTCAAGCTCGACCTCGTAGCGCATGCTGGCGCCGAGCATCTGGACGAATGTCACGGTGGCGGGAATTGCCCCATGCGAGACGCCGGGCGACAGCGAAATTGCTTCGGAGCGGACGGCAAGCGTGACTGCACCCTTGCGAGCCGCAAGGCCGGGATCGACGATGCCTTCGATGGCGACGCCGGCAAGGATGACGACGCCTTCAGCCCCTCGCTCAGCCGGCAGGAGATTCTCCACGCCGGTAAAATTGGCGACATAGCAGGTGCATGGATGATCGTAGATGTCGCGCGCGGTGCCGATCTGCTCCACCTTGCCGTCATGCATGACGGCGATCCGGTCGGACAGCACGATTGCCTCACGCTGATCATGCGTCACCATGACTGTTGTTAGTCCGAGCCGCTGCTGGAGCTTGCGCAGTTCGGACTGCATTTCCTCGCGCAGGTTCTGGTCGAGCGCGCCGAGAGGTTCATCCAGAAGCAGCATACGCGGCTCGGTCACGACGGCGCGCGCCAGCGCAACGCGCTGGCGCTGGCCACCCGAAAGTTGGCTTGGCATACGCTCGGCCAACGCCTCAATGCGCACGAGCCGCAGTACGTCGTCGATCCGCCTGACGGCCTCCGGCTTGGCGACCTTCATCATCTTCAGGCCGAAGCCGATATTGTCGCGCACACTCATATGAGGAAAGAGCGCGTAGTGCTGGAACATCATGGCGGTGCGGCGGCGCTCCGGCGCGACCGTCAGGATCGACTGCCCATCGAGCGCGATATCACCCCTGTCGGGCGTGACAAAGCCCGCAATCGACTGCAGGAGGGTCGTCTTGCCGCAGCCGGATGGTCCGAGAAGAGCGAGAACCTCGCCCTTCTCGACGGTCAGAGAAATGTCGTCAACGGCCACTACACCGCCAGCGTATGTCTTTCTGATGCCGTCGATATCCAGACGGCAGGAAGCGTAGCCAGCCATTGCTCGTCCTTACTTGGCGACTGCGGCGTTGAACTCTTCCGTCCAGGCGCCCAGTTTCTCGTTGATCTTCGCTTCGTCGAACTTGACGGCGTTTTCAGGCGTCGGCAGCACGGCGACCAGCGCCTCGGCGGGCTTCACGTTCTTGTTGACCGGCGCCAGATTGTAGACGTCGGTCATGAACTTCTGCCATTCGTCCGACATCGATGCGTTGATGAAGGCGGCAGCCCCGTCCGGATTGCCGTTGTTGACCATCATCATGCCTTCGAAGATCAGCGGAGTTGGCTTGGGCGAAGTCATGGCAGCCGGAATACCATCGTCCTTCAGCGCCTTGACGGCCGAGGGCGAACCGATCATCGCCGAGATCTCGCCGCTTGCCAAAGCCTTGCGGGCATTGGAATCCGACGAGTGGAACATGGCGATGTCGTCCTTGTGCTTGGCAAGGAACTCGATGCCGGGCTTGACATTGTCTTCCGAGCCACCGTTCAGCAGCGCGGTGATCAGGATGGTGCGGCCCGGATAGACGGTCGGCGCCGGCAGGGCGACCTTGTTTTTCATTGCGGGCTTGAACAGGTCGGACCAGGCGGTGATCTTGCCGCCGGGCACCAAATCGGGGCGATAGACGATGCCAGTCGGGAAGTACCAGAAGGCGACGAATTTGTCGTTAACCGCACCCGGCATCACGTTTGCCAGGTTGGGGATCTTGTCCTTCGGCAGCGGCAGGAAGAGATCTTTGTCGGTTGCCGCGCGCATCGCGATCGCCTCGCCGGTGAACCAGACGTCGACGCCCGGATTGGCGCGGGAGGCCTGAAGCTTGGCAAGACCCTCGGCGGAGCTGTTCTCGATCACCGGCACGATTTCATAGCCGGTCTGCTCCTTGAACTTGGGCGCGAGCGGCTTGATAACCTTTTCCCATGTCGAACCGAATGTCAGGACACGCACGACCTTGTCGGCGGCTGATGCCATCGACGGAACGGCCATGATCGAGGCTGCGGCGATGAGTGTTGCGCCGGCCTTGAGAAGATTGCGTCTTGCGAGTTTCATTTGTGTTCCCTTCATGGTGTTTGTTTGGGTCTTATCGAGATGCCGCCGCCGGCGGCGGCTTCCCCATATGGGTTGAGATTGGTTTGACCATGGACGAAGCGCCCGCCCGCCATCACGGCGGCGATCCGGTCGTCCTCATCGAGAAAAAGAAGATCCGCATCCGCGCCGGCAGCGATCACGCCCTTGCGTCCGCTCAGGCCAAGCACGCGCGCCGGATTGACGGTCGTCGGCAGAAGCGCCATGTCCCAGCTCAATCGGCCTTCGTGGACAAGCCGGCGCACATCGCGGAACAGGATGGAGGGCGCCACGGCGCACATGCCGCCCGCGCCGTCTGGCACGGCGACGCCGCTGTCGCCCGACAGCGTGATATTCTCGATGGCCACGCCCGCATCGAGCGCCCGTTTTACGGCCGCGACCGGATCGAGGCCGACCGGCAGGTTGTCGAGCGGCCCGAGGCAGCAGGTGAAGTCGATGGTGCCGCCTGCCTTGGCGAGGCGAATGCCATGCTCGAACAAGGGTGTGACGGCGGGCGATCGGTTGATGTGGGTCGGCACGGCCATCGAAGCGGGAAAGTCAAGCTTTTCCATAAGCTCGAACAACGGCTCGAGACCGGTTTTCAGGCGACCGACATGCAGGTGGAGGAGGCTTGCCTTGCCGCTGTTCGCTTTGGCCTGCAACAACTCACCGGCCAGTGCCGCAAGAGCGGGGAAATCGAGATTAGGGAAGATGCGTTCGGCAATGGCGCTCTTGGCCCCAATGACCTTGTCGATCAATACGATGTCCGAACGGATGCTGCTCGTCAGAAACGGCGCGGGCAGCTGCATCGACCCCGTGTAGATGAAGGTTGTCAGTCCGAGACGGTCGAGCTCGTTGGCCTTGCGGAGCAACTGGTTGAGGTTCTTCGCCTCCACTTCGCTGCCAAGCAGGCCAACGGCGGTGGTGATGCCTGCGGAAGCGATGTCCGTAAACGACAGTTCGGGCATCCGCGCCAATGGCCCGTCCCCATCGCCGCCGCCGATGAAATGCATGTGCTGGTCGATCAGGCCGGGCATGACCCTGCCCGGAGCATCGATATCCCGGGCGCCCAGCGCCTGTGCGGCCGTTGCGAGATCCGGCCCGATTGCCAGTATCCTGCCGCCGCCGACGAGCAGCTCCTGCGCGCCGAGATTGGCGGGCGCATAAAGCGCTGGTGTGCATATGCGGCAGAAGACGGGTTCAGCCACGGTGCGCATACCTCTGCTGCATGACTTGCCCCAGCACAATGGCGAAAGCGGCTTGTGTTGGGTCAATGACCGGCAGGCCAACTGCCTGTTCCAGCGGTGCAACGTAGCGGGCAAGGCCGGCACCTGCGAAAAGCAGGGACTCCGCACCGTTCTCATCGCGTAACGATTGTCCGGCTTCAATCAGCCGTGCTGTCACCAGCGCCGGGTCTTGCAGCTGGCCGTAATCCAGCCCCAGCCCGCGATGGCCCGCGACGCGCTGGCCGACCCCGATATGGCGGGCCAGCCGCATGCTCTTTGCGCCCTTGCCGGCGGCAACGCCGATGGTGCCGATCGTCTCGCCCATGGAAAGCGCGGCGAAAAAGCCTGCTTCGCCGATGCCGGCCACCGGCTTGCTCGTCAATCCACGGGCGGCGAACACGCCGGGATCTGAAAAACAGGCCACGACAAAACCGGCTGTTTCCGCATTCTTTGCTTCCCGCTCGATGAAGCGAAGAATTGCCGGTGCGGCATCGTCGCTATCGCGGGCGGTGCTGATGCCGTGGGGCCCGTCCTCCAGCGTCACGCAGTTCACGCGCGGCAGGCCTTCGCCCGTTGCCCAGGCAAGGCTGAGAGCGATGTCTTCGGTAATGCCGGTATCCGTGCGGCTCGAAGCGTTGATGACATGAATGACGCCATTCATCGAAACACTCTCCTCATCGCTTCAGGTGCTGTGCTCGACGGTGAAACGGAAATCGTCAATGAGATCGCTGGCCGCCTGAAGCGCATCGGTAATCTCATGCCGCAGGCGGATCAGTTTCGTGGAGAGCAACCGTCCATCCGTGGAGTTTCTGTCCAGCGCCCGGAATATCTCGAGTTCGGCCAGCAGAGGTACGGGATAGGCCAAGGTACTGATGCCGTAGCTGTCCTGGCCATAGCGGCCCGATGCCGATGCCGTCGGGAAGGTAAGAAGACGAGACAGGCGAAGCACGATGCGGTTCGCACGCTGGCGAAGTGCGTCTTCCATGCTGGAAGCGCGCTCCAGAAAGGCATCAAACCAGTGGATCCGATGTTCAAGATCGGCCAATCCCGCGGGGATCGGCGCGAGTTCCGGCGGTGTATTTGCTTCGGGCAGTATTGCCGCGAAACGCTGCCGCATATCGCTCAGACGTGCCGTAAAGCGCTGCGGCAAGACTGGTTCAGTCGCCAGCGCGTGTACATAACGGCTGCACCAGTCGAGATCGGCCTCCAGGGCTTCGGGGTCCATCACGTCAATCGTGTCGTATTCGGTATGGTTGTACCAGCCGAGTGTCGCGCCGTTATGCGCTTTCACGATGTCGGCGCCGTAGCTGTGACGGCCCGTGGCGGCGGCAACGCCGATACCGAAGAACGATTGATCGCCGACGCGGCCTAGCGTCGTCACTTTCTGCGGCAGGCTGTCGTCGAAAACAGCGTGGGATAGTGTTTCCGAGAAGGCGGCGAGTTCGGGGCAACTGTTGATGTGGAACTCGCTCGTCCCCTTCATGCCGACGGAGTCGATATTGAAGTAAGCGACTGCATCGCGGTTGATGCGCTCCCAATGGCTGTCGACGAAATAGGTGGAACCTGCGGCTTCCGCCACCTCGTGGCCGTTCCAGAAGCAGAACACCACCGAGCGGCGCAAGGTCTCACGTTTGCTGGCCAGCAGCCGGGCAATCTCGAGCATGACCGACATGCCGGTCATATTGTCGGTTACACCGGGATTCCAGGAATCGATATGGCCGGAGACGACCACGAACTGCTCGCGTTCCGTCGAGGCCTCAGGGGCGTGCAACCATGCGAGAGGCTGCGACAGCGTGCGCCAGACGCGCGACGCCGTGGCACGGACATGAAGGGAAACCGGACCGTCCTTCATTCTCCTGCGCAACATGATGCCATCCGCCCGCGAAATGCTGACACCGAAGAGCCGGGGGATGTCGTTCCAGCTTTCAGGCGTCGGGTTGCCCCAGACGGCTTTCAGCGCGCGCCAGGGAATATACCGGCTGTCGTCTTCGCCCCAGTTCATCAGCACGATGCCGGCAGCCCCCAGCGATGCAGCAATGCGCGCTTTCTCCGGGGTTGCCGGAGCATAGGAAACTTCCGCCAGCACGATCTTGCCGCGCACGTCCTTGCCCTCATAGTCCGACAAGCCGCCGGGGCCGACGTCGACCAGTTCGGCAGTCAGTCCCTGTTCAGGCGTCGGCTCGATATGCAGGCAAGGTCGTGAATCCAGTATTTGGCCATCGGGCCCGCCCAGCGCCACAAAAGACGCACCGATGTCGCTGTCGTAGGTTTCGAATTCCTGCAAATACGCATCGAGACCATAGGTATTCATCGTCTCGACCACATATTTTCCAGCCGCAAGATCGACGCCCTGTCCGCTTTTGCGGTTCAGGAAGTGGGCGCGCATGTGGTCCACATGCTGCATCACAGTCGGGAAGGAGTAATCGAGCGCGGTCGTGCCGGTCTTCATTTTATTGGCTTTCATGATTGGATGTCAGGAACCGGCGGGCAAAATCGAGATAGACGGTTCGCGCAAGATGGAGTTGATCGAGGTCGACCCACTCGTCGCCGGAATGCATGTTCGCCCCGTCCGGCCCGAAGAGAAGCGTGGGGATGCCTGCGCGGCCCATAAAAATATTGGCGTCCGAGACACCACGGCCGAAGCGCAGATCGGGTTCCTTGCCAAGTAAGGTCCGATAGCTCTCGGAAAACTGGCGAATGAACGAGTTTTGTCGGTCGAGGAGAAAGCTTTCATATCGCGGTTCGCCCACGGTAATCAAAAAGCTTGCGGCGGAGCCTAGCGAGTCCGCCAATTCCCGCAGGGCTTCCAGCGTGCCCTCCACCGTTTCGCCCGGCATGAAATGCCAGTTGATGACGAAGGCTGTTTGATCGGGAACGCGGATCTCATATCGGCCATCGCCGGAACTGACGTTCAGGACGCAATGCGTTGCCGCGCCAAATTCAGGGTGCCGGAACCGTTCCATCGCGTCGATGGCGACGAGCAGGCGAGCCGCCTCGATCACCGCATTCACCCCCTCTTCCGGGCGAGAGCCGTGGGCGGAACGACCGGTGACGTCGACGCGAATATTGATCTTGCCCATGGCGCCGATGACGACGTCGTGGAAATGCGGCTCGCACATGATAGCCGCATCGATGCCGCGCTCCGTTCGAACAAAGGCGTTGGCGCCGCGCGACCAGGCTTCTTCATCGGCAAGCGCGGCGAAAATCACTTTGCCCGCCCATCTGTCGCGCGCGCTATGCAGAGCGCGAACGGTCAGCATGGCGGCGGCGAGCCCGCCCTTCATGTCCATCGCACCCAACCCGTAAAGGCGATTGTCCGCGATAACGGGTGCATGCGGCGCCTTGGTCCAGTTCGACGCGATGCCAACGGTGTCGCAATGGCCGCCGATCCACAGAGCGGGGCCGTGTCCGTTACCTTCGACGGTCACGACGACGTTCTTCAGACCGCCATCCGCTTCTTCCAATATCGCTTCCATGCCCTGGCGTTCGAACCAGTTCGCGATCCAGGTCTGGACATCGCCCTCCTCACCGGAGAAGCTCTGGATGGAAACGAGATCGCTCAGCAGACCGATGAGTTCCTCATCATAGGTGTTGGCGGCGGATGTCATTGGCCGGCGCCTTCAGCCGTAAATGCGATCCCGCCGTCCGTCATCACGATGTAACCGTCTTCGACGGCGATCAGCACGTCACCGATGGGCCAGACGTATTCGGCACAGCCGAGCATATCCGCCTCGACCGTCTCCTGAACGCCGGGCAGGAAGTAGACGGCGGAAATCGTCTGCCGCTGAATCGTGTGGCCGCAATCGCGCGTATAGTCATCGATCCCCTTGCCCGCGGGCAGGAGGCCAAGCCGCCGAAACTCGCCTTCCAACGGGCGCAGCAGATCGACGCCGATGGCATGGATTTGGCCGCCGCTCAGGCCGGCCTTGATCGACGGGATCAGGCCATCGATGAGAATGTCGCGCAGGCGGTCGTGGAGCGCTTCAAGCTCGGGGTCACGGCAGATCGTGCGTGCGATATCCGAGACGGCGCGAATACAGCCGAATGCGTCGGCAACGGTCAGCCCCATGTCGAACTTGATTGTCTTGTCGGTGGCGCTAACGGGGTAGTCACCAGCCGTGGCCGGAAGCAGCGTCCGCGCGCCGGAATGAACGATGTCGAAATAGGCCCCCACACGGTCGGCAAATCCATAGCGCCCGGCAAAGCGCGAAACGCCCTGATGGTAGGCCGCGACCAGATCGCGCTCTGTCATCTGCGCACCAGCATTGCGGTGAAAGAACGCGCGAGCGGCGTCGATCCCCTTCAGCACCGCATTGGCGGCAAAGAAGAAATACACAGCGTCGTCGCTTGCACGCCGATCCTGCCAGCGACGAATGACATAGCTCGCATCCTCGAACCGGATCGCCGTCTTTTCCAATTCGACGTATATGCCAGCGGAAAGACTGTCTTTCTGGATCGCAATCGTCCCGGTGCCCGCGCTGGCGAGCGCATCCACGATATTCGCCGCTTCTCCTGCGCGATGAAAATCGGACCGCGGCAGGGGCTGCTCCGCGAAGACGGTGATGTCTTCTGCATCAGGATGAAACAGGGCCGTAACGCCGAACTGCTCGCAGGCAGTTGCTGGAAGTCCGGTAAACATTTCCACTTCATGCGACGCGGTGATGTAGAGCGCCGGAGAACCCGTTTCGGCGCAAAGTGCGTCAAGCGGGGCAAAACCCTTTGCCGTCGCGGTCATGGCTGCGACAAGCCTCTTCCCATCGCGCAAGGTCTGAACGAAGGGGGTGAAGGCGGCCGCATCGGCGGTTCGGGTTACCAGCCATTGGGCTTCAATTTCGGATCGTCTCTTGCGATAGATATGTACCGCCGGAAGGGGGGCTGCTGGCCAAAGCGACACCGGCCCGCTGCGCGCAAGGGCCTGATACCGCGTGACAGGCAGCGACGGATCGCATGAAATCGTTTCATCGCCTGTGATGGAGCGCACGGACTGCTCAAAGCTCACCGGCGGTTGGCTGCTATCCTTCAGCCAATCGAAGTAGCGACCGTAGACGGATTTTCCGACCGTTGCGGGCATAACCTTGCAGGCATCGGAATCCGCATCGCTGATGACGACGCTCGACACGCCATCCTTCTCGATCACCACCGGCGTCACGTTGAGGCGTGAACCGCGATAGATACCGGGATAGGTGAGCTGTTCACCGAACGCGGTGCCAAGACGTGCGACAACGTCTTCAAGGCAAGCGATAAGTTTAACCGTCATGATTTTGCTTCCGCGCGGCAAGCAAGGGCCGACGTTCTGTCTGTCACCCATCCGCCGACAGGCGGATGGGTCGTTCCGGGACTAGCCGCAATCAGTTGCGCGGCTGAGTGTTGATCATGGTCTTCTTCACTTCCGCGTAGGGCATTTCCCACTTGGCGAAGATCCTGGAATAGGTGCCGTCCGCGATCATCGCGTCGACCACCACCGCCACCGCATCACGCAGTTCCGTCTCTGCCTTGGAGAAGCCGAAGCCGGCATAATCGACGGCAATCGGCTGATCGATCAGGATAAACTTGCCCTTGTCAGCGGAGCCCTCATGCTCGTTGAGATAGCGGATGGCATCGACGCCCTGCACGGCCGCGACGGCACGCTTCTGGATAAGCTGAAGGCGGGCATCAGCCGTCTTGTCGACCAGCACGTATTTGACCTCTGCCAGCCCCTTGGCTTTGCAGACCGTTTCGTTGAACTCCTTGAGACGGATGAAGAAAATGCCGTTGCGGTTCACCGCCACCGGCTTGCCGCAGACATCTTCGGCCTTCTTCAGGTCGGGGCCTGCATCCGCCGTGGTGAAGAGCTGCGAGCCGGTCGCGAAATAGTCCACGAAATCGGTCTTTTCGCGGCGCGCGGGAATATCCGTCATACCCGATGCGCCCATATTGATACGGCCGGTATCAAGCGAGTTGATGAGCTGGTCGAAAGACTGCTCCTGCCACTCGACCTTCACGCCAAGGCGCTTGCCGATTTCTTCCGCCAGATCGATGTCGAGACCCTTCAGTTCAAGCGTCGCAGGATCCTTGAACTCCAGCGGCGGATAGGTGGGGCTGGTGCCGACAACCAGCTTGCCGGCTTGCTTGATCTTTGCCGGGACCTTCACCGCATCCTGCGCATGAGCCATGGATATGCAGGCTCCGAGCAGCGCGGCGCAAGCGGCCAAGACGGTCTTCTTCATCGGTCAGTTCCTCTCTGTATCGTTGGTTTCAGGCTGCGGCCTGGGCATTGAGGCGCTGCAGAAAGTCCCGCGTACGCGGCATTTTCGGTGCGCCGAACAGTTCGGCGGATGTGGCGCATTCCACGAGTTGACCCTCGTCCATGAAAGCGACCCGGTCGCAGACATCGCGGGCGAAGGCGAGTTCGTGGGTGACCACCACCATCGTCCGGCCTTCCTTGGCCAGCGCCTTGATGGTTTCAAGAACCTCGTCGACAAGCTCGGGATCGAGTGCCGATGTCGGTTCGTCGAACAGAAGAATCTCCGGCTTCATGGCCATGGCGCGGGCAATTGCCACGCGCTGCTGCTGGCCGCCGGAAAGCTGGACTGGGTAGCGGTCGTAATAGCCCTTCAGCCCCACCTGATCGAGGAGGGCGCGGCCGGTTTTATGCGCCTCTTCCCGCGCGACGCCTTGCACGACCATCGGGCCACAGCAGACATTCTCAAGCGCCGTCATATGGGCGAACAGGTTGAAGCGCTGAAAAACCATGCCGGTGCGCATACGTTGCGCCGAAAGTTCACGGTCATCGAGCTGGCGCAACACGCCGTCCTGAAAGCGGTAGCCGACGAACTCGCCGTTGACGTAGACGTCGCCGTCATCGACCGTTTCAAGGCTGTTCAGGCAACGCAGGAAAGTGCTCTTGCCACTTCCCGAAGGGCCGATCATGCCGAAGACCTCGCCGAAGCGGACTTCGAGCGTAATGCCACGCAGCACCTCCACCTGGCCGAACGACTTGCGGACATTTCTTGCAACGATGGCAGGGATCATGCGCCGGCACCTTCTTCGGAAGCAACGCGCCGGGAAGAGCGGTTGAGGGAACGGCCAAGGCGCTTTTCAAGCAGGGATTGCAAAATGCTGAGGATCGTAACCGCTGCCAGATAGTAGATCGAGCAGACGATCAGCATCTCGATGACGCGGTTATTGACAAAGTAGATCATCGACGCCGTATGCATCACCTCATTGTAGCTGATGACCGCAGCGATGGAGGTATGCTTGAGCATGCCGATCACTTCATTGCTGATCGGCGGGGTGATAATGCGCAGCGTCTGTGGCAGCACGATGTGGCGCATGACCTGTGGGCCGCGCATACCGACGGCGCGAGCCGCCTCGACCTGCCCTGCATCGACGGAGAGAATCCCGGCGCGAATGACTTCGGCAGTATATGCGCCCTGACAAACGCCCAGACCCAGCAATGCCGCCCAGAACGGTGTCATGACATCCACCATCCGCGCTTCCCAAAGGCCGGGAATGCCGACGCTCGGGAAGATCAGCGCGAGATTGAACCACAGGAGAAGCTGCAGGTAGATCGGCGTGCCACGGAAAAACCAGATGTAGCCGCCCGCAATCGCTTTCGCGACAGGGTTTTCCGACAGCCGCATCAAGGCCGCTATCAGGCCGAGGATAATACCGAGTGCCATGGCCAAAGCGGTCAACAGTAGGGTGTTGCCAAACCCCTGGACAATGGCCTTGGCCGTGAGGAAGCGGCCAACATACGCCCATTCGATCTGGCCGTAGGCGAAGGCGCGCCCGACAATTACGAGAACGACGACGCATAGGGCGGCGATTATCCACCTGACCGGATGGCGCAGGCCCACCCTGACGACCCCCGCCATGGGCGGGAGCCGCGTTCCAATCTCATCCATGACTTGTCCGTTGTTCACCCTCGGTCCGCAGCGTTGCGCCCGAAATGTTGTCTATTTTTTAGGCAACGCGGGATTGCCGGATAGAAAGTTCGCACACGGGGATTTTTGTGTCAATAGTCAGGATGATCATCCCAATATTTGGGAAAAATGCCTTGCGAAGCGCGCAGGCCGCTTGTAATCTCTCGCCGGAGGCAGACACGATAACGGGTTAGGTCATTGAAATGAGTATGGTTTTGGAGAAGGCGATCCGCCTGGTCGATTTGGTTGCGGAGGGCGTGGAGACTCTTTCCGCCCTGGCGACGGCATCGGGCATGTCCCGCAGCACCACCCATCGCCTGCTCGCAACGCTCGTCGAGCACAACTACCTTCTGTTGGAAGGCAAAAAATACGGCCTCGGCTATCGATTGCTGGAGCTTGGCGAAGCCAAGCGGCGGAATCTCAATTTTCTCGATGCTCTACGCCCCGTATTAAATAAATATGCAACGCTGACAAACGACACCATCCATTTGGCCGTTCTGGATGGAAAGGACATCGTGCTTCTCGACCGCGTGTTCGGTGACCGACAACTACGGATCAATTCTTTTCCTGGCCTTCGCAACACAGCTTACATGACGGCGGTGGGGAAGGTTCTCATCGGCAATCTGCCACAGAAGCAATGGCAAACCTTCATCGACAAGATACCGGCGGACTATCCGCGAACCGCCGAAGACATCATGGCCGACTTCAAGAACGCACAACGAAACAACGTCGCGATCGACATTGATGAATGTAATTTCGGCACCTGCGGTGTCGCCTCGAGCTTTCAGGTAAACGACCGGTTACGCGTTGCTTGTTCCATCAACGGTGCAACCGTCTATTTTTCAAACAACCGGCTCCAGGAACTTGGCGCAGTTGCCAAGCGAATGGCAATCGAATTAAGGGCAACACTGGATGGACAGATGCCCAATGTCGAATTCGACACGAAAGCCGTCATTTCGGCCCGCTGAAAACATTCAGCAGGAGCGGAACCATAGCCGGGTCAATTCGGCTCTGACTCATATATGTAACGGCCCGGTTAGAAAGGATTTTCCGCGTGAATCGCCGTCCGACGTTTCAGTCCTATGTCCGGCCCGTAAAATCGGTCATCGACCGCTGGCCACGATGAGATCCGCAATCCTAGTTACCTAATCATTTTATCGCGCTCAAAAGTGCATTGAGTCTGACGCTGCTCCCCGGAGCGCCCTCGGTTTGAATTGGACTCCGTCGGAAGGAGACGGAGATGAAAAAAGAGCCGGCTCAGCGAAAGGCAGAGCATTTCGGTGCTGAAGGTGCATCAGGCTGGGATTCCGGTTGCGGACATCCGCCGCATGAGGGCCTTGGCCTCGGACGTGGCCGCCCATTCATTGATGAAGGCGGTCTCGGTCATGGTGGGATAGAGCAAGACCCACCAGGCATAGCCGTTCGGCTCCGGCGCCCGCCCGACGCCGTAGAGACGGCCTGCCCAGCCCCCCAGAAAACGATGAACTCCGGGCATGGGAGCTCCGCGTTTGATCAATCCCCCGTGGGCGAACCAAGTACATAGTCTTTCTGCAGGGACCTGTCCGACGACGGATCCACCGCCTGGCATTCCGCGAAGTAAAAGGATCCGGGCTGCCGATTGCCTGGGTCCGCGCATATCTTCGCAAGCTGCGCCGACCGTGCTTCCGACGTCTGGCATCCCGTGAGCATGGAACCCGCGAAAAGCACACCGCAAGCATAGAGAACAGCTTTCATTGACATCTCCTCATTGCGTCGGGCCGGGTGCGGCCCGCCCAAGCATCCACTCAGAACGACACCCTTACAGGGATGACGGCGATCGCACTTGCCATTTTACGACATGCCGAGATTCGACCGGCCTGCCCAGAGGCGTCCCAATCCAAGGGCCTGGCAAATCACTGTCCCTCAGCGCGCATCAACCGCCATGCGAAACGGTTGTTGGGAGGCCGGTGGATCTGGTTCCGAGTGGACCGAGTCCATCGGCTTTGACCGAGCGAAGCTTGCCGCTGGCTCGGGGATAGTCGAGACAAGCCGGCGGAGAGGAAAGCGGTGCCGTTCATGCACTCCTAAGCATCTATGCGGAACTCGAGACAGCTTTGAGCTGCGTGCTTCCTGCGAGGCTTGGGCTTTACAGGTTCAGTTGCGGATGCCTCCAAGCATGAGATCGCAATATTCCTGCGCGAAGGATGCGGCGCGACGGTCCTTGCCTGGCTTGAACCAGCGCACCATCCAGTTCAGCATCGAGAGGACGGCACGGCTCGTGACCTTGGCATCAACCTGCCGGAACACCCCTTGGACAATGCCGTCAGTGATGATCTGCCGTAGCGCATGTTCGTAGCTGTCGCGTAGGCGCTGAGCCTCCGCGATCATCACGACGTTCTGCATGCCGCCATACCCGACGAGCATGGCGAGAAACCCGTCGTAATTGTTCTCGAAGAAGTCGGCGTGAGCGGTCATGAACCGCGCCAACTTCTCCTCGGGACCGGCAGCCTGCGCCGTGGCAGCGGAGACTGAGCGCAGCAGTCCCTCCAACGTCCGCACGATGATGGCTTCGTAGATATCCTTCTTGTTGGGAAAATAGTGATAGATCGCCGCCTTGGTCGCGCCTATCGCGTCGGCGACGTCGCCAAGGGATGTCCCCTCGTAGCCTTCCCGCGCGAAGAGATGGGCCGCATCGTCGAGGATGCGGTCCCGGGCATTCTCAATAACGGGCGGGCGGCCCTGGCGCTTCGGTTTCATCACAACTTTCCCGCATTCCTCAGGGGCAACTGATCGCACCCGATTCCTGGAGCCTTCTGATGTGGTGTGGCGCGAAACCGAGTTGCTCCGCAAGAACCTCGGCCGTGTGCTGGCCGATATCTGGTGGTGGCGTCGGAGGCCCGGACATGCTGGCGGACATGCGCACCGGGTTGCGGACCGACCGGAAGGTGCCGATCCTGGGATCCTCAACGGACATGACGCTCCGGCGCAGTTCCGCGATGTCGCTCGTCAGGGCCTGCCCGACGCTGCGGACATCGCCGGCCGGAACGCCGGCGGCGCGCAGATCGGCGAGCAGCTTCGTGAGTTCAAGGTTGCCGAGATGCTTCTCGAGCAGGGGGAGGAGCGTCTCGCGATGTTCGGTGCGCCTGCGGTTGGTGGCGTATCGGGGGTCATCCGAAAGCTCGATTAACCCGATCGCGCGGCAGAAGCGGCGAAACTGCTCGTCGTTGCCCACGGCAATGGCAATCCGGCCGCCGATACAGGCGAATATCTGGTAGGGCACGATGCTGGGATGGGCATTGCCGTAGCGGCCGTGTTCCTTGCCGGTGTTGAGATAGCCCGAGGCGACATTCGCCAGCAGGAACAGGGCGCTGTCGTTGAGCCCGATGTCAAGCCATTGTCCCTCGCCGGTCCGCTCACGCATGTAGAGCGCAGCGAGCACGGCCTGCACGGCATTCATGCCGGTGACGAGGTCGATGAACGCGACACCCAGCCGCATCGGCTCGCCGTCACGCTCGCCGGTGATCGCCATGAAGCCGGATTCAGCCTGGAGAATGAAGTCGTAGCCCGGGCGCTCCTCCAGCGCGTGCCCGCGCCCGTAGCCGGATATGGAGCAGACGATCAGGCGCGGATTGATCACTTTCAGGTCGTCATAGGTGAGCCGGAACTTGCGTAGCGACGCTGGCCGGAAATTCTCGACGAGGATATCGGCCTTGCGGGCAAGGTCGACAATGATTTCGCGACCCTCTGAGGTGCCGATATCGATGGCAAGGCTCTTCTTGTTGCGGTTGGCCCCGAGATAGTAGGTCGAAATCCCTTTGACCAAGGGGGGCGCAAAGCTGCGCGTGTCGTCGCCCGAACCGGGCTGCTCGATCTTCCAGATCTCCGCGCCGAGATCGCCCAGCGTCATGGTTGCCCAGGGGCCGGCCAGGACGCGGGACAGATCGAGGACCTTGATGCCTTCCAGTGCAGTGCTCATGACCCCTCGTCTTTGCTCATAATCGGACGCTCATCCATAGGAGACGTGAAGACATCGCTATCTCCCGGGCGGCCAACGATCACCCAATTTACATACCGGCTAGATGGTATATAACGCGAATCTGTTGTCAAGAAGTGCCCTGCCGGGGGCGACGTGAGGGCGGTGTGCGATGGCTTTGGATAACGAGACGATGCAGGGGTTGCTGGAGAGCGTTGCGCGCTTCGTCCGCGAGCGTCTGCGGCCCCTGGAGCATCAGGTGGCGCGGGAGGACTGCATCCCCGCCGAGATTCGGCGGGAGATCGCCGCGATGGGCCTGTTCGGCCTGTCGATCCCGGAAGACTATGGCGGCCTCGGCCTGACGATGGAGGAGGAGGTCCGGGTCGCTTTCGAACTCGGCAAGACCTCGCCGGCCTTCCGCTCGCTGATCGGAACCAATAACGGCATTGGCTCGCAAGGGCTGATCATGGACGGCACGGAAGAGCAGAAGCAGCGCTACCTGCCGCGGTTGGCCTCTGGTGAGCTGATCAGCTCATTCGCCCTGACCGAGCCGGAAGCGGGCTCGGATGCGGCCTCGCTCAAGACCTCGGCGCGGCGGGGCGAGGGCGGCTATGTCCTCAACGGCACCAAGCGCTTCATCACCAATGCCCCGCATGCCGGCCTGTTCACGGTGTTCGCGCGGACAGACCCGTCGCAGCCGGGCGCGAGGGGGGTCTCGGCCTTCCTTGTCGAGGCGGGGACGCCGGGGCTTTCGTGTGGTCCGATCGACAGGAAAATGGGCCAGAGCGGCTCTCATACGTCGGACGTGATCTTCGAGGATTGCCATGTGCCAAGCGACGCTCTGCTCGGCGGGCGGGAAGGGCAGGGCTTCCGCACGGCGATGAAGGTGCTTGACCGCGGGCGGCTGCACATCTCCGCGGTCTGCGTCGCGATGGCCGAGCGTGTGATCGACGACAGCCTGCGCTATGCCGTCGAGCGCAAGCAGTTCGGCCAGCCGATCGCCGAGTTCCAGCTCGTCCAGGCCATGCTCGCCGACAGCCGGACGGAGGCCTACGCGGCGCGCTGCATGGTGCTGGAGACGGCGCGCAGCAAGGATCGCGGTGCGGACGTCGCGACCGACGCCGCCTGCTGCAAGCTCTTCGCCAGCGAGATGGTCGGCCGTGTCGTCGACCGGGCCGTGCAGATCCATGGTGGGGCCGGCTACATCGCCGACCACGGCATCGAGCGCTTCTACAGGGATGCGCGGCTGTTCCGGATCTACGAGGGTACCTCGCAGATCCAGCAGATCGTCATCGCACGCAACATGGTCAGGGATCTCTGAGCATCGCCTGGCCCTCGTACCAGCCGGTCGGAATTAGGCCAATGATCATGTTCTCCCGACGTTGGAAGCCATCTGGAATGAAGGCGATGCCTGGACGATTATGAAGCCGCTTTTTCATCACGATCCGAGACTTCAGCGAAATGAAGGCGAGCGCCATTCGCCCTGCCGTTCCTTGACGACTGGGGAATTGTGTTCCCGTGAACCGGCAACCAGGGTCGACAGCGCTGAAGTCGACTTCAGGATAGGACAGTATTGAGAATGCTCGGTCGTCCGGTCGCCCGCTGCCCTTGCGGACGGGCCAATCCCTGTCGCCAAGGATCGATTGATCCTAGAGCTTCACCTCGAAGGCAGCGGCGGTCTTGGC
>NZ_QJJK01000005.1 GCF_003201475.1 Chelatococcus asaccharovorans | reverse complement strand
CTCCTGGATCGACGCCTACAACACCCGACGACCCCACTCGGCCCTCAACGGCATCCCGCCATTCCAGAGGCTGAACAACCTTCTTGGAAACGACAGCTAGAGCATCTCTGAGGAACTCCGGTTCAGCGGAAAGGCTCCAGGTCTTTGTTTCTACGCATTGTCTTCACGCGAACCGGTGTCCACTTCGCTCGAAAGTGCTCAAGCCCGGAGCCCACGGAGACGTCCGAAGCAATGGCCGTTGCCGTACGACGTCCGCGTGGTTGCCCGGCGCCGATCACGCGAGACTTCGGTGCCAGGGCCGTGACGGTCGCTGCAGGTAACCCATGCGGGATCCCGGAGAGGTCGCAGCGCGTTGGGGCTATACCGGAAGCCGCCGCCACGATTTGGGAAGTGAAGCGATCATGATCGAAGCGCCTGCTCTCACCGACGCCGAACTGCGCTGGCTGGACGCCTATTGGCGCGCCGCGAACTATCTTTCGGTCGGGCAGATCTACCTTCTCGACAATCCGCTCCTGAGGGAACCGCTCACGCTCGCGCATATCAAACCGCGGCTGCTCGGCCATTGGGGGACGACACCAGGCCTCAACTTCATCCAGGCGCATCTCAACCGCGTCATCAAGCGCGATGATCTCAACGCCATCTTCATCTGCGGGCCGGGTCACGGCGGGCCCGCCGTCGTGGCCAACAGCTATCTCGAAGGCAGCTACACCGAGATCTATCCGCAGATCACCCGCGACGAGGACGGCCTGCGCAGGCTCTTTCGCCAGTTTTCCTTCCCCGGCGGAATTCCGAGCCACGCGGCGCCGGAGACACCCGGCTCGATCCACGAAGGCGGCGAACTCGGCTATGCGCTGTCGCACGCCTTCGGCGCAGCGTTCGACAATCCCGAGCTCATCGTCGCCTGCGTCATCGGCGACGGCGAAGCGGAAACCGGTCCACTCGCCGGCTCCTGGAACGGCATCAAGTTCCTTAATCCGGCGCGGGACGGCGTCGTGCTGCCGATCCTTCACCTGAACGGCTACAAGATCGCCAGTCCGACCGTGCTCGGCCGCATGGCCGATGCCGACGTCCGCAGCCTGTTCATGGGTTACGGCTACGAGCCCTTCTTCGTCGAGGGCGCCGATCCCGCGCCGATGCACCGTCAGATGGCGGCGACCCTCGACGCGGTCATCGCCCGCATCCGCGCGATCCAGGCGACGGCGCGCAACGGTGGCAGCGATGTGCCGCGCTGGCCGATGATCGTGCTGCGCAGCCCCAAGGGCTGGACCGGGCCGAAGGAGGTCGACGGCAAGAAGGTGGAGGGCTTCTGGCGCGCGCATCAGGTGCCGCTCGCCGGGCTCGCCGAAAATCCCGCGCATCTCGCCATGCTCGAAGAATGGATGCGCAGCTATCGCCCGGAGGCGTTGTTCGACGCCGAGGGGGCGCCGGTGACCGCCCTGATGGACCACGTCCCGGCCGGCACGCGGCGCATGGGCGCCAATCCGCATGCCAACGGCGGCCTCTTGCGAAAGCCGCTGCACCTGCCCGACTTCCGCGCCTATGCGGTCGCGGTGCGGGAGCCGGGCGCGTCGCAGGCCGAAGCGACACGCATCATGGGCGCCTATCTCAGCGACGTCATGCGCCTCAACGCATCAAGCCGCAACTTCCGCCTGATGGGCCCCGACGAGACCGCGTCGAACCGCCTCGACGCCGTCTTCGACGTCACCGACCGGGTGTGGATGGAGGCGACGATCCCCGAAGACGTGCATCTTGCGCCGGATGGACGCGTGATGGAGATCCTGAGCGAGCATCTCTGCCAGGGCTGGCTGGAAGGCTACCTGCTGACAGGCCGCCATGGCCTGATGTCCTGCTACGAGGCCTTCATCCATATCGTCGATTCCATGGTGAACCAGCATGCCAAATGGTTGAAGGTCTCGCGCAACCTCGCCTGGCGGCGGTCGATTTCTTCGCTCAACTATCTTCTGACCTCCCATGTCTGGCGGCAGGACCACAATGGCTTCAGCCATCAGGATCCGGGCTTCATCGACCATGTCGTCAACAAGAAGGCCGATATCGTACGCGTCTATCTGCCGCCGGACGCCAATACGCTGCTGTGGGTCACCGACCACTGCCTTGCGACTTACGACCGCATCAATGTCATCGTGGCCGGCAAGCAGCCCGCGCCGCAGTGGCTCGACATGGACCAGGCCGTGAAACATTGCCGGGCGGGCATCGGCATCTGGGATTTTGCCTCGAACGACGAGGGTTCCGAGCCGGATGTCGTCATTGCCGCGGCCGGTGACGTGCCGACGCTCGAGGCCATGGCCGCTGTCGATATTCTCCGCCGGCACCTGCCGCGGCTCAAGGTGCGTTTCATCAACGTCGTCGATCTCATGGCGCTGCAATCGGGCGATCAGCATCCGCATGGCTTGACGGAGCGCGATTTCGACGGCCTGTTCACGGCGGACAAGCCGGTGATCTTCGCCTATCACGGCTATCCCCATCTTATCCATCGCCTGACCTACAAGCGGCGCAATCACGACAACCTCCACGTGCACGGCTACCAGGAGGAAGGTACCACCACGACACCTTTCGACATGGTCGTGCTCAACCGGCTCGATCGCTTCCATCTCGCCATCGACGTGATTGACCGCGTGCCGGGTCTTGCCGCGACCGCCGCCCATCTGAAACAGGCGCTGCGGGACAAGCTTGTGGAGCACCGCGAATACATCTGCCGTTACGGCGAGGACATGCCCGCGATCCGCGATTGGAACTGGCCATACGAGACTTCTGCGCCAAGCAAACATCGCTGACGACAACGGGGTCTTGTAGGCCGCCATTGCGCCGTAATACATGTCAGACAGAATGTTAGCGGCGCGAGAGACGGCGCGGAGAGGACGGCGCATGCGCGTTGAGGACCAGACGGCGACGCTTGCCTTTCTCACCGATCCGGCGACCCATGGCGGGCGGGAGGTCACCACCATCGAGACGCATATCTCGGTGGTCGTGCTCGTGGGCGATGAGGCCTTCAAGCTGAAGCGCGCCGTGCGGCTGCCCTATGTCGATTTCTCGACGGTGGAGCGGCGCCTCGCTGCCTGTCGCGATGAACTCGCGCTCAACCGGCGCACGGCTCCGACGCTCTACCGTGCGGTGCGCCGCGTGACCCGCGAGGCCGACGGGCGGCTTGCCTTCGACGGCTCTGGTGCGCTGGTCGACGCGGTCGTCGTGATGGGGCGCTTCGACGCGAATGGGCTGTTCGACCGCATGGCCGTCGAGGGCCGGCTGACACCGGCGCTGATGACGGGGCTTGCGAACACCATCGCCCGCTTTCACGCGGAGGCTGCCGTCAGCCGGGAGCGCACCGGCGCGGCCGTGATGGCTGGCGTTCTCGCCATGAACGAGCGGGCCTTCGCGGCAACGCGGATCTTCACGCCGGAGGAGGTCGCATCCCTCTATGACGAACTTCAGCGCGCGTTCGCGGGCCATAAGGCGCTTCTCGACGCCCGCGGGCGGGCCGGCCGGATCCGCCACTGCCACGGCGATCTGCATCTGCGCAATATCTGCCTGGTCGATGGCACGCCGACGCTGTTCGATTGCCTGGAGTTCGACGCGAACCTGGCGACCATCGACGTCCTCTACGACCTCGCCTTTCTGCTCATGGATCTCTGGCATCGCGGGCTCGCGCCTTATGCCAATCTCGTCGCTAACCGGTATCTCGACGCCTGCGACGAAGCGGACGGGCTACCGCTCGTTCCATTCTTCATGGCGGTGCGGGCGGCGGTGCGCGCGCATGTGACGGCAACGCAGGCGGAAGAGGCCCGCGGCGAGCGGCAGGCGGAGCTGACACGCGAGGCGAAAAGCTATTTCGATCTGGCACGCCGGCTCCTCCGGCCCGTGCCAGCCCGTCTCGTGGCGATCGGCGGCCTGAGCGGCACCGGCAAATCGACCCTGGCTGCCGCCATAGCCGACCGCATCGGGCCGCCGCCCGGCGCGCGCATCCTGGCCTCTGACCGCATCCGCAAGCGCCTCCACGGCGTTTCGCCGGAAACGCGCCTGCCGGCCGAGGCCTATCGCCCGGAGATCTCGCGCGAGGTCTATGCCCGGCTGTTCACGGAAGCCCAGGCGACGCTGCAGCGCGGCCATGCCGCCATCGCCGACGCCGTCTTCGATCGTGCCGACACCCGCGCCGCGATCGCGGCCTGTGCTGCGGCGGCAGGCGTTGCCTTTTCCGGTCTCTGGCTCGACGCGCCGGCTGCGACCCTGGTGGATCGTGTTGCCGCGCGCCGCGGCGATCCCTCCGATGCGACGACGGATGTCGTGCAGGCACAGCTCGCGCGTGGGCCGGGCGCGGTCGATTGGACGCGGATCGAGGCCGGCCAGGACCGCGCCGCGACCGTCCAAGCCGCCCTTGATCGGCTCCTTCCTACAGACCAAGGCGCTCGATGATCGGGGAATTGCGCCGGAATGACACGGTGGTTCCGTGTAAAATCAGCTCGCTCAGGTGTCGTGCGGTTCCGAGCGTTCAGGACGTTTGAACCGACCTCGTGGAGCGAATTTGACATTTGAGTCCCGCCTGACCTGAGGCTCCAGATCAAATGTCAAATTCAAAAGCTCCACTAGAACCAATAACTTGCCAGTGGTTCTCTTGACTCCGACATTTGCTCCGAGGCCCGTATCAGGCGGATGCAAATGTCGGAGTCGAGCCACTAGCGTGCATCCGGCATCGTGAAATACTGTTCGAGGAGGCGGTAGGCCCAGAAGGCTTCATGCTCTCTGGCGCGCCGACGCAATTGTTCCGGCGTGAGGCCGGTATGGCGTCGCATCTGTCTGATCATGTGGGCTTGATCGGCAAACCCCGTCGTCGCGGCGAGCTGTGCCCAATCGACATCGTCCTTCTCGAGAGCCTCGTGGAGTTTGGCATAGAGCTGCTCGGTATGCCCGAGACCCTGGATGTCCCTCCGGCTGACGCCGGTCCAGGATTTGATTCGCCGCGCGATTTGCCGCGTGCTGCGTCCCAGATCGGTCATGGCGGCCCTATGCAGGAGATACCGGCTCCAGTCCTCTATCGATCTTATCGCCCCGATCCCGGCAGGGCGTGCACCGGCCCATATGTCCTGGAGCTCGGCTTCAAGAGCGGGCAGGCTGTTCTCGACATCGTCTCGCCGGACGGCATCGGCGAAACTGCGGCAGGACATCAACATCCGCTCCGGCAAGACCGCCTCGGCCTCTACCATGCGTCCTGTGAATCGGCTCAGATCGAGCCCGGTCATCGCAGAGAACGCATCCGGATAGAAGGAGATCGAAACTCCGTAGGTCTCGCCGGGGTTCCAGCTTACCAGTGGCCCGAGTTGCGGCCCGAAGACGGACAGGGCGGGCACTTTCTTCCCCATCGCGGGATCCTCCATCTGATCGGGATGATCGATCAGGTGGCAGTCGCCGGCGAGCACCCAGGCGATGCTGCAGAGCGGCGCTGCCGGGAAAAAATTGAAACGCTGCGCCGCGTCGAGCGTGACGCCACGCGTATCCCGAATGATGGTGCAAAAGACACAGCCAGCCATGCCGGGGCGCGGCCACACGATCCTGGAAGTCGTGGTCGACGTCACCGCTGGCTCTCCTGGCTCTCCTGACCCTAGATCGGCGAGGGATGTCCGAACCGTTCAATACCTGGACGGTCAAGTCTGAAAAATAGCGGCGAGATTGTCGTCGCACCAGTCTCGCCCGGGACGGGTGATCCTTCGGCACCTCCAGTGCCCGGAGGCAGCGGATCGTCGCGAGCAATTGAGGAGGCAGGGATGGAGCTGGCCGGACATGAGCCATCATTCGCTATGGTCAATCATGTGCTTGCCGACAGAGGCTTTTTTGTCACCTCGACCGACGCGATGATCACTTGGGCGCGGACGGGTTCAATGTATTGGGTGACCTTCGGTCTTGCCTGCTGCGCCATTGAGATGATGCAGGTCATGATGCCGCGCTACGACCTCGAGCGGTTCGGTTGCTTCCCTCGGGCCTCACCTCGGCAGGGCGATCTGATGATCGTCGCGGGCACGCTCACCAACAAGATGGCGCCCGCGCTGCGCAAGATCTACGATCAGATGCCGGAACCACGCTATGTGATCTCGATGGGGTCGTGCGCCAATGGCGGCGGCTACTACCACTATTCGTACTCCGTTGTGCGGGGCTGCGACCGTATCGTGCCCGTCGACATCTACGTAGCCGGCTGCCCGCCGGCGGCGGAAGCTCTGCTCTACGGGGTGATGTTGCTGCAGAAAAAGATCAGGCGCACCGGCACGATCGAGCGTTGAGCAACTGCCGCCGCAATCGCGCGGCTTAGAGCAAGTTCGCAAAAGCCGGATTTGCTCCGGCCAAACGTCCTCCGTCCCGGCGCCGCGGATCGCTCAAGCAGGTCTTGACCATGATCGGCCTCCGACAACGGCACGTCACAACCGACCTTGCGCGATGTCGTGCGGATGAAGTCCTCATCCGACGCTCCCACCTCTCAGATCTGGCCGCTGAACGCCCTTTCGAGCAACGCGCGGATCGCGGTGCGCGCGAGCGGCACCGGCGTCCAGTAGGGACTGGCCGTCGCCAGCTCAGCCGCGCGGTCGAGGCCCTCCTTCGGCATGCCGATGTCGGCCAGACGGGTTGGTGCGCCCACACGTCTCGCAAGGTCATGCAGCCCCTTGGCAGCGGTCGCCTCAGTGCCGAGCGCGTGACGGACCATCTCCATGGCCTCCGGCACGGCATCCGCGATAGAGGCAACGGCATGGGGAAGGATGACCGCGTGGGTCTCGGCATGCGGCAGATCGAACGAGCCGCCCAGCACATGGCAGAGCTTGTGATGGATCGACATGCTCACCGAACCGAGACAGCTGCCGGCAAGCCAGGCGCCATATGAGGCGAGGCGCCGCGCCTCGGCATCGGTTGGTGCAGCGACGATGCGCGGCAGCGCCCGCGCCAGGCTGCGGATCGCATCCGCGGCCATGAGCGAGATGATGGGGTTTCCGTCCGGCGCATAGAGCGCTTCCACGGCATGCGCGATGGCGTTGAGGCCGCTGGTTACGCTCATCGCGACGGGAAGCCCGAGCGTCAGGTCGACGTCATAGAGCGTGCTGGCCGGCAGGATCCGGGGATCGCGGCGCGTCGTCTTGATGCCGTCTTGCGTCTCGCCGAGGATCGGTGTCATCTCCGAGCCCGCATAGGTGGTGGGGATGGCGAGATGGGGCAGGCCCGTCCTGATGGACAGCGCCTTGCCGAGCCCGATGGTCGAGCCCCCGCCCACGGAGACGATGCCGTCGGCGGACGCCGCCACGAGGTCGTCCATCGCAAGCGCGGTCACCTCGACCGGCGTATGCATGATCGCGCGTGCGCACAGGCCGGCGCCGAGCCGGCCCAGCCGATCGGCAACAGACTGTGCGAGATCGATCTGCTGCGTCGTGCACAGGATGAGCGCACGGGTGACGCCGAGCCGCGATACTTCCGCACCAAGTTGCGCCAGGGTGCCGGTGCCGAACACGACCCGGTTCGGCTGCGCCTGATAGACGAAGCCCGACGCGCTCATCCCCTGGTTCCGGGCGCCAGCACGAAATCGTAGTCCAGGGCCAGATACGGGACAGCGACCACCGAACCATCGGGCGCGGTCCCCGCCTCGCATGGCCGGTAGCGGGTGACGAGGGAATTCTTCACGCCGAAGACCACGTCACTGTCGAGATAGGGGTCGCCGTCGATGAAGACATGCGTGATGAGCGTCTCGAAGCCCGGGGCGGCGATCATGAAGTGGACATGCTCGGGGCGGAAGGGATGGCGTCCCTGCGCGGCCAGCATGTCGCCGACGGGCCCGTCATTCGGGATCGGATAATAGCGCGGCCGGACGGACCAGAACCAGAACCGCCCCTCGTCATCGGCGCGAAACCGCGCGCGCATCGTCAACTCTGCCGACCGCTGCACGTCATAGGAGCCCTCCGCGTCGGAGTGCCAGCAGTCAACCGCCGCGCCGGCAAGCGGCCGAGCCGCCACGTCGCGGACGGTGCCCGAGATGAAAAGGGGCGTGCCCGGCACGCCATCGGACATATTGGCGCCGAGCGGAAGTTCCGGACGACCGTCGACGAAGAACGGACCGAGGACCGTGGTTTCGGTCGCGCCTTCCGGCTTCCGGTGGTTGATGGCGTCCACCAGCATCGATACGCCGAGCGTGTCGGAGAGCAGAACGAACTCCTGACGGACGTCGCTGCACATGTGGCCGACGCGGGTCAGGAAGTCTATGCCGTACTCCCATTCCGCCTGGCTTGGCTCGACCTCGCGGACAAAAGCGTGAAGATGCCTGATCAGGGCCTGGCTGACCTGACGCACGCGCGGGCTGCTCCCGCCCGATACCGCGCGCAGCGTCTCGTCGGTCAGGGTATTCTCGTCAAGATCGCGCATGGGGCTTCTCCCTCCGCAAAGCGCTGCTACAGGGCAGGCTTGCCGTCGAGCCAGCCGTCGCCGCGCCGGTACAGGGCATCCACCTCCGGGCCGACAAGGCCCGGCATGTCGGGCTTGACTGTATAACCGATGGCGGTCTGCAGATAGGCGAGGTGGCGATAGCCGACCGGAAAGGCATTGAGGCGCGCCGGGTCGAGGACCGGCGCCTTGGTTGGATCGACCGAATCGATGCGATCTTTCTCGTAGATCGGCTGGCGCAGATAGATCGCCCATTTGCCGTCACGCCGCTCGATGAAGTCGTAGAAGCGGCCGGTGCAAACGACATCGCAGAGCGTACCCTCGACCTCCGCTCTCTGGCTGATCGTCATCTTCGTCTGGGCGATCGCCCGGTCGCCGCGAATGTCGATCGACGAGCCGCCGAGGAAGTGGAGGATGCGCACACCCTTCTCGAACCCTTCCTTGCTGATGGCGATGAACTGATCGGGCGTTCCCTGGAACCAGGTAGCCATCATGCGTCCGTCGGGATGCCAGCAGGTCCGGAAACGATCCCAGTGGCACGCATCGCGCCAGATCACCCAGTTCTCGAGGAGATCACGAATCTCGAGCAAGTCGTTGCGCAAGGCCGACATACCATACTCCGCGTCGTTCTTTTCGTTCTTATACGTAAACTTGTTCATAATGTAAACGGCGCAGCGCGGTTTTGCGAAGAATTTGGCGTTCTGTCCGGAAAGATCCCCACGCGGTGGGGTTGCGCGGCGGCCAGCCCCTCATCGGATCAGCGCGCCGATAGCCCGCTCCGACCAGGGGTCAGCGGGTTCAGGCCGAGGGGCGATGCGAGGCGACGCTGGCCTCCAACTTCTTCTGGAGCATCTGCGCTGCGCGCAGCAGCGTCGCCTCGCACAGGGCCTTCTTCTCCGCGTCGAAGCGGGCGACGGGAATAGCCACATTCAACGAGGCGAGCGGATAGCCCGACTGGCTCAGTATCGGGACCGCGACGCCGGCGATGCCCGGCGTGAACTCCTCGGTCACATAGGCGAAGCCGGTCTTGCGAATGGCCTCGAGCTCGGCGCGCAAGCGTTCGACGGACTGGATGGTGCGCGGCGTGATGCGCTCGAAGGTCACGCGTGCAAGATACTCGTCCAGCATGACCTCGGGCAGCCGCGCCAGAAGCGCCTTGCCCCCAGAGGTGGCGTAGAGCGGCGCCACGTCGCCGCTGTGCATCGTATAATTCAGACGCTGCGGGCTCATCTCGCTCGCCATGACTTCGGATTTGTCGCCCTTGATAAAGTTGAGCGCGCAGGTTTCCTTGGTCTCAGAGGACATCCAGGCCAGAACAGGCCCCGCTGCCGTGATGAGATCTCCGCTGTCGTTCTCCCGTTTGGCGAGCTTGGCGATCGCCGGGCCCAGGCCGTAGCCCTTCGTCTGCGGAAAGTAGTCGAGGTAGCCGCGCTGCAGCAGCGTCTTGAGAAGCTGGGTCAAGCTGCTCTTGGGGATACCGAGCTCTTCGGCGATCTCGGTGTGGGTTTTTTCGGCATCCCAGCGACCGAGAAACTCGAAAAGATCAAGGACACGTGTCGCCGACTTCACGCTGCTTTGCAGCTGTTCGAGGCTCGCCCTGTCGTTTTCGCTCAACGTCTCATTCCGGTCGCCGTGGTTTCAAACAGGCACGTCTGGTGCCGTGGGTTCACGATACAGGCGTGTCTGTTCGCCGGATATCGATGACATCGGGATCAGGCCCGCGCAACCCCGTTGTCGACGCCGGACGGCGGCGCCGGGGTCATGCCGCCAGCCTTGTCTGCCAATGCGGCCTGCCGACGATGAGCCCCTGTCATGAAGGCCGACTTTCATCCGGGCGCGATAGCGGGCCGGCCCGCTGCGCTTCGGACAGGAACGATCGAAGTGCGTCGCCCGCAATCCGCCCCTGGATGCGAGGATCCAGCCCGCGGAGAGCGAGGGTCGGCGCCTCAAGGCTGAGCGGGATTCCGGACGGCAGCGCCCGCAGGAGATCCCGAACGGGCAGTTCGCCCTGACCGGGCAGAAGCCTGTTCCGGCGTGCTTCGTCACGCCGCTCCTCGAGGCTCGCCGGCGCCTGCCGGCGTCCGTCGCACAGCTGGATGTAGGAGAAGAGGGAGGGATCGTGGCTGGCGAGATCTGCGGGGACGGCGCCCGAGCGGAAGAACTGCAGCGTGTCGATCAGGAGGCCGGCATTGGGACGATCCACGTCCCGGATGCAGGACGCTGCGGCCTGGAGCGAGTTGACGCTGCAATAGGTGATGAACTCCAGCATGATGCGCAGGCCGAGCGGCGCGCCGATCTCGCAGAGCGCCTGAAAATTATCGACGAGGCGCGCCTCATCGGGGTCGTTGCCGACAACAAGGACGTGGCCTGCGCCAAGTCGCGCCCCCGCCTCCAGCGCGGGGCGCAGCGCCGGAACATCGGTTGCTTCGCCCAACCATATCGCCTCGATGTCGAGCAGGCCGATACCTGTATCCGCCAGCTTTCTGCCGATTGCGGCCATGGCGCCCGGTTCGGAGAGGACGTCGACAAGCGGATCGCCCGGCCGCGGGGCCACGAGACGGATGCCGCAATGGGTGAAGCCACCTTCCGCGGCAGCCTCGATCAAGGCCAGGGGGTGGACGTCGATCATCGTCAGATGATGAAGGGAGAGTACGCGCATGGGTGTGTCGAGCCGGTCCGCCAAGGAATTGTTCTTAATAGAGAACAATTCCCGCTATGAGAACAAAAATCTCAAAACCGTGACGGCCCCCGGCCCGCCGTCCAACCGGTCTGCGATCCGCGACGTCGCCGCTCCGCAGCAGTCGGACTTGGCTCTCGGTCAGTTGCCGAGGCCGGCCTCCTCGGTGCGCAAGCGGTAAATTGTCTTGCCCGCCGTGACGAACAGCGTGCGCCTGTCCGGCCCGCCGAAGCAGGTATTCGTCACCGTATCCTCAGGCACGGCAATCATTTCGACCAGGGCGCCCGAAGGCTCAAAGACGTAGACGCCCGCCCGATTCGCGAGCGTCTCCGCGAGGCCGCGGAGGGCATTGAGACCCGCGGCAACCCAAAGACGGCCCGAACGATCCACCGACAGGCCGTCGGCGCTTCGCCCATCGCCGAAATCATGCAGGACCCGCCCCTCGCCCGCTGCGCCCGTTTCGTCGAGCGCGAAGGCCAGCAGCCGGCGAATGCCGCCCGGCCTCGGATCATTTTCGACAAGATAGAGCGTGGCATCGTCGGGCGACACGACGATCCCGTTGGGCTCGCGGACGCGGTGGTGGTCGAGAATGCGGACAACCGTGCCGTCCGGATCGATGCGGTAGACCGCCGAGCCCGGCGTCAGCGTCGCCGGATCGCCGCGATCGGCGAGAAAGAATGGCCGCGATCCATCCGTGAAATAGATGCGACCGCGGCTGTCGAAGGTGATGTCCTTCGGCCCGCGAAACCGCCGTCCGCCATAAGCGGCGACGGTGATCCGCTCCTCGCCGGTCGCGAGATCGGTGCAGCTGATGCGCGCTTCGCGACCGCCCTCCCCTTCTCCCTCCTCGCAGATCCACAGCCGATCCTGCGGATCGCAGACCATGCCGTTGGCAAAGTTGGCGGGATAGCGAAAGAGGGCCAGATCGCCGTCGTCGCGCAGTCTCAGGATGCGGTTGCCCCGAACATCCGAGAAATAGAGCGTGCCGGCCCGATCGCAGGTCGGCCCCTCGGTGAAGGTCACCGTCGCCGCAACGGCCAGGCGGCCGTCACGTCCATCGGGATCCGGCCGCGTGCGAAGCGCCTCGCGCGGCACATCGAGAGGGCGGGTCATGACCGCCTCCATCCGGCGGCGCGATCCATCGCGGTCACAGAATGGGCGTGAAGTCGATCGATATCATCGATAATCATCATGGCAGTTCCGCTATGAGGGCGGCCGCTGTCGCGTCCGGGCGACCCAACACGCGGAAGCGCCCGGGTTTGTCGGAGCCTCAGCCGCTCGCCGCCGGCACGCGGCCGATTGGGCTGGTCGAGCCTAGGCGGGCGAAGGGCTTGCATCCAATCGAACAGGCGGACAATCTCAATCGACCGCATCGATATCCGGCCGCTTTCCGGCTGCATTCGGCGGTCAGGAATGGACGCGACACCGTGAAAGCCGCCAGTCTCTCTCAGTTCGATTTCAACCTCCTGCTCGCCTTCGAGGCGATCTACGCGGAGCGGCACGTGACGCGGGCGGCGCGCCGCCTGAACGTCGGCCAACCCGCCATGAGCCACAGCCTCGCGCGGCTGCGGGCGGCCTTCGACGACGAACTGTTCGTGCGCCATGCCGGCGGCGTCCAGCCGACGCCGCGCGCCATCGCCCTCATCGAGCCGATCTCCGTGGCGCTCTCGGCCATGCGCAGCGTGGTCGAAGGAAACCGCCGCTTCAATCCGCAGAAGGATGCCCGCACCTTTCGCGTCGTCATCTCCGACGATCTTGAAATGGGGCTCATTCCCGTTTTGATGGCGGAGCTCGCGGCGGTGTCGGACGGTTTGCGGCTGCAGACCGTGAGTGCCAATTCGGGCCGCGATCTCGATCTCATCGACATGGCGCAGGTCGATCTGGCGATCGGAATCTTTCCCGACGGCGGGCTGCACCACAAGCGCCGGGTCATCTGCGACCTCGAGCCTTACACTGTGCTTTACGATCCAGCCGTCACCGGCTTTTCGGCGCCGATCAGCGTCGATGACTATGTCGCGGTGCGTCATATCGCGATCGAATCGCGGCTGATGCTGAACGAGCGGATCGACAAGGCACTGGAGGCGTTCGGCCGGAGACGGGAGATCGCCCTGACGACGCCGCACGCGCTCGCGATCCCCTTCATGCTGAAGGAAGCGCCCCTGATCGCCACGATGCCTCGGCGCACGGCCGTCACGCTCGCGCCGCGCTTCGGGCTCGACGTGAACGCGCTGCCGTTCTCGTTTCCCTCCGAGTCGATCCTGATGATCTGGCACGAGTCGCATGGCGACGATCCGGCCAGCCTTTGGCTCCGCGAACGGGTGATGCGGGTCGCCAAGCGCATCCAGGCGCGTGATGCCGCGGCCGACCGCGCCGTGCCGGCGGCTTGCCTCACGCTGCCGGCAGATACAAGCGCCGTGGGGTGATGAACGCCGGCCAACAAGAGGCACGCTCCGCCTCCTGAGGGCGGTGACGAGGACTGACCTTTATCGGCGCGTCGTCAGATCGCGATATGCGCGTGGAGCGCCGCGATATCCAGCCCCGCCATGCTGCCCTCGCTCACGATCCTGCCCTTTGCCATGACGCCGAAGCGATCGGCGGCCCTGCGCACCAGGCTGAGGTTCTGCTCGATCAGCAGGATGGCCGTTCCCTGTGCCGCCACCTTTGCCGCGATATCCGCAACATCATCGACGATGACCGGGGCGAGCCCCTCGCTCGGCTCGTCGAGAACGAGACAGGTCGGGTTGCCCATCAGCGCACGGCCGAGCGCCAGCATCTGCTGCTGGCCGCCGCTGAGCGCCGTGCCCGGTGAGCGCGCGCGTTCCTTGAGGATCGGAAACAGCGCGAGAATCGTCTCGAGCGTCCAGTATCCCTTGCGCCCGGGCGCCGCGCCGAGAATGAGGTTCTCCTCGATCGTGAGGTTCGGGACGATCATGCGGCCCTGCGGCACGATGGCGATGCCGAGCTGCGCCGCCGTGAAGGTCCGCGGGTTCTTGAGCGCCCGTCCAGCAATGCGCGCGACGCCGGAGCCAATCCGCGCGATGCCGAGAAGGCTGTTGACGACCGTCGTCTTGCCGACGCCGTTGCGCCCGATCAGCGCCACCCGCTCGCCGGGCTCGATCGCAAAGGAGACGCCGTGGAGGATGTGCGCGCCGCCATAATAGGCGTGCACATCGTCGAACCGGATGCATGCGGTCATCCTTCACTCCCCAGATAGGCCCTGCGAACGGCCGGATCGCTGCGCACGGCCTTGGGCTCGCCCTCGGCGATGACCCGCCCCGTGTCGAAGACGGTGACGGAATCGGAGATGCCGAATATGACGTCCATATCATGCTCGACGAGGCACACCGTCGTTCCGGCGTCGCGCACGAGCGCCCTCAGCATGTCGGCAAGCGCCAGTGATTCCGCGCGCGACAGCCCGGCAGCCGGCTCGTCGAGCAGGAGCAGCTTCGGACTGCCCACGAGAGCGAGTGCCAGATCGAGCCGGCGCTGCTCGCCGTAACCGAGCTGGTTGGCGAGGCTCTCCAGATGCGCCGCCAGCCCGAGCGCCTCCAGGATCTCGCCGGGATCGCTGCCGAACCGCCTTGCCGCGAGCGACATCTGCTCCCGCACGGTGAGCTCCGGAAAGATGCTCGTGCGCTGAAACGATCGTGAAAGGCCGCGCAGCCGCCTGTCGACGGCGGAGAGGCGGGTGACCTCCTGTCCGAACAGCCGGATCCGGCCGGAGGCGGGCAGCTTGCGGCCCGAAATCGCATCGATGAAGGTCGATTTGCCCGAGCCGTTCGGCCCGATCAGTCCGCGAATCTCGCCGTCGGAGAGCCGGACCGATACCCCGTCGAGCGCCCGCACGCCGCCATAGCGCACTGCCAGATCGTCCACTTCGAGAATGGTGTTCATCCGTGCAGCCTCCGCGCGGCGCCGCGGATCCGGCGGGATACGAAGTCGGCGGCCCCCACCAGTCCCGTCGGCCAGACCGCCATGACGACGATGAGCGCGCTGCCGAGCGGCAACATCCAGTGATCGCCGAGAAACGTGACGCGATCGCGGACGAGGAAGAACATGAGCGCCCCGGCGACGGGCCCCCAGGCCGCAGCCGTACCGCCGACCATCGCCATGATCATGGCCTGGCCGGATGTCATGAAGCCGAGCACCTCCGGCGAGACGAAGCCGGTGTAGAGCGTGAAGAGCAGGCCCCCGATCGCGGCGAGCGCTGCGGAGATCACGAACACGATCACACGCGGCCAATAGATATCGTAGCCGATGAAGCGCGCCCGCTCCGGGTTCTCCCGGATCGCCAGGGTGAGCTGTCCCAAATGGCTGCGCTCGAACAGCGTCAGAGCACCGACCGTCACGATCGTCGTGATGCCCATGATGACGAACATCGTCTGCGGCGATTGGAGGGACGTCGTCGGCACGCCGAAGATCGTTTCCGGCAAGGCGATGCTGAAGCCGTCGGCGCCGCCGGTCGCGCCGCGCATGCGGTTGAACAGCTCGAAGACCGCGACGTTGATCGCCAGCGTCAGCATGCTGAAGGCGATGCCGGGCGAGCGCATGATGACCATCGCGACCAGCGCGGCGAGCGCGACGACGAGGACGAGCCCGATCGCTATGGCGAGTTCGATCGGCAGCCCCGAGAAGGTCGCCAGGATCCCGACGCTATAGCCGGCGAGGCCGAACCAGACGGCATGCCCGAAACTGAGCAGGCCGCTGTGCTTATGGATGAAGCCGGTGCCCATGGCGAGGAAGCCGAACATGAGAGCCTGGCTGCTCACGGCGATGACACGCGCGCTGCACAGTGTCGGCGCGAGCACGGTCACGACGACGGCGAGGACCGACCAGACGAGCCAGCGCGCCGCGCGGCTCCGGCTGCTGTCCGAGGCCTGGCGTGTGGGCAGGGGCAGCGATGATTCGAGAACCATGACGAGCCCCTACGAGATCCGCGCGCCGGCCAGGCCGGTGGGACGTATGACGAGAACCGCCGCCATCAGCACGAAGGGCAGCAGCGTGGTCAGGCTCGGCATGTAGACGGCGCCGAAAGCCTGGATCTGGCCGAGAAGAGCGGCGGCGACGATCGATCCACCGAAGCTGCCGAGACCACCGATCACCATCACGACGAAGGAATCGATGATGATCGCATCGCCCATGGACGGGGTGAGCGCGAGCAAAGGCGCGGCGGCCGCGCCGGCGAGGCCTGCCAGTCCGCAGCCGACGCCGACGACGAGGGCCCCGACGCGATCCGTATTCACGCCTTGTATGCCCGTTGCGACGATGTCGGTCGCGGCGGCGCGGGCATGAAGTCCGATGCGGGTCAGACGAAGCCAGGCCTGGAGCGCGACGGCGGCAACCACGGCGAGGGCGAGGACGACCAGCCGATAGACCGGATAGGGCGTGCCGAAAACATCAACCGGCCCGGTGAAATCCGGCGGCGGCAGCAGGCTGTAACTTTCGCGGCCCCAGACCAGTTGGACGAGATCCGTGACGATCAGAAACAGACCGAAGGTGATGATCAGAACCACGGCATGGGGCCGGTTCTGCAAGGGGCGGAAGCAGAAACGGTCGAGCGCGATGCCAACCACCGAGAGAGCCACGAAAGCCGCGGCGAGCGCGCCCCAGAAGCCGACAAAGGCACTCACCGACAAAGCGACATAGGCACCAAGCGTATAGAAGGCGCCGTGGGCGAAGTTCACGACCTGGCGAAGGCCGAAGATCAGGACGAGGCCCGACGAGAGAATGACGAGAAGGCCGCCATAGACAAGGCCGTTTAGCAACTGGATGATCATTGCCAGACTCGGGTGATGGAGAGGTTGAGCCCGCGTCTGGCGGGCCAGGAACGGTGCCGGGCAATGCGCCTAGAGACTGCGCATCTTGCAGGCCGGCGACACCGGCCGCTCGATCACCTCCGGGGCGTACTCGGCCTGCGGAACCGGCCGGAGCGCACCGCCAACAGACTGGACCTCGCCAAACCATTCGGGCCGCAGCAATTGATTGTCCGCCTTGCGGAGCTTGAGCGTGCCGAGCAGGGTCGGGACATCCGCCCCCGACAAGGCCTTGGCGATCGCCTTCGGATCATTGCTGCCCGACAGCCGGACGCCGTGCAGGATGATCTTGACCGCCAGATAGGCCTCGGCCTCGTTGCGCGACGGGAGCTTGCCGAACTTCTGCATCCAGCTCTGCGTGAAGGCCACGTTCTCCGGCGTCTCGATCGTCGGCGCATAGTCGAACTCACCCTGATAGCCGCGCATGTTGGAGCCGGTGGCGTCGATGGTGGGCTGCGTCAGCAACGCGATCCCCGCGACGACACGCCCGGTCGAGAAGGCGTAGCCAGCAGCCTGATTGACGAAGTTGATCGCATCCTGTCCGCCGAGGATGGTGACGACGATTTGCGCCCCGGATGCCGACAGCTGCTGTATATACGGCCCGAAATCCTTGTTGCCGAGCGGTGTCAAGATCGTCGCGACCACGTTTCGCCCTTCTTCCGCGGCGATGGTTTTGAGCGCGGCAGAGGAATCCTGACCCCAGGCGAAATCGGCAGCAATGATCGCGATCTTCTTCTCCGGCCGTGTCTTCAGCCAAGGCCGGAAGGCGGCCATATCCATGGAGTCGGACGGAAGCAGATGGAAGAGCCGCGGCGAACAGGCTTCACCGGTGATGCGGTCCGACTTCGCCAGCCCGGAAAAAAGGATCGCGTCCCAGCGGCTGAGCTGATTGGCCAGCGCCAGCACGACGGAGGAAAAGACAGGTCCTGTCAGGATCCGGTATCCGTCGAGCGTCAGCCTTTCGGCAACGCGGCGCGCGCCTTCGGGCGTTCCTTCGTCGTCGGCCGTTGCGAGGCTCACTGTGAAGCCGGCGATGCCGCCCGCGGCATTGGCCTCGTCCACGGCGAACTGCGTGCCGCGCAGCATCTCCGCGCCATTGGCCGCGAACGTGCCGGTCTGCGTGCTCACGAGGCCGATCTTGACCTCATCGGCGAAGCTCGCCGAGGCGAGCAACGCGCAGGCCGCGGCAAGTCCTGCGGCAAGGCCGAACGCCAGCTGTCTGCTTATCGTCATTGTCATCCTCCCTTGAAATATTGTCCTTAGAGCAAGTCCGTCTTTTGCGGACTTGCTCCGCTCAGAAATTAACGAGCAAATTCCCCGACTTAGATGCCATCAAACGGTTCCATCTCAGTCGGATTTGCTCGAGGCGCGTCTGAGCTGCGCGCCGGGCGTCATTGTCGTCCGCGAGCCGCATCGCACCGCTCCCCCGGCGGATGCGTCGTCGCCTCGCCTGTCAGGCGCCTGCGATCAGGATCGCGGCAAGCGCGTCCGCCTTCGAAGCAAAGGGCGAATGACCGCTTTCGAGCGAATGAACCGCGAACCGGTTGTCGGGATAGGCGGCATCGGCCTCGCGGATCATCCGGTCCTGCAGGGCCAGCGGGATCGCCTGGTCGAGCGTGCAGCGGACATAGCTCCTCGGAACCCTGCCCCAGTGCGCCGCCGTGCCGCGCGCGTCGCCATTGACCGCGCCAAGCGGCAGATCGGGCGTCAGTGCGTTGAGATGCGGCGCGAATTCGTCAAAGCCGAGATCGTTGAAGAAGGTGGCGCGCATCTCCTCGATATAGGCCGCGTCGGTGGAGCGCGGATTGATGCGAACGGCGCCGGTCAGGTCGGGATTGCCGATGAACACCGCGCTGCGTGCGCCCTCGTTCTCCGGCAGGCCGATATAGGCCAGCGAGTTCGGAAAGATGACCGGCACATAGGCGGTGACATAGACGATACGCTGCAGCCTGTCCGCCCGCAGGTCCCCCGCCCTCGTGACAACGAGGCCGCTCATGCTGTGCCCGACAAGTGTGACGTCCGCAGACTCATCGATCGCATCGATGACGTCCGTGACCGCATGCGCATAGTCGTCGAGTGTCTCGCCTTTGCTCGGCGAGGGCTCGCTGAGCAGCGCCTCAGTGTCCTGCGCGAGATAGGACCGGGGAAACTTCGCCTTCAGCCCGTGACCGGGAAGGTCGATCGCGATGACGCTCGCCCCCTGCCGGGCCAGCGCGAGGGCGACCGCGTTCCAGTGCAAGGCATTGTGCCAGGCGCCATGAACGAGGACGAAGACCCGTCGCGATGGCTCGCGCGGCGCGGAGGAGGCCTGCGCCGGAACGGCCGAGCCTAGAGTGATGCCACCGATCGTCATTCCAGTCAGAAGATCCCGCCAGCCAGAACATCTCGTCTCTTCATCAGGTCCTCCCGCGTTCGCGCCAGGCTCCGATCGAAGTCGGCGGGACGCATGTCCCGATGGGCCAATCCGAAGCACCTCCGCGGCTTCAAGCCGTCTCGCTCCGACCGGGAGGACCTTACGGCGGCGCAAAGCCGCTGATCCAATCGACCGTGTTGACGATGGTTATCGATGGCGTCGATGGTGTCCGGACGCGGGCGGACAAGGTGGCGACTGACATTCGCCACAGCGGGGACCATGCGTGACCACGGTCGAGCGCGGCAGGTGTCCACCGACTGCCGGCGGCCAGGGTGATGCACCAATCCGGATCGGAACCGCAGCCGGACGTCACACGGATTCGGATCCGAACCGCAACCTCGGATCATGCCGGCGCAGCGCAGCAAGGCGTACCGCTAACGGTGCCGGCCGTCTAGGGTGAGAGGCATTGCAGCAATCTCGGATCGGACCGGACCTCGCCCGGTACTCCGCTGAATGCCACGTGGCCGCGATCCATCACATAGATCCGATCGGCAAGCCGGAAGGCGAGGTCAAGATGCTGCTCGACGAGAATGATGGAGATCTCTCGGGCAAGCTCCGACAGGCGGTCGCCGATCTCGTCGATCACGCCGCTCCACACGCCCTCGGTTGGCTCGTCCAGGAGCAGGATCTTCGGATCGGACAGGATGGCCCGGCCGATAGCAACCATCTTCCGTTCGCCGCCGCTGAGCGCGCCGGACCGGTGGTTCAATCGCTCGCCCAGCTTGGGAAAAAGAGCAATGGCGCGGTCGATGCCACCGCTCCGCCCTGCCCCGATCTTCAGATTATCGCGGACGGAAAGGTTGCTGAAGATCGGCAAGTCCTGCGGCACATAGGCGATGCCCGCTCGGATACGTCGCTCCGTGCTCAACCGCGTGATCGCCACGTCGCCGAGCTTCACGTCGCCACCCGTTGCGGGAAGTTCGCCAATCAGCACCTTGAGCAGCGTCGATTTACCGGCCCCATTGCGTCCAAGCACGGCGGTGACGCCGGGGGTCGCGACCGAAAGATCGACGTCGAACAGGATGCGAACGCGGCCATAGCCGCCCGAGAGGCCTGTGGCGCTCAAAGCAAGACTAGACACGGGTAAGATAAACCTCCTTGACCTCGCTGCTGTCTTGGACCTCGCCCACGGTGCCGCTCTTCACCACTCTTCCCCGGTCAAGGACGGTCAGCCGGTCGCTGATGTCCCGGATGAAGCTGAGGTCATGCTCGACGATCACGATCGCGCAAGACGAGATGAGCGAGCGAAGCAGCGCACCGGTGTGGGCCCGTTCGGGCAGGCTCATTCCAGCGGTCGGTTCGTCGAGCAGCAGCAGGCGAGGACGCCGCGCCAGCGCCATGGCGATCTCGAGCCATTGCTGCTCACCATGGGACAGGTCGGCGGCCTGCTCGTCCCGCCGCTCCCAGAGCTTGAATTGATCCAGCAGGTCGTCGATCTCATCGGCGAGCGCGCCCCGGGAACGGGATAGGGCGAGGGTGGCGAGCCTGGCATGCGACTGTGCCGCGAGCAGGATGTTGTCGTAAACCGAAAGCGTCTCGAAGACGCTGGTGATCTGGAACTTGACGCCGATGCCCCGTCGCGCTCGCTCCGTGGTACTTTGTTGGGAGATCGGCTTTTCCTCGAACAGGATTTCGCCGGATGTCGGCTCGACATCTCCGACGATGCATTTCATCAGCGTACTCTTGCCGGAGCCGTTGGGACCGATGAGACCGTGGATGGTGCCCGCTTCGGTGGCCAGCGACACATCCTGCAAGGCGGTGAGCGCGCCGAACCGCTTCGTCAGGCTCGCGATCTGGAGCAACGTCATGACGATTGTCCCGAAGCGCGCCGGGAGGTCCCGAACCTGCCGATGCGCTCCCGGTCGCTCACGAGGAGGCCGACAAGGCCCGACGGGCGGAAGATCACCAGCAGGAGGAGCAGAATGCCGAGCAGAATCGGCCAGAGGTAGGGGAACTGATCGGCGAGTTTGTAGCTCAGTCCCTCGATGAGGATCACCCCGATCACCGGACCGATCAGCGTGCCGATACCGCCGAACAACCCGTAGAGGACCGCTTGCGTCGCCAGCGTGACGCCGATCACGTTAGGCGCGATGAAGCCCTCGTGAAGCGCATAAAGTCCGCCCGACAATCCCCCGATCGCGCCGGCGAAGGTGAATGTGATCACCCGGAGCACCACGACATCGTATCCGAGGAACGCGATCCGCCGTTCGTCGGTCCGCAGCCCGGCCAGCACGAGTCCGAGCTGCGACCGGACCAGGAACCTGCAGATCAGATAGGTGGCGAGCAGGGTGAGCAGCGCGAGGACGTAGAACGGCACGCCGAGGTCGATCGAGAACGATCCCAGCGAAGGCGCCGACGGAACCGACAGGCCGTTTTGCCCGCCGAGGACATTGGTGGTGCGGACGATGCGTTCGGCGATATAGGTCGCAGTCAGCGTACCAAGCGCGGCGAGCATCGCCGACGAGGCGCCGATGCGGCGACCGAAGAGCAGGATGGCGATGATCAGCGCCAGCGCCGCGCCGATGGCAAGCGTTGCGGGAAAGACGGCGATCAGGGGCGCTGAACCGGTGAGTTTGACGGCCATGGCGACGGCGTAAGCGGCCGCACCGAAGAAGAGGCTCTGGCCGAAGCTCATGATGCCGGCATAGCCCCAGACCAAGTCGAAGCTGAGCGCCAGCAACGCCAATATGAGGAACCGCGTGAGGAGAATGGTGAAATAGTGGCTGACGACGAACGGCGCCAGCACGAGGACGAGCAGAACCAAGAGCTCGAGCAGGATGAGGCGCCCACCGCGGCGGTGGGCTTGGGAATGACAATCGGCCAAAGGGCCCTCCAGACGCCAGATGGCTATTCGGACGGATTGGGTCGCCGCACGGCGCGGCGGGCACGACCCGGTCGGCGATCAGCAACTGCCGGGTGCGCGCAGTCCGTCGCTCTGCGATACGACGTCGAAGGCGCCATTCCTGGCCACCGCGACATACATCTTCATCGCGCAGCGCTGGAAGCTCGGATCCACTTCCGCCGGCGTGCCTGGTCCTTCGGTGAGCTTGCCGTGACGAAGGGCCGCCGCGACGGCAGCGGAGTCCAGCGTGCCTGCCGAGGCAACCGCCGCGGCCCACAGCTTGAAGCCGCGAAAGATCCCCGTCGCGCCGCTCGAACTGGTCAGAAGTGTGCCTGGGAATGCCCTGGCATAGGCATCGACCAAGCCCTTGGTCGCCTCATCGCCGGCAGCACCGACCGCGGGGAAATAGTCGGCGCAGCCGATCAGCCCCTCGACCTCTTCCGGCGGCGTCAGGGTCATGAGCGACTCATCGTAGAACACACAGGCCGTGCGCCCGCCCTTCTTCTGATAGCCCGACTCGTAGAGGCCCTTGAACAGGGGTGCGAGTCCCGGCGGAATGACAGAGCTCAGAACAAGGTCGACCTTGTTCGAGAGAATGCTGTTGATCACCGGTCCGAATTCGAGCTGATCGAGCGGAAACAGCTGTTCCACAACCACCTCGCCGCCGGCCTTCAGAATGTCTGCGCGCGCACTCTCGTTGAAGGTCTGCGGCCAGATGTAGTTGGAGCCGAGCAGAGCGTAGCGTCTGGCACCGGTGCTCCGCACATAGGGGATCAGCAGGCTCGTCTGCTGCGCCGTCGTCGCTCCGGTTGCAAACAAAAGCGGCCGGCACGTGATGGCCTCGCTGCTCATCGGATAGATGTAAATGCGCTTGCCGCGACCGACCACTACGTCGGCGATCGCATTGCGGGCCGAACTGGTGATGCCGCCGATGACCACGTCGACATTGTGCGCTTCCACCAGTTTGCGCGCCGCCGTGACCGAGATGGCTTCGTTGGTTCCCGTGTCCTCCGTTATCACCTCGAGCCGGCGGCCGAGCAGACCACCGGCGCCGTTGATCTCGTCGGCGATCAACTGGGCCATCTTGGGGAAGGTGCCGCCGGTAAAGGACAGCGCTCCGGTCAGGTCGGCGGCAATGCCGACGCGGATGGGGCCCGACGGCTGCGCGCGCACGATCGCCGGCGCGAGCCCCCACGCCGCTGCGGCCAGCCCGCCCGCGCCCGCAAGGAAGTGGCGACGCTGCATTCCTGGCCTCGCGCCAGAATCCCTCTGTTTCCCCGAGCTTATTGTCATGTTCGCCTCTTTCACGCGTTGAGTGAGCCCGTTCCGAGCAGGCCTCTTGGTCGAGATTTGGTGAATGCAATCGCCGCCACGAAAACGAGCAGGTCCGTCACGACCGGCGAGATGATCCAGGGCAACAGTGCACTGATCACGCCGATCACGGCGCCGCCGATGAGCGTTCCCGCGAAGCTTCCGGCGCCGCCGATCATCACCGCGAGGAACCCGATGAGCAGGAAGCGGACACCCAAGTCGGCGTTCAGCGTGTAGAGCGGCACGATCAGCGCGCCAGCGAGCCCGGCGAGGCCGGCACCGAAGGCGAAAGTGCCGGCATAGACGAAGCCGGTCGGAATGCCGGACGCGCGAGCGAGCGTCGGATTGTCGAGCGCCGCCCGAATCCACAGGCCGAGATAGGTGCGCATGAGAATCGCATAGGAGGTGGCGACGACGACGCAGGTGATGGCGATGATGGCGATGCGCCAGAGGGACAGCTCGACCCCACCGACATTCATCGTCCCGGAGATCGGCGCCGCCACCGACAGGAATCGTCCGCCGGTCGTGCCGCGGACCGTCTCCCGGATCAGCAATGCCAACGCGTAGGTGGTCAGCATCGCCGTGACCGGCTGGCTGTAGAAGCGCCGAACCGCGAGCCTCTCGGCGCCGAGGCCGACCAGCGCCACGGCGAAGGGAGCCACGATCACGCCGGCCCAGATCGGCAGCCCGACAATCGGCGCCAGATAGAGCGTGCAGGCGCCGAGCAGCATGAATTCGCCATGCGCAAAATTGTAGATGCGCATCATGCTGGCAACGATGCCGAGCCCGAGCACGACCAAAACCATGATCGCGCCGTAGCTGACGGCATCAAACGCAGCCGCGATGGCAGTTGTCATCTCCGGCCAGCTCCGCGGTCCGCCGACGGAGCGCGGAAGCCGCCGACCTCCCGCTCATAAGCCGCCCCGATTCCGAGCAGAGTGGCTTCGTCGAAATGGCGCGCCACCAGTTGGAAGCCGATCGGCACCCCCGCGCCCGATATGCCGCCCGGTAAGACGACCGACGGGTGGCCGCTGACGTCCGTGGGGCCCGTGAACCAGAGCAGGCCGGATACGAATTCCACGTCCGCCCCGCGCAGCTGCAGGTCATCGAGCGACGGCGGCGACCAACGCTGAACGGGAAGAAGAAAGACATCCGCATTGAGGAGCGCCGCGTCGATGGCAGCGCCAAGCCAGTTCCGTGTCAGCATCGCCGCAGCGAGATCACCCACGCCCCGCGATTCGCCGTCTTCGAGGAACGCATTGAATGCCTCGCCATAACCGGCTCCCGGCCTGCGCCGCGCCTCGCGATGCACCAGGGCGGCCTCGACCCCGCATATGGTCTCCCAAGCGTCGAGGGCCGCCTGCGAGACGGGGAACCGGGTCTCGACGATCTGGGCGCCACCCGCCTCGAAGGTCGCCAGAACGCTGGCAAGCGTGTTCGCCACCTCGCCATCCAACGGCCCGTCGAGAATGGTCCGGTCGATCGCAATCCGCGCGCCGGCGAGCGGTCGGTCGAGCCCGGCGGCGTAATCGGCGATCGGCTGTCGGGCCGACGACGCGTCGGCCGCGTCGGCGCCGGCCACAATGCCAAGGACGAGAGCGGCATCGCGGACAGTGCGCGTCATCGGCCCCAGATGGTCCATGCTCGGCGCCATCGGAAAGACGCCGAACCGGCTGATACGCCCCCAGGTCGGCTTCAGCCCGACGACGCCGTTTGCAGAAGCCGGATAGCGGATCGAACCGCCCGTGTCCGAGCCGATCGTCGCAAATGCCAGGCCTGCGGCGGTCGCGACACCCGAACCCGATGACGAATGGCCCGACCAGTAGGATGGGTTCCATGGATTGCGCGGCGCCCGCTTGCCGTCATTGTGGACGGCGAAGGCGCCTTCGGTCATTCGCAGCTTTCCGAGCAATACGGTCCCGGATTCGGCGAGGCGCCGCACGACGGTCGAATCCTGCTCCGGAATATGGTTCGCGCGCGCAGCGAAGCCGGCCGCGGTGGCCAGATCGGCCGTGTCGCACAAATCCTTGACGGCGATCGGCACGCCATGGAGCGGGCCGCGGACGATGCCCGCAGCAAGATCCCGATCCGCGGCGTCGGCCTGCGCCAGGGCGCGCTCGCCGGCGACCAGCGCGTAGCTCTCGAGGATCGGATCGATGGCAGCGATCCGCGCCAGCGCGGCTCGCGTCAGATCCAGCGAAGTCACCTGGCGGGCTCGCAGCAGACCGGCGACCTCGTGCCCCGGACGATCGAGCAGCGTCTCGATCGACGCGTCAGGACCCGAACTCGGATCCACACCGATATCAACGCTACGCATCGCCACTCCATTTTGTGCGCTTAGTGCTCAGATGTGCGATTTACTGATGACGCGAACGGCGTGTCAAGCGGCTTCGGCCGATACGGGATGTGTTTTGCGGTTTGGCTCGCGAGAGCCAATTCGTCTGTCATGAACGTGAACCCCTCAAAATAGGCGAGAAAATTCATTGACTTATATGGCATCGGCCGGCATCGCGACGCGACGGAACCCTGGCGTCGCGGTCTCCAGGCCCCGGTGACCTGCAACAGGAACCGATCCCGTGCCGGCGCGACCGACGAGTTGGACACCGACCCGCCGCTCGGCGGCGATCGCCAGAACGCCGGCCGGATCAATATCGACAAAGGCGCGCGGAACATCGTCGCAGGAGAGAATGCCGTCGAGAAAACGCTGCGTCGTCACCGGGATATCGGCCTCCCCTGATGCGAAGAACGCCGCAAGTTCGGCGGCGGTGAGCGCGGGAGACCCGGGCGTACACGGACGGTTCGACGACATCTGGATCCCTTATGCCGGTTCCTCCCGCCGTCGACATGATGACGCGTTGAATGGGGTTGACCCGGCGTGGCTTGCGGCAGTAGTAGCATGTTGTGCGTTTTATCATAATATGTGCGCTTAGCGCTCATATTGCTGATTTCGACGATCGGACGGTCGAAGCGCCTCCGGCGCGGGAGGAAAGCCCGTGCGCATAGATCGAGGGACGAAGCGAGCATGAAGACCGAGGTACTTATCCTGGGCGGGGGGCTCGGCGGGGTATCGGCCTGCCTCGCCGCGGCGCGGCTGGGCGCACGCGTGATCCTCGTCGAGGAACTCGACTGGTTGGGCGGCCAGCTCACGGCGCAGGGCGTCCCCCCCGATGAAGACCCGTGGGTCGAGCATACGTCCCGCTCGGCCAGCTATTCGGCGTTTCGCGCCCTCATCCGCCAGCACTATCGCGATAATCGGCCGCTGAGCGCCGCGGCGCGGGCGCAGACCTACCTCAATCCGGGAAGCGGCAATGTTGGCACCCTCTGTCACGAGCCGCGCGTCGCCGCCCTGGTGATCGACGAGATGCTGGCCGCATACGTCGCGCGCGGCCTCGTCACGATCCTGAAGCAGCACACGGTCCTCGGCGCCGATTGCGCAGCCGACCATGTCCGCACCGTCACGATCCACGATCGCGTTGGCGGCCGGACCATCGACATTGTACCAGACTATGTCGTCGACGCGACGGAGACCGGCGATTTCCTCGAATTGGCCGACATTGAGCATGTGCTCGGCGCCGAATCCGCCGCCGAGACAGGGGAGTTGCATGCGCTCGAACACGCCGACCCTCTGGATCAGCAGGCCCTGACCTGGTGCATGGCGCTCGAATACTTCCCCGACGAGGACCACACGATCACGCGCCCCACCGCCTATCACGAACTCAAGGCGCAGAAGCTGCCGTTCTGGCCGAACGAACAATTCGCCTGGACGGTCAGCGACCACGTCACGCATAAGCCGCTCCGTCGGGCCCTGTTCGTGGGCAGCACCGACAACGAGCATCTGTTCGATCTCTGGCACGCGCGCCGCATCGCCTATCGCCGCCATTTCAGCGAGGGTCATTATCCGAGCGACATCTCCTTGGCCAACTGGCCGCAGATGGACTACTGGCTGCGTCCGGTCATCGGCGTATCGCCGGAGGCCCGCGACCTGGCGCTTGAGGAAGCGAGGCAATACAGCCTCTCCTTCCTTTACTGGATGCAGACGGAAGCGCCGCGGCACGACGGCGGCCAGGGATATCGCGGCCTGCGCCTGCGCGGCGATGTGCTCGGCACCGCCGATGGCCTGGCTAAGCAGGCCTATTATCGCGAGGGCCGCCGCATCCGCGCGCAGTTCACGGTGGTCGAGCAGCACATGGGCGTGCTGGCGCGGCCCGGAGCCTCCTCCGCGGAAGCCTATTTCGACAGCGTCGGCATCGGCGCCTACCGCATCGACCTGCATCCGAGCACATCGCGTATCCGCGACACGGTCGATATCGATGCGTATCCGTTCGAGATTCCGCTCGGCGCGCTGTTGCCGGTCCGGATGCGCAACGTGATTCCGGCCTGCAAGAACATCGGCACGACGCGCATCACCAATGGGGCGTACCGCGTCCACACGGTGGAATGGAGCATCGGCGAGGCCGTGGGTGCACTGCTCGCCTTCTGTCTCCGGAACGGCACGACACCGCATGCGGTTCGTGAGCAGCACGACCTGCTCGGCCAATTCCAGTCATTGCTCGGCGACCAGGGAGTCCTCCTGCGCTGGCCGCACTATGGCGCCCTGACGCCTCTCAGTCGCAGGGGATACCGCAAGGTACTCTCGCAATGATGAAGGTGCCCCCTAAAGACAGCCGGCCGGCGGGGCCGGCCCGTCGTCCGTCAGAGCAACACGTCGGACAATTTTTCGGCGCAGTCGCGCAGTTCCGGGACAAACACGTTGCGAACCCGGTCCTCGTTGACGAGCGTCGCATTGGCGCTCGCGTTGAGCGAGCCGATGACCTGCCCTGCGCGGTTGCGAACCAGCACAGACACGCCGAACAGTCCGAGCTCGAGTTCCTCGCGGCTGGTGGCATAGCCGTCCGCCGCCGCCTTGAGGATCACGGCCAAAAGCTGTTTCTTGCTCGTGATCGTATTGGGTGTCAGCCGCGGAATCTCCGCTTGATCGAGCAGCGCCCGGATCTCGGCTTCGGGCTTCGCCGAGAGCAGGATGCGGCCGGATGCCGAAAGGAATGCCGGCAAGCGCATGCCCATCGCGATGACGAACGCCATCCGACGACCCGGAACCTCGGAACGGGCGACGAAGACGACCTCCTCGCCCTCCAGCAGGGAGACCGACACCGTTTCACCGAGCTGGGCGGAAAGCTCGTCGAGATAGGGCTGGAGCGCGCCGCCGATGCCGATCGAGGCGAGGTAGGAATAGCCGAGCCGCAGGATCTTGGGCGTGAGCTCGAAATGTTTGCCTTCCGCCTTCGCCAGACCTTCCGCGCAAAGGGTCAGCAGCAGCCGCCGGGCGACGGCCCGGTCGAGATCGACGCGGGCCGCGACGTCGGCGACGGTCATGCGCCGGTTTTCGGGGCCGAACGCCTCGATAACCTTGAGACCTCGCGCAAACGCCGTCACATAGCTGAGGCTTCGCCGGTCCGGGGTTGCTGGGGCAGGCCTTTTCGACATGGCTTTTCCGCAATCGATGCCGCCACGCCATAGGGCCGGGGCGCGCGTGACACATGAGTTGTGCGCGTTTCGCATATTTTGTGCGCAATTACCACATCCGTTTTGGTGATCGGTGGGGAAGATCCATGCTTTTCGACGTCGAGCCGCAGCGCTACGAGACCGATGGGGCGATCGTCAATGCGGTGGTCGGCGGCTCAGGGCCGCCACTCCTGCTCCTCCATGGCTATCCGCAGACCCATGTTGCCTGGCACCAGATTTGGCCGACGCTCTGCCGTCACTTCACGGTCGTCGCGCCGGATATGCGGGGCTATGGCGCGAGCGCGGCGCGCATCCCCGACGCCGGCATCGAGTCCTATTCCAAGCGGGCGCTCGCCGCTGACCAATTGCAGCTCATGTCGCAGCTCGGCTTCGCGCGTTTTGCCGTGATGGCCCATGATCGGGGCGCCCGCGTCGGCTACCGCCTCGCTCTCGATCATCCGGACAACGTCGCCGCGCTCGTCTCGTTGACCGTGATCCCGACATGGGAGATGTGGGCCCGGGCGAACCGACAGTTCGGTCTGCACGCCTATCATTGGTTCCTGTTCGCGCAACCCTTCGATCTGCCGGAACGCCTGCTCGCGGCCGATCCGGCGCATTTCCTCGAACTGACGCTCGATCGGATGGCGAAGTATCGCGACCGGCTCCTTGACGAGGCTGTAGCCTCCTATCGCGCTGCATTCCAACGGCCGGAGGTGCGTCATGCGATTTGCCAAGACTATCGCGCCGGCGCGACGATCGACGTTGCCCATGACGAGGCCGATCTCGCGGCGGGCCGCCGGATCGAATGTCCACTTCTCGTAACGTGGGAGCAGGGAACCTACCTGAGCGGACCGGATCCCATCGCCATCTGGCGACGTTGGGCGACACATGTGGAAGGGGCACCGATCGATGCCGGCCACCTCCAGGCCGAGGAAGCACCGGACGCGGTGCTTGAGCTCGCCCTTCCCTTCCTGCTCCGCCACCACAGCGGATAGCACCGCCTTGACGGCAGCCAAGGATGCAGATGGAGACGACCTCTCCGCTGCAACGACCTCAATTTACGCCGTGACCTCGGCGTCCGGCTGCCCGATCCTTTCCGAGGCGAGGGCGAGAGCGGCGAGCGCCTGATCCGGCAGATCGAGGGTGGCCGCCGCCAGATTCTGCCGCAGATGGGCGGCGGACGAGGTGCCCGGGATCAGCAGGATATTGGGCGCGCGGCGCAAGAGCCAGGCGAGCGCGACCTGCAGGGGCGCGGCACCGAGGCTCTCTGCGACTTCGGACAGGGTTGAGGATTGCAGGGGGGAGAACCCGCCGAGCGGAAAGAACGGCACATAGGCGATGCCGCTGCCGGCGAGATCGTCGATCACGGCGTCATCAACCCGGTGAGCCAGGTTGTAGTGGTTCTGGACGCAGACAATTGTGCAGATCTTCTGTCCTTCGGCGATCTGTGCCGGTGTGACATTGCTGAGGCCGATGTGGCGTATCAGGCCTTTCTGCTGCAGCTCGGCCAGCACCGTCAGCGGCTCTTCCAGCGACCCCTCGGCGGGGCCATGAATGCTGAACATCGCCCGCAGATTGACCACATCAAGGACGTCCAGGCCAAGATTGCGCAGATTGTCATGCACCGCCTGGATGAGGTCTTCGCGCGAGAAGGCAGGCTGCCATGAGCCGTCCGACCCCCGTTTGGCACCGATCTTGGTGGTGATGACGAGATCATCCGGATAGGGACGCAACGCCTCGCGAATCAGCCGGTTGGTGATATGCGGGCCGTAGAAGTCGCTGGTATCGATATGATTCACCCCGGACGCGACCGCCTCGCGCAAGACGGCCAGCGCCGCGGCATGATCCGCCGGCGGTCCAAAAACCCCCGGTCCCGCGAGCTGCATGGCGCCGTAGCCGAGCCGTTTTACGGCGCGGCTGCCGAGGGTGAACGTGCTGGTCATCATCTTGATCCTTGTCGGGGGGTGACCAGGTGAATATATGAAGCATCCCTCACATATTGAATTCGCATTCCATGAGAGCCGTCTCGGCGACCCTGAAGCCTAGAAAATCCCCGGTTCAGGCCCGTTCCGCGGTCACCGTCGATGCGCTGCACCTCGCGGCCATTCAGGTTTTGATCCGGGAGGGCCTGAGCCGCTGCACGACCACTCGCGTCGCCGAGCGCGCGGGCATGTCGGTCGGCAGCCTCTATCAATACTATCCGAACCGCGATGCGCTGCTCGCCGCTGTCCTGGAACGACATCTCGAAGGTATCGCCGCCGCCGTCGAACGCGCCTGCCAGACTCATCGAGGCCAACCCCTTTCGCGGATGGCTTCTGCCTTCGTCGTCGCTTTCCTGACTGCCAAGCTGCGCCACCCCGAGGAAGCAAAGGCCCTTTACGCCGTCGCCGAGGAGCGGGGTGGTTTCGCTCTCGCCGCCCTCATGCGCGCGCGCATCACGGCGGCAGTCGCGGCTATGCTGACGAGCGCGCCGGACGCCGAATTCGATGATCCAACCCTGGTTGCAGAGGTAGCGCTCGGCGCCTTGGTCGGGCCGATTCAGACCTTGCTCACAGAAGATCCGCCGGCCGCATTTGCACCGCGCGTCGAAAGAGAGCTTGTCCTCTTGGTGACAGCCTATCTCCAAGCGTATCAGTCTGGGACGACGAGCTGAGCGCGGCGGCGCCGACGATCAACCGGAAATCCCCTCACGCCGCACGATCGACACCCATCAGGTCAAGCAAACCATGAGCTTGCGACACCCATCCCGGAGCGGTTCCGCCCCTCGCGACCCCGCTCGCCGATGGTGGCGCCTCCGCTCTGCGCGCGCTCTACCGTGCGCAGCCGCATTGCGCGGAGATTCTGGAGGCGATCGCGTTCGTGCAGACGATCAACGGGCCGCGACGCTGCCTGGAGTTCCCTTGCGCGTCAGCAGCGTTACGGTCGCCGCGATCAGCAGCATCCCGGCGAGCAGGCCGAACGTATCGGAGTAAGCCATGATCAAGGATTGCTGCTTGATGATCCGGCCGAGCGCCACAAGCGCGCTTTCATGCGCCAGCGCAGGATCTATCACCCCGCTCGCTTGCAGATGCTGCTGCAACTGCGCGATCTCCGCCTGGGCCGCAGAACTATACGCGGTAACCGACTGACCGACGATATTGGAGTGGAACTGCTCGCGCCGGGTAATGAACGTCGCGAGCACGGCCGTTCCGACGGCCCCTCCGAGGGATCGCAACATATTGAAAAGCCCCGAGGCCGCGGCCGACTCCTCGCGGCTGATGCCGATCATCGCAATGCCCGTCAGCGGCGAGAGCACGATCGCCTGCCCGACCGCGCGGACGAGATTGGACATCTGGAACTGCGGGCCTGAATAGTCGAGGCTCATATGGGTATTCATGAGGCAGCTGATCGCAAAGATGATCAGCCCGATGGTCACGAGCCAGCGCGCGTCGATGATCTTGACCAGCCACGGCACGAACGGGATGATCAAGAGCTGCGGCAGCCCCACCCAGGCCAGGGTCAGCCCGATCTGTTCGGCATCATAGCCCTGAACCTCGCCGAGATAGGTCGGCAGCACATAGACGGAGCCGAAGAGGGCGAAGCCGACCAGGACGTTGACCAGCGTGCCCAGGCCGAAATTGCGCCGTCCAAGGAACCGGAGGGGCACTACCGGACGCTGGACCACAAGCTCGATCACAACGAAAGCGCCGAGAAACACGGCCGCCACGATGGCGAGCTTGACGATATAGGGCGAGCCGAACCAGCCGTTCTGATTGCCTTCGTCGAGCAGGGTCTGGAACGCCGCAAGACCGACCGCCATCGTACCGATGCCGAACCAGTCGCCCTCGCGCAGCAGGGACAGGCGCATCGGCGCCCTGTCGAGCGTTGCAAACAGCAGCGGGAGCATCACCGCGCCCGGCAAAAGATTGACGAAGAAGACATAGGGCCAGCCGAAATTGTCGGTCAGATATCCGCCGATGGTCGGCCCGATCGCCGGACCGAACGTCGCCGTCATCGCGAAGAGCGCGATCCCGGTCGGGCGCTGGGCTGGTGGCAGGCGGGTCAACACCAGCGTGAAGGCCATCGGGATCATCACGCCACCGGTGAAGCCCTGCAGCGCGCGCATGATGATCATCTCAGTCAGGTTGGTGGCAAAAGCGCAGCCGACCGAGAACACCAGGAACAGCGAGGCATTGGTGATGAGGACCCGCCGGAACGAGAACACCTGGCTGAGATAGGCGGTCAGCGGGATCATGATGATCTCGCCGATCAGATAAGACGTCGAGATCCAGGTGCCGTTCTCGGATCCGGTGCCGATCCCGCCCTCGATGTCGGGCAGGGACGAGTTGGTGATCTGAATGTCGAGCACCGCCATGAGTGCGCCGAGAATGCCGCCGAACACGGCAATCCACGTCCTCAGCGACGCACGCTCCGGCATCGGCCCGCCTGGGATGGACGTATCGGTCACGGCAGCCTCCGTCGGCTTAGGCGATTGTCCGTCGTTCAGCGCCGCGGTGGCCCGGAACGGGTGTCGATGGTCGGTGTGACCGACATGCCCGGGCGAAGCCGCCCGGCCAGCGGATCGCCGGCGTCAATCGTGATCTTGACGGGAATGCGTTGGACGATCTTCGTGAAGTTGCCGGTCGCATTGTCGGGCGGCAGCAACGAGAATTCCTGCCCGCTTGCCGGTGCAAGGCTGTTGACGACGCCATGCACGGTTTCGCCGGGAAAGGCGTCGACGGCGATCGCAACCTTCTGGCCCTCGTGCACGCCGGCGAGCTGGGTTTCCTCGAAATTCGCGACGACATAGACGGCGGAGAGCGGCACGACCGCCATCAGCGCCGTCCCCGGCTGAACGAATGCGCCCTGCCGCAGGGTCCGCTCACCAATGACGCCATCGGCCGGGGCGGTGATCCGCGTGTATCCGAGATCGAGCTCCGCCCGTCGCTCAGCCGCCTGCTGCTGGACAAGCGCCGCCTTGGCCTTTGCCAGCTCGGCCTGCAATGTGGCGACCTGCTTTTGGGCGACGGTCAGGGCAGCCTCGTCCTTGGTCACAGTCGCCTTGTCGGAGTCGATGGCTGCCTGGGTCTCCTGCGCCCTCGCGACGGTTCCGAAGCCCTCGCTTGCAAGCTTTCCGAACCGCTGATTGTTCTGTTCGGCGAAGGCCTCGGCGGCCTCATCGACCTTGACGGTTGCGCTTGCCTCGGCGATGGCCGATGCCTGCTGGTCAAGCGTCGCCTCGATGTCGGCGATGTCGGCCCGGGCTTCGGCGACGGCGGCCTTGGCCTGGTCCAGTGCGGCGAGGAAAGGGCGGTCGTCGATGGTGGCCAGCAACTGTCCGGCCCTGACATGCGCGTTGTCGTCCACCAGCACCTGGCTGACATAGCCCTGCACCTGCGGCGAGATCGTAATCACATCGGCCTGAACATAGGCGTCGTCGGTCGCGACGAGAAAGCGTCCGGTCGTCCAGTAGTTCACGCCCCAGACGATCGTCCCGCCAAGAACGGCCAAGACCGCCAGGCCGATCGCGGCACGACGGATCAGCTTGCGACGCGGCGAAGCCGCGTCTGGTGCCGGGGCGGCGCCGATGACGACGGATTGGGATGCGGGCGCGGGCGAGGCGGCCGGAGCAGGACGCTGCAAGTCTGAGGTCGCTGGGCTTGTCATCGCCATGATCGTCCTGCCTCCGCGCAATGCGGCCCCGTCTGCGTCGGTGTTCAGGCGCCGCCTCGAAGAGGCGACGTCGGACACGATTGGTCAGCCAACCTTCGTCCCGGCCATGTCGACACCATGGCGGTGAAACCGGCCCCGGTCTTTCGCAGGCGGAGAGCAACTTTCGCGTTCGCACGCCGCTGCGTGTAATCGGCGTGAGATGCGCGATGAGGTGCCGTCTGAGCCCGATAAGCTGATAAGCCGAAGCCACGGCGGGCACCTTATGGGTGCTCGCGGGATATTTTTCCGCGGGGAATGCGGCATTATCGCGTTGTGCGCGGCCCGGAGTGCTGACCAACAGCGGCTTCACGACGCCGCTCAGCGGTCAGGTCCGGGCGGAATGCCTGGACGCCCGCTTGTTCACGAGCCTGAGGCTCGACCGCGCGCGACCTTGGAGGGGGGCAGAACCGACAGCACGCCTCGCTGGTTGGCAGACATCCAGCTTAGCCAACGGGTTCCAGATTTCCGTATCTCTGCCCGTAAGCGCGGCAGCCCGAGAAAGTGGTGCGGGTGGTCGGAATCGAACCGACACTCCTTTCGGAACCGGATTTTGAGTCCGGCGCGTCTACCAGTTCCACCACACCCGCATAGGACGACGGAGCCGTCACATGGGCAGCTATTTGCCATAGCAGACCGGGGAAAGTCCAGCCTCGAGCGGATTGTTTTTCCGCTCGTCCTCACCGCCTCGGCTCCCTGTGCAGCGCCGGAATACACCACGCCATGGCCTGCAAGAAGATTACGATATAAGCATGTCTTTATATCTATCTTGACACACTCCCGCCCGCGAGGCACATTCGCCGACGTCGTGGTTCTCCGGGCCTTGCGTGAGGCACCGGAGCTAAGAGGGAATCCGGTGCGGCGTTCTTCCAGAACGCCTATGCTGGAGCTGCCCCCGCAACTGTGAGCGGTGAGCTGTCGCCCATTCCGTGTCACTGGAGCATCGTGCTCCGGGAAGGCCGGGCGAAAGCATGGACCCGCAAGCCAGGAGACCTGCCGCGGCCTGATAACGTCCCTGGGCGGGGTGTCCCGGTGGTGCGCTTGCAGGCTCGTCGACGGTTGCCCGTGACGGGGCTGTTTGCCTGCCGCTCGGCCTTTGCTCCCAACATTTGGGTTCAAGCCGATGTCTTCCAAATCGATGTCTTCACAATCTCTCGTCATCAGCACGCTTGGCACGCCGCGGATGGGTCCGCGCCGTGAACTCAAGGCCGCGCTCGAACACTTCTGGTCAGGTCAATCCAGCAGCTCGCAGCTCCTGGAAACGGCCGCAGCCCTGCGCGCCGCCAATTGGGCGCGGCAGCATGCGTTGGGGGTGACCGCGATCCCGTCGAACGACTTCTCGCTTTACGATCACGTGCTCGACACCAGCGCCATGGTCGGCGCAATCCCGCCCGCCTATGGCTGGACCGGCGGGCAAGTCCCGCTCGAGACCTATTTCGCGATGGCGCGCGGCACACAAGGCGACGCGCATGGCGATGGGTGTGACGGTCATGGGCACGGTCACGATCACGAAGCCGGAGTGCCGGCGCTGGAAATGACCAAGTGGTTCGACACCAACTACCACTATATGGTGCCGGAATTCGCAGCCGATCAGGTCTTTTCGTTGGCGTCCCTGAAGCCTGTCGAGGAATATCGCGAGGCAAAGGCGCTCGGCTTCGAGACACGGCCGGTGCTGCTCGGACCGGTGACCTATCTCAAGCTGGGCAAGAGCAAGGATCCGGCCTTCGATCCCCTGTCGCTTCTCGGCGCACTCCTTCCCGTCTATGTCGACGTGCTGCGGCGCCTCGCCGCCAATGGCGCGACCTGGGTGCAGATCGACGAGCCCTGCCTGGTGCTCGACCTCGACGACGGGACCCGGCAGGCGCTGCACGAGGCCTATGGCCTCTTCGCCCATGCGCTGCCCGATCTCAAGATCATGCTCGTCCCCTATTTCGGCGCGCTCGGCGAGAATCTGGTCACCGCCGTGACGCTGCCTGTCGCCGGGCTGCATATCGATCTCGCGCGCGCCCCCGAACAGCTCGATGCCGTGCTGGCCAGCGCGCCGCAGGGACTCGTGCTGTCGCTCGGCATCATCGACGGCCGCAATGTCTGGCGCGCCGATCTTGCAGCATTGCTGGACAGGCTGGAGCCAGCCCTGGCGCGGCGCGGGCGCGACCACATCCAGCTCGCGCCCTCCTGCTCGATGCTGCATGTGCCGATCGACCTGGCACGCGAGACGGAACTCGACGCCGACCTCAGGGACTGGCTCGCCTTTTCCGTGCAGAAAATGGAAGAACTCGTCACGCTCGGCACCGCCCTCACCCATGGCCGCGCCAGTGTCGGCGCCGCGCTCGAGGCATCGACCAAGGCCGCCGAGGCGCGCCGGACATCCGCGAAGGTGCATGATCCGGCCGTCCAGGGGCGCGCAGCCGCAGTGACGCCCGCGATGGCCGCGCGCCAGTCGCCCTTCCCCATGCGGCGCAAGCTGCAGCAGGCCGCGCTCAACCTGCCGGCCTTCCCCACGACGACCATCGGCTCCTTCCCGCAGACAGCGGAGGTCCGCAAGGCCCGCGCCGCCCATGCCAGGGGGGCGCTCAGCGACAGCGACTACGAGGCCTTTCTGCAGCGTGAGACCGAGGCGGCCGTTCGCTGGCAGGAGGAGATCGGCCTCGATGTCCTCGTGCATGGCGAGTTCGAGCGCAACGACATGGTCCAGTACTTTGGCGAGCAGTTAGCCGGCTATGCCTTTACCCGGCATGGCTGGGTGCAGAGCTATGGCTCGCGCTATGTCCGCCCGCCGATCATCTTCGGCGATGTGTCGCGGCCGGCGGCCATGACCGTGCGATGGTCGTCCCATGCCCAGTCGCTGACGCAGAAGCCGATGAAGGGCATGCTGACCGGGCCGGTCACCATGCTGTTCTGGTCCTTCGTGCGCGACGACCTGCCGAAGGCCGAGGTCTGCCGGCAGATCGCGCTCGCCCTTCGTGATGAGGTCACGGATCTCGAGGCCGCCGGTATCGGCGTCATCCAGATCGACGAGCCGGCCATCCGCGAGGGGCTGCCGCTCCGGCGCGGCGACTGGCCAGCCTATCTCGACTGGGCGGTGACGGCGTTCCGCCTGTCGGCTTCGGGCGTGCGCGACGCGACGCAGATCCACACGCATATGTGCTATTCTGAATTCAACGACATCATTGCTTCGATCGGCGCGATGGATGCCGATGTCATCTCCATCGAGACGTCGCGCTCGAAGATGGAACTGCTGGATGCCTTCGTGACCTATCGTTACCCCAATGAAATCGGGCCTGGTGTCTACGACATCCATTCGCCGCGCGTGCCGACGGTCCAGGAGATGGTCGATTTGCTGCATCGCGCGGCAGAACGGCTCAGCCCCGACCAGATCTGGGTGAACCCGGATTGCGGGCTGAAGACGCGCAAATGGGAGGAGGTGCGGCCGGCGCTCGTCAATATGGTCGCCGCCGCCCGACAGTTGCGCAGCGCCACGGCGCAGGCCGCCGAATGAGCGCCGACAATCCCGGGCCCGTGACCCGCCTCGTCGACATCGTCTTTCCCGGCGATACCAATCACCACGGCACCCTGTTCGGCGGCGTCGGCCTCTCGCATATGGACAAGGTGGCGTTCATCGCCGCCTCGCGCCATGGGCGGGTCGATTTCGTCACGGCCTCCTGCGAGCGCATCGACTTCGCCGCCCCCGCGCGGCTCGGCGAGATCGTCGAACTCACCGGCCGCCTTGTTCGCGTCGGGCGACGCTCTGTCAGCGCCGCGGTGGAGCTCCATGCGGAGGCGCTTCTCACCGGCGAACGGCGACTGTGCACGCGTGGGGTCTTCAACATGGTGGCCGTCGGCGTCGAGGCCGGCGCGACGCTGCCGCCTCTCCAACCCGATGGGGGCGACGACGGTGTCTTCCGCATGGTCGAGATGGTCTTCCCACAGCAGCTCAGCCACTACGGCACACTCTATGGCGGCAACGCGCTCGCCGCCATGGGGAAGGCAGCCTTCATCACGGCGACGCGCCATGCCCGCAAGCCGATCGTCATGGCCGCGACGCGGGAGGTCAACTTCACCCACGCCATCGGGCAGGGAGAGGTCATGGAACTCGTGCCGAGGGTCGAGGCCACCGGCCGCAGCTCCATGACCATCGCCATCGATCTCTGGAGCGAGGACCTCCTGGCCGGCACGCGCCGGCTCTGCGGGCAAGGCAGCTTCGTGATGGTCGCCGTTGACGAGAACCAGCGTCCCGTGCCGATCGACGGTTAGAGCCATTCCAGCGGAAGTGTGCAGCGGTTCTGCGTCCGGAATTGCTCTAACCCCCCACCCCTTACCCCTCCCCGCAAAGGGGGAGGGGCGACGGCAGCGTGGAGGCCAAGCCATCGTGCGACGAAGCGGACGGAAGGCCGATCCGCTATCCAGAATTCTCAACGTGGGATGCCCCCCAACGCAAGTCGGGCTTGCGCGACTTGCGCAGATGCCCGCGGATCTTGGACAAGCCCAAGATCCGCGGGGGAGGGGTAAGGGGTGGGGGCTCTCCGGACCAATCAATCCCAGCTCAGCGCGCCGCCGTTCTGGTATTCGATGACGCGTGTCTCGAAGAAGTTCTTTTCCTTCTTCAGATCCATCGCCTCGGACATCCAGGGAAAGGGATTGTCCGTCTCGGGAAAGACCGGCGAAAGCCCGAGCTGCGCGCAGCGCCGGTTGGCGATGAAATGCATGTACTGCTCGCAGAGCGCGGCATTCAGGCCGAGAAAACCGCGCGGCATGGTGTCCCGTCCATAGGACGCTTCGAGCTCCGCCGCGTCGCGCAGCATCCCGCGCATTTCGTCCTGGAAGGCCGATGTCCAGAGATGCGGGTTCTCGTGCTTGATCTGGTTGATGACGTCGATGCCGAAATTGAGATGAATACTCTCATCCCTCAGGATGTACTGGTATTGCTCGGCAATGCCGACCATCTTGTTGCGCCGGCCGAGCGACAGGATCTGTGCGAAGCCCGTATAGAACCACATGCCCTCGAAGACGACGTAGAAGGCCACGAGATCGCGTAGGAAGGCCTGGTCCGCCGCCGGCGTGCCGGTCTTGAAGTCGGGATCGTCGAGATGCTGCGTGTGCTTCAGCGCCCAGGCCGCCTTGTCAGTAATCGAGGGGACCTCGCGATACATGTTGAACAGCTCGCCCTCGTCGAGGCCGAGGCTCTCCACGATATACTGGAAGGTGTGGGTGTGGACCGCCTCCTCGAAGGCCTGGCGCAGCAGATACTGCCGGCATTCCGGATTGGTCAGATGGCGATAGATAGCCAGCACGATATTATTGGCGACGAGGCTTTCGGAGGCCGCGAAGAAGCCGAGATTGCGCTTGATGGCGCGGCGTTCGTCCTCCGTCAGGCCGTCGCGTGATTTCCACAAGGCGATATCGGCCTGCATGGAGACTTCGGTCGGCATCCAGTGGTTGTTGCAACCAGCGAGATATTTCTCCCACGCCCATTTATACTTGAGCGGCAGCAGCTGGTTCACGTCGGCGCGGCAGTTGATCATCGCCTTGTCATCGACGGACACGCGCTGGCCACCGCGATCGATGGTGCCGAGGCCCGTCGCGTCGCCAGCGGGCTGCTGGCCGGACAGCGAGGGCTGGAATGGGAGCGCGGTTGTTGCCTTCGGCTCTGACCAGTCGAGCATTCTTTTATTCTCCAGGATGAATTTGGGCAGTGGCCCCGGGGGGGCGGGGGCCTTCACCCCACCCCGGCCCTGCGGGCAAGGGCTTCCCTCTAGGTTCAATCGACATTCAGCATTCTCTGTTGTCATGGCCGGGCTTGTCATTGAAGTCGGGCTTGCCCGACTTCAACTTGTCCAACGCGGAACTCGGCTACAGCCTAGTTCCGTTGCCATCCCGATTTATTGAGGCGCCTTTCCGGTCGGGATCACCGGGACAAGCCCGGTGATGACGATGGTAGCGCTTGGGCAATTCTTGAACGTGGATTGGTCTCAAGGGGGCGATCGCGTTCCAGGGCGGTGTCCCCTATTGGCAGGCTTCGCAATCCGGGTCGTCGATGGCGCAGGCCTTGCCCCAGGCGTTACCTAAGTCCACATCGCCCGCCGTCGCATCGCCGGAGCTGCGCGCCTCGGCAACGAAGATTGGCGCTTTCGCCGGTGCGACCGCGGCCGATGGCAAGACCGCAGAGACCGCGGACACCGCATTGAGCTTGCCGTCCGTGCCCTTCAGCGTGGACTTCTCGACATGGGTCGCGGAGCGCGAGCGCAGGTAATAGGTCGTCTTCAGGCCGCGCTGCCAGGCCAGGCGATAGAGCGTATCGAGCTTCCGGCCGGACGGATTGGCGATATAGAGATTGAGCGATTGCGCCTGGTCGATCCATTTCTGCCGGCGCGCGGCCGCCTCGATCAGCCATGCGGAATCGATCTCGAAGGCCGTGGCATAGAGCGCCTTGAGATCGTCGGGCACACGGTCGATCTGGCCGACGCTGCCGTCGAAATATTTGAGGTCCGACACCATCACCTCGTCCCACAGGCCGCGCGCCTTGAGGTCGCGCACCAGCGCGGCGTTCACCACGGTGAAATCGCCCGACATGTTGGATTTCACGAAGAGGTTCTGATAGGCGGGCTCGATCGACTGGCTGACGCCGCAGATATTGGAGATGGTCGCGGTGGGCGCGATCGCCATCGTATTGGAATTGCGCAGGCCGGTCGTCACCACGCGCTGGCGCAGGCCCTCCCAATCGAGCGTCGCGGCGCGATTGAAAACGCCCTCCTCGGACGCGACCCCTCGGGCCTCCGCCAGCAGGCCGACCGAATCGATCGGCAGGATGCCGCGCGACCACAGCGAGCCCTCGAAGGAGGAATAGCGCCCGCGCTCCGCCGCGAGATCGACGGAGGAAGCGATCGCATGGAAGGAAATCGCCTCCATGCTCTCGTCGGCGAAGGTGATGGCCGCGTCCGAGCCATAGGGAATACGCAGCGTCTGCAAGGCGTCCTGGAAACCCATCAGCCCGAGGCCGACCGGCCGATGCCGCAGGTTCGACCGGCGCGCCTCGGGGATCGTGTAGAAATTGATGTCGATGACATTGTCGAGCATGCGCATCGCGGTTTTGACCGTCGCCGCCAGCTTCTCCCTGTCAAGGCCGTCGGCCGTGACATGGGCTGCCAGATTGACGGAGCCGAGATTGCAGACAGCCACCTCGTCGTGGGACGTGTTCAGCGTGATCTCGGTGCAGAGGTTCGAGGAATGCACCACGCCGACATGCCCCTGGGGCGAGCGGATGTTGCAGGGATCCTTGAAGGTGAGCCAGGGGTGGCCGGTCTCGAACAGCATGGTCAGCATGCGCCGCCAGAGATCGACCGCCCTCACCTGCTTGAACACGTGCATCTCGCCGCGTGCGGCCTTCCCCTCATAGGCCTCATAGGCTTCGCGGAAGGCGGGGCCGTAGAGATCGTGCAGATCCGGCACCTCGTCCGGCGAGAACAGCGTCCATACGCCATCGGCCTCCACACGCTGCATGAACAGGTCCGGCACCCAGTTGGCCGTGTTCATGTCATGGGTGCGGCGGCGGTCGTCGCCCGTGTTCTTCCTGAGATCGAGGAACTCCTCGATATCCACATGCCAGGTCTCGAGATAAGCGCAGACGGCGCCCTTCCTCTTGCCGCCCTGGTTCACGGCGATCGCCGTGTCATTGGCGACCTTCAGGAACGGCACGACACCCTGGCTCTCGCCGTTGGTGCCCTTGATATGGGCGCCGAGGCCGCGCACCGGCGTCCAGTCGTTGCCGAGGCCGCCGGAATATTTGGCGAGCAAGGCGTTATCCTTGATGGCCTTGAAGATGCCGTCGAGATCGTCCGACACCGTCGTCAGGAAGCAGGAGGCGAGCTGCGAGCGGCGCGTGCCGGCATTGAACAGCGTCGGCGTCGATGACATGAACCGGAAGGAGGAGAGCAGATTGTAGAATTCGATCGCCTTCTCGTCCCGGTCAACCTCGCGCAGGGCAACGCCCATGGCGACACGCATGAAGAAGGCCTGCGCCAGCTCGAAGCGGGTGCCGCGCACATGCAGGAAATAGCGGTCATAGAGCGTCTGGAAGCCGAGATAGTCGAAATTGAGGTCACGCTCGGGCCTCAAGGCGCCGGCAAGACGCGCGAGGTCGAAGTGCGCAAGTTCCGGATCGAGAAGCTCATGGTCGATGCCGGCCTTCACATAGGCCTGGAAATAGCTGGGATAGCGTGCGGCCATTTCGGCCTGGGTCGCTTCCTCCGCTTGGCCGAAGACGAAGCTCAAGGCTTCGCGCCGCAGCTTGTCGTTCAGGAGCCGGGCGGAGACCTTGGCATAGTCCGGCTCGGTCTCGACGAGGGTGCGGGCCGCGAGGATCGGCGCGAGCGCCAGCTCGTCCCGGCTGATGCCGTCATAGAGGTTGCGGCGCGTCTCCGCGAGGATCGCCTCCGGTGCCACCCCTTCGAGGCCGGCGCAGGCTTCGTCGATGATGGCGGCAAGCCGCGCCTCGTCGAGCGGCACCAAAGCGCCGTCGGCGTCCTTCATTTGGAGGCGCGGCTCTACCGCCGTCGCTTTCGCCTCATTGGCGGCGCGGGCACGCTCGCGGGCCCGTTCCTCGCGATAGAGCACATAGGCGCGGGCCACCTTGTGGTGCTCGCTGCGCATGAGGGCGAGTTCCACCTGGTCCTGCACATCCTCGATATGGAAGGTGCGCCCGGCTTCGACGCGACGGGTCAGCGCCGCCACGATCTGGTCGGTCAGATCCGCAACGATGTCGTGCACCCGGCGGGAGGCGGCCGCGCCGGAGCCTTCGACGGCAAGGAACGCCTTGGTCAGGGCGACGGCGATCTTGGACGGATCGAACGGTGTCACCGCCCCATTGCGGCGGATGAGCTGATATCCCGGCTCAGTTCCGGGGCGGGCCGAGCCCACCGCCATGGCCGGCGGATTGGACAATCGGGTTTCAATTTCTGTCGTCAGAGACATCGGCAACAACCCCTTCTCTTGGGGCAAAGGCCGAGCGGACGCGCGAGCGAGAACGACCGGCGTGTGCCGTCGCGACTGGCCCCTGGCGATCCACCGGGGCACCCCGCCCGAGGACAATCTCATGGTGTCGCGGCAGGTCTCCTGGCTGTGGATCGCCGCCCACGCCCTGCCTTCCCGGCGCCGTGCGACGCCAGTGACATTAGTTGGACGTAGACTCACCACGTACAGTTGCGGGGGCAGCTTCGGTTATACGGTGCAAAGCACCGTGCCCGAATTCCCTCTTGCCCGCCCGAGTCCGAATCGAGCGACCGTGACCACTAGATATAGGGGGTAGTTGTCGGATCAAGTCAATATATGCGCTGTCGCGATAAACCGCGGGGCGCACTCAGGGTTAATTTTTCCTCAATTTGACCAAACCGCCGAGCGCGAGCAGGGCAAGGCCGAGCGAGGCCAGCGCGCTCCATCCGGCGAGCGAAACACCGAGGAAACGCCAGGCGGCCTCGTCGCATCGCACGACGCGGGTGGACTGCAGATTCTTCAGAAAATCATTGAGGCCGACATTGTTGTTCATAGGGCCCGTGCAATCCGCCGGTCCCTGCCAGAAATGCCACTCGGCCCCGCTGTGGTAGACGCCGAGACCAGCATTATAGAGGAATGCGACCGCGAGGAGGCCGAAGCCGATCCAGCGGAGGCTCCTGAAGAGGCGATCGCGCCGCGTGTCGGGCAGCAGGGCGAGCACCGCCGCCACCGGCATGGCGAAATAATAGGGCTGGCGCTGCTTGAGGCACAGCTCGCAGGGCATGAGCCCCAGCCCATACTCAAAATAATAGGCGCCGCCGATGAGGGCGACGCAAAGGACGAGGATCGCGAGGGCAACAAGACGGGGGCGCGAAAGAAGAACCATTGAACGCTCGTGAGGCGAGGCGCCCTGTCGATGCGCGCCCCTAGAATATATAGCGGAAGGCTACGAAGCCGCCGACGATGGTGGCAAACAGGATGATTGCGGCCAGACCGAGGTTGCGCTCCAGAATTTCCTTGGCGGGAGCCCCGAAGCGGTTGACCAGGACGGCGAGAATATAGAACCGCAGCCCGCGGGTGATGATTGACAGAATCGTGAACCAGAGAAAATCGTAACCGGCGAAGCCGGACGTGATGGTCACGAGCTTGTAGGGAATCGGCGTGAGACCCTTGATCAGGATGATCCATTCGCCGTAGGCCGCATAGGCGTGCCGGAAGGCCTCGACGTTCTCGCCATAGCCGTAAGCCTGAATGATCCAGGTCCCGAGCGTGTCATAGAGCAAGGCGCCGATGGCATAACCGAACAATCCGCCGATCACGGACGAGACCGTGCACACCCCGGCATAGAAAAAGGCCTTGTCAGGCCGCGCCAACGCCATCGGAATGAGAAGCACGTCCGGTGGAACAGGGAAGAACGAGCTCTCCGCAAAGGAAACAAGCGCCAGCGCCCAGGCAGCGTGTGGGCTTGCGGCAAGCGACAATGTCCAGTCATAGAGGCGGCGCAGCATTGGGACCGCTTAAGCTGCCCCACCCGTCTTGTCCATCGCGATCGCGCTTTGTGGTTGCCGAATTCGCAACCCCGCGGCCCTCCGGTCTCGCTTTTCAGAAGACTTACGCGCCCCACGCGATTGTTCTTGTCGACCGAAAGCGTTATTGCGTGGGGCGTGACCGCTCATTCTCGTCCCCCGACCCACCTCCGCACGGCCGGCACCAGCCCCGGTGCCGTCGCCGCACGCTACGAAGCGCTCGTCGCCACGGGCACCGTGGAGCGTGACCAGGCGCAGCTCGACCTCATCACGCTGCTCGACGGCCTCGTAGATAGGTTGCGCCAGGCGGAAAAGGTGAAGGCCGCGCCCAAGCGCCCGCTGGCTTGGCTGTTGGGGCGGCGCGAGCGGGACAACGGGCCGGCGGTACGGGGGCTCTATGTGTGGGGCTCCGTCGGGCGCGGCAAGACCATGCTGATGGACCTCTTCTTCGAGGCCGCACCCGTTGCGCTGAAGCGGCGGGCGCATTTCCACGCCTTCATGGGCGATGTGCACGAGCGCATCTTCCAGTTCCGGCAGCGCGTCAAGCGTGGCGAGGAGAAGGACACCGACCCCATCCCCCATGTCGCAGCCGAACTGGCGAAAGAGGCCCAGCTTCTGTGCTTCGACGAATTCGCGGTGACCGACATCGCCGACGCGATGATCCTGGGCCGTCTGTTCACCAATCTCTTCGCGCTTGGCGTCGTGGTGGTCGCCACGTCCAACGTGGTGCCGGACCGGCTTTACGAGGACGGGCTCAACCGGGCGCTGTTCGTCCCGTTCATTGCCCTCCTCAAGGAGCGCATGGACGTCGTCAAGCTGCAGTCGCGGACGGATTTCCGCCTGGAAAAGCTTGCCGGCAACCCGGTCTTCCTCGTGCCCGCCGACGATGACGCCCGCCGGAGACTGGACAGGATGTTCCATGCCCTCTCTGGCTCCATCGGCGCTCCCCTATCATTCACGGTGAAGGGGCATCCCGTCGCGGTGCCCTGCGCCGCCGGCGGTGTCGCGCGTTTCTCCTTTGCCGATCTTTGCAGCAAGCCGCTCGGCGCATCCGACTATCTGGCGCTGGCGGAGCGCTTCCACACTTTCATCGTCGAGGATATTCCGACACTCAATTTCGACCGGCGCAACGAGGCCAAGCGGTTCATCACCCTCATCGACACGCTCTATGACCGGCACGTCAAGCTTCTCGCCTCGGCCGCCACCGAACCGCAGGACCTCTACCATGCGGACCAGGGGCGCGAGGTCTTCGAATTCGACCGCACGGTCTCGCGCCTCATCGAGATGCAGTCCGAGGAGTATCTGTCGGCGCCGCACGGACGCGGGGACTCCACGGGCTCCGGCGACAGCACGGGCCTCGTGGAGACCTGATGAGGCCGCGCCGGCCGCCCCGGGCAAGAGCTTACCGCGGGAAGGCCTGCGGCCCGGCGGACGTTCTCGAGACAGGCCAGGGCGACCTCTCCCATGGCTAGACACCCCTCCGCAAAGCCCCAAGGTATCGCGCCCGACAGGGTGGACGCGCGGCTGATCGGCATCGCGACCGAGCATGTGCGCCAGTTCGGGGCCGGCAAGATGACCGTGGTGGCCGTGGCAGAGGCCGCGGGCATGACCCACGCGAATGTCTACCGCTATTTTCCGTCCAAGGAAGCGCTGGTCGACGCCGTCGTCGCCGAGGCGCTGCGGCCGATCGAGGCCGTCATCGCCGATGTGGCGAGCGCGCCGGATCCGGCCGACGACAAGCTTGAGCGCCTGGTGCTCGACCTGGCGCGCCTCTACCGCACATTGATGGAGCAGAACGCGCCGGTCTTCCAACTCTTCGTCACGGCCACCCTGGAGAGCCGGGCCGTCACACGCCGGCATCGCGGGCGTGTCCGCATGCTCGTGGAGCGCGTGGTGGACGAGGGCATCGCGACCGGCGCCTTCGAGCCGCGCGACCGGGAAGGCGCGCTCTCCTTCCTGACCGATGTGCTGTATCGATTCACCCATCCAAGCGCCATCCTCGCTGACACCAGGGTACCGCGTGACGTCCTCGACAGGCGCCTCGCGGCAGTGGTACGGGTGGCACTCAGGGCGCTGTCGGTCGGGCTGATCTAGGCTCAGCGCAAGCCCGAAAATTACAATTTTCAAATTCTGTTACAGACTTCAATCGTTACCGTTGAATCGATCGGACAAATCGATAGCGGACGGATAAGTATTTGCAATTGCAATTATTTTTCATTCCGATCGGACGCACCGCGCCTCCAGCGCGTTTTCGCCGCACCCAGGCAGCCTGGGTGGCTGTCACAACCTTGACTTGATGCAGTGCTGCCTTTGAGGCAAAGAACCTCGATATTTCCCGGGGGCACGATCCCTCCCTTTCAACTGCCAAGGACGTTTTCTATGGCCCGTAAGAAGATCGCTCTGATCGGCGCAGGCCAGATCGGCGGCACGCTCGCGCATCTGGCTGGTCTCAAGGAACTCGGCGACATCGTCCTCTTCGATATCGCGGAAGGCACCCCGCAGGGCAAGGCACTCGACCTCGCGGAATCCTCGCCGGTCGACGGCTTTGATGCGGCCTATTCGGGAACGCAGTCTTACGCCGACATCGCCGGCGCGGACGTCATCATCGTCACGGCCGGCGTGCCGCGCAAGCCGGGCATGAGCCGCGACGATCTCCTCGGCATCAACCTCAAGGTCATGGACTCGGTCGGCCAGGGCATCAAGCAATATGCGCCCGACGCCTTCGTGATCTGCATCACCAACCCGCTCGACGCGATGGTATGGGCGCTGCAGAAGGCCTCGGGCCTGCCGCGGAACAAGATCGTCGGCATGGCCGGCGTGCTCGACTCGGCGCGCTTCCGCTACTTCCTCGCGGAAGAGTTCAAGGTCTCCGTCGAGGACGTCACCGCCTTCGTGCTCGGCGGCCACGGCGACGACATGGTGCCGCTCGCCCGCTACTCCACCGTTGCCGGCATCCCGCTGACCGATCTCGTCAAGCTCGGCTGGACCAGCCAGGAGCGGCTCGATGCGATCATCGAGCGCACCCGCAAGGGCGGCGGCGAGATCGTCAACCTTCTCAAGACCGGCTCGGCCTTCTATGCGCCGGCGGCTTCTGCCATCGCCATGGCCGAGAGCTACCTCAAGGACAAGCGCCGGGTGCTGCCGGCCGCCGCCCATCTCACCGGCCAGTATGGCGTCAACGACGTCTTCGTCGGCGTGCCGATCGTCATCGGGGCGAATGGCGTCGAGCGCATTGTCGAGATCGAGCTGAACGAGGCCGAGAAGGCGGAATTCGCCAAGTCGGTCAAGGCGGTCGAAGGCCTGATCGAAGCCTGCAAGGGCATCAATCCCGCCTTTGCCTGATGAGCGCGGCCACAGGGTGTGTCCGGCGGCAGGGGTCGCCGGAGCTCCTCATTGTGGCCAGCGTCTGTTGTGATCGAGGGGCCGGATGGTGTCCGGCCTCTGCCGGACAAGCGGCCAGTTCCGCAGCTGAAAGGCTAAACGGATGAATATTCACGAGTACCAGGGCAAGGCCATCCTCAAGGAATTCGGCGCCCCCGTTTCCGCTGGTCGGGCCGTTTTTTCGGTCGATGAGGCCGAAGCCGCCGCCAAGGAGCTTGGCGGCCCGTTGTGGGTGGTGAAGAGCCAGATCCACGCCGGCGGCCGCGGCAAGGGCAAGTTCAAGGAAGCAGAGGCCGGCGAGAAGGGCGGCGTGCGCCTCGCCAAGTCCGTCGATGAGGTCAAGACCTTCGTCGGCCAGATGCTCGGCAACACCCTCGTCACGATCCAGACCGGACCTGCCGGCAAGCAGGTCAACCGCATCTATATCGAGGACGGCTCCGATATCGAGAGCGAGTTCTACCTCTCGGCCCTCGTCGACCGCTCCACGGGGCGCGTTGCCTTCGTCGTCTCGACGGAAGGCGGCATGGACATCGAGGACGTCGCTCACAAGACGCCCGAGAAGATCCATACCTTCTCGGTCGATCCTGCGACCGGCGTGATGCCGCACCACGGCCGCACCGTCGCGCAGGCGCTCGGCTTGACGGGCGACCTCGCCAAGCAGGCCGGCCAGCTCATCACCAATCTCTACGCCGCCTTCGTCGCCAAGGACATGGCGATGCTCGAGATCAACCCGCTGATCGTCACCAAGGACGGCCAGCTGAAATGCCTCGACGCCAAGATCTCCTTCGATTCCAACGCGCTCTACCGGCATCCGGACGTCGTCGCGCTGCGTGACGTGACGGAAGAGGACGAGAAGGAAATCGAGGCGTCCAAATACGACCTCGCCTATATCGCGCTCGACGGCACGATCGGCTGCATGGTCAACGGCGCCGGCCTCGCCATGGCGACCCTCGACATCATCAAGCTCTACGGCGAAGAGCCGGCGAACTTCCTCGATGTCGGCGGCGGCGCCTCGGAGGAGAAGGTCACGGCCGCCTTCAAGATCATCACCTCGGATCCCAACGTGAAGGGCATCCTGGTCAACATCTTCGGCGGCATCATGAAGTGCGACGTCATCGCGCGCGGCGTCATCGCCGCGGTGAAGGCCGTCGGGCTCGAAGTGCCGCTGGTCGTCCGCCTCGAAGGCACCAATGTCGAGGAAGGCAAAACCATCATTCGCGAATCCGGCCTGAACGTGATTCCGGCCGATGATCTCGACGACGCGGCGCAGAAGATCGTCGCCGCCGTGAAGGGAACCCGCTGATGTCCATTCTCATCGACAAGTCCACGAAGGTCATCACCCAGGGTTTCACGGGCAAGAACGGCACGTTCCACTCTGAGCAGGCCATCGCCTATGGCACCAACCTCGTGGGCGGCACGTCGCCCGGCAAGGGCGGCTCCAAGCACCTCGGCCTGCCGGTGTTCGACACCGTGCGCGAGGCGCGCGAGAAGACCGGTGCGGATGCCTCGGTCGTCTATGTGCCGCCAGCGGGCGCCGCTGACGCCATCTGCGAGGCCATCGATGCCGAGATCCCGCTGATCGTCTGCATCACGGAGGGCATTCCGGTGCTCGACATGGTGCGCGTGCGCCGCTCGCTCGATGCCTCGAAGTCGCGCCTCATCGGCCCGAACTGCCCCGGCGTCGTCACCGCCGGCCAGTCGAAGATCGGCATCATGCCGGCCAACATCTTCCGGCCCGGCAGCGTCGGCATCGTCTCGCGCTCCGGCACGCTGACCTATGAAGCCGTGTTCCAGACCTCCCAGGAAGGCCTCGGCCAGACCACGGCGGTCGGCATCGGCGGCGACCCGGTGAAGGGCACCGAGTTCATCGAGGTGCTGGACATGTTCCTGTCCGACCCCGCGACCGAATCGATCGTCATGATCGGCGAGATCGGCGGCTCGGCCGAGGAGGATGCCGCGGAATTCATCGCCCGCGAGGCGAAGAAGGGCCGCGCGAAGCCGATGGTCGGGTTCATCGCGGGCCGCACGGCCCCTCCCGGCCGCCGCATGGGCCATGCTGGCGCCATTATTTCGGGCGGTAAGGGTGGCGCCGAGGACAAGATCGCGGCCATGGAGGCAGCGGGCATCCGTGTCTCGCCTTCGCCGGCACGCCTCGGCAAGACCTTGGTTGAGGTCCTGAAGGGATAAGACGGCATTTTACCTGGTCCGGCGCGCGCCGGACCAGATTTACATCTGTCTTGTCCGGACGTGACAGATCCTCGTCTGAGGGTCGAAGAGGAAAGGGTCTGGAAACCTTCTGGGAATATTGCGATTCGATCGCCATATGACCGGCGGGGATCCAAGAGATCCAGTTCGATCGAAACGGGATCGCCGCGCGCGATCCCTCTCGCCGCGAAACCGGGTTGCGGCGGGAGAAGCCGGCCTTCGACGGCCGCGCACTTGCCTTCGCAGCAGCACCCGCGTGCGCCGCAGAGGTCCCGGCCAGGATGAAGACGATGGCACGCCAGGACGTGAACGACATCTTTGCTCAAACTTCCTTCCTCTACGGCGGCAATGCCGCCTATCTGGAGGAGCTCTACGCCCGCTACCAGCAGAACCCGTCCTCCGTCGACGAGCAGTGGCAGACGTTCTTTGCCGGGCTGAAGGACGAGGGGTCAACGATCGTCGAGAACGCGCGTGGCGCGTCCTGGAAGCGGCCCAACTGGCCGATCGTGGCCAACGGCGAGCTCGTCTCGGCGCTGGACGGCAACTGGGTCGGCGTCGAGAAGGCGATCGGCGACAAGATCAAGGGCAAGGCTCAGGTCAAGGGCGTGGAGCTCAGCCAGGCCGAGGTCGAGCAGGCCGCGCGTGACAGCGTGCGCGCCATCATGATGATCCGTGCCTATCGCATGCGGGGCCACCTGCACGCGGACCTCGATCCGCTGGCGCTGGAACCACGGGGCGATCACGAGGAGTTGCATCCCTCGACCTACGGCTTCGGACCGCAGGACTACGATCGCAAGATCTTCATCGACAACGTGCTCGGGCTTGAGTTCGCCACCATCAACCAGATGCTGGAGATCCTGCGCCGCACCTATTGCCAGACGCTCGGTGTCGAGTTCATGCATATCTCCGATCCGACCGAGAAGGCCTGGATCCAGGAGCGCATCGAGGGGCCGGACAAGGAGATCAGCTTCACCCGCGAGGGCAAGCGGGCGATCTTCAACAAGCTCGTCGAGGCGGAAGGCTTCGAGAAGTTCCTCGACGTCAAATACACCGGCACCAAGCGCTTCGGCCTTGACGGCAGCGAGTCGATGATCCCGGCGCTCGAGCAGATCATCAAGCGCGGCGGGGCGCTCGGCGTCCGCGACATCGCGCTCGGCATGGCCCATCGCGGCCGCCTGAACGTGCTCGCGCAGGTGATGGGCAAGCCGCATCGCGCCATCTTCCACGAGTTCAAGGGCGGCTCCTTCGCGCCCGACGACGTGGAAGGCTCCGGCGACGTGAAGTACCACCTCGGTGCCTCGTCGGACCGGGAGTTCGACGGCAACCGCGTCCATCTCTCGCTCGCCGCCAACCCCTCGCATCTCGAGATCGTCGATCCCGTCGTGCTCGGCAAGGTCCGCGCGAAGCAGGACCAGTTGGGCGACACCATCGAGCGCTCCAAGGTGCTGCCGCTTCTCATCCACGGCGATGCGGCCTTTGCCGGCCAGGGCGTCGTCGCTGAGTGCCTCGGCCTGTCCGGTCTGAAGGGGCACCGCACCGGCGGCTCCCTCCATTTCATCATCAACAACCAGATCGGCTTCACCACCAATCCGCGCTATGCGCGCACGTCGCCCTACCCGTCTGACCTCGCCAAGATGGTCGAGGCGCCGGTGTTGCACGTGAATGGTGACGATCCGGAAGCGGTCACTTTCGCCGCCAAGATCGCCATCGAATTCCGGCAGAAGTTCCACAAGCCGGTCGTCATCGACATGTTCTGCTATCGCCGCTTCGGCCACAACGAGGGCGACGAGCCGGCTTTCACCCAGCCGATCATGTACAAGAAGATCCGCCAGCATCCGACGTCGCTGGAGATCTACGGCAAGAAGCTCGTGGCCGAGGGTGTGCTCGCCGAGAGCGAGGTCGAGGAAGCCAAGGCCGCCTGGCGTGCCAAGCTCGAAGGCGAATTCGAATCCGCCCAGACCTACAAGCCCAACAAGGCTGACTGGCTCGACGGCCGTTGGTCGGGCCTCAAGGCCGTCCGCGAAGATGCCGACGATCCGCGGCGCGGTGCCACGGGCCTCCCTGACGCCACGCTGAAGACCATGGGCGAGCGTCTGACGACGGTGCCGGAGGGTTTCCACCTGCACCGGACGATCCAGCGCTTCCTCGACAACCGTCGCAAGACGATCAACGAGGGCCAGGGTATCGATTGGGCGACCGGCGAAGCGCTTGCCTTCGGCTCGCTGCTCCTGGAAGGCCATCCCGTGCGTCTATCGGGCCAGGACGTGGAGCGCGGCACCTTCAGCCAGCGCCACTCGGTGCTGCTCGACCAGGAGAACGAGGATCGCTATACGCCCCTCAACAACCTCACCGAGAACCAGGCGCGCTACGAGGTCATCAACTCGATGCTCTCCGAGGAGGCGGTGCTCGGCTTCGAATATGGCTACACGCTGGCCGAGCCGAACGCGCTGACCCTGTGGGAAGCGCAGTTCGGCGATTTCGCCAATGGCGCCCAGGTGATCATCGATCAGTTCATCTCCTCGGGCGAGCGCAAGTGGCTCCGCATGTCGGGCCTCGTGATGCTGCTGCCGCATGGCTACGAAGGCCAGGGGCCGGAGCATTCCTCCGCCCGCCTGGAGCGCTATCTGCAGCTCTGCGCCGAAGACAACATGCAGGTCGCCAACTGCACGACGCCGGCGAACTACTTCCACATCCTGCGCCGTCAGTTGAAGCGCGAGTTCCGCAAGCCGCTCATCCTGATGACGCCGAAGTCGCTGCTGCGCCACAAGCGCTGCGTTTCGACGCTGGACGAATTGTCCGACGGCACGAGCTTCCACCGCATCCTGCGGGACGACGCCGAGCGTCTGCCGAAGGAAAAGATCAAGCTCGTCAAGGACGAGAAGATCCGCCGGGTCGTGATCTGCTCGGGCAAGGTGTATTACGACCTCTACGAGGAGCGCGAGAAGCGCGGCATCGACGACATCTTCTTCCTGCGCGTCGAGCAGCTCTATCCGTTCCCGGCCAAGACGCTCGCCGGGATCCTCTCCCGCTTCCGCAACGCGGAGGTGGTGTGGTGCCAGGAAGAGCCCAAGAACATGGGCTCGTGGAATTTCGTCGAGCCCTATCTCGAGTGGGTGCTCGACCATTCCGGCCTCAAGGCGAAGCGTCCGCGCTATGTCGGCCGTCCCGCTTCGGCCTCCACCGCTGTCGGCCAGATGTCGAAGCATCTGGCCCAGTTGCAGGCCTTCCTTGACGAGGCGCTGGCTTCCTGACGGAAGCCCTCGCCGCGCTCAATCCAACTGGCCGCAAGGCCGTAAGATCGTCATCCAGCCGGCCCGGCCGGCAGACAGTAAGAAGCGAAGATCATGGCGACCGAAATCCGTGTGCCGACCCTCGGCGAATCCGTGACGGAGGCCACCATCGGCCGGTGGTTCAAGAAACAGGGCGAGGCCGTGAAGGCCGACGAACCGCTCGTTGAGCTGGAAACCGACAAGGTCACGCTGGAAGTGAATGCTCCGGCGGCCGGCGTCCTGGCCGAAATCACGGCCAAGGAAGGCGACACCGTCGAGGTCGGCGCGCTGCTCGGCTCCGTCGGCGACGGTGGCGCGGCCGCCGCCCCCGCCAAAGCAGCCGGCAAGCCTGCACCAGCACCGGTCGCAGCCGCCGCGGCTCCTGCACCGGCTCCTGCTGCCGCTCCCGCTGCCGCCGCCAAGGGCGACAACGGTCCGGCGGTCAGCCGCATTGCCGCCGAGACCGGCCTCGATCCGGCCAAGGTTGCCGGCACCGGCAAGGACGGCCGCGTGACGAAGGGCGATATCCTCGGCGCGCTCGCCAACCCGCCCGCCGCCCAGCCGGCGCAGCCCGTGCAGCTGCGCGCGCCATCAGCCCCGGACGATGCCTCGCGCGAAGAACGCGTCCGCATGACCAAGCTGCGCCAGACCATCGCGCGCCGCCTCAAGGAGGCCCAGTCGGCCGCCGCCATGCTGACGACGTTCAACGACGTCGACATGTCCGGCGTGATGGACCTGCGCAACCAGTACAAGGACGTGTTCGAGAAGAAGCACGGCGTGAAGCTCGGCTTCATGGGCTTCTTCGTGAAGGCCTGCGTCCAGGCGCTCAAGGACGTGCCGTCCGTCAATGCCGAGATCGACGGCACCGACATCATCTACAAGAATTACTATCACATCGGCGTCGCCGTCGGCACGGAGAAGGGCCTCGTGGTCCCGGTCGTGCGCGATGCGGACCAGCTCTCGATTGCCGGCATCGAAAAGCAGATCGCCGATTTCGGCAAGCGCGCCCGTGACGGCAAGCTGACCATCGAGGAGATGCAGGGCGGCACCTTCACCATCTCCAACGGTGGCGTCTACGGCTCGCTTTTGTCCACGCCGATCCTCAACGCGCCGCAATCCGCCATCCTTGGCATGCATCGCATCGAGCAGCGCCCGGTGGTCAAGAACGGCCAGATCGTCGCCCGGCCGATGATGTATCTTGCGGTCTCCTACGACCACCGTCTCATCGACGGCAAGGAAGCGGTGACGTTCCTCGTGCGCGTCAAGGAGAACCTCGAGGATCCGACGCGCCTCGTGCTCGACCTCTGATCACCGGAGGATAGCGCCGCTTTGATCCAGAGCTCTTGGATCCAGAGCTCTTGGACCCAGGGCTCTGGGACCCAGTCCTCTGATTGTTAAGGAAAGGCTGGTGCGATGGATGGCGTTCTGGTCATTACAGGCGGTAGCCGGGGCATCGGCCGCGCCACCGCACTGAAGGCAGCCGCCGCCGGTTACCGGGTTGTCGTGAACTACACCTCTGACGCGGCAGCGGCCGATGCGGTGGTCTCGGCCATCGCCCAGGCCGGCGGCACCGCCATGGCCGTTCAGGGCGATGTGGCCAACGAGGCTGACGTCATCCGCCTGTTCGCCGAGGCAGACGCGTTCGGGCCGCTCTCCGGGCTCGTCAACAATGCCGGCGTCATCGATCGCGCCATGTCTCTCGTCGACATGTCGGCCGAACGCATCACGCGGCTGATGATGGTCAATGTCGTCGGCAGTCTCATCGCGGCCCGCGAAGCCGTGCGCCGCCTGTCGACGCAGTTCGGCGGCAAGGGCGGCGTCATCGTCAATCTGTCGTCGCGGGCGGCGGAACTCGGCGGCGCCAAGCAGTATGTCGACTATGCCGCCACAAAAGGCGCCATCGACAGCTTGACCCGCGGGCTTGCCCTCGAGGTCGCCGATCAGGGCATCCGCGTCGCGGGGGTCAGGCCCGGCATCATCGAAACCGATATCCATGCGAGCGCGGGCGATCCCGGCCGGGCGGCGCGCATGGGCAGCACGCTCCCGATGGGCCGCGCAGGAAGTGCCGACGAGGTGGCCGACGCGATCCTCTGGCTGCTGTCGGACAAGGCGAGCTATGTGACCGGCACGACGATCGACGTATCGGGCGGCCGGTAATCTGTCTGTAAGAAGGAAAGAACGCGAAATGGCTGACGCTTACGATCTCGTCGTCATCGGCACCGGGCCGGGCGGTTATGTCTGCGCCATCCGGGCCGCCCAGCTCGGCCTGAAAACCGCCGTCGTCGAGAAGCGCAAGACCCATGGCGGCACCTGCCTGAACGTCGGCTGCATCCCGTCCAAGGCGCTGCTCTATGCCTCGGAGAAATTCCACGAGGCGTCCCACGCCTTCCCCAAAATGGGCATCGGTGTGTCGGCGCCGAAGATCGACATCGCGCAGCTGCAGGCCTTCAAGCAGGAAGGCGTCGACGGCAACGTCAAGGGCGTTGAATTCCTCCTCAAGAAGAACAAGGTCGACGTGTTCTTCGGCACCGGCAGCATCCCGGCCGCCGGCTCGGTCGTCGTCAAGGCCGCGGATGGCGCGGTGCAGACCCTCACCACGAAATCCATCGTCATCGCGACCGGTTCGGACGTCGCCAAGCTCCCCGGCGTCACCATCGACGAGAAGATCGTGGTGTCGTCGACCGGCGCCCTTGAACTTGCCAAGGCGCCGAAGAAGCTCATCGTCGTCGGTGCCGGCGTGATCGGGCTCGAGCTCGGCTCGGTCTGGCAGCGCCTCGGCGCCGACGTCACGGTGGTCGAATATCTCGACCGCATCCTGCCCGGCATGGACGGCGAGGTCGCCAAGCAGTTCCAGCGCATCCTGGCCAAGCAGGGCTTCACCTTCAAGCTGTCGAGCAAGGTCACAAAGGTCGAGACGGGCAAGAGCGGCGCCAAGGTCACCGTCGAGCCGGCGGCCGGGGGCACGGCCGAGACGCTGGAGGCCGACATCGTGCTCGTCGCCATCGGCCGCACGCCTTACAGCGAGGGTCTCGGCCTCGGCGAGCTCGGCGTGGAGCTCGACAAGCGCAATCGCATCGTGGTGGACGGCCATTACGCCACCAAGGTTCCGGGCATCTACGCCATCGGCGATGTCATCGCCGGGCCGATGCTGGCCCACAAGGCCGAGGACGAAGGCGTTGCGGTCGCCGAGGTCCTCGCCGGCAAGGCGGGCCATGTGAATTACGAGGTCATCCCGAGCGTCGTCTATACCTTCCCGGAGGTCGCCTCCGTCGGCCGCACCGAGGAAGAGCTCAAGGAAGCCGGCATCGCCTACAACGTCGGCAGGTTCCCCTTCACGGCCAATGGCCGCGCCAAGGTGAACCAGACCACGGACGGCTTCGTGAAGTTCCTGGCGGATGCCAAGACGGACCGGGTCCTCGGCTGCCACATCATCGGCCCCGAGGCCGGCGAGATGATCCATGAAGTCGCCGTGCTGATGGAATTCGGCGGTTCCTCCGAAGACCTCGCCCGCACCTGCCACGCCCACCCCACCCGCTCGGAAGCGGTGAAGGAAGCGGCGATGGCCGTGGAGAAGCGCGCCATCCATATGTGAGTGCGACGCACCACCCTGACGGACGATCATCCCCGGCCTCGCGCCGGGGATTTTTTATGGCGAAGGGGATCCAGTACCATCTGGGGCAGAACCAACTGAGCCGCCACTCAGCCGCCGGAATGAACGGCATCTATCGTTTGATGGATCCCCTTCCCGGCCAGCTATGCTGGCCGCCGGGGATGACACGGAGACCTCCGCCCCATGTGCAGGTGTCATCCGCAGGGTGTCATCCCCGGCGTCGCGCAGCGACGGGAAGGGGATCCATAACCGCAGCAGTTCGCGACGAAACGACGACAGCACTGAGAGAGCTCGCGCACTCTCATATGAGCAGTCTGCCTCCCCCAGTCGGCCCTGGACTCACATAAAAAAACAGCCGCCTCGGTCAAGGACGGCTGCTCATCATTTTTGGAGGTATTTTTGGAGGTCGTCGGTGGGTGAGTGTCAGCCCGTGCGCGTGGACGATGGGGTCTGGATCGACTGTTGGCTGTCGAGCGAGGAGGTGTGCTTGGGGCCGCAATCCGCAAAGGCGGCCGGGGCAAAAGCCGCACTCGCGGCGAGGGTCAAGGCGAGGATCAGGGAACGCATCGTCTTTCTCCTTCCAGGGTCCTGAGATCCAATCCCGATGATTGGGGCTCTCCCCTTCAGGCTACACGGCCGATCGCAGAGAACAAGATGGGGGTCACGTTCGTTCTGCCCTAAGATCAGGCATCTCACGCAATAGTGTGCGAGCGAGGAGGAGAGTGATCATGGCGGAAAGCGTGAATCCCATTCCGGACAACGGCGGCCCCACGCCTTACATCTGCGTCAGCCGGGGCAATGATGCCATCGCCTTCTACAAGCAGGTCTTCGACGCCGTGGAGACCCTGAAGATATCCGACCCGCAAGGCAAGGTGGGGCATGCCGAACTGACGATCGGCCGGGGGTCCTTCATGCTGTGCGACGAGTTTCCAGAATATGGCGCGCTGAGCCCCGAGACCATCGGCGGCTCGCCGGTCGTGCTTCACATCTATGTCGAAGACGCGGATGCCACCGTCGCCAAGGCGGAAGCGGCCGGTGCCACCATCCTCAAGCCGGTCGAGGACCAGTTCTATGGCGATCGCGGCGGCAAGGTGAAGGATCCGTTCGGCCACATCTGGTGGGTCTCGACCCATATCGAGGATATATCCCACGATGAGATGCGCCGTCGGGCCAAGGAACTCTACGGCATGAGCTGACAGCGGAACCACCCGGCCGGCTCCCGACTGGAGCATTCACCGGCGAGCCATCGAAACGCCTTGCAACGACCACGAAAGACGGGCACGAGCGGAGCGTGATGTTCGGAGTTGATCCATGCGCCGCCTGTTGAAGCCGCTGTGGTTCCTTCTCGCCGTGCTCTTCCTGGTGGAGGCCTGGCTGTGGGACAGGCTCGCCCCCGTTGTCGCCGCCATCGTCGGGCTCCTGCCCTGGGCCGAATGGACGAAGGCACTCGCCGCGCTGATCGACCGTTTGCCGCCGCCGGCGGTGGCCGCGCTCTTCATCCTGCCGGCGAGCCTGCTCCTGCCGGTCAAGTTTCTCGCCCTCTGGCTCCTCGCCAACGAGCACTGGTTCATGGCGGTTGGCCTGCTGCTGCTCGCCAAGATGCTGGGGCTCGGCGTGACGGCCTATCTCTTCGAGCTGTGCCGCGAGAAGCTTCTGCAGTTGCCGTGGTTCGCCTGGCTCTACGGGCATATCCTCGCCATCCGCGCCTGGGCGCATCGCCAGACCGAGCCCGCGCGCCGGGCAGTGCGCGCCGCCATCGCTGCCGTGCGGCAGCGCCTTGGCTTCAATGGCCAGCTGGGCCGGCGCATCGGCCTTCTGCGCCGGCGAACACGCCGCTCGGGCGGAACTGCGTAGTCGCGCGGGTCCCTGTCTGAAGTCGCCCGTCCGCGTCAAGCCCGGGGGTGAGCCGCATTATAGGCCGCGAGCAGCCGCGCCGCGTCGACCTTGGTGTAGTTCTGCGTGGTCGACAGGGAGGCATGGCCCAGCAATTCCTGGATGGCCCGGAGGTCCCCTCCGCCGCCGAGGAGATGCGTGGCGAAGGAGTGGCGCAGGGCGTGGGGCGTCGCGCTCGCGGGCAGCCCGAGCGCGCCACGCAGGTTCTCCATGACGAGCTGGATGATCCGCGGCGACAGCGGGCCGCCCCGCGCGCCCACGAAAAGCGGCCCTTCCGGCGGCAGGGGATGAGGGCAGGCCGCAATGTACTCCGCGATGGCGCGTGACACCTGCGGCAGCACGGGCACGCTGCGGGTCTTGCCACCTTTTCCCGTCACCGTGATGTCAGCCTGCCCGCCGACAGGGGCGTGGCGGCGCTGGATGCCCAACGCCTCGCTGATGCGCAGGCCCGACCCGTAGAGCAGGGCGAGCACGGCGGCGTCGCGCGCCAGGATCCACTCCGGCCGGTCATCGCCGGCGCGGCTTTCGACCGTGGTGACGGCCTTCGCGGCCGAAACCGCAAGCGGGCGAGGCAGGTTCTTCTTCACCTTGGGGCCACGCACCGCCGCGAAGGCGGAGGCATTGCCCGCGCCCGTGCGTTCAAGATGCCGGGCGAAGGAGCGCAGCGCGGCAAGCTGGCGCATCAGCGAATGGCTGCCGATGCCCTCGCGCCGGCGCGCCGCCAGGAAGGCGCGCAGATCCGCCGGCCCGAGCGCGGCGATCGTGCCAAGGCTGGCCGGCTCGCCCTGATATTCGGTGAGGAAGGTCAGGAACTGGCGCAGGTCCCGCCCGTAGGCTTCCACCGTTTTCGGCGAGAGGCGGCGCTCGGCGGCGAGATAAGACAACCAGCCCGTCGTCGCCGCGAACAAGCCGTGCTCGGTGTCCGCGTCTTCCCTCTCCACCGACACAGCGGCGGGGGGCGCGGAGGCGGACGGATCATCGGTGGGCGCCAGCGGATGATGTCCTGGATGATGTCTTGGATGATGTCTCGACATGGCATGATGATCCGTGATTCGTCCTAATCACGGGTGAATGGCCCGATGTCGCGGCTGATCGCCATTCCCGCCGCCCGGCTGCGCGTGGAGGATGAACATCCGTCCCGGCAGTGCTATGCCTGCCGCCATGAACGCCGCCACGAAAGCCGCCACGAAAGCTGCCATGGGCACCGCAACGTCATGAGCATCACCGAGGCAAGCCCTGCGATCAAGACGGCGTCGACCGGCCAGATCGTTGACGTGCTGGTGCCGGTCGCGCTCGATACGGCCTATTCCTACAAGGTCCCAGCCGGCCTCGAGCTTGCCAGGGGCGATGTCGTCGTGGTGCCGCTCGGCCCGCGCGAGACGGTCGGTGTGGTGTGGGACGCACGGTCTGGCGACGGCGGCAACCTGAAAGCCGTGGTCGGACGCGTCGATACCACGCCCATGAGCCCGGCCTTGCGGAAGCTCGTCGAGTGGATCGCCTGGTACACCGTGTCGCCACGCGGCCTTGCGCTCAGGCTCGCGCTGCGCGTGCCCGATCCGAGCCGTCCGGAGACGCCGCGCGTCGGCGTGAGACTGGCCGGACCGCCACCTGCCCGGCTGACTCCGGGGCGGCAACGCGTGCTCGAAGTGGCGGCGGGCGGCCTCGTCTTCACCAAGAAGGCGCTGGCCGAGGAAGCCGCCGTGAGCCAGGCCGTGGTCAACGGCCTCATCGATGAAGGCACGCTCGAGACGGTGGCGCTGGCGCAGGAGCCGGTCGCCCTGCCGCCTGATCCCGCCTTCGCGCAGGCGAGCCTTTCCCCCGCGCAGCTGGAAACGGCGGATGCCTTGCGCGAGACGGTCGGCGAAGGCGCATTCTCGGTCACGCTGGTGGAGGGTGTGACCGGCTCCGGCAAGACAGAGGTTTACTTCGAGGCCATCGCCGAGGCCCTGGCGCGCGGCAAGCAGGCGCTCATCCTGATGCCGGAGATCGCCCTGACCGCCCAGTTCCTGGAGCGCTTCGCGGGCCGCTTCGGGGTGAAGCCGGCGGAATGGCACTCGGGCGTTGCGGCCCGCCGGCGCGAGCGCATCCATCTTGGCGTGGCTGCAGGCGAGGTACGCGTGGTCGTCGGCGCCCGATCGGCCCTGTTCCTGCCTTTTCGCGAGCTCGGCATCATCGTCGTCGATGAGGAGCACGAGACGGCGTACAAGCAGGAAGACAATGTCCAATACCACGCCCGCGACATGGCCATCGTGCGGGGGCGCATCGAGGGCTTCCCGGTGGTGCTCACCTCGGCGACACCGTCGATCGAGACCAAGGTCAACGCCCAGTCCGGGCGCTACCGCTATCTCGCCCTGCCGGAACGCTTCGGCGGCCGCGCCATGCCGACGATCCGGGCGATCGACCTGCGCCGCCACCCGGCCGAGCGCGACCACTGGCTGTCGCCGCCGCTCGTGGAAGCCATGCGCGACACGCTCGAACAAGGCGAGCAGGCGCTGCTCTATCTCAACCGGCGCGGTTATGCACCGCTGACACTCTGCCGCGCCTGCGGGCATCGCTTCCAGTGCCCCAACTGCTCGGCCTGGCTTGTCGAGCATCGCTACCGGCGCGCGCTCGTCTGCCATCACTGCGGCCATGTGGAGCGCCGGCCGGACAACTGCCCGTCCTGCGGCACCGTCGATGCGCTGACCGCCTGTGGCCCCGGCGTGGAACGGCTGGCGGAGGAAGTCGCCGAGCATTTCCCGGACAAGCGTTGCATTGTCCTGTCGAGCGACATGCCCGGCGGCACGGAGCGGTTGCGCGAGGAACTCCAGGCCGTGGCCGACGGTGAATTCAGCATCGTCATCGGCACCCAGCTCGTCGCCAAGGGCCACAACTTCCCGGGCCTGACGCTGGTCGGCGTCGTCGATGCCGATATCGGCCTTGCCAATGGCGACCCACGCGCCGCCGAACGCACCTTCCAGCTTCTTCAGCAGGTCACGGGGCGCGCCGGCCGCTTCGAGAAGCCCGGGCGCGCGCTGATCCAGACCTTCCAGCCCGATCATCCCGTGCTGCAGGCGCTCTTGTCCGGCAATGCCGAACGCTTCTACCGGGAGGAGATCGCCCAGCGCGAAGCGGCGGGGCTGCCGCCCTTTGGGCGGCTCGCCGGCATCATCGTGGCGGCAGCCGACAGGAACGAGGCGGAAGCCCACGCCCGCGCGCTGGCGCGAACCGCCGAAACCCCGCCGGATGTGCATGTGTTCGGCCCCGCCGAGGCGCCGCTTGCCCTCATCCGGGGCCGCTACCGTTTCCGGCTCCTGGTGCGCGCCACCCGCGAGACCGACCTGCAAGGCTATCTCAGGGACTGGATGGCGCGCGCACCCCGGCCGCCGCAGCGGATCCGCGTCACCATCGACGTGGATCCGCAAAGCTTTCTGTAGGGCGGCAGGTCGTTTCCGCACCTATAGGTCAACCAACCTGCCACATAGGCTCTTCCATATTGATCTGCAGGACAATTCCGAGAAGTGGGGACGTCAATTCCTTGTGTTCCGAAGATTCCGCGAAATAGAAAAGGAGTTGGTCCTCGCCAAGCCCCTCCGCCATGCACTTGCGCCAGAATTCCGCGCCGGCGGCATCGGGCGCCCGGCCCAGAATCCCGTGGTAGAACCGCGTTATCAGGTCAGCGCCGGATGCTGCCGAACCGTAGCGAGCGGAAAAATCGTCGGTGGCAACGAGTTCGCCGGCCAGCGTGCGCAGCGCCTTGCCCTGATCAAGCGCCTGGAGCTGCCGGGCAAGAACGGCATCGGGCTGATCCTCACCATAGACGGTCCGCGACAGGCGGTAAGCCTGCCCGGCATGGCCGTCGACATCGAACGCGAGGAGCGTATTGGAGAACTGGATCCTCTCCACGTTGTGCAGGGTCAGTTCGGGCTTGAAGGCGCCTTCATCACCCCCTGGCGCCGCATACCGTATCTTTGAAGCAAGCGTGATCTTGTCCGTTTCGTGACTGATCCGATATTGATTGCCAGGCGCCTGGATAACAGCGAGGTCGAGCCCACCTCCCATGTCGACTTCGCCGTGATACCAGGGACCAAAGACCATGCGGTCGTTCAGGGCCGTCGGCAGGCCGGAGTCGGACATCAGGGCTTCATCAAGTGCGGAAATCTTGACGGCAACACCCTGCGGCAGCTGCGCGCCGAGCGCGGATCCGAAGCGCCGGGCCACGTCCGGATCGAGGTGAACGGGGTTTGCGAGCGGGATGCCAGCCGGCAGAAAAGCCCGCGCATGGGCTCCGAACACTGTTGTTACGCCATCGCCTTCGATAACGTTGCTCTGCCAGCCTGTGACATTGCCTTTGGCAGGGTCGGGCGCAGCAGCCATGAACAGCGCATGCGCGACTTCATGGCGGAAGAGCGTTGTCGCATCGTAGCGGTGCACGACATCGAAGGTGCCGTCAAAGGACAGAGCGTCCACCATGCGCCGCGGAATCCTGACGTCGATATCGGCTACGTCCTCCTGGTTGTCGATGCCGGTTATTGCCTTGTAGGCGGCGTGGGGCATCAGGCGCACCCCCGCTCCGTTGTCGCGATAGGCAATGGTCTTCAGGCCCGCGACTTCCGTTTCGGCGATTCGTCCCCGCTCGAGGCTGGAAACGATGGTGAGCTTGATATCCAGAGGATGCGGAGACGGCAGACGCGCCATCCAATCCGCCAAGGCATGCTTATAGGAGGCTTCCAGCTGAACGCGCATCTCATCGGAGACGGATCCAGTTTCATCATTGAACACAATATTTTCCTGCATGAAACATCCTGAAATTGAATTTTCAGCAATTTAGCAGATCTATATAAGCAATTTATAAGTATATCTCTATTTATATAGATATATTAATCCAGTGAGCACAATAAGCATATATTCGCATCGGATGCGGCGAGGAGGCCGGCGGTGCGAGGGAAAGTGCACCAAAGCTGCCATCCACCTGCAGGAATTTTCAGGACTTCAGCACTCCAGCTTTGCAGAAACGAAACGAGGCGCCCCTCCGGAGCGCCTCGTCATGAGCCAACGCATATGCGGCGAGGCCGTATCGTTCCGGCCTGTTGTCACGAGAGCGGCGGCGCCCCTCGGGCCAAGTCCGTCTGTGGCGGACTTGCTCCGCTTGAGGATAGGCGGGCAAATTCACCGGCTTGGCTGGTATCGGACGATTCCATCCAAGCCGGATTTGCCAAGCCGGATTTGCTCTTGTGGAACGCGACGCAGCGCGCCCGCCTCGATCGCGGATCGGCCGAAGCCGCATGGCGCGGATCCGGCCCGCGGCCGAACCGTTGATCCGCTCCGCTATACGAAGAGCGTGGGCTCGAAGGGCGCGCCCTGCCCGACTTCCCTCACGGCGGTGGCCGTCGCCTCCGGTCCCAAGGCGAAACTCGCCAACATGCGCTCAGGCGTCATGTGGGACGCGACCTTGAGCCACGCCGTCAGTCCGCAAGCGTCGGGCTCGCGGCTGAGCACGTTCTCATAGTGCTGCGTGATGCCGTCCTGCGTATAATGGGGGGCACTGAAGCGCCCTTTGAACTGGGACTGCATCACGTGCATCAGCTCGCTGATGACGGTTCCCTGCGACTGCCCGTGATCGAGATCCCCGGCCACGGAAAACACACGGTTGAGATCACGTGGAACACCCAGCACCGCCTTCACGATCTGATAGCCGGTAATGGCGTTGCTGTCAGCCATGTCCAGACAGACGATGCCGTCATCGAACTGCAGCCATTCGACACCCCGCAGACTGATCGTGACTTTCGCGCCATCGACGTCATGGGACACGGTCCAGCCGCCGTCCTGGCGCGCGACCTTGTAATCCACCTTGTTACCCGGCAGGGCGACCGCGTCCCGCCCCGCTCCCAGATCGACGGAACCCGACGTCGATGCGTCCAACGTAATGAAATCGTTGGAGCAGCATGTGGAGACGATCTTGAAGGGTCTGGGCGCTGCGGGAGCCGCCACCTCCGCCGACTGCGAATCCATGGCCGCCATTGCAGCCTCTTCCTCATCCGGCGTGACAGCCGCCGCTCCCCCGCCCGGCGGGGGCGCCGCGGGCTCCTCCTCCGGCTGCGGAGCAGACGTCGCCGTTACGGCCTCTTCCTCCTCCGGCACCACGGTCACCGCTGTATCCTCGCCCGGCGCGGGCGCCGCGGGCTCCTCGGACGGCGGCGGGGCCACGATCACCGGCGCAGCCTCGTCCTCCGACGCGACTGACACCACCGCCTCCTCGCCCGGCGCGGGCGCCGCAGGCTCCTCGGACGGAGGTGGGGCCACGATCACCGGCGCAGCCCCGTCCTCCGACGCGACTGACACCACCGCCTCCTCACGCGGCGCGGGCGCCGCAGGCTCCTCGGACGCCGACGGAGCCGTGACCACCGTCACAGTCCCTTCCTTCGGCCCGACGGGCGCCGGCGCCTGCTCGACCCGCACGGGCGCCGCAGGCTCCTCGGACGCCGACGGAGCCGTGACCACCGTCACAGTCCCTTCCTTCGGCCCGACGGGCGCCGGCGCCTGCTCGACCCGCACGGGCGCCGCAGGCTCCTCGGACGCCGACGGAGCCGTGACCACCGTCACAGTCCCTTCCTTCGGCCCGACGGGCGCCGGCGCCTGCTCGATCCGCACGGGCGCCGCAGGCTCCTGGGACGGCGGCGGAGCCGCGATCACCTTCACAGCCCCTTCCCTCAGCCCGACGGGCACCGCCGCACCCTTATCCGGCGCGGGTGCCGCAGGCTCCCCGGACGGCGCCGGAACAGCGCCAGCGTCCTCCGCCTCGGCGGGCTGAGCCGTCGGCGCACCCTTTTTTTTAAGGCCGGCCACGAGCCCTGCCAGCAGATCTGGCCTTCCCTTCAGCAACGCCAGCAAATCAGCAGAGGTCACTGAAGAAATATCGATTTTCCTACCCATGCCTATTCCCTCTATCAATACAATACGCGTGAAATATAGGCCATGGAAAAAATCATTTGGTAATATACTAACGTGTATCGAGATCTAATTATAATAATATTTCGGAAACAACTACTTATGATTGATTTATGACTGTTTCATAGTAATTAAACCGAATAATAATTCGAATTTTATTCTAGCAAATTCTGCACAAGCAAGGAGCGGAAGATTAAATCTTCCTTTCGAATGCCAAGAGTGCGCCGCCGCAGCCATCCCCGGGGATCATCGCCGCGCGGCCGCTTTCAGCGATGTGACCCGACCGCGTGAGCGCCCGACACATACGCCTTGTCATCGCGACAGCACGACGCATGCGCCGGGCACCACGCTGCTGCGTGGCGCCTGGACGCCGGGTCGGGCTATACGCCTGAACAGCCGGAAAATTGCGCCAGCTTACGCCGCCGTGTCAGACCTGGACGGCGCAACGCTCCTCGACGAGACTCGTCCAATAGGCGATGCCCGCCGTCACGATCTCATCGTTGAAATTATAGCGCGGATGGTGGAGCCCGGCACTGTCGCCGTTGCCGATGAAGATGAAGGCGCCCGGCCGCTGCTCCAGCATGAAGGAGAAATCCTCCGCGCCCATGATCGGCTGGATGCCCGTATCAACCGCGCCGGTGCTCGATATGCTTCGCGCGACATCCGCGGCGAAGCGCGTCGCGTCCGGATTGTTCATGGTCACGGGATAGCCGCGCCAGAACTCGACCTCGGCGGTTGCACCGAGCGCGGCCGGAATGGAGCGGGCCAGCGCCGTAAGCCGCGCCTCGCAAAGATCGCGGACGGCTGGATCAAGGGTCCGCACCGTCCCCGTCAGCGTCACCCGCTGGGGCAGCACATTGAAGGCATCGCCGCCGTTGACGGTCGTCACCGAGACCACGGCGTTCTTGAGCGGGTCGACATTGCGGGCGACGACGGTCTGCAGTGCGAGGACCAGATGGCTCGCCGCGACGACGCTGTCGATGCCCTCATGCGGGTGGGCGGCATGGCTGCCCTTGCCTTCGATGACGATGCGGAAGCGATCGGCGGCCGCGAGCATCGCGCCGGGCCGGATGGCGAAGCTGCCGGGGACCATGCCCGGCATGTTGTGCATGCCATAGACCTCCTGAATGCCGAAGCGATCGAGGAGGCCATCGTCGAGCATGGCCTTGGCGCCGGCACCACCCTCCTCCGCCGGCTGAAAGATGACCACCGCCGTCCCGGCGAAATCGCGCGTCTCCGCGAGATAGCGCGCCGCGCCGAGAAGCATGGCCGTATGGCCGTCATGGCCGCAGGCGTGCATTATCCCCGGCGTTGCCGAGCGATAGGGAAGATTGGTCTCCTCCTCGATGGGGAGCGCATCCATATCAGCCCTGAGGCCGATGACGGGCCCCGCATCCTTGCCGCGTATCTTGCCGCGAATGAGGCCCACGACCCCCGTGCGGCCGATGCCGGTCACCACCTCGTCGGCGCCGAAGCTACGCAACCTGTCCGCCACGACGCCGGCTGTCCGGACGACGTCGTAGAGCAACTCGGGATGCGTATGCAGATCCCGCCGCCAGGCAACGACGTCGTTCTTCATGTCGGCAATACGTTCCGCGCGCGACATGCGCCAATCCTCCCGCTGACACCACCAAGGGCAATGGCTTAGCACAGTCGGTGCCGTGAGGCACCCGACGGCGTCGCGGGCCTGTCAAGGCAGCCCAGCGCCCAGCCCCGCATTCACCAACATTTCACTGACCCGGGCGCGCCTCCGCAAAGGCGGCGAAAGTATGCCGGGCTCGGTTGCGCAGCCGGCATCCTTATGCTAGTGCACCCCCGTATTGGGATTAAGGGTTCAGCTTGTCCCAACCCTATCAGAAGATAGCCAAACAGGGTTATGCGCCGCCGAGCAATCGGTGACGACGTCGCCCTTGAGACGAAAGAGAGGCCCGGTGGCTAACGGGGGTGCAATGGTGTCGGGTGTCGCGGAGCGCTATGCCAAGGCGTTGCTCGACCTCGCAGAGGACGCAAAGGCGGTGGATACCGTCGGTGCCGACCTCGACCGATTCAGTGGTCTGATCGCGGAGAGTCCTGACCTCGCCCGCCTGGTCAGGAGCCCCGTGTTCTCCGCCGAGGAGCAGGAGAAGGCCGTCACGGCCATTCTGGCCAAAGCCGGCATTGGTGGCCTCACCGCGAATTTCATCCGGCTCGTCGCGTCGAAGCGCCGGCTGTTCGCCCTTCCGGGCATGATCGAGGGTTACAAGAGCCTCGTCGCCGACAAGAAGGGCATTGTTCGCGCCGAGGTGACCCTCGCGGAACAGCCTTCCCCCAAGATGCTGGCCGATATCGAGGCCGCTCTCAAGGACGTCGCCGGTGGCAGCATCGCGCTCAACGTCAAGGTTAACCCCGCCATCATCGGCGGGCTCATCGTCAAGCTCGGCAGCCGTATGATCGATGCCAGCCTGCGCTCCAAACTGAATTCGATCCGTCTCGCGTTGAAAGAGGTCGGCTGATGGACATCCGCGCTGCGGAAATTACCGCAATCCTCAAAGAGCAAATCAAGAACTTCGGCCAGGAGGCTGAGGTCACCGAGGTCGGACAGGTCCTCTCGGTTGGTGACGGTATCGCCCGTTGCTATGGCCTCGACAATGTCCAGGCCGGCGAAATGGTGGAGTTCGAATCGGGTGTGCGCGGCATGGCGCTCAACCTCGAGCTCGACAACGTCGGCATCGTCATCTTCGGTTCCGACCGTGAGATCGCCGAAGGCCAGACGGTGAAGCGCACGGGCGCTATCGTCGACGTGCCGGTCGGCAAGGGACTTCTTGGCCGTGTTGTCGACGCCCTCGGAAACCCCATCGACGGCAAGGGTCCGATCGACTCGACCGAGCGGCGCCAGGTGGACGTGAAGGCGCCGGGCATCATCCCGCGCAAGTCCGTGCATGAGCCGATGGCCACGGGCCTCAAGGCGATCGATGCCCTGATCCCGATCGGCCGCGGCCAGCGCGAGCTGATCATCGGCGACCGCCAGACCGGCAAGACGGCCGTCGCGCTCGATACGATCCTCAACCAGAAGTCGCTCAACGTCGCCGGCGCTGACGAGAACCAGAAGCTCTACTGCGTCTATGTGGCCATCGGCCAGAAGCGCTCCACGGTCGCCCAGTTCGTGAAGGTGCTCGAGGAGCAAGGCGCCCTCGAGTACTCGATCGTCGTGGCGGCCACGGCGTCCGATCCGGCGCCGATGCAGTTCCTGGCACCCTTCGCCGGCTGCGCCATGGGCGAGTACTTCCGCGACAACCGCATGCATGCCGTGATCATCTATGACGACCTGTCGAAGCAGGCTGTCGCCTACCGCCAGATGTCGCTGCTGCTGCGCCGCCCGCCGGGCCGCGAGGCCTATCCGGGCGACGTGTTCTACCTGCATTCCCGCTTGCTCGAGCGCGCCGCCAAGATGAGCGACGCGAGCGGCAACGGTTCCCTGACGGCCCTGCCCGTCATCGAGACGCAGGCCAACGACGTCTCGGCCTATATCCCGACCAACGTGATCTCGATCACCGACGGCCAGATCTTCCTCGAGACCGATCTGTTCTACCAGGGCATCCGCCCGGCGGTGAACGTCGGCCTGTCCGTGTCGCGCGTCGGCTCGTCCGCGCAGACCAAGGCGATGAAGAAGGTGGCCGGCAAGATCAAGGGCGAGCTCGCCCAGTATCGCGAAATGGCCGCCTTCGCCCAGTTCGGCTCCGACCTCGACGCCACCACCCAGCGCCTTCTGAACCGCGGTGCGCGCCTGACCGAGCTCCTGAAGCAGGGCCAGTTCTCGCCGCTCACCATGGAAGAGCAGGTGGTCGTGATCTATGCCGGCGTGAACGGTTATCTCGATCCGCTGCCGGTCAACCGCGTGCGTGGTTTCGAGGAGGCCCTGCTCGGCGCCGTCCGGACCAAGCATCCGGAGATCCTCGAGGCGATCCGCACGTCCAAGGATCTGTCCGACGACACCGCCGGCAAGCTCAAGGCCGCGGTCGAGGACGTCGCCAAGACCTTCGCCTAAGCCTGTGCGTGACAGCTTCCCCGTGTTGACGCTGGGTGCATTCGTGGAAAGCCCTTCTCCCCTTGCGGGAGCGGGCGGGGAGAGGAAGGCAGACGCTGACCTCTCCTTCGTTTGCGCCCCATCCCCTCTCCAGCTCTCCCCGGCATGGGGAGAGGGTAGGTCCTGATGCCGAGCTTAAAAGACCTTCGCAACCGCATCGCCTCCGTTAAAGCGACGCAGAAGATCACCAAGGCCATGCAGATGGTGGCCGCGGCGAAGCTCCGTCGCGCGCAGATGGCCGCCGAGGCCGCCCGCCCCTATGGGCAGCGCATGTCTCACGTCCTGGCCAATCTGGCGAATGCGATGCCATCCCGCGAGGGTGCGCCGCGACTGCTGGTCGGCACGGGTCTGGCCGAAACGCACCTGCTGATCGTCTGCACGGGTGAGCGCGGGCTTTGCGGTGCGTTCAATTCCGCCATCGTGCGCCTTGCCCGCGAGCGGGCCAACGCGCTGATCGCGGAAGGCAAGCGCGTGAAGTTCTTCTGCGTCGGCAAGAAGGGCTATGACCAGCTGCGCCGCAACTTCGCCAAGGACATCATCGAGCTCATCGAGCTACGTTCGGTCCGCGTGCTCGGGTTCGAGCATGCCGAAGATATCGCGCAGAAGATCATCGGCCTCTTCCACGAAGGCAAGTTCGACGTGGCGACGCTGTTCTACTCGCGCTTCCGCTCGGTCATTGCCCAGGTCCCGACCGCCCAGCAGATCATTCCGGCCAATGTCGAGGCCGCCGATGACGGGGAAGTCGCCGGTCTGGTCTATGATTATGAGCCGGACGAGGAGGAGATCCTCAACACCCTGCTGCCCCGCAATCTGGCGGTCCAGATTTTCGGCGCCCTGCTCGAGAACAACGCCTCGTTCTACGGTGCGCAGATGTCAGCCATGGACAACGCCACCCGCAACGCGGGCGAAATGATCAAGAAGCAGACGCAGCTCTACAACCGCTCGCGTCAGGCCATGATCACGAAGGAACTGATCGAGATCATCTCGGGCGCCGAGGCGGTCTGACGCATTTGAGGACGGCCGCTCCAGCGGCACTGATTGTAGTTTGATGAGGCCCGGACGGGCTCGGACGGGAGTTTCCCCATGGTAACGAAGCAAGAGCCGGTAACGAGTGGGCGCGTCGCTCAGGTCATCGGTGCCGTCGTCGACGTGCAGTTCGACGGGCATCTGCCGGAAATCCTGAACGCGCTGGAAACGACGAACCACGGCAACCGCCTGGTGCTCGAAGTGGCCCAGCAGCTCGGCGAATCGACGGTGCGCTGCATCGCCATGGACACGACCGAAGGTCTTGTTCGCGGCCAGCCGGTGAAGGACACCGGGGCGCCGATCATGGTGCCTGTGGGTGCCGGCACGCTCGGCCGCATCATGAACGTCATCGGCGAGCCGGTGGACGAAGCCGGCCCGGTCCCGGCCGAGGCGCTGCGCCCCATCCATGCCGAGGCGCCCAGCTATTCCGAGCAGTCCACGGACGCGCAGATCCTGGTCACCGGCATCAAGGTCGTCGACCTGCTCGCGCCTTATGCCCGCGGCGGCAAGATCGGGCTGTTCGGCGGCGCCGGCGTCGGCAAGACCGTGCTGATCCAGGAACTGATCAACAACATCGCCAAGGCCCACGGCGGCTATTCCGTGTTCGCCGGCGTCGGTGAGCGCACCCGCGAGGGTAACGACCTCTATCACGAGATGATCGAGTCGGGCGTGAACAAGGATCCGCATGAGAACAACGGCTCGACCGCCGGTTCCAAATGCGCGCTCGTGTTCGGCCAGATGAACGAGCCTCCGGGCGCCCGCGCCCGCGTCGCCCTCACCGGGCTCACGGTCGCCGAGCAGTTCCGCGATCAGGGCCAGGACGTGTTGTTCTTCATCGACAACATCTTCCGCTTCACCCAGGCGGGCTCCGAAATGTCGGCGCTTCTCGGCCGCATCCCCTCGGCGGTGGGTTACCAGCCGACGCTGGCGACCGACATGGGCCAGCTGCAGGAGCGCATCACCACCACCACGAAGGGCTCGATCACCTCGGTTCAGGCGATCTACGTGCCGGCCGACGACCTGACCGACCCGGCCCCGGCCGCCTCCTTCGCCCATTTGGACGCCACGACGGTGTTGTCGCGCGCCATCTCGGAAAAAGGCATCTACCCGGCCGTGGACCCGCTCGACTCCACCTCGCGCATGCTGTCGCCGCAGATCGTCGGCGAGGAGCACTATGACGTGGCGCGTCGCGTCCAGCAGATCCTGCAGCGCTACAAGGCCCTCCAGGACATCATCGCGATCCTGGGCATGGATGAACTGTCCGAAGAGGACAAGACGACAGTGGCCCGCGCCCGCAAGATCGAGCGCTTCCTCAGCCAGCCGTTCTTCGTCGCCGAAGTGTTCACGGGCGCCCCTGGCCAGCTCGTCGCCCTCGAGGACACGATCAAGGGCTTCAAGGGCCTCGTCGAAGGCCAGTACGACCACCTGCCGGAAGCCGCCTTCTACATGGTCGGCACCATCGAACAGGCCGTCGAGAAGGCGCAGCGCCTCGCCGCAGCGGCGGCCTAAGCCTGTACGATGCACGGATGCGCGGGCGGCGCGCATCCGCGTGACGAAGCCAGATGTTGTGGTCGCCCACCGGCGGGTCGCAGCCTGGACATTGCGTTTACTGCGCCTCAGACGCGCGCGAGATCGAAAGAGATTGAGCCATGGCCACCGTTCCGCTTGAGCTGGTCGCGCCCGAAAGACTTCTCTTCTCGGGCGACGTCGCCAGCGTCATCCTTCCGTCCGTCGCGGGTGAAATGCAGGTGATGCCCGGGCATGCACCGGTGATCGCCGTTCTCGAGCCAGGCATCATCACGATCGATTCCGGCGCGGGTTCGTCGCAGCGCCTGTTCGTCCGTGGCGGCCTCGCCGAGATCCGGCCCGACAACATTTCGATCCTCGCGGATTATGCGGTCCCCGTTGCTGAACTCAGCCCCGAGGTGCTTGACGTCGAGATCACATCCGTCGAGACGCTTGTGGCGTCCGCCACCAGCGATGCCGGCCGCATGGCCGCCTCGACCCGGCTGATGCGCCTGACCGAGCTGCGCATGCAGGTTCTGCGCTGAGCAAACGCTCCGCGCTGCCCATGACCCGCTTCGACGCGGCCGCCTTCTGGGCGGCCGTTTTCATGTGAAGAGCCTGCTCGTCATCGCTCGCCGGCTCACCGAAATTACTCGAAGTGTTTGTTTTAACGCATTTTCTTCACACGAACCGGCTGCCACTTCGCCCCAAATTCTAGCGGCGGGCAAACCAGCCGGCGACTCGACGGCACACGGCCTTGGCCACCACCCGCAGCCTGCGACGGCTTTCCTCATGCTGCCCGAGGACCCGCATGGCAACGGAGGAACCGGCGCGCGTCCCCACGAGCATATCGACAATTGACAGGCGCTCGCGCCAGAGATGATCGATCATCGGATGGTTGGCAATCGCGCAGGAATCCGTATAGGCGATCGTCCGATCGTCGAGCTGCGCGTGGCTCAGCGCCAGCGTCAGCTGCACGCCAGGCGAGAAGCGGGCGAAGGCCTCGTCATAGGCGATCTTCCAGAAGAAGGCCTCACTACCGCTTCGCAGGACGATGCCGGCGGCGATCGCGCGGTCGCCAATGTTGAGGAGATGCACCTCGCAGCGGCCCTCATGGGCCATGCGGCGCGTCATGGTGCGCAGGAAAGCGACCGCACCCGCATGCTGCAGAATGGCCGTGCCGGCCCGCGCTTTCCAGCCGGACGCCTCGATCGCCAGGAAGCTCTCGACCGCGTCACGCACCGCGACGGGACTACTGGCACGTGTGAAGCTGACGGTGCCGCGTTCCTCGAGGCGTCGCAACTGGCGCCGCAGCTCCTTGCGTTTGCGGATGGTTTGCAGCGTGACAAGACCGTCCGAGTGGCGCGACGCCGGCAGAATGGCGCGGCGATGGCGACCGAACACCCGTGTCTGGCGCCCCGTCTGGCCGATCACCGCCCGCAGCGCAGCGGCGAATGGCCCGTCCTCTGCCAGGAGCGGGAACAGCACAGCCGTCCCACGCAGTCCGCGCTTGCCGAGGTGGTCGAGAAAGGCCGCGATCACGGCCCGGGCATTGTCTCGATCGACCAGCGGCACGCCAAAGGCCATCAAGGGCGGTTGCCACAGGCGCGCGGCGGCCGGAACGATCCCCGCGCGCGGAAGGATGACGGGAAACAATCCGAGGAGCACACGCTCGTCCTGGCCACCGCCCCAGACGAGCACCGCCGTGACGTGACGCCCATCAGGCAGGTGTTGCGCCGCCGATGCCGCGAAGGCCTGCGTGTAGAAGGGATTTTCCTGTAACAGCCGTTGCGAGAGATCGGCCCAGGCCTCCTCATAGTCCCCCATGTTGCGAAGCAGGCGCTGCTCGACGCCAAGCGGCCCCTCCACCGCGGGCGGGAAATGCCTCGGAGCGGGCTTGGGGACAAGCCGGGCGCGCACCGCGATGGCGCCCCCTGAGACCGCTTCCGCTTGCGCACGTTCCGCAACGACGGAAGGAAAAGCGTCGGACATTCGCAATCCCCACCCAGCTCAAACTGGCGCCCCGTCCCGGAAGAGGACAACTCCTCGATGGAAAGGGGCTTCTGCACCGGAAAGAACAAGACCTGTGCCACAGGCTAGACCGCTGCGGATAACAATGGGGCCAATGATGTGCGTGATGGGTTTTCATCGCAGGGCACGGTTACTGAAACCGGAAGCCGCATCCGACAGTATAGGCGCCAGCTCGCACGAAGCCCGATGAAGCCTCTGCCGATATTACTGTTTCAGGAACGGCAGCCGCGCGCGCGGGCCGGGCGGCGGGTGGGACCGCGTCGCGCACGCATTCGGCACGCCCCGGCCGAGATCCGGCGAGAGCGGCCGCCAGTGTTTCGAAATCATACGCCGCCAGAGGCGCCATACAGCGTCCCCCGCATGGCGCTCCGTGTCCGGAGCCAGCCCGGCTCGGATTGAGTGGGTTCTGGACTGCAACAGCCGAGGCCATCCAAGCCGATGAACCGGCTCGTCCAGTTTTGAAGGGAGCCCGCCCGCGACAGACGGACGTGCTCTAACGCCCACCGCCGAGCGACAGCGGATTGGCGGTCAATGCCGCGGCATCCGGCGCGTCGATCGCCGGCTCGCCGAGGAAGGCGTTCCACAAACGCGAGACGAAGCTCTCGTCGAGATCACGCAAGATGAAGACGAGGCGACTGCGATGGTCTCCGTCCGGCCACCGCTCCAGCCGGATCGGCGGATGGAAGACATGCTGGACGCCATGGATGACCATCGGATGGTCGGGATCGTCGGCGAGCGCGACGATCCCTTTGACCCGCAGCAGATTGGGACCGTGCGATGCACGCAGGAGATCAAGGAACAGATCAAGATTGTGCGAACTGATGGGACGCGGGCTGGTCAGACAGAAAGCCCTGATGCGGGCATCGTGACGATTGACGTCGTGGTGGTGACGATGGCCACCGTGATCATCGTGGCCGTGCCCGTGGTGATGCCCGTGATCGTGACCGTGATCGTGGCCATGATCGTCATCAAAGGCCTCGGCCTGCAACCAGGCCCTGACGTCGGCGATCTTGCCGTCGATGTCATAGAGCCCGATGCCGAGGAGCGCGGCAGGCGTGGCTTCACCCCGGGCGGCGTCGAGGATCGAGGCGGCGGGATTGAGGGCAGCCAGGCGCCGCTTCAGCGCCGCGAGATCAGCCGCATCCGCTTCCGGCAGATCGGTCTTGCTGATGACGATACGATCCGCCACTGCCGCCTGTTTGACGGCCTCGATATGGGCGTCCAGCGTTGCCCCGCCATTGACCGCATCGACGATGGTGATGACGCCATCAATCGCGTAACGCTTGGCGAGATAAGGATGGTAGAGGACCGTATGCAGGACGGGAGCCGGATCCGCCAATCCGGTCGTCTCGATGACCACGCGACGGAAGGCCATGATCCGGCCGTTGTCACGGCGGCGCAGCAAATCTTCCAGGGTGGAAATGAGATCGCCGCGGATCGTGCAGCACAGACAACCCGACGCCAGCGTCACCATGCCCTCGTCGGCCTTCTCGACGAGGAGGTGGTCCAGGCCGATCTCGCCGAATTCGTTGATGATGACGACCGTATCGGCCAGCTCCGGCTCCCGCAGCAGTGCATTCAGAAGGCTCGTCTTGCCCGCGCCGAGAAAACCGGTGACGATTGTCAGCGGGATCGGGGGCAAGGGCCCCTTCGAGCGGGCCACCCGGTGAGATTCCTCAGGCTGAGGCATCGGAGACAGGGTCATCGGAGACAGGGTCATGGGCAGGTCTCACAGACGGTTGCGCAACACGTCCGGGACAGGCGGTCGGGCGCGCAGGTGATCACAACAAAAGGACGAGGCCACTTGTGCCTCGCCCGATATGTAACATTGTATCACTTCGAACAGAACATGCGCTTTGTGCATGCCCGCCATCTGCGCCCCGATCAGTCCTTGCCCGGGGTCAGGCTCAACGGCTTCGGTTTTGCGTTGCCCTTCGCGACCGGGCGCGGTGCCGGCGCCGCCTTGACTGCAGTGGCCTTGCCGCCAGTGGCCTTGGCGGCAGTCGCCTTGTCCGCCGAGGCCGGCTTCTTGGCGGGCTTGATCGCCTTTTGCAGGACGCCGGAGGCGCTGCCGCTCGGCTGCTCGACCGGCGCGAAGGCCGTGGCCTGCGCTGCCGGGGCACCCTTGCCGGAGCGGCTAATCTCGATCTGCTTACGACCGGCGGCGTTGGTTTTGCCGGTCACGTCTGTCTTTGCGGCCTGCCTGGACGCCTTTGCCGACTTCGGCTTCACCGTCTCCGCGACGGCTGTCGGGTCCGGCTCCGCGCCCGGCGTGCGGCCGATGAAGACCGCAAGCGGCACGAATTTCTCGCGCGGGCCGAGCCTGTTGGGGGACGAACCGCGGACGGCCGCCGCGCCGTTCACACGCTGCCCGCTGGCGAAGAAATTGGCAAGGCTGCCACCATCGCCCGCCGATGCACTGACGGGTGCCGCATTGTCGTCATCGACGAGATAGGCCCCGCGATTCTTGCCGCAGACCTCGTCATAGAGATTGGCAGGCGCTGCCTGCGACGCGCGCGGCAAGCTGTCGACGGTCGGGCCACCCCCGCCCCACTGCGCGAAGCCGGCATCGAACAACTCGGCGGCCTGGATGGTGCGCTGGACGGCAGAGGGAGCCCCCAGCACCACAGTGAGGAGCTCACGGTTGCCTTGCTGCGCCGTCGCCACCACATTGAAGCCGGACGCACAGATAAAGCCGGTCTTCATCCCCGTGGACCCGGGGTACCGGCCGACGAGGCCGTTGGTGTTCTGGAAGGTCCGTTTGCCAAGCTGGATGGAGCCGATTTCGAAATAACCGCGATAGGGGGAAAAATCGACGATCAGCGAGCGGGCAAGCACGGCGAGGTCGCGGGCACTCGTCCGGGCGCGGTCGTCCGGCATGCCGTTCGGGTTGGCGAAGTAGCTGTCATACATGCCGATCGACTGGGCCGTCGCGTTCATGCGCGCCACGAAAGCCTCGACGGAACCACTCACGCCCTCGGCCAGGACCACGGCGATATCGTTGGCCGACTTCACGAGCATCATCTTGAGGGCGTTGTCGACCGTAACCTCCGTGCCCGGCTTGACGCCGATCTTCGAGGGCTTCTCCGCAGCGGCGCGTGCCGAGACTTTCAGCGGCGTGTCGAGGGCAAGCCGTCCCGCCTTGATCTCCTGGAAGACGAGATAGGTCGTCATCAACTTGGTGAGCGAGGCTGGGTACCAGAGGTCGGAGGCCTGCGTCGATTTCAGCACACGGCCACTGGCGACGTCGACGACGAGGGTCGGGTTGGCGGAGGCTGGTACAATGGATGCTATCGAAAAACCAACAGCCGCCGCGGCGACGAAGGGGGCAACCGCCCAACGAGAGATCACATTCGTCATTGTCCAACCTTAATCAGGGAGCGCGGGATACCGGAAACGCAGAGATTCCGGACACGGCCCGTGCGCACTCAAACGATCCAGCGGCACCACACCGCGGGCAACGGTCAAGGCTCGCAACGCAACAACATCGAAACCAGCCGCTCGGGCGCGGCAACGGCTAACCGCACAATACGGCAGGTTGCAGGCAAGGCCCATAGTTTCCGGTGAGAAAAGTTACCAGACGGCGAAGAATGCCGCTGTTTCAGCCGCTGCTGCAGCATCATCGCCGTGCAATACGACCATCAAAGCCCGCGCACAGCCTCGCCGGGCGCCGCGGCCTCAATGGCGAGCGCGTGCAGGCCGGTGTCAAATTCATCCCTGAGAAGCGCATTGACGAGCCGGTGCCGTTCCAGCCGCGACTTGCCTGCAAAAGCATCTGCGACGATAGTAATGCGATAGTGGGTTTCACCGCCTTCACGCCAGCCGCCATGTCCGGCATGCTGGTGCGACTCGTCGACGACGTTCATGACGAGGGGCTTGAGACCTGCGGTGAGCTTGGCACTGATCCGGTCGGCGCGGGCCATGGGAGCTCCTTCCTGGCGAAGGTGGATTCATGTGTTCGTAGCCCGGCAGCAGGGCGAGAGGAAGCGGCAGCAGCGTCGGGCTGCCGTCGCCACGTACCGGCGGGCCTGCGGCCAAAGCGACGGCCAGGGCTGCGATCAGGGCTGCGGCTACAGCCAGGGTCGAGTTTATAGCGGGTCTGATGTGTCTTTAAACCACTTGTCCATGGTATTCGCGCAAACGTAGTCTGAGACCATGAATCTGAATTCGCGCCTCTTCGATCGTATCCGGGTGAAGTCGACGGCCAGCAAGCCGACGGCGACGGCGACGCGTACCTGCGAGCATCCCGGTTGCGAAAAGCCAGGCGACCATCGCGCGCCGAAGGGGCGCGGGCGTGAGAACCAATATTGGCACTTCTGCCTGGAGCATGTGCGCGCCTACAACCAGTCCTACAATTATTTCAATGGCATGAGTGACGACGCCGTGGCCGAGTTCCAGAAGGACGCCATCCTGGGCCATCGGCCGACCTGGACGATGGGCATGAATGCGGCGGCGCGCGGCAGCGCCCGGCCAACGGCGGACAACGCCCGCGCGTCCGGTGCCAATGTCGAGGATCCCTTCGGCGTCTTTGGCGCGCGGGCATTCAATCAGACCGCACGCCAGGAGGAGGCCAGGCCGCGCCTGTCGAAGCCAGCCTTGCAGGCCCTCGATACGCTCGGCCTCGACGAAGGCGTGGACGCCGTGACGATCAAGGCCCGCTACAAGTTGCTCGTGAAGCGCTTCCATCCGGACGCGAATGGCGGCGACCGCGCCTTCGAGGAGCGGCTGCAGGCGATTATCCGCGCCTATAACACGCTGAAGGCGCTGGGATTGTGCTGACCACCGGGGCGACCGAGACCGCGGAGCTATTGCGACCGATGGCGGGCGCCTTTGCCGCGGCTGGTTTTCGTCGCGCGATGTGGTAGTTGATGGGCTGGCCCATTTGCCTGTTTGGGCGGCGCCCTGTATCTCGTTTTCAGGGCTGCTGCGCGCCGACCCCTCACACAGCCTGCGGGTATGGAGAGGTGCTGGCAGAGACCTGACGGCAATCCATGGTAATCGTGGCGCGATATCGCATCAGCGGCGTGAAAACTCATGCGAATCGCCCCACGGGCGGCATAGGCTTGCCGCGACGGAGTGAGAGGACCTATGCAAGCGACGAGCGAGAACCAGTCAGGCATACCGGACATGAAGCTGTCCGTGCGGAAGGTGTTCGGCATCGATACCGATCTCGAAGTTCCCGCCTTCTCCCAGCCTGATGAGCATGTACCCGACCTCGACCCGGACTATCTGTTCGATCGGGACACCACCCTCGCTATCCTCGCCGGCTTTGCCCGCAACCGACGCGTCATGATCACCGGCTACCATGGCACGGGCAAGTCCACGCATATCGAGCAGGTCGCCGCGCGGCTTAACTGGCCGTGCGTGCGCGTCAACCTCGACAGCCATGTCAGCCGCGTCGATCTCGTCGGCAAGGACGCCATCGTCGTGAAGGACGGCCTGCAGGTCACCGAATTCCGCGATGGCATGCTGCCATGGGCCCTGCAGCACAATATCGCCCTCGTGTTCGACGAATATGACGCCGGCCGCCCGGACGTGATGTTCGTGATCCAGCGCGTGCTCGAGGTCTCGGGCCGGCTCACGCTGCTCGACCAGAACCGCGTCATCCGCCCGCATCCGGCTTTCCGGCTGTTCGCGACCGCAAATACCGTCGGCCTCGGCGACACCTCCGGGCTCTACCACGGCACGCAGCAGATCAACCAGGGTCAGATGGACCGCTGGTCGATCGTCGCGACGCTGAACTACCTGCCGCATGACCGCGAGGTCGACATCGTGGTGGCCAAGTCGCCGCATTACCGCGACGCGGCTGGCCGCGACATCGTGAACAAGATGGTGCGTGTGGCCGATCTCACCCGCAACGCCTTCATCAACGGCGACCTGTCGACCGTGATGTCGCCGCGCACCGTGATCACCTGGGCGGAAAACGCGGATATCTTCAACGATATCGCCTTTGCCTTCCGGTTGACCTTCCTCAACAAGTGCGACGAACTGGAGCGCCCGCTGGTGGCCGAATTCTACCAGCGCTGCTTCGGCAAGGAGTTGCCGGAATCAACCGTGAACGTCGCCCTGAGCTGATGATGGAGCCGCCGCGGCCGATACCCTGATCGCCCGGCGGCAGGAGACCCATGTCCATTTCCAATCGCAAGCCGTCATCGCCGAAGGAGGCGCCGACCGAGCCGCTGAAGCAGGCGGTGGCGACGACGTTGCGCGCCATTGCGCGGCAACCGGAACTCGAGGTCGCCTTCTCAACGGACAAGCCGGCCTTGACCCCCGGACGGGCCCGCCTGAGCGAGCCGCCCCGGCGCATGTCGCCCCACGACATTGCCTTGTTGCGCGGCCAGGCCGATGCCATGGCGCTGCGGCTTGCCTGCCACAATGAGGCGACACATCGCAAGCTTGCACCGCAAAGCGCGGCGGCGCGGGCCATTTTCGACGCGGTGGAGCAGGCACGCGTGGAGGCCATCGGCGCACGCCGCATGACCGGTGTGGGCGACAACCTGACGGCGGTGCTCGAGGAGCGTTTCCAGCGCGCCAATCTGCAAGGCATCACCGATCGCGACGATGCGCCGATCGAGGATGCGATTGCCCTGATGGTGCGTGAGCGCCTCACCGGGCGCGCACCGCCTGCCGCCGCCCAGGGGGTGGTGGACCTCTGGCGCGACGTCATCGAAGCCAAAGCCGGCAAGGATCTCGATAGCTTGCTCGGCACCATTGAGAACCAGCGCGGGTTCGCACGCGGCATCCGCGACCTCTTGACCCATCTCGACATGGCCGATGAGGCCGAAAGCGACGGCGAGCAGGACGAATCCGACGACAGCGAGGACGAGGGCGACAAGCAGGAGCAGGGTGAGGGCGAGTCCCAGGAGGACGCCAGCGCCGACCAGGGCGACATCGAGCTGACGGACGAAGCCAGCGACGACATGGAGGACGGCACCAGCGAATCGGCGGAAGCGCCGCAGGGCGAGGTACCGGACGACAGCGATGAATTCGACGATGGCGACGCCGATGAGGCCTGGCGCCCGCCGCCGCCCCGGCACAACGAGCCACGCGGGCCCGATTACCGCGTCTATACCAATCAGTTCGACGAGGTGATCGCTGCCGAGGATCTATGCGATCCGGAAGAACTGGCCCGACTGCGCTCCTATCTCGACAAGCAGCTCGACAATCTCCAAGGCGTGGTCGCCCGCCTGGCGAACCGCCTCCAGCGGCGCCTGCTCGCGCAGCAGAGCCGTTCCTGGGAGTTCGACCTGGAAGAGGGCATGCTCGATCCCGCCCGCCTGTCGCGGGTGGTGACAGACCCGTTCCAGCCTCTCTCCTTCAAGCGGGAAAAGGACACCGACTTCAAGGACACGGTCGTCTCACTGCTGATCGATAATTCCGGCTCGATGCGCGGGCGACCGATCACGGTTGCCGCCACCTGCGCGGACGTGCTGGCGCGCACGTTGGAGCGCTGCGGCGTCAAGGTCGAGATCCTCGGCTTCACGACGCGTGCCTGGAAGGGCGGACAGTCGCGCGAATCCTGGTTGCAGAACGGCAAGCCCGTCAATCCCGGACGCCTCAACGACCTGCGCCACATCATCTACAAGGCCGCCGACGCGCCATGGCGGCGTGTGCGGCGCAATCTCGGCCTGATGATGCGCGAGGGCCTGCTCAAGGAGAACATCGACGGCGAGGCGCTGGACTGGGCGCACAAGCGCCTGCTCGGGCGCCCGGAGCAACGGCGTATCCTGATGGTCATCTCCGATGGCGCCCCGGTCGACGACTCCACGCTGTCGGTCAACCCCGGCAATTATCTGGAGCGTCATCTCCGGCATGTCATCGCCGAGATCGAGGAGCGCTCCCCCGTGGAGCTCATCGCCATCGGCATCGGCCATGACGTCACGCGCTACTATCGGCGCGCCGTCACCATCGTCGATGCGGAGGAACTCGGCGGCGTCATGACCGAGAAGCTCGCCGAGCTGTTCGAGGAGAAGCCGGTGCCTCAGCGCGGGGCCGGCGCACGCCTGCGCCGCTCAACACGCGCCTGACAGGCATGCGCGCGCGGCGACCGGCATGGCTGGCGACGAACCGCTCCCTGCGGATCGGCCTCGCCATGCTGGCCGTGACGCTCGCGGTGCCGCAAGGGGCCGCCCTGTCGGAGGTGCTCGCGAGGGGGCCGGAGCCGATCGCGATCGGCGCAATCCCGATCACGGCCTTCGCCGCCAGCACGCCGGACCGGCAGCGTTTCGGCCGCCTGGACTTTCGCGGCGGCCTGCAGCTGCGGTCATCGCATCAGGCCTTTGGCGGCTTCTCCGGCCTGGCACGTACGCCGGACGGGCAGCTCAAAGCGATCTCCGACAAGGGCTATTGGCTCAGCGCTACCGTCGCCGAGGCCGGCGGCCGCATGGTCGGCCTGGACCATGCCGTCATGGGGCTCCTGCCCTCCCCGAGCGGCCGGCCGCTGGCCGCGACGCGCTCCTACGATACCGAAGGCCTCACCATCGCGGGCCATCAGGCCTATGTCTCCATTGAGCGCACGCATGAGGTGCTGCGCTTCGACTGGGGGGTGGCGGGACCGCGCAGCCCGGTCAGGGCCGTGCCGCTTCCGCAGGAGGTGAAAGCCCTCGGGCGAAACCGCGGCCTCGAGGCGATCGGCGTCGCGCCGCACGGTAGTCCCCTCGCCGGCGCCGTGGTGACCATCGCAGAGGAACCACCGCGCGCCGGCGGGCCGGACGGCTTCATCCTCACCGGCCCGCGCAGGGGCACCTTCAGCGTCGTCCGCCATGACGGCTTCGCCGTCACCGATATGGCGTTCCTGCCGGGCGGCGATCTCGTCCTGCTGGAACGCCGTTATCTGCCGCCCTTCAGCCTCGCCATGCGCCTGCGCCTCGTCGAGCGCGCAGCCCTGCGGCCGGGCGCAGCGGTCGACGGCGAGATCCTGCTGACGGCAGACCTCGGCGCGGAGATCGACAATATGGAAGGTCTGTCCGCGCACCGGAACGCCGCGGGTGAAACCATCCTCACGCTGATCTCCGACGACAATTTCTCGATGTTCCAGCGCACGGTACTGCTGCAGTTCGCCCTGCTGCCCGCGGATACTGCCTCAATCGCGCCACCGGTGAAGGCGCAATAGGCGGAAAGCGATCAGCCTGCGCTGCGCTGAAACCGCTCGGCCGGCAGCACGACATTGAGCAGCGCGCCATAGGGCAGCAGCATCACGAGCGCCATCGCCACCTTGACGATGAAGTCGCTGACCGCCCAGGCCATCCACACCGGCGCCGTCACCGCAAGGCCGCCGACGCCGTAGGTCGCGACATCCGTGATGTCACCGGCAAAGGCGAGCGTGAAGAACAGGGCCGTGTCGATCGCCGAGCCCAGGAGGCTGCCGATCAGCGGCGCACGCCACCAGGCCAAACGCCGCAAATTGTTGAACACCGAGATGTCGAGCAGTTGCCCGACCAGGAAGGCCGTGCCCGAGGCGATCGCGATACGCGGGCTCGCCGCGGCAATCGAGGCGAAGACCGCGATGATGAAGCCGACGATCACGAGCCGCCGGGCCAGCTTCGGCCCATAGCGCCGGTTGGTGAGGTCGGTGATCAGGAAGGAGACGGGATAGGTGAAGGCACCCCAGGTGAGATAGTCCGCGAGACCGAAGGGCGTGAACGGATATTGCACCGCCACGTTGGACAGAACGACGACGGCGGCCATGGCGGCCACCGGCAGCCAAAGCTGCGCCACAAGATCTGCGACTGTGCGACTTGTGGACGTGCGACTTGCGGACCTGCGCGAGGTGTTCATCGGCTCAATCTCACCCTTTCGGCACCGCGGCACAGATAAGCCCAGGCCGGACTGCAAACAGCAAAAATCGCGCCGACAATGCCAGCGCGATCATCCTGCATCAAAGCCTCGAGGCGCCGAAGCTCTGAAGAAGCCTCAGCTGGCAGCCGCTTCGGTCTGCTTCTTGGCGATTTCGCGCTTCAGGACGCGCACGTTCTGCGCCAGCTCCGTCTCCGGGGCCTTGGCCAGGAACGCGTCCAGCCCACCCCGATGCTCGACCGAGCGCAGGGCGGCCGCCGAGATGCGCAGCTTCACGCCACGGTTCAGGGCTTCCGACTGAAGGGTCACATTGACCAGATTCGGAAGAAACTTCCGCTTGGTCTTGCGGTTGGAATGGCTCACGAGGTGACCGGACAGAACGGCCTTACCCGTGAGTTCGCAGCGGCGCGCCATGACGCTTCGTCCTTAACTTGGTTGGTGCACTCTTGCAAAGCTACAGAAGCTGGTCCCGACGTCAGCCGGGCCAAGAGGCGCCGATGTCTGAATGAAAGTTGCGCGTGTATAGTAGATGTGATGAGGCAACGTCAAGGATCCTGCGCGATATCATTGCGATCGGACGCGAGATGCGTCACGATTCGAACGGATTTGCAGCCGATAAACGACGGGCGATTCGGCCCGTGGCCTGTGTCGATGCCTGGGATCGAGAGAACCCGGGTCTCGCGCAATGGAGAGTGCAACAGTATGATCCGGCGTTGGAACAGCAAGGCTGGCCGTGCAGCACGTGGCTTCCGCCGGGCCGCGCTGGGGATCATGGTGCTTGCACCTCTGCCCGCCAGCGCCGCGTCGATCGAAGCCAACTACGACATTTCGCTGCTCGGCCTGAAAATCGGCATCGCCGCCATCAAGGCCGATGTCGTCAAAGACCAATACAAACTTGATGTCTGGTCTCAGCTCACGGGCTTGGCCGGCATCATCACCGGCGGCAAGGGTGCGGCCACATCCACGGGCAGCATCTCCGGCGATCGCATCCTGCCTGCGACCTTCGCGGTGACGACAGCCAATTCCGAAAAGTCGATCACCGTCCGCATGGCATTGGCCGGCGGCAGCGTGCAGGCCGTCGAGATCAAGCCGCCGATCGAGCCGAGACCCGACCGCATCCCCGTCACCGAGCAGAACAAGCGCGGCGTGGTTGATCCGCTTTCGGCGCTCCTGATGCCGGCGTCCTCGGGCAATACATCGAATGCGGCGGCCTGCGACCGCAACATTCCCGTCTTCGACGGCGCCACGCGCTTCGATGTGAAACTGTCCTACGCCCGCGAGGAGACGGTGCGCAGCGCCACCTATTCCGGCCCGGTCGCCGTATGCCGGGCGCGCTATCTGCCCATCTCCGGCCATCGCGCGGACCGGACGGCCACCAAATTCATGGAAAACAACAAGGATATGGAAGCCTGGCTGATGCCCGTTGGCGAAGACCGGGTTTTCATCCCCTATCGCATTTCAGTGCGCACCCCGCTCGGCACCACTGTCATCGAAGCCACGCGTGTGAACGTGAACGGCAACAATCCGCGCATGCCGGTCCGGGCCAGAAACTAGTGGTTCTGCTCCGACATTTGCATCCGCCCGATACCACCCTCGGAGCAAATGTCGGAGTCAAGAGAACCACTAGCAAGTTATTGGTTCTAGTGGAGCTTATGAATTTGACATTTGATCTGGAGCTTGATGTCAGGCGGGACTCAAATGTCAAATTCGCTCCACTAGGCGCGGAGCAAAGGTCTCCCGCCTGTTGTTTTGTGGTGTCGATCGAGACCGGCGCCTTGGCCTATGGCGAACAGCCAAAGCATTCCGGCGTTGGCGCGAAACCGTACTCTGTCGTTTCGTTGGCGCAGGCCGATCGTTTGTGCTGGGGCTGATCGGTTCCACTTGTGCCTCCTTAGCATACCGACCACAATATCTCGTGTGAGAACGAAACCTGATTCTGCCGGAGTCCGCGATTCGGCCGCGATTCGTTCCAGACTCGTTCCAAACCATAAATTCAGCCGCGCTTTACGTGTCGATGTGATACAGAAGGCTTGATATAGAAGGCTTGCCACATCGCGTTCAGGGGCCGTTGCAGGAGTTGCGGTCACGGCGTTTCCGTCCAGACTCTACGGCATCGGGTTTCATGGCTTCATCCCTGACGGCAGCACGGTCGCTCTCCCCGCAGATGCGGGCGCGCGGCGTAACAGCGGTTCTCGGCCCAACCAACACCGGCAAGACGCATCTCGCCATCGAGCGCATGGTCGGCCACACCAGCGGTGTCATCGGCCTGCCGCTCAGATTGCTCGCGCGCGAGGTCTATCAACGCGTGGTGGAGCGCGTCGGCGCGGATGCGGTGGCGCTCATCACCGGCGAGGAAAAGATCAAGCCGCCCCAGGCGCGCTACTGGGTCGCCACCGTGGAGGCGATGCCGAGCGATCTCGACGTTGCCTTCTGCGCGATCGACGAAATCCAGCTCGCCGCGGATCTCGACCGCGGGCATATCTTCACGGACCGGCTGCTCAATCGCCGGGGCTATGCGGAAACGCTGATCATCGGTGCCGCCACGATGCGCCCCCTGGTCGAGACGCTCATTCCCGGCGCCAATATCGTCTCGCGCCCGCGCCTCTCGACCTTGACCTTCACGGGCGAGAAGAAAATTACGCGGCTGCCGCCGCGTTCGGCCATCGTCGCCTTCTCCGCCGAGGAGGTCTATACGATCGCCGAGCTGGTGAAGCGCCAGAAAGGCGGCGCCGCCGTCGTGCTCGGCGCGCTCAGCCCGCGCACGCGCAACGCGCAGGTGGCCCTCTACCAGTCGGGCGAGGTGGACTATCTCATCGCCACCGACGCCATCGGCATGGGCCTCAATCTCGAGGTCAACCATGTCGCTTTCGCCGGCGACCGCAAGTTCGACGGCTTCGGGTTCCGCCAGCTCAATCCGGCCGAATTCGGCCAGATCGCCGGGCGCGCGGGGCGCCACATGCGCGACGGGACCTTCGGCACGACAGGACGCTGCCCGCCGTTCGACGCGGAGCTGGTGGAGGCGCTCGAGAGCCACAGCTTCGATCCCGTCCGGGTCGCGCAATGGCGCAATGCCGATCTCAATTTCCGCTCGATAAGCGCCCTGCAGGCGAGCCTTGCCGTCCTGCCGACCGAGCCGGGCCTGACGCGTGCGCCGCTCGCCGATGACGTGAATGCACTCGACATTGCCGCGCGCGACGACGACATCCGGCGGCTCGCCGTGGGGCCGGAGGCGGTCGCCAAGCTTTGGGAGGTGTGCCGCATCCCGGACTACCGGCGTGTGGCCCCCGCCGCCCATGCCGACCTCACCATGACGATTTACCGTGCGTTGATGACCCAGGGCGTGATAGCGGATGACTGGTTTCGGCGGCAGGTCGCACTCGTGGATCGCACCGATGGGGACATCGATACCCTCTCGGCCCGCATCGCGCAGGTGCGCACCTGGACCTTCGTTGCCAACCGTCCCGACTGGTTACGTGATCCTGAGCATTGGCAGGAGGCCACCCGTCAGGTAGAGGACAATCTGTCGGATGCTCTGCATGAGCGTTTGGCGAGCCGGTTCGTTGATCGGCGGACCAGCGTACTCATGCGGCGCTTGAGAGAGAATGCGATGCTCGAAGCGGAAGTAACCGCCAGCGGCGATGTCCTGGTCGAAGGCCAGCACGTCGGTCGGCTGCACGGATTTCAGTTTGCCCCGGACCCCCAGGCCGACGGCCAGGAGGCCAAAGCGTTGCGGGCAGCCGCTCAGAAAGCCCTGGCCGGCGAGATCGAGGCCCGTGCCGAACGCTTTTCCCAAGCGCCGGACGACACCTTCGTGCTCGCCAATGACGGCACCATCCGCTGGATGGGCGAGGCCGTCGCCAAGCTCGTGGCCGGCGACAAGCTGCTCGCCCCGCGCTTCCGGGTCCTCTCCGACGAACAGCTGTCGGGCCCGCCGCGCGAAAAGGTCGATGCGCGGCTTGCCGCCTGGATCAAGGCGCATATCACCAAACTGCTCGGTCCCCTGGTCGTTCTCGAGGAGGCCGCCGACATTCCCGGTATCGCCCGGGGCATCGCCTTTCAGATCACCGAGGCTCTCGGCGTGCTGGAACGCGCCCGCGTCGCGCAGGATGTGAAGAGCCTGGACCAGGACGGGCGCGCCGCGCTCCGCCGCTACGGCGTGCGCTTCGGTGCCTATCATCTCTATCTGCCGCTGCTGCTGAAGCCAGCCCCGCGTGGCCTCGCCGCCCAGCTCTGGGCCTTGAAGCACGGCGGCCTCGACGTGAAGGGCCTCGACGAGATTCCGCATCTTGCAGCCTCCGGCCGCACCTCCTTCCCAGCCGACACCGAAGTGCCGCGCGGGCTCTATCGCGCTGCCGGCTTCCGCGTCTGCGGCGGCCGGGCTGTGCGGATCGATATCCTGGAGCGCCTGGCCGATCTCATCCGGCCCGCCATCGGCTATCGGCCCGGCACGACGCCCGGCGAACCACCGCCCGGTGCAGCCGACGGCGACGGCTTCGTGATAACGGTCGGGATGACCTCGCTCGCCGGCTGCTCCGGTGAGGATTTCTCATCGATCCTGAAATCCCTTGGCTATGTGGTCGACCGGCGCGCAGGCCCGGCGATCACGGTTCCGCTCGTGCCCGCGCCCCAGCTCATCCGCCCGGCGGCCGAAACGCCCGCCAGCGTCGCGGCAGCTTCCGATGCGGCGACACCTGCTGAGGCCGGCGCCGCCGAAGCCACCGCCGCAGAGAGCGGTGACGAAGCGGTTTCCAGCGGCGAAACGGAGTTGATGGCCGATATCGCGGAGGCGGCCTCCGTCGCCGAAGCCTCCGACACGCCGGAGGATGCTGCAGCGTCCCTGGTGATGGAAACCAGCGAGCGACCTGAAGCGGCGCCGGCCCCCGTCGAGGCCGAGCCGGCTGTGGCAGAGGTCCTCGCGGAGGTCTCGGCCGAGGTCTCGGCGGAAGCGCCTGCGGACATCCCGCCGGAAACGCTTCCCCCGGCAGGAGAAGAGCCCGCCGCGAGCCCGCAGGAGGTTTCGGCGGAGACCGGCGAGGTGGCGGCAGCACCGTTGGCCGAGCCTGCACCGGCCGAACCCGAGATGATCGAGGTTTGGCGGCCCCATCGTCAGCAGCATCACGGCCAGGCGCGCCGGCGCACCGACCGCCCGCAGGGCGAAGGCCGGCCCGACAGGCGCGGAGACCGCGGCCAAGGCCAGGGCCGTCGCGGCGCCCCCGGCGAGGCGGGCACGGTCGCGGCACAGGACGCCCAGGCCCGCGAGGGGCAGGCTCCACAGCGGCCGCCGCGCGAGGATGGCGCTGGGGACCGCCCGAAGCGCGACTGGAAGGCCAAGGCTCCCAACCGTGAGGGCGGGCGCGGGGCTGGCAAAAGTGACTTCGGCAAGAGTGACTTCGGCAAGGGCGACTTCGGCAAAGGTGGCGGCAAGCGCGGCGGCGGTTCTTTCGGCAAGGATGGCGGCCGGCCGGACGGTGGCGGCGGGCATCGCGGAGGCAGAAGCGGCAATTGGCAGGATCGGCCGCAGCAGCGGGCCGAGAAGGCCCCTGATCCCAACTCACCTTTCGCAAAGCTCCTCGCCCTCAAGGAGGAACTTGAAGCCCGCGCGAGCCGCAAGGGGTGAAGCCGGCTCCCGGCGAGCGGATACGGATCGACAAATGGCTGTGGCATGCGCGCATGGCCAAGAGCCGCACGCTTGCCGGCAAGCTGGTTGAAAGCGGGCATGCGCGGCTCAATGGCCGGCGTATCGAGGGCTCGGACCGATTGATCAGGCCTGGCGACATTCTGACGCTGGCCCTGCCCCATGCCACGCTTGTCGTGGAGGTTCTGGCGCTTGGGCATCGGCGCGGCCCGGCATCGGAAGCCAGGACGCTCTATCGCGACCGGAGCGAAAGCGCCGTCACAATCGCCGAGGACATGGCCGAGGACATCGCCAAGGACGTGGCCGACGAGTGACGACCGCGGCTTGTGTTCAAACCGCCGACCAGCCCGTCGATACAGCCCTGCACAGCAGGATTGCTGCGCCCGCGGGTTGACCTGAGAGGCCACACGTCATATTTACGTCGGAATCGTACCAATACGTGATTAATACATATGCCTTCTGGTATTTATACATCCGCTCGCGGGATCATGCGACAAGTCCACTCTTGTAAGGGCTTGCAATTGGTTCTAGATCACGGGCGCGCTTCGACACGCGAAGCGCAGCCGGATTGCGGTGTTGCGTTCAAACAGAGGCTGCGAGCCTCGTCAGCTCGCCAGCGGAGAGGTCGATGACCTACGTCGTCACCGATAACTGCATACGTTGCAAATACATGGATTGCGTTGAAGTATGTCCGGTGGACTGCTTCTATGAGGGCGAGAACATGCTCGTCATCCATCCCGACGAATGCATCGATTGCGGCGTCTGCGAACCGGAATGCCCCGCCGAGGCCATCAAACCGGACACCGAGCCGGGGCTCGAGTCCTGGCTGAAGCTCAATGCAGACTACGCCAAGACCTGGCCGAACATCACCCAGAAGGGCGAGCCGCCGGCCGATGCAAAGGCCATGGACGGGGTGCCCAATAAGCTCGAAGCGTATTTTTCGCCGAATCCCGGTGAGGGCGACTGATCACGATTAAAGGCTTGATCGTTGCCTTGCGAGGCGATCAGCCCGGCAGTCCTTTGATTTCCCCCGTTTTTTGTGATAGGGTGTGCTTCATGGTCGATTAACGCCATGGGCACCTTTCCTGCCCTGTTGTTACGGGTTCAATAAGCAATGACATGAATGCAGTTGGCGGACCCTATCCAGGTGTCTGGCGCGCGGGGTGTCGTGTGTTTCCCTTTCGGCTCTGATGTCAGCGTGTGAGTTTCTTGCACGCCATGGCAATTTTTTGCGTGCGTGCCGGCCGATTGAAGCCGGTCGGCGTTAGCAGCGTTCGGTCTGAAGCGAACGCGATCAGGAGGCGATCACTATCATGACGAGTGCCAAGAAGACCGCCCAGCGTCAGGGATTCAAGACGGGTGAATCCATCGTCTATCCCGCTCATGGCGTCGGAGAAATCGTCGCCATCGAAGAGCAAGAGGTGGCTGGCTACAAGCTCGAGTTGTTCGTCATCACCTTTGAAAAAGACAAGATGACGCTGCGCGTCCCGACCGCGAAAGCGGCGAGCGTCGGCATGCGCAAATTGGCTGAGTCGCCGCTCGTGGGCAAGGCCCTTGAGACGCTGACCGGTCGCGCGCGCGTCAAGCGCACGATGTGGTCGCGCCGCGCCCAGGAATACGAGGCGAAGATCAATTCGGGCGATCTCATCGCAATCGCGGAAGTCGTACGCGATCTCTACCGCTCGGACGCCCAGCCGGAGCAGTCCTACAGCGAGCGCCAGCTCTATGAAGCGGCCATCGATCGCATTCTGCGCGAGATCTCGGCGGTGAACCAGATCACCGAGACTGAGGCCATGAAGCTCATTGACGATGCGCTGGCCAAGTCCCCACGCCGGGCCGCGAAGACCGCAGCGTCCGAGGCCGAAAGCGAGGCCGAAGAAGAGGATCTGCAGGACGAAGCCGCGTAAGGTTTCTGTTTTGCTTATGGTTCAAGCCCGGCCTCCTTTGGAGGTCGGGTTTTTTTATGGGCGAGAGCAAATCCGGCTTAGATGGCATCAGACGATTCCATTCAACTCGAATTTGCATCGAGACGGCGCAAGACGCGGCTGACGGTGTCCGGCGAAAGGCCGAGATCGGCGGCGATCTGCCTGCCCAGCACGACCCGAACCAGATGCTCTCGACCAAGCGGGCGTCAAACGGGCATTGCGCTGTTCCGTGAGTTCCGCCAGCGCCGCGAGATTGGCGGCGGCACGCTCCAAATCGGGATTATTGCAGCATACGCGCAAGTAGCGGGCTCCAATGCGCGCGGCGGCATCGAGCAGCGGTTGCAGCTTGCCGACATCGGTTTCTGGCAGACAGCGTCGGCATCCAGTGCGTCAAGACCGGTGGCCGCAAGCCGACGTTCGATCTGCCGGAGCATATGGGGCCCATCAGCCAGCGGAGCAGAGAGCCGTGTCCCGGGGGGCGAAACGCCGGCCAAGAGCGTCGAAGCCGGCCGCGGCAGCGGCATCTATCAGATCGAGCGGCGCGGCGTCGACGATCCTAAGATGGCAAGGGACAAGGGACGGTTCATCGACGAGAGCATCCCATATAGTTCTTGTGTGTAACGTAATTCATATATAAGAACAAACATCGAAGAAGCCGCAAAAAAAGGATGCGCCAAAGTGCCGACAATGGTCGATCAGGTTGCTATCGTTACCGGGGGCGCAAAGGGGATCGGCGCCGGCATCGCGGCCGAGCTGATCTCCCGCGGATGCCGCGTGATCATATGGGACAGGCAGCTTGTCGAAGCGATGCCGGCAGCAGCTGCGGCACACACTGTCGACATCACCAAACCCGAGATCGTCGCGGCCGCAGTGCAGGATGCTGCCAGCGCCTTCGGTAAGATCGACATCTTCATCAACAATGCCGGGGTGAACGGCCCAGTAAAGTCGGTGGACAATTACTCGGACACCGAATGGGAACAGGTGCTCGCCGTTAACCTGACGGGCGTTTTCAATTGCTGCCGAGCGGTCGTGCCAGTCATGAGGCAGTCCGGTTATGGGCGCATTGTCAACATCGCCTCCATTGCAGGCAAAGAGGGCATGCCAGGCATTGCCGCCTATTCGGCCGCCAAGGCGGGTGTGATCGGATTCACGAAGGCACTTGCGCGCGAGGTAGTGACCGACGGCATCACGGTTAATGCCCTAGCGCCCGCGATAACCGAAACGGACCTTTTCCGAGAGATGACGGCCGAGCATATCGAAAGCGCACGCAGCCGAATTCCGATGGGCCGGTTTTGCACCTTGGAAGAAATCGCAGCGACCGCCGCGTGGGTGGCGAGCCCGGCCTGCAGCTTCACCACCGGCTCGGTCTTCGATCTTTCCGGCGGTCGGGCGAGTTATTGAGGGGCCGCGCAATGACCGAACGCCGCGAAGTTTTCGATGTTGTCGTGTTGGGAGCGGGGGCGGCCGGCATAGCCGCTGTCATTGCAGCGGCTACCAACGGCGCCAACACGTTGCTGATCGATGCCGGTCCTATGCCGGGCGGCGAGTCGATGAGCGGCACGCCAGCGCTTGGCTGTCTTTCCTCGTCCGGGGAATGGACCGTGGGTGGCATTGCGCGCCGACTGTTTGAGCAATGCGCGGAATATGACGGACCAACGTCGATGCCACCGACACAGCCAAGCTCAGTCGTGCCATGCCCGAATTGATGGACCAGATCCGAGTGTGCAACGCTTTTCTGCGCAAGCATGTGCCGGGATTCGAAGCGGCCGTGTTTTCAGGCGTGGCGCCGCGCATCGGCATCCGGGAAACCCGGCGCATAGTCGGCGAGGAGGCGCTGACGGGCGAGGACGTGCTAGCCAGTCGACGTCGCGCCGACTCGGTCGCGCGCGGGGCACATGAGATCGACATGCATGCCGCCGGCAGCGCCCACACGAGGCAGGAAATCCCTGGTGGCAGCTACTACGACATTCCCTTCGGTACGCTCGTGCCGCGCGGATTGCGCAACGTGTTGGTGGCGGGGCGATGCCTATCGAGCACGCGCGAGGGCCAAAGCTCGGCGCGGGTGATGGGACCATGTCTGGCCATGGGCCAAGCAGTGGGCACGCCAGCGGCGGCGTTCGGCAATGTCATAGCTGGCAACGGCGACGTCCGCGACGTCCCACTTGGCGAGTTGCAGAATCTGTTGCGGTTGCAGGGCGCGCAAATCTGATGACGGGGAAAGGCTATCCCCACCGAGGTATCGTGGAGACCCGGGAGGCCATAGAGGCGGGCGCGCTGACGGCGGTGGCAGCAGTCGAAGAGCGCCTTGAGGCAATCGCCGCGCATGACGGGCGCCTGAATGCGTTTGTGCTCGTGGATGCTCACGGCGCCCGATCGGCGGCCGGGAGGCTTGATGCGCAGGGCGGCGCACGCGGCCCCCTGCATGGTGTACCCATCGCGATCAAGGATGTGATCGACGTCGCCGGTTTGCCGACTCTAGCCGGTTCGCGCAGTCGCGCCGGACATGTCGCGGAGCGGGACGCGCCAATTGTCGCCCAGCTGCGCGCCGCCGGAGCCATCGTCCTGGGCAAGCTGCGCACCTATGAGTTGGGGTTCGGGACGGTTGAACCGGGCACAGGACTGGTCATCGCGGCTAACCCCTGGGACGAGACGCGCTGGACCGGCGCGTCCAGCAGCGGGGCGGCAAGCGCGGTTGCCGCCGGGTTTTGCGCGGCGGCCGTCGCTTCGGATACCGCAGGATCGACGCGGACGCCGGCGGCCCTGTGCGGTCTGGTGGGCTTCAAACCGGGCCGGGGAAGTGTCGACCTGAGTGGCTTCGTACCACTGGCACCGAGCCTCGACATGGCTGGGCTGATGGCCCGTTCGGTCCCGGATATGACATGCTTAGCCGAAGCGCTCGGCTTCGGCGCACTGAAGCAAGACGGGGCACCGCGCATCGGTCTTGTGGTGAACTGGGACCTCGAGGTTGGCTTTGAACCGGCGGCGCTGCCGCTTTGGATTGAGACCAAGACGCGCTTGGCCGAGGCCGGCGCGTTCATGTCAAGCGTGAGCCTGCCGTCCTTGCGAAGCTACCACGACACCTGCTTTGCCGCGCTGATCGACGAGGCCAATGATCTTTATGGGGCCTCAATCGCTGCGGCGGACCAAGCCTTCGGTTCGAGCCTGCGGGCGCGACTAGCAGCACGGACGGCTCTTGACGCAGCGAGGGCGCGGGCCGATAGACCGGCACTAGAAGCCGCCCTTGGCCGCGTGCTCCAGACCGTGGACGTATTGCTGATACCGGCGACCGGCGGGATAGCGCCGAAGGTGTCGAGCCTGACGACGCTGGGATTCCTCTCGAACCCGCAATTGACCACGCCGTTCAGCCTAGTCGGCGTCCCGGCACTGTCGCTGCCAGCTGGCCTTGTTGGAGGGTTGCCTTTCGGCATCCAGCTCGCCAGCCGCGATCCCAACATCCTGCTACGGGTCGCCGCCTGGGTGGAGCAGGTGCTGGGGGTTGGGCCCCTCTATCCCACCGACGTGGACGCGCAGCACAAAGATTAACCCCACCGCTCTAGGGTCGAGCATTCTCCGGTCTCATTGAATCGCTGAGCCTCAGCTGTCAGGGCCGGCTTGTCACTGAAGACGGGCTTGCCCGACTTCAATTTGTCCACCGCGGAACGCGGCCATCCCGATCCGGGAGGTCCGGTACCCTTGCAAACGGGATCCCCGGCACAAGGCCGGGGATGACGCCGGTGGATCTGGTTTTCAAACGGGTCGGAAAACGCTCTCAACGAAGCGCGGCCGTGCTGCCGCGCATTCCTTCGGAACCACCGCCCGAAACCCTACGATGCCAGGGTCTGCTTGAAGAAATCGACTGTGCGGCCCCAGGCAAGCTTGGCCGCGTCCGCATTGTAGCGCTCGGCGCTCGTGTCGTTGTTGAAGGCGTGATCCACCCCTTCATAGACATAGATGCTGTGCGGGACCCCGGCGCCCTTCAAGGCTTCCTCATAGGCCGGCCGTGAAGCGTTCACCCGTGTGTCGAGACCTGCATAGTGCAGGACAAGCGGCGCCTTGATCTTCGCGACATCCGCCGTATTGGGTGCCACGCCGTAATAGGAGACGCCGGCGTCGATGATCCCCGGCCGGGTCGCGAGCTGGCTCACCATGCCGCCGCCCCAGCAGAAACCCACCGCCCCCACTTTCCCCGTCGTCCGCGGATCCTTGCGCAACGCATCCGCGACGACCCGAGCCTGGGTGGCCATCATGTCCGGCGTGACCTTGGCAAAGAGGGCACGGGCGGCATCGGGATCGGCCGGCGTGCCGCCGAGCGGCTGCAGGAAATCGATGGCGACCGCCAGAATGCCGTCGGTCGCGAGATGCCGCGCGACATCCTCGATATGCGGATTGAGCCCCCGGTTTTCGTGGATGACGATCACCGCCGGATGGCGCGCGCCATCTTTCGGCCGCGCCTCGTAGCCGACGACCTGCCCTTCAGGGCCGTCGAAGGCGACCTTGCGCGTCACGATACGCGCATCGTCGGGCGCCACTACGGCTGCCCTCGCATAGTTCGGCTCAAGCACCCCCAAAACGGCTTCCGCCGCCGCGGCCGATCCCGCGAGCACCATCAATCGCTCGAGAAAGACGCGGCGCGCCAGCGGGCGGTGCGTGTAGTCGTCGTACAGCTCGATAAAACGGCGGTCGAGTGTCATACGGCCCTCTTCTGTGATCTCTTGATGGCTGATGATCTCTTGATGTCGGAGAAACCCCTGATGTCGAACCGGCCGGCGTCAGCGGTCCTCCTCGGCGAGGCTTCGACAGCCGTCCCATTGTCGGCGTGTGCGCCGCGCACGCAACGGAAACGCGCGGGCGAGCCGCCTCGACGCGATCACAGTTCGGCGAGCAGCCGGCAAGGCTGGCTCGCTTTCGCACGGACGGCCGCCTTGTCGGTTGTCATATAACTTGTTACGGTCCGCAGACAGCGCTGAAGGGACATCCTTTGGGAGCACCGCCGATGCAGATCGTCGACATCAGGGTCCGCGTTTTTCGCCACACCAGCCGTCGGCATCAGGACGCGGCGGGTCATGCCCATCCCGGCGACCCGCACAAGGTGCGGCAGGCGCTCCTGACCATTACCTGCGACGACGGCACTGAGGGCCATTGCTTCGCGCCACCGGAGGTCGTGCGACCGCATCTGATCGAGACTTTCGTCAAGCGCGTCCTGTTGGGCCAGGACCCGTTCGATCGCGAGCGGCTGTGGCAGGAGCTCGCCCATTGGCAGCGCGGCAGTGCCGCCCAGCTCACCGACCGGACACTCGCCATCGTCGATTGCGCCCTCTGGGACGTCGCCGGGCGCAAGCTCGGGCTGCCGGTCCACAAGCTCATCGGCGCCTACCGCGACAAGGTTCCCGCCTATGGCTCCACCATGTGTGGCGACGAGCTGGAGGGCGGGCTCGCCACCCCGGAGGACTACGGACGCTTCGCCGAGGCGCTGGTGAAGCGCGGCTACAAGGGCATCAAGCTGCATACCTGGATGCCCCCGGTGTCCTGGGCGCCGGATGTCAAGGCCGATCTCCGCGCCTGCGCCGCCGTACGCGAGGCCGTGGGGCCCGACGTCCATCTGATGATCGATGCCTTCCACTGGTACACGCGCACCGAGGCCTATGAGCTCGGCCGGGGCCTCGAAAAACTGGGCTTTGCCTGGATCGAGGAGCCGATGGACGAGCAGAGCCAGTCGTCCTACGCGTGGTTGACGGCAGCACTCGACATTCCGGTGCTCGGCCCGGAAAGCGCCGCCGGAAAGCATTTCGCCCGCGCCGAATGGGTGTCAGCCAAGGCCTGCGACATTCTCCGCACCGGCGTCCACGACGTCGGCGGCATCTCGCCCGCGCTGAAATCCATGCATCTCGCCGAAGCCTTCGGCATGAACTGCGAGGTGCACGGCAATGGAGCCGCGAATCTCATCGTGACGGCCGCCGCCAAGAACTGCCGCTGGTATGAGCGCGGCCTGCTCCACCCCTTCCTCGAATACGACGACGGGGTCGAATATCTGAACAGCCTGTCCGACCCCATGGACAAGGACGGCTTTGTGCATCTCTCCGACAGGCCGGGCCTCGGCGAGGACATCAATTTCGACTTCATCGCCGCCAATCTGGTGGACGACGCCTTCCGCTGATTTCGGATCAGCCGCTCATCCAAGAGGATATCGACCGTGAACCATGCCCCGGCCCGTGCCATCGACCCGCAGGAGCTCAAGCACATCCTGTCCTCGGGCCTGATGTCCTTCCCTCTCACGGATTTCGACGAGAGCGGCGATTTCAACGAAGCCGGCTACCGCGACCGCCTCGCCTGGCTGATGCCCTATGGCGCGACAGCCCTGTTCGCCGCCGGCGGCACCGGCGAGGCGTTCTCGCTGACGCCCGCCGAGCACCAACGTGTCATACAAGTAGCGGTCGAAACCTGCGGCAATGATACGCCGATCATTGCCGGGGCGGGCTACGGCACCCGGCTCGCCATCGAGATGGCGCGGAATGCCGAAGCGGCCGGCGCCGCGGGCATTCTCCTGATGCCGCATTATCTGACCGAGACCAACCAGCGCGGGCTCGCGGCGCATATTGACGCGGTCTGCAAATCGGTGCGGATCGGCGTCGTCGTCTACAACCGCAATGTCTGCAAGCTCGAAGCGGCAACACTTGAGAAGCTGGTGGACACCAACCCCAATCTCATCGGCTTCAAGGACGGCGTCGGTGATATCGAAGCCGTCACCGTCATCCGCAATCGCCTGGAGGATCGCGTCAGCTATCTCGGTGGCCTGCCGACAGCCGAGGTTTTCGCCGAGGCCTATAATGCGGCGGGCTTCCCGGTTTATTCCTCCGCCGTTTTCAATTTCATCCCGCGCACGGCGATGGAATTTTACCAGGCGGTGCGCGAGGGCAACCGACAGACCACGACCCGCCTTCTGAAGGAGTTCTTCATACCCTATATCGCGATCCGCAATCGCGGCGGCGGCTATGCCGTGTCGATCGTGAAGGCGGGCGCCCGCCTCGTCGGCCGCTCAGCCGGTCCCGTGCGCCCGCCGCTCGCCGACTGCACAGAACAGGATCATCGCGATCTCGCGGCGCTGATCGAGAAGCTCGGTCCGCAATAAGCCCCCGGCTGTGGCATGGAGCCTCAGTCTTCCTCGTCGGCGAAATCACCGGCGAGGCGCAGGCCCTCGATCCAGGTGCTGCCATCGCGGCGAATGATCGTGCGCGGCGTCACACCGCCGTGGCGGGCGAGTTCCGTGGCGAGTTTCTCGGAATGGGTCACAAGCCAGATCTGCGCATGACGTGCCGCCCGCGCGATCAGCCGCGCCAGCGGCCCGAGCAGATCGGGATGGAGGCTCGTCTCCGGCTCGTTGAGGGCGACGAAGCCCGGCAGACGATAGGACAGCAGCGCGCCCATCAGGGCGAGATAGCGCAGGGTGCCGTCCGATAGCTCGGCCATCTCGAACACGCGTTTGGGATAATCCGGGAAGATGATGCCGAAGGACGCATGCCGGCCCGGCACGGGGCAGACGAGCTGAGCACCCGGAAACGCATCGTCAATCGCCGCGTCAAGCTCGGTCGTGTCCTCGCGGATATGCACGAGCGTGGCGAAGACAGCAGCAAGATCGGCACCGTCGGAGGACAGCGTCGGCGTCGTCACCGCCAGGCAGGGGCGGCGCAGCGGCGCCGCCGCGTCCGTGCGAAAGTCATGATAGAAGCGCCAGTCCAGCATGAGCCGGCGGGCAATCGCCACGTCGGGAAAGTGAATGGGATCGTCAAGCGAGCCGAGCGCCGTCTCGGAGGCCATCAGCCCGTCTGCGTGGCTCTGCTTGCGCCCCTGGGCGTCGAGCGCCTTGGTCATCGGCCCGCGCCGCTCCAGCAGAATACGCGGATGACGCCCATCGAGGCTCGTCAGCGTTTCGGCCTTGATCTGCGGTTCGAGCGGAAAGGCTGCGACCGTGGGTACGGGTAGGCCCACCTCGATCTCATAGGCCTGCGCCAGGCTGGATCGTGGTGCGTCGTCGGCCTCATCCCAGCTCGTGCCGGCGGTGCCGAATTCAACGCCCAGCTTGATACGCGCTGGCTTCCTGGGATCCCGTACGCCGGCCCACAGCGCGGATTCCATACCGCCCTCGGCGGCCAGCTCGCGCGCCAGCGTGCCGGCTGCAGCGGCCCGTACCAGTTGCAGGCCCCGATAGAGATTCGTCTTGCCGACACCATTGGCGCCCACGAAGACATTGAGCTGGCGCAGCGGGAAGCGGATGGCGCGCACCGAGCGATAGCCGGTGATCGCGACCTCGCGGATGGCAACGGTCACCGGGCAGGCCAGGGCAGTGCTGGAGAGATGGCCGGGCGGGACTTCTTAGGGTGGGACATTGGGGGGTGGAACATTGGGGGCGGGTTCTCACTCCTGCAGCGATCTGTGCTCCAATATGGCCTCCGGACGACCGCACCCACAACACCCGGTCTTGCCGACGGGCGTTCAGAAAGGGCCTGCGGTGTGTCATCCCGCGTCGCCGGACAACAGCCGGTTCAACAAAAAGGGGGCGCATCGGGTGATGCGCGCCCCTGGATATCAGCCCCCTCAGGAGGGACAAAACCGCGGATGACCGCGCCGATCAGGCGCTGACGGCTTCCTTCTGCCGCTCGGCACGCTTGCGATCGTTGGGATCGAGCAGCGCCTTGCGCAGACGGATCGACTTCGGCGTGACCTCGACCAGTTCGTCGTCCTGAATCCAGGCCAACGCGCGCTCAAGCGTCATCTTGATCGGCGGCGTCAGGCGGACGGCTTCGTCCTTGGAGGTCGTGCGGATATTGGTGAGCTTCTTGCCCTTCAGCACATTGACCTCAAGGTCGTTGTCACGCGTGTGGATGCCGACGAGCATGCCCTGGTAGACCTTCCAGCCGGGCTCGATGATCATCGGGCCGCGATCTTCCAGGTTCCACAGCGCATAGGCGACCGCTTCGCCCTGCTCGTTGGAGATCAGCACGCCGTTGTTGCGCCCGGCGATCTCGCCCTTGTAGGGCTCGTAGGCGTGAAACAGCCGGTTCATGATGGCCGTGCCGCGCGTGTCGGTGAGCAGTTCCGACTGGTAGCCGATGAGGCCGCGGGTCGGGGCGTAGAACACCAGCCGCTGGCGATTGCCGCCCGACGGGCGCATCTCGACCATCTCGGCGCGACGCTCGGACATTTTCTGCACGACGGTGCCGGAATATTCCTCATCGACGTCGATGACGACCTCTTCGATCGGTTCCAGCGTCTCACCGTTCGGCCCCTCCGAGAAGACGACGCGCGGACGCGACACGGCAAGCTCGAAGCCCTCGCGGCGCATCGTCTCGATGAGAATGGCGAGCTGCAATTCGCCACGGCCGGAGACGAAGAAGGAGTCCTTGTCCCGGGATTCCTCGATCTTCAGGGTGACGTTGCCTTCCGCTTCCTTGAACAGGCGGTCGCGGATCATGCGGCTCGTGACCTTGTCTCCCTCGGTGCCGGCAAGCGGCGAATCATTGACGATGAAGGACATGGTCACGGTCGGCGGATCGATGGGCTGGGCCTGGATCGCCTCGGTGACCGAGGGGTCGCAGAAGGTGTCAGCCACGGAGCCCTTCACCAGCCCGGCAATCGAGACGATATCGCCCGCCTCGCCGATCTCGATCGGCTGGCGCTCGATGCCGCGGAAGGCCAGAATCTTCGAGACACGGCCGTTCTCGACGAGATTGCCGTCGCGGTCGATGACCTTGATGGTCTGGTTCGGCCTGACCGATCCGGAAGCGATGCGGCCGGTGATGATGCGCCCGAGGAAGGGATTGGCCTCGAGCAGCGTGCCGAGCATGCGGAAAGGACCCTCCTCGACCTTGGCCGGGGGAACGTGCTTGACCACGAGGTCGAACAGCGGCGCGAGACCCTCGTCCTTCGGGCCTTCCGGCGAATGCGCCATCCAGCCGTCGCGGCCGGAACCGTAGAGAATAGGGAAGTCGAGCTGCTCGTCGGTCGCATCGAGGGCGGCGAAGAGGTCGAACACCTCGTTGATGACTTCCTCCGCGCGGGCATCGGGACGATCGACCTTGTTGATCGCCACGATCGGCTTGAGGCCGATCTTCAGCGCCTTGCCGACGACGAACTTCGTCTGCGGCATGGGGCCTTCGGCCGCATCGACGAGCACGATCGCGCCATCGACCATCGAGAGGATGCGCTCCACCTCGCCACCGAAGTCGGCGTGGCCGGGGGTGTCGACGATATTGATCCGCACGTCCTTCCAGACGACCGACGTTGCCTTGGCAAGAATCGTGATGCCCCGCTCCTTCTCGAGGTCGTTGGAGTCCATCACGCGCTCGGCGACGCGCTGGTTCTCGCGGAACGAACCCGACTGCTGGAGCAATTTGTCGACGAGGGTTGTCTTGCCGTGGTCGACGTGTGCGATAATCGCTATGTTGCGCAAATTCATGGGTTTTCCTGGCCGCGACCCTCTCGGAACCTTGCGGGTCAGGGCCGGTGGTTAGCAGATTGACGATGACAATATGAATAACGGGCCGCGGACCCCTACAGGTCCGCAGCCGCGTATGTTGCGCTGCATATACGGTGAAATCGCTGCCACGGCAACGTGTAGCGTAGCAATTGGCACGGTGTCGGTGCTGACGCCACATTGACCTTATCGCCGCGCCCCCCTAAGCAGGAACCGTTGTCGGGCGGCTGGCACCTGGGGAGGTGCAGCCCGGTGACGGTGGGCATGGCAGGTTGGAAAACGGCCACAGACATGTCAGGGGGAGACTGCTTCTTCGCACACGACGCGCACGCGTCGGTGGCGTCAAGGTACCGTTGCGACACACGGGCGCCACAGCGGGAGTGGCCGATACCCGCATGCAGACGGTCATGACGGAGCGCTACACGGCGGTGCTCGGGGCCTTTCTCGTTGCGCTGGGGCCGGTGAGCCTGGCGCTCTATACGCCGGCCATGCCAACCCTCGTCGACGAGTTCGCAACGTCGTCCGCCGCCATCAAGCTCACCATCACCGCCTATTTCATCGGTTATGCGCTGGCCCAGCTTGCCTGTGGCCCCCTGTCGGACGCCTATGGCCGGCGCCCTATCGCGATCGGCTTCTTCTCGCTCCATCTCCTCGGAAGTCTTATCGCTCTCTGGTCGCCGTCGATCGGCTGGCTCCTGGCCGGCCGCATCCTGCAGGGCACCGGAGCTGCGGCGGGCATTGCCATTTCGCGGGCGATGGTGCGCGACCAGTTCACCGGCGCTGCCTCCGTGCGCATCATGAGCCTGATCGGGCTGATGCTCGCCGTGGCGCCGGCCATTTCACCGGCGCTCGGTGGCCTTACGCTCAGCCTCTTCAGCTGGCGCAGCCTGTTCGTGCTCATGGCGATCTATGCCATGGTCGCAATCGGCGTGCTCCTCTTCGCGGTACGCGAGACGAACGTCCGGCCCGACCCCGCCATGGCCCGGCCGCGGCAATTCATGGCGAGCTACAGAATCCTTCTCACCGACGGGGCCTTCCTGAGGGCCGGATTCCTGCTCGCCCTGGTCACGGGCGGGCTCTACACGCTCGCCACCCTGCTGCCCTTCGTGCTCATCGGCGAAGTGGGCCTGACCCCGGTGCTGTTCGGCCTCGGGATGATATTGCAGTCGGGATCCTATGCCCTGGGATCTTTCCTCACGGGACGCTTCATCAACTACCTCGGCGCAGAGCGCATCATCGCCATCGGGCTGTGTTTCACTTTCACGGCCTCGCTTGGCTTTTTCATCGCACTGTTCCGCGAGCCGTCGTTTACCCTCGTCATGATACCGGTCATGTTCTGGGCCTTTGGCCTCGCACTCACCATGCCCGGCGCCACAACCACCGCGCTGGCGAATTTTCCGCGCATCGCCGGGGCCGCTGCCGCCATGGTCGGCTTCCTGCAGATCGCCGGCGGCCTCGCGGGCTCGGCCCTATCGGCCTTCTTCGCCGACCCGTATATCGCGCTCATGACCATCATGCCCGCGATGGGCTTCTTGGCCATCCTCGTCCATTTCGGGCTGAGGATACGCGGCTGAGGCGGCCTTCACTGTCCCGCATGGACAACCTTCACAGCTTCGACATCTAGGCGGTATGTCGCCACGCGTTTTTCAGCACCGCGAGATTCGGCTGCGCCAGGATGAGCGCGATCACGATGAGCCAGAGGCCGTAGTTGAAAGAAAAAACGACCAGCGCGGCCACGAGCGCCAAGCCACACAGGGCGATGATCAAGCCGGAAGCCCGATTTCCCATGAGGGGCGCGAGGAGGACGTAGGCGCTGCGCCCACCATCGAGCGGAAAGGCGGGCAGGAGATTGAACAACCCGAGCGATAGATTGATCCAGCTGCCGACCTCCAGGAACGCGCGCAAGAGCGGCGGGGTTTCACGGGTCGTCAGTCCCTGCAGGGCTTCGAAAAGGCCATAGAGCAGAAGATTGCCCAGCGGCCCGGCAAGCAGGATGGCGACCGTTTTCCAGGGCGTCTTCGGCATCGCCTTCAAATGGGCGACGCCGCCGAAGGCGTTGAGCCGGATGGCCTGCGATGGGATCTGGAAAAATCCGGCAACCTTCGAATGGGCCAGTTCGTGCACCAGCACGGATATCCCGAGAAGGGCGACGAAGGCCACGCCGAGCGCCATGGTCGCGGGCCGGCCCGCGAGCCAATAGGGCGTGCTGAGCAGAACGGCAACGAAAAGGAAGCCGCTATCGACCTCCACGGGTACGCCGGCGATCCTGCCCAGGCGCAGAACGGCGGCTCGCTTGCCGGCCGGCTGTCCGGCAGGACGGCCGGAGGGGCGCTCGGAATTCTCTGGCGTCCCCCCTGTGGCCGTCACAGGCCGAGCTTCTTCTTCCGCTGGCCGAGCGTCCTCAAACGCAGCGCATTCAGCTTGATGAAGCCGGCCGCATCGCGATGATCATAGGCGACAGCGCCTTCCTCGAAGGTGACGAGGTCCTGATCGTAGAGCGAATAGGGGCTCTCGCGGCCGATGATGTGGACGCCGCCCTTGTACAGCTTGAGACGAACCGTGCCCGTCACGAATTCCTGGCTCTTGTCGATGAGCGCCTGCAGCATCTCGCGCTCGGGCGAGAACCAGAAGCCGTTGTAGATGAGCTCGGCATATTTCGGCATCAGCTCATCCTTCAGATGCGCCGCGCCGCGATCCAGCGTGATCGATTCGATCGCCCGATGGCCGAAATAGAGGATGGTGCCGCCGGGGGTCTCATACATCCCGCGCGACTTCATGCCCACGAAGCGGTTCTCGACCAGGTCGAGGCGGCCGATGCCGTTGGCGCGGCCGAGCGCGTTGAGCTTCGTCAGCAGGGAGGCGGGCGACAGCGCCTCGCCGTCGATGGAGACCGCGTCGCCCTTCTCGAAGCCGATGGTGATGATGGTCGGCGTGTCCGGTGCCTTCTCCGGGTCGATCGTGCGGGAATACACGTAATCCGGCACTTCCAGCGCCGGATCTTCCAGCACCTTGCCCTCGGACGAGGCGTGCAGCAGGTTCGCATCCACCGAGAAGGGCGCCTCGCCGCGCTTGTCCTTGGCGATCGGGATCTGGTGCTTCTCGGCGAACTCAAGAAGGGCGGTGCGCGAGGTCAGGTCCCATTCGCGCCAGGGCGCGATGACCGTCACATCGGGCTTCAACGCATAATAGCCAAGCTCGAAGCGCACCTGGTCGTTGCCCTTGCCGGTGGCACCGTGGGCGACCGCATCGGCGCCGAGCTTCTCGGCGATCTCGATCTGCTTCTTGGCGATCAGCGGACGGGCGATCGAGGTACCGAGCAGGTAGAGGCCCTCATACTGCGCATTGGCGCGGAACATCGGGAAGACATAGTCGCGGACGAATTCCTCGCGCAGGTCCTCGATGAAGATATTCTCAGGCTTGATACCGAGCAGCAGCGCCTTCTGCCGGGCCGGCTCCAGCTCTTCGCCCTGGCCGAGATCGGCGGTGAAGGTGATGACTTCGCAGCCATAGGTCGTCTGAAGCCACTTCAGGATGATGGACGTATCGAGGCCGCCGGAATAGGCGAGCACGACTTTCTTGACAGGCTTCTCGGACGATGGGCTGAGGGACATGGGTTCGGATCTCGTCGACAAACGCGGCCGCTGCGGCAGCCTCTATGGGATGCCGCGGGACTATAGTGCGCGCGCCAAGGGGCGCAAGCCGTTCCAACGCCGCGGGTGCGACAAAGATACGACGAGCTGGCGAGCCCATCCAAAAAACCAGGCAGCCGCGCCGCCATGCTGTAAAAGGAAGCAGCAATGGGAAATGGCCTTTTCTGCGTCGAGATTGCTCCATCCAGGCGTCGCCGTCGTATTGACGCCATTTTCACGCTGTCCTGACTGGTCCTTCACTCAATAATGGAGCGCAGTGTGCACCGCCATCAGCTGGACTTCTGGTACGATTTCGCGTCGCCCTACGCCTATCTGGCCGCGATGCGGATCGAAGCCCTGGCGGAAACCCACGCTGTCGATATCCGCTGGCGGCCATTCCTGCTCGGGCCGATCTTCGCCGCGCAGGGATGGACGGATTCGCCCTTCAACCTCTTCCCCGCCAAGGGGCGCTATCACTGGCGCGATCTCGCGCGGCAGAGCGCGAAATACGGCTTGCCCTTCAAGGCGCCGGCCAATTTTCCGCCGAACAGCCTGGCCGCCGTGCGCATCGGCCTCCACCTGCGCGACAACGACCAGGTCGGCCCGTTCTCACGCGCGCTGTTCGCAGCCACCTTCGGCGAAGGACGCACGATGTCCGATGCCGATGTGCTGGCCTCCGTTCTGACCGGCCTCGGTATCGACGCGGGGCGCGCGATCGCCGAATCGCAGTCTCCCGGCGTGAAGGCGCGGCTGCGCGCCGAAACCGAGGAGGCCCGCTCGCGCGGGCTCTTCGGCTCGCCCACCTTCCTCACCGGCGACGGCGAATTGTTCTGGGGCAACGACCGGCTGGAGGAGGCCATCGCCTGGGCCGCCGGCGAGCGTCCGGGTGACATGCGATAAGCCGGCGCGGCTTTTCTGCCGACCCGGTCTTGCACTTGGCTGCCTTGAGGTCTATGTTCCCCGCATCCTGATCATCCAGAATGGTTCATGGTGAACCGTGACGGAGAGTGGGCCCCACCGGGTCCGCTCCTTTTTGTTCTGGGAAATCGAGTAGGGCTCCATTTGACCGAGACTGATCTGCAGCTGATGGAACATCGTGTGATTGCCGAGAAAGGCGTGGCTGCGCGCGTGGCCACCATTGTCGAGCCCGTGCTCGCCGATCTCGGCTTCCGTTTGGTGCGGGTCAAGATCAACGGCATGAACGGCTGCACCGTCCAGATCATGGCCGAGCGGCCGGACGGTTCGATGAATGTCGAGGGCTGCGAAGCCATCAGCCGCGGCGTGTCACCGGTGCTCGACCTCGAAGATCCTATCGACCGCGCCTATCACCTCGAGATCTCCTCGCCGGGCATAGACCGGCCGCTGGTGCGCCCGTCCGACTTCGAGCGCTGGACAGGTCACGAGGCGAAGGTGGAGACCGCGCTGCCGGTCGAGGGACGCAAGCGTTTCCGCGGCCTTCTGCGCGGCCTGGACGGCGAGACGGTGCGTATCGAACGCCTCGATGCCAAGCCAGACGAGGTCGCAAATGTGGCCGTGCCGCTCGCCGACATCACCGAGGCCCGCCTCGTCCTGACGGATGAATTGATCCGCGAGACGCTGCGCCGCGACAAGCACGGCGAGCCGCAAGATCTTAGCGACGACATCGACGTCGAGGATGCGGACGCGGTGCCGGACGAGGCCGACAACGACAACAAGCCTGGCTGGTCGGGCAAGACCGGGACCGGGAATACGAAGGCCGGGGACGCCAGGACGAAAGGCGGGCCGCGTCGGCAGGACAAGAAGGCGAAAAAGCCTTCCGGCGAACGCAAGCCCTCCACCAACGAGTGACCAAACGAGAGGATTGACGACATGGCGGTGAGCGCCAACAGGCTCGAGCTCCTGCAGATCGCCGACGCCGTCGCGCGGGAAAAAGTGATTGACCGCGGCATCGTGCTCGCGGCCATGGAGGATGCGATCGCCAAGGCGGCGCGATCCCGCTATGGCGCCGAGACCGACATTCACGCGGAGATCAACCCCCGCACCGGCGAACTGCGCCTCGCGCGTCACCTGCTCGTCGTGGACGATGTCGAGAATTCATCGACCCAGATCGGCCTTGTGCAGGCGCGCCGCCACAATCCGGCGGCCCAGATCGGCGACGTGATCTCCGATACGCTGCCTCCCTTCGATTTCGGCCGCATCGCGGCCCAGTCGGCAAAACAGGTGATCGTGCAGAAGGTGCGCGAGGCCGAGCGCGACCGCCAGTACGAGGAGTTCAAGGACCGCATCGGGCAGATCGTCAACGGCGTCGTCAAGCGCGCCGAATACGGCAATGTGATCGTCGATCTCGGCCGCGGCGAGGCGATCGTGCGCCGCGACGAACTCATCCCGCGCGAGACCTTCCGTCCGGGCGACCGCATCCGCGCCTATGTCTATGACGTGCGCCGCGAGACACGCGGGCCGCAGATCTTCCTGTCGCGCACGCATCCGCAGTTCATGGCAAAACTATTCGCCCAGGAAGTGCCGGAAATCTATGACGGCATCGTCGAGATCAAGGCTGTGGCCCGCGATCCCGGTTCCCGCGCGAAGATCGCCGTGATCTCGCGTGATTCATCGATCGACCCCGTCGGCGCCTGCGTCGGTATGCGCGGCTCGCGCGTCCAGGCGGTGGTCGGCGAATTGCAGGGCGAAAAGATCGACATCATCCCGTGGTCGGTCGACAACGCCACCTTCATCGTCAATGCCCTGCAGCCGGCTGAAGTCGTCAAGGTGGTGCTTGACGAGGATTCCGAGCGCATCGAGGTGGTGGTGCCGGACGAGCAGCTCTCGCTGGCCATCGGCCGCCGCGGCCAGAACGTCCGGCTCGCCTCCCAGCTCACCGGCTGGGATATCGACATCCTGACGGAAGCCGAGGAATCCGAGCGCCGGCAGAAGGAATTCATCGAGCGGACCAATACCTTCATGGAACAGCTCGACGTCGACGAGGTCGTCGGCCAGCTCCTGGCCTCGGAAGGCTTTCGCTCGGTCGAGGAAATCGCCTTCGTGGAGCCCTCCGAACTTGCAACGATCGAAGGCTTCGACGACGATACGGCGGCTGAAATCCAGGCGCGCGCACAGGATTACCTGGCACGTGTCGAGGCGGAGCTCGACAGCCGGCGTCAGGAGCTCGGCGTTTCGGACGAGTTGCGTGAAATCGACGGTGTGACGACCGCCATGCTGGTGGCCTTCGGCGAGAACGACATCAAGACGATCGAGGATCTTGCCGGCTGCGCGACCGACGAACTCGCCGGATGGACCGAGCGCAAGGGCCAGGAGACGACCAAGCACAAGGGCATTCTCGACGATCTCGAGGTGTCCAAGGCCGAGGCGGAGGCCATGATCATGTCGGCCCGCGTGCGCATGGGCTGGATCGACGCGAGCGCGCTGGAGCCGGCAGCCGAGGAAGCCGAAGACGGCGAGGAGACTGAGGCGACCGAGACCGAGGAGGCGGAGGCCACCGAGGCGGAGGCCGTGGAAGCCGACGCAGAACCGCAGGCCGAGGGCACGGAAGCCCCGGCCCAGGGCCGATGAGGGCATAGGACCCCATGTCGGGCGGGCGCGAAGCAACGGTGGATCTGCGGCGGGAGGAGCGGCTTTGCGCGGTCACGCGCGAGGTCAAGGATCCCGACGAGCTGATCCGTTTCGTTGCCGGTCCGGATGGGACGATGGTCCCGGACCTGCGCCGCCGGCTTCCGGGGCGCGGCGTCTGGGTCACCGGCACGGCGGCGGCGGTACGGCAGGCGGTCAAGCGGCGCGCCTTCGGGCGCAGCCTCAAGCGGGACGTGGTGACCTCGCCGGCGCTCGCCGACGAAGTCGCGGCGCTCATGCGCCGGGATGCCTTGCAGGCGCTGGCGCTCGCCAACAAGGCGGGGGCGGTGGTCACCGGCTTCGGCAAGGTGGAGGAAGCTGCGGAGAAGGGCACGATTGTGGCCTTGCTCCACGCCAGCGAGGCGGCGCCCGACGGGCGGCGCAAGCTGGCACAGGCCTTACGGAGAGGCTTTCAGGAGACAGCGGCGGCGGTTGCCGTCGTCGATGTTTTCGCAGAAGGCGATTTGGATTTGGCATTGGGCCGGGCACATGTGATACATGCAGCCCTCATCGCAGGCCCTGGCAGCGACGGATTTATGGCGCGCTGGCGTAAACTGGCGCGCTATGTGGCGGATGACGAACCCAGGGCGGGCCCGTCGGACGGTACAATTGACGAATTGGGCACAGGGCCGCGCGGCCCGGTGATGGATGGACGCGAAGGCGCAGGATTCGAGCGGAATGAGTGATACAAAAAACCCGACCGACAAGACGCTGAGCGTGACGTCGAAGACGTTGACGCTGAAGCGCCCCGTCGAACAGGGCGTGGTGCGCCAGAGCTTTTCCCATGGGCGGACCAAATCCGTCGTGGTTGAGAAGGTGAAGCGTCGCGTCATCGGACCGGGCGATGTCAAGGAAGGGGCTCCTGCTGCCACCACGCCGCCCGTCGCTGCGCCCAAGCCGGCGCCGGCGCCGACCAGGCCGCCGCAGCGACCCGGCCAGCAGCCGCAGCGTCCGACACAGGCGTCTTCACGCCCCACCGGGGTGGTGCTGCGGACCCTGACCGATGACGAGCGTGATGCACGCCTGCAGGCCTTGACGGAAGCCAAGCGCCGTGAGGGCGAGGAGCGCCGCCAGGCCGAGGAAGACGCGAAGCGTCGCGCCATCCAGGAAGCGCAGGAACGCGTCGAGCGTGAAGCGGCCGAGGCCCGCAAGCGCGAGGAAGACGAGCGTCGCCGGCAGGAAGAGGACCGCAAGCGCAAGGCGGAGGACGAGGCGCGTCGCCGCCTCGGAGCCGATGCCCCCGGCCAATCCGCCGCGCCGGCGTCCGCCGCACCGCGCACGGAAGCTCCGCGCCGGCCCGATTCCGGTCCGAGCAGCGGTGGCGCCGCACGCCCCGCTGGTGCAGGCCAGCCAAGCGGAGCGCCACGCCGCGCGCCGCTCAATGCAACCGTTCCCTCCAGCCGTCCGCGCCCGCTCGAGGCGGAATCGGAAGCGCCGCGCGTCATTCGTCGCCCGAGCGGCGTGCCGGGACGGCCGCCCGCTCCGCCACCGAAGGCCCCCAAAGCGCCCGGGACGGACGATCGTCGCCGCGGCCGCCTGACGCTCGCCACGGCCCATACGGCCGAGGAGGAGCGCACCCATTCGGCCGCCGCCTATCGCCGTCGCCTGCAGCGTATGAAGGGCAGTGCGAACGAGCCGAAGGAAAAGCTCAGCCGCGAGGTCGTCATTCCTGAGACCATCACGATCCAGGAACTGGCCAACCGCATGGCCGAGCGTGGCGTCGACGTCATCCGCCTGCTGATGAAGCAGGGCGAGATGCACAAGATCACCGACGTGATCGATGCCGACACCGCCCAGCTGATCGCCGAGGAACTCGGCCACACCGTCAAGCGCGTGGCTGAATCGGACGTGGAAGAGGGCCTGTTCGACGAGCCCGACGAGGCGGAAACCCTGCTGCCGCGCCCGCCGGTCGTGACCATCATGGGCCACGTCGACCACGGCAAGACATCGCTGCTCGACGCCATCCGCCACGCCAACGTGGTGTCCGGCGAGGCCGGCGGCATCACGCAGCATATCGGCGCCTATCAGGTGACATCGCCGCTCGGCGGCAAGATCACCTTCATCGACACGCCCGGCCACGCCGCCTTCACGGCGATGCGCGCCCGTGGCGCGAAGGTGACCGATATCGTGGTTCTGGTGGTGGCCGCCGATGACGGCGTCATGCCGCAGACGGTCGAGGCCATCAACCACGCCAAGGCGGCCAACGTGCCGCTGATCGTGGCGATCAACAAGATCGACAAGCCGGAGGCCAATCCGCAGCGCGTGCGCACGGAGCTGCTCCAGCATGAGATCGTCGTTGAATCGCTGGGTGGCGAGACGCTTGAATTCGAAGTCTCGGCGAAGACCGGTGCCAACCTCGACAAGCTCCTGGAAGGTCTGCAGCTTCAGTCCGAAATTCTCGATCTGCGGGCCAACCCCGACCGCGCCGCCGAAGGCACCGTTGTCGAGGCCAAGCTTGATCGCGGTCGCGGCCCCGTCGCCACCGTGCTCGTGCAGCGCGGTACGCTGAAGGTCGGCGACATCGTCGTCGCGGGTGCCGAATATGGCCGCGTCCGCGCGCTCATCGCCGATACCGGCGAACAGCTCAAGGAAGCCGGTCCGTCGGTTCCGGCCGAGGTGCTCGGCTTCAACGGCACGCCCGAGGCCGGCGATCGCGTCGCGGTCGTCGAGAACGAGGCGCGTGCCCGCGAGATTACCGGCTACCGCGAACGCCAGAAGCGCGATCGTGCGGCAGCGCGTGGCGTCACCGCCGCCCGCTCGCTCACCGACATGATGCGTGACCTCAAGGAGGGCACGGGCCGCAAGGAGTTCGCGCTCGTCGTCAAGGGCGACGTGCAGGGCTCGGTGGAAGCCATCGTCGGTGCGCTCGACAAGCTCGGCAACGACGAGGTCACCGCCCGTGTGCTGCATTCCGGCGTCGGCGGCATCACGGAGAGCGATGTCACGCTTGCGGAGGCCTTCAACGCGGTCATCCTCGGCTTCAACGTGCGTGCCAACAAGGAAACGCGCGAGGCTGCAGAGCGCACGGGCATCGAAATCCGCTACTACAACATCATCTACGACCTGGTGGACGATGTGAAACTGGCGATGTCGGGCCTGCTCTCGCCGCTCCTGCGCGAGCATCGCCTGGGCGAAGCCCAGATCCTGGAGATCTTCGACGTGTCGAAGGTTGGCAAGATCGCCGGTTGCCGCGTGCTCGACGGCACCGTGGAGCGTGGCGCGAACGTGCGCCTCATCCGCGACAGTGTCGTCATTCACGAAGGCAAGCTCAGCCAGCTCAAGCGCTTCAAGGACGATGCGCGCGAGGTGGTGGCGGGCCAGGAATGCGGCATGGCCTTCGAGAACTACCAGGACATGCGCGCGGGCGATCTCATCGAGTGCTACCGCGTCGAAGAGATCAAGCGCACGCTTTGAGGCTCTCATTCCCCCGGGACGCGGCTTGGCCGCGAACCCGGGGCCCAGAACCGCGCGCTCCTCGCGTCAATGTGATCGCATCTGGATCCCGGACCGGCCGTTATATGGCGCGTCCGGATGACCAGCGTAGCTAGGATCCCGGTCCGATCCCGGGAGTTAGGAAACATGCCGAAAAAAAGATTCGACACGGGCCCGGGCCCGAGCCAACGCGCGCTGCGCGTTGGCGAACTCGTTCGCCACGCGATGGCCGAGGTGCTGACGCGCGGCGACCTGATCGATGACGTGGTCACCGCGCATGTCATCACCATTCCTGAAGTCCGGATGTCGCCGGACCTCAAGCTGGCGACGATCTATGTCATGCCGCTCGGCGGCAAGGACGAGAAGGCGGTGGTCGAGGCCCTGCAGCGTCACCGCCGCTTCCTGCGCGGCGAGGTGTCGCGGCGTCTCAGCATCAAATTCATGCCCGAGCTTCGCTTCCGACTCGACGAAAGCTTCGACGAGGCCGCGCGCATCGACAGCCTGCTGCACTCCAGCCGAGTCCAGGCCGACCTCGTTTCACGGCGGGACACGGACGCGGATGACGCAGACCTTGAAGACCCGAACTCCCCACCGGATGCCCGTTCCCCAAAAAAAGATGATGATGAGACCCCTTGAGCGCGCCACGATGAGCGACATCGCCGACGAGCCCCCGAGCGTCCCGCCCCCGTCCACGAGGGCCTCCTCCGCCCGTGGCCAGCACCCCCCGCGCCGCAAGCGGGACGTGCATGGCTGGGTGGTGCTCGACAAGCCGGTCGGCATGACATCGACCCACGCCGTTGCCGTCGTGAAGCGCCTTCTGCAGGCCAAGAAGGCCGGCCACGCCGGTACGCTCGATCCGCTGGCGTCAGGACTGCTGCCGATCGCGCTCGGCGAGGCGACGAAGACGGTGCCTTTTGTGATGGACGGCCGCAAGGCCTACCAGTTCACCGTTGGCTGGGGCAGCCAGACGGATACGGACGACACCGAGGGCAGCGTGACCGCGACCAGCGACGCTCGTCCCGATGAGGCCGCCATAGCCGCTGTCCTGCCGCGCTTCAGCGGCGATATCATGCAGGTGCCGCCCCGCTTTTCCGCGATCAAGATCGCCGGCGAGCGCGCCTATGATCTGGCGCGCGGCGGCGAGATCGTCGAGCTTGAGGCCAGGCCGGTCCGGATCGACCGGCTGACGCTCGTCAGCCACACGCCGGATCACAGCGTGTTCGAGGCCGAATGCGGCAAGGGCACCTATGTCCGCGCCATTGCGCGCGATCTCGGCCTCGCCATCGGCTGTTTTGGCCATGTGTCGGCCCTTCGGCGCACGCGGGTTGGCCCCTTCACGACCGGCCGCGCCGTCACTCTGGAAGACCTGCAGCGAAACGAGCAGAGCGCGGCGCAGCCGGCGGCCAGTAAAGGTGTTGCGGCGGTTCTTCCGGTGGAAGCGGCGCTGGAGGAGCTGCCGTCCGTGGCGGTCAGCCGGCCCGATGCGGCGCGTCTCGCGCGCGGCCAGGGCGTTCTTTTGCGTGGCCGCGACGCGCCTCTGATCGACGGGCCTCTCTCCGTGACTTGCCAGGGCCGGCTCGTCGCTGTCGCTGACATGGCCGGGGGTGAAATCGTCCCGCGACGCGTTTTCAACCTCTCAGGCGGGTTCTGAACGCGTCAAGCGCAACTGCGCTTCACGCTGGCTTTCCCACGGGATTCGTGTATAGCACGGCACCATGTGGCCCGTGTGCCGCTTCAACCGACCTCGCTGGACGACATCCCGGCTAGGCCAACGTCAAGGAGATATCGATGTCGATCACTGCCGAGCGCAAGCAAGAGCTCCTCAAGGAATATGGCCGGGTCGCCAACGACACCGGCTCTCCCGAGGTGCAGATCGCTATCCTGACGACGCGCATCGTCAATCTGACCGAGCATTTTCGCACCCACGCCAAGGACAACCATTCCCGCCGTGGCCTGCTGAAGATGGTTTCGCAGCGCCGTTCGCTGCTCGACTACCTGAAGAGCAAGGACGAGGCGCGCTACCGCAGCCTGATCGAGCGCCTCGGCATTCGTCGCTGATATCGTCATTGCGATCCCGTCGCCGATGGGCGGTGCCGGGATCGTTTGGTACCAGGGGCCATCGCGCGGTGACGCGCCTCGTATTGCGAGGCTCGCCGCTCCGAGGACCTGAGCAAGAAGGACCCGAGCCTGGAAGCCTGCGCGCTTGGATGGCTCAGGTGTCTGGGAATGAGCTACGGCAGCCGCTTTCCCCCAGCCGGGGAGAGCGGTAGGCAGACGTAAATCGGCCCTTTGGGCCGAGGTCGGCAGCAGGCCATGCCGGCCTGTCGGAGCAACCGTGCGGTCGGGGCCGCACGGGTCAGTGGACCGGCAAAGAGCGATGTAACCCGCTCGTCGCGGCCATGCTCCAGAACGCAGCGTGACGCTGCGATCCTTGCGTATCGTGAAATCGGCCCATGGGCTATGTTTTACGCTACGCCTCGGGCGGACAGCAGGGGCTGGCCGCCCGCCGCGAGGGACCCGACGGGCCATTCTGTCCGAAAGTCTCCCTCACACAGGTTGCTTGAACGGCCGGGCGTGTTGCGTGAACGGCCGGGCCAGACGACCATGGCAGGATCGCCGGATGCTCATCATTCGATAGAGCCTCTCGCCGTCTTGCTCATGGCGTCGCCTCAAGCGGCTCACGGCCTGCGGGCCTGAAGACCATGAGAGATGAGAATCCATGTTTGATATTCAACGCGAAGAGATCAATTGGGGCGGCACCACGCTGACCCTGGAGACGGGCCGCATCGCCCGCCAGGCCGACGGCGCGGTTCTCGCGACCTACGGTGAGACCACGGTTCTCGCGACGGTCGTCGCGGCCAAGGAGCCGAAGCCCGGCATCGATTTCATGCCGCTTACCGTCAACTACCAGGAAAAGGCCTATGCAGCCGGCCGCATCCCCGGTGGCTATTTCAAGCGCGAAGGCCGTCCGTCCGAAAAGGAGACGCTCGTCTCCCGTCTGATCGACCGGCCGATCCGCCCGCTGTTCCTGGACGGCTGGCGCAATGACACCCAGGTCATCGTCACCGTTCTGACGCACGATCTGGAGAACGACCCGGACATCGTATCGATGGTTGCGGCCTCCGCCGCCCTCACGCTGTCCGGCGTGCCCTTCACCGGCCCCATCGGCGCCGCGCGCGTCGGTTACGTCAAGGGCGAATACAAGCTCAACCCGGCCGTCACCGAGAAGGAGGCCTCCGACCTCGATCTCGTGGTCGCCGGCACGGCCGACGCGGTGCTGATGGTGGAATCGGAAGCCAAGGAGCTTCCGGAAGATGTGATGCTCGGCGCCGTGATGTTCGGCCACAACGCCTTCCAGCCGGTCATCGAGGCGATCATCCGCCTCGCCGAGAAGGCCGCGAAGGAGCCGCGCGACATCGCCGCGCCGGACCTCTCGGAGATCGAGAAGGCGGTTCTCGAGATCGCCGAGGCGGATCTGCGCGCCGCCTACCAGATCGTCGACAAGCAGAAGCGCTATGCAGCGGTTGATGCCGCCAAGGCCAAGGTCGTCGCTGCCCTTCTCCCCGAGGACGGCGAGGTCCGTTTCCCGGCCGAGCAGGTGAAAATCGTCTTCAAGGAAGTCCAGGCCAAGATCGTGCGCTGGAATATCCTCGACACCGGCACCCGCATCGACGGCCGCGACGTCAAGACCGTCCGTCCGATCGTCTCGGAAGTCGGCCTGCTGCCCCGCACCCACGGCTCGGCCTTGTTCACCCGCGGCGAGACGCAGGCCCTGGTGGTCGCGACGCTCGGCACCGGTGACGACGAGCAGTTCGTGGACTCGCTGGAAGGCACCTATAAGGAAACCTTCCTGCTGCACTACAACTTCCCGCCCTATTCGGTCGGCGAGACGGGCCGCATGGGTTCGCCCGGCCGCCGCGAAATCGGCCATGGCAAGCTCGCATGGCGCGCCGTGCATCCCATGCTGCCGCCGCACCACGAGTTCCCCTACACGCTGCGCGTCGTCTCGGAGATCACCGAATCCAACGGGTCTTCGTCGATGGCCACCGTCTGCGGCACCTCGCTGTCGCTGATGGACGCGGGCGTGCCGCTGCGCCGTCCCGTCGCCGGCATCGCCATGGGCCTGATCCTCGAGGGTGAGCGCTACGCGGTCCTGTCCGACATTCTGGGTGATGAAGATCACCTCGGCGACATGGACTTCAAGGTGGCGGGCACCGATCAGGGCATCACCGCCTTGCAGATGGACATCAAGATCGCCGGCATCACCGAGGAGATCATGAAGGTCGCCCTCGATCAGGCCAAGGGCGGCCGTCTGCACATCCTCGGCGAAATGGGCAAGGCGCTGAAGTCGGCGCGCGCCGAGCTCGGCGAATATGCCCCGCGCATCGAGACCATCAAGATCCCGCAGGACAAGATCCGCGAGGTCATCGGTTCCGGCGGCAAGGTGATCCGCGAGATCGTCGAGAAGACGGGCGCCAAGATCGATATCGGCGACGACGGCACGGTGAAGGTTGCGTCGTCGGATGCGAAGTCCATCACTGCCGCCATCAACTGGATCAAGGGCATCGCCGCCGAGCCGGAGCTGAACGCGATCTATGAAGGCACGGTGGTGAAGACCACGGACTTCGGCGCCTTCGTGAATTTCTTCGGTTCCCGCGATGGGCTCGTCCACATCTCCCAGCTCGCCGGACAGCGCGTCCAGAAGGTGACCGACGTCGTCAAGGAAGGCCAGAAGGTCAAGGTCAAGCTCCTCGGCTTCGATGAGCGCGGCAAGGTCCGCCTTTCGATGAAGGCGGTGGACCAGGAGACCGGTGAGGACCTCGAGGCCAAGCAGAAGGACGGCAACGCCGAGTAAGGCGCTGCCCTCCGCACTCCGATACGAAAAGGCCGGCTTTCGCCGGCCTTTTTTATGGCGGTGATTGCCCCGGATTATGTCGGCCGCTCCATAAGAGCCATCAGAGCCCTCACCCGGCCGCAAGGCGGCCGACCTCTCCCAGCCGGGAGAGGTGGCACGCCGCGTTCCGCGCCTACAGCCCTTCGAACAAGGCGGTCGAGAGATAACGCTCGGCGAAATCGGGAATGATCAGCACGATGGTCTTGCCGGCCGATTCCGGCCGGGCGGCGACTTCGAGCGCCGCGGCAAGCGCTGCGCCGGCGGAAATGCCGACCGGGATACCCTCCGTCCGCGCGAGCAGACGCGACGTGTCGAAGGCGGTCTGATTGCCGACCGTGACGACCTCGTCAATCACGGAACGATCGAGCACCTCCGGCACGAAACCGGCGCCGATGCCCTGAATCTTGTGAGGGCCGGGCTGACCGCCGGAGAGAACCGGCGAATCTTCAGGCTCGACCGCGACAACATGCAGCGTTGGCTTGCGCGGCTTCAGCACCTGGCCGATGCCGGTGATGGTGCCGCCGGTACCGACGCCGGCAACGATGATATCAACCTCGCCCTTGGTGTCGTTCCAGATTTCCTCCGCCGTCGTGCGGCGGTGAATGTCCGGATTGGCCGGATTGTGGAACTGCTGCGGGATGATGGAACCAGGGATCGAGGCCTTCAGCTCCTCCGCCCGGTTGATGGCGCCGCGCATGCCCTGGGGACCGGGGGTCAGCTCAAGTTCCGCGCCAAGCAGCGACAGCATTTTGCGCCGCTCGATGGACATCGTCTCCGGCATCACGAGGATCAGGCGGTAACCGCGGGCGGCCGCCACGAAGGCAAGCGCGATACCCGTGTTGCCCGAGGTCGGCTCGATCAATGTCGCGCCCGGCTTGATCAATCCCTGCTCTTCCAGGGACGCGATCATGTTCACGCCGATGCGGTCCTTCACACTCCCAATCGGATTAAAGAACTCAAGCTTCGCAAGCAGGTGCGCCTTCAAGCCGCGTTCCTGCTCCAACCGGCGCAGCCGCACGATCGGCGTGTCGCCGATCGTCTCGGTGATGGAATCATAGATGCGGCCGCGGCCTGGTGCGCGGTCGCCGGTGGATCCATTCGATGTGCCCGCCATGGCGCTTTCTCCGTTGCGCGGGACAGACGTCCCGGATTGATCTCGGCATTTATATCACATAAAAGTCGCGATGATATAAATATTATACGATCTAAATCGTAAAATCACCAGCGGCGGGCGGAGACTCAAAGACGGCTATCGCGTCGGCTTTGCGGCAGAGGTCCTCGACGGTGATCTCGTCCAGCTTCGCCAGGAAGGTCTCACTCGCCTCTCGGATCGTCGGACCGATGACGCGATCGACGAGGAGCGAATCGGGGGTTGGCAGACCGCTGTCATCATCCTCGTCCATGGCCGCGCGCACGATGTCGCCGGCCGAGATGCGCCGGCGCTCCCGGGCGAGCTCATAGCCTCCACGGGGACCCCGTACGCCCTTCAAAATGCCGGCGCGGACGAGCTGCTGCAGCACCGTTTCAAGATGCCGAGGCGGCAGGTTGTGGCGCGCGGCCAGAAACTTTGCCGCGACAGGGGTCGGCCGCGCATGGATGGCGACATCAACGACCGCTGCTACGGCGAGAAGGCTACGCCTGGAGAGCAAGATCATGGCGGATGGCTCCTCTCGATCAGAAATTCAAGCGCCAGTCGAGCCGAAGCCGCCGCTGCCGCGTGCGGTCTCGTCAACGGCCTCGACCTCGCGCAGGGCGACCTGAACGACCGGCGCGATAACGAGTTGCGCGATGCGCATGCCACGCGCGATGACGACGGGCTCCTGGCCCAGGTTGATCAGAATGACACCCAGTTCCCCGCGGTAGTCCGCATCGATGGTGCCAGGCGCGTTGGCCACAGTCAGCCCCTGCTTGAGGGCCAGCCCGGAGCGCGGCCGCACCTGTCCTTCATAGCCGCGCGGCAGAGCGAGCACGAGCCCCGTCGGCACGAGGGCGCGCGCACCCGGCAGCAAGGTCAAAGGCTCACCGTCCGGCACCGCGGCCGTGAGATCGAGCCCTGCGGCATCCGCCGTCTCATAACGCGGCAGGGGCAAACCCTCGCCATGGGCCAGCCGACGCAGGCCCACTTCGATACTCATGGCCTATCCTCTTGAAATAAGCGGGCGATGCGCGCCACCAGCCGGGCGGCCACCTCCGTCTTCGGCAGGTCGGGCCAATCCTCAACCGTATCGGCGGTCACCACATGCACCGTGTTGTTGTCCCCGCCCATGATGCCTGTCGCGTGGCTGACGTCATTGGCGATGATCCAGTCGCAGCCCTTGCGCTGACGCTTGGCCTTGGCATAGGCGACGACGTTTTCCGTTTCGGCCGCGAAACCAACGACAAGTCGCGGACGATCCACGGCGCGCTTCGCCACGGTGGCCAGGATATCCGGATTCTCGACCAGCGCGAGCTTCGGCGCGGCGCCCGTTTTCTTCATTTTCTGCGAGGCTTCGCCCGCCACCCGCCAGTCGGCGACGGCCGCGGTGAAGATGCCGACATCTGCCGGCAGTGCCGCCTCGACCGCCGCGAGCATCTCGACCGCGGTCTCCACATGGCGGACCGTGACACCGGCGGGGTCGGGGATCGAAACCGGCCCCGAAACGAGCACGACCTCGGCCCCCAAAGCCGCCGCCGCCGCGGCGATGGCATGGCCCTGCCGGCCGGACGAGCGGTTGGCGATATAGCGAACGGGGTCGATCGGCTCGTGGGTCGGCCCCGATGTCACGACAACGCGTCGGCCGGCGAGCGGCAGCGCCGCACCGGCTTGTCCGGCATTTCCCTGGAGCGCCAGCGCGATGGCGGCAACGATTTCCAGCGGCTCGGCCATGCGGCCCGGCCCCTCCTCGCCGCGCTCGGCCATCCGCCCGCTATTGGGTCCGACAACGTGCACGCCGTCCGCCACAAGCTGGGCCATGTTGCGCCGCGTGGCCGGATGCTCCCACATCAGCGGGTTCATGGCAGGGGCAACGAGGATGGGCTTGTCGGTGGCGAGCAGGGCCGTGCTCGCGAGATCATCCGCGTGACCCTGGGCCATCTTGGCGAGGATATCGGCGGTGGCCGGTGCGACCACGAGCAGGTCCGCCTGCCGGGACAGGGCGATATGGCCGATATCCGCTTCGTCCGTCAGCGAGAACATGTCGGTGAAGGCGCGCTCGCCGCAGAGGCTGCCGACCGACAGGGGCGTTATGAACTCCGCACCGGCAGGCGTCAGGATCGCGCGCACGGCATAACCCCGCTCCTTCAAGCGCCGGATCAGGTCAAGCGACTTGTAGGCCGCGATCCCGCCAGCGATGATGAGAAGAATGCGCTTCTGCAATCCAGGACTCCAGCGCTCGCGCCCGAAACGTTCTGCGCGAACAATTAGCACATTCGTGAGCCGGGCTTTACCCCATTTCGCAGGTTTCGACGCGAAATAACGCCAATTACATGGCGAGCCAGATCAGGCCAAGCAGAACCACGACCAGCCAGAGCGCAACTGTACGGGAGCGTCCTCCGTACGCCTCGGCACGGCCGATCGCCGCCACGCTGTCGCGATCGAGCTGGACACCGTCCCGCGCCATGCGCTCGACATCGCTGACGAGCCGCTCGCCCCGCGTGAGGAGGCTGGGCAGATGGCCGAGGAACCCGCCAAATTCCTTGGCGTTGCGGCCCACATCGGCGAGGCGGCCAAGCGGCCCCAGATTCTGCTCGATCCAGCTGCGCACCACGGGATCGGCGGTGGACCACATGTCGAGCTTGGGATCGAGGTTGCGCGCCACACCTTCGACGACGACCATGGTCTTCTGCAGCATCACGAGCTCGGTGCGTGTCTGCATGTCGAACAGCGCCGTGATCTCGAAGAGCAAGGTCAGCAGCTTCGCCATCGAGATCTCATCCGCGCGCCGATTGTGGATCGGCTCGCCGATGGCGCGGATCGCCTGGGCGAAATCCGCGACGTTATGGCGATGCGGCACATAGCCCGCCTCGAAATGGACCTCGGCGACGCGGCGGTAGTTGCGGGTGATGAAACCGTAGAGGATCTCCGCGAGAAAGCGACGCTCCTCCGGGCTCAGACGCCCCATGATGCCGCAATCCACCGCGACAAGCCGGCCGTCCGGCCCCGCGAAGAGATTGCCGGGATGCATGTCCGCATGGAAGAAGCCATCGCGCAGGGCCTGCCGCAGGAATGTCTGGATCACCGCGCGGCCAAGGGCGACGCGGTCATGACCCGCCGCCTCGATGCCGGCGAGATCCGACAGCGGCAAGCCTTCCACCCATTCATTGACCAGGATGTCCCGCCCGGTCATGTCCCATTCGACGGCGGGTACGCGAAAATCGACGTCGTCCGCCGTGTTCTGGGCGAGCTCCGAGAGCGCGGCCGCCTCGAGCCGGAGGTCCATCTCCATCACGACGGAGCGCGCCAGCGTCTCGACGACCTCCACCGGCTTGAGGCGATGCATGTCCGGCAGGAAGCGTGCCGCCAGCCGCGCTCCGAAGCGCATGGCTGCGAGATCCGCGTTGAAACGCTCGCGCACACCGGGCCGCAGCACCTTTACCGCCACCTCGCGGCCGCCGCGCGCATCCACCAGCCGGGCACGGTGCACCTGGGCGATGGAAGCCGCCGCAACGGGATCGCTGAAGCTCGCGAAGACCTGATCGAGCGGCTGTCCGAGCGTTGCCTCCACAATCGCGACCGCTTCCGCCTTGGGGAAGGCCGGCATCCTGTCCTGCAGGGCTTCGAGATCACGCGCGACGCGAATGCCCACCACATCGGGGCGTGTGGCCAGGAACTGGCCGAACTTGACGTAGGACGGCCCGAGCCGCGTCAGCGCGGCGGCCAGCCGTTCCGCCCCGTCGCCGCGCCCGCGCCGCTCGATGAGGCGGGCAAGACGGACACCGGCCCTTGCGGCCGGCGGCAGCAGCGACTGATCGAACAGCCCGAAGGCGCCCTCGCGCGCCAGCACGAAGCCGACCCGGGCGAAAGACAGGATATGCCAGATGTCGGAGAGCGCCACGCTATCGCCCCCCCTGCGCCCGGCGCGGGCCGAAGGCGCCCGCCATCAGAGCTTCCATGCCGAATGCAATGCAACGACGCCCAGGGTCATCGGGCGATAACTGACGGAGCGGAAGCCGGCATCTTCCAGCATGGTGGAAAAGGCCTGCGGGGTCGGGAAGCGACGGATCGATTCAACCAGATAGCGATATGGCTCGGCATCGCCGGTGACCATGCGCCCGACGGCGGGAATGACATTAAAGGAGTAGGCGCGATAGATCGCGTCGGCGCCGGGCACGTCGACATGGCTGAACTCGAGGCAGAGCAGCCGCCCGCCGCGCTTCAGCACGCGGTAGGCCTCCGCCAGCGCCTTGTCGATGCGCGGCACGTTGCGGATACCGAACACCACCGTATAGGCGTCGAATTCGCGATCGCCGAAGGGGAGCGCCTCGGCATTGCCGGCCACGAAGGTGATGCGATCGCCGTAGCGCGTGCCCGCGCGGTCCTTGCCGACCTCCAGCATGTCGCCATTGATGTCGAGCACGGTGACGCGCGTCTGATCGCCGCCCGCATCGAGCACCCGGAAAGCGACGTCCCCCGTTCCGCCGGCCACGTCGAGATGGGCGAAGGGGCGGTTCCGCGGCGGCCGCAGCGACGACACCAGCGCATTCTTCCAGGCGCGATGCAGCCCGCCCGACATCAGGTCGTTCATCACGTCGTAACGGCGCGCCACCTTATGGAAGACGTCGTTCACCAGCGTCTGCTTTTCGTCGAGGGGCACCTCGGAAAAGCCGAAATGCGTCAGGTCATTCGCCGGGGTCACCGTGGTTTCGCATCCCTGTTGGAACTGATGAAGCTGTCGAAGCGCGCCGACCATAGATCATGAGGCCCGCGGGGGGAAAGGGCCATTCGGTCGCTCCAAGTCTCTATCTTGTCGCTCCAAGCCTCTATCCTATTGAGTCTCTATCTTATTGGAAATCATCGCATTCCATGACACCGCTCCGGCCTCGCGCTGGCGGAAGCCATCGGCGATTGCTATCTGACACCGGCCGCTCGATGAAAGCCGCACTGACGCAGCGCTCCAGGACCCTTCATGCCCGAACTTCCCGAAGTTGAAACCGTACGGCGCGGCCTCGAACCGGCAATGGTGGGCACGGTCATCACCAGGGTGGAGCAGCGGCGCCCCAACCTGCGCTTTCCCTTTCCCGCGCGCTTCCCCGACAGGCTCGGCGGCCAAACGATCATCGGCCTCGGCCGCCGCGCCAAATACCTCCTGGCTGATATCTCGAGCGGCGACGTCCTCATCATGCATCTTGGCATGAGCGGCCGCTTTCTCATCGAGGCGGCGGCCGGACGCGCCATGCCCGGCGCCTTTCAGCATGCGGCGGGCGAAGACCACCGCCATGATCACGTCGTCTTCCACCTCGCCAACGGCCTGATCGTCACCTACAACGACGCGCGGCGCTTCGGCTTCATGGTCCTGGTGCCGCGCGCCGAGCTCGCCCAGCATCCCCTGATCGCGAAACTCGGCATCGAGCCGCTCGGCAACGAACTCGATGCGGATCTCATCGCCCGCCTGATGGCCGGGCGGCAAACCCCGTTGAAGGCCGCGCTGATGGACCAGGGCCTGATCGCGGGCCTCGGCAATATCTATGTGTGCGAAGCCCTGCACCGGGCGGGGCTTTCACCGCGCCGCGCCGCCGGCACGCTCGTCACGGCAGCCGGCCGGCCCACGGCGGGGGCGCGGCGGCTCGCGACGGCGATCCGCGAGGTCCTCACCGAGGCTGTCGCGGCCGGCGGCTCGAGCCTGCGCGACTATGCCCAGCCGAACGGCTCTCTCGGCTATTTCCAGCATGGCTTCCGCGTCTACGACCGGGAGCACGCCGCCTGCCCGACGCCGGGCTGCCGCGGCACCATCGCGCGCATGACCCAAGGCGGGCGCTCGACGTTCTTCTGCGCAACCTGCCAGCGATGAGGTGGGCCGGCTGCAGGCCGTCAGGCAAGCGGTTTCATCGCGGCTTCCGCCCCGCACTTCCATCGTAAAGAAGAATGCAAGACGAGCGTTGACGCTTGGGTCGCAACGCCGTATAAGCCGCGCATCAGGATGGGTGGCGTTCGGCGCTGCCCTCTTCTACCGTTCAACAATTGCCGATCCCGGTCGCTCGCCTCCACAAGGTTGTGCGGACAGATCGGGGACGATCAAGAGGTTAGAGATGGCTAACACCGCGTCGGCCAAAAAGGCGGCTCGCAAGATTGCACGCCGTACGGCCGTGAATAAGGCGCGTAAGAGCCGCGTCCGCACATTCCTCCGCCGCGTCGAGGAAGCGATCGGCAGCGGTGACCAGGCGGCAGCCGCGGTTGCTCTGCGTTCGGCTGAGCCTGAGTTGATGCGTGCCGCCCAGAAGGGCGTCGTGCATAAGAATACCGCGTCACGTAAGGTGTCCCGCCTCGCGCATCGGATCAAGGCGCTCAGCGCTTAATCGACGCTATTTTAGCGATACTCATCGTTGATTTTAAAGCCCAGTGAAAGCTGGGCTTTTTTTCATGATTCCGCCGCCGAATACGTGATTCGCGCATTATCTGCTTGCCTTTTATTCTTGACACACGTTCGCAGCATGAGCGGCAACCCGAAATTCCAACCGCGCAGATAAAACGCCGCCAGAACAGATCCTTAGCAGGCAAAGCGTGTGAGGGGGGGCGAATCTGCCCTCCCGGGGGGGTGTGAGGGCATCCTATCGTGTCGCAAATCGCCTCGCTGCGCTGGCAATCAAGCTTGGGCGTGGCCGTGATGAAAACCGAGCATCAACAACAATTTACACTGCTTGCCAGCGGGCGTGCGGCCGGCGCAACTCGGCAACAGGCGAGCTTTGGCACCCCCACAACCGTTTGATGTGTTGCGCCCGCCCAAGCGGGTGTCGTAGTGTTACCGGACTTGAGGCTTTCGCCTTGGGGCCTTCAGCGGGAAAGTTGGAAGAATTCAACCTCTTTTTCAGGAGGGAGCGGTGTTTTTTGTCTGTTCAACAGCTGTCAGGTCGCTCTATACACAGTTGGCGACCTGTGCTTATCGAGCAGTCGGAAGAGCATCGTTACAGATTATGCCGGTGTTATGCGGCTTCCTTATCTGTAAAGTTCTTTGTTGCTGCGCACCTGGTCCCGTTGACTCTGCGTGATTTCGAAACAGTCTCCGCACGCTTCCTGTTGCGTACCTTTTTAAGGGCCGGCGCGGCTTAAAGTTTGTTTGTTGGAGATCCAACAGCGGTGCAGTCTTTGATTGCGCCGTGGGGATAGTTTGCGCTCAGGGGTCGGGCGTTAAAACAAAAAAAGGAGCTGCAGTCGATGTATAAGGCGAACGAAGGGACGAAACTCCCCGGAGACCGTGGAAGCCCTGAAAAGGGTTCGATATCCGGCCAGAGTTTGCGGCCTTCGGAGGCCTTGTCAGCAGCGGTTCGTGGCCCGGGTATCGGCCCGGTTGCCCTTGGCAGCTCCCCCAGAGGGGATGTCACCAAGGTTACGAATGGTTTGGGCTCGAGTCTTTTGGGAAGTGGTGTCTTGGGAAGTGGTGCCTTGGGAAGCGGTGCGTTGGGAACAGGTGGCATGGGAGCAGCGGTGGTGAGCACGGGTGCGGTTGGCGATCAGCCCGTATTCGGTGAGCCCTGGTCGCGTGTGCGGCGTCGGCTGCGTGTCGAGCTTGGAGAAGACGTCTTCACGAGCTGGTTCGGTCGTCTCGAGCTTGATGGCGTGACGGAGGGGGTCGCAAGGCTGACCGTCCCCACGCGCTTCCTCAAGAGCTGGATCGAGTCCCATTATGCCGACCGCGTCCTCACCCTGTTCCGGTCCGAATGCGCGGAGGTGACGCGATTAGCCCTGTCCGTCCGTGGTTCGCTGAGCCGCGATGCTGCGGCCGCGGCACGCCCCGTCGAGCCGTCCGTGCCGCGCCAGGCCGCCGCGCGGGACGGTTTCGCCGAGGCGAGCGTGGCGCCGCCGGCTTTTGAGAAGCCGGTTGCGACGCCGGCCGCGCAGCGTGGCGACAGCTCTGACCTGACGGGCAATCCGCTCGACGGCCGGCTGACATTCGAGTCCTTCATCGTCGGCCGTTCCAACGCCCTCGCCCACGCCGCCGCTGAGAGGGTGGCGCGCGATGACGGCGCGACGCCCCTCTACAACCCGCTTTATCTCCACGCGGGTGTCGGGCTCGGCAAAACGCACCTGATCCAGGCTGTGGCCCATGACGCCCAGCGCTGCGGCAAGCGGGTGATCTATCTCACGGCCGATCGCTTCATGTATGGCTTCGTGGCAGCGCTGAAGGCGCAGACCGCGCTTGCCTTCAAGGAGAAGCTGCGCGGCATCGACCTGCTCGTCATCGACGACGTGCAGTTCCTGCAGGGCAAATCGATCCAGCAGGAGTTCGGCCACACCATCAATGCGCTGCTCGACGCCGGCCGCCAGATCGTGGTGGCGGCGGACCGGCCACCCGCCGATCTCGAGGCGCTCGACGAGCGCGTCTGCTCGCGCCTTGCCGGCGGGCTCGTGGTCGAGATGGCGTCGCTGGACGAGGAGCTCCGCAATCGCATCCTGATGGCCCGAATCGCGGCGGTACAATCCGTCCATCCGGCCTTCTCCGTGCCTTCGCCCGTCGTGTCCTATGTCGCGCGGGTCATCACCACCAACGGCCGCGATCTCGACGGCGCCGTCAATCGCCTGCTCGCCCATTCCACCCTGTCGGGTTCGGAGATGTCGCTGGAGACGGCGGAAGCGGCCATCCGCGATCTCGTCCGCACCAAGGATCCCAAACGCGTCAAGATCGAGGACATCCAGAAGCTGGTCGCCAGCCGCTACAATGTCTCGCGCGCCGATATCCTGTCCGAGCGCCGGACCGCGGCCGTGGTCAAGCCCCGCCAGATCGCGATGTATCTGTCCAAGATCCTGACCTTGCGCTCGCTGCCGGAAATCGGCCGGCGTTTCGGCGGACGCGACCATACGACCGTGCTGCATGCGGTGCGGAAGATCGAAAAGGCCGTCGGTGACGACGGCGCGTTGAATGAAGAGGTCGAACTTCTGAAGCGCATGCTTCAGGAGTAGGGCGCGGAGCGTCGTAGGGCGCAGCCCGCGCCAGGTTGTAGGTTCGTCCCTCTGGTTGCTGCTTGCGGCCCGGATCCGTGGCTTGGACAACAAGTGCCCTTGCGAAAGCGCTGGCGAGACGGCATTGTGCCTGCCCACCTGTCGGGCAGGCCGGCCGATTTCGTCCTGGTCTGCGTTGCGCGGGTCATTGCGTTAGAGAGAAACGGAACGTTCGATGAAGGTCACCGTCGAACGGGCGACACTTTTGAAGTCGCTCGGTCATGTCCATCGCGTCGTCGAGCGGCGCACAACGATTCCGATCCTGTCCAACGTCCTTTTGAAGGGCGTGGCCGGTCAGCTGAGCCTGAAGGCGACCGATCTTGACCTCGAGGTGACGGAGACCCTTCCGGCCGATGTCGAGATCGAGGGCGCCACCACGGTGCCGGCTCACGTCATCTACGACATCGTGCGCAAGCTGCCGGACGGTGCGCAGGTCTCGCTGGAGACGACCGGCGACGGGACGCAGATGCTGATCCGCGCCGGGCGCTCGCGTTTCAACCTGCAGGCTCTGCCTGAAAGCGACTTTCCGGACCTCGCCGCCGGCGACCTTCCCCATCGCTTCAGCCTGCCCGGCATCGAACTGAAGCGGCTGATCGACAAGTCGCAATTCGCGATCTCGACCGAAGAGACGCGCTACTACCTCAACGGCATCTTCATCCACACGATCGAGGCCGCGCCCGGGGCAACCGTGCTGCGCGCGGTCGCGACCGATGGCCATCGCCTCGCGCGGGTCGATGTGCCGGCTCCGCCCGGCTCGGTCGGCATGCCCGGCGTCATTCTGCCGCGCAAGGCCGTTGCCGAAATCCAGAAGCTGCTCGACGGCCTGGAGGCCGACATCACCGTAGAGCTGTCGCCTGCCAAGGTTCGGCTCACGATCGGGGCCGTGATCCTGACATCGAAGCTGATCGACGGAACCTTCCCGGACTATCAGCGCGTGATTCCAGCCGGCAACGACAAAGAGCTCGTCGTGGATCGCGACGTCTTCAGCGCGGCAGTGGACCGGGTGTCGACCATTTCGTCCGAGCGCGGGCGCGCCGTGAAACTGGCGCTGAGCGACGGTCGCATGGTTCTGTCGGTCACCAACCCGGATTCGGGCAGCGCCACCGAGGAACTCGAGGTCGACTATGACGCGGCGAGCCTCGATATCGGCTTCAACGCGCGCTATCTCCTGGACATCACGAGCCAGCTTGATGGCGATACGGCCCTGTTCAAGCTTGCCGATGCCGGCTCGCCGACACTCGTGCAGGATCGCGAGGGGGCGGCCGCCCTCTATGTGCTGATGCCGATGCGGGTCTGACGCCGTCAAGCGAAACGACGGACGCGCGTGGCTCGTCCGGGCAACGCGCGGATCGTGAATGAGACGGCGGACCGGCAAGGGTCCGCCGCGTGTGTGGCCAGGCAAACTGCGGGGACGCGACCATTCAGGAGCGCGCGACAGCTCCGCGCGTGAAGCGCCTCATGCTTGCGGATTTCCGCAGCTATGCGGATCTCCATCTTGATGTCGGCGCGGCACCGTTGGTTGCCCTCGTCGGCGACAACGGCGCGGGCAAGACCAATCTCATCGAGGCGCTTTCGCTGTTCACGCCAGGGCGGGGGCTGCGCCGGGCCGACTTCGGCGAGCTCGCACGCATCGGCGGACGCGGCGGTTTCGCCGTGTCCGCAACGCTGGCCGCACCGCCTGATGAAGCCCATCTCGGCGAAACGCGCCTCGGTATCGGCTCCGAGCCGACGCCGGAGGGCGGCAACAGCCGCAAATGCCGCGTGGACGGAACCGCCGTGGCGTCCGCGTCGGCTTTTGCGGATTATGTCCGCGTCGTGTGGCTGACACCGGCCTTCGACGGACTTTTCTCCGGTCCGGCGGGCGACCGCCGCCGTTTTCTCGATCGCCTGGTCCTGGCCGTGGACGCCGGCCACGGCACGCGCGTCAATGCTTTCGAAAAGGCCATGCGCGGCCGCAACCGGCTTCTGGCCGAAGATGCCCCACATCGAGCCTGGCTCGATGCCGTGGAACGGGAGCTCGCGGAGCTGGGCGTCGCCGTCGCCGCTGCGCGTGCCGAGACGGTCGCGCGGCTCGCTGCGCTCATCGAAGCCACCCGCGACGACGCCTCACCCTTCCCCTCGGCGGAACTGCGCCTCGAAGGGGAGATCGAGGCGCTGGTCAATGCGACCGCCGCCGTCGAGGTCGAGGATCACTATCGCCGCCTGCTGCGCGACGGCCGCGCCCGCGACAAGGCCGCCGGCCGCACCCTGAGTGGCCCGCAGACGAGCGAGCTCGTCGTTCACCATCGCGCCAAGGCCATGCCCGCCGGACAATGTTCGACCGGCGAGCAGAAAGCCCTGCTGATCGGGCTCGTGCTCGCCCATGCCCGGCTCGTCGCGACCATGAGCGGGATCGCGCCGCTCGTGCTGATGGATGAGGTGGCGGCCCATCTCGATCCGCGCCGGCGTGCCGCGCTCTACCGGGAACTGGCGGCGCTGGGCTCGCAAGTCTGGATGACGGGCGCCGATCCAGCGCTTTTCACCGAGCTCCCGGAAGGCTCGGCGCGGTTCCTTGTCACGCCCGGAATGGTCACGCCCTACGAGGCCATGGAGATGTGACCTTCCGCGGGTTCGTGGCCCTGCGGGTTTATGGCGCCGTGGGTTCGCGCGCTTCGCGCAACGCCTCATTTCTGCTATGAGCAACTGTGATGCGTTCGACCTTGAAAGCTTAGACAATGTCCGGCCTCGACCTGATCAGCCTTGCCGTCTTCGCCAGCGTCCTGGCGGTGGCGGGCGCCTCGCCGGGCCCCGCGGTCGCGGCCATTCTGGCCAGGGTGCTCGCCCGCGGCGCGGCGGGCGTAACGCCGTTCCTGGCCGGGCTCATCCTCGGGGATGTGGTGTGGCTGGCGGCGGCGGTGCTCGGTCTTGCCGTCGTCGCCCAGACCTTCCACGAACTCTTCCTCGTCATCCGCTATCTCGGTGCGGCCTATCTCTTCTGGCTCGCCTGGAAGCTCTGGTTCGCACCGATATCCGCTTCGCCAGAGGTCCCGGCCGTGGCAAGCTCCGGCGAACGGGGCCTGCGCGCCTTCGTGGGCGGCGTCATGCTCGCGCTCGGCAACCCGAAATCCATGATGTTCTATCTCGCGCTTCTCCCCAACATCATCAGTCTGGCGGATGTCCGCTTCCTGGCCTTCATCGAGCTTGTCGGTGTCATCGTTGCCGTGCTGACCGGCGTGTTCACCGGCTATGTGCTTCTGGCGACACGCGTTCGCCGGCTTTTCACCTCGCCGCGCGCCATGCGTTGGCTCAACCGGGGCAGCGGAACCGTGATGGCGGGCGCAGCGATCGCAGTCGCAACGCGATAAAGCCGCATTCTCAAGGGAAAAGTGCTCGCGCGGGCGTGAAATCTCACGTCCGAATGATTAGATTTATGCTGTCGAATCAAAGGCTGCGGTGCAATCGCAGCGATGTTTCCCGTTACCGAATTGGACCCCATCCATGGCTGAACCCGCCCGCGACGTGAACGACGAGTCCTATGGCGCCGATTCCATCAAGGTGCTCAAGGGCCTCGATGCCGTCCGCAAGCGCCCAGGCATGTATATCGGCGATACCGATGATGGCTCCGGCTTGCATCACATGGTGTACGAGGTCGTCGACAATGCCATCGACGAAGCGCTCGCCGGCCACGCCACCCTGGTCACCGTCACGCTGAATTCCGACGGCTCGGTGACCGTCTCGGACAACGGCCGCGGCATCCCGACCGACATCCATCAGGGTGAGGGTATTTCGGCCGCCGAGGTCATCATGACCCAGCTCCATGCCGGCGGAAAGTTCGACCAGAATTCCTATAAGGTGTCCGGCGGCCTGCATGGCGTCGGCGTGTCCGTGGTCAACGCCCTGTCGACCTGGCTGAAGGTGCGCATCTGGCGCGGCGGCAAGGAGCATTTCGTCGAGTTCCGCAACGGCAACGCGGTTGCGCCGCTGGCCGTCGTCGGCGACGCCCAGGGCAAGCGTGGCACCGAGGTGTCCTTCCTCGCTTCGCCCGAAACCTTCACGATGGTGGAATACGACTACGCCACCCTGGAACACCGCCTGCGCGAACTGGCGTTCCTCAACTCCGGCGTGCGTATCGTTTTGACCGACAATCGCCATGCTGAGCGCAAGGTGGAGGAACTGTACTACGAAGGCGGCGTGGAAGCCTTCGTCCATTATCTCGATCGCGCCAAGACCTCGCTTCTCGCCAAGCCGATCATGGTCCGCGGCGAGCGCGACGGCGTCGGCGTCGAAGTGGCCCTGTGGTGGAACGACAGCTACCACGAGAATGTGCTGGTCTTCACCAACAACATCCCCCAGCGCGACGGCGGCACCCATCTCGCCGGCTTCCGCGGGGCGCTCACGCGCCAGATCACCGGCTATGCCGAGAGCTCCGGCCTGTCCAAGAAAGAGAAGGTCGGCCTCACCGGCGACGATTGCCGCGAGGGGCTGACCGCCGTCGTCTCCGTGAAGGTGCCGGACCCGAAATTCTCATCGCAGACCAAGGACAAGCTGGTGTCTTCGGAGGTGCGGCCGGCCGTCGAGGGCGTCGTCAACGAGGCGCTCGCCATCTGGCTTGAGGAGAACCCCGCCGATGCCAAGACCGTAGTCGGCAAGGTGGTGGAGGCCGCCGCCGCCCGCGAGGCCGCCCGCAAGGCGCGGGAACTGACGCGGCGCAAGGGCGCGCTCGATATCGCCTCGCTGCCGGGCAAGCTTGCCGACTGCCAGGAGCGTGATCCGGCCAAGGCCGAACTCTTCATCGTCGAGGGTGACTCGGCCGGTGGCTCCGCCAAGCAGGGCCGCAACCGCGAGTATCAGGCGGTGCTGCCGCTGCGGGGCAAGATTCTCAACGTGGAGCGCGCGCGCTTCGACAAGATGCTCTCGTCGGAGCAGATCGGCACGCTGATCACCGCCCTCGGCACCGGCATCGGCCGCGAGGATTTCAACGCCGACAAGCTGCGCTACCACAAGATCATCATCATGACGGACGCGGACGTGGACGGCAGCCATATCCGCACATTGCTCCTGACGTTCTTCTTCCGGCAGATGCCGGAATTGATCGAGCGCGGGCATATCTTCATCGCCCAGCCGCCGCTCTACAAGGTCACGCGGGGCAAGTCCCAGCAGTATCTCAAGGACGAGCGCGCGCTTGAGGACTACCTCATCGAGGGTGGACTCGACGGCGCCGTGCTGCGCTTCGCCAATGGCGAGGAGCGCGCCGGGCTCGATCTCAGGGCGCTTGTCGACGAGGCGCGGCTCGTGCGCAATGTGCTCGGCAATCTCCACACACGCTACGACCGCGCCGCCGTGGAGCAGGCGGCCATTGCCGGTGCCCTGCGCCCACAGGTGGCAGAAGAGCCGGAAACCGCGAATGAAGCGGCCGCCTATATCGCCCGCCGTCTCGATGCTTTGGCCGAGGAGACCGAGCGGGGATGGGAGGGCCGGGCCGAGGCCGGCGGCTTCGTCTTCAGCCGGGTCGTTCGTGGCGTGAAGCAGGTGGCAAGCCTTGATGCGGCACTGCTTGCCTCGTCCGAGGCGCTCAAGCTCGACGAACGGGCCTCCAGCCTGCAGGCCTATGCCAAGCCGTCCAAGCTCATGCGTCGCAACGAGGAAATCGCCGTGGATGGGCCGCTCAGCCTGTTCAACGCCGTGACCACCGCCGGCCGCAAGGGTATCCAGCTTCAGCGCTACAAGGGCCTCGGCGAGATGAACCCGGACCAGCTCTGGTCCACCACGCTCGATCGGGACGTGCGCTCGCTGCTGCAGGTGAAGGTGAAGGAAGTCAGCGATGCGGATGACATCTTCGTCAAGCTGATGGGTGACACGGTGGAACCGAGGCGTGAATTCATCCAGGCGAATGCGCTGAACGTGGCCAACCTCGACGTGTAAGTCGAGGCAGCGGTCAGGACCTCGACCGCCGGAAGGCCAGCACCCTGTCCGTATAAGTCTCGACGACGAAGCTGAAGGGCGTGCCGTCCGGCACGCTCAGCACCGCCTGGTGCTGGATGAGTTCGGCGGGAATGGCGAGAGCACCCGCAGCGGGCGACGATCTGTCCTTGCGGGCAACCGTCATTTCCCATCCGTCCGGCAGCGGGCTCCAGAGGAGACGCGCCAGGAGCGTCCGGCGTCGAAACTGCAGCGCCTGCACCGCGTGGCCGAAGGCCGTGTCGGTCTCATCGAGCAGGCGGTTCATCTCCGGGGTCAGCCGCGCCGGCACATACCAGTTGTCCGCCTCCGACAGCACGAAGTCACCGCAGGCGAGCTGGACGCGCCGATAGCGGACAGGCTCCGCCTCTCCGACCCCAAGCGTTTGCCTGATGGCTGATGTCGCCGCCTTGTCGGTACCGCGCACGAGCCGCGCGACGACGCGTGCCGGCGAGGCGAGCCGGTGCCGCGCGCACCAGCGCTCCAGCGTCAGGGTGGCGCTGGGGTTGCTGAGGAGCTCAGCATGCAGGGTCTGCAGCAGCGCCAGAACTTCCAGGCGGCTGACGAAATCATCCTGCCACGCGAGCGGGCGCGCCGGCGCAACGGGATCAGCCCGCAACGGCCCGGCCGCAAGGACCAGTGCGACCCCCGCGCCCATCGCGCCGCCGATCGCCCTTCCCGTGGTGGCGCTCTCGAAGGAATGCCTCAACCTGCGCTTGGCCGCCGCCGTGGTGACCTTCGTGGCGGCTTTCATCGCAATCGTTCCCGCCGCAGCCATCACAGGGAGCAGCTTGCGGGATTTTGCCAGAGGCCGTCGCAGCATATCCGTGCGCCTCACAGGTAGAAGAGCCATGTCACCAGCAGGAAGACAGGGATGAGAATGCCACCCGACCAGAGCATATAGCCGAAGAAGCTCGGCATCTTAACGCCGCGGTGGCGGGCGATGGCATAGACCATGAAGTTCGGCGCGTTGCCGATATAGGTATTGGCGCCCATGAAGACGGCACCGGCAGAGACCGCCGTCAAAGTGAGGGCCCCCTCGCGCATCAGATGCTGGGCGTCGCCGCCCGCCAGCTCGAAGAAGACGAGATAGGTCGGCGCATTGTCGAGGAACGACGACAGGATGCCAGTGAGCCAGAAATAGGCCACCGGTACGGGTTCCCCCGTCGGTCCGGTGACGAGATTGACCAGCGGCGCGAAGGCGCCGGACGAGCCGGCGCGCAACATCGCCATCACCGGGATCATGCAAGTGAAGATCGCCGCGAACAGCTTGGCGACCTCGATGATCGGCCCCCAGGTGAAGCCGTTCGCCTGGCGGATTCCGCGCCGCGTGAGCATGAGCGAGGCCAGCGCGACCAGCACGAAGACGGCGTCGCGAAGGACATTCTGCAATGCGAGCGTGGCACCCGGGAGCTCCAGGCTGATGCCGGGCCTCCAGGCTGCGCTGACAAGCACGGCCGCGATGATTACGCCGATCAGGGCGAAATTCACGAGCCCCTCGACCCCGAGCCGGCTTTCCGGTGTCGGATCGCGCAGGCGTGGGCCAATGGCCTCGCGCTTGTAGAGGTGCCGGTCCAGGAGGAAGAAGACCCCCAGCAGGAGTGCGACGACGAACAGCGTTTCCGGGAAGAGATGCTGCAGGGTCCAGAAGAAGTCCACGCCCCGCAGGAAGCCGAGGAACAGCGGCGGATCGCCGAGCGGCGTCAGCGAGCCGCCGATATTGGCCACCAGGAAGATGAAGAACACCACCACATGCGCGCTGTGGCGGCGATCGTCGTTAGCGCGCAGCAGCGGGCGGATCAGGACCATGGCGGCACCGGTCGTGCCGATGACACTGGCGAGCCCGGCCCCGACGGCGAGGATGGCCGCGTTGGTGCCCGGGCTGCCGCGCAGGTTGCCGCGCACCATGATCCCACCGGCGCAGGTGAAAAGCGCGAAGAGAAGCGCGATGAACGGCACGTATTCGAGCAGCGCCGTATGCATGAGCGCTTCAAAGGCGACATCCGCGCCTTTGATGACGGCAAGAGGGAGCGCCGTCAAAATTCCCCAGGCCAGCGCGATTTTGCCATAATGATGCTCCCAAACATGGGCGAAAAGCAGCGGTCCGAGGGCGATCGACAAGAGGATACCGACGAAGGGCGTGGCCCAGAGCAGCGCCAGCGACGCGCCGTCGAGTTCGGCGGCCATGGCTGGAAGCGCGCTGGCCAGAAGGGCGGCCACGCTTGCGGCGATGATCATGCCTGTTTTCAAGGCGTCCTCTTGGTCTGATTGCGGATTGGTCTGATTGCAGATTGATGCGGACGTCGCGACCGCGTGAATGCTGTTCTGGTTAAGGCTTTCGTGAGACGCTGGCAATCACGCAGCGTGATTCGCGATCGTCGAGGATCGCAGGGCCCAGCCGCGCATCGCGGCACGCGCCTGTCGGGTTTTCGTTCTGCCGCGCCGATGCGCGAAGGGGTTCGTTGGAATGTGCCGCTTTCTTGCTTACCACGGTGAACCGGTGCTGCTGGAAGATCTGATCTGCGCCTCCGACCATTCGCTGATCCACCAGTCGCTGCATGCCATGGAGTGCAAGACCGGGACCAATGGCGACGGCTTCGGTCTCGGCTGGTACGGCGAGCGGCCGACACCCGGCATTTTCCGCGATCTGCGCCCAGCCTGGTCGGACGAAAACCTGCGCTCGCTCTGCGCCCAGGTGCGCTCCCCGTTGTTCTTCGCCCATGTGCGGGCGGCGACGGGTACGGCGACGAGCCGGGCCAATTGCCATCCATTTTCTCATGGCCGGTGGCTGTTCATGCATAACGGCCAGGTCGGGGACTATCCGCGCATCAAGCGCCAGCTTGAGGCCGCCCTTCCCGACAGCCTCTACGACATCCGCCAGGGCACGACCGATTCCGAGGTGCTGTTCCTCCTGACGCTGGCGCGTATCGAGGCCGGAATGACACCGGAAGGTGCGCTTACCGACGTGCTCGCCTTGGTGAAAGACAGCATGCGCGCGGCCGGAATAACCGCGCCGTTGCGCTTCACCGCCACCCTGTCCGACGGTCGGACGACCTGGGCGGTGCGCACGGCCTGCGACGATCGTCCACCGAGCCTCTACATGCTCACCCGGCCGAATGCGGTGATTTTCGCCTCCGAGCCCCTGGAAATGCGCCGCGAGGGCTGGCAGGCCCTGCCGCAGCACTCCATTGCGATCGTGGAACATGGCAGGGATGTCGCGATCTCCCCCTTCGCGATAACAGTGCCGTCACGGAGCGCGGCCTGAGCCGCGGCGATGCAGGACGGCGGCAATGCGGTTCGCCGTGCGCTGCACGGCAGTCCTGGCGCGCGCGAGCGCAGGCGCGACGATGTGTGACTGCGCCAGTGGCGCATCCTCGGCCGTGTCGCCGACGATGAGGGCGATGGCCGTCACCACGCCGTCCCGCACACTGCGCGCGATCAGGGTGATATTGCCGATGTCGAGGCGATCGCCTTCCCGCACCCCCTCCTCGAATGTGTCGGCAAACAGCGCACCGAGGGTCAGGCTGTCGAGGTTCTCGTCCGGCTCCACGCCATAAGCGCCGGCGAGATCGGCAAATTTGACGTCCGGGGAGAAGGTGAACACGGCCGACAAGGCGCGGCTCCGATGGCCCTCGAAGGCGGCGAACAGGCGGTCCAGCCGGCGGATGCGGTCCGGCGGCACAAGAAAATACCCGTAGTCGCCCACACTGAGCACGCCGGCCTCCTCCGGCGTCAGGACCGCGTCGTTGCGGACGATGAGGACGGCGCGTGCCCAGGTCGGCAGGGTGCCGCGCTGGATGACGGGGCTGTCGGCGAGGAGGGGATAGCCCACCATTTCGAGATCGACTTTTCCCGGCAGGTCGATCTCCACGCGGCTTATCTCCGGCGCGGGATCAGCCAGGGCAACGCCCGTATGGCGAGCCACGAAGGCGACGCTCCAGCCCTGCACCAGGAGTGAGACCAGCACGACGAAGAAGGCGACGTTGAAATAGAGCTCGGCATGGGGCACCTGCGTGAGCTGGGGAATGGCCGCCAGGAAGATCGAAACGGCGCCGCGAAGGCCGACCCACGACACGAAGGCCTTTTCCGGCCGGCTGAAGCGGAACGGCGTCAGGCACAGCCAGACCGCAACGGGGCGGCCGATCAGCATCAGAAAGGCCGCAACCGCCAGCGCCGGCAGTGCATGCTCCATGAGTTTCCCGGGCGAGACCAGCAGGCCGAGAACGAGAAACATGATGATCTGGCAGAGCCATGTCGCCGCGTCATGGAAGCTCAGGATCGAGGCGAAACCGCGCACGGGGCGGTTGCCGACGACGAGACCGGCCAGATAGACAGCGATGAAGCCGGAACCGTCGAGGATACCGGCGAGCCCGTAGATCATCACGGCGAGCGAAATCACGAACAGCGGATGCAGGCCCGCCGGCAGGGTGACGCGGTTGATCAACCAGGTGATGGCGAGGCCCCCGCCGACGCCGAGGCCGCCACCGATCAGGCACTGGCGCATCAGATGCAGCGGGATATCGGCGATCTCCGCATCGAGCCCGGCATGTCCCTTAGCACCAATGAGAGTGACGAGGAGTACGACCAGGAAGACCGCAACAGGGTCGTTGGTCGCCGATTCGACCTCGATGGTGGCATTGACACGCCGCTTGAGCTGCAATCCCCGCGCCCGCATCAGAAAAAACACGGCCGCCGCATCCGTGGACGCGACGATCGCGCCTGTGAGCAGGCCCTCCAGCCAGTTGAGATTGAGCAGCGGCATGGCCACGAGCCCGGTGAGCCCGGCCGTGATGATCACACCGACGGTGGCGAGCAGAACCGCCGGAACCGCGCCGCCGCGAACGCTCGCCAGCCGCGTGCGCAGCCCGCCATCGAACAGGATGATGGCTAGCGCGACCGAGCCGATGAGAAACATCATGCGGTAGTCGTCGAACAGGATGCCGCCCGGGCCAGCTTCGCCCGCCGCCATTCCGATGAGAAGGAAGACCAACAGCAGGGGAGCGCCGAAGCGGGAGGCCATCAGGCTGGACAGAATCCCGATGGCCACAAGCCCGGCGCCGCCAAAGAGCAGCGAATTGACGAAGACGATCGTGTTCATATGGCCTGGATCCAGCTCCGGGCCGTAAGGACTTGGGGGCAGCCATCTGTCGACTCGGGAGGCGCTATGCTGCGGCACGGAAAGGCCGGGAGCAAGCAGCAAGGTCACACCGTGTCAAGAAACTCGGTGAGCGCCGTTCATTCTGAGTAACAGCCCCTTAATCTGCCACATTTACGATGCCTTACGTGGACTGTCGGAAATGCAGGGTGACGTGCGCGCGTCGTGCGCAGTCGTCCTTGCCTAGGCCGGCGGACGAGCCGATAGGGAGCCATGCGCCTGATCAGCGGCGAGGACAATGGTGGTGCCCGTGCCGTGAGGTCGGGTCGCGCCGGTATCAATGCTCAAGGACAGGACATGCGGGACGTCGACCGCCGCGGACATGGCCCGGATACCGAGATGGGCGCTCTTCATGGCCAGCGGCTGGGAAACCAGCACGCCCGGCGCCAGCTGGATCCGCGCCGAGAGGCTTCCCCGCCCACCGCGCGGGCGGGACTGGCACCCGCGAAGGCTGCGGATATCGTCCTCTCACCCGGCGATCGGCCCGGGGGACCGCTCCACGACCGCCTCCCCGGGGACCACTTCCCCAATGACCGCCTCCCCAGGGACCGCCTCCTCAGGGACCGGCAGCCCCCGGAGCGCACGACGCGTTCGGACGAGCGGAGGGAACCTTCATTCGAGGCCGAGCCCCCGGTGCGCGCCGATCCGCGTTTCGGATCGGAGCCGGACATCGGGACGGATATCGACAGGACCAGAGGTGCCAAGCCCGGCGACGACCGCCGTACCGAGGATAGTGTGATGGTAGCGTCCCCGCGTAAGAAGGGTGGTTCCGGAGGCGGCAACGGCCGCGGCGGCCGTGGCAGCGGTGGCGGTGGTGCTGGAAAAGGACGGAAACGGCGGAAGCGCTCCTTCCTCGGGCGTCTCTTCGGCCTCTTCATGGTACTGGCGGTGTGGTGCGTCGTCGGCCTTGCCGGGGTGATCGCCTATCACTTCGCGCAGCTCCCGCCGATGTCGGAGCTCACCGTCCCGAAGCGCCCGCCGAACATCGCCATCATGGCAGCGGACGGATCGCTCCTTGCCAACCGCGGCGACACCGGCGGCCAGACCATCGCCATCCATGACCTGCCGCCCTACCTGCCGATGGCCTTCCTCGCCATCGAGGACAGGCGCTTCTACAGCCATTTCGGCGTCGATCCCGTCGGCATCGCGCGCGCGGCCTTCCGCAATGTCACCAGCCGCGGCGTCGCGCAGGGCGGCTCGACCCTGACCCAGCAGCTCGCCAAGAACATGTTCCTGACCCAGGAACGGACCCTGTCGCGCAAGATCCAGGAGGCGATCCTCGCGCTGTGGCTTGAGCAGACCTACACCAAGGACCAGATCCTCGAGCTCTATCTCAACCGCGTCTATTTCGGCGCGGGCGCCTATGGCATCGAGGCTGCCGCGCTGCGCTATTTCGGCAAGCATGCGAGCGAGGTCTCGCTTGCGGAAGCCGCCATGCTCGCCGGCCTGGTTCAGGCACCGTCGCGCCTTGCGCCGAGCCGTAATCCGCAGGCCGCCCGTGCCCGCGCCGAGGTCGTCCTCGGCGCGATGGTCGATGCCGGTTTCATCACCGACAAGGCGGCCAAGGCCGCCGTGCTGGCCCCCGCGACAGCGGTGAAGGCGAAGGGCGCGGGCTCGGCCAATTATGCTGCCGACTATGTGATGGATGTGCTCGATGACTATGTCGGTAAGGTCGACATGGACATCATCGTGGAGACGACGATCGACAATCGCCTGCAGGCCGCCGGCGAGCGCGCGCTCGTCGAGGAACTCGACCAGAAGGGCGCCAAATACAAGGCGAGCCAGGGTGCGCTCGTGTCGCTCGCAACCGATGGGGCCATCCGCGCGCTGGTCGGCGGGCGCAATTATTCCGACAGCCAGTTCAACCGCGCGACCACGGCCAAGCGCCAGCCAGGCTCCTCGTTCAAGCCCTTCGTCTACCTCGCCGCCCTGGAGAATGGCCTGACGCCGGATACCGTGCGCGAGGATTCGCCCGTCAATATCCGCGGCTGGCAGCCGGCCAATGCCAACCGGCGCTACAACGGGCCAATGACCCTGGCGACGGCGCTCGCCTATTCCATCAACACCGTGACCGTGAAGCTCGCGGCGGAAATGGGGCCACGCGCAGTCGTGCGGACCGCCCAGCGCCTCGGCATCACATCATCCCTGCAGCCCAACCTGTCGATCGCGCTCGGCACATCGGAGGTCGCGCCGATCGAGCTCGTCGCGGCCTACGACGCCTTCGCCAACGGCGGCATCGGCGTCATCCCCTATGCGGTGAAGACCGTGAAATCGGCTGACGGCAAGGTGCTCTACAAGCGCACGGCGGTCGATCTCGGCCGCGTCATCGAGCCCGCCCAACTCGGCATGATGAACGGCATGCTGCGCGAGGCCGTCACCATCGGCACCGCAAAGGGCGCCCAGCTGCCGGGCTGGGAAGTCGCCGGCAAGACCGGAACCTCGCAGGATTACCGCGACGCCTGGTTCATCGGCTTCACCGGCAAGGGCGTTACCGGCGTGTGGATCGGCAACGACGACAATTCCCCGACGAAGCGCGCCTCCGGCGGCAACCTGCCTGTCGAGGTCTGGAGCCGCTACATGAAAGTCGCCGTTCAGGGCGAGAAGCCGGTGCCGCTGCCGGGCATCCGCTACCAGCCTTCGACGCCCAACTACCAGTCCATGGGCGGCGAGATGGCGGCGGGACAGGGCGCAACGGCGGAGGATGAAGTGACGCTGGTGCCGCCCAGCACGGTGGGCGGCGGTGACCGCGTGGCCGCCCAGCCGCAGCAGCCTCAGCGCCAGCGCGGCCTGCTGGAGCAGCTGTTCGGCGGCTGAAACCGCGCGGGCGTTTGAGCCTAGAGCATTTTTGCGCGAATTGGACACCGGTTCGCGTGAAGACAATGCGTAAGAACAAAGACCTGGAGCATATCCGGTGAACCGGAGCTCACCGGATATGCTCTAGGACCAATCGACATTCAAGACTTGCTGTAAGAGTTACCACTGTCATCACCGGGCTTGTCCCGGTGATCCCGACCGGAAAGGCGCCTCGATACATCGGGATGGCCGGGACAAGCCCGGCCATGACGGCTGAAAGGGCTGAATGTCGATTGATCCTAGCAGTTCAGCACGGGGACCGTGCTGCAACGCTTAAGCCCGGCCGCCTTCACCCAGGCGGCGGTTGAACGCATCGTTGAGACCGTCGCCAACGAGATTGAGCGCGAGCACCGTCAGCGCGATGCAGAGACCCGGCATCACCGTCGTCCACCAGGCGAGCCGCATGGCCGAGCGCGAGGCGGCGATCATGTAGCCCCAACTGATGAGGTTGGGATCCCCGAGCCCGAGGAAACTGAGCGCCGATTCCGTCAGGATGGCGTTGGCGACGAGGATCGAGCCGATCACGATGACTGGCGAGAGGGCGTTCGGCGCAATCTCGCGGGTGATGATATGGGTCGTCGTGAACCCCTGGACGCGTGCCGCCTCGACGAATTCGGCCCGTCGCAGGACGAGGAATTCCGCGCGCACGATGCGCGCCACCTGGGGCCAGCTGATGAGCGCGATGCCGCAGATCGTCGCCGTCACGCTCGGGCGCATCAGGGCGATCAGCACCATGAGCAGGATGAAGCTCGGGATGATCTGGAAGAATTCGGTGAAGCGCATGATCGCATCGTCGACCCAGCGGCCGAAATAGCCGGCAACGGCGCCGAGCACCGCGCCGATGACGATGGCGAGAAGCGCCGACAACAGCCCGATCACCAGCGAGACGCGCGCGCCATAGGCAAGGCCCGCCGCCACGTTGCGGCCCAGCATGTCGCTGCCCGCGATCAGGTTCGGCGAGCCGGGCGGCCTGAGCGGCGCGCCGGCGATGGCCAGGGGATTGCCGGGATAGATGACCGGTGCGAGCAGCGCAAAGGCCAGGATGGCGAGGAAGGCGAGGAGGCCGATGACAGCCGTGCCATTGCGCAGGAAGCGACGCAGCGCGCTCATTTGCCAAGCTCCATGCGCGGGTCGAGCACCACATAGAGCAGGTCTGTCACGAGATTGAAGATCACGACAAGGACCGACGTGAAGATGAAGATGCCGATGAGGAGATTGTTGTCACGCGCGATGAGGGCGTCGTAGGCGAGCCGCCCGATGCCGGGCCAGGAGAAGACGGTCTCCACCAGCACCGTGCCGCCGACCAGGGCGCTCGTCTGCAAGCCGGCATAGGTGACCACCGGAATGAGCGCGTTGCGCAGCACGTGGCGGATGAACAGGCGCGTCTCCGAAATGCCCTTGGCCCGTGCCGTCCGGACGAAATCGAGATTGACGACCTCGAGCATCGCGGCCCGCGTCAGGCGGGCGTAGATCGCGGCGAAGAAAAGGCCGAGCGTCAGCGCGGGCAGGACGAGATGCCGCCCGATATCGAGCGCCCGCGCCATCGGTGCCGGGTCGCCGCCCATCGTCTCGATGCCGAAGGCCGGCAGCCAGCCGAGATGGACGGAGAACATCAGCACGAGGACGAGGCCAAGCCAGTAGGAGGGCATAGCATAGAAGGCCATGAGGAAGATGCGCAGAACCCCGTCGACGAAGCGCCCGGCGTATTTCGCCGAAACGGCTCCGACGAAGATGCCGATGATGAGCGAGACGACGATGACGACACCGGCGAGCAGAAGTGTCGCCGGCAAGCGCTCCATGATGAGGTCATAGACCGGCTGCCGCTTCTGATAGGAAAAGCCGAGATCACCGACCGCCACCTTGGACAGGTAGATGCCGAACTGGGTCAGCACCGGCTTGTCCAGGCCGAACTCTCTGCGGAGGTCGGCCACATATTGCGGGTCGCTGTAGCCGGTCTCGCCGGCGATCGCCATGGCCGCATCGCCCGGCGCCAAGCGCACGAGGAAGAATGAGAGAAATACCACGCCAACGACAACCATCGCGGCTTGAACAACACGACGCGCGAGAAAGGTCGCTCTCGTGGACATTCTTTCTCCTTGTGGGAAACGCGAACAGGACGATCAGGCGCCGCCGGCGGGCTGCCTGCACAGACGACGTGAGCGGGATTTTCACGAAGAAAATCCCGCTTCGCAGAATGGGCCGTCGGACGCGCTACGCGGGCTTGGCGGCGCCAAACCCGTCGCAGGGGCCGTTCGGCCCGAGCACCACATCCTTGAACTTCTTGGCATGGAAAAGCGGCTTGCGGCGCTCATACATCCACAGCATGGCGACGTCCTCGGTGAGGATCTTCTGCAATTCGCTGTAAGCGGCCTGCGCGTCCTCGCGCTTGACGGCCGTCGCGCCCTTCTGCAAGAGTTCATCGACCTTAGGATTGACGTAACCCTGTGTATTCGTCTGGGGAACGCCTTTGCGAATATTGTTCGACAGGAAGAAGCGCGACATGCCGATGGCGGGATCACCGAACTGCCCGTAGCTGTTCCACATCACGTCATAGTCCCAGTCGCCGTTACGCTTGTAGAAGGTGGCGACATCCGTGGATTGCAGCTCGACATCGAGGCCGACATCCGCAAGAGCCTGTTTCGAATATTCGCCGGCGCGACGCCATGGCCCGTCCTGGTTCGGCAACATCAGAACCGAGAATTTGTGCCGGACCCCGCCCGCACCGGGTTTCAGGCCCATGTCGTCAAGCAATGCCTTGGCCTTGGCCGGTGAATACTCATATTGCGTGAGAACTTTGGGGTCGTAGTAAGGAACGGTGGAGAAAATCGGGCTGTCGGCCACGCGGCCCATGCCGAAATTCAGCTGATCGACCAGGAAATTGCGATCCATGGCGTGCATGATCGCGGCGCGGAAACGCCGATCATTGAACGGCGCCGTGCGCTGGTTGATCTCCATCAGGGTGATCTCGCCAACCGCGTCATAGGCGTTCTGGACCATGACGAGGCCCGGGCTGTCGCGGAAGCGCGGCACGTCGATCGGGTCGAGATCATCGCCGAAGGCCATGTCGACCGCGCCGGTCTCCAGCGCCACGGCACGCTGCTCGGCAGAAGCGATGATGCGGAAAGTCACCTCATCGAGATAGGGCTGACCCTTACGCCAGTAGTTCTCGTTGCGCACGAGCTTGATGAAGTTGCCCTTGGACCACTGCGCGAACTTGAACGGCCCGGTGCCGATCGGCGCCGTATTGGCGGGATTATTGCGAAAATCTGTACCCTCATAGATATGGGCCGGCATCATAGGCCCGGTAGAGGCCATGAAAGCCAGAATAAAGGCGTTGAAAGGCTCCTTGAGCTTGAAGACGACTTTATGGTCACCTTCCGCCGTAATGGATTCACAACGATCCATCGCGGCGCGACTGCGTGGATTGAGCTCCCGCAGCATCTTCGCGCAGGTGAACACCACGTCCTTCGAGGTGAAGGGCTTGCCGTCATGCCACTTGACGTCCGGCTCCAACTCGAACGTATAGACGAGGCCGTCAGGCGAGACACTGAAGCTGCGCGCAAGGTTAGGCTGGGGCTTTAATTGCCAGTCGAACAGAAGAAGGGACTCGTTTATCGAGCCGCAGACGGACTGGATGACACTGGTGTTGAGCAACGCATAGTTGAGGGTCGCCGGTTCCACGTTGAGCATGGCATTGAGCACGCCGCTGCGTGTCTGCGCGAAGACCCATTCGGGATATCCGGCCGTGGCCGCGAGAGCGGCCGCGCCGCCCACAGACTGCAGAAACCCGCGCCGCGTCGTCAAAGACCGTGTCAATTCCATGATCCAAGGTTCCCTCTGCTGCTCGGACCATCCAGGACGCCCCGGTTTTTAAGCCACGCGCGGATGGACACCTTGGCTCGAAGCTAGGGACTGGCTCCAGTTCGTGTCAAGAACGCCGTGTTTCTCCACGCGGAACAAGGATCAAAAACAGGGGCTTCAACCTGCCATGGACGCGGTCGCAAATTCCTCCGGAGCATAGCCGAGCGCCGCGGAAACCGCCCCAGCCGCCTTGCGCAGCATGGCGACCGCCTCGACCGTGATCTCGGTGGTCATGCGCCGCTCCGGCGCCGACAAGCTGAGCGCGGCCACGGGATAGGCATTCTCATCGAAGATCGGCACGCCGATGCACATGGACCCGTCCTCGTTCTCGCCGGTCTCGATCGCATAGCCGCGGCGCCTGATATCCGCGAGTTGCCGCGACAGGGCCGACCGGTCGGTGACCGTATTGATGGTCTTGAAATCGAGCGGCGTCATCAGAATGGCCTTGCGCTCCTCCTCGGGGAGAAAGGCGAGGATCGCCTTGCCGAGCGAGGTCGAATGCATGGGATGGCGATCCCCCAGGCGGGCCTGCATCCTGAGTGCGCGCTTGGCTTCCAGCATCTCCACATAGACCACGTGGCCCTCGGAGACGATGGCGAGATTGATGGTCTCGTTGAAGATGTCGAGCAGGCGCTGCATCTCCGGCATCGCCAGCGTGCGTAAACCGTGCAGGCTCTTGTCGATGCGGGCAAGGCTGCGGAAGCGGCCGCCGACACCGTAGCGGTCCTTCTGTGCATCATGGCGCAGGAAGGAGGCGGCCGTCAGCGTCTGGAGATAACGAAACACGGTGGTCTTGGGCAGTTTGAGCTCCGAGGCGACCTCGGTCAGCGAGACGTCATGGCCTTTCTCGGCAACGAGCTCCAAGACCTTCAAGGCCTTGAAGACGGGCTGCACTATGTAGTTGTTTGGCGTCGCTGGCATGGTCTCGGTCCTCATCCGGCAGGCAGGAACTGCGATACCAGATTTTTCCGTCCGGCGAAACCAATGTTCCTTTACAAGAAAATGGAGCTTTGGTCTGCTTGGCTCACGATGTACAACCGTGGGGAAGCGCCGACCGTGTCCGCCAGCTCATCTGTCTCCCGTCCGCCCCTGTCGTTCGATGGTTCCGTCCGGCAGATCAAGGAAAACATGCGATGGCTACCCGGCGGAGTGAGTAGCAACTTCCGCCTCGGCATCGCCCCGACGCCGCTCGTCTTCGAACGCGGCGAAGGGCCCTTTCTCTTCGACATCGATGGGAACCGGCTGATCGACTACTACCTCGGCATGGGGCCGATGATCCTCGGCCATAGCCCGGCCGGCGTGCGCGACGCGGTGAAGGCCCAGGCCGACAAGGGCATCCTGTTCGCCGGGCAGAGCGCGGTGGAAACGGAAGCCGCACGGCGTGTCTGCGAGATGGTGCCCTGCGCCGAGCGCGTGCGCTTCGGCTCCTCCGGGTCGGAGGCCGTACAGGGTGCGCTCAGGCTGGCACGCGCCGCAACCGGCCGCCGCATCATCCTGAAGTTCGAGGGCCACTACCACGGGTGGTTCGACAACATTCTATGGTCGACCGCGCCGGCTCTCAACGCCGCAGGTCCCGAGGATGCGCCCGTGCCGGTGGCCGGCAGCGTCGGCCAGGAGGCTGAAGCCGGGGGCGGCATCGAGGTGATGGCGTGGAACAACCTCGCGCGGCTCGAGGCACGGCTTGCCAAGGGGGATGTGGCCGGCGTCATCATGGAAGCGGCGATGTGCAACGCGGGCGCCATCCACCCCGGCCCGGGCTATCTCGAGGGGGTGCGCGAGGCCTGCACGCGCACCGGCACGATCCTTATCTTCGACGAGGTCATCACCGGCTTCCGCCTGTCGCCCGGCGGCGCACAGAAGCGCTTCGGCGTGACACCGGACCTCGCCACCTTCGGCAAGGCCATCGCCAACGGCTTTCCGGTGGCGGCGCTGGCCGGCCGCGCCGACCTGCTCGATCTCTTCGCCACCGGCGGCGTGGTGCATGGCGGCACCTACAACGCGCAGTGCCTCTCGATGGCGGCCACCGTCGCGACGCTCGAGGCGTTGACGCCGGAGCTGTTCGCCACCCTGGAAACGCGTGGCACGCGCCTGATGAACGGCATCCGGGATGCCCTCGCCGAGGCAGGAATTAAGGCCTCCGTGGCCGGCTTTCCGCAGGTGTTCCATGTGGCCTTCGGACTGGACCAGCCCGCACGCGACTATCGCGACCTCACGCGCATCAACCGACTGGCCTATGTCGCCTTCACCACGGCCCTCCTGAAGCGGGGTGTGCGTGCGCTGGAACGCGGGGCCTGGTTCCTCTCCAGCGAACACGACGACGCCGTCATCGACGAGACGCTCGCTGCAGTCGCCGCGGCGGCGCGGGAGACCAAGGGCGAGATGAGCCTGTAACGCTAGTGGAGCGAATTTGACATTTGAGTCCCGCCTGACATCAAGCTCTCGATCAAATGTCAAATTCAAAAGCTCCACTAGAACCAATAACTTGCTAGTGGCTCTCTTGACTCCGACATTTGCTCCAAGGCCCGTATCAGGCGGATGCAAATGTCGGAGTCGAACCACTAGAGCATTTCCGGTGAACTCCGGTTCACCGGGAATGCTCCAGGTCTTTGATTCGACGCATTTTCTTCAGGCGAACCGGTGTCCACTTCGCTCGAAAATGCTCTAGCTGACAAGCGATTGGGGGGAGGGTGCGATGACCGGGATTGGAGCTGGCAAAAGAATAGCCGTCGGCTGCTTCATGCAGGAGACCAACACTTTCTCGCCCACGCCGACGACGGTCGCCGATTTCGAGGCCCACTATCTCCGACGCGGCACCGACGTCCTGACGGGCTACGGCACCGCCCGCGTCGAGGTTCCCGGTTTCCTCAGCGTTCTCACTGCTGCGGGCGCGACGCCCGTGCCCCTGCTCGCCACCCATGCCGCATCGAGCGGTGCTCTCACCCGCGACGCCTTCGAGGACATCCTCGGGGAATTGTTGCAGCGCCTGAAGGACGCCGGGCCTCTCGACGGGATTCTGCTGGCGCTGCACGGCTCCATGGCGGTCGAGGACAACGGCGATGCCGAGGGCGAGATCCTCGAGCGCGTGCGCGCAGCCCATCCGGACCTGCCCATCGGCGTGTCACTCGATCTGCACGGTCATATCACGCCGCGCATGCTGCAGCCGGGCGTCTTCCTCATCGGCTATCGCGAATATCCGCATATCGACATGTACGAGACGGGCGTGCGCGTGGCCGAGCTCATGATGGATGTGCTCGCCGGGCGCAGCCGCCCGGTCATGGCGCTGGCCAAGCGCCCGGTGCTGATGAGCCCGGTGCGCTGTCGCAGCGACGACGGTCCGCTGACCACCATCATTGCGGAAGCCCGGCGGGTGGAAAAATCCGAGACCGGCATCCTGCATGCCTCGCTGTTTCCGGTGCAGCCGTGGCTCGACGTGCCGGACATCGGCTTCGCGGCCCTCGTTTGCGCCGACGGCGATGCGGCCGCGGCTCAGACGGCCGCCGATCATCTCGCCGATCTCGCCTGGGCGGCGCGCGGCGATTTCGAGCCGGATCTGACGCCCATCGACGAGGCCATCCGCATCGGCCTGACCTCGCCCGGCCTCACCGTGGTCGGCGATGGCGGCGATGCGCCGACGAGCGGGGCGCCCGCCGACGATGCCACCATCCTCAAGCGGCTGCTCGCGCTCGGCGCCGACAAGGCCGACCGCATGACCTATGTCACCCTCCGTGACGCACCGGCCGTCGCAAAGGCCTTCGCCGCCGGCCCCGGTGCAACGTTGACGCTCTCCGTCGGCCATTCCCTGTCCGCCGGCGAGCCGGTCACCATCACCGGGATCGTGCGCAGCCTCTCGGACGGCACCTATGTCATGCGCGATGCGGGTGCGGCCGGGCTGGAGACCCACCAGGGGCCGACCGCCGTCATCCATATCGGCGCGATCAGGCTCGTCCTGCGGAGCCTCGCCGGCTTTGAGTGGGACACGGGCGTCTATACGGCCTTCGGCCTCGACCTGCGCTATCCCGCCCTCGCTTTCGCGAAGTCGCCCTCCCATTTCCGCGTGTCCTACGCGCCCTTCGCCGCGCGGATCCTCGCCGGCGACACGCCCGGCGCCAGCGCCTGCAACCTGCGCCGCCTCAAGCTCGTGAACGTGACGCGGCCCATCTATCCGCTCGACGACATCTGAGCGGATTGAGCGGCATCGGTCACTGGATCCCCTTCCCGGGTTGCTGCGCAACCCGCCGGGGATGACACGCGGGGCGGCGAGATACACAGTGTGATCTCCTGGGACACAGTGTCATCCCCGGCGTCGCGTAGCGACGGGAAGGGGATCCAGAGGGAAGAGCGATGGGTGCGCGTTATGCGGTCTATATTCTCGCCAGCCGCAGAAACGGAACACTCTACATCGGCGTGACAAGCGACCTCCTTCGCCGTGTCGATCAGCATCGCGCCAAGGCCGTACCAGGCTTTACCCAACGCTATGATGTGGGAAGGCTCGTGTATTTCGAGCGATATGGCGAGATCAGCGAAGCCATAGCGCGGGAAAAGCAACTCAAAGGTTGGAACCGCGCCTGGAAGATCAGGCTGATCGAGCAGTCCAATCCAGAATGGCGCGATCTCGACGCAACGATGTGACTTCGCACGTGGCGCGAATGTGGCGGCGAAAACACTGGATCCCCTTCCCGTCGCTACGCGACGCCGGGGATGACACGCCGGGCGCTAAGGATACGCCTTTTGATCTCACGGCGCAGAGCACCCGCCGCGCAGGCTGCCACCTACGACTTTGGTCGAGGTGGCCCCCCGCTCGCTTGACACCCATGCGCCGGCCTGAGTAAATCACCAGTTAGTTACAACTTGCGCGAAAAGCGCAGCCTGGGAAACGCCCCGCTGGAGGTTACCGGATGGCGACCACGTCGGTCCGTACGCTTGCTCGCATTGTGGATTCGCCTTGGGTTCGGCCCCTTGGCCTGCTCGTGCTCCTGATCGTGCTCTGGGACGTGACGGTCAGGCTGTTCGCCATACCGCCCTACCTCATTCCCGCCCCGATCGATGTCATCAAGGCGTTCCGCGTCGAGGGTCCGATGCTCTTGGCGGAAAGCGTGCCGACAACGCTTGCGACAATCGGCGGCTTCCTGTTGTCGGCAGCCATCGGCATACCGCTCGCCATGCTGATCGCGGGATCACGCACGATCGAATCCTATCTCTATCCGCTGCTGGTGTTCTCGCAATCGATCCCGAAGGTCGCCATCGCGCCACTCTTCGTGGTGTGGTTCGGCTTCGGCATGACCCCAAAGGTGATTTCCGCCTTTCTGCTCGGCGTCTTTCCCGTCATCGTCTCAGGCGTGCAGGGCTTCAAGTCGCTCGATCCGGACATGCGCGATCTCGCCCGCTCCATGAAGGCATCGTGGCTGCAGTCCTTCGTCATGGTGAAGCTGCCGCATGCCATGCCGGCCATCTTCGCGGGCCTCAAGGTGTCCGTGACACTGGCGGTCGTGGGCGCCGTCGTCGGCGAGTTCGTCGGCTCCAATTCCGGTCTCGGCTTCGTGCTGCAGCGCTCGATCGGCAATTTCGAACTGCCCACTATGTTCGCCGCGCTCGTCCTGCTTGCCGCCATCGGCGTCATCCTGTTCTGGATCGTCGATCTCATTGAACGCTTTGCGATCCCCTGGCATGCGAGCCAGCGGCAGGAGTTTTTCGTGACTGCCTGACAATCAATAGTTCGCCTGCGCAACCGCAGAAAAAGACGGACCGCAATTACCGGAGGAAGAATTATGCTGAGAAGAACAGTTCTTAGATCGATACTTGCCGGCGCGGCTGCTGTTGCAGCGCCTTCCTTTATCCTTCCCGCGGCGGCGGCCGACAAGGTCACGCTGATGCTCAACTGGTATGTCTACGGCGAACACGCCCCGTTCTACTATGGCAAGGAAAAGGGCATCTATGCCGCCGAAGGCATCGACCTGGACATCCAGGAGGGGCGCGGCTCGGCCGTGACGATCCAGGCGGTGGCGGCCAACACGGCGACCTTTGGCTATGCCGACGTTGCCACGATGATCCGCGCCGCCGCCAAGGGCGCGCCCGTCACCTCGCCGGGCGTCCTGTTGCAGACGAGCCCGATGTCGGTGATGGGTTTTGCCGACAAGAACATGCGCAAGCCCGCGGACCTGAAGGGGAAAACCATCGCCACCACGCCGGGCGATTCCATGTCGCAGATCTGGCCGCTGTTCCTGAAGAGCGCCGGCCTGAAGGAGAGCGAGATGAAGATCCTCTCCGGCGACGCACAGACCAAGCTTAACGCCGTCATCAGTGGTCAGGCGGATGCCCTGCTCGGCTATTCGATGGACCAGAGCATGAAGATCAAGGATGCGACCGGCAAGGACGTCTTCCCGATCATGTTCGCGGACTACGGCATTCATCTCGTATCGTCCGGCATCATAGCCAATCGTGACTTCCTGAAGAAGAACGAGGACCTGACGCGGCGTTTCATGGCCGCCACCACCAAGGCCATTCTCGCGGCGGAGAAGGACCCCGACGGCGCGGTCCAGGCCATCCTCAAGGCCCTGCCGAAGGCCGGCCAGCCGGCGACGCTCAAGGAGGGCTTCGAGCTGACCATCCCTCTCTATCGCACGGCTGAAACGAAGAACCTTCCGCCCTTCCATGTCACCGACCAGAACATGATCGATTCCGTCAATCTGCTTGTGGAATACGGTGGGCTCGAAGCTTCCGCCAAGAATGATGTGAAGAGCTTCTATAGCCGCGATTACTTGCCGAAGGCGGCCGGCGGCTGACCCAGCCCGCCGTGTTTGCTGAGATACTGCGCATTGATCGAGATCAAGAGGCCCGCCGGGGGAGGACGTATGTCGCTGTCGCTGAGAATGGTAAACGCAATGGATGAGCCAAAGGCCAGGCGGCGGCTTATCGAGGTCAGAGGTCTCGAGAAGACCTACCGCACTCGCGATGGCGACGTACCCTCGTTGAAGCCGATCGACCTCGACATCCACGACGGCGAGTTCGTCGCCGTCGTGGGCCCTTCAGGCTGCGGCAAGTCCACCTTGCTGAAACTTGTCGCGGGCCTCATCCCGCCGACGGCCGGCGCGATCCTCATCGAGGGCAAGGCGGTGACGGAGCCGCCGGATGACGTCGGGATCGTGTTCCAGAGCCCGGTGCTTCTCGCCTGGCGCTCGGTGTTGCGTAACGTGATGATGCCGGTCGAGGTGCGCCGGCTCGACCGGGCGTCCCATCTCGAGCGGGCGCGCAAGCTTCTCAAGACCGCCGGCCTCGAGGGCTTCGAGAACAAATATCCCTGGCAGCTCTCCGGCGGCATGCAGCAGCGCACGGCGATCTGCCGCGCCCTGGTGCATGACCCGAAGATCGTGCTCATGGACGAGCCGTTCGGGGCGCTCGATGCCCTGACGCGCGAACGCATGAACCTCGAACTGCAGCGCATCCATCAGGAGACGCGCAAGACCATCCTTCTCATCACGCATTCCATACCCGAAGCGGTCTTCCTCGCCGACCGGGTGGTTGTCATGTCGGAGCGCCCGGGAACCATCGCGGCGATCTATGACGTCGAGCTGCCGCGCCCGCGCAGCCTTGAGGACATGGGCAACCCCGTGTTCAGTGCGCTGACCCAGACCATCCGTGGACATTTCTACGCGCGCGGCCACCTGGACTGAGGCCGCTCATGAGCCTTCGCGTCACCCTCGACGAAATCGCCCTTTTCGAACGGCCGATGGCTTTTCGCCTGCCGTTCCGCTTTGGCGCGGTCACGGTGACGGAAGCCCCGCAGGCCTTTGTCCGGGTGCGGGTGACCGGCGAGGACGGCCTGAGCGCCACCGGCGTCGCCGCCGAGATGATGATGCCGAAGTGGTTCGACAAGAACCCGGCCAAAAGCCCCGCCGACACCATCGCCGACCTCAGGTTCAGTCTCACCTCCGCGGCCACGCTCTATCGCGACGGAGCGCGCCGGCCCGATACGGCCTTCGGCCACCACGCAGGCGTCTATCCCCGGCAGATCACCACCACGGCCGCGCACGGCCTTCCATCGCTCGCCGGCAGCTACGGCCCCGCGCTGATCGACAAGGCCATCGTCGACGGCGTCCTGAGGCTCGCCGGGCTCGATCTCGCCGCCGGTCTCAGGGCCAATGCCGTCGGATTGGATAGCCGGCTTAGCAACGATCTCACGCAGGAGGACATCGACGGGTTCCTTCAGGGCGTGGCGCCGCAGCCTCACGTCCGCCTGCGCCACACGATCGGCTTCGTCGACGCGCTTGACGCCCTGGCGGATGAAATCACCCACGCGCGGCTGCGCTATTTCAAGATCAAGCTCGGCGGCGACGTCGCCGCAGACTGCGAGCGGCTGCGTATCTTGACACGGGCTCTCGAGACGCTGGTGCCGGACTTCGCCGCAAGCCTCGACGCCAATGAACAGTATGATGCGGTGCGCCTTGCCGCCTTGATCGCGGCACTGGGTGACGATCCAATCATTAGCCGGCTTCGTAAAAGACTTCTCTATATCGAACAGCCCCTCGACCGTGCCGCCACCTTCGCGACGCCGCTTGAGGCTTCAGGCGATATTCCCTTCATCATCGACGAAGCCGACGGCAGCTATGACGCCTTTCCCAGGGCGGCGGCGCTGGGGTATCGCGGCGTGTCCTCCAAGGCGTGCAAGGGCCTCTACAAGTCCATCATCAACGCCGCGCGGGCGGCCGCCTGGAACCGCCGCGACGGGACCCCCGGCCATTGGTTCGTGACGGGGGAGGATCTCACCTGCCAGGCCGGGCTCGGCGTGCAGCAGGACACGGCCCTGGTCGCCTGCCTCGGCATCGCCCATGTGGAGCGCAACGGCCACCATTATGTCGACGGCTTCGGCCAGGCGCCGACAGCCGAGGCTGCCCGTTTTGCGGCGGCGATGCCGGGCTTCTACGAGCGCCGGGGAAACGCCCCGACCCTGGCCGTCAGCACGGGGGCGCTGCCAACGGCGCCTTTGTTCACACCGGGCTTTGCCAGCGGTGCCATGCCGGATTGGACGAGCCTTGCCCGCATAGGGGACAGCACGCATGTCGCTTGAATGGGCAGAGGGCGCAAAGCCTCTGACCGAGCCCGCTCCGGTCAAGGCCGCACAACCGCCGCGGACGCGTGATCCCGAGGCGACACGCGCCAAGATCCTCGCGGCCGCCATGGTCGAGTTCTCGGCGAGCGGCTTCGCCGGCGCTTCCATCGATGCCATCGCCAGCCGGTCGCAGGCCAACCGGCGGATGATCTATCACTATTTCGGCTCGAAGCGCGGTCTCTGGCTTGCTGTTCTCGAGGCTGCCTACGAGCGCGCACGCGTCGCCGAAATGAAGCTCGATCTCGGCCGCCTGGCGCCCGAGGAGGCGATGCGCCGTCTCGTCACCTTCACCTTCGACGCCTTCGTCGGAGACCGGGTCTTCATCAATCTGCTCAATAGCGAAAACCTGCACCAGGCCCGCCACCTCAAGACGTCGTCGCGGGTGAAGGAGATGCATTCGCCGCTAATCGGCGTGATCAGCGAAATCCTGGACCGCGGCGTCGCGGCGGGGCTATTTCGCGCCGGCATCGATCCGGCCCAGCTGTGGATCTCCATCGCCGGGCTCTCCTATTTCTACTTTTCCAACATCCACACACTGTCGGTCATTCTGGACCGCAATTTCCCCGGCAAGACGGAGATCAACGCGCGGCGCGCCCATGTCGCGGATCTCATCCTCGCGTCGCTGAAGAATTAATATATCTCCAATATAAGTAACTTCTTCATAAAATTGCCATGAACTAAATTTGTTCTTCCGTAAAATTTAATGTTGGTAACCCATGCGAAAAATATTCATATCAGTATTTTCTATCATCACACTGATTGCCTTCGGTGCGCAGGCTTCCCCCCTCAATAACGTTATCCTGCTGGCCAGCCCAGCGGATACGACGACTAAAAGCTATCTGGGCAAGTTCACTTACCTGAAAAAATTTCAGATCGCGCTTGCCAATGTCAGCGAAACGGCCATCGACCTCAGGAACGCCTGCTATCTTCTCATCGGGAACAATGGCCAGACGTATCACGTCGACACCATGGAAGACACCGTTTCGGGTGGAAAGCTCGAGCCGGGGAAATCCGTGAATGGATTTGTCGTTTTTGCCGGCGCGGACGAAGATATCTTCCTGCAAAGCAAGGTGATCATCGCCAATCCGTGCGAATAAGCTTGCCATGAGATATCCGCCATCCCATCGCCTTTTCATGAGAAATCCACGCCCGGATTTTCAACCATCTCATTTTGCCAGCCGTATCGACGAGAGAACCACGTGGACGATATGCTCGCCCCAATGCGCAAGACGCTCCGGGGCGGCGAGATCACGCGCGAAGATCGTCGAGAGCGTATAGCGGTTGGAGAGATAAAAGGCCGCAAGCGAGGCTATGCTGATATAGACATCGACCGGATCGAGGCCCGGCAGGAAACGCCCCTGCGCCGCGCCCTTCTCGAGAAGCTCGCGCAGCTTCTCGATGAAAGGGGAATGCAGGCTCAGCACCCTGGCTGACGCTCGCAGATTTTCGGCCTTGTGCAGGTTCTCGGTGGCGAGCAGGCTCAGAAACTCCGGGTGATCCAGGAAGTACTGCCAGGTGAAGGCCGTCAGACGGCGGATGCCGTCCTCCGGGTCCGCCGTTTCCAGCTTGAGCGCGGCTTCGGCGGAACGGATCGACCCATAGGCCTCTTCCAGCACGGCCAGGTAGAGGCCCTGCTTGTCGCCGAAATAGTGATAGATCATGCGCTTGTTGACGCCCGCTCGCTCCGCGACCGCATCGACGCGCGCGCCGCCGATCCCCTTGTCGGCGAATTCCCGCGTCGCGGCCATGAGGATCGCCTGACTCGTGCGGTCGGGATCGCGTGAGGTGCCCGTATAGCCGCGACGGCGCGGCGCAGCCACGCCCCTGTCACTGGTCATTGCTTGCACTGGTCATTTGCCGGCTCCGCGCGCGAGGTTCACAGACACCGGGAAGCCGAAACGGGAGGCTGCCGGACATCGAACCGTGGAGCCGTTCCCTTGCAGACAAAGCGGCCGCTCGCAAGGGCCAGATGACTGCGCTGGCGCGGGAGGTGCGCCGACGGGCGATGTCAACTGCGCCATTCGCAATGCAGCGCCCGCGGTATCAGGCCTTGCGGAGGGCCGAAAAATAGGGCTCCCTCACAGATTATCGAGATATAGAGCATCGCCATGTTGCGCGTCGAATCGCCTGGCTTGCGCCGGGACCGCATGGCCATCGCGGCGCTGTTCCTGGTCAATGGCGCCGTGTTCGGGACCTGGGCAACGCATATTCCCGTGGTGAAGGCGGTCCATGCGCTGTCTCCCTCGGTGCTCGGCCTCGCGCTTCTGGCGCTTGCGGCGGGTGCGCTCACCGCCATGCCTGCCTGCGGCGTGGCGATGGGCCGGTTCGGCGCGCGGCGCGTGCTCGGCGTCACAGGACTGGCCTTCAGCGGCCTGCTCGCGCTCCTGCCGGTCATGCCCCATACCGCCGGCCTGTTCGTCGCGCTGTTTCTCTTCGGCGCGTCTGGCGGCGCCATGGATGTCGCCATGAACGCCCATGGCTCTGCCGTAGAGCGCCAGTTCGGACGTCCCATCCTGTCATCCCTGCACGGGATGTGGAGCCTCGGCGGCCTCATCGGCGCGGGGCTTGGCGGCCTCGGCCTCGCCCTCCTGCCCGCCGCCATCGAGGCGGCCATTCTGGCGATCGTCTTCGCGGGCATCGTCCTGGCAGCCATCCGCCACATCCAGCCGCGCCTGATCGCTGCAGGCCATGACGGTCCGAAGCTGGCGCTGCCGGATCGCCGGACCGTCGCCATCGGCGCCGTGGTCATGTTCGCCTTTATGGCCGAGGGAGCCCTGCTGGACTGGAGCGCCGTCTATCTCCGCGAGGCGCTCGATGTGCCGGCGAGCTCTGCGGGGCTTGGTTTCGCGGTTTTCTCGGGGGCCATGGCCATCTCGCGTTTTCTCGGCGACAGGATCCGCCGGCGCGTCGGGCCGGTCATGCTGGTGGCCGGCGGGGCCCTTCTGGCAGCCGCAAGCCTTGCGCTTGGGATCGCCTTGAACCATCCCCTCGTGGCCATTCCGGCCTTTGGTCTCGCGGGCCTCGGGCTCGCCAATGTGGCGCCGGTCGGCTTCAGCACGGCCAGCGCCCGTTCCGCCGACGATCCGGCGCAGGCGGTTGCAGCCGTGGCGACGCTGGGCTACGGCGGCGTCCTCATCGGGCCGGTGATGCTCGGCTTCGTCGCCGATGCGACCTCGCTCTCGGGCGCCCTGAGCCTGACCGTCGGCCTTTGCCTTCTCATCGCCTGCGGCGCGGGGGCCATGCGCGGGAAGCGCTTCCGGCCGGCGATCGGCCAGTGATCATAGGGGACGCGGCCGTGACGTCGGCTGGCAACTGGGAGCTATTACCATGATGGATGCAGCCTGGCTCACCGACATCGGGCTTGACGCCATGCCGTGGATCAGCCTCGAGGCGTGGCTTGCTTTCGCGGCCGCGTCAGCCGTGATGCTCATCATCCCCGGGCCGACGATCCTGCTCGTCGTCTCCTACGCGCTCGGTCAGGGGCGCCAGGCGGCCATCCCGCTCGTCCTTGGCGTCACATTGGGGGACATCACCGCATTGGTCTGTTCCCTTGCGGGTCTCGGCGCCATTCTCGCCACGTCCGCCCTTGTCTTCACCCTCGTGAAATGGCTGGGCGCAGCCTATCTCATCTATCTCGGCATAAAGCTGTGGCGCGCCGACGCCTCGCTCGCGCATGTCGCCTCACCGACGAAAGCGCGCCCGATGGCCATGTTTTCGCATGCCGCGCTGGTCACGGCCCTCAACCCCAAAGGCATCATCTTTTTCGTCGCCTTTCTCCCGCAGTTCATGGACCAGGGTCGCCCGCTCCTGCCCCAGATGATCATTCTGGCTGTGACTTTCATCGTCCTGGCGTTCTTCAACGCCGCGGGCTACGCGATCCTTGCCTCCTCAGCCCGGCGCCTCGTCACCCGCCCGCGCGTGCTGAAGGCCGCCAATCGCACCGGCGGCAGCCTCCTCGTCTGCGCCGGCATTGCGACGGTGAGCTGGCGGCCGTGATTCGGCGAATCGGCTCGGCGATCGCGCGGATAAGCGTGGAATTGCGGAATGGGTGACGACACGGTCAGCATCCATCAATGGCGCATCGAAGCGTTGGCATTGCGCCTCGCCGACGGCCGCCAGTCGCCGACCGCGCTCAAGATCCAGCGCGGCGTTGGCCGGCTCATGGCGGGCTTGGGCCAGGTTTCAGTGACCGAGTTGACACTGGCCTCCGGGCGGCGCGCCGATGTCATCGCGCTCAGCCCGAACGGCGACATTACCATCGTGGAGGTGAAATCGAGCCTTGCCGATTTTCGGGCCGACACCAAATGGCGGGACTACCAGGCCTTCTGCGACTACCTGTTTTTCGCGGTGGCCGATGACTTCCCGATAGAGGTGCTGCCGGAAGAGGCGGGGCTGATCGTCGCCGATGCCTATGGCGCGGCGATTCTGCATGCGCCGGAGCGAACCCCCTTGGCGGCGGCGCGCCGCAAGGCCGTCACCATCCGTTTCGCGCAGGCCGCGGCGGCCCGGCTGCACAGCCTGACCGATCCCGAGGGGGCGCCAGGCACCTTGCTTTGATCGAGCGTCTTACCGCCGGCGGAGACGCAAGCGCGCTCCAGAGCAAATCCGACATAGATGGAATCGTCTGTACCGTCTATGTCAATGAATTTGCTCGTTAATTTTTGAGCGACGCCAAGTCCGCAAAAGACGGACTTGCTCTATCGCGGCGCACGCTTGGCGAGGATGCGCTGCAAGGTGCGACGATGCATGTTCAATCGCCGGGCGGTCTCCGACACATTGCGGCTGCAGAGTTCGTAAACCCGCTGAATATGCTCCCAGCGGACGCGATCAGCCGACATCGGGTTTTCCGGTAACTGGGCGCGCTCGCCCTGCTGCGCCATGAGGGCAGCGTGGATCTCGTCAGCATCAGCCGGCTTTGCCAGATAATCGAAGGCGCCAAGCTTCACGGCCGTGACGGCTGTCGCAATATTGCCATAGCCCGTGAGCACGATGCAGCGCGCGTCGGGTCGACGCTCCTTCAGGCGCGTGACGACGTCGAGGCCGTTGCCGTCGCCGAGACGCATGTCGATGACGGCAAAGGCCGGTGCCAGTTCGTCGATGGCCGCGAGGCCTTCGGCTACACTCTCGGCCACGCGCACGCCATAGCCACGCGTTTCCATAGCGCGTGCCAATCGCGTCAGAAAAGGCCGATCATCATCAACGATCAGGAGGCTGTTGTCGCCTTCGATCACAGTCTGCTCGGAGTCTACCATCCGGTCACCTCACGCAGGTGGGCCTGTCGATTCCAGGGGGCTCCTTCGATCGCAGAGCCATCCCCGGCTGGAGCAAATCCGGCTTGGATGGCCTCAGTTTCTTCAATCCAGGCCGGTGAATTTGCTCGTCCATTGTTTAGAACGAGCAAGTCCGCAACAGACGGACTTGCTCGAGAGGATGCCGCCACGGAAAAGAATTTGCCTCAGGCGCAACCCGTGCTCCATCACGTCGCAATTGATCGTGTCCCGCCGCGATGGCCCATCCCTAGCCGCCCCTTTGATGTCGATCAATGCCGATCGACCACCAAATAGGCATTTGTGACGTTTTTCTGAAGTCCCTGCGCCCCACTTCAACGCATCGGCCGCCGGATTTTCGACCTCATCGCCACCGTCCGACCTCCGGCAGCGGATCCATGTCACGCTCGAAGACGCTGCGCGGCCATGTCACAGTGACGATGGCGCCAGAGTCCGGTGCAACCGCATTGGTGAACTCGATCGTCGCACCGGAACGCTCGATCAGGGTCTTGGCGATGAAAAGGCCGAGCCCCAGGCCATCACCGGGCTCACCGCCACCGCGCCGGTCGGAGCCACGTGTGGTGACATAGGGATCTCCGAGGCGCAGCAGCACCTCGGGCGCAAAGCCCGGCCCGTCATCGTGAACCACCACGGTGACGGTGTCCTTGGTCCAGGAGGCATCGATGACGACGCCCGAGGTCGCGAAATCGACAGCGTTTTCGACGAGATTCCCGAGACCATAGAGGAGGCCGGGACTGCGGCGGCATACGGGCTGCGCGCCTTCACCGCTCGCATTGAGCGTCAGCGGCGTACCGAAGGAGCGTTGGGGATTCGCGACTTCCTCGATGAGATCGCGCAGCGTCAGGCGTTCGAGCGGCCCGGCCTCGCCGGTGCCAAGCGAGGTCAGGGTGCCGAGGATCTTGCGGCACCGCTCCACCTGCTCGCGCAGGAGCGTGATGTCCTCGGCCATCGGGCCGTCCTTCGGCGCAAGCTTGTCGAGTTCCTTGGCGACGAGCGCAATGGTGGCAAGCGGCGTGCCGAGCTCATGGGCGGCCGCTGCAGCGAGGCCATCGAGCTGCGACAGGTGCTGCTCGCGGGCCAGAACGAATTCCGTGGCGGCCAGCGCGTCGGCGAGCTGCCGCGCTTCCTCCGCGACGCGCCAGGCATAGACGCCGGTGAAGGCAAGGCCGAGCAGAATGGCGCACCAGATTCCGGCCACATAGAGGAAGGGCAGGTGCAGCGTCTCGCCGGGATACCAGGGCAACGGCAAGTGGAAGAAGGCCAGGATGGTCACGCAGACCATCGCCATGCAGCCAAGCGCCAGCGTCCGCCAGGGTTGCAGGGCCGTCGCCGAGATCATCACCGGTGCCAATAGGAGCATCGCGAAGGGATTCTCGAGGCCGCCGGTGAGGTAGAGGAGGACGGACAACTGCAGGATGTCGTAGCCGAGCAGCAGGGAGCCCGCATTCTCGCTCAACCTGTGGCTGATGGGGTAGCGGATGCGGAGCGCGAAGTTCAGCCAGGCGGATACCGCGATGGCGACGAAGCAGAACGCGAAGGGAAAGGGGAAGCCCAGCCCGAAATGCACGCCGACGACCGCGGCACTCTGACCCACGACAGCCAGGGACCGCAGACGGACCAGGGTGTCCACCCTCAGGTGCTGGGCGGTGCGCCGAATGGTTGCTGATTCGTTGACGGCCATGGATCCATCCCGGCCGGGCACGCCCGACTGACAGTCCGGCTAACGCCTGCGGCCTCGCGGCGCAAGCGCTAAGCACAGCTTCTCGTTGGCTTTTTGGAGAATTCCTTATTGCCTCAGCGCAGCTTGATCCCGGTGATCGATGCCGACAGGGGAATTCTCCGCCTGCCTTTGCGGCTGAAGCCGACACGGTCGCCTTGAACGCAAGCGCGCGATTGTGCACTGCATCAGCGCAGACGTGGTTTGAATGATTACAGAAAAAAGGTTAAGATCAAGCGTTGGTTTTGCGACGCAACATCGCGGTGAGCCCTGTTGCGCCTCCCTTTCGCCTCGCCCAACGAGGGTAGAGAATGAATTTTGCCTATTTCTGGTATGAGGCCGCGCATGCTCTTGTCAGCCCGGCCCGCGCCGTCACAGATGCGGCCAGACTCACTTTCAACAATCCGATCAATCCGCTGACTTACACCGCCTATGGGCGCACGATCGCCGCCGCCTGCGAGCTGTTCGAGCGGACGACACGTCGCTACGGCAAGCCGGCTTTCGGCCTGAAGGAAACTGTTGTGAACGGTATGACCTGCCGGATCCGCGAGGAGGTCATCTGGCAGCGGCCGTTCTGCAACCTCCTGCACTTTGATCGCGGCGGCAAGGCAAAGCGGCTCAATCAGCCGAAACTTCTCATCGTCGCGCCTGTCTCGGGGCACTATGCAACGCTTTTGCGCGGAACCGTGGAAGCTTTCCTGCCGACGCACGACGTCTATATCACCGATTGGGTCGATGCCCGTCTGGTGCCGCTCTCCGAGGGGCGTTTCGATCTCGATGACTATATCGACTATGTCACCGAAATGATGCGCGAACTCGCGCCCAACCTGCATGTGCTCGCGGTGTGTCAGCCGTCCGTGCCGGTGATCGCGGCCGTGGCGCTGATGGAGGCGGAGAACGACCCGGATGTGCCGGCCTCGATGATCCATATGGGCGGCCCGATCGACACACGCCGCTCGCCGACGGCCGTCAATCTCCTGGCGCAGGAGCGTGGCACCGACTGGTTCCGGCGCAATTGCATCGTGAAGGTGCCCTTCACGCAGCCAGGCTTCATGCGCGAGGTCTATCCGGGCTTCCTGCAACTCTCGGGCTTCATGGCGATGAACATCGACCGGCACCTGACGGCCCATTGGGAGATGTTCCAGCACCTCGTCGACGGCGACGGCGACTCGGCCGACAAGCAGCGCGAGTTCTACGACGAATATCTCGCCGTGATGGACATGACCGCAGAGTTCTACATGCAGACCATCGATGAAGTGTTCGTGAAGCACAGTCTGCCGAAAGGCGAGATGAAGCACCGGGGCAAGCCCGTCGACCTTGCGGCAATCCGGCGCGTGGCCTTGATGACCGTGGAGGGTGAACGGGACGACATTTCCGGCGTCGGCCAGACGCAGGCCGCCCACGACCTGTGCAGGAACCTTCCCGCCGCGATGAAGCTTCAGCATCTGCAGCCCGGCGTCGGTCACTATGGCGTGTTCAATGGCCGCCGCTTTCACCAGGAAATCGCGCCGAAGATCACGGCCTTCACGCGGAAGTTCAATGGGAACGCGGATGAAGTCCGCCCGGCCGGTCGCGTCAGGGTCAAAGGAGAGGCTGCCTGAGACGGCCCCCGACGATGTGCGGATTGTCATCCCCGCGTGCTATTGATGGCTGACACTCCACAGGCCTGAATCGGCATGCGCATCAGTCTGTTCAAACGGTCAGCCCCGGACCCGGACCATATTGCCGTGCGCCACGGCGCGGAGACGTTCCGCGTCGCCGTGCGGCGGCGTGCGGCGGCGCAACGCTTCACCCTGAGGGTTTCGAACGCGACCGGCGAGGCCGTGCTGACCTTGCCGGAGCGCGGCGACTTGGCCGCGGCGCAGCGCTTCGCCGAATCCCAGAGCGGATGGCTCGCCGTGCGGCTCAAGCGCGTCCCGGACCGTACCCCGTTCGAGGTGGGAGCGCTCGTGCCGCTGCGCGGCGTTCCCCACCGTATCGTCCATTGGTCGACCATACGCGGCGTGCCGGAAGCGACGGTTGACGCCGCCGGTGCCCCCATCCTCGCCGTCACCGGCGAAACGCCGCATGTTTCGCGCCGCGTGATGGACTTTCTCCGGCGCGAAGCCACACGCGACCTGAGCGAGGCGGTCGCACGCCACACGAAGACGCTCGGCATCCCCGCCCGCAGCATCAGCATTCGCGACACCCGGAGCCGCTGGGGGTCATGCTCGGCCCAGGGGCGGCTCAATTTTTCCTGGCGGCTTATCCTGGCGCCGGCTTACGTGCTCGATTATCTCGCCGCCCACGAGGTCGCTCATCTCAAGGAGATGAACCATTCCGAGCGTTTCTGGCGCTTGACGCGCCGGCTCTGCGCCCGCACAGACGAAGCGGAAGCCTGGCTCAAGCGGCATGGATCCTCGCTGCATCGCTTCGGCTGACACCACGCTATCCGGAGGAACGATCCATGAGCGCGCCATCCGCCGTCACCGCCACAGCCCTCGCCTTCGCCAACGCCCGGGCTGAAGCCCGCGCCCTGCCGGCCTTTCCGGGCATCGTCCCGGAGAGTTTTGACACGGCCTATGCTGTGCAGACTGAGGCAATGGGCGCACATCCCGCCAATCTGCGCGGCTGGAAAGTCGCCATGATCAAGCCGGAATGGCGGGCAGCCTTCCCGGCGGAGCGACTGATCGGCCCCGTCTATCGGGTCATCGACGTGCCGAACGGCGGGACCGCGACCATGCCGTCCATCACCGGCGGCTACACAGCCGTGGAAGCAGAATTCGTCGCGGTGATGGCGCAGGATCTGCCACCGCGCGAGACGCCCTATGACGCGGCCGAGATCACTGCGGCGATCAGCGCCGTGCATGTGGGCGCCGAGATTGCCGGTAGCCCGCTCGTCAATCTCAATGACCTGGGGCCGGGCTCGATCATCAGCGATTTCGGCTGCAACGCCGGTGTCGTGCTGGGCCCGGACATCGACGGCTGGCAATCGCGGCCGTGGGCGAGCCTGACTGCGAAATCCTCGGTCAATGATGTGGCTGTCGGCGAAGGCAGCGCGGCCGTGGTGCCGGGCACCCCGGTCGCGGCCGTCGTCTTCCTCGCAAACCTCCTGTCCCGCCAGGGCCGCACCCTCAGGGCGGGGGATCTCGTGTCGACCGGCATGGTGACCGGCATCCACAAGGTCGCGGCCGGTGACCGCGCTGTCATCGATTTCGGCGATTGTGGGCAGTTCGCCATCGATTTTGTGACGGCGAAGCCGATCGATTGACGGTGGGGTTCAGATCCCCCCGCGCGAGGGAGGGACCTGGCGCGCAATTGCCCTAACGTTCAGCCGTAGGTCGCCACGGTCGCCTTGGCGCCGTTGTCGAACAGGCTCGCCAGCGCCGTCGTCACCGCCGTGCGGAAGACGGCATTGGACGCAAGATCCTCGCCAAACACGGCGCGCACGCCGATGAGGGCTGCGACGAGTTTTTCGGCATCCTGGCCGGCAGCATCTGCAAGAGACCTGAATTCCGCCGCCAGCGGATCGCGGACGTCGATCGGCTGGCCCGCTTCGTCGATCCCCGTGACGTAACGCATCCAGGCGGCGACAGCGAGCGCATGACGCTCGACCGGCAGCCCGCGCGCCAGACGGTCGCGGATGGTGCCCAGCAGCCGCTGCGGCAGCTTCTGCGAGCCGTCCATGGCGATCTGCCAGGTGCGATGCTTCAGCGCCGTATTGCGGAAGCGTTCGATGAGGGAGCGCTTGTAGCCGGCGACATCGGCGCCCTCCGGCAGCGTCAGCGTGACGGTGGAATCCTCCATCAGCGCCGCGACATAGGCCGCGATCGCCGCATCGGCCATCGCCTCGGCAACGGTCTCATATCCGGCGAGATAGCCGAGATAGGACAGGGCGGAATGGCTGCCGTTGAGCAGCCGGAGCTTCATGGCCTCATAGGGCGCCACATCCTTCACCAGGGTGGCGCCGACCGTCTCCCAGGCCGGGCGGCCGGAGACGAAGTGATCCTCGATCACCCATTGGGTGAAGGGCTCCGTCATGATCGGCCAGGCGTCGGTCAGGCCCAGCACGCCCGCGACATGGCTGCGATCGGCATCGGTCGTCGCCGGCACGATGCGGTCGATCATCGTGTCGGGACAACTGATGGCCTCCCGCACGTGGCGTCCGAGTCCAGGGGAGACCAAATCGGCGAAGCGGCTCAGGATGCCCTTGAGCGTCTGGCCGTTGGCCGGGAGGTTGTCGCAAGACATCACGGTGAAGGGCCGCGTGCCGGCGGCCTGCCGCCGGGCGATGGCCGCCGTGATGAAGCCCAGCGCCGACCGCGGACGATGCGGATTGGCCAGATCGTGCACCACGTCCGGATGCGCCTCGTCCAGCCGTCCGGTCGCCGGGTCGTGGCAATAGCCCTTCTCTGTGACCGTGAGGCTGATGATGGCCACGTCCGGATCGCTCATGCGGGCGATCAGCGCCTCCGGATCCTCCGGCGCCACCACCACCTCGAGAATGCTGCCGACCACACGCAGCGTCTCACCGGCCGTCTCGCGGACTGCGATGGTGTAGAGACTGTCCTGCGGCGCCAAGGCGTCGCGCGTGTCCGGGCTGCGCAGGCTCGCGCCGACGATGCCCCAGGCGAGATCGCCGGATTTGAGCACATCCTCGGTGTAAACCGCCTGATGCGCCCGGTGGAACGCGCCGATGCCGAGATGGACGATACCGCAGCGGACTTGGGCGCGATCATAGGTCGGGCGTTCGATCGCGGCAGGCAGGCCGCCGAGACGGGCGGCATTGAGGCGGGGCGGATGCGTCACAGCTTGTAGGCCTCCTTGGCCAAGCGGTAGGCGAGATCGTGCGCAACCTCGGCAGCCTCGTCCTCGTCGAGGCGATGCGTCACCACGAGCTCGGCCAGATACGCGCAGTCGACGCGGCGCGCCACATCATGGCGCGCGGGGATGGAGGGAAAGGCGCGGGTGTCGTCGTTGAAACCGACGGTGTTGTAGAATCCGGCCGTTTCCGTCACCAGTTCGCGATAGCGGCGCATGCCCTCCGGGCTGTCGTAGAACCACCAGGCCGGGCCCAGCCTGAGGCAGGGATAGTGGCCGGCGAGGGGTGCAAGCTCCCGCGAATAAGCGGTCTCGTCGAGCGTGAACAGAATGACCGTCAGGTCCCGTTCGTTGCCGAAGCGGTCGAGCAACGGCTTCAGATCGCGCACATAATTGGTGGCGCTCGGGATATCGGCGCCCTTATCGCGGCCGAAGCGCGCGAAGAGGCCGGGGTTGTGGTTGCGCTGGGAACCGGGATGGATCTGCATCACCAGCCCATCCTCGAGGCTGAGCGCTGCCATCTCGGTCAGCATCTGCGCGCGAAACAGTTCCGCATCCTCCGGCGTCACCTGGCCTTGCGCCATCACGCGGGCATAGAGCGCCTCAACCTCGACGGGGGAGAGATCGGCGGTCCGGGCGGTGGGATGGCCGTGGTCGGTCGAGGTCGCGCCGAAGCTCTTGAAGAACTGGCGGCGTTTGCGATGGGCCTCGCGATAGCCGGCGAAGGTGGAGACATCCGTATCTGTGATTTCACCGAAGCGGCGGACATTGTCGCGGAAACCGTCGAAGTCCGGGTCGACGACCGGATCCGGCCGGTAGGCCGTGACGACGCGCCCTTTCCAGCCGCTGTCGCGGATCGCGGCATGGTGGGCGAGATCGTCGAGCGGGCTCTCGGTCGTCGCGATGACCTCGATATTGAACTGCTCGAACAGCGCGCGCGGGCGGAAGGCGTCCGTGGCGAGTTGGCCGGCTATGCTGTCGTAGATCGCATCGGCATTGGCGGCAGAGAGCCGTTCCTTGATGCCGAACAGTGTCGCGAAAGCGTGGTCCATCCACATCCGCGTCGGGGTGCCGCGGAAAAGATGGTAGTTGGCCGCGAACAGCCGCCAGATCTTGCGCGGATCCTCCTCCACCGGGGAGCCATCGACCGTCGGGATGCCGAGATCCTCGAGGCGGATGCCCTGGCTGTAGAGCATGCGGAAGATGTAGTGATCCGGCACGACGAACAGACGCGCCGGATCGGGGAATGCCGAATTTTCGGCATACCAGCGCGGATCCGTGTGGCCGTGCGGGCAGATCAGCGGCAGGTCCTTGACCTCGTTATAGATCCGGCGCGCGACAGCGCGTGTGGCCGCATCGGCCGGAAACAGGCGGTCGTCATGCAATAGGGTCATATCGGGATCCCAGACTTCCCTTGTTGGCAACACGGATCCGCGGCGATCGGGCAGCGCGCCGCTTTGCTCGCCGGGAATGGGCGCAATGGAGTTATCCTGTTTTCTTTCGGCAATAAACAGGCTTCAGCGCGCGAAGTACCCCGCGAGATAGGCGCCCGCGTCGGCCAAGGCCTTGTCCGCCGCCGGCAATTCGGCCGCCATGCGGAGAAAGCCATGCACGACGCCCGGGACGACATCGAGCCGGAAACTCACGCCGGCCTCTGCCAGCGCGGCGCTCAAGGCCAGCGTGTCATCCAGCAACGGGTCGAGCCCCGCGGCATTGAGATAGAGCGGCGGCAGTCCTTTGAGCGGCGCGCGCAGCGGAGCGGCGAGCGAATCCGTATCCTGCGGCAGCGCCCCGAGGAAATTGCCCCAATACCACTGCATGCTGGCTGTCGAGAGCAGGTAGGTGCCATCGCCGAGGCGCGCATGGCTCGCCGTGCCGTGGTCTGGCGCATAGCAGCCATAGAACAGGGCCGCCGTGCGGAGTTGCGGCAGCCCGGCATCCCGCCGCGCCAGAAGCGCCGCCAGCGTAAGGTTGGCGCCCGCGGAATCGCCCGACACCGCGATCCTGGATGCATCAACGCTTTGCCCGAGCCCTCCGTTCTCGACGAAACGGATGGCGGCGAGCACGTCGTCGAGGGGCTTCGGGAAGGGGTGCTCCGGCGCGAGGCGATAGTCGACGCCAAGCACCGCGGCGCCCGATCTCAGGGCGAGCCGGCGCATGGTGCCGTCGTGAGTATCGACGGAGCCGAAGGTCCAGCCGCCGCCGTGGGCGTAGACCACGACAGGCGCGTCCTCGGCGAGGCTCGGCCGGTAGAGCCTGGCGCGCAGCGGGCCATCATCGCCGGGAATCTCCAGATCCGTCACCTCGGCCACGTGCGGCGGTGCGCGGTTGAAGGCCGCATTTCCGGCGGTGAAGATCGCGCGCGCTTCGTCCATGGGCATGGTGCGGTAATCGACGGCGGGAGCCGCCTTGATGCGCGCGAGGATAGGGACGAGGTCGGGATCGACTGTCACGGGACAGACCTTTCGGAACAGGGATGTGGCGCAGGACTGCTGGCGCCAGCGGAGTCGGCGGGGCGCGCATATTCAACGCCGATGAGAACAAGCGTCAAGCCCGCGTCGTGACTGACATGTCACCTGCCAAAAGCCGCTTGCCGCAGGCGCTGCCCGCCGCTATCAGCGACAGGGGTGAAGTCCGAACGCGTGGTTCTGCTCCGACATTTGCATCCGTCTGATACGGGCCTTGGAGCCGATGTCGGAGTCAAGAGAACCACTAGCAAGTTAATAGGTTTAGTGGAGCGAATTTGACATTTGATCTGGAGCCTCATGTCAGGCGGGACTCACATGTCAAATTCGCTCCACTCGCGACAAAAGATCGAGGACAAGGGGCACCATGGACCAGAACGACCCATCCCATCTCAATCCTGCAGCGGGTTACAGCGCCATCAACGCGGAGCCGCGCGTCCGCGCCGAGGACCTGGCGCGCTTCGTGGAAGACGTGTTCCGTCGCATCGGCACGGATGACGCAACCGCAAAGGCCGCGACGCGCGTGATGATGCACGGCAGCCGCCTCGGCGTGGACAGCCACGGCGTCCGGCTGCTGCCGCATTACGTCAGGGAAATCGACGGCAACTGCATCAACAAGGGGCCCCAGCCGCGCTTCACCCAATCGCGCCCCGGGTCCGGCGTCCTTGATGGCGACAACGGGCACGGCGCGCTCGTGGCCTCCGTCGCGATGGACCACGCCATCGCGCTCGCCCGCGAGGCGGGCATCGGCGCGGTCGCCATCCAGCGCTCCAACCATTTCGGCGCCGCTGGCGCCTATCCCATGCAGGCGATCGAGGCCGGGATGATCGGCCTGTCCACCTGCAATTCCGACTCCTTCGTCCATCTGTTCGGCAGCCGCCGCCCCTTCCATGGGACGAACCCCTTCGCCATCGGCGCGCCGGTGCCAGGCCAGCGGCCATGGCTGCTCGACTTCGCCACAAGCTCCATCCCGGCGAACCGCATCATGCTCTATCGCTCGCTTGGCGTGGGCGTGCCGCCTGATACCTCTGTCGACAGCGAGGGCAAGCCGACCACCGATTCCCAACGGGCGACAGGCCTTCTGCCTCTAGGCGGCAGCCTGTTTGGCTTCAAGGGTGCCGGCCTCGGCGGCCTTGCGGAGGTGCTGTCCGCCGCGCTCACGGGCATGCGGGCGAGCATCGACCTGCCGGCCTGGGATAGCGTCGGCACGCCCCGTGAGCTCGGCCAGTTCGTGCTGGCCATCGATCCGGAGGCCTTCGTGCCCCGCGCGGTCTATGACGGCATCATGATCAATTACCTCGCCGCATTGCGTGGCATGGAACCGGCCGAAGGCGCGGAGCCGCCGATGGCGCCGGGTGACCGCGAATGGCGGATCGAGACTGAGCGCGCGGCCAAGGGCATTCCCGTCGATCCCGCGACATTTGCCGCTTTTGCCGCCTTGGGCGAGCGCTTCGGGCTGACGCCGCCCAAGGCCATTCCAGGACAAGCGTGAAACGGTTGTCCGTCGCGAAACACGCAAGATCTGTCGGATGGGGCGTTCCCGTATCATTGGAAAAAGCGGAAACGTCCCGTTGTGATCACGTCGTGAGATAGCGGTCGATGCCCTCGGCGGCCGCAACGGCTGTCGCGAATGTCGCCTGCAGGAGGTAGCCGCCCGTCGGCGCCTCCCAGTCCAGCATCTCGCCGACGGCGAAGACACCCGGCAGGCGGCGCAGCATGAACCGCTCGTCCAGCTCCGAGAGCACGATGCCGCCGGCAGTCGAGATGGCCCGTTCGATGGGATGCGCGCCGTCGAGCACGAGGGGCAAGGCCTTGATATGGCGCGCCAATGCGTCCGCTGTCTGCGGGAAGGGGCCTTTGGGCTCTCGCAACAGCGCCGTGGCCACCGGCGACAGGGCGGCCGCCTTGCGCAGATGATTGGAGAGAGACTGGCTGCCGCGCGGGCGGTTGAGCCGGCGGGTGAGTTCCTCGACCGTCAGGTCCGGGCGCAGGTCGACCACCAGCAAAGCCTTGCCGAAGCGGGCGATGTCCTCGCGCAGGGTATCGGCGAGCGCGTAGACCGCACCGCCTTCGATGCCCTGGCGGGTGATGACGGCCTCGCCCCGCACGCGCCGGCTTGCCGTCATCAGGGCGATCCGCTTGACGGGCGCGCCGGAAAAACGGTCGCGCATGTGATCCGACCAGGAGACGGCAAATCCGCAATTGGCGGGCTGGAAGGCTGCCACGGCGATGCCCGCATCGGCCAGGATGCTGCGCCAGCCGCCGTCGCTGCCGAGGCGCGGCCAGCTCGCGCCGCCAAGCGCCAGGAGCGTCGCGTCCGCTGCGAAGGCGGCCGTTTCGCCACCCGGTCCCTCGATCACGGGGCGGCCTGCCTCGTCGAAGCCGCGCCAGGTGTGGCGCAACCTGATCGCGACCCCCGCGCCGCGGAGCCGCGCCAGCCAGGCCCGCAGGAGCGGAGACGCCTTCATGGCCTTCGGGAAGACACGCCCGCTCGAACCCACGAAGGTCTCGATGCCGAGATCCGCCGCCCAATTGCGGAGATCCGTCGGCGAGAACTGCTCGAGCACGGGCTTCAGCCATGCTTCCGCGCGGCCATAGCGCTTCAGAAACAGCGCCAGCGGTTCGCTGTGGGTGATGTTGAGGCCCCCGCGCCCCGCCAACAGGAATTTGCGGGCCGGGCTCGGCATGCGCTCGAAGATGGTGACGGTGTGACCCTTGCGCGCCAAGCACTCCGCCGCCATCAAGCCGCCCGGGCCGGCACCGATGATCGCAACGCTTTTTGGCATGGACGGGGTGTTCTGCGCCTTGTTCAGAGTTTACTTTTCCACCAGGCGATCTGCTCCGCGACGCAGGCAGGCGCGGTGCCACCGAAGCTGGTGCGCGATTTCACCGAATTGTCCACGCCAAGCACATCATACACCGCCTCGGTGATGCGCGGCTCGACGGCCTTGAAGGCGTTAAGCGGCAGGTCCTCCAGGTCAACGCCTTGCCGTTCGGCTTCCGCCACCAGCCGGCCGGTGACGTGATGCGCATCGCGGAACGGCATGTCGAGCGTCCGCACGAGCCAGTCGGCCAGATCCGTCGCGGTTGCAAAGCCGGCGCCGGCGGCAGCCGCCATGCGTCTTTCATTGACCGAGAGATCCTCGATCATCCCCGCCATGGCCGCGAGAGACAGCTCCAGCGTGTCGACCGCATCGAACAGCCGCTCCTTGTCCTCCTGCATGTCCTTGGAATAGGCAAGCGGCAGGCCCTTCATGACGGTCAGGAGCCCCATCAGGGCGCCGAAGATGCGGCCCGTCTTGGCGCGCACCAGCTCGGCGGCGTCCGGGTTCTTCTTCTGCGGCATGATGCTGGAGCCGGTCGTCCAGCGGTCCGAGAGACGCACGAAAGCGAACTGCGGCGTCATCCACACCACGAGTTCTTCGGCCAGGCGCGACAGATGGACGGCAGCGATCGACGCAACGGTCATATATTCCAGAAGGGAATCCCGGTCCGAGACCGAATCCAGCGAATTGCGCGTCGGCCCGTCGAAACCCAGCGCCTTGGCCGTCATGTGCCTGTCGATGGGAAAGGACGTGCCGGCAAGGGCTGCCGCGCCCAACGGACATTCGTTAAGCCGCTTGCGGGAATCGCGCATCCGGCTGCGATCGCGCCCGATCATCTCGACATAGGCCATGAGATGGTGACCGAATGTCACCGGCTGGGCACTCTGCAGATGCGTGAAGCCGGGCATCACCGTCGCCACATGGCGCTCCGCCTGCGTCAGCAGGGCCCGCATGAGGGCGGTGAATCCTGCTTCGGCGCGGTCATGGGCATCACGCACGAACAGGCGGATGTCGGTGGCGACCTGATCGTTGCGGCTGCGCGCGGTGTGCAGCCGCCCCGCCGCCGGCCCGGCGATCTCGCGCAGGCGCGCCTCGACGTTCATGTGGATGTCTTCGAGGGCCGTGGAGAACGTGAACCGCCCCTCCGCGATTTCGCCGCGCACAGCCTCGAGGCCAAGGTGGATCGCATCCCGGTCCGCCTCGGTGATGATGCCGGTCGCGGCCAGCATGTCGCTATGGGCAAGGGAGCCCGCGATGTCCTCGCCGGCGAGACGCTTGTCGAATCCGATCGAAACGTTGATCGCCTCCATCAGGGCGCTCGGCGAGGCGGAGAACCGCCCACCCCACATGGCGTTGCCGCCATTGGCGCCATCTGTGCTCGCCGTCTTCGGCTCTGCGCTCGGTCCAGTCGTGTCGCGGGTCACTCTCACAACCTCGATTTCTCATTCCTGCCGAAACCGGAAACCGGTTGTCCGGCGAAGGCCGCGGGCAGCAGCCCGCAACCCATGCAGGGCATCATGAAACGCATGCATTTTCCACCAGGATTCTCAGACCGGTCGAAGAATGCCCCCCTCGGCAGGGATGGCGGCTGATCGCGAATGGATCATCCATGCCAGCGCGACATAAGCCAGCCAGGCGCTATGCGCAAGGCGCCACGCCATCGGCGCGAACTGCAGGCGATGCGACATCGTCTGCGCTGGTCGCGCTCGCCCCCCACGCGCGCAGGTTCCATAAAATGTCTAAGATTAGGAAATCATTATCGATGCACGTTCTCAGCCATTGATTTATAGTGTGGATAGTCAATCGCCATTGATCCATCATCGTCAATCTGGAATAAACAATTATAATAACCCCCGGTACGCGAAACAATATCAAAACATAATAAACATTATATTGATTTCAGCGCCCTATTAGGAATATATTAATATATATTAACTATATGTCATTCTTATTTATTATCATTTCATTGATGAGATTGCCGTGGTTGCTCGCGAGCCTTCAGCGCGCACGCCTCAATCGGAGCAGCGTGCGACGGGAACAGACAATACGCCGTCTTCAAACCGGCATCGCCTGACCCTGGCGGACGCTGCCGATGATCGGACGGTCGCCGGCGAATCGGATCAGAGCCCCGCGCTTGGCGAGGCGCCACCCGGCCGCAATGCCGCGGCGGAACCGGCCCCAGCGTGTCACATCGTCGAGAGTGTCGGCGGCCGGGCCTTGAGCCGCCATCTGGCACCACCGGTTCCACCGGCGCGCATCATCTTTGACCTCAGCGCCCTCGTCGAAGCCGCAGAAAGCGCCCGGCTCATCGAAGCCTGCCTGCGCAGCACGGAGCTCACCAGCGTCGTCCTCGTGGATGGGCCGCTGGCACGCAGGTTCGCCGGCTTACTTCTCAACCGCATCCCTGACATCAACGTCCTGTATATCCTCAACGCGGGCCTCTGCTGGCAATCCGGCGATTGGGAGGCGCTACGGGATCTCGTCGGCTTCCAGCGCCACGACCCTGACCGGCTCAAGCTCCTCACCATCGACGACGCCCTGACGGGCGCCGTCACCGCGCTCGGCGGATCGGCCCTGCCGTGCCGGTTGCGCCCTGTATCGGCGCGCCGGCGCCCACGCATGGGACGTGTGGCCCTGCTGATCGGGCGCGGGACCGGAGAAACGCCCTCCCACGGCCATGTCGCCGCCATCGCGGCCATTGCGGTGGCGGAGGCGGGCGATCGCGTGGGCGCTATCCTCGTGCCCGAGGAGATGGCCCACCTCACAGCGCTGCTGAAATCGTTCGGCTTGGGAAAGAGGTTGTTGCCCTATCTCACCGTCGAGGATGCGCTCGCGCGGCTCGCCGGAACACCCGTGGTCTATGTCGCGCCGTTTCCCGATGGCGTCGTGGACCTCGAGGCGCTCGTCGTCCTGGACCAGGGAGGGCTCGTCCTCGTCGGCCCGGGCGCTGTCCCGCTGCCTGACGCGGTTGCCGATGCGATGTCCTCTCCCTACTGGGAGCAGGCGGACGAGCTCGGCGTGATGCTCGGCGCGCTCGTACAAGGCTACCACAAGCAATGGGCGATGCTGCACGACAGCATCCGCGAGGCTTCACGCGCCCCTGCCGCCGATAGAGCGACGGCTTCCCCGCTCCTGATGTCCCCGGCGGCCTGACGTCATGCGTGGCCAGCTATCCCTCCTCCTCCGCCGCCTTGTCCGGCAACTGCCTGGGCGAGCGGGTCCGCGCGCCTCGCGTGCCAGCCTGCAGGCGGCACAAGCCATGCGGCCGGCGCCAGGCGAAACCCTTGTCGTGCCGGTGCCGTCCATCCTGGCACGCTGGCTGCCGGACGAACCGGTCATCGTCACCGGCGCCACGACAGCCCTCGGCAGATCGATCGATCTCGCGGCGCTCCCACTGCCGACCGGCGGCGAACGCATCCGCAACCTGCGCATCGGCCACGGCGTTCACCTGCCCTACGCGATCCGTCTCACGGCAGGCGACGTGATGCGTCTGCCCTTCACCGGCGGCCAGGTGGAACTCTTGAGCCACCCCCTTGCAGGCAAGGTGCGCATCGACGCAGCCGATTGCCCGCCGCTGATCGTGACGCTCGACGATACGACCGCCCGCCCGGTGGGCACTGGCCCGGCGGCGCGGGCGGTGCGGGCCGGCCAGCGCCGAACCAGCGCGCGACAGCTCCGACTCAAAGCCCTGGAAAGCGCGCTCGACCGCCATATCGCCACGGCGATGGCCGCTCCCACACAGTCCGACGCGCAGGCCGTGACGTTGGCGCTCTATACGCCACGCTGGCGCGGACCGGCGGCGGCAACCGTCAATCTCTTCAATCGCGCGCTGCCCATTCCCGTCGACGACAGCCATCCGGAAGATCTCTCTGCGGCGGAGATCGAGACCTGTGCCGCACGCATCGCCTATCTGCCGATCGACCGGCTGGTGATGTCGGGTTGCGATCCTTCCATGCGCAAGCTGGTCGAGGCCATCCGCCGACGTCGCCCTATCGCGACCGATCTGCTTTGGCATTCGAGCTTCCTGCAGATGGGCGAGCCAGCGGACTGGGGCCTTCTCCAGATGTGGCTCGACGCCGCAAGCGCGGGACATATCCGCCGCATCGGGGTGGTGAAGAAGGGGCTCGACGGCTTCCTGCGGTCGCTGGGCTTCGACGCGGCCTTTGTGCAGAATCGTGTCGCCGTCGACCCCGCCGGCATCCGTCCCACCGACGCTCGCGATAGCGCCGGCATCTGGCTGTCCGGCTCGTCACACTACCGCAAGCTGCCCTACGCAACGCTTTGCGCGCTCTCGGAGCTCCGCCACATCACCGTCAGCGGCGCCGGCTTTGACAGCCGCGCCCTGGCGTTGATCGAGGAGCTAGGCCTCAGGATCGGCGAGATTTCGCCCGATCCGCTCAGGCCGGGGGATCTCCGGGCGGCCCTGCGCAAGACAGCGATCACCTTGTCCATCACGACCTCGGAATGCCTCCCGATGCTGCCTCTCGAAAGCTTGGCCGAAGGCGTGCCCTGCCTCATCGGTCCCTCCTGCCACCTGTTTCGTGACCATCCGGAACTGCGCGCCGTCTATGTCGCCGATCGGCCGGGACAGCCGCATCAGCTCGCCGGGAAGATACGTGATGCCCTGGCGGCGACCGGTGAGCTCTTCCCCAAACTCACAGCCTATATGACCGCCTGGAACGAGGCGTCTGTCGCCAGCGTCGATGCCCTCATTTGCGGAGGCTCTGCGCATCGGGTGGCAAGCCGGAGAACGTCCGTATGAGTTTGACTGTCGACAGCATGAAGCGGGTCTACCGCCTCATCCGCCGCATTCCCGTCGCCGGACTGGTGATCACCGGGATCGTCCGCCTCGGCAAGGCATTGCTTCTTCCAGCCGGACCGGGCTTCGACGGCCTGGCAGACGAAGTCCATGTCGTGGGCGCCTCCCTCCAGGCGCTCAGGGCCGACGTCGACCAACTCGCGCTGGCAGTCGTCGCCCTCAATGCGGCACAGACGGGTCGGGCGCCGCGCATGCTGCTGGCGACGAGGCCGACGAATCTCGCTGCTGAGGCCAGCACGGACATAACCGCCACTCTCGTGCGGGACGAGGCAACCCCGCCCCAACAAATCGCCTTCAATCCCGAGGCCGGAGATCCGTCCGGGCTGATCGCGGAAATCATCGCCTGTTCGCCGGCCGCGCTCAGTGCAGCGACAATCCCGCTCTCGGGATGCGAGACACCGGAGGCATTACGCGAACTCGCCCAGGCGCTCGCGAAGGCCATGCGCGATCGCGCCGTCCTTTGTCTCCGGCTCCTCGACCGCCTGTCGATCTTCCTGGCCGCCCCCCGCGACGGCGAGGCAGGCCATGAGGCAAGACAGATATCGCCCCAGCTCCTGCTCGAGATCTTCGAGCGGCAGGGCTGTCGGCTCATCGGACTTCGACGCGGTACGGCGGGTACCTGGCCGACCGTCGACCTCATCATCGAAATGCGAGAGTCGTGATGCATAGGCAGCAGCTTCCCACCGTCAGCGTGATCATCAATACCCTGAACCGCGCATCCTATCTGGCCAATACCTTGGCGGCGCTCAAACTGCAGCGCTATGCGAACTTCGAGGTCATCGTCGTGAACGGCCCCTCCGAGGACGGGACGGACGCGATTCTGGCGGCCTTCGGCGATACCATCCGCGTCGCCCGCTGCGATATCGCCAACCTGTCGGCGTCGCGCAATATCGGCCTTGGGCTGGCCTGCGGCGAGATCGTCGCCTTCCTTGACGACGACGCCATTCCCGAGCCCACCTGGCTCGAAGCGCTCGTCAGACCGTTCGAGGATCCGCAGGTTGGAGCGGCCGGCGGCTTCATCCGCGACCATACGGGTGTCGGCTTCCAGGTGCGCGTCGTCACCTGCGACCGGACGGGCCGACTCGAGACGTTCATGAGCGAGCGGTCGGCCAATCTCGACCAGCGCCCCGGCGCGGACCGCGTGCTATCGGCGACCGGTGCCAATGTCGCCTTCCGGCGCGACCTGATCGTGGAACTCGGGGGGTTCGACGAGAACTATCGCTATCTCCTGGAGGAGACGGATCTCAATTTCCGCATCATGGACGCAGGCTATCGCAATGTCGCGGTTCCCCAGGCCGAGGTGCACCACAAATATGCACCCAGCCACATCCGCAACGCCGCACGTGTCCCCCAATCGCTCTATGCCATTTCGCGCAGCACCTATTACTTTGCCCTGCGCCACGGCACGGGCCATGTCGACCCCGCGCTCATCGAGAAGCGCCTTGCCCGCTTCCGGCGCGATCGCAGCCGGGATATCGCGCTGCTGGCGCGCGAAGGTCATATCGACCTCGCGCGGAAGGCTTCGCTCATCACCGATCTCGTGCAAGGGGAAGCTGATGGCCGGGCCGCTGCCGCACGGCTGCCGCTCACCCCACTGACGCCGCCGGTCGCCGCACCCATGGTGTTCCGGCCGAGCCGCCTGCGCGTCGACGGCGAGAGGCTGCGCATCTGCCTGCTCTCCCAGCAATACACGGCCGGCCCCATGGGCGGCATCGGCAACTGGACGCAAACCCTTGCGGAAGGCCTCGCGGCCGAGGGGCATGAGATCTCGGTGATCGCCGACGCCGCGCCGGGCCATGGCGAAAGCGTCGACTTCGAGCGCGGCGTCTTCGTGCATCGGCTCACGCATCGCCGCACCATCAGCCCGTCACGTCTGAAGCTGCCGTCCGCCGTGCGTCACCTCGAGGGGCGTTCGGTCCGCTGCTTCGACGAGGCGATGCGCATCCATTCCCTGCGGGGGCTCGATCTCGTCTCCGGACCGATCTGGGACCTCGAACCCTTCGCCTGCCTGACGAGCGGGCTTTTGCCTACGGCGGTATCGCTTCACACCACCTACGGCCTCGCGCGGCCGCACAAGCCGGATTGGCAGGCAGGGGACGTCATACAGCAGACGATGCTCGACGAGGTCGTCGCCGCCGAACGCTGGATATTGGCCAACGCGCCGTTCCTTCTGTCCAACTCAAGCCCGATCATCAACGATCTGGAGCAGGTCTATAAACTGCCAGGCCTGCTCGGCCCGCGCGCAACCCTCGTGCCGCACGGCGTACCGGACCGCCGCAGCCAATCCCCCATGCCGCCGAACAACGACGGCCGTGTGACGGCGGTGTTCATCGGCCGGCTGGAACCGCGCAAGGGCGCCGACGCCCTGCTGGCGGCCGCGCCGCTGCTGCTTGATGCAGTGCCGAACCTCGATCTGGTGCTGGTCGGCCAGGACGTGCCGATCGACGCCTCCGGGGCGACGCTGCGGCAGCGCTTTCTTGCGAAAGCCGAGCCCGAAACGGTGGCGCGCGTCACCTTCTGCGGCAACGTGCCGGCGGATGAGCTGCGCGCCTGGTATGAACGCGCGGATTTCATCCTCGCGCCGTCGCGCTACGAATCCTTCGGACTCGTCTATGTCGAGGCAATGATGCACGGCAAGGCCGTGATCGCCGGGGCTCAGGGCGGCGGGGCGGATATCGTGCTCCCCGGGGAGACGGGGCTGCTCGTCAATCCCGACGACATGGAGGATTTCATCGACGCGATGGTCCAGCTCGCGCTTTCTCCCCATGACCGTGAGCGCATGGGGCGCGGCGGGCGCAAACGCTACGAGGATCATTTCAGCGTCGCGGCGATGGTCAGCGGCGTGGAAGCCGCCTTCGCGCAGTGGATCCACACGCTACGATCCTTCGATCGCCCCTTTGCCTGCCTGCGCACCTGAACATCGACCGTCAGCATGAGCCAGCGTCGCCCCGGCCTTGCATGGGTCGCACTGGCCGGGCCCCACGCGATCGCGTAGAGACGAGGCAAAGCGATTGCGGCCGGGGTCGGTTCGACACAATGCTCCTCCGACAGTGCGCGCGGCAGCTATCTATCGGCCTGCTGCGGGAGAGCATGCTCCGCTGCGTTTGATGTGGAGCCCGCGTTTGCAGACGGTCCTGGCGACGGTTTTTCCGGTGTTTGCACTGATCGCGCTCGGATTCGGCGCCGCCAAGGTCAATATTCTTGCGCCTCAATCCACCGACGTGCTCAACCGCTTTGTCATCTATCTCGCGCTGCCGGCCATGCTGTTTCGCGCGATGGTCGGGACCGACTGGGCGATGCTCGGCAACGGGCCCTATATCCTCTCCTTCGGCGGCGGCATGATCGCCACCTTCGCCCTGATGATGCTGTTCTCGATGCGGTCGCGCGCCAGCCTCGCCGACCGCGCCGTCAACGCGCTCGCCGCCTCCTATCCCAACACGGGCTACATGGGCCTGCCACTCGCCCTGATGGCCTTCGGCGCACCGAGCCTGCCCGCGGCGGCGGTCGCCATGCTGATGACGACCTGCGTCATCTTCGGCATCGCGATCGTGTTCATCGAGATGGATCGGGCGACGACACCGAGCCTCGCGCACACCCTCGCCAAGGTCGCCTGGGGCCTCCTGAAGAATCCGCTGATGCTCTCGCCGGTTCTGGGGGCCGCCTATTCCGCATCGGGCATCGGCCTGCCCGTGGCCATCGACCGCTTCCTCGAACTGCTCGGCGGATCGGCAAGCCCCTGCGCGCTCGTGACGATCGGGCTGTTTCTCGCGGAGAGGCAGACCGTCGTTCCGCATGGCGGCGTGTGGGGCGTCGTCCTGCTCAAGCTCTTCGTGCAGCCCGCCATCACGGGTTTTCTGGCCTTCCGCGTGTTCGAGCTGCCCCCTATCTGGGCGAGCACGGCGCTGCTCCTGAGCGCCCTGCCCATCGGCACCGGCCCGTTCATGCTCGCCAAATATTACAGGCTGGACGCCGGCGTCACCTCGCGTGCGATCCTCCTCACCACGCTCGGCTCGGTGGTGACCACCGCACTCCTCGTGGCCTGGCTCGTGCCGTAGCGCAAGTCCGCCTGTTGCGGATTGGCTCCGCTCAAAAATTGACCTTTGTTTTTACGCATTTTCTTCACGCGAACCGGTGTCCACTTCGCTCGAAAATGCTCTGGCCGCGGGTTCAGTCCGCCTCGGCCACTGCCTCAGCGACCGTTTCCGCGGCCTCCTGCGCCTTGAGCACCTCAGGGCGCGGCATGGAGATGATGTTGTAGCCGGAATCGACGTAATGGATTTCCCCGGTCACCCCGGTCGACAGGTCCGACAGGAGATAGACCGCGGCGCCGCCGATCTCCTCGATCGTCACCGTCCGGCGCAGCGGCGCGTGGGCGCGCTGGTAGTTGAACATGAGCCGCGCATCGCTGATACCCGCGCCGGCCAGGGTCCGGACCGGACCGGCCGATATGGCATTGACGCGAATGCCCTCGGCGCCGAAGTCGCCGGCCAGATAGCGCACGCCCGCTTCGAGAGCCGCCTTGGCGACGCCCATGACGTTATAGTTCGGCATCACGCGGGTCGAACCACCATAGGTCAGCGTGAGCAGCGATCCGCCCTTCGGCATCATCGCCGCGGCCCGTTTGGCGATCTCGGTGAAGGAAAAGCAGGAAATCAGCATGGTGCGCGAGAAGTTCTCGCGGGAGGTGTCGGCATAGCGCCCCTTGAGCTCCGACTTGTCGGAGAAGGCAATGGCGTGCACCACGAAATCGAGTGCCCCCCACTTCTCCTGAAGAGCCGCGAACACCCCGTCCACGGAGGCCAGATCTTCGACATCGCATGGCAGAACCAGGGACGAGCCGACCGATTCGGCGAGCGGCGCCACGCGCTTGCGCAGCGCTTCGCCCTGGTAGGTGAAGGCGAGTTCGGCGCCGTGGTCGCTCAGGGTTTTGGCAATGCCCCAGGCAATGGAATGGTCGTTGGCAACGCCCATCACGAGACCGCGTTTTCCGTGCATCAGCCCCGTGGCGACCATTCCTGAAGTCCTTGCTGCTGAGTTGCTGTTCAATCGTGCCGTCCAGGGGCGGCCTCACGCACAATGGCCGTCCTTCGTTTTACCGATGCGCACCACGCGCGCGATCATCGCGGGGAAACTTGGCCTGAAACGCAAGGCGGAGTGGCCGCCTCGCCGCCATTACGCCACCTGCCGCACTGCAATCCGTCACCCGCCGACGGGTGAGCGGCGACACGCCCGTTACAGATCGACATGCTTCATGACGATCGTCGCGTTGGTCCCACCGAAACCGAAGGAGTTCGACAGCACGCAGCCGAGCTTGACGTCGTCGATCCGCTTGCGAACGATGGGCATGTCAGCGAAGAGCGGATCGATGTCCTCGATATTGGCGCTCTCGCAGATGAAGCCGTTGTTCATCATGAGGAGCGAATAAATCGCCTCCTGCACACCCGTCGCGCCGAGGGAATGCCCCGTGAGGGACTTGGTTGCGGCGATCGGTGGACATGTCTCCCCCGAGCCGAACACCGCGCGGATTGCCTCGATCTCCTTCTCGTCGCCAACAGGCGTCGAGGTGGCATGAGGGTTGATATAGTCGACCGGCACCTTCACGGTGTCCAGGGCCATGCGCATGCAGCGCACCGCGCCCTCGCCCGAAGGCGCCACCATGTCGTAGCCATCCGAGGTCGCGCCATAGCCGACGATCTCGCCATAGATCTTGGCGCCACGGGCTCTCGCATGCGCGAGCTCCTCGAGCACCAGCACGCCCGCACCGCCGGCGATCACGAAACCGTCGCGGTTCTTGTCATAGGCGCGCGACGCGGCATGGGGACGGTCGTTGTATTTCGAGGACATGGCACCCATGGCATCGAACAGCACCGAGAGCGTCCAGTCGAGCTCTTCGCAGCCACCGGCGAAGATGACGTCCTGCTTGCCCATCTGAATCGTCTCGTAGGCATTGCCGATGCAATGATTCGACGTCGCGCAGGCCGATGAGATCGAATAGTTCACACCCTTGATCTTGAACCAGGTGGCGAGCGTCGCCGAGGCGGTCGACGACATGGCCTTGGGCACGGCGAAGGGACCAACGCGCTTCGGACCCTTCGAACGGGTGATGTCGGCGGCATCCACAATGGCCCGTGCAGACGGGCCACCCGACCCCATGATGATGCCCGTGCGAATATTGGACACCTCGTTCGGCTCCAGTCCGGAATCGAGGATAGCCTGCTCCATGGCTACGTGATTCCAGGCCGCACCCTCACCGAGGAAACGCATCGCACGCCGATCGACCACCTGCGCGGGGTCCATCGTCGGTGCACCGTGAACCTGGCAGCGGAAGCCGAGCCTGGCGTAGTCGTCCGCAAAGACGATGCCGGAGCGCGCTTCGCGCAGCGATGCAAGCACCTCCTGCGTGTTGTTGCCGATGGACGAGACGATGCCCATCCCCGTCACCACAACGCGTTTCATCGCAATATCCTCTGCTTTGCCTTCGACCTCGCGGCCATTTCTGCCCCGCGATATGGCCACTCGGCGCCGTCAAGTCCAGCCTCTTCTCTCAATCCGGCTGCGACGCGGCGCACGTGACGGGTCAGCCGCCCTGGGCGTCCGCCTGCACCTGGAAAAGACCGACACGCAGATCCTGCGCGAGGTAAATGCGCTTGCCATCCGCTTCCAGCCAGCCGTCGGCAATGCCGAGAACCAGCTTGGAGCGGAAGACGCGCTTCAGGTCGATACCGTAGACGACCTTCTTGACGGTCGGCAGCACCTGGTCGACGAATTTGACCTCGCCAACCCCGAGCGCCCGCCCGCGCCCGGGCGCGCCGAGCCAGCCGAGATAGAAGCCGACGAGTTGCCACAGCGCATCGAGCCCGAGGCAACCTGGCATCACCGGGTCGCCTTTGAAGTGGCAGGGAAAGAACCAGAGGTCCGGCCTGACGTCCAATTCGGCGCGCACCAATCCCTTGCCGGCCGCCCCGCCGGTTTCCGCGATTTCCGAAATTCGATCGAACATCAGCATCGGCGGCAGAGGAAGCTGCGCATTGCCAGGGCCGAACATCTCGCCGCGGCCGCAGGCCAGAAGCTCCTCGTAGTTAAAACTGGACTGCCGCTCCATATCCTTCAGGCAACCTCTTCATCATTTTGCCGCGTTTCGCTGGCTCCTTCGAAGCCGGCTCATTCACCGATGTCGTAACATACAGCCTTGATGGCCGAAAGCGGGGCTGCAGCGTTTTAGCGCAGGATGCCGGGCCTTTGGCCCCCCGGCAGGCTGCAATCTTGGCGTCCCGACAGCGATTGTCGTTAGCCGCGAGCACCATAGCAATGTCCGCGCGGGCCTCGGCCTGATCGATGGCTGCCCGACATTTGATGGCCCTTCCCTGGGGGGCGGGTTGCGGCGGAAGGCTGAAGTTCTTATTGTTATAAGGTGATAAGCCGCCTTGGCTCTTGAAAATTGGAAAGTGGAACGAATGACGGAGGCCGTACAGGTCCGCGTTGCGCGTGATTCGAGCGACACTTCGAACCATGCGGGCGGAGCGATCGCCGATCGGTCGCCGCGAACCGGCTGCCCAGTCCATGAATTGCGCGAGCATCTGCGCAAGGCGGGGTTGCGCCCGACGCGCCAACGCATTTCCTTGGGCTGGCTGCTCTTTGCAAAGGGTGACCGGCACGTGTCTGCCGAGATGCTCTATGAGGAGGCGACGCTCGCTCGCGTGCCCGTGTCGCTGGCTACAGTCTACAACACCCTCCACCAGTTCACCGAGGCTGGCCTCCTGCGCGAACTCGCCGTCGACGGATCGAAAACCTATTTCGATACCAACGTGTCCGACCATCACCACTTCTTCCTGGAAGGGGATGACACGCTTATGGATATCCCGTCGCCCGCCATTGCGGTCAGCGATCTTCCCGAGCCACCTCCCGGCATGGAGGTCGCGCGCGTGGACGTCATCGTCCGCCTGCGTCGGAAGGCCTGATTCCCGCGTTTCGCTTGCCAAGCCCGGAGCCGGCCACGGATGGAGCCGGAATGAGTATGGTGTCTGGAGTAATCGGAACAGGCGACGATTCCGATGCGGCCGCTTCGCTGCTGCGGACAATCGTTGAGAATCCGACGAACTATGCCCTTTTCTTCGATGTCGACGGCACGTTGATCGATATCGCCTTATCGCCCGATGCCGTAGAAGTCCCCCCCGACCTGCCGGATGCCTTGCGCCGTCTCTCCCGCCGCTATGGTGATGCGCTCGCCCTCCTGAGCGGGCGGTCCATTCCGTGGCTCGACGGGCGCTTCGAGAACGCCGTGGTCTCCGTCGGCGGGCTTCATGGGCTGGAACGGCGGGACGCCGGTGGCGTTCTGCGGCGCATTACCGCGCCGCCGATGCTGGAAGCGGCACGGGCCACTATCATGGCGGCGCTCGACGATATGACGGGCGTCCTCGTCGAGGACAAGGATCTCTCCATCGCACTGCACTACCGTGCCGCGCCGGAGCAGCGACTGCGGGTCAAGCGCCTGCTGACGCGCCTCGCCGAGGCGAGTGACGGCCTGCTCGACGTGATGCCGGGCAAGGCCGTGGTCGAGCTGCGCACGACGGGCGCCCACAAGGGCTCCGCCCTGATGGCCTTTATGCGTGAGGACCCTTTTGCCGGCCGCCTGCCTGTCTTCTTCGGCGATGATCGCACCGATGAGGACGCATTCGCCGCCGCGCGCGAGAAGGGCGGCGTCGCCGTGGTCATTGGCCGGCCAGCGGAGGAAGCGGGCGCAAACCTGTCCCTTCCCGATCCCGCCAGCGTTCGGAATTTCATCGCTCTGGCCGGCGCCGAGAATCTGGAGCCGGTCGGAGTGATTGCATGACATCTGACGGACTGAGCAAGTCTGAAACCCCGGGGTCAGGCCCCGATCCCTCACCAGCGAACCTCGATCTCGGCGTCATCGGCAACAGCGCGTTGGCTGCGCTGGTCGACGACAGGGCGAGCATCGTCTGGTGCTGCTACCCCCGCCTCGACGGAGATCCGGTCTTCCACGCGCTGCTCGGCAGTCCCGACCCGGGCGACGGTGCCTTCTCGATCGACATCGCGAATGTCATCACGACCGAGCGGCGCTATCTCCCCAACACCGCCGTTCTGGAAACGATTATCGAGACGGCCGATGGCGCGCGGGTGCGGGTTGTCGATTTCGCGCCCCGGTTCAAATTCAGCGGGCGTATCTTCCGCCCGGCGATGCTGATGCGCCAGATCGAGCCGATCGTGGGGACCCCGCAGGTCACGATCCGCATCAAGCCGCGCGCCGACTTTGGCCGCGTCGCGCCGGAGATCACGCGCGGATCGAACCACATTCGCTTCCGCCTCGGCGAGCAGACGCTCCGCCTGACGACGGATGCCTCGCCGGGCCTGATCCTCGATGAGGTAGCTTTCGTCCTCGACAGGCCGCTCACCTTCGTGCTCGGCTCCGATGAGACCTTGAACGAAGCGCCTGGTGCGGTCTTCCGGCATTTCCTCGAGGAAACGACGCAATACTGGCGGGAATGGGTGCGCTATCTCGCCGTTCCCTATGAATGGCAGGACGTGGTCATTCGCGCTGCGATCACCTTGAAGCTCTGCGCCTATGAGGAAACCGGCGGCATCGTCGCGGCCCTGACCACCTCCATTCCCGAATATGGAATGAGTGGCCGCACCTGGGACTACCGCTACTGCTGGCTGCGCGATTCCTTCTTCACCGTGCGCGCCCTCAATCGCCTTGGCGTCACCAAGACGATGGAGGATTTCATCAGCTATGTCACCAATGTGGTGGCCCGCAGCGCCGACCGTGAACTACAGCCGCTGTTCGGCTTGCAGTTCGAGGCCAGGATCGACGAGGAAACGCTGGACGCCCTTCCCGGCTACCGTGGCTACGGGCCGGTGCGGCGGGGCAATGCCGCCTATCTGCAGCGCCAGAATGACGGCTACGGCTCGGTGATCCTGGCGATCGCCCAATGCTTCTTCGACGAACGCCTGGATGTCCGGGGCGATCTCGACCTGTTCTATCGCCTCGAAGCCCTGGGCGAGCGGGCAGCCGCCCTGTGGAATGAACCGGACGCCGGGCTTTGGGAATACCGGACGCTCTCCAGCGTCCACACCCATTCTGCCGCGATGTGCTGGGCCGCCTGCGATCGTTTGGCGCGCATCGCGCTGAAGCTCGAATTGACCGACCGCGCCACATACTGGCGCGAGCATGCCGACCGGCTGCGCTCGAAAATTTTCGCAGAAGCGTGGAACGAGGAGCTGCAAAGCTTCGTTTCATCGTTCGGTGGCGCGGATGTCGATGCGGCCTTGCTGCTCTTGGCCGATATCGGCCTTGTCAGGGCGGATGATCCGCGCTTCCGCTCAACGGTCGAATTGATCGGCAAACGCCTCAAGCGTGACAATCATCTGTTCCGCTACGCCGGGGAGGATGATTTCGGAAAGCCGGAGACGGCTTTCACGATTTGCACGCTCTGGTATATCGAGGCGTTGGCCAAGATCGGCCGCGGGGCGGAAGCACGCGAATTGTTCAAACACGTGCTCGGCCGCCGGAATAGTCTCGGCCTTCTCTCTGAAGGCATTCACGTCGAGACAGGCGAGCTTTGGGGTAATTTTCCCCAGACCTATTCCATGGTCGGGCTCATCCACGCCGCCTTGTCGTTGTCGCGATCCTGGGAGGAGGCCTTTTGAGCAAGCTGGTGGTCGTTTCCAACCGTGTCGGCGTCCCCACGAGAAAAAGCGGGGTTGCCGCGGGTGGACTGGCCGTGGCCCTCAACGACGTCCTCGCCGAGCGAGGCGGCCTATGGTTTGGATGGAGCGGCAAGATCGGAGCGCCCCAATCCGAAGCGACGCTCGTCGAGCATGGCAAGATAACCTACGCCCTCTGCGATCTCTCGAACGAGGATTTCGGCGAATATTATAATGGATTCGCCAATCGAACGCTGTGGCCTCTGCTGCATTACAGGCTGGACCTGACGGAATTCGCCCGCCGTGATCTTGCGGGCTACCGCCGGGTCAACAGCTATTTCGCGGATCTCCTGATCAAGCACATCGAGCCTGACGATGTCATCTGGATCCACGACTATCACCTCATTCCGCTGGCGGAAGCCCTACGCGCCCGCGGGGTCAACAACCGGATCGGTTATTTCCAGCATATCCCCTGGCCATCGCCCGATATTTTTCTCGCCCTGCCGAACCATATCGAGATCGGCCATGCCTTGACGGCCTGCGATCTCGTGGGCTTCCAGACGGAGCGGGACGCGGTGAACTTCGGCCGCTACCTTGTCGAGGAACTGGGCGCCTTCGCACGCAAGGACCATGTCTTTTCGGTCGCGGGCCGTGAATTGAGGACCGGCGTCTATCCCGTGGGGATCGACCGGATCGGTTTTGCCAGGATGGCGAAGCGCGCCAGCCGCTCGCGCTTCGTTGCGGAGGTCGCGAATAGCCTGAACGGCCGGCCGATGTTGATGGGCGTCGACCGTCTCGACTATTCCAAGGGCCTGACGCAGCGCCTCGATGCCTTCGAGCGCATGCTGGAAACGGCGGCCGAATGGCGCGGCCATGTCACCTTCCTGCAGATCACGCCCAAAAGCCGCGGCGACATTCCCGAATATGCCGCCATGCAGCGCGCGCTGGGAGAAACGGCAGGCCGCATCAACGGACGCTATGGCGAGGCCAACTGGACACCCATCCGCTACGTCAATCGCTCCCATACACGCCTTGAGCTCGCCGGCCTCTACCGCGTCGCCAAAGTCGGTGTGGTCACCCCTCTCCGCGACGGCATGAACCTCGTCGCCAAGGAATTTGTGGCGGCTCAGGACCCGGAGGATCCAGGCGTCCTCGTGATCTCGCGTTTTGCAGGTGCCGCCAGCGTCCTTGACGGTGCACTGGTCGTCAATCCCTATGACATGGACGGAACCGCCAATGCCCTCAGCCAGGCGCTGGCCATGCCGCTCGAGGAGCGACGCCAGCGCTGGCAATCCATGTGGGATCGCCTCGAAACCACGGATATTGCCGGCTGGGCGCCGCGTTTCCTCGCCGCGCTCGAGCGCGTCTCCCATCGCCGGCGGCCGCTCTGGTAGCACGCTCGTGCCGAAGAGCCCGGCAGGGCTGTCGGACAGCCCCGGTGCTCTGTCCGGTTACTTGACCTGTTCGTGCGGATAGACCCCCCAGAGGCGATCCTGCTTCATATAGCCCGCGACATCCCGCACCATCACACTGCACCATGTGCCGTCGCAGGAGCGCACATTGGCGATGACGCCCGCCTGCAGCCGGGCGGTAATCGGCGATTTCGCATCGGTCTGGTCGCGCATGTCGAAGGTCTGGCCTTTTTCCCAGGGTGCGACCAGGGCGGTGCGCCGGCCGGACAGCAGGCTGTGCAGCACCCAGCCCTCCGCACCTTCCGAATCGCGGATGCGACGCCAAGTCTCGAATTCCGCCGTCACTTCCACCGGCAATCCGGCACGCTGGAAAACCCAGGTGACACGATGATCCTTGGACGGACCCTCCCGCAGGTTGACCCGATCAGACTTCAGGCTGACGTAGCGCGGAATAGGCAGGCCGCTGACCGTGCCCACAGGAGTGGCAGGCTGTTCCGGCACCGCGGCAACCTGTACACGTGCGACCTCGGCGCCTTCCGCGGCGCCGGCGACAGCCTTCTCCGCGGGCGTGCCGTTCGCCGCCTGGGCATCCGGTGCCCCGTGGGTCGCGACGGCAACGATCGGCACCGCGGCGAGCATCAGGAGGCAGGCGAGGCGCATCACATTCGGAGATTGGATCAGCATCGTCTTCTCAGTCAGTATTCGGTCCAAGCGGTCGAGCGAAACGCGGTATACGAGTGCGGTGGATCTGAAATTCGTCACAGAATGGATCGACGAACGAATTTCAAATCCGAAAACCACACGAGAATCATCAGCTTGCTAGCGTCCTGATCTCATCCGAAATTCGAACGGCGCCTCTCGGCAATGATACGAATTTCGCATTCGGGACACTAGCGCCAATCTGGGGCGCCATGCGTTAACGGGGTCTTAATGAGCCCTCGGAGCATATCGTTCAACTGAGCTGCCGCAACAATTTCCAGAGAAGCTCGATACGCGCCGGTCGGTGGACAACAACTGTCATGAACCAGCGACTTGACGGCCGCCCCCGGCTTCGCTCTCTTGCGACGTGGTCGCCGTTCCGCTAGTGGTTCGACTCTGACATTTGCATCCGCCTGATACGGGCCTCGGAGCAAATGTCGGAGTCAAAAGGACCACTAGCAAGTTATTGGTTCTAGTGGAGCTTTTGAATTTGACATTTGATCTGGAGCCTGACGTGAGGCGGGACTCAAATGTCAAATTCGCTCCGCTAGAGCAGGTCCGTCTATCGCGGACTTGCTCCGCCCAAAAAAGAGACAAGCAAATTCACCGGCTTGGATGACATCAGACGATTCCATCCATCCCGGATTTGCTCTGAGGCCGAGATCCCAGAAGATGAGCAAGCCACAGCCTCTCGTCATCGTCACGCGTCGCCTGCCGGAACCCGTCGAAACGCGCATGCGCGAACTCTTCTCGGTACAGTTCAACGAAAGCGACCAGCCTTTCGCGCGCGCCGAGCTGGTTGCCGCGATGAGGAGCGCCGACGTTTTCGTCCCCACGATCACCGACCGGATCGATGCCTCCATCCTCGCCGAGGCGGGCCCGCAATTGCGCCTCATCGCCAATTTCGGCAATGGCGTCGACCACATCGATGTCGAGGCTGCGTCCGCCCGGGGCATAACCGTCACCAACACGCCCGGCGTTCTCACGGACGATACCGCCGACATGACCATGGCCCTCATGCTCGCCGTGATCCGCCGTTTGCCGGAAGGCGCTCGCATCATTCCGAACGAGGAGCCGTGGACGGGGTGGTCCCCCACCTGGATGCTCGGGCGGCGCATTACCGGAAAACGTCTCGGCATCGTCGGGATGGGACGTATCGGCCAGGCGCTGGCCGTTCGAGCGCGTGCGTTCGGTCTCTCGATCAATTATCACAACCGGCGCCGGCTGCCCGTGGACACGGAGAATGCGCTGGAAGCCACCTACTGGTCGAGCCTCGACCGCATGCTGGCACGCATGGACATCATTTCGATCCACTGCCCGCATACACCTGCGACGTACCATCTCCTGTCAGCACGCCGCCTGAAGCTGATGAAACGCGACGCGGTCATCGTCAATACGGCGCGTGGCGAAATCATCGACGAGACCGCCCTCATTGCGATGCTCGAAGCCGACGAGCTCAGCGGCGCGGGCCTCGATGTCTTCCAGCATCATCCGGCGGTCAATCCGCGACTGCTGCGGCTCGCCAAGGCCAACAAGGTGGTGCTTCTGCCGCATATGGGCTCGGCGACCCTTGAGGGCCGGATCGACATGGGTGAAAAGGTCATGGTCAACATCCGTGCCTTTCTCGATGGGCACAAGCCGCCGAACCGCATTCTGCCCAGCATGTTGTGATCGCCTTGCCCCTCCTCGCGTCCATTTCCCTCGTCCTTGAAGCCGCGATCAAGGCGGCATCGCAGATCCTGTCCCCCGGCTTCCGCCGCCTGTTGTGGCGTTCGCTGGGGCTGACGATCCTGCTTCTGGCCATCGTCTGGTTCGCCCTGACGCGGGTCATTGCCCATTTCATGGACGGCAGCGACATCCTGTCGAACTATCCGCTCATCGACAGCCTGGCGTTCTTCTTCGCCGGCGTCGGCATCTTCATCGGGCTCGCCTATATCATTGCGCCCGTGACGGCTGTTGTCGCCGGCTATTTCCTGGACGATGCGGCCGCCCTCGTGGAAGAGCGCTATTATCCCGCCGATCCACCGGGACAGCCGCTGTCATTCAGCCGCTCGCTGCTCTACGGCCTGCGCTTTGCCGGGCTCGCCGTGCTGGTGAACGGCGTGGCGCTCATTCTGTTCTTCGTGCCGGTGGTGAATGTGGCGGCCTTCTTCCTGGCCAACGGCTACCTGCTCGGGCGGGAGTATTTCGAGCTCGCCGCCGGCCGCTTCCGGCCCATGCCGGAGGCCGCCGCAATGCGCGCCGCCCATCGCGGCACGATCCTGATCGCTGGTTTCCTGCTTGCGGGGATGGTGGCCATCCCCCTCGTCAATTTGTTCACGCCGCTGTTCGGCGTCGCCCTCATGGTGCACATTCACAAGGGACTGGCGGCGCGTGGCCGGGTCCCCGAGCGCGCGCCGCCATAGCCGGTCTCTGGTCAGATGGTGCGAATGTCGGCGAATTGACCGGCCCGGCGGAAGCGCCAGAGATAACCGGGCACGATCGCCTCGTAGGGGGTCGCCGCAATGCCGATGTCCGCGAGCGTGCGGCCCGTATCGATCGCCGTGGCCGACACGACGTTGTCCTGCCCGAGCAACGCAACCTGATCCCGCGTGAGCACGAGATAGTCCGGGAGGACCCCGAAGGTGAGCTTGTCGGCGAATTCGACGAAGCCCGCCATCAGCGAGGCGCCGGCCGCCGGCAAATCGAGCACCAGGCGGCGGCGGCCGATCACGCCGAGCGTATAGTCGACGATCTCCCGCAGCGTCTTCACCTCGGGTCCGCCGAGCTCATAGACATGGCCCTCGGCCACCGCGCCATCGACGGCACGGGCAATGGCCTCGGCGACGTCACCCACATAGACGGGCTGGAAGCGCGTGGCGCCGCCGGTGATCGGCACGACCGGCAACCGGCTGCCGAGCGCGGCGAAACGGTTGAAGAAACCGTCCTCCGGTCCGAACACCACCGACGGGCGGAAGATGGTCGCCTTAGGCACATGGGTGAAGGCGAACCCTTCGCCGGCGGCCTTCGTGCGCGCATAAAGCGAAGCGGACTGCGCATCGGCGCCGAGCGCCGACATATGAATGAGCCGGGCGCCGGCCGCCGCGGCAGCCTCCGCCACGGCGCGGGCGCCGAAGCTGTGCACCGCGGCGAAATTCTGCCGGCCCGCCTCCGTGAGGACGCCGACCAGGTTGATCACCACGTCGGACCCGCGCGCCGCAGCGAGCACGGATTGCTTGTAACGCAGGTTGGCCTGCACGGCGTGGATCTGCCCGACACGGCCCAGCGGCTGCAGGAAGCCCGCCAGATCGGGGCGCCGCACCGCGACCCGGATGCGATAGCCACGCTGAGCCAGGGCGCGCACCACATGACGACCGATGAAGCCCGATCCACCGAAGACGGTGATGAGCTGTGAGGACGTCCCCATCACTCCCGCTGCCATCGAAAGCCTCCGCCTGTTTGGAATTGATCTCGACACGTGTTCCATAGAGCCCTTTACCGCGGGAGGGAACATGCGGCGGTGAAGAATCCGTCAAATCACGCGCGCCATTGCGTCGCTGCGAGCCCCTGTCTGGAGCAGCTCGGTCCTTTGCGCACTTGCTTCACTCAGCAAGAGATTAGAAAACCCAGCGACTTGGATGATATCGGACGATTCCTTTCAAGTCGGATGCGCGCGCGCGAAGCCCCACGGCTGCCCGCGCCCGGCGGATGCTCATCCAGGGCATGCGATCGCGGGCAAGACATCGCTGAATCGCGATATGCGGTGAGCTCCAGGGAGCCCCGTTGCCGCATCGCAGCCCTTTTCCCGCGCGATTGGCCCGGATATGACCGCAGCGTGACGAATGCCGTTGACAGGTGATGCAACGACCCTCTAAAGAGCGCCTGCCGGCCCCGATGGGGAGGCCACCTGCCCAGGTGGTGGAATTGGTAGACACGCAGGTTTCAGGTACCTGTGCCGCAAGGCGTGAAGGTTCGAGTCCTTTCCTGGGCACCAACGCTCGATATGCGTTAATCCCTAAAATTCAGTCGTCTCGGCGGTAGCCAGCTCGGACAGGAGCCGCGCGGCGACGGGGCGTCCAGCGCGCCGGCCCGCTTGGCGCAGTCTCGCTTACGTCGCATGTTGCCCGTCGGTCCGGCTCGCCCTGATGGACGATCGGAGAAGGTCCGCCCGCTCCGGCGCCCTGACCGTGAAACGAGCTCTCGCGGCCAATGGTTATCTGGGGGCGGTGGCCGTCGTATAGACCACGCCGTCGAGCGCGACCTGCGGCCCACGCGACGGTTGCCACGACGGCTCCCGCATCGCCAGGCCACAAGGCGGCTGTGGAGCTCTGACGGTACGGTCACGCTTTGGCAAAGCTGAGGCCAAAGGCAATACTGCGGCCATACTTGGCAGCCGCGCGAACGGCAGCCTGCGAACCCCGTTTTCCGGAGCCCGGAGGCTGTTTCTCGCGCTCACGGCCTGACAGGAACGGCCCGGACGGCGCGAAGCCGCCCGGCGTCGGCGTCAGCATTCCTGATAGCGGCGACCGCGGTAATAGTAGGTGCGGCAGGAAGGAGTGGTCGCGTTGCCGACGATGGCGCCGCCGACACCGCCGATGGCCGCACCCGCCAGGGCACCGCCTGCCCGGCCAGTCGCCAAACCACCCACCAGCGCGCCGGCACCGGCGCCGATGGCCGCGCCACCGATGGTGCGATCAGTACGATCATTCGGATTGCACGCCGCCAAGCCAACGGCGAGCAGCCCCAGAATAATGAAACGCTTCATTTAAGTTCTCCCACGACACCCGGTTCCTGTTCGCGAATTGACCTCGATCGCCTCACGCAAAGATACGATAGGTCGGCTCATTGAATTTTCAGTTTAAACGACCCGTGAGAACCGCCTACCTTTGGATTGTGGCGCATTTCGCACGCCGATCATTGTTTAAGCTCGCCACTACAAACGCGCGATGCCGCTGAGCCTGACATCGGCATCGCGTCCTCCCAAACCGCCCCATCCCATAATGCATGGCGTGGCAGAATGTTGCAGCACGCCGAAGGCCGGCTTCCTGAGACAGCCTTTCTCTCCGCGCGGGGGGCTTGCCCATCCTCGCGGGGCGTGCCCACCCTCCCGGGGCGTACCCATCCTCGCGGGGCTTGCCCATCCTCGCGGGGCGTGCCTATCCTCGCGGGGCGTGCCCATCCTCGCGGGGCGTGCCCATCCTCGCGGGGCGTGCCCATCCTCGCGGGGCGTGCCTTTTTTTCGGAGGGTGGCGCCCGAGCCGCTGAAGGGCTATCGGCAGGGACCCGCCATGCGAGCAGCCGGCGTGGCGATATATCCGCTCGACGGGGCCTTCAATGTCTGGAGCTACGCGAAGGCTCCATCTGCCCGTTTGGCGCGCGATTCCGGTTTGCAGAACAGGCGCAGAATTAAAGACCTGCCGGATGCAGATATCCGGCATCGCCTGCCTATGCGCCGAGGATGATTTGCCGGCTCAAGGGCTTCGAGCAAACATCATGTGCCGGCTTGCGCCGGGCAGATCCACGGAATTGACATATGCGGCCGGACCGACTGCCGAAAACACCATGAGCACGCCCCTGTTTACTGCATTCGATAGCCATGCAGGCACTGTCAAGCACAAGGCGGAGAGATTGGCAGGCGCCGAGACTTGGTGATACGCTCCGCCCGCGTCCTGTTCCATGCTCATCTCGCGGAGTATCCCATGTCCGATCTCGTCGTCGTCGTGTACCCCACCGAGCAGAAGGCTGAGGAGGTCCGCCAGCGCCTTTTCGAGCTGCAGAAGGAATATCTGATCAAGATTGGCGACGCCGTCATCGCCACCAAGAACGAGAGCGGGCATGTGAAGCTCAACCAGCTCGTCAATTCGACGGCTATCGGCGCCGCGTCTGGCGGGATCTGGGGTCTGCTGATCGGCGCCATCTTCCTGATGCCGCTCGTCGGCGCCGCGATCGGCGCGGCCTCGGGCGCGCTGGGCGGCGCCCTGACCGATTATGGCATCAACGACAAATTCATGAAGGAGCTGAGCGAAACGCTGCAGCCCGGCAACGCGGCTCTGTTCGTGCTCGTCGACGGGGTCACGAGCGACAAAGTTCTTGAAGACCTGCGCGGCACCGGCGGCACGGTGCTCAAGACCTCGCTCGACCACAGCAAGGAGCAGGCCCTGCGTGAGGCGCTCGCTGCGCATCCGATCACGACCGAGGCCGCCGCGTCCCAGCCTTCCGCCTGAGCGCATTTTTCCGGAACAGACAACGCGCCGCGGGTCTCAGCACGCGCGGCGCCCAAGCATTCCGGGACGAATGTGCCGCCCGTCTTCCGTCCGGAATGACGCGAGACCTGGGCGCGTTCATCCCGCCCGACGGTCCCCCGGTGTGAGGCCACGTGACGGCTCCCGCGGCTCTGCCAACCAGTTGCGCAACTCGCCCAGCAAGCGAAGCCGATGATGCTGCATGAAGCGGCGCACCGCCTGACGTCCGGCCTCGCCGAGGATGAGCCGGAGGTTGGGGTCCCCATGCAAGCGGCGCAGGATATCGGCGGCAGCGGGCACATCCGGCGAGGCCCAGACCTGGCCCTTGCCGTCCTTGATCTTGTCGGGCCCCTCAACCGGTATCAAGCGGCTCGGAACGAGGCAGCTCGCGCTCTGCGGCATGAAATCGAGATTGCCCGACCAGGCCGTGGCGACGACGGGCCGCCCAAGAAGCATGCCCTGCGCGAGGGTCAGCCCGAACCCCTCCGCCCGGTGTAGCGACAGCACCACATCGGCACTAGCCAGGAAGCGCCACATATCGTCATCGGCTACATCGCGACTGATCAGCTTGATCCGCGGATCCTGCCCCGCAATCTTGCGCAGCCTGGCATAACCGGCCGAGACCAGGTCCGCCTTGGTGATCTTCAACGCGAGTGTCACCCGCTCATGATGGGAGAAAGCCCGCTGGAAGGCCGATATGGCGGCGAGCGGGTTCTTGCGCGCAAAGCCCGACCGAAGATTGGCCACCGCGGCGACGATGAAGCTGTCTTCGTCGAGCCCGAAGCGCTTGCGATCGGCATGAACGGCCGCAGGCACCTCCAGGATATAGGGGATGACACGGATGGGCCGGCTGACGCCCGCCGCCTGAAAGGCGCGGCGGGTGAAATGGCTCGGCACCCAGATCTCGTCGAGGAGCGCGACTTGCCTGGCCACGTTTGTCGGCAGCTGCTCCAGATCCCAGGGGCAGTACCCGATGATGAATTTATCAGCGAGCACCTCGCTCTCGAGATAGGACAGTCCATAGGCCAGCTGATCCGGGCCGAGGTGGACGAGCAGCGTGCCTGGTCCCGTGGCACGCGGCCGATCTCTCCGTCGCCCCGCTGCCCAGAAGGCATGGCCAATGTCGATCTCTCCGACAGGCAGCCCCGCCTCCCCGGCCAGTTTCTGCATGAGCCGGGCCGACCAGCCGAGCTCGGAAGCTCCGCCCAGGACCCCCGCGATATAGACGGGGCCGCCTGGCGACGACGGTCGCGCGCCGCTGCGCGCCGGGGCGCGGATGACGCTCAATCGCATGGTCTGACGAAGATTGCTCGGGATACGCTGCCAGAGCGTGCCAATTCCGGTCCGCAGACGCGACCCGAAAATATCGTAGGCGACAGCCCCATGATGAGCTAAAAATGACATATCCGCTACCACGCAGCAATAATTGGCGCGACTATTCCTGTGGAAAAAATACCGAGTCAAGTTCTATTCGTCATAGATGATGAAATACTCAATAACTATATTTATATTATACTTCTATTATGTTATGATAGATCCGATATTTGTTGCCGTGAAATGCAAACTGTGCGCGCGGCGTTGCAAAAGGCGCGCGCTCCACATTTCAGCCGAGTCATCCACAGACCAGCGCGTTTCCGCGGCTGCCGGCAATCCGCCGATCAATACGGCCGTGACGGACATCGTGAAGCGACATGCATTCCCATCCTGGGCCATTCGGCCTAAGACCGTGTTAAACGTGGGTCGCGATGAGATGGAGACGGAACCATGGATCTAGGATTGTCGGGAAAGCGCGCCCTGGTGCTCGGCGCGAGCCGCGGCCTCGGCGCGGCGATCGCCCGGACGCTGGCGCTGGAGGGCGCAGAGGTCGTCGCCGCATCGCGCAACCTCGAGACGATCACGAGCTGGATGGCAGAGCTGCCCGCGGACGCAAAGGCGCGCGTGACGCCTGCAACCGTCGATCTCTTCGATGTCGCCTCGGTGGAGGCGCTCGCTTCGGGCATAGCCGCAAAGGGCGGCGCGGATATCCTCGTCAATAATTCGGGCGGACCGCCGCCGGCCACCGCCCAGGAAGCCCCGCGTGACATCTGGCTGAAGCAGTTTGAGGCCATGGCCGCCAACCTCATCCATCTGACGCAGCTACTCCTGCCGCATATGCAGGAGAAGCGTTGGGGCCGTATCATCACCGTGGCCTCCTCCGGCGTCGAACAGCCGATCCCACGGCTCGCGCTGTCCAACGGCATTCGCTCGGCGCTGATCGGCTGGTCAAAGACGCTGTCCAGCGAAGTGGCCGCCAACGGCGTCACGGTCAATGTGGTGCTGCCGGGCCGTATCGCCACCGAGCGCATCGCGGAACTCGACAATGCGGCGGCGAAGCAGAGCGGGAAGAGCGTGGACGAGGTCGCAAAAGCCTCGATCGCGACCATTCCCGCCGGACGCCTCGGCGATCCGCAGGAATTCGCCAATGTGGTCGCCTTCCTCGCAAGCGAAAAAGCGTCCTACGTGACCGGAACCAAGGTGCGCGTCGACGGCGGTGCGACCCGTTCGATCTGATAACGGCACGAAAAAGGCCGGAGAATTCTCCGGCCTTCTCGCGAGAGCAAATCCATCTGTTGCGGATGCACCCCATTCAAAAATAGATGAACAAATTCATCGACTTGCATGGCATCAGGCGAGTCCATGCAAGTCGGATTGGCTCTAAGCCGCCATCGCGTTGTGCGGGCCGGCCTGGCGCACGTCCGCATCGACGTGGCTCTCGAACTTTCCGAAGTTCTTCTGGAACATCTTGATCAGCGTCTTCGCCGTCTCCGCGAACTCGGCCTTGTTGGCCCAGGTCTTGACCGGATAGAGGATATGCGGCTCGACGCCCGGCACCGAGGTCGGCACCGCGAAGCTGAAATACGGATCCTGACGGAAATCCGCGCGGTTCAGCGATCCGTCGAGCGCGGCCGTCAGGAGGCGGCGGGTGACGCGGATCGGCATGCGGCGGCCGACACCGTATTTGCCGCCCGTCCAGCCGGTGTTCACCAGCCAGCAGTCGACGCCGTGCTTGCCGATGAGATCGCGCAGCAGGTTGCCATAGACGGATGGGTGGCGCGGCAGGAACGGCGAGCCGAAGCAGGTGGAGAATGTCGCCTCCGGCTCCGTCACGCCCTTCTCGGTGCCTGCGACCTTGGCGGTGTAGCCGGAGAGGAAATGGTACATTGCCTGCGCCGGCGTGAGCTTGGCGATCGGCGGCAGCACGCCGAAGGCATCGCAGGTCAGCATCACCACATTCTTCGGGATGCCGGCGCGACCCGTGGGGCTTGCATTGGCGATGAAGTCCAGCGGATAGGCGCAGCGCGTGTTCTCGGTCTTCGAATCGTCATCGAAGTCCGGCTCGCTCGTGAAGGGATCGAGCACCACATTCTCGAGGACAGAGCCGAAGCGCTCGGTGGCCGCGTAGATGTCCGGCTCGGCCTCGCGCGACAGGCGGATGGTCTTGGCATAGCAGCCGCCCTCGAAATTGAAGACGCCGCGCTCGCTCCAACCGTGCTCGTCGTCACCGATGAGCGTGCGCTCCGGGTCTGACGACAATGTCGTCTTGCCGGTGCCGGAGAGGCCGAAGAAGATCGCCACATCGCCGCGCGAACCGACGTTCGACGAGCAATGCATCGGCATGACGCCTTCCGCAGGCAGGATATAGTTGAAGTAGGTGAAGACCGACTTCTTCATCTCTCCCGCATAGGAGGTGCCGCCGATCAGCACGATCTTGCGGGTGAAGTCGCAGGCAATGACCGTCTCGCTCCGTACGCCGTGGCGGGCGGGATCGGCCTTGAACGACGGCAGATCGATGATGGTGAGTTCCGGCTCGAAGCTGGCGAGTTCGCCGAGCTCGGGACGCACCAGGAGGTTACGGATGAAAAGGGAGTGCCATGCATATTCGGTGAAGACGCGCGTCTTCACCCGATAGGCCGGGTCGGCGCCGCCGAAGAGGTCCTGGGCGAAAAGTTCCTTGCCCTCGGCGTGCTTCAGGAAATCCTCGAGGAGACCATCAAACTGGGCCGGCGTGATGGCGCCGTTATTGTCCCACCAGACGGCGTCGGTGGTGGCCGCATCCTTGACGATGAACTTGTCCTTGGGGCTGCGCCCGGTGTGGACGCCCGTATCAGCCGTCAAAGCGCCGCCGGCGGCAATCTTCGCCTCGCCGCGCTTCAGCGCCTCCTCATAGAGGTGCGGTGCCTGAAAGTTCCAATTGACACCTTTGAGCTTCCGGAAGCCGAAGGTCTCGGCGCCATGAGCTTCATTGAACAGTCCGGCATTCGCCACGTTTGTCTCCCTTGCCATGTGCGTTCTTGCCATGTGCGTTTTTGCCAGGCGCGATTTTGCCATGCGCGATTTTGCCATGCCTCTCACAATGGTGACGAGATCCCAAGATCCTCTCGCCGTGACGCCGTACGCTCGGAGATTAGACCAAAAGCCAAGCGGACGACAGATGAACAGAGCCCGTACCTGATCACATCAGGCCGGGCGCCCCAAGGTTGCGAATGCTTCGATCAGGCGACGCGGCGGGCTTCCTGCGCCAGGTCCTTCAAGACCCCACGCAGCGAAAGGCTGGTGCCCCCGGCTGCCTTCGGAAAGGACAGACGCGCCGTCTTGTCACCGAGCATCATGTCGAGACCGTCGGGATCAATGCCGGTGGCCCGCCAGGCCCCGGGCTCAAGGCCGAGGAGCTTCACCGCATAGAGTTCCAGCGCGTCCGCGTGGTCCTCGTTCATATGGGCGACCGCCCCCGCCTCGCCCGCGACGATGGCCTCGGCGCCGGTGAGATCCGTCATGAACGCCTCGGCCCGGAGGCTGAATATGCGGCCGAAACCCGCGACGAGATGCGCGCTTTCCGGCTCAATTCGGTAGAAGCCGAAATCGGCGAAAGTGGCATAGCCAGCGGATGCCGGATGCCGCGCCAGGAAGCGGCGACGGGAATTCTCGTCCGTCGTCAACGACGCCCGCCCCTTGATGCTGATGCGCGGATGGGCGGAGGGATCGCCACCGCCAACATGCGACAGCATCAATGAGACGCGGGAATCACGCAGGATGTTCTTGGTGTGAAGGGCGAGCCGTGAAATCAGGATGACGGGCGCACCGTCGATATCCGTCGCCACATTGACAAGCGAGGTATAGGGCGCGTTCTCGGAATCGAGCGTGCCGAGCGAACCATAGCGGGTAGCACGCAGCAGCGCCTTGGCCGCACCGATCTGGTCGAACGACGCGCTGCCCGCGGCGGCCGCCGTGATGGCCTTCTCAGCATCGGCATCTCCGGCCGGGGGGAGGTGTCGGTCTGGTTCGGACATATATTTCTCCAAAGATCACACTGCCAGCCAAGAGCACATTGCCAGGCAAGATCACATTGCCAGGATCGTGCCGCGCTCCGGCCGAATTCGCAGTTCGGTCGGCGCCTTTCGTTTCCATGGCGTTTTTTCGCCAGGAGCGCCCGCTTTGCAAGAGCTTTCGCGGCAATTGGCAGACAATCCGCCTGGATTGTAACGCCTGCCGCATGACCGGCGCGGCCGAAGATAGCGATGATCGAGCCGGACAATCGCGGTGTCGACAAGTGAGGGAAACAGCAGCGCCTCTTGCACCAAACGGAAATAATCCTAGACTTATCTTCACTCGGACAATGGCGGTGCGGCCGACCTCGCGCAGTCCCGGATGGCGGATTGCGATGGGGACTTAAGTCGCTTTTTGGCCCGCGTGATGGTGCGAAAGCGCTGATCAGGCTAAGATGGCTGACCGCGCTGCCTTATTTCGGCCGCCGTGGGACGCGAGGTGGACATGTCACGTAACGCCTCTGCGGCCGCCTCTGCGGCTTTTTGGCCGAGCAAAACGGAATGATGAGCGAGACGCATGCCGACCATCGCCCTCGTCGACGACGATCGAAACATCCTCACCTCGGTGTCCATTGCACTGGAGGCGGAAGGCTATCGCATCCAGACCTACACTGACGGCGCATCCGCGCTCGATGGCCTGAAGACCAATCCGCCGGACCTTGCGATTCTTGATATCAAGATGCCGCGCATGGACGGTATGGAGCTCCTGCGCCGCCTGCGTCAGAAAACCGACCTGCCGGTGATCTTCCTGACATCCAAGGATGAGGAAATCGACGAATTGTTCGGGCTCAAGATGGGCGCCGACGATTTCATCCGGAAGCCGTTTTCCCAGCGCCTTCTTGTGGAACGCGTCAAGGCGGTGCTGCGGCGCGTCAGCCCCCGGGACCAGACGACCGCCCGCGAGAGCGACGCCAAGGCCCTGGAGCGCGGCCTCCTGAAGATGGACCCCGAGCGCCACACCTGCACCTGGCACAACGACCCCGTCACGCTCACGGTGACGGAGTTCCTCATCCTGCAGGCGCTCGCCCAGCGGCCGGGCGTGGTCAAAAGCCGCAACGCCCTGATGGATGCGGCCTATGATGACCAGGTCTATGTTGACGACCGGACCATCGACAGCCACATCAAGCGGCTGCGCAAGAAGTTCAAGGCGGTGGACGACAGCTTCGACATGATCGAGACGCTTTACGGCGTCGGCTATCGCTTCAAGGAGGCGTGAGCGCTGATCATGGGGCGCATCCGTGTGTTTTGGATTGGCTCCAGGGGCGGATCGCCGCGCCTATCCAGCCGCGAGGCCTTTACGCCGCACACGGCTGATATCGGAGGTCCGCCGGACCTCCGGAGAGGTCTAGACGAGGACAATGGCGGTCGAGCCGATTGATCGTTCGGAGCGCGCGCAGCTCAGCGGGGCGCGGCGCTTCCTCCATGGTGTTGCCCGGACGCTCCGGCGCGCCGCGGGGGGTCTTGCGTCGCGCAGCGCGTCGAGCCTGACGCGACGCATCGTCGTCCTCAACCTGGCCGGGCTCGTCGCCCTGCTCCTCGGCTTTCTCTATCTCAACCAGTTTCGCGCCGGATTGATCGACGCGCGCGTGCAGAGCCTCCTGACCCAGGGCGAGATCATCGCCGCCGCGGTCGCCGCATCCGCAACGGTCGAAACCGACACCCTGACGCTCGATCCCGACAAGCTCCTGCAACTGCAGGCCGGCGAGAGTTTCGGCATGAACGACGAGCTGTCGCCGCTGGAGTTCTCCATCAATCCCGAACGCGTGGCGCCGGTCCTGCGCCGCCTCGTGACGCCGACCCGCACGCGCGCGCGCATCTACGATCGCGATGGCCTTCTGCTGCTTGATTCCCGCTCGCTCTATTCGCGCGGCGATATCCTCCGATACGACCTGCCGCCGCTCGTGGAGCCGAAGCCACCGCTGCTCGAGCGGGTATGGCAGGGGGTCTGGAAGCTCTTTGGCAGGGGCTCGTCTCCCCTGATCGACGAGCTCGCACCCATCAACGGCCGCTCGCTTCCCGAGGTGCAGCAAGCGCTCATCGGGACGCCCGGCACGGTTGTCCGCGTCAACAACCGCGGGCAGACGATCGTCTCCGTGGCGGTGCCAATTCAGCGTTTCCGTACGGTGCGCGGCGCCTTGCTTCTCTCCACGCAGGGCGGCGATATCGACAGCATCATTTCAGCCGAACGCTGGGCGATCCTGCGCGTCTTCGCCGTTTCCGCAGGCGTGATGACGGTCCTCTCGGTGCTTCTCGCCGGTACGATCGCCGGCCCCGTACGCCGGCTCGCCGAGGCCGCCGAGCGGGTGCGGCGGGGCATCAAATCGCGGCAGGAAATCCCGGATTTCACGGATCGCTCCGACGAGATCGGCCATCTCTCGGGCGCGCTGCGGGATATGACGCGCGCGCTCTACAACCGCATCGACGCCATCGAGAGCTTTGCGGCCGACGTCGCGCATGAGTTGAAGAACCCCCTGACCTCCCTGCGCAGTGCTGTGGAAACCCTGCCGCTCGCCAAGCGGGCCGATGCACGCAATCGCCTGCTCCAGGTGATCCAGCAGGACGTGCGGCGCCTCGACCGGCTGATCAGCGATATTTCCGACGCATCCCGCCTCGACGCGGAACTCGCCCGCGCGGAGGCCGAACCGGTGGATGTCGAGCGTCTCGTGCAAACTGTCGCGAGCGTCGCCAACGAGCTGAAGCCGGCGGGGTTGGTGCCGATCAAGGTCAGCGTGAACAAGAGTTCGCTCGGAAACAGCGCCTTTTTCGTCGTTGGCAACGACGGGCGCCTCGGGCAGGTCGTGCGCAACCTGATCGACAACGCCGCATCCTTCTCCCCGCCCGGTGCCGAGATCCGGGTGACGCTGCAGCGCCTGCCGCAGGAGGTCGAGATCGTGGTGGAGGACGACGGGCCGGGCATCCCGCCGCATGCGCTGGAGCGGATCTTCGAACGGTTCTACACCGACAGGCCGGAGCAGGGCTTCGGCCAGAATTCCGGCCTCGGGCTGTCCATTTCACGGCAGATCGTGGAGGCGCACCGCGGTCGCATCTGGGCGGAAAACCGCTTCGCGGACGCTCCTGCCGAAGACGCCGACCATCCCATCGCGGCGTGCGAGCGTCCGCGTCTTGGTGCGCGCTTCATTGTCCGCCTGCCGGCAGCGGCGGCGGCACCCGCAGCCTGAACCATGGGCGCCCTCGCCGACCGGCCGAGGCAGGCCACCATTCATGCATCCTGCGTGGTTATAGGTGAGAAGGGAATTCTCATCCGTGGATCGTCGGGGTCCGGAAAATCGACACTCGCACGCCGACTCATCACAGAATCCCTGCGGGACGGACGATTTGCCGCACTCGTCGCGGACGACCGGGTGCGGGTGATGCCATGCAACGGTCGCATCCTTGCCGAAGCCCCGGCCGCCATCGCCGGTATGATCGAGGTCCGCGGCCTCGGAATTGTGAATGTTAATTTCGAACCGGCCTGCATCGTCCGACTGGTTGTGGATTGCGAGGAAGCGTATCCTGAGCGGATGCCTGATGCGGCGGCTCAAAGGGCTGCTATCAGCGGGATTGAATTGCCGAGGCTACGCTTATGTGGCAGCGCAGCAATAGGTGCCGACATATTGGCGTTTTTGATGACTGGGAACGCCTTCTCAGGCCTTGCTGATGACAAAATGATGAAGAGTTAGACGTATTGCACTTGCACTTGGCGCCGCAATGCACAAAATGAGCGCTCCCCAATTGGGGGGTGCCGCAAGGTTGCTGAATGATCGGTTTAGTGCTCGTGACGCACGGCTGCCTCGCCACGGAATTCCGTGCGGCGTTGGAGCATGTCGTCGGCCCGCAGAAGCAAGTCGAGACCGTCACGATCGGTCCGGACGACGACATGGAGGGACGTCGGCGTGATATTGTCGCCGCGGTCGATCACGTCGAAACCGGCGACGGCGTCGTCGTCTTGACCGATATGTTCGGTGGCACGCCTTCCAACCTCGCAATCTCGGTGATGGGGGGGCGCCAGATCGAAGTCGTCGCCGGGATCAACCTGCCCATGCTCATCAAGCTCGTCAGCGTGCGCGATGAGTTGCCCCTCCAGGAGGCCGTCCTCCAGGCGCAGGATGCGGGCAGGAAATATATCAACGTCGCAAGCCGCGTTCTGGCGGGCAAGTAAGCGCCGTAAGGATGAGCGCGAAGAGCACCCAATGAGCCCGACAGACGACGTGGAGGACTGCGAGCCCTTCGTGCCACCGCCCGGTGCTCTGGTGCGCGAGCTGGCGATCATCAACCGCAAGGGGCTGCATGCCCGCGCCTCCGCCAAATTCGTGCAGACGGTCGATGCATTCGAATCTGACGTCACCGTGACACGCTGCGGCGAAACCGTGGGCGGGCGGTCCATCATGGGTCTGCTCATCCTCGCTGCCGCGCAGGGGACGACCATTTTCGTGACCGCCAAGGGCGATGACGCCGAAGCCTGCCTCGAGGCCATCACCAACCTCGTAACCTCCCGTTTCGGCGAGGACGAATAAGCCCCCGCCCCCCGGACAAGACCGATCCGACTGGCCGCAGACCCAGCGGCATCGTTGGAACAACGGAAATTTCGTCGCATGTCTGCGAATCACGGGGATGACCGGGATTCCTCGTCTGCGGGTCCCGGAATTTGTTTCCTGGCGGCGACGCCTATCAAGCCCTCTTGCTCGCCGCTGGCCGGCCTGCCAGCATCAATGCTCCCGAAGCGTTCCCCGGAGAGATCCATGGGCAAACCGCGACGCGCCTATGAAGCCGGCCATCATGCCAAGTTTCTCGCCATCGTCGACGACACGCCTGAATGCGAGCGGGCGATCCATTTTGCCGCCAGACGGGCCGTGCGCACCGGCGTGTCGCTTGTGCTTCTCTGCATCAAGCCGGAAGCCGACATGCAGGACTGGCTCGGCGTAGGCGACGTGATGCGGGCTGAAGCCGAGGACGACGCCGCGGCCGCCCTTGATCGGGCTGCGGCCTATGTGCGCGGCATGGTCGGCCTGGAGCCGGAATGCGCCACGCGCATCGGCGTGCTGGCGGACGAACTCGTAAAATTCATTGACGACGACGAGGACATTGCCCTGCTTGTTCTCGCGGCCGGTACGGGGAGCGATGGGCCTGGACCGCTCGTTTCAGCGCTCGCCTCACGCGCTGCGGCGAGTTTTCCCGTTCCGGTCGCCATCGTCCCCGGGCATCTCAGCACGGAAGAGATCGATGCGCTTGCCTGAAACGGCCCTGTCCCTGCGGCGAGACCCACCGCGATGAGCCCCATCCAAGCGACCCCAGCCATCCGCCCGCTGGTGCGTGCCGACGCCGCAGCCTTCCGGGCCATCAGGGTCAAGGCTTTGACCCGCAATCCCGGCGCCTTCGGGGCCGCGGCTTCCGACTGGGCGGAGCTCTCCGACGAAGCAGTCGCGGCGCGTATCCCTACGCAGCCGCCCAGCGTCATCCTGGGCGCCTTCGCGCAGGAGCCGATCTCCGAGGCTTCCCCCGAGAGTCTCGTCGCCATGGCCGGGCTGATGGTCGGCGGATCCATCAAGCAGCTGCACAAGGGGCTGGTCTGGGGCGTTTATGTCCGCGAAGCCTGGCGCCGGCAGGGGCTCGCCGCCGCCATGATCGATGCGCTGATCGCCCACGCGCGGCGCTGCGAGAGCCTCGAGATCCTTCTGCTGTCCGTGGCGGCGGACAATCCGGCCGCCCGCGCGCTTTACGTCTCGCGTGGCTTCACGCCCTACGGACTCGAGCGCCACGCCCTCAAGCTCGGTCCCGGCGACTACCGCGACGAGGAACTCATGGCGCTCGATCTCGCGCCTCACGGACCAGACGCGCCGCGACAAGCTGCACGTTGATTGACCCGGGCCCGATCGCCACATTCACACTTGCCGACAAACACACTTGCCGACATTCACACTTGCCGACATTCACACTTGCCGACCAAGACAAATTCATCGCATTCGGGTGATGAAGAATATGTCATAATGCGCTGGGTGATGTATCGACATGACTGTCGGCCTAACCCGCCACCGCCGGCCTTGAACCGGCTGCGTGAGGAGAGACCCTATGTTTATCCAGACCGAGGCGACGCCCAATCCGGCAACCCTCAAGTTCCTTCCCGGCCGTGAGGTCAAGTCAGGCGAGCCCCTGGACCTGCCTGATCGCGTCGGCGCGGAGCGCTCGCCGCTGGCGGAGCGGCTGTTTGCCATCGACGGCGTATCCGGTGTGTTCTTCGGGTCCGATTTCGTGACGGTGACCAAGAGTGGCGGCGAGTGGCAGCACCTGAAGCCGGCCATACTCGGCGCGATCATGGAACATTTCATGTCAGGCGAGCCATTGCTGCGGTCTGACGCGGCCGATGACCTCCCTGCCGAAGAGGAGTTCTTTGCGGAGGAAGACGCCGAGACCGTCGAAACGATCAAGGAGCTCCTGGAAACGCGCGTGCGCCCGGCAGTCGCGGGCGATGGCGGCGACATCACCTTCCGCGGCTTCCGCGAAGGCGTGGTCTATCTCGCCATGAAGGGATCCTGCTCGGGATGCCCATCGTCGACCGCGACCCTGCGCCATGGCATCCAGAACCTGCTGCGGCACTTCCTGCCGGATGTGCGCGAGGTCCAGGCCGTCTGACGGGGACCCGCCCAAGACGACACACAATTGATGCAAGCGGGCGTCGCCATCAAGGGCGCTCGCGTTCAGGGCGGAAGGGCTCTCAGGTTGCGTATTCTCGCCATCGATACTGCGCTCGGCTTATGCGCCGCCTGCGTCCAGCAGGACGATGCGGAGACGCCCCTCTCGGCCGAATCGCTTGTCATGGAGCGCGGCCATGCGGAAGCCCTGCTGCCGCTCATCGAGCGTGTGATGGCGCGCGTCGATGGGGGCTTCAAGAGTCTCGACCGCGTCGCCGTGACCATCGGGCCGGGCAGCTTCACGGGGATCCGCGTCGGTATCGCAGCGGCCCGCGCGATCGGCCTTGCCGCCAAAATCCCGGTTGTCGGCGTTACCTCGCTGACGGCTTTCGCCGCCCCGCTCGTGGCGCGCGGACAGCAGCGGCTTGTCGGCGCTGCCATCGATGCCCGACACGGGCATGTCTTCTTCCAGGCAGTCGCCCCCGGCGGGCGCAGTGTCGTCAACGCCCGCCATATCTCGATCCGCGACGCGGCACGCGCCCTCGGCGCAGGTCCGGCCGTGCTCGCCGGCTCCGGGGCAGGCCTCGTCGCCGCTGAGGCGCGGGCGCTGGGCGTCGACGTATCGACCGAAGGTGTGAACATGGCCCCGCAGATTGCCTGGGTCGCGCGGCTCGGTCTCACGGCCGATCCGGCAACCGCGCTGCCCAAGCCGTTCTACCTGCGCCCCGCCGACGCCAAACCCCAGACGGCGGCCCAGATCCCGAGGCAGCCCGTTCCGCAATGATTTTCGACCGTCTGCGGAAGGCCCCTCCCGACCCCCATGTGACGGCCCTGCGGCCGGACCACGCGCGCGCCATGGCCGCATTGCATGCGGAGGCCTTTGCGCGACCTTGGAGCGCCGCGGATCTCGAAGCCATGGTCGTCGACCCGCAGATCGTCGGCGACGGCCTCTTTCTGGGGCGAGACCGGCAGCCGAGCGGCTTCGCGCTGTCGCGCACGGTGCTGGACGAAGCCGAGATCCTGACAGTCGTCATTGCACGGCGCCATCAGGGCAAGGGCTTCGGCAAGATCCTGCTGGCCAGCCACCTCGGCCGCGTCATGGCGCGCGGCATCACCGACATCTTTCTCGAGGTGGAAGAGGGCAACAAGCCTGCTATCGCGCTCTATCAAGCCTTTGATTTTATCCACACGGGACGGCGCGAAAGCTACTATGTGAAACCTGACGGACGGCGTGTCGCGGCGCATATGATGCGGCGCTCCTCGTCCTGACGGAGACCCTCACCGATGAAGGCCCCCCACCCCAAGCAGGTCCTGCGTCTTGCGATGATCGCCCCGATCACGCTTGTCGGCATTCCTCTGCAATGGGCGGCCGTGAGGACAAGCCCGCGCGTCGCCAAGCTCATCCCGCATCTCTACCACCGCATGCTGTGCCGCATCCTCGGGGTGCGTCTGGTGGTGCGCGGCGAACCGGCGAAGAACGGCGCGGCTCTCATCGTCGCCAACCACGTGTCCTGGCTCGACATCCCCGTGATCTCGGCAGCCACCCCCGTATCCTTCATCGCCAAGGCGGAAGTCGGGACCTGGCCGATGGTCGGCCTGCTCGCCCGGCTGCAGCGGACCGTGTTCATCGATCGCACCCGCCGCGCGGCGACGGCGGCGACCAATACCGCGGTTGCCGCGCGGTTGGGCCGGGGCGACGCGGTCGTGCTCTTCCCCGAGGGAACAACCGGCGACGGCATCCGCATCCTGCCCTTCCGGTCCTCGCTGGTCGGCGCCGTGCGCGACGCACTCACGGACGGGCGCGACACGCCCGTCAACCTTCAGCCGCTCACCATCACCTATGCCAGGCGCGGCGGGCTTCCGCTGAGCGATGCGGAGCAGGCCGACATCGCCTGGTACGGCGACATGGAGCTCGCGCCCCACCTCAGCGCCATCCTGAAAGGCGCGCCGATCGACGTCATACTGACATGGGGCGAGCCCATTACTGCCGATGCGGCGACGGACCGCAAGGCAGCGACACGGCTCGCGGAAGCGCGGGTTCGCGCGGCCATGCGGGCGGCGCGGGCGGCGCGTGGCTTGACATGAGGCGGGCGCATTATCGCTATTGTCATGCCGAGCCTATTTCCTCGAGCCGCCTGGCGGCTTAAACAGAGGCTGGGGACAGAAGGAGACAGGTCGCGCGAGACCCCCGATGCAGCACGGCGGGCCGACTTGAACAGGGGGCCTGATCAAACGGCAGATCGACGCCCGCCACAGGGTTTGGCCGTACGGGTCCATTGAGGATTCGTCCCGCATCCCGAAGTGGCTTGATCCGCACCGTGGCAGACAAGCGCTTCCATACTTTATCCTGACCCATCCGCTAACTGCGTGTTACCATCCGGACGAATGAGCGACGTGAAGAAAGTTTTCATCAAGTCCTACGGCTGCCAGATGAACGTCTATGACGCCAAGCGCATGGCGGACGTGCTGCGGCCGGAGGGTTATGTCGAGGTGGAGACGGCAGACGATGCCGATCTCGTGGTCCTCAACACCTGCCACATCCGTGAAAAGGCGGCGGAGAAGGTTTATTCCGAGCTCGGGCGTCTGCGTGAACTCAAGGGCGAGCGCGCCTCGCGGGGGCAGGACACGTCAATCGTCGTCGCCGGCTGTGTCGCCCAGGCGGAGGGTGCCGAGATCACCCGCCGCGCACCTGTCGTCGATCTCGTGGTCGGGCCACAGAGCTACCACCACCTGCCGGGCCTCATCGCCCGCAGCCGCAGCGGCGAAAAGGTGGTGGAGACCGAGTTTCCGGCCGATGACAAGTTCGACCACCTGCCCGCCGCGCCGCGCGCCGTCACCCGCGCGCGCGGGGTCTCGGCGTTTCTGACCGTGCAGGAAGGCTGCGACAAGTTCTGCACCTTCTGCGTGGTGCCCTATACCCGCGGCGCCGAGATGTCGCGCCCGGTCGTCAAGATCCTGGCCGAGGCCGAGCAACTCGCGGATGCAGGCGTGCGTGAACTCACGCTCATCGGCCAGAACGTCAACGCCTATCACGGCGAGGGGCCGGACGGGCGCACATGGACGCTCGGCCTGCTGCTGGAACGGCTCGCGCAGATATCCGGCGTGGCGCGCCTGCGCTATACGACCAGCCACCCGCGCGACATGGACGCATCCCTGATCGCGGCGCATCGCGACCTGCCGGCGCTGATGCCCTACCTGCACCTGCCCGTTCAGTCCGGCTCCGACCGCATTCTCGCGGCTATGAACCGCCAGCACGACAGCGACGAATACCGCCGGATCATCGACCGCGTCCGCGCCGCGCGGCCGGACATCGCGCTGTCGTCGGATTTCATCGTCGGCTTCCCCGGCGAGACCGATGCCGATTTCGAAGACACCATGCGGCTCGTCCGCGATATCGGCTTCGCCAGCGCCTATTCCTTCAAATACAGCCCACGGCCGGGCACCCCGGCGGCCGATCGGGACGACCAATTGCCAGAGGCTGTGAAATCCGAGCGTCTGGCCGTCCTCCAGGCCGAACTCGATGACAGCCGCCGCGCCTTCAACCGGGCAACCGTCGGGCTCGTCACCGACATCCTGGTCGAACGCCAGGGACGCCATCCCGGCCAGATGGCGGGCAAATCGCCCTATCTGCAGGCCGTGCAGTTCGAGGCCGACGGTGTCGCGATCGGCGATACCATCACCGTCGAAATTACCGAAACCGGCCCGAACAGCCTGTTCGGCCGGCCGGTCGGCGCCCTGTCCACCCCCACCAGGGAGAGGATGGGCGCATTGTGAGCCGTGACGTCAGGCAGATGCCGGGGAAGGCCTTCAAGGGAGGGGACGACGTGTCGCAACGCGTGCCGCGGGGACGTGCAGTCGGTGATCCACTGGTCCTTGGCAGCCCCGGTGGCAGCCCTGACGCCGGCAGCAGCGATACCGACGAAATCCTCGTGACCCTGGACGACAACCGCACCGCAAGCCTCGTCTTCGGCCATTATGACCAGAATCTCGCCCATATCGAACGCCGGCTGGATGTCCGCGCCACCGCCAATGGCAACCATGTCATCATCAAAGGCCCGCCGGACCTGACCGAGCGCGTTCGCCATGTGATGGAAAGCCTGGCACAGCGTGTGAAGGCCGGCGCGCAGATCACGCTCGGCGATGTCGATGGTGCGATCGAGGAGAGCGCCCAGCAGGGTTTCCTGTTTCCGCAGGACGACATCAATGCCGAGCCCCGGCCGAGCGGCTTCGAGCAGATCGTCACCCGCAAGCGCGGCTCCGTGAAGGCGCGCAACGCGGCGCAGGACATCTACCTCAGGGCGCTGCGCCGGCATGAACTCGTGTTCGCGGAAGGCCCCGCCGGCACCGGCAAGACCTGGCTTGCGGTGGGCCATGCCGTGTCACTGCTCGAGCAAGGCCTGGTCGAACGGATCGTCCTGTCACGGCCGGCGGTGGAGGCTGGCGAGCGCCTCGGCTTCCTGCCGGGCGACATGCGTGAGAAGGTCGATCCCTATCTCAGACCCGTCTATGACGCGCTTTACGACTTCATGGAGGCGCGGCTGGTGGAGCGTGGGCTTTCCACCGGGCTCATCGAGATCGCCCCGCTTGCCTTCATGCGGGGACGCACGTTGACGAATGCCGCCGTCCTGCTGGACGAGGCGCAAAACTGCACTGCCATGCAGATGAAGATGTTCCTCACGCGCCTTGGCGAAGGCTCGCGGATGATCGTCACCGGCGACCCCAGCCAGATCGACCTGCCGCCTGGACAAAGCTCGGGTCTGGTGGAGGCCGTCCGTCTTTTGTCGAAGGTCGAGGGTGTGGGCCATATCCGCTTCCGTGAAGGCGATGTCGTTCGCCACGAGTTGGTCAAGCGCATCGTCAAGGCCTATGAGGACGAGACAGCCCGGCTCCGCGAGGCTGGACAAGAGGACCGCAGGCGTTGACCGCTCGCCCTGAACCGCACCATCCGTCCCTGGCGGACGAGGCGGATGACACCGCCGACGCGCTTATCGTGAACGGCCTTGTCGTGGACATCACCGTCGAGGCCGGGGACTGGTCGGCTTTGCCGCTCGCGTCCCTGATCCAGCGGGCTGTCGCCGCAGCGCTGGAAGAGGCGCCCGTGAAGCCCGCCGAGGGGGCCGAAGTCAGCATCATGCTGACCGACGACGCTCATATCCGCGCGCTCAACAGACAGTGGCGCGGCTTCGACAAGCCGACCAACGTCCTGTCCTTCCCAGCCGCCGAGCCGGAAGCTGTCGGAGAGAGTTCACATCTCGGCGATATCGTGCTGGCGGGGGAGACCATTGCCCGCGAGGCAGCCGGCGACGACAAGTCCGTGAGCGACCATCTGTGCCATCTCGTCATTCACGGTATACTGCACCTCCTCGGCGAGGACCATCTGGACGACGAGGAAGCCGAGGCCATGGAGGCCCGGGAAGTCGCCGCGCTTGCAAGGATCGGCATTGCCAATCCTTATACGGAACCACACGATGTTTGATGGAGCGATGAAAGAGGCCATGAGTGACGACCGAAGTACGGGACAGGACGATGGTCCGGCGCACCGGGAGCCTCCCAGTGAACGCTGGATCGACCGGCTACTCGCCGGGATCGGCCTGAGAAACGCCCCGTCCATTCGCGAGGGTCTCGCTGATGCCCTGGACGCCACCGGCCCCGGTGGCGATTTCAATGCCCAGGAGCGTTCACTTCTCAAGAACGTCCTCGACCTGCGCGAAATGCGCGTCGACGATGCGATGGTGCCGCGGTCCGAGATCGTCGCCATCCATGCGGACGCAAGCCTCGCCGAGGTGTTGAATCTGTTTCGCACCGCGGGACATTCCCGCATTCCGGTCTATGGCGAAACCCTCGATGACCCGCGCGGCATGGTCCATATCCGCGATTTCGTCGACTATCTCGCCAGCCGGACCGAGGCACAGGCGCCCGGCCGCGCCAAGATTGCCATGGCGCGCCTCGCCATCGACCTGTCGGCTCCACTCGCCTCCGCCAAGATCCTGCGCCCGGTGCTGTTCGTGCCGCCCTCCATGCCGGCGATGGACCTGCTCGTGAAGATGCAGGCGACACGGACGCATATGGCGCTGGTTATCGACGAGTATGGCGGCACCGACGGCCTGGTTTCCATGGAAGACCTCGTCGAGATGATCGTCGGCGATATTTCCGACGAGCATGACGAGGACGATGATCTCCAGATCGAGGCGATGGAAGGTGACACCTTCATCGTCGATGCCCGCGCCGGGCTCGAAGAAGTCTCCTCGGCCATCGGGATCGATCTCGAAGCCGCCGATACGGCGGAAGACGTCGACACCATCGGTGGGCTGATCGTGACGCTGGCGGGCCGTGTCCCGACCCAGGGCGAGACCATCGACGGGCCGGAAGAGCTCGCATTCGAGGTGCTGGATGCCGATCCGCGCCGTGTCAAGCGCGTGCGCATCTATCGGCGCGCGCTTGCAGGTGCGGTCGCGCCGCCCGCAGAGCCCGCATCCTCTGCCGAGGGATCCCTGGCAGAGACTGCGAAGCCGCCGCGCTCCGATACCGCCGCGTGATTCCAGCAGCCGTCTCGGCCGTCGCCTCGCGTGTCGCGACCACGCGTGGCTGGCCGCGTCGGGGCGCGGCCTGGATCGCCGGCGCTCTCGGGGCGCTCGCCATGCCGCCGGTCGGCCTCTGGCCCGTGCTCATTCTGTCGCTGATCACCGCGGTGTGGCTCCTCGACGGCCGCGCCGGCCGCGGGGAGACCTATTGGCGCAGCGTGAGATCGGCCGCCTGGGACGGCTGGTGGTTCGGTTTCGGCTATTTCGTCGCCGGCCTCTGGTGGCTCGGCGCGGCCTTCTTCGTTCAGGCCGATGAGTTTCTCTGGGCGCTCCCACTCGGCGTGCTCGGCCTGCCCGCCGGGCTCGCGATTTTCTTCGCCGGGGGCTTCGCGCTGGCGCGGGCCTTGTGGGCGCCCGGCGCCACACGCATCGTGACCCTCGCCGCGGCCCTGACGCTGGCGGAATGGCTACGCGGCCATATCCTGACAGGCTTTCCGTGGAATGTCCTGGGGATGGCACTCGCCCAAGGGCCAGAAATTGCCGCGACCCCCATCATGGGACAAATCGCCTCGATCATTGGTCTGTGGGGCCTGACCTTCGTTGCGGTGGCGTGTCTCGCGAGCCCGGCGACCCTGGCCGACCCCGGCCCCCTTGACCGCCGCATCGCGGCGCCGCTGGCCGCCCTGCTCACGCTCGCCGCCATTGGCGCCTTTGGTCTCGCGCGCATCCCACAGCAGGACGTCGCGACCGTGCCCGGCGTCGTCCTGCGCATCATGCAGCCGAATGTCCCGCAGGACGAGAAATTCCGGCGGGACCGCGCCCAGGCGATCCTCGACCACTATTTCGCCGTGACCCGGCGGCCCGTCGACGCGGCGCTCGGCGAACCGACCCACGTGATCTGGCCGGAATCCGCCTTTCCCTTCCTGCTCGAGAGGGAGCCGGCAGCGCTCGCGCAGATCGGCGCGGTTCTCGGCCCGGACCGCATCCTCGTCACCGGCGCGGCGCGCGCGGACGACCGCCTGCCCGGCGAGAACTACCGCATCTACAACAGCATCCAGGTCGTCGATGGACAGGGCACGCTGCGCGCGACCTACGACAAGGTGCACCTCGTTCCCTTTGGCGAATATCTTCCATTTGGCGGCCTGCTGGAGCGTTTCGGGCTCCGCCAGTTCGTCGAAGTGCCCGGCACCTTCGCGGCGGGGGACAGGAGTGCCCCGCTCGCTATCCCCGGCTTGCCCGAGACCGCGCCCCTGATCTGCTACGAGGCGATCTTCCCGGAGGACGTCATCCCCGTCGGGACCCGCCCCGCGCTGCTCCTCAACGTGACCAATGACGCCTGGTTCGGCCTGACCGCCGGCCCCTACCAGCATTTCGCACAGGCCCGTCTCAGGGCGATCGAGCAGGGCCTGCCGCTGGTGCGCGCCGCTAATACCGGTATCTCGGCGGTAGTCGACCCTTACGGCCGGATCACGGCGTCGCTCGGGCTAGGGCAGGAGGGCGTCATCGACGCCCGCCTCCCCGTCGCGCTCCCCTCGACACCATATGCGCAATTCGGCAATGTATTTGTCGCGTTTCCGCTTATATGGTGCGCGGCGATTTTAATATTCTCGCTCGCACGGCGTCCGGTCCGCAGGGACCGGTAGCCCGGCGATCAGGCTATTGGGCGACAAACCGCTCAACATCAAATATTTAACGGTATCAACACTGGATTAGCTGTTCCCTCTTTTTCAGGAGATGCTCTAGTGTTGGACATCGCGACGTAACGGGCTGCGGCTTCGAGCGGGTGATGTTGATGCCATTGGGGGCAATGGAGATTAGAGCGTGAAGAAAACTCCCAACCCCATCGACAAGCATGTCGGTAGCCGCGTGCGCATGCAGCGCATGCTGGTGGGTATGAGCCAGGAAAAGCTCGGCGAAGCGCTGAGTCTCACCTTTCAACAGGTGCAGAAATACGAGAAAGGTACCAATCGCATTGGTGCCAGCCGCCTCCAGCAGATATCCCAGGTGCTGGGCGTGCCGGTTGATTTCTTTTTCACGGACGCTCCCGTTCCCGGAAACGGAGCCGGCGGCTTCGCCGAGGCGTCCTCTACCGCCTATGTCGCGGACTTTTTATCGACCAGCGAGGGCGTGCAGCTCACCAAATCCTTCGTCCGCATTCGCGACCCGAAAGTTCGCCGGCGCATCGTGGACCTTGTCACGGCCCTTGCTGGTGAAGAGCAGGAAGCGGAATAAAGCGTATCATTGCGTTCTTTTTATCGAACGATTCCTGTCTTTCACCTTGACCCAGAGCACCCAGGCTGTCACAACTCCCGCATCTGCGAGCAGCGCAACGGCTCGCGTCGAGAGAGGGTTGACTGTGCCTCGCCAGAATTATCTTTTCACGAGCGAATCCGTTTCCGAAGGCCATCCGGACAAAGTCTGCGATCGTATTTCGGACACCATCGTCGATGCTTATCTCGCCGCGCTTCCCGAAGCGCGCGTGGCATGCGAGACGCTGGCGACGACCAATCGCGTCGTTATCGCCGGTGAGGTGCGTGGGCCGGAGAGCCTCACGAGGGACTATCTCGCTCATCTGGCGCGGCTCGCCATCCGCGATATCGGCTATGAGCAGGACGGCTTCCACTGGGAAAAGGCGGAGATCGATGTCCTTCTGCACGCCCAGTCAGCCGACATTGCCGTGGGCGTCGACTCGACCGGCAACAAGGACGAGGGGGCCGGCGACCAGGGCATCATGTTCGGCTACGCCTGCCGCGAGACGCCGGAGCTGATGCCGGCGCCGATCTATTACGCGCACCGCATTCTCAAGACCCTGTCCGAAGCCCGCCGCTCGGGCGAGACCCGCGCTCTCGGTCCGGACGCCAAGAGCCAGGTCACCGTTCGCTACGAGAACGGAAAGCCGGTCGGGGTGACCCAGATCGTGCTGTCGACACAGCATCTCGATGAGGCGCTGACCTCGCACGACGTTCGCAACATCGTCGAGCCCTATATCCGCTCGGCGCTGCCCGAGAACTGGATTACCGGCGAGACCGTCTGGCACGTCAATCCTACAGGCAAGTTCGTCATCGGCGGCCCGGACGGTGACTGCGGTCTCACCGGCCGCAAGATCATCGTCGACACCTACGGCGGCGCGGCTCCGCACGGTGGCGGCGCCTTCTCCGGCAAGGACCCGACGAAGGTCGACCGCTCCGCCGCCTATGCGGCGCGCTACCTCGCCAAGAACGTGGTAGCGGCCGAGCTCGCCGAGCGCTGCACCATCCAGGTCTCCTATGCCATCGGCGTCTCGCAGCCGCTTTCTCTTTATGTCGATCTGCACGGCACCGGCCAGGTCGACGAGGCCAAGCTCGAGACGGTCCTGCTTGATGTCATGGACCTCTCCCCGCGTGGCATCCGCCAGCACCTCGCGCTGAACCGTCCGATCTATGCGCGTACCGCGGCCTATGGCCATTTCGGCCGCGCAGCTGAGGCCGACGGCGGCTTCTCCTGGGAGCGCACCGATCTCGCCAGAGAGATCCGCAACGCGCTGGTCTGATTTACGAGACATTGCCGTAAGGCAGGATTGGCCGGGCTCGCCCGGCCTTTGCCATATATGAGCCGTCCGTACGACGGTGATGAGACCGGTATGATCGAGACCGAGGACAGACGCGGCGCATTCTGGGGCCGCCGGATAGGCCACAAACTGCGCGGGCGCCAGTCCGAGCTCATGGACGTGCTGCTGCCGCATCTGATGGTGCCGGACGGACGGGTGCCGCACCGCGATGAGATGTTCGGCCGCCCGATGGACGACCTGTGGCTCGAAATCGGCTTCGGCGGTGGCGAGCATCTCCTGGCGCGGGCCGAGGCGCACCGCGACATCGGCTTCATCGGCTGCGAGCCCTTCATCAATGGCATGGCGAAGCTGCTCGCCGGCGTCGAGGAGCGCGGGCTCGACAACATCCGGCTGTTCGACGAGGACGCAGCCCTCCTGCTGCCGCGTCTGCCGGAGGCGAGCGTTGGCCGCGTCTTTCTGCTCTATCCCGATCCGTGGCCGAAACGCCGGCATCGCAAGCGGCGCTTCGTATCCGATGCGACTTTGGCGGCGTTGGCGCGCGTGCTGAGGCCGGGTGCGGCCTTCTGCTTCGCGACGGACATCGACGACTATGCCGCCTGGACGCTGGCCCGGATTCTCCGTTCGGGCGATTTCACCTGGACGGCTGCGGGGCCCGACGATTGGCGCAAGCCCTGGGAGGGCTGGCCGGGCACCCGCTACGAGGCCAAGGCCCTGCGCGAGGGGCGCGTGCCGGGCTATTTTACCTTCCAGAGGCGCTAAGGGCCAATAGTGAGGGCTGCGAGGCTGTTTCTTTCGATTTTGTGAGGCTTTCCGACGCGGGAAACCCTTGCGGAGTCCCTTTCCTCTCCTATATAGCTGTGCCGTCCGGCAAGATGCTGCATCTTTTGGCAGCGCGTCAGGGTGCGTTGAGGCGCGCCCTTTTCGTGTTCAAAGATCTGCCCTCTTGTTGCGGGATCCGCCGCAGGCGGGACCGCACGGACGCATCAGACGTTCCCGACCATCGGTTCGATGTGCCGGCTCGTCCCGTGATCGCCCTGAGCCATTGGCCTGACGAGAGCTTTCGGCCTGACTTCAGGATGGTCCGCGACGAATTCGCATGGCCTGCCAAGCCTTGCGAGCCCGAGGTCGAGGAGCGGAACGCAACCTGTACGCCGGTACACTGGCAGTGGAGAACGAATGTCCGTTTCCGTCAATCGCGCCCCTTCCCGTGAAGATTTCGCGGCGCTCCTCGAAGAATCCTTTGGCGAACACGAGTCCCACGAGGGTAGTGTCGTCAAGGGTACGGTCGTCGCCATCGAGAAGGATGTCGCGGTCATCGACATCGGCCTGAAGACCGAGGGCCGCGTTGCCCTGAAGGAATTCAACGGCCCCGGCCGCGACCAGTCCCTGAAGGTGGGCGACGAGGTCGAGGTCTATTTGGAGCGCGTCGAGAATGCGCTCGGCGAAGCCGTCATCTCGCGTGACAAGGCGCGCCGTGAAGAGAGCTGGGTCAAGCTCGAGAAGGCCTTCGAGGCCAACGAGAAGGTCACGGGCGTCATCTTCAACCAGGTCAAGGGTGGCTACACCGTCGATCTCGACGGCGCCGTCGCCTTCCTGCCGCGCAGCCAGGTCGATATCCGCCCCGTGCGCGATGTCACCCCGCTGATCGGCCAGCCCCAGCCCTTCCAGATCCTCAAGATGGATCGCCGCCGCGGCAATATCGTCGTGTCGCGCCGGACCGTTCTCGAGGAAACCCGCGCCGAGGCCCGTTCCGAACTCGTGGCCAACCTCGAAGAGGGTCAGGTCATCGAGGGCGTCGTCAAGAACATCACCGAATACGGTGCGTTCGTCGACCTCGGCGGCATCGACGGCCTGCTCCATGTCACCGACATGGCATGGCGCCGCGTCAATCACCCGACCGACGTCGTCACCATCGGCCAGTCGGTCAAGGTCAAGATCATCAAGATCAACCACGAGACGCACCGCATCTCGCTGGGCATCAAGCAGCTCCTGGCCGATCCGTGGGAAGGCATCGCCGCCCGCTATCCGCTCGAGGCGCGCTTCAAGGGCCGCGTGACCAACATCACCGACTACGGCGCCTTCGTGGAGCTGGAGCCGGGGATCGAGGGCCTGATCCACGTCTCCGAGATGTCCTGGACGAAGAAGAACGTCCATCCCGGCAAGATCGTCTCGACCTCCCAGGAAGTCGAAGTGCAGATCCTCGAGGTCGATCCGGTCAAGCGCCGCATCTCGCTCGGCCTCAAGCAGACCCTGCAGAACCCGTGGGAAGCCTTCGCCGAGAAATTCCCGGCCGGCGCCACCGTCGAAGGCGAGGTCAAGAACAAGACCGAGTTCGGTCTGTTCATCGGTCTCGACGGGGACGTGGACGGCATGGTCCATCTCACCGACCTCGACTGGAACCGTCCGGGCGAGCAGGTCATCGAAGAGTTCAAGAAGGGCGACGTCGTGCGCGCCGTCGTTCTGGACGTCGATGTGGAGAAGGAGCGCATCTCGCTCGGTATCAAGCAGCTTGAGGGTGACCCCTTCGCCGATGCCGGCGAGCTCAAGAAGGGCGCCATCGTCACCTGCGAGGTTCTCGAGGTGAAGGACAGCGGTCTTGAGGTGAAGATCGTCGATACCGACCTGACCTCCTTCATCCGCCGCGCCGAGCTTGCCCGCGAGCGTGGCGACCAGCGTCCGGAGCGTTTCGCGCCCGGCGAGAAGGTCGACGCCCGCGTCGTCCAGTTCGACCGCAAGGCGCGCCGCATCCAGCTCTCGATCAAGGCGCTGGAAGTGGCCGAGGAGAAGGAAGCCATCGCGCAGTATGGTTCGTCCGACTCCGGCGCGTCGCTCGGCGACATCCTCGGGGCCGCCCTCAAGCGCGCCAACGAGAAGAAGTGATCCCGGGCCGCGGCGACGCGGCCTTTCAGAGACAACGACCCGCGCGGAGCGATCTGCGCGGGTTTTTCTATCCGCATCTCTTTGATTTCACGCAATTCCGGCCGGGGCGCCGGTATCCGCTTGTCCTGGAATTGCCCGACAGGAGCCTGACGTGACGATCGCAGCGAAAGCCCCGGAGGATGTTGCCGCCATCGGCATCGATTTCGGCACGACGAACAGCGTCGTGGCACTGGCGCATCACGACGGACACGTCACCACGCGCAGCTTCCCCACGCATGCCGGGCCGGTTGATGCCTACCGGTCGGCCCTGATGTTCTGGCGCGAGGGGCGCCCGCCCGCCACCGCCATCCGCCATGCGAGCGGGCCAGACGCGCTCCATATGGCGATCGACATGACGAGCGAGCACCGCTTCCTGCAATCGCTCAAGACTCACCTGTCCAGCCGCGCCTTCCAGGACACGCGTCTCTTCGGCAAGCTTTACAGCCTGGAAGATCTGATCAGCGTCTTCCTCAGCGATCTCACGGCCGGGCTCGACGGGCTCGACAAGCTGTCGCTGATCTCGGGGCGCCCCGTCGTCTTTGCGGGCGATCGGCCGGACGAGGAGCTCGCGCTCAGCCGCCTCACCGCCGCCTATGCGGCCGGCGGCATGGCGAGCGTTGACTATGCCTATGAACCCTTGGGGGCCGCCTATTGGTATGCGCGCAACCTCACCCGGGCGGAAACGATGCTCGTCGCCGACTTCGGTGGTGGCACCAGCGATTTTTCGGTGATGCGCTTCGAGCCCGGCGGCGATGCCGGACGCCTGAAGGCCATCCCGCTCTCCCATGCCGGTGTCGGCGTCGCGGGCGACAGCTTCGATTACCGCATCATCGAGCACGCCGTCTCGCCGCGCCTGGGCAAGGACAGCCGCTATCGCTCCTTCGACAAATGGTTGCCGGTGCCGGCGCATTATCACGCGGCCTTTGCGCAGTGGCACCGCCTCTCGCTGATGAAAAGCCGCGAGACCATGACCGAGCTCAAGGCGCTGATCCGCGATTCGGAGGATCCGGCGAAGTTGGAGGATCTCCTGGCCGTCATCGAATACGACCTCGGCTATGCGCTTTATCGGGCGGTCTCCGCCGCCAAGATCGCCCTGTCATCGGCAGACGAAGCGCTGCTGTCGTTCAACGAGATGGGCGTGACGATCGAGGCGACCATCAAGCGCAGCGATTTCGACCGATGGATCGCTGACGACGTCAATGCCATCGAGGGTGCGCTCGATGAGGCGCTGGCCCGCGCAGGCACGGCTCCCGAGGCTATCGAAGCGGTTTTCATGACCGGCGGCACGTCGCATGTGCCGAGCGTGCGCGCCCTGTTCGACCGGCGCTTCGGGCCCGCGCGCATCCATGTGGGCGATGCCTTCCGCTCCGTCGCGAGCGGCCTCGCCCTGATCGCGCTCGATCGCCATCAGGCCGCCATCTCGGCCTGAAGCCTTGCCGGCTCCGCCGCTCGAGACTAAATCAGACGGCATCGCATGCCGTTTGCGCTTCTCGTTTGCGCCAGTGAGGAACCCCGCCGATGTCCTTCGAGGCCGATCTTCTTGTCGATCGCAAGCGTCTCCGGCGCAAGCTCACTTGGTGGCGCGCCGCGGTCTTCCTCGTTCTCATCCTCGCGGTCGGGGCTGTTGCCTGGGCTTTCCGCGACAAGGTAAGCGACGGTCAGGCGCAGATTGCGCGCATCTCCTTGTCCGGCTTCATCAGCGGCGATGAGCGCACGCTCAACCTCATTCGCGATGTCGGCAACAGCGGCTCGGTGCGGGCCGTGCTCGTCGAGATCTCGAGCCCCGGCGGCACGACGTCCGGCGCGGAGAGGATCTACAACGCGCTGCGGGAGCTCTCGGCGAAGAAGCCGACCGTCGCCGTTGTCGGCGGGCTGGCCGCATCCGGCGGCTATATCGCAGCCATCGGCACGGACCGTATCGTCGCGCTCGAGACGTCGCTCGTCGGTTCCATCGGCGTCCTGATGCAATATCCGAACGTCGAGGGGCTCCTCAATACCCTTGGGGTGAAGATGGAGGAGGTGAAATCGAGCCCGCTGAAGGCTGCGCCGAACGGCTTCGAGCCGACGTCTCCGGCCGCGCGCGCCGCGCTCGAATCGATCGTCGCCGACAGCTACGGCTGGTTCAAGCGACTGGTGCGCGAGCGGCGGAAGTTCGACGACGCACGGCTGACCGTGGTTGCCGACGGGCGCGTGTTCACTGGCCATCAGGCGCTGGAGCTGAAGCTCGTGGACCAGCTCGGCGATCGCCGCCAGGCTATTGCCTGGCTCGAACAGGAGAAGAAGATCGCCCGGGATCTTCCCGTACGCGAGTGGAAACGGGCCGGATCAGACGGAACGTTCGGGCTGTGGAGTGCCGTGGCGATGGGCGCACAAGGCATGGGGCTGACCAATGTTGCCGCAATTTTTGACCGTCTTGACAATCAATTAGCAGCCGACCGCCTTGACGGGCTTCTCGCCCTCTGGCACCCTGCACTCGAAAAATAGTGATTTTTCAAGGACTAAGCGGGGCACATGATTAAGTCGGAACTGGTGCTGCTCATTGCTGAGCAAAACCCGCATCTCTACCAACGAGATGTCGAGAACATCGTAAACGCCATCCTGGACGAGATCACGCGGGCGCTGGCCCGTGGCGACAGGGTGGAGTTGCGCGGCTTCGGGGCCTTCTCGGTGAAGAAGCGCGATGCCCGCGTCGGACGCAATCCGCGCACCGGGGAGACCGTCTCGGTCGCGGAAAAGATGATTCCCGTGTTCAAGACAGGCAAGGAGATGCGCCAGCGGCTCAATGGCGCAGCCCCGACCTCACGCAGCCGCGGTGCGGCGCGCGCGCGGGCGTAATCCTGCGTTGGATGGGAAAGAGCCGAGGCTGGAGGCAATTCCGATCCGATCGGTATTGTCTCCAGTTGATTGCTTTTCGCATTGTCTTCGCGCGAACCGGTGCCCATTTCGCTTGAGAATGCTTGCTATGCGACGGGAGACATCGCGATGAAGCGATTTCTGAAAGCCTTGGTGCTTGTGCCGCTTGGCCTTATCGTCGTGCTCCTGTCGGTTGCCAACCGTGGCCTCATCCGGGTATCGCTCGATCCTTTCTCCCCCGAGCAGCCTCTGGCCAGCCTCGAGATGCCGCTGTTCGTCGCGCTGTTCCTCTGTGTCATGCTCGGCGTCATCATCGGTGGCGTCGTCGTCTGGACGGCACAAGGCAAGCACCGCAGGATCGTGCGCCAACAGAAGCGTGAGCTGGAACGTCTGCGCACGGGCCCTGTCTCCCATCGCCCGCAATCCCAGGCCATAGCCACGATTCCGCCGATTTGAAGCGCTTAATGCGTCGCAGCGCTTTCGCGCTGTGGGGATGACGGACCTTTGACGATCATCAAAATCTGCGGGCTGAGCACGCCCGACACCCTGGCCGCAGCGCTCGACAGCGGCGCCGACATGGTCGGGCTCGTGTTCTTTCCGAAGAGCCCGCGCTGCGTCGACCTCGACACCGCGCGCTTTCTCGCGGATCAGGCGCGCGGGCGCGCGGCGATCGTTGCCCTCACTGTCGATGCCGACGATGCTCTCATTGAGGATATCGTCGCCGCCACGCGGCCCGACCTTCTGCAACTGCACGGCCATGAGACGGCCGCGCGCGTCGCCGCCATCAAGGCGCGCTTCCGGCGGCCGGTGATGAAGGCCGTCGGCATCGCATCGGCGGCGGATGTTGCCGCGGCGCGGGATCTCGCGGCAACCCTGCTCGCCCAGGCTGACGGCGAAGACCGCATTCTGCTGGATGCCAAGCCCCCCAAGGATGCGGCGTTACCTGGCGGAAACGGGCTGCCGTTCGACCGAAACCTCGTCGTCGGACTTGACCTCGCCCTGCCGTTCATGGTGTCAGGAGGGCTTGACCCTGCGAGCGTGGCCGAGGCCATCCGTCTCGTCACCCCCTGGGGGGTCGATGTATCATCGGGGGTCGAGCGGGCACCGGGTGTCAAGGATCCGGCCCGTATCGAAGCTTTCATCAAGGCCGCCCGCGCAGCTTGCGACGATGGCGGCGACGCGAGAGGCAAAGTGGCGTGACCAACGAGCCGAATTCCTATCGGACAGGCCCCGACGAGCACGGGCATTTCGGGCTGTTCGGCGGCCGCTTCGTGGCCGAGACGCTCATGCCCAATCTGCTCGAGCTGGAGGCGGCCTATGCCGCCGCCAAGGCAGACCCCGCCTTCGCCAGGGAGATGGCGAGTTACCACACGCATTATGTCGGGCGCCCGAGCCCGCTCTACTTTGCGGAGCGGCTGACAGAGCACGTCCGCGATCTAGCCGCGGCCAAAGGCGGCAGCGGCGGCGCCAGGATCTATCTGAAGCGCGAGGAGCTCAACCACACGGGCTCCCACAAGGTCAACAATGTGCTGGGGCAGATCCTGCTCGCCCGCCGCATGGGCAAGACTCGCATCATCGCCGAGACGGGCGCCGGCCAGCACGGCGTGGCGACCGCAACGCTCTGCGCCCGCTTCGGCCTTGAATGCGTGGTCTATATGGGCGCCGTGGACGTGGAGCGGCAGAAGCCCAACGTCTTCCGCATGGAGATGCTGGGCGCCAAGGTCGTTCCCGTGCAGTCGGGCTCGCGCACCCTGAAGGATGCGATGAACGACGCCCTGCGCGACTGGGTGACCAACGTCGACAATACCTTCTACTGCATCGGCACGGTGGCGGGCCCGCATCCCTACCCCGGCATGGTGCGCGACTTCCAGGTGATCATCGGCAACGAGGTCCGCAGCCAGATCATGGACGCCGAGGGACGGCTGCCCGACTCGCTCGTCGCCTGCGTCGGTGGCGGCTCCAATGCCATCGGCCTGTTCCATCCCTTCCTGGATGACCGCGGTATCGAAATCTTCGGCGTGGAGGCGGCCGGCCATGGCCTCCTGACGGAAGCCCACGCCGCCTCGATCAATGGCGGCCGGCCGGGCGTGCTGCACGGCAACCGCACCTATCTCCTCATGGACGATGACGGCCAGATCATCGAGGCGCACTCGATCTCGGCCGGCCTCGACTATCCCGGCATCGGCCCGGAACATTCCTGGCTGCATGACGTCGGCCGGGTGAACTACATCGGCGCGACGGATGCCGAGGCGCTCGCGGCCTTCCAGCTTCTCTCGAAGCTCGAGGGCATCATTCCCGCGCTTGAATCCGCCCACGCGATCGCCAAGGCCGTCGAACTCGCCGCCGAGCGCCCGCGCGACCACATCATGGTGGTGAACCTGTCCGGCCGCGGCGACAAGGATGTGTCGCAGGTCGCGGAGATGCTGGGGAGCCATCTGTCATGAGCCGCATCGACGCCAAATTCGCCGCCGTGAAGGCGGAAGGCCGCGCCGCGCTCGTCACCTTCGTGACGGCGGGGGATCCCAACCACGACACGTCGCTCTCCCTGATCAAGGCGCTGCCCGGCGCCGGGGCCGACCTCATCGAGATCGGCATGCCCTTCACCGATCCGATGGCCGACGGCCCGGCGATCCAGCTGTCGTCGCAGCGCGCGCTGAAAGGCGGACAGACGCTCGCGAAGACGCTCGCCATGGTCGCAGCCTTTCGCGAAGCCAACAGCGACACGCCTGTCATCCTGATGGGCTACTACAACCCCATCTATATCTATGGTGTGCCGCGCTTCCTCGCCGATGCCAAGGCGGCCGGGGTCGACGGCCTGATCGTCGTCGATCTGCCGCCTGAGGAAGACGCCGAGCTCTGCCTGCCGGCGCTGGAGGCCGGCATCGCCTTCATCAGGCTTGCGACACCGACGACGAACGACAAGCGGTTGCCGGCAGTCCTCGCGCATACCAGCGGTTTCGTCTATTACGTGTCCATTAACGGTATCACCGGCTCGGCGACCCCGGACTTCGCAGAAGTGGGCGTGGCGGTTGACCGGATCAAGGCGCATACCCACCTTCCTGTTGTGGTGGGCTTTGGCGTAAAGAGCCGTGCCCACGCGGCAGAGGTGGCAAAGGTTGCGGATGGCGTCGTTGTCGGATCGGCTCTAGTCGATGCGGTGCGCCGTTCGCTCGCTGCGGACGGCCGGGCCGGGACAGGGACTGTCGAGTCTGTCGTCGGTCTGGTGAAGGAACTCGCCGCCGGTGTGCGCGACGGCCAGCGCGTCAGGGCATGAGCATCGCGCCCCGCGTTGTGTGGCCGTGACATCTGGAAGGATGGATAGACGATGAACTGGATCTCCGACGTCGTTCGGCCGAAGATCAAGACACTCTTCAAGCGCGAAGTGCCGGAGAATCTGTGGATCAAGTGCCCCGACACGGGGCAGATGGTGTTCCACAAGGACGTCGAGGCCAATCTCTACGTCATTCCCGGCTCGAACTATCACCTGCGCATGACGGCGACCAATCGCCTGAAGGCGATGTTCGACGAGGCGCGATGGGAAGCCATCCCGACCCCCGAGGTCGCGATCGATCCCCTCAAGTTCCGCGACGAGAAGCGCTACGTCGATCGCCTGCGCGACGCCAAGGCCAAGACCGGCATGCAGGATGCGGTACTCGTCGGCGTCGGCGAGGTCGAGGGCCAGAAGACCACCATCGCCGTCCAGGACTTCGAATTCATGGGCGGCTCTCTCGGCATGGCGGCCGGCGAGGCCATCATCACCGGCCTCGACACCGCGCGCAGCCGCGGCACGCCTTTCGTCCTGTTCGTGTCTTCGGGGGGCGCGCGCATGCAGGAGGGTATCCTCTCGCTCATGCAGATGCCGCGCACGACGGTCGCCGTCCAGCGCCTGCGTGACGCGAAGCTCCCCTATATCGTCGTGCTGACGAACCCGACCACGGGCGGGGTCACGGCCTCCTATGCCATGCTGGGCGACGTCCACATTGCCGAGCCGGGCGCGCTCATCGGCTTCGCCGGTCCCCGCGTCATCGAGCAGACCATCCGCGAGAAACTGCCGCCGGGCTTCCAACGCTCGGAATATCTCAAGGACCACGGCATGGTCGACATGGTGGTCCATCGCCATGACCTGAAGGCGACCATCGCGCGCCTGAACGGCATCATGATGCGGACCCCGGCCGTGCCGGCCGCCGAAGCGAAGGACGAGCCCGAGCCCGAGGCGCCGGCGCTCGAGGCCGCCGCGGAGTAATCCGCGTTTCCATGGACGGGCAGAAAGCGGGAAACGCGATGGAATCGTCCGATGCCCTGTTGGCGCGCTTTCTCGCGCTGCATCCAAAGGTGATCGACCTTTCGCTGGGGCGCATCGCGCGCCTGCTGGCGAGCCTTGGCCATCCCGAGCGCCGGCTGCCGCCGACCTTCCATGTCGCAGGCACCAACGGCAAGGGCTCCACCATCGCCTTCACGCGCGCCATTCTGGAAGCGGCGGGCCTGTCGGTGCATGTCTATACGTCGCCGCATCTCGTGCGCTACCACGAACGCATCCGGATCGGGCGCCCGGACGGCAGCCGGATCGTCGATGAGCAGCGCCTGCTCGACGCCTTCCGCCGCTGCGAGGAGGCCAACGGCCGCGAGCCCATCACCTTCTTCGAGATCACGACGGCCGCCGCCTTCCTGCTGTTCGCGGAAAGCCCGGCCGACGCGCTCCTGCTCGAGGTCGGGCTGGGCGGCGAGGCCGACGCCACGAATGTCATCACGGACCCGCTGGTGACGGTGGTGACGCCCGTCTCGCTGGACCATCCCGAATATCTCGGCGACCGCATCACGACCGTGGCCGCTGCCAAGGCCGGCATCTTCAAGCGCGGCGTGCCGGCCGTGATCGCGCCGCAGGATCCGCAGGCGGCCGCCGTTCTCGAAGCGCGCGCCGAGCGCATCGGTGCGCCGCTTGTCATCGGCGACCAGGATTTCTCCATCCACGAGGAGGGAGGCAGGCTCGTCTATCAGGACGAGCGCGGCCTGCTCGATCTGCCGCTGCCGCGCCTCGCCGGCCGGCACCAGCATATCAATGCCGGCACCGCGATCGCGGCGCTGCGGACGGGCGGCTTCGATCGCCTGCCCGTTGCGGCCTATGAAGCGGGGATGAAGAACGCCGACTGGCCGGCCCGCATGCAGCGCCTCACGCGCGGCGATCTCATCGGCCATGCGCCTGAGGGCGCCGAAATCTGGCTCGACGGCGGGCATAACCCCGAGGGGGGCCGCGCGATAGCCAGTGCCATGGCCGATATGGAAGAGAGCCGTCCGGCACCGCTCGTGCTCATCGTCGGCATGCTCGGCACCAAGGATGCGGTCGGCTTCCTGTCGCCCTTCGCAGGGCTTGCCCGCGAATTGCTGGCGGTGTCGATGACGACGCAGCTCGCCGCGCGCCCGGCCGAGGAGATTGCCGAAATCGCCCAGGACCTCGGCTTCGTCACCTCGGCCCATGCCAGTGTCGAGGCGGCTCTCGCCGCCCTCAAGCACCAGGACTGGGACCATCCGCCCCGCATCCTGATCACCGGATCGCTCTATTTCGCGGGCGAGGTCCTGGCTGCCAACGGCACGCCGCCGACCTGAGCATCCGCCGGATTGCGGCGGCAGCCCGCTCGCGCGTTCCTCCCCAACAATGCGCAGCGAGCCATTCCCCTCCCTCGGGCTGATACTGCCTTGCCCGGCCCCAACAAAAAACCCGGCTCCATGAGGGGCCGGGTTCTTTTTAATTTGCGGCAGCAAAGCGCCTGGGTCTGATCAGACCGAAGCGGAAATCCAGCGCGACAGGTCGCTCTTCGGCGCGGCGCCGACTTTCTGGCCGGCGAGCTTGCCGTCCTTGAACAGGAGAAGCGTCGGGATCGAGCGGATGCCGAACTGCGCGGCCGTCGCCGGGTTCTCGTCGACATTGACCTTCACGACCTTGACCTTGCCGGCCATCTCGGTGGCGATTTCCTCAAGGGCCGGGCCAATCATGCGACAGGGACCGCACCACTCGGCCCAGAAGTCCACAACCACCGGCTCACCGGCCTTCAGGACATCGGTTTCGAAGCTTGCGTCGGTTACCTTGGTGGTCGCCATGATGAAAAAACCTTTCCTGGGTGACGGCTGCACGCGGAGCCATGGCCGTCCGTTGGGTGGAAACGTAAGAAGCGTGACGGGGTCGGTCAAGGAGCAGGCAGCACAGATCACGCCTGCTTGACGAGCATGAGTGCGGACTGAAGGGCCTCCGGTGGCACGGCGAAGACGCGCGACCCGCGCGTATAGACGAGGAAGGCCCGGACCGGCCGATCCGGATAGATCTCGGCCAGCAGGGCGGCATAGACGGCGAGCTGCGCGAGATGGCCCGGCGGGGCCGCGTCGAGCGTTGCTGGTGGCCAGTGACTCGTCTTGAAGTCGGCCACATGGACGGCCTCGTCCGTCACGGCGAGGCGGTCGATCTGGCCCGAGACGGGCACGGCCTCACCGTCGATGGTGATCGCGCCGGCGATCGGCACCTCGGCGCGGCTGCCGGGTCCGAACAGGGCGGCGAGATCCGGCCGGGCCAGCACCGCCAGCGCGTCGGTGACGAGGCGGTCACGCTGCTCGTCGTCAAGACCGGCCGCACGTACCTTCAGGAGCGCCGCGATCCCCCGCGCAGCCGCCTCGCCGCCGCGCATGAGGCCTTCGGGCAGGTGCTGCAGGAGCTGATGCAGGAAATCGCCGCCGAGCCGCGCCAGGCGCCGCGCGTCATCATCGCGCCGGGAACGCGGCGGCGCCCCCAATGGCCCGGCGAGCGTACCGGCGGCACCACCGTCAGGGGGAAGCTGGTCGGCCGCACCGAGCGCGCTCGAGGGACGCAACGGCGGGCGCGCCTCCCTTTCCGGGGGCAGGCGACGGCCGAGCCAGGCGGGCAAGGTCGGCACCGGCGGGGCCGTTACCGCCGGCGGCGCCGATGGGCTTGCCACGCGGGCAGGATCGCGCCACTGCCACACGGGAGCCGTGCCGTAGCGCACCGGGGCCTCGACAAGCCCATAGGCGCCGGCTTCGAGGCCCTTGTGGATCATCGCGGGCCAGCTTTTCTCCGGCAGCGGCTTGAACTCGCCCGTCTTGGGGTCGCGGCCAAGGCTCGTGTAGGCGGCGACAACCAGCCGTTCCTTGGCCCGCGTCATCGCCACATAGAGGAGGCGATTATGCTCCTCCTCCGCCTCGCGCCGCAGCCCGGCGCGGACGGCCTCGACCACGGGGGGATCGAGCTCGCCTCGCGGCGACCAGATCGGCACGGCGACACCATCGCCGCCGGCAATCGCGAAGAGCTTGGGGTCCATGCGCCCGGTCGGCACGTCGCAGCCATCGGCCAGAATGACGACCGGCGCCTCCAGCCCCTTGGCGCCATGCACGGTCATGACGCGGATCTCGTCACGGCTGTCGTCGAGATCGCGCTTCACCTCGCGCTCGGCTTCGCCGAAGGCCGTCAGGAAGCCCGCCAGCGACGGCGCCTGCCGGCGCTCATACCCCAGGGCCGCGGCCATGAATTCGTCGATGGCGTCGCCCGCCTCGGCGCCAAGGCGCGCCACCAGCTGCCGGCGGCCGCCGCCGGGCCCGATGAGATGGGCATAGAAGGCGAAGGGTCCGCCGCACCGCGCGCGCTGGCGCCACTCCGCCAGCAGGGTGGCGGCATGGGTGGCCCTCTCGTCGCCGGCGTCGGCCGCCAGCGTCAGGGCGCGCTCGAGCGACTGGTCGTCCGGCCGTTCGGCGCCGATGCGCATGAGATCGTCGTCATCGAGACCGACCAGCGGCGACTTCAAGAGCGCCGCGAGCGTCAGGTCGTCGGCGGGCAGCAGGGCGGCGCGTCCGGCGGCGACGAGGTCGCGCACCGCGATATGCTCGGTGACCTTGAGCCGGTCGGCGCCGGCCACCGGCAGGCCGGTGTCCTTCAGGGCGCGAATCAGTTGCTCGTAGAAGCCGCCGCGCTTGCGCACGAGAATAAGGATATCGCCGGCGGAGAAGCGCCGGCCGTCGTCACCCCCGCCCGTCCAGTGCTTCACGGCGCGCGCGATGCGCCGGGCCAGCCGTACCGGCGGTGAGCCCTCCTCCAGCTCGTCGACCGGCAGCGTCCAGGCCTCGGAATCCGGCACCTCGGTCGGACGCTCGGCCTCCCACAGCTCAACGAGGCCGGCGAGTTGCGGCCGGGCGCTCTCGTGCACCGTGCCGACGGCGCCGTCCTCGAAGGACAGGCCCTGGAAATGCTGGGGATCGGCAAAGACGGCGTCGACGGCCTTCAGCACCTCGGGCGCCGAGCGGAAGGAGACCGTGAGGCGCACGTCCTCGAAAGCCTGGCCGGCGGCCTCGACGCGCCGGCGGAAATAACGGCCGCTGCCGTCGAACTCACGCGGGGCGGCGCCCTGAAAGCCGTAGATGGACTGCTTGGGGTCGCCCACGGCGAACAGCGTCCGCCGCGTCACCGCCGCGCTCTCGCCGGCGGTGAATTCCTCCGCCAACGCCTTCAGGATGCGCCATTGCGCGGGGCTCGTATCCTGCGCCTCGTCCACGAGAATATGGTCGATGCCGGCGTCGAGCTTGTAGAGCACCCAGGCCGCCTCGTGGCGGGCGAAGAGATCGACCGTGCGCGCGATGAGATCGTCGAAATCCAAGGCGCCGCGCGCATTCTTCAGCGCCTCGACACGGGCAAAGACCGCGCTCGCCACTGTGAGCAGCGCCGCCGTCCGCTCGACGGCCAGCACCGCCTTGAAGCGCCCGGTCAGCGCTGCCAACCGGTCACGCTCGGCACGCAGGCGCTCGATCAAGGCGGGATCGATGGCCTTCGTGCCGAAGCGGTTGTCGGCTCGCGGCCCGCCGGCCTTGGTGAAGAACAGCGACCGATAGGCCGCCAGCCGGTCCGGCTGGTTCGTCGCCGCAAGCGCGGACCTCAGGCAATCGGCCAGGTCCCTGTCCGTCTTCTGGCCGGCCGCCAGCGCGGCGACGATATCAGGCCAATCCACCTCCGGAATGCCGTCCTCCAGCATGGCCCGTTCGACGCGGGCGCGATCGTCCGCCGGATCAAGCCCGAGCGCCGCCTTGATGGCGTCTGTCGCGATGCCACTCGCCCCGGGCGCGCCGTGCTCCCTGGAGAAGCCCTGCCGCAGCAGAGCTTTGGCACGCAGCGCCTCAGCCAGGGCCTTGTCGATGGTGACGTCGCCCGCCTCCTCCACCAGCCGGTCGAGCGCGGCGGCCAGTGCGGGCGCCCGGCCGGCAATGGCGTCGCTGATCACAGCGACGCGGGCGCGGGCGAGGAGATCGGCGGCGTCCATGTCGTCCAGCACCTCGAACCGGGCGGGGACATTCGCCTCGAAGGGGAAGAGATGCAGCACGCGCTCGCAAAAGGCGTGAATGGTCTCGATCTTGAGGCCGCCCGGGGTTTCGATCGCCCACGCGAACAGCCGGCGCGCGACCTGGCGCAGATCCGCCGTCGGGCGCGTCCCCATGAGGCGCAGCAAGGCGTCATCGAGCGCGGCATCATCGAGCGCGACCCAGCGGCCGAGCTCGTCGAACACCCGGTTCGACATATTGGCGGCAGCGGCCTTGGTGAAGGTGAGGCAGAGGATGCGTCCGGGCTCCGCACCCGCCAGCAGCAGGCGCAACACCCGGTTGGCCAGCACGGTCGTCTTGCCGGAACCCGCATTGGCCGACACCCAGGCGGAAGCGCCAGGATTGGCGGCGCGATGCTGCTGGGTGATGACCCGGCCGATGACATCATCGACCGATAAGGCCGGCGTGGATGAAGGCGGCATGCTCATTCGCCGCCCCCGTCGTCGCCGCCGGTGGACCATTCGCGCACCCGCGCCAGATGGTCATAGACGCCTTCGCGCTTGGCATATTCGGCAAAGGGCCGCGAGGCAAAGCCGATCTCGCCGCTGCAGTAGCGCGACATGAGTTTCGCCAGCTGGACGGGATGCTCGGCAACGAGATCGGCGACACTGCGCGTCTCGTCCTTCTCAGGCTTGACCGGCCGCGGCCTGAGCGGCTCCTTGCCGCCGGTGGCGCTGACATAGAGGAGCTCGATCCGGTCCGCGGGCACCGGTGCCGGTCCCTTGAAGCCTCCGGCGACGAGCATCGCGGCCTCAAGCGTCATCTGCGGTGCGAAGCCGGCGAAAACCTGCTTTGCGGACGGCACCTGCCCCGTCTTGAAATCGACGATCACCGCGCCGTCGCCGCGTTCCTCGACGCGGTCCGCGCGCCCGCGCAGGGCAAAGCTCGATCCATCCGCAAGGGCAAGGTCAAGCGCGCCGGAGATTTCCGCATGAAGCCGCGCCAGACCCGGCCGCCTACCCTCCTCCCACGCCACATAGGCCTCCGCGAGCCTCAGGAAGCGCGGCCACCACAGCGCCATCACGTCGGGATAGGCCCGATAGGGCGCGAAGACCTCCCGGCCGATGGCTGTCAGAGCGGCGAGCGCATCGGCCGGCAACGCGGCCGGGTAAGCCATGGCGAAACGGCCGAGCGCCTCGTGGACCAGATTGCCGCGATCGGCGGCGCCGGGGGGCACCGCGAGCCCTTCCAGCGGGTCGAGTTTCAGCACATGCTTGGCAAAGACCGCGTAGGGATCGCGCACCAGCGTCTCCACCTCGGTCACGCTCAGCGAACGGGGAATGAGATGGAGCGGCGGCTTCGGCCGCGGGCGGCGCAGCGTCGGCTGTGCCGGCGCCTGCTCCAGGGCCTCGGCCCAGGCGAGGATGGTGCGGCCGCGGGCCCGAACCTCCTCCCAGGCCTCAGTGCCTGCCAGCGCCCGCATGCGCTGCAGGAAGCGCGAGGGCACGGTCGGCGCGCCTTCCCGCTTCAGCGCGCGGGTGATCACGGCATCGCGGGTCCCGAGCGCCTCCACGAAGTCATGGGCGGTCTGGCCGATGCGTCGCTCCGGCGGGCTCATCCCGAGCGCCGTGCGCATGGGGCGGTTGAGGAAGGCGTCCGTGCGCACGACTGGCGGCCAGATGCCTTCATCGAGCCCGCCCAGCACGATCCTGTCGGCGCTCAGCAGGCGGGCTTCCAGCAGGCCGAAAACCTTGGCGCGGCGATGCGCGGCCTCGCCCCGGCGCAGCATGCGCTCGGCCAGGAGCCCGGCGAAGAAGGCCGGATAGTCGGCCGCGCGGCCGACGAGTTCGGCAGCCTCGGCCGCGGCGAGATCGTCGAACAGGCTCGCGAGATCGCCCCAGCCATCGGCCCGCGGCGGCTCCCGCTCCTCCTCCGGCGCGCGCGCCGAAACGGCGCGCACGGCCGCGTCATGGGCGGCGGCCATCGCGACGAGGTCAACCGGGCCATCCGCGAGGATCTGCCGGTTGAAGGACCCGAAGGCTTCCTCCATTGCGTCGAGCAGCGCGGCAATGCGGTCCCAGGCCGGTGCGCCGAGGCGCCGCAGGGGCCTGGGGCTGCGCCGGCTCGTGGCCTCGGCGCGCCGCTCGGGCAGGATCACCTTGAGGCCCGCGATGCCGGGGGGCGCCTCCGGCCCGCGCAGGAGCCCGATCTCGAACGCCTCTGCTGCCTGGCGCGCCGCCGCGAAACCCTGCCCGAAGGTCGCGTCGGGATGGCTGAGGAGCGCCAGCAGCTCCGGTGCCGCGAAATCGGCGAGTGCGGCCTCGGCCACGAGCTGGGCAAGGCCACCGGCGCGCGTGCGGCTGAGCGGCAACCCGGCCGAATCCTCCACCGCGATGTCCCAGCGGGCGAGTTCGGCGATGGTGCGTTCGGCCAGCATTCTGTCCGGCGTGACGAGCGCGACAGTCGCCCCGGGCGTCTCCAGCGCCTCGCGCATGGCGAGCGCGGCGGCCAGGGCCTCGGAACGCTCGTCCGGCGCCTCCACCAGCGCCAGGCCCGCGAGGGCCGCGCGCGTCGTGGTCGCGAAGTCTCCTGCGCCGAAGTCTCCCGTCAGGAAATCTCCCGCGCCGTCGCCCCCACCTCCCTGACGATACGCCGCCCAGACATCGGTGGTCTCGGCCGGCCGCAGGGCCTCCGCAAGGAAGGTCGCGCGGGCCATGGCCTCCGGGGAGCGATCCGCGAGTTCCCGGACGTCGGCACGGTCGACACCGATGGTTGTCATGAGCCGCTGCAGGGCAGCCTGCGGATGGCCGTGGCGGGCCTCGGCAATGGCCCGCCAGGAGGGCTCGTCGAGGCTCCGGTCGAGGCCGGGCAGGACGACCGCGCCCTGCGGCAGCCGCGACACGGCGGCGATGAGATGGGCCGTCGCCGGCACCGAACCCGTGGAGCCCGCAACGATCATGGGGGCCTCAGGCCGCTCGCGGGCGAGCCGTTCGGCATCGGCGAGGATGATGGCGTTGCGGCGGCTGACGGGATCGCTCGCGCCACGGTCCGCCAGGATCTGCGGCCAGGTCTCGGCGGCGATCTTCAGGAAGTCGAGCGTAATGCCGTAGTAGCGGGAATAGCGGTCCTCCACGAGGCTGTGCAGGCTCTCCCAGGCGATCCCCTCGGTGGCCAGCGCATCCATGAGACGGGCGAGATCACCCGCGAGGCCGAGGGCATCGGCCGGAGAAGCGGGCACCAGCAACGGCTCGTGATCGTCGAGCCGCAGCAGTGCGCGATCGACGGCTTTGGCCCAGGCCAGCACCAGCCGTGTCAGGATGAGGCGCCGCTCGGTCTCGCCGATCGCCGGGGGCAGGCCTGTGAAATCCCCCTCGCCCAGCCCGCCGAGGTCGGCGGCCAGGGCGATCTCGGCGTCATCGACATCGCCCAGCGGCACGATACGCGGCAGGAGCACGGCTCGCCCCTCGCAGCGTTGAGCGAGAAGGGTCGTCAGCGCCCGCGCAGCGCGGCGGGTGGGCAGGAAGATGGTGGTATCGGCGAGCGCCAGCGGATCGAGCGTGCCGTCGGACAGGCTGAGGCCGGGCAGGATGCGACCCGTGGAGAGTGCCTCGACCAGCGTCGGCAGGAAGGGCGCGCCGGGCGCGATGGTGAAGACCCGTGGCGCCACCGCCTCCGCCATGCCTACCTCGCGCTCGCGATGAAAGTCGCTTCGGCGAGCTTCACGGCTTGCGGCGTACCGACATGCAGCCACTGGCCATCGAGCCGCAGGCCGTAGAGGCGGCCGGCAGCGATGGCGCGGTCGAACAGCAGGTTCAGCGAGAAGGATCCGTCCGGGGTATCCGCGAACAATTCCGGCTTGGCGATGGCGACGCCGGCATAGATGAACGGCGCCAGTTCCCGCTCGCCCCTCCGGCGGAGCACGCCCGCGGGGTCCATCGTGAAATCGCCGTAGCCCTCGTCACCGATGCTGGTGGCCCCGGAGGCGAGCAGCAGCAGGATGTCCATCCGCGCCGGATCCCAGATCCGGCCCATGCGCGCGATATTGCCATGCGGCCCTTCGAGCCACAGCGAATCGGTGTTGATGATGAAGAACGGGTCCGGGCCCAGCAGCGGCAGGGCCTTCTTGATGCCGCCACCGGTCTCCAGGAGCTTGCCGCGCTCGTCGGAAATGATGATTTCGGGCGTCTTGCGGCGCTTGAGATGCTGCTCCACGAGGTCGGCGAGATAATGGACATTGACCACCGCGCGCTTCACGCCGGCGGCCGCGAGCCGGTCGAGTCCATGGTCGAGCAGGGAGCGGCCGGCGATGCGGATCAGCGGTTTCGGGGTCATTGCCGTGATCGGGCGCATGCGTTTGCCGAGCCCGGCCGCGAGCACCATGGCCGTCGTGGGCAGTTGCCCAGCCTCACGGCCGGCTTTCTCAGAAGACACTGTCGTCACACCGTCTGTCATCGTGGATCGATCTTGAGGGGCCGCCGCCTCTCCAGTCGATGAAAGGCGGGCCGGTTATGCGGAGGTCTGGGCCACAAGACCCGGCAGGCGTGCCTCATACCAGAGCTTCAGCTCCGACAACACCGGATGTGCGAGATTGCGCGCGAGATAATCCTGGAGCCGCGGCAGATGAGCCAGATATTGCGGTTTGCCATCGCGCTTGTCGAGCCGGACGAAGGTTCCGAAGAGCTTGGTGATGCGTTGCGCACCAAGAATAGCATAGGCCTCGGCGAAGCCTGCCACATCGAAGTCCGGATGGCGGGCTCGGCGCAGTTTCGCGTAATGGGCGATGAGCTCCAGCTCGAGCGCCGCCGGCACGGTCACCCGCGCATCCTGCAGCAAGGCCGCGACGTCATAGGCCGGATGGCCCAGCACCGTGTCCTGCAGATCGATGAGCCCGACCCGCGCCAGACCTTTCCGCTCCGGCAGCCAGAACAGGTTCGGCGAGTGCATGTCGCGCAGCGTCCAAGTCTGAGGGATATTGGTCTGCGGGATATCGGTCTGCGGACCATTCACCACCTGCCCGAGTAGCTCGGTCCAGATCTTGAGGAAATCCGATCTGGCCGCCGCCCCGAGCGAACCGCCACCCTGGTGCGGGGCGTACCAGTCAAGCAGCAGCTCGACCTCGATCAGCAGCGCCTCCAGATCATACGGCTGCAGGACGTGCTCGCGGCCGTCCATGACCGGCAGGACGCTCGGCAAGTCCTTGTCGTGCAGCGCGGCGAGCACGCCCACCGCCTCGCGATAACGCTCCGGGATCGGCCCATCGGCATTGACCACGGGCTCCTGGCCCAGATCCTCGACGAGAACGAGGCCCTGATCGAGATCGGCCCCATAGATCTCGGGCGCGCTGAAGCCTTGCTCGCGCAGACCCTGCGCGACTGCGACAAAGGCATCGACACGGTCGGCGAGCTTGGCCAGCTCGTGGTAGGGCCGCCCGTTGCGGATCGCTGGGCCTGCAAGCCGTGGCGGGGCGATCATCAGGATGGCCGTTTCGCCCGTGGGCTTGTGCAGGCGATCATAGAGGCGAACCGAGGCGTCGCCGTAGATGTGCTCACGCCGCGCCTCGCCCCACCCCGCCTTCTCCAGAAGGCGGCGCAGCGATTGGAGCCGCGCGAGCCGTGGCGCAAAATGGCCGGTGCCGGTGAGCCGGACGCGCCGGGCCTCGTAGTTGTCGCTGTTCACATGGGTGAGTGCGACATCGAGCCTGTCGGCGGCGAGAACGCCCGCGGCGCGCTCCGGCCATTCGACGAGCACGATCGCCTCCTCGCTCGCCTCATCCCAGCCGAGGTCCTCAAGCTCCGCCGCACTGCCGACACGGTAGAGATCGGCATGGACAACCGTACCGTGGACGGTCTCATAGAGCTGCATCAGAGTGAAGGTAGGGCTTGGCACTTCGAGATCGGGATCATCCGCGAGGATCCGGATCAGGGCGCGCGCGAAGGTCGTCTTGCCGGCACCGAGATCGCCCGACAGGGTCACGAGATCACCGGGCCTGAGCTCCTCCGCCAGAAGATGAGCCAAGGCTTCCGTTCCGGCCTCATTGTCGATGGGAAATTCCCACGTCGCCTCGGCTCTCGGGTTGTCTGCGCGCAGGAGCGCGGGAGCGGGCGGCGAAAGGAGGCTGTTGATGGTCGTCGCGGCAGCCGCGCCATCTGGGGTGTCGTCGAACGCCATTGCTGTTACCGCCGTCATGCGCGTTACACTACTCTTATTCGGCGGCGACGCGGGCGAGCCCGCCGGCTGCCGGGAAATGGCACACTACTCTTGTTCCGCGGCCCGTGCCGGATTCGAGTTCGACATGGCCGCCGTGCAGTTCCACGAAGGACCGCACGATCGACAATCCAAGGCCCACGCCGCGATGGCGTGAACCGATGGCATAGCTCTCGAACCGGTCGAAGACATGGGCCTTGATCTCGGGCGGGATGCCCGGCCCTTCATCGGCCACCGAGAACAGGATCTCGTCATCCTGCCGATAGGCTGCGACCTTGACCGTCTGCCCGGCCGCGGAAAAGCCGACCGCATTCGACAGGAGGTTGAACAGCACCTGGCGTACACGCTTGGCATCCGCGATGAACACGCCGATGCTCGGCGCCACCTCGATCTCAAGCTGGATGCTGCGCTCCACCAGCCTGTCCTCCAGCCCGCGCACCGCGGCCGCGATGGTCTCGCGCGCATCGACCGGCCCGAGATCGAGCTCGATCGAGCCGTTGTCGATCGTCGCGAGGTCGAGGATGTCGTTGATGATGGCGAGCAGCGCCGCCGAGGACTTGGTGATATGGGAGGTGTATTCGCGTTGACGCGCATTGAGCGCGCCGACCGTCTCGTCGCCCAGAAGCTGCGTGAATCCGATGATCGTGGTGAGCGGCGAACGCAGCTCATAGGACACGTGATGGACGAAGTCGTCGCGCAGGCGGGAGGTTTTCTCCAGCGCATCGTTGCGCTCGATCAGGACCCGCTCCACGTCCACCGCCGCCGTGACATCCGTGAATGTGATGAGCGTGGAACCGTCGGGCAGAGGTGCGGTAACGCAGTCGACGACCGTGCCATCCGGCCGCTTGATGCGTTGCGAATGGCTGGTCCGCGTGTCGTGCAGGCCGGTCACCGCCGCGCGCAATTCACTCCAGTCCGCGTCTTCGGAGAGATGCCCGCACAACGCCACGATCTCGTCGATATGCGGGTGCCCGGCGAGAAGGGAGGGCTCGAGATTCCAGATGGTGGCGAAAGCCGGGTTGAAGAGGGTCAGGCTGCCATCGGCGGCAAAGACGACCACGCCCTCGCGAAGTGAATCCAGCGTCTCGCCGCGCGCCCGGACAAGGGCATTGTAGCGCGATTCCATCTGCACGCGCTCTGTCACGTCATCGAACAGATAGGTGACCCCGCCCTTCGGCGCGGGATTGCCGATAACGCGCAGGGTGCGCCCATCCGGCAGGTACCACCAGTGTTCGTTCGCCTCGAGCGATTTGTAGCCCGCCAGGATCTCGTTCTTCCATACGCGAAAGTCAGCCTGCTCGGGCAGGCGACGCGCGGCGCGCAGATGATCGAGGATCTCACCGTCCTTCGGCCGGGAGTCAAGGAGCTCGGCGTCGAGCTGCCAGAGCTCGCGATAGGCCCTGTTGTAGAACACCAGCCGCTCGGTGCCGTCGAAACTCGCCACGGCGGTCGGCAACTGATCAAGCGTGCGAATATGCGCCTGCATCTGTCGTTGCAGATCAAGCCGCATGGCTTCGAGTTCGGAGACATCGGTCGCGATGCCGGCACTGCCCGCCCCGGTCGGCGCCTCCACCACGTCGAGCGTGCGCCGCTGGCCGGCCGCTACGGCCGCGATCCGCGCCTTGTAAGCGCCACCGCCAGCGCGCGCATCCTGCGACGCGGTACGGGTCGGTTCATCGAGGAGTTCCAGGCGACGTTCCAGGGCATCGCGCGCGTCGGCCGCGTCCACGGCACGGCCGTAGGCCGCATTCACCCACAGGAGTTCGCCATCCCCGGCGCGCAGCCAGATCGGCTGGGGAAGGGCATCGAGAAGCGCCTGCAGGCCCTCCAGGTCGCCGCGCGTCGTGATCAGCGCATCATGGGCGCGCACGAGTTCCAGCCGCTCGGCCGTGATCTCACGCAGGCGCAGCACGGCCTGTCCGCTGATGGCGCTGCCCTCCGCCTCGAAATAGAGGCCGGAGGCCGCGCGCAGAACGAGATGGAAGGCTGCGCCGTTGCGCTTGAGATGCCCGAGCGCGGTTTCCAGCGCCTGCGCGCTCGCCGCCGTGAGCCAGGAGCCGAAAGCCAGGATGCGGCGCGGCGCGGCGCCATCGCCGACGATGGACACGTCGCCCTCGATGACGGGGTCGTCATCCTTCCGCCCAAAGCTGATGACGACACGCCGCTCGGCCGCGAAGATCACCTCCGCGCGGTCGCAGCGCAATTGAAGCTGCGCGACCTCGACAGCCAGTGCATCCTCGCGCAGCTTCGCGCGCCGGCGCTCGCGCAGATGGAAGAGTGCCGTCGCCGCCGCAAACAGCGTAAGTCCGCCGATGACGGCGAAAGGAACAGCCGTTGCGAGATCGCTGCCATAGTTCGGCGCGCGGGCAAGCCAGCCGGCCAGCGAGAAGCCCTCAGCCACGCCGGGGGCGGGTTGGGCCATCGAGGGAACCGCGAGAACGCCGAGCGTCAGTAAGGAGACCCCGCCGCCAACGGCAGCGGCCGGCGCCAGGACAGGCCTGGAGCCGGCTTTGGCTGCGGTCTGGCCCTGCGGATGTCCGAAACGCGCCATTCTCGTCACGATCCCCCGTCTCATCGCCACGCGATTCAACCCGTTTCACTCACGATTCTGCCTGAACCGACTCGCGCGCCAAAGCGCGATATCAGCCCCCGAAATCGGCCCCGCTACCCATCACCGATCACGTCACGCCCGACCGGGGGCGACGCAAGCGGGCAGAGGGTCAATGGCCGAATCAGTTTCACTGTATCGTTTGCCAGACTCCCTCAGGAAGTGGTTAACGGACGCAAAAAAACACCCGGCCATGGAAGGCCGGGTGCTGTGTCTTTGCTGCCGATGGGGTCTCGGCCGATTTCAGCCGATTCGGATCAGTAACGATAGTGATCGGGCTTGTAGGGGCCCTGCGGCGTCACGCCGATATAGGCGGCCTGCTCGGCGCTGAGCGCCGTGAGCTTCACACCGATCTTGGCGAGATGCAGCCGCGCAACCTTCTCGTCGAGGTGCTTGGGCAGGGTGTAGACCTTCTTGTCGTATTGGCCCTGCTTCGTGAACAGCTCGATCTGCGCCAGCGTCTGGTTGGTGAAGGACGCCGACATGACGAAGGACGGATGGCCGGTGGCGTTGCCGAGATTCACAAGGCGCCCCTCCGACAGGAGAATGATGCGCTTGCCGTCGGGGAACTCCACCTCGTCCACCTGCGGCTTGACGTTATGCCACTTGAAGTTCTTGAGACCGGCGACCTGAATTTCGTTGTCGAAATGGCCGATGTTGCAGACGATCGCCCGGTCCTTCATCCCGCGCATATGCTCGACGGTGATGATGTCCTTGTTGCCGGTGGCCGTGACATAGATGTCGGCGCGCGGCAGGGCCGCCTCGATGGTGGTGACCTCGTAGCCTTCCATCGCCGCCTGCAGGGCGCAGATCGGATCGACCTCGGAGACGATCACGCGCGCGCCGGCCTGACGCAGCGAAGCGGCCGAGCCCTTGCCCACGTCACCGAAGCCGGCGACGAAGGCGACCTTGCCGGCCATCATGACGTCGGTGCCGCGGCGGATGCCATCCACAAGCGATTCGCGGCAGCCATAGAGGTTGTCGAACTTCGACTTGGTGACGCTGTCGTTGACGTTGATCGCCGGGAAGAGGAGCTTGCCGTCCTTCTCCATCATGTAGAGGCGATGCACGCCCGTGGTCGTCTCTTCCGAGACACCGCGGATCGACTGGGCGATCTCGGCGAACCAGCCCTTGGCCTTCTCGGCGAGCGTCTTCTTCAGAAGCGCGAAGAGCACCTCTTCCTCTTCCGAGGACGCCTTGTCGAGGAAGGCGGTGTCGCCATTCTCGGCACGCAGGCCGAGATGGACGAAGAGCGTCGCGTCGCCGCCGTCGTCGAGGATCATGTTCGGCACGCCGCCGCCATGCCACTCGAACAGCTTGCGGGTGTAGTCCCAGTACTCGGTCAGCGTCTCGCCCTTGATGGCGAAGACCGGCGTGCCGGCGGCGGCGATGGCGGCCGCGGCGTGGTCCTGGGTTGAATAGATGTTGCACGACACCCAGCGCACATCGGCACCGAGCGCCTTCAGGGTCTCGATGAGCACGGCGGTCTGGATCGTCATATGCAGGGAACCGGCAATGCGGGCGCCCTTGAGGGGCTGTGCCGCGCCGTACTCCTCACGGACAGCCATGAGGCCGGGCATTTCGCTCTCGGCAATGGCGATTTCCTTGCGGCCCCAATCGGCCAGCGAGATATCCTTGACGATGTAGTCCTGGGCGGCGGTGGACATGGCGCGATTTCCGTTCTGATACGATAGCGTGGCCTCTATAGCAGGCTGCGGCCAGACGCGCAATAAAGACATAAAGAAGTCTTTATATGGCTAACTGTGCGATTTGCAACGAGACGCGTGGCCCCACCCCTTACCCCTCCCCGCAAGGGGGAGGGGCGTGTCTCGCGTTGAGACCTCTGGAAATGGCGCTGGGGCTTCAAGCATCCCGACGCCCAGTTTGACGAAAATTCACTACGCCGCCGCTCCCCTCCCCCTTGCGGGGAGGGGTAAGGGGTGGGGGTAGAGACCCCGTATGACGAAAAAGCCCGGAGGGCTCATGCCGTCCGGGCTCGAATCGTCTCCGAAACAAATGATATCGTCGCGAGGCGTAGGCCTACTTCGCGCGCACGAAGCCCAGAATGTCCTTCACCGCATCGATCGTCGGCTTGGCGATGGCGCGCGCCCGATCGGCGCCATCAATGAGCACGGAATCGATATAGGCCGGGTCGTTGACCAGGCGTTTCATGTCCGCTCCGAGAGGGCCGAGCCGGTCGACGGCAAGGTCGATCAGCGCCGCCTTGAAGGCCGAGAACTGGCCGCCGCCGTATTGGCGCAGCACCTCCGTGCGGGGAATGCCTTGCAGCGCGGCAAAGATACCCACGAGGTTGTCCGCCTCCGGACGGCCTTCCAGGCCCTTCTCCTCGGACGGAAGAGGCTCGGGATCGGTCTTCGCCTTGCGGATCTTCTGGGCGATGGTGTCCGCGTCGTCGGTCAGGTTGATGCGCGAATAGTCCGACGGGTCGGACTTCGACATCTTCTTGGTGCCGTCACGCAGCGACATGATGCGCATGGCCGGGCCCTGGATGAGCGGCTCGGTCAGCGGGAAGAAGGCATCGCCAAAGCCACGCTCCGCGATCGACGCGGCATAGTCGTTGTTGAACTTCTGCGCGATGTCGCGGGTCAATTCCAGATGCTGCTTCTGGTCCTCGCCCACGGGCACGTGCGTCGCGCGATAGGCCAGGATGTCGGCGGCCATCAGGGAGGGATAGGCGTAGAGCCCCAGCGAGGCGTTCTCGCGGTCCTTGCCGGCTTTCTCCTTGAACTGCGTCATACGGTTCATCCAGCCGATGCGGGCAACGCAGTTGAAGACCCAGGCGAGCTCGGCATGTTCCGAGACCTGGCTCTGGTTGAAGACGATATGCCGCGTGGCATCGATGCCGGCCGCGAGGAAGGCGGCGGTGACCTCGCGGATCTGGCGCTTCAGCTCAGCGGGATCCTGCGGCACCGTAATGGCGTGCATGTCGACCACGCAGTAGATGCAGTCGTACTGGTCCTGCAACGGGACGAAGCGCGAAATGGCACCGAGATAGTTGCCAAGGTGAAGGTTTCCCGTCGGCTGCACGCCGGAGAAAACACGTTCCTGAAAAGCCGCCATGATGACTCCGTCAACCCCAGCCTCTGCGGATCAGCCGGCGCCTGTCGCGGATGGCCCATCCATCCCGCGCGCTGCGCCATTGCCCGCTTGAAAAAACGTGCGGCGTTATCGCAATGCGCCGGCCTCAGCGCAAGGTGCCGCGTGATCGCACAGCTCACGGGCGTCGCCATCGCAGAAACTGTGGCTCGATGGCACCAATGCCACGCGCCACACCGGCATAGAGAGCAAGGCCACTGACGCAGAGCAGGGCCAAGGCGCCTGCTTTCACAGCAAGCTGGTCCGCGATGAGCCAGGGCGCGAGCCATCGCATGCCCGCCGCAAGGCCGACACCCATGGCGAGCGCCGCGGCGAACAGCAGCGAGACGCGGCGGGCCATACCGGCCGGGAAAGCCGGGGCCACGGACCGCGCGGCGCCCCACAGCACCAGGGCATTCACGCCAAGACCGAGGCTGAGGCCGAGGCCTATCCCGGCAACGCCCATGGCCGGCTGCAAGGCGAGGCCGGCGAGGCCCGTGACGACGAGGCAGGCCATGCCGCCAGCAATCGGGATGCGCAGGGCCTCCCGGGCGAAGAACGGTTGCGCCAGCACCTTGGCAGTCGCCGCCGCCGGCAGGCCGATCGCCAGCATGCGCAGCAGCGTGGCGGTGCCGGCCGCATCCTCCGGGCCGAAGGCCCCGCGCTGGAAGAGCACGATGCTGATCGGTCCGGCCAGTATGGCCAGCGCGACCGCCGCCGGCAGCGCGAGCGCGAGCGCCCCTTCCAGGGCCCGCGCCTGCGCGATGGCTGCGCCCTGATGATCGCCGGCGGCGAGTCGCGCCGCGACGTCCGACAGCAAGACCGTGCCCACGGCGACACCGATGAGCGAGAGCGGGAGCTGCGCCACGCGGTCGGCATAGTAGAGCCAGGACACGGCCGAGGGCTCCTGCGAGGCGACCGCAGTCGCGACGACGACGGCGAGTTGGGTCGCACCGCTCGCGGCCGTCGCCGGAAGGACGCGCCGTGCCAGCCTGCGGATGTCCGGCGTCAGCCGGGGGCGCTGCCAGGTGAACCGTCCGGGATCGCGCAGCAGTGCGACGACGACGATACCGAGATGGACGAGGCCGGAGATGCTGACCGCGAGTGAGAGCCACCAGCCCTGCCGGATCGCGGTCTCCTCGTCCGGCACATCGAGCATCATGAGCACGGCAATCATCAGCACGTTCACCAGCACGGGCGCCATGGCGGCGGCCGTATAGCGCCGGTCCGCGTTGAGATAGGCGCCGATGAGCGAAGCCAGGCCCGCCAGCGCGACGAACGGGAAAGCCAGCCTGAGGTAGGTCACCGCCAGCGCGAATTTGTCCGCTTCGGCGGCGTAGCCGGCGCCCAAAGCCATCACGACCAGAGGCGCGGCGAGCTCGACCAGCGCCGTCAGCCCGAGCAGGGCGACAGATGCGCCGCTCATGGCTTGACCGGCGAAGCGCCCCGCCTCCGCCTCGCCCCGCTCCGCGCGGATACGGCTGTAAAGCGGCACGAAGCCGGCATTGAGCCCGCCTTCCCCGAACACCCGGCGCGCCACATTGGGAAGGCGGAAGGCCAGAAGGAAGGCATCCGCGGCCATACCCGCGCCGAGCACGCGCGCGATCATCACATCACGCGCGAAACCGATCAGGCGTGAGGCGATGGCGGCCAAACCGACGATGAGGCTGGAGCGAGCGAGCGACATGCCTGAGGTCTAGAGCATTTTCGAGGGAAGTGGAAACCGGTTCGCGTGGAGAAAATGCGTAGAAACAAAGACCTAGCGGGCTTAGATCAGCGGCTGATTGTTCGAGAGTTGGAACGGGCGTACCTCCCGGGATAACGCATGTCCCCCTCCGCCAGCCTGCGGCTGGCACCTCCCCCTGGAGGGGAGGATCGCGCCGTCCGTGAGCACGCGTGCCGATCCCTCCCCCGAGGGGAGGGTGGCCTTGCGCAGCGAGGTCGGGTGGGGTGTGGCTACCGCCGACCTGTCTCACGTGAAACATTCCGGCGGGCGCGCCGCTTACTACATCACAGAATGAAGCGGCTCAGGTCCGTGTTCTTGGCGAGATCGCCGACGCCGGAGCGCACATAGTCGCCGGTGATGGTCACGGTCTCCCCGCCTCTGTCCGGCGCTGTGAAGGAAATGTCGTCGAGCACACGCTCGATGACGGTCTGCAGGCGGCGCGCGCCGATGTTCTCGACGGAGCTGTTCACATCCACGGCCACCTTGGCGATGGCATCAATGGCATCATCGGCAAAAACGAGGGTCACGCCTTCCGTCTCCATCATCGCCACGGACTGCTTGATCAGGCTTGCCTCGGTCTCCGTGAGGATGCGGCGGAAATCGGCCTCGTTCAGTGGCTGCAATTCCACGCGAATCGGCAGACGTCCCTGCAACTCCGGCAAGAGGTCAGACGGCTTCGACACGTGAAACGCGCCGGAGGCGATGAACAGGATGTGATCGGTCTTCACCGGGCCGTGCTTGGTGGAGACGGTCGTGCCTTCGATGAGGGGCAGCAGATCGCGCTGCACGCCCTCGCGCGATACGTCGGCCCCGCCGCCACGGCCGGCCTCCGAGCCGCGCGCGCAGATCTTGTCGATCTCGTCCAAGAAGACGATGCCGTTCTGCTCGACCTCGCGGACGGCTTCCTGCGTGATCTGGTCCTGGTCGATGAGCTTGTCGCTCTCCTCGGCGAGAAGCGGCTCATAGGCCTCCTTCACGGTGACGCGACGGGCCTTCGCGCGACCGCCCATCGCCTTGCCGAAGATATCGCCGAGATTGATGGCGCCCATCGAGGCGCCCGGCATGCCTGACAGGTCGAACATGGAGATCCCCGGCGCCGGTGCCTGCACCTCGATCTCGATTTCCTTGTCGTCGAGCTCGCCGGCGCGCAGCTTCCGGCGGAACGAATCACGGGTCGGGGCGCTGGCATTCGGACCGACGAGCGCCACCAGCACGCGTTCTTCCGCCGCGAGATGGGCCTTGGCCTCGACGTCACGGCGCCTGGCCGTGCGCACCAGGCCGATGCCAACCTCGACGAGATCGCGGATGATCTGCTCGACGTCGCGGCCGACATAGCCCACTTCGGTGAACTTGGTCGCCTCGACCTTGAGGAAAGGCGCCCCCGCGAGCTTGGCGAGACGCCGCGACACTTCGGTCTTGCCACAGCCGGTCGGGCCGATCATCAGGATGTTCTTCGGCAGCACCTCTTCCTTCAACGGCCCCGTGAGCTGCTGCCGGCGCCAGCGATTGCGCAGGGCGATGGCGACGGCACGCTTGGCGTCGTTCTGGCCGACGATGTAGCGGTCGAGCTCGGAGACGATCTCACGGGGCGAAAAATGGGTCATGTCGGGTCAATCAGGTCACAGGGTTTGGAAGGCGAAGGGTGAGGCTCAGCGGAAGGCCCCGGAGGAACAGGCGCCGCAGGGGCTGCCAGCCGGCGCTGAGCAGAAGGATGAAGGCGCCCAGCACGAGCAGCGTCGCCGGTATCGTGAGGTCCGACGCGCCGGCGTTCTTCAGCAAGGTTTCGCAGACGAGACCGGCATAGGCGAGGCCGGATACGAGGATGGCGCGCCGATCGATAATCACGGCAACCACACCGAGCGCGAGGAAGGCGCCAAGGACAGCCACAGCCTGGCCAAAGCTAACCTGCTCGAAGTCGGCACCTATGCCGGCGAAGAGCGGATGGACGATCATCGGCGCGGCCGCGAGGTGAAGCCAGAACGCCACGTCCGTGCGGCGCGTCACCCTTGCCTTGTCGGACATGTCGAAACGCATGGCGAGCACGAAGATGGCGAGGCCGAGTACGAAGATCAGAGCCGTCAAATGCGGCCGAATGAGGCCGGGAGCGGCCGCCAGCAGACCGGCGAAAAGCGCGAAGGCAAGCGCCACCACGCCCGCCGCGACGGTGATGGGGACGCGGAAGCGCAGGTAGTGCAGGAAAGCGGCCACGCTCGTCGCCAGGGCCGCGACACTCGCGACCATGGGATAGCCATTGACAAAATCGAGGTAGTTGCCCGCGGCAATGCCGGCATCACCGGTGAGCGCCGCGAAGGCGTGGAGCAACGCGAGGAAGGTCGCACCGACGAAGACGGCGAGAAGCACGATGGAGGGCAGCGCCATGCGGCGCCGGCGCGTGAAGAATTCCGCGAGAAGCCAGGTGACGACTGTGAGTAAGGGCCAAGCCACCGCCTTCGAGAGGCCGACCGCCTCACCAAGGCGGGAACCAAAGAAAGTAACGGCTACCAGGAATAATCCCAGCCCTAGGGTCACGAAAATATCGGCGAAGCCGGTGATCAGCCGCAAAGCCTCGTCATCGGGCGTGCGCTGAGCCGCCGGCGGGCCGTCCCCGCCGAGCTCGGCCGCGAGACGGTTGAGCGCACCGGCCTGGTCGGCCGACAGGATGCCACGGCTGACCGCCGTGGCGATAACGCTCTCGTTCATCATGTCTCTATACTCTCAATCACCAGATTGCTGTTGGTATAGACACATATGTCCGCCGCGATGCCGAGCGCGCGGCGTACGATGGCTTCCGCATCGTGGTCACTGTCTGCCAACGCTCGCGCCGCGGCGAGCGCATAATTGCCTCCGGAGCCGATCGCCATGATGGCTGCTCCGTGTTGCACCTCGGGTTCAAGCACGTCGCCGGTGCCGGACAAAAGGAGGCCGACCTCCTTGTCCGCAACCAGCATCATGGCCTCGAGCCGGCGCAGATAACGGTCCATCCGCCAGTCCTTGGCGAGTTCGACGCAGGCGCGCGTGAGCTGCCCCGGAAATTGCTCAAGCTTGGCTTCCAGCCGCTCGAACAGCGTGAAGGCATCCGCGGTGGCACCAGCGAAACCCGACAGCACCGTCCCCCCGGCCAATCGGCGCACCTTGCGCGCATTGCCCTTGATGACGGTCTGCCCAAGGCTGACCTGGCCGTCGCCGCCGATGACCACCCGGCCATTCTTGCGCACCATGAGAATGGTCGTGGCGTGGAAGACGCCGCCCTGGTCGCCGTCGGGATGGGAGCTCGGATTGTGCATGCGCATGGGATCTGGCCAGCTTCTGAAAGACGAACAGGAATAGGCGACAATCGATAGGACCGTCGTCGGTTTCATGTAAGCTCCTTTTTGCCAAGGTCCAGACTTTCGCGCCGCGACCGGGCCTTGACGAGCAAAGCGTGAGGCGATGGTGGCGCGGCGCCTCGCGTCTTGCTAGAAGCAGCCGAACTGCCAAGAGAATGCCAAGAGAATGCTGCTCGGCAGCCGAAGGAGACAAGTGATGCGGGCCGCGACCGTGAAACGCTGCACCAGCGAGACCGACGTGGCCGTCGAGGTTGATCTCGACGGTTCGGGCAAGGCTGAGATTGCGACGGGCGTTGGGTTTTTCGACCACATGCTCGAACTCTTCGCGCGCCACGCCCTGTTCGACATGAAGGTCAAGGCCACCGGCGATCTGCATGTCGACCAGCACCACACGGTCGAGGATGTCGGCATCGCGCTCGGCGAAGCCGTGCTCAAGGCGCTCGGCGAAAAGCGCGGCATCAAGCGCTATGCGAGCGTCGACCTGCCGATGGACGAGACGTTGAGCCGCGTCGTGGTCGACATCTCCGGCCGGCCGTTTCTCGTCTTCCGAACTGCCTTCCCCACCGAGAAGGTCGGCCAATTCGACACCGAGCTCGTGCGCGAATGGTTTCAGGCTTTCGCCGTCAACGCGCGCCTGACACTCCATGTCGAGACTTTCTATGGCGACAACGCTCACCATATTGCAGAGAGCTGCTTCAAGGGATTGGCCCGCGCCTTGCGTGCCGCTGTCTCCGTGGATGCACGCGAAGGTGAGCGTATCCCGTCGACGAAGGGCGCACTTTAGGGCGGTTTGGTGCGGGAGTTTTGGTGATGGCAGTGTACACGCTGCATGTCCCCACAGAGGACATGCCGGGCGATCCGGCAACGCTCGGCGAGGCCGTTGTCCTCAAGGACGGCTTCGCTTGGGGTGCCTTCATTTTCCAGGTCTTGTGGTGCCTGTACCATCGGCTCTGGCTGGTGGCGCTCGCTCTGGCGATCATCACCGGCGGTGTCAGCGCGGGGCTGCAGTGGTTTGGCCTGCCCTCCTTCGCCGTCACGGTGATCTCGCTCCTCATCGCAGCCTTCTTCGCCCTGGAAGCCAATGGACTCCGGCGGCGGGCGCTGGAGCGACGCGGCTTCAAGGCCGCCGGCGTCGTGGTGGCCGACAGCTATTCCGACGCGGAGGCACGCGCTTTCTCGGCCTGGCTCGGCGCGCGGCAGATGGGCGCCGCATCGCCGCGCCCGTCCACGCCGACCTCGGCCTATGACCCGCCCCCGCAACATGCCGCCGCGGCAACACCCGGCGCGCAACCGGTGCTCGGGCTGTTCCCCGAACAGGAGGGCCCGCGATGACCACGGCCATTGTCGATTATGGCTCCGGCAACCTGCACTCCGCCCACAAGGCCTTCGAGCGAGCGGCGCGCGAGGCCGGGCTCGCGGAGGTGATCACCGTGACATCCGATCCGGAGGTGGTTCTTGACGCGGAGCGCATCGTCCTACCGGGCGTCGGTGCCTTTGCGGATTGCAGGCGCGGCCTCGATGCGGTGCCGGGCATGGTCGAGGCACTCGAGACCGCTGTGCGGAATCGTGGTGCACCTTTTTTGGGCATCTGTGTCGGGATGCAGCTGCTGGCCACGCGCGGCCTCGAATATGAGATCACCCCGGGCCTCGACTGGATCGGCGGCGATGTTGCCCTGATCGAACCAGGCGCCGCCAGCCTGAAAATCCCGCATATGGGATGGAATACGCTGGTGGCGACGCGTGACCATGCGCTCCTCAAGGATCTCCGGACTGGACCGGGCGGCCTGCACGCCTATTTCGTGCATTCCTACGCGCTGAAGCCACGCGACCGGTCCGATCTCGTCGCGGAGACGGACTACGGCGGCGCGATCACCGCCATCGTCGCCCGCGACAATATCGCAGGCACCCAGTTTCACCCGGAGAAGAGCCAGGAGCTCGGTCTCTCGCTCATCGCCAATTTCCTGAGGTGGCGGCCATGATCTTGTTTCCCGCCATCGACCTGAAAGAGGGTCGTTGTGTGCGTCTGGTCCAGGGCGACATGGACCAGGCCACCGTGTTCAACGATGATCCGGCCGCGCAGGCTGAGACCTTCGCCGCGCAGGGCTTTTCGTGGCTCCATGTGGTGGATCTCGACGGCGCCTTCGCCGGCCGGCCGATGAACGCCGAGGCCGTGGAAGGCATCATCGCGCGCAGCGCGATGCCCCTCCAGCTCGGCGGCGGCATCCGCGACATGAAGACCGTCGACGGCTGGATCGAGCGCGGGATCACGCGCGTCGTCATCGGCACGGCGGCCGTCCGGGACCCGCAGTTCGTGCGCGAGGCGGCCCGTGTCCATCCCGGCCGGATTGCCGTGGGCATCGACGCCCGCGACGGTCGTGTCGCGGTGGAGGGCTGGGCACGGCTGTCGGAGATGACGGCCGAGGAACTCGCGCAGCGGTTCGAGGACGCCGGCGTCGCGGCGATCATCTATACCGACATCGCGCGTGACGGCATCCTCAAGGGGCTCAATGTCGAAGCGACGCTGCGCCTTGCCGAGGCCGTATCCATCCCGGTGATCGCCTCGGGTGGCCTTGCCTCCATCGACGACGTGAAGCGACTGCTCGAGCCGGATTGCGCCATTCTGGAAGGGGCAATCACCGGCCGCGCACTCTATGACGGGCGCCTCGACCCCGCCGAGGCGATGGCGTTGATCAAGGCCGCCGGGCGCACGCCCGCGCCCTTGGCCTCATAGGAGGGTATAGGCGTCATGCTGAAGGTGCGTCTCATTCCCTGCCTCGACGTCAAGGACGGCCGCGTCGTCAAGGGCGTACAATTCGTCGATCTGCGCGATGCCGGCGACCCCGTCGAGGCAGCGATCGCCTATGATGCCGCCGGGGCGGACGAATTGTGCTTCCTCGATATCACCGCGAGCCACGAAGACCGCGGGACACTGCTCGATGTCGTGCAGCGCACGGCCGAGGCCTGCTTCATGCCGCTGACGGTCGGCGGCGGCGTCCGCAGCGTCGAGGATATCCGCACGCTCCTGCTGGCGGGTGCCGACAAGGTCTCGATCATGACGGCGGCGGTGAAGAACCGCCAGTTCGTCCGTGAGGCCGCGGAGAAATTCGGCGATCAGTGCATCGTCGTCGCGATCGATGCCAAGAAGACCTCCCTGCCCGGCGCGCCTGATCGCTGGGAGATCTTCACCCATGGCGGGCGGACCCCGACGGGGCTCGATGCCGTCGCCTATGCCCAGGAAGTGGCCAGCCTCGGCGCCGGCGAACTGCTCGTGACCTCAATGGACCGTGACGGTACCCACGCCGGCTATGATCTCGCCCTGATGCGCGCGATTGCCGACAGCGTCAGCATTCCGGTGATCGCCTCCGGCGGCGTCGGCAATCTCGATCATCTTGTCGCGGGCGTTCGCGAGGGCCACGCCAGTGCCGTGCTCGCCGCCTCAATTTTTCATTTCGGCGACTATAGTATAAGTGAAGCCAAGGCTTATATGGCCGATGCCGGCCTGGCGATGCGTCTGGATCCCCCGCGGAGCGGTCCCCACCATCGAGCGGACTGACATCGACCGTCGCTTTTGTGGTTTGGACGCAAGGCCAATGACTGACGCCAGAACATCTGCCGCTACGGCCGACGTGCCGACTGCCGCCTTCACGCTCGCCGACTTGGCGGATATCGTCGCCACGCGGGCCAAGGCCGCGCCGGACCAGTCCTATACGGCCAAGCTGATGGCGAAACGTCCTGAAGCACCGGCGAAAAAATTGGGCGAGGAGGCGGTCGAAGTTGTGATCGCCGCCATGGCGGGTGATCGCCAGGCCCTGACCTACGAGGCAGCCGACCTGATCTATCACCTGCTTGTCGTTCTCGAAGCCGGTGATGTCAGTATCGCCGACGTTCTGGCCGAGCTGCAGCGTCGCACGGCCCAATCCGGCCTGGCGGAGAAAGCCCAGCGCCAGCGCTGATCCCCTCGACGACTGGAATCCGCCCATGGATGATCGCGTCACCCCATTTCCTGATCTCGAGGCCGATCTGTCACCCTACCGGATCTTCCGGCGGTCGGAATGGGCGGCCCTGCGCGCCGATACGCCGCTCACATTGACGGCGGACGAGGTCCTGCGCCTGCAGTCCCTCAACGATATCATCTCCCTGTCGGAGGTGTCGGAGATCTATCTGCCCCTGTCGCGGCTGCTCTCCCTCTATGTGGCGGCAACCCAAGGGCTGTTCCGCGCGACCCAGCGCTTCCTGCTGGCCGACGAGAACGGCAAGGTTCCCTATATCATCGGCGTTGCCGGCTCGGTCGCCGCGGGCAAATCCACGACTGCCCGCGTGCTGCAGGCGCTTCTTGCCCGCTGGCCCAATACGCCGAAGGTGGACCTCATCACGACGGATGGATTCCTCCTGCCGAATGCCGAACTCCACCGGCTAGGTCTGATGCAGCGCAAGGGCTTTCCCGAGAGCTACGACACCCAGGCGCTCTTGCGCTTCCTGACGGATATCAAGGCCGGCAAGCGGCAGGTCGCGGCGCCGGTCTATTCGCATCTCGTGTATGACTTCGTGCCGGGCGAGACCACCGTCATCGATCGGCCGGACATTCTCATCGTCGAGGGATTGAACGTGTTGCAGCCGGCGCGCCTGCCGCGCGATGGCAAGGCCATCCCGTTCGTGTCCGACTTCTTCGATTTCTCGATTTACGTGGATGCGGACGAAGAACACCTGCACGACTGGTATGTGAGCCGCTTCATGCGGCTGCGCGAGACGGCCTTCCGCGATCCGAAGTCCTACTTCGCGAAATACGCTGTCGTTTCGATGGAAGAGGCGCTGGCGACCGCCGAGAGCCTCTGGGCCGGCATCAACCTTCCCAACCTGCGCGAGAACATCCTGCCGACGCGCCGACGCGCCAGCCTCATCCTGAAAAAGGGCGACAGCCACCGCATCGAGGAAGTCGCGCTGCGGCGGTTGTGAGCAAGTCCGCAAGGCGCGGGTTACCTCTCCCCGGCGGGGAGAGGTCGGACGCGTAGCGTCCGGGTGAGGGCGACTGGAGCAAGGCCGTCTGTTGCGGACTTGCTCCACTCAGAAATTAACTAGCAAATTCAAGAGCTTAGATGGTATCAGACGATTCCATCCAAGCCGGATTTGCTCGAGCGGTTCCCCGGCCCCTCATCCTGTCCTTCTCCCCGCCGGGGAGAAGGAACCCCAAGGTCGACACGACGTGCTGGTGCAACCGCTCAGACAGGCAAACCGTTGTCCACCGCGCGCTGCTTGAGATCCTGCTCCGGGCGGGCGCCGACATGCTGGATCACCTCGCTCGCCGCCAATGCGCCGTGATGGGCGCAGGTGCGCAGGTCGAGATCGCGCGCGAGACCGAAGAGAAAGCCGGCCGCGAACTGATCACCGGCACCTGTCGAGTCGACGAGGGTCTCGATGGGCTCGGCGGGTACGGCGAGCGTTTCCTCGCGCGTCACCACCACGACGCCCTTCTCGGAGCGGGTCACCACGCCGAGCAGGTTTTCCTCACGCAGATAGCTGAGAGCCGAATCGAAATCCGCCGTCTGGTAGAGGCTCGTGAGCTCCGATTCGTTGGCGAACAGGATGTCGACCGCCCCGGTGCGCATCAGACCGCGGAATTCCTCGCGATAACGGTCAACGCAGAACGAATCCGACAGGGTCAGCGCCACCTTGCGGCCGGCCGCGTGGGCGATGCGCCCGGCCTTGACGAAGGCCTCCTTCGCGGCCGGCGGATCCCACAGGTAGCCCTCCAGATAGACGATCGCGGCCGCGGCAATGGTCTCTTCGTCGATGTCGGCCGGCGCGAGATCCTGGCTTGCGCCGAGATAGGTATTCATCGTGCGCTCGCCGTCGGGCGTGACCAGGATGAAGCTGCGCGCCGTAGCCGGGCCATCGGCGGCCGGCGTCGTCTCGAAATCGATACCGAGCGCCCGGATGTCGTGGGTGAACAATCCCCCGAGCTCATCCGCCTTCACCTTGCCGATGAAGGCCGCAGACGCACCAAGCGAAGCAAGACCGGCAATGGTGTTGGAGGCGGACCCGCCGGACATGACCGTGACGGGCCCCATGGCGGCATAGAGCGCCTCGGCCCGCGCCTCGTCGATCAAGGCCATGCCGCCCTTGCGCAGATTGTGGGTGAGGAGGAAGTCCTCATCCGTGCGAGCAATGACATCGACGATGGCATTGCCAATGCCCAGCACGTCATAGCGGCGCGTCATCCAATTCCCTTTCGAGCCTGGAGCATTTTCGCGCGTGGTGAACACCGGTACGCGTGAAGAAAATGCGCAGAAACAAAGACCCGGAGCGGGTCCGTCTGTCGCGGACCTGCCCCCCTTAAGAAGCGACGAGCGGGCACTGAGCCCTCTGGCCGCGCACTAAGCATTGCCGGGCTTGGGGGGTCAAGCATAGCCCGACCCGTCCAAGCGATCAGTCGGCGGACATGGGCCCTGGCTCATCGTCCTCGCGCTCGCCCAGGATCAGCAACAACCGCCGAACCTGGACCGGCGGCAACGCGCCGATGGCCCGCGCCAGACGATTGGCGAGCAGCGTTGCTTCCGGGCTGAGGCCCGCCGTATCGATCACGATACGGGGATGCGAGAGCTCGGCAAGCCGGATGAGCTCGTCCGCCTCATCCCAGATGATATTGAAATACTGGAGGATGGATTGCATCAGCGCCCAGGTCGGCCGCCCGCGTCGGCCATGCTCCAGCGCCGACAGATAGGCGCTCGAGACATCGAGCGCCTCTGCCATGTCTTTCAGGGTCACGCCACGCTCGCGCCGCAGCTCACGGATCCGCGCGCCGAACGGCGTCATGGCCGCTCCTCGCGCCTTCGGCGCAGGCGCACATAAAGCGCGCCAGTGCCGCCGTGATGCCGCCCGGCCTCCCCATAGCCCAGAACCACCGATCGCAGTTCCGCAGAGGCGAGCCACTGGGGGACCAGCCGGCGCAACACACCGCGCTCCCCGAACATGAGATCCCTCCCCTCATCGCCGCCGCCCTTGCCGGTGACGACCACCACGATCCGCTTCTGCTCCCGCTGCGCCCGCCGCACAAAGCCGATCAGGGCCGCATGCGCTTCGGTCTGCCGCATGCCGTGGAGATCGAGAACGGCCTCGATCGCTTCCGTCCCACGTCGCAGCGCCAGACGCTGGCGGCGTTCCAGAGGCGCAAGCGGGGGGATTTTGGGAGCGGCGGGCTTCTGCGGCGCGGCTTTGCCAACACCCTTCTTCCCCCCGGCTTTAACCCCGAGCTTATCCGCAAGCGCCTGCGTCGCTCGCGCGATGTCCTTCGATTCGCCTCCGGATTGACCGTCCGAACCGGGGTCAGGTTCCTCCGGTGGTAGGGCCGGTATGGCCCGCCCGGGCAAGGGTTTCACACCCTTCACGACATGATGCCATAGGGCGATCTCCTCCTTATCGAGCGCGCGGCCGCGCCGGCGTCTCATGGCCTGGCCCCACCACCCGGCACAGATGCCCGGCGTGGCAGAAGAACCACGAACTGCCCGGGATGGCGGATCAATCCAGCCCTGTCCCCCGCCGCGGGGCCGCTGCCGAAGAAGATATCGCCGCGCGCCGGCCCCAGTATGGCCGAGCCCGTGTCCTGCGCGACCATCAACCTTCGGAACGGCTCAAGGCTTTCGTCGGGGCGCGGCAGCTCCGCCTCGATCCAGAACGGCAGACCGTAGGACCAGAGCTTGCTGTCGATCGCAAGACTGCGCCCGGGAACAAGCTGGACAGACGACCCGCCGAGCGGGCCCCGCGCGGGATCGAGCTCATCCGCCACACGGAAGAAAATATACGAGCGGTTCTGCCGCATGAGCCGCCGGCCAATTTCGGGATTGGCCTTGAGCCAAGCCACCAGCTTGGGCGTGTTGAGCTCGGCCGGCGGAAGGCCCGTCTCGACGGCCACCATACGGCCAAGCGAACGATAGGGCTGCCCGTTGCGGCCGGCATAGGCCAGCCGGATGACACGGCCATCATCGATTCGCACCCGAACCGACCCTTGGATATGCGCAAGAAAGGCGTCGATGGGGTCGAGATAGGCGAGCGGCCGCGCCTTCGCGCCGAGGGCGCCGTCCTCGATGGCGGCTCTGTCGGGATAGGGCTCGAGGCCCGTGGCGGTCCGCCGTGCGGCCGTGAGCGCGGCGTTCGGCTCTGGCAGACGTTCACCCTTCTCGAGGGTGACGAGATCGTCAGGGCGACCGAGAAGCGGCGTGGTGAAAGTCGCGTCCGGCTGCAAGCTCCCACGATACTCCGGCTCGAAATAGCCGGTGAGGAAGCCATTGCCCTGTGCTGGCACGACGCGGAAAGCCGCGAAATTTCGCTCGAAGAAGCGGCGCGCCGCAGGCTGCGTCCGCGGGGGGTTCTTCAGGGCATGCTGGCAGATGCCGGTCAAACTCCACGACGTCGGAGTGGCCGGCTGCCGGTCGCTCGTGGATTGACGGATCGCCTCGCAGGATCTGAGGAATGTGCGAAAGGCTGCCCGGTGATCGTCCCTTTTCCAGCCATCGAGAGCGGGAAAGGCGACGGGCTCGAGACGCGCGTCGCCGACCTCCCGGATAGCCGCCGGGAATGCCGGCGAGGCGATGGAGGCCAGGGCAAGGCCAGCGGCCAGCAGAACAAGCCCGCACCCCGTGAACGGCGATTGCCCGGGCCGAATAGCCTTTCGATGCGGTGATGGGGCGCTTTCGGCGACTGGTGAAATGCGGCAACCCTGCAGCGCGGCGTTAAGGCGACCGGAGATCCCCGCGCGATGAATACCGATGCCGATGCCGGGTCGCACCGTCCCGGGCCCGCTACTGAGCCGCTTCGGTCGCGACCAGTTGCCAGTTGGGATCGCGGCCACCTACCGTGCGCGCAAAGGTCCAGACATCGGTGACGGTGACAACCGTCTCGGCGCTGCCGTCGATAACGACGCCGGCGGCGTCACGGGTCGCGGTGATGAGCTTCGAGGTGAAGCGCACGGTCGCCTGGGCCAGCTTGCCCTTGAGGTCCACAGCGAGAAGTTCGGCACCGTCGATCGAGACAAAGGTGGTCTCAATCTTTTCGCCGCGCTTCTCGCGTTCACCGATCTCGCGGTCGAAGCCTTCGAACACGTCCTTCGACAGGAGGCCCTTGAGGCTCTTTCGATCGCCCTGCGCAAAGGCCATCACGATCATCTCGTAGGCCATCTTGGCGCCACTGAGAAACTCCTGCGGATTGAAGCTCGGTTCAGCGCGAACCAGAGCATCGAGACCCGCCGCGAGCGGGGTCCCCGGCTCCGCAATGCCCTTCCAGCGATTCGCATTAGCTTCCGCGTCTGGGCCGGCGTCATTGGCTGCGCCTGGCAGGCGCACCACATTGTCGCCATTCGTGGTCCCGTTGGCGGGCTTCATGGGCGGATCGCGGCGCGCGAAGGGATCGTTCGGGGGGCGCTCATTGCCCGTGCGCTGCCCAAGCACCGACCGGAGGCGCCAGATCACGAACACCGCGAGCGCGAGGAAGACTATGGTCGTTACGTCAAAACCGTCTTGCATGGTTATCAGTCGTCTCGTGCTCGTACCCTGGCGTCAAGTCCCACGGTTCGCTTCATAGCCACAAAGACCATTGTCGTCCGATACCGCTCGATAGATATGGGGCCTTGCGCTCGTAACATCCACCGTCGCAGCAAACAAGAGATCGCTGGCTCACAAGGCTGCGGGATTGGGACCATGATGCCTTGTCGGTGACCGGCTTTCCATGCTAGCCCCCAGCGGCTGGAGCCGGGAAATTCTGTGAGGCTTCGGTAGATCATTCAGAACGGCCCGGTTCCGACAGGGATCCGTCGCCGATCGACGAGTCCCGGTCCGGGGAGCGCGGATGCCTTCCGGAACCCCGTTTTCCATCATCCGTCAATCCGGAGAAGTTTCGACATGTCCGACATCTCAACCAACGGCACCGGCGCTCCTGCCGACACCGCGCCCTCACTGAACGCCCTGGCACAGTACATCAAGGATCTCTCCTTCGAGAACCCCAACGCCCCGCGCTCGCTGACGCCGCAGCAGCAGGGTCCGGAAATCTCGATCCAGGTCAATGTCGGTGCCAACCAGCTCGCCGAGACCGATTTCGAGGTCGATCTCACCCTCGAAGGCAAGGCAACCATCGGTAATGACGTCCTGTTCGTCTTCGAGCTGGTTTATGGCGGCGTGTTCCGTCTGCGCAATATCCCGCAGGAGCATCTGCACCCGACCGTGATGATCGAGTGCCCGCGCCTGCTCTTCCCCTTCGCCCGGCAGATTGTGGCGGACAGCGTGCGCAACGGCGGTTTTCCGCCCCTGTTCATCGACCCGATCGACTTTGCGGCGCTTTACCGCCAGAAGCTGTCGGAAGTGCAGCAGCCGCAGCCGACCGCCCAGGCCTGATCGACCAAGCCTGATCGGAGTGGATATCGGCCCATTCGGGCATCCGAGGGTTCCCGGCCACGGGCCGGGGACAACCGGGGGAAGCCGAGCCTCAGCCGTCATGGCCGGGCTTTGTCACTGAAGTCGGGCGGCCCGACTTCAGCTTGTCCAACGCGGCGCCCTCCCAGTCGGGATCCCCGGCACAAGGCCGGGGATGACGCCGGCGGAGGCAGGCGCCTCAAACGGTTCGGAAAACGTTCTAGGCCTCGGTTGAGACGCCATAGCGCGTCCAAATGGGCGCTTCGCCCAGGGTCGTCACAAATTTGCGATGAGCGTCGCGTTCGGCGTCACTCAGGAGCGACGGAAGCGGTTCCGGCCGCTCAATCGCTCGCCCTGAGCCTTGCGACACCGAGATGGTGGTGCGGATCATCCCGGCGACGGCAAGCCCCAGATCGGTCTGCCGGCCACCGATAAGTTCCAGATACACATCCGCCAGGATCTCCGAATCGAGCAAAGCCCCGTGTTTGGTGCGGCGGGAATTGTCGATGCCGTAGCGTGCGCACAGGGCGTCGAGACTGTTCGGCCCACCCGGATGCTTGCGCCGCGCCAGCATGAGCGTGTCGATGACAGTGGTCGGCTCGATAGGTGGATAACCAAGTCGCGTCAGCTCGGAATCGAGAAACCCGATATCGAAGGCGGCGTTGTGGATGACGAGACGCGCATCCTGGATGAATGCGATGAATTCGGCGGCAACATCCGCGAACAGTGGTTTATCGGAGAGAAATTGATTGGACAGCCCATGCACATCGAAAGCAGCGGGCGCGACGGGATATTGCGGATTTATATATTTGTGAAACGTGAGCCCGGTCGGCAAATGGTTGATCAGTTCGACACCACCGATTTCGACAATGCGATCCCCGGTCAGATGATCAAGGCCGGTGGTTTCCGTGTCGAGCACGATCTCACGCATCACATCAGTCCTTCGTCTCGCCTGTCCGGGCGGCGATACTAGCAATGATCGCATCGACCTGAGCTTCCGCGTCGGCCAATCCGCGGCCGGTGTCCACAATGAAATCCGCCCGTCGCCGCTTCTCGGCATCGGGCATCTGTTTCACGTGAATCAGGGCGAAGCGCTCCGGTGTCATGTCCGGACGCGCCAGAACGCGCTCGCGCTGGATCTCGGGCGCGGCGGTCACCACCAGGACCGCATCGCATTCTTTATCCGCGCCCGTCTCGTAAAGAAGGGGGACGTCGAAAACCACGAGGGGTGCTCCGGCGGCGCGGGCGCGCGCGAGCAAATCATCCCTGTCCGCCCGGACGAGGGGATGGATCAGACGCTCGAGCGCGGCCATACGGTCGGGATGACCGATGACCTTGGCCCCAAGCTTTGCGCGATCGACGACACCATCCACCGTCGTACCTGGAAATTCCGCCTCGACGAGCGGTGCGGCTCGCCCCCGGTAAAGCCGATGGACCGCCTCGTCAGCATCATGGACGGGCACTCCCCGCGACCTGAATATGGCCGCGGTCGTCGATTTGCCCATGCCGATCGAACCGGTCAGGCCCAGGATGAAGGTCATGCCGATCAGTTCCCCGGGTAGTGCCGCAGGACGTCCGACGCGATATGCTCCCGCAGCTTGGGCGTGACCCGTGGCAGGACCCCGAACCAGCGCTCAAAACCGGGTACGGCCTGATGCAGCAACATGCCGAGGCCGTCTACGCCGAGGATGCCGCGGGACCTCGCCTGGGCGAGAAGCTCGGTCTCAAGCGGTACATAAACGATGTCGTTGACAACCGCATTGACCGGGAGACCGGTGAGGTCGATCACCAGCCGATCCTGGCCGAACATGCCGAGCGAGGTCGCATTCACGAGAAGCTTGGTTTGTGGCAGGACTTTGCCGATATCCTGCCACGGCGCGGCCTCCACCCGGCCATTGGATGCGCCCCTGAAACGCTCGGCCAGGGCTTCCGCGCGGCTGAAGCTTCTATTGGAGATCAGCACCCGCTGGACGCCGCGTGTGAGCAGGGCATAGACCACCGCCTTGGCGGCGCCGCCGGCTCCCAGCACGAGGGCGACCTCTGCGCGGGCGTCCCAGCCGGGAGCACCTTCATCGAGATTGCCGAGGAAGCCCGCAACATCCGTGTTGTCACCGCAGAGTTCGCCGTCCTCGTTCAGCCAGAGCGTATTGGCGGCATCGAGAGCCGCGGCCGTATCGCCGAGATGAACGATATGGGGAATGACCGCTTCCTTGTGCGGAACGGTGACATTGGCACCGACGTAGCCGCGTTCTGCCAGGCTCGTCACGAAGGCGCCGAGATCATCCGGGGCGACATCCACTTTTTCATAGGCGCCCGCCAGCCCATGCTCCCTGAGCCAATGGCCATGGATCAGCGGCGAGCGGGAATGACCGATGGGATGACCAATGACACAGGCTTTCGGCAACGTGGCGGACATCGATCGCGGTTCCTATCAGGCAAGCACGGCTTCACGGCGCAGCGCCGGAAGGATCGAAAGCAGGGGCAGGCCGAGAATGGTGAAATGATCTCCGACGATCGTTGAGAACAGATGGATGCCGAGCCCCTCAAGTTGATAGCCGCCCACGCTCAGGGTCACCGCCTCACCCGCTGCCGCGAGATAGCGCGTGATGAAGGCCGCGTCCATGGCCCGCATGGTCAGCGCAGCGCTCGAAACCGTCTCGAAAACAATCCGACCGTCGCGCGCCAGCGCTGCCGCCGCATGAAGATGATGCGTTCGGCCGGCCAGTGCGCTCAATTGGCGGCGGGCGGCTTCCCTGTCTGCAGGCTTGGAGAAGGATCGTCCCTCGCAATCCAGGGTCTGGTCGCCTCCAAGCACCAACCGTCCCGGGAGCCGATGGCTGACCGCCAGGGCCTTGGCCCGGGCTAGGGCCAAGGCCACGTCCATCGGCGATGCACCGGCCGCCTTGAGCGGGGCTTCGACGGCGCGTTCATCGACGGCCGGATCCATTGTTTCCACGGGAATGCCGGCGGCGCTGACCAGGAGGCAGCGCGTCGCGCTCGTCGAGGCGAGAATAAGCGCTTCGGGCGAGAGCCAGAGGTCCGTTGACGTCATAGGGCGATGAATTTCAAACGATGATCGCGGTGGAGCTCGATGATCGTCGCCGCCGTCTCCTCGATCGAGCGGCGCGTGACATCGATCACCGGCCAGTTGTTGCGCGAGCACAAGCGTCGTGACTGGGCAATTTCCTCGGCCACCTTATCGCGGTCCACATAAGCCGAATCCTCATCTGCACGCAGGCTGAGCAGCCGGTTGCGACGAATCTCCACGATGCGCTCGGGTGTCGCGATCAACCCGACGATCAAGGGCTTGCGTGCCTCCATCACCTGCGGCGGCACGGGAACGCCTGGCACCAGCGGAATATTGGCTGTCTTGATGCCGCGATTCGCCAGATAGATGCTGGTCGGGGTCTTCGATGTGCGGCTGACGCCAAGCAACACGACATCCGCCGCGTCGACATCGTCGGCCATCTGCCCATCATCATGCATCAGCGTGAAATTCATCGCTTCGATGCGCCGGAAGTAATCCGCGTTCAAGGTATGCTGCGCACCGGGGCGCGCCAGCGATGCCATACCGAGATAGGATTCGAACAGCCGCTGAACGGGATCGAGCACATGCAGGCAGGGTGAACTCGCCGCGATACAAGCCGCCTCCAGCATCGCGGCGAGATCCGGCTCGACCAAGGTATAGAGAACGATGCCCGGCGCCGCGTCGATCTCGGCGATGACGCGTTCAAGCTGCGCCTTGGATCGCACGAGCGGATAAACATGTTCGATCGCCGATATTCCCTCATACTGGGCGGCCGCAGCGCGGCTGACCGCAATGAGTGTCTCGCCGGTCGAATCGGACACGAGATGAATATGGAAGTAGCTGCGACTCAAGGACTTTTCCCGGACTTCCTGCGGCCTGTGCGGCGCACCCGCGCCACCCCAAGCCAATAGAGCAATCAAGTGGATGAAGCGTTGACGACTGTGGAGAACGTCCGTCCGCATCAAGGCGCGCCGCCCCACTGTGACTTGAGTGGCCGAGACGATCAACAGCGAGCTTCTTATGGACGGATTCAGCAGGGGTCATACCGCGGGAATGGGGACAGTCCGGACTCAATCACGCCGCAATCGTTAACAAACCATGAAGATTAACGGTTTGTTAAGATCTGTGGCTGGCCCTCCTGTGGCCTTGTGGCGTATCGCCCTTGCCGAGGAAGCTGGGGACGATCTGTGGACGGCGTTGGAGCATGGGTCATGCCCTGCCCAGTAGAAACAACAGAATCCAGAATCTAGAATAAGATAATATTTGAGAAGAGAGAGATGGTGTGACCAGCGTCCTGCGAACCTCCCAAAGCCAGAGCCCCTTGATCCTGAGAACGCTTTCCGGAGAAGCGACGACCCCACCTCCCCTTTGGATGATGCGCCAGGCCGGGCGCTACCTGCCGGAATATCGCGCCCTGCGGGCCGAGGCCGGGTCGTTCCTCGACCTCTGCTACACGCCGCGTTTGGCCACGGAGGTCACGCTTCAACCCATTCGCCGCTTCGGTTTTGACGCGGCCATCCTGTTCAGCGACATCCTTGTCGTTCCCCACGCGCTCGGCCAGGAGCTCTGGTTTGCCGAAGGTGAGGGTCCGCGTCTCGCGCCGGTCACGACGGCGGCCGATCTCGCGCAGCTGCGGGAGGATCTGGACCCTGACCGGATCGGAGCGGTCCTGGAGACCGTCGCACAAGTGCGGGCTATCCTGCCGCGCGAGACGGCCCTGCTCGGCTTCTGCGGGGCTCCCTGGACGGTGGCGACCTATATGGTCGCCGGCAGAGGGACACCCGATCAGGCGCCCGCGCTCGATCTCGCCGCCAGGGACCCGCAGCTCTTCAAGGCGATTATCGACCGTCTTGTCGGGCAATCGACGCGCTATCTCGTCAGCCAGCTTCAGGCGGGCGCCGACGCGGTCCAGATCTTCGACAGCTGGGCTGGCGCGCTTATCGGCGATGAAGCGCTTTACCGCCGCTGGTGTCTGGAACCGATCTCGCGGATTGTCAGCGGCGTTCGTGCGGAAGTGCCCGATGCGAAGATCATTGGTTTTCCCAAGGGCAGCAGCCGCTTCTACCCGCTTTTCGCGGAGGAGAGCGGTGTCGATGCGGTGGGGCTCGATCAAGGCTTGGGGCTGGATGACGCCCGCGCCGTCCAGGCGATCCGACCGGTCCAGGGCAACCTCGACCCTGAAGTGCTGCTCTCGGGTGGCGATGGGCTCGATCGGGCTATTGACGCCATTCTGGAGGCTTTGGGCGGCCGGCCGCATATCTTCAACCTTGGCCATGGCATTCTGCCGCAGACCCCCATCCAGCACGTGGAAAGGCTCGTCAAGCGGGTGCGTGGCGGGTTAGGTTGAGCCCATGTATGAATGGATCAAAGCCTTCCACGTTATTTCCGTCATCGCCTGGATGGCGGGCATGCTCTATTTGCCACGCCTCTTCGTTTATCACGTGGATGCCCCGGTCGGTTCGGATCGCTCGGAAACCTTCAAGGTCATGGAGCGGCGCCTGCTGAAGGCCATCATCAACCCGGCCATGATCGCAACGTGGGTTTCCGGCCTCTATATCGCCTATCTCGGCGGCTGGTTTTCCTTCGGATGGCTGCACGGGAAGCTGCTTCTGGTCGTTCTTCTGTCTGGCGTTCACGGTTTTTTTGCTGGCGAGCAGCGCAGGCTTGCCGGCGACATTCGCAAGCGCACGGCGCGATTCTATCGTATTGTGAACGAGATACCGACCCTCCTGATGATCGGCATCGTGATCCTCGTTGTGGTCAAACCTTTTTGATTTCATGACGTCGGGGCTTGAGAGCCGCCTCAAAAGCGGCTATGGAAATCCCATCCTTCCTTTGAACAGGTTGGCGTGCGCCATGGGCTCCACCATGCGTCGCCTCTTTCCGGTAGCAAGTTATCCCTAGCGCTACCCCCTCTACCTGTCAGTTCCCCTTCTTTCGTGGCCGGCCTTCTTCGGGCCTGCCCTTACATTTTGAGAGAGTCTCCATGCGGGAGATCAAGCTTCAGGACCTCAAGTCCAAGACGCCAACCGAGCTTTTGACTTCGGCTGAGGAGCTCGAGGTCGAAAACGCCAGCATCATGCGCAAACAGGAATTGATGTTTGCGATCTTGAAGCAGCTGGCTGCGCGCGAAATCGAGATTATCGGCGAAGGCGTCGTCGAGGTTCTACAGGACGGTTTCGGTTTTCTCCGCTCTTCCGATTCCAATTATCTGGCGGGGCCGGATGACATCTACATCTCGCCCTCGCAGATCCGCCGCTTCGGCCTGAGGACCGGCGACACCGTCGAAGGACCTATCCGCGGTCCCAAGGAAGGTGAGCGCTATTTTGCGCTGCTCAAGGTCAATACGATCAATTTCGAGGATCCCGAGAAGATCCGGCACAAGGTGCACTTCGACAACCTGACGCCGCTCTATCCGGATGAGAGGCTACGCCTCGAGATCGAGGATCCAACCAAGAAGGACTACTCGGCGCGAATCATCGATATCGTTTCGCCGATCGGTAAGGGCCAGCGTGCCCTCATCGTTGCGCCGCCGCGGACCGGTAAGACCGTCCTTCTGCAGAACATCGCCCAGTCGATCACCACGAATCACCCCGAGTGCTACCTCATCGTCCTGCTCATCGACGAGCGGCCTGAGGAAGTCACCGACATGCAGCGCTCCGTGAAGGGTGAGGTGATTTCCTCGACCTTCGACGAACCAGCCTCGCGTCACGTGCAGGTCGCTGAAATGGTGATCGAGAAGGCGAAACGTCTGGTCGAACATGGCCGGGACGTGGTCATCCTGCTCGATTCCATCACCCGTCTCGGCCGTGCCTACAACACGGTCGTGCCGTCATCCGGCAAGGTGCTGACGGGCGGTGTGGATGCCAATGCGCTCCAGAGGCCGAAGCGCTTCTTCGGTGCGGCCCGCAATATCGAGGAGGGCGGTTCGCTCACCATCATTGCGACGGCTCTGATCGATACCGGCAGCCGCATGGACGAGGTGATCTTCGAAGAGTTCAAGGGTACGGGCAATTCGGAAATCATTCTCGACCGCAAGGTTTCCGACAAGCGCGTTTTCCCGGCGCTCGATATCACCCGTTCCGGTACGCGTAAGGAAGAGCTGCTCACGCCGGCGGATATCCTCAAGAAGACCTATGTGCTCCGACGCATTCTGAACCCGATGGGCACGGTCGACGCCATCGAGTTCCTGCTCGACAAGCTGCGGCAGACCAAGTCCAATGGGGAATTCTTCGATTCCATGAATACCTGAAGAACGACGGACAAGAGGACAACCCGGCCGGCTCGACGGTCAAGTTGTCTTTTGCCTCACAAGCCGCCGGGCATCCCGTTCCGGCGGCTTTTTTGCGTCCTGGGGCTTACTGCCAATTCCGTGACATCCGGCGCGATCGTTGCAACCCCCAGCCATAAGAGCTTTCGGCTTTCCCGTAACGGAACAACGAAGCATTCAAAGCGGGGTTTATGGCATGGTTATCGATTTGACGCCGACGAGCGGTGTTTCGTTTCGGGATTACCTGACACTTGGAAATTCCTATTCCGTGGCCTACGCCTATGGCGGCAACGACACGATCGAGGGCAACGCGCGCGGTGGCTTCAACCTTGCCATGGGAGGCAAGGGCGAGGACGGCTATATCGTGAACGGCGATATGATCGTGGCCGATAGCGGCGGGTATGACTACGTCACGATGCACGGCATCTCCTGGTCATCCGCGACCAGTCACGTCGCGACGATCGACAACCGCCATCTCGTCCTGTGGGATACCGCGAGCGACACATCGGTCATTGTGCTTGACTGGCTCGATCCCGGTAAACAGGTGGAACTCTACCACTTCAATGATGTCACGCTGAGCTGGGGCGAGATCGCCTATTATCTGCCAGGCAAGGACAGCTTCATCGGTGACATTTCCTGGGAAGGGCTGGGCGGGCTGGGCCTCAATGGGGTCCTATCCAACGATGCCAACGACACGATCAACTTCCACCGGGAACAGGAAGCCTATGGCTCAAACAAGGCGGATGCCGAGGCTGTCGGTCGCCTCTATGAAGCGGGCCTTGGGCGGAAGGCGGATATCGCCGGGCTGAACTTCTGGTACGACGTTCACGCTGATGGAAATTCCGAACTCGTCATTGCGCGCGAATTTCTCAAGAGTGCCGAATTTACAAAAAACTTCGGCAACGCGTCCACGATGAGCAATCGTGATCTGGTCGAGGCCATGTATGAGAACGTGCTCGGCCGCGGTAGCGATGGTGAGGGAGCGGCCTTCTGGATCGGTCAGCTGGAGAGCGGATACGGCCGGGAAAATCTTCTCGTCGCCTTCGCTGATAGTGCCGAGAATCTGAGCCAGAGCGATTACCTGCATTCGCTTGCATGGAATGCCTCGACCGGCGACTGGTACTTTGCCTGATTGCCGGGAACGGCCGGATTGAGTCCCACACAGGGCTCGCTGCGACCCGGAGCCCAGGTTGCGCGGTCAGAGCAAGTTCGCTCGTTGCGGACTTCCTCCGCGCAAAAAATTGTTGCGCCGATTCAGTGATCTGGATGGCATCAGACGATTTCCTGCAATTCGGATCTGTTCCAGGCGCTCACGGCCTAACCATCGCGCGGCCCGATGGCTGCAAAGCACGGGTGAACTCGGCCGGGTCACGGATCGGTAACGAGCAGGTCTGTCCGCGGCAGATAAAGGCAGCGCCTTGGCCTGCCTGGGCGATCCGCGCCGTTGCGGGATGACCGGCTGGCAGATCACGACCATTGTCCAGGTCCGCCACAGTCCGATTCGGATAGGGAACAGATCGGGCAATCTCGAGCAGGGCCCGTCTCTCGGATCCCGCCACCACGATAGCCATACCATTCAGATGGAGATCCAGGGCATTGAGAATGGAGGCGTGATTGAGGGGGGCCGCCTTTGCGCGGCCGGCGATGATCGACAGTGTCTCCTCGATCGATCCCGTCGGGGCGATTGCCGCTAGTCTGACCAGGGCCTCCGCATAGAGCCCGTTGGCATTCGGTGTGGCCTCATCCAGTGTTGGCTGGGGGCGGACGACGAGGTCCTCAGCCCCGTCGGCAACAAGAAACAGCAAACCCGATTCGTCAGCGTAATGATCTGTTAACGCCATATGCCAGCGCTTGGCATCGTCCAGGTAGCCATCTTCTCCCATTGCTTCGTAGAGCGTCAGGGCCGCCAGCATCATGGCGGCATAGTCGGTCGCGAAGCCGGGGACCAGCAGGTTGCCATCGCGCCAGCTGTGGCCCAACAGCCCGTCCTTCACCATCGATTCGGCGATGAAACGATAGGTTTGCCGTGCGGTCTCGAGCCACTCCGGGCGATCGAGGAGCAATGCCGCACGCACGAGCCCGATGATGACCAAGGCGTTCCAGTCGGCGAGAACCTTGTCATCCCGCGCCGGCTGGGGGCGTCGATTGCGGTGGTCGAGGAGCTTTCCCCTGAGATCCGTCAATTTGGCATTCTGTTCCGCATCCGGCTCAAAGGCGCCCTGACGATTCAGAATCGTCCGGCCCTCCCAGTTACCCTCCTCCGTGACACCGTAGGCGGTCTTGAAGAGATCGGCGTCATCCCCAAGCACTGTGTCGATTTCGCCTGCGGTCCAGACATAGGCTTTGCCTTCTTCCCCCTCGGAGTCGGCGTCCAGGCTTGCCGCAAAGGCGCCGCCGGGCATACGCATCTCACGGTCGAGCCAACGAACAATTCCATCCGCCGCATTCACGAAGATGGGTTGGCCGGTACGTGCTGCGGCAAGCGCGAAGAGGGGCAGGAGTTGCGCATTGTCATAGAGCATCTTCTCGAAATGCGGCACGAGCCATCTGTCGTCGACAGAGTACCGCGCAAAACCCCCGCCCAGGTGATCATGGATGCCACCGCGGGCCATCTGTTCCAATGTGAGGTGAAACAACGCCTCGGATTCCGTATCGCCTTCCCGGCTGGCGTGACGCCAGAGCAATTCGAGAAGCATGGGATTGGGAAATTTGGGGGCGCCCTTCAGACCGCCATAGGTCGCATCAAACGCGCGCCCGAGCGTAGCGCCGACACGGGCGAGCCATTCCCCTCCGAGGGTGGCATCCGGGTCGGCGGCGACCCGGGCGCGCAGGCCGCTCAGCAGAGCATTGCGATTGTGAGCGATGCGTCCCGGCTCATCACGCACAAGCCGCGCGACTTCTTTGAGTACGGTTGTGAAGGAGGGCTGACCGAAGCGCGCGGTCGGCGGGAAATACGTTCCGCCCCAAAAGGGTTCGCCGTCGGAGGTCAGGAACATCGTCAATGGCCAGCCGCCCTGCTCGCCGAGCATATGTAGAGCTTGCATATAGATCTGGTCGACATCGGGCCGTTCTTCCCGGTCGACCTTGATATTGATGAAAAGTTCGTTCATCACCATGGCGGTTGCCGCATCCTCGAAGCTCTCGTGTGCCATCACGTGGCACCAGTGGCAGGCGGCATAGCCAACAGACAACAGGATGGGCTTGCCCTGTCGGCGGGCTTCAGCGAGCGCTTCAGCGCCCCACGGCCACCAATCGACGGGGTTGTCGCGGTGTTGCAACAGATAGGGGCTGGTCTGGTTACCCAGGCGGTTCATGCTGTGCTCCGTCCTTGCGTCGTAAGAACTGTGACACGCTTTGCTCGCCAAATCAGGCGGCTTCTGCGCTTGTCGGGCAGGAAGACCTCGCTTTGTGATAACGCCCATGGCTTCGAGAGATCTGAATGAAAACGCCGCCGCGCGGGAAACGATCCTCGCGCTCGCAACGGGTCCTGTCCGATCGGCTGTCGCGATTCTGCGTCTTTCCGGCCCGGCAAGCCGATTCGTACTCGAAACAATTGCCGGGACCTGCCCGGACCCACGCCGCGCGTCCTTACGTCATCTGCGTTCACCCACCACCAACGAGATCCTCGACCACGCGCTTGTCTTCTGGTTTCCGGGACCGGGGAGTTTCAGTGGCGAAGACATGGCTGAATTTCATGTCCATGGCGGCACCGCGGTCATCGGGGCAGTGATCGCGGCCATACTGGACATACCGCGTTGCCGACTCGCCGAACCCGGCGAATTCTCCCGCCGCGCCTTTCTCGCGGGACGCCTGGACCTGAGCGAGGCGGAAGGCATCGCGGATCTGGTGGATGCGGAGACGGAGCTGCAGCGCCGGCAGGCGCTGCGTCAGATGGACGGCGCGCTCTCGACAGCCGTTCAGGGATGGCGCGATCGATTGGTTGATTGTCTGGCCGAGGTTGAGGCGGAACTCGATTTTTCCGATGAGGGCGATGTCCCGGATCATCTGGCGGACGCGGTCCGGCCGCGTGTCGCCGCGGTTCGATGTGAGATCGCCGCGGCATTGGCCGACGGACGTCGCGGCGAACGCTTGCGTCAGGGTTTTACTGTTGTGATTGCCGGCGCGCCGAACGCGGGCAAGTCCACCTTGTTCAATCGTCTTCTTCAGAGAGAGGCGGCTATCGTCACGGCGATCCCCGGCACGACGCGGGATGTACTGGAGACCTCGCTTGATATCGATGGTCTCCCAGTGATCCTCATCGACACCGCAGGTTTACGGTCGACGGAGGATGTGGTGGAGAAGGAGGGCATCCGCCGGGCGCTCCTCCGCGCTGAAGGCGCCGACCTTGTCCTGGCGCTGGAGGCCTTCGATTCGCCACCGCAACCATCGTCCTGGGCCGCGCCCACCCTGCGCCTCTGGACAAAATCCGATCTCCGCCAGGCGCCGGACGCCTTCGAAGGGCTTGCCGTTTCATCGACTGCGGGTGAAGGCATAGCCGAACTCCTGGATGCCATCGCGGATCGTGCGCGGGAAGCCTTGGGGAATGGCGCGGCCCTTGTGACGCGGGAGCGCCATCGCGAGGCGCTGGTCACGGCTCTTGCGGCGCTTGATCGCGGCGTCGAGCTTGATAAGCCGCCGGAACTTTTCGCGGAAGATCTGCGGCTCGCGCTTCGTGGTTTGGGACGGGTAACCGGCCACGTTGGTGTTGAAGACATTCTCGATCGTGTCTTCTCATCCTTCTGCATCGGAAAGTAATATCGCTCCGTTGTTCTGTTTCACGTGAAACGCATGCTTGCTACAAGCGGGGCGGCGTTGGGATCGCAGGAGATCCATATGTTGGGTCAATTTGATGTCGTTGTCGTCGGTGGAGGGCATGCGGGCACAGAGGCCGCCGCCGCCTCCGCACGCCTCGGCGCGCAGACAGCGCTCATTACCCATCGCCAGGCGACCATCGGCGCGATGTCGTGTAACCCGGCTATCGGTGGGCTTGGGAAGGGCCATCTCGTGCGCGAGATCGATGCCCTCGACGGGGTCATGGCCCGCGCGGCCGATGCGGCAGGAATCCAGTTCCGTGTCCTCAACCGCCGGAAGGGGCCGGCTGTACGCGGCCCGCGCGCCCAGGCGGATCGAAAGCTTTACGCGCAGGCCGTTCAGGACGCCCTGGCGGCGACGGCAAACCTGACGATCCTTGAGGCCGAGGTCGATGACATCATCATTTCGGGTGCCGGCGTGTCCGGCGTTCGGCTCGCGGATGGCCGCAATGTGGACTGCGGTGCGGTCGTCATCACGACGGGGACATTTCTTCGTGGTCTCATTCACATTGGCGACGTGAAGCGCGCCGGCGGGCGCTACGGCGAGCCGCCGGTCAACGGCTTGTCCGCCAGCCTGACGCGGCTGGGTCTGTCGCTGGGCCGACTGAAGACAGGAACCCCGGCGCGACTGGATGGCCGGACAATCGACTGGTCGGCGGTGGAGATGCAGGCGGGTGATGATCCGCCCGAGCCCTTCTCGACCTTGACCCAACGTATAACGACACCGCAGATCGCCTGCGGCATCACGCGAACAACCGAAGCGACGCACGCGATCATCCGTGAGAATATCCATCGCTCCGCGATGTTTTCGGGATCGATCACCGGCCGCGGTCCGCGCTATTGCCCCTCCGTGGAAGATAAGATCACCCGCTTTGGCGATCGCGACGGGCATCAGATTTTCCTGGAGCCGGAGGGACTGGATGATCCGACGGTCTATCCCAATGGGATCTCGACCTCCCTGCCCGAGGATGTTCAACGCGCCTTCATTGCGACGATTCCTGGCCTGGAAAACGCGTCGGTGCTGAGGCCGGGCTATGCGATCGAGTATGACTATGTCGATCCGCGCAACCTCAGGCCAACGCTCGAGGTCAAGGCTTGTCGCGGTTTGTTCCTCGCGGGGCAGATCAACGGCACAACCGGTTATGAGGAAGCGGGCGCGCAGGGGTTGATTGCGGGGTTGAATGCCGCCCGCCATGCCGGTGACCAGGGGGACATCGTCTTCGATCGCGCCGAAAGCTATATGGGAGTCATGGTGGATGACCTGGTCACACAGGGTGTGAGCGAGCCATACCGCATGTTCACGTCGCGGTCGGAGTATCGCTTGACGCTTCGCTCCGATAATGCGGACGAACGGCTGACGCCCCGCGGCCTGGCGATCGGCTGTATCGGAACTGAAAGGGCAGATTCCTTCCGTTTGTCGCAGGAGGTCCTCGCTGGCCTCCGGGGTCGGCTCGAGGCGCTGCATCTCACCCCGAATGAGGCCGAGCGCCATGGCCTGTCTCTCAACCGGGATGGGCAGCGCCGATCGGCCTTTCAGCTCCTGTCCTATCCGGGCATCGATATGCGCCGGCTCGCAGCGATCTGGCCCGAATTGTCCGGGGTCTCGGAGCGTGTGGCTGCACGCTTGGAGGCGGACGCCACCTATGCGGTCTATACGGAGCGCCAGGCGTTGGATATCGCGACCTACCGCGCTGATGAATCGGTGAAGCTGCCGACGATCGATTTTCTGATCATGCCTGGACTATCCAACGAGCTAAGGCAGAAACTCATGCAGATTCAGCCCGCGACATTGGGTCAGGCGGCGCGCATCGAAGGGATGACGCCTGCTGCAATGACGCTTCTCGCTGCAATTGCCCTTGGGAAAACGAATCGATTCGTACCCGTTATGTAGTTGACCCTGTTTCACATGAAACATGGGTGGTGTTATACACGATGTGATCGATTCTTCTCCGCAACGATTCGGGCAGCGCATATTCATGACGGCCGTTGGCCATAAAGCCGATCTGGAGCATGCCGGACTTTCCCATGTTTCACGTGAAACGGGAGATCGGTTGCGGGCCTATGTCCATGAGTTGCAGCGTTGGCAGGCGGTCAAGAATCTCGTGGGCCCCGGCACGCTTGATGATGTCTGGCGGCGGCATATCGCTGATTCGGCTCAGCTCCTTCGCGTCCAGCCAAGCGCGCGGCGGTGGCTCGATCTCGGATCGGGCGCGGGTTTGCCCGGCCTAGTCATCGCAATCCTTCTTGCCGACACCGCGGGGGCCGCGGTTCATCTCGTCGAAAGCAATGGCCGCAAATGCGCCTTTCTGCGCGCGGCGGTTCGGGCCACGGGTGCGCCGGCGACGGTTCATGAGGGACGCATCGAAGATGTTGCCCATCAGTTTGTCGGGCGGATCGATGTCGTCACGGCGCGCGCGCTGGCGCCGGTGGTGCGACTGTTGCCTATGGTCAAAGATCTGTTGAGAACCGGATCGGTGGGGATCTTTCCCAAGGGCCAAGATCTAGATGTTGAATTGACCGAAGCGGCTAAATCTTGGAGAATCGTCGCTGATATCGCACCGAGCTTGACGGATGCCGACGCTGGCATCTTGATCGTAAGCGAGGCCCGCGAGCTTGACCGGGAATAGGCCACGCCATGACCGATAGCCATACCATTGAACCGCCGCAGGCCGAACCGGTCGTTCGGAGACTCCATACCCAGAACGTGCGTGTTCTTGCCCTGGCCAATCAGAAGGGCGGGGTTGGGAAGACCACGACAGCCATCAACCTTGGCACCGCGCTGGCCGCCATCGGCGAGCGCGTCTTGATTGTCGATCTCGACCCCCAGGGTAATGCGACGACGGGTCTGGGGATCGATCGCCGAAGCCGGCGAATTTCGACCTATGACGTCATGACCGGTGCGGCCCGGCTCGTGGATGCCGTGATCGAAACGGCGGTCCCCAATCTGGCCGTCGCGCCTTCGACGCTTGATCTCCTCGGGGTTGAACTTGAGATCGCGTCGTCGCGTGATCGGGCGCATCGACTGACCCAGGCGATCAAGTCGGTGTCCGAACCGGTAACGCCCGATGGCCATACCGGCGGTTTTACCTATGTCCTCATCGATTGTCCGCCCTCCCTCAATCTCCTGACGATCAACGCCTTGACGGCTGCCGACGCGGTCGTGGTGCCGTTGCAATGCGAGTTCTTCGCGTTGGAAGGGTTGAGCCAGCTCTTGAAGACGGTGGATCAGGTGCGTGCTGCGCTCAATCCCCGCCTGACCATCCACGGCGTTGTACTGACGATGTATGATCCGCGGAACAATCTGGCGGGCCAGGTGGTGGCCGACGTGCGGCAGTTCATGGGCAAGAAGGTGTATGACACGGTCATACCGCGCAATGTCAGGGTGTCCGAGGCGCCATCCCACGGTAAGCCGGTCTTGCTCTATGATCTCAAATGTGCCGGCGCTCAGGCCTATCTGAAGCTGGCGTCGGAAGTCATTCAGCGCGAGCGTAGCTTGTGCGCAGCGTGACTGCAGCCTGTGCCGTTCTGGAGAAGACCTATGGCCGATGATCCCGCACGCTCCCGCCTTGGCCGTGGCCTTGCGGCCCTCATCGGTGATGTCGGGGAGGAATTTGGCGCACTGGAGCGTACGCGCACGCCGGGCCAGCGTCTCGTCCCGGTTGAATTCTTGCGCCCCAATCCGCGGAACCCGCGTAAAGCTTTTGTCGAAGAGGACCTTACCGAGCTCGCGGATTCCATCCGGCAGCGTGGGGTGATTCAGCCCATTGTCGTGCGCTCTCTGCCGCATCTCATCGACGTCTTCGAGATCATCGCGGGTGAGCGGCGCTGGCGAGCGGCGCAGCGCGCCGGCCTGCATGAGGTCCCGGTGGTCGTTGTCGAAGCGGACGACAAGACCGCGCTTGAAATCGCGATCATCGAAAACGTCCAGCGTGCCGACCTCAATCCCATGGAGGAGGCGGCGGGCTATGAGCGACTCATCGCCGAATTCGCGTATTCCCAGAATGATCTGGCGCAGGTCATCGGCAAGAGCCGGAGCCATGTTGCCAATACGCTCCGCCTGCTCAAACTGCCGGTCGGCGTGAAGGATCTGGTGAATGACGGGCAGTTGTCGGCGGGCCATGCCCGCGCTCTGCTCGGATTGGAAGATCCGGAGGCCGTCGCACGCCAGGTCATCGAGAAGGGCTTGAATGTCCGTGATGTCGAGCGCATCGCCCAGGACGAAGCGCGCGACAGTGGGAAGGCCAGCATTCCGCGCAGCCGTACGAAGGCCGAAAAGGATCCTGACACGCGCGCCCTCGAAAAGGCGCTCGAAGACGTCCTTGGATTGGCCGTAACGATCAGTCACCAGGCGCGCGGCGGTGAGATGCGCATCCGTTATCTCACCTTGGATCAGCTCGACGCGCTTTGCCGCCGTCTGCAGGGATGATATCCGCAGCGAATGAGTGTCGCATGCATGCGACACTTCGCACCATCGACTAATGTTCTAGTGATTTCAATCCATTCCTAGCCATTATTCCAATATCGTTCGGCGTGCGTTGCGCTTGCCGAGCGACGGCTCGATTCGCATAATCAACTAAGCCACGGTTGGTTGCGTCAGCCTTCGTTTCATAAGCCGACCGGGAGGAAACCAATGTCGGACAAGATCTATCCGGTGCCCGCGGATTGGGCTGCACGCGCTTATGTGGACAAGGCGCGCTATGAGGCCATGTACCAGGCTTCGATTGAAGATCCTGAAGGCTTCTGGGGTGAACACGGGCGTCGCATCCACTGGTTCGCGCCCTATACCAAGGTGAAGAACACGAGCTTTGCGCCCGGCGCGGTTTCGATTCGGTGGTACGAGGACGGCATTACCAATGTCGCCTATAACTGCATCGATCGGCATTTGCCGGAGCGCGCGGATCAAGTCGCGATCATCTGGGAAGGCGACGATCCGAGCGAACAGAAGCATATTACCTATCAGGAACTTCACGACGAGGTGGCGCGCTTCGCCAATGTCTTGAGGCTGCGCGGCGTCGAGAAGGGGGATCGCGTCACGATCTACATGCCGATGATCCCGGAGGCGGCCTATGCGATGCTCGCCTGCGCGCGGCTCGGCGCCATCCACTCCGTGGTCTTCGGTGGTTTTTCACCCGATTCGCTGGCCGGCCGCATCACGGACTGTGGTTCCAAGGTCATCATCACCGCGGACGAAGGCCTCCGCGGCGGCCGCAAAATCCCGCTGAAGATCAATGTCGACGAAGCCATCGCGATCGCGGGCGGTGTCGAGCATGTGGTGGTGGTGCGCCGGACAGGCTCGCCGGTCAACATGGTGCCGGGCCGCGATGTCTGGTGGCATGATGCCGCCGCGCTGGTGACGACCGAATGCCCTTGCGAGGAAATGGGGGCGGAAGATCCGCTCTTCATCCTCTACACGTCGGGTTCGACCGGCAAGCCCAAGGGCGTTCTGCACACCACAGGCGGCTATCTCGTCTACGTGTCGATGACCTTCCAGTATATCTTCGATTATCACGGCGGCGAGATCTTCTGGTGTACTGCCGACGTGGGCTGGGTCACCGGGCATAGCTATATCGTCTATGGGCCGCTGGCCAATGGTGCCACGACGCTCATGTTCGAGGGCATCCCGACCTATCCCACGAAATCCCGCATGTGGGAGGTGGTGGACAAGCATAAGGTCAATATCTTCTACACCGCGCCTACGGCGCTGCGTGCGCTGATGCAGGCCGGCGACGAGCCTGTGAAATCGACGTCACGTGCGTCCCTGCGCCTCCTCGGCTCGGTGGGCGAGCCGATCAACCCGGAAGCCTGGGAGTGGTACCATCGCGTCGTCGGCGACGACCGCTGCCCGATCGTCGACACCTGGTGGCAGACGGAAACGGGCGGTGCGCTCATCTCGCCGTTGCCTGGCGCAACGGATCTCAAGCCGGGGTCGGCTACGCTGCCGTTCTTTGGCGTGCAGCCGGAGCTTCTCGACGCGGACGGCAAGGTCATCGAGGGGGCCGGGGCTGGCAATCTCGTACTGAAGGATTCCTGGCCAGGACAGATGCGCACGGTCTACGGGGACCACGCGCGCTTCATGGAGACCTATTTCTCCGCCTATCCCAATCGCTATTTCACGGGTGATGGCTGCCGGCGCGATGAGGACGGCTACTACTGGATCACCGGCCGTGTCGATGACGTGCTGAATGTGTCGGGCCATCGGCTTGGCACGGCGGAGGTCGAATCGGCCCTGGTTGCCCATGAGTATGTCTCGGAGGCGGCTGTCGTCGGTTATCCCCACGACATCAAGGGGCAGGGGATCTACGCCTATGTAACCTTGATGGTCGGCGTCGAGGCCTCGGACCAGTTGCGCAAGGATCTAGTGACCTGGGTTCGTCACGAGATCGGCCCGATTGCAACGCCGGATCTGATCCAGTTTGCGCCGGGCTTGCCCAAGACTCGGTCCGGCAAGATCATGCGGCGCATCCTCCGCAAGATCGCCGAGGATGAACATGGTAGCCTCGGCGATACCTCGACGCTCGCCGATCCTGGCGTCGTCGACGATCTGGTCACAAACCGGCTGAACAAGCGTGCGGGCACCTGACAGCGAAGCAGAGCTGACTTGGGATGGAACCGACGCGCCTGTTTTAGTCGCGCGTCGGGGGGCTGTTCTCCATATCAGGCTCAACCGTCCCAAGGCGCTCAACAGCCTCACGCTGGAGATGATCCGGATCATCGCCGCGGCGCTGGACGTGGCGGAGAAGGACACGGCGGTGGGCCTTGTCGTCATCGACGGCGCAGGCGAGCGTGGTTTCTGTGCAGGTGGGGATATTCGCTCCGTCAGCGAAAGCGGTCGGGCCGGTGACGGCATCGCGCAGGCTTTTTGGCGCGCCGAATACGCCGTGAATGCGCGCATCGCTGCGTTTCCCAAACCGTATGTCGCCTTCATGGATGGTATTACGATGGGCGGCGGCGTTGGATTGTCCGCCCATGGCAGCCATCGGATCGTTACGGAGCGGACCCGCCTCGCGATGCCGGAAACCGGTATAGGCTTCATTCCGGATGTTGGCGGAACCTGGCTGCTGGCGCGGGCGCCAGGTGAAACCGGCACCTATATGGGGCTCACCGGCAACAGCGTGGGGGCGGCGGATGCCATTTTCGCCGGCTTCGCCGATTCGGTCGTGCCGTCAGCGCATTGGCCTGCCCTGCTGGCCGCGCTGCTGGCGCTACCATCGTCCGCGGCGGCAGGCGATGTGGACGCGGTCATTGCCGCATTCAGCGAGCCAGCCGGGCAATCCCTGCTGTCCGAGCAGCAATCCCTGATCGACCGTGCGATGCGCGCGGATGATCCGTCAGGGATTGTTGACAGTCTGAAGGCCGATGGTTCGGCTTTCGCCTTGGAGACAGCAGACACCATCCTCAGTCGTTCGCCAACCAGCGTGACGGTCACGCTGGCTTTGCTGCGTCTCGCCCGGCAGTCGCCTTCGCTTGAGGCTTGTCTCGCCCGGGAATATGCGGCGGCCTGCCAAACCCTCCGGGGGCATGATTTCTATGAGGGCGTGAGGGCGGCGGTGATCGACAAGGACAGGCATCCAAACTGGTCGCCGGCGACGCTATCTGAGGTGAATGCTGCAGTTGTTGCAGCACATCTTCACTAGGAGAACAGTAGTAAACCCGGTATTCAATGTATCCAAATTGCAGTATAAGTGATTCGAATTCGATGCCGATGGACGTCCATTCAAACAACGCTATGATCCGGGCGATCTTCTGTATGGTACAATGAATGCTCGGCCAAATTATCTTAAAGCTGGGGTCTGAATGAACGGTGGTGCCGTATCCAACGATTGATGGTTACTCACTAACCGAGGAGGAGGCGCGTCGCCGCAATCGTTCTGGCCCGCAGCATGAGATATCCTCGCTTCAGCGCAGCTTTTGGAAGCACCTATCGATTCACTCTAAATATTCGAAAGCCCTATCTTATCGTGATGAAGGAAAGGATAATAATATAGACTATAGTTTTGATGAAACGCGCTTGAGTATAAAAGGTGAACTATACTGATTTTCCCGCGGAGATGTGAACTTCCAGGCTTTGTGTATATGTGAAATTATATGGTCGTTATCGCTCCATGAGAATTTCGATTTCATTCCACATGCCGTGTTGAAATAATTTCGCCGGATCCTGGCCGCTTGACAGATACATATCTGTGTTTTCAGTAGTCGTTAATCTTACCAATGCGTTTTGCTGGATCGTGACTGAGCGTTCTTCGTCCCGCGCGTCCTGATCACAATTCTTTCAAAGGCGCCTCGGATGGGTGCGCGTCACCACGGCTGTTTGCAGGTCGATCCCGATGGCGCCACTATGGTCGAGGTCATCTGGACATCCAATTCTCTGGATTTGATCCGGCGCGACCGGCAAAAGTGCACGCGATGCCCGTCGCGGAATCGTCTTGGACAGTCCGCAAGCGCGATGCGTTCGGTGTACCAAAGAGCCATTCAGCTCCGGCGGGAGGACGAGCCTGTTGGAAGCGTGGCGCCGGCTGGAGGCGGGCGGCCAGGGACGTTTACCGGCTGCGCGACATCATCGGAGATGGCCGGCTCGGCCGCATGCGCCAGCCCGTTCCGCCCGGCACTTGCGCGTTATCCTTCGCATGGGCATCCTTGACGATCACGGGCGATGGCTATCGCCGAACAGGTTGCGAGTGGAACGCCATGACCGAGCCGAGCAAGCCGCGCATCGTCATTACCTATTGCACCCAGTGCCAGTGGCTGCTGCGCGCCGGCTGGATGGCGCAGGAACTGCTTTCGACATTCACCTCCGATCTTGGAGAGGTCGCTCTCGTTCCGGGCTCGGGCGGGGTTTTCCAGATTGACTACAATGACGTTGTCATATGGGAGCGCCAGAAGGATGGCGGTTTTCCGGACGTAAAAACACTGAAGCAGCGCGTCCGCGACCAGCTTGATCCAGGGCGCAGCCTTGGACATGTCGACCGGACCTGAGCGCCCTGACTTTCAGCTTTCCCGGTCGTGGCGCTACGGCGGTGAAATCGCACGCGTTCATCGGCCGGTTTCAATGTAGAACAGTTAAAATCTAACGATTTCCGTGACTTAGCACTTGCGCTGCGGCGCTGAATGCGCGCAAAAAGCCTGCACAGGTGGCTCGCCCCCTGCAGCAATGCAGTGGCTTGCGCCCTCAATTCCCGCACGGATACCGCCGCCTTGGTGGTCGACCGGCGGAATGGGCCCCTGGCATCGGCGACGGGGCCGGTCAGTGCTGAGGAGATCGAACCCGATGACAACACTTGTCTGCGAAGCGAGGGTGCGCACCGAACTCTCGTCCCACGTCATCGCGACGCTTTGTGAGCGTTTCATGCAGGACGATGTGCAGGCGACCTGGAGCGCGACCAGCGGGCGCGCGGAATTCAGCTTCGGGTCTGGAATCCTGGAGGCCGGCGAGGGCGCTGTCACGCTGCGGGCAGAGGCCGCCGACGAGGCGTCGCTCGCACGCGTGAAATTTATGCTGGCCATGCGTTTCGAGGAATGCGCGAAGGCCGAGAAACCGGACATTGTCTGGACGGGCGATGGGTGCGACCGCACGGAACTGTTGAATTTTCGCGAGATGCATGTGTCGCGGATCGCGGATATCACACCGCATCTGCGGCGGATCACGTTGACGGGCCAGGATCTCGGGCGGTTCGACAGCCAGAATTTTCACGTGAAACTCCTGATCCCGCCGCTCGGCCAAAAACCGGCCTGGCCGGTCATGGGGCGAAACGGCCTGCCGATCTGGCCGGAGGGAGAGCGGCGGCCAACGGTGCGCACCTATACGATCCGACGGGTCGATGCGACGGCGGGCGAGCTCGACATCGATTTCGTCATGCATGAGGACGCCGGCCCCGGCGCGGCCTTCGCGCTGCGGGCGAAGGAGAAGGATGTCGTTGGCCTCATGGGTCCCGGTGGGCGCGGTATGGCCGCGGCAGACTGGTATTGCCTCGTCGGTGACGAGACGGGCTTTCCCGCCATCGCGCGCATGCTGGAGGCCATGCCGGCCACCGCGCGGGGTGTTGCCCTGGTCGAGGTCAGTGATGCCAGCGAGGAGCAGGCCATCCAGCACCCGCCGGGCATCTTCCTGCGTTTCCTCCATCGCAACGGCGCGGAGCCCGGCACCACCACGCTTCTGCAGGACGCCGTGCGCGCGGTCGAATGGCCGTCGGGCGGCAGCATGTTCGCGTGGGCGGGGGTCGAGTTCGAGGCTTTCCGCGCTATCCGAAGCCACTGGCGCAAGGACATGAAGCTTGATCGCAGCAGCCATCTGGCTGTTGCCTATTGGCGTCGCGGCTTCAATGAAGGTGATTTCAAGAAAGCTCCAGCTGAGGACTAGTGATCCTCGTTATATTAGACGTCTTCTAAGGTATTGAGCGGCGTTGATAGTTTTGAATATATCTAATGTGATATAGAAACTAGGCAATCATGCTCTCTTGGACTATTCCTAATCCTCATATTTGGCGTATGTGAGAACGGGCGAGGACCAGGGGTAACTGCGTCCCGTGCTTCACGACGACTGAGACATACCGCAAGCCAGCCAATTCCCGCTTCGGCCGGGGCAGCCAGCCAGTGGCCAATCTTCTAGATGCCAATAGGGGTCTGGCTCATGCCTGCGATTCACGGACTGACGCCGCTTCATCATTCTCGCTCGCCTGACGCGGCGGGCGTGGTGAAGCGGATGGCCATGATCTCCCGGTGGACCATGATGCCCCGGCCGGACCGGTTCGCTCGCGGGGGGGCCGTTGCGAGAACCGGGCTCGCAAGAGCCATCCTCGCAAGCGCCATCTGGCTCGCCGCCGCAAGCCTGAGCCCGCTCGCCGCGCAACAGCCCCTGCGAGCCCAAGAGGACAGGCCGGGTACCCCGTCGAACCCGCTGCCCCAGGGGCATCCAGCCGTTGGCCCGTCGCCGCTAGGACAGAATCCCGTGGCGATGCCGCCTGCAGCTGCGACAGCGGCGCCGCAGGTTTACGCCCCATCCCAAGGCCAAAGCGTCCCCACCGGACAGGCGCCCGCGTCTCCGGCACAGACGTCGGCCAGCGTCTCCGCACCAACGGGAGAGGCGGCGCTGCCGGAGCAGCGCATCCTGGAAGGTGCCACGACTGCCGGGCTGCCGCATGACCTGTCGCCCTGGGGCATGTTCATGCAGGCCGACGTCGTTGTGAAGGCGGTCATGATCGGGCTCGCCTTCGCTTCGCTGGCAACCTGGACGGTCTGGCTCGCGAAGAGCATCGAGATTGCAGCGGCCAAGCGCCGGGTTCGCCGCTCGCTCGGCGGTCTCATCGCAGCACGCAGCCTCGACGAGGCAGAGGATAGGCTCCGGTCGGCGCAACTCGGGAAGGACGTGGTCGCCGCGCTGGTGCAGGCCGCCAAGCAGGAAGACGATGTTTCGGCGGACCTTCCTGCCGATGGCATCAAGGAGCGCGCCTCAGCGTCGCTGTCGCGCATCGAGGCGCGCGCCGGCCGGCTGATGACGCGCGGGACGGGACTTCTCGCGACCATTGGCGCCACCGCGCCCTTCGTCGGCTTGTTCGGCACCGTCTGGGGCATCATGAATTCCTTCATCGGCATCGCCAGGTCGAACACGACGAACCTGGCGGTCGTCGCGCCCGGCATCGCGGAAGCGCTCCTGGCGACGGCCATTGGTCTCGTCGCGGCGATCCCGGCCGTGATCATCTACAACGTCTTCGCCCGCAGCATCACCGGCTACCGGGCGCTGCTCGCGGATGCGGGGACCGAAGTGATGCGCCATCTCTCGCGCGATCTCGACCGCCGGGCGGCAGCGCCTCATCGCCGCAAGCCCAGCCTCTTCGCCGCGGCCGAGTGAGCCGACATGGGTGTCCGGCTGGATCATGGCGACGAGGAACTCGCCGACAACCACGAGATCAATGTCACGCCCTTCATCGACGTGATGCTGGTTCTGCTGATCATTTTCATGGTGGCTGCGCCGCTTTCGACGGTCGACGTGGCGGTGGATCTGCCGGCCTCGAACGCGCGGCCCCAGCCGCGCCCGGAAAAGCCGCTTTTCCTGACCGTCAAGGAAGACCTGACGCTCGCCCTCGGCGACACACCCATCGAGCGCGGCCTGCTCCCGATGGCGCTCGACGCGCAGACCCAGAACAACCGTGAGGAACGCATCTTTGTACGCGCCGACAAGGTGGTGCCGTATGGCGATGTGATGGAGGTGATGAACCTCCTGCGATCGGCCGGCTATCTCAAGATCGGCCTGGTTGGCCTGGAGGCGGCGCCGAATCAAGGTTCACCGGATCAAGGTACATCAGGTCAGGGCACGTCTCCCGCCGCCGCGAACGTTCCGCCTGAGGTCGGTTCCGGGGCGGCTCGGTGAGTGCGCATCTGTCCTCGGGCTCCTTCCGTTGGGAAGAGGGGACGACGCGTCAGGCCGCTCGCTGGGGGCTTGCCGCGGTGCTGGTTGCCACCGCGCATGTGGCCGGCGCCTGGGGCGTGATGCAATGGCCGAAGGACCCCGGCCCGAGCGATCCGACCGGCGCCGCCGTATTGATCGAGCTCGCGCCGCTTCCCCTGTCCCCTGAGGCCCCTTCGGAAACGGAAGCCGGGCCGCAGATGGCGGAAGCCGAGCCCGAGCCGGAGAGGCCGATCGAGCCGCCCGTCGAAGCGCCGGAGACGGAACCGCTCCCGCCTCCGCCTGAGCCACCTCCACCTGCGCCTGAGCCAGTACCGTCTCCGCCGGAGATGGAGCCTGTGCCGCCAGAGCCCGCGCCGCCGCGCCCCGTCGTGGAGGCGCAGGATATCCATGTGCCGGAGCTGCCGGACGTGCCCAATGCCGCGGCTGTCCTGACGCCGCCGGCACCACCTCCGCCTCCGCCCAAGGAGATCAAGAAGGAGGTGAAGAAAGCCGAAAAGAAAGAACCGCCGAAGATCCGTCGCGTCGAGCGCCGTCGTGAGGTCGAGCGCAGGGATAAGCGCGCGGACCGAACCTCGGCGCCGCCGACCCATGATGCGCCACGCGGACAGACCGCTGCCGCGCCGTCACAAGGCGTGACGCAAGCGCCGTCGCAAGCGCCCGCGACGTGGAAAAGCCTTCTCAGTGCGCATTTGAAACGTCACCAGCGCTATCCACGCGAGGCGCTGGAGCGAAATCAACGCGGCACGGCTTACGTTGCTTTCACAATCGATCGGGCCGGGCGGGTTTTATCGGCAAGGCTCGCAAGGGGTTCGGGATCGTCGATGATTGATCAGGAGGCAGTGGCCACCTTGCAGCGATCAAGTCCGGTCCCGGCGCCTCCGCCGGAGATCCGGGGCGCGACCGTGTCCCTTTCGGTACCGCTCGTGTTCAACCTGAGGTAGCTCTCGCAAAAAAAAAAGCCCGCCGCTGGACCCAGCGGCGGGCTTTTCCGTTTGAGCGCGGTCAGGACATCAGGCCGCGCGGCTCGTCTGGCGCTGCGCCGTGAAATGCCCGCACCAGTCATTGGTGGTGACGACGGGCCAGAGGCCATGGGCGTCAGGGCCGGGCTGCGAGACCGGGGGATTGAAGCGGCACAGACCCGCGTCGGCAGCCGGAGCCTTGCCATTGGCGGCATGGTTGTCAAAGAAGATGCAGCTCGTGCAGGACGTGGTCATATCCATGGTTTGCAAACTCCATTTCGCAGCGTAACGCCGGACGATCAATCTTTCATTAGAATAATTATAATTTAGAATCGGTCAAGATGCGATGTCGCGTTTTTGCTGTCACGCCTGGACTGTCACACCTGGACTGTCGCGCATGGGATGAACTTGGGTCACCTTGCGGGGCAGCGGTAAGATGTGTTTTGACCCGTCGGCTTTCCATGGCGCCCCCCAAGGGATCTGCCTGGAAATCCTGCGACCGGCCGCAGGTCACGCGGTGATCACGCAGGACCGCGCGAATCGCTCCGAGCGGTCCCGCAAGGGGGCGGGGCCGTCCACATGGCGGGCGGCGGGGCCTGCTGCTGTTGCGGAATGGCCGTGGCTTCCTATCTGAAATGAGGCCTCCGTGCGGCATGGGTCATCGGACATCGGTTCAGTTTGCGTTATCGGGTGGACTTATGCGGTGACTTGTTTGATGAGTCAGCGAATCATGGGCGGGAGCCGCATGGGGTTCGCATGCGATGAAATGCGATCGCTCGTCAGGTGAGGATGGCGTCCGGGGGTGTGCCCGCGGGATGCACTAGGAGAGATGAGGACTTCATGCTCGCAGATACGACCGGCCAGGCCGATCCCCTGGTGAAGGACACAACCACCGCGGATTTCCGGCAGGATGTGATCGCGGAGTCGATGCGCCAGCCGGTTCTGGTGGATTTCTGGGCACCGTGGTGCGGACCCTGCAAACAGCTCGGGCCGGTTATCGAGAAGGCCGTGAATGCGGCGCAAGGCAAGGTGAAGCTGGTCAAGCTCAATATCGACGAGCACCCGCAGATCCCCGGCCAGCTCGGCATCCAGTCCATTCCAGCCGTCATTGCCTTCAGCCGCGGCCAGCCGGCCGACGGTTTTGTCGGCGCGTTGCCCGAAAGCCAGGTCAAGGCCTTCATCGAGCGTCTCGTGGGGCCGCTCGGGCCGGGTCCAATCGCCGAACTGCTCGACGAGGCGGACCAGCTTGCCGCGGCAGGGGATGCGGCCGGCGCGGCCGGCCTCTATGCCGAGGCGCTGGCCCAGGAGCCCGACAACGCTCGCGCCATCGCGGCGCTGGCCAGGCTCCATGTGGAGCTCGATGACCTTGAAGGCGCGCGGCGTTTTCTCGACATGGTGCCTGCCGACAAGGCCGGCGACCCTGCTATCGCGGCGGCGCGCGCCGCTCTCGAGCTCGCCGAGCAGGCTGCCTCCCTGGGTGACCTCGCCGAGTTCGAACAGCGGCTGGCCGCAAATCCGCTCGATCATCAGGCGCGCTTCGACCTTGCTCTGGCCCTGAACGCGAAGGGTAAGCGCGAGGAGGCAGCCGATCAGTTGCTCGAAATCTTTCGTCGGGACCGCACATGGAACGACGACGGCGCGCGCAAGCAGCTCCTGCAGTTCTTCGAGGCCTGGGGGCCGATGGATGAGGCAACGCTGGCGGGGCGTCGGCGGCTGTCATCATTGCTGTTTGCCTGATGCCAACCGGCTTCGCCGCTCATCGTGGCGCGGCCCGCGATCGGCATCGGCATTGAACATTTAGGTGCTGATCGAGATGTCAACTCACCAGACCTACCGTGGTCCAAAGGATTGCCCCGCTGTCGTCCCGCTCTTTCCGCTGGCCGGCGCGCTGCTTCTGCCGCGTGGGCAATTGCCGCTGAACATTTTCGAACCCCGCTATGTCGCGATGATCGACGAGGCGATCGCCACGCATCGTGTGATCGGGATGATTCAGCCGGATGACGAAGAGGAGGCGGCGATACCGCGGCTCTATCCGGTGGGCTGCGCGGGGCGAATCACCCAGTTTGCCGAGGCGGGCGATGGGCGCTACGTGATCTCCCTGACGGGTGTTTCGCGTTTCCGGGTGGTCGAGGAGTTGACCGTCGCAACGCCCTATCGCCAGGCGCGGGTCGATTATGAGCCGTTCAAGGTGGATTTTGAGCCACGCGCCGGGGAAGCCGAGACTGACCGCGCGGGCGTGATCCGCACGCTGAGGGAATTCGCCGAGGCCAATGACCTCAAGGTGGACTGGAAGGGCATCAACGAAGCGCCCAACGAGGCACTCGTGAATGCGCTCTCCATGATGAGTCCGTTCGGCCCACGCGAGAAGCAGGCGCTGCTTGAAGCGCCTGATCTCAAGAGCCGGGCCGAAATGCTGATCGCGATCACCGAAATCGAACTGGTACGCGAATCCGGAAATCCTGATACGACATTGCAGTGAGCTTCCATGACCAACGAACCGACGTCCCCGGCCAACCCCGCCAGCGATGAGCCTTCCGTAGCCGAAGGCACGCGGGTTGACCCCAAGCTCCTCGAGATCCTTGTGTGTCCTCTGACCAAGGCAAATCTGGAATATGATGCTGCACGTCAGGAGCTCATAAGCCGGCCGGCGAAGCTCGCCTATCCTATCCGGGACGGCATCCCGATCATGCTGCCGGAAGAGGCCCGCTCCATCGAGTGAAACGGCGCTGCTGCCCATTCTCCGACGGACGCTCCCAATCCGGAATCGCCTTCGTCTGTCGCTGACGCCTCGCGATCAGAGTGGCTCGCCGCGCATCAGCCGCGGCACGGCGCCGACGACGCCCGCCGCCTCGCGGATGAAGAAATTCTTCAGCCCGGGCATCCGGTCGACGATGCCGAGGCCAAGGTCGCGCGCGAGCCGAAACGGCAGCCGATCATTGGAGAACAGCCGGTTGAGGCCGTCCGTCGCGATGCCGAGCGTCAGCGTATCGAATCGCCGTGCCCGCTGGTAACGCTCCAGCACCGTGGCATCGCCGGGCGGGAGACCCAGGCGCGCATGGTCGACGATGGCCTCGGCGAGCACGGCTACGTCACGCAGGCCGAGATTGAGACCAAGTCCCGCCAGGGGATGCACGAGATGTGCGGCGTCGCCGACGAGCGCGAAGCGGTCCCCGACAAAGCGGCGCGCCATCCCGACGCCCAGCGGGAATGCGCGCAGCTCCGTTTCCAGTGTCAGGCGCCCGAGATCGAGGCCGAAGCGGCGCTCGAGTTCGTCGACGACGTCGTCCGCGTCGAGCGCCAGCAGGGCCTCCGCGTCAGCCCGTCGCTCCGTCCAGACGATGGAGGAGCGGTTGCCGGTCAAAGGCAGCCGGGCGAAGGGTCCCGGCGGCAGGAAATGCTGGACCGCGCAACCGTCATGCGGCCGTTCATGCGCGACGGTCGCGACGATGCCGGACTGGTCATAGTCATGGCCGCTCCAGGGGATGCCGGCATAGGAGCGCAGCGCCGAACGCGCGCCATCGGCCGCGACAAGCAGGGCTGTGCGCTGCCTGCTCCCGTCGGCGAGGGTGAGATCCACTCCGGCGCCGCGCGTTGCGAAACCCTTGACGGCGGTCGCGGCCGAGACGACGCCCGCGGCGTGGGCCGCGTCGCGCAGGGCGTTTGTGACGACCGCGTTCTCGATGATATAGGCGAAGGGCTCGTCCGGGGCGATCGCGCCGTCGAAGGTGATGAAGGCCTGGCGCACGGGGTCGCTCAGACGACTGTCGGTCACCACCATCCGGGATACGGGCTGCGCGGCGGGTGCGATCGCATCCCAGACACCAAGCTCGGCCAGCATGCGCTGGGCGCCCGCCGCGACGGCCGAGGCACGTCCGATGTCCTTGCCGGCGGGCAGGGGATCAATGACCTGCACCGAAAGACCGGCACCCCGCCGCAGCGCCATCGCGAGGCTGAGGCCCACAATGCCACCTCCGGCGATCGTGACATCCGTCATGGGCATTGGGGTCTCGGGCAGTGGGGTTTTGGGCCGTGGGGTTTTGGGCCGTGGAACCGCCTGCTGTGTGTTGCCCGCCATCATCTCACCATTCTACCAAAGGCTATTCGCCTGCGCAGCGACCATCACCTTTGTCTCGGATCAATGGCGCGGCGCGGCAGGTCCCGACAGCCTCTAGCATCTTTCGCGGCGAACCGAACCATGGCATCGGGACGCGTCCCTTCCGGGGCATGCGCGGCCTGCGCTTGACGCTCCCACCCGTCAGGCGCACATGGGTAGAGCTCATGGTAGATCTCATGGGTAGATCTCCTGGGCAGATCTCATGGCAGATCTCCTGGCAGATCTCATGGGAGATCTCCTGGGCAGAGCAAGTGCATAGGGGATGGGTGGAAACGCCCGCTCCATTCCGCCATTTAGCCATGGCACGCAGCAGAAATGGGTGACCGATGGAGAACCCCGTAGACGAAGTGCTCGATATTCTCGACCTCGAGCCCCTAGAGCGCAACCTGTTCCGCGGGCGCAGCCCCAAGGTCGGCTGGCAACGGGTGTTCGGGGGGCAGGTCATCGGCCAGGCCCTCGTGGCGGTTTCGCGGACGGTGGATCCGGGGCGGGATATCCACTCGCTCCACGGCTATTTCATGCGGCCCGGTGATCCCCAGGTTCCGATCATCTATGAGGTGGACAGGATCCGCGACGGGCGCTCCTTCACGACGCGCCGGGTTGTCGCCATCCAGCATGGCGAAGCGATCTTCTCCATGTCGGCGTCTTTTCATACGCCGGAGCCGGGGCTGGCCTACCACCTGCCCATGCCGGACGTGCCGATGCCGGAGGATCTGCCGAACGAGGATGAACTGCGCGCCAATTTTTTGCCGGCGATGCCGCATCCCATGCGGACCTACTACGAACGCGCGCGGCCGATCGAGCTCAGGCCGGTCGAATACCAGCGCTACCAGCAGTCCGGCACACCCATGGCGCCGCGCTTCAACGTGTGGATCCGCACCACCCGGCGCCTGCCGGATGATCCCGCCATCCATCGCTGCGTGCTGGCCTATGCCTCGGATATGACACTGCTCGATACCAGCCTCATTCCCCACGGGCGCACTGTATTCGAACGGGATATCCAGGGCGCAAGCCTCGATCATGCCCTCTGGTTCCACGGGCCGTTCCGGGCGGATGAATGGCTTCTCTATGCGCAGGACACGCCCTTCTCCGGCGGGGCACGGGGCTTTTCGCGCGGCCTGATCTATACGCGCGAGGGGGCACTGGTCGCTTCGGTGGCCCAGGAAGGCCTGATCCGCCCACGTCCCGACCTTGCAGGCGCTGCGGCATAGGATTATTGCCTATTTTTCGATCATCATGATCGAGATTTGTGCAGTATCAGAGGGCCCTCGCAGGCAACCTGCGGGCGACACCGGACATTTGCCCTGAAAAAGTGCGCTTTGCGCCATCTTCGCCGTATGTGGCACGAAGCTTGATATCCCTTCGACGGATTAGCTGGTCAGGGGCGCACCACAAAGCGTCCAGCACCATCCGCGAGGGAGCCGAGACATGAAATTCGTGGTGGCCATCATCAAGCCCTTCAAGCTCGAGGAGGTCCGCGACGCCCTGACAGCCATCGGCGTGAACGGGCTTACCGTGACGGAAGTCAAGGGATACGGGCGCCAGAAGGGGCATACCGAGATCTACCGCGGTGCGGAATACGCGGTGAGCTTTCTTCCCAAATTGAAGATCGAGGTCGCTGTCGCAGCCGACATTGCGGACAAGGTGGTGGATGCCATCGTCGGCGCCGCGCGTACCGGCCAGATCGGCGACGGAAAGATTTTCGTCTCGTCCATTGAAAAGGCAGTCCGCATCCGCACGGGTGAAACCGACGCCGACGCTCTTTGACAATCCGCCTGTCTGCTACATTCGAGGAGTTTGTTTCATGACGTTCAAGCGCGAGCATAAGGCGGGTCTTGCGGCACTCGCCCTTGCACTTGCCGCCGGCGCCTTTGCGGGGGCCGGGCCGGCATTTGCCCAGGCTGCTGCAGAGGCGGCTCCGGCGGCCGCACCGGTTCCGAACAAGGGCGATACGGCCTGGATGCTGGTTTCCGCGATCCTCGTGCTCGCCATGACCATTCCGGGACTGGCGCTGTTTTACGGCGGCCTCGTGCGCACCAAGAACATGCTGTCCGTCCTGACGCAGGTGTTCTCCATCGTCTGCGTCGTCACCCTGATCTGGGTGATCTACGGCTATAGCCTCTCGTTTACGGGCACGGGTGCCTTCATCGGCGGCTTCTCCAAGGCCTTCCTTGCTGGCATCACCGGCGATTCAACGACCGACACCTTCACCAAGGGCGTCGTCATTCCCGAGTTCGTGTTCATCTGCTTCCAGATGACCTTCGCCTGCATCACGCCGGCGCTGATCGTCGGGTCCTTTGCAGAGCGCATCAAGTTTTCCGCACTCCTGCTGTTCACCGTCCTGTGGGTCACTTTCGTCTATTTCCCCATGGCGCATATGGTGTGGTTCAGCGAAGGCTTCCTGTTCAAGATGGGCGCGCTCGACTTCGCCGGCGGCACGGTCGTGCATATCAACGCCGGTATGGCGGGTCTCGTCGGCGCCCTTATGCTCGGCAAGCGCACGGGCTACGGCAAGGAGCCGATGCCGCCGCATTCCATGACGATGACCATGATCGGCGCCTCGCTCCTCTGGGTGGGCTGGTTCGGCTTCAACGCGGGCTCTAACCTCGAGGCCAACGGTGGTGCGGCGCTTGCCATGCTCAACACCTTCGTGGCGACGGCCGCGGCGGGTATGGCCTGGCAGTTCACGGAATGGGGCACCAAGGGCCACCCCTCGCTGCTCGGCACGGTTTCAGGCGCAGTCGCCGGTCTTGTGGCGGTCACGCCGGCTGCCGGCCTCATCGGCCCGATGGGCTCGATCATCCTGGGCATTATCGCGGGTGTCATCTGCTTCTACGCGTCCACCTCGGTCAAGAATGCCCTGGGTTATGACGACTCGCTCGATGTCTTCGGCATCCACTGCATCGGCGGCATCATCGGCTCGCTGCTCACCGGCATTCTCGTCGCTCCTGCCCTCGGCGGTGTCGGCGTCGCCGGCTACACCATGGGCGGCCAGCTCTGGACGCAGTTCGTGGCGGTGGTCGTGGCGCTCGTCTGGAGCGGCATCGGATCGGCGATCCTCTACAAGGTGGTTGACGTCGTTATCGGCCTCAGGATCTCCGTCGAGGGCGAGCGCGAAGGGCTCGATCTCGCCGACCATGGCGAGCGCGCCTACAATTTCTGAGACCGACCTTCCTTCTCTCTTCTCCTGAGACTTGACCCCGGCCGTGAGGCCGGGGTTTTTTTGCGCGGCAAGTCGTTGCTCCCGGTGCGGCGAATATCTCAGTTGGATAGGTTCCGGGTGGTGGACGATCCCGGCGCTACAAGGACGCCGTCGCAGCCTGAACCTCAGCGACGAGGTCGCTGACAGGCTTGGATGTGTCTAGCCGGAGGATCGGCGCTGTCTGTTTCGAAAGCCATGCCTCGTGCGCTACGCGGCTACGCTGTTCCAGCCCGGCGGTATCGTATTTGGCGGCCCAGGCGAGGAACTCGGCATGAGCTTTTTCCATATCTCCGCCTGGTGCGATACGTTGGCCGTAGCGTTGTTGTTCGCGCTCGCGTAGCCGCGCCATTCTAAGGCTGGGATCGAGCCGGGCATATACGATAAGATCGTAGAGCTCTTCGAGAGGCTGCCCCCAGCTGATGGCAGAGCCGGAAAGGACCCAGCCGCGCTCCGTACCGATCCTGTCCATGAGCATCGAAATGCGGTCTGTCCTTGGTCGGGGAGACGTGAATGGCGGGTCTGTCGGCAGCCAGTAGAAGTTATCCGAATCGAGGTGAGGAACGGCACGGGTACTGGCAACCGCTGCTCCAAGAGTGCTCGTACCTGATCCGGATGCACCCAAGATATGAATTCGAACCATCGGCCAATCTGCTCCTAACGACACGTATAACTATCGACCGGGAATGACGCTTGGATGTCGGAATACCCGCTCCGGGTCATGAGCTGATTGTTCTGCTCCCTTGGGCCATACCTGGCACCGGGCCATACTGAATAAGGGAGGCGCTGCGACTTTGCTGGGAAGGTTAATCGCGCCTTAACCGCCGGGCCTTAGGCTGAAGGCTGTTAGCGTGGCTTTTCCGGGTCCCACTGCGATATGCGAACATTACGCCGGCCTTCGTCCCCTACCGACGGTCTCTCCGACGCCCTGCGCCGTTTTTTCGCGCGGCGCGCCGTGGAGATGGTCGGCCTCGCCTTGCTGGGCGTCGCGGGCGCAACCGCACTCGCGCTGGCCACATGGTCGGTCGACGACCCGAGCCTGACGCATGCAACGAGCCAACCCGCGGTCAACCTGCTGAAGCTGCCCGGGGCAATCACCGCAGATCTCGCCATGCAGGTCTTCGGCCTCGGCGCCATCGCCTTCCTTTTGCCGGTGGCGGCCTGGGGGCTCGGCCTCATGACGCGCAAGGCCCTGCCGCGCCTGCCCTTGAAGATCGGCCTCTGGCTCCTCGGTGGCGCTGCCGCCGCGGCCGTTGCCAGCGCTTTGCCGTCTACCGCGCGCTGGCCGCTGCCGACAGGCCTCGGCGGCGTGGTGGGGGATGCCCTCGTGTTCGCGGCGCGGGGCATCATTCCTTTCGGGGGCGGCCCGGAGCGTGCGCTGGTCGCCCTGATCTACGCGGGTGTCGCCATCCTCGCGCTGACGGCCGCCTGCGGCGTCGGCCTCGCCGATGACCACCTCGACAGTGCGGACGAAGATATCCGCGACGATGCGGCTGACAATGACGACGATGCCGATGGCAGCAGTGAGCCGGGCTGGGGCATCATTTCGCTCGGCGCCATCGCCCACAGCGTGATGGCGACGAAGGCGGCCCTCGCCCGCCGTTTCGCAGCGCCGCGGACGTCGTCCCGGCAGCGCGACGAGCCCGCGTTGGCAGCGGCCGGCGCACCGCGGCGGGCCGCTTCTCCCTATCCACAGTATGACGACGTGGACGACGGCGACGACCCGCGCTTTGCGACCGACGGAGATTTCGTGCCGGATGTGCTGCCGAGCCGCGTCGCGCCGCGCGCGCCCGCCCCCAAGCCGGGCCGGCGGCTGGCGCGGGAGGCGCAGCCCTCCTTCCTCGATTCCGAGCACTACCAGTTGCCGCCGCTCGGCTTGCTGGCCGAGCCGAAGAAGACGCTGATGCCGGTCTCCCCGGAGGCGCTTGACCAGAATGCGGCGCTACTCGAAGGCGTGCTCACGGATTTCGGCGTGCGTGGCGACATCGTCAACGTGCGTCCCGGCCCGGTCGTCACGCTGTACGAACTCGAGCCGGCGCCGGGGACGAAGTCATCCCGCGTCATCAGCCTCGCCGATGATATCGCGCGCTCGATGAGCGCCGTTTCCGCGCGTGTCGCCGTCATCCCCGGCCGCAACGCGATCGGCATCGAGCTGCCCAATGCCAAGCGCGAGACCGTCTTCCTGCGCGAGCTGCTGGCCTCGGAGGATTTCGAGAAGACCAAGCTGAAGCTGGCGCTCTGCCTCGGCAAGACGATCGGTGGTGAGCCTGTCATCGCCGAACTGGCACGCATGCCGCATCTGCTCGTCGCCGGCACCACCGGCTCGGGCAAGTCGGTCGCCATCAACACCATGATCCTGTCGCTGCTCTATCGGCTTAAGCCGGAAGAATGCCGCCTGATCATGGTGGACCCCAAGATGCTCGAACTCTCGGTCTATGAGGGTATTCCGCATCTCCTCACGCCCGTCGTCACCGATCCGAAGAAGGCCGTCGTCGCCCTGAAATGGGCGGTCCGGGAGATGGAGGAGCGCTACAAGAAGATGTCGAAGGTCGGTGTGCGCAACATCGACGGCTTCAACGCGCGCGTCGCCGAGGCCAAGGCGAAGGGCGAGGTCATCACCCGCACGGTGCAGACGGGCTTCGACAAGGAAACGGGCGAGGCGGTCTATGAGGAAGAGCTCATGGATCTCGAGACGCTGCCCTATATCGTCGTCATCGTCGACGAGATGGCTGACCTGATGATGGTCGCCGGCAAGGAGATCGAAGGCACGATCCAGCGTCTCGCGCAGATGGCGCGCGCGGCCGGCATCCATGTGATTCTCGCCACGCAGCGGCCGTCGGTCGATGTCATCACCGGCACGATCAAGGCAAACTTCCCGACGCGCATCTCCTTCCAGGTGACGTCGAAGATCGACAGCCGCACAATTCTGGGCGAACAGGGCGCCGAGCAGCTCCTGGGGCAGGGCGACATGCTCTATATGGCGGGCGGTGGCCGCATCATGCGTGTCCACGGTCCCTTCGTGTCCGACAACGAGGTCGAGAAGATCGTCGCCCATCTCAAGCGCCAGGGCCGGCCGCAATATCTCGACGCGGTCACGGCCGGCGAGGAGGACGGCGGCGAGGCGGGCGGCGACGGCGCCGTGTTCGACAAATCGTCGTTCGGCGCGCCCGGCGGCGATCTCTACGACCAGGCGATCGCCATCGTGCTGCAGGACCAGAAGGCCTCGACCTCCTACATCCAGCGCCGCCTGCAGATCGGCTACAACCGCGCTGCCTCATTGATGGAGCGGATGGAGAACGAGGGTATCGTCGGCGCGGCCAACCACGCCGGCAAGCGCGAGATCCTGATGGAACGTGGCGATCGCGGCCTCGACGACGATGACGAGCGCTGAGCGGGCCGGCCGGAGATGCCGCGGGCAGACAGCGATTGCGCGCCAACCGTCAGCCGAAAGCTGACTGGACACTCAGGCGCTTATCCGTCCCGCTTTCGCCATAACGCAGGTTTATGTGAAGGTTCTTGGAATCTGTCGTATGATTCACGATCTAGAGGGCATGACCGGTCCGTCGGCCCCTATCTTCGGGACGATGGGGCATCGCTTTGATGCCGGGCAGTGGCGCGGATGATGATATGAAGCGTTTGAGTTACAGGACATTGGCTGTTGTGGCGGCTTTCGCGGCCGGCAGTGGCATGTCCGTTGCGCAGGCGCAGAACGATCCCCTGACACGCTTTCTCGACGGCATGTTCAACAAGACGCCAGCGGAGGCGCCCGCGCGGGCCCCCGCTCCGCCGCGGGCCGCGCCACCAGCAGCGCCCGTATCACCGGGCGGTGGCAATGTGGCCGCTCCGCAAGATGTGCCACAGGTCACGCCGCCTGCAGCTCCTATCCAGGCCGCGTCCGGCGGACCGCCTTTGCCGCCGCGCCGGCCAGCCGCCTTGGGAGGCGGTGAAGGCGGATCGATCCAGCCGGTCACGACGGCTGCTCCGGCGCCCCCTGTGGCTCCCGCCACGGCGCCGGTCGCGTCGATTGCATCGGCAGCCGCGCCACGTCCTGCTGTTAATACGGTGCCGACGAATCAGGCGGCCGCCATCGAGCGCGTCAACGCCTATGTGAACAGCATCGATACCTTGACGGGGCGGTTCGTTCAGTATGGGGGCGATGGCCGCCGCGCCGAAGGCACGCTCTATATCCAGCGTCCCGGGCGCCTGCGCTTCGCCTATAATCCGCCCTCCACCCTCGAGATCGTGGCGGATGGCCGCTCCGTCGCCATCCGCGATTCCAAGCTGAAGACCAACGACGTCTATCCCATTGGCCAGACGCCGCTGAAGTTTCTCCTGAAGGATCGCTTTGACCTGACGCGTGATACCAAGGTGCGCGCGGTGGATATCGGCAATGATGGTGTGGTGACCGTCAGTTTCGAGGACAGTGCCACGATCGGCGGCACCTCGCGCATCACGCTACGCTTCGATGCCCGCAACAATGCCTTGCGGCAATGGACCGTTGTCGATCCCCAGGGCTACGAGACATCGATCGCGCTGTCCGACCTGCGCTTGGCGAGCCGCGGCCAGGGCGTCGAATAGAGCGCTTTCCGATCAATGTGAATCGGCCGATTCACCGGCCGCGATACGTTCCTGCGCATCGGGGCGCGGTAGCCGACCCTGAGCACCGTTGGAATGGTGAACAGTCCGTGCGGTAACCGAGATAGATCTGGCCGTTGCGGCTCAGGCAGAGCCGCCGACATCACGTTCCGCGAAGATTGTCCATCGCTCGCCCAGCACCACCAACCGGCGCAGGCCGACGAAAGCTGCCGGTTTGCGGCGGGCGCAATTTTCTGCGAAAGCATCACCCGCGCATGGCAGCCCGCGCAGGTCTCCGTTGTTCGGCTCGCCCTGTCGCTGGACCGCAGTGCGAACCGCTCAATTTCCTGCTGGCCGGCGTCTCGGCCACGACAAGCCGAAAGCCGGGGCATGAAGCTCGTTGTCACCTCCTGGAACGTCAATTCCATCCGCATGCGGCTGGACCATGTCACCCGCTTCCTGACGGACCAACGCCCGGATGTCCTGTGCCTGCAGGAGACGAAATGTCCGGACGACCGCTTCCCGTCAGCGGCCTTCAAGGCGCTTGGCTATCATCACATGGCGATCAACGGACAGAAGGGCTATCACGGCGTCGCGGTGCTCTCGCGGCTTCCCTTCACATCGACCAACGTCATGGGCTTCTGCGACAAGAACGATTCGCGGCATATCGCGGTGACGCTGGGCACCGGCGCGAAGGCCGCCGCCGGCGTGACCATTCACAATTTCTATGTGCCGGCCGGCGGTGATATCCCGGATCCCGCGCTCAATCCGCGGTTTGCCCACAAGCTCGCTTTCCTTGACGAGCTGATGCAATGGCAGGACCGAGCCAAGCCGACGGCCTCGCCCAGCATTCTCCTCGGTGATCTCAATATCGCACCCTACGAGGCCGATGTCTGGAATCACAAGGCGCTGCTCAATGTGGTCAGCCACACGCCGATCGAGACAGCCCGGCTGGAGGAATTTCGCCAGACGTCGGGCTTCGTCGATGCGATCCGCCAGCTCCGTCCCATCCCGGAAAAGGTGTTCACGTGGTGGAGCTACCGCTCACCGGATTGGGCCGCCGCCGACAAAGGGCGCCGCCTCGATCACGTCTGGGTGGCACCGGCGCTCGCATCAAGCGTAACGGACAGCAGCATTTCACGTGAAACGCGTGGCTGGGAGCGGCCGTCCGACCATGTGCCCGTGTCGATCACGCTTGACCTGTAGGATCACCGCGATCCGGCGCGATGTCGGCGGCATCGATGCTGTCGCGCACTGCGCCGAGTTCACTGGAGAAGGCGACGAGCCGGGCTGCGATGGCAGCGTGGAGCGCGCGGGTGGACGCGGGGAACTCGCCGAGCACACGGTGTACGAGACTGCGCTGCAATTTCATGACGCTGGATGGCTCGCGCGCGATGGCCGTTGCCGGGCGGATACAGTCCGTGAGGAGCGCGGATTCGCCGATGAGTGTTCCTGGCCTCGCGACGTAGTCTGCGGGGGCGCCATTATCGCGCGCGTCGAGCGCTATCGCGCCCGAGACGACGATATAGCCGCCGTCCGCATCGTCGCCGCGCCGGAACAGCACATCGCCCGCTCGCAGGATGCGCGTTTCGGCTGCAAAGGCGAGGAGACGCAGGCCATCCGGCTCGATCAGGGAGAGGAGCGGTACCCGGCTCAACGTTTCGAGGTCGTCGTTCAGTCCCATGCCCGCGCCGCCTGCAAATCTTTCCTGATCCCGTGACGACACGGCCATACCGGGTCATACCATACGTGTCGGGCCCACCACAGCGCGGGGGCATGATCCAGCAGGGCCGGCTACGGGATGAGCTTGTATCCGCCGGCCTCGGTGACGAGGATCCGCGCGTCCGAAGGATCTTCCTCGATCTTCTGCCGCAACCGATAAATATGTGTTTCCAGCGTGTGGGTCGTCACGCCCGCGTTGTAGCCCCAAACCTCCGCCAGGAGCGTGTCGCGGCCGACGACCTTCTGATCCGCCCGATAGAGAAAGCGCAGGATGGCGGTTTCCTTCTCGGTCAGCTTCAGTTTCGAGCCGCGCGCATTGACCAGGAGCTTGGCGCTCGGCCGGAACGTATAGGGGCCAATGGAGAAGACGGCGTCCTCGCTGGCTTCGTGCTGGCGGAGCTGGGCGCGGATACGGGCAAGCAGCACCGCGAATTTGAACGGCTTCACCACATAGTCGTTGGCCCCGGCTTCCAGGCCCTGCACGGTATCGGCATCGCCGCCGAGCGCGGTGAGCATGATGATGGGCGCGCGGAAGCCGCTTTCCCGCATGATCTTGACGGCATCGCGCCCATCCTTGTCGGGCAGGCCAACGTCCATGATCACGAGATCGATCCGGTTGGCAGTGACGGCCGCGATGGCCTCCGTGGCATTCGCCGCAGTTGCGACGGTGAATTCCTCAACAAGCGCGAGCTGCTCCGCGAGGGTTTCGCGAAGGTCCTGCTCGTCGTCCACAATCAGGAGGTGGCGAGCACTTGGCATGTGGGGGGATTCCTTAGAGTGAGGCGACGGAAGGATCGAGGCGGGGAAATTGTTGTGTGGAGAGCCGTTCGGGAAGGGCCGTATTGCCGGAATCTGTCTTGCGGGAACGTGTCTTGCGGGAACGTGTCTTACAGGAGTTTGTCTTGCAGGAATTTGTCTTGCAGTAAGTTGTCTTGGAATTGGGAAGGATCGAGATAGACAGGGACAAGGCTCCTTTACACCGGCAGCACCGTGGAATTCCTAGTGGAGTGAATTTGACATTCGGTGCCCGCTCGATGGCGACCGCGAGACCGCATGTCAAATTCGGAAATTCCACTCGAATCATTAACATCCCAGTGGTTCTCCTGTTTCCAACATTTGCCCGCGGAGCCGATACGAATGGGATGCAAATGTTGGAAACGAACCACTAGACTATGTACGCCTCAAGCACCAAACAAGTGCTGAAGCGGCCCAGCGCCGCTTGTCTGGGCTCCTGATGGCATGAAGCGCACAACAATTCACGTTCTCCACGTCCACGGATCCCCGCTCGACCCCGCGCGCGGCGTGATCGTTGCGGGCGCCCTGCGTCTGCCCTGTGCCCTTGGGCGCTCCGGCATCGCCACCGTGAAGCGCGAGGGGGACGGCCACACGCCGCGCGGGCGCTTCCGGCTCAAGTGCCTGACCTACCGCGCTGATCGCGGCCCACGTCCCCGCTCGAGCCTCCCCATGCGGGTGACGCGCCGGGATGACGGCTGGTGCGACGCGCCGGGAGATCGCCGCTACAACTGCCCGGTCGTCCTGCCCTATCCCGCGAGCGCTGAGGCCATGTGGCGTGACGATCACCTCTACGATGCCGTTATCGACATCGCCTGGAACCGCGGACCGCGGATTCCCGGGCGCGGCAGCGCCATCTTCCTGCACATCGCCCGTCCCGGCTTCAAGCCCACCGAGGGCTGCGTGGCCGTTGACGCCAAGGCCATCCGCCGGCTTTTGGCCGTGATCGGCCCTGATACCATCCTCGCCATCCATTGACCGGTACCATCCCGTGACATCCATGACCCCCGCTACGCTTCTGTTCGATCTCGACGGCACGCTGGTGAACACCGATCACCTGCACTACAGCGCTTTCCAGGACCTGCTGGGCGATTTTGATCGCACGATGGAGTGGGACGTGTTCGAGCGCGATGTCATCGGACGCGCCAACGCCGACATCATGGCGGGCCTGTTCCCTGCACTCTCCCCGGCGGAGCAGGAGCAAATGGCGGCACGCAAGGAGGCCTTGTTCCGCAGCAAGGTGCAGGATCTGGAACCGACACAGGGGCTACCCGACCTGCTGGACTTCGCCCTTGCACGGGGCATCGGCTGCGCCGTGGTCACCAACGCACCGCGCGACAATGCCATGCTGCTCCTGAAGGGCCTCAGGCTCGAGGCACGCTTCGAAGCGGTGGTGATTGCCGACGAATTGCCCGCTCAGAAGCCTGATCCCCTGCCCTATCTCACCGGGCTCAGGCTCTTGAAAGGTGACGCACGCCGGGCACTCGCCTTCGAGGATTCGCGCTCCGGCGTCACGGCCGCCGCCGCCGCCGGCATCCTGACGGTCGGCCTGACGACCTCCCTCGGTGAAGCGGCGCTGATGGAGGCCGGGGCCTCCCTCGCCGTTGCGGATTTCAAGGATCCGCGTCTCAACGCTTTGATCCGCGACCATCTCGGGGTCAGCTAACCGCCGAGGTCCCGTCTTTCAATCAGCCTGCTCCAGCTGGCTGTTGAAAAACGGCTGTTCGAGCCGCCCACGTGTCATCCCCGGCGCGATTGGCAAAGCCGATCGCGGGAAGGGGACCCAGAACTATCAAAGCTTATGCCATTTCCCTGGATTCCCTTCCCCTCGGGCCTTGCGGCCCTTGGCCGGGAATGACACCGCCCGGACATGACATCCCTCGGCACATGCTGAGTTTTTCAACAGCCTGCTAAAGAGGCGGGCGGTGTCCGAAGATGGCGCTGCCGACGCGCACGTGCGTCGCACCCAACATGACTGCCTGTTCAAAATCGCCGCTCATGCCCATGGACAGGAGCGGCAGTCCGTGATCATGAGCGAGCTTGGCGAGCAGGGCGAAATGGGGCGAGGGCGGCTCATCGGCGGGCGGGATGCACATCAGTCCCTCGATCTTGAGGCCGTGGTGATCGCGCAGGCGGGCGAGAAAGGCACCGAGCTCTGCGGGGGCGATGCCGGCCTTCTGCGGCTCCAGGCCCGTGTTGACCTCGACGAGGAGGCGCGGCCTGCGACCGGTGGCCGCTTCCTCGCGCGGAATTTCCTTGGCGAGCGCCGCCGCGAGCGATTCGCGGTCGACCGTGTGGATGACGTCAAACAGCGCGACCGCCTCGCGGGCCTTGTTGCTCTGCAGGGGGCCGATCAGATGAAGCTCGACATCCGGATACCGCTCCCTGAGCGCCGGCCATTTCGCCTTGGCCTCCTGGACGCGGTTCTCGCCGAAGACGCGCTGGCCGGCTTCGAGCACGGGCAGAATGTCGTCCGCGGGAAATGTCTTGGAGACGGCGACCAGCGTCACGTCGGCGGGCGCGCGCCCTTCCTCGCGGGCGGTGCGCGTAATCGCATCGCGAACCGCTGCAAGCCGGCCAGCCGCCTCGTTCCCGGAATGCGTATCAGTGGACGATGCGCTTGCCATGATGCTCCCCTGAGAAACCCTTCACTGAATCCGTCTTTGTCCATCCGGCCACAGAGGGCGTTAAAAGGCGGCCCATTGTTGACCGCTTCCCTCATTCGTGTCCTAGTCCGATCGACCTCGGTGAGGCAATGCTGCTACGTCGCTTTTGCTGCGTACGGCATCTTTCCCAGCCGATTCCCTTCATTTTCCGCTCCCTCAGGGAGCGAACGACCGGACCGACGACAGCAATGAGCGTGGAGCGTTACAACCCGAAGGAAGCCGAGCCGAAATGGCGCCAAGTGTGGGACGAGCGTCAGCTCTTCCGCACCGATAATGCGGATCCGCGCCCGAAGTACTACGTGCTCGAGATGTTCCCTTATCCTTCGGGACGCATCCACATGGGCCATGTGCGCAACTACACCATGGGCGATGTGGTTGCGCGCTACAAGCGCGCCAAAGGCTTCAACGTGCTGCACCCCATGGGCTGGGACGCCTTTGGCATGCCCGCCGAGAACGCGGCCATGGCCAACAACGTGCATCCCCGCGAATGGACCTACGCCAATATCGCGACCATGCGCGACCAGTTGAAGTCCATGGGGCTGTCGCTGGACTGGAGCCGCGAGATCGCCACCTGCGATCCCGCCTACTATCGGCACCAGCAGCGCATGTTCATCGATTTCCTGAAGGCCGGGCTCGTCTCGCGCAAGACCGCGCGCGTCAACTGGGACCCCGTCGACCATACCGTGCTCGCCAACGAGCAGGTTATCGACGGCCGGGGCTGGCGCTCGGGCGCGCTGGTGGAGCAGCGCGAGCTCACGCAGTGGTTCTTCACCATCACCCGCTTTGCGCAGGACCTGGAATCCGCGCTCGACGGGCTGACGCGCTGGCCGGACAAAGTCCGCATCATGCAGAAGAACTGGATCGGCCGGTCGGAAGGCCTGCTGGTGCGTTTCGCGCTCGAGGGCGGCGACATCCCGGAGGTGCAGGTCTACACGACGCGGCCGGACACCTTGTTCGGCGCGAGTTTCGTGGCGATTGCCGCTGACCACCCCATCGCGCGCAAGGCGGCCGAAGGCAACCCGGACCTCGCCGCCTTCATCGAGGACTGCAAGCGCACCGGCACCGCCCAGGAAATCATCGACAAGGCGGAGAAGCGTGGCTTCGACACCGGCCTCAAGGCCGTGCATCCGTTCGATCCCAACTGGAAGCTGCCGGTCTATGTGGCCAATTTCGTGCTGATGGATTACGGCACGGGCGCCATCTTCGGCTGCCCGGCGCACGACCAGCGCGACCTGGATTTCGCACGCGCCTACGGCTTGCCGGTGAAGGCGGTCGTGCGCCCGGAAGGGGCGGACGACGATTTCGCGGTGAGCGACACGGCCTACGACGGCGACGGGCGGCTGTTCAACTCGGCCTTTCTCGACGGCTTCGGCATTCCCGAGGCGAAGGAGGAGGTGGCGAAGCGCCTGGAAAGTCATGAACGCGACGGCTTCCCGGTGGCCGAGCGCAAGGTGAATTATCGCCTGCGCGACTGGGGCGTCTCGCGGCAGCGCTACTGGGGCTGTCCGATCCCGATCATCCACTGCGAGAGCTGTGGCGTCGTCCCGGTGCCGGAGACGGACCTGCCCGTGACGCTGCCGGAAGACGTCAGCTTTGATGTCCCGGGCAATCCGCTCGACCGCCATCCCAGCTGGAAGCATGTGGCCTGCCCGAACTGCGGCAAGCCGGCGGTGCGCGAGACCGACACCATGGACACCTTCGTGGATTCGTCGTGGTATTACGCGCGCTTCACCGATCCGTTCCTGGAAACCGAGCCCACGGACCGGGCGGTGATCGATCGCTGGCTGCCGGTGGACCAGTATATCGGTGGCGTGGAGCACGCGATCCTGCATCTCCTCTACTCCCGCTTCTTCATGCGGGCCATGCGCGCCACCGGCCATTCCGGGCTGGATGAGCCCTTCGCCGGCCTGTTCACCCAGGGCATGGTCGTACATGAGACCTACCGTGGCGCCGATGGACGGTGGCTGCAGCCCTCCGAGATCCGTATCAGCACGGAGGGCGGTGCACGCCGCGCCATCGAGCTGGCGAACGGCGCGGACGTCGAGATCGGCTCGATCGAGAAGATGTCGAAGTCAAAGAAGAACACCGTCGACCCCGACGACATCATCGGCACCTTCGGTGCGGATACCGCGCGCTTCTTCATGCTGTCGGATTCGCCGCCGGAACGCGACGTCATCTGGACGGAAGATGGCGTGCAGAGCTCCCACCGTTTCGTCCAGCGTGTCTGGCGTCTCGTGAACGAAGTGGCCACCATCACGGGCATCGTGAAGGACGATGAGGCGGCGACCGAGCTCGATGCCGCCTCGCTCGCACTGCGCAAGGCCGCGCATCGTGCTCTGGCGACGGCCGGGGACGACATCGAACGCCTGCGCTTCAACCGCGCCGTGGCCCAGCTCTATGAACTGACCAATGCCCTCCAGGCGGCGGCCGTCGGTGCGCGGCAGGCGGCGGAGACCGGCGGCATCGAGGACATCTCGGCCGACATGCGGTTCGCGCTTTATGAGGCGGCGACGATCCTCGTGCAGCTCGCGGCCCCAATGATGCCGCATCTCGCCGAAGAATGCTGGTCGGTTCTCGGCTATACCAATCTCGTCGCCGAAACCCCGTGGCCGGTGGCCGATGATGCTCTCCTCGTCGAGGACGAGATCACGCTGCCGGTGCAGGTCAACGGCAAGCGCCGCGGTGATGTGACCGTCGCCCGTGACGCGGATACAACAACCGTGGAGGCTGCCGTTCTCGCGCTGGAGGCCGTGCAGCGTGCCGTTGAGGGGCGGCCGATCAAGAAGATCATCGTGGTTCCGCAAAGGATCGTGAATGTCGTCGCCTGACGTGAAGCGTCGAGCACCGCTTCTCCCCGTTGTGCTCACCCTGGCCATCGCCGTGTCGCTGGGCGGATGTTTTCGTCCGCTTTATGGAACGACATCCGCCGGCACGTCGGTGCGGTCGGATCTCGCCGCCATCGAGGTCGCGCCGATGGCCGCAGGCGTCGGCCAGGAGCGCATGGCGCACTATCTGCGCAACGATGTCGTGTTCGCGCTGAGCGGTGGTGCGCCCCCCGGCGACAAGCGCTACCGGCTGGAGTTGACGGCGTCCGAGCGCGTGCAGACGGCCATCGTCGATTCCTCGACCGGAAACGCGCAGTCCGCCACGCTGATCGGCACCGCGAACTATATCCTCAGGCCATATGCCGGCGGCGATCCCATCTTCACCGGCAAGGCCGTCGCCTCCGCGTCCTACGACCGCAGCCCGCAGCGCTTCGCTTCGCTTCGCGCAGCCCGCAGCGCGGAAATCCTGGTTTCCAGGCAGCTTGCGGAACAGATCAAGACGCAGCTCGCAGCCCGCTTGACCAATCGTCAGGTCGCGGGCCACTGACCGCGGATGGTGGCGGTCAAGGCCAGCGATGCCGAAAACGTGCTGCGGCGGCCGGATCTCCGCGCCGCCGTGGTGCTCCTCTACGGGCCTGATGGCGGGCTCGTCTCCGAGCGCGCCCGCGCGTTGGCGGAGCGCTGCGTCAGCGACCCGGGCGACCCCTTCCAGCTCGTCAAGATGGACGGCGACGACATCGCGGGCGATCCTCTGCGTCTGGCGGACGAGGCCAATACCATCGGGCTGTTCGGCGGCAAGCGCGCCATTCGCGTCAGGGTCGGCAGCCGCAATCTCGCCCCCGCCGTGGCGACGGTGCTGACCACGCCGCCTGAAGATGCCATCATCGTCATCGAGGCGGGCGAACTTCAGAAATCCTCGCCGTTGCGTGTCCTCTGCGAGAAATCCCCGGCGGCGCTCGCGATCGCCTGCTATGCCGATGACGCCCGCAGCCTTGCGGCTTTGATCGACAGCAGCGTCAGGGACGCCGGCCTCACCATCGGCAGCGAGGCCAAGGAGCATCTGCTCGGCCTGTTGGGGGCCGACCGCGGCGCGACGCGCGGCGAGATCGACAAGCTCGTGCTCTATGCCCACGGAAAGGGCGCCGTCACGGTCGAGGATATCGAGGCTGTCATCGGCGATGTCTCGGCCCTGGCCATGGACGCTGCCATCGACGCTGCCTTCGCCGGCAACCTCGCCGAGCTTGACCGAGCCTTTACCAGGCTCATGGGCGAGGGCGTGGATGCCGGAACCCTGTTGGGCTACGCGCTGCGGCATGCGCTGGCCCTGGCGCAGGCGCGGGTTGGTGTCGATCGCGGGGCGCCAACAGCGGCCGCCGTCAAGACGATCCGCGGCCTCTATTTCAAGCGTGAGAGCGCGGTGGAGCGGCAATTGCGGGTCTGGACGACGCCCATGCTGCGCGGGGCGGTTGTCGATCTCGGCGCCGGTGTCGCGGCGACGCGCCGGCAGGCAGGCCTTGCCAGCGAGCTGGCGCTGAAATGCCTGTGGTCGGTGGCGCTCGCGGCGCGGCGCGCCGCACGGCGGTAAGCGTCGGCCGCCGTTCTACCCCCACCCCTTACCCCTCCCCGCAAGGGGGAGGGGAGCGGCAGCCCTGGCGGTCTCAGGATTAAGCGCGGCGTGTCGTGAAGCGGACGGTGAGCCGGATGCCGTGTTCAGAAAGCGCAACGTGGGAAACGCCCCTCCCCCCTGCGGGTAAGTTACAAGGGGTGGGGGACGTACCAGGATCATTCCCGTTTGAACCCGGTGCTCGCCGCCATGAGGTCGCGGGTATAGGCAGTGCCGATCTGGCGGGCCGCGAGAGCCTGCGCGGAGAGTTCCTCGACCGCCTGCCCCTTCTGCATGACGAGGAGCCGCTCGCACATATGCGTGACGACGGCGAGATCATGACTGACCAGCACATAGGTCAGTTGGCGCTCGCGCCTCAGCTGTTCCAGCAGGTTGAGCACCTCCGCCTGGACCGAGGCGTCCAGGGCGGAGGTCGGCTCGTCGAGCAGGAGAACCTTGGGCTCCAGCAACAGGGCACGCGCAATGGCGACGCGCTGGCGCTGGCCGCCGGAGAGCTGATGCGGATAGCGGAAACGGAAGCCCTTGCCGAGCCCAACCTCGTCCAGGGCGCGGGCAATGCGCCGCTCGCCGTCGCCGATGCCGTGGATGGCAAGCGGCTCGGCGAGCGTCCTGTCGACCGTCTGCCGCGGATGCAGCGATCCGTAAGGGTCCTGGAACACCATCTGGACATGGCGATAGAACGCCTTGCTCCGCGGCGTCGCGAGCGGCTTGCCGTCCAGCAGAATTTCGCCGCCACTTGATGGGGCGAGGCCGACGATGGCCCGCAGCACCGTGGATTTGCCGGAGCCGGATTCGCCGACGAGACCGAAGGACGAGCCGGCCGAGACATTGAAGGAGACGTCGTCGACGGCGGCGAAGTCCTCGAAATAGATGGTGAGGTTGTTGACGGCGAGAGCGTCGGTCATTCCGCCCACTCCGGCCGCCGGTCGAGCACGGGCAGGGGGTGGCGGTCCTCGCCGATCTTCGGCAGGCAATTGATGAGGCCGCGCGTATAGGGATGCGTCGCGTCGTTGAGGCGGTTCGCCGCGACCTCCTCGACGATCCGCCCGCGATACATCACGAGGACACGGTCGCAGAAGGATGAGACGAGCCGCAGATCGTGCGAGATGAAGATCAGCCCCATCCCGCGCTCGCTCACCAGCCGGTCGAGAATGGCGAGCACCTGCAGCTGCACGGTGACGTCGAGCGCGGACGTCGGCTCGTCGGCGATCAAGAGCTCGGGGTCGGCGATCAGCATCATGGCGATCATGGCGCGCTGGCCCATGCCACCGGATACCTCGTGCGGGTAGAGTCCGAAGATGCGGGCGGGATCACGGATCTGCACCGCCTCCAGCATGTCCAGCGCGCGGTCGCGCGCAACCGCGCGCGTCACATTGCTGTGGGCGCGCAAGGTCTCGGTGATCTGCTGGCCGATGGTCATGACCGGGTTCAGCGAATATTTCGGATCCTGCAGGATCATGGCGATGCGTTCGCCGCGAAAACTACGTCGCTCGCGGGCTGACAACTGCATCAGATCCGTTCCGGCGAAGGCGAGGCGCCTGGCGGTGATCCGAGCATGGGGCGGCGTCAGCCCCATGATGGCGCGGCCGGTCTGGGACTTTCCCGAGCCGGATTCGCCGACGATGCCCAGTCTTTCGCGCCCCAGGGTGAACGAGACCCCGCGCACGGCTTCCACCGGGCCGTTGCGGCTGGGGAAACTCACCCGCAGATCCTCGACCTCGAGGAGAGGCTTGCTGAGGCGCGCATCCGTTGCGTGGCTTTCGCCCATGGCTCGGAGGCTCATTGGTCTGACGCCTTGGGATCGAGCGTATCGCGCAGGCCGTCGCCGAGGAGGTTGAAGCCGAGGCTGACGATGAAGATCGCGGCGCCCGGCGCGGCGGCCACCCACCACTGGTCCAGCACGAAGCGCCGGCCCGAGGCGATCATCGCGCCCCATTCCGGGAGCGGCGGCTGAGCGCCTAGACCGAGGAAGCCGAGGCCGGCGGCGGTGAGGATGATGCCGGCCATGTCCAGCGTGACGCGAATGATCAGGGAGGACACGCAGAGCGGCATGATGTGGCGCAGCACGATACGCCAGGGCGAGGCGCCCATCAGTTTCACGGCGGATATGTACTCGCTGGAGCGGATGGTCAGCGTCTCGGCCCGCGCGATGCGCGCATAGGGCGGCCATGAGGTGATGGCGATGGCGATGACGGCATTCTCGATGCCCGGCCCGAGCGCGGCCACGAAGGCCAGTGCCAGGATGAGCTTCGGAAAGGCGAGGAAGATGTCGGTGATGCGCATCAGGATGGCATCGAGATAGCCGCCGGCATAGCCGGCCACCGTGCCGACGACGAGGCCGATGGGCGCCGCGATGATGGCGACCAGCACGACGACGAACAGCGTGATGCGTGAGCCGTAGACCACGCGCGAGAAGATGTCGCGCGCCTGATCGTCGGTCCCGAAGAGATGGGCGGCACTCGGCGGCAAGAGCCTTTCCGTGCGCAGGTCGCCGCCTTCCACCGGGGAATAGGGGGCGATGACATTGGCGAAGGCCGCCACCAGGACGAGCCCGAGGACGATTGCCAAGCCGACCATGGCGAGCTTGTTCGTCGTGAAACGCTGCCAGCCGGCGTAGGCGCGACCGAGGCGCGCCTGCCTGCGCGAGGCCGGTCGATCGCTCAAGAGCCATGCCCGCCAATGCTGGGGCTGAGCCATGTCGGTCATCGGATCTCCACCGGGGTGGCGTGCGGTTGGACGCTCAGTCTCATCGCCGTTTCATCATCTCCGTTTCGTTCTGGGATCGAGGAAGCGGTAAAGCAGGTCCGACAGGAGGTTCAGCCCGATGAAGACCGAGCCGACGACGATGGTGCCGCCGAGCACGGCGTTCATGTCGGCGTTCTGCAGGGAGTTGGTGATGTAGAGCCCGAGGCCTGGCCAGGCGAAGACGGATTCCGTCAGGACGGATCCCTCGAGCAGGCCGGCATAGGAGAGGACGATCACCGTCACCAGCGGCACAGCGGCGTTGCGCAGCGCATGACGCCAGATGACGCGCGATTCCGAAATGCCTTTGGCGCGCGCCGCGACGATATATTCCTGGCCGAGCTCGTTCAGCATAAAGGAACGCGTCATGCGGCTGATATAGGCCAGCGAGAAATAGCCGAGCAGCGCCGAGGGCAGGATGAGATGGCCCGCCACATTGCGGAAGGCATCCCATTCTCCCGCCATGGCGGTGTCGAGGAGCAGGATGCCGGTCACCGGCGTGATGGTGTATTCGTAGATGATGTCGAAGCGGCCGGGGCCGTCCGTCCAGCCCAGACGGGCGTAGAAGACGAGCAAGGCCATCAGACCGAGCCAGAAGATCGGTACGGAATAGCCGACCAGCCCGATGACGCGCACGATCTGGTCGACGAGGCTGTCGCGCTTCACCGCAGCGAGCACGCCGAGCGGAATGCCAAACACCGCGCCGATGAGGGTGCCGAGGGTCGCGAGTTCCAGCGTCGCCGGGAAGACGCGCCGGATATCGTCGATCACGCGGTTCGACGTCAGCACCGACGTGCCGAGGTCGCCCGTGAGCACGTTGCGCACATAGATTGCGAACTGCTCGATGAGCGGCTTGTTGAGGCCGAGCTCCTCCCGCGTGCGTTCGACCACATGCGTCGGTGCGCGATCACCGACGATGGCGAGTACGGGATCGACGGGGATGACCCGGCCGATGAAGAAGGTGACGGCCAGGAGACCCAGATAGGTCAGGACAACGATCACGAGGAAGCGGCCGATGCCGGAGGCAGCCGCAAGCGAGCGCGATCTGGCGCGGGGGCGGCCGGGCTTGATGTCACCCGGCCGGTGCGTCTCAACGACGGCCATGACGAGCCGTCAGCTCTTCGAGGCCTTGAAGGTGTAGGTCGTGTCGGAGGTCGGCCCGAGCTTGAAATCCTTGACGTCCTTGCGAACGCCGGCCGTCTCGATCATCTGGAAGATGATGACATAGGGGCTCGTCGCGAGGACGTCCTTCTGCATGTCCTTGTAGAGCTGCGCGCGCTTCTCGGTGTCGCGTTCCAGCACGGCCGCGTCGGCCTTCTTCGTCAATTCCGGGATATTCCAATCGTTGCGCCAAGCCAGGGTTTTCGAGGAGGCGTTGTCGGAGTTGTCGGGATTGCGGGCGAAGGTGTCGGCGTTCGTGTGGGGGTCCCAATAGTCCGCACCCCACTGGCCGATATAGAGATCGTGATTGCGCGCGCGGTATTTCGTCAGCGTCTGCTTGCCGTCGCCCGGGATGATCTCCATCTTGATGCCGGCTTGTGCGAAGCTGCGCTGCACGGCTTCGGCGATGCCCGTCACCGGCTGGTTGTTGCGCACGTCCATGGTGATGGTGAAGCCATCCTTCAGGCCTGCCTTCGCCAGGAGTTCCTTCGCCTTGGCGACATCGAGCTTGTAGGGCTTCTCGTCGGAGGCGCCGAGCAGGCCCTTTGGCAGGAAGGTCTGGTGGATCTCGCCGATGCCCTTGATGAAGGTCTGGCCAATCGCGTCATAGTCGACGAGATATTTCATCGCCTCGCGAACCTCGGGCTTGGCCAGGGTCGGGTTCTTCTGGTTGAGGCTGAAGTAGTAGATCGTGCCCTTCGGCGTGTTGGTGACCGCCACATCGGCGTTCTTTGAGACGGCCTCGATATCGCCCGGCTCCAGGTTGCGCGCGACGTCCACGTCGCCCTTTTCCAGGAGCAGACGCTGCGTGGCGCTCTCCTTCACATGGCGGTAGATGACGCGCGGCAGCTTGGATTTCTCGCCGTAGTAGTTGTCGTTGCGCTCCATGGCGAGGATTTCGTTCGCCCGCCAGTCGCGGATCTTGAGCGGACCGGACCCGGCGTAATGGGTCTTCAGCCAGCCATAGCCCATGTCGCCGTCCTTGGCGTTGGCCTCGACGAGCTTCTTGTCGACGATCGCCGAGACGTTGGCGGTGAGGCAGTTCAGGACGAAGCTCGGCGCATAGGGCTTGTCGGTTTCGAGCGTCACCGTGAGGTCATCGACCTTCTTGACCTTGCCATCGACGTTGTCCTTCGACCAGCCGAGCTGGGTCAGGATGAAGGCCGGCGTCTTGTCGAGCTTGACGGCCCGCTGCAGCGAATAGACGACGTCATCGGCCGTCAGCGGGTTGCCGGATGCAAATTTCAGATTCGGCTTCAGCTTGAAGGTATAGAGCTTGCCGTCGTCGGAGACTGTCCAGGATGAGGCGATGTCACCATAAAGCTTTGACGGGTCGTTGATATCGAAACGGACGAGACGATCATAGGTATTGCCCATGATCTCGCCGGCGCTGATCTCGAAGGCCTCGGCCGGGTCGAGCGTGATGATGTCATCGATCGCCCAGGCCAGCACCAGCGTGTCCTTGGGCGTTGCGGCCGCAACCGGCGACGCGCTGGCCAGCAGCCCCGCCGGGACGCCTACCAAGAGGCCTGCCATGGCGCCGGCCATCGCGGCGCCTTTCCAGTTCTTGCGCATCATGATCATAATATTCCCCTCGCTTTGACGATGGTCGCCTCGCCGCATCGAATATCAATGCCGTCTGCGTGGGTTGTCAAAGACGATCGCGGACAATCTGTCCTGGCTGTTGCGCTCAAAATGATGACGCCTGCCAGCCGGATGGCGGAGCTATACTGGAATATCGCTCACTCTTCGCCGCTGTCCTTGGGTATATCGTCAAAACAATTCGCAAATACGGCAGTTATCAACGCTTTAGCGAGGCGCTGAGCTATTGTTCTTAATACTAAAGCCTAATGCACGTTCGCTTTAATACATCCGATGCATGCTTACGACCCATGCAACTGTTCTGATGCGATCGTAACCGTTGGCGCATCGTTGTCAAACGGTACGCGGCGCGCGGTGGAAATGATGATTGGCATTGCGCATGCGAGGAGAAGTGCTCCAACACTGCGTGAAACGGCCCTTCGCTTGAAACGACTGATGAACAAAGAGATCGCGCGTTTTCGTGCCTGCCGCGGGATGTATCGCCTGCCAGGGCGGCATGCAGAGACCGTCGTGATCAGGAGCGGCGCTGGGGCGGTTTCGCGGGCGCGGCTGGCGGGGCAACGCAGGCCGATCGCCTCTTTGCCTCCGATGCCGCGAGCAGCTGGTGAAGCGCGCTGTCGCCGGCTGCGAAGCCCGTACCATCGATCATGCAAGCCAGGGTGTCGGCATCGATGGGGCGGTCGGTCGTTCCGCAGGCCCAGCCTGATATCGTCATGCCTCTGTCGAAGCTGCGATTACGGAACACCAGGCAGTCCCGGCGCAGCTTACCGTTCGTCAGGATGCCGTTGGCAATTTCCGCAGGCCCGAATTTCGTCGAGCGGGCCACCGGAACATCCGTGCGGATGACGCCGATGCCGGCTTCGGCCGCCTGGCGAGCGGCATCGACGAAGAAGGTGGGAGCGATCTGTGCTTCCTCACCCTGCCGGTAGAAGGCAATGAACAGATAGGGACCGCTGACGAAACGTCCGAAGATGGCGATGTCGCGCTGGCCACCGAGCCCGTGCTGCCAGGTTTCATAGGAAATCTCGACGCCCTTCAGCGATGCGGCCGGATTGATCACGGTGACCGCCGGTTTCACGACGCGGACCCATATGGGGAGCGCCTTGCCCAGCGCATCGACCGCCGGCGTCGGTTTCAACGTGTAGTCTTGCGGATCTCTGCGTTCCTCCTGGGCGTCGGGCGCGACGGGCTGGTCGAGCAGTTGATGGGTGACGAGCGCCCCGGTGATGGCGGCCAGAAGGCCAAGCGCGATCAGCCCCCCATTGACGCGATTGCGCGCGGCGGCCTTGATCGGGTTACGCCGTCCAGAGCCGGCACGCAGGTGGACGCGGGGATGATGCGGCGTTGCTATCCGCTCGGGTCTTGCGCCTTGGGCGCTGCTGCCTTGGGCGCTGCGGCCTTGGGCGTTGCGATCTTGGATGTTGCGGCCTTGGATGTTGCGGCCTTGGGCGTTGCTGCCCGTGCCTTTGGACGCAGCGTGTTTACCGGCGATGGCGTCGGCCAGTCGGGTGAATTCCGAATCCTCGTCCCAATTCGTATCGCCGTAACGAGAATTCATAGCGTAACCGAAATCCGTTGCTGTTGGTCCAGACGCCATAGCCAAGGGTGACTGCCCACTCATGCCATATCGACGCGACGACTTTGGACCCTCAACGTTGTTCACCCCCTATTGGTGCCCGCTTTTTGTCGCGGAGGGTGAACAAATGATTGCGGATAATCAGATATGGATTGAGCGCTTCACCCCGTTCGGACGCCAGTGGCATGTTATGCAATCGACTTGCGATTCCGTGCCGCACGCCTGGCCCTTTCGCATCTGCCCCCTTGACAGAAGCCTCCGTCTGATGTTGCTCACTCACCGGACTTGAGCTGGATTGCGACGGAACACGCCATGGTGGCGCTTCACACCACGACGAAACGGAAAACCGTCACGACGGTCGCCAAAGCGACCGGCTGAGCCTCCGCTCGTTCCCCGTTCTCTCTCCCGCGGGGCGAGAGGGCGGTGCCCCAGGGCGCCGATAGGTGACGGGGAGAGAAGCGCAACAGGAGATGATGATGGGGTTCAAGGTCGCCGTGGTCGGCGCCACGGGCAATGTGGGCCGTGAGATGTTGGAGATCCTCGCCGATCGGGCCTTTCCCGCCGACGAGGTTGTCGCTCTCGCTTCCCGTCGCAGCATCGGTCAGGAGGTCTCCTTCGGCGACAGGACGCTGAAGGTCAAGGATCTCGAGACCTACGATTTCTCCGATGTCGACATCTGCCTGATGTCGGCCGGCGGTGCCGTGTCGAAGGAATGGTCGCCCAAGATCGGCGCAAAGGCCGCTGTCGTCATCGACAATTCCTCGACCTGGCGCATGGATCCGGACGTGCCACTGGTGGTGCCCGAGGTGAATGCCGATGCGGTCGCCGGCTTCACCAAGAAGAACATCATCGCCAATCCCAACTGCTCGACGGCGCAGCTCGTGGTGGCGCTTAAGCCCCTTCACGACCACGCGGTGATCAAGCGCGTTGTGGTGGCGACCTACCAATCCGTGTCGGGCGCCGGCAAGGACGGGATGGATGAACTGTTCAACCAGACCCGTTCCATCTTCACCGCCGGCGAGCTCAAGACCACCAAGTTCACCAAGCGCATCGCCTTCAACCTGATCCCCCACATCGACGTGTTCATGGAGGACGGGTACACGAAGGAAGAGTGGAAGATGGTCGCGGAGACCAAGAAGATCCTCGATCCGAAGATCAAGCTCACGGCTACCGCCGTGCGGGTTCCGGTGTTCATCTCCCATTCGGAAGCGGTCAATATCGAGTTCGAAAAGCCGATCACCGCCGATGAGGCGCGCGAGATCCTGCGTTCGGCGCCGGGCTGCGTCGTCATCGACAAGCACGAGGACGGCGGCTACATCACCCCGCATGAGGCGGCCGGCGAGGACGCGACCTATATCTCGCGCATTCGCGAGGATGGCACGGTGGAGAACGGCCTTGCCATGTGGGTTGTGGCGGACAACCTGCGCAAGGGCGCAGCACTCAACGCGGTGCAGATTGCCGAGGCGCTCGTGAACCGCAAGCTGATCAAGCCCAAGGCCAAGGCGGCGTAAAATTCCGCCACCGGGCTGTCATGAGAAAAGCGCGGCGTGATGGCCGCGCTTTTGTTTTTTGGAGTCCCTCTCCGGGCGGGCGGGACAGGTCTAACGGCAGTCGAACAGCGAAGCCCGGCCCGGATGGCCGGGTATGGCGGCCTCGAAGACGCCGGTTGCCGGGTCCCGTACGAGCAACTGGCCGCTCGCCACCCCGAAATAGGCGCCGTGCAACTGCAGGCGGCCCTGGTTCACCAGGATTTCGATGCACGGGAAGGTCATGAGATTGGCGAGGCTCATCTCGATGGCGGCGTGTTCGAGCTTCGTCAGGTAAGTGCTGCGGTCGCCGGCGGGATGGCCGAGCTTGACGGCGGCGGGCTCGATCAAGGCCATCCATTTGCCGATGAAGTTGCCCGGTGACAGGGGTTCGGCATCGTCGGCGAAGGCACGGATGCCGCCGCAGCTCGCATGGCCGAGCACGACGATATGCTTGACTTTCAACGCCTGCACGGCGAATTCGAGCGCGGCGCTGGTGCCGTGGAAGTCGCCGTCCGTCTCGTAGGGCGGCACCAGATTGGCGACGTTGCGGGCGACGAAGAGTTCGCCCGGGCTTGCGTCGAAGATCACTTCCGGCGAGACGCGTGAATCGCAACAGCCGATGACCATGACCTCCGGTTTCTGACCCTTTTCCGCCAGTTGCTTGTAGCGGCTCCGCTCGCCGGGAAAACGGCCATCGAGGAAAGCCCGATAGCCAGCCGTCAGTCGTTCCGGAAACATTCTCGTCTCCCTGTTACGCAAACCGCGATGCCGGCCTGCGACCGGCATCGGTGCAAGCCCGGCTCAGTGCCGGAAATGGCGATGGCGGGTGAAGACCATCGCCAGGCCGGCCGCATCGGCCGCCTTGATCACCTCATCGTCGCGCATCGAGCCGCCAGGCTGAATGACAGCGGTGGCGCCCGCCTCGGCCGCTGCCAACAGCCCGTCGGCGAAGGGGAAGAAGGCGTCGGACGCGACCACCGAGCCCTCGGCCAGGGACCGCGGCAATCCGGCGGTGCGGGCTGCCTCGGCCGCCTTCCAGGCCGCGATTCGCGAGGAATCGACGCGGCTCATCTGCCCGGCGCCGACGCCCACGGTCGCGCCGCCCTTGGCGTAAACGATGGCGTTGGATTTTACATGCTTGGCAACGCGGAAGGCGAAGATAAGGTCCGCGCGTTCGGCCTCCGTCGGCGCACGCTTCGTCACAACCTCGAGCGGCATGTCGTCGATGACGGCATTGTCGCGGGCCTGGACGAGGAAACCGCCGGCCACGGTTTTGAAACCGAGGCCGGGCGCGCGCGGATCCGGTAGCCCGCCGGTCAGGAGGAGCCGCAGGTTCTTCCTTGCGGCGACCAGCGCAATGGCCTCCTCGGTCGCGTCGGGGGCGATGATCACCTCGGTGAAGATCTCGACGATCTTGCGGGCCGCGTCGGCGTCAAGGGTCTGGTTGAGGGCGACGATGCCGCCGTAGGCGGAAACCGGATCGCAGGCCAGCGCTTTCTCATAGGCTTCGCGCAGCGAGGCGCCTTCCGCCACGCCGCAGGGGTTGGCGTGTTTCACGATCACCACCGCGGAGGTGCGCGCGGGGTCGAATTCCGCGACGCATTCGAATGCGGCGTCGGTGTCGTTGATGTTGTTGTAGGAGAGCTGCTTGCCTTGGAGCTGGCGGGCGGTCGCCACGCCGGGGCGGACCTCCGCTGTGCGATAGAACGCTCCCGACTGATGGGGGTTCTCGCCGTAGCGCATCGGCTGGATCAGCGAACCGCCCAGCGCACGGAACGCCGGCGTCTCCTCGCCGATCTCACGGGCCAGCCAGTTGGAGATAGCCGCGTCATAGCTTGCGGTGCGGGCATAGGCCTTCTGCGCAAGGCGGCGGCGTAGCGGCAGGGTCGTGGAGCCGTCGTGGGCCGTGAGCTCCGCAATGATCGCACCATAGTCGGACGGCTCGACGACGACGGCCACATCCGCATGGTTCTTGGCGGCGGCGCGGATCATGGCGGGTCCGCCGATATCGATGTTCTCGACACAATCGTCGAAGGAGCCGCCGCGCGCGAGCGTCGCCTCGAAGGGGTAGAGGTTGACCACGAGGAGATCGATGGTCGCGATGCCGTGGGCCAGGAGGGCCGCCTGGTGGGACGGGTTCTCACGGATGGCGAGAAGCCCGCCATGGACAGCGGGGTGAAGGGTCTTCACGCGGCCATCCATCATCTCGGGGAAGCCCGTGACATCGGATACTTCCTTGACCGGCAGGCCGGCCTCGGTGATGGCTTTGAATGTGCCGCCGGTCGAAATCAGCGAGACGCCAAGTTCGACAAGGCTGCGGGCAAAATCGACGAGGCCGGTCTTGTCCGAAACCGATAAAAGGGCGCGTGTCAGAGGCTTTGGATGTTCGAGCATCGGCTTCCGTCGAAAATGTCGCTGCGGTCCACCTTATGCGTGGATGCGTCGCGGATTAGCACGAAAGCGATGTTCGGCAAAAGCGGCTGCATCGACGCGGGTGCCGCATCTGACCCGTGGGATGCTGTCCCTTGGAAATCGTCCCTTGGAAGCGGTCCCTTGGAAACTATCCCTTGGAAACTATCCCTTGGAAATGGCTCCCTGGCGAAGGCCAACGGGCTTCAGCTGTCACCCGCCGTGGACCTGTGGCCGAGGTGGAGAAAGCGCCAGCGTACGCTCCGCGTCGAGCTGACGTCTATGGTCACGACAATTTGTGCCGTCCGCCTGATGCCGTCGGACGCGGCGAAAAAGACGCTTTCTTCGAGACTGAGCTCGCCGGCGTCCACCTCGAAGCTCCAGCAATCCTGGTTCGGCAAGACCAGGAAAATCCCGGGGCCGTCGGCAATGCGCGATGCGCGCACCGAAGGATGCAGATGGAAGCGCAGCGTCGCCTCAGTCCCTGGGGGCGTCGGGCGCTCTTCCGAAATGAAGCTGTCCTCGCCTTCGAGCCTGTCGCCGTGGCTGCCCAGATCGAGCCGGCGCTCGTGGATGAGGCCGAAGCGGGCGAGATAGCCATCGTGGGAGGCCTTGAGGCTGAGCCCGTCCGGCATGGTCTCGCGCGTCGCCGCGACGTGACGGGGGCCCGACAGCACTGGAGTGCCGATGAAGCGGCCGAGCCATCGGCCGATCGTGCCGGCGCTGGTCGTGCCTGCGAAATGGCATGAGGAGACGTCGCCGATGGTGACGGTCGAATGGGCGGCGGTGGACCGCGCGGCGACTGTCGACTGGCCTGTGCCGGGGCGCGGCGCCCCACAATTGACGACGAGGCGAAACGCGTTGACGGACATCTCGAAAGACAGGCAGCCGGCGTGAGCCTCGTGCGAGAATTCGGCGGGAGGCGGGCCGCCGACGTCCATCAGCACGATCGTTTCGCCGGCCTCGAGGCGCTCGTAACCCGAGTGGGGCGCATGTTCCATCGCCTTGGCGCGTACGTCGTCATAGGCGAGCAAGGTCGCGACAAGGTCTGGCTGGGTGAGGCCCATGCCGTTGAACAGGCCGAGCGACCCTTCCCCATGCCGGAACATGCGCAGCACCGGCATCATCCGGTCGATAGCGCCGATGAGACCGGGCGGCGGCTCGGCGCCGCGCGCGGCATAGGTCTGGCTCAGCGGCAAGAGATCGGTCAGCAGTTCCACCACGAGGCGGGGATTGCGGCTGATATGGCCGCCGTCCGGCAGGACCTGACGGTTCAGTTCGTCGGTCAGGAGGCGATTGGCCTGACGCAACACGCGGCCCGGAGCGTTCAGACAGAGCCCGACATAGGCGAGCGCGATGGCCGCGATGAGCCTGTCGTTGCCGCGCAGCCCACCGGCGACGGAGAGTTGGAGCTGCCCTGCCGTGCGCCCCAGGGTCCGCGTGAAGCGCCGATAGAAATTGCGGTCGGCGCCATCCAGCACAAGAGGCGAGTGATCGAGCAGCGAAATCAACCGACGCGCGGCCACGCGCGGCCGGATTGCGATGCCGCGCCGGGACGAAGCGTGATTGAAGAAATCATCGACCAGGGCGCGCGCGTTGGCCCGGGACAGCGCCGAATCCGCGGCCCGGAGATGGCGGAGCCAGCCGAATCCGTAGAGCGCCTCGGCCCAGGCGCGGCTCGGCGGGGTCTCGTTGAAGGGGGAGGATCCGCGCGTGTTAACGACCCGGCCGGCAAGGGCGTAGTAGCCGGAGTAGATATCGCCGGCCACCGTCGGATCAGCGGTGCGCAGGTCCTGTGGCACAATGAGAATGCGGTCGGGAACAAACCGGTGCAGGGAGAACACGCTGCGCCAGGTGCTGGCCGCGCAATAGCGCAGCCGCCGCCAGGCTTCGCCAAGGGCGAGGCCATAGAGACGCCAACGGTCGGTTCCTTGAGCCACGACCGCTTTGGTCCTCTGTACTCCAGCTCTCCTCACGGCGACCGCGTCCACTCATCCCGTCCCGTATCGTCCGACCGGCCGATGCGTATGACCGCTCAATGCGCCAGCATCGTTACCAAACGGCGAAGATAGCGGGCAGAAGTTAACGTTTCAGTTGATCTCCGCCGGGGTGGCGCGCCGCAAGCGGGCGGCATAAAAACCATCGAGACCGTCGAGGATGGTTCCATCGGCCAGGGGAATGCTTGCGCTCGGCAGGCTGCGGAGATCACCGTCGCGGGTCACGAGATCGCCAAGACCCCCGAGTTCGGCTGCCGTGATCGCCTCACGATGGAAGTCCGGGTGCCGGGCAAGGAATGCGCTGATCTGCAATTCGCCTTCCTCGGGCTCGAGCGAGCAGGTGCAATAGACCAGAACGCCACCGCGCTTCACAAGGCCAGCGGCATGGTCGAGGAGTTGGAACTGGATGGCGGCGAGGGCCGGGATATCGTCCGGGCGCTTCGTCCAGGCGACATCGGGATGGCGGCGGATGGTGCCGGTCGCGCTGCACGGGGCATCCAGCAGCACCGCATCGGCGGGTGCGTGGTCAAGGCTGCCGACGTCGGCCCGGAGGCACGTCACGGCGAGCTTGAGCCGATGCATATTGGCCTTGAGGCGGTCGAGCCTGGCTTCGGCCCTGTCCACGGCGGTCACTTTGGCGCCGGCCGCCGCAAGCTGGGCCGTCTTGCCGCCGGGCGCCGCGCAGAGATCGAGGACCGTCTCACCAGGTTTGACCTTCAGGAGCTTCGCCGGAAGCGCCGCCGCTGCGTCTTGCACCCACCAGGCGCCTTCGCCGTAGCCGGGGAGGTCGACGACGGGCGTCCGCGCCGTCAGGCGGATCGACCCCGTCGGCAGGAGGATGCCGCCGAGCTGTTCCGCCCAGGAAGGCGCGTCGGCCTTGACGGTGATGTCGACCGAGGGCTCGCGTCCGTGGGCGCTGGCGATCTGCCGTGCTGTCGCCTCGCCATAGGCGTCGCTCCAGCGGGCGCGCAGCCAGGGCGGGGTGTCGATGTCGAAGGGATCTGACGTTGCCAGGATGGCGTCACGGTCGGCCGCGATGCGGCGCAGCACGGCATTGACCAGCTTGGCATAGGGGAAGGCGCGGCTGTCGCGGCGAGCAAGGTCGACAGCGGTTGTGACCGCCGCATGGTCTGGCACGTCGAGAAGGAGAAGTTGAGCCGCCCCGACGAGCAGGATGGCTTCCAATGCGCCGGAGTTGCGCGGCAGGCCCTTCTGCAGGCGCTCACCGATCGCCTGGCGCAAGGTGCCGAGACGGCGCAGGGCCGCTGTTGTGATGGCGCGGGCCAGCGCCCTGTCGCGCGGATCGAGCTCCGTGCCGGCCGGTCCGCTGCCGGCCGGTTTTTTGTCGCGCGCCGTGCCACGGCGGCCGGCGCCACTCTCGAAGAGATCGTCCAGGCCCTCGCTATGCCCGAGGATACGCGTGAGCGCGACCGCCGCCATGCGGCGCGCGGCGAGGCCGGGTGGATCATCCCGCCGTGAGCGGCCGCGGTGCGCGGGAACAGAGGGTTTCAACTGGGCCGATCCCCGGTGGCAGGATCTGTCATGGATTGAACTCTGAGGAGACGATTGAACGCTGAGGAGGACCTTGGGCGGCAGGGGGCGGTGCGATACCTGCAGGCGGGAGATGCCGGAAGCGCACCAAATCATGCCATCCGCACGCCTTTTCCGCGAAGCGGCGGCGTTTGTCGACCTTTAATCGCGGGACGTGGTTTGCCGGCCCCGGGATCAACCCCAGGGACCGCGCGGACGCGCCGCGTTGCCCCAAGGGCCGGCGGCACGCCCGGCGCCCCCGAGGAAGGAGGATGAGCGCTGCGGCGATATCCCCATGGCGCGCGCAATCTGCTCGAGCGCCGCTATGCGGTTCTCCGTGGCCGGGTGGGTCGAGAACAGGTTGTCCATCGCCCGTCCCGACAAGGGATTGATGATGAAGAGCGGTGCGGTCGCCGGGTGCCTTTCGGCATCCTCATTCGGGATATGGACAACGCCTTGTGAAATCTTGGCGAGGGCGGTCGATAGCCATAGAGGGTTGCCGCAGAATTCCGCCCCCATCCGATCGGCCTCATATTCCCGCGAGCGGCTGACGGCCATCTGGATGATCATGGCGGCGATGGGCGCCAGCACGACGAGCAGGATGGTGCCGATGGTCCCAAGCCCGTTGTTGTTGCGGTTGCCGCCGCCGAAGAAAAGCCCGAACTGGGCGATTGACGAGATGGCGCCGGCGATCGTCGCCGAGATGGTCATCGTCAAGGTATCGTGATTCTTGATATGCGCGAGCTCGTGGGCAATGACGCCGGCCAGTTCCTCACGGCTCAGAAGGCGTATGAGGCCGGTTGTGGCCGCCACGGCGGCATTCTCCGGATTGCGGCCGGTCGCGAAGGCGTTGGGCTGGGGATTGTCGATGATATAGACACGCGGCATCGGCAGCCCCGCACGCTCGGCAAGCTGGCGGACCATGCCGACAAATTCGGGCGCGGCGCGCTCGTCCACTTCCTGGGCGTTGTAGGCGGCGAGCGCCAGCCTGTCCGAATTCCAGTAGCTGAACAGATTCATGCCCGCGGCGAGCGCCAGCGCGATGAGAAGACCTGCGGCGCCGCCGATGAGATAGCCGACGACACCGAACAGCGCTGTCAGTGCCGCGAGCAGCATTCCGGTCTTCAGATAGTTCATCCCAGTCCTCCACCGACCGCCCGGTTCCCCTAAAGGCCCGCCGCTGGTCCCGATCCCTGCTTGACTATGGCGTCCATAGGATCGTGGCCTATATGTGGAGAAGGGTAGGCCTGCCCTTCAAGTGCGCGGAACGCCTGTGAATGGAGTAATTCTCGTGACGACTGCCGATATGTTTCCCCCGCCCGGCCCGGATGCCGCCCCAAATGGACCCGAGGCCCCCCGCAAACCCTTGACGCCGGCAGCGCAGCGTGCGCTGGCCGAGGCCGCGGAGCGCCGCGCGGCGATCGATGCCCGCGCTGCGGAACTGGCGTCGCAGCGCGAGATCAACGGACGCAACGGGCCGGAGCCCGTGCGCTATAACGATTGGGAAGTCAAAGGCATTGCCAGCGACTTCTGAGGCCCGTTCTCACGTCTTGGTGCGGTTGCGGATCATCAGGGTGTCGAAGGCATATTCGTTGACCTGCCACCAGAGATAGTTCTCGGTGCGGAAGGCGATCATCGAATCCAGCGCCTTCTTGAACAGGGGGTTCTTGGCAGCCATCTCGCCGTAAAGCTGGTGGGCCGCGGTCCAGGCGGAATCGAGCACCGGATTCGGGAAGAACCGCAACTCGGTCCCGGTCCCGATGAGGCGCTTCAGCGCCGGGCCGTTGAAGGCGTCATATTTCGCGAGCATCCAGTTGGTCGAGGCATCGGCGGCCTGACGCATGATCGCTTGATAGTGCTTGGGCAGCGCGTTCCACTTGTCACGGTTGACAACCATGTGGAGCATCGCGCCGCCCTCCCAGAAGCCGGGCGCGTAATAATACTTCGCCACCTTCGCGAAGCCGAGCTTCTCGTCGTCGTAGGGACTGACGAATTCGGCGGCGTCGATGGTGCCACGCTCGAGCGCGGGGTAGATATCGCCGCCGGCGATCTGCTGGGGCACCACCCCGAGGCGCGCCAGCACGTCGCCGCCCAAACCTCCAATGCGGAACTTCAGGCCTTTCCAGTCCTCCGGCGTGTTGATCTCCTTACGGAACCAACCGCCCATTTGGGTTCCGGATTGACCGCATGGGAAGCCTACGACGTTGAACTTAGCCAGGGCTTCGTCCATCAGCGCATTGCCGCCGCCGTTGAGCAGCCAGGCATATTGGAGGCGCGAATTGAAGCTGAAGGGCACGCCCGTGCCGAAGGCGAGCGCGGTCTCCTTGCCGGTGTAGAAATAGATGGGCGTGTGGGCACATTCGACGGTGCCGTTTTGCGCTGCGTCCAAGGCCTGCAGCGCAGGCACGATCTCGCCGGGACCGAAGCACTGGATCTGGAATTGTCCGTCGGTCGCTTCGCCGACCAGTTTCGCGAACATTTCCGCGTTGCCGAACAGGGCGTCGAGCGGCTTCGGGAAGCTCGACGTCATACGCCACTTGATGGCCGGTGACGACTGCGCAATGGCGGGCATGGCCACACCTGCGGCGGCCACCGTACCGGCCGCGACAGCGCCGGGGGCACCCTTCAGGAAATCACGACGCTTCATCCGGCATCCTCCCAGGAGATTTATTGAGGCATGGGCCGTCGGCCCGCCGGCTTAATAGTGCGTCATCGCGGCCGTTGGCAAATACAAGATGAGCCCGAGCGTTATCTTTGTCGCGACGCGTGTTGCGCGCCCTCCTTCCGTGCACCGCGCCCGACTACGCACATTGCGACCAATCTTGCACGTATGACGACGCTGCGGTCGGTAACTGTTCAATTTGTCATTTATGTATATTATAAAAATGTAAATCCAAGCGGTGCTGTTGAGCAATGTTTGTCGAAAGCAGCTGTAATCTCACTGCGAATGCTCTGGGGCGGCATGTTTATGCATGGACGCTCGCCAATGATCGTCCCACGCCGGGCGTCGACACCTGCGTGATATCAAGCCACGGTGTGCGTTTCCAAGGTAGTTCCTTTGTGCGGCTGGATGTGGATCTGGTGTTCTACGGACCGGAAGGCGCTTCGCTCGTCGAGCCGATCAGTACGGATATCGTCGGCGTGCTGACGGGCGCCTACGCGCCCTACGAGACACGAAGCGGAGGGCGCTATCCCGACTATTTTCTCAGTAAGTACCAAGGTCGGTACGAAACCTATGACATGCTGCGCAACCTTCCCCTCCAAGTTGCCTATCGCTATTCCATCCGGCCGCCGGACGCGTCGCCTCCCATGAGACCCCATCCGGCGGTGATCGATCGGATGCGCGACACGGATTGTGAGGATTACCAGCGCCTCGTCGAGCGATGGGGAGTGTGGAACATGGACGTCATCACCGTGAGACACCGCTATCCAAAGCTGGCAATGAGATTATCGACCCTGCTGCAGATCCTGTATGATCACGGTTACCGCTACCGGACGATCCATTGCGATTTCTGCCGCAGCCCGCTGTGGCTCTTCGGCGCGCCGGTCTATTCACCGGAGCGACGCTATACCTATTGACCGTAACGGGATTGGGATGGCACGGGCTGCCAATGTCGGATTGAACAGTCTAATGTCGCGCGCGAACGGAATAGGAATGCGCGATGACGAGTGACACGACGGCGGATAACGGCGGGGACAAGCGTCTCGTTGCCGTGAAACGCGTGCTGCGGCAGGCGGCGGACCATATCAACGCCGATTTCGGCATCCGGCTGTGGGACGGCGACGTCATTGCGCTTGGTCCCAACGCCCGCACCGATCTGCTTGTGGCCTTGAACAGCCCGGCTGTCGTGAGCCGGCTGATCCGCCGCCCGCGCCTCGCCACGCTGATCGATCTCGCCGCGGCCGGCGACGTGGACATCGTCGGCGGGACGCTGCTCGATCTCGCGGCACGGCGCGGCGGCGGCACCAAAGGCATCTGGAAGAAGATCAGCAAGTTCTCCCTGGCGCGGGCGCTTTGGCCGTTCCTGTTTTCGGCGAAAGCCGATGCCGCGGCCACGCCGCTCAGGAGCGAGGCTTATCAGGGCCAGCAGATCGACAAGGACGCGGGCGGACGTGACAACAAGGCCCTGGTGCAGTTCCACTACGACCTGTCGAATGCCTTTTACCAGCTCTTCCTCGACCCGGAGATGCAGTATTCCTGCGGCTATTTCCCCACCTGGGGGAGCTCGTTGGAGGATGCGCAGCGCGCCAAGCTCGACATGATCTGCCGCAAGCTCAGGCTCAAGCCCGGCGAGCGCTTCCTCGACATCGGCTGCGGCTGGGGCGGGCTCGTCTGCCATGCCGCACAACACTACGGGGTCGAGGCCCATGGCGTGACCCTGTCGGAGGCGCAGCTTGCCTTCACCAGGGAGAAGATCGCCCGTCTCGGCCTCGAGGGGCGTGTTCATGTCGAGCTGCGCGACTATCGAGAGGTGACGGGGACCTTTGACAAGATTGCGTCGATCGGCATGTTCGAGCATGTCGGCCTCGACAATCACGCGGCCTATTTTACGAAGCTGCGTGAGCTGCTCAAGCCGCGCGGCATCCTGCTCAATCACGCAATCACGCGCCCGGCCAAGAAGAGCGCGCGCGCCTTTCGCCGGAAGCGGCCGGAATATGCGGCGATCGTCAATTACATCTTCCCCGGGTCAGAGCTCGACCATATCGGCGGGTCCGTCTCCAGCCTGGAGCGGCACGGCTTCGAGATTCACGACGTGGAGGCGTGGCGCGAGCATTATGCGCTGACCACGCGGCGCTGGTGCGAGCGTCTCTATGCCGCGCGCGAGGCCGCCATCCGCGAGGTCGGCGACGCCAAGACACGGCTTTGGCTGCTTTATCTCGCGGGCGTTTCACTTGGCTTCGAGCGTGGCACCATCGGCATTTTCCAGACGGTCGCGACGCGTCGTGCGCGCGGCCTCTCCGGCTTGCCGCCGACGCGGGCCGACCTTTACGCTGACGGGGATGTCACGGGACAACGGTGACCGGCGTACCCACACGCACGCGCTGATAAAGGTCGATGATGTCCTCGTTGAGCATGCGGATGCAACCGTAGCTGGCATAGCTGCCGATGCTGCGGCGCATGCGACGCGTGGTCCCGTGGATGGCGTAGAGATCGCCCGAAAGGGTCAGGGCGCGCGCACCCATGGGGTTGTCGGGAGCGCCGCCGGCAATGTAGTCGGGAAGCCTTGGATTGTCGCGCTTCACGTCCGGCGGCGGCATCCAGGCCGGCTCGATATATTTGCCATCGATGTGCACCGTGCCATGCCATTGCTTGTCTGGCCGCGCGACGGCGACGGGGTAACGGATGGCCTGGCCACCGTCCAGCACGAGATAGAGCTTGCGCTCGCGCATGCGTATCACCACCGAGCCCGGTGGCGGGCCGGCGAACGGTGCGAGGCTGGGCGCCGCGATCGCATCCGTCGATAGTGCTGTGGTGGCCGACGTCAAGCCGAGGATGGGCAGTCCAACCATGGGCAGCCCAAGGACGGGCAGGCGAAGGGCACGCCGTCGTGTCCAGCCGCGGGGTCGCGAGAACTCTTCACCCATGATCCCTTCCCATCACGCATCGGTCTTGCGGTGAAGGGCATTCAACAAGGGCTGCGCTGAAGTAATCCTTGCGGACGATCAGGAATACTGTTTTTGACGGGCGCGGTGATGCACTAATTGCAATCAGATTTAATAAATCTGAAATGCCGTGGCTATCAGCGCGGCTTTATCCGGAGCTTCGGAGTCTTACGTCTGGCGGTGCCGGATGAGATGCGAAAGCAAAAGCGGCTGCCCGCGTGACGGAACAGCCGCTCTCCCGAAAGTCGTTGATTGATATAAATATGCCTGTGTCGGCAGACAGAGGCCCTGTCAGCGCAAGCTCGAAGGCAGGCGGCGCTTCCAGCGCTGACCTGGCGGCAGAGCGGCGGTCGCCTGATTGCGGCGACGGCGCACGACGGAAGCACTGACCTCACGACGGGGGACCGCGTCGCCAAGTGGCTGGATGTCCAGCGCCGTGTCCATCGTGTCCAGGGTTTCGTCATCCCCGCTCGAGTCATCGTCACCCAGATTATCCAGGGGCAAGGCGAAAGCGGATGAGGGCTTGGGGGCCTTCGGCGCGGAGGCCTTCGCCTTGCGCCGCGGCTTTGCCTTGGATGGCGGCGCTGCCTCCTCCGATGGCCACTGGCCGGTGAAGAGATCGCTCGCACCCTTCGGCTCGGACGGTGCGACGCTCTCGTCAACCGCTGGCTTTACGGGCCAGCCAATCGCAGGCGCCGCATCCTCGATGCTGTCCGGCTTCGCGCGTTCGGCAAAAGCCTCCTGCGAAAGCGGGTCGTCCCAGAGGCCGGCAAGGGAGGGGCGTATCGTGGTGGGACGATGCTCCTCCGTTGAGGGCTCACGCGCGGCAGGAGTCTCCGGCCCGGTCGGGGCTTTTGCGGAGATTTTGCGCGCCGGGCGTGGTGCTGTTCGCGGTGCGAAAACGTCGTCGTCGTTGCCCGCATCATCCGATTCGCGGTGATCGGCTGCCGCGATACGCTCGAGAACCGGTGATTCCTCGGCGAGAAGGCTCGGCAAAACGCGTGGCGCGGAGCCAGTGCTGCCGGATTGTTGGGGCGCTTGCGTCGGTGACTTCTTGAAGAGGCCTTCAAGACTTGCCGATGTTACGCCAGCGCTTTTGGTTGGCGCTTCCGCATCATGAAAAAGGGATGAAGATCCCCAAATATTCGTTGGAGCCTTCCGCGTGCGCTTAACCTCGACCACAAACGGTCGCGACTGTCGTCTCATAAGTCCTCTTGAAGGTTGTCTTCAGTGTTATAATTGTTTCAGCGATCCGCTATTGCGTTCCACAGCATTAACAGCCGCAGCCGCCGCAAAGCTCAATGACAAATTGGTGCCCCCGCACAAACTTGCTCGATAGCCGGCTCTGATTCGCCATCTCCCCCCGCGGAGTATAGCGAATAGTCACGCGCGAATCATAGCCCTTCTCCGTCTTCGCACCAAGGAAATCCCTGCGCGATGGTATCGAAGCCTATAATGCGTTCAGCAAGAGCCATTGGACGATGAGCGAATAGCAAGTCTGTCGCCGATGCGCAAGTGATATAATGGTTAGTGGAATCAGGCTTTTCCAGGGGGCGGGGAAGGAGCAGGGCGCATGATCACCGCGCGACGCCCTGTTTCGCGGTCGGCCGCCTGGCCGGCGACGTCGATCAATCCCGGCGATAGAGATCGGCCGAGCCAGATTAAGTATATGATTTTATTGGCAGCCGGCTGCCATTGGCAGGGGGCGAGAGGGCGAAACCCATTTGATGGTTTATATTGTGACGATTTGTTGCGATCGCAAGAGATCGCCATAGCATGTTCAATGATATATTTATCAGTGCGGCGTTTTACATCAGATTTGTTTTCGTGAGGCGCTTTACGGCGGAGCGCTGCCTGCGGGAGGGATGCGGGTCGCTTTCTCGTTATGTCGGCGCCCGCGCCGGCCGCGCTGACGGCGTGGTGCGCGAAGTGCCTTCCACGCCGATGGAGGTTCGGAGCCGATCCGGCTCGGACCGAATCAGTCGGGGCCATCCAATCCGGTGAATGTGTTCGTCTCTTGAGGAACTGCGCGAGCCTGCAACAGACGGACCTGCTCCAAAGGCCGTGCCGCCATGGCCGCGCAGGTCGGGTCGGCGGCCGGGGAGACCCCGACCCCAAGCCCGCTTCGATCATGTATGTCGTTCAGCGCGACGCCCGTATGGGGCGCCGGCGCAAAAGGCCGCCTCGCGATGACCCCGAGCCCGCGTGCGGTTGAGCTATGGGGCACCTTCGGTTCGGGCGCCCCCGATGCGTCATCGCGCCTCGGACGCGGGCTCGGCTTCCGATGCCGGTTTGGCCGAGCGGCCGGCGCGCCATTCCTCGAACCGCTGCAGGAGGGTGAAGAAGGAAGGCACGAACAGAACCGCGAGACAGGTCGATGCCAGCATACCTGAGAAGACGGCGATGCCGATGGACTTGCGGGCCGACGCACCGGCGCCGGTGGCGAGCACCAGAGGCAACACGCCGAGGATGAAGGCGAAGGACGTCATGATGATGGGCCGGAAGCGCAGGCGCGCCGCTTCTACCGCCGCATCCGCGATCTCCATGCCCTCGGCGCGCTTCTCACGCGCATATTCCACGATCAGGATGGCATTCTTGCTCGCGAGCGCAATCAGCAGAATCAAACCGATCTGGGTATAGAGGTTGTTGGCGATGCCGAGGCCGACGAGCGCGCCGACTGTCCCAAGCAGGGCGAGCGGGACTGCGAGCAGCACCGACAGCGGCTGGATCCAACTCTCGTACTGTCCGGCAAGGACGAAGTAGACGAGCAGAATGGCGAGCCCGAACACCACATAGATCTGCGATCCGACAGCCATCTCCTGATAGGACATCGCCGTCCACTCATAACCGGTGCCGGGTGGCAAGATGCTGGTGGCGATCTGGCCCATCAGGCTCAGGGCCTGGCCGGATGAGAAGCCGGGCGCCGACGTGCCGACGATGGTCGCGCTGGGATAGAGGTTGTAGAGGCTGATGAGGGATGGGCCGACCATCGGCTCGATGGTGACGATTGTCCCGAGAGGAACCATCGTTCCATTGCCGGCACGCACCTTGAGATCGAGAAGATCGCGAGGATTGACGCGGAACGGCGATTCGGCCTGGGTATAGACTTGGAAGGTCATGCCGAAGGCGTTGAACTGCGTGACGTAGCTTGATCCGACATAGCCGGACAAGGCCGAGAACACCTGTCCCACCGTTACGCCAAGGGTCTCAGCCTTGACGCGATCGACCTTGACCTCGAACTGGGGCACGCCGGCGCGGAAGGACGTATTCAGGTGTTGCAGGGAGGATTGGCTCGATCCGGCCGCGACGATCTGGCGCGTCACGGCCTCAAGCAGCTGGTAGTTGAAGCTGCCGTCCTTGAGCTGGGTCTGCATGGTGAAGCCGCTGGCGTTGCCGATGCCCTGAATGGCAGGCGGCACGAGCACGAAGGTCGTGGCCTCCGGCACGGCCTGCAGCGCGCGGTTGAGATGTTCGTATATGCCGAGGAGGTCCTCGCCCTTCGTCTTGTCGCGGACGCCCCAGTCCTTCAGCACGACATAGGCAACGGCGGCGTTGGGGAGGGTCGCGTTGTTGTCCAGCACGGAAATGCCGCTGATGCCGATGACGTTCTCGACGCCCGGCGTGTCCTGGGCGATCTGCGACACCTTGGCGAGAACGGCATTGGTGCGTTCCTGGGAGGCGCCATCGGGCAACTGGGCGCCGATGAGCACATAGCCCTGGTCTTCCGTCGGAAGGAAGGCTGTCGGCACCCGCGTCAGCGACCAGCCAGCGATGCCGATCAGCACCAGTGCGATCGCGACCATCAGCGGGCTGCGATGGACCATACGCGCGATCAGGTGGGAATAGGCGCGCTCGCAGCGGTCATAGATGGCGTTGAAGCCGCGATAGAAGGCATTGCGCTTCTCGGGCGGCACGGGCTTGCGCAGCCAGAGGGCGCATTGTGTCGGCTTCAGTGTCAGCGCGTTGATGGCGCTGATCAGGGCGGTTGCCGCGATCACCAGGGCGAATTGCTGGAAGAGCTGGCCTGTCAGGCCTGGCAGGAAGGCCGCGGGGATGAACACGGACATCAAGACGAGCGTGATGCCGATGATGGGGCCGAAGAGCTCGTCCATGGCCTTCTCGGCCGCTGGCTGGCCGGGCATGCCCTCTTCGATGTGGCGGGCGACGCCTTCGACGATGACGATGGCGTCGTCGACGACGATACCGATCGCCAGCACGATGGCGAAAAGCGTCGAGAGATTGACGGTGAAGCCCATGGCCGACATGGCCGCGAAGGCGCCGATGATCGTCACGGGAACGGTTGTGGCCGGCACCAGCATCGCCCGCCAGTCCTGCAGGAACAGCAGGATGACCACCAGCACCAGGATGCCGGCCTCGAAGAGCGTCTTGTACACCTCGCTGATCGAGGCGTTCACGAACATCGTGGTGTCGAAGGGCACGCCATAGACAAGACCCGGCGGGAAGCTCTTCGACAACTCTTCCATCTTGCCGCGAACTTCCTCCGCCACCGAGATGGCATTGGCGTCCGGGAGCTGGTAGACGCCGATTCCGGCCGCAGGCTTGCCGTTCAGCGTGAAGGACTGGCTATAGGTCTGGGCGCCGAGCTCGACCCGGCCGATGTCACGGATGCGGGTGATCTGGCCGCCATTGGCGTTGTCGACCTTGACGATGATGTTCTCGAAGTCCGGCGCGTTGTTGAGGCGGCCGTTGATATTGATGGTGTACTGGAAATTCTGCCCGGGAGGCGCCGGCGGCATGCCGACCACGCCCGCGGTCACTTCCTGGCTCTGCTGCTGGATGGCGTGGATCACGTCTGACGGCGTCAGGCCGCGGGCCTGCATCTGCTGCGGGTTCATCCACACGCGCATGGCGTATTCGCCGGCGCCGAACACGGTGATATTGCCCACGCCGGGAAGACGGGCCAACTCGTTCTGGATGTTGATCACGCCGTAGTTGGCCAGGAACAGGCTGTCATAACGGCCATCGGGCGAAGACAGCGTCACGAATTGCAGGATGGACGTGGATTTCTTCTGCGTGGTGACGCCCTGCACCTGCACGGCCTGGGGCAGCGAGGACATGGCGATGCTCACGCGGTTCTGCACCAGCACCTGCGCGAAATCCGGATCCGTGCCGATCGCGAAGGTCACCGTCAGCGTGTAGGAGCCGTCGCTCGCGCTGGTGGACTGCATATAGATCATCTTGTCGACGCCATTCACCTGCTGCTCGATGGGCAGGGCAACGGTATCGACAACCGTCTTGGCGCTGGCGCCGGGATAGCGCGTCGTCACCTGTACGGTCGGAGGCGTGACGTTGGGATATTGTGCGACCGGCAGGTTGAAGAGCGCGACCGCGCCGATCAACACCATGACCAGCGCCAGAACGTTGGCGAGGACCGGGCGCTCGATGAAGAAGCGGGAAATCATGGGAGCCGCCTTCTGGCCGGAGCGTCAGGGCTTCGTGGGAGCGGGCGCGGCGGCGGGCGCCGGCGCGGAGGCGGAAGGAGGCGATGCTGTGGCGGCCGCGGGAGATGCCGCCGGCGTAGCGGCCGCCATTGTGCCGACCTGGGGGTTGACCTTGTTGCCGGGCACGGCACGCTGGACGCCGTTGATGATGACCTTGTCGCCGGGATCGATCCCCTTCTCGATCACCCGGAGCTGGCCCTCGAGCCGTCCCGTCGTGACCTGGCGCTGCTGGACGACGCCGTTGGCGTCAACGACGAGGACGTAACTGCCAAGCTGGTTCCGCCCGATGGCGGTATCATCGACGAGCAAGGCATCAATAGGCTGTCCGACCGGGATGCGCACGCGAACAAAGAGGCCTGGAATGAGCGACAGGTTCTCATTGGGAAAGACGCCGCGCACTTCGAGCGTACCTGTGCTCGGATCCACCTGCGGGGCGATGTAGTCGATCGTGCCGCGATACGGAAAATCGCTCTGATCCTGGAGGCCGATCTCAACCGGGACATTATGGATCTCGGTGAGATTGCGGCCGAGCCGTGCGAGCTCCGCCTTGATCTGCAGGACGATCTGTTCGCTGACCGTGAAATAGGTGTAGATCGGATCCACCTGCACGATCGTCGCCAGCTTCGTGGGGCCGGAATAGCCGACGAGCGCACCGACGTCGACGAGATGGCGCGTCACGATGCCATCGAAAGGTGCCGTGACCTGCGTGTAGCCCAGGGTGATCGTCGCGAGCTGGATATTGGCCTGGTCGGCGGCGATCTGCGCAATCGCCTTGTCGAGATTGGTCTTGGCGTCATCGATCGCACGCTGGGAGGCGAAGTCCTGACGGCCGAGCTGAGCCTGCCGGTTGTACTCGATCTGTGCATTGGCCTGAGTCGCCTGTGCAGAGGCCAGCTCGGCCTTCTGCAGGTCGAGCTGCGCCTGATACTGGTCGCGCTGGATGCCGAAGAGGAGCGTGTCCTTTTTGACGAGCGCGCCATCCTTGTAATTGATCGTCTCCAGGAAGCCCTGCACGCGGGCCTCGAGATCGACGGAATTCACGGCGGCGGTATTGCCGGTGAATTCGAGGTAGCGCTGCACGGGCTTCTGCACGGGCGGTGCCACGAACACCTGCGGCGGTGGCGGCGGCACATAAGCGTTCTTGTCGTTGCAGGCCGCTAGCATCAGCACCGCCAAGGCAACAGCGCCCAGCGACGCTTTTTTCCGGACGCCCGACGGGACGTGGTTTCCGGTATTGCTGGCCCACGAACTGGCAACAGTGGCACGCACTTCGGACGCCATGCAAAACCCCCAACACAACGAAATCTCTCAACACAACAAAGTCTCTTGGGCCGGCGCGCGTCGCCAGCCCAATCAGCAGCACCTGCCGTCCAGTCGACGGTTCAAGCGCGCAATCTATAGAGCGGCCGCGATGCGAGATCGCGGCCGGATCATGCGTCGTCGGCGACAGTACCCACGACCGCCCTAAAACGGGTTTGCCACCACCTGGTAGACGGCTCGCCCGTTCGAGTAGTAGGGCCGGTAGAACATCGCGCCGCAGCGGTAGTACAGCACGCCTGACACGGTTGCAGAGGTGCAGCCACCCGGAAGGCTCGCGAAGGTAGCACCGATCGGTGCGCCCTGTGTGACAGGCGGGGGGGCGTAGTAGACTGGCGGAGGCGCGCTGGCTGCTGCGCCCAGGGCCGCGCCGGCTGCCAAGCCCGCCGCTGCGCCGACTGCCGCCGCTGCACCCGGCGAAGGACCGCCATAACCCCAGCCATAACCCCAGCCGGGCCTAACGACGGGCCTAACGACGGGTCCGCCCCAGGCCGCTCCGCCATGCCAGGCGTGGAAACCGCCGGCGGGGCCCCGCCAGGCGCCGCCGCCGTGGTAGGCAACCCAGGCCGCGGCCGGCGATGCAGCGCCGACCAGCGCCAGAGCCGCGCCGACAAAAGCAGCCAGCAGGCTTGACCGGTGGCGCCGTGCCTCCAGGCTGCTAGGGCATGTCAAAGATTTCGCCCGGCTCGCTTCCATCGCGTCCTGGCATTTTACATCCTGGCCTGTCATGTCGCACCGCATGGGACATCTCTCTCGTTGTAAACAGCCTGGGCGTCGCATCACTGGGCTATTTGGGGGCCGGCAGGAAATCGATCTTGGCGGCCGACTTGTTCGGCGAGAAGCGGAATTTCGAATCGGGCCGATCGCGGAACTTCCAGTCCCGGAACGACACGGAGAACCGCGGCGCGCGCGGCGCGTCCACATAGGTGACGGCCATCATGCGCGGGAGGTCGGTCTTGGAATCCAGCCACAGTTGATATTCCACCCCCGGCTTGGCAAAAACCAGATGCCGAACCGATGTCCCGTTGAGGTCGGTCGTTCCCGCATCATAGGCGTTTGTCAGGCCCGCGGTGAGCTGTGCATAGGGATCGCTCGCCAGAAAATCAGCCATCGGCAGGTGAATGCCCTGCGTCTTGGCTGCGTCGGTCAGGAAGGCATCGAGCGTCGCCGGCGCATCCGCCACGGCGTAGAGCTTTGCCTTGTCGTCGGAGAGCGCGATGGTCTTACCGTCATAGTAGACGTCGATTTCGCTATCGCCGGCCCGGATCTCGGCCATCAGCTTGTCCGGCCGTTTGATCTCGACATCGGCGCTGTCGAAGAGTGTCAGCATCTGACCCTGACTTGTCGGCACCTCACGCGTACCGAAAGTCTCGACTGAGAAGGATGGGGCGGAGGCGATCCGGGTCATCGCCTTCTTCAACAGATCGAGCACCACCTGATCCATGATCGGCTTCGTGCCGTTATCGGGCGCGGGGGCAGCGCCTGCAGACCCGGGAGGTGTGCCCTGCGCAGTCTGGGCGAAGACGTTCGTCGTCGTGGCGGGCAGCGCCAGGAGTGACACGCCCAGGGCGAGCATCGCGCCAAAACGCACGCGGCCCGCCCAATTCAGCTCAAGCGCCATTGAAGCTATCCCACTCAAATTAGACCCGTTGCTTAACGCAAACCCTTCGGCGTTCATCATTCTTCTGTCAATAGCCTGACACGGTCCAAGGGCTATTTCTGTCGCGAATAAAGTAAAGAACAGTGTTCGCGGCGGTTAATAATCGGCCGCCGGTGTCTATTGCCGGCGACGGCCGCCGGGCTCGTCGTGATCGCGATCCTTGCCGCGATCGGCCTCTCGATCCTTGCGGGGCGGACGGCAGCTTTATAACCTGTCCGTTACAACACAGCGCGGCGTGCCGGATGGATTGCGCTGCGCGAGGGAGAAGCGCGTGACCAAGACGACAGATGACGGCCTTCCCGGCCCTGAAGCGAAGGCAAAAGACCGTCCCCGGCGGCAGATTGCGGAGTTGCGCAGCCAGCGCTGGTACGGCGACCCCGGCCTCAGGGCCTTCGGCCATCGCTCGCGCACCTTCCAGATGGGTTACACGCGGGCCGACTTCATGGGCAAGCCGGTGGTCGCCATCGTCAATACATGGAGCGACATCAACCCCTGCCACAGCCATTTCAAGCAGCGGGTCGAGGAGGTGAAGCGCGGCATCTGGCAGGCAGGCGGCTTTCCCGTCGAGCTGCCGGCGATGTCCTTGAGCGAGCCCTTCGTCAAGCCGACGACGATGCTCTACCGCAATTTCCTCGCCATGGAGACCGAGGAACTCCTGCGCAGCCATCCCATGGATGGTGTCGTGCTGCTGGGCGGCTGTGACAAGACCACGCCGGCGCTCCTCATGGGCGCGATCAGCATGAACCTGCCCGCCATCTTCGTGCCTGCCGGGCCGATGCTGCGCGGCAACTGGGCCGGCAAGGTGCTGGGTTCCGGCAGCGACACCTGGAAATACTGGGCGGAGAAGCGCGCGGGCAACCTCTCCGACCAGGCCTGGCAGGAGATCGAGGAGGGCATCGCGCGGTCGCCCGGCCACTGCATGACCATGGGGACGGCTTCGACGATGACCGCGATCGTCGAGACCTTGGGGATGACTCTGCCGGGTGCATCGTCCATTCCCGCGCCCGATTCGGGCCATGCCCGCATGGCGTCTGAGAGCGGCCGGCGGATCGTCGACATGATCCTCGAGGATCTGAAGCCGAGCGATATCCTGACTCCGGCCGCCTTCGACAACGGCATCACGGCGGATATCGCGCTGTCCGGCTCGACGAACGCCATCATCCATCTTGTGGCGATGGCTGGCCGCGTGGGTATCGACCTGCCTCTGGAGCGCTTCGATGAGATCGCCAAGCGCACCCCCGTGCTGGCGGATGTGCGTCCCTCCGGACGGTTCCTGATGGAGGATTTCTATTATGCGGGTGGGCTTCGCGGGCTTCTCAGCCGCATCACGAGCCACCTCGACCTGACCGCGCTGACAGCCAATGGCTGCACGCTCGGCGAGAACCTGGAAGGGGCGGAGGTCTATAATGACGAGGTGATCCGTCCACGCGACAATCCGCTGACCGAGTCGAGCGGCCTTGCCGTGCTGAAGGGCAATCTCGCGCCCAATGGCGCCGTCATCAAGCCCCCGGCCGCCGAGCCGCATCTCCATGTCCACACCGGCAAGGCCCGCGTATTCCGCAATTACGACGACATGGCCGCGCGGATCGACGATCCGGCGCTCGATATCGACGAGACTTGCGTGATCGTCCTCCAGAACGCCGGGCCGCTCGGCGCCCCTGGCATGCCGGAGTGGGGACAACTGCCGATCCCGCAGAAGATCCTGGCCAAGGGGGTGCGCGACATGGTGCGGATATCCGATGCGCGCATGAGCGGCACGAGCTACGGCGCCTGCGTGCTCCATGTCTCGCCGGAATCCTATCTGGGCGGCCCCCTGGCGCTCGTGCAGGACGGCGATCTCATCACGCTGGACATCCCCGGCCGCCGGCTGGACCTGCATGTGGATGACGCGGAACTCGCCCGCCGCAAGGCGGCGTGGGTGCAGCCCAAGCCCCACTATGAGCGGGGCTATGGTGCGATGTTCGCCAAGCACATCACCTCGGCGGACAAAGGCTGCGACTTTGATTTCCTGCACGCCGGCGCGCCGACGCCAGAGCCGGAAATCCACTGACTCGGTAAGGGCGCAGGCTTTATGGCCCGCGCCCCCATCTAAGGCTTTCGTCGAACATCGGCATGTCGGGCTGGCGTTCCAGTTGTATCGATGTAAGATGACATACGAGATGGGTTCCTGTCCGGTACCGCAAAACAGGGAACGGAGGGTCACGGACGCAGGTTGACCGGCTGGAAGGGCCCAAGAGGTTATGAGCCGAGGGGTTCGTGCGAGCCGGCGGGTTGTCTATCCGGGCATGGAGACGCGCGATTCGGAGATGAGCAACTTCGGGAACGCGGCTTGTGTCGATCTGGCGATGTTCCGCCCCGCGCCACTTGGACGACACGGCGCTTGGCAGGTAACACCGACTGCCCCTGCGGTGTCGGGATTGCGGCGGTGCTTGGTTCTCGATCCGGCGTCGCGGCAGGTTGCTATACACGCTGAACTGCGTGGGTAACGTATAAAAGGCTTATGTTGCTATAATCTCTGTCAAAATCGTCGCTATCGTTAAATAAAAAAATTCACTGGGGAGTGAGACGAGATGAGCTTTACGGCGAGAGCATTATTGCGTTCTTGCGCGGCGGGCGCACTGTTGATGACCGCGCTGCCTGTCCTTGCGGCGGACTACAAAGAGGCGCCTGCGCTCGCCGCGGCCGCCAAGGCCGGCAAACTGCCGCCCGTCGAGCAGCGTCTGCCGGAACATCCGGAGGTGGTGAAGCCCCTGGATGCCATTGGCACTTATGGTGGACAGCTGCGCTTCGGCTTGCGCGGCTCCTCGGACCACAACCATATCCTGCGAATGGTCGGCAACCAGGGGCTGGTGCGGTGGGATCCCGCATACACGAAGCTCGTACCGAATGTCGCCGAGAAGGTCGATGTCAGCCCGGACGGCAAGGTGTTCACCTTCACCTTGCGCAAAGGCATGAAATGGTCTGACGGCAAGCCCTTCACCGCCGATGATATTCTCTTCAATGTCGACGATCTCATCCTCAACGCCGAATTCTCGGCGCCGCAGCCCCGCTATATGACCGGTGGCGTGCCGATGAAGGTCGAGAAGATCGACGATGCGACGGTGAAGTTCACTTTCACGGAGCCGTATGGCGACTTTCTCGCGGAGCTTGCAAGCCCGCTGGGGCAGCATCCGGTCCTCTATGCGAAGCACTATTGTTCGCAGTTCCATCCCAAGTACAACGCCAATATTGCGGATACGGTCAAAGCGAACAACGCTACCGACTGGAAGAACCTGTTCCTGCAGAAATGCGGCGATATCGAAATTCCGGCACGCTGGGGCAATGTTGATCGCCCGACGCTTGATCCCTGGGTGGTCAAGGACCCCTATACCGGCGGGGCGACCCGGGTCATCATGGAGCGCAATCCCTATTTCTGGCAGGTCGATACGGCAGGTAACCAGCTTCCCTATATCGACGAGCTCAATGCGCCCATCGCGCAGGATGTCGAAAGCCTGATTCTCGCGGCGATCGGTGGCCGCATCGATTTCGGCCTCCGGCATCTCGACGCCCCCGCCAATCGCGCCGTGCTCGCGGAGAACCGCACCAAGGGCGGCTACGAGATGTTCGAGGCGTCCGCCGTGGGCGGCACCAATATGGTGATCAACCTCAACCTGATGGCGAAGGACAAGGAATTGAGGGAGCTCTTCAACAAGAAGGACTTCCGCATCGCGCTGTCGCACGGCATGAACCGCAAGGAGATCATCGACACGGCGCTCCTGGGCGATGGCGAACCCTGGCAGAACGGGCCCTTCGAGAATCATCCCAATTTCCATAAGCGCATCGCCACGCAATATCTGGAATACGATGTCGCCAAGGCGAATGCGCTGCTCGATGGGCTCGGCCTCACCAAACGCGGCCCGGATGGCACTCGCCTTCTGCCCAGCGGCAGGCCGATCAAGTTCAAGATCGATGTCATCCCCACGCTGCAGCCCGAGCAGGTGGATATGCTGCAGCTCATCGAACGCCAGTGGGCCAAGATCGGCATCGACATGGATGTGAACTCGCTGGAGCGCACGTTCTTCTACGAGCGGACGTCCAACAGCAACGACCATGACGCGGCGGTCTGGGGCGGCCAGGCGAGCTGGGTGCCGGGGGAGATCCCGCAACAGATCGTGCCCGTGCATCACGACTCGCGCTGGGGCATCCCGTGGGTGCAGTGGTACAAGACGGGTGGCAAACAGGGCGAGGAGCCGCCGGCTTCGGTGAAGGAGCGCATGAAGCTCTATGACGAGGCGCGCGCGACGACGGATCCCGAGAAGCGGCGGGCGCTGATGCTGAAGATCGCCGATATCGCCGCCGACGAGTTCGAGGTGTTCTCGGTGACGAAGGCCTTGCCGACCTATGGCATCGCCAAGACGAACCTGAAGAACGTCCCGGCCACCATGCCGAGCTCCTGGTACTATCCGACGCCGGCACCCACCCTGCCGCAGACGTGGTTCTGGGCCAAATGAGGTCTCTGGGACAAGTGACGTCCCGTGTGGCGAAGTCCGGGTTTTCGGACTTCGCCATGTCGTACACTACGCTGGCCAGCGTCCAACCACAGCCCCGCCAGCGCGGTTTCCTTCGACAGGTATCGCCCAGCCCCTCGCGGCAGTGATGTCGGGCGCGCCAGACGATGATCGCTGGAGATGATCACTGATGCTCATCACCTATATCATTCGCCGCATCCTGTGGTCCGTGCCGTTTCTCTTCGTCGTGTCGCTGATTGCCTTCGCGCTCATCCAGGCGCCCCCTGGCGACTACTTGACGACATTCGCCGCGACGCTCGCTCAATCGGGCGACGTCGTCGATCAGGAGCGTCTTGAACTGCTGCGCGAGCGCTACGGGCTCGATCAGCCGTTCATCGTGCAATATTGGAAATGGATCTCCGGCGTTCTGGTCGGCGACTTCGGCATTTCCTTCGAGTGGCAGCAGCCTGTTTCCAATCTCATCTGGGAGCGCATGGCATTGTCGGTGACGCTCGCGACGTCGACGCTGCTGTTCACCTGGGCGGTCGCCTTTCCCATCGGCGTCTATTCCGCCGTGAAGAAATATACCCTGGGTGACTATGTGATCACGGCGGTCGGCTTCATCGGCCTTGCCATGCCGAGCTTCCTCGTGGCCCTTGTGCTCATGTATATCGCCGTGGTGTTCTTCGGCACGGATGTATCGGGCCTGTTCTCCGAGGAGTTCGAGAAGGCGCCGTGGTCCCTTGCGAAGATCGGTGATCTCCTGTCCCATCTCTGGCTGCCGGTGGTCATCCTCGGGCTCGGCTCGACGGCCAGCCTTACGCGCATCATGCGCGCCAATCTGCTGGACGAATTGCACAAGCCCTATGTGACCACGGCCCGCGCCAAGGGGCTGTCGGAACTCCGGCTCATTCTCAAATATCCCGTGCGGATGGCGCTGAACCCCTTCGTGTCGACCCTGGGCTGGGCCTTCCCGCAGCTCATCAGCGGCGCGGTGATCACCGCCTTCGTGTTGTCCCTGCCGACATCCGGGCCGCTTCTGCTGCAGGCGTTGCTCGCGCAGGACATGTATCTGGCCGGTGCCTTCATCCTCCTGCTCTGCTGCCTGTCGGTCGTCGGGATGCTGGTCTCCGACATCCTGCTCGCGGTCATCGACCCGCGCATCCGCTACCGGTGAGGGAGATCGCACAGATGAGCGTTGTCGCCGATCCGCATATCGACCCGAACGCCGATCCACGGGCCATCGCCGGCGAGGACAGCGCGTCGCAATGGCGGCTGATCTGGGGCTCCTTCCGCCGGCATCGCCTGGCGATGACGGGTGCGGTGGTGGTCATCGCCTTCTACCTTGTCGCGCTCTTCACGGAGTTCCTGGCGCCGTTCGATCCGGACGCGCCGTCGTCGCGCGACGTCTACCATCCGCCGCAGATGATCCATCTGTTCGATACCAACGCAGACGGAAGCTGGGCATTCCGGCCCCACGTGAACGGGATGAAGCTGTCGCGCGATCGCTTCACGCTCAAGACGACCTTTTCTCCGGATCCGGACAAGAAGATCTATCTCACCCTGTTCGGCGACGGCACGCCCTACAAGATGTGGGGACTGATCCCGATGGAGAAGCGGCTGATCGCCGCCGTCACGCCGGGCGAACGCTTCTATCTCCTGGGAGCTGACCGGCTGGGCCGCGACATGCTGAGCCGCATCATTGCCGGGACGCGCGTATCGATGTCGATCGGCCTCGCCGGCGTCGCCGTCAGCCTTCTCCTCGGCCTCGTGCTCGGCGGGGTGTCCGGCTACTATGGTGGCTGGGTCGATACGGGTGTCCAGCGGCTCATCGAACTCAAGCTGTCCCTGCCGACCATCCCCATCTGGCTGGGGTTGAGCGCGGCTCTGCCGCAGGACTGGGCGCCGCTGACGCGCTATTTCGCCATCACCCTGATCCTGTCGCTCGTCGGCTGGACGGAGCTGGCGCGCGTGGTGCGTGGGCGCTTCCTGGCGCTCCGGACGGAGGATTTCGTGGTCGCCGCGCGGCTCGACGGCGGCAGCAAGGCGCGCGTCATCTTTCGTCACATGATGCCATCGATGGTCAGCCATATCATCGCCTCGGTCAGTCTCGCCATTCCGGTGATGATCATTGCCGAAACATCGCTCTCGTTCCTCGGCCTCGGCCTGCTGCCGCCAACGATCTCCTGGGGCGTGTTGCTCAAGGAAGCCCAGAACGTCCGCAGCATCGCCCAGGCGCCGTGGCTGTTCGCCCCGGGCATCGCCGTCTGTGCCGCGGTTCTCGCCCTGAACTTCCTCGGCGACGGGCTGCGTGATGCGGCCGATCCCTATGCGCAGGAGGGCCGCTGATGAGCGGGAATGCCGATAGTCCAGCCGGTATGCCCAACGTCCCCGCGGGGTCGGGCCAGGAGCCACGGCCGGTCCTGGAAGTCAGGAATCTCGTCACCGAGTTTGCCACCCGGCGCGGTGTGTTCCGGGCGGTCGACGATGTGACCTTGTCGCTCTATCCCGGCCGCACGCTCTGTGTGGTGGGCGAAAGCGGGTCCGGCAAGAGCGTCACGGCGCGGTCGATCCTGCAGATCGTCGATCCGCCCGGTCGGGTGGCTTCCGGCCAGGTGCTGCTGCACCGCCATCTCACGGCGCGCGGACGCGGTGCGGAGAATACGGTCGATCTCGTCAGCCTCGATCCGCGCTCGTCGGCCATCCGCGCCATTCGCGGCCGCGACGTCGCCATGATCTTCCAGGAACCGATGAGCTCGCTGTCGCCGGTGCATCGCATCGGCGACCAGGTCGGCGAGGTCATCCGCCTGCACGAGCATGTCTCGAAGAGAGAAGCGCGCGACCGCACCATCGAGCTCCTGCGCAAGGTCGAGATCCCCCGGCCGGAGGTGGCGATCGACCGCTATCCCTTCGAATATTCCGGCGGCATGCGGCAGCGGGCCGTCATTGCCATGGCGCTGGCCTGCAACCCGGCCGTCCTCATCGCCGACGAGCCGACCACGGCGCTCGACGTCACGATTCAGGCCGAGATTTTGGCCCTGATCCGCCAGCTCCAGCGCGACAGCGACATGGCCGTGATGTTCATCACCCATGACATGGGCGTCGTCGCCGAGATCGCCGACGATATTGCCGTGATGCGTTTCGGCAAGATGGTCGAGCGCGGCGATGTGTTCTCAATCTTCGAGAAGCCGCAGCACGACTATACCCGTCACCTGCTCAATGCCGTGCGGGAACTCGACCGGCCATCCGAGCGGCGGCTCGCCATGCGGGCGAAGGCATCGCCCGGCGCGCCGATCCTCGTCATGTCGGACATGCGCAAGGAATTTCCCTTCTCCACCGGCTTCCTGGGGCTGAAGCACGATTCCATCGTTGCGGTCGAAGATGCGAGCCTCGCGCTGAAGGCCGGTGAGAATCTCGGCATCGTCGGCGAATCCGGCTCCGGCAAGACGACGCTCGGCCGTTGCCTGCAGCGCGTCCACCCCGTCACATCAGGCCGTATTCTCTACACGGACCGCCACGGCAAGACGATCGATCTGGCGCCCCTGACTGACAATCAGTTGAAAGAGCCCTGGCGCGATATCCGCATGGTGTTCCAGGACCCGTTCTCGTCGCTCAACCCGCGCATGACCGTCGGCCAGATCATCGGCGAGCCGCTGCTCGTCAACGGCTCGCTGAGCGGCGCCGGCTTGAGGGCGCGTGTCGCGGAACTCCTCGGGCTCGTCGGCCTGCCGGCCTCAGCCGCAGAGCGCTATCCCCATGCCTTCTCCGGCGGGCAGCGGCAGCGCATCTCGATCGCCCGGGCGATCGCGCCCGATCCGCGCATCATCATCGCCGACGAGGCGTCGTCAGCGCTCGATGTGAGCCTGCGGACGCAGATCCTCGATCTGATGCTCGACCTGCAGGAGCGGCTCGATCTCAGCTTCATCTTCATCAGCCACGATATCGCGGTGATTCGCTATTTCTGCGACCGCATCGCGGTGATGCATCGCGGCCGCATCGTCGAGACGGGCGATACGGAGACGGTCTGCTCCAACCCCCAGCATGCCTATACGCAATCCCTGCTCTCGGCCGTGCCGGTCGCCGACCCGCGCCGCCGCGGCATGACACATCGCTTCCGTTATCGTGAACCGTAAAAGGGTGGATTAGTCGTCCCATGAAGATCACCGCCGTCAAAACCTATCTGATGCAGGTCGGCTCGCGTCCGACAACGACGAGTGCCTCGCAGGGGGGAGCAGCCCAGGATGGTGCGGGACGAGATAGCGCAGGCCTTGGTGCCGACGCCGACTTCCGCGGCTCTCGCAACTGGCTGTTCGTGAAGATCTTTACCGACGAGGGCATCACCGGCGTCGGGGAATGCTCCGGCTGGCCACGCGTCATCGAGACGGCGGTCAAGGACTACGCCTCGATCCTCGTGGGCGAGGAGGCCGGCGATATCGACCGGCTGTGGCACCGCCTTTATGTCGCCTCGATGGGCCACGGCATCCTCGGCACGGTCGGCGGCGGCGCCCTCACCGGTATCGAGATGGCCTTGTGGGACATCAAGGGCAAGGCGCTCGGCCAGCCGGTGTGGAACCTGCTCGGGGGGCGCTTCCGTGATCGCATCCGGGTCTACGGCCATGCCAAGACCCCGGAGCGCGCGCGCGACCTGATGGCCCGCGGATACACCGGCGTGAAGGTCGGCTTCACCGGCGCCGTCGATATCGACTGCGTGGCCGCGGTGCGCGAGGCGGTGGGGCCGGATGTCGACGTGATGGTCGACGCGCATGGGCCGTCCTGGATGACGCCCCAGGATGCGATTATCGTCGGCCGCGCCATGGAGCCGCTCGATCTCCTCTTCTACGAGGATCCGGTGGCGCCGGAGAGTCTCGATGCCCTGGCGCGTGTGCGCGACGCTGTCGATATCCCGCTGGCCGCCGGCGAGCGCGTCAGCACCATCTGGGGCATCCGGCCCTATATCGAGCGCGACCTGGTCGACGTCATCCAGCCCGACACGGGCCGTGCCGGCGGCATTACCCAAATGCGCAAGATGGCCGCCATGGCGGAGGGCCATTTCATCACCATGGCGCCCCATTCCGGCTCGCTCGGACCGGTGGCGGAATTTGCTGCCCTTCATGTGATGGCGACCATTCCCAACGCGCTGATGCTGGAGCGTGTCGAGTTCGACTGGCCCGGGCGCTACGAGGTCGTCGAACCGGTGCTGAAGGTCGTCGACGGCCACCTGCCGGTGCCGACCGCGCCCGGTCTTGGCGTCGATATCGTGGAGGAGGAGGTGGCGCGCTATCCGAGCCGCCGCAATGTGGCCGACATGCCGCCCGAGGATGGCTGGGCCTATGAGACCGGCACCGTCAGCGAGAACGTCTATTTCCAGACGCGGCTGAAGCGGCGGGCGAAGTTGCGGCGCACCGACGGGTGAGGGCTTTTGCCGCGTTAGATTCCGCTCCCTGTGTCATCCCCGGCGGGCTGCGCAGCAGACCGGGAAGGGGATCCAACTGGCGGCGACGCCATGGATGACCGCTATGCTGTGTACATTCTCGCGAGCCGCAGGAACGGAACGCTCTACATTGGTGTAACGAACGATCTTCTACGTCGTGTCGAGCAACATCGTGCGGCGGCTGTGCCAGGGTTTACACAAAAATACGGTGTGTCTCATCTCGTGTATTTCGAGCGTTTCCGAGACATCAGCGAAGCGATTGCGCGCGAGAAACAGCTCAAGGGATGGAACCGGGCATGGAAGATCCGGTTGATTGAGCGGTCCAATCCGGAATGGCACGATCTTGATGCAACGGCTTAGGCGATCATGCCGGATTGCCACGTTGTCGCGACGCCCTGGATCCCCTTCCCGGCGCTACGCGCCGCCGGGGATGACACCGAGGAATCGCTCCGTGTCATCCCCGGCGGGTTGCGCAGCAGCCCGGGAAGGGGATCCATGACCTGACGACCAGATGTCCCTGGCACGAGGCCGGGATGACAGGCGAGGCTGTCGACCGCCCCGCCTTTCAATCGCGTGGAGCTCTCTTGGGCCCATGGGGATCGAGCCCGAGCGCCTGCATGGCGCCGATGATATAGCCGTAGCAGAAGGCGAAGGCGGTGCCTTGCGGATCCGCACCCGACACTTTCGGCGCATGATCCGGCATGACCATGTATTTGTACCCGACGTCGGCATAAAGCCTGAGCGCGGCGACCATATCCATGTCGCCCTCATCCGGAAACGTCTCCATGAAATCGAGGCGGCGCCCCCGGATATTGCGGAAATGCACATTGAAGAGCTTGCCGCGCTCGCCGAACCAGCGGATGACCTCGCCGATTTCGCGCGCGGGATCGTCCAGCATCTCGCCGACTGTCCCCTGGCAGAAATTGAGCCCGTGAAAAGGGCTCTCATGCATCGTCACGAAACGCTTGAGCCCTTCGACCGTGCCGAGCACGCGGGTGACGCCGCGATAGCCCGGCGGGGTGTAGGGATCGTGCGGATGGCAGGCAAGCCGCACCTTGGCGGCGGTCGCCACGGGTACGACGCGCGCGAGGAAATAATCGATCCGCTCCCAGTTCTCGTCTTCCGGCAGCATGCCGGCGCGTCCCGGCGCAGCCTCGTGATCGGCCTTGTCCCAGCGGAACGCCTCGTTGATCGACCCGCCACGCCCGGCCTCCGGCGCGGTGCGGGGAATGCCGATGATGTTCATGTTGTATTTGACGGCGGGGATGCCCGCGCGCGCCACGCGGTCCAGGAGCGTACAGATCGAATCGATCTCACGGTCGCGCTCCGGGCTTTTGCCGAGCAGGATATGCGGGCTGCGGCTTTCCTCGATCGGACGGGAGTTCAGCGGGAGTTCGACCATGTCGAGCACGAGGCCGAAGCTCTCGATGTGGGCACGGTGACGCTCGAGGTCATCGAACGTCCAGTCGTGCGGATTGCCCGGCGGATCGGCGCAGACATGGCGGACGCCCAACTGTGCCATGACCCGGAAATCGTCATCCGTGCGGGCCTTGAACTGCGTGCCTACGAACATCATCCACTCCTCAGTCGCGCGAAAGCGGGCGGGCTACCGTGTCGGCCTCTCTCGGAAGGCTCAGGGGACATCATTGGGATCGGCGGTGAACTCCATCGAGACGAAGCGCGATCCCTGGAATTCTTCGGCGATCGGATCGTCGCCAACGATATGGCCGACTTCGTCGGCATAGGCTTCGGCTTCGTCCTGCGGATCGTAGCCGAGCCGATAGGCGTTGCTGTTGTCCCACCAGGCACGCTTGTTGCGCGATATGCCGAAGACGATTTCATGGATGTAATCGGCCGTCAGTCCGACGCTCACCAATTGCGCCATGTCACGGGGGGAAATCCACGTGGACAGTGCGCGCGCGTCCACCGGGCGCGGCGTGAACGAGCCGATCCGCATGCCGAAGCCGCGCACGCCGTATTTATAGGCGTAGAGGAAAGCGAGATCCTCCATGAAGGCCTTGGACAATCCGTAGCGGCAGTCGGGACGATGCGCGCTTCTGTGGTCCAGCATCTCGCTACGGCGGGTGAAAGCAATGGCGTGGTTTGAGCTCGCATAGACGACGCGGTCTACGCCCTCATGACGCGCGGCTTCCCAGACATTGATGGAGCCGATGATGTTGGGCTCCAGGATCTCCGGCCAGGGGCTCTCGCGCGGGTTGCCGCCGCAGTGGATGATGGCGTCCACATCGCGGCAGGCGCGCCTGACAGCCTCGCCGTCCTTAAGGTCGACTGTGACGACATCTTCGCCGGGCTGAATGTCCTTCAGTGGAATGATGTCAGACAAGATAAGGCGCTCGTACCGGCCTCTGAGCTGGGTTCGCAACATCCCGCCGATGCGACCGCCCGCACCGGTAATGAGAACGCGATTGATTCTACGCGCCATCCCTCCCCCTCCGGATTCCGTTGCATTATCCAACGGTTGTGCCGCGCCGGGCTTGTCCTGCCCGATCATGGCACCTGCGACGGCTCAGGCCCGCCGCGCCGATCTACGAATTTTCGTATTCTGCAAGGTGGCGAGACGAATGTCGACGGGAAACACGCCTCGAGCAAGTCCGTCTTTTGCGGACTTGCTCCACCCCAAAATAAACGAGCAAATTCGCGGCTTGGATAGCATCGGCTGATTCGATCCAAGCCGGATTTGCTCTAGACCGGCCGCTTGCGCCGCCGAGCGCACACCCTCACGATGCCCGCCGTAAGGCGCGTCAGGCCGGTACATGGTCCATCGGAAGAGCGCAAGCCTGACTATATCAGAGACGTATACTCAAGTTCACGTGGAACAGTGCCTGCTCTCGCACGTTGTTCGTTGGGACTTCAAAAGCTGTAGGTATTTTCGCGGCGCGAATAACTCAAGCTTATCCATATTCCATAATGAGGAGATCTAAGATGGGTATGTTCTCGAAGGATATAAAGACTATGGACGACCTATTCGTCCATACGCTTCAGGATATTTATTATGCCGAGAAGAAAATCGCCAAAGCACTGCCCGATATGGCGAACAAGGCGACGAACGGCGAGCTTAAGAAGGGCTTCGAGGCCCATCTCGATGAGACCAAGAACCACATAGCCCGCGTGGAGGAAGTCTTCCGCATGCATGGTGCCAAGGCCAAGGCCGTGGAATGCCCTGCGATCGACGGCATCATCGCGGAAACGGAGGAGATCGTGGGTGAGGTCGATGACCCGCGCGTGCTCGACGCGGCCCTCATCGCCGCCGGGCAGGCCGTCGAGCATTACGAGATGACGCGCTACGGAACGCTCGTCGCCTGGGCGAAAGAACTCGGCCGGGCCGACTGCGCCAAGGTTCTCCAACAGAATCTGGATGAGGAGAAGGCGACTGACAAGAAACTGACCAAGCTCGCTGTCGGGACCGTCAATATGCAGGCGGCGGAATGACGCTGTCGACAAGGACGCGTTAAAATGGGCTGTGCCGGGGTTGTTGTATCACCGGCGCAGTGTGGTCTTGAGAAGGGCCAAGATTGAGCTGGACGTTGCCGCCTGCGATGGCCAAAAAGCGGATGACCATGAAGCGATAAGGCTTTCCGTCGCCCTTTCGCACTCGGGCTATCGGCAGAAGGGGCGTTGGGGTGAAAGAAGCTACTGGCGTCGGGGCGGCCCTGCTTTCTAGCGCGCTGGGCGGGACGGCAATCGTCGCGTCCCGCCATGCCGCGGCGGACGTGGGTGCGCTGATGCTCGGCATCATCCGTTTTGGCGTCGGATTTGCCCTGGTCCTGCCTGTTGCCCTTCTCCGCCGTGAGCGCTGGCCGTCGTTGCGCGACTGGCCTGCGGTGATCGCGCTCGGGGTCCTGTTCTTCTGCGTGTTCCCCATCCTATTCAACCTGTCCGTAATCTATACGACGGCGGGAAGGGCGGCTCTCGCCCTGGCGACGGCGCCGCTCTTGACGATGCTTGTGGCCGCGCTCCTCAAGGTCGAGCCGCTCACGGGCCGCAAGACAGCCGGCGTGGTGGTGGCGACGGTCGGCGTTGCCGTGTCGCTCGTGTCCGGGTTGTCGGGGGCGCCGCCGGGGGCATGGCGCGGCGATCTCCTCATGATGGGCGCCGCTTTGGGAATGGCGCTCTACAGTGTGTGGTCTCGTCCCTATGTCAGGCGGTCCGGCACATTGTCGTTCTGTGCTGCGGGCATGGGCGTCGGGGTCATAGCCCTTGCCTGCGTGCTCTGCCTCACTTCAGGCACCTCCACACCCGCCGGGCTGGCGCAGGCATCCGCCTCACAGATCTGGACAGCCTCACAGATCTGGACGCTTGCCTATCTCGGGGTCATTTGCGGTGCTGTCATGTTTATCCTGTGGGCCTACGCCCTCACCCACACCACGCCGACCCGTGTTGTCGTGACGGTGACGCTCAATCCGGTCGTCGCCGGCCTGCTGGCGGCGCTCCTCTTGGATGAGCCTGTCACCTGGAATCTCGTCGTTGGCCTTGTTGCCGTTGCTCTCGGCATTCGCCTGGCGATAACCCAGGGGAGGCGTGCGGCCTGATTGCGCCAAATCAACGTTAATGGGACGTTTTCCAAGTAGGAAGAACAATATTCGCCTTTGGATTGTATCTGAGGGTGTAAGATCATATCTCCATATTGAACTGAACCGCAGGATGTGACCCATGCGTTCCCAGGCCCTCGTCTTGACTGCAATCACACTCGCGGCGGGTCTCGTCGTATCGGCCGCAGCCGAGGCGCAGAACCGTCAGCCGCGGACCATCCGCGTCCAGCCGCGCAGCTTCCTCGACCCCGGCACGGTCGTGCCGGTCGGCTCGCTCTCCGGCTATGTGACGGCCGGCAGCATCCTCAGGGCTCCGGCGCCGACTATGGCCGCGCAGCCCCAGTACGAGGCGCTGCCGCCGCGAATCGGTGCAGGCCGCAACCCGTTTCCCAAGGTCTATTTGACGCCGCCCCTGGCTGATCCGGCGGCGCGCTGATCGTCAACGACGGGCTCCTGATGAAATAGGCGCTTCCGTCTCCTGCGCGGCTGCGTCATCGGCATGAGAGCCTGTCTCTAAGGACGGGCTCTTTTCGCATGATCTGTTTCGATCCAGGTCGGATGCGCGCGCAATCGCCGGTGCGGGACTACCGACCCTGGACGGTCAGCATCTTGAGGGCAAAGGCGCCGAAGAGGCTGGCGAAACCATAGTCGATGACGCGCATGACGCGGGGGCGGCGCTTCAAGGCGCCGACGACCCTGTCCGCTGCCAGCACCAGCGCGATCGAGAGCGGCGTCGCGACGACGACGAAATAGAGCCCCAAAAACCACAGCTTCGCCGAAGCATGCGGGTCGCTCGCTTCCACGAATTGCGGCAGGAAGGTCACGAAGAACAGCACGACCTTCGGGTTGGTGAGATTGATGCCGACCCCCACGAGAGCGGTACGCCACAGCGGCATTGGCTTGGCGGGCCGTTTGGCGTCGACGCTCAGCGCCGATCCGTGGCGGATCGCCTCGAACGCGAGCCACATGAGGTACAGCGCTCCGACGATCTTCAGAATCGTGAAAGCCGTGACGGAGGCGGCGAGCAGGGCCGATACGCCGAGCGCCGCGAGCATCGTCTGGACGCAGCAGCCGGCCGTGGTGCCGACGAGCGCCGCGAAGCCTTGCCGCCTGCCCCCGGACAAAGTCTTGGCGAGCATCAGGCTCATGTCTGGCCCGGGCGTCACGAAGAGGACGATACAGGCAAGGGTGTAAGTCAGGATGATCGTGGTCGACGGCAGGAACGTCATCATCGTCGCGGGGCCCGTGCTTGCGCGGCCCCGTCGAGAGACGGATCGCCTCTCAGTTGCTTAAAGGCCGTCGCTTTTGGCAGCGCCGAGGATCACACTCGGACGTCCGTTGTCAACCGTCTGCAGCAGAATCACGAAGCCATCGGTCCCCGGCGGCTTAGCGACCTCGGGCGAGACATTGACGGTCATTGCGGCGCCTGACCAGTCGCCCAGCTTGGTGATGCGCCGCACGACATTCGTATAGACGACGTTGCGGCCGGTGTTTTCACCACGGCCGATCGCCACGCTATGGCTCCTGCTGATCGCGAGCACCCAGAGTGTTGCGGTCTGGTCGGGTTGGCCACGCGGCACCGACACCTTGAGCGTTCCCGCCGTATCGCTGACGTCGAGCGGAACCGTCAGGGCGGTCTTGGCGAGCGACTTGTCGAGATTGCCCTTCTCGCCGGCGCCGTTGTTGGCGATGGCTGCCTCGATGCTTTTGCGGTCGGATCCGAGCGCATGGCGCGATCCGTTGATAACCGCCTGAGGTGTGTAGATCTGCCCATCGCCGCGCGCCTCCGCGTAACCTCGCTGGCGCTTGCTGAAGGCCTTCTCGGCAAGGGTATCCTTCCAGCCGAGATAGTCCCAGTAGGTCACGGGCAGGCTGATCGCGACGATGCTCGTGTCCTTGGCAAGCTCCCGCAACAGGGCATCGGCGGGCGGGCAGGACGAACAGCCCTGGCTCGTGAAAAGTTCGACCACGCCGCGGGGCGCATTCCCGGCCAGAGCAGGGAACGAAATCGCCATCAGGCAGGCCAAAGAGGATGAAAGGGCAAATCTTTTTGTCATGGAGGCTGTTTCCGCCAACACTGAAACGCAAATTTGCCGCGGGCGATACTCACGTTGCCTTGAGCGCTGCACTGGCCGGGCGCCAGCGACGATGCATCCACAGCCACTGGCCGGGGTCCTCGCGCACCCATGTCTCGATGACGGCCGTCATGGCGGCCATGGCCCCTTCGACATCGATCAGTCCCTCCCTGTCCCGCGGCAGATCAAGGGGGGGCGTGAGCTGCAGGCGGAACCGTCCGCCGGGCAGCCGCTGGACCCGAACCCCATGCACCGGGCAATCGAACCGCCGGGCGAACTTGCCCAGGATCGGATTCGTCCGCGCCGGCCGCCCGAAAAATGGCACGGTCACGCCGCGTGTAAAGTGCTGGTCGATCAACATACCGAGATGCCCGCCCTCTTCGAGGACGCGCGCCATCGAAAAGGCAGCGCCCTGGCGGGCGGCTTCGAGCCCGCCCATGGTCTGGCTGCGGACCTCGTGAACCACATGGGCGATGCCGGGATCGTTGGGCGCGCGAAAGACGGCCGTCGCCGCCAGGCCATAGCGTGCGGCGCAGATCGCCGGCAGTTCCCAATTGCCGAGATGGGCGGAGAAGATGATCCCGGGCTTGCCGTCGTCGCGCAGCGCCATGAAATGCTCGATGCCATCGACTTCGACACGCGCGTCGGGCTGCGGGTTGTCGTGGTCATAGTCGAACAGGACCGCGAGATGGGCATATTCCGCGCCGGTACGGCCGAGATTGTCCCAGGCGCTCCGGGCGATCGCGCGCCGTTCCGCCTCGCTCTTATCGGGAAAGGCCTCGCGCAGGTTGGTCATCGCCGTACGATGAGCGGGAAAGAGGGGCCCGATGGCGCGGGCAACGGCGCCGCCCAGGGCGCTCGACCGGTCCGGGCCCAGGGCGCGGAATAGCGCGAAGACAGCGCGGACGAGCCCGATCATCGTCACTTCCGCGACCCGCGAGGCCAATCGCCGAACGATCCCGCCAAGCGAGGTCTGACGCCGTGCTGTCAAAGTCGTCCTGCTCCAAGCATTACGCGGCAGGACGCATGCACCGTCCAACCCTTGCCATGCCTACTTCCCCGAAGCAGGCCGCCGGGTCAAGAGCGCAGGGCGCGTTACAGGGTCACGATGACCTTGCCGAAGACCTTGCGGCTTTCGAGACGCTCCAGGCCCTGGGCATAGTCGGCAACATCGAAGACCGCGTCGATCACGGGCGTGATGCCCGTCGCCATCTTGTGCAGGGATTGCTCGATGTTGGCCAGCGTGCAGCCGAAGGATCCGAAGATCTTGTACTGCTGCTGGAAGAGCTGCATCAGGTTCATGGTCGTCGACACACCCGAGGTCGACCCGCAGGTCACCAGGCGGCCACCGCGCTTCAGGCAGAGCAGGGATCCGTTCCAGGTGTCGGCACCGACATGTTCGAACACCACGTCGACACCCTTGCGGCCGGTGAGCTTGCGCACCACACCCTCGAAGCGGTCGGTGCGGTAGTTGATCACATGGTCGGCACCGATGAGCTTGGCCTTGGCGCCCTTGTCGTCGTCGCCCACGGTGGTGATCACGGTGCAGCCGATGGCCTTGGCCATCTTGATGGCCGCGGTGCCGATGCCCGAGCCGCCGGCATGCACGAGAATCGTCTCGCCGGGCTCGAGCTTGGCATTGTCGAACAGCATATGTTGCACGGTGCCGAAGGCGACCGGCGCGCAGGCGGCTTCCTGAAGGCTCACGCCGTCGGGGACTTTCACGACGAGCCGCTGGGGCATGTTGACGAAATCGCGGGCAAAGCCGTCGATGTGGAAACCGAGTACGCCGCCGACATTCTCGCAGAGATTGTCACGGCCCTCGCGGCAGGCCTTGCAATGGCCGCAGGTCATCGCCCCATACATCACGACGCGATCGCCGACATCCACGTGGGTGACATCCTCGCCCACCGCCACCACGGCGCCGGAGGCCTCGGCTCCCACGGCGAGCGGCAGCTTGCGCTTGGCGAAGGCCATACCGCGGAAGCCCCAGACATCGATGTGATTGAGGCCGACCGCGTGGACACGCACCTGAACCTCGCCCGGGCCGGGATGCGGTGGTGCAGCCACCTCTTCCAGTCGCAGGTCGCGGTCACCAAAAAGTTGCAAGGCGCGCATGGAATGCATCGTCACAATCTACCCGATTTTATGAATGACGCGATCCGTAGCAGGGCGCACCGCCTGCATCAACTGTCACGGCCGTATTGCTGGTCAGCGATGCACGCCGAGTTGCGCCGTCAAGCCGCCGTCGATCGGGATGACCGCGCCGGTGATATAGGCCGCCGGCGGGCTCATCAGGAAGGCAACGAGACCGGCGATCTCGTCCGGCGCGGCAAAACGGCCTGCCGGGATCTGCTTTTCCATCTGCGGGCGGTAGGCCGCATAGGGGGCCATCATGTCGGTGTCGATGAAGCCGGGCGCGATGTAGTTCGCCGTCACGCCGCGCTTGGCGCTCTCGATGGCGAGTGTCCTGAGATAACTCAGGAGCGCGCCCTTGGACGCCGCGTAGGCCGCATTGCCGGCGTTCGCCTGAAGCGCCGTGACCGAGCCGATGACGGCGATGCGGCCGGAGCGGGCGCGGATCATCGGCCGGATGAAGGTCTTGACGAGCCGCGTCACCGACCAGAAATTCACCTGCATCGCCGCTTCGGCCTTGTCCTGCGACATCACCGCGGTCAAGGCGTCATAGGACTGGCCGGCATTGTGGACGAGGCCGTAGTAGCTCGTCTCCTCATGGGCTGCGCAGAAGGCCTCGATCGCCGCCGTATCGGACAGGTCGAGGGCGCGCGCATTCACTGCGACGCCGTGGGCATCGGCGAGTTCGCGCGCCAGCGTCGTCGCGGCATCGCCGGAGCTGCGATAGGTGAAGTCCACGGCATAGCCGCCGGCCGCGAGCGCGCGCACGATGGCGGCGCCGACACCCTTGGCCCCGCCGGTCACCAGAATGCGTCGCGGTTCGGCGGGAGCGGTCGTCTCGGATGGTGCGGTCATCGTCTCTGCGTCACGTCACCGGTTCAGCGGTAAACAGCAGGCAGGTGTTCTGCCCGCCAAAACCGAAGGAATTGGAAAGCACACGGGTGACTTGTGCGTCACGGGCGACATTGGGCACCACATCGAGCGGTATGGCCGGATCAGGTACCCGATAATTGATCGTCGGCGGCAGCCGGCCGTTGGCGATCGTCAGCAGCGACACGACAGCCTCGATGGCGCCGGCCGCCGTCAATGTGTGGCCGATCATCGACTTGTTGGAGGAGATCGGCACCTCAGCCATGCGCTCGCCAAGCACGGCAGTCAGTCCGTGCGCTTCCATCCTGTCGTTTTCGGGTGTCGCCGTACCGTGGGCGTTGATGTAATCGACGTCATCGGGCGTCAGTCCGGCATCGGCGATCGCCTCGCGGATGGCGGCGATGATGGGCGCGCCGCCCGGGCTCGACCGGGTGCGGTGGAAGCCGTCGCCCTTCTCGCCGACGCCGGCCACGATGCCGAGGATCCTCGCCCCGCGCGCGATGGCGTGATCATAATCTTCCAGTACGAGCGCGGCCGCGCCTTCGCCCATGACGAACCCATCGCGGTTCTTCGAGAAGGGCTTGGCCGCTTCCTCGGGCGGATCGTTCTGCGTCGACAAGGCTGAAAGCAGTGAGAAGCGGATCAGGGCTTCCGCATGCACCGAGCCATCGGTACCGATGGCGAGCACGGCCTTGTTCTCGCCGCGGCGGATCGCCTCGACGCCGAGCTGGATGGCTGTTGCGCCGGACGAGCAGGCTGTCGACAGGGAAATCGGCGACCCCTTGGTGCCGAAGCGCTCGCGGATGCGATCCGCGACGGTTCCGAACAGGAAGAGGTTGTGCCAGGGCTTGAAATCGCCGGAGCCGGCGGCCCTGAGCAGGTCAGCATAGGTGATGTCGCCCGTCTGGCCGGAGGCCTTCGCCAAAGCCACCCGCTGCGGCCATTCCATCTCCACCGGCGGAACGGCGATGAACAGGCTGCCGGGAAAATCGCCGGCGGAGCCGATGGCCGCCTGGCTGATGGCCTCCTCGGCGGCGAGCGTTGCGAGCTGCTCCGAGAGGAGTGGCGCGCAGAAAGGCTCGACGGGGATGAAATCGACGGTGCCTGCAATGGTCGTGCGCAGTCCCTCCGTCGGAAAGCGACTGATCGCGTGAATGCCGGAGCGGCCTGCTGTCAGGGCCGCCCAGTTCTCGTCCTTGCCCGCGCCGAGCGAGGTGACGACGCCCATCCCGGTGACGGCGACGATTGGCCGCCCAAAACTGTCGCGGTGTTGCTGTGCCATCGTGCTCCCCCGCCTTAGACCGACGTCAGGAAGGCCAGGCCTTCGCCGCGCATGTGACCGACGCTGGTGACAACAGCCTGCCTGAGATAGCTGTCGCGGATGGCCGCGGCCGCAATGGCCACGCTCAAGGGAAATTGCGCCTCGATGGTATGGCCGATGACATCGCCCATGGCATGCACGGTTGTACCCGGCATGAGCTTGGCGAGTGCACCCCGCTCTTCCTCGGTAATGCCGGTAATACCCGTGGCACCGGAGAGGATGGCGCCGCCGGTCGGCCTGAATTCGCTGGCCGCCTGCTGCCACAGGGCCTCGACGCTGGCGCCGACGGCACCGATGCCACGGGTGACCTGATCGGCCGCGACCGCCTGCAATGACGCAACCGGGGTTGCACCGCGCGCCTCCGCGGTCTCCCGCGCTTCGAGAACCAGGAAGCCCGCAGCGCTGCCGGGGATGAATCCGCCGCCTTCGCCGGGCCGATCCCAGACCGAGGCATAGGGCTTCTTCCAGAGGAGCTGCCCCATTTCGTAGATCAGCAGGACGTCCGGCCGCTCGGCGTTATAGGCGCCGCCGACCAGGAAGGTATCGCCTTGCCCCGCCGCGATCCGCGCGTGGGCGATGCGCAGGGCATCGACCCCGGCCTGCTCCTCGCCCATGAAGGTGCGGGTCGCACCGGTCACGCCATGGACGATGGAGATATTGCCAGCCAGAAGATTGGACAGCTGAGCCAGGAACAAGGTTGGCCGGATATCGCTCATCAGCCGTTCGTTGAGGAAAACGCCCGGCTTTTCGGCCGTGCGCAGCCCGGTCAGGATTTGCCCATCAACCGCGTAGTCACGTTCACCGCCGCCAGCTGCCACGATGAGTTGCATGGCCGCCAGTCGTTCGGCGTCGCCCTTCAGGCCCGCGTCTTCGAGGGCGAGGCCGGCGGCATAGACACCGAGGCGCTGCCAGGGTTCCATCTGGCGCTGGTCAGCCTTCTTCGGGATCTGCCGATCCCATTCCAGCGGGGCGCTGGGATGGACGGAAAAGGGCGCAAACCGCTCGCTGTCGATGACCGGATCGATGTCCCCGTCGAAAACGCCGAGATGCGCCTTTGCACCTTCGCCCAGGCTGGAGAGGAGCCCGAGGCCGGTAATCCAGACCTCACGCGTCATTCTGCACGTCCTCCACTTCTAGGCCGAGGGATGCTGCCTGTTCGCGCATCCGCGCCCCGAGGCCTTCGGGGAACGGCATGGTACGGAACATCAGCTCAGCATCACAGATGGCCTTGCCGCCTGAGGCAATGCGCGCCTTTGTCACGGCGTAGCCGGAGCCTTCGTGGATGCGGGTGGCGGTAATCGCGAGCGGAGCGCCAGGACCGACGAAGGTGCGGAACTTCGCCTTCTCGACGCCGCAGAGAAACGGCATATGCGAGAAACGGCACAGCCCCAGGATCAGATAGCCGGACGCCTGGGCCATCGTCTCGGTGAGAAGGACACCCGGCATCAGCGGGTGGCCCGGGAAGTGCCCTTCGAAAACCGGGCTGTCCTCAGGGACTGTGGAGTGGGCCTCAAGCCGCGCAGCCGCTTCGTCGAAAGCGACGACGCGGTCGATCATCTGAAAATATTCAAGGCGCATACGGTGAGCTACCGAGCCGGACAGCCGCGCCGGTCGACCCAGCACCTGTCGTTTCGTCAAGCCCGCACGGGTCCGAATGCCCGTTGTAGGGGCGCATCACGCGGTTTTCGCCGCCACGAGATCGTCGATGCGGGCGCAAAGGTTCTTCAGAACGAAATATTGGTCGGCCGGGACCTTCCCGTCGTTGACCTCCTGCGTCCAGGTTTCCAGAGGCAACTTGATGCCGAAGGCCTTGTCGATCGCGAAGGCGATGTCGAGGAAGGCCAGCGAATCAATTCCGAGATCGTCGATGGCGTGGCTTTCCGGCGTGATCTGGTCACGCGGAATGTCAGCGGTTTCGGCGATGATATCGGCGACGGTCTCGAAGGTGGATGCCATCGCTTCGCTCTCCTGTCCGTGAAGCGCGCAACCCTTATAGGGTGCAACAGAAAAAACGCCCAGGCACGTGGGGCGTGCGCGGGGCCTTGATGCGTTTCCCTATACATGAGCGCCCGCTCATGTCCAAGCGTGGGTGAAGGTTCGGTGACGGATCTTCTGCGCCAAATCGCGGATTGTGCGTCAACGCACGCCCATGGACGTGAACCATGGACACAAACCCGCCCGGTGGCTGGAAGCCGGGGCGGGCCTTGCATGAACCCCTTGAAACCCGCCTGCCGCGCACATGGCTGGATAACGGTTGGCTGGATAACGGCTGGCTGGATAACGGGAAGAATGGCGGCCCGGCTGGGCCGCCTCTGCCGTCGTCAGGCTGCGAGATTGCGCAGGACGTACTGCAGGATCCCGCCGTTGCGGAAATAATCCAGCTCGTCGAGCGTATCGATGCGGCAGGTGAGCGGGACGTTCTTGATCGTGCCGTCGGCGAAGGTGATCTCGGCGATCAGCGTCTGGCGCGGCTTGAGATCACCCTCGATGCCGCGGATGGTGACGATCTCGTCGCCCTTCAGGCCGAGTGTCTGCCAGGAATCCTCCCCCTGGAACACCAGCGGGACGATTCCCATGCCGACCAGGTTGGAGCGATGGATGCGCTCGAAGCTCTGGGCGATGACGGCGCGGATGCCGAGCAGCTTGGTGCCCTTGGCCGCCCAGTCACGCGAGGAGCCGGTGCCGTATTCCTTGCCGGCGAACACCACGAGCGGAACGCCTTCGGCCTTGTATTGCATGGCCGCATCGTAAATCGGCATCTCGGTGCCGTCGGGCCAGTGCCTGGTGAAGCCGCCCTCCTTGCCGCCGAGCATCTGGTTCTTGATGCGGATGTTGGCGAAGGTGCCGCGCATCATGACTTCGTGGTTGCCGCGGCGCGTGCCGTACTGGTTGAAGTCCTGCGGGCGCACCTGATGATCGCGGAGATAGTGCCCGGCGGGGCTTGCTTCCTTGATCGAGCCGGCCGGGGAGATATGGTCGGTCGTGATCGAATCGAGGAACAGGCCCATCACCCGCGCCTTGACGATGTCCGTCACCGGCTCCGGCTTCATCTCCATGCCTTCGAAGTAGGGCGGGTTCTGCACATAGGTGGAGCCCGCATCCCAGGCATAGGTCTCGCCGGTCGGCACCGCGATTTTCTGCCAGTTGCTGTCGCCCTTGAAGACGTCCGCGTATTTCTCCTGGAACATCTTTTTGGTGACGTTCTCGCGGATGAACTTGGCGATCTCCTGGTTGGAAGGCCAGATGTCCTTGAGAAAGACGGGCTTTCCGTCCGAACCCGTGCCGAGCGGCTCGGTCGTCAGGTCGATCTGCAGCGAGCCGGCGATGGCATAGGCGACGACCAGCGGCGGCGAGGCGAGGTAGTTCGCCTTCACATCCGGATTGACGCGGCCTTCGAAGTTACGGTTGCCGGAGATGACGGCGCCCGCGACCAGGTCGTTCTTGTTGATCGCCTCGGAAATGTTCTCGGGCAGCGGACCGGAGTTGCCGATGCAGGTGGTGCAGCCGAAGCCGACGAGGTTGAAGCCCAGCGCGTCGAGATCGGTCTGGAGACCGGAGGCGTTGAGATAGCCTTCGACCACCTGCGATCCCGGTGCCAGCGAGGTCTTGACCCACGGCTTCGATTTGAGGCCCCGGGCCGCGGCATTGCGCGCGAGCAGGCCCGCCGCGATCAGCACGCTCGGGTTGGAGGTGTTGGTGCAGGAGGTGATGGCGGCGATGGTCACATCGCCATGGCCGATGGTGAAGTCGGCATCGGCCACAGCGAAGCGCTTGGCCGCCTCGCCCGGCTTCTTGAACTCGCCTTCGAGGGCGGCGAGGAAACCTTCCTTGGTGCCGGAGAGCAGCACGCGGTCCTGCGGGCGCTTCGGGCCGGCGAGGGACGGCAGGACGGAGCTGATGTCGAGTTCGAGAATGTCGGTGAAGACCGGATCCGCCGTGCCGGCCTCGCGCCACATGCCCTGCGCCTTGGAATAGGCTTCGACCAAGGCGATGCGATCGTCGGTGCGGCCGGTCTCGTCGAGATAGGCGATGGTTTCGCCGTCGACCGGGAAGAAACCGCAGGTCGCGCCATATTCCGGCGCCATGTTGCCGATGGTCGCACGGTCGGCGAGCGAGAGATGGTCGAGGCCGTCGCCGAAGAATTCGACGAATTTGCCGACAACGCCCTTCTTGCGCAGCATCTGCGTGACGGTCAGCACGAGGTCGGTTGCGGTGATGCCCTCGTTGAGCCTGCCGGTGAGCTTGAAGCCGATGACCTCGGGGATGAGCATGGAGACCGGCTGGCCGAGCATGGCCGCCTCGGCCTCGATGCCGCCGACGCCCCAGCCGAGCACGCCGAGGCCGTTCACCATGGTGGTGTGGCTGTCGGTGCCGACGCAGGTGTCGGGGTAGGCGACGGTCTCACCGTCCTCGGTCTTGGTCCATACGGTCTGCGCGAGGTACTCAAGGTTGACCTGATGGCAGATGCCGGTGCCGGGCGGCACGACGCGGAAATTGTCGAAGGCCGACTGGCCCCATTTCAGGAAGCGGTAACGCTCCTGGTTCTGCTTGTATTCTTCCTCGACGTTCTTGCCGAAGGCGGCGTTGTTGCCGAAGAAATTGACGATCACCGAGTGGTCGATGACGAGGTCGACCGGCACCAGCGGGTTGATGCGCTTGGGGTCGCCGCCGAGATGGACCATGGCGTCACGCATCGCGGCGAGATCGACGACCGCGGGAACGCCGGTGAAGTCCTGCATCAGCACGCGGGAGGGGCGATAGGCGATTTCGCGCTCGGCCGTGCCGCGGTTCACCAGCCAGTCCTTGACGGCGATGATGTCGTTCTTCGTGACGGAGCGGCCGTCCTCGAAGCGCAGCAGGTTCTCGAGAAGCACCTTCATGGAGAAGGGAAGGCGGGAAATTCCCTCCAAGCCGTTCTTTTCGGCTTCCGGTAGCGAATAGTAAGTGTAAGTCTTGCCACCTGCGACAATGGTGCGGCGAGAGGAGAAACTGTCGACGGATTTTGTCATCGCGTGATCCTTCGGGGACGGACGGCACAGATGTCCTGCTGAGACAGACAGGCCGGCCTTGTTGCGCAACAGCGCGCGCCGCCCCGGGGGTGCCCAGGTCCCCGCGCGTCACGCGCGCGGCGCAGCCTGCGCACTATATAGAGAGTTTCGCGGCGAACCGCCAGACGAATCATAGTGGTTCTAAACTGTCTGTGGCCGCTTCTCGCTGCCCGTCGTCCGTGCCCTGCCACCGAGGTCTGCTCATCTTGAAACTTGCGATCGATCACCTTTCCTGCCGCCGCGCGGGCCGGCTGCTGATCGATGACCTCACGCTCACCATCGCCGGTGGTGAGGCCCTTGTGGTGAAAGGCCCCAATGGCGCGGGCAAGTCGACCCTGCTCGCGACGCTGGCCGGCCGGCTCAAGCCGGCTGGCGGCACGATCCGCCTCGTCGGCGACGACGCCACCGCAGGGAGAGGTGGGGAGGAAGACGCGCCACTCGCCGAACGGGCGGTGCTCGTCGGCCACCGCGACGGTTTGAAAGTCGCGCTCACGGCCGCGGAAAACCTCGTTTTCGCCGCTGCCATGCTTGGGGCGCCGGCGACACCGGCCGAGGCGGCCGCGGCCCTCGATGTTTTCGGGCTCGCCCATCTGGCTGACATCCCCGTGGGCTATCTCTCGGCAGGCCAGCGGCGGCGGGTGGCACTGACCCGGCTCGTCCTGGCGCGCTTCGTGCCGGTCGACCGACCCGTGTGGCTCCTCGACGAGCCGACCTCGGCGCTCGACGCTGCGGCGCAGGAGGATCTCGCGCATCTCATGCGGCAGCATCTCGCGGGCGGGGGCCTCATCGTCGCGGCGACCCACCTGCCGCTCGGGCTCGAAGGCGCGCGCTCGCTTACTCTCGGGAGCCAGGCGGGGTATCACGACGCTGCGGATGGCTGGGAGTTCGGCGCATGATGGCCGCCCTCGGCGCCCTTCTTGTCCGGGATCTGAAGCTCGCGGCGCGCGTCGGCGGCTCCGGGCTGCTCGGCGTCGTGTTCTTCCTGATGCTCGTCACGCTCATTCCCTTCGCGCTCGGACCGGATCTCAACCTGCTCAGTCGCATCGGCCCGGCGATCCTCTGGATCGCGGCGGTGCTCGCCACGCTGATCGGCCTCGACAGGCTGTTCCAGGGCGATGAGGAGGATGGCTCGCTCGATCTCATGCGGATGTCGCATGTGCCGCTCGAGCTCGTCGTCATCGTGAAGGGGCTCGCCCATTGGCTGACCACGGGCTTTCCGCTGGCGCTCCTGTCACCGCTCTTCGGCCTGCTCCTTGCCCAGGAGCCCGATGCGATGCTGGCCGTCATGGCGACATTGATGGTCGGCACGCCGGCCCTCACCTTCATCGGCGGCATCGGGGCGGCCTTGACGGCGAGCCTGCCGCGCGGGGGGCTCATCCTGGCCGTGCTCGTGCTGCCCCTGATGATTCCGACCCTGATCTTTGGCGTTTCGGCGGCGCAGGCGGCCATCGGGGGGACCGTGCCCTTCCTCACGCCCTTCCTGGTGCTCGCGGCGCTCAGCCTTGTCGCGATCGTGACCGGCGCCGTTGCCTCCGCGGCAGCGTTACGCGGAGGCGGATAGAATGAGACCGTTGCGGGCGAGACTGTCGGCCGCTACACCACGGTGATGCGGAGCAGCACCATGCCGACCAGCTTTCTGTGGGGGCTCGCCAATCCCACGCGTTTCATGGCCCTCTCGGCCCGCATCCTGCCATGGATGGCGGCGTTGAGCGCCGTGGTGACTGCGGCCGGGCTCTATCTCGCGCTGTTTTCCTCGCCCGCCGATTATCAGCAGGGCGAGACGGTCCGGATCATGTATATCCATGTGCCGGCGGCCTGGCTTGCACTTGCGCTCTACGCCATCATGAGCCTGTCGGCGCTCGGCACGCTGGTCTGGCGGCATCCGCTCGCCGATGTCTCGCAGAAGGCCGCGGCGCCGATCGGTGCGGCGTTCACGCTGCTCTGCCTCGTCACCGGCTCCCTCTGGGGCAAGCCCATGTGGGGCACGTGGTGGGTGTGGGACGCGCGGCTTACCTCGGTGCTTGTCCTCTTTCTCATCTATCTCGGCATCCTGGCGCTCTGGCGCGCCATCGAGGACCCGGGACAGGCGGCGCGCGCCGTCGCCATCCTCACCCTGGTCGGCTTCGTCAACATCCCCATCGTGAAATTCTCCGTGGACTGGTGGAACACATTGCACCAGCCGGCATCGGTGATCCGCATGGACGGCGCCACCATCGATGCCAGCATGCTCTGGCCGTTGTTCACGATGGCGATCGGCCTCACGCTGCTTGCCCTGACCCTGCATATGTCCGGCATGCGCAGTGAAATCCTCGCGCGGCGCGCCCGCAGCCTGACCTTGAAGGCGGCTGACAGAGCCGCCGAGCGTCAGCGCCCGCTTCCACTCAGCGCCGGTTCGGCCGGCGCCGGGTCGGCGTGAGGGGGGCGATGATCGCGCTCGATAGTCCGCATATCGGCTTCGTGCTGGCCGCCTATATGGCGGCGGCGATCGTCATTGCCGGCCTCGTTCTGCGTGCCGTCATCGACAGCCGCATGCGGAACAGGGCCCTGGATATATTGGCTGCGCGTGGGGTGGCCCGCCACCGCGTGCCATCGTCCGGCCATCCTGAGGGTGCAAGTGCCGTGCGGACCATCAGCGATGGGCGTGACACAGTCGGAAGCGAATCATCGGCACAGGGTGCCGGATACGCGGGCAGAGGCGAGGGCGAAGAGGGTGGTACTGCGCGATCCCACGACGACGGACGGAGCGATCGCCGCTGACGCCGCCTCCTTGCGACGGCGCCGCATCCTGCTCGCGGTGCCGCTCGTGCTGTTTCTCGCGCTGGCTGCGTTGTTCGTCGTGCGACTGTTCGCCGGCGATCCGGCACAGATCCCTTCGGCCCTCATCGGGCGGCCGGTGCCGCAGTTCTCCCTGCCGCCGCTCGAGGGCCTCTTGCGTGACGGCCAGCCCGTGCCGGGGCTGACGCACGAAAGCGTGCTGCCGCCCGGCCCGAACGCGGTCACGGTCGTGAATATATGGGCGTCCTGGTGTGTGCCCTGTCGCCAGGAACATCCGCTGCTGGCAAGTCTGGCGCAGGATCCGCGTGTCAAGCTCGTCGGGATCAACTACAAGGACAATCCCGAGAACGCGCGGCGCTTTCTCGGGGCGCTCGGCAATCCCTTTGCGGCGGTCGGCGTCGATGCGGCCGGTCGGGCGTCCATAGACTGGGGCGTGTACGGCGTACCTGAGACCTTCATCGTCAGCCGCGACGGACGCATTCGACACAAGCATATCGGGCCGTTAACCCCCGAGGCGCTGCAAACGAGTATCAAGGCAGCGATCGACAAGGCGGCTCAGCCCTGACGATTCGCTCCCCATCCGTGTGGCCATTCATCGCGATTGGTCATGCATACCAAGACCACGGCCATCCATGATCGCCCGCCCCTTCAAGCTTCCCAAGGAAAGTGACGTCCTGCTGCTCAGCGCCGAGCTCAGCGCCGAGCGGACGGCTAGCGTCGTCCGCATGGTCACGGGCCTCGTCCTTCTGGCAGCGATCGCCTTCGTGGACCGCAAGAGCGACTTCTCGCCGATCGGCGAGCATCAGATCCTCTACGCCCAGATGACCGTGTTCACATTGTTCCTTTCCGGCCTCGTGAGTTACGGGCTGGTGCGGATCCGCCTCTGGCGGTGGTGGATGAGCTTCGTCACGGCAACGATCGACATGTTGATCGTTGCCATCAACATGTGGCTCAACGTCTGGGTAACCGGCCTGACGGGCCAGTATATCCTGTCGTTCCCGATCGTCGCGGCTCTGCCGCTCGTTCTTGCGAGCAATGTGCTGCGCCTCAGGCCGAGCGTCCAGATCTACACCACGGTCCTGCTTGTGCTGTCGCTGGTCGTCGTTGGCGTCTATGCGAAGCCGGCATTCGTGCCGCTTCCGCATTCGCCCGAGCTCATGGTTGAAGACCAGTTCGGCTGGCAGCCCAATTTCGCGCGTGTGGTCATTCTCCTGATCACCGGCGGCATCCTCATCCTGGCGGCGGCGCGTGGCCGCAAGCTGCTGGTGCGTGCGGTGGAGGAGACGACCATCCGGCTCAATCTTGGCCGCTACCTGCCGGCGGAAGTCGCACCGGTGCTCGCGGAAGGGCGCATCAGCGAGCTCAAGGCCGGCCGCCGCAGCATGGTGACCCTCATGTTCGTGGACATCAGGGGCTCGACCGCCATGGAGGAGAGCCTGTCGCCGTCAGCCGTCGTGGAACTCATCGGCACCTTCCGCGAGCATGTGATGGCCGCCGCCGCCGAGCACGGCGGTGTCATCGACAAGTTCATCGGTGATGGGGCCTTCCTCGTCTTCGGCATGCCTGAGCCCGGTGAGGATGACGCGGCACGGGCGCTGGCCTGCGGGCGTGCAATCCTCGAGCGCATGGATCAATGGAACCTGGAGCGGGGCCGGCATGGTTTTGAGCCGATCCTGATCGGCATCGGCGTACATAGCGGCGAGGCCTTCATCGGCGCCATCGGCAACGATATGCGCCTTGATTTCACGGTGCTGGGCGATGCCGTGAACGTCGCCTGCCGCCTGGAGCAGGCAACAAAGCTGCATCGGGTTGCCTTCCTCGTCTCGGGGGAAACGCTCGACGCCGCCCATGCCGATCGGCGCGCGTGGCGCCATATCGGCGAGCAGTGCCTGCGTGGCCGGGCGGGATCCGTCGAGCTGTTCACGCCTGCCGATCTTGCGGGCTGGGAGACACCCAAAGCCGAACCTGCCATCCACGCGTCCTGACGGCGAGCGCCAGAGCAACTCCATCTCTTGCGGACTTGCTCGGCTCGACAATGGCGAGCCAATCCGACCGGGATGGTATCAACGCTTTCCCTAAGTCGGATTTGCTCCAGCCGCCGTCAAGCCTTCGTTTGATCCTTTTCGGGCAGAGAATGGCGCATGATGAGCGGGGTCTGCGCCAGGGCGAAGACGATGGTGATCGGCATCGTCGCGAAGACCTTGAAGTTCACCCAGAAGTCGGTGGACTGGGTGCGCCAGACCACCTCGTTCAGACCTGCCAGAAAGAAAAAGAAAAGCCCCCAGCGCCAGGTGAGCTTTCGCCAGCCGTCCTCGTCCAGGTTGAACACGCTGTCGAAGACGACGGGTAGGAGCGGCTTGTTGAAGGCAAGGCCGCCGATGAGCACGCCGCCGAACAGGCAGTTCACGATGGTCGGCTTCAGCTTGATGAACAACTCGTCCTGCAGCGCGAGCGTGAGGCCGCCGAAGACCAGCACCACGATTCCCGAGACGATGGGCATGATGGGCAGGTGCCGCACCAGCGCGTAGTGAACCGCGAGTGCAACCGCCGTCGCGACCATGAAGATGGCCGTGGCCGTGAACAGGCCGGCACGCTGGTTGGCAAAAAAGAACACGACGAGGGGGCCGAGCTCAAGGGCCAGCTTGAGCAAAGGGTTGAGCGGCTTTCGCTTGGGATCGGTCATGGGATGATGTCTGCCTGTTCCGCCACAAGCCGTCAACTCCGGCGGAGCAAATCCGTCTGTTGCGGATTTGCTCCGCGTCAAATGTGCTCTGGCTTGCGCCATCCATCGCGACCCCGGGATCCTCGGCTCAGATTTTTCGGCGGTTCATGTCACATTCCACAGCGCCCGCTCGTCTCAGCATTGCAGTGTTTCCAAAGGCCGGAGACGGCAAAAGGACACGGCAAAGGACATGGCAAAAGGACATGGAGCGAGACATGAAGCCGAGATTGAACCCCTATACCGCCGCGCCTGAGACGATGAGCGCGATGCTCGATCTGGAGAAGCGCGCGTTTGGCAGCGGGCTTGAGCATAGCCTGCTCGAACTCGTGAAGACGCGCGCGTCGCAGATCAACGGCTGCGCCTTCTGCATTCACATGCACACCCGCGATGCGCGCGCCGCCGGTGAGACGGAGGAGCGGCTCTATCTGCTGGACGCCTGGCGGGAGTCGCCGCTTTATACAGACCGGGAGCGTGCCGCGCTCGCCTGGACCGAGGCCTTGACCCTGGTGTCGAAGACCCATGCGCCGGATGAGGACTACGAGGCCATGAAGCGGGAATTCTCGGAGGAGGAGCAGGTCAAGCTGACGCTGATGATCGCGACGATCAATGCGTGGAACCGCTTTGCCATCGGTTTCCGGGCCATCCATCCCATGCCGAAACGGCAAGACGCCGAGTGACCGCACCGTGAGTGACAGCGCTCCTGATCAGGATGCTGCGCGCGCCGACGCCTTCACGGCGGCGCGCCCGCGCCTGATCCGCCTGGCCTACCGCATGCTCGGATCCCTCACGGAGGCCGAGGATATCGTGCAGGAGGCGTATATCCGCTGGCATCATCGCGAACCCGCAGGGATCCGCGAGCCGGCCGCTTTCCTCTCGCGGATCGTCACCAATCTCTGCCTCGACCAGCTCAAGTCCGCGCGTGTCAAGCGGGAGAGCTATGTGGGGCCGTGGCTGCCCGAGCCGATCGTCGATCCGCTCGCCGAGGACGGCGGGGACGATATAACCGTCACGCTGATGCTGGCGCTCGAGCGCCTGTCACCCCTCGAGCGGGCCGCCTTTCTGCTCCATGATGTCTTCGGCGTCGGCTTCGACGAGATTGCCATGTCGCTGAAGCGCGACCCGGCAGCCTGCCGGCAGCTGGCGCGGCGTGCCCGCGCGCATGTGCAGGCGGCGCGCCCCCGCTTCCCGGTTTCGCCCGAGCGGGGCCGGGACCTCGCGGAGGCCTTCCTCAACGCCTCCATCAAAGGCGACATGCAGGGATTGCAGGCCCTCCTCGCCGAGGATGTCGTGCTTTATGGCGACGGTGGCGGCAAGGTCGCCGCGACCTTCAATCCCATCTTCGGCCCGGCCAAGGTGTCGCGCTTCTTCCAGGGCTTGAGCCGCAAGAAGGGCTACGGGCCGACGATCGTCCTGCGGCGCTGTGTCATCGATGGGCTGCCCGGCTTCGTGACCATCGACGGCCGGGGCCTTCTGCAGACGACGGCGCTGGCGATCGATGCGGGCCGCATCAAGGCGATCTACACCGTTCGCAATCCCGACAAGCTCAGGCATGTGGCCGAGGGCCTTCCGCCGCTTGCGTCCTGAGATCAGGCGACATGCGGTGCTTCGTGCGGGGGATGCGCGGGAGCCTCCGCGTCATCCCGGAAGCCGCAAAGCGGCTGTCTGGGATCCATGAACACTGCCCATTCGGCAAAAAGGCATCTTCACCAAGAAGGCAGATTGCGCAAAGGCTAGCGCAAGTCCGTCTGTTGCGGACTTGGCGGCACTCCAAAATAAACGAGCAAATTCACCGGCTTGGATGGTATCAGACGATTCCATCTAAGCCGGATTTGCTCTAACAGCCACTCACTGCCCGTATCGGTTCTGGATCCCGGGCCCGAGCTTATGCTCGTCCCGGGATGACCCGCCGTGGAAATCGACGCTGGCCTTTGACATTGGCATGGAACCGGTGCCACGAAGGCGGGAGCCTTTGCCTCATCCTTAACCAATCTCGCCGATGCCTTTTCCCTCCCTCGTCATCTATGTCCTGGCCGCCCTGGCGGAGATTGCTGGTTGCTTTGCCTTCTGGGCATGGCTGCGCCTTGGCTACAGCGCGCTCTGGCTCATACCCGGCGTCGCGTCGCTGGCCGCCTTCGCCTATTTCCTCACGCTGGTCGACGCGGCCGCGGCCGGACGCGCCTATGCGGCCTACGGCGGCATCTATATCGTGATGTCGCTGATCTGGCTCTGGCGTGCTGAAGGCATCGCTCCGGATCGCTGGGATATTGCCGGGGGCGCCATATGCCTCCTTGGGGCGGGGGTCATCCTGCTTGGCCCCCGGGCCGTGTGAGCCGCCCGTCGCTCAGGCGTCAAGGCCGGCGATGGCCCGCGCGAAATCGCGCGCGGTGAAGGGTTCCAGATCCTCCACGCCCTCGCCGACGCCGATGAAATGCACCGGCAGCCCGGTCTTGTCAGCGAGAGCCACGAGGATGCCGCCGCGCGCCGTGCCGTCGAGCTTGGTCATCACGAGGCCGGTGACGCCGGCCGTCTTGCCGAAGATCTCCGCCTGATTGAGCGCGTTCTGGCCGGTGGTGGCATCCAGCACCAGGAGGACCGCATGGGGCGCCTCCGCGTCCATCTTGCGCATCACGCGGACGATCTTCTCGAGCTCGGCCATGAGGCCCGCCTTGTTCTGCAAGCGCCCGGCGGTGTCGACGATCAGCACGTCGGTTCCCGTGTCGCGCGCCGACTGCAGGGCGTCGAAGGCAAGGCCTGCTGCATCCGCGCCCTGGTCGCGCGCCACCACGGTCGCGCCTGTGCGGGTGCCCCAGACCTTGAGCTGCTCGACGGCGGCCGCGCGGAAGGTGTCGCCGGCCGCGAGCATGACGGAGCGGCCCTCGGCGCGGTATTTGGCGGCAAGCTTGCCGATGGTGGTCGTCTTGCCGGAGCCGTTGACGCCGACCATCAGGATCACGAATGGCTTCTTGTCCGCTGCGACCACGAGAGGCTTGGCGACAGGCACCAGCACCGCTTCGATCTCGCGGGCAAGCACGCCTTTCACCTCGTCCGGGTCGATCGCGCGATCATGCCGGCCCTTGCCGATGGCCTCCGTCACGCGTGCCGCCATGGCGACGCCAAGGTCGGCCTGGATGAGGATGTCCTCCAGCTCCTCGAGGGTGGCGGCGTCGAATTTGCGTTTGGTGAAGAGATCGGTGATCCCCGTGCCGATCGACGAGGATGTCCGCTTCAGGCCGGCTGTCAGCCGCTGCCACCAGCTCGCGGGCTTCCCGGGAGCGGGGACGGGGGCCGCCGGCGCGGGCTCAGGCTCTGGCTCCATGGATTCCGGCGCGGCAGCCTCGGGCGCGGTCTCGCGTGGCGCGTCGGGTAGAAAGGGCGCCGGCGGCGTGTCGTCCGTCTCCGCGACGGGGCGGGGTTCGGCCGCGCCGGCAGGCGGGGTGTCCGCCACGGCCGGCGGCTGCACGATCGGCGATAGGGGGGAATCGTCCGCCTGCGGTGCGGGCGGCACATCGGCGACATTCGGCCCGGTCTGGTCCTTGCGGCGGCCGAACAGCCGCTCCAGCATCGTCCGCTTCTCGTTCTCAGCCATTGTCGCCTTCTACCCTACTGCTCACCATTCTGCACATGTCGCCGCCGTCCGCCCCGGACACTGGGATCCATGACACTGGGATCCATGCCCCGTCCGCAAAAACACCGCTTGCCGAGGGCCACCTGAAACGCTAGCCCACAGCAGGAGCCACGTTATGAATGAAGACAGGCCGGACGGCACGCATGCATCGCAGGACATCATGCGCCGCCTTCTCTACCGCGATGCGCTCATGCTCGTCATCGACAAACCGGCCGGTCTTGCCGTTCATCGCGATTCCAAGGGGGGTGAAACCCTCTCCGACCATCTCGACGTGTTGCGTTTCGGCCTGCCGCGCCGGCCGGAACTCGCCCATCGGCTGGATCGCGAGACCTCCGGCTGTCTCGTGCTCGGCCGCCACCGCAAGGCACTGGAGCGGCTCGGACGGCTGTTCGCCGAGGGCAAGGTCACGAAGACCTACTGGGCGATCGTCGAGGGAACGCCGGATGGTGACGCGGGTGAGATCGCGCTTCCCTTAAGCCAGGTCGAGCATGACCAGGGCTGGAACATGCAGGTCGATCCCGCAGGCCTGCCGGCCCTCACGCGCTGGCGCGTGCTGGGGCGGCTCGACGGCAAGAGCTGGCTCGCCCTGGAGCCCTTGACGGGCCGCACCCACCAGTTGCGCGTGCATTGCGCCACCATGGGCTGGCCGATCCTGGGCGATGGTGTCTACGGCCGGGCAACGCGCTCGGCCGGCCGCCTGCATCTCCACGCCCGCGCCGTGAGCGTGCCGCTTTACCCGAAGCGTGCGCCGATCGTCGTGGAGGCGCCGATCCCGCTGCGCATGCGCCGGCAGTTCGCGCAGTTCGGCGTGGACGAGGATTGATGCGGGGCGCCCCGGTCAGGCCGCGAGCAATTCGTGCCCGTCGTGGCCGGCGATGGTGACGTTCATGATGCGGCCGGGAACGGCGGCGGCGGCGAGGCGCACCAGCGTGAAGCCCTCGGTGCGGCCGATTTCTGCATTCTCGGTGAGCACCGGAACCTGACGGCCGACCTCCCCCGCGAGATGGCGGGCGAGCGCCTCGGCGCCTTTTTCGCGGAGGCGGCGCGCACGGTCCTTGACGACGGAGCGGTCGACCTGCGGCATCCGCGCCGCCGGGGTGCCGGGACGGGGCGAGAAGGGGAAGACGTGGAGATGTGTCAGGTCGCATTCATCGACAATGGCGAGCGAGCGCGCGAACATCTCTTCGGTCTCGGTCGGGAAGCCGGCGATGATGTCGGCGCCGAACACCACATCGGGTCTCAGCTTGCGGATATCCGCGCAGAAGCGGATGGCATCGTCGCGCAGGTGGCGGCGCTTCATGCGCTTCAGGATGAGGTCGTCGCCTGACTGCAGGGAGAGATGCAGATGCGGCATGAGGCGCGGCTCGGTGGCGAGCGCCTCGAGCAGATCGTCGTCGGCCTCTACGGAGTCGATCGACGAGATGCGCAACCGCGGCAGCTCCGGGACATGCTTGAGGATCTGTTTGACGAGGCGCCCGAGCGTCGGCGTGCCGGGGAGGTCACGGCCGTAGCTCGTGATGTCGACGCCCGTCACGACGACCTCGCCGCAGCCGTTCTCCGTGAGGCTCCGCACCTGATCGACGACGGCGCCCATGGCGACGGAGCGGGAGTTGCCGCGGCCATAGGGAATGATGCAGAAGGTGCAGCGGTGATCGCAGCCGTTCTGCACCTGCACGAAGGCGCGGGGCAGCCCCCCGTAGCCATCGACCAGATGGCCAGCGGTTTCCTTCACCGCCATGATGTCGCCGACCAGGATGCGCTCTGCGGGGACTGCGCCGGCAAGAGAGGTTCCAGCAACCGCGGCCCAGGTGCCGGCCTGCATCTTCTCGGCGTTACCGATGACGTGGTCGACCTCCGCCATGGCGGCGAAACGCGCCGGCTCGACCTGGGCGGCGCAGCCGGTGACGACGATGCGGGCGTCCGGCCGTTCGCGACGCAGCCTGCGGATGGTCTGGCGGGCCTGACGGCTCGCCTCGGCCGTCACCGCGCAGGTGTTGATGATGACGAGGTCGTCGGCTCCGGCGGCGTCGGCATGGCGCTTCATCGCCTCCGCTTCGTAGGTGTTCAGCCGGCAGCCGAAGGTGACGACGTCGATCGCCATCAGGCGGCGCCCGCGAAGAGCTGCGGTGGGAAGCGGTCCTCCCACTCGAAGGCGACGGCGCCTGTCATGAGGACATGGCTGTCGCTCTCCCGCCAGGTGATCGTGAGGTCGCCACCGGGCAGGCTGACGACAACCTCACGATCGGTGAGGTTCTTGCGCGCGGCCGCAACGGCCGCGGCACAGGCGGCCGATCCGCAGGCGCGCGTGATGCCGGCGCCGCGTTCCCACACCCAGAGGTCGAGGTGACGACGGTCCTTCACGGCGGCGAGCGAGATATTGGCCCGCTCGGGAAAGATGGGGTGGTTCTCGAGCAGCGGGCCAATGGTCGGCAGGTCATAGGCCTTCACGTCATCCACCCAGAAGATTGCGTGGGGATTGCCCATGTTCACCACGGACGGCGAATGCAGGATGGGCGCGTCGATCGGCCCGATCTGCAATTCGATCGCTCGGGTGTCGCGGAACGCCTCCGCCAGCGGGATCTCGTCCCAGCCGAACCGCGGCGCGCCCATGTCGACCGTGAAGGTGAGTTCATCGACGCGGGTGGAGGGCAGGAGGCCGGCGGAGGTCTCCAGTGTCAGGCTGTCGCGGTCGCCGTCCTTCATGAGGTGCCAGGCTACGCAGCGCGTGCCGTTGCCGCAGGCCGCCGATTCCGAGCCGTCGGTGTTGTAGATGCGCATGAAGGCATCCGTGCCCGGCGTGACGGGCGCGTGCAGCACCATCAGCTGGTCGAACCGCGAGCGGGGATGGCCGGCGATGGCCCGCGCTTCCGCCGGCGTCACGACATGGCCCGCGCCGCGCAGATCGAGTACGACGATCTCGTTGCCGATGCCGTTCATCTTGGCGAAGGGGTGGTTGGCGAGCGCGCTCATGGGTTTGCCGGTGGTGCAAGCATGGTGAGAGATAGGGGCCTTGTAGAATGATTGCGAGAGGGTGCCAATCCGTCAGTGGCGTCATGGCTTTATGTTATTTGCGAGCTATAACGCCTTCTGCCGCAAATAAGCACGAAATCGCGATGATCATCCACCAAAGCATCTCTCGCTCGCGGACGCGGAGAATCGTATCGTTGCGGCGAGCGAAGAGGTTGCGATTCGCGGCGGTGGCGAGGAGCCAGGCAATGATGGGGAGCCGGGCATTGGGAGAAGTCACAATCTCGCAAATCGTGCCTCGTCCGGGTGCGCGTCACAAGGCGCGTGGCCTTGGCCGACCCGGAACATCGAAGCCGGTCGCCGCATGGATCTTGCCCGGGCTGGTTATGGCGGCGCTCCTCGTCGCAGCCACGGCTCTTTCGCCCGGTGCCTTTGCGCAAGGAGGCGCACAACCCCCCGCCACGTCCTCCCCTGCACCGGCGCCGGCGGACGGATCACCGGCCGCGTCACGAGCCGCCGAGGACTTGCCGGCCCTCGTGCCCTTGACGGGCAACAGCGGCGACGCGGAGGACGTGATGCTCCCGGAAAAGCCGGCCGCAGTTCTGCGGGGCGGTGAGAGCACGTGGGACGACGGCTTCAAGAATCTGACCGAGAGTTTTGCCCGCATTCAGGATGCTCTGGCGAAGGCGGGATTGAAGCCGGCTGGGCGACCGCTCGCGGTGTTCCTGTCGGCCGACGACACGCATTTCCGTTTCGAAGCCATGGTGCCCTTGGCCGCGCCGTTTCCCGGCGGAGGCGAGATCGCGCCCGGCATCACGGCCGGCGTGACTCCTTCCGGACGGGCCCTGCGCTTCGTGCACAAGGCCCCTTACGACGAAATCGATACGACCTACGAGGCCATTACCGCCTATCTCGACTCGAAGAACATGGTCGCGAAGGATGCCTTCATCGAGGAATATTCGTCGCGCACCATGGACCCGGATGATCCGGACCTGGAGATCAACGTCTACGTGCAGCCCAAATAGGGGCGCGATCGGCTGACCTCACCGCGCCAGCCGGCGCAGCGTGCGCCGGCCTGAGGCCGCGATGTTGCGGAATAGCCGTAGCATCCGCGCCACGAAGCCGTCGCCGCTTGCATGGCGGATATAAGCGGCGGCCGCGCGATGAGCCCGGGACTGGTAGGCGACATCGTGGAAATACCGCAGCTTCGTGACCTCCGCGATGAGCGTATCCTTCTCGAAGGCGGCGATGCGCCTGATTTCCCGGGCCCGCTCCTCCGACACGCGGGCGAGTTCGCGGCAATAATCGATCTCTGCCTTCTGCTCCGCGTCGACCTTTTTCAGACCTTCTATCTCCGCGTTCCGCGCGGCCTCGGCCGCCCGCAGGTGTTCCATCTCTGCGTTCTGGGCGGCCGCGGCAGTCCGCAGATGCTCTATCTCCGCGTTCTGCGCGGCATTGACCTTCCGCAGGCGCTCGACCTCGAGCCAGTATTCAAGGTAGCTCGGCCGCGATATCGGCGCCACGAGCTGCGTCGTCGGCACAGTTGCGTTCCATAGCCCGACGAAGAAGGTCGAAGTTTCCGGTTCGACGCTCTGGTCTTTCTGGGCAGGAAGCATGAAGGAGCGCTCGAGAGGCACGGGCCGGAGGGCGAGGTCCATAGCGGTATCCGCGCTTCGCAGCTCGTCCGTGTCACAGTCGAGGATCGTGAGCCCTGTCAGCGGCGTTCCGAGAAGCCATTGGGTCGCCGGTCCCAGGACGGCTTCCGCCGTCTCCCTGAACTCCTTCAGGGTGTAGGTGCGCTGGTGGTAGGGGTTCTTGATCCCGCGGCTCGCTTCGAGGCTGTCATTGGGGCAACTGACGATGATCGTGCCGTCGGGCGCCATGAGGTTACGGAGATTGCCCAGTAAACGCCCGGGGTCCGCCACATGTTCGATCGTCTCGAAACAGGTGATAAGGTCGAACGGTCCGAACTGCCGCACGGCTTTGGCGCTCAGCGCGTCGCCGACCGCGAATGTGACACCTGTTTGTCCGAAGCGTGCCTTGGCGGAAGCGATCGCCTCGCCGGAGATGTCGATGCCAACGACCGAAGCGGCCCCGGACGATTTCAGGAAGCTCGTCCCGTAGCCCTCGCCACAGGCGATGTCGAGCACGCGCTTTCCACCGCACAATGGCTGCGCGAGGATGTAGCGCGCCACGTGCTCTGCCGCGAGCATGGCGTTGTAGGGCATTGCTCCAGGGGTGAAGCTCAATCGCTCAGCCATGACAAAGGATCTCCGGGAGGCGAGCCGACGATGCAGCCGGGGCAGGACGCGGCGCAGGGCTGAACAATTCGGCGACGCGAGCGCGGTGAGCCTTGTAGGAATGCTGGCGCTCGATCAGCGCAAGAGCGCCATTGCTGTAGGATTGGATCCGCGATGGATCACGGTGCAGACGGAGCAATGCCCTGACATAGGCCTCCGCCATGGCCTCGTTGTCCTCGATATTGGGCAGGAGGAGCCCGGTTTCCCCATCGATCACCACCTCGGGAATGCCGCCTACAGCGGGCGCGATCACAGCCAGGCCATGGCTCATCGCCTCAAGTATGGTGTTGGGTATGCCGTCGAAGTAGCTCGTATACATGAATATCGAATAGTTGTTCGTGGGGAGCGAATCGAAGCCGTTGTAGGCTCCGTGGAAGGTCAGGTTCTTGAGCCCTTCAAGCCGTGCCGGGGGGAGGCCGCCAAAGACGGCGCCGCCGTATACGTGGATATGCGCTGAGGGGAGCTGGCGCTCCAAACGCCTGGCGATCAGCGGCAGAAGTTCCGGACGCTTTTGGGAATCGAGCCGCGATGCCCATAGAATATGGCAAGCCGCGTCCGCGGTCCGCGGAGCCGCGGTGGTGGGTCCGCGGACGGGGGCATAGAGGCATTGCCATTTGTCCTCGCAAAAGCCCACCCGGCGGCGATCGTTGTTGATCATCGTCATGCTATCGCAGATGATCATCGAGAATGCGTCGAAGTTATGCGCAATCATGTCGAGCGGGCTATGGCAGATGAAAATCTCGCCATTTCTCACCTGATAAGTTTCTGTAAAATTATAGTATATACATTCGAAATTGCGAGCCAAGCGTCCGAAATATTTGAGAAATTGCCCCACGAAAGCTGATTCACGCATGTGAATACGCGCCTTCGGCGTCCGTGACTGCAGCAGCTTAAGCGTCAGAAGGCAGCGTTGATCCAGTGACAATTTACTGCACAGACTTCCCAGATCCAGGATCGTCGCGTTGGGTGGCACGCGATCTTCCCAGGAAGGCGCCGGACAATTCTCACCGAAGATCAGAAGCGTATTGGCGAGCGGATCGCTCGTGTACATCGCATCGAGAAGCTCTAGGACGTATTTTTCAGCGCCGCCGCGCGCCATGAATGGCAGCAGAAAGACTTCGTCGAAAGAGGTGTCGCCGATCGCCTGACATAGCTCGTAATATGCGACACCTGCCGACAGGTCGTGGAGCGAGTTGGAGCCGATTGGGCAGTCGTCGAAATGGGGCAGCGCAATCAGGGGTTCTATCGCGTTGGCCGCGTTGATTTCCCTGCTGATGTCGGGGCGGCTGGCGAGGCTGCGGTTGGGCGGGTCTCCCGGCTTGCTGGCGCCTGGCGCATCCGCGACAACGCGGTAATAGGGCGCGCAGATCTCGATATAGGTTTTGGGATCGAACAGCGGGCTCGGCGGAATCTGACGCGTGGAGCCGGCATCGGACTGCCTGAGCAGGCTATCCGGCCGCTGCCGGTAAAAAAGAATGGTGCCCGGCGCAACACTCATGTCAAAGCCTGCTGCCGCTGCCCGACTGTTGAAATGCCAATCCTCATAGGCATATCCCGCGGAGATCTGAACATCCGCGAACGGCAGTTGTCTGAAAATCTCACGATGTCCGCAAACGCGGGACACGAACGGATGCATATCGACGAAGGCGAGCGGCGTGACCGTGGTCAGGTCGCGATAAGCCCAGATATGATAGCTCGCGCCGAAGGCAAAGAGATATGCGGGAAAGATTAGACAGTCGGGGCCGGCGCGACGCGTTGCCCGAATGGTCTCCAACAGAAAGTTGGTCGAAACGAGATCGTCTGCGTCGGCGGTCAGAATCAGTTCGCCCTGCGCTCGTGCGATGCCATCATTTCGCGACAAACCAAGCGAACCGTTGTCGACTTCGATAATCTCTACGTGGCCGTAGCTGCCAAGATCGTGCCCAGCGAGAACGGCGCGCGTCGCATCGTTGCTCCGATCGAGCACGGCCACGAGCTCGATGACAAGTCCCTCGGCGCGGGCGACTGCAAGTGCTGCATCCAAGGACAGGAGGGTGCGCTTCAGGAAGACGGCTTCACGATGGATATTCAGAATGATTGACGCGTCCAGTGACCGGAAAGGCTCCACGATGATATTTCCTCAGAGAAATTCATAATTCCGCGGATGATCTAACGTAACACAGAGATGTGGTCAATTTTACGCGATGATTGTGACTTAATGGATATTATATCCAGAAAATAATAGAAAAATATTACATATAAAAAAGAGGGCTTCGCGGTGGAGTTTCTTGTAAACCAACTCGGGTGCGCTCTTTGATCTTGGCAATGGCGGTGGGCGATGGAATGCGCAAATTCTCGCCAGACCTTAACCCACAAATGGGGCGCCGGCCGTGCCCGCGACAGCGTGGGATGCAGGATCCACGGGCGAGGGGTGCACCCTGCGCCCATGGCGGACAGGGCGTACGGGGGAAACGAGCGGCAAATCTTGACTCATCGGTGCCCGTGGCCCATAAGGCGCCCATATTTGCCCGAACCTTGCCGTGTTCGAGAGCCGCCGACTGGTCCGAGAGACCGGAGGTCAACGTCCGACAGCGCTGTGCGCCCTCGGGCGTGTTCGCGCTTGAAGACGGTCTTGGGGCGGGGCGAACGAGAGCAAATCCGACGCGGACGGACGCATCTGTCTCCGTCCGCGTCGGTGAATTTGCTCGCTCATTTTTAAGTGGAGCAAATCCGCAACAGACGGACTTGCGCGAGGAGCAGGCATGGCATCGGCTGATACGCCATTGAGGATTGAAGACGCGATCAACGCGCTGTGCCCATGGTCCGGGCAGCCGATCGCGGCTGACAGCCTCACCCGATACGAGGGGGCGGTCGTCGGCTTCAGCAATCCCGACAGCCGGGACCAGTTCGAGACGGCCATCAAGCATTTCGCGGCGGCGTTGGCCGTTCGGCGTGCGACCCGCGCCGGACAGATGGAGGAGTGAACTTTGTTCGACAATCTCTCCGATAAGCTCTCCGGCATTTTCAATGCGCTGACCAAGCGCGGCGCCTTGTCCGAGGAAGACGTCAACGCCGCGCTCCGCGAGGTCCGCCGCGCCCTGCTCGAGGCGGACGTGGCGCTGGAAGTCGCGCGCAGCTTCATCGACAAGGTGCGCAGCCGTGCCGTCGGCGCCGAGGTCATCAAGTCGGTGACCCCCGGCCAGATGGTCGTGAAGATCGTGCACGACGAATTGGTGGCGATGCTCGGCGCCGAGGCCGAAGGCATCGATCTCGAGGCGCCGGCGCCGGTCGGTATCCTGATGGTCGGCCTGCAGGGCTCGGGCAAGACCACCACGACGGCGAAGATCGCCAAGCGCCTGACGGAAAAGGCCAAGCGCCGCGTGCTGCTGGCGTCGCTCGATACGCGCCGCCCTGCTGCCATGGAACAGCTCGCCGTGCTCGGCAAGCAGGTCGGCGTCGAGACGCTGCCGATAGTCGCCGGCCAGTCCGCCGTGCAGATCGCCCGCCGTGCCATGGAGGCGGCGCGCCTCGGCGGCTTCGACGTGGTCATGCTCGACACCGCCGGCCGCGTGACGCTCGATGAGGCGCTGATGCTGGAGGCGGCGGAGGTGAAGGCCGTGGCTCAGCCGCACGAGGTGCTGCTGGTCGCCGACAGCCTCACCGGCCAGGACGCCGTGAATACGGCGAAGGCCTTCGACGGCCGGCTCGGGCTCACCGGCATCGTGCTGACCCGTATGGACGGTGACGGCCGTGGTGGTGCGGCGCTCTCCATGCGCGCCGTGACAGGCAAGCCGATCAAGCTCGTCGGTACCGGCGAAAAGGTCGATGCGCTGGAGGATTTCCATCCGGCGCGCGTCGCCAACCGCATTCTCGGCATGGGCGACATCGTCTCGCTGGTGGAGAAGGCGGCGGAGAGCTTCGACGCCGACCGTGCCAAGCGCATGGCCGAGAAGATGCGCAAGGGCTCCTTCGATCTCGAGGACCTGCGTGACCAGCTCGCCCAGATGGAAAAGCTCGGCGGCATGGGCGGCCTGCTCGGCATGCTCCCCGGCATCGCCAAGATGAAGTCCCAGATCGCGAGTGCCAATCTCGACGACAGGGTGGTGAAGCGCCAGACCGCCATCATCGACTCGATGACGGTGAAGGAGCGTCGCAATCCGGACCTCCTCAAGGCCAGCCGCAAGAAGCGCATCGCGGCCGGCTCCGGCACCAAGGTCGAGGACGTCAACAAGCTCCTGAAGATGCATCGCACCATGGCCGACGTCATGAAGTCCATGGGCAAGGGCGGTCGTGGTGGCATCGCAGGCGCGCTCGGCAACATGTTCGGGCTCGGCGGGGGCATGCCCAATATCGATCCCTCCAAGATGACGCCGGAGATGCTGGAGCAGATGAAATCGCAACTGCCTGCCGGGCTTGGTGGTGGCGGGCTGCCCGCGCTGCCGCCCGGCGGCTTCGGCGCGCCCAAGCTTCCCGGTATGGGTGGGGGACTTCCCGGCCTTGGGCCGAAACTGCCCGGGCTCGGCGGGTTTCCCGGATTTGGGAAGAAGAAGTGATGGACGCGCATCCTGAATTGCTGCGCCTGCGCGGCAGCATCGATAACATCGACGCGGCGCTGGTGCATCTTCTGGCCGAGCGCTTCAAATGCACCCAGGCGGTCGGCGAATACAAGGCGACGCACGATTTGCCGCCCGCGGATCCGAGCCGCGAGGCCCGGCAGATCGCCCGCTTGCGGGCCCTCGCCGCCGACGCCCATCTCGACCCCGACTTCGCCGAGAAGTTCTTGAACTTCATCGTCAAGGAAGTGATCCGGCATCACGAAACCATCAAGAGCCGGCAGAACCAGGGCGCCTGAGGCGCCTGCTATCGTTAGACCTGAGGAGTAGTCTTTAATGTCCCTGAAGATCCGTCTGACCCGTGGCGGCGCCAAGAAGCGTCCTTACTACCGCATCGTGGTTGCCGATGCCCGCGCCCCGCGTGACGGGCGTTTCATCGAGCGCATCGGCGCCTATGATCCGATGAAGCCGAAGGATGATGCCACCCGCATCGTGCTCGATGTCGAGAAGGCCAAGGCCTGGCTCGCCAAGGGCGCCCAGCCGACCGACCGCGTGCTGCGCTTCCTCGATGCCGCCGGCGTCGCCAAGCGTCCGGCCCGCAACAACCCCAAGAAGGCCGAGCCGGGCAAGAAGGCCCAGGAGCGCGCGGCCGAGCGTGCTGCGGCTGCGGGCGCCGGGGCGGCCGAGGCGTAAGCCTGCGCCATGGCGAAGGAGCGCGCTCCGTCATTCCCGCCCCGGGGGCGTAAGCCGTCCTCGCGGATGGCTTCGTCCCACCCTCCGACGGAGGGCCGGGGCCGGGAAGGGGGCGCCGTTTCCCAGCCTGCGCCACCACCTCGGCCTCGCCACGAGGCCGGACCGGGCGCGCGCGCGGTCAAGCCGCGTCCCGGGCTTGTGCTCGTGGGCGAATTCGGCCGCGCGCACGGTGTGCGCGGCGAGGTCAGGCTCAAGTCCTTCACGGGTGAACCCCAAGCCATCAAGGACTACGCGCCGCTCGAGACAGCCGACGGCGCGCGCCGCTTCGTGCTGAGCCACGTGCGGCCGGCGGCGGGCCCGGCTGGCGATATGCTGGTGGCGCGCGTCGTCGGTGTCGACAGCCGCGACGCGGCCGAGGCCTTGAACCGCGTCGGTCTTTATATTCCGCGGGAGCGTCTGGCGCGCGATCTCGCGGAGGAGGAATTCCTGCAGGCCGATCTCATCGGCCTTGCGGTCCTCGCCGAGGACGGCACGCGCCTCGGAACGCTGGTCGGCCTTCATGATTTTGGCGCCGGTGACATCATCGAGGTCCGGGCGGTCGATAGTCCCGTGACGGCGATGGTGCCGTTCAGCAAGGCGGCCGTGCCCGTGGTGTCCGTCACGCAGGGCCATGTCGTCGTGGCCGACAAGGATCTGTTCGCGCCACCAGAGCCCCGCGATCCCGAGGATGACGACCGAGACGGCCGGACCTGAGGGCGATGAGCTGGCGCGCCACGATTCTCACCCTGTATCCGGAGATGTTTCCCGGCCCGCTCGGCACGAGCCTTTCGGGCGATGCCTTGGCGCGCGGGCTGTGGAGCCTTGAGGCGCGGCAGATCCGCGACCACGGCATCGGCCGCCACGCCAAGGTGGATGACACCCCCGCCGGTGGGGGGCCGGGCATGGTGCTGCGGGCGGATGTGCTGGCCTCGGCCATCGACGCGGCGGCTGACGAAGGCGACCTCCGGCCGCGGCTGCTGATGAGCCCGCGGGGCCGTCCCTTCACCCAGGCGGACGCACGCCGGTTCGCTGCCGGGCCCGGCCTTGTCATCGTCTGCGGTCGCTTCGAGGGCGTCGACGAGCGCGTCATCGCCGGGCGCGATCTCGCCGAGGTTTCGATTGGCGACTATGTGCTCTCCGGCGGCGAGATTCCGGCAATGGTGCTGACGGACGCCTGCGTGCGGCTGTTGCCGGGCGTGATGGGCGCCGGCGCGTCCGGAGACGAGGAGAGCTTCGAGAACGGGCTCCTCGAATATCCGCAGTATACGCGGCCGCGCGAATGGGAAGGCCGCTCCATTCCGGATGTTCTTCTGTCCGGTGACCATGGCGCCATTGCACGCTGGCGACGGCAGGAAGCCGAACGCCTGACGGCCGAGCGCCGGCCGGACCTGTTGACCTCACGATAAGGCCAGGCCGGGGCCTTGCGGATCGCGGCTTGCGCGGCCCGTCCAAACCGGTGACAGGCCCGCCTTGTGCCTCGACAGGACTGTCTGGCTGGTGTATAGCGCGCCATCCTCGGTGCCTCATGAGGCTCAGCGGATACCAATTCAAAACAGCGTCGCCGAAACGCTGGCGCCCGTGAGGGCGTCTCGGCAGGAGTTTAACCGATGAACATCATTGAAGCGCTCGACAAAGAGCAGATCGCCAAGCTCTCGGAGAATCGCGAGTTTCCCGATTTCGAGGCCGGCGACACCGTACAGGTGAACGTGAAGGTCAAGGAAGGCGAGCGTACCCGCGTCCAGGCCTACGAGGGCGTATGCATCGCCCGTGACGGCGGCGGCATCAACCAGAGCTTCACCGTCCGCAAGATTTCCTACGGCGAAGGCGTCGAGCGCGTGTTCCCGCTCTACTCGCCGAATATCGATTCCATCAAGCTCGTGCGTCGCGGCAAGGTGCGCCGGGCGAAGCTGTACTACCTGCGTGATCGTCGCGGCAAGTCGGCCCGTATCGCCGAGCGCGTGGACCGCTCGCCGAAGGGCAAGGGCGCAGCCGCCACCGCGGCCGAGTAATCGCGCATTCCCGGCCCGGCAGCGCTGCTGCCGGGTGTAGAGGCGGGCCTGCCTGTCTTCCGTCGATGGTCTCTTGGGATCATCCGGAAGGTATGCGGTTCCCGCCTTTTTTCTTTTGGCGCGCCTGTCGCGCCGAGAGATCTCCCGTGCAGATCTCTCGTGCAGATCTCTCGTGCAGATCTCCCGTGCAGACCTCTTGTGCGGACCTCCTGTGCGGTATTGATTGTCGGATCTTTTTGGATCTGCTAAAAACTAGGCATTATGATCGTGCAATGCTCTCATGATCGGTTGTTACCGGCCTCGTCGCGCGCCTTGCGGGCGCGACCGGTGGTGACGACGCATGAGTTTGCTGCGCTTCACGATCACGCGCGTCTGCCGGGGCGGTTCTTCGGACGTCTGACCACGGCCGCGAATGCGCAACTTACGGTGATCTGACGCCGGACCAGCCGGCTCATATGTCGTGTGCGGACGTCGTCCGCACATGCGGCCGTTTTCGATGGCTCCAAAGCCGCAGCCATCCTCGCAGTTGAGATCATCACGCCATGAAGCCTCGTACCCTCTACGACAAGATCTGGGACGACCACGTCGTCGACGAACAGCCCGACGGCACCTGCCTGCTCTATATCGATCGTCACCTCGTGCATGAGGTGACGAGCCCGCAGGCCTTTGAGGGCCTGCGCGTCGCCGGCCGCAAGCTGCGCGCGCCGCAGAAGACGCTGGCTGTGGTCGATCACAACGTCCCGACCAGCGATCGCTCGAAGGGCATCGATGATCCGGAGGCGGCCACGCAGGTCGCGGCCTTGGCGGAAAACGCCCGCGACTTCGGCGTCGAATATTACAACGAGCGCGACGTGCGCCAGGGCATCGTCCATGTCATCGGGCCGGAGCAGGGTTTCACGCTGCCGGGCACGACAATCGTCTGCGGCGACAGCCACACCTCGACCCATGGCGCCTTTGGTGCCTTGGCCCACGGCATCGGCACGTCCGAGGTGGAGCATGTGCTCGCTACCCAGACGCTGATCCAGAAGAAGGCCAAGAACATGCGCGTGACGGTGGACGGGCAGCTGCCGCCCGGCGTCACCGCGAAGGATATCGTGCTGGCCATCATCGGCGAGATCGGCACGGCAGGCGGTACCGGCCATGTCATCGAATATGCCGGCGAGGCGATCCGCGCCCTGTCCATGGAAGGCCGCATGACGGTCTGCAACATGACGATCGAGGGCGGCGCCCGCGCCGGGCTCGTCGCGCCGGACGAGAAGACCTACGCCTATCTGAAGGGCCGCCCGAAGGCGCCGACCGGCGCTGCCTGGGACGAGGCCGTGCGCTTCTGGGACAGCCTGAAGACGGACGAAGGCGCGGTCTTCGACAGCGAAATCCGCCTCGACGCCGCCAGCCTGCCGCCGATCGTCACCTGGGGCACGAGCCCCGAGGACGTCGTCGCGGTGACCGGCGTCGTGCCCAATCCGGACGACATCCAGGACGAGAACAAGCGCAACTCCAAGTGGCGCGCGCTGGACTATATCGGCCTGAAGCCCGGCACGAAGATCACGGACGTGACGGTCGATCGCGTCTTCATCGGCTCCTGCACCAACGGCCGCATCGAGGACATGCGTGCGGCTGCCGCCATGGTGCAGGGCAAGACCGTGCACCCCAGCGTCAGCGCCATGGTCGTTCCGGGTTCCGGTCTGGTGAAGCTGCAGGCCGAGGAAGAAGGGCTCGACGTCATCTTCCGTGAGGCGGGCTTCGACTGGCGCGAGCCGGGCTGCTCCATGTGCCTCGCCATGAACGCCGACAAGCTGAAGCCGGGCGAGCGCTGCGCGTCGACCTCGAACCGCAATTTCGAAGGTCGCCAGGGCTTCAAGGGCCGCACGCATCTCGTGTCGCCGGCGATGGCGGCGGCGGCGGCGATCGCCGGGCGCTTCGTCGATATCCGGGACTGGAAATGACCGCGGGTGGGCCGTCGCCGGTTGGCGCGGCCGCTTCGACAGCCGCAGGCGGACTTCTGCTGCGGAAACTGGTCCTGGCGGATGCGGCAGAGCTTCTGCCGTTGATCGCCGCCTATGGCGAGGCGCTCACGCATGGCGAGGGTAATGGCGACAAGCCTGACCTCGCCTATGTCGCGCAGCTTCTGGCGGAACCCGGGGTCAACATTCGCGGCGCGTTCGCCGATGAGGCTGCTGGGCGCAAGCTGGTCGGTTTCGCCTTGTACTACGATCTCCCGGAGGCTATCTCGCGCCGGCGGGCGGGCCAGATCGACGATCTCTACGTCGTTCCGGAGACGCGCGGGCGCGGTGTTGCGCGGTCGCTGATCGCCGATATCGTTGCCGAGGGACGCCAGCGCGGCTGGATCCAGTTGCGCTGGATGGTCCCTCACGACAATCTGGTCGCGCAGCAGCTCTATGATCGGATTGCCGAGACCGGCCCCTGGAAGAGCTATGTGATCTGGCTCGAACCGGGCATCTCCTGGTGATGCGAGGGCTTTGCCAGGCCAGGGTGGACGATGACGAAGGGTGATGAGGAGCGGGCCCGGGAGGCGAAGGAAACGCTGGAGCGCGTGTCCCGCGACAGCGAGGCGATCGCCGATTCCAGCGTTGCGCGTGTCGTCCGCCACATGACCGGCGCCGATGCGCCCGTGTTGCCGGACGGGCGGCGGGATCCCATCGAAGTCTGGGGGCGCCGCATCGGGCGGGCGATCGGTGTGGTGGTGGTGATTTATCTCGCGGTGTCGCTGATCATGCAGATGCGGGGTTGATGCGATCATCGCACGGGGCTCTGAACGGAGATTGACGGCGTGGCATCAGTGGAGAATCTGGCGGCCGGATCGGCAACCGCCTGGGCGGCTCGGATGGCCCCCAGCCTGGCGGATATAGAGGTTTTGGCGGACCGCGCCTTGGCCCAGCTGCCGGAGACCTTCCGCGAGCTATGCCGCGGCGTCGTCCTGACGATCGAGGATTTTCCCGACGATGAGACGACCGAGGAGATGCAGCTCGAGAGCCCGTTCGATCTGCTCGGCCTGTTTCGTGGACATGGCCTCGCGCAGCAAGGGGCCGGCCCCTTGAGCGGGCAGATGCCGAACATGGTCTTCCTCTACCGCCGGCCCATCCTCGACTATTGGGCCGAGCACGAAGAGACGCTGGGCGCAATCGTGACCCATGTGCTCGTCCACGAGATCGGACACCATTTCGGCCTGTCTGATGAGGATATCGAGGCGATCGAGCGGGAAGCCGGTTGATGCGATCTGCGGAGCATGGGAGCTCCGGATGCTTGGAATTTGGTTGGAAGGACTGGACGGATGGATAAATTCACTACGCTGACCGGCGTCGCGGCGCCGCTCGAGATCGTCAATGTCGACACCGACATGATCATTCCGAAGCAGTATCTGAAGACAATCAAGCGCACCGGTCTCGGGACGGGTCTTTTCGCCGAGATGCGCTTCAATGAGGACGGTTCGGAAAACCCCGATTTCATCCTGAACAAGCCGGCCTACCGCAAGGCCCAGATTCTCGTCGCGGGCGACAATTTCGGATGCGGCTCGTCGCGCGAGCATGCGCCCTGGGCGCTGCTCGACTTCGGCATCCGTTGCGTGATCTCGACGTCCTTTGCCGACATCTTCTACAACAACTGCTTCCAGAACGGCATTCTGCCGATCAAGGTCTCGCCTGAGGACCTCGACAAGCTCATGGATGACGCCAAGCGCGGCGCCAACGCCACGCTCACGATCGACCTCGAGAGTCAGACGATCAAGGGACCAGACGGTGGCAGCATCAGCTTCGATCTCGACCCCTTCCGCAAGCATTGCATGCTCAACGGCCTCGACGGCGTCGGCCTGACCATGGAGAAGCGGGAGGCAATTTCCGCCTACGAGACCAAGGCGAAAGAGACGCATCCCTGGCTGTGAGGGCGTGGATCTCACGACGCGGTTGCTGTTGAGCGAGGGCTCTGCGTGCTTCGAGGCTCGCCTAGCCAAATGCTTGCCAATTCGTCGCGGAAGGTCTTAAACCTCCGGCATCATTCAACTCGGCGTAGTCTCGCGAGGCATCATGGCATCCTTCAATCTCCTTCTCCTCCCCGGTGACGGGATCGGTCCCGAAGTCATGAGCGAGGTGGAGAAACTCGTTCGCTGGTTCGACAAGGAAAGCGGCAACCGCTTCGAGACCGAGCGCCATCTCGTGGGCGGCTCGGCCTATGACGCGCACGGCGTTGCCATCACCGACGAGGCGATGGGGCTCGCGATGGCGTCCGACGCCGTGCTGTTCGGCGCCGTCGGCGGACCGAAATGGGACAAGGTTCCCTACGATTGCCGCCCGGAGGCCGGCCTGCTGCGGCTCAGGAAGGATTTGGAGCTCTTCGCCAACCTGCGTCCGGCGATCTGCTATCCGGCCCTCGCCGACGCTTCCTCACTGAAGCGCGAGCTGGTCGAGGGGCTTGACATCCTCATCGTCCGCGAACTGACCGGCGGCGTCTATTTCGGCGAGCCGAAGGAGATCGTGACGCTGGAGAACGGTGAGAAGCGCGCCGTCGATACCCAGCTCTACACGACGCATGAGATCGATCGTATCGCCCGCATCGCCTTCGATCTCGCCGGCAAGCGCCGCAACAAGGTGGCTTCCGCCGAGAAGCGCAACGTCATGAAGTCCGGCGTCTTGTGGAACGAGGTCGTCACCCGCGTGCACGGCGACTATCCCGGCGTCGCGCTGGAACATGTGCTCGCCGACAACTGCGCCATGCAGCTCGTGCGCAATCCCAAGCAGTACGACGTCATCGTCACCGACAATCTCTTCGGCGATATCCTCTCGGATGTGGCGGCGATGCTGACCGGCTCGCTCGGCATGCTGCCTTCCGCGGCGCTGGGCGCGGTTGATCCCGCGACAGGCAAGCGCCGCGCGATGTACGAGCCGGTGCACGGCTCGGCGCCGGATATCGCCGGGCAGAGCCTCGCCAATCCGATCGCCATGATCGGCTCCTTTGCCATGGCGCTGCGCTATTCCTGCAATCTCGTCGCGGAGGCCGATCTCCTGGAGAAGGCGGTGGCGAATGTGCTGGGCAGCGGCTTGCGCACGCGGGATATCGCCGCGCGCGGCGCCAATGCGGCGAGCACCGGCGAAATGGGCGATGCCATTCTCACAGAGCTGCAGCATCTCGCCCGCTGAACGCTCGCAGGCTTCTGACAGGTTTTTTTGGAGGAGCGCCTTGAGCGCTCCTTATTTCTTGAAATCGAAGCTTGCCACCATCGGCGACGCATCGGGATGGAAATAGGACACCGTCCAGCGGTTCGGCATCGTTTCGAGCTCTGCGTTATAGGCCTTGGCGCCTTCGACATAGTCGCTGCGCGCCACCACCATGCGCTGCTCGTGGTCGGCCAGCTGCGCGAGGAGTGCCTTGACCTTGGGGTCTGCGGCATCGGCGGGATGGGCGTTGACGAGATCGAGCACTTCGCCCAGCGCATCGGAGAGTGCATCCTGGGTCGCCATGAAGGCCCGCAGCTTGTCGGGTGAATAGGGCGTCGCGGGATCCGGCGGCAGGGTCTCGATGTCCTCGCTTGCCGTCACGATGCGTTCGCGCAGCTTGTCGGGGGCCTCGACGCGGATCGCGAGCGCGACCATCGCCGGCACGACCGCGGTGCGCGCCTTGAATTCCTTTTCGACGCTGCTCCAGGCTGCCACGGCATTCTCGGCGCGGACGGGAATCTCCGCGGCGCTATTCCTGGCGAACACGACCGTTGCCGCACCGAAACACACCGCCATCACAACGGCGACAACGCTGATGAACGCCCGTGACCTCATGGTCAGACTTCCTCGATCGTCAATTGAAGAGATGACATGGCTGTGAGGCCAGACGCGTGCCGGAACAATCGGGCTGCCGTCATCATAGCTCGCGCCCCGCAGTGCGGCCTGCGACGGCCCAATGGACAAGGCCTGCGAGCGCGCCGGTCAGGAACAGCACCAGGGTGATATCGGCCTCGCCCTGGGTACCTTCGGCGGATCCTCGGGCGATCCAGGGCAGGGCCGCGGTCAGGACACCGGTCATGCCGGAATACCAGACGAAGGAGCGCCAGCCGGCGAATTCGCCGATGAGGGCAACGACGGCGGGCGGCAGAGCCACGATGCCGACGGTCAGCGTCCAGAGAACCAGAAGCGCTCCGCGCGGGGCCGCTTCGGGGTCTCCGGTCGCCGTCAGGGCATCCAGAAAGGCGAACAGGCTGGCGAGGCTCAGGCCGGCGAAGAGCCGGCCGAGCGCCGGCTGGAAGGTCGCAGCCGCCAACAGGAAGATGAGGCTCGCTGTCACGGCGCAGCCGATACCGAGCGGTACAAGCAGAAAGCGCGCGAGGAGGCGCATCGGTCAGTCTCCGGCGGTGAACAGGCCTTCGGCACCGATGCCGGTCTCCGCCATCAGGCGCGCCCGCGCCCGGAGCTTTTCCGTCTCGCTCTTCAGCTGGCCGCAGGCGGCCAGGATGTCGCGCCCGCGCGGCGTGCGCACGGGGCTTGCATAGCCGGCCCGAAACACGATGTCGGAGAATGTCTCGATCGTGTCCCAGTCCGAGCACGCATACTGGGTTCCCGGCCAGGGATTGAACGGAATGAGATTGATCTTGGCCGGAATGCCCTTGAGCAGTCGCACGAGCTCGCGGGCATCCGACGGGCTGTCGTTGACACCCTTCAGCATCACATATTCGAAGGTGATGCGGCGCGCATTCGAGACGCCGGGATAATTGCGGCAGGCCTCCAGCAGCGCGGCGATCGGATATTTCTTGTTCAGGGGCACGAGCGTGTTGCGCAGGTCGTCCCGCACGGCGTGGAGGGAAATGGCCAGCATCGAGCCGATTTCCTCGCCGGCGCGGGGAATCATCGGAACGACGCCGGACGTCGACAAGGTGATACGCCGCTTGCCGAGCGACAGGCCATCGCCGTCGGCCACCACGGCCATGGCGTCACGGACATTGTCGAAATTATAGAGGGGCTCGCCCATGCCCATCAGGACGACATTGGTGACGAAGCGGTTGCCGTCGCCGGGCAGGAGACCCTGCTCGCGCGCACCGGGCGGTGGCGACTGGCCTGGCCAGTCGCCCAGTCGATCACGCGCCACCACGAGCTGCGCCACGATCTCGGCGGTAGTGAGGTTGCGCACCAGCTTCTGCGTGCCTGTGTGGCAGAAGGAGCAGTTCAGCGTGCAGCCCACCTGGCTCGAGATGCAGAGCGTCGCGCGGTCCGCTTCCGGAATATAGACGCATTCGATTTCCGGGCCCAAGCCCTTCAACTTTTCGTGAGGCGCAGTCGGTGCCATGCGCATCAACCATTTGCGCGTGCCGTCACGCGATACCTGCTCGGTCACTACCTCGGGGCGGGCGAGCGTGAAGGCATCGCCGAGCCGGGCACGCAGATCCTTGCCGATCGTCGTCATGGCGCTGAAATCGGTGGCCCCGCGCTGGTAGATCCAGCTCCAGAGCTGGGCTGTGCGCATCCTGAGGTCGCGCTCCGGCACACCGATCGACGAAAGGGCCGTCTTGAGTTCCTGCCGCGTTGCGCCAAGCAGCGAGGGGCTTTGGGCACCCGCCGGGCCGTCGGCGCCGACGGGCGCATGCACCACGGCCGCCGCCGGGGGGCTGCTGCGTCTGGCAAAGTCGAGCGATACCTCGGCCATGGACAATCATCTCATATATCGACGCATTCTTCCAAAGGCCGATGCCGGGTGTCCCGGCGATCCAGTGGATATGCATAGGGTTGTCGGTCGGAGCTGCGGCTCGTCGCCCGGATGGTAGCCACCAAGGGTGACAAGCGCTCCACGTGCAATGTGATGCGCCGCTATAGCATGCTCGTCACAGGACGGCCATGCCGATTGCATATCGGCGCCACGCCCACCGCGATGGCGAGCGCGCTACACATGCATACGGCGCAACATGTGCATGTGGCGCCACTTGTGCGTGCGGCGCAACTTGGGCGCCGCACGGGTTGACATCAAACGCGGAGCAAATCCGTTTGGATGGACTCGTCTGATACCATCCAAACCGGATTTGCTCGTCAATTTATGCGCGAGTCGGGAAGCCGTCTATTTCCGGCATTCGGCGGCGGCACGCTCAAGCGCCTGGGTGAAGCCTGCCAGCGAATATTCGTCCGTCAGGTTGCTGCCGCGGCGCGACTGCGACTTCACGATAAGCTTGGCGCCGCCGCGAAAAGCGGCGAGGACCCGCGCTTCCTCAGCGGGGTTTTTGACCCAGGCGTTGGTATCTTTCGTCACGAGGGCGAATTTCGCATCGCCCACCGTCGCCGAGGCCTCTGCACCTTCCTTCGTCGGGAAGCCCATCACGAGGCTGATTTCGTTTCGGACGTTCTCAGCCGGTCGCGTGGAAATGAAGAGATAGGCAGGGTCGCGGTTCAGCCCCGGAGGCAGGCGTGTCTTGGGCTGCGAGAGCGCATAGCAGACCTTGTTGCGTCCCTGGCCCGAGGCATAGGCGCCCCAGTCGCCTGACGAGGCGAGAAGCACCGCCTGGCCCTGGCTGGCGGCGCCTTGCGCCGTCGCGCTGGTCGCTGTTGCTCCGTAACCGCACAAGAGCAGCGTGACCATGAAGAAGCCCCGAAGGGGCTGGAAGGAGAGATGCCGAATCATGAACGCATGTTACTCCCCGCAGCCCGCAGGAAAAGCGGGCGCGTTCCCTTAACCGTGTTCTGTACCATGATATAGAATCTTAGGCATAATTTTCCCTGAACGGGGGATGCGTAACGCGCGAACGTTAATGGCGTCTGCTGCTCAGACGTCCATGTCCGACAAAGTTTCGTGAGCGCGACGGCGATGGTCGTCGGTGATGGATGTGGCAACGCCCGCGATCGCAGCGGCAAGGAGCGCCATGTCGTCGCCATAGCCGAGCAGCGGAATGATGTCGGGAACAGCATCCATCGGCAGGATGAAATAGGCCAGCGCGCCGTATAGCACCACCTTCACGCGGCGTGGCGTCTTCGGATCCAGCGCGCAGAAATAGGCGGCGACGAGATCGTTCGCAAAGGGCATATGGCGCGCCACACGCTTCAGGGCTGGCCAAAACCCGCGCTTGACCCGCACCTCTGCGTCGCCCTCCTCCACCTTCGCCCGGCGCCGGATTTCGGCCATTTCCTCCGGCGTCAGCCGATGTTCGAAACCGGAACCAGCGACATCGCCAGTAGCCATCGCAGCGTGCATCCTTCCTCGTGGTTGGCGGCTTGCCCGCTCACACCGCCCTGAAACATGGGAGGAGGCGGGCGTCGGCGCAAGCGCCGCAGAGCGGGAAATGGTCAGATCAGCGGATAGACGGCCTCGGTGATATAGGGCCCGCCTCCTACTGAGGCACGCGCCGACATGAGGACGAAATGGTCCACCGCAAAGCTGATGGACCGGGGTGCGCTGCGCGTCGCGAGATAGTCCGCGACGTCGAGCGGCGAGGCGTCGCGCAGCCGTGCCAGGGTGACATGAGGGGTGAACTTGCGGGTTTCGGGCGCAAGGCCGGCGCGGCGGCAGCGTCGTTCAAGATCTGCCTGCAGCTCTGCCAGGAGCGCGGTCGGCGTCACGCGGGCGATGATCGCGCGGGGCCTTGCGCCGCCGAAACTGTCGAGACCCTCGATGGTGACATCGAACGCGCGGCGGTGGATTTCGGCCAGCGTCTCGTCGATGTCGCGGGCCGTCGGCTCGTCGATATCGCCGATGAAGCGCAATGTGATGTGGTAGTCGGCCGGTTCCATCCAGCGCGCGCCCGGCAGCCCGCCGCGCAGGCGAGACAAGGCACCGGCGACATCTTCCGGGACGGAGAGAGCGGAAAACAGGCGCGGCATGGTCTTCTCCTCAAACGTGTTCCGTTCTCGTCTTGTGTCATCCCCGGCGGCCGGCCAAGCCGGCCGGGAAGGGGATCCATGATCCGCGTCATGATCCATGGATCCCCTTCCCGTCGCTACGCGACGCCGGGGATGACACCCGTGGTTTCCAAGCGCCGGTGATTCCGAAGAATTCCCTGTTTTGAAGGGCCTGTGTTTCCTGGGTATCCGGTACCCCCTTGTTCGCCACCGGAAGGCCAGACCGGAGCTCCGAGCTGGCGTGAATGTCGATTCAGCCTACGGGCAGGGATTCTGGTGCAGCAGATGGATATTGTTGATCTGTTGCTCTAGTTCCTCCGTGAGCGTGAGGTCGATCGCATCGATATTGGTCTTGAGTTGGTCGAGGGTGCTCGCGCCGACAATGGCAGCCGTCACGAAAGGCCGGGACAGCACGAAGGCGAGCGCCATTTGCGCCGGATCAAGACCAACTTGGGCTGCAAGGCCGAGATAGGCATCGAAGGCTGCCTGCGCCCCCGGCGTCTCGTAGCGCTGCAGCCGGTTATAGAGCTGCTTGCGGCTGCCTTTGGGCAGGGCGCCGTTCTGGTATTTGCCGGTGAGATAGCCCTGCGCCAGTGGGGAATAGGCGAGAAGGCCGGTATTCTCGCGCATCGCGACCTCGGCAAGGCCGAGCTCGAAGGTGCGGTTGACCAGCGAATAGGCGTTCTGGATGGACTGCACGCGCGGTTTGCCGTGCGTCTCGGCGGCGTGGAGGAAGCTCATCGTCCCCCACGGGCTCTCGTTGGAGAGGCCGATGAAGCGCACCTTGCCGGCTTTGACGACATCATCGAGGGCGTCGAGAATCTCCGGGATCGGGTTCTCAGGGCCGGTTGTCGGTTTGAAGATGGTTGAATTGGAGCCGAACTGGCTGACGGCGCGATCCGGCCAGTGCAGCTGGTAGAGATCGATGTAATCCGTCTTCAGACGCCTGAGGCTCTTGTCGACCGCCTCATGGATCTGGGCGCGGTTGAGTTCACCGGATACGCCGCCGTCCCGGAACCAGGTATTGGGGGTGCGGCCGACGATCTTCGTCGCGAGGATGATCTTGTCGCGCTGGCCGCGCTCCATGAACCAGTCGCCGATGATGCGCTCCGTGGAGCCCTGGGTCTCGGGCTTGGGCGGCACCGCATAAAGCTCGGCGGTATCGAAGACATTGATGCCGCGCTCGACGGCATAATCCATCTGGGCGAAGCCTTCGGCCTTCGTGTTCTGATCGCCGAAGGTCATTGTGCCCAGGCAGATACGGCTGACGTCGAGGCCGGTGCGGCCGAGTTTGGTGTAACGCATGGAGGGAAAGTTATCCGGGTCTCGTGGATCTTGGTCGAGGACGTGAGGGGTGAAGCCGCTGAAGGCCGTCTGCCGTCAGCGTTGGGGCAGGGACGAGATAAACTGCGCGACGGTCGGCACGATCGCGGTTGCGATACGCCGCACGCCCTCGGCCGTCGGATGGAGCCCGTCGGGAAGGTTGAGCGACGGGTTGCCGGCCACGCCGTCGAGGAAGAAGGGATAAAGCGCAACGCCATGGGCCTTGGCAAGGTCCGGATAGATGGCGTTGAAGCGCGCGACGTAGTCGGCGCCGAGATTGGGAGCCGCCTGCATTCCGACGAGTAGCACGGGGATATTGCGCGCCTTCAGCCGCGTGATGATGGTGTCGAGCGTGGCCTTGGTCACCGCCGGGTCCATGCCGCGCAGCATGTCATTGGCACCGAGTTCGAGAATCACGCCTTGCGTGCCGTCGGCAACGGACCAGTCGAGCCGCGCGAGACCCGCTGCCGCCGTATCGCCCGAGACGCCTGCATTAACGAGTTCCACCTTGATTCCCTTCTCGGCCAGCATCGTCTGCAGCACCGGGGGAAACGCCTGATTGGCGGGGAGGCCATGACCGGCCACGAGGCTGTCGCCCAAGACCACGATCTTCGGCGGTTCGGCGGCGCGAGACGGAAGAGCCATGAGGGTGAGGAACAGGGCTATCGTGAGAAACAGGGCCACAAGGTGCGCTGGCGCACCACGGCGGTAGGAGGGCAGGCGAGACAAACATTGGATCACGATGCGATCTCTCCCATATGACGGTGGTCGTGTATGTCCGGCGTCGTCACGCTGTTGCCGCTCCTGGATCACGACCGGGGATCGGACGGAGATGTCCTCGGCATGTTATGTCCTGCCCATGGCTTTTGTCCGGTCCATGGCGTTGCCCGGCATGATCGATGGATTGTGATGATGGCCGCGGCGGCCGTTGCTGTAAGGCGGACGAAGGGGGCGCGGCCGGATGGGCATGATCGGAGCGGAGCGTATGGAACCTACGGTGGAAGCGGATCGGCGCACTGTTCACGATAGTCTCCAGGACAAGCTGACGTCTCCCGCTTCGCAGGCCGGCTCCGGACAAACTGTGCCGCAGGAGCACCCCAAGGCCAATGCCGCCGTGACAGCCGCGCCCACCGATATGGCGATCCGGCTCGCGGACGTCCATCTCAGTCTGGGTCATGCGGCCGCGCGCGTCCATATCCTGAAAGGGATATCGCTCGCCGTGCGCCCCGGCGAGGCCATCGGGCTGGTCGGCCCATCAGGTTCGGGCAAGTCGACACTCCTCATGACCTTGGCCGGCCTTGAACGTGCGGATCGGGGAGCGGTCATCGTGGCGGGCCAGGAGCTCGGCGGCCTGGACGAGGACGCGCTGGCGCGTTTTCGCGGCCGCAACATCGGCATCGTCTTCCAGTCCTTTCATCTCGTGCCCACCATGACGGCGCTGGAGAATGTCGCCCTGCCGATCGAACTGACCGGCGGGCGCGACGCCTTCGAGCGGGCCGCGGCCTCTCTCGAGCGCGTGGGGCTCGGCCATCGCCTCCATCACTATCCGTCCCAGTTGTCCGGCGGCGAGCAGCAGCGCGTTGCCATCGCCCGGGCGACCGTCGGTCATCCGCCGATTCTGGTCGCCGACGAACCCACGGGCAACCTCGACGAGGCGACGGGGAGCAGCATCGTCGAGCTGCTGTTCGACCTGAAGCGCGACCGCCACGCGACGCTGGTGCTCGTCACCCACGATCCAAGCCTTGCCGCGCGATGTGATCGCGTCGTGCACCTCCGATCCGGCCTGGTCGAGGCAGACCATGCGCCCGCCAACCTGTGAGGAATAGCCCCGTGCCGGGTTTCGTCGCTGATCGGTCCGCCTGGAGCGGCCTCGCTCTGGTCTTCAAGCTGGCGCTCCGGGAGATGCGCGGCGGCCTGCGTGGCTTCGGCATTTTTCTCGCCTGTGTGGCGCTGGGCGTGGCCGCCATCGCGGCGGTAGGTTCCGTCGGGCGCAGCCTCACGGATGGCCTCGCCGCCCAGGGCCGGCTCATTCTCGGCGGTGACCTCAGCTACTCGCTCGTCCAGCGGGAGGCGACGGAAGCCGAGCAGGCCTTTCTCGCCGCCCGCGGCGACCTGTCCAGCGTCGCGACGCTCCGCGCGATGGTGGTTGCCGGCGAAAAGGGCTCGGCCCTGGTCGAGGTCAAGGCCATCGACGATCGCTATCCGTCGCTCGGGACGCTGGAGACCGACCCGCTGTTGGCGCGTGATGCCCTGGGGGCGACGGACGGCGCCTATGGCGCCTTCGCCGATCCCGTGCTGCTCGCGCGCCTTGGCCTGAAGGCCGGGGACAGGGTGTCGCTGGGGCACCTGCCCGTGATCCTCAAGGCGGCGATCGTCACCGAACCGGACAAGGTGGTGGCCGGGGTCGGCTTCGGGCCGCGGCTCATGATCTCGCAGGAGGCGCTGAAGGCCTCCGGGCTTCTCCAGCCCGGCAGCCTCGTGCGCTGGACCTATCGGCTCGTGCTGCCGCCGGGCGCCGACGGTGATGCGGCTTTGGCCTCGGTCCAGACCACAGTGAAACAGGCTTTTCCGGAAGCCGGCTGGGAGATGCGAAGCCGCCTCGAGGCCGCGCCGCGCCTCGCCCGCGAGATCGAGCGCTTTACCCAGTTTCTCACCCTCGTCGGCCTGACGGCCTTGCTTGTCGGCGGTGTCGGCGTGGCGAATGCGGTCAATGCCTTCGTCGACCGCAAGCGGCCGTCGATCGCCACTTTGAAGAGCATCGGCGCGCCCGGCGGACAGGTGGTGGCGATCTATCTCCTCCAGGTCATGTTGATGGCGCTGATCGGCGTCGCGATCGGCATGGCGCTGGGCGCGACCGTGCCCTTCCTGCTCTCGACGGTGGGGCGCACGCTCATTCCGCTGCCGCTCGAACCGAGCTTCGCGCCGCTGGAGCTGGCGCTGGCCGCCCTCTACGGTCTCCTCACGGCTTTCGTCTTCGCGCTGCTGCCGCTCGGCCGCGCCCATGACGTGCCGGTGACGGCGCTGTTCCGCGCGGCGGTGCAACTCGACCGGCGCATGCCCCGCCGTCGCTATCTCGTCGCGCTGGGGATCGCCATCGCGGCGCTGGTGACGGTCGCGGTGGTCTTTTCCTACGACCGCTGGCTCGCCCTGATATTCGTCGCCGCTGCCGCTGCCGTCTTCCTGCTGCTCCGGCTGGTGGCGAGCGGCCTGATGCGCCTGGCGCGCGCGCTGCCGCGGGTGCAGCGGCCCGCGGTGCGGCTCGCGATTGCCAATATCCACCGCCCGGCGGCCCCCACGCCGTCGCTCGTGCTGTCGCTCGGGCTCGGGATCACGCTCATCGTCACGCTCGCGCTGATCGAGACCAATCTGCGCAACCAGCTCACCGGTAGCCTGCCGGCTGAGGCGCCGAGCTTCTTCTTTCTCGATGTGCCCGGCAGCCAGGCCGAGGACTTCCGGGCCTTTCTGGCAAAGGAGGCGCCCGGCGCGAAGATCGAACAGGTGCCGATGATGCGGGGCCGGCTGTTGACCCTGAAGGGCGAGCCTGCCGAAAGCTACCAGGCCCCGGAGGATGTGCAGTGGGTGCTCGATGGCGACCGCGGCATCACCTATTCCGCGACCGTCCCCGAGAACTCCAAGGTCGTGGCCGGTGCATGGTGGCCGGCCGATTACGCCGGTCCGCCTCTCGTCTCCTTCGAAAGCGAGATCGCCGAAAAGCTCCGCCTCGGCATCGGGGACGTCATCACCGTCAACGTGCTTGGCCGCCGGATCGAGGCGCGCATCGCCAATCTGCGCAAGCTGGAATGGCGATCCCTCGGCATCAATTTCGTGATGGTGTTCACGCCGAACACCTTTGCCGGGGCCCCCCATACCGACCTCGCGACGCTGAGCTGGCCGCGCGGCCAGATTGCCGACAATGCGCTGATCACGCGGGAGGCGGCGCTGCTGCGCGCCGCCGCTGAAACCTTTCCCGTCGTGACGAGCGTGCGCGTCCGTGACGCGCTGCAAGCGGTCGACGACATGGTGTCGCAACTGGCGCTCGCTGTTCGTGCTGCCGCTTCGATCGCGCTTGCGGCCAGTATTCTGGTGCTGGCGGGCGCCATGGCGGCGTCGCATCAGGCACGGCTCTACGATGCGGTGGTTTTGAAGACCATCGGTGCCACCCGCGCGCATCTCCTGACAGCCTATATAATCGAATATGGGGTGATCGCCCTGGCGACGGCCGTCTTCGGGTTCATGGCAGGCTCGATGGCCGGATGGCTCATAATAACGCGCGTCATGCGGCTGAGTTTTGACTTGTCGCCGATGAGCACGATATTGGCGGCCCTCGTCGCGGTTGTGGTCGCGGTGGGTATCGGTCTCGCAGGGACATGGAGAATACTTGGCCAGAAGCCTGCGCCTTATTTGCGGGATTTGTAGCAGAACGCACTCCGGCGCTTGCATTGCCTCGCCGTTAATCTTTACGAAACGTTAATGTTCGGTCTTAGGTCTTGCCTCAGTACAGGGACTGAGCGCGCGGCCCTTGTATCGCGGGCGGCGATGTTCCATATTTCCTGTGCTGCCAATATGTCGCAGCATAACGCTATTCGGAGTTTCGAGAGGGAATCATGTCGGATCTGAACCGCAACACCTACGCCTACGGCAGCGGTGTCGCACGGGCCGGAACCGCAGAGCTCGACCAGGGTCTGCGGGCCTTCATGCTCGGCGTCTACAACAACATGGTTCTGGGCCTGGCCATCACGGGTCTGGCAGCGCTCGGAACCTATATGGCGGCTGTCACCACTGACCCGGCTGCGGCGGCCGGCCAGTTCAGCAATGGCCTGATGCTGACGAGCGTCGGTGTCGCGCTGTTCAGCTCGCCTTTGAAATGGGTGGTGATCTTCGCGCCGCTCGCGCTCGTCTTCTTCCTGAGCTTCAGGATCGCGAGCCTGCAGCCCGCCACGGCGCGCCTGATGTTCTTCGTCTATGCCGCGCTCGTCGGACTGTCGCTGTCGTCGATCTTCCTCGTCTACACGCATGCGTCGATCACGCGGGTGTTCTTCATCACCGCGGCGACCTTCGGTGCGCTCAGCCTCTACGGCTACACGACGAAGCGTAACCTGTCGGCGATGGGGTCGTTCCTCATCATGGGCCTGTTCGGCGTCATCATCGCCTCGCTGGTCAATCTCTTCCTGGCGTCGACCGCGCTGCAGTTCGCCATCTCGGTGGCGGGCGTGCTGGTCTTCGCCGGCCTGACCGCCTGGGACACCCAGCGGATCAAGGAGATGTACTATGAGATGGACGACAGCGCCTCGGCCGCCCGCAAGTCGGTGCTCGGCGCGCTGATGCTCTACCTCGACTTCATCAACATGTTCGTCATGCTGATGCAGCTCTTCGGCCAGCAGCGCAGCAGCTGATAAGGCTGTCGGATAAAACGAAAAGCCCCGGTTCGCCGGGGCTTTTTTTATCGGGTAGCTCTTGTCGGTCGTTGTTCAACACGAGCGCAGCAACCGGGGGATATCTTGACCATCACTATCGATGTCGCCTTGGTTCATCGGCTTGTCGCCGAGCAATTCCCTGATTTGGCGCATCTGGCGATATCGCCGGTTGTGCCGGGCGGGTGGGACAATCGCACCTTTCGTCTGGGCGACAACATGCTCGCGCGCTTGCCGAGCGCTGATCGTTATGTCGCGCAGGTCGCGAAAGAGCATCGCTGGCTCCCCGTGCTGGCGCCTCATCTGCCATTGCCCATCCCGGTCCCTCTGGCCAGGGGCGAGCCAAGCCAGGACTATCCTTGGCCCTGGTCCATCTATCGCTGGCTTCCCGGCAATCCCGTGGCGCGCGAACCGCAAGCCGATCTCAATCGCGCGGCACGCTCGCTTGCCGACTTTCTTGGGGCGCTGCATCGGATAGATGCCCGTGATGGCCCACCACACGGAGACCATAATTTTCATCGTGGCGGTCCGCTTGCGGTGTATGCGCGAGAGGTTCAGGCGGCGCTGGCCGTCCTTGGCGAAACGGCTGAAACCGGTGTTCTCAGGGATGTGTGGGCCAATGCGCTCGAATCGCAATGGGAGCGCCCGCCGGTCTGGGTCCATGGGGACGTATCGGGTGGCAACCTGTTGGTTCGCGATGGTGATCTCAGCGCTGTCATCGATTTCGGCAGTTCCGCGGTGGGCGACCCGGCATGTGATCTTGTGATCGCATGGACCCTGTTTTCGGGCGAAAGCCGTGCGACTTTTCGAGCGGCGCTCTCCCTCGATGAGAAGACGTGGCGCCGCGCCCGAGGCTGGGCGCTATGGAAGGCCCTGATCACGGTTACTGCGCCTGATATCGGTCAGGATGGGGCCGAGGCGTCATGGCGGGTGATTGCTGATGTATCGGCCGACCACCGGCAAGGCCTTCAGACGTAAGGCCCCTCAGCCCACCACGCGCAACGACCGGTCGAGCACGCTGATCACGCGGGCGAGGTCATGGCCGCGTTTCAGGATGAGGCCTGAAGCCGTGATGACACTGTAGGCGCCTTGTCGGCGTGCAAGCCTCAAGTCTTTCTCGATGCGATACATCGGCACCTCCGATGTCCGCCGGAATACGGAGAAGACTGCCCGGTCCTTCAGGCAGTCTATGGCGTAGTCCCGCCATTCGCCGGCTGCGACCTTGCGGCCGTAGAGATTGAGGATTTCGCGAAGTTCCAGCCGATTGAACGATACGACCGGCAACGCGCTCGGCTGGGAGCCGGCTGGCGGAAGCTCGGTGGGCGAAGGTCGGCTTTGCGCCGCGAAGGGGAGGACGGATCGGCTCGATAACCGGCTTGATGAGGGACCGTTGCCCGCCGCTGCCGCGATCGCCACCTCTTCGATGCGATACGCCGGCGGCGCGGACAGGTCTGGCTCGATATCCGAGCTACCCTCCTCGCTCATTCCGCCACCCTGTTCCTGTCTTCCGTGACCAACAACGGCCAGCACAACGGAAGCAGCCGCCACGCCGACGGCTGTACCGGACGTGGACACAGCCCACGCCGCACCAGTCATGATGGGGTGCGTCGCCCTGTCATGCAAGCGTCATGAGCGGTACCGGGGCCGGCCCTTATCCCGCTCCCCGCTTGATTGCGACAGCACCTCACCGCCGGAGCGGCCGCCGCGATCGATATATCGCAAAATCCACATTTCCGCCGCAGAGAGGCCCAGCGGCGGCCCAACTGCCCGGCGATAACGTCATTGTTGCCTCGGTGGCTCGGTATCACTCGATGCCGGAATACGTCAGCCCCCCAGCCCCCCGGTGTCAGGGGGATGCCGGGCCACTTGGCAACGCGTAACGAGTACCTGACTTCAAAAAGGCCGGCGTTCAGCGCCGGCCTTTTCTTATGCGCCTCATCGGTCTTTCCGTCGCGTCCGGTGCTTCGGGTCCTGATCGAACGAGTGTCACGCCCTGCGGCGCCGCTCATTCTTTGCGCCTGCCTTCGCCTTGTCGGGCAGGTGTGCAAACGACCGTTCGATGCCTTCGCGCTCTTTCCGTATCTCTCGGGTTGCCATTGTGGCACAAGCGGCTAAGGCTACTGCGAGCCAGACAACGGGCTGACGAGAACACGGGCTGCCGTTGCCGCAGCAGGAGACTCGGGGGAGGCGTCCGCATCGATCATGATGGAAGCATCAGGCTGGAGGCTTGCCTTCGGGCTTGATCCGGGATGTGGAGCGGTTTTCGCGCGCTCACCCGGATTTCTGATGAATCCGTGGTTTCCGGGCGGCGGACACTGCCCAGGTCATGATTGCTGCACATCCCTCGGCTAGCCTGTTTCAGGAGACGTGCGGCAAACGGCGTCTGCACGAACAGGACATAGGGAGTTATGGGTATGGTGTCGCCGAAGCCGGATCTTGCGAAGCCCCATAGGCATGGGAGAACCGATTCTGTGGGCGCGTCTCCGGGGCTTCTCGATGCGGCAGGAACACGGTCCCACGTGCCGGCCACAGGGGATGCGAGCGACACGGAGAGAAACCGTCTGATCGCGTCGGTCGACGCAGTGCTGCGAGACCGCGCACCCTCCGTTCCGGAAGGCTTCACGGCCAAGCTCTTTGGCGCGACGGCGATCGAGGATCTCGAGCGCTACGCGGCTGATGAGATCGCGGCCCTCGCAGCCGACGCTTTTGCCCATCTCGCCGAGCCCCGGCGGCGAGGCGAGGCGCCCGTCGTCAAGCTGATCGATCGCGATATCGAAGGGAATGGCCCGCCGCGCCAGATCACGATTCTCGAAGTCGCCAACGACAATATGGCATTCCTGCTCGATTCCACCCTGGCGGCGCTGATCGCCCAGGGATGGGAGGCGGCCTTGGTCGCCCATCCCATCATCGTGGTTGAGCGCGATGGCGACGGCCGGCTTGTCAGGATTATTCCGGACCAGCAGGCGGACGAGTCCGACCATCGGGAAAGCCTTATCCATATCCATCTCGATCGCATCGACGACGAAAGGGTGCGCGCAGCGCTCGTCGAGGAATTGGCGCGGACCTATGCGGAGGTGAGGCAGGCGACCGACGACTGGAGCGAGATGCGTGACCGGCTGCGCGGCGCCATCGACGTCGTCAGGTCGTCGCCTGCCAGCATGCCGAGGGAAGCGGTGGAGGAGGCGGGCGATTTCCTCTCCTGGCTCGCGGACGGCAATTTTACCATCCTCGGAATCCGCGAATACAGTTTCGCCGGCGGCGACACCAGCGCCGACCTGGTGGAGGGGTCGGGTCTCGGCATCCTGCGCGATCCGTCCGTCCGGATTCTGCGGCGCGGGCGCGATATGGTGATCATGACACCGGAATTGCGGGCTTTTCTCGCGCAACCGGTGCCGCTCATCGTGACCAAGGCCAATGTCAAGTCACGCGTTCATCGCCGTGCCTATCTCGACTATATCGGCGTGAAGCTGTTCTCGCGGGATGGCCTGCTGGAAGGCGAGCTGCGGATTGCCGGCCTGTTCACTGCCGATGCCTATACGGGCACGACGCGGGACGTACCCTATCTCCGCCACAAGGTGGCGCAGGTTGTGGCACGCGCGCGTTTCGACCCGGCGAGCTATTCCGGCCGGGCGCTTCTCTATGTGCTCGAGGATTATCCGCGTGACGAATTGTTCCAGGTCGATGTCGAGACGCTCTATCGCTTCTGCCTGGAAATCCTGAAATTGACGGAACGGCCGCGGTTGCGCGTCCTCGCCCGTCTCGATGCCTTCGATCGCTTCGTGTCCGTATTGGTCTACATCCCGAAGGACCGTTACGACACCGAGGTGCGGCGCCGCGTCGGCGACTTCCTCGCGCGGACCTTCGACGGCCATGTCTCGGCGGCCTATCCGGCCTATCCGGAAGGGCCGTTGTCGCGGACGCATTTCATCATCGGCCATCACGAGGGCAATATCCCGGTGGTCGACCGGGAGACGCTGGAAGCCGGCGTGCGCGCCATCGTGCGGACATGGCGCGATGCGCTTGGCGAATTGCTCGACACGGCCATCGGCGGCCGGCGCGGCCGCGTGCTCGCCGAGCGCTACGGCAATGCCTTCGGCGCAGCCTATCGCGAGTCCTACAGCGGCAGGGCTGTCGTCGCGGATATCGATATCCTCGAACAGCTCAGCGCCGAGCGGCCCTGGGCGGTGGACATCTACCGCCGCGACGGTGATGACGACACGAGCGCCAATCTCAAGGTGTTCTCGCGCGGGCGTCCGATGCCGCTGTCGGAGCGGGTGCCGTTGCTGGAAAATCTCGGTTTCCGCGTGGTGAACGAGCGAACCCATCGCATCTTTCCCGCGGGGGCAGGGGATGACGCGCGGGTTTGGCTGCACGATATGCGGCTGGAGCGCGCTGCGGGCGGCGCCATCGACGTGGAGGTGCTGCAGCCCGCCATTGAAGCCGCACTGATGGCGCTGTTCAGGGACCTGACCGAATCCGACGGCTTCAATGCCCTCGTGCTGGAGGCGGGTCTCGGCTGGCGCGAGGTTGCCCTCCTGCGCTCGCTCGCCATCTATCTGCGTCAGATCGGCGTGCATTTCAGCATGGGCTATCTCGCCGGCGCGGTGACACGCCACGCGGCGATCGCGACGGAGATCATCGCGCTCTTCTACGCGCGTTTCGACCCGCGCCTGGACGAGGCCACACGGTCGACACGCCAGGTCGAGATCCACGCCCGGATCGAGGAATTGTTGCAGGGCGTGGCGAGCCTCGACGACGACCGTATCCTGCGGCGTTTCGTCAATCTCATCGACGCCGCCATCCGCACCAATTTCTTCCAGGTGGACAAGGATGGAAACCCGCGCCGCACCATCGCGGTCAAATATGCCTGCGCGAAGGTCGACGGCCTGCCGATGCCGAAGCCGCTCTACGAGATCTTCGTGCATTCGCCGCGGGTGGACGGGGTCCACCTGCGCTTCGGCAAGGTGGCGCGCGGCGGCCTGCGCTGGTCCGACCGGGCGCAGGATTTCCGGACGGAAGTGCTGGGCCTCGTCAAAGCGCAGCAGGTGAAGAACGCGGTGATCGTCCCGGTGGGCGCGAAGGGTGGTTTCCTGCCGAAGCGCCTGCCGGCCCCCGGTGATCGCCAGGCCTTCATGGCGGAAGGCGCCGAGGCCTACCGCATCTTCGTGTCGTCGATGCTCGATATCACCGACAACCGTGAGGGGGAGGCCATTATCCATCCGCCGCTGACGGTGCGCTATGACGATGACGATCCCTATCTCGTCGTCGCTGCCGACAAAGGCACCGCCACTTTCTCCGACCTCGCCAACAGCATCTCGGCCGATCACAAGTTCTGGCTGGGCGATGCCTTCGCCTCCGGCGGCAGCCAGGGTTACGACCACAAGAAGATGGGCATCACCGCCCGCGGCGCGTGGGAAGCGGTGAAGCGGCATTTCCGCGAGCTCGACATCGACATCCAGGCGACGCCGGTGCGAGTGGCCGGCGTGGGTGACATGTCCGGTGACGTGTTCGGCAACGGCATGCTGCTCTCCGACCAACTGAAGCTCGTCGCCGCCTTCGATCATCGCGACATCTTCCTCGACCCGAATCCGGATCCGGGGCTTGCCCATGCCGAGCGGCGGCGGCTCTTCGATCTGCCGCGATCGAGCTGGCAGGACTACGACAAGGCGCTGATCTCCGCGGGTGGCGGCGTTTTCTCGCGGACCGCCAAGTCGATTGCGCTGTCGCCGGCCGCGCAGGCGGCCATCGGGCTCATGCAGGATCACGCGTCGCCGCAGGAGGTGATGGCGGCAATCCTGAAGGCACCGGTCGACCTGTTGTGGTTCGGCGGCATCGGCACCTATATCCGGGCGAGCACCGAAACCGACGCCGAGGCCGGCGACCGCAACAACGATCCCATCCGCATCACCGGTGCGGCCGTGCGCGCCCGGGTGATCGGCGAGGGCGCCAATCTCGGCATGACCCAGCGCGGGCGCATTGAGGCAGCGGAGGCCGGCGTCCGGCTCAACACCGATGCCATCGACAACTCGGCGGGCGTCAACACCTCCGACGTGGAGGTCAATATCAAGATCGCACTGGCGCCGCCGGTGCGCGAGGGTCGTCTCGACGAGGCGGGCCGGGACAGTCTGCTCGTGGAGATGACCGACGAGGTGGCCCGCCTCGTGCTCACCAACAACTACCTGCAGACCTTGGCGATCTCGCTCGCCGAACGGCGCGGAACGGGGGAACTCGGCTTCGCCCGGCGGCTCATGCGGGTGCTCGAAGCGGAAGGGCGCCTCGACCGGGGGGTGGAGTATCTGCCGGACGACGCCTCGCTCGCCCAGCGCCAGCAGCGCGGGGACAGCCTGACGCGACCGGAAATCGCCGTCATTCTCGCCTATGCGAAGCTTGCCCTCTATGACGCCATCCTCGAAAGCCCGGTGCCGGACGACCCCTATCTTGCGGGTGAACTGATGCGCTACATGCCGAGGCCCTTGCGGGAGCGTTTCCCGGATGCGGTCGCCGGCCATCGCCTGCGCCGGGAAATCATCGCGACGCAGCTTGCCAACGCCATCGTCAACCGCGGCGGACCGACGATCATCACGCGCCTCGCCGATGAGACCGGTGCCGATGCGGCGACGATCGCCGCGGCCTATGCGGCGGTGAGGGATTCCTACGGGCTGATCGAGCTCAATGCCGGCATCGATGCCCTGGACGAGCGCATCGGCCATTCCGCCGACGCGATCAACGCGGCCATGCAGCTCGATCTCTATGCGGGATTGCAGGACCTCCTCATCGACGGGCTATCCTGGTTCATCCGCAACGCCGATTTCCATGCGGAGGGCATTCAGAAAATCGTCGCGCGGTATCGGCGCGGCATCGCCGCGGTGGAAGCGGCCTTGCCGGCGGCGCTGCCGCAGGATGTCAGCGAAGCGCTCGATGCGCGCAGCACGGGCCTTGCCGAAGCGGGCATTCCGGCCGCGCTGGCGCGACGGCTCGCCGCTTTGTCGGAACTCGGCGCGGCGCCGGACATCGTGCGCATCTCCCAGGCGAATGATCGCGATGCCGGCGAGGTGGCGGCCATCCATTTCGCCGTCGAGAACGGTTTTCGCCTGCGCGAGCTCGCGGCGGCCGCACGCGCGCTGCCGGTGACAGACTACTACGACCGGCTCGCCCTCGGCCGGGCGCTCGGCGGCATCGCCAGCGCGCACCGGCGCCTGACAACCGCCGTCGTCGCCACCGGCACGCCTGCCGGGGACGCTGCTGCAGCGCGCGAGGCCGTGCGCCTCTGGGCGGAAGCCCGCGGTGGCGAGGTGGAGCGCATCCGTTCGACCGTCGAGAGCATAGCGGCGTCGGGGCTGACGCTGTCGCGCCTGACGGTGGCCGCCGGCCTGATCGGGGATCTGGTGAAATCATGACACCGCGACCTTGCCAGCCCGTCGATCCGCCGGAATTCGGCCCGGCATTCCGCAAGCAGCTGGAGGAGCTCCTGGCGTGGCGGCGCGACGTGCGCCGCTTCACGGGGGCGCCCATGCCGGAGGGCATGCTGCGGCATCTCATCGAGATCGCGGTGCTCGCCCCCTCCGTCGGCAACAGCCAGCCGTGGCGCTTCGTCGAGGTCGTCAACCCGGCGCGGCGACAGGCCATCATCGCGGAGTTCGAGCGTTGCAACGCCGAGGCGCTCAAGAGCTATGACGGCGCACGCGCGGCCTCCTATGCCACGCTGAAGCTTGCAGGCCTGCGCGACGCGCCGACCCATCTCGCGGTTTTCAACGAAAACGAGCCCGAGGCCGGGCATGGCCTCGGCCGGCGGACGATGCCGGAAACCCTGCATTATTCCACCTTGATGGCGATTCATACGCTGTGGCTTGCAGCGCGTGCCGAGGGTCTCGGCATGGGCTGGGTCTCCATCCTTGATCCTGAGCGCGTCAAGCTGGCCCTTGACGTCCCGCCCTCATGGTCGTTTATCGCCTATCTGTGCATCGGCGAGCCTTGCGAGGAACATCTCGATCCGGAGCTCGTCCGCCACGGCTGGCAGGAGACCTTGCCGATCGAAGCCGTTCTTCACAGCCGCTGACCGTGCAAGGCCCCATTGTCGTCTTCACCCCTGCCACATCAGGCATCTCCAATCATACCCACACCGGCCGGCTATCCTCCGAAGCGCGCGGTCGTCGCCTGGATCTTCTTTGATTGGGCCGCGCAGCCGTTCTTCACGCTGATCACCACATTCGTCTTTGCGCCGTATTTCGCGGCCCACCTCGCGGCTGATCCGGTGACCGGGCAAAGCCTCTGGGGCTATGCGACGGGCCTTGCCGGGCTTGTCATCGCGCTGACCTCGCCCTTCCTCGGCGCCGTGGCGGACACCACGGGGCCAAAGAAGCCGTGGATCGTCACGTTCGGGCTCCTGCTCGTCGCAGGCTCCGCGGCGCTGTGGTGGGCGGTGCCGGGGGCGTCCGGGGCCGTTGCGCTGGCCCTTCTTGCCTTCATTCTCGCGACGATCGGCGCCGAATTCGCCACCGTCTTCAACAATTCCATGATGCCGCATCTGGTGCCGCCGGAGCGCATGGGGCGCCTGTCCGGCGCCGGCTGGGCGACAGGTTATATCGGCGGATTGATCTCGTTGGCGATGACGCTGTTGCTGTTTGCCGCGTCTCCTGACACCGGCAAGACGCTCGCCGGATTAACACCCCTCTTCGGGCTTGATGCCGCGACATTCGCGGGCGATCGGCTCGTCGGCCCTTTGACGGCGCTCTGGTTCGTGGTCTTCGTCACGCCGATGCTTCTGCTGACGCCGGATGTCAGGCCGAGCGGCATTCCCCTGAAAGTCGCCATGCACGAAGGGTTCCGCTCGCTCGTGGAGACGGTGCGCACGGCAAGGAGCCTAGGGGATATCGGCCGGTTCCTTCTCGCCAATATGATCTATCAGGACGGCCTGGTGGCGCTGTTTGCCTTCGGAGGCATTTACGCTGCCGGGGTCTTCGGCTGGGGTACGATCGAGATTGGTGTCTTCGGCATTCTGCTGACCTTGACCGGGACGATCGGCGCCTTCATCGGCGGGCGCCTCGACGACGCCATTGGCGGCAAGCGGGTCATCCTCGGAGCGCTGACGATCCTCGTCCTGTGCTGCCTTGGAATCCTTTCGCTCGGCCGCGAGCATATCCTGTTCATGTGGCCCACGGGGCCTATGGCACCGGGTGCCGGGCTCTATGCCCATCTGCCGGAGAAGGTCTATGTCGCGCTGGGGCTCGCCATCGGCCTCGTCGCCGGGCCGTTACAGGCCTCCTCGCGCAGCCTGCTCGTCCGTCTCGCGCCGCCTGGGCAGGCCGGACAGTTCTTCGGCCTCTTTGCGCTGTCGGGCAAGGTGACGTCCTTTCTGGGACCGACGCTTGTCGCCACCGCCACCTTTCTCTTCGACAGTCAAAGTGCCGGCCTCGCCGTTCTCATCGGCTTCTTCGGCGTCGGCGGTCTGCTGATCGCGGGAGTCCGCGCGCGTTAGAGCATTTTCGAGCGAAGTGGACACCGGTTCGCGTGAAGAAAATGCGCTAAAACAAAGACATGGAGCATTTTCGCGATTCGGAGAAACGCGAAAATGCTCTAGAGCGCGTTTCGATCTGATAGCATCAGATCGGCGCTCTAACCTCTTTTATTTCAAGCATAATCTTATCGATCCTCGTTTCACTCCGGTCGGATTATGCTTTAAGCTGCCCTCACGGCTGCCAGGGGGCGTCGTCCGCACGCTCGGCCTCGGCGGCGTCGACGCCGTCAAGCATCGCCATGACGGCGCGAAGCACATCGCGCACGCCGGCACCGGAGGCGGCCGAGATCACATAAGGCGTCCGCTTGGCGGCCCGCTTCAGCCGGGCGACCTGATCCTTGCGGGTCTCCTCGTCCAGCGAGTCGGCCTTTGTGAGCACGACGATCTCAGGCTTGTCACTGAGCCCATGGCCATAGGCCTCGAGCTCCGCGCGCACGGTCTTGTAGGCCTTGCCCGCATGCTCTCCCGTACCGTCGACGAGATGGATGAGCACCCGGCAGCGCTCGACATGGCCGAGAAAGCGATCACCGAGACCGTGGCCCTCATGCGCGCCCTCAATGAGACCCGGAATGTCGGCCAGCACGAACTCCCGTCCATCCACGCCGACGACACCGAGGCCCGGGTGCAGCGTGGTGAAGGGGTAATCCGCAATCTTGGGCTTGGCGGCACTCACCGCAGCCAGGAAGGTCGACTTGCCGGCGTTGGGGAGACCGACGAGGCCCGCATCGGCGATCAGCTTCAGCCGGAGCCAGATCCACATTTCCGTGCCGGTCTGGCCCGGATTGGCGTGGCGTGGCGCCTGGTTGGTGGATGACTTGAAATAGGCGTTGCCGAAGCCGCCGTTGCCGCCGCGCGCCAAGACGACGCGCTGGCCAACCTCGGTCATGTCGGCGAGGAGCGTCTCGCCGTCCTCCGCATAGATCTCCGTGCCCTGGGGAACCTTGAGCACCACATCGTCGCCGCGCGGGCCGTTGCGGTTCTTGCCCATGCCGTGCATGCCCGGCCTGGCCTTGAAATGCTGCTGGTAGCGATAGTCGATCAGCGTGTTCAGCCCGTCGGTGCATTCCACAACGACATCGCCGCCGCGCCCGCCGTCACCGCCGTTCGGACCGCCGAATTCGATGAACTTTTCGCGCCGGAAGGAGACGCATCCCGCGCCGCCATCCCCAGACCGCACATAGACCTTGGCTTGATCGAGAAACTTCATGACACCACTCCCGCCCGCTGCGGGACGCAACGTGTTCCTACAGGAGCTTCGCGGACGCTGCAACGCGTCAGCACGGCCTGAAATACCAGTTCTGCATCGAGGCGCTGGATATTTGCACGAGATGGTATATCGGGCGCGCGACCTGCCTATCAGATTTAGACGTTAAATAATAATACATTTATCAAAATATGAAGGAGTAATAATGTACGTCTCAAGAGTGAAGAGAACGTATTCATCGGAAATCGATAGTCTGCTCAGCGGAGAAAAATGGCAGTATAAATACATAAGTTTCAGTTTCCCAAAGGAAATTTCGCAATATGGGCCTGACTATGAGCATGATCCACCCCGTGACTTCACGGAAGTAAGCGATAATGTGAAGGAGAAGGTGAGGGCGATTTTCGCGGAGATCGAGCGTGTCGTTGATGTCCGATTCGTCGAAATGTCTCAAGATCCGGGCCAGGCGATCATTCGGATAGGTCAATGCAGGGTCGCCAATCCCAACGCCTTTTATCCCCACGACCACGGTTGCGCCGGGGACATATGGCTGCCCGCGACGGACAAATATCGAGCGCCCGAGATTGCCAGCTTCGCTCATCACGCCATCCGGCATGAGATCGGCCATGCTCTGGGTCTCAAGCACCCGCATGAGAGCCAGCCGTATGGCAGGATGCCGGCGGAGATGGACAGCACCCGCTTCACCGTTATGAGCTATGATTCCCATCGGGACGTGCGGGCGTTGGGTTGCGACTATGGTGATCTGCCGCAGAGCTTGATGCCGCTCGATCTGCTGGCGCTCCAGTCGTTATATGGCGCCCGCGTCGGCGTTCCCGCGAGCGATGACGTCTATTCGTGGGACCCGTCGACGGGGGCCCGCCTGGTGAATGGCACCGATCGCGGCGGAGCCACCGGATCCTATGTTTTCGAGATGGTGGCCGATAGCGGGGGCTGGGACACATTCGACTTCAGCAACTACACCAATCCGCTGACCATTTCCCTCAGACCGGGCGAAGCCTGCCATGCGAAGCGGCCTCCCGATGTGCAGCCCGACAACTGCGCCGAGCGGATAGCCGTTTTCACCCCTCATATCCTGGACGGAAAGGCGGATTTCCTCATCGAGGTGGCGATCGGCGGCGCGGGCGATGACTATATCGAAGGCAACCACGTCGGAAACTGCCTGCGTGGCGGCGCGGGTAATGACCTCATGCGAGGCGGCGCAGGCGATGACCTGGTGGAAGGGGGCGACGGCGACGATGTGATAAGCGGTGATGAGGGGGATGATTTTCTGGTCGGCGGCGGCGGACGGAACCTCTTTGTCGTCTTCCCCGGCTGCGGCCGCGACGTGATCCCCGATTTCAAGGCGGGCTCCGGCAATGTGATCGATCTCAGGCATTTTCACCTGAAGAGCCTCGACGACGTCGCGATGTCGGATTCGGAGGCCTTCGGTGGCTCGGCCACGCTGCAGTTCGTCGAGCACGGCGGCGAGCGGGGCGGGCAGCTCACCCTGATCGGGATGAGCGTGGAGGCGATCCGATCTGAGCCGGATATCATTCTGCTGTGACCCGTGCGGCCCGACCTTTGTCCGCGCGCCGCGCCTGTCGTTTGGCCGATGCATGGGCGGGACCCGGCTGTCGCTGGCGACAGCCGGATTCCTGTCGTTTCAGGCCGCGATGGCGCCCTCACTCCAGCGCGCGCGTCCCAGCATTGTATCCCGGTGCGGGCGCTGGCGCTTCAGGGCCTGCGATTCAAGCAACCCCTCGCCAACCACGACGAAGCCCAGCTTTTCCTGCACGCGCAATGAGGCTTCATTGTCGCTGAATGCACCGGATGTGAGATGCATGTCTGACGAGGCGGCGAAAAAGTCCGCCACATAGGCAGAGGCAACCTCGGTGGCGAGCCCCTTTCCCCAGTGGGTTTCAGCAAGCCAATAACCCAGATTCATGGCCCCGTGGTGGGGCTTGATCGACATCACCCCTGCCGGTGTGCCGTCAACGACCACGGCGTGGTGCCAGCCTGTCCCGCTACGCGTTTCCTCTTCCGCCTTGCGGGCGAACTCTTGCACCTGATCGAGTGTAAGGGGCCATGAAACGCGACTGAGCTGGCGCACCACGTCCCACGTCAGCGCCGCGTGCAGCGCCTCGGCATCCGCGGCCACCACAGGGCGGATAAGGGCGCGTTGTGTTTTGATCGCATGGTCCAACATTTCCACCTCCTTATCCGAGTGATGCCGTCAGCGCTGTGTCGTCCCGCACGCCTTCGGTCACCACGGCCGGCCCCCACTGCTTGAGACTGGCCCAGATGCCCCGTTCAAGCGTAAAGAGATCGACCGGAAGCCGTCCGCCGCGCGCCGGAAAGTCCATGAAACCCGCGCCGTCATGGCGAAAGCCGCACTTTTCCAGGACGTGGCGAGACGCCGGGTTGACGACCCGCACCGCCGCCGAGAGCCCTTTGCTGTCGCCGCGGGAGAACAGCGTATCGATGAGGCCGCGCAGGGCCTCTGTCGCCAAGCCCTGCCCCCAGAATGGTGTACCCAGCCAGTAACCCACCGACGGTATAGACGTTCCCCGGTCCAGAGCGGCGCCGAACGCACCGATGATGTCATCGGGCGCATGGCGGAGCGCTGCGACCAGCGTGAGCTGTCGGCCGGCTGCATTGCCCGCTCGCGCCGCCGTGATGAATTGTTCCGCGAGGCCGGCAGGATAGGGATGCGGAATATGAGCCGTCATCTGGGCTACGGCTTTGTCACCGGCCAGGCATGCGATGGCGGCTGCGTCGGCGAGGCGCGGCGAGCGCAGGGCCAGCCGTTCGGTCTCGATGACGAAGGCGTCTTCGATGATGCCGCAGGTGAACATCGTTCGCTCCGTTCCAAAGGGCCGCGTGCCTTTCTGGCAACGACGGCGAAAACGACGAAGGGGAGATGGTCATCCCATCTCCCCTGTCGCTTGGATCCGAAGCTATCGTCAGGAGCTTCTTATCCGCCGGTTCGCTGGGATGCCGGCGGAGCTCCTCGTCTTAGCTGCGCCGTCTATTCTGCCGCCTGTTGGGCGGGTACAACCGTGACAAAAGCTCGCCCGGCGCGTTTCGTGAAGTCGACGCGGCCGGCGCAGAGCGCGAACAGCGTATGGTCTTTGCCCATGCCGACATTGGCGCCCGCATGCACCTTCGTGCCGCGTTGACGGACAATGATGTTGCCGGAGATGACTTGTTCACCGCCGAACTTCTTCACGCCGAGACGGCGGCCGTCGGAATCACGTCCGTTGCGAGACGAACCGCCTGCCTTTTTGTGAGCCATGATGAAACTCCCGAATTACATGTCGTGTGTAGCGCGAGGCGCTGGTGTCGCAACTCTGAACGCTACGACTTGAAACGTCGCTAGACCTGACCGCTCAGTCGTCCTCACCGGACTTCAGCTCGGCCTGGTCGATCTTTGCGCGGGGCGGCTTGCCGGCCAGGAGTTCCTTGGCCTGCTCGATCCATTCGTCGCGCCCGATACGGCCGCGCAGGGCGAGCTCGGCATCGTACTTCTCGACGTCGGCCTCGGTCCAGGCAGCAATCTCGTCCCAGCTCGCAATGCCTGCCGCACGCAGCTTCTTCTCGATGGTCGGGCCGATACCCGCGATCAGCGAGAGGTTGCTGTGGTCGCCGGCAGCGGCGACGGCATCCGCGGCCTCCGTCGCCTTGGCTTTCGGCGCGGGCTTCGCGGCAGCGGCCTTGGCCGACGGTTTCGCGCCACCCGTAAGAATCTCTGTGATGCGCACCACGGTCAGGTCCTGGCGGTGGCCGCGCTTGCGCTTCGAATTCTGGCGACGACGCTTCTTGAAGGCGATGACCTTGTCGCCACGGCTCTGCTCGACGAGCTCACCCGCAACGGTGGCGCCGGCCACGAAGGGCGCGCCAACTTCGGTCGTCTCGCCATTGCCAAGCATCAGCACGTCGCTGAAGGCAATGACATCACCAGGTTCGCCGGCAAGGCGCTCGATGGTGATCACGTCGGAGGCGGCAACGCGGTACTGTTTGCCGCCGGTCTTGATAACTGCGAACATCGTTCTTGTCCCGTGTTCCTCCCGGCTCTTTGCGGAATGTTCCACAAGGCCGGCTTTTTGGCAGATGTTGCCGCACGCGTCCGTGGCGGCTTCGAGATCGAAGGAGCCACGCAGGCGCACGGAATGCGAAGAGACTTCGCCCGGAATGTCGCTCGATACATCCCACGCGCACGTATGTCAACGCATTGCCGGTGCAAAATGTATGCGAGGCCCTTGATCTTACGCCGGTGTCACGTATAAGTGCCGCGCCGACGCGGAGAGGTGGCAGAGCGGTTGAATGCACCGCACTCGAAATGCGGCATGGGTGCAAGCCCATCGGGGGTTCGAATCCCCCCCTCTCCGCCAGGTATCTCTGTAAGCATTTTATTTTATTGATTAATTTGGATTGATAAGGCGACTATCGGCCATTTCATACCACATTTATTTTTTGGACGATCCTGGACGGTGCACGGTGCCGACGTCCACTCCGCGAGATCACCGCTCCCGAAATTCTCGAGACCCTACGGCGGGTCGCAATGCGCGGACGGTATGAAACCGCGAGGCGGCTGCGATCTACCATTGGCGGCGTGTTCCGCTATGCTGCTGCCACCGCGCGTGCCGATACGGATCCAACCTTTGCGCTACGCGGTGCTCTAACTGCACCGCAGAGGAAATCCTGGGCCGCCTTGACCGAGCCAAAGGCCTTTGGGGCGCTTCTGCGAGCAATCGACGGCTATGAGGGCGAGGCCACAACGACAGCCGCGTTGAAGCTCTTGGCGCTGCTCTTTCCGCGGCCCGGTGAGTTGCGAGCGGCCCATTGGTCCGCGTTCAAGCTGGACGAGGGGCTGTGGACCGTTCTGGAAGCCCGGATGAAGATGCGCCGTCCCCATCGGGTGCCATTGTCCAAGCAGGCGGTCGCTATTCTGAAAGACGTGCAGCAGCTCACCGGCCCTGGCACCCTTGTCTTCCCCTCGATCCGCTCGGTCCTCCGTCCCATGTCGGAAAACACATTGAATGCGGCGCTACGCCGTTTGGGCTTCACCAAGGATGAGATGACCTCGCACGGGTTCCGCGCGCGTGCCAGTTCCATGCTCAACGAGAGCAGATTCTGGCATCCCGTTGCCATCGAACGGCAGCCGGCCCATGTCGAGGAGAACAGCGTCCGGCGCGCCTAGAGCATTTTCGAGCGAAGTGGACACCGGTTCGCGTGAAGAAAATGCGCTAAAACAAAGACATGGAGCATTTTCGCGATTCGGAGAAACGCGAAAATGCTCTAGGGTAATGAGGCACTGCGACCTATCGATGAGCAAGATCGGACCGTTTGTTAATCGACATCCAAGACTCAGTTCTGTTGTAATTTTTGCTTCACGCGGCGATGTAGCAGCAAAAGGCTGAGAAGCGTGCCGAAGGCAAAGATCGAGATCGCTAAGGCCAGCAATAGAGCGGTGTAGGGACCGGCAGACGTCAAGATGGCGGCGAATGCCGGCGGCGCGGCGGCATAGGAGAGGTTGAGCGGCACCGCTAGCTGCGCCGATGCGCGGGCATAGGCAGCGGCAGGGAAAATCTGCAGCGGCAGCGTGGCGCGGGTGACGGCGCTGATGCCGCTGGCAATACCGTATAGCGTGGCGAAAAGCACGGCGCCGGCAAAGTTGCTGGTCAGCAGAAGAGGCATGAAGCTCAGCGGAAACAGTGCGCTGCTGGCAAGGCCGATGATGAAGCCCGAATAGCGTCGGCCACCGACGAAATCGATCAGCCGCCCTGCCCATTGGGCGATGCCGATGAAGGCCGCGGCCGCCAGCGCGCTGGCGTGATCCAAACCAGTCGCCTCAAGCAGGATGATGATGGTGAGGGCAAATCCCCAGGTTACGAAGCCGCTCGCGGCAAAACTCAGGGCCAACAGGACGAATCTTGGCCGATCGATGGGGGCAAGTTCATCTGCCTCCTGCACAGCGGATGCTCTCCTGGACCGGCGGGCGAGCGTGATCCAATGCAATGGGGTGCAGACGAGCAGCATGAGGAAGGCATAGAGCAGTGTCGTCGTGCGCCAGCCCAATTGAGCCTGCAGAAGGCCAGTGAGCGGCCAGACGATGGTTGATGTTAGTCCCCCAGCCAGGATCAGCACGCCGAGTGCCTGGCGCGCCTTGTCGCCGGCGATCTCGGTCACTGCAATCTGCGCTGGTGTCGTCAACATGCTGCTGCCCGCTAGACCAAGAATGATCCAAGACAGGAAATAGGACAGCGGCCCCTCAGCTAGGCCCATGACCAGCAGTCCCATCGCGCCTATGGGTGACCCCAAAGCCATAATCGGGCGCGCACCATGGTGCTCGAAGAGTGAACTCAACGGCCAGGACACCATGGCCATGACGACAAGCATGACGGTTGGTCCCGCCATAACTAGGGGCAATGCCATGACCAATTCGCTTGCCATGGCGAGTCCTGTGACCGCCGGTAACAGGAACGTCGCCCCCCAACCAATGAGCTGGGTCACCGACAGGGCCGCTACAGCACGGATTGTTGGGGAGGATAACAACATAGGGGGGTAACGCTGGAATGACTATCCGCGGCGTGATCGCGTGTAGGTGGTTGGAGGGACGGGAGATGTCGCGTGGCGGCGTACACGGTGGCGTTTCGTCTTCGACGAATTCGTTATCGACGGGTGGGCGCCAGCTGAGCCTGCCCTCGCAGCTGTCCGGGCGGACTTCTTGTTGGAAAAAGATGCCATCAAGGTGCGAGTTCCGCTCTGACTTCGCCAAGCAGAGCCATGGCGCCTAGCCGACCCAATTCGTCCGAACATTTTGCGCTCTTGCCGTAGCAACCGAATGCGACGGCTACGCGCTCCGAAAGCGGCCCGATGCAGGGCAGGCGATTGTTGCCAAAGGTCGTCATGCAGGGCACGACACGACGTTCTTCGAAATTGAGGTCGCGAATTCGGTCGAGGAGTTGCTCCTGAAGCCCATCGGCAACTTGCGTTGAGCCACCTGAGCGAAACCAATTCTTGATATCCGCTTCGTTTTCAAGCGGAAGATCAACCGGGTCGCTTCCGAGCTTCAGCCAGGTGTGGCCGTCGGGATAAGGGATTGGCGGTAGGATATAAGGATCTTTGCCCTTGGGGCCAAGGCAACGCATCGCTGGCATCTCGGCCAAGCGCTGAACTTCCGCCGCACCAAGCTGAAACATCGCTACGGTACGCCCAAAGACCGTAAAACCCAATGACTGACCCAGTAATGATTGGGTATGCCCGCCCCCCGCGACGAGAACGCGCTCGGCCTCGACAGGCCCCGATCGCGTCCGGATCGTCACACCGGAGCCGTTTTCCGATATCCCAAGGGCAAGTTCGTTGATTACCCGAGCCCCGGCCCGTTCCGCAGCGATCTTCTGCGCGTGAACCAAGCGGCGCGGGCTAATATATCCTGCGTTTCGTGGCTCGAAGAAGCCTTTCATTTCTTCCGTTGACCGCAGAAACGGGAACCTCGCCGCGAGCTCCATATCTTCATAGGCTTCACAAAGAATCCCAGCCTCAGCGGTGATTGTGCCGACAGCTGCAACATCTTTGCTAGCGGCGGCGCCCATGTGAAGAACGCCGGCTTCTCGATAGAATTCTACCCCGCTTTCTCTTAGAATATCTTCATAGCGCAAGATGGAAGCCGCATTCGCTTGTCTCCAAAATGGCTCCAGATCGAAACATCGCGTGATGCGGCCTTCGTCGTAGTGGCTGCCAAAGACCCCGGGATGACTTGAATAGTCTGCCGGCTCACTGGGGCCAATCAGGGCGACCTCATGTCCCATTTTGGACAGATGGCGTGCAGCCGCCGACCCGATCATGCCGCCTCCGATCACCGCAAGCTTGATCGATCTATCTGTATTCATGATCAATTCCTACGTTTTCTTGCACAGCCCGGATGAGGGCCATTGTGTCTCAACGCCGACAAAAGCCCATCGATGCGAATGCGGCTGAAAGAATGAGGCAAGGGGTGGGGCGATCACGACAGGTGAGCGTCGGGGTCATGCTGCAATCGATGCGTGGTCCGGCACGCCTTTGAGCCATTTCGGCCGGGCGGGCCCATGACCAGTGGTGACGAGCCCGATGGATCTGTCAGCGATCGCACTTGCCAACCTCGCGTCGTGGGTGATCAGCAAGATCGAAACGCCATCTTCGTCTGCCACCCGGCGCAGTAAGGTCATGACGTCTGCCTGCACGGGTGGGTCGAGCCGTGAGGTCGGCTCATCAGCGATGATGAACTTGGGGCGTAGACACAGAATGCGGCAGAGCGCAAGACGTTGCGCCTCACCTCCGCTGATGGCGCTGGGGCGCCGGTCCAGCAACTTCGGGCTAAGCCCGAAGCGCTCCATGAGCTCCGGGAGCTTTCTGGTGGCCGCTTGTCCTTCAGGGAGCCGATTGAGATCGCGCATCGAGGCGCCGATGCTCTGCCAGGGAGAAAATACCCGTGTGGGATCCTGGTGCAGCTTCTGGACCCGGCGATCCGCACGGGACGTTGGCCCGGCGTCATCCAGCCAGTATTCCAGCTTGCCGCCATGCGGAGGAGACTGGCCGATCAATGTCCGTCCAAGCGTGCTCTTGCCGATGCCGCTTGGCCCCAGCAGCGCAACTATCTCTCCCTGGCAAAAGTCGAGATCAAGGCCGGCAATCAAAGTTTGACCCGGGTATCCTACCGCAAGCGCGCGCGTCCGGACAACGGATGGGCTTCTCCTGGCGAGTGGCTGTTTCTCCTCCCACCGCGATGGATCGCTTTCGACATAGCGACGGCCATAGCTTGACTGCGGCGCGCGCAGGACCACCGAGGCTGAGCCCTTTTCGACGATACGGCCCTTATGAAAGAACACAACAACGTCCGCGATCTGATGCGCAAGCTCAAGATCGTGCGTCACCATCAGGATAGTGCGCCCCTCATTTCTCAGCTGTTGCAGGAGAAGCCCAACATCATGCCTGCGGCTCGGATCCAGGCCCTTCGTTGGTTCGTCCGCGACGAGAATAGGGGCGGCGCTCTGCGCTGCTATGGATGCAAGAACCCTTTGAGCCATGCCCCCCGACAACTGATCGGGACGCTTGCAATGGTGATCGAGCGCCAGGCCCATGCGGCATAGCGCCTTGCGTGCCTCGGCATGTCGTTTGCCGTCGCTGGACAACTCCGCAACCTGGTCATGGGCGGACAGTAGCGGTGACAACGCGCTATGGGGTTCCTGAGGAACGAGGAACGTCTGTTGCCACCAGCAAGCCTCAAGGCTTTTTCTGTCGGTTACATCAATCGTCTTGCCGCACATGAGGATCGATCCGGAAGCGTGCAGTCCGGGGGGAAGCAGCCCCATGACGGCATTCGCGATGAGGCTTTTGCCGCTGCCAGTCTCGCCCAGGATTGCCGTGATCTGACCAGATGGAACGTCAAGGCAAAAGCGATCAACGATTGTCGCGTCACGGCTCCGGATGGACAGGTCTGCGATTGCCAGCGTCATGTATCAGGACCTGCCTGAAGTGGATGTGGGGCTCGCCAGACTCTCGCCGATCAGGGTCGCGGAAAGGGTCGCCAGGAAGATCGCGCAAGCCGGGCCAAAGACTGCGTATGGCGCGTCGGGGAAATAGCCGATTGCGTCAGCTACCATGGCGCCCCATTCGGCAGTCGGAGGGGCGATGCCGATGCCCAGAAAGCCTACGGCCGAGATGGTCAGAATGGTGCTCGCGAGGGACAGTGCGGCCGTTGACGTTATCTGAGGGGCGACGCCGGGCAGTATGTGCTTGGCGAGAATATAAGGGGTTCGGAAGCCAAGGAGGCGCGAGGCTTCAACATGGTCGGCAATGAGTTCGGAGCGTGTAACAATGTAGGAAAGGCGCGCGAAGGCAGGCCATTTCGCGATGCAAATGCCGATCAGGACACTCCATGTGCCGTTTCCGAAAAGACCCGCCACCAACAGTACAAACAGAATAGTTGGGCATGCCAGCAGTGTATTCGCCAATCCCATTATGAGGGTGTTCGTCCACCCCCGGCACCACGCCGACAATGCACCTAAGACTGTGCCTGCCAGCGCGGTCGCCGCGACGGCCACGACCGCAAGGCCGAGGGAAGTGGCTGCTCCTTTGATGACCCGAGCAAGGACTGAACGACCCAGGTGATCGGTGCCTAGCCAGTAGGATCGCGATGGAGCCTGAAACGCGAGAGAAAGATTCTGCGCATTCTCGTCACCTATGAATACTGGGCCCAGGGCTGCGATAAGGCCCAATATGACGGCAATGCCAACGCCAGGCCAGAATTTGGCGGGCAGTTGCGGCTTTCCATGAAAGGCAATGTAGGATCCGGTTGTCATGACGTCGTGCTCGCCTGGCTGTCGACCGTTCGCGGATCGACGAGATTGGCGAGAAGCTCCGTCATTGCATGCACGGCGACAATGCCGAGGCCGATTATTGTGACGGCCCCGAGCACGACAGGCAGGTCTCGGGCGATAAGCGCATCGACCAATAGTTTGCCGATCCCGGGAAGGTTGAAAACCGTCTCGATGACGACGAAACCTTCGACCACGCCGGTTACTAGCACGCCAAGGTAGGCGACAACCGGTAGGAGAGCAGGTCTCAGGGCATGTCCCAACGCTATGCGGGACCAACTCCGGCCCTTGAGTCTTGCAAAAGTAACAAAGAACGATTGTCCTGTACGCGCCACCGAATTCCGCACAACTCGGGACAACTCCGGGCAATGTATGAAACCGAGAGTCAATGCAGGGAGCACAATACCTTGAGGTGATCGTAACCCGGCGACTGGTAGCCACTGGAGATTTACAGCAAACAGGGAGACCAGCAGAATGGCAACAAGGAATGCCGGGGCGGATGCGAGCAGGGTTGACAGGGCCGAGACGGAATGGTCCAGCCACCCATTGGGGCGAAGGCCTGCGGCCACCCCCAGTGGCACGCTGATGATGATCGTAACGGCGATACCGACGAGGCCGACAAGCAAGGTGAGCTGAAGTCGCTCCGCGACCAGTGGCAGGACTGCCTGGCCGCTGACAAGGCTGACGCCAAAATCGCCCGTCAGGGTCCGGGCAATCCAACTGGCGTATTGCCGGATCACCGGCTCATTGAGGCCAGCTGCTTCGCGCAACTCATCTGCTGTTCGGAACGACATCCCATCGGCCCCGAACTTGGCCTCCGCGATACGCATCGCCGGGTCTCCGGGCACGACCTGCAACGCTGCAAAGCATAGGGTGGCAACGGCAATAGCCACGCAGAATGCCGTGGTGGCGTATCGCAATAAAGACATTGCTCAAATTCCCCGCATTGTTTTATGAATTTCAGTTGTTTTTAGCCCATTCCAGCCTATCCAGATTGTAGCTAAGCTGGAAAGGATCGAGCGTGACAGTGCCGATCTTCAGTTGTGTCGAAGCCGCGGCGATGCTCTCAAACCATCCGATCGGGATCGCAGGCACGTCGTCCTGGAGAATACCTGCAATCTCTTGCCGTATTTCGGAAAGGGCAGCCTCATCCGAGCTCCGAACATAGGTTTGGATCGCGTCGCGAAGCTTATGATTGTTGTAGTTCACGCCTCCCCAGAAGGCGGATTTGGCAACATAGTCTGAGAGGAGTGTGACGACCGGGTCAGCCGTCTGCGCATAATTCCGGGCGACGAGCGCCAATTGGAGGGATCCGTCGGCGGCGGCATCGGGGAGGCTGGAATTGGTACCTACGCGCACAACAAGATCCACACCAATAGCCCGAAACTGATCCTGCAATGCTGTTGCAATCGGGGGCATTTCGGGACGCGAGGACGGAGCTATGATTTCGAGCCGGAGCGGCTTCCCGTTCTTGACGCGGACGCCGTTGCCGCCTTTGGTCCAGCCAGCCTCCTCAAGTAGAGCCCTCGCCCGCTCGACGTCCTGGGCGAGTGGCACGAAACTGCGTGCTGTCCATCCACTGAATGCCGGGGCAAGTAATTGGGTGGCGGCGCCTGCGGGAAAACGAAGTATCGTATTCGCAATGCCAGTTCTATCGACGGACAGGGAGAGGGCCTTGCGGACGCGCAGATCACCTAATATCGGATCGGCGAAATTCAAAATCGCCATCCGCGTGCGCGGGACGGGAGTTTCGAGGATTTCCGCCCGTCTCGTGGACAAAATGCGCCGTTTCACCTGCGGATCGAGTGTGAACGCAAGATGCGCCTCACCCGCAGCTGCCATGTTTGCGCGGGTCTCGGGGAGTTCGACACCACTATAGCGAATGGTCTCGATGCTTGGCCGGCGGCCCCAATATTTTTCGAAGCGCCGCGCATCGATCGTACCGTCTTTGCCGATATTGGTAGCCCGAAAATATCCTGTACCCACAAGGGCCTTTACCTTACCGTCCTCCGTATACGCGGAAGGCGCAAGAATGGCGGCGGAGTAATCGACGAGGACCGCCGGTAGCGGCCCGTATGGTTCTGACAGCGCGATCACGAGCGTGGTGTCGCCGTCCGGCTCGATGGAAACGATTGGCAGGGTTGACAGCGTTTCCGAGACACGGCGCCCTCGGGACAGTGCCTCCGCGGCGACGGCGGCGCTAAAGGGCGTGCCATCGTGAAAGACCACATTCTCGCGCAGCGACAAACGCCAAACGAGACCGTCGTTGGAAGGCTTCCACGAGGTGGCCAGAACGCCGACCAGTTTTCCATCGGGCCCGATGCCGATCAGCGTCTCAAGAATGCCGAGACGTCGCGATACCGCACCGGAAGCGGAGGGGCTCAAATCGACGACCACATTCCGATCGACGATCTCGAGCGTATGTCCTTCTTGAGCGACCGCAGCGGTCGCTAACGCGCCAACGGTCAGGCAAGCCATCAGCATCAGCTTAATTGGTTGGGGGGGCATCCGGTCTCTCTTGGCAATCTGTGGGTGCTGCAGGAGAGATAGCGTAGTTACATGAAGGTTTTTTATATGGGTAAGTTTTCATTGCGTCATAAATACTACATAAAAGATTGTCATCGTAGTGAACATTACATTCTTGAGTATTCTGATGAAATGCAGGAATGTCATAGGAAGAGTTATGTATATAATCCGTCTGATCCAAAGAGAGGATTGTATATATTTTCAGGCCTCAAGGATGTGCGGGAATAATTCATGAGCATTCCGTTGTGGGGAAAGGCTGGCCTTTCCAGGCTGACAGAGGACGCTTCGGTGACCATCGGATCCGATGCGGAGTCTCCTCCCGAGTATGTCCTTAGAAATGCGCGTGTTGTGCTGGAGAACGAGGTCTTAAGCGGCACGGTTCTTGTCCGCGATGGTTTGATCGCTGACGTCGCGACGACGACGTCATTGTCAGCGAGCGTCGATCTCAACGGCGACTTCCTTCTGCCAGGAATGATCGACCTCCATACCGACAATCTGGAAAAGCACCTGAAGCCGCGGCCCGGGGTCAAATGGCCAGACTCACTCGCGGCGCTGATCCAGCATGACCGGCAGCTAATTTCAGCAGGTATCACGACGGTGCTGGATTCGATCGCGCTCGGCGAATATCAGCTTGGCCCCGCTCGCAGGGAGTTGGTCGCCGCGTCAGCGGATGCAATCGACAGGGGAACCCGGCGCGGCCTGCTTCGGGCCGATCATTATATTCACGCGCGTTGCGAGCTCGCCGATCGAGGCTTGAGCCGCTTGTTGCCGGAAGTCGCCGATCACGCGCGGCTGCGGCTCATCAGTCTGATGGATCACACGCCCGGGCAGCGGCAGTGGCGCAATCTTGAAAACTATCGGCGGCACCGGCAGATGAAGGTTTCGGACGCCGAATTTGCCGATCACGTGGCAGAGCTCGTGTCGGTGCAAGCACGGTTCAGTCCCTCCCATCTTAGGCTTGCACTCGAACTCGCTGGCCGGCGCAGCCTGCCTCTAGCCTCGCATGATGACACGACCTCCGACGACGTCGAGACCGGGGCAGCTAATGGTGTTGGAATTAGCGAGTTTCCGACAACGATTGAAGCTGCGCGGCAGGCCAATCGACACGGGATGTTGACGGTTGGCGGCGCCCCCAACGTGGTCTTGGGCGGTTCGCATTCCGGAAATGTGTCGGTCGCGGATCTAGCAAGGCAGGAACTCCTTGATATTCTTGCCTCAGACTATGTTCCCTCAAGCATGTTGGCGGCAGTCTTCAGGCTTTCGGAGCAGGGAATTCCACTCTGGAAGGTCGTGGCCATGGCGACCGTGATGCCGGCCCGAGCGATCGGTTTCGTTGACCGCGGATCCATCGCGCCCGGAAAACGGGCCGATCTTGTTCGCGTCGGCTTGCGCGACAATACGCCTGTCGTCGAGTCGGTTTGGTGCGCCGGCGTACAGGTGCACTGACGAAATCCGAGAAGAACGGTTGCGAGACCTAGTGGAGCGAATTTGACATTTGAGTCCCGCCTGACATCATGCTCCAAATCAAATGCCAAATTCAAAAGCTCCACTAGAACCAATAACTTGCTAGTGGTTTTCTTGACTCCGACATTTGCTCCGAGGGTGCTATCGGGCGGATGCAAATGTCGGAGCAGAACCACTAGGTCGCCGAGGCCGAAGGACTGCTTGCAAGGGACAGCACGCAGCGCCAGCGCTGGATGAGGGTCCTGGCACAGGCGGATATCGAGATGCTGGAAACGAGCGCGTTTGTCGCGCCCGAGTTCGCCATTCTCAAGGACTGGCTGGCTTTCCACGCGGGCGCGCATCTTGTCGAAGACAAGCGGTCGGCCGCGTTCGTTCTTGCATCGCAGCTGCCGGATCCCCGCTGTATTGTCGCTTTGATTGGCAGATATCGCATAAATGCCGCCTGCCACAGCAAGGCCACCTACGGCGACGATTGCGGCAAGGGCACACCCCCCACTCGCACATGCGGCAACGGCGCACACGCCCAGCCCTACCCCTGCGAGGGTTTCCACATTATGCCCATTCGGATCGCTCTTATTGATCGGATCGTTCTGTGAGTAAGCATAGCGGTTGGTCCCGACGCCGGGGTCGGTGGGCAGCAGCCAATCCGGCGAGATGAAGCGCCCGAGGGCGGGATCACAGAAGCGGGCGTTGAGATAGAGGAGCCCGGTCTCGGTGTCCTGGCGCGAGCCGATGAAGGCCTTGGCCTCCTTGAAGGTCGAGGTGGTGATCGGGATCTGGTCGTAGGTGCGGTGGAGCACCTCGGCGCCCGAGGTGTCGGTGACACGTCACAGCCGGTCGACCGAGTCGATGGGACGGGAACCGAGCCCGCAGGAAGTCATTGCAACATTTTGCACTGTTTAATTCGGCGCTCGTTGGCGAGGCGGATATAGTTCCGGGGCACTGAGCAAACTGAAGCATGCCGGGTTCATCGACGGTCCATCGCGCCGATGGTCCATCGACTGGCGGCCGCCATCAGCGGCCGCCTCGCCAGGAGGTGATCTCGAGCCAATTTTGACGATCGTTTGATTAAATCCCGGTCTCTTGGAAGGCCGTGTCGGGCAGTGCGAAAGCTTCATTGCCGGCTGCGGTCGTTTTCGCCACATCACCTGACCAATCGCGTTCGTTCTGCAGCCGGCGATTTGACCTGGCCGATGGGCGGAAAGCAGGACTATCCGCTTCGATTCTCTTCTTTGCAAATTTTAACAATCAAAAACTCGATTCTGGCCACGGCGACAGCAACCCTATGCATGTGGGCCAAACGGCCGAATATAATAGGCCAAGACGCCGAGCGTGCTCGGCAAAACACCAGGAGCGATAAAGGTAAATCCGGATGGATATACATATCTCGACCCGCTGGAGTTTCCGAAATTATTCGCGCCGGACATACCGCATGATCAGGCTGTCTTCGCTTCTCGCTCGCAGGTGCTCGCCGCATCAAGCGTCTTCAAGACCCCGTTGGCCGCAGCGGCCTGGAGAACGAAGCGGAGCTCGGGCATCGTCGCCGGCGCAGACCAGATCATCGACCCAGATCTTGAGCGTTGGTACTACGCGCGGGCCAAGAGCAAGACGTTCGAAATCCCGGGCGCAAGCTACTCGGTCCACGTGTCTCATCGGAAGGAAGTTGCCGAAGTGATCACCAGGGCCGCGCGATCGTTCGAACAATAGGCGATTTCAGAGGTCGTTCGAAAGCGTCGGCGGTGCTTGCGCCCTGCAAGCCCCGTCGCAGCCCGCATGAGACGTGCCCGATGAGCGGCGAACGCGGGCGCCGCCGGTGCGAGGCCATGCACGTTTTCGTCCGTCGTACAGGAGCAGGTGATGGCGACTTGGCAACTTGAAAGAGAAGCGCGCGACAGGCGCATCCGAGCGGGTTCCGCGGTAGCGCGGGGAAAAATGGTCGAAGCCGGTGACGCGACGCGGCTTCTTGAAGCGATCCTTCGACCCGGAGACCGGGTCTGCCTTGAGGGCGATAACCAGAAGCAGGCCGACCTGTTATCGGCGGCCCTGCTTGCCGTGGATCCTGCCAAGGTGAACAATTTGCATATGGTGCAGTCAGGCGTCGTGCTGCCGGAGCATCTTGACCTTTTCGAGCGGGGCGTGGCGAAGAAGCTGGACTATGCCTATTCTGGCCCGCAGTCCGCCCGCATCGCAACCATGCTGTTTGGCGGCAAGATCGAGCTAGGAGCCGTTCATACTTATCTCGAGCTCTTCGCGCGGTATTTTATCGATCTCACCCCGAATGTCGCATTGATCGCTGCCGTGAGCGCCGACCGGGATGGTAATCTCTATACCGGACCAAACACCGAGGACACGCCGACCGTTGTCGAGGCGACGGCCTTCAAGGATGGGATCGTCGTCGCGCAGGTCAACGCGATCGTCGACCAGGTTCCCCGCGTCGACATTCCGGCGGACCGCGTGCATTTCGTCATCGCAACCGAAAGGCCCTTCTTCGTCGAGCCACTGTTTACGCGCGATCCGGCCGCCATCACCGAAGGGCAGATCCTGACGGCCATGTTGGCGATCAAGGGGATCTATGCGCCATATGGGGTGGAACGACTGAACCACGGCATCGGCTTCAGCACGGCGGCCATTGAGCTCTTGCTGCCGACCTTCGGTGAGAAGCTTGGCCTGAAGGGCAAGATCGCAAACCGCTTCGCTCTCAATCCGCACCCCGCCCTGATCCCGGCGATCGAATCCGGTTGGGTCACGCAGATCCATTCCTTCGGGTCCGAGGTCGGAATGGAGGACTACATCCGCGCGCGGTCCGACATCTACTTCACGGGATCGGACGGCTCCCTGCGTTCGAACCGTGCCCTCTGCCAGACCGCCGGGCTCTATGCCTGTGACATGTTTATCGGCTCGACGCTGCAGATTGACCTGCAAGGAAACTCGTCGACTGTCACGACGTCGCGCATAGCGGGCTTCGGCGGCGCACCGAACATGGGTGCGGATGCACGGGGCCGGCGGCATCCGAGCAAAGCCTGGCTGACGGCAGGGCAAGAGGCGGTCGCCGGGGGAAACGCGCTCTTGCGGCGTGGCCGCAAGCTGGTGGTGCAGATCGGTGAAACCTTTGGCGAAAACAACGTGCCCCTGTTTGTCGAAAATCTCGACGCGCTGGAACTGGCGGAAAAGCTGAAGCTCGATCTGGCGCCGGTGATGATTTACGGCGATGACGTCACCCATATCGTCACGGAAGAGGGAATCGCGAATTTGTTGCTCTGCCGCAGCTCAGACGAGCGCGAGCAGGCCATTCGCGGGATCGCGGGCTACACCGATGTGGGACGGCGCCGCGACCCCAAGCAGGTCGCGCGCTTGCGCGAGCGCGGGGTTATCCGTCGTCCGGAAGACCTCGGCATCGATCCGCTCGATGCTGATCGCAACATGCTCGCGGCTCGCTCGATCAAGGACCTCGTCCGCTGGTCGGGCGGCCTTTACGTGCCTCCGTCGCAATTCCGCAACTGGTGATTGGAGCAGCCCGATGGAAGATCTTTCTCTGCGCCACGCTACCCGCGAGCCTGCCGGGGGAACGGAAGCGATAGCGATTGTGGGCGTCGTAGCCTCCGGCAATCTGGAAGTGCTGGTGGAACGCGTTCTCACTGATCGCGAGTGCCTCGTGGAGATACGCACGACAGCCCATGGATTTGACGACGTCTGGACTGCTGTCGTCGCCGATTTCGTCGAACGGTACTCGCCTGGCGGTCTCAAATTTTCGATCAATGATGGAGGGGCACGGCCAGACACCGTGTCGCTCCGCCTGGCGCAGGCCGTCCGCCTGATGGAGCGAGCCCGATGAGCACCACCCCGCTGCAACCCTTGACCGCGCCCGCCACCGTTACGAGCTGGTACGAAGCATCGGCGCGGACCCGAACCCGCCTTCTCCTCGATCCCGGCAGCTTCGTGGAATTCATCGGTCCGGAGAAGCGCGAGGTTAGTCCGCATCTGAAGGTCTTTGACCTGCCCGAGCAGTTTGACGACGGGATAGTCGTCGGCTGCGGCAGCCTGGGCGGCGCGAAGGTGCTGATCGCCGCGCAGGAGGGGCGCTTCATGGGCGGTGCCTTCGGCGAGGTGCATGGCGCCAAACTGACCGGCCTGCTACGCGGCGCGCGCGACATCGGCTCGATGCCGGTGCTGATCCTCTTCGACACCGGCGGGGTGAGGCTGCAGGAAGCAAACGCCGGCGAACTCGCCATTGCCGAGATCATGCGCGCTGTCATCGAGGCGCGATGCGCAGGCGTAAAGGTCGTCGGGCTCATCGGTGGACGCTCTGGCTGCTACGGCGGCGGCGGGTTGATCGCCGCATGCTGTTCATCGCTGGCCGTATCCGAACAGGGCCGCATCGCAGTCTCTGGACCGGAAGTCATCGAGACCAACCGCGGAACCGAAGAGTTCGATTCACGTGACCGAGCTCTCGTCTGGCGGACGATGGGTGGCAAGCACCGTCGTTTGCTCGGTGCCGCCGACGCCTTCGTCGACGACACGGTGCAGGCCTTTCGCGACGCAGCGTTGGCCTTGCTGGGCGAGGCAGGGGGCTTCGGGCTCGAAATCTTGACGAAAGAGCAAGCCCGCCTTGAAGCGCGGCTGCGCGACTTTGGCACTTGCGCTGACGCGCTGGACATCTGGAGCGCCATGGGGATTTCCCATGCCGATGCGGTCTCGTCCTTGCCCGCCGATGAATTCATCACTCTGGCCGACGCATTCGGGAGGATCAGCCATGATGCTCGATGACATTCTCGCGTCTCTGTTCCCCGCTGGGCATGACGTCCAAAACGCGGACGGTGTGGTTCTCGGGTCCGGCGCCCTGCGCGCCGGCGGCCGTGCCCTGGTGGTCGGCATCGCGGATCGGACGCCGCTCGGCGTCGATGACGCTATCCGTTTGGCCGCTCACGTTCTGCAGTCGATTACAACCGGTAATGGACCGATCTTGATTGTCGTGGACAGCGACAGCCAGCGTATGAGCAAGCGCGATGAACTCCTGGGACTGAACGAATTCCTGGCTCATCTCGGAAAATGTCTCATTCACGCGGATCGCCACGGCCGGCCAACCATAGGATTACTTTACGGCCACTCCGCCGCGGGCGCATTCCTCGCTACGGCTTTGGCCACCCGGGTGCTCGTCGGACTTCCGGGGGCAACGCCCGCGGTGATGGATCTGCCGTCGATGTCCAAGGTCACCAAGTTGTCGGTCGAGGTGCTGGAGGAGAAAGCCAAGTCTACGCCGGTTTTCGCACCGGGACTTGCAAATCTCGCTCAGACCGGGGCGGTTCATGCGATCTGGGATGCCGCTGTTCCACTCGTCGACCAGTTGGAGGCGCTCCTTCAGGCAATCCCGGACAGCGACGACCGCCGTGACCTGCTCGGCAAAAAGCGTGGTGGGCGCTCGAAGGCTTACGAGATCGCCGAGCGTGTTCGCGGCCTCGCGCTCCAGATGCGGTGACGGGCCATGAACCGACACGACCTCGTTTATGTCAGTCCGGTCGCGTGGCAGGCCCTGATACGGGCACGGGCCGAGTTCCCCGCCGATCCGATTGTCCAGGCCTGGGTCGATCGGGGTTGGCCATTGGTCAGCCGCCGTTCCGATGCAGGAGAGCCGCCGGGGGTACCCTTGGGCTTGCCCCTGCCGCCCTCCGCCGGCAAGAAGCGCCTCTCCTTCCTCATGCGCCATGAAGATGTCGTGGCGGCCCTGCCGGCGCCAAGCTTGGCCTCCGCTGCACGTGCAGCACCCGCACTTTGGGAACCAACGCTGCTGCGCCTCGGCCGGCTCGCCTCTCACAATGGTGCGGAGGCCAGAGTGTTTGGTAGCTTAGCGTTGCAGTTCGTCACTGGCCTGCAATACCTCACGGATCGGTCAGATCTCGACTTCGCGCTGCATGTCAGCCGCGACACCCCTCTCCGCGCTCTTGCCAAAGTCATCGCCGACCTCGAGGTCGATGCCCCGATGCGGCTTGATGGCGAGTTCATCCGCGGCGGTTCCGCCGTCAACTGGCGAGAGTTGCATGCCGGCGCCCGCGAGGTGCTCGTCAAGACACCCGCCGGGGTCAGCCTTCTCGATGCGGATGAGTTCATCTCCGGGAGGCTTCCGACATGACGGCGGCTGCATTGTCGCAATCGGTGAGCGCTCGTCCGCACGGCGAGACCTGGTTCGATGGCGGGACGATTGCGGCGCTCGCCATGCGTAGCCTGGAGCTGGAGCTGGAAACCTGGCCCAAGCCCGGTCTGGTCAGCCACATCGATAACGGCAGCCACGACGACATGGATGCTGCCCTGTTTCGTACAAGCGCGCGCACCATCGCGCCTTATTTCGCAGCCCTGGTCGATTCAGGCGCGGCGGGACAAGGCATGGGTCGGCTCAGGGTCATCGGTCTTGAGGCAGAGGCCGCGATGATGAACGCGACGGCAGGAATCAATACGCATCGTGGTGCAGTATTCGGACTGGGACTACTATGCGCGGCGTACGGGGCAAGGGCCGCTGGACTGGCCGGGCCGGTCACATCACTGGGCACGGTGGTCGCATCCCTATGGGGGCGCTCTATTCTTGATGGCCCCATACTGCTTCATAGCCATGGCGCGCGGGCGCGCCGCCGCTATGGGTCCGGTGGAGCACGGATGGAAGCCGCGCAAGGCTTTCCCAATCTCTATCAAATCGGCCTTCCGGCGCTGCGGAGGGCGGCTCTCGCCGCTCCGAACGACGAGGAGGCGCAGCGGGTCGAGGCATGCTTTGCTTTGATCGCGTCCGTCGAGGACACCAATCTTCTGCATCGCGGAGGATCAGGTGGGCTCCGCTTCGCTCAGCACGCGGCCCGGCAATTTATTCTGAGCGGCGGTGTCGGCACGTCCGATTGGCGCCAACGCGCACGTGCCGTGCACGACAGTTTTGTCGCCCGCCGTTTGAGCCCGGGCGGCTCCGCCGATCTTCTCGCCATGAGCCTGTTTGTCAAAGCCTGCGAAGACGGAGCACGCTGATGACCGACGCAATCCTGCTCGCTCTTGCGCCCATCTTCTTCGTGCTGTTGTTGGGGTATGGTGCAGGGCGCTATCAGATCGTCGACAACCACAAGGTCGACAGCCTTAACGCGCTGGTTATGAATTTTGCACTCCCAGCATCGCTGTTCGCGGCAACGGCATCCGCCTCGCGCAGCGAGATGGTTGCGCAGGCTCCGCTTTTCGCACTGTTCGGCATCGTCATGTTGGCGATCTTCTTTGTCTGGTACCTCGGGTCAAAGCTCATTCTGAAGGAGGCGCCCGCCAACGCGTCGCTCCAGGCCTTAACACTCGCATTCCCCAATCTTGCTGGCGTTGGTCTACCCATCATGTCCGCAGTCGTCGGGCCAAGCGGTGGCATTCCACTCGCCATTGCTTTGGCAAGCGGATCAATTCTGGTCAGTCCGCTTTCGCTGATCATTGTGGAGATGAGCCTTAACCCGGGCTCCGCCGGAGCGGAGACGCCTGCTGTCCGAATCCTGCGATCGATCTGGCATGCCCTGACCAAGCCCGTGGTTCTCGCGCCCGCTCTTGGGATCTTGATCTCACTGGCTGGTCTCAAGACGGACGCGGTGCTCGACGCCTGCCTGTTGTTAATTGGCCATGCTGCGCCGGGCGTCGCGCTTTTCCTGACCGGCCTCATCCTTTCTTCGCAGGCGTTTAGGCTGGATTGGAGGATTGTCCGCGCGACCGTTGTCGCGGACATCGTCAGGCCCCTCCTTGCGGCCGCGATCGTCTTCAGTCTGCCCATTCCTCACGAAACCGCCAGGGTCGTCGTTCTGCTGGCAGCTATTCCCTCGGGCTTCTTCGGCATTCTGTTTGCTGTGAACTACCGGCAGGATTCTGGTGCGGCGGGATCGATGGTGACTGCGAGCACCGTCTTCAGCATCGTGACAATGGCGATCGTCATTGCACTGTTGTTCCCGAGTTGAGATCCCATGAGCGTCGCAATCCTCTGCTCCGGCCAGGGACGGCAGCACCCGGGCATGTTTGCTCTGACGGGGGATGCTCCCGCAGCGGCCAACTTGTTTACTCATGCAACGGGCCTGCTGGGCGGGCGTGACCCCCGCGTGATTGTGCAATCGGCTTCTCCGGAGGCTCTATACCATGATCGAACCGCGCAGATACTTTGCACCCTGCAGGCCGTGGCGGCCGCAGCCGCGCTCGGCGATGCGCTGTCCGGCCAGCTGGTCGTCGCAGGCTACAGCATTGGCGAACTGGCGGCCTGGGGCGTCTCCGGCCGGTTGGACCCGATCGAGACGCTCAACCTCGCCGCTGAGCGCGCAGAGGCGATGGACGCCGTGTCGCAATCTGGTGAGGGCCTCCTGTTCGTCCGGGGCCTGCCGCGCCCCGTTATCGACGCGTTATGCCAAACGCACGGTACGGCGATCGCCATCATCAATCCTGCCGACGCGTATATCATTGGGGGGCGTCTCGAGGCGCTTGCGGCCGTAGCAGCCGAGGCGAGGGGGAAGAACGCCACGCGCATAACCCCACTGCCGGTGGAGGTGGCATCCCATACGCCCCGTCTCGCCAGAGCGTCTGCCGCGTTCGGCTTGAAGCTGCGCGGCCTCACGCCGACGGCCGAAGTCGCGACCTCGGCGCGATTACTCAGCGGTATCGACGGTTTGCCGGTGATGCGCTTCAAGGAGGGGCTCGACAAGCTCGCGGCGCAAATATCCCGTACCGTCCACTGGGCCGACTGTCTTCAGGCCTGCGTCGAAAATCGCGCACGGGCCTTCTTCGAGCTGGGTCCCGGCTCCACATTGAGCAGAATGGCATCGGCTGCCCATCCCGGGATCCCCGCGCGATCTCTCGAGGATTTCCAATCCCTCCAGGGCGCGAGCGCATGGATTGCCCGGAAATTCGCCGATTGAACCGGGCTGACGCCATCACGCCTGTCAGCTTGCGACCTTTTACAACGGACAACTGGCCTCCGGTGCCGTCGAGGCCAATCCTGAAGGCAGCGCTATCACTCACTCCGCCGCGGACATATTTGGGCGTTGGCCCGTCGGTCTGCGTTCTCGCCCTTCATTCGGCGGCCATTGCCGGATGCCTTGCGGGCATCTGCGCCGCTTCCGCGTGGACCGCATCGGGCGTGGCCTTGATGCGGAACCAGGCGGCGTAGAGTGCAGGGAGGAACAGCAGGATCAGCACGGTGCCGACGGCGGTGCCGCCGATCAGCGTGTAGGCCATCGATCCCCAGAACACGGAGTGCGTCAGCGGGATGAAGGCCAGCACCGCCGCCAGCGCGGTGAGGATCACCGGCCGCGTGCGTTGCACCGTTGCTTCGATGACGGCGTGGTAGTCGTCGAGCCCGGCCGCCTGATTTTCCTTGATCTGCTCGGTCAGGATCAGCGTGTTGCGCATCAGGATGCCGGCGAGGCCGATCAGCCCGAGAATGGCATTGAAGCCGAAGGGCTGATTGAACAGCAGTAATGTCGGCACCACGCCGGCGAGGCCCAGCGGCGCCGTCAGCATCACCATGGTCATCGTCGAGAGGCTGCGGACCTGGATGATGATGACGATGAGCATTGCAGCGATCATCACGGGGAAGATCTTGACCAGCGCGGCATTGGCCTTGAGGGATTCCTCGATGTTCCCGGCCATCTCGATGCGGTATCCCACCGGCAGTGAAGCGATCAGCGGCTGCAGCGCCTGCATTACCTGTTGAGACACCTCCGGCGGCTGTGTCGCTTCGTTGATGTCGCAGCGTATGGTGATGATAGGCGTGCGATCGCGGCGCTTCAGGATCGGCTCCTCGAACCGGATCTCAGAACGTCCAATCTGATCGAGCGGCACCTGACGGCCGTCCCGGGTCATCAGCGAAAAGTCGGCCAGCCGCGCCGGATCGAGCCGATTGTCGCCGGCGCTCCGCGCCACGACGGGCACGTTGCGAATGTCCTCGCGAACCTGCGTCACCGGAATGCCGGTGAGCAGCAGTTGCATCTGCTGGGCGGCCTCAGTGGGCGAGAGGCCGATCAGGTTGAGCCGGTGCTGGTCGGGAACAAAGCGCAGGACGGGCGAACGGTTGCCCCAGTCGCGGTTGGCCTGCCGGACGTCCGGAATGCCATTCATGATATCGAGGGCCTGCTCGGAGATGCGGTACAACTCCGCCGGATCGGGCCCCATGATGCGGAACTCGACCGGGAACGGCGTATAGGGCCCGAAGACGAGCTGCGTGACCCGGATATAGGCTTCGGGAGCGAGCCCGTCGGCGATGGCCGCGCGGAGCTGGTGTTTCAGCGCCTCGCGCGCCTCGGCATCCGCCGTCAGCACCACGATCTTGGCGAAGGACGGATCGGGCAGTTCCGGCGCCATGGCGAAGAAGAAGCGTGGCGCGCCCTGGCCGATATAGCTCGTGACGATCGTCGCCGCGGGGCGTTCCTGCAGCCAGCGCTCGACTTTTTCCACCGCCGCTTTCGTCGTCTCGATGCTCGTGCCTTCCGGCATGCGCACCTCGACCAGCACCTCGGGACGATCCGAGGTCGGGAAGAACTGCTGCTTGACCGCTCCCATGCCCATGACGGAGAGGGCCATCGCGACGCCCACCACCGCACAGGTCAGGAATTTGTGGCGCACGGTGAACTGGATCACCGCGCGCAGGCGCCGGTAGTTCGGCGTGTTATAGATCGCGTGATGGCCGCCCTCGATCGGCTTGATCGCGGGCAGCATCTTGACGCCGAGATAGGGTGTGAAGACCACGGCGACGATCCACGAGACGATCAGCGCGAAGCCGACGACCCAGAAGATATTGCCGGCATATTCGCCGGCGGCGGAGGCGGCAAAGCCGACCGGCATCAGGCCGATGATGGTCACCAGCGTGCCGGACAGCATCGGCGCCGCCGTGTGGCTCCAGGCATAGGCGGCCGCCTTGATGCGATCCATGCCCTCTTCCATCTTCACCACCATGACCTCGATGGCGATGATGGCGTCGTCGACGAGCAGGCCGAGCGCCAGGATCAGCGCGCCCAGCGTGATGCGGTCGAAGAAGCGGCCGGTCTCCAGCATGATGAGGAAGACGACGGCCAGCGTCAGCGGCACGGCAAGCGCGACGACAATGCCCACGCGCCAGCCGAGGCTGACGAGGCTGACGAACAGGACGACCCCGAGCGCCATCGCGAATTTCATCATGAACTCGCCGACGGCCGCATCGATGTTCACTGCCTGGTCGCTGACCTTGGCGAGCGTCATGCCGAGCGGCAAGGTATCGGCGATCGCGCTGGAGCGCGCTTCGAGCGCCTTGCCGAGCTCCAGCCCGTTCCACCCCTGCTGCATCACCGCCGCCAGCATGATGGCGGGCTCGCCATCATGGCGGATGATGTAGGTTTCGGGGTCCTGATAGCCGCGGCGCACCTCGGCGACATCGGACAGTTTGAGCGTCCGGCCACCGGCCACGATCGGCGTGTTGGCGATGGCCTCGATGCTGTCATAGGCGCCGTCGAAGCGGATGAAGACCTGGGGGCCGCGCGTGTCGATGGAGCCGGCGGGGGTCACGGTGTTCTGCCGCTGAAGGGCGCTGGCGATATCCTGCGCCGACACGCCCAGCGTTGCGAGCTTGGCGTAGGAGAACTCGACGAAGATCTGCTCGGGCCGCTCGCCCAGAATGTTGATCTTCTTGACGCCGGGGACGTGCAGCAGATCCTGCCGTATCACCTCCGCCTGCCGCGCCAGCTCGCGCATCGGCATGCCCTTCGCCTTCAGGGCGTACAGGGCAAAACTCACATCGGAGAACTCGTCATTGACGAAGGGGCCGAGCACGCCGGGCGGGAGGTTGCGCGCCTCGTCACCGAGTTTCTTGCGCGCCTGGTAGAACTCCTCCTCGACGGCCGAGGGGGGCGTATTGTCCTTGAGCGTGACGGTCAGGAAAGCGAAGCCCGGGCGGGCGATGGTCTCGACCCGGTCATACCAGGTCAGTTCCTGGATGCGCTTCTCCAGCGGCTCGGCGACGAGGTCCTGCATCTCACGGGCGGTGGCCCCCGGCCATGCCACCGTGACGGTCAGCGTCTTGATGGTGAAGGAGGGGTCTTCCGCTCTCCCGAGCTTGACGAAGGCGTAGACGCCCGCAGCCGCCAGAAGAATGATGAAGAAGAGAGTGACGGCCCGCTCGCGAACCGCGAGAGCCGAGAGATTGAAGCTCATTGGGCCCTCCCTTCGATAACGGCCGCCGTTCTGACGGATGCGCCGTCTTTCAGGAGATGCGCGCCCAGCGCCACGACTTCCGCGCCAAGCTCGACGCCGGTGACGGTGGCGTCTTCTCCGCCGAGGCGTTTGATCTGGACCGGCGCGAAGTGCACGGTGGACGACGTGCGTTCAAGAACCCACACGCCGGTGCGCGTGCCATCATCCAGCAGCGCGCCGATGGGTACGGTCGCGGCCGGCTGTTCCTCACCACTGGCGATGGTGATCGTCACGGTGGCGCCGAGCGGCGCCGAGGCCGCCGGGCCGTCAAGGACGTAACGGGCCTCATAGGTGCGTGTCTGGGCATCAGCGGCATTGGAAATCTGCCGCAGCCGCGCCATGCTAGGCGCGGCAGTGCTGCCGTAGACGCTGGCCTTGGCCTGTGAACCCAAGGCCGGGCGGATCGTTTCGGGAAGCGCTACAACCGCCTCGCGTGGCCCGGCATGGGCCAGCTGAATGACGGTCTGGCCTGCCGCGACGACCTGTCCAGGCTCGCCGAGTGTCGCAACGACGATCCCGTCTGCACCGGCTATCAGGGTGGAATAGGTCGCAGCGTTCTCGGCAACGTTCGCATCCGCCTCCGCCGCGTCGAGCTGCGCCTGTGCCGTGTCGAGCGCCGCCTTGGCCTGCTCGTAACGCTGCGGGGTTGCGGCGAGCCCACCCTTGACGAGCGCGGCGTAACGCTTCTCGTCCGCGCTCGCCTGGACCATGACCGCACGCGCAGCGGCAACGGCGTTTCGCTTGGCGGTCAGGGCGAGACGCAGATCGGTGTCATCTATCCTCATCAAGGGCTGCCCAGTCTGGACCTGCTGACCGACGTCGACGAGCCGCTCGACGACCTTGCCGGGTACCCGGAAGCCAAGATTGCTCTGCACCCTCGCCTCGATGAGGCCCGTAAATCCACGCTCGGCGCCCTTCACCGGCGCGGCCGTCGCAACGCGAACAAGCGGGGCCTCCTGTCTCGGATCGCTCACTGCCTCGGCGTGTTGCGAGGTGAGCGAAAGGGCGACGAATGCGGCCGCCCCTGCCCCAGCGATGAGAACACCTGCCAGCAGGATCGCGGGCCGCTTCTTCATGTCCGATGCCTTGTCAAATTAGATTGCATTCACACGCTATATTCGATATAGATGTTGAACGCAATCTAATTTTGGAGATCGGCAATGCGGGTCAGTCGTGCTCAGGCGGAGGAAAACCGGCAAACCGTTATCGATGTAGCGAGCCGTCTCTTCCGGCGGCACGGGTTCGACGGCATCGGACTAAAAGACTTGATGGCGGGTGCCGGGCTGACGCAGGGCGCCTTTTATAAGCAGTTCGAGTCTAAGGACGATCTGGTCGCGCAGGCCTCGCGGCGCGCCTTGGAGGATGCCTTGGACCATTGGTCCGCTGCCGCCGCCTCCAGACCCGATAATCCGCTGTCGGCCGTGGTCGACTTCTATCTCAGCGAGGGGCATTGCGCCGAGAGGTCGGACGGGTGCCCGGTCGTTGCACTCGGCTCGGATGCGGCCAGGCACGGTCCTCATGTCAAGGAGTCATTCCAAGCCGGGATCCAGGAGTATCTCGACTTGCTGGACAGCTGGATCGGCGGCCCCGAAGACGGCCAGCCGCACAGCAGGTCGATGGCCATTCTCTCGACGATGGTGGGCGCCGTGCTGCTCGCGCGCGCTGTCAATAACGAGCAGATGTCGGCGCAGTTCCTGGAGGCGGCTGCCAAGAGTGTGATGGCTCAGGCCGCCGCGACAGCCGCCAAAGCGGATCCACGGCAATGATGGTGTCGTCGGGACAAATTCCCCGTGCGTCCATGACGGAGGCCGATGCAATGAAGCGGCCCCTTTTTGAGTTTATGGATTATTTTTTTTTAAAGTTCATCGAATCTGCTATATGGAACCAATAAACAGTTTATTCTATGATATAGACATTTGTCAGAGAGGGGATTGCGCCTGGTGCGGGAATGCGTTTCCTTTTCGGTCGCCGAGAAGGTTTCGCGCGTTCGGGGCGCCCCCGAGAAACGGAGTCTTCCGAGATGTCGCCCCAGGCCAGCCCGCTGCAAACGCGCATTCTCTCTCAGCTGCAGACGCGGTTCAGCGGCGCGCAGGTCGTCGGCCAACGGCTGAACGAGGTCGACATCGCGGAGTGGCTCGGTGTCTCCCGCACGCCGGTCCGCGAGGTCCTGCGCGCGCTGGAACGCCAGGGCACGCTCGTCTACGAGCCCAGGCGCGGCTATGAGATCGTTCAGCCGCTCGATCCGGAAACGGGATCCGGGGCGGACGGCGACGAACTCCTCGATGAACGCGTGATGCGGGAAATGGCGCTCGGCACGTTGAAATCCGTCATCAGCGAGCGGGCGCTGCTGAAGCGCTTCGCTGTGCCGCGCGGGTTTCTGAATTCGACGTTGCGGCGGCTCATGCGCGATCAACTCGTGGAACCGTCGCCCGGGCGCGGGTGGGTCTTTGCCGATATCGGGCCGGATGCGCTGCGTGACGGCTACCGCTTTCGGCAGATCGTGGAGCCCGCGGCGATCCTGTGCGACGATTATGCCGTCGACCGCAAGACCCTCGACGCGCTCGACCGCGATCATGCGGCGGCGATCGAGAGCATCAATGCGATGGAACAACGCGCCTTGTTCGAGCTCGATGCGCGCTTCCACCGGGTCATCGCTGCGGGCGCCGGCAGCCGCCAGCTCGATGATGTGATTAGGCGGCAGAACAATATCCGCCGTGTCGCGGACTATATCAGCTTCGTACGGCCGGAGCGGATCCGGCAATCGTTGATCGAACATCGCGGCATCATCGCGGCGCTTCTCGACAACCGGCGCCAGCACGCGGCGATGTTGATGCGCCTGCATCTGGAAGTGTCTGCCGACGAGACCTTCGCCCATCTCAATCACGATCTCGAGCGCATCCGTGCGCGCGGATCCCTGTCCTCGCCGGCCGACAGCGCCGGCTAGTGCTTTGCCGGGCCCGGCGACCGGGGCGATGCAGACCGCTTCGTCCGGGCAAGCTTCGAGCGCGGTCATTGCCGGCTGCGACTAGTGGATATTGAATAGAAATGATCAAGGTGCCGCGCTGCGCGGCCAGGCCGGAGGGGATCGATGAAGGTTGCGCTCATTCAGATGAAGTTCGCGCGCCGCTTCTTCTATCTGCACCCGGAGCGGTTGATGGGCATGTCGATCGGCGCGCCGGGCATCGTGACGCTGCCCGATCCGACGAAGCCCTGGTGGGTCGGCACCGGCGGCATGGAACGGATTTTCGACAAGACGCCCGATCTCGACGCGATGCGCAAGGTTCCGGTCGAAATGGTCATCGGCGCGCAGGACATCGAGACCTGGGACGTGACGGTGAAGCCCGGTTCGCGCAACTGGATGGAGGGTGTGAACGATCCCGGCGAAACCCGCGTCGACCGTCTGCGCGGCCTGGAGAAGGCGTTCGAGGCTCAGGGGATCGCGGTGCGCTTTGATCTCGTCCCCGGTGTCGAGCATGCGGGCGGGCTTGTCCAGGAGCCGGTCAAGGCGTTCCTTGCCGACGTCCTGGCCCGTCGTTCACAGGTGCGAGCGCTCTGATGCCCCCGCAACTCATCCTCAATCAGCGCGTCTCAGCCGAAGCGGACGAGGCGATCGACAGGCTTTTCCCCGCTCAGGCCGTGGCGGAGGCCGCGGGCGCGATCACCAACTGGGCCGGCTATGAACCGACGCCGCTCGTCACCTTGCCTGGACTGGCGGCCGGGCTCGGCCTCGCCGCGATTGCACTCAAGGATGAGAGCGATCGGTTCGGGCTCGGCAGCTTCAAAGCGCTCGGCGGGGCCTATGCCGTCTATTGCATTCTCCGCGCGCATGTGACGAACCGGACGGGAACGGTTCCCACGCCGGCGAATCTCGAGAGCGGCAGCCTGGCCGCGTTGACGGGCGAGATCACCGTCATCTGCGCGACGGCCGGCAATCACGGCCGGTCCGTCGCCTGGGCGGCGGGCCGGTTCGGCTGTCGCTGTGTCATCCTCGTCCATGCCGGGGTCACCGAAGAGCGCCGCGCCGCAATGGCGCGTTTCGGCGCCGAGATCCGGGAGGTGCCGGGCAGCTATGACGACAGCGTGCGCGAGGCGGCGCAACTGGCCGCCGCCCATGGGTGGCATCTGGTGCCCGACACGAGCACCAGCGAGCAGGATCCCATCCCCGCCCTCGTCATGCAGGGTTATACCGTCATGGGCGCCGAGATCGTGGATCAATGGCGCGGGCCGCCGCCAACGCATGTTTTTGTTCAGGTCGGCGTCGGCGGCCTTGCCGCGGGCGTGGCGGAAGCGCTCTGGCGGCGTTGGCGCGACGAACTCGGACATATCGTCTGCGTGGAGCCTGAAGCCGCCGATTGTTTCGCGCGCAGCCTCGCTGCCGGAGCGCCGACGCCGATCAGCGGAGACCTGGACACGCTGATGCTCTGCCTCGCCTGCGGCGAGGTGTCCGCGCCGGCCTGGGCCGTTCTGCGACCGCTCGCGACGGCGGCGATGACGATCTCGGACGACGAGACATTCGACGCCATGCGCAGGCTGGCCGATCCCGCGGCAGGCGATCCGCCGCTCGCGGCCGGGGAGTCGGGCGCCGCCGGCCTGGCCGGTCTGATCGCGCTCTGCCGCGACGACGATCGCCGTCGCCGTCTCGGCCTCGGCCCCACGGCCCGGGTGCTCGCCATCGTCAGCGAAGGTGCACTCGATCGCGCCCTCTACGACCGTGTCGTCGGCCGTGGCTCCGCCGATGCTGAATCAGTCCGCTCAGACCGTATCCGACGTGAATGGAATCGCTTGGTAATATCCAAGTCAATGAATTAGCTCGTCTATGTCTGAGCCGAGCCAATCTGCAGCAGGCGGACTTTCTCTTGCCCTCGGAGCATCTGACAGGTTATTTCTGGCGCGCGACCAGTTCGGCATATTCTACAAAGGGCAATATCCCCGGCATCGGATTGTCCGCACGCCAGGCTATGCCGATGGAAATTTCCTGGCAAAGATCGTCCACCTTTCGCAGAACGACATCCCTGCCAACGATACCTTCGATCCACTCGGGCAGAAAGGTAATACCCAAACCAGCCGCCACCAACGCCAGAGCCGCCGTCGTATTCGATACCTTGATGCCAGGGTCAAGTGTTATTCCCGCATCAACGACCTGGTCATGAATAGACCTGAAGCTCGATAACTCAAACCGGTCGAGCGTAAAGACGTCATGTCCGACAAAATCGGACAGTCTCAGCGTGGATCGACTTGACAGAGATGACTGCTTCGGGATGACGGCCACAAAACGGTCCGAAACAAGAGGGCTGAAGCGAATGACATTGCCGTTAGAGGGCGGCCTCATAATCCCGATATCATAATCGCCTCGCTCCAGCGCGCGAAGGATCTCGGACGAATCAAATATCCTGACATCGAGCCGCGTTTCGGGAAAGCGTTTGCGAAAACGGCGCAGGATGAGGGGAAGCAATCGGTGAACGGCCGGATTGATTGCGCCGATCTTCAGTTGCTCCCCGCCGGGGGACATCCCTCCGGCGGCCAGCTTCGAGAGGAGAACCGCCTCATCCAGCTTGATTAGAGACTCGCGCGCGAGCGGCAGAAAGGTTTCCCCAGAGGGCGTGAGTTCCACGCTACGCGTCGACCGGATGAAAAGCTGAACGCCAAAATGCGATTCAAGTTTCCGGATTTGCTGACTGAGCGTAGGCTGGGTCACGTTCAAGCGTTTTGCGCTGCGCCCGAAGTGCAATTCCTCGGCCAATACAATAAAACACTTGATACTCCATAGTTCCAGCGCCTGGCTCATAGCAAGTTGGCTGTTCTCCATCATCGCGGTCAATCGCTCGCCAGATCTGAACGCCTTCCATGACGAAGGTGTGCATTCCCGACTTCGACCACGAGACAAAGGTTTTTCATGGCTGTCAACGTCGTTTTTTTGGCGCGCATATTCGCAGGGGTTATGGGCCGCCGGGGTGCATTGGCGCTGCCTGGCAGCGAGAGCCTATCCGGTGAACTCCGGTTCACAGGATAGGGTTGAAGTCTTTGTTTCTACGCATTGTCTTCACGCGAACCGGCGTCCACTTCGCGCGAAAATGCTCTAAAGGAGGGAGCCGCTGCCGTGACGATGCCGGGTGAGGGAGGCATGGTGGACGCGCTCATCCCGGCTCTGTCATGATCCATCAAGGTTACGAGGCTCGCGCCCGATGTCCGGAAAGCCGCGCCGCTTCTTCGCTCACGATGAGCTGCAGCATGTCATCGTCCACCGTGATTCCCGCCGCAAGCATGCGCTTATGAATATTGGCGACCAGCTGGCTGCGGATCCGAAGGTCGAAGGCGAGGGCCATCGATGCGAGTTTGCGGCGGGCCGGCATGGCCCAGACATGGTCCTGGCGCTTCCGCTCCGCACAGAAGTTGAAGTCGGGCACGTCGGGCTTGCGGCGTTCCCTCCGCCTCATCTCCGTTTTGGCGCGATCGATACGCCCGTCTGCGTCGAAAACGACCGCATAGACGTCGGCTGCTCTTTCGCGCGACAACATCCCGTTGTCGATCTCTCCGGCGATCGCACCGAGATCACGCTCCATCGGGTCCCCAAAACCGCCGCCGGTCGGACTTGTGATCCTGACGACATCCCCCTGTGCCATCTCCAGAACCGAGATCTTGCCGATCGATCGCTCATCCGGCCGGCCCGGATTGACGATGGTTTGTCCGAGGAGGCCCTGTTCGCCGCCGCGGAAGCCCCAGGGGGCGAACACGAAGCGGTTCATGTTGCGCACCGTCATGACAGCGCGGTTGGCGGTGTTTTCCATCTCCATCTCGAGCGCCGCCCCGCTTGCGAAGCGTCCGGCGCGCCGGCTGTCGGGAACGCTGCGGATCGCACGCATGATCACCGGCGTTTCAACCTCGATCACTTCGACCGGAACCATGCGCTGGGAATAGCGCACTTCGGTGCCATCGACCCCGTCGCTGATCCGGCGGCCGCCGCCGCCCCCGTGGATGGTATTGATGACATTGACGCGATCGCGACCGGTTCGCGGATCGGGCGCGGACACGACGATGACGCCGGCCATGCCGGCCCCCGCGGCGCCGACGCCCTCGGGAAGCGCCTGATTGAGGCAGCCCATGATGATGTCGTAGGCGCGTGTCGCCGAGGCCGCGCGCGATCCGCCTGAGGCCGGGAAGACCGCATTCAGGACCGTCCCGCGTGGCGCGTGGGCGTGGATCGCGCGCAAAATCCCCGAATTGCGAGGCGTAAGAGGATCCATCGTGAGGATGAAGGTGATGAGGCACTGCACGACGTAGGGATGGGTGGTTGCCCCGGTTACAAGATTGTAGGCCGCAGCAAGCTGCGGATCTGTCCCTGTAAAATCGACATCTATTTCTCCCCCGCGCACCGTCAGGGTGACGCTGAAATAGGCGAGCTGCCCTTCGTTGATCCCTTCCAGGTAATCGGAAAAGCTATAGACGCCTTCAGGAATATTCCGGATCACCGCGCGGGCTTTGGTCTCGGCATAGCCGATGACGTCGCGCATCCCAAGTTCCACGCTGTCCCGACCATAGCGGTCGCAGAGCTCGTTGATGCGCCGGTCCATGCTCTTCAGGCCGGAGATCATGGCTTGAATATCGCCCCAAAGCTCAGCCGGGATGCGGCTGTTGTCCTCGAAGATCGACTTTATGGTCGTGTTGAGCACGCCTTCTTCATAGAGCTTCGCCGGCCTTACCCTGAGGCCTTCCTGGAAGACTTCGGTGAAAGCTGGCGAGATGCTGCCGGGAACCGCCCCGCCGATATCCGACGCGTGGACGAATGACCAGCCCACCGCAATCAGCGTGCCGTCACGGAAAATCGGATAGAGCAGCGTGACGTCCATCAAATGCGTCACCAAGCCGTCGGTGCTGAACGGATCATTCGTGATGATGATGTCACCAGGCTTCAGAGTGTCGCGGCCAATGGCATCAAGGGTCGGCCGGAGAGGCGAGCCGATAAAGACGTTGACGCCCGACATCATCGGATAAGCGAACATGTCGCCCTCTGCGGTGGCCAAAGCGCATTGGTAATCCTGAACCAGCTTCACAAAGGTCGTATGGGCCGTGCGATAGACTGCGGCGGAAGCCTCTTCGACGATCGCGTTGAAACGGTTGCTCATAATTGCGGTGCGAACAGCGTCCATGGCAGCTTAGCTCCGGCTCATGAAGATCGCGCCATAGGCGCCTGTATGGGCGATGAAATCCGGGGGGACGACGATCGTGGCTTCCGGCTGTTCGATGACGGCAGGTCCGTGGATGGCCTCGTTGAGACCGAGATTCGCCCGGTCGTAGATGCGCACCTCCGGATAGACATGCCCCTGGAAGCGCATCGGCCGGACGCCCTTGACGGGGGCTCCGGTCATGACCGTCCCGGGTGAGGCAGGCTCGGGAATGGACATCGCGCCACGCACGCGCATGCGCAGATCGACAAACTCGACGGCTGCCCCTGGATCGGCGTGACTGTAGATGCGTTCGTGTTCCTGATGGAATGCGTCGTGCATCGCCTTGAGGTCTTCAGCTTCTACGGCAGAATCGGGCAGGCGCACGTCAATCTGGAATGACTGCCCGACATAGCGCATCGCGGCCCAGCATTCGAACGTCTGCGACACGAGGCGATCGGGAGATGCCTGTCGCGCCAGCCAATCCGCGGCCTGCTCCTTGAGTGCCGCAAATGTCCGGGCGATCAGGGCGCCGTCCACGTCGCGTCCATGAACAGTTTCCATTGTGTCATTGCTCAGCTCGGAGACGAGGCCGCCGAGCGCGCAGAAAACCGACGGCGTACTCGGAACAAGGACACGGTTGACACCGATCTCCGCAGCGAGAAGCGGTCCCTGGATGGCCCCAGCTCCCCCATAGACGAGCAACGTGAGTTCTTCCGGGTCCACGCCTTGCCGGGCGAGATAGGGCAGCACGCCGGCAACCATGTTCGAGCTGGCGACAGTCACGCACATCTCGGCGGCCGTCGCCACATCGGTTCCGAGTGCCTCGGCGATCGATGCCATGGCCTTCTCGGCCGCATTGATATTGAGATGCATCGCGCCGCCAAGCAGCGCTTCCGGGAGGTAACCCGCCAGCAGATAGGCATCGGTAAGCGTCGGCGCGGTACCTCCACGCCCGAAGCATGCCGGACCGGGGAAAGAGCCAGCGCTCTGTGGCCCGATACGCAGCACGCCCCCGTCGAGGGCGGCGATGGAGCCGCCGCCCGCGCCGATCGCCTCGATCCCGGTGACGGGCATGACCACCGGAAAATCGCCAACTTCCGCGGCCGTCGACGTCAGCGCTTCACCGTCGCGCACCAGCGAAATATCCGTGCTGGTGCCCCCCATGTCCATGGTGAGGATGTTGTGCTCGCCGATCGCGCGACCAAGATACTGGACCGCCGTGACGCCCGACGCGGGGCCGGACAGAAGGGTATGCACGGGGAAGGCGCGCGCTTCGGCCGCCGCCATCGCTCCCCCGTTGGATCGGGTGACGAAAAGCTGCGATCCCGGCAGCCTGGCTTCAACGTAGTTTTCCACCGCGCCGATATACGTATTCATGCGGCGGCGCACGAATGCATTGAGGACACTGATGGTTGCCCGCTCATATTCGCCGATACGCGGCCAGATTTCGCTCGACAGACTGACTTCGGCGTCTTTGCCGACGACACGCCGGATCGCGCGTTCGACGATTGTCTCATGGTGCGGATTGGCGTAGCTATGGAGAAGCGCGACCGCAAACCCCGCAGCGCCGGCCTCCATGGCTTGTCTCGCGAGGGCCTCGACCGCCTCTTCATCGATGGCCGTCTCGACGGTGCCGCCCCGAAGGAGCCGTTCCTCGACCTCGAAGACCATGGCACGGTCAACCAGCGGCTTGGTGCGGTTCTCGAAAATATTGAGAGGGTTGCGCACTCCCATGCGCTGGAGTTCAAGCAGATCTCGATAGCCCTTCGTCACGAAGAACGCGATTTTCGGACCCTTCCGCTCGATCACCGCATTCGTGCTGACGGTCGTCCCGTGCATCACCAGTGCGGACTCGCCGTCTTCCGGGCGAAGGCGTTCAAGCAGGCGCTCAAACCCCTGTTTGAACCCATTCTCAAAATCTGGTGGCGTGGAGGGGACTTTAAGACTGGTGATGTCTTGCTCACCTTCACGCCATCCACAGAAGTCGGTGAATGTACCGCCGATGTCGACGCCGATTCTAAGCATAATTTGCTATTCTCTCCTCAAGCGAAGGGCCAGGTCGCGTCGAAACAACTTAAAGGTTCTCGCCTCTGAAGGAGAAGTCATTGTTCTCCAACATTGATTGGGAATTCAAATAAGTCCGGTCGCCCATGCAAATATTGCGGCGCGAACGGTATCTACGCGTTCATCTGACGGGCGCGAGCCTGCAAGGTGTGCGGCTGACCATCAGGGCTCGAAAGCTGCTCTGATGACACCACGACCTGCGCGATCCGCAAAAAGAGCCGCCGCGAGGCGCCTCTATGGTGGTCCGCCGCTTATAGGACATGATCGAGAGGCTTACCCTGACAGGTACGAATAATCATACGGGCGACCGCTTCATATAATTGCGCAGGGTCCCCGTGCGTTGATGTAAACGCCATATCCAATGCGGAGCGTAGTGGTGATGGTGTCAAACGTTCAGACTTGGCGAGCACACCCTTCTCATCAAGGCCAAAGCTCGCCAAGTCGGTCGGATCGCTCACCGCAACATCGGCCGTGATTAGACGACCGCTCGTTAACTCCAGCGTCACCGACCTTTCCTCGGACAGATCAAACACAAACCTGTCTTTGTACCGAAGCGCGGGCGAATGGTTCGCGACCGCGTCCCATTGCGATCCAGGCTCAACACCCGCGAGCAGAAGACTGAAGGTCGCGGGCAGGCTAAAGGCTACGTCCGCTGGCACGATTATGTCTCGCCGACAAAATTTCTCAACCTCTGCGGGACCCTTAACCGTGATTGCGACGATCTCTTCATTGTCAGTCAGCTGCTGTAAGCTGATAGAAAACGATTTCAGATATTCCTGCAGGTGCCAGCATGCGGGGAATTGCTTGAAACCGACCCGCGCAACAGCAGGCTGGTCTTTGCGTGTTCGCGTCAGATCGCATTGATCAGATCCGGCCATTCTCCACATTCCCGAAGCCCCATCGAGCGCGTTTGAAACGCCGGTCTGGCCAGCCTCGACCAGACCGACCGCCATGACGGCGCCGGCCGCCGCCCAGCCGAGATTGTTCTTCAGAGCCGGTACCGGCCGTTCGTACCATTTCGCCGTATAGGGAAGTAGAGAATGGGCAACCGCCACACCCACCAGGCGTTCCAGGAATTCGGAGCTCCTTCCGAACGAGATTGCAATGCCGATGCTGGCCGCGACCGTATCCCAAACGCCGACGGACCGCACGAGGGCTGCTCTTTCACGCGACGGTATGGCTGAGGACGCCAGAATCCAGTGCGCCTCATACCCTGCTGCGATGCCCCGCAGCAGCCGATCCATCGGAAGCCGTTCCCTCGCAGCGACGGCCAGGATGGCGCCGATGATCGGAGCGCCGGGATGGCCGAGAAGCGTGTCATCGTAGTCGAGCGCGTTCGCGGCCTGGCCGTAGAGATAGGCAGCAAGAAACGGCGAGAGCGTGGAGGTATCGTCATTTGCGGCGTTGGTGCCAAACAGCGAAGGTGCGACGACTGCACTTGGCTTGAAATGCGCAAGTCCAAGTCCCGCTGAAAAGCAGCTGATACTGTCGATGAGGCATAATTCGGTCCGCCGGCGTATTGCAGGATCCCAATCGGCATCCACAAAACAGCGCATTCGGTTGATGAGTTCGGCGGAAACTGTCCCCTCGTTCACGAGACGCCCTCCATAGTGATTGTCTGCTACGCGTGGGTGTTGACGCACGCTGACGCGCTACGCACTTCGCGTTGCATCGAGACGTGGATCGAGACGATCACGCAACTGCTCGCCAAGAACATTGACCAGAGCGACAGTCACCACGAGCGCCGCACCCGGCAGGGTCGCGATCCACCAGGCTGTGCTGATCAACGCACGGCCGCCCGCTGCCATTCCTCCCCATGAGGGTTCAGGAGGCTGAACGCCCAACCCGAGAAAGGACAACGATCCCTCCGTCAGCATCATCAAGCCGAGGTCGAGGCTGGCAAAGACGATGACAGACGGGATGATGTTGGGAAGCAGATGTTTGAAAATGATGCGACAATGCGAGGCTCCGAGGAGTTGCGCGCTCGCGATATAGTCCTGCCGCCTCACGACGATGACCTGGCTGACGACCAGTCGAGCATACAGAACCCAGCCGGTGATCGCGAGGACGAGGATGACATTCGACGTGCTCGGTCCGAGCGCCGCGATCACGCCGATGGCAAGAACAAGCGTTGGCAAGGCCAGTTGAACATCGCCGAGCCGCATGAAGAACGTGAGAAGGGGGCCGCCGAAATAACCAGCCACGAGGCCGATCAGCACGCCGGAGACCATGCGGCAGATGACGGCGATGGCGCCGATGCTCAGAGAGACCCGCGCGCCATACATGATCCGCGTCAGAATATCTCTTCCAAGATCATCAGTCCCCAGGAGATGTTTGGTGGACCCGCCTGCCTGCCAGAGCGGCGGCAGCAGACGCGCCGAGAGATCCTGGGAGTTGGGTCCATAAGGTGAGATCCAGGGTGCCAGGCAGGCAATGACGACGATCACCCCCAGCAGCCCGGCCGGGATCAGGAGCCGCAGATTGATCGGTCGGGCCTTCGATGGCGATTGTGGTTGAGGGCGCAGGGGCAACGAGGTGGCGTGAGACATTATCTGGCTCCCCGCGTGCGCGGGTCGAGAATGGTATAGAGCATGTCGATGACGAGATTGGTGATGACAACGAGAATGCCGACGACGAGCACAAAGGCCTGAATGACCGGCATATCGCGCGAGGTGATCGCCGACAGCGCTAATGTGTTCACGCCGGGCCAACCGAACACTGTCTCTGTAACCACTGCCCCACCATATAATCCGCCGAGTTCAAGACCTACGACGGTGATGATGGGTAAAGCAGCATTAGGGAGCGCATGGCCAAACACGATCGATCCCGCTGATGCGCCTTTCGCGCGTGCCGTGCGTACAAAATCGGAGTCCAGCACTTCGAGCATGGACGAGCGGACCATGCGCGCGAAGGTGCCGACCTGAAATGTCGCCAGCGTCACCGCCGGCAGAATAAGATAGGAAGGCCCACGGAATCCCGATGTCGGGAGAAGCCGCAGTGTCGCGCTGAAGATGAGGATCATCACAATTCCGAGCCAGAAAGAGGGCAGCGACTGGACGAACACCGACCCCGTGATGACAAGGCGGTCAAACCTGCTGCCCCGGAAGGTTGCCGCCAGCACGCCGACGATGACGCCGGTCGACACGGACAGCGCAAGTGCACAGGCGATCAGCAGGAGCGTATTCGGCAGGGCATGGAGGATAAGCTCCAACGCGGGACGCCGGCTCTGGTACGAAACACCCAAGTCTCCCTGAACAGCGTGCCACAGCCAGTCCAGATACTGGACGACAATGGGGCGATCGAAACCATAGGCCTTGCGTATTGCCTCGACCTCGGCCGCGGTGGCATCCTCGGAGGCGAGGAGAGCGGCCGGATCGCCAGCCAGGAACATCAACAGGAAGGTGATGGCGGAAACGCCCAGCATCACGAGCACGCTGAAAGCGAGGCGATTGATAAAGCGGCTACGCATGCGACCTGCTCCCCTTGTCGGCCATCCTGATCATCGGCGCTTGGTTACGTTGGCGAGATAGATCGCGCCGTCCGGCCTTGGTTTCCAGTCGACCCGCGTGCTGACGCCGTATATCCCGTCAGTGCTATAGAGGAAGGTCACCGGCGCAAGGTTGTAGAGCGTCTTGTTGAGCGCGTCGTAAGCGGCCTGGCGTGCATTCCGATCGCTCTCCCCGCGCGCCTTGGCTATCGCGGCATCTGTCTCCGGTGAACTGAAGTACATTCCCCGACGCGTGCCATCAAGCTCCAGCCCGAGGGCAAAATCGGCATCCATCAGGAGATTGTTGTTGGACCGTATAATCACCTGGCCTCGGCCCATCTTCCCAGACTGCCAGGTATCGACAAAGTAATTCGGGTCGAACCGCGTCGTCACCTTGATACCGACATCCGAGAGAAACGAGGCGATGCTTTGCTGGACCGGGTTGAGCTCCGCACGGAAATTATAGAATTCGATTTTCAATGGCCTGGAGCTGTCGTATCCGGCTTCACGCAGAAGCGCCTTAGCCTTATCCGGATCGAAGGGGTACGGCGATACCGCCTTTGTGTATCCGAAGACGCTTTTCGAATAAACTTGACCGACCGGGGTCGCGAAACCGCCAAGGAGCTGCCGAGCGATGGCGGTCCTGTCGATCGCATAGTTCAGAGCTTGACGAACTCTTGGATCGGCAAAGGGCCCTTCCTTTGTATTCATGCTCAACCAGAAGGTCTGATTACCATCGATCGATTGAACAGCCACGTCGCGTGAAGACTTCAATGCTGCAGTCAGATCGGATGTGACTTGTGTTGCAATGTCGATCTCCCCGCTCTGGAGGGAGCTGATCTGCGTTGCGGGCTCGGCGATAAAGCGAAACTCGACCTTGCTCGGGATCGGTTTGTCACCGTGATAGTCGCAATTGGCGGTAAGCACGACGCTATCGCCCATCGTCCAGCTGTCGAGCTTGAATGGCCCCGTGCCGACAGGCTTCTTGCCGAATTCAACGTTACCGACCTTGTCGATGACGCTCCTGGGCGTAATGTAAATAATTGTCGCAAGGCTCTTGAGAAACGAGCTATCGGGCTGTTTGAGCACGAAGTTTACAGCGTGATCACCTTTCGGCGTCACGGATTTGATATTGCTGACATAGCTGCGTTGCTTCGAAGCTAATTTCTGATCCTTCACGATGCGATCGAATGTCGCGACGACATCGGCGGAGGTGAAGGGAGAGCCGTCATGAAACACCACGTCTTTTCGGAGCTCGATCTCATAGGTCAATGCGTCGGGCTGGCTGTAGCTGACCGCCAGATCCGGCTGGAGCGTCATCGAATCGTCGAGTTTAAAAAGGCCATTGAACATGTTCCGACTGATCTGCGCGAACATGACGAGGGTGTCGTAGTTCGGATCAAGGGTATTCGGTTGCGTCGGCCAGAGGAGATTGACGCTGACAGGTTGTCCCGATCCGCAGGCGACGCCGTTGCTCGCGCCCTGGGCTCGACCGCCGGTCGCAGCGCCGGCCGTCAGAATTACTAAACTCGCGGCCGCAAACCATCGGTATCCCGCCATGCTATGGTACCCCTCTTTTCGTTGAACGTTGTGGTTGAAATATTGCTTCAGTCTCATTGCAGTCTAGCGAGATCAGATATTCCGTATCATGGGCGCGAAGCGTGTCTCAGCGCTTGCGGTAACGGGTGGCGTTCGAACGCCGCCGGCATGTCCGGCACAGCGGCCCGCAGCGCCTTCGTATAATCCTGGGTCGGTCGGTCAATGACATGCGTCGCCTCACCGGCCTCGACGACCCGGCCCTGCTTCATCACCACGGCGCGGTCGGCGATCTGTCGCGCCAGAGCGATGTCGTGCGTTATGAAAAGGTATGTGAGCCCTTCCGCATTCTGGATATCCATCAACAATTGGACGATCTGGGCCCGCACGGAGACATCCAGCGATGTCACGGGCTCGTCGCAGATGAGCAGCTTTGGCCGTAGGGCAAGGGCCCGGGCAATCGCGATGCGCTGCCTCTGGCCACCCGAGAATTGATGCGGATAGCGGTCCCCGTGAGAGGCTTTCAGGCCGACCATTTCGAGGAGCTCGATCGCCTGGTGGCGCAGATCCGCCTTCGCGCTCGATATGCGATTGATAAGAAGGCCCTCGGTAACAAGGTCCGCGACCTTCATGCGCGGATTCAGCGAGGCATAGGGATCCTGGAAGACCATCTGGATGTCACGGCGAACCGTTCCCCAGGTCTTCGCGGTGGCGCCGACAAGTTCGTGACCATTGAAGAGAATGCTCCCGCTATCGGGAGCGATGAGACCAGCCACGCAACGTGCCAGCGTCGATTTTCCACTCCCTGATTCGCCGATCACGCATATGGTCTCCCCTTCGCGCGCGGACAGGGACACGTCGTCGAGGGCGAATGGCGCGGTCGTCCTCCCTTTGCCGCGGACGAAGGAGTGTCGAACGTCGGTGACCTTCAGGAGGTCGTTGCCGGAAGAGGTGCCGCCGGGCCTGCGCGCGCCGAGAGGGGCCCGCGGCGGGGCTTGAAGCGTCGGTATCGCTTTCCAGAGCTGCTGCGTGTAGGGATCGGTCGGGTTCCTCGCGACCTGGTCGGTCATGCCATATTCGACGACCTTGCCATCGCGCATGACGACGATCTCGTCTGCGAGGCTCGCGACAAGCGCGAGATCGTGACTGATAAAAAGAAGAGATGTATCGAATTCACGAACGGCGTCGCGAAGAAGGTCGACGATTTGCTTCTGAACGATCACGTCCAGCGCGGTCGTTGGCTCATCGGCCACGAGAAGGGCGGGCTTGCAGGCCAGTGCCATCGCGATCATGACGCGCTGGCGCATGCCTCCCGAGAGTTCGTGCGGATAGCTGTCGTAGATCGCGCGGCTGCGCGGGAGACCAAGCCGCTCGAAAATCTGCACGACCCGCGCATGCACCTGCCCGCGGTCAATATTTCCCTCGTGAATGCGGATGGATTCTGCAACTTGCTCGCCGCAGCGCCGCACCGGGTTCAACGCGGACAGCGGATCCTGAAAGACATAGGAGATGCCTGCGCCACGAATAGAGCGGAGATCGCCTTCCGGCATCGTGACGAGGTCGCGACCACGAAACTCGATTGCGCCGTCTATGACTGCCTTGGCGGATTTAGGAAACAGGCGCGTAATCGCGAGCGATGTGACGGATTTGCCCGAACCGCTTTCTCCGACAAGACCCACGGTCGCCGAGCGGGCGATCGTGAAGGACACATCGGAAACAGCGCCGATTTCTGCGTTCCCTTGGCCGAAACGCACAGAGAGGTTCCGAACAGACAAAAGCGGGGGCGCTAAATCTGGCTTTGGCAGCTTTGTCTCAGGCATTCTGATGTCCATATCTCTGTTCGTTCCGCCCTGTTCCATTCGGGACAATTGGCCTGAGGTGGCGCGGAGCGGCTTCGTCTCACGTCTCGGAATGGAAGACTTAGACCGGATAGCTTAGTGAAACTATTCGGAATTATGAAGATTAAGAAATACCTCCGACGTTGAATGGAGTGAATTGAAGTATAGAATGCCACGCAGTGATCCGTTGATTGCCTTCATAAGATAACCCTCTCATTCTTATATTTTTTGGTAAAACATACAGGGCATGTCGCCACGCCAACCAATTGGAATTCGGCGACATTGATTGGCTGCGCCTATCAATCGGCGGCAAGCGGACGTATGGCGACGCCGCGATTCAAACCGGCAGGGCGGCATGTATTTCTCCCACGACGTCAGGAAGCAGATCCCGCTTCTCGAAGGCTTTGACATTTGATCTGGAGCCCGATGTCCGGCGGGACACCCATGTCAAATTCGCTACAAGCGCAAGCTGATCTTATACGGAACCACCGTGTCATTCCGGGGTGGGCCGAAAGGCCCGAGCCCGCAACCCAAGAGCACCATGCTCAACCGGTTCCTTACGGTGGAGGCTCCTTTTCCCGGGCGGCGGTCTTGCGCGGCGCTCCCCGCATATGTGATGGGTTCAGCCGCAACGACCACAGGGTGGAGACCTGAGATGCTCGAAATACGGGAAGGACAGCGTCTGAGTGGCGCCGCCCGGCGGCTCCTCGACTATGTCGAGCACCATCCGAACGCGGTTCTGGTCAGCTCCGCGCTCGATCTGGCGGGCAAAATCTCCTCTTCCGACGCAACCGTGATCCGGGCGATCCAGTCGCTCGGCTTCGACGGACTGCCCCACCTCAAGGCCGCGATCGCCCAGAAGCTCGACGAGGGGGCCCGCACTCCGGTCGAGAAGGTCGGTGTAACCCTGGGCGAGCTCACCCAGGAGCGTAGCCGGACGCCGTTCCAGCTCGTTGTCGGCGCCTATGCTCACATGCTCGACAGGCTGTCCCGCTCTCCCTTGTCAGAGCAATTGGAAGCTGCGGTGCGGCTTTTGAACGCTGCCGATCGGATAGGCCTCTATGGAGGGGGCCCGCCCGTCCGGCTCGCGCAACAAACAGCGACGCATCTCGGCCGCATAGGCCGATCCAGCTTTGTGATGGAGGCCTCCGGCCACACTTTTGCAGACCAGCTTCTCGGTCTTCAGCGCGGTGATGCCGTCATCCTCATCGCCTATGGCAGGGTTCTCAAGGAAAGCGTGATCCTGAAGTCAGAGCTTCAGCGGGTCGGCGGACAACTCGTCGTCATCACGGACAATCCGGGCGGTCAATTGGCCGAGGGCGCACAGGCCGTTCTGGAAGTCCCGCGGACCGAGGTCGGCAACATGACGCTCTATGGCACGATCCTGCTGACCCTTGAGACCATTGTCCTGTCGCTCACCCAGCTGAGCCCCGAGCGCGCCATGGAGACGGCCCGCCGCCTGAGTGATCTGCGCGATGAATTGAAGCGCGGTGCGTAGGAACCCAGACGGGGCGTGAGCGTAATCATTACTACGTCAACATTTGACGCGGGGCGAAGCCCGTCCGCTGCGGCGCGATACAAGCATGAAGAACAGCGCGATCGCCCGAATAAGAATCCATTCTTAACTTGTTTAGAATTGTTTTAATTTACTTTAGAATGACTTTAACTTGCTTAAAGCGATTTCAACTTGATTGAGATGTTCAGAAATGGTAGCTGACACTACGTCAGGGGATGATCGGGTCTCGGCCTGAGGCTGCGATGTGTCGGGCGTGAATGGGCTGAACGGAACCGACAGCTCACGCGCGGCACCGCGATCATGATCCAGTCAGAGTTCAGGAGCCGTTTCATGATTACCAGAAGAGCGGTTCTCGCCGCCTCCCTCGTGCTCGGCGTCGCCACGGCCGCGTCAGGTTCCTTTGCATGGGCAAAGGGGGACCGCGTCCTTGAAATCGTGTCGCCGCGTGAGATCACCAGTCTCGATCTCGGCGATACCAGCTACCATTTCCGGCGACTTCGGGTTGCCGAGACGCTGGTGACGATCGACCCCGAGGGCAAGCTCGCTCCTGAACTTGCCGAGAGCTGGTCGGTCAGCGATGACGGACTGTCCTGGACGTTTGTCATTCGCGATGGCGTGAAATTCCATGACGGCTCGCTTCTGACGCCCGAAATCGTCCGCGTCGCGATCGAGGCGATGCGCAAGGCCAACACCAATTCCGAACTGGTGTCGAAGCTGCCGATCGCCGATGTCCGGGTCGACGGTCAGGCCGTGGTGGTGACGCTGGAGCGCCCGTTCAACCTCGTGCCGGACTTCTTTACGGACGGTCCCGCCGTCATCCTGGCGCCGTCGTCCTTCGCTCAAGACGGCACCGTGAAGCAAATCATCGGCACCGGACCGTATCGGATCAAAATCGGGGGAAAGACATCGGTCGATCTCGAGGCCTTTCCGGACTACTGGGGCGAGCAGCCTCATATCGCGCGGGTTCATTTCACCGGGGCGACATCGCCTGACACGATCGCCAATATGGCGGAGGCGGGACAGGCCGATCTCGTTTTGGGTCTGTCGCAGGTCTTGCGCGATCGCGTCGAAGGCAGCGGCCGGGTCAGGGTGAAGCAGGTTCAGACTGCGCGCATCAACGGCGTTTTCGTCAATGCCGCAGATGCGCGCTTCGACGATCCCGTCGAGCGTCGCGCGCTGTCCCTCGCTCTCGATCGCCAGGGTATCGCCGTCGCGCTCTTCGGCAATCCGAAGGCCGCCGCCAACCAATTGCTCTCGGTGGCCTTTCCGGGCTGGCACGATGCCAGCCTGCCGCCGATCCGACGCAATGTCGAGGAGGCCAGGCGGCTGCTCGCCGAGGCTGGCTGGAAGCCGGGATCGGACGGCATCCTTGCGAAGGATGGGACGCGCTTCGCGTTCACGATGATCGTCGGGAAACAGCCCGAAGTGGCCTCTTTGGCAGAGGCGATCCAGGCACAACTCGCCGAAATCGGTATCGAGGTTAAGCTGCAAAACGGCAACCAGGGACAAGTCCTCGAGTCCGTCTCCAAAGGCACGTTGGTGCTAGGCATGACCCGGCGCAACTACGGCGCCGTGCCGGATCCGGTCGCCACCCTGATCCTGGACTTTGCCGAAGCCAGCGCAGGCTCATCCCCTTGGAGTGGCGTCAACTATCACAATCCCAAGTTGGAAAGCGCGCTGAACGCGTATATCGCCGCCCGGACCAAGGAAGAGACCGCGGCCGCCCGTGACCAGATCTTGGCCGTGGTCAATTCCGACCTGCCGGTCATTCCGGTGGTCTGGTACGACTACAATGTCTCGATCTCGGATCGGGTCAATTTCGACAGCGTGCCGATCGATGCCCTGGAAGTCAGCTTCTGGATCGATCGCGTCCGATGGGCCGAGTAGCGTAATGCCTGCCCGCCGCATCGCCGGCACGGTTGCTGGTCATGTGTTGGCGGCAATAGGGGTGGCCATTGCGGTTGCCACCCTCGCGTTCATCGCTGTCCAGGCCGCGCCAGGCGATGTGGCTTTCCGTATTGCCGAGGCCCGCTATGGCGAACGCATCTCCCTGCAGACGGTCGACCGCGCGCGTCAGGCGACGGGACTGGATCAGCCCATCATCGTGCAATATGGACGGTGGGTCGGCTCGGCCATGACGGGCCAGCTCGGGCGGTCGATGGTCAGCGGTCGCCAGGTCGCCACGGAGGTCTGGCGCAGCTTTCAGACGACGCTGAGCATCGCCGTCGTCGGCGTCAGCCTGGCCCTCGTCGCCAGCCTGGCGATCGGCTTTGCGGCCGGGATGCGGCGGGACGGCCTTGTCGATCGGATATTTCTCGTGGTGTCTGCGGTCCTGTCGTCCGTGCCGTCATTTCTCCTCGGGATCATCCTGATCACCATCTTTGCCATTGGTTTGCGATGGCTGCCGGCTGCCGGCAACAACCGGCCCGGATATTTTATCCTCCCTGCATGCACGCTGGCCCTGGCGCTCCTGCCGGATCTATCGCGGGTTGCTCGCAACGCCGTGGTTCGCACAATGCAGGATTTCTATCCGACCTATGGGCGGATCAAGGGGCAAAGCTGGCTGCGGATCGTGTTCGCCCATGCGCTGCGGCCGACGCTCGTGCCCGTCATCGCTTATTTCGGACCGCTGGTGGCCCACACGATCGGCGGTCTCGTCGTCATCGACGTGCTGTTCAACCTCGATGGCCTGGGGACCCGGCTGATCGACAGCGTGCTCGCTGCCGATATCCCGATGGCCATGGGGGCGGGGCTGCTCATCGGCATCTCTGTGGTGGTCGTCAACGGCATCGCCGACATCGCGGTGCAAGTGCTCGACCCGCGGCTGTTCAACGCGCAGCCGCGACCATGACCGCGCCGTCGCTCGATGAAGGCGCGGTGACGCGACGGAGCCGACCGCCCCTCGCCATTGTACTGTTCGGCTTCCTCCCGCTCGCCGCCATGCTGCTGCTGGCCTTGCTCGGGCCGCTGCTTCTCACGGTCGACCCCAACCGCCAGGCCCTCAGTGCCGCCTCGGCGCCGCCGTCGGCCGCATATCGGCTTGGCGCCGACAATCTTGGCCGGTCGATTGCAGCCCGGGTCATCGCCGGGGCGCGCGTCTCGCTCGGCATCGCCGTCGCTGGTGTGATCGCCTCGCTGGTGACGGGGCTGGCGCTTGGATTTCTGGCGGCATTTCATGCGGGGTGGATCCGGCAGGTCGTCATGCGCCTTTCCGACGTGATCATTGCCTGCCCCGGCCTGTTGTTCGTCATCCTGATCTCGGGGCTGTTGGGCGGCGGCATCGGGCCGATCCTCTTCGGCCTCTGGATGTCGCAATGGCCGGGCTTCGCCCGTCTCACCGCCGCCACTACGGCCCGAGAACTCGCCACCGATCACGTCGAGGCCGCGCGTCTGCTCGGCTTCGGTCGGGGCTATATCTTCCGCGCACATGTGCTGCCGGCGATCACCCCTTACCTCACGTCGCTCGGAGCCCTGACCGTTGGCGCCAACGTCCTCACCATCTCGTCGGTGGGCTTCCTGGGGCTCGGCCTGCGACCGCCGGATGCCGAATGGGGCGCGATGATTGCCGGAACCATGACCTTCTTCCGCACCTCCCCCCATATGGTGCTGGCGCCGGCAGCGGCCATCCTGATCTGCACGCTCTCGGCGACGCTGATCGGCGAATACTACAGTGCGCGCCGCTAGTGGTTCTGCTCCGACATTTGCATGCGTCTGATACGGGCCTTGGAGCCAATGTCGGAGTCAAGAGAACCACTAGGATGTTTATGATTCTAGTGGAATTTTCGAATTCGACATTCGGTCTCGCGGCCGATATCGAGCGGGCTCCGAATGTCGAATTCATTCCACTAGGGGATCGAGGAGATCGCCTGAGTGAGCACCCTTGCCGTCGAACAGCTGACAATCGCGACCGCCGATTGCGTCATCGTCGAGAATGTCTCGCTCAGCGTCGCTGCCGGCGAAATCCTGGCCGTTCTGGGTGAGACAGGCAGCGGCAAGAGCTTGATCGGCAGCGCCATCATGGGCCTCATCCCGAAGGGCGTATCAGTCTCCGGTCGGATCGTCGTCAACGGTCGCAGCTATGACGCAGCGGACTCGCATGCGCTGAGAACGCTCTGGGCAAAAGACCTTTTCCTGCTGCCGCAGGAGCCGCTCAATGCGCTCGCTCCGCTGTTAAGTGCCGCGGCCCAGGTGGCCGAGCAGATCAAGGCACCTTTTGCGGGAGCCGATGCGGCAGCCGCGTTGTCCGCCATGCAGCTCGATCGCCAGCATCATCGCAAGCGCCCCTTCGAGCTTTCGGGCGGCATGGCCCAGCGGGTCATGGCCGCCATCGCCTCGGTTACCCGCGCCGGTATCGTCTTGGCCGATGAACCGACCAAGGGCCTCGATGCCGACAGACGCGACATCGTCGCGCGGGCCTTCAGCACCTTGCGCGAGCGGGGGCGGGCCATCCTCTTGATCACCCACGACATCGCCCTGGTGCGGGCCCTGGCCGATCAAGTCGCCTTCCTCGACGAACGCACCATCATCGAGAGAGGCGCCGCCTCCACGGTCCTGTCATCGCCCGGCACCGCCTACGCGCGCCGCTATGTGGCGAGTGATCCCTCGACCTGGCCGGCGCGGCCCTATGAGCGCTCGCGCTCCGCCAAAGTCATTGAGGCGGATCATCTGCGCATCGGCATCAACGGCAAGGTTCTCGCAGACGATCTCACCTTTCACTGCCACGCCGGACACATCGCGGCACTGCTCGGCAGGAGCGGCATCGGCAAGACCACGCTCGGCCGCACGCTGCTTGGGTTGACGCCGCCGCTCAGCGGCACGATCCGCCGGCCCCATGGCAATGGCGGCGTGGCACTCCAGAAGCTGCATCAGGATCCGACGCGGGTGTTCTCACCCTGGCAGTCGCTTGGTCAGAGCCTCGAGGACATGCGACGCCTGCCGGGCGGAGATCAGGCCCTCCGGCGGGTGCCGGCACTGCTGCAGCGCTTCGGCCTGGCGCGCGACCTCCTTCTGCGGCAGCCGCATCAGATCAGCGGCGGAGAGGCGCAGCGCGTGGCGCTCGCCCGCATCCTGGCGCTCAAACCCAAAATGCTGATCGCCGATGAGCCCACCTCACGCCTCGACCCGCCGGTGCAGGAACAGGTCATCCGCTATCTGCGAGACGTTGCCGACGAGGACGCGCTCGCAATTCTGCTGATCACTCATGATCGCGCTTTGGCCAACGCAATGGCCGACCGGAGGATGGTGATGGCAGCCGAGGCTTGTGCCCCCGCCAGGCTCCTTGATGTCACACGGCCTCACCCTGCCTCGCGATCACCTGATTTGTAGTTATCACTACAAAGCGGGCTTTTATGGCCCGATTTTGCGTAGTAAATACTGCGATCAGTTCGCATTTGGAATGAGTCATGCATTTCGACGCTCAACTCTGGGCAGCCACAAAGGGTTTTCGCCCCCGCATCGCGGCCGCGATCGCCATTGGTTTTATCTCCCTCGCTCTTGGAATCGTGCGATTCGTCATTCTCGGGTGGCTGATCGCACGTCTTTTCGAGGGGGCGGCCCTGTCCGAGCTGGCAATTGCCATCACGCTGCTGCTTGCGGCGATCGCTGCACGCATGGGTCTCGAATATGGGCGCGCCATGGTGGCGCATGGTACCGCCGCGCGCATTCAGGATCGCTTGCGGCTCGATCTCTACGATCAGATCGTACGGCTCGGCCCCGCCTGGCTCGCTGAGCGCCGCACCGGCAGCATTGCCCTTTCGACGATCGACGGGGTCGAGCAGCTGCAGACCTTCTTCGGACAGTTCCTGCCGCAGCTGGCGATCGCGCTGCTCGCGCCGATCCTGCTGTTCGCCATCCTCTCCTTCTGGGATATTCCCGTGGCCGCGGTGATCTCGGTCGCGGCTATCCTCGCCCTGATCCTTCCTGTCGTCCTCAAGCGTATCGGCGAAGAATCGACGATGCGGCGGGTGCGCTCCTTCAAGGCTTTCGGCGCAGATTTCCTCGATGCCGTGCAGGGGCTGCCGACCCTCAAGTCATTCGGGCAGGGCGCGGCCTTCGGCGAGCGCCTGGCGCGCAAGGCGCATCAACTTGCCGAAAGTACCCTGTTCGTGCTCCAGGCCAGCCTGATGAGCCGCGCCCTGACGGACCTTGCCATCGCCGGCGGTGCTGCCGCGGCGATCGCGCTAGGGGCTTGGCGCGTCCGTCATGGTGAGATGAGCATCGAGGCGCTGCTGATCGTGCTCATGGCCGGCACCGAAGTGTTCCGCCCGCTGCGCGACCTGCGCTCGCTCCTCCATCGCGGCATGGTGGCCAACGCCGCCGCCGTCGGGATCAAGGCCTTGCTGGAGGCGGTGCCGCCACGCCAGGTCCGGCAGACCGACGCGACGCCGCAGCTTCAGCCATCGCTCAGCTTCGACGACGTTCGCTTCCGCTATTCCGACGAACGTGGCGAGGCGCTCAAAGGCGTCTCGTTCGAGGCCAGGGCAGGCGAGCGCATTGGGATCGTCGGCTACAGCGGCTCGGGCAAGTCAACCATCGTCAAGCTGCTGCTGCGGTTCTACGATCCCGACGCCGGCACCATCCGCATCGGCGGCCAGGATGTGACGACGCTGTCAGCCGATCATGTCCGCGACCAGATTGCAGTGGTGCAGCAGGACACATACCTCTTCTACGGGACGGTCGAGGAGAATATCCGCATTGCGCGGCCCGACGCGACCGGCGAACAGGTCGAGGCGGCGGCGCGCGCCGCCAATGCGCATGGTTTCATCACCGCCTTGCCGCAAGGCTACGGCACCATCATCGGTGAGCGGGGCCAGCGCCTTTCCGGCGGCCAGCGCCAACGCATCGCCATAGCGCGTGCCGTGCTGCGCGATGCGCCGATCCTCGTCCTCGACGAGGCGTTGTCGTCGGTCGACGCCGAGAATGAGAGCATCATTCAGGCAGCCCTCGACGACCTCGCAAAGACGCGCACGACCATCGTTCTCGCCCATCGCCTGTCGAGCGTGATCGATGCCGACCGCATCATCGTTGTCGCCGATGGGCGCATCGCCGACAGCGGCACGCATGCCGCGCTGATCGGCCGGGACGGACCCTATCGGCAACTGATGGCGGAGCAGATCGACCTGCGCGAGGGCGATCCTGTGATCGACTTCACGGCCGCCGCTACGCCGGCCGCACGTGGCGCTGCCGTCACGCCGACCTCGGCGGCGGATCTCGAACCGACCAAAGGCGAGAGGATCGCTGAAGCCCTCACGCCGTTCCAGACGCTCGCGACGCTCTTCGGCCTTATCAGGCCGTGGCGCCGGCAGTTGCTCCTCACGGTCGGCTCAGGCGTGGGACGTGTCTATGCGCTGATCGGTGTCAGCATACTCAGCGCGCTCACGGTGGCTGCCGCCAAAGCGGGCACGCCCTTTGGCGCCTATCTCGGCTGGATGGCCGCCCTCGTGCCGCTTGCGGCCTTCCTGCAATGGAACGAGTCCTGGCGCTCCCACGACATGGCCTATCGCCTGCTCGCGCAGATGCGGGTCGATCTTTACAAGCGCCTCGAAAAGCTCGCGCCGGCCTATCTTCTGAGGCGTCGCTCGGGGGATCTCGTCTCGCTGGGCACGCAGGATGTCGAGACCGTCGAGTATTTCTTCGCGCATGTCGTGGCCCCGGCGATGGTCGCGCTCACGGTGCCGCTGACGGTGCTGGCCGCGCTGGCCTTCCTCGCCTGGCCGACGGCGCTCGTCCTGCTGCCATTCCTCGCCTACGCGGCGCTGTCACCGGTTTTCGAGCGGCGCAAGGTGGATATGCTCGGCGGCCGCGCCCGCTCGGAGCTGGGCGGCCTCAATGCCTTCGTGGTCGACACCGTGCAGGGACTGGGCGAACTCATCGCCTTTCGCGCCATCGCCACACGCCGGCAGGCCTTCCAGGCGCTCATCGCCGATTATCGCCGCACGCGCGTAGCCCTCAATGCCGACCTGTCGTTCCAGGCCGCCAAGCATGAGGCGGTTGCTGCCCTCGGTTCGGCATCGGTGCTCGCCACGGCGGCCTTGCTGATAAATACGCACGCCTTCGAGCCGGCCCTTCTGCCGCTCGTCGCGCTGTTGTCCTCCGCTGCCTTCGTCCCGGTGTCCGAACTTGCCCAGGCGGCCAGGCAACTTGCCGATTCGATCGCCTCCACGCGGCGTATCTATGCCGTCCACGCCGAACCCGTTGCGGTGGTTGATGGGCCAAACCTGCTGCCGGCTGCCACCGGCGGTTCGTCGATTGCCTTCTCCGATGTCACGTTTTCCTACGACAAGGCGCGGCCCCCGGTGCTCGAGAGCATCGATTTCGCGGTGCCTGCCGGTGCCCGCGTCGCGGTGGTCGGCTCATCCGGTGCCGGCAAGACGACGATTGCCAACCTGCTGCTGCGCTTCTGGGACCCGCAGCATGGTCGCATCGCCATCGACGGTCTCGACCTGCGCGACATCAGGTTGGATAGCCTGCGCGAGCATATCGCGCTGGTCGCGCAGGATACCCATCTGTTCAACGCCAGCCTCGCCGAGAACATCCGCATCGCGCGGCCCGATGCCTCTGCGGACGACCTGCAGCGCGCCATCGCGCGCGCCGCGCTGGGTGCGTTCGTCGCATCGCTACCAGCCGGCCTCGAAACCAATGTCGGCGAGCGCGGCGTCCAGCTCTCCGGCGGCCAGCGCCAGCGCATCGCTATCGCCCGGGCCTTCCTCAAGAACGCGCCGATCCTGATCCTCGATGAGGCGACGTCCCATCTCGATGCCGCGAGCGAGGCGCATGTCCGCAGGGCGCTCGATGAGCTGATGGTCGACCGCACAACCATTGTCATCGCCCACAGGCTTTCAACGATCCGCTCCTCGGACGCAATTCTGGTGATGCGGGACGGGCATATTGTTGAACGCGGAACCCACCGCGACCTTATGAACGCGGGGGGATTCTACGCTGAGCTGGTCCGTCACCAGGCGGCCGGGTCGGCGCGGGGCGGATATGCCGCGGTCGCGGCCCAATGAAGGGGGCTTGGGGATGTCGTGGGACACCGCGGTAGCCTGCGCCCCTATCCTCTATCCCGCAAGCGGCAGCCTCGGCCGGACCGACGTCGTCCCAGGATGAGCCGATATTCCGACATCTCCGCGGTCATGGCCGGGCCTGTCCCGGCCATCCCGATGAAATGAGGCGCCCGACCGCCCGGGATCACCGGATCTCGACTTTTTGTCGAGGTCCTCATCATAGCCGTGCCCGCGCGCTTAGCCATTGACGCGTAGGACTGCAAGGCAGCGCGGCAAGACATGTCTCCGTGACATTCGACGTCGAAAGGGCTGGCGCCGCCGCAGCTCTTCGTGTATCCATAATATCAATGATTCTTGAAATATTGAGATGATGATGGACGAGAAGCAGGCGCTCGATGCCTTCGCCGCGCTGTCGCAGGAAACGCGCCTGCGGATCGTGCGGCTTTTGGTGACGGCCGGTCCGGAAGGGTTGCCCGCCGGCGCCATCGGCGAGGCGATGGATGGCGCAACCTCGTCGCGCATATCGTTCCATCTCAGTCATCTGGAGCACGCCGGGCTGGTGGTTTCACGCCGCGAGGGTCGCTCGATCATTTACAGCGCGGCGCTGCCCGTGCTCTCCGGCCTTGTCGCATTTCTGATGCGTGACTGTTGCCAGGGGCATCCCGAGGTGTGCGCCCCCGCGGTGGCCGCGCTGTCCTCCTGTTGTTGACCCGTGAAAGGCGCCGCCTATGTCTGAGCCAGCCCAACCCAACCGCGTCTTCAATGTGCTCTTTCTCTGTACCGGCAATTCGGCCCGCTCGATCATGGCCGAAAGCATCCTCGCCAAGGATGGCGCCGGCCGTTTTCGCGCCTTCTCGGCGGGCAGCCAGCCGAAGGGCGCCGTCAATCCCATAGCGCTCGCGGTGCTGCAGGATTTCGACTATCCGGCCGAGGGCTTCCGCTCGAAGAACTGGGATGAGTTCGCAGGACCGGACGCGCCGGTGATGGATTTCGTGTTCACCGTCTGCGACAACGCCGCCGGCGAAGCCTGTCCGGTATGGCCGGGGCAGCCGATGACGGCCCATTGGGGGATCGAGGATCCGGCGGCGGTCGAGGGCACGGACATTCAGAAGAAGGCTGCTTTCATCGCCGCCTTCCGCCACCTCAAGAACCGGATCGCAGCCTTTGCCGCGCTGCCCGTGGCGAGCCTCGACAAGGCATCCCTACGCGCGAGCCTCACGGAGATCGGGCGTTCGGAAGGCGCTTCCTCCCCCCGCAACAGCGCAGCGTGAGGCAGGCCATGGACGTCATCATCTATCACAACCCCGACTGCGGCACCTCGCGCAACACGCTGGCGATGATCCGCAATGCCGGTATCGAACCGCATGTGATCGAATATCTGAAGACGCCGCCATCGCGGGCGATGCTGACCCAGCTCGTCGCACGCATGGGCCTGTCGGTGCGCGACGTCATCCGCGAGAAGGGCACGCCCTATGCGGAGCTCGGTCTCGGCGATCCCGCGCTGACCGATGATCAGCTGCTCGATGCCATGCTGGCGCATCCGATCCTGATCAATCGCCCGATCGTCGTGAGCCCCAAGGGCGTGAGGCTCTGCCGGCCGTCCGAGGACGTGCTCGCCCTGCTTCCGCCTCAGCGGGGCGAATTCGTCAAGGAAGACGGCGAGCGGGTCGTGGATGAGCACGGCCGCCGCGTGGCGACGGCTTGAGAGGCATCCATGTCCACCTTTGAACGCTATCTCACCCTCTGGGTTGCGCTCTGCATCGTTGCCGGCATCGCGCTCGGCCATATCATGCCGGGTCTGTTCCAGGCGATCGGGGCGGCCGAGATCGCCAAGGTCAATCTGCCGGTCGCGGTGCTGATCTGGCTGATGGTCATTCCCATGCTCCTGAAAATCGATTTTGCCACCCTCGGCGAGGTCGGGCGGCACTGGCGCGGCATCGGCGTGACGCTCTTCGTCAACTGGGCGGTGAAGCCCTTCTCCATGGCGCTGCTCGGCTGGCTGTTCATCGGCTGGCTGTTCCGTCCGCTCCTGCCGGCGGACCAGATCGACAGCTACATCGCCGGCCTCATTATCCTGGCCGCCGCGCCGTGCACGGCGATGGTGTTCGTCTGGTCGAACCTCACAAAGGGCGAGCCGCATTTCACGCTGAGCCAGGTGGCGCTCAACGACGCGATCATGGTGGTCGCCTTCGCGCCGATCGTCGGCTTGCTGCTCGGTCTGTCGGCGATCACCGTGCCGTGGGGCACGCTCGTCCTGTCCGTCGTGCTCTACATCGTCATTCCGGTGATCATCGCGCAGGTCATGCGCCGCCGCCTGCTGGCGACCGGTGGGCAAGCGGCCCTCGAGCGGGTTCTCGGCACGCTCGGACCGGTTTCTCTGGTCGCCCTGCTGGCGACGCTGGTGCTCCTGTTCGGCTTCCAGGGCGAGCAGATCATCGCGCAGCCGCTCATCATCGTGCTGCTCGCGGTGCCGATCCTGATTCAGGTCTATTTCAACGCGGGGCTTGCCTATCTCCTCAACCGGGTCGCCGGCGAGCAGCATTGCGTCGCCGGTCCTTCGGCGCTGATCGGCGCGTCCAACTTTTTCGAGCTGGCGGTGGCCGCGGCGATCAGCCTGTTCGGCTTCCATTCCGGGGCGGCGCTCGCCACGGTGGTCGGCGTGCTCATCGAGGTGCCGGTCATGCTCTCTGTCGTCTGGATTGTGAACCGCTCGCAAGGCTGGTACGAGCGCGGCGGCAAAACGCTGGCCGCTGCAGAGGCGAGGCGTTGATGCTGCCTGACCTTCCCAATGTCGATGCCGGTTGCATCGACATCCCCAGCACCGATCGGTTGCGCGCGACGCCTTCGACCCATCCGCCCCGCATCCTGCTGCTCTATGGCTCGCTCCGCGCGCGGTCCTACAGCCGCTTTCTGACACTGGAGGCCGAGCGGCTGCTGGCACAGTTCGGAGCCGAGACGCGCGTCTTCGACCCGAGCGGCCTGCCTTTGCCGGATGGTGCCGCGGTCGATCATCCGAAGGTACGGGAACTGCGGGACCTGTCGCACTGGTCGGAGGGCCAGGTCTGGACCAGCCCGGAACGGCATGGCGCCATGAGCGCGGTCATGAAGGCGCAGATCGACTGGGTACCCCTGTCGGTCGGCGCGATCAGGCCGACGCAGGGGCGGACGCTCGCCGTCATGCAGGTGTCCGGCGGTTCACAGAGCTTCAACGCCGTCAACCAGATGCGCGTGCTCGGTCGCTGGATGCGGATGGTCACGATCCCGAATCAATCGTCCGTCGCGAAGGCCTATCAGGAGTTTGACGAGGCCGGCCGGATGAAACCATCCTCCTACTACGACCGCGTGGTCGATGTGATGGAGGAGTTGGTCAAGTTCACGCTATTGACGCGCGATGTCTCTTCCTATCTGACTGACCGATATTCGGAGCGCAAGGAAGCGGCTGAGAAGCTGGCCCTCCGGACCAGGCACGAGGCCATCTGACATGGGCCGTTGGATAGACGTCGCAGCGCTCGGCGTGACGCAAATCATCGGCTATGGAACGCTCTACTACAGCTTCAGCATTCTAGCACCCGCCATGGCCCGCGACTTCGGCTGGCCGAGCGAATGGATCTTCGCGGCGCTCTCGGCCGCGTTGCTGACCGGCGGCCTGGTTGCCCCCTGGGCGGGACGCTGGATCGATCGTTTCGGCGCTGGCCGCGTCATGGCGGTCGGCTCGATGGCTGCGGCGCTGGCTCTCGCTGCCTGCGCGCTGGCGCCCTATGGATTCCTCTTCGTCCCAGCCCTGTTCGCGATCGAGATCGCCGCGACACTGGTTCAGTACGGCGCGGCCTTCCCGTTGCTGGTCCAGCGCCATCCGGGAACCGCCCAACGCAGCATCGTCTATCTGACGCTTATCGCGGGCTTCGCCTCGACCATATTCTGGCCGCTGTCGACCTGGTTGCACGACTTCCTGACGTGGCAGCAGATCTATCTCGTATTCGCCCTCATGCATGTGGTGCTGTGCCTGCCGATCCATCTGTGGATGTCGCGGCGCCTCCCCATCGCCGCGGAACCGGCCGATGGTGACGGTGCCCGAAAGCCTCCATCCCCGCACAGCAGCCTTCCACCTGAGGCACGAAGCAAGGGCTTCCTGCTCATGGCGGCAGGCTTCGCCCTGCAGAGCTTCATCAGCTCGGCCATCCTCGTCCACATGGTGCCCATGCTCGGAGCGCTCGGGCTCGGCTTGGCCAGCGTTGCCGTCGGCGCGCTTTTCGGGCCGTCACAGGTGGCAAGCCGCTTCATCAACATGATCTTCGGCAGGGAACTGTCGCAGGCCTCCCTCGCCATCGTCTCGGCCGCACTTTTGCCGATCGCATTGGTCCTGCTGCTCGTCACCGCGCCGTCCTTCACCGGTGCCATGCTGTTTGCTGTCCTCTTCGGAATGGGCAATGGTCTTTACAGCATTGTCGGAGGGACACTGCCATTGGCGCTGTTTGGCGCCGAAGGATACGGCGCGCGTCAGGGGCAGATGATGTCCGTCCGCCTCATCGTCGGATCAGCGGCGCCCTTCGCATTCGCGCTGATGATGGACCAGATCGGCGTGAAGGGAGCACTGGCTGTTGCAGCCTTGTTTGGAGGCTGCGCGGTCGTTGCCTTCGCGGCCATCGCCCGCCTCGTCGCCGTCGTTCCCGTGCGGCAGTTGGGGGACGGAATGTTACCGCGCTGAGGGGCTGTTACCGACCGTCTATGCCGAGCGAACGATTCCGGCCGCGCATGACATGCGTCGCCATGGCTTGCGCGGCGCCGACGGCATCGCGGCGCTCGAGGGCTGCGATGATGGCCAGATGGTCCTGCATGGCGAGCGGCAGCAAGGCCATGGTCAGCCGGCCGCGCTCCTGGCGCACGAGGCTCAGCTTCAGGGAATTCACGCGATAGGCATCGGATATGATGGCGTTGCCGAGGGCATCGACGATCGTCGTGTGGAAACTGAAATCCGTCGTCTGCGCCTCGGCCAGGAAGGCCGCGGGATCCTGATCCCCCAGGCCCCGCTCACAGGTCTCCAGGATGGCCTCATGCGCCTGACGCCAGCGGGCGATCTCCTCGTCGCTGGCGGTGGCGGCGTAGGAGGCGACGGCCTCACGTTCGATCATCGCGCGATACTGGAAAGCGTCGCGGATGAGGTCGATCCCGACATAGGCGATCTGCATGCCGCGATGCGGCACCGTCATGACGAGCCCCTCGGCCTCGAGGCGCGAGACGAGCTCGCGCACGACGCCCACGGGCAGTCGCGTCAACTCGACCAGCTCGCGCTGGGAGACGAACTGGCCGGGGCGCAGGGCATGGGCAAGAAGATGGCGGGTGAAGGCTTCATAGGCCTTCTGCCGCGACGACTGCTGCTCGGATATGACCATTGTCGTCGGACCCTAACCCTTTGTCGCGCCGCGCAGGGCGCCGAAGAACATCTGCCGCTGGACGATCCAGGCGAAGGCGAGCACGGGAATCATCTGCAGCGTCGCGGCGGCGAAAACCTCGCCCCAGGTCGCGGTTCCCTCACCGATCCCCGAGAGCATGTCGGCCAGGACGACGGGCGCCGTAACGGTGCGCGAGGTCGTCAGGATCAGGCCGAACATGTAGTCGTTCCAGGCAAACAAGGCGACGAAGATCGCCACCGTGATGATGCCCGGCCAGATCAGCGGCATGATGACTCTCAGGAACGCCTGCAGCCGGTCGCAGCCGTCAAGGAACGCGGCCTCCTCCACCTCCAGCGGCACGGCGTCGATGAAGGTCTTCAGGATCATCACGCTGAGGCTGACTTCAAAGGCGGCATAGACGAGGATCAGTCCCACGCGCGAGTTGTCGAGCCCGACGCTGGAAAAAATGGGAAAAAGCGGCACGGTGACGACGAGCGGTGGCAGCATCTTGATGATGAGCAGCGCGCTCGAGGATCGTCCGACGCCGTGCCGGGGAAGGCGCGACAAGGCATAGGCGGCCGGCAGGCAGACGGCGAGGACGAGGGCGATCGAGCCTAACGTCACAACCGCGCTGTTACCGAGGCCAAGCTGGAATTTCCCCCAGCGCATCCCGAGGCTCGCGTAGTTGTCCAGCGTCGGCCAGAAGAAGATGACGGGCCGATAGGAAAAGATGTCCCGCCCTTCCTTGAAGGAGGACGCGATGACGACGAGGATCGGGATCACCGCCAGGGCAATGGCAACCGCGAGAACGATGCGGTCGAGTAGGGTCATGGAGCTACGGCTGTCCATCTCGCGCTCCTGCTCAGGTCGTGGTGCCTGCCGCATCCCGGTAGAGACGCAGCATGTAGAGGGATGAAGCGGCGGCCGTGATGAGCAGCATCAACCAGGCAATGGCCGCGGCCTGGCCGAAATTCCAGTAGCTGAATCCGGTCTTGTAGAGGTAGATCGACAGCAGCTCCGACGACTCGAGCGGGCCGCCCTTGGTCAGGATCCAGACGGTGCCGAAGGCCCGCATGGTGATGATGATGCGGAAGATCATCGCGATCAGCAAAGCCGGCATCATGAGCGGCAAGGTAATGCGCCAGAAACTTTGCCGGGCCGTGGCACCATCGAGCTCGGCCGCCTCGTAGATCTCCGGTGACAACGCTGCGCGCACAGGAAACAGCATGATCAGCACATGCGGCATGCCGGCCCAGAACTCGATGAAGGCCACCGTCAGCAGGGCGAGCGTCTCAGAGGACAGCCACGGAAGGCGTCCGAAGCCCATCACTTCCGTGAGGAAATTGATCGGACCGACGTTCAGATCCAGGAGATAGCCCCACATGGTCGCCGTCACGGCATGGCTCATGGCGATGGGCGCGATCAGGCAGGCGATGATGATGCCGCGAAAGGCGCGCAGGCGCGCCAATATGCAGGCGAGCCACAGGCCGATTGCGATCTCGAGCGAGACGGCAATGGCGACGAACTGCAATGTTCGCCAGGCGGCCATCCAGAACTCAGCCGCTGACAGTGTCGCGCGATAGTTCGCCAGACCGACGAATTGCGGCGTGCGCCCAACGGAATAGTCGGTGAAGCTCAGATAAAGCGCCCATATTTCCGGAATGACGATGATTGCGGTGACGAAGAGATACAGCGGCGCGACGAGCGACCAGCCTTGCAAGGCTTCACGGATCGGCACCCGCGATGCGTGCGGGCTCGCGGCAGGCCGCGAAAGCGCGACATCGGTCACGATGCGATCTCCAGGCCCGGCGCTTCCGCAAGCAGCAGATGGTCCTCATAGGGCCGCCGCTTGAGGGCCTGCGGATCGGGCGCGGGGCTGCCGATGTCTGCGAAACGATCCTCCGACGCCTCCCAGAAATGAATGCGGCCGTCGTGGGTGGCGAAGGCGACGGCACAGCCTATCGCCGTCGGGATCAGGTCTGGCGCGACCGCGCTGCGGTGATCCGTCGACAAAACCCGATAACGCAAACGATCGCCGGCGACGATGAGAGCGAAGAGCCGGCCCGGCTCATCGACCGTGGCATGCAGCTCCCACCGTTCTTCGCCGCGGTGGCAGCGTTTCAAGAGGATGCATCCCACCGCGCCGTCCTCGGTCAGGGCCGAGGAGGGGCAGGCCTCCGCGAAGGCGAGGATCGCACCGGTTGTATCGAAGCGCACCTGGCCCTTGACCGCATCCGGGACGGCCGGACTGGGGACGGCCGCATCGGGGATGACCGCATTGGGCCGGGCGGTGTCCGGGGTCAGGCTTGCGGCGTCTTCCATGGGGCCAATCGCCGACCAGACCGCGCGTTCGCGCAGGGCAGCGGCCACGACAGCATTGCCTTTCATGAGCGACGCGTGTGTCCGTCCGTTGGACAGCCGCTCCAGCATCAAGTGATCGCCGTCGCTTGCCGCGATCGGGATGATCTCCTCGATGAGTTGCAGGCAGCGCAGATAGTCGCCATAGCGCGACAGATCGAGGCTCTGGCCGCCGGCCTCGATGGCGGCCCGCAGCGCTGTGGGATCGAGAGCGGCAAGGGAGCCACCGGAGGCCGATGCGAGCGCCGCGGCGGTTCCAGCACCAAAGCCCATCTGCGCGCAGGTGGCCATCGCCCGGTAGGAACTCAGCGCCATCTGGTCGCCCGACAGCGAGCGTCCGGGGCAGAGCACATTGTGCATCCCCTGCGGCAGCATCGCCCCGAGGGGAATGTGGTAAGGCTCCACCATGTCGGTGATGCCGGTGCCGGCGCGCTTGTCCGTGTCGGGCCAGTGGAAGTCGAGGTGATAGGTGCCGACTGCGACAGCATCGTCGAAGATGGCGGCATGGCGGATATCGTCCTCGGTCAGCGTCGCGCGGCCGATGATGCGGCGGCCTTCCCGCTGGCCGATGGCGCGTGAGACCGAGGCCAGCGTATAGGTCGCGAGAGGCTTGCCGCCACCGGCGGCGTGCCTGCCCCTATAGCCGCGCGTCTGCAGATGGTAGATGAGCCCCATCATCTGCCGCCGGCCGTGGATCTCCGCCTCCGAGAGGCTGAAGCCGTCGGCGGCATCGAAGCCGACGACCTTCATCTTCACCTCGATGCGGCCATCTGCGAAGCCGTGCAGCGAGGTCATCGGCAGATCATCGTCATTGTCCCAGCGGGGACAGCCCTCGGGCAGGAAGGGGCGCACCGGCCGTCCGGTGTCCCACAACGTGAAATAAAGGCTCATCGGCAACTGCGCCAAGGCGCCGAGATGGCGTGTCGGCAGTCCCAGGATATCGGCGATGAGGGCATTGCCCGTCGCGTCGATCACCATCGCGGGCTCGACGACGGCGAGCGTGGGCCCCACGCTGATCAGCACCTCCTTCACCCAGCCATCCTGCGCTTTGCCGTCCAGCGCCACGGCATGCAGCCAGGTCTCGATGCCGGCCTCGGCGACCATCTCCTGCAGATAGAAGCCGCAGCTCTCGAGATCATAGGCGCGCCGGTCGTCGTTGCTGCGATAGGGATCGATCTTGCCCGCCCGTTCGAGCCGCGCGACGAGCTCCGCGAAAACCGCATTGACCCGCGCGGTGTCGCCGACGAAGCCCGCCACCCCGCCGACGGTGCCCTGGCCACCCAGGATGTTGCTCTGCTCGACGATGACGACGGAGCGCGCGGGGTCCGCGCGTTTCGCCGCCAGCGCGGCGAAGGTGCCGGCCATGCCGCCACCGATGACGAGAAGGTCGATCGCACGGCGCTCGAGGGCCGTTCTGGACAGGATATAGGGTTGCATCACATCAGCCATGTGCGAGGGCGGGCGCTGCGATCGTGGGATCGTCGCGGAATGTCCTCAGCGATCCCGACGCTTGTCGACGATGGCCTTGATATCGGTTTCGGCCGTCTTGAGCGCTTCGTCGACGGGCTTCTTGCCGATGATGGCGGCAACAGCCTCCTTTACGAAGATGTCGCGCACCTGATTGGTGCCCTCGAAGATCGGCAGAGGCTGGGTCGCGTTGTCGAGGGCGGCGATCGATGCCGACGCGTAGGGCGCGCCCTTCAGGAAGGCCGCGTCCCGCAGCGTATCGGCGCGCACGGGGCCGTTGCCGTTCAAGGCCATCTGGAGCTGCACGGCCGCCGAGGCGAGATAGCGGATGAAGGTCTTCGCGGCGTCCTGATTGTCCGGCCGGCCGTTCTTCGGAAGCGCTGCCGCCCAGAAGGCCACTTTCGCGGGGGCGTAGGTCTGCGGCGGTGTGCCGGGGATGGCGAAGAAGCCGGCCTTGCCGGCAATGCGTGACGACGCCGGATCGTTGAAGCGGTTGAAGTAGTTGTCGCCGAACAGCGACATGGCGACCAGCCCCTCACGCATCATCGTCTGCACGGAGGTGGCATCCATGGAGAAGAAATTGGGCGGAATGGCGCCCTTCTCGAACAGGACCTTCAGCCGCTCGAGTGCCGCTTTCGTTTCGGCGGAATTGACGACCACCGCGAAATCATCGGTCACGACGTTGCCGCCCATGGCCTTGACCACGGCGATGATGTCTTCATCCGGCTTGAGCGCGAGCCCATACACCGGCGCGCCATCATCCCGCTTGAAGCTCGCTTTTTCTGCTGCGGCGAGGAGATCCGCGAAGGTCTTGGGCTCCTGGATGCCCCGCGCCTCAAAGATCGCCTTGTTATAGTGGACGATCTGCGGATTGGAGCGGATCGGGATGCCCTTCAACTGGCCGTCCAGCGTATAGGCGGCCCGCATGCGCGGGAAGATGGCGTCCAACTCCTTGGCTTCCGGCGATCCCGCAGGCGCTTCGAAGGTCACCAGCTTGTCCAGCACGTCGCGCGACGGCCAGCTGCTCTCGATCATGACGACGTCGAACTGTGAACTGCCGGACGCCAGCGCACGCAGGAGATTCTGCTGCATCTGCGGCCACGGCACGGTCTCCCAGTCGATGGTGATGCCGGTGTCCTTCTCGAATTTCTCCTGGAGATTGCTGCCGGGCACCTTGGGATTGCCCTGCAAGGCCGCCTGATGAGCCGAATTCGCGAAGACGCGGAGCGTTGCTGCATCCGCATGGACCGCTGTGATGGCAAAGCCGATACCCGCGGCCGCTCCAAGAATCCACCGCATGAGATGATTCCTCCCGTTGTTTTTGCGCACGGCCCATTGAGCTTCGACGCGGTCATGGGATCGCGTCCATCGGCCAGCATGGGGAATATCTAGCTAACACAGCGATTATCGTCAACTAACATGTTAGTCGACTGTGACCAATTGCAGACGGGTGGCGCCGCTCAATTCCTCCCTTTCGGCCAAAGCGGCCGCGCTGGTGCGGATTCCATCCAACGCGACGGGAAGGGCCGGTTCATGGGTTCGCGCGCAGCAGCTCGCTTCGTGCAAGCGCGGATGCGCACCAGGGGGGGAGCCTCGTGCCGCGCTTGCCCGTGGGCGGCTCTCTCGCGACCAGCGGATGTAATGATGCGCGCGGTCCCGGCCGGCGCGCGAAATGATGGTCAGACCGCAGGGGCGCGGTCATCAGAACGCAACCGACAGGATTGCCCATAGCCCGAAGGCAATCAGCACACCGCCCGAAATGCGCGAGATCCATCGAGCAAACGCGGCCGGCAGGCGATGCCGGGCAATCGCCACACCGCCACTGAGCAGGCACCACCACAGCATCGAGCCGGCGAATACACCTGCAACGACCAGCGTGGCTTCCGTCGTTCCCGCCGCCGCGGCGAGACCGAGGCCCGCGAACAGTGCAGCGAAGGACAGGATGGTCATGGGGTTGGTCAGCGTCAAAAGGAATGTGGCCGCCGTCGTGCCCATGAGATCGCGGGTGGTTGCCTCCGCTACGGTCCTCGGCAGGTGCGGCGTCAGGCTTTTCCATCCGAGCCAGAGCATGAAGGCGCCACCGGCGATGCGCAGCGGCATGTCGACGCTGGTGAGGACCTCTGAAAAGGCCGCAAAGCCGAATGCGGCCAGCGCGGCATAGAGTCCATCCGCCAGCGCGGTCCCCAGTCCTCCGGCCACCCCCGCCGCGAAGCCTCGCTCCAGTGTCCGATTGATGCACAGGGCGCCGATCGGCCCGAGAGGGGCGGCAACCGCCAGGCCGAGCAGAAGGCTTTTCCAGAAGAGCAACGGGTCCATCACCGCGGTTCCTTCGGAATGAAGGGGCCGGCAACAGCGGAAGACAGCGCGATGACGGTTTCGCTGCGACCGAGAAACCGATGCGCCTTGAGCTCGTTGAGGAAGCCCTCGATCTCCGCCGTACCGCCGACCCTCACCTTGACGAGATAGGACCAGGCGCCGGTGACGTGGTGACATTCGAGGATAGCGGGATGCGCAGCCGCGAATGCCCGAAATGCCGCTTCATCGGCATCATCGCGCAGTGCGACCCAGATGAACGCGAGCGTCCGCAGGCCGATCGCGTCCGGGTCCACCTCCACGGTGAAGCGGCGGATGGCTCCCGTGCCGGCCAGGCGGCGGATGCGCTCGTTGATCGCCGATGTGGACAGCCCCACCGTGCCGCCGATATCGGCGAGCGAGCGTCGGCCGTCTTCAGACAGCAGGCTGATGATTTTGAGGTCAATCTCGTCCATGACCGCAAAAATAAATATGAAAGAAGAGAATTCAAGGAAAATTTTCTATAGAAAAACATACTATCGGGAAAATTTGCGGCTCACTAGGGGGCGCCGCAGCCTGGCCAACGCCTCACGCCGCCTCGGCCCGCGCCTTCAGCGCCTGATTCATCTCCTCGAAGCCGCGTTTCGTATCGCGGTCGAGCGCGCCGCGGAACAAAGGCACGAGAAGGCCGCGAAAGGCTTCGGCCTGCTGGAACGCGCAGGCGGTTGCCGATACCGGATGCAGCGTAAACAGATGTTCACCGTCGAACAGTCCCGGGATGCCGAGGTGCCCAAGCCAGCGCAATTCCTGTTCCGGGGTGGCTGCCAGAACCTTCGGGCGAAAGGTCATGCCCTTGGTTCCGCTCGCCTGGATATGGACCGTCAACCTTTCGCCCGGCTGCGGTGTGCCCTGGGCGCTCCGAATGAAGGGGTTCCATTCGGGATAGGCCGCGAAGTCCATCAGGATTTGCCAGATCCGCGCGGCGGGCGCCGCAATCGCGATCTGTGTCGTGAGCGTGTGACGAAACATGCCCGATCCTCGCTGGGTTGCGACGCATTCACCGGCGCAACGCGGCAAGGCCTGTCGGATTCCGGACGAGGCGAAGCCGGGATGCCACGCCGGCAGCTGATACAAGCTCGCATTGTCACATGCCAGTGTCCCTGATCCGAAATTCGTATCATTCCCGACCGGGACACGCCTTATCGGCCCCCCGAAGCAGTCGCGCAGGCGCGCGATGGGGGCGGAGGTTGCTTATCCGGTGAAGCGCAGGAGAGCGTCCGCTGTGGGCAGCCCCGCGCGACCGCCCGGCCGCGTGCATTTCAACGCCGCGACCGCATTGGCAAAGGCAATGGCCTCCTCGAGGCCGTCGTGACGCGCCAGTGCCAGCGCCAGGGCGCCATGGAACGCGTCGCCAGCGCCGACGGTATCGACCACATCGACGCGGGGGGGCCGCGCATTGCGGATAGGACCGTCGTCGAGCCAGAACAGGCCGTCGGCACCATCGGTCACGCCGATGAGCCGATGCCCGGGACGGGCCGCCGCGCGCAGCCCGGCTTCCATGTCGTCGGTGCCCGTGAATTCAGCCAGTCCGGGTCGCGAGAACACCACATGATCCGCGGCGGCAACCAGCATCGCCACTTGCTCGCGGCTATGGCGGGAGATGTCGGCGTCGAGCACGGAGGGGATGCCGGCCTCGCGCGCCATGCTGAGGCATTGCAGGGCGCCTTCCGGCCATGACAGGTCGCACAGCACGGCGTCCCCCAGCCTGGACGGGGTCAACCAACTAGCGTCGCGCGGCAGGTTCGGGTCGGCATAGGCGACGATCAGCCGCTCGCCCTTGCCATCGACAAGAATGACCGACCCGGGCGACTGCACGCCCGCGAAATGGCGCAACCAGGTGACGTCGACCATCTCATCCTCGAGCTCGCGGCGCAGCGCCGCTCCTGTCCGGTCGTCGCCAAGGCGGCCGGCAAAGCTTGCCTTCCCGCCGAGGCGTGCGATCGCCACGCTGGCGGTGGCGGCCGGCCCGCCACCCGCCTCGCGGCGCGCCGCGGCGTAGATCTTGACGGGTTCGGTGGGAATCGACGCGACCGTCAGGATGGTGTCCTGGATGGCGAGCCCGAGGCAGAACACCTCTGCCGGATTGGCGCTAAACAAGGCGTCGGCCCGTCTCTGGATGAAAGAGATGGAGCGCGTCGACATCGAGGCGGAAGCGCCGGGCCTTGTCGCCGACATGGGCGGCGCCGGGCTTCACCCGCGCCATCACCTCGCGCTCTCCGAGCGTCACGACGGCGATCGAATCGGCGCCATGCTCCTCGACGAGGATGACGTCGGAGGTGAAGGCCGCGCCGTCAGCATCGCCCGGCTCGGCCAGCGATATATGTTCGGCACGAAGTCCCACCTCGACCTGGTCGACGCCGGCGCGCGTCAGCGCTTCCACGCGCTCCGGCGGCAGGCGTATGTCATGCCCCCGGCCGAAGGCGAGCACGGCCTCGCCGTTTTCCCCGCGGCGCCTGGCGGGCACCAGGCTCATCGGCGGCGAGCCGATGAAGGTTCCGACGAAGCTGTTGACCGGCCTCTGGTAGATATCGATCGGCGTGCCGATCTGCTGCACCTCGCCGAGCTTCAGCACCACGATCCGGTCAGCCATGGTCATGGCCTCGATCTGATCATGGGTGACGTAGATGCTTGTCGTTCCAAGCGCGACCTGCAGCTTGCGGATCTCCATGCGCATGCCGACCCTGAGCTTGGCATCGAGGTTCGAGAGCGGCTCGTCGAACAGAAAGACCTTGGGATCGCGGATCAGCGCGCGTCCCAGCGCCACGCGCTGGCGCTGCCCGCCGGAGAGCGCCTTCGGCTTGCGCTCGAGCAATGCATCGAGCTCGAGCATGCGCGCGACCGCATGCACCTTCTCCTCGATGGCGGCGGCCGCCATATCGCGCATCTTCAGCGCGAAGCCGAGGTTTTCCGCAACCGTCATATGGGGATAGAGCGCATAGTCCTGAAACACCATGGCCATGTCGCGGTCGCGCGGCGCAACGGCATTCAGGCTGCGACCATCGAGCATGATCTCGCCGGAAGAGATCTCCTCCAGCCCGGCGATCATCCTGAGCAGCGTGCTCTTGCCGCAGCCGGACGGCCCCACCAGCACGATGAATTCGCCGTGTTCCACATCGAGATCGACGGCCTTGACGGCCTGGACGTTGCCAAACCGCTTTTCCACGGTCCGCAGTGTCAACTCTGCCACTTTCGTCTCGCTCCCGTGTTGACAATTTTTCTTTTTAAAGCACAGTAATTACACAGTGTAAATATAACGGATCAACAATGCTGGGACGGGCGGCCCCAAGGAGCAGGCGACAGACGCGCGCCACCGTGCTCGAGAATCTATTGCGGACCGGAGGCGCTTTCCGCTCGGCCATTGCGCGCGAGACGCGGCTGACGGAAGCCAGTGTTTCGCGTATCCTCGCCGAGTTGCGCAGCGAAAATCTGGTTCAGGAAACGCGTCATCCGGCGCCTTATGCCGGCGGCCCGACATCCCTCGTTACACTAAGCAATGATGTGGCTGTCGCGGGCATTGAGCTGTCCAACAGCCGGCTGTCCTTCGGCGTCGGCGATCTCGGCGGGACGCTCGACTATGTCGACCGGATGCCCGCCTCGCCGCAGCTCGATCAGGACGAGTTCGAGCGGCTTTTCCGGACGAGCGCCGCTGCCATGCAGGCCTGGACGGACAAGCGCGGCATTGCCGTTCGGCAGGTTGCCCTGTCCATTCCGGGCTACGGCCGCGAGGCCGGCAATCCGATCTATCCCTGGGATGTCACGCGCCTGCGCGATTTCCTCGGCGAGGCACTTCCGGGCATGCCCTTGGCGCTCACCAATTCCGTCGTCGCGCAAGCCGCATTCCACCGCTATTCCCCCAGCACGAGCTATCCGGTGGCGGGCAACCACCTGTTCCTCTTCGTCGGCCATGGCGTGGCTGGCGTCATCGTCAACGAAGCCGCTTCGATCGATGCCTTTTCCGCCTTCGAGATCGGCCACATGGTGATCGAGCGGAACGGTCTGCTCTGCCGCTGCGGGCACCGGGGCTGCATTGAGGCCTACACGTCGCTCAGGGCCATCTCGCCGATCGTCGGCCTTGATGCCAGCGAGATCCTCAATCGCGGCGACAGCTTCATCGATGTTCATGGCCTCGACAGCGATGTGCGTGCCGCACTGCGCGAGCGGCTCGTCATGCTGGGGCTCGGGCTCGGCAATGCGCTCAATCTCCATCCCCTTTCGTCGGTGGTGATCAGCGGCTGGCCATCCCTGATGCCGGAGGACGACCGCGCGGCCATCATCGCCGGGATCGACGAAAGCCTGCTCGGCGGCTTCGACGAACGGCGCCTCAGCCTGTCCTTCGTCGCGCCATCCATCGGCAATGACCCGCGGGCGGCGCTGTACTACGCAGCCTATTGTTTCGTGAGCGGCGGAGGACTGGACGCAAGAGCCGACGCCCATGCCGCGCTGGAGGAGATTGCCTAAATGCTCACAGGAAACCAGGCCGCCATATCTGGCGGGAGCCGGGTCGGTATCCTGTTCGTCGCGTCCTCGCTGTTTTCCGAGGCTGCGGCCGAGGAACTGATCGGGCGGACGCGGGATCTCGTTGCAGAGGGAGAACTCGCGGGCCGGTTCAAACTGGCCGGCCGGCTGGCGCGGGATCGTGCAAGCTGCGCGGCGGCGCTTGAAAGCCTCGATCTTGGCGATCTCGACGGGCTGGTGATCCAGCTCTCCACCTTCTGCACCGCGGACCTTCTCCATGAAGTGCTGTCGGCCATTGGCGATCGCGCGCTGCCTCTGGCCGTCTGGGCGCTGGAGGAGAGCGATGCCATCATCACCAACTCGCTCTGCGGCACGCAGCTCTGGGCCTCGACACTGGCGCGTTTCGGACACCGCTTCACCTTGCTGATGGGCAATCCGGGCGACGCGGAACTCGCGCGGGAGTTGGCAGCTTTTGCGGCCGCTGCGCGTGCCAATACGCGTGTCAGGGGTGCGCGTGTCGCCCTGATCGGCAGCCATGCCGACTGGTTCACGAATCTCGCCGTCGACCCCTGGGCGCTCAAGCGTGCGCTCGGCGTCACCATCGAGCAGACGACGCTCGTGCGCTTTCTTGAAGGCTGCAAGGCGACGGCCGAGGCCGAGAAAGCGGCTGCGGCGCGCTGGGCCGAAGCGAGCTTCGACGGCGGTGAGGCCGAGGCCGGGCGCGCCACGCTGGGGCGGACCTATGCGCGCCTTGAAGCCGGGCTCGACGCCATCAAGGCCGATGCCGTTGCGTTGCGCGACTGGCCGGAAATCCTTTATGCGGAGGACTTCCGCGGCACTTGGGCCGCGCTTGGCGAACTCTCCGACCGGGCCATTCCGATCGCACCGGAAGGCGACGTCATGGGCGCGGTCTCGGCGCTGGTGGCGCGGGCCTTCGACCCGGCGTCGCTGCCCTTCCTCACCGATATTTCCGGCATCGACCGCGCCAAGAATCGCCTCGTGCTGTGGCACTACGGGGTCAGCCCGCGGCTGGCGGACGGGCCGCGTTCGCTCGATCCCGTGTTGAAGCAGGAGACATTTCCGCTTCGTCCCGGCCCCATGACGCTGTTCCGCCTGTCCATGCGCGCCGACGGATCGCTGAGGATTTTCGTCGCCGAAGGCGCGATCGAGGACCAGCGGTCCGCCGCGAACCGCGCGGCCGGTTATTTCCGCCCGTGGGCCGGCAAGGCCGAAGCGCTGGTGCGGCAGTTCATCGACGAGGGCTACGAGCACCATGTCACCGCCGTCTATGGCCATTGGGGCGACGCCGTCGCGCATCTCGGCCGCCAGCTCGGGGTGAAGGTGGACCATGCCTGACACCCGGCCAAACAGCGCGGCAGGCGTCTCCCACGCCAGCGCCCCCCATCATCCCGTGAGCGTCGGCTGGCGCACGGCCGGCGGCTCGTGGACGACAATGCCCTTCGCGGAGGCGGGCAGCGCCGTCAGCGTCACCGAGAGGCCGGGCGGCGGGGCGCGGATCACCGTCACGCGCGCGGGCGCTGCCGCGGTGGAAATCGCCTTCGCCGTGCCGACCAAGTTCCAGGCCTTCGGCGGCGGCGAGCGCTTCGAGACGCTCGACCTGCGCGGCCAGTCCGTGCGCTACTACCTGGAGAACTTCGGCCTCGGCAACGGCACCTATCTGCCGAGCCCGTGGATCGCCACGACGCTCGGCTACTCGCTCTTCCTGCCCGACGAGGCGCCGGCCGTCTTTCACATCGCCGCGCCCTTCGACCCCCATGTCCTGCGGGTCCAGGTGGAGGGCGAGAGCCTGACGCTCGATATCGATCGTGGCGGCCTTGCGGAGCTCTATGCGGCGCTGATCGCGCGGATCGGTCCGCCGCTGATGCCGGACGCGCATTTCTTCGGCCTCTGGAAGGCGGGTGACTGGCGCTACGAGAACGCAGCAACGGTCGCGGCCGATGTCGCCGGCCACGTCGGGCTCGACCTGCCGATGGCGATCAAGCTCATCGACGCCTATTGGGCGAGCGAGGTCCATTCCTTCGCCTTCGACACGGGGAAGTATCCCGACGCCTGTGGCATGGTCTCGGACATGGCCAGGGACGGAACAGGCATCTATCTCTGGCTCTGTCCCTGGGTGGTCGTCGGCACCAAGTCCTTCGAATTCGCCAAGGCAAGGGGCTATGTGATCGTCGACCGGCACGGCGAGCTGATTACCCGCCGGCCCGGCGCCAATCCGAATGTGGTGGCGGCGCTCATCGATTTCTCCAATCCGGAGGCCAGCGCCTGGTGGTCGGGGAATCTCCGCGGCCTTGTCAAACAGGGGATCGTCGGCTTCAAGGCCGATTTCGGCGAACAGCTCCCCGAGCATGCCGTGCTCCACTCCGGCGAGACGGGCGGGCGCGCCCACAACGCCTTCGTGCGCTATTATCTCGAGGCGACGATCGCGGCCTTCGACGGCAAAACGCCGGCGATCATCAGCCGTTCAGGCTCGCCGCGTGTGCGCGCGCCTATCTGGAGCGGCGACCAGACGTCCGACTTCTGTCCCAAGACCGGCCTGCCATCGGCGATCCGCGCCGTGCAGAGCGCCAATCTCTCCGGCTGGTCCTTCATCGGCAGCGATCTCGGCGGCTATTTCGGCACGCCGACGCCGCAGGTCTTCGCGCGCTGGACGCAGTTCGCCTGTTTCACGCCGCTGATGATGCTGCACGGGCTCGGCTGCCGCGAGCCGTGGGACATGGATGCGGGCTCGGCCGCCGTCTACGCGGACTATGCGCGGCTCCATCTCGCGCTTCGGCCGGTCTTCGAGCAGTACGGCCGGGAAGCCGCCGGCGGCGGCCTGCCGCTCCTGCGCATGATGCCGCTCGCCTTCCCGGAGATCGACTGGTCGGGGATCAACGACTGGGATCAGCAGTTCATGCTGGGGCCGGATATTCTCGTCGCGCCGGTCGCGTTCTATGGGAATACCCGCGCGGTCTATCTGCCGGCCGGCGACTGGTATGACGTGCTCGCGGGCGAATGGGTAAGCGGGCCGGCCTGGCGCGTTCACGATGTCCCGCTCGACCGGATGCCACTCTTCCTGCGCGACGGCGCGCGGCTGACGCTGGCGGCGGATGCTGCGCACGGGACGGCGCTCGGCCTCATCGCCGTCAATCCGGACCGGCATTCATCCGTGGATGCAGCGCATGGGTTTGCCCCCGATTGGCGCGTTGATCACATCGGGATTGTGGGCGCGCGAGGGCGGGTCGCGCCACAGTCTTCCACGGCCGACCAACCGGCAATGGCCGAGGCCATCGGGGGATGGTTCAGCCAGGATATCGCGTGGCTCTCCCCGGACGCGCTGATCAAGGTCAATCCCGGCTGACGGATTTCAGCAAGACAGCATGAATTCAATAATAAAGCGGAGGAAAACAATGAATATGCGGAGCAGTTCTAAAGTCGGCGCAGCGCTTTCAGCGGCCGTTCTTGGACTTGGGCTTGGGCTTGGACTTGGCCTCGGACTTGGATCGACGCCGGCACTTGCCGACAATATCGTGATGTGGGTCAACGCCCCCCTCGTGCCCGGCCCGAACGCGCCGATCTATGAGGAGATCAAGGCCTTCGAGGCCAAGACCGGCCACACCGTCGAGCTGCAAGCCGTGCCGCATATGGAAATGGAGCGCAACCTCTTCGTCGCGCTGTCCGGTGGCGCCGGGCCCGATGTGATGGCGCTCGACATTGCCTGGGTCGCGGGCCTTGCCGATGCCGGCCTCCTCGCCGACTTGACCGACAAGACGAAGCCCATTGCCGCGCAGTACCAGCCGGGGCCGCTGGCCAGCGGCCGCTTCCAGGAGAAGCAATACGCCCTCCCACTCTACACCAACAACGTCGCGCTCTTCGTCAACGATCGCATGCTGGCGGATGCGGGGATCGCCAAGGCGCCGTCCAACTGGAAGGAATTCCACGACGCGGCGGTTGCCATGACCAACAAGGAGAAGGACACCTACGGCGCGAGCTTCGGCGGCGGCCGGATGGGCGCCTTCCAGCTCTACAGCTTCATCTGGCAGAACGGCGGCGAGATCATCGACGAGAAGGGCGTGCCGCATGTCGCGGAGAAGCCGACGGTGGAGGCGGTGGACTTTCTCGCCAAGCTCTACACCCAGTCGCAGGCCATGCCGAAGTCGGTGCTCACGGCCGGCAACTGGGACGAAGTGCATGCGCCCTTCATCCAGGAGCGCGCCGGCATGGTGGTGACCGGCGACTGGGCGTTGGCAGCGCTTGCCAAGGGCAACCCCAACCTCAAATATTCCGTGCATCCGCTGCCCGTCGGCGTCAAGCCGGCGACGGTGATCGGCGGCTACAACCTCGCCGCCAAGGCCGGCAGCAAGTCCCCGGACGCGAGCTTTGCGCTCATCGAGTGGCTCACCGGGCCGCGCAGCGTGGAGCTGATGCGCAAATATGAGCGCCTGTCGGCGGCCGCCAGCGCGACGACGCCCGAGGCGATCGCCGCCCTGCCGAAGCAGCTCCAGCCGTTCATGGCGCAGGCGGATGCGGGCCGCGCCCGCCCGGTCGTCGCGCCGTGGAGCGAGATCCACGCGAGCGTCTTCGCCAATGCATGGGATTCGGTGATCCGCGGCAAGCCGGCCCAGGCGGCGATGACCGAAGCCAATACGGCGATCAAGGGTCTGTTGGAGAAGAAGTAGGATGACCGCGCGCACCCTGAACGCACCGGGCTTGAGAAGAACCTGGTCGTCGATCTTCGAAACCGGGCTGGGTGCGCGCATCTATCCCTATCTGATGGTTTTGCCCGCCGTCATCATCGTTCTCGGCGTTGTCGTCTATCCCGTTATTTCCGGCGTTGTTTCGTCGTTCTATGACGTCACCTTGCGCACGCTCAACAACGGGACGGTCACTTTCGTCGGGATGCGCAATTTCCAGCGCGTTTTCGCGGATCCGGTCTTCGTGAAGGCCTCCGTCAATACGCTCATCTGGGTGGTCTTGAACGTCGTCGCGCAGCTCGGCCTCGGCCTGGCGCTGGCGCTCCTCCTCCACCGCGCCATGCCGGGGATCGGCTTTTTCCGCTCCGGCATCCTCGTGCCCTGGGTGGTGCCGAGCGTCGTCGCTGTGCTCACCTGGCGCTGGATGTACGATCCGAGCGTCGGCATCGTCAACGAGATGCTGATGAAGCTCGGCATCATCAGCGACTACCACCCCTGGCTCGGCGACACGGCCACCTCGCTCTATGCGGTCACCGTCGAGAGCATCTGGAAGGGCACGCCCTTCGTGATGCTGCTGCTGCTTGCCGCGCTCCAGCTCGTGCCGCGCTCCATTCTGGAGGCCGCATCCATGGATGGCGCCTCCGGCTGGCGCAAGCTCTGGTATGTCATCCTGCCGCAGATCCGCGTGTCTTTCGCGATAGCCGCGGTGCTCACCTTCATTCTGACCGTCAACAACTTCAACGCCATCTGGCTGATGACTGAGGGCGGGCCGCTGAATTCATCGGAAATTCTGTTCACGCTGGCCTATAAATACGGTTTCCAGCGCTTTGATCTCGGCATGGCCTCCGCCGTCGCGACGATGCTCTTCGTCGGACTGGTGATCGCCACCACCCTCTATCTCAAGCTCATCCAGGCGCGCGAGGGAGATTAGCCATGAGCCTCGCCACAGCCTCGCGCACCATGCCCGCGCCCCGCTCCGAAGCGCTGCGCCGCACGCGGACGCCGAAGTCGTTGCGTAAGGTCCTCACCTACACGACGCTCTGGATCGCCTTCATCTGGGCGGTCTTTCCGTTCTACTGGATGATCGCCACGTCTCTGCGGGCAAAAGACGAGATCTTCCAGCGCCCGCCGGCGCTCGTCCCGCACAGCGTGACGTTTCAGAACTATATCGACCTTCTGGTCGGCGCCCATTTCTGGCAGTTTGCGCTCAACAGCCTCATCCTCACGGTGAGTGTCACGCTCATCAGCGTGGCCCTGTCGGTGACGGCCGGCTATGCGATGGCGCGCCACCGCTTCAAGGGCTCGGTGGCACTGCCGCTCTTCATGCTCTACGGCCAGATGTTTCCCCCCGTGCTGCTGCTCATCCCCTTCTATGTGCAGCTACGCTATCTCGGCTGGCTCGACAGCCTCTATGGGCTGATACCGGTCTATCTCAGCTATATGCTGCCGCTCTGCGTCTGGCTGATGCGTGGCTTCTTCGCGCAGGTGCCCCATTCGCTCGAGGACGCCGCGCGCATGGATGGCTGCACGCGCTGGCAGGCCTTCTGGAAGGTCATTCTGCCCATGGCCCAGCCGGGCATTGTCGCGGTCGCGACCTGGGTGATGATTCACACCTGGAACGAGTTTCTCTATGCCAGCACCTTCATCCTCAGCGAGAAGAACCGCACGCTGCCGCTGGGCTTGAGCGGGCTCATCGGCCAGTACACCACCGACTGGGGCGTGCTGATGGCCGGCGGCGTCATCACGGCCGCGCCCATCCTGCTGGCCTTCTTCTTTCTGCAGAAACATCTGGTTCAGGGGGTCGGCGGCGGCGCCGTCAAGGGATGACGGCCGAGGCCCCACGCTCGCATAGGAACGCGCGCAACGCGGAGGATTGTTGATGACGAAGATCAAGCGGATCGAGGCTTTCGCGCTGTCCTGCCCGACGCCGGGCGGCGCGGTGTTCGCCGTCGGCCGGTCGGCCAAGCGCGACATGGTGCTGGTGCGCATCGAGACGACGGACGGCATCGTCGGCTACGGCGAGGCGCATCACGCCCAGACGCCGAGCACGATTGCCGCCTTCATCAACGACGCGCTCGGGCCGTCGCTGATCGGCATGGATGCGCATGAGACCGAGGCCATCTGGGACAAGTCCTACCGGCATTACATCGCGACCCACGGGCCGGGCGCGGCGGCGGTGATCGGGCTCAGCGGTGTCGATCTCGCCCTGTGGGACATCAAGGGCAAGGATCTCGGCCAGCCGGTCTATCGCCTGCTGGGTGGCCGGCGCCGGCCTATCCGCGCCTATGCGGGCGGCATCAGCCTCGGTTTCCAGCCTGTCGATGACCTGAAGCGCGAGATCGAGGGCTATATCGGCCGCGGCTACGACTTCATGAAGCTCAGGGTCGGCGACAGCATCGAGACGGATCTGGCGCGCGTCAGCGCGATCCGCGCCGCCTTCGGTCCGGAGATCACGCTGGCGGCGGATGCCGGCACCCGCTATCGCAGCGCCGATATCGCGCGCATCGCCGAGATCTGCGAAGCCGGCCGCCTCGCCTGGCTCGAGGAGCCGTTCACGCCCGACAATCTGCCGGGCTATCGCCGGCTGCGTGACGTCACGTCGACACCGCTCGCCGCGGGCGAGAACCACTTCACCCGTCACGAACTGCGTGCCCTGATTGCGGAGCAGTTGATCGCGTTCGTCCAGGCGGATGCGTGCAAGACGGGCGGCATCACCGAAATCCTGAAGATCGCGGCGCTGGCGGATACGTGGCACCTGCAGTTCGCGCCGCATACCAGCGCCTCGGTGCTCAGCACCGCGGCCTCGGTGCATGTGCTCTCGGTGGCGCCCAATGCCTTCATCTACGAGGCGGATGTCTCGGCGATCAATGCCTTCCGCGACGATCTCGGCCCGCCCTTCGCGATCGAGAACGGGACCATCCTGGCGCCGGAAGGTCCGGGCCTGGGCGTTGAGATCGATGAGCGGCTGATCGCGCGCTATCCCTTCATCCCCGGCGCCTCCTACCAGTAGGTATGGGTGGCACCTTGGCGATGTTTGATGCCTTGTGACTTTTGGCAACGGGTGGTGCCGAGAGCGATCCGGCGCACCATCACAAGCAATGAAGATGGTGTTGCTGCACATCGTCATCATGTTCGCATGGATTAAATGCCTATAATCTTCATATACAAGTAAAAATCGACGCGATTTACATGCCGCGCGTTTCATGACCTGCTTGACAATTCCGGGCATTTCGCCGACATTATGAAACCCCATGGCACAGGGCTGACAAGGAACGAGCCGCAACTCATTCTGATCGCAGCGCGATCGACGGAGAAGCGTGGTGCTCGTGACATGAAGTCCGGATTTGTCCCCGATCATCGCTGCCCCAGCGAAGCTGAAGCTGAAACCGAGGCAGGTGCTACGGCCCGCGTCAGACGCAGCCCAGGTCGGTTCCAAACTTTGCCCCGTGGAGTTCCATCATGACGAGCCGCAGCGGCCGCTGGGCCGATCTCACGCGCGTCGACTTCGCGGCGCTCGATCGGGCGCGCGCCATCGTTGTGCTGCCGATCGGCGCCACGGAGCAGCATGGTCCGCATCTGCCGGTCTCTGTCGATGGCGATCTCGCGGAGGTGGTCGTTGAACGGGCCTTGCCTCTCGTTGCCGCGGACCTGACCGTGCTTGCCCTGCCAACGCTTGTCTATGGCAAGAGCAACGAGCATGGGACGACACCCGGAACCGTCTCCCTGTCGGCGAGGACGCTGATAGGCCTTGTCACGGATATCGGCGAAAGTCTCTCCTGCACAGGTTTTCACCGCCTCGTGATCCTGAATGCGCATGGCGGCAATTCATCTGTACTTGATATCGTCGCGCGAGATCTCAAGATAGACTTCGGCCTGAACGTCGCGACCTGCCACTGGTACAATTTCAACGAGGCGGCTCATCTCACCGATCCATCCGAGCAGGCCTACGGCATCCATGCGGGTCTGGTGGAGACGAGCGCCATGCTGGCCTTGACGCCCGAGCGCGTCGTGATGGAGCGCGCGGCGGATTTCCCCAACAGGGCGCGGGACTGGCAAACGGCCTTTCGGCACCTCGGCCTGTCCGCGGGGCGCGCCCGGCCGGCGTGGGTCATGGATGAGCTCAATGCGGCTGGTGCTTGCGGCAACGCTGCCGCCGCCACGGCGGAGTTGGGTGAACGGCTCTTGGCCAATGCGGCGCGCAATTTCGCGGCCTTCCTCACCGAGTTCGCCCGGTTCTGTGAGGGCGAGCCGGGTCGTCATCCCGTCAAAGAATAAGAACCGCGCTGGAGCAAGAATGTCCATTTCCGGGAAAATAGCGATCGACTGGAAGGCTTTCCGCGATGAGCTCGGTGATATCGAGTCCTTCGATACACCCTCGATCGTCAAGAGGCGCTCGCGTGATTTCTTCTGGTATAGCCCGATCCTTAATCGAGAGCTCTCCACAAGCTTCGGTGATCTGGTCGTCGCGCCAAAGACGATCGACGAACTCAAGCGCTGCGTCGCCCAGGCGGTCGCCTGGCAGGTGCCGATGGTCGTCCGCGGCGGCGGCACCGGCAATTATGGCCAGGCCGTGCCACGCGATGGCGGGCTCATCATCGACATGACGGGCCTCGATCGCATCCTCGCGATCGAGGCTGGCACCGTCCATGTGGAGGCCGGCTGCAAGATCGGCGCGATCAATGCGGCGCTGGCCGCCCATGGCCGGGAATTGCCGCTGTTTCCCTCAACGGAGGCGCTGGCGACGATTGGCGGCTTCATCGCCGGCGGCTCCGGCGGCATCGGCTCCATCCGCCACGGCATGTTGCGCGACGGCGGCAATATCAACGCCATCGGCGCGCTCTCGCTGGAGGATGAGCCGCAACGCCACGTCTTCCAGGGCGAAGACATCCGCGCGATCCACCATGCCTGGGGGCTCAACGGCATCATCACGGACCTCGTGCTCAAGACGATCCCGTCGCCCCGTTGGATCAACGTCATCGCATCATTTGCGAGCTATCGCGAGGCTTTCGAGGGCGGGATCGCCGCCGGCGCCGAGCGGGCGCTCGCCTTGAAGCTGCTCACGACCATCGACGCGCGCATCGCTGCCTCGATCCGCAGCCTCGGGCCTATCGGCCAGGGCGGGCGGGCGCTTTTGTTTGCGATGGTCGCCGCCGATGACGCGCCGCGGCTCGCGGAGATCCTGCAAGCGACAGGTGGACGCATAGAAATGGCGGACGACGATGCCGCGCTGGCCGCCGCCGGACTGCCGCCATTGTCGGATTTCTCGTACAACCATACGACGTTGCAGATCCTCAAGCAGGATCGCGGCGTCACCTATTTGCAGGTGACTTTTCGCGCACCGCTCGATAGTGGCAAGATCGCGCCGCTGCAGGCGGTCTTCGGGGACGAGGTGCTCATGCATCACGAGTTTGCTTTGCTCAACGGCGAACTGGTGGCCTTCGACCTGCCCGTCGTGCGCTACACCACGGACGAGCGCCTGTTCGAGCTCATGCGCGTCTACGAGGCCCATGGCTGCCCGGCGTCCAACCCGCATGTGCCCTATGTCGAGGGCGGCTCCATGAAGCCGGACTTCCGCCATCTCGCCTGGAAGAAGCGTCTCGATCCGCATGGGCTTCTCAACTCCGCGAAATCCCGCTTCTGGAACGACGTGAAGCACCTGTCTGCCGAGGAGATCGAAGCCCTGCCGCCGCATCAGCCGGTCAGGAAAGCATCATGAGCGGAGGGGGCTCAGATGATGGTGTCGTCATCATCGGCGCGGGCCACGGCGGTTCGCAGGCCGCCATCTCGCTGCGGCAGGAGGGTTATGACGGCCCGATCACGCTCGTCGGCAACGAGCCGGAGTTCCCCTATCATCGTCCGCCGTTGTCCAAGGCCTTTCTCAAGGGCAGCGATGACAGGCTGCAACCGCTCCGTGGCGACGCCGTCTATGCCGACAACGCGATCGACTATCGGCCCGGGACGGCCGTTCGCGCCATCGATCTCGCCGGCCGGCGCTGCCTCCTCGACGAGGGTGTCCTGCCGTTCCGCACCTTGATCCTGGCGACCGGCGCGCGGCCGCGCCGGCTTGCCATCGCGGGGGCCGAGCGCGAGGGCATCTTCACGCTCCGAACGGCCGCCGATGCCCGGCGCATCAAGAGCCACATGGTGTCCGCCGCGCATGCCGTGATCGTCGGCGGCGGCTTCATCGGGCTCGAGGTCGCCGCGACGATGGCCGCGCTCGGCAAGCGGGTGACGGTGCTGGAGCTTGGTGATCGGCTTCTCGCCCGGGCCATCTCCCCGGCCGTGTCGGGTCATGTCCTCGCACGCCTGACGGCCTTGGGCGTGGACGTGCGGCTTGGCGCAGAGGTTGCCGCTTTCGCGGGCCATGCGCATGTCCGGGCCGTCACCACCCGATCAGGCGAGCGGATCCTCGCCGACATCGTCGTGATCGGCATTGGCGCGGAGCCCGACGTCGCGCTGGCGGCTACGGCCGGCATCCATGTCGATTGCGGTGTCGTGGTCGATGACCACTTGCGGACCTCCGCGGAGAATGTCTTTGCCATCGGGGATTGCGCCCGATTCCCCCATTGGCAGACGGGTGGATACGTCCGGCTCGAATCCGTGCAGAACGCCACCGATCAGGCACGCCACGTCGCCCATGTCATTCTCGGCGCGACGAGCCCCTATGCGGCGGTGCCGTGGTTCTGGTCCGACATCGCCGATATGAAGCTGCAGATGGTCGGCCTGCCGAGCCGTGCCGATCGCCAGCTCGTCGCCGGCGACTCGCACAGCAATGCGTTCTCGGTCTATCACTTTCGCGGTGACGATCTCGTCGCGATCGACAGCGTCAACCGCCCCGCGGACCACATGCTGGGCCGCAGGATGCTTGCGACGGGTTACAGGCCCACTGACCATGACATCCTGTCCGGCCGGTTAGGCGAGGCCTTCCGCCAGTGGACGGCCGCTTCCGCCAGCGCTGCCGACCTCCGGGAGGTCCGGTGAAGACCGCCGCAGTGCCAAAGCAACGCAACGTGACGCTCGGCAACGTCCGCGTGCCCGTATCGCTGGTGGCAGATGCCCAGACCTTCGGCGGCAGGCGGGAGCGCGACTGCCTCGCCGGTCATCTCGTCATTCGCGACGGGCGCATCGCAGCGCTGACGGACAGCGGCGCGGCGGACGTGGATGTCGACCTGGGCGGCATGCTCGTCACGACGCCGTTCGTCGAGCCGCACTGCCATCTCGACAAATGCTTCACCATCGAAAGGCTCGATTTTTCCGGCGGCTCGCTGGCGGAGGCGATCGCCGCCCAGGCCAGGGACAAGCGTGCGTGGACCCGCGATGACCTGCGCATGCGCGCCACGCGCGGGCTCGAGGAATTATGGCAGGCCGGGGCGCGCGTCGTGCGGACCCATATCGATTGGGATGTGGTCGCCGACGACCCCACCCGGATCCCCTGCGCTTGGCAGGTCCTCGGCGAGCTCTGCGCGGAATGGCGCGGGCGGATCACCGTGCAGCGCTCGGCGCTGGTGCCTATCGACGCCATGGCGGACATCGCCTATGCCGATGCCGTCGCGCGGGCGATCGCCTCAATCGGCGGCGTGCTCGGTGCCTTCGTCTTCGATCAGCCGAGCCGCAACGCGGGCATCCGTAACATGGTGCGCGTGGCCATGACGCATGACCTGGCGCTCGACTTTCATGTCGATGAGGGCCTTGCCCCGAGCCTGGACGGTATCGAACTCATCGCCCGGGCCGTCATCGATAGGGGGCATCGGGGGCCTGTCCTGTGCGGGCATGCCTGCAATCTCGGGTCCCTGGAAGCCGACACACGCCATCGCCGCATCGCGCTGATCGCGCAGGCGGGTCTGTCGGTGGTGTCCTTGCCGTCCAGCAATCTCTATCTGCAGGATCGGGGCGTCGGAACGCCGCGCCAGCGCGGGCTGACGGCGATCAAGGAACTGCTCGGTGCGGGCGTCAACGTGGCCTTCGGCACGGATAACGTCCAGGACGCCTTCTGTCCCTTGGGCGTGCATAACCCGGCGGCGACGCTGGCTGCAGGCATCATCGGCGCACATCTGGCCCCTCCGCTGGGGACCTGGCTGCCGATGGTCGCGACCGATGCCGCTGCCGCACTTGGGGTTCAACTCCCCTGCATCGACCGTTCCGCGGCCGGGCCGTTGCTCGTTTGGGATACGCCCCACGTGAGCGCCTTGCTGAGCGGCAGTTCCCGCAGGTGGCGCTCGCTGACCTCGATCGTCGACCCCGCCCGGATCCTGCGTTAGACGTCGGGCCGGGGTGTCCATCAGGAGCGGCGGTATCCACGACTACCCCGGTCCGTCCGGGAACAGGGCGTCGTCGAAGCAGGCATCCAGCTCGCGGGAACGCTCGGCTGGCCATTCCAGTTCCCCCTTCGGGAAGAGCTGGCCGAAGCGGGCCGCATGCCGTGCGCTGAGGAGGAGGGGGGAATCGCCCGGACTGCAAAACGCTTCGCATGAAAGCCTGCTGATGGGTCAACGTGAAAGTCTTTTGCACGCAGGGTGTGCACCACGACATTGCGGCGGGACGTCGCAAGAGGCCCGCAGAGAAACCCGGCAAGAGGGGGTTGGTATTTTCATTTTCCGCACATATTCTGTATTTTACCGTGGCGGCTTCAGCGCGTCCCGATCACGATCCTCAGCAAGTTCCGCGTGCGGAAACCCTTTAGGCTCTGTCAAGCTTGTGCGGGTTCGACTATGGACTAATGCGCGTGGGCACGACACAGTGAACGAAGAGGCGTATGGCTCCCTGAGGCATGGCGGATCGGGCACCACAGAAACGAGTTAGGATGTAGCGGCCACTATGGTTGGTAGAATTCAGCTAGATGAGAAGACGAAGAAGGCGCGCCAACGAGGGGGACTGTGGCTGAGGCGCCTGCGCGAGGATGCAGGGCTGTCCCAGCGCGATCTCGCCAAGCTCATTGATATCGATTTTTATACGTTCATTTCTCAAGTCGAGATCGGCAAGGGGCGTATTCCGCCTGAGAAATATTCCGTCTGGAGCAAAGCCCTTAACGTCGATCCCCATGAGTTCGCTATCAACATAGTGAAATATTATAATCCCTTTCTGTATGATCTGCTTTTCCCGGCCGGCGGAGCGCGCAACAAGGCCGGCGCGTCGGCGAAGTCGCCCCTGCTCGAGATCCACGGGCTGCAGGATGAGATCCGTGAGCTCCAACGTTTGCTGGGTGAGAAAACGCTTGAGATCGCGCGGCTTCACGAACGCCTGACGGAGAGCGAAACCGAGACGGCGCCTCCCCCCGACAAGGCCTCTACGGGTGCGGGGCAGGGGGCTCGCCCGCGCGGGCGGAAGAAGGGTGCGTGAGAGGGACCCGGCGAGGCCCTGCTCACACCCCTGACCTTTACGTCAGTGTTCTCTGAAAGCGCCGGACATGGCGTCTGTGAGGGGTCGCATGAGGTAGCTCATGACGGTTCGCTCACCGGTATTGAAGATGATTTCGGCGGGCATGCCGGGTCTGAGGCGTCCCTTGAGTTCTGCGGGGATATCGGTGTCGGCGACGGCGATGAGGGCGAG
>NZ_QJJK01000004.1:8630-505478 GCF_003201475.1 Chelatococcus asaccharovorans | reverse complement strand
ATGCCTCTTATCCCATGCCGCCTAAAGGCGTGGGGTTTCCTGATCCCCTATCGGGGACTCTAAACCCAAACCTGGGTCCTGATCGGCCGGTTACATCAGTTCGGGGGCTATCTCCGATTTTCCGACGGATTCGCAAAGGGCCGTGAGAATTTCATCGTCGTAGAGGTACGCCTCGATATGGCGTCGACATAAAACCTTGATCCCCTGTTCTTCATAACTGGTTACATCCCCAGGGGCATGATCATCTCGATCAATCAACCGCGTTACAATCATGCCGCTTGCCACTTTCGGGAGTGCCGCCGCAAGGCCGAAGAAATCTCCCGATACCTGACTCGCGCTGCCGGCTGAGATGAAGGTCACATCAGGCATTTCTTCAGCAAATATGGTCGAGTAAATTTTCGCATCGTGCTCAGCATTCTTCCCTGCCACTTGCCCGGCCGGATTGCCTTCACAAATAATGATCTCGCGTGGTGCAACCAAGGTAGCAAGGTCGTCCAACGCCACGTGCAGTACGCTCTCCCAGAACCTACGAGTGGGCCTCTGGGGCGCGATGACCGTAGCATGGTCGAAATGGTGTCCACCGAAGTCAAGGAATGCGACAGAATCTGGGGCTGCATCGTGTATTTCTCGTGCTTTCCGCATCATGCCAATCGAGTGCGTAGCGATCCAGAGTTGTGATTCTCCGGAAAGGAGACCCAACAGCTCTTGGAGAAGGTCACCCTGGATTTTTGTATTCGCGTGCAGCTCAGGTTCGTCGATACAAAAAAATCGTATCAGCATAAGATCTACGCTTTACAACAAAATCGAGAATCAGATCAAATGATGCTTTTTCACCGCCCGATAAATTCTTGTAATCAAAACTCTTTATTGCACCCTTGTCGAACTGAAAGCTTCCCTGCTCAAGTGGATTGCCGATTCCTACGAGCGTCAGATCGGGGAACAACCGCTTTAGGGGCTCGCGAACCTCACCGATCAGCTTGTCTCGATAATCGCCCATAGTGGTTGTGGCGGCCTCATTCACAAAAACGTCCTCCATAGCTTGGGAGGCAAGGCGAGTGTAATTCAGGGCCACTGTGGCATCTGTCTCGATGAGCTTGTTCAGGTTCAAGGCGTCCAAGATCGCGCCTTGGCGAGACAGCGAACTCATCTCGAATTCCGGATCGTGCCGGTAAGCAGTTCGGACATATACCGAACCGCGCGAAAGTTTCTTCGCTCCGTGGGTCTGCACCACAACGCGATTGCCTGGATCAACGTCGCGATCATGCGAGCGATTATAATACTTCGCGTCACTATGCCAACCAAAGTCCGCATCATATCTGTAACGAAGTAAGAGGGCATCAAAGAGGGACGACTTACCAGACCCATTTGGCCCGGCTAGCACGACAAGCTTGACTGTCGATGGAATGTCTCTAATTTCCAAATCCGCGAAACGCCGGAAATTCTTTAACTTTATACTGGAAATACGCATTGCCCCCCCTGAATCACAAGAAGACGCCCCCTTAAAGCTGCCTTCATCTAGTCAGTCGATCCAGAGCGACGCGAGTGGTCTCTCGGCCAACTGGATCAACTGGCACACTACGCAGCTCTCAAACTTCCTCGCTGAAAAAGTCCTCATCTAGGCGCTTGAATTCGATGGCGCGGCTCGTGCGCACGCCAACGCCGTGCTCGATCATCAAGGCGGTGAGGCTCTGGCCATCGAGCAGGATGACCCGTTGGGAGAGATGCTTCACGAAGTCCCTGGCTTGTGCGCTGAAGCTGGAGGTCGTCACGAAGACGCCCTTGGTCGCCCCTAGGCCCACGAGGCTGCCCACGAAGGCTTGCACGTCAGGGCGGCCTACAACGTTGCCCTCAGCATAACGCTTGGCCTGCACATAGACGCGGTCGAGCCCAAGCCGGTCTTCGTTGATCACGCCATCGACGCCACCATCACCGGTACGGCCAAGTTGAGCTGCAGCATTCTTGTGCGAGCCGCCATAGCCCATGGCGACCAGAAGGTCGACGATGAGCTGTTCGAAGAAGGCGGGGCTATTCTGGACGATACGCTCCAGCAATTCTGTCTGAAGGGCCGCTTGAAGGGCTTGATAGGCAGCCTCGATCTGCTCCTCTGGCGTGGCCTCAGCCCGGGCTTCACCCGATGAGGTCGAAGGCGAGGGGTCGACCTCCTCCGCCTTGCCCTCGTTCCTGTAAAACTCCCGGAAAGCCGGGATTTGCATCAGCCGGGCGACGTTGATCTTATCGGGATTGGTCGCCAGCAATGCTCGGCCGGCGTCTGTCGCCGTGAAGCGGCCGCGACCTGGAGAAGCCAGAAGCCCAGCCTTGGCCATATAGAACTTGGCCCAGTGAATGCGGTTGTGGAGGATGCGTTGGCGTCCGCTCGGCAGCAAGGCTGCGCGCTCTTCCTCACTGAGATGAAATTCATCGGCGATACGATCCACAACGTCCGCGACCTTGTACTCGCCGGTCGCAGACAGCTTGAGGACTGGTAACATTACTGTTTGATAGTCGGGAATGGTCATTGAAGAGCTTTTCCGTCAGGCTGATCGAACCGTCCCGTCCAACTTTGTTAGAGATAGACGGTACCAGTAAGGGTCAATCTGGTGAAACTGAGCCCGTTCGCCTGGCTGCGCGTCAGTCCTCTGAAAAAATTCATGAACAAACCACCTGTCCTCGAAAAACGTCCTGCACCTCCCTTTTGTATCGGTAAGTACAAACGTCTCAGTCCTCAGCGTCCCAAACTCAAGAACTAGCGCGCGCGGCGCAGGTGCACTTTTCCCGGTGCCGCCAAAAACATCCGGGGGTAGTTGCTCACGGAAAGGGGTGACATAGATGTGTTGCCGTCCCGGCTTCTGCTCGATATTGGCCCGCGTCAGCTTTGTTTCGAAGATCGTCATGATGGTGCGACCCGACCCATTTACCTGCCCCGACGTCTCGTGGGAGTTGCGCCACGCTCCGCCTTGATGCGTTCCAGAAGAAGGCTTGCGGGCTCATCATTGGAGTCCTGGGGAACGAGTTCACCGCGGAACGCCTTGGCGAGAATCGCTTGGTCAAGCCCGTCGATGAGCTTGCGCGCGCTTGTAGCGTCAGCGGCGAGGCGATCGATCCAAGCAAACGCTGCATTTATTCGGATCTGTATTTCAGCTTGTTCATCTTTCGACATTACAGGAACGCCCAAGCGACGAAGTTTACTTCCATTAACATTTGCCTGGCCCACCTGTTGGTTGACGGCTCCTGCTACCCATTCACGTCCAATTGCTGAATTAATATAAGCGCTCAACAATTCTGGGCTGAAGTAAGATAGCCGAACACGGATCAAATATGAGGCGAACGAAGCTGCCTCTGGCTTCCCATGGTAGACGGCCGTCTTTCCCACAAGCTCTGCGCTGTTGGTTCTATTAAAGAGAAGGTCCCCGGGGTGGAGCAACAAGTCCGGAAACTCGCCATGCTCCTGAGGTAGGTACTTCAAAGAATTGAGGGTCAGAGCGCCTCCCTGTATATTTCCCATACGGAACACTGGAACGCCAGCCTCATCGTCACCCGTCTTTGCAGATGATCCGTACTGGATGATATGTGCAAGCTGGTCTACGGAAGCCCACATCCATCCGGCAGGCAACGAGATATCGGGACGCCAGTCGTATGATTCTGCAGGACTGCGACGCGAGTTCGCGTTCTTAGCGTTTTCTCGCTGCCACTCAAGATCAGCAACTGTGGGGGATTCAGCAGAAAACTTATGCCTCCACTCCCGCGTCAAATCTCCCCTGAAGGCCGCTGCGAGGACCGCCTGTTTATACTTCTCGACGAGGCGGGGGATGTGGTCGAGGTGATCACGGGCGCGCTTGGACTTCGCCGACAGGCTGTCAATCTTGGCCACAATCCGTCGCTGTTCGGGGAGCGGGGGGAGTGGAATCCTTATTTCGGACAGTGCAGCCTGAGGCAAATGTCTTATTGTCGTTCCGGTAAAACTTGGCTCAAGCTGACCCGCGACATACGACTTGCGCAGATACGCAGACAGCAGATATGGGCTAATTTTACCATGCGGGCGAATCCGCATAAGAGCCTTCTGAAAGGTAAGTTTTGTCCGCCCGTAATTCCAAATCGCATTGCGTCCGGGCTCGCCTCCCTCACACACAAGTAGATCGCCGTCACGAATAGAAAACGCCGAGCGCTCTTCTGCGGTCACCCTCATCTCAGATACGTCAGTTAGGGAAAAATGGCCCCATCTGACATTTATATTTCGGAGATATGGCGTTAGATCGCCTCGATTCTTGCTCTTATCGAGCATTTTTCCGAGCTTAATCTCCACAACATCGCCGAATGCAGCGTAAGCCCATCCTTTCGGCAAACCACTCATTCTGCCGCCTCCGCGATTGCTACGGCTTCGCCGACGCTATCAGGCTCCAATTCCTCGGAAAGCGCTTCAATCTCCTCCAAAGCAGCCTTAAGGTGCCCGATAATGGCAGCCGCGATATCCTCCGGTTCGGTCAGGGTCTCCTCGGCTTCGGCTTCCGTATCCCGAAGCCAGGCGATATCGAGGTTATCGTTGCGTCCCGTGATGGCCTCGCGGTTGAAGCAGCGCCAGCGGCCATCCTCGCCTTGCTCCTTGCGCTTGGCGCCGCCGTTGGGATCACTGCCGTAAGCCGCTTCGAAATCCGCGAATTCGGCAACCGTAAGCGGCCGCGTCTTGCCGAAGGCAGGCATGTTGGCGCGCATGTCATAGACCCAGACGGCCTTGGTGTTGCCCTTGTCCCTCTTGCCACGCTGGAAGAAGAGCACGTTGGTCTTCACGCCCTGGGCATAGAAGATGCCGGTGGGCAGCCGCAGGATGGTGTGCAGGTTGCACAGGTCCATGAGCCAGGTGCGCAGGCGCCGCCCGGTGTTGTCCTCGAACAGCACATTGTCCGGCACCACGACCGCAGCTCTCCCACCGGGATTGAGCGCCCGGACGATATGCTCCACAAAGGCCAATTGCTTGTTGGAGGTGTCGGCGGTCACCGAGAAGTCACTGCGGGTCGGCCGGCCGCCGCCCTTTTTGGTGCCGAAGGGCGGATTGGTGAGAATGAGATCGGCTTTCGGCAAGCCCTCGCCATCGGGGGACAGGGTGTCGATGTTGTCGACTCCCCCCTCGATGCCGTGTAGCAGCAGGTTCATGAGGCAAAGGCGGTGGGTGTCGGGCACCAGCTCACCGCCCACGAAAGCGCTGTGACGCTGGAAATAGGCCTTGGCCTCAGGCAGCTTATAGAGATCGTCCGTCTGATCCTTGATGTAGCGGTCTGCCGCGACAAGGAAGCCCGCTGTGCCGGCCGCAGGGTCCTGCACGGTTTCGCCCGCTTGCGGCTTCATGAGTCGCACGATGCAGTCGATGAGGGGCCTCGGCGTGAAATACTGCCCGGCGCCCGACTTCTTGTCGGCCGCGTTCTTCTCCAACAGGCCTTCATAGAGGTTGCCCAGCCCTTCCTCGCGGGCGGAAAACCAGTCGAGCTGATCGATATTGGAGGTCAGGGCCTTCAGATTCGTGGGTTTGCGCAGGCGCGTCTGCGCGTCCGTGAAGATAGAGCGGATGAGGTTGTCTTTGACCTCCGGCTTGCCGAGATCGAGCAGGAGGCGCTTGTAGTAATCGAGCTGCTCCACCCCTTCGAGCTTCGCCAGCTTGCCCCAGCGGTAGCCATCCGGGAGGCGCTCCTCGCGCAGCCCTCCCTGGGGATCGCGAACCTCCGACATCATTTTCAGAAAGAGCAAGTAGGTCAGTTCGGTGACATATTCATTGAAGGTGACACCATCGTCCCTCAGGACGTTGCAGAGCCCCCAGAGCTTGGCGACAATATCTGTGGTGGAGGTCATCAGGCGCTCTTCTTCCACATCTCTTCATTGATCCCGGCGAGAATGCTCTCAAGCTCGCCACCAAATACCTTGTTCAAGCGAGTGAAGCCTCCATCGGCGATGAAAGGTTCTTTGTCGATCGCCTCTCGGTCCACGACCGTCTCCTTCGCGATCTGCTCTCCGATGCGCTTCAGCCAACGCTTCTGCGGGTCCGTCCAAGACCGCTCAGCCAGGATGGTTCGCATGGCAGATTTCACGCGGCTTTCATAGGGGGTCAGAGGGTCGCCCAAAGCGGCCTGACGAACGAAGCCGATGATCGAGGCGGCAATCTCCTCATTCCTGGCATCGGCCCAGGCGCGCCTCAAATTGGCTTCAGAAAAGCCCTTGCGATCGAGAGCCAGCCGCAATTCCTTGAGGTCGGCGCGGGTGAGATCGCGCGGACGCTGCACCACAAGTTTCAGCGCGGCGATGGTGTTGACGTTGTCACGGATGAACGCAGAGAAGCTATCAAGAAAGTCCTCCGGCTTCCGCGCTGTCCCATATCCCCTGCTCACCGCCACGACTTCGTCGGCATGGGCCGATATGGGGACGTAGCGGGGAGACAGGCCGTTCGATTGCCAATCGAGGATGGGAGCGATAGCGGTTCGCGCGCCCAACCAGGCGGCGACATGCTCTGGCGGCCCATCCAGCACGCGCTGGAGCATCGCCTCCGGCGTTTCGCCTGCGACGGCCTCGAACTGCGCACGGGCCTCATCCGGTAGCTTCTTCAGGCGCCGCCGCAGCTTGACTGCGAGCTGCTGGCCGATGGCGATCCGTTCCAGATCATTCTTTGCGGCCACCATCTCCCTGATGAGAAGCTCAAAACTGATCGAGGGATTGACCACGATCGGCTTCATATCCGTGAGCCTCTGGAGATTGGGATAGAGGTCCACGGCGTCGAAGATGCGGAAAACCTCCTTGCCGATCTCGTCACAGCGGCGGGTGGCGCGGCCGATCATCTGCTCGTAGAGGATTCGGCTATTGACCCTGCGCAGGAACACAAGATTGGTGATCTTGGGCACGTCAATCCCTGTCGTGAGCAGGTCCACGGTCACCACAATCTGTGGGTTGGCGTCGTTACGGAAGGAGCGAATGAGGTTTTGCACCTTGTCGACGCTGCCGGTGATCTTCTTCACCGCCGCGTCATCGATCTCTCCATAGGTCTCGGAGAAAGCCTTTTTGAGAGCATCGACCACCATGTCCGCATGCGCATCAGTGGCGGCGAAGACGAGAGTCTTGCCGGGAAGAGCGGGGTCGATATGCCTGGCGAGCTCCTCGGCAACGACACGGTTGAACTCAGGCGTGATCACCTGCTTGTTAAACTGCTCGACCTCGAAACGGATTTCGTCCGGCAGGATCGCCGTATTGACCTCGCCCGTCTGCGGCACGAAGTAACTGACCTGCTCCCCCTCCGAGAAGCCGATGCCGGCGCGAGACAGGACCGTTTCGATCCGGATGGGGGGCTCATGATCGATCAGGTAGCCATCGACCACGGCCTCGCGATAAGAGTAACGGAAGACGGGCTCTCCGAAGATCTCCGTGGTATGGAGGGCCGGTGTGGCGGTGAGCCCTATCTTGACCGCATCGAAGTAGTCGAGAACCCTGCGGTACTTGGAGATATAATCTTCCTGGCCCCGGAAGCTCAGTTCGGCATCCGACATTTCGCGGTCGAGAAGGTAGCCGCGATGGCACTCATCGATAACCATTAGATCGTACTGATCGATGGGCGGGGCCTCGGAGCTGTCAGCGGCGTAAAGCACGCGTTTCACCAGGCCCTGGATGGTGCAAATGTGAACCTTAGTCTCAACATCGGGCGTGACGTCCTCAAGGCCCTTCAGACCGAAAATCTCCGAAAAGGTTTTGCCGGAGACAACCTTGGTGGTGGAGAATTCGCCCGCCGTCTGATGGCCGAGAGCACTGCGGTCAACCACGAAGCAAATGCGCCTAAAGCGCTTGGCAGAGAGCAGACGATAAAGCATCGCGATGGCGAGCTTGGTCTTGCCCGTTCCGGTGGCCATGGCAATGAGCATCGTGCGCTTGCCACCCGCGAGTTGCGCTTCAGCCGCCTCAATTGCCAGTTTTTGGTAGGGCCGCAGGGGGAACCCGAAGTTGAAATCCTGCCCCTTCAAGGTGGCCGAAGCGGCGTCTTCGTCAATCTCAAGCAAGCCCGCCAGACCCTCGGGGGTTGGCCAGTCGACAAGCGCGCGCCGGTGGTTCGTGGAGCGCCTTACATCCCGGAACCAGACGCCGCTTTCGGTCTCAATCTGCTTCAGATAGGAGCGGCCATTGGCCGCGAACACGAATGGGGCTTTATAATCCTCCCACGGGCCACCAGCGAAGCTGAAGTCTGGGGACGATTTGACCCCAAGGGAATACCGCTGCGCCTGGTCGATAGCCGCCGAGACGTTCTTGCGCTTCCGCTTGGCCTCGACCACACCCAGCAATGTAGTTCCTGTGAAAAGAGCGTAGTCGGCCGGCCCATTGGCCGTGGGCCATTCGGCGATAGCGAGGTTGCGCCCTTTGGCAGGTCGCGCGCCCTCGCTGTGACGGCTTGCCTTCGTATCTGCTTCCCAGCCATTGTCCCGGAGTTGCTGATCGATCAAGGCGCGTGTGCTCGCCTCGTCGAGATCGATCTTCGCGGCGGCTTCTTCGCCAAGCTCAATGAGTTCGATCGCAGCCGTACGGGGGGCTGAGGAGGCTGCCTGCTGGAGAGCCGCGAGCTTAGATGCGAGTTCCGCTTTCTCAGCCTCGGTTTCCTGCGCCAAGCGCTCCCAACCAGCTCGCTCTTCAGCCTCGCGCTTTAGACGCTCCTCGAAACTCTCTCTGGCGCGGGCATGCTCTTCGGCTTCCTGCCGCGCGCGCTCAACCGCCGAAAGGCTTTCCTCCATCTGTGCCCGTAGCTTCGCGATTTCATCACGCAACGGCGCTGATGCATCAACAGGCTCAGGGGGAGGAATGAACGGGCCTGGATTGAATGAAGGCGCACGACCATACGTGCGATGGAACCAGATGCCTAACTGGCGCGCGAATTTGAGCGCTGTCAGGGCCTGCGCATGGCTACCTTTTGCCTCGTGAGCTGCGGTGTTGCCGACTTTGCGCAATGCATGGAAAACATCCGCAGCTTCCTTCGGCAAATAGCCTGCGAAGCTCAGACGCCTCAGCGTCTCATCGAAGGTGTCTCGATCCTGGTAGGTGGCATGGTGGGCCGCTACGAGCTTGGAGAGGACCTCCGCGAACTGCCGAAGCTTGAAGATCGAGGTGGGAGGATCATCGCGGAAGTATCGTTCCGCAAGCCCTCCGAGGGTGGCGAGTTGAGCGTCATGCGTACTCAAGAACCCGAAATTTGGGCTTGCCGTCATTATCTCCCCCATCCCACGCAATGATTGCACCGGCCAGGGGGCACTTGTCTAGAACGGGAAATACCGGAGATATTTCATTCGCCGGGGTGTGAACCGTCTCAGCGGGTCACCAGCAAGATTAGAGTCCATGCAGCGCGCCTCCGAGAGGAGGCATTTTGGGGGACACATTGAGGGTCGAATTGGGGGACAGGCGATTCTGCAGGACCGCCAACATACTGATTTTAAATGATAAATAAGGAGCCAACTAGGCTGGCGGAGAGAGAGGGATTCGAACCCTCGATACGGTTGCCCGTATACACGCGTTCCAGGCGTGCGCCTTCAACCACTCGGCCACCTCTCCTCGGCGCGGACTTAAGGTGACGGCCGACCGCGCCCCTGGGACGCCTTGTCTGTCACCCGCGCGATGCTCCGGAACAGCACCGCTTCGCTCACGCGCTGCGCTTCTATAGCGGGCAGATGGCAGAATGCAAGCCCGGCTTTGCCGCCATTCGGGTCGAAGCTTGGCCCGGATGGACATATGCACCTCTTTCGCCTCGACCATCGCAGGCGCGCCCTTTGGCGCCTTGTTGCCGTGTCGCCGGGGCCCTCTGTGCTGGCGAAGGCCTGTGCCGGCAAAGACCTGGACTGGCAGAGCAGCACGTCTATGCCTATCTTCCCAACACGGGGGCTCAGAGAGCCTCTGTAGAGTTCCATGAGCGTATCAGGCTGGAGAGCCGCTCTGCCCGCCGGAACTGCTCTCCTGCCCCTCAACCGGGAGCGTCGGATGGCCTGTAATCGGGCCATCAGATTTCGATAGGCTCCCGGGTCTTTCAGCAAACCTCAGGAGATAACGCATGAAGACGAGTGGTTCAGCCGTCTGGCAGGGTGGCATCAAGGATGGCAAGGGCGCCATTTCCACCAAGAGCGGTGCCTTGAGCGCTTATCCCTATGGCTTCAGCAGCCGCTTCGAGGGCAAGCCCGGCACCAATCCCGAAGAGCTCATCGGCGCCGCCCATGCCGGCTGTTTCACCATGGCGCTTTCGCTCATCCTGGGCGAGGCGAAGCTGACGGCCGAGAGCATGGAAACGACCGCCGAGGTAACCCTCGACAAGGTCGAGGATGGTTTCGCCATCACGGCGGTGCACCTCACCTTGCGGGCCAAGGTGCCGGGGGCGACGCCCGAGATCTTCGCGGAACTCGCCGGGAAGGCCAAGGCGGGCTGCCCTGTCTCGAAACTTCTGAAAGCCGAGATCACGCTGGACGCCGCGCTGGTCGATTGATCATGTCAAGCGCGCGGTCGGCGGCAAATGCCGCCGGTCGTGCGTGCCCTCCCCCAGGGCTTGCCCGTCATGACAGGCCGGCACGCGCCAGGATGAAGCCGACCCGCTCGGCGACGGGCAGCCGCGGCACCTCGATGAGCGCATAGCCATGGCGAGGGTAGATCCCACGCATGGCCTCGTAGGTCCGCACAGCCTCGCCAAGCGACTGCTTGCGTTCCGTATCGCCCGCATAGATCTCCGGCCACGGCGGACAGATGAACACCGCCTCGGCATAGCGGCACAGGGCGATCGCCCGCGCCACATGATCGGGTACGGGTAGTCCCGACAGCGTGAGATAACCCGCAATATCGGGAAGGCCGCGATCGAAGAAGACCGGGCCTTTCATCCGGGCCGCTTCCACCCGGTAGGACGCCAGGTCAGCCGCCAGCATCATCTCCGCGAAGAGAGCCTTGTCCCGCCACGGCAGCGCCTGCCCGTCGATCGCCACCTGGTCCTGGATGATGCCGCGCCCCGCCTCCGGCACCGTATCGTAGCCGGCGGCCGAGAGAGCGTCGATCAGGGTCGTCTTGCCGGCGCCGGGGCCCCCTGTGATGACGATGAAGCGCTCAGGCATCGGCTTTCAGCCTCAAGCCCGCGATATCGTCGAGGATAGGGCAATCCGGACGCTTGTCGCCATGGCAATGTCCGGCCAGATGCTTGAGCGTGCGATGCATGGCCTCGAGCTCGGTGATCTTGGCTTCGAGCTCGCGCATGTGGCGAAGCGCCATCGCCTTCACATCCGCGCTCGCGCGCGTCTTGTCCCGCCACAGGGCGAGAAGCCCGGCCGTCTCCTCGATGGAGAAGCCGAGGCCCCGGGCGCGCCGCACGAAGCGCAGGGTGTGGACATCGTCATCCCCATAGACGCGATAGCCGCTTTCGGTGCGCTGTGCGGGCCCGATGAGCCCGATGCGCTCGTAATAGCGCAGCATCTTGGCGGAGATGCCGGAAGCGGCCGCCGCTTCACCGATATTCATGCTTCATGCTCCTTCCTTTCGCAGGTGCCGGTCATTCCCGAGGGCCAAGTCACGTCGAACAGGCAAGTCACGTCGAACAGGCGTGTCACTTCGAAGAGGCAAATCATTCTGCGGGGGCCAATCTCGTCCCGGCCGGGCGTGCCGGCGGCGTACCGGCCGGGGGTGAGAAGCGGCGCAGTCTGAGCGCGTTGCTCACGACGCTGACACTCGACAAGGCCATCGCGAGGCCGGCCAGCATGGGCGACAGCAGGATTCCAAACGCGGGGTAGAGAACGCCGGCAGCCACCGGAATGAGAACCGCATTATAGCCGAAGGCCCAGAACAGGTTCTGCGCGATGTTGCGCATGGTCGCCCGGGAGAGCGCGAAGGCGTTGCGCAGGTTGCGCAGATCGCCGGACATCAGCACGACATCGGCGCTTTCAATGGCGATGTCGGTTCCGGTGCCCACCGCGATACCGACGTCGGCCTGGGCGAGCGCAGGGGCATCATTGACACCATCGCCGACAAAAGCAACCCGCTTGCCCCCAGCCTGCAGCCGCTTCACCACCTCGGCCTTGGCCGTCGGCAGCACCTCCGCGATCACCTCATCGACGGGCAGGGCCTTGGCGATGGCTTCGGCGGTGCGCCGGTTGTCGCCTGTCACCATGACGATCCTGAGGCCGAGCGCCCGCAAGGCCTCCAGGGCCTCCGGGGTCGTCTCCTTGAGCGGATCCGCCACGGCGAGGATGGCCGCAAGCCGGCCATCGATCGCGGCATAGACGGGGGACTTGCCCTCGCGTCCCAGCCGCTCGGCCTCGGCGGTGAAAGGCCCGATATCGACGCCGGCGGCCCCCATCATGCCGTCGGAGCCAACCATCACCGTGCGACCACCGACTTCAGCCTTCACGCCACGTCCGGGTTCGCTGACAAACTGCTCCGGTGCGCTCAGCACAAGAGCGCGGCGCCTGGCTTCCGCAACAATCGCCATGCCGGTCGGATGCTCGGAGCGCGCCTCGATGGCCGCGACGGCGGCAAGCACCTCATCCTCCCGATATCCGCCGGCGACGACGATATCCGTCATGGCCGGGGCGCCCTGCGTCAGGGTGCCTGTCTTGTCGATCGCCACGATGCGCGCATCACGCAGGGCCTGCAGGGCCTCGCCGCGGCGGAACAGGATGCCGAGTTCCGCCGCCCGGCCGGTCCCGACGAGGATCGAGGTGGGCGTCGCGAGCCCCATCGCGCAGGGGCAGGCGATGATGAGGACGGCGACCGCGTTGGCGATGGCAAAGCCGAGCGCGGGCGTCGGCCCGAAGACCATCCAGGCGCCGAAGGTCACGAGAGCCGCCGCCATCACCGCCGGTACGAACCACAGCGTCACCGTGTCGACGAGCGCCTGGATAGGGAGCTTGCCACCCTGGGCCGCCTCCACGGTCCGCACGATCTCGGCCACCAGCGTGTCGGCGCCCACGCGCGTGGCGCGAAACTGGAAGCTGCCGTTCCCGTTGACGGTGCCGCCGATCACCTGGTCACCGGCGCCCTTGGCCACGGGCACCGGCTCGCCGGTGATCATCGCTTCATCGACATAGGAAGACCCGGACACGACCTCGCCATCGACAGGCAGGCGCTCGCCAGGGCGGATGACGACGATATCGCCCGGGCGCACCGCCTCGACGGGAATGGCGCGCTCTTCACCGCCGCGGGTGACGCGCGCCGTCTTGGCCTGCAAGCCCATCAGCCGGCGGATGGCATCGCCGGCACGGCCCTTGGCCTTGGCCTCGAAATAGCGGCCGGCCAGGATCAGGGTCACGATGACGGCGCCGGCCTCGAAATAGCTGTAGGCCATGCCCGCAGGCAGGAGGCCGGGCGCAAAGGTCGCCACCAGCGAATAGCCATAGGCGGTGCTGGTCCCCAGCATGACCAGCGAGTTCATGTCGGGTGCTCCACGCAGGAGAGCGGGAAAGCCCTTGGCATAGAATTCCCGGCCCGGCCCGAACTGCACCAGCGTCGCGAGCGCGGCCGCGATGACGCCGAGCGCCGTCACGCCGAAGGTGTCGAGGAGAAAATGATGCCAGCTGTCGACGAGATGGCTGCCCATCTCGATGACAACCAGGGGCACGGTGGCAAGCCCGGCCAGGAGGAGATTGGCGCGCTGGGCCTCCATGGCGGCGGCCTTCGCCGCTTCGGCGCGCGCGTGCGCGCCCGCTTCTGCATTCACGGGCTCCGCGGGGTAGCCGATGGCGGCCGAGGCGGCACGGGCAGCGGCGAGCGTCGCATTGCCACCGGCATAGCTCACATGCGCGCGGCCGGTCGCCAGATTGACGGTGGCATCCCTCACGCCGGGAACGGCCTTGAGCGCCCTCTCCACACGGCCCACGCAGGAGGCGCAGTTCATGCCTGCGATAGAAAGGTCGGCCTCCTCAAGGGCCGGCTTATAGCCCGCAGCCTCGATCGCCGCGAGAACCGGCGCGACATCGCCGGTCGGCGCGAGCGCGACCGTCGCGGTACCCGTCGCCAGATTGACGGCGACATCCGCGACACCGTCGACCTTGCGGATGGCCCGTTCCACGCGGCCGACGCAGGACGCGCAATTCATCCCCGCCACGGCAATGGCGACCTGGCGCGGCGGTGCCGATGTGGTGTGAACATGCTGAGCCATCATTATATCCAACCGTTCATGCCAACCGTTCATGCAATGGCCCTTCACATAATCCTTCCCACTATGGGAAGGTCAAGGGCCTATCGCCCGTCATCATAGCGAGCGCCGCCGTGGCTGCAGGCGCCATGCTCCGCCAGCACCTCGATGACGCGACAATCGGCGATGCGGCCGCCATGGCAGCCGTCTGCCACCCGCTCGAGTTCTTCGGCGAGATCCATGAGCCGGGCGATCTTGGCCCGTACCGCCGCGAGCTGCGCGCGGGCGATCTCATCCGCCTGCTCGCAGGGCGCAGAGGGGTCCGCCGCCAACTTCAAGAGCTCCCGCACGGCCTCGACGGAGAAGCCGAGGTCGCGCGCGTGGAGAATGAACCGCAGGCGGTCGATATGGCTGGCGAGGTAGCGGCGCTGCTTGCCCTCGGTGCGCTCCGGCTCAGGCAACAAGCCGATCTGCTCGTAGAAACGGATGGTTTCCACCTTGCAGCCGGTGGCCTCCGACACCTTGCCGATTGAATAGGCACGTTCAAGGGTCGTGGTGGCCATGGCAGAAACTCCAATCGCCCGCATTTTTGGGCTTGAACCTGTAGTTACTAGAGGAATTATGGTGGCCACCGGATCGAAATTCAATGACCGGTGTCCCTATGAACGCGCAGACGAAACTCCAGTCCCATGAAGGGCATAGCCACGAAGCGGGCTGCAGCTGCGGGCATGGACAATCCGGTCAGGCGCATCACGACCATCATGATCATGCGGCGCACGGCCCGGATGGGCATAGCCACGCGCCCCACGCCCAGGCTTCCCATAGCCATGGCGCGAGCTGCCAGCACGATCACGGCCACGACCACGGCCATGATCACGCTCATGACCACAACCACGCGCACACCGATGCCGCCCACGATCACGCGGCTGCGAAGGAGGCGGACGACGCTCTTGCCGTCACGACGGCTCCGGCGGGCGCGGTCCTGTGGAAAGTCTATGGCATGGACTGCGCGAGCTGTGCCAACACCATCAAGACGGCGCTCGGGCGCCTGCCCGGCACAGACGACATCCGCATCTCCGTCACCAACGAGACACTGGCGCTCAAGCTGGATCGCGGGCTGACGCCGGAGACCGATATCGAGCGCCAGATCAGCCAGCTCGGCTATCGGCCGGAGCGGGTGGACAGGAGCGGTCCGGCCACGCGCCCCGCGGCTGAGGAGCCGGCACGCGCCTGGTGGAGCCAGCCCAAGGGGCGCATTGCCCTCACCGCCGGGTTGCTGGTGGTGCTGGCCTATGGCGCGAGCCTCGTGATCCCGCAGGCTGCCTATCTCATCTTCGTCGCCGCGACCCTGATCGCGGCTGCGCCCATCTCACGGCGCGCGATCGTGGCGGCGATGGCCGGAGCGCCCTTCACCATTGAGATGCTGATGACGATCGCCGTCCTCGGCGCGCTCATCATCGGTGCCGCGGAAGAGGCCGCGATCGTCGTCTTCCTGTTCAGCGTGGGCGAGGTGCTGGAAGGCGTGGCGGCGAGCCGCGCCCGCGCCGGCATCCGCGCCCTGGCGAATCTCGTCCCCCAGACGGCCATGCTCGAAACGGGCGGCGCCCTCAGGGAGGTCCCGGCCGCGAGCCTCATCGTCGGCCAGATCGTGGTCGTCCGGCCCGGCGATCGCGTGCCCGCCGACGGCACGGTGGAGGACGGATTTTCCAGCGTCGACGAGGCGCCGATCACCGGCGAATCCGTGCCCAAGGCGAAGGAGCCGGGGGAGGATGTCTTCGCCGGCTCCATCAACCAGGATGCCGCACTCCGGGTGCGCGTCGAGCGGGCGGCGAACGACAACATGATCGCGCGCATCGTCACCTTGGTGGAAGAGGCGCAGGAGGCCCAGGCCCCCACCGAGCGTTTCATCGATCGCTTCTCGCGGATCTATATGCCGTTCATCGTCGCGCTGTCGGCCCTCGTCGCCGTCGTGCCGCCGCTTGCCTTCGGCGGCGCCTGGGATGAGTGGATCTACAAGGGCCTCACGCTGCTCCTCATCGGCTGCCCCTGCGCGCTCGTCATCTCGGTCCCCGCGGCGATCGCCTCCAGCCTGTCCGCCGGTGCACGCCATGGCCTTCTGATCAAGGGTGGCGTCATCATCGAGAAGCTCGCGGGCATTCGGACCGTTGCCCTCGACAAAACGGGCACCCTGACGGAGGGACGGCCGGAAGTGACCGATGTCATCGCCCTCACGGGTAGCGAGGATGCCCTTCTCGCCATGGCGGCGGCCGTTGAGGCGCATTCCAACCATCCGCTCGCCAAGGCGATCGTCGCCCGCGCGGCGGCGGTCCCCGCGGCGGCTATGCGCGACGCGACCGCCGTGCGCGCGGTTCCAGGCAAGGGTATGGAGGGCCGGGTCGGCACGGCCGCCCTGTTCATCGGCGCCCCGCGTTTCGCCGCCGAGAGGGCCAACCTCGATGCGGTTTCTGAGACGATCGCGCGCCTCGAAAACGACGGCAAGACGACGGTCGTCGTGACGGTCGACGGCGCCGTCGCGGGGGTGATCGCCCTGCGCGATCAACCGCGCCCTGGCGCGGCTGCCGGGATTGCCGCGCTCAAGGAGCTCGGCGTCGGCGCGGTCATGCTCACCGGCGACAACGCCCGCACGGGCGCGGCCATCGGCCAGATGCTCGGCCTCGAGGCGCGCGCGGACATGCTGCCGGCGGACAAGGCTGACGTGATCAAGGCCATGGCGGCGGAAGGGCCGGTCGCCATGGTCGGCGACGGCATCAACGACGCGCCGGCGCTCGCCTCCGCCCAGGTGGGCATCGCCATGGGATCTGGGACGGATGTCGCCCTTGAGGCGGCGGACGCCGCGCTTCTCACGAACGACGTAGCCGGCATCGCCAAGCTCATCGGGCTCGCGCGGGCGACGATGGCGAATATCCGTCAGAACATCGCCATCGCGCTCGGCCTCAAGGCCCTGTTCCTGGTCACCACCATCATCGGCGCGACGGGTCTGTGGATGGCCGTGATCGCCGATACCGGCGGCACGGTCCTGGTGACGCTCAACGCGCTCAGGCTGCTCGGCCATTTCCGCGACCGGAACGGCGACGGCGCCACGACCGTCACGCCTTCGTAGCAACAGCCCCTGCTCTTAACGCTAACCGCGGGGAAACATTGTCCGTTCCCGCATATCCGCTAGAGATAGAGGGCGAAACGGACGATCTCAGGCGACGGGGCGGACAATGAACTTCATTGAGGCAGCACAATCGGGCATCCATAACTACGTCAATTTCGAAGGCCGCGCGCAGCGCTCGGCCTATTGGTATTGGATCCTGTTCACCGTTGTCGTCTATGCCGTCGCCGCCGGGCTCGATCGCATCCTGTTCGAGACCGGTGAGATGGCCGTCACGCCGCTCAACGGCCTTGCCTATCTGGCGCTGTTTCTGCCGACGCTTGCCTTGGCCGTCCGCCGCTTCCACGACATGGACCGGACGGGATGGTGGGTGCTGCTCGGCTTTACCGGCATCGGCGGCCTCATTCTGATCGTCTGGTTCTGCCAGCCGGGCACACGGGGCCCCAACAGGTTTGGCCCCGACCCGCTCGGCGGCGTCTGAGCCGCGTCTTACGCGTTGTCTCACTCATGAAACGGCACGCCAGCCGGATCGCTGGCGTGCCTTTTCTCGTGATCAGGACTTGTAATAGTCGTCGATCAGCTTCTGCTCGGCGGCAGCCGCGATCTTCACCGATTCCAGCGGATCCTGGTTCTGGATGAGCACCCGGTCGATCATATTCGCGAAGTTCTGGAGGTTGGCATCCTCATTCACGAAATCGGTCGTGTGCGCATATTCCAGGCCCTTGAGCATCGGCCCGGTCAGCGGATCGGCCAGGTTCTTGGCGCTGAGGGCCACGCTCGGCTTGGCCGGCAGCTCGCCCGTCTTGTCGAGCCACAGCTGCATCGCGTCATCGGTGGTGATGAAGGCGAGGAACTTGGTCGCCGCGTCCTTTTTCGCGCCGGTGACACCGGACGTGAGGCCGTTGACCCAATAGGATGCGTAGTTGGACTTGATGCCGTTGTGGGTCGGCACTTCCGCCACACCCCACTCGAAGCCGCGCGCCGTCTTGAAGCTGCCGAGGCGGAACGAACCATCGACGGTCAGGCCAGCCTTGCCTGACTTGAAGGCCGCCTGCGTCTCGCCGACGAAGCCCGCCGTCGCCACCTTATGCTTGCGCTGCAGATCCGTGTACCAGGCGAGCGCCGCCGCGCCGTGCTCGTTTCCGTAAGTGACGGTGCGGAAATCATCGCTATAGGGCTTGCCGCCGAACTGCCGGATGAGGATGTCGCGCCACCAGTGATTGTCCTGTGACGGCAGGCCGATCGTTGCACCGGCGGTGATCAGGTTGCCGGACGAATCGTGCTTGGCGACGGCGAGCGCCGTCTTCACATACTCGTCAAGCGTCTTCGGCGGCGCGGCGATGCCTGCGCCCTCGAGAAGCTTCTTGTTGTAGAACATCCCGAGGCTGCGCACCGCGGTCGGGATCGCCCAATAGGCATCATCGCGCTTCATGAGCTGCACGAAGGGGAAGAAGTTCTTGTCGATATCGGCGGCCTTGAACACGTCCGTCGGCAGCGGCTGGATGAGCTTTGCCTTCGAATATTCGCGCATCCAGCCGAAATAGAGCTGGAGCACGGCCGGTCCCTCGCCCGCCGGCACGGCGGCGGCGACCTTCGTGCGATACTGGGCATAGGGGAAATGCGAGTGCTTGACCTTGATGCCGGGATTGGCCGCCTCGAACTGCGCGATGAGGGCATCGATCGCCTCGACGCGTTCCTTGAAGAAATACTGCCAATACTCGATTTCGACAGTCTGGGCGCGCAGCACGGCCGGCGCCGCCACCGCAAAGCCCGTGGCCATCGCGCCCGTCGCGAACACGCGGCGGTTGATCGACAGGCCGCCGCCCTTCCCGCTTTTTCCCGCTCTATCATCGGTCATTATAGTCTCTCCCTTGTTATCGCTTTCGAACGATGGCACTTAATTCATGGAGAATGGATGGCCTGCAGATGAACAAAATTTTGATTTCTGCATCGCCACAATCAAAGTTCGGAGATTACCATGCGGAAGCTCGATCTTGGCGGCGCTACTCTTTTCGCCTTGACCGATGCAGCCCCTCCTCCTGCCGATTGGTCCTATTCTTTTCCAAAGGCGGATGTGAGCCTTAGGCCGGATCTGGCCGCCCGCTGGTTTCCCGATCACCGCTTTCACACCCGCTTCAATGCCTTTGCCTTGAGGATCGCCGACACGGTGGTCCTCATCGATTGCGGCATCGGTGCCGGGCCGGTCGCCTATTTCCCCGGCCTGTCCGGCAGGCTCCTGGCGGAACTCGCCATGGCGGGCATCGCCCCGGACGATGTCGACCTCGTCCTCTTCACCCATTTTCACCTCGACCATGTCGGCTGGGCAAGCGATGCGGAGGGAATCCCGACCTTCCGCAAGGCCCGCTATCTCGCCCCCGTCGCCGAGATGGCCCACTGGCAGGAGGCCGGCGACGCCGCCGCACTGCCGCATCATGTGGCCGCCTATCGCACTCACATCGCGCCACTGATCGCAGCGGGGCGCCTCACGGGCCATTCCACCGAGACGCCCGTGCTGCGCCACGGACCGGCCGAGCTCAACCTTGTGCCGGCGCCCGGCCATACCGAGGGTCACAGCATCGTCACCCTCTCGGGAACCGGGCGTCCCCTGCTCACCGCGGGCGATCTCTGGCACAGCCCCGCCCAGATCGGCGAGCCGCACTGGTGCCACCGGGCCGACCGCGATCCGGCCCAGGCCATCCTCACGCGCACCGGCTTTGCCGCCTTCGCGGCCGTCGAAGCGGCTGTCGTGGCGGCCGGCCATTTTCCCGAGGACCGCTGCTTCGGTGTCATCACCGGCAATGCGGAAGACGGCTTTGACTTCGCGCCGGTGCCCGCCGCCGACGGCGCCATATCCTGAAAGGGTGAGAGCGAGCGCCGTCATCGCGCCCCTCCGCCGTTGGTCGCGCCTGGTCGCGTGCGGATTTCGGCACCGGTTGAGGCCGCGCCCTGGCGGGCCATGCGCAGGCCCTTCGGGACGCGCGCAGCGCGCGGCTGCGGGGTGAGCCCCCGGAACAGCGGCAGCGTCGCCCCACCGAGCGCCGGCGAGGCCCGACCGGCGCTGCCCATCATCACACGCGGCTGCGCCCTGTCCTTGCGCAGGCTCACCGTGGGCAGCAAAGGCTCGAGCGCGGCGATCAGCGCCTTGAGTTCCGGGGGCGGCAAAGGCCCGCCCACAACAATGGTTTCGGGATCGAACAGATTTTCGACCGTCGCGATCGCCATGCGCAGGTATCGGGCCGCGCTCTGCCGCCAGTCGGCGACGATATCCGGCCGTGCCGCAAAGAGGCGCGCCCCCTCCTCGGCCGCGGCATCCGGCGAACCGGCTTCGCTCAGCCGCCGCCGCAGGGCATCGAGCGAGGCATGATCTTCCAGGGTGATCGGTGTCCGGCCATCCTCGGCCAGTCCAATGACCATCCGGCCGATCTCGCCGGCATTACCGAAGGCGCCCGTCGCGGGCTGCCCGTCGACGAAGACGCCGCCGCCGATACCCTCGGCGATATAGAGATAGACGAAGCTGCGCAGGTCGCGGGCCACCCCATGCAGATGCTCGCCAATGGCGGCGGCGGTCGCATCATTGCCGACCAGGACCGGCAACCTGAGGGCCGCGGCATAGACCCCGCTGAAATCGGCCCTTGACCAGGCCGCCATCGAGAGCGGATCCGGCAGGAGATCGATGGGGCCGAAAGGCCCCGGCAAGACGATGCCGACGCCCCACAGCCGCGCCCTGTCGATAGCGGCGGCAGACACCAGGCGCTCGACGAGCTGGCCGGCGGCGCCGATCGCCGTCTCCGGCGTCGCCGTATCGCAGGACAGAACCGTCTCGTCGCGGATCTCCGCGCCGAGATCCGCCAGCACGCCGGTGAGACGGCCGTGCTCGACGTGGATCCCAACGGCAAATCCACCGTCCCGGTTGATGGCGAGATCGATCGGGGGTTGTCCGCGCGCCGACGCCCGACGTCCGACGATCTTCAGGAGCCCTTCACGGCAGAGGTCATCGGCGATGGAGGATAGCGTCTGCGCGGACAGGCCAGTCGTCGCCGCGAGCTCGGCCCGCGATGCCGCACCCTGCCTGCGCAGGGCATCCAAAATGACACGGCGGTTGTGACCACGCCTGTCGAATGGAGCGAGGCCGGAAACGCTCATGCCCGTCATCTCTCCCGCCAGCTCCAGGGCCTTCATGCGCAGCGCATCACGGCTGACACTTGCATAATGGCGCGGCTCACGTATTAAATCAACAATCCTGATTTAATCGGGCTGGACCATGATCGGCGCAGCGGTCGTCCGAGCGACGCGTCATAGGAACGTCATCCGTACGTCGTGGCGACCAGCATGGGGAACAAGCGGAGCGATGCGTATCTATAGCAATCTCACGGTCGAGAAGAAGCAGGCGGTCTGGGCCTGGGCCTTTCTGGCCATTCCCATCGTCTTCTTCTCGCTCATCCGCTTCTATCCGGCCTTCGAATCCTTCGGCATCGCCTTCACCCGCTGGAACCTGCTGTCGCCGCCGGAATTCATCGGTCTCGACAATTTCCGGCAGATGGCACAGGACCCGGTCTTCTGGATCACGTTGAAGAACACCTTCCTCTATCTGATCCTCGGCACCCCGATCAGTCTTCTGATCGCGTTCGTCGTCGCCTATTATCTCGACCAGGTGCGCTTCGGCCACGGCTTCATCCGCGCGCTCTATTTCCTGCCGCATCTCACCACGACGGTGGCGATGGCCTGGGTGTGGCGGTGGTTCTACCAGCCGATGCCGGTCGGGCTCTTCAACAACATGCTCGCCGCCGTCGGCTTCGACGTGCAGCCCTTCCTGCGCTCGACGTCGCAGGCCTTGCCGGCGGTGCTGGCGCCGGCGATCTGGGCCGGGCTCGGCTTCCAGGTGGTGCTGTTCCTGGCCGGTCTCCGGGCAATCCCGTCGAGCTATTACGAGGCCGCACGCATCGACGGCGCCGGCCGCTGGATGATCCTGCGCGAGATCACCCTGCCGCTGCTGCGCCCGACGATCGTCTTCCTGCTGGTGATCTCGTCGATCGGCTTCCTGCGCATCTTCGACCATGTCTACAACATGACGGACAACGGCACCGGCGGTCCCCTGAACTCCACGCGACCGCTGGTGCTGAACATCTACGACACGGCCTTCCGGTCGTTCCAGATGGGCTATGCAGCCGCCCAGACACTCGTGCTGTTCATCATCCTTCTGGTGATCAGCCTGCTGCAGCTACGCCTGATGAGGGGCCGCTCATGACCCACGCCTCGGACACCACCACGCGCGGCTGGTCCCTCGGGCCTGTCATCCATCCCGGCCGCATCGTCGCCTGGACGCTGCTCGCCCTCGGCGCCGTCGTCATGATGGTGCCGCTCGTCTATATGGTGGCGACCTCGTTCAAATATCCGAACGAGGTCTACGAGCTCAACATCATCCCCCATGAGCCGACACTCGATAACTACACCTATATCTTTCAGAACACGCGTTTTGGCATCTGGTTCGTGAATTCTCTGCTCACCAGCTCGCTGGTGACGGTCTCGGTCCTCTTCTTCGACAGCCTCGTCGGCTACACCCTGGCGAAGTTCAAGTTCCGCGGCCGCGAATTCGTCTTCATCGCGATCCTGACCACGCTGATGATCCCGACCGAGATGCTCATCGTGCCCTGGTACATCATGGCCAAGAACTTCGGCTGGCTGAACAGCTACTGGGGCATCATGTTCCCCGGCCTCATCACGGGCTTCGGCGTGTTCCTGATGCGGCAGTTCTTCTCGGGCATTCCCGACGACTACATCCATGCCGCACGCATCGACGGGCTCAATGAGTTCCAGATCTGGTGGAAGGTGGCGATGCCGCTCGTCACCCCGGCGCTGTCGGCGCTCGCCATCTTCACATTTCTCGGCAACTGGACGGCCTTCCTCTGGCCGCTGATCGCCACCAACGACCGCGCGCTCTACACGGTGCCGGTCGGCCTCGCCTCGTTCTCCGGCGAATTCCTGTCCGACTGGGAGCTGATCATGACAGGCGCCACGCTGGCGACGCTGCCCACCTTGATCGTCTTCATCATCTTCCAACGCTACATCATCCGCGGCGTCGTCCTGGCCGGGTTGAAGGGATAATCGTCATGAGCGTTTCGACAGCAACCCCGGCCGCGATAGGGAGCGACGACCGCTTTCCCGCTCCCGTCTATGCCGAAACCGTGCTGGCGCCCGGCTTCATGCATAGTCAGAAGCACCTTGTCGGCCATCTCCTTCGCCTGCACCGCGCCCATGCGACCATGCTCGCCGAGCAGGGGCTCCTCGATGCCGCGCAGGCAACCGCTCTCTTCAAGGCGCTCGACAAGGTGGAAGCCACCTTTGCGCGGATGACCGAGCCGGTGGCCTATACCGGCGAATTCGAGGATCTCTTCTTCTATATCGAAAAGCTGATCGCCGCGGATATCGCGGCGCAGAAGGTCGATCCCGATGTGGCCGGCCGCCTGCACACCGGGCGTTCGCGCAACGACATCGACCACACCTTGTTCAAGATGGCGCTGCGCGAACGGCTCGACACCCTCGGCACGGCGGTGCTCGATCTCGTCGACACCCTCATCACGCGCGCCCGCGCCGATGCCGGCACCATCATCCTGGCCTATACCCACGGCCAGCCCGCGCAGCCCTCGACCTACGGCCATTATCTCGGCGCCGTCATCGAAACGCTGCTGCGCGACTTCAACCGGCTGATGGAAGCGCGCGCGGTGGTCGATCGCTCGCCGCTCGGCGCGGCGGCCATCACGACGACCGGCTTTCCACTCGATCGCCAACGCGTGGCCGACCTCCTCGGCTTTCCCGTCATCCTGCGCAATTCCTACGGCTGCATCGCCGGCGCGGACTACACCGCCGCCACCTACGGCGCCATCAAGCTGATGGCGCTCAGCCTCGGCCGCTTCGCGCAGGACATGGCCTATTGGACGGCCTATGAGATCGGGCAGCTCCGCTTCTCCGACGGTTTCGTCCAGATCTCCTCGATCATGCCGCAGAAGCGCAATCCCGTGCCGGTGGAGCACATGCGCCTCCTCGCCTCGCTCACCGCCGGTCACGCCGATGCGGTGCTGCTCGCCCTCCACAACACGCCGTTCATCGACATGAACGATAACGAACACGAGGTCCACGGCGCGGGCTACGAGGCCTTCGCGACGGCCCATCGCGTCCTTGCGCTGATGGCCGGCGTCGTACGCTCCGCCGCAATCGACGGAAAGCGCGTGCGCGCCAATATCGAGGCCTCCTACGCCACCATCACCGAGCTCGCGGATTCCCTGGTGCGTGAGGAGAACCTGCCCTTCTCCAAGGCCCACCACATCGCTGCCACCCTCGCCCGCCACATGCAGGCCGCGGGAGAGACCTTGTCGACCGTGCCCTACGAGACCTTCGCCCGGATTTTCGCCGAGACGGCGGGACGTGAGCCCATCTTCGACGAGGCAACCTTCCGCCGGGTGACGACGCCGGAGCATTTCGTGGCCGTGCGCAAGCTACCGGGCGGTCCGGCGCCGGAGGCGATGGCCGAGAGCCTGGCCGTTTACACCGGGGAGGCCGCTGACGCGCGGGCCGTCATCGCCGCCCACCGGGCGCGGGATGCAGCGTCCAAGGAACTTCTGGCGGACGCGATGGCGACGCTCATGACCACCGCGACCGGGGCCTGAACCATGGCTGAATTGACCCTGAAGAACGTCGTCAAGCGCTACGGCAACATCGAGATCGTCCATGGCATCAACCTGGACATCAAGGACGGCGAGTTTGTCGTCCTGGTCGGGCCGTCCGGCTGCGGCAAGTCCACCACCCTCAGGATGATCGCCGGGCTCGAGAGCCTGAGTTCGGGCACGATCTCCATCGGCGACCGGGTGGTCAATACGCTGGAGCCCAAGGACCGCAACATCGCGATGGTGTTCCAGAACTATGCGCTCTACCCGCATATGACGGTGTTCCGCAACATCGCCTTCGGCCTCCACGCGGCCAAGCTGCCCAAGGACGCCATCGACAAGAAGGTGCGCGAGGCGGCCAAGCTGCTGGGATTGTCCGAGCTTCTGGAGCGGCGTCCGAACGAATTGTCCGGCGGCCAGCGCCAGCGTGTCGCCATGGGCCGCGCCATCGTCCGCGACCCCACCGTCTTCCTCTTCGACGAGCCCTTGTCCAACCTCGACGCGCAGTTGCGCGGCCAGATGCGCACCGAGATCAAGCGGCTCCACCAGTCGATCGGCACGACGATCGTCTATGTCACGCATGACCAGGTGGAGGCGATGACGCTCGCCGACCGCATCGTCATCATGCGCGACGGCCGGATCGAACAGGTCGGCACGCCGCTCGACGTTTTCCACGCGCCGGTCAGCACCTTCGTGGCCGGCTTCATCGGCACGCCGACCATGAACCTCATCGCGCTGCCGGTCCGCCAGTCCGGAGGGAATGCCACCCTCGCCTTCAGCGACCAGGATGTCCTGCCGCTGTCGACCGAAGTCGTCCGGCGCATCGGCAATCGGGACCGCGTGACGGTGGGCATCCGCCCGGACGATCTCGTGATCACGCCGGCCGACGCCGCTCGCGAACGGCAGGGCACGAGACTGGAGGGCACGGTGGTGGTTGCGGAGCCGCTCGGCGTCACCACGCAGGTGATCGCCCGGGTCGGGGATCACGAACTGGTCGGCATGGCGGATGGGCGCTTCGTGCCGCAGGCAGGCGCGCCTGTCGCGCTGACCTGCGACGTCGCACGGCTCCACCTGTTCGACCCCGAGACGCAGAGATCGCTTGCGAGCTAGGGCTTATCGCGCGAAGTGAACACGGGTTCGCGTCGGCGTTGTCGGAGTCTCACGGTCATTTCCAGGGCGTCGCGTCAGCGACGAGCCCGGAATGACGACGGAGGTTCCCTCATAAAATCAGCACACTCCAGCGTCGCAAGGGCGATCAGCCCTTTTTGCGCAGCCGCAGCACCTTGAAGAAGCCGAGGGGGAAGGCCGATGTCAGCGAAAGCACCTCGACATCGTTGCGTGCCTTCGCCCAGTCCTCGATACGGCGGGCCTTGAAGGCCGAGCTCCAGCCGAGGCGGCTCGCCAGCGGGGCAACCGCTTCCTCGACCCTCGCGACCGGACCGTCGGGCACGCCGAAATGGTTGGCGAGCACGATCTCGCCACCGGGACGCAGCACGCGCAGCATCTCGTCGAGCGCCGCCTCCGGATGCGGCACGAGGGTGATGAGGAACTGCGCGACCACGGCATCGAAGGTGGCATCGGCGAAGCCGAGGCGGCAGGCGTCCATCACCGCCAAGAGCTTCACGTGGCTCCAGTGGTTCTTCTTCGCCTTCTCGACTGCGCGCTTGAGCATATGGGCGGACAGGTCGACGCCCGTGACGCGCGCATTGACCGGGTAGTCGCCAAGCGAGAGCCCCGTGCCGACGCCAACTTCGAGAATGTCGCGCCCGCAGGCAAGCGCGGCATTGACGGCGTCGCGCCGCGCAGGCGCGGTGATGCCGTCATAGACGAGGTCGTAGACGGGGGCCCACCGCGCATAGGCCTTGCGCATGAGGGTCATGTCGGGCTGAACGTACCGCGCCTCTGCCATGCTGGTCGTCTCTTCCGTCGTTTATGGCAAGGAACGCGCCGGCAAGACGCCGGTTCGCGACATCATCCCGGCCGGACGGCCGAGGCGTGTGGATTGCGGCCGGGCGGCCGCGCGAATGGTGCCTCCACCGAGGACACGGGCGTCGGGGCCCGCGCTGTCGTAGAGCACACAGGCCTGGCCGGGGGCAACCCCCTCCTCCGGATCGAGCAGGGTGACCTCCGCGCCGTCCAATGTCGCGCGCAGCAGGGCTGGCCGCGGCTTGCGCGTCGAGCGCACGCGTGCCGCCACCTCGTAGACGGCGTCGCCCTCGAGGGGCTGATCACCAAGCCAGTTCACCGCATTCAGGCTGATCGTCCGTGTCGCCAAGAGCTCACGGGGGCCGACGATGACCTCGCCGCGTTCGGCATCGAGCTTGATGACATAGAGCGGCTCGCCGACAGACAGGCCAAGCCCGCGCCTCTGGCCGACGGTATAGTGAACGATACCGTTGTGGCGGCCGAGCACGCGCCCGTTGTGGTCCACGATGTCACCAGGTGTCACCGCTCCCGGCTTCAGGCGCTCGATGACCTCGGTGTAACGGCCGCTCGGCACGAAGCAGATATCCTGACTGTCCGGCTTTTCCGCGATGGCGAGCCCGAACTGATGCGCCAGCTTGCGCACATCGGGCTTGAGCATGTCACCGAGGGGAAAGCGCAGGAAATCGAGCTGCTCCTGGGTCGTGGCGTAGAGAAAATAGCTCTGGTCGCGGTCGGGATCGGCGGCGCGATAGAGCCCGCGCCCGCCCTGCGGCATCGGCCGGGTCACGACATAATGCCCCGTTGCCAGCACGTCGGCACCGAGGTCACGGGCGGTCTCGAGCAGTTCGGCAAATTTGATCGAGCGGTTGCACTCGACACACGGGATAGGGGTTTCGCCGGCCAGATAACTCTCTGCGAAACGGGCCATCACCTCGTCGCGAAAGCGGCTCTCGTAGTCCAGCACATAATGCGGGATATCCAGCCGCTCAGCGACACGCCGCGCATCGTGGATATCCTGGCCGGCACAGCATGCGCCACGACGGTGGGTGGCTTCCCCATGGTCATAGAGCTGCAGCGTGATGCCAATGACCTCATAGCCCTGGCTCTTCAGCAGCGCAGCTACCACCGATGAATCCACACCACCCGACATCGCGACCACGACGCGCGTATCGGCAGGGGTCTTCGGCAGATCGAGACTATTCACCATGTCTTGCCTTCAGCAGCGGCTCACGGTCGTCAGGCCGCCCGCCTCGCCCCTGCTTATCACATCTCGACCGGTCGTCCGCAACGGCAAGATGGCAGCCACCGCTATCGACCGGCCTTCGATGCCGTCGTAAAGGGCACGAAGTTCAACGCGCCCCGTCACCGGAACCGCTGGCACCGAACCCCGCGCATCTCGCACCCGGTGTCTATAAGCGGCATCCGCCTGGGTTTCCAGACCCGCGACCTGTCGGTGGCCATTTCTTCGCGGCCAATTCTTCGATGCCATGCGGCGTTGCAAAATGGCCGGTCGCGACTTCGGCAGGGCATTGGCAGGTCTCCCCATTGGCAGGTCTCCCCAACAGGGTGGACTCTGTCAGAGTCAAGCCCCTAGCGGGTTGCAGCGCGTTGCGAGCGCATGACCTTGGCACGACGAGACATCGGCGCAATGATATGGATCAATAGCCGTCCTGCCGAAATCCCGCCGCAAGTTCCGGGAACAATTATGCCTTTAGTCAAATCTTAAGCGCAGCGCTGTAGTGTTGGGGATAACAAGGGTTAGTCGATTATTGTGAGCGTATCATGACCGAACCCCACCGCCCGAGGGTGAAATACGTCATCGGGCCCGATGGCAGTCCTTTGACGATCGCGGATCTCCCGCCTTCGAATACGAAGCGATGGGTCATCCGTCGCAAAGCCGAAGTCGTCGCTGCTGTGCGAGGCGGACTCCTCAGCCTCGATGAAGCGTGCCAGCGTTATACGCTGACTGTCGAGGAATTCCTGGGCTGGCAGGAATCCATCGATCGCCATGGCTTGGCCGGCTTGCGGACCACGCGCATCCAGCATTATCGCCAATAGAACGGCCCTCTTCCCCTGCCATCGTCTCGGAAAGAGCCAGCGAACCACCCAAGCGATTCGCATATCTGAAGCTACCGGATGGCTCACCGCACCGCAAGGAACTCCCCGCGGTGCAGAGCAGGAAAATATCGACCGCGCCGGGTCAGGCCGCGGCGCGGTCGACCTTCGGCCCGCGCGCTTCCCCTAGAGCAAGTCCGTCTTTTGCGGACTTGGGTTGATCAAAAATTAACTATTAAATTCAACGGCTTAAATTGTATCAGATGATTCCATTGAAGCCGGATTTGCTCTAGGGGTAGCCGGGTCTGGCCCTGTTAACCAAACCCTAACCATGACCGTCGATTGTCATCGCTCGATGTGAACGAGAGCGTGACGGGAGTGTGTCGGTGCCATTGGCGTCAGTGGGGTCATCATGGGGCGCGGCCGCAAGCCACGGCCGATTGAGCGTAACACCGTCCGAACCGGCTCGTGCGGGCCGGCACGCGGACCATCCTTTCGTCGGCGCCACGGTCGCCGAGGTCGAACGAGGGCTGATCCTCGCCACGCTGAACCACTGCGGTGGCAACCGCACCTCGGCTGCCAAGATCCTCGGGATTTCGCTGCGCAGCCTGCACAACAAGCTGACAAGCTATAGCGCAGCCGGAATGGCTATTCCCGCACCCGGCCCGCGCTGAGGCGCATGTCCGAAAGTTCCGCCGAACGCCGAAGGCGCCGACCCTCGTCCGGCTACCTCTTGCGCAGCCAGAGGCTGGTCTCGCGGGCTCCCTGTTGTAGCGGCAGGCGCGCAATGACACCCTCACCCAAGCGCGCCGCCATACGCGTTGCCACATAGTGGCTCGCGAACAGCAGTTCATACCCCCCGCCCTGCATCAGGGCCCCCACAACAAGTTGCTCGTTGTAGCCGCGCCAGGCCCATTCCGCCGGATAGGCATCCGGCAGCAGGATGTCGTGGATATGCACGATGACGCCGGAGGCGAGGCGCGGCAGGATATCCATGACCAGGCGGTCGACATCGCCCCCCGGCATGGCCACGTGGCTGGAATCGATGAAGAGAATGTCGCCGGCTTCAAGGCCGGTGATCTCGCTCGGATCGACCTCCTCCACCACGCGCGGACGATGGAGGATCGGCAAGGCCCTGATGCTCGCCCGCGGTGCGGGGTCGATGGCAGTGATCCGCGTCGGCAAGCCACCGTCGCCGACCGCGCGCGCCAGGAAACGCGTCGAATGCCCCGAACCGATCTCGATGATCCGCGCCGGTTTGAGGCTCAGCACGAGCGCATAGGCCGCCGCGGCATCGAGGCGCGGGAACCACATCTGCCGCCAACGCAGGCCCTCGCCTTCGGCGGGAATGGCAGCGAGTGCCGCAGCATGGCGCTCGATGTCGCGCAGCACGACCTCGAATTGCCCCGCCGCCGCCGTGAAAAGCGGCTCAAGCGCGGCATAACCCTCAAGACGCGCCGGCCGCGCATAGCGATAAGGGATGAAATACCCCCTGCGCGCCACCCCCGTCAGGGTCAAAAAGCCGAGCCCGAAGCGCCGGAATTGCGCGCGCACGGTGATCGATCAAGCCCGGTCGACAGGACTGCGCGCCAAACGATCCTGGATTGTTTTCGCCAGCCGCGACCGCTCGAAGAGGATCACCACCACCGTCGAGAATGCCAGGGGCACGAGGAGATAAAGCAAGCGGAACACAAGAAGGGCCGCCAGCACATCCGTCTGGTTCATCTCGGGCATCGCACTGATGAAGACGAACTCCAACACGCCGAGCCCGCCAGGTGCATGCGAGATGAGTGCGGCGGAGAACGAGGCCAGAAAGACGCCCAGGACGATGAAGAACCCGGGATTGCCGGCCTCCGGCAGGGCGAAATAGATGATGCCGGCCGCGCCGATCAGCTCGAGCGGGGCCGCGAACAACTGGCGCATCGTGATCTTGAGGCGCGGATAATAGATCGAGAACTGGCCGATCTTGACCGGCTTGAACTCCTTCCACGATCCGAGCACATAGAGGGCCACCAGCACGAGCATGCCGACGCCGATCAGGCGCGCGGTCCAGACCGGCACATCGAACAGCCTGAGCACCACGTCCGGCTCCCCCACGAGGACGAGGCCGCCGAGCAGAACCGTGCCGAGCACGAAGGTGAAGGAGCAGAGCGCGACGAGTACGCCGATCTCGGCGACGGACAGCCCCATCGTGCCATAGGCGCGGAAGCGCACCATGGCTCCGGAAAGCACCGAGGCGCCAATATTGTGCGAAAGGGCGTAGGTGGTGAAGGAAACGAGGGAGATCACAAGCCACGACAGCTTGCGCCCGAGATGCAGCAAGGCAATCCGATCGTACCAGGCGAGCGCGCCGTAAGCCAAGAAGGTTGCCATCACCGCGAGGGCCCAGCGATGGAACGGAATCGCCGCGACGCTCGCCATGACCTCGCTGGCCGAGATGTCCTTCAACTCCCGGTAGAGGAGCCAAAACGAAAACACGACCGCCAGCAGGCCGATCACCGGCCAGACATACTCAAGCGTCTTCTTCATGGAACGAGATGCCAGCTTTCTGTCCCCTGCGTCAGCCGGTGCTGTCATGTCATTCCATGCCCAACGCCGCACATATCCTGGCATCTGTGCCCGAGCCGATGCGCCCCCGCAAGCGGTTCTTACGCCGCAGCCTTCAAAAAAGAAATCAGCATTGCGTGCCAATGTGGCCGTTCACTCCGCGCCGACGGATCGTCGTCCGGATCCGACCACCCCGTAGCGGATGGTCTGCTGGATCTGAACCTGCGGCGCAGCCGCCCGGAACACAGGCCGCTCGATGGCGATCTGTGCCAGAACGTCAGTCAGGATCAGAAGCTGACGGTCGAGCTCGCCGTGAACGTTTTCGCTTCAAAGAGCGCTTGATCGCGCGATGGTTCTGCAGGGCGAAACCGGACCTGTTCGCGGTCCTCCAGCTGCTCCGCTTTGGTGAGATCAGCCGCCGCAGCGTCCATGTCGGATTTTGCTTCGCTGAGCTGCTCAAGCAACTCGTCTGCGGAGCGACGAAGATTGTCACGGCGCTGAGCGGCGGCCTTCGCGTAGGTCGGATAGGCGAAGTGGCTCTGGTCGGTGATCCCCGCCCGGTTCTCCTCGCTCGCGATCTCGCGGTCGAGATCAGATGCGACGCGCGTAAATTCGGCGATCATCATCTCGATCTGCGTGACGCGCCGACGCTTTTCATCGACTTGGAAGCGCTTGAGGCGCACCAGGCTTTCCCGCGGTTTCATTGCCGAAAGACTCCTTGAACACGCATACCATGCACCCGCGGCGCGCCCCAGCGCACCGAGAGTGGCAACCATCAGCATTACTCAAGGAAGTTGATTGAATGTTACCTCAGAACCCGGCAGCGCGCTTTCCTTGCCGCCAAGTGCCTGAGATTCGAAAATAACCGCCGGCGTGGGCGTCCAACCCGTGGTCCCCGGCTCCCGTGCGCGACAGCCGTTGTAGGAGGAGCACACCGCCGTGCAAGCGCGTCGCCTCAGCTTCCATCAATCCCGGGCATCGCGCTATGGTCAGGGGTCGGTCCCCAATTTTTTTGCCTCGATTAGCTCGTGTTCACTTTTCTTGCCCTGTCGTCAACCTTTCATTTACCTGCATCGTTAAGAGTATTCTCAGCGTTCGAGATGCCGTGAAGCGGTATGATGAGCGAACCGCTTGAGTCACTTAGTCCAATTTCTTCAACCATGGCGCGAACCCGATGCAGCCCCAAAACGAGCTCAACATCAACGTTCTGCATTGGTTAATGGAAGTTTCGGCTGATGGTGCTTGCGCGATGGAATTAGGTTTTGTTATCCATTTACGAGTAGCGTCGCGAGTCGGATTAAAGTGGGAGATTGGGCGTGCACTCCGCCCTGTTCCGGGAGCTGCGTTAACGCATCGGGACTTGGCCGGTGAGGCCGGTGGAGCGAGGTTGGGGATCTGACAATGCGCGTACTGCTTATCGAAGATGACAGCGCTACGGCGCAGAGCATTGAGTTGATGCTCAAGTCTGAAAATTTTAACGTCTATACGACCGATCTCGGCGAAGAAGGCGTCGATCTCGGCAAGCTGTATGACTATGATATCATCCTTCTGGATCTCAACCTGCCCGACATGTCGGGCTACGAGGTCCTGCGCAGCCTGCGTGTCGCGAAAGTCAAAACGCCGATCCTCATCCTGTCGGGTCTTGCAGGCATCGAGGACAAGGTGAAGGGTCTCGGCTTTGGAGCCGACGACTATCTGACCAAGCCTTTCCATAAGGACGAGCTCGTTGCGCGTATCCACGCGATCGTCCGGCGTTCGAAAGGGCATGCCCAGTCGGTCATCAATACGGGTGACCTGGTGGTCAACCTGGACACCAAAACCGTCGAGGTGGGTCAGAACCGTGTTCACCTGACCGGCAAAGAGTACCAGATGCTCGAGCTGCTCAGCCTTCGCAAGGGGACCACGCTCACCAAGGAGATGTTCCTCAATCATCTCTACGGCGGCATGGACGAGCCGGAGCTTAAGATCATCGACGTGTTCATTTGCAAGCTCCGCAAGAAGCTGGCAAACGCGTCGAGCGGCAAGAACTACATCGAAACCGTCTGGGGACGCGGCTATGTCTTGCGCGAACCCAACGAGGTCGAAGAGCGCCTTGCGGTGTGATTGAGGCATTCGTCCCGAATGCCTCGGTCTGTCCTTGGATCTCTTGTCGATCGATCCCAAAATTTTCGGAAAGCACGACGGATCAGCGATATCATGTTCGGCAGCCTGCCGAGGCGTGGTCGCCGTGTTGCGCGCGGTCGTGTGAAATTCCGGCCTTGTACGCGTCATACCCTTGTCCAGCCCCGCCTCCGGCGGGGCTTTTTATTTTGGGCTGTCCCGATCACACCGTGAGATACGATTGCAGCCAACGTGGCTGTAGGCTCCCTTGAAATCAGGACAGGCCACGACTGTCTCCGTGAGGCCCACGGGTGTTTCCACCCCGCCAAGGATAAGCCTGCCATCATGGGCGAGCCGCGCGGCCACACGCTCGAGCACGTCGCGCTTGGTTTCATCATCGAAATATATCAGGACGTTGCGGCAGAGGATGAGATCAAATATCCCGAGCCCGCTGAAATCATCCATCAGGTTGACGCGCGCGAAACTGACCATCCTCCTCAACGCGGCGCTGATCTGCCACAGGTCGCCCGCCTGGGTGAAATGCGTGAGCAGCAATTGGATAGGCAAGCCGCGCTGCACCTCGAAATGCGTGTAGAGCCCGAGGCGCCCCCGCTCCAGCGCGACGTCCGACAGATCCGTGGAAAGAATGTCCACCGTCCAGCCGGCAAGGCTCGGCGCCATGCCGGCGAGTATCATGGCGATCGAGTAGGCCTCCTGGCCGGTGGATGCGGCCGCCGACCAGATTCGCAGGCGCCGGCTGGCCGCGCGCGCCTCGAGAAGCCGCGGTAGCGCGATGTCCTGGATCTGGGCAAAGATGGCCTTGTCACGGAAGAAGAACGTCTCCTGCGTCACCATCGCCTCGACCACCGCGGCCTCGATCTCGGGAACGGCGCCACTGCGCAGGATAGCGATGAGTTCCCCCGGATCGCTCAGTCCGAAGCGCCTGCAAACTGCGGGAAGGCGGCTCTCGACAAGGTAAAGGCCGTCGCTGTTCAAGGCGAGGCCCGACCGCGCCCGCAGGAAGGCGCTGAGAAACCGATGGTCTGTTTCAGTCATTGGGCATGACATCCGGCCAATACCCGCGCGCGACCGCCGCGATCCGGTCGAGCGGGACGACCGCGGAGGCAAGACCCGCCCTGGCCACGCTGCCCGGCATGCCCCATACGGTGCTCGTCGCTTCATCCTGCACCAGGATGGGAGCCCCGGCCGCCGACAAGGCGGTTGCCCCGCCGAGGCCGTCTTGGCCCATCCCGGTGAGAATGATCGCAAGAACCGCGCTGCCGTAGACCTCGGCCGCGTCCCCGAGCAGAAGATCAGCCGAAGGCTTGCAGGAATTGACGGGGGGGCTGTCATCGAGCCAGGCCACGATGGTCTCTCCCGCCTTCCGCAACCGCAGATGCCGGTGTCCGGGCGCCACATAGATCGCGCCGGGGCGGATCTGGTCGCCATCGGCCACCTCGGCCGCCTTGCAGCCGCAGAGCGCGCCAATCTGGTTGGCCAGCCCGTCGATCAGGATCGCCGGCATATGCTGGAGAATGATGATCGGCACGCTGGCCACGAGCGCCGGACCAAGGTCCCGCATCACGACCGCGAGTGCCTGCGGCCCTCCGGTCGAGGCGCCGATAACGATGCATCGCGGACAACAGCCTGGCTCGGGGCGCCGCACATTGGGGATGACCATGCTCAAGCGCCCATGGGGTCGCGTGGCCACCTCCCTGATCTTTCCAAGAAGCGCATCGACGAAGGTATCACGCGCTTCCCGCACCCCCTTCCCTCGCGCCCGGAGCGGCAGGACGATGTCGGCGGCGGCCCCCCGTGACAGGCAGCGCAGGCTGAGATCCACGCTTTGTGGCGTATCGACCGTCATGACGATCACGGCGACGGCGGGCTTCACGGCCAGGATGAGCTGGAGCGCCGCCATGCCGTCAAACGTGCCGCTCGTCACATCAAGAAGCACGACATCCGGATCGATCCGGTCGATGTCGTCGAGGACGCCACTGATGGTCGGAAACGCCGCCACAACATCCACCGTCTGGCGCATGCGCCCAACGGCCGCGGCGTCGAACACCGACGTCGCACCGACGACCATGACCCGGACCGCGCCTTCCGGCTTTCGCTGACTGGCCGGCAATCCCCCCTCCGCAATGCGCCGCGGGCTGCCAATTGAAGCGCACCGCACGCGCTGGAGCCCTCCCCGCGTGGCGCCTGCCTTAGGGTTAGCCTCCTTCCGGCCGTTTAGACAAGCCCTACCTCTTGGAACTTCGCGGCGACGATGTCCTTGTCGAACGGCTTCATGATGTATTCGTCGGCGCCGGCCTGCATAGCCCGGGCGATGTGTTCGACGTTGCTCTCGGTTGTGCAGAATACGACCTTCGGACGCGTGCCGCCCGGCATCCGCCGCAGATGCCCCAGAAATTCATAGCCGTCCATGACAGGCATGTTCCAGTCGAGAAGGACCGCCTCCGGCATATCGCGCTCACAAACGGCAAGCGCCTTGGCGCCATCCTCCGCCTCGGAGATGCGGAACTCGAGGGCCTCCAGAATGCGACGCGCCACTTTCCGTATAACCGCCGAATCATCGACGATAAGACAATGCTTCATGATGTGGCGCCCTTGAAGCGATTCGCGTTAACGAGCCGTGATATCATTGGAGAAGGCAAGTACGGAACTCACATTGAGAATAACGAGAAGGCAATCGTCGAGGCTATGCACGCCGGCCGACATGCCGGCCCAGCGCGAGTCGAGATGAAACGGCGTCGGAGCCGCGGTATCGGGCATGAGATTCAGCACTTCCCCGATACGATCGACGATCACGCCGTAGGATTCACCGTCCGATTCGATGCCGATCGCAATCATCCGCTGCCGGTCGGCGGGCTCGGGCAGTCCAAGCTGCCAGCGCAGGCTGATCGCTGTCACGACGCGTCCGCGCAAGTTGACCAGTCCAAGAATCTGTGGGGGCGCCAAGGGCACGGGTGTCATCGACTGGATGATGAACACGTCCCGAACATCGGCGATCGGGATGCCGAAGAGCTGGTCGGCGACCCAGGCCGTGACATATTGGACGTGCTTGTCCTCATGTTCGGCCGTTGGTGCCCGGGCGGTGGTCCTGTCGGGCGAATGCTTGGCGACGGCCATCACGCGGCCACCCCGCGGCTGCGGGCGCTGAGGACGGCGCTCAGCGCTTCCACAAGCCCACTGCGGTCGAACTTGGCCACGAAATTCACGACACCCAGCTTGCGCGCCCGCTCGACCATCGGCGGGCTGACGTAGGACGACAGCGCGATGATGGGAAGGCCCGCGAACCGGGCTTCCGCCCTGAGACTCTCGATGAGATCGAAGCCATTCCTGACCGGCATTTCGAGATCCGTGACGACGACATCGACGAGGCGCGGCAAGGCCAGCGTGGCCAGTGCAGCCTCCACGCCGTCGGCGACCAGCACGCGATAGCCTGAGGCGCGCAAGAGGGGGGCAAGCATGCTGCGGAAGAATTCGGAATCATCCACGAGAAGCACGGTTCGCGTCACCGCCTGGGGCGCGACCTCCCGCTGCAGCCAGTCACCATGGCCGAGCGGCAGGAAATGCGCGACATTGAGAATCTCCGTCGCCCGGCCGCGGACGATGGCCGATCCGACCAGTTCGGGCCGGTCTGCGACGAGCTCGACCGTGAGCTCATCCTCGACGATATCGAGGATCTCGTCGACGATGAGGCCCATCCAGCGATCCCCGTCGGAGAACACCACCATGGCCTGCCGCCCTTCCTTCTGCAGGCTCATCGCAGGATCAGCGAAAACGAGCGGCATGAGATGGCCGCGATACTGCAGCAGCAAGCGCCCTCCGGCCTGCTCGATACGCGCCACGTCGATTTCCTCGAGGCGCGTGACGAGGGAAAGCGGGACCGCCTTCGCCATGTCGGTTCCGGCCCGGAAAACGAGCAGCGAGACCGGGCCTTCCGAATCGTCCTCAACCCATTGCGGTTCCGGCTCAGGCCGTGCCTCGACCGTTGGAACGGCGCTTTCGGCATAGTCTTCGAACATGCGCACGAGCCCCCCCGGCTCGACGATGAGGATGATGCTCCCGTCGCCGAGAATGGTGCTGCCCGAGAAACAGCGCAGGTTGCGCAACCGCTTGTTCAGCGGCTTCACGACGATCTCCTCGGTGTGCAGAACCGTATCGACGAGCAGGCCGAAGCGCTGGCGGCCGATCTGGATCACCACGATGAACCCGTCCTGGGTGATCGCGCCGTCCTGCGGCGTCAGCCCAAGAAGCGTCGCGAAGGGAATGACGGGGATGAGCTCGTTGCGCTGCCGGAACACCAGGGCATCGTTCAACTTCTCAACGACCGCGTCCCCTTGGCCCGGCCGCACGCGCACCAGCTCCATGATGGACATCTGCGGGATCGCGAAGCGCTGGCCGGCCACACCGACGATCAGGGTCGCGACGATCGCGAGCGTCAGCGGCAGCTTGACCACAAAGGTGGTACCGCGCCCGGCCTCGGACCGAACCTCGACCGACCCGCCGATCAGATCGATATTCGTCTTCACGATATCCATGCCGACGCCGCGACCGGAGACCGATGTCACAGCCTGCGCCGTCGAAAATCCGGGATGGAAAATGAACCGGGAGACCGCCGCATCGCTCAGCCGCTCAGCCTCCACCTCGCTGATCAGCCCACGCCCCACCGCGATGCGCCGGATGCGCTGGTAATCGAGGCCCCGGCCGTCATCGGAGACCTCGACGGTGATCGAGCCCCCGTCATGGAAGGCCGACAGGGTGATCGTGCCGCGCTCCGGCTTGCCGGCCTTGAGACGCTCGGCCGGCACTTCGATGCCATGGTCCGCCGCGTTGCGCACGAGCTGTGTCAGCGGGTCCTTGACGAACTCCAGCACCTGCCGGTCGAGCTCCGTCTCCGGCCCGCGCAGCTTGAGATCGATGCTCTTGCCAAGATCGACAGCAAGGTCGCGCAGAATGCGCGGCATCTTCTGCCACACCGTGCCGATGGGCTGCATGCGCGCCTTCATGACGCCTTCCTGCAACTCGACGGTGACATGCGACAGCCGCTGCAGCGGTACCATCAACGCCGGGTCGTCCTGACGCCTCGCGAGGTCGAGCAGCTGGTTGCGGGTGAGCACCAGCTCGGAGACCATCGTCATCAGATGTTCGAGGACATCCACCGTGACGCGGATCGTCGGCTGGCGCGTTCCTCCGCGCTCCCCCTCGTTCGGCAATGCCTCCGCGGTCGGCGCGAGACGTGCAACCCGGGCCGCCTCCTGGGGCCGGGTCAGGCTGCCTTCGAGCTGGTCGATGATATCGCGGTCAGTGCCGGGCGGTTCGGCCTCCGTGCGGTCAAGCTCGGCGACGATATGCTTGATGCGATCAATGCTGGCGAGGATGAGCGCGACGTCCTCGGGCTGAACCTCGACCTTGCCCTCGCGGAAACGACCAAGAAGGGATTCCGCCGCATGGGCAATCGCCTCGAGGCGCGGCAATCCAAGAAAGCCGCATGTGCCCTTGATGGTGTGAACGAGGCGGAAGACGTTGCGCAGAACATCGATATCGTTCGGGTCGCGCTCGAAGCGAACGAGCTCGACGTCGACAACGTCGAGGTGTTCGTTCGTCTCCGTCAGAAACTCACGTAGGAGTTCGTCCATTACGCCAACCCGCACATTCACGCCCGGACGGGGCGAGCACGCATACTAACATGCGTATTTTGAGGGCCAACGGTTGACGTTCGGTTGCGAAAGCCTCTGATTCAGGCTGACGGCTCGGCCTTCAACGTCACGGTCTCTTCCTCGATGGAGAACGCGACATGCATCCCCGCCGCCTTCGCCACGAGGCCCGTATAGTAAGCCTGGATCCCATGAGCGTCGACGGAACCGTCGGCCGAGTGCCCGCCGATGAGTTCCTCCGCATGGACGGGAATGCGGGCACTGCGCCCCGTGGCCGTCAGAACGAAGGTGATCGTTTCGTCGGCCCCTTCCACCTTCACGTCTATCCGGCCGCCGCGGGGAATGGCGTTGGTGGCGACCAGGATGAGGTTGAGCAGGAGCTTCACCTTGTTCTTCGGCATCAGCACGCGCACGGCTTCCCAGGTCAGCGAGAGCTTGTCATCCTGGATGAAGCCCTTCGCCACCTGCTCCGCATCGCCAAGATCGATGGAGGCGCCGGCCGAGCCCGCTGCGCCGAAGGCCAAACGCGCGAACTGAAGGCGCGCGGACGCCTGACGGGCGCTCTTGCGGATGAGATCGAGCGCAAACTCCTTCATGGACGCATCGTCCTCGTCCTCGAGAACCTCAAGGCCGTTGACGATGGCTCCCACCGGGCTGATCACATCATGACAAACACGACTGCACAGCAGAGCAGCTAGATCGAGAGCGTCCAAAGAGATAGAATTCATCCGCAGCTCCGCCTCGGGTCAGAATCACGTCGACCAATACAACCTAGACCCGGCTGGTTGTGATACACCGCCTTGCCGTTCCTTGGAAGCTGGCGGCAGCTCTTCACTGCCAAGCCTTCCGCGACAATCTTCCGGCAGACGCCCCCTGACGAGGGCACTCAGGAGCGGCCCGCCGCTGCTTTCGTGAGATCCATGACAACCTCCAGCAATTTTGGGAGTATGTTTGGCGCCATCTCCGGCGTAGGAGAAAGCGGCCCGTGAAAGTGCCCCGTGAAAATGCCCCGTGGACCTGGCACCCTGGTGCCGCTTCCACACAGTTCGACGTTCAAAGGCAAAGACCGTGTTTCATATCGACCGAAGCGAGCCGGATGCGCTCGCGGCCTTCCTCGGCGCCATCGCGGTAGCGGCTGGCGCGGCGATCGTGGCGGCGACGAAGCCGGGCCTCCATGTCAGCACGAAAGATGATGGAAGCCCCTGCACCGCGGCGGATGAAGCGGCAGAGGCGGCGATCGTCGCCGCGCTGCGGCAGGGCGCGCCGGACTGCGCCATCGTATCCGAGGAAAGCGCTGAGGCGGGCGCACCGCTGACGACATCGTTTTTCGTGGTCGATCCCCTCGACGGGACGCGCGATTTCATCGCCGGCGAGACGGATTTCTCCGTGAACATCGCGGCTGTCCGCAACGGACGCCCCATCGCCGGTGCCGTGTTCATGCCCCGTCTCGGACAGCTCTATGTCGGCGGCACCCGTGCCTATGTGGTTGCCGTGGCGGCTGGCGGGTCCCTGCCGGACAAGGCACTGTGGCAGCCGATTACGACGCGCGGCGCGCCCGCGGAGGGACTCGTGGCGCTGGCGAGCCGCCGTCATGGCGATGCCGAAAGTGAGGCACTGCTGGCGCGCCTGCCCGTGCGCGTCGTGGAACGGCGCGCCTCGGCGTTGAAATTCTGCCTCGTGGCCAGCGGCCAGGCGGACATCTATCCCCGTTTCGGCCCCACGAAGGAGTGGGACACCGCGGCCGGCGAAGCTATCCTTGCCGCCGCGGGCGGCCGCGTGGTGGCTCCGGATGGCAGCCCCTTCACCTATGGTCACGCCGAGCGCGCCTTTCTCAACGGCGCCTTCATCGCCTTTGGCGACCCTGCCCTCGCGCCGGATGTGCTCCAGCCCACAGCGCGATAATTCGGCCCCGATTATCCAGTCCTCGATTATCCAGCCATGGAACAGACATTGTTAAGCATGACTGTTCATGGTGGTGATTCGATCGGGTGCGGCGCTTATGCCGCATCGATGCATTGACGCAGGCGCTTGATGCATATGCATGAGTGAGGAGAAGCCCATGTCGCGGTTCTACGGCCTGATGATGGCCGGCATCGTCGCCATCCTCCTGGCTGTCGCGGGCCAAATCCCCACCGCCGCAGCCCAGGGCGGTGGCTCCGGCGGGCAGGGCCAACAGGCACCGGAGACCTTCAGTCCGGATGAACTCGTCACCTCCGGCCACAAGTTCTTCGGCAATGTCTCGCGCGGCATAGCGCTCACGATCCAGGAGGCCACACGCCGCTGGGGGCAGCCCAACGGCTATATTCTGGGTCAGGAGGGGTCTGGCGCCTTTTTTGGCGGGCTGCGCTATGGTGAAGGTATCCTTTACACCCGCAACGCGGGCGACCGTCGGGTCTTCTGGCAGGGACCATCGCTGGGCTTCGATATCGGTGGCGACGGCGCACGCACCATGATGCTGGTCTATAATCTCCCGGCAGTGGATGCGATCTTTGAGCGGTTTGCCGGCATCAATGGATCGGCCTATCTGGTCGCCGGCTTCGGCATGACCGCGCTAACGAACAATGGCATCATCATCGTTCCGATCAAATCCGGCGTGGGCGCGCGTTTGGGCGTCAATCTCGGTTATGTCAAGTTTACGCCCAGCGCGACCTGGAATCCCTTCTAAGGGCCCCTTCCAGGCGCATATCCGCTTCGCCCGGCCGCGAATGCCCTATCGAATTGTTTCTGCGTTGCTTCGTAGATGGGCCGCCTCACACAGCCTTCGCGTGGCTCTAACGGAGCAGAGCTGCAACGAGCGCCGACATTGCCAGTTCGCGGCCGCGCATTGAGGCGCCGCCCAGCCTTCGGCTGTGATAACTCTTCTGCACAATCATGAATTGGTCGCCGCGCCGAACAGGGCAGCGGCGGGTGGAATTGCGGAATGAGCGTGACGCCTGGTGGTGGCGTGTCCGGCACCGCGTCGGCGGTCGCCATGAAGAATGTTTTATCCATTTGTTTTTAACAGATAATCTCTCTGAGATATTCGCTCCGGAACCAGGGATCGACAATGATCGAAATGGCGAAGGTCGAGGCAGCCATGCTTTTCGCCTTGGGCTTCCTGGCAGCTGCCTTGCTGGTGGCCATGCTTCTGCCGGCGTTCAACCGCCGCGCCCAGCGACTGATCCGCCGGCGTTTGGAGGCCCAGCTTCCACTGACGCGCGAGGAAATTTTTGCGGAGCGCGACCATCTGCGCGCCGAATTCGCGGTCACCGTGCGCCGCCTCGAACGCGAGACGGAGAAGCAGCGCGGCCTCTATGCCGCGAGCCAGGCTGCGCTCACGGAGCGCAACAAGGCCGTCATCGCGCTGGAGGATAGCCTTGCCCAGCGCGACCAGGAACTGGCGGCCACGAAGGCGCTTCTGGTCGAGGCCCGCAACACCGACGCCAGTGCCGAAATCTACCAGAAACAGGCGACCATCTCCGAACTGGAGCGACTGCTCCGGGATACCCGCTCCACCGTTTCCGAACGCGAGGCGGCGATAGCGGCGCTCGATGCCAAGAACCAGGACCTGATGCTCGAGCTTGATCGCCGTCGCATCACGGTCGTGGAGCTCGAAACCCGCAACCAGGCCAGCGCCCTGCGCCAGCAAGATGCGGAACGGCAGGCCGCGGGCGCCCGCAGCGAACTTGAGGCTGTCCAGAAGCGGGCTGAGATCGCTGAAAAGAAACTCGCTGCGGAAAAGAAAAATGCCCAGGCCCTCTCGCGCAGCCTCTCGGAAATCACGCTGCGCCAGGACAACACGAGCTCCCTCGTCGAGATGCTCGAGGCCAACGAGATCGAATTTGCAGCCAAGCTGACGGAGGCGACCGTCACAGCGGCGCGGTTGCGTGCGACGATCGAGGAGCGCGAAGCCGCGATAACCCAGGCCGACGCCCGCATTGCGGAGCTCGAAGCCCAGCTTGCCAATATGTCCGCGGCCGGGGCGCCTTCCGCGATCCGGACACGCAAGGCCAGGGCGGCCGGCGATGCCGCCGCCACCAACGGACGTGGCGATGCCGAGCTTGCTGCGGAAACCGCAGGCCTGCGCCAGCGCATCGAGGAGATCGGGGACGCGTTCCTGGCGCTCGATGCGCCGAAGCCGAAGCCGGCGCCGCGTGCGAAGCGGCAAGCTCCGGCGCGTTCCGGGGCACAATAGACCGGTGACGGGCGGAACCGGAGACGCGGTGCGGCCGTTATAGCGAGGCAACGGAACGGTACGCCCGACACCATGGACCAATGCTGCAGGGAGCACCGATCGCCATAACGGAGGCGCGCGCCCCATGCCGCAAGAGAAGAGGCCGCAAGAGGGCCCAGGAGAGGGCCCACGAGAGAGCCCAGGAGAGAGCCCGCAGGCGCGGCGTCATTCCAACTGGTTCGGGCAGTTCGCATCAAGGACAGCCCGCCTTGCCGGAAGCCCCGCCGCCTTTGCCGCGGCCTGTATCATTGTGGTGGTTTGGGCCATTTCCGGCCCGTTCCTCGGCTTCTCTGAAGTCTGGCAACTCACCATCAATACGGGAACGACCATCATCACCTTCCTGATGGTGTTCATCATCCAGAACACGCAGAACCGTGACGCGCAGGCCATGCAGATCAAGCTTGACGAACTGATCCGCGCGACGCGAAACGCCCAGAATTCCCTGCTGGACCTCGAAGAACTGTCGGAGCAGGAACTCGATGCGTTCCGCGATCACTATGAACGGCTGGCTGAAAAGGCGCGCCGCAGCGGCAAACCGCTGACCGGGCAACTGGCGAAAGCCGAGCGCTAGAGTATTTTCGAGCGAAGTGGACACCGGTTCGCGTGAAAAAAATGCGTAGAATCAAAGACCTGGAGCATTTCCGGTGAACCGGAGTTTACCGGAAATGCTCTTGGACGAAGCGGCCGTGGCCGGTCTGTCTCTCTGCGAGACAGGATGGCGCCTCGTCAGAGCGCCGCCGAATCCTCGGAATTGCCGGCGGCACCGGTGATACGGCGCTCCACCACGGCAAGGAGTTGTTCCGCCAGCGCATGCGCCTCCGCCCCGGCCGCGTCGAGATGGACATCGGGCGAGAGTGGCGGCTCGTAGGCCTGGCCCACGCCCGTGAACGTGGCAATGCGCCCCTCCCGCGCGCCGGCATAGAGGCCCTTCGGATCGCGTTCCGCGCAGACCTCGAGCGGGGCATCGACAAACACTTCAAGGAAATCCCCGTCCGCAAAGCGCGCTCGCGCATTGGCGCGATCGTCGCGGAACGGCGAAACGAAGGCGCAGATGACGATCAGGCCCGCATCGACCATCAGGCGCGCCACCTCGGCCGCACGGCGCACGTTTTCGGCGCGCGCAGCGGCATCGAAACCGAGATCGGCGTTGAGCCCTTGCCGCAGGCTGTCGCCATCGAGCACGGCCGTATGGCGGCCGAGCGCGTGGAGCTTGCGCTCGAGAAGATTGGCGATGGTCGACTTGCCTGACCCAGGCAGCCCGGTCAGCCAGATCGCGAGCGGTCGCTGGCGCTTCAGCGCGGCCCGCGCATCACGATCGACGTCGAAACCGTGCCGATGGACGTTGGTCGCGCCGCGCGCCTCACGGGCGAGCCCTGCCGCAACCGTGGCATGGGTAAAGCGATCGATGAGAATGAAGGCGCCCGTCGCACGGTTATCCGCATAGGCATCGAAGGCAATCGGCACCAGCGTCTCGATCTCCACCTGGCCGATGGCGTTGAGGCCAAGGGACACGGCAGGGGTGATACCCAGGGTCTCGACGTCGAGGGTATGGTCGATGGCGCTGATCCTGGCCGGCACCGTCCGCGTGCCGATCTTCAGGAGATAGCTGCGACCGGCGACGGCGAGATCCTCCCCCATCCAGACGATATCCGCACTGAGGCGGCTTGCGACTGACGGCCGCTCCCTGGGCGTGACCAGCACGTCGCCACGGGGCACATCGATCTCATCGGCGAGGACCAGCGTCACCGCATCGCCCGCGGATGCCCGCTCCAGGTCCCCGTCGAAGGTCACGATCCGGGCGATCCTGCTTTGGTGGCCGGAGACAGCCGTCACCACCGCATCTCCCACGGCGATGGTGCCGCCGGCGACGGTCCCGGAGAAGCCGCGGAACGACTGGTCCGGCCGGTTCACCCATTGCACGGGAAAGCGGAAACCCGTCCGCACTCCGGTCTCCTCGACATCGACGGTTTCGAGATGACCGAGCAAGGTCGGCCCTTCGTACCAGGGTGTCGCGGCACTCGCGGTGGAGACGTTGTCGCCGAAACGCGCCGAGAGCGGGATCGGCGCGATCGAGGCGAAGCCCAGGCCCTCGGCGAGCCGCGCATAATCGGCGGTCAAGGTCCGGAAGCGCGCCTCGTCATAGCCGACAAGGTCGATCTTGTTGATCGCGACGACGATATGGCGAATGCCCATCAGCGCGGCGATGAGGCTGTGCCGCCGCGTCTGGGTCAGGAGGCCCTTGCGGGCATCGACGAGAATGATGGCGAGTTCGGCGTTGGACGCGCCGGTCGCCATGTTGCGCGTATATTGCTCGTGGCCGGGTGTGTCGGCCACGATGAAGGAGCGGCGCGGCGTCGAGAAATAGCGATGCGCGACATCGATGGTGATGCCCTGCTCGCGCTCCTGTTCCAGCCCGTCCACCAACAGTGCGAAGTCGATATCGTCGCCCGTGGTCCCGACCCGGCGGGAATCGGCTTCCAGCGCAACGAGCTGGTCATCGAACACGGCGTGCGTCTCGAACAGCAGGCGCCCGATGAGGGTCGACTTGCCGTCGTCGACCGAGCCGCAGGTGATGAAGCGCAGGAGGCCGCGATCGGCCGGCAGCAGATCGGCGGCGTGAGCGTCCGCCGCGCGCGCAAGAGACAGCACAGCCATCAGAAATACCCCTCGCGCTTCTTGCGCTCCATGGACGACTGCTCGTCCTGGTCGATCACGCGGCCCTGGCGTTCCGAGACCTTCGAGGCGAGGAGCTCGGCGACGATATCGTCCAGGGTCGTGGCGTCGGACCGAATGGCCCCCGTCAGGGGGTAGCAGCCGAGCGTGCGGAAGCGGACGCGCCGCAGCTCCGGCTGTTCACCGGGGTCGAGCGGCATGCGCTCGTCATCGACCATGATGAGCGCGCCATTGCGCTTTACGACCGGCCGCTCGGCGGCGAAATAGAGCGGCACCACGGGAATGCCCTCGGCGGCGATATACTGCCAGACGTCGAGCTCGGTCCAGTTGGAGAGCGGGAAGACGCGCATCGATTCGCCCGGGCCGATCCGCGTGTTGAACACCCGCCAGAGTTCCGGGCGCTGGTTGCGTGGATCCCAGGCATGGCTTGCCGTGCGGTGGGAGAAGATGCGCTCCTTCGCCCGGCTTTTCTCCTCGTCCCGGCGGGCGCCGCCGAAGGCCGCGTCGAAGCCCCATCTGTCGAGAGCCTGCTTCAACCCCTCCGTCTTCATGACCTGCGTGTGCACGGCCGAGCCGGAGCGGAAGGGATCGACGCCACGCGCGACACCCTCCTCGTTCACATGGACGATCAGTTCCCAGTCGAGCGCCTTCGCGGTCTCATCGCGGAAGCTGATCATCTCCCGGAACTTCCACGTCGTATCGACATGCATGAGCGGAAAAGGCGGCTTGGAGGGGAAGAACGCCTTGCGCGCCAGATGCAGCATCACCGATGAGTCCTTGCCGATCGAATAGAGCATGACCGGCTTGGCGAATTCCGCGGCAACCTCCCGCATGATGTGGATGGCCTCGGCTTCGAGGCGCTTGAGATGGGGCGACAGCGCGGGTCTGGCCTCCCGATCAACGGCGAGGGCAGACAGATCAGCATCACCGGCGAGGTCAGCCCGCAAGGGATAGGTCATTGCATCGATCCTGAAAATGGCACGCCGGTTAACCCGGATTGCGTTAAGCTTCGCCAGGTGTCACCCTCAGCCGCGGCCGGCCGGCGGGAGGCGCAACCTCCGCGGCGTCGATTGCCGCAGGCTGATAATGCCTGTGCACGAATGTGATCGCCCCCTTCTCCAGAGCCGCGATGGTTCCGGTATGGGTCACCTCGAGCGCATCGAAACCGCAACGATGCAGGAAATTCACCTGATCCCGCAGGATATTACCGGTTGCCCGCAGTTCGCCCGCAAAGCCGTGCCGCTCGCGCAGGAGGCGAGCCACGGAATAGGAGCGGCCGTCGTTGAATTTGGGAAAGGCGAGCGCGATCACCGCGAAGCGGGGAATATCAGCCTCGACCGCCTCCAGCTCCTCCCCCGGCTGCAACAGGAGCCCCAGCGGTGCATTGCGGCCGGAAAGGTCATCCCGCTCGGCGAGATACCGCGCCTTGCTGACGATGACCGCGCGATCCGCCGGCACGGCGACATCGTCGGCCAGGGTCTGCCAGGGATCGTCAACGAAGGCACCATTCTTGAACAGGGGCATCAGGCGCTCCTTCTCGCAACGCCAGAGCATGCTGCGAAAAACTGTGAGCGGTTTTTCGCCATAAGCATGCTCCGATAGTCTGAAATTGATCAGGTTAGCTGCGTTCAGATGGATCCGTCTGAACGCAGCTAACCTGATCGCGCCGCGCTGACATGAATGCCGCATTCAACCTTGCCCTGGCCGCGCCAGCGCCCCGCCCGCGGGTCCTCGCCCGGCGCGACCTGGGTGGTGCAGGGGGCGCAGCCGATGGACGGATAGCCCTGGGCCACCAGCGGGTGGACCGGCAGGGCATGGGCCTGCATATAGGCTGCGATCTCCGGAGCGCCCCAACTGGCGAGCGGCGAAATCTTGATATGCGTTGCGTCAGCCTCGACCGCCGCGAGCGCCGCCCGCGTCGTCGCCTGATAGCGCTTGCGGCCGGTGATCCAGGCGGCGAACGGCACCAGCGCTTCGGCCAGCGGCTCGACCTTGCGCAGGTGGCAGCAGCGGTCGGGATCAACCCTGAACAGGGCATGCCAGGGATCGGCCTGTTCCATGACAGCCCGCTGCGGCCCGACCGTGCGCACGTCAGCGAGCCCGAGCCGTGCGACGAGCGCATCGCGATAGGCGAGCGTTTCCGGGAAAAGGCGCAGCGTATCGACGAAGACGACGGGCAGATGCCGGTCGATGTGAGCCGCCATATGGAGCAGCACGGCCGATTCCGCGCCGAAGCTCGACACCAGCGCGAGTTCCCCGGGGAAACGCGCCATCGCCTCGCGCAGGATCACCTCTGGCGCGAGCTGGCCGATCTCCGCATCGAGTGCGGCGGCCTGCTCTGCGCGAGATTGTGAATCGGCGTCTGACGCGCGCGACAGGCGCTCTCCCCCCTTGCGGGGGAGAGTTGGAGAGGGGGGTAAACCCCCGTCCTCGGATCGACCTGGAAGAAGGCTACCCGTGGCACCCCCCTCCCCCGCAAGGGGGGAGGGATGGGAGGGGGGTGCCCCGCCTTCACCCGAACCCTGACGGGCCCCTGCAACCGGGCGATCGCTTGGCGGGATTTGGTCCCCTCTCCCCGCCGGGGAGAGGGACAGGGTGAGGGGAGACGGGCCTTTCCGCTCGGGGGACATGTCCCCCTCACCCGCCTGCTTCGCAGACGACCTCTCCTCGCCGGGGAGAGGTGAGACGCCGACGCGCCCGTCATCGTCATTGTGCGTCGGCATAGAGCGCCTCCTGAAAAGGCGCTTCGCCGATCCGCCGGAAGCAGGCGAGGAAGGTCTCCTCGGCGTTCTCGCGGCGCGCGAGGTAGGTCTCGACGATCGTCTCGATGGCATCGACCACTTCCGCCGAGGAGAAGCCCTTGCCGACGATATCGCCGAGGCTCGCGTTCTGGTCGCCGGAGCCGCCCAGCGTGATCTGGTAGAATTCCTCGCCCTTGCGATCGACGCCGAGAATGCCGATGTGGCCGACGTGATGGTGCCCGCAGGCATTGATGCAGCCGGAGATCTTCACCTTGAGGTCGCCGATCAGCGTCTGGCGCTCATGGTCGCCGAAGCGCTCGGCGATGCGCTGGGCGAGCGGGATCGAGCGTGCGTTGGCCAGCGCGCAATAATCGAGCCCGGGGCAGGCGATGATGTCCGAGATCAACCCGGCATTCGGCGTGGCAAGGCCGGCCTTCTCCAGGAGCGCAAAAACCTCCGGCAGATCGTCCAGCTTCACATGGGGCAGGACGAGGTTCTGCTCGTGGCTGACGCGCAGCTCATCGGCCGAATAGCGCTCCGCGATGTCGGCGATCGCCTCCATCTGGTCGGACGTGACATCGCCGGGGACCGCGCCGATCGCCTTCAGCGAGATCGTCACGATGCCGTAGCCCGCCACCTTGTGGGGGACGAGATTGCGCTCCACAAAGCGCCGCAGCCCCTCGTCCGACGCGGCCGCCGCATCGAGCCGCGCGGATCGCGCGGGCAGTTCCTCGAGCTCCGGCGGCGCGAAATAGGCGCGGATGCGGTCTATCTCCGCCTGCGGCAGGGTGAGCCGCCCCTGCGCGCGGATCGCCTCATACTCTTCCTCGACCTGGCGGGAGATTTCCTCCGTGCCGGCCTCGTGCAGGAGGATCTTGACGCGCGCCTTGTACTTGTTGTCGCGGCGGCCGAACAGGTTGTAGACGCGCAGGATCGCCTCGCAATAGCTCAGCAGCTCCGCCTCGGGCAGGAAGTCGCGCAGCTTCTTGGCGATGAAGGGCGAACGTCCCAGCCCCCCGCCGACAAAAACCCCGAAGCCCGTCTCGCCGGCCTCGTTCCGCTTCACCTCGAGGCCGATATCGTGGATCTGGATCGCCGCGCGGTCATCCGGCGCGGCCGATACCGCGATCTTGAACTTGCGCGGCAGATAGGTGAATTCCGGATGAAGCGAGGACCACTGGCGCAGGATCTCGGCATAGACGCGCGGATCCGCCACCTCATCGGCCGCGGCGCCGGCGAAATGGTCAGCCGAGACATTGCGGATGCAGTTGCCCGAGGTCTGGATGGCGTGCATCTCCACCTCGGCGAGCGCACTCAGCACATCCGGCACGTCCTTCAGGTGGATCCAGTGGAACTGCAGGTTCTGCCGGGTCGTGAAATGGCCATAGCCGCGATCATAGCGGCGGCCGATAGCGGCGAGCTGCCGCAACTGCCGCGGCGTCAGCGTGCCATAGGGTATGGCGATCCGCAGCATATAGGCGTGGAGCTGCAGGTAGAGGCCGTTCATCAGCCGGAGCGGCTTGAACTCATCTTCGGTCAGCTCACCGCTCAGGCGCCGCGCCACCTGATCGCGGAATTCCGCGACGCGTTCGGTCACGAACTGCCGGTCGAATTCGTCATAGCGGTACATCGTTCAATCCCTTGATAGGCTGGGCCGCAGCCTCAGACGACCGCGCCTTCGGCGATGCGGTGCAGCGTGCTGGCGGTCGGCCCCCCGGCCGCGCGGATCGCCTCACGCAGGAGGACCGGCACGCGGCGGCCATCGATGTCCCTGACCTCGATGAGGTAAGGCTCGACCACCAGGTTATGGGTGGCGGCTTCAAGGCCCTGCGCATCGAGGGCCGCCGCGGCGTCGGGATCCTCCGCGACGAGGGCCTCGCCGATATCGCGCGACCAGCCGCCATCGGCCTTCAGGAAAACGACCCAGCCGGTGTCGAGGGCATTGGCCGTGACCACCTTGGGCCCGGCCTTCTTGGCATCACGCTTCATGGGGTCATGCCTCCTGGGGAATACGCCGCGGCGCGGTGCGCGACGGGCTCACCTGTTCGTCGGCGAGAGACACGCCCTCGCCCGATCCATGCCCGACGGCCTCGCCGACAAGGATCATGACCGGGCCGGTGATATCGTCGCGCCGCGCGAGCTGGCCAAGCTCGGCCAGCGTGCCGGAGAAGAACCGACGCTCCGCGCGCCCGGCATTCTCCACGGCGACGACCGGCGTGGCCGGCGAAACGCCCTGCCCCACCAGCCGCTCGCACACGTCGCCGGCAACGCTGGCGCCCATATAGACGGCGATCGTGCCGCCCGTTCGGGCGACCTCCGCCCAGCCCGCCGGCTCGGTGCCGTCGGCGCCATGGCCGGTCGCGAAGGCGAGTGTTGATGAAACACCGCGAAGCGTCAGCGGCACGCCGGCATCGGCGGCGGCCGCCAGCGCCGCGGTGATCCCCGGTACGATTTCGTGGCGGATACCTGCGGCGCGAAGCGCCGCGAGCTCCTCGCCGGCCCGGCCGAACACCAGCGGGTCGCCGGCTTTCAGCCGCGCCACCTGCTTGCCCGCGCGGGCAAGCCGCACGAGAAGCGCGTCGATTTCATGCTGGGGTACGGAATGGTGCCCCTTGGCCTTGCCGACGGATATACGCTCGGCGTCCCGGCGGCCCATCTCGACCACCTCGGCCGGCACGAGGCGGTCATGGACGATCACATCCGCCTGCTGCAGCAGGCGCTGCGCTCTCAAGGTGAGCAGGTCGGTCGCACCGGGTCCTGCCCCGATCAGCCAGACCACGCCTTCATCGGCCGCGAAGCTCTCGCCCAGCACGGAGAGCGCGGCGCGCCGGGCGCCCGCGAGGTCGCCGGACAAGGCGAGCGCGGCGCTACGGCCGTCGAACAGCCGGGCCCAGAAGCGCCGGCGATGGCGCGCGGTACCAAGCGAGGCCATAACGGCACCGCGCAGGGAGACGGCAAGCTCGCCGAGCCTGCCGAACTCCGGCGGCAGCAGCATTTCGATGGCCGCACGCACCCGCTGGGCCAGCACCGGTGCATAGCCATCGGTCGAGATCGCCACCGCGACGGGCGCGCGGTCGACGATCGCCGGCACGGCGAAGTCAGACAGATGCGGCCGGTCCACCACATTCACCGGCACGCCGGCTTGTCGCCCCAGCGCCGCAAGACGCGCATCCCGCGCCTCGTCATCGGTCGCGACAAAGAGGAGCGCGGCCCCTGTTATGTCGGCAAGCGTCAGGTCCCGTGCGACATGCGGAATGCGATGCGCATGGACGAAGTCTGACAGTTCGCCGTCGATATCCGGCGACACGAGCGTAAGCCGCGCCTCGCTCCGCACCAGAAGGCGCAGCTTCGCGAGCGCGGGCTCTCCGCCGCCCGCAACGACAACGGACTTGCCGGCAACGTCATAGGATACAGGGAAGAACCGCAAACGAGGCAAATTAACACCGCGTGTTCGTAAATTACATAAATCACGATAACACGCGTAGATTATAAATAAAATACAAAATTTATAAGTATTTTAAAACTGGTTGTCGCGATGGATCCGCCTCCGGCCTTGCCGGGATGAAGCTGAATGGATCCCCTTCCCGACCGGCTCCGCCGGTCGCCGGGGATGACACCCCGCCTGCCACGTCCACCCGACCGCTGACGCGAGGCCCCTTACCGAGGCGTAGGGAGCAGCGCGGGCACCCCCCGCGTGTCATCCCCGGCGTCGCGCAGCGACGGGAAGGGGATCCATCGGGCGCCGGGGCCGGTCGATTGCCGCAGCAGGCCGTTCCTGACGATCAATGCGCACTAACCGGTCGGGAAAAGCCGCGCCTTCAGGATATGCAGGCCGACGCGTTCTCCGGCCGCAAGCGTCTTGCCGGAGGGCAGCTCAACCTCGACCGTCGCGGCGCCGACATCCGTCAGCACCTCGGCACGCCGGCCGTTGGCCGTGCGGCGAACCGCCACGACGGTCCCGCCCAGGGCTCCACCTTCATCGCAACGGGTCAAGGCCAGGTTCGACGGACGCAGATACAAGGCGGCCGGCCCATCCGGCGCGTCAGCCACGTCCGCTTCCAGGGGCGCGTCGCCAAAGAAGATGCGGCCGCCGCGCACCACCACGGGCAGGTTGACCGTGTCGCCGACGAAGGACATCACGAAGGCTGACGCCGGGGCCTCATAGACCTCATCGGCCGTGCCCACCTGTTCCAGCCGTCCCTTGTTGAGGATCGCGACCCGGTCGGCGAGTTCCATCGCCTCATCCTGGTCATGAGTCACGAAGACGGTGGTATGGCCGGTCCGATCGTGGATCTCGCGGAGCCAGCGGCGCAGATCCTTGCGCACCTTGGCGTCCAGCGCACCGAAGGGCTCGTCGAGGAGGAGCACCCGTGGCTCGACCGCCAGCGCGCGCGCCAGCGCAACGCGCTGCCGCTGTCCGCCCGAGAGCTGAGAGGGATAGCGCCGCTCCAGGCCGCCGAGCTGCACGAGGTCGATCAGCGAAAGCACCCGCTCGCGGATTTCGGCCTTGGATGGCCGCTGTGCGCGCGGCCGCACCTTCAGGCCATAGGCCACGTTGTCGAACACGCTCATGTGGCGGAACAAGGCGTAATGCTGGAAGACGAAACCGACGCGGCGCTCCTGCACCGAGAGGCGCGTGGCATCGTCCGCGCCGAAGAACACCTGGCCGGCGCTGGCATCCTCCAGGCCCGCGATGATGCGCAACAGGGTCGTCTTGCCGGAGCCGGAGGGACCGAGCAGCGCCACCAGTTCGCCCGGCGCGATGTCGAGGTCGACGCCACGGAGTGCGGCGTCTCCCCCGAAATCCTTGGCGACGCCGACGATGCGTATGCCAGCCGGCGGGCGGGCGGCGTTCAAGCTAGGCGTCGAGGCTGTCACCATATCGCCATTCGAGGATTGATTTCCCTGCAAGGGTGAGAAGAGCGAGGAGTGCGAGGAGCGAAGCAACGGCGAAGGCTGCGACGATGTTATATTCATTGTAGAGTATCTCCACCTGAAGCGGCATCGTGTTCGTCATGCCCCGGATGCGCCCTGACACCACCGAAACGGCGCCGAATTCTCCCATGGCCCGCGCATTGCACAGCAATACGCCATAGAGCAATGCCCAGCGGATGTTGGGCAGCGTGACCGTGCGGAAGGCCGTGAAGCCGGAGGCCCCCAGCGTCAGCGCGGCCTCCTCGTCGCTCGTGCCCTGCTGCTGCATGAGAGGAATAAGCTCGCGCGCCACGAAGGGGAAGGTCACGAACACGGTGGCGAGGACGATCCCCGGAAGAGCAAAGACGATCTGCAGGCCCTGCGACTTGAGAAAGGGCCCGATATAGCCCTGGGCGCCGAACAGGAGCACATAGATCAGGCCGGCGACCACCGGCGACACCGAGAACGGCAGATCAATCAGCGTGATCAGGAAGCTCTTGCCGCGGAACTCGAATTTGGTGATCGCCCAGGAGGCCGCGATGCCAAAAACGAGGTTGAGCGGCACCGCAATCGCCGCGACGAGCAGGGTCAGGCGGACGGCCGCCAGCGCATCGGGCTCGCGCAGCGCGGCCCAGTAGGTTTCAAGGCCCGCGGCGAAGGCCTGCGAGAAGACAGCCAGAAGAGGCAGCAGCAGAAACAGCGCGAGGAAGCACAGCGTGATCGCGATGAGCAGCCAGCGCGCAAGCAGCGCCTCGGTCGTCGCACGGCGCGAGACCGCACGCGGCCCCGCGAGGCGGCCGGTATTCAGGCTCACGCTCGCCATGGGCGCCTCCCCGGCGGCGACGGCACGATAAAGCCGGCTTTGGCTGGACAAGAGTTGGCCGAACCAAGCGTGACTGATCCTTGGCAATCCCCGATCTCGTTCAGACGCAGAAACTCCGTGGTCATGGCCGGGCTCGTCCCGGCCATCCCGATCATTATGCCACCGCGCCCTCCCGATCGGGATCCTCGGCACAAGGCCGGGGATGACGCCGGTGGATCAGCCATTTCAAAGCGATCGGAGAGCGCTCCGGGCATGGCTGAACCGGGCCTCGCCGAACGAGACATGCCCGAACTAGATATGGCCGAACTAGACATGGCCGAACCTCCGCCTCGCCCAGGCCTGGATGAGATTGATGACGAGCAGGGTTGAAAAGGCGATCACGAGCATGATCAGCGCGATCGCCGTCGCACCCGCATAGTCGAATTCCTCGAGCTTGATAACGATGAGAAGCGGAGCGATCTCCGACACGTAAGGCAGGTTGCCTGCGATGAAGATGACCGAGCCGTATTCGCCGACAGCCCGTGCAAAACCGAGCGCGAGCCCCGTGAGCACCGCCGGCACGAGCGGCGGCAGCATCACCCGCCATACGGTCTGCAGGCGGCCCGCGCCGAGCGTCGCGGAAGCCTCCTCGAGCTCCCGGTCGATCTCCTCGATCAAGGGCTGCACGGTGCGAACGGCGAACGGCAGACTGACGAAGACGAGCGCGACGAAGATGCCGAGCGGCGTGAAGGCCACCTTGATGCCGAAGGGGGCAAGCTGCGCCCCGACCCAGCCGTTCGGTGCGTAGATGGCGCCGAGCGCGATGCCGGCAACGGCTGTCGGCAGGGCGAAGGGCAGATCCACCATCGCATCGATCAGCCGGCGGCCGGGAAAATGGTAGCGGGTCAGAACCCAGGCGATGGCAAGACCGAACAGGCTCGCAAAGCCTGCGGCGGCGAGCGACACGCCGAAGCTCGTCCGGAGCGCCGCGAGCGTCCGCGCCTCGGTGATGATGTCGATGATCCCGGCTATGCCAAGCGAGGCTGCCTTGAGCGCGAGCCCCGCCATCGGGATCAGGACGATCAAAGCCAGATAGACGAGTGTGTAGCCGAACGCGAGACCGAAGCCGGGGAGCGCGCTCGGCGCCCGAAAATATCGAAACGATGGACCGCGAGCCCCGGCCGTCATTATCGCTTGACCTTCACGATCTGATCGAAGATGCCGCCGTTGTCGAAATGCTCCTTCTGCACTTTCGTCCAGCCGCCAAAGACGTCGTCGATGGTAAAGAGCTTGATCTCAGGCAGAACCGCGAGATCCTCCTTGCGCGCGAACTCAGGCTTCGACGGCCGATACTTGTGCTTGGCGATGATCGCCTGCGCCTGCGGCGTATAGAGGAAGTTGAGATAGGCCTCGGCCTGTTTGCGCGTGCCCTTCTTCGCGACATTGCCATCGACGAGCGTGACCGGCGGCTCGGCCAGAATGGAGATCGACGGCACGATGATGTCGAATTTGTCGGCGCCGAACTCGGCCGACGCCAGGAACGCCTCGTTCTCCCAGGCGAGCAGCACATCGCCGAGCTCGCGCTGGGCGAAAGTGATCGTCGAGCCGCGCGCACCCGTATCGAGGACGGGCACATTCTTGAAGAGAGCGGCGACGAAATCCTTCGCTTTCTCCTCGCTCTTGGTCCGGCCAAGCTCGTAGCCCCAGGCCGCCAGATAGTTCCAGCGCGCACCGCCTGATGTCTTCGGGTTCGGGGTGATGACCTGAACACCTGGCTTGATGAGATCGTCCCAATCCTTGATGCCCTTGGGGTTTCCCTTGCGCACGAGGAAGACGATGGTCGAGGTATAGGGCGAGGAATTATTCGCGAGCCGCTTCTGCCAATCCTTCGGAATGAGATCCGTGCGGTTGACAATCGCGTCGATATCCGCGGCCAGCGCGAGCGTGACGACATCGGCGTCCAGCCCGTCGATAACGGTGCGCGCCTGGGAGCCGGAGCCACCATGGGAAGCCCTTACGGTCAGCTTCTCACCCGTCCTCTTCTCATAATCCGCGACGAACGCGGCGTTGATCTCGCGATACAGCTCCCGCGTGGGGTCATAGGAGACATTGAGCAGCACCGTCTCTGCGCGGGCCGGCGCAATCGGCGCGGCCACGGATGCGGCACCGAGCGCCGCAAGCGCCACGACAAACCGACGCGACAGCGTGAATGTACTCGCCACCATGGTGGCCTCCTCAATCAAAGGGCTCGACAAAGACCGATTGACCGCATTGTTCACGCATATTTTTATATAATCAATAGAGTTTGTAGAATAAATAATTTTACGCCGTTTAGCCGGCAATAGCGTCGACTCGGCCATCCTCCGTCTGGCGCGCCGGAACGCGACACCCTTAGGAAACGCATCACAGGCTCGCTTGTGCCGGCCGCAAATATACACAAAAGATCTGTTTAAAAAATCATTCTACAAAATTACTTGACATTCATGCGGGGAGGTTTAAGTATCAGGGCGTCGGATCGGCAAAAAGCCGTTCCACCGCGGGAATTTGAAAGCAGCTTGCGCCGCGTCACCAAACGCTAAAGCGCCACGAAGTGTCTTCGTGGCTCCGATCCTTGCAGGAGATGCGCATGGCACTGTCCTTCCTGAACCCAACGCCGCCGATCCAGGCTCCGCGCGTGACCGTTCAATCTCTCCGCTCCTCGCGAATGTGTCCGTGTCGACGTGATGTCACACGCATGTGCTGTCCCATCCAGCGCATCTGAACGACCATTCCCGATCATCCGAGCAGGAGAGGCGCCGCAGCACCGGCGCATAACAATCATGTACGACAGCTATCTCATCGAGGTCGCCGGGCGGCCGGCGGGCATCGTTGCACGCGATACCCACGGCTATCGCTTCCATGCGTCCGCACGCCCTTTCTATACCCTGAACGGCCAGGTCTTCGCTGATCCGTGGGCCGCGCAGAAGGCCGCGCAGCGCCATCTCAACGGAAGCGGGCGGCGCAACATCCCGCATCGCATCGACTGATCCGGGCTGCGTAGCAAGCATAATCCTGGCAGCATCGCGAGCCTATACTTTCGCAGCACAGGCCATCAGTGCATGACGGCCCATGTTATTCTGCCACCCATGTTGTGAGAACCGAGACCGATCGTGAACGCTCTTTCCTTCCATCCGCCGGACGCCGCCCAGCCGCCGCAGGCCGCTGACGAGGCCGTCGTGCGCTTCGAAGGCGTCGCCAAGACCTTCGCCGCCCGCGGGCGGCAGACCGCGGTCGCGGCCCTCGAGGACATCGATCTCACGGTGCGGCGCGGCGCCATTCTCGGCGTCATCGGGCGCAGCGGCGCCGGCAAATCGACGCTGATCCGCCTGGTCAACGGGCTGGAGAAGCCGACCGCCGGGCGTGTGCTGGTGGACGGCACCGATGTCGCCCGCCTGCCCGAGAAGGACCTGAGGCAGCTCAGGCGCTCTATCGGCATGATCTTCCAGCATTTCAACCTGCTTTCATCACGCACGGTCTACGACAACATCGCGCTGCCTCTCGAGATCGCCGGCGCCAGCCGCGAGGACATCAGACAGCGGGTCGATCCTCTCATCGAACTCGTCGGTCTCGCCGACAAGCGCAGCCGCTACCCGGCAGAACTTTCCGGCGGCCAGAAGCAGCGCGTCGGCATCGCCCGGGCGCTGGCGACGCGCCCTAAGGTCCTTCTTTCGGACGAGGCGACCTCGGCGCTCGATCCCGAGACCACCCGCTCCATCCTCGATCTGCTCGCGACCATCAATGCCGAGCTGAAGCTCACCATTCTCCTGATCACCCACGAGATGGCGGTCATCCGGGGCATCGCCCGCGACGTGGCCGTCATCGACAACGGCCGCATCGTCGAGAAGGGCGACGTCTTCGATCTCTTCACGCGGCCCCGGCATCCGACGACGCGGACGTTCCTCGCCGCCGAGAGCGGCCGCGCCTTGCCCGCCTATGTCGCGGAGCGGCTGACCGAGCGGGCGGGACCCGGCAGCCAGGCCGTCCTGCGCATCATTTTCCGGGGCTCGCACGCCACGGACCCCGTGCTGTCGCAGATCACCCGCACCTTCGCCATCGACGTCAACATCCTCGGCGGCACGGTCGATGCCATCGCCGGACGGCCTTTCGGCACCTTGATCGTCGCCGTGCCCGATGAGGCTGATCTCCTCAAGCGCGTCACCGCCTTCCTCACGGCGCGCGGCCTGGATGTGGAGGCGCTGGGTTTCATCGCGCTCGAGGCCGACCGGGCCTCGGCGCCTGCCGCGCAGAACGAGGGGGGACACAGCCATGTCGCCTGAAATCATCCGCCTGATCGCGTCATCCACGCTGGATACGCTCTATATGGTTGCAGCCGCCACCGCCATCGGCACGCTCATCGGCCTGCCGCTCGGGGTATTCCTGGCGACGAGCAAGCGCGGTGAACTCCTGTCCGCGCCGCTTGCCAACAGCATCCTCGGCGTCATCGTCAACGCGACCCGCTCGACGCCCTTCATCATCCTCACCGTGTCGATCATCCCGTTCACGCGTCTGGTCGCGGGCACCTCGATCGGCACGACGGCGGCCATCGTTCCCCTGGCCGTGGCCGCGACGCCGTTCATCGCGCGGCTCGTCGAAGGCTCCATCCGCGAGGTCGACCAGGGGCTGATCGAGGCGGCCCGCGCCATGGGGGCAAGCCCGCTCCAGATCCTGGCCAAGGTGCTGGTGCCGGAAGCCTTGCCCGGCATCGTGCTCGGCCTGACGCTCGCGATCGTCAGCCTCATCGGCTTCTCCGCCATCGTCGGCGTCGTCGGCGGCGGTGGCCTCGGCGATCTCGGTATCCGCTACGGCTACCAGCGCTTCATGCCGGATGTGATGGCCGCCGTCGTCCTTGTCCTCATCCTTCTCGTGCAGGGCATCCAGAGCCTCGGCGACGCCCTGTCGCGCAAACTCAACAAACGCGTGCGCCACGGCTGATCACGCACGCCCTATCTTGAACGACATATCTTCCACGGAGACTGCCATGAAACTTACGCTCTCAACCCTTGCCGTCGCGGCCGGCCTTGCATTCGCGGCGACGTCCCTCTCCGCCCAGGCCGAGACGATCAAGATCGGTGTGACGCCCGGCCCGCATGCGCAGATCCTGGAGGCGGTGAAGCCGATCGCCGCCAAGCAGGGTGTCACCATCGAGATCGTCGAATTCTCCGACTATGTGGTGCCCAATCAGGCGCTCGATTCCGGCGACATCCAGGCCAACTCGTTCCAGCACGCGCCTTTCCTCGACAACCAGAAGGCGGATCGCGGCTTCAAGATCGAGAATGTCGCATCCACCGTGACCTTCCCGCTCAGCATCTACTCCAAGAAATACAAGTCCTGGAACGACATCCCCGAAGGCTCAACCATCGCGATCCAGAATGACCCGACCAATGGCGGGCGCAGCTTGCTGCTTCTGCAAGCCAAAGGGCTGATCAAGCTGAAGGACGGCGTTGGCTTCAAGCCGAGCCCGCTCGACATCACCGACAATCCGAAGAAGCTGAAATTCCTGGAGATCGAGGCGGCGCAGACGCCGCGCACCCTCGACGACGTGGCGGCAGCGTCGATCAACACCAACTATGCGACTTCGGCCGGTATCGATCCTTCGGCGATCATCCTCACGGAAGATGCCAAGGGTCCCTACGTCAACATCATCGCGGTCCGCAGCGTCGACAAGGACAAGCCGTGGGTGAAAGTCCTGGTCGATAGCTACCACACGCCTGACGTCAAAAACTTCATCGAAAAGACCTTCAAGGGCTCCATCCTCCCGAGCTGGTAAGCCACGCGGAACCGCCGGAGCGGAGTAACCAAGAAGTAACCAAGCCGATCGCGCTTCTGCATTAAACCCTTCGCCGCCCAAGACTTGTTTCCGCCCAAGACTTGTTTCCGCCCGAGACTTGGCAAGCCCAAGACTTGGCAAGCCCAAGACTTTGTTTCCGCCCAAGACTTGGCAAGCCCGGATGGCCCGTCCATCCGGGTTCTTTTTTTTGAGGCATGCACGTGCTGCGCGGATTCCGCGTGTGCCAGCACATAGCGGGGCGCACGCTACGGGTTGATGATTGACCAGGTGACACCCTCTTATGAAAGGCCCTGCCATGGGGAAGGCTAAACGGAGGCCGAGATCTGCCTCGGCGCCATGCGCCTTTCCGGTAGGCTCCTGGTGCGAAAGGGGGTAGCGTTCGCGCGTCACGCTGAGGAGCAATCGTGGTCGGTTTTCTGGTTTGGACGGCGCTATACTGCGTACTTGCCGTCCTGGCGCATAATTACGGAGCCATCGCCAACGACATTACGGTGTTGTGGCCGGCAGGCGGCGTCGCTCTTTACCTCATGCTGCGGTATGGCCGCGCCAATCTCGTCATGGGCCTCGGCCCGACACTTGTTGGCGGCCTGCTCGCCGCCATCATCACGTCTCTGCAGAAGGATCAACCGACCCTCGGCTTCTTCATAACGGAAACCCTGCTCATCAGCGCAGCGGTCGCCGGTGCGGTCTCCGGCGCCGCCATGTCCAGGCTCTTCACGCAGAACTGGGACGGACCCAAGGATCCGTTCAGCCACCCCCGCAGCATGGTCATTCTTCTGGCCGCAGGCTGCGAGGCTTTCGCCTTCATGAGCGCGCTGGTCGGAACGACGATTCTGCGCGGTTCACTGGCACTCAGGGGAATTGAACCCCTTGGAGGAGCCAACGACTTTATCGGCAGCTTCATCCCCTGGCTCATCGGCGACCTGGCGAGCTGTATCATGGTGACACCGGCCCTGATCGCCTGGAGCCAGCCCGGCCGGTGGGAGCGCCCGCCGGCAACCGTTCTTATCCTGTGGGGACTGACGATCGTCACCGCGCTCGCGGCACTTTCAGTCAATCTGCCCGCGATGGTGGAGAACGCGGCCATGTTGCTGCTGATTGGGCCCGCGCTCGCGGCCGCAGCATTTTCCACCCGGCCCCGGATGTTCTGCGCGATCGTTCTGACCACCGCCAGCCTGACGCTGATCGTGGTCGGCAGCCACAACAGCGACGCCAATTTCGAGCTTCCGATCCTGCTGCTGCTGGCGCAGCTCTACATTCTGACCGTCACGTCGACGCAATTCGTGCTCTATGCCACCGTGGCGGAGAGCCGCCGCAGCGCGGCCGAACGCATCAATCTTGCGCGCCATTTCTCGCCCAACATGGTCGAACTCGTCGCACGCCTGGGCCGCCCCTTCGCCAAGCCGCGCAAGCTGCCGGCGACGGTGCTGTTCTGCGACATCCGCAACTTCACAGGCTTTTCGGAGAAGGCGGGTCCCGAGGAGACGATGGAACTCCTGCGGGATTTCCACAAAGCGATGGCCAAGGTTATCTTCGCCCATCACGGCACGCTCGACCGTTTCCTGGGCGATGGGCTGATGGCGGTCTTTGGCATGCCCGAGCCGCGCGGCGACGACGCGCGACGGGCGCTCGCCTGCGGATTTGCGATGCTCGAGGCCCTCGATGAAATCAACCGGAGCCGAACGGGGCGCGGACTGCCGGAAATCGCGATGGGGATCGGCATCCACAAAGGCGATGTGATGCTTGGTGACATCGGGGGCGAGCAGGCGCTCGCCATCACCGTTGTGGGTGACACGGTCAATGCCGCAAGCCGCCTGCAGGTCCTCTGTCGAACCCATGGCGCAGCGATCGTCGTCAGCCGTGAGGCGCTCGAGGCGGCGCGCAACTGCGACGCCAGCACGGCGCTCCCCGCCTTGGACAGGCTCAGCCACATCGGCCGCACGCTCCTGCGCGGCCGCAGCCAGGAAACGGAAATCTGGGGCCTGGCCCTGACGGCGTCAGCCCCCCCGCAGCAGCCTGCCGGAGAACCTCAGTCCTTGGCGCGCTCGACATAGCTGTTGTCGGCCGTCATCACCACGATGCGCGTGCCGACGCCGATATGCGGCGGCACCATCACGCGGATGCCGTTCGACATCTGGGCCGGCTTGTAGGACGAGGACGCGGTCTGCCCCTTCACGGTCGGCTCGGTTTCCACCACCTCGAGCACCACGCGCTGCGGCAGCTCGATGGACACGGCCACGCCTTCGTGGATCGAGATCATGCAGGCCATGCCTTCCTGCAGATAGACGGCCTGATCGCCGATGACATCCGCCGGCACGGTGATCTGGTCGAAGCTCTCGGGGTTCATGAAGACGTAGTCGGCACCGTCCTGGTAGAGATAGGTGTGCTCGCGATCCTCGACATAGGCGCGCTCGACCTGCTCGGTCGTGCGGTAGCGCTGCGAGGTCTTCACGCCGTCGGAGAGGCGACGCATGTCGATCTGGGTGGTGGGCGTTCCCTTGCCGGGAAAGAAGCTCTCGGCCGACAGCACGGCGTACAGCGCCCCGTCCACCTCGAGAATATTGCCTTTGCGCACGGAGCTCGCGATAACCTTCACGGTGGTGGTCCTTGATTCATCGAATGGCTACACGCATCGGCGCGCCATCAGGCCACCAATGCCGCTGATTTTCGGTGCACAATACCGATCTTGGCGGCGAGCGCCATATGCCGCACCCAAAAATCGCTCGGGATCCCTTTAAAATGCCCCTATTGCCGTCGTTCCCGCCGTCGCCCTGGTGGTCCCGCGAGGAACACAGCCGCCGCCGGCCGGCCCTTCTCGCGCGTCAGGCCATCATCCGTGCCCTGCGTGAACACTTCAGCGCGCAGGACTTCGTCGAGGTCGAGGCGGGGATCCTCCAGATCTCGCCGGGCAACGAAACGCATCTGCATGCCTTTCGCACAACGCTCGTCGGCCTGGATCAGGGTGACACGCCGCTTTACCTGCATACGTCACCGGAATTCGCCTGCAAGAAGCTCTTGGCTGCCGGCGAGACGCGCATCTTCGACATCGCCCGCGTGTTCCGCAACCGGGAACGCAGCCCCCTGCACCATCCCGAATTCACCATGCTGGAATGGTACCGCGCCGGCGCAGGCTACGAGACCTTGATGGCCGATTGCGCCGACATTCTGGCGCTGGCCGCGCAGGCTGCCGCAGCGGACGTCTTTCGCCATCGCGACGTGTCGGCCGATCCGCATGCGCCGCCGGAGCGCCTCTCCGTCGTCGAGGCCTTCGCCCGCCATGCCGGCATCGATCTCGCAGCCGTTCTGCCGGGCGATGATCCCGCCGCCGCGCGCGATGCCTTCGCGGCCGCAGCCCGCGCGGCGGGGTTGCGCGTCGCGGAGGACGACGGCTGGAGCGACATCTTCAGCCGTGTCATCAGCGCGTGCGTCGAACCCCGGCTTGGACTGGGTCGCGCCACCATTCTCTACGATTACCCCGCGAGCGAGGCCGCGCTCGCCCGCCGCAAGCCCGACGACCCGCGCTTCGCGGAGCGTTTCGAGCTCTATGTCTGCGGCGTCGAACTGGCCAATGCCTTCGGCGAGCTCACGGACGCCGAGGAACAGCGCGCCCGCTTCGTCAATGACATGGATGAGAAGGAGCGCATCTACGGCGAGCGCTACCCGCTCGACGAGGATTTCCTCGCCGCGCTGGCCGCGATGCCAGCGGCAAGCGGCATCGCGCTCGGCCTCGACCGGCTGGTGATGCTGGCTGTCGGCGCGCGCCGCATCGAGGACGTGCTCTGGACACCCATGCCCTGACGCGGCACAACCCTCCTGATGAATTCACCGGTCAAACCCCCTTCGCCCGCCGCCGCAGACGCGCGGCCGGCACGGCAGATGACCCGCCCCGCAGAGCTTGCGGCAGGCGGCCTGATCGCGCCGGAGCGGATCGCCGCGCTCGACGCGGTGGCAGCGCGATATGCCGTGGCGGTGACACCCGCGATGGCGGACCTGATCGACGCCGCCGACCCCGATGATCCCATCGCCCGGCAGTTCATTCCCGATCCGGCCGAGCTCGACCGTCGGCCGGAGGAGATCGACGACCCCATCGGCGACGAACCGCATGCCGCGGCGCCCGGCATCGTCCATCGCTATCCCGACCGCGCCTTGCTCAAGCTGGTGCATGTCTGCGCCGTCTACTGCCGCTTCTGCTTCCGCCGGGAGATGGTGGGGCCCGGCGCCAAGATGCTGACGCCGGACGAGATGGCCGCCGCCTTCGCCTATATCCGTGAGACGCCGGCCATCTGGGAGGTGGTGATCACCGGCGGCGATCCGCTGGTCGTCTCGCCCCGCCGCATCGCCGAGGCGGTCGCCGGCCTCGCCGCCATCGACCATGTCAAGGTCATCCGCTGGCACACGCGCCTGCCCGTCGTCGATCCCGCGCGGATCACGCCCGCGCTGGTCGACGCCCTGAAGGCGCCGGGCAAGGCGAGCTACGTCGTGCTGCACGCCAACCATGCCCGGGAGCTGACGCCCGCCGCCCGCGCCGCCTGCGCCCGACTTGTCGACGCGGGCATCCCGATGCTCAGCCAGTCCGTCCTCCTGAAGGGGATCAACGACACGCCCGAGGCGCTGGCCGATCTCATGCGCGCGCTCGTCGAGAGCCGGGTCAAGCCCTACTACCTGCATCACGGCGACCTCGCGCCCGGCACCAGCCATCTGCGCACAACCATCACGGAGGGCCAGGCCCTGATGCGCGCCCTGCGCGGCCGCGTCTCCGGCCTTTGCCAGCCGACCTATGTCCTCGACATTCCCGGCGGCCACGGCAAGGTGCCGATCGGCCCCGGCTATCTGTGTGAAGGTGTCGAGGCCGACAGCTACGACGTCATGGACTACCAGGGCGCCATCCATCGCTACCCGCCGAAGGCTTGAAGCCCGACGGCAGGGCTTCACCTCACCCGACCTCGCCGCCTCGATCCCTCCCCTTCGGGGGAGGGTGGCCTCGCGCCAGCGAGGTCGGGCGGGGTCAGAGGTCGGGCGTGATGTTCAATTGGCCATGCAGCTGTCGTCTTGCTGGCCGGCCAGCACCAAGTCGGCCCACCCGGCGCCTGCGGCGCCACCCTCCCCCGGAGGGGAGGGATCGAGGCTGCACTCCCACCGTTTCATCCCCGGCGGCGCGCAGGTCTCACTCCTCCCCCGGTTTGCGGCCACGCATTCCCTTGATCGCGCTGCGCCGGCTCTTGGCCTCCAGCCGCCGCGCCTTCGAGGCCAAGGTCGGCCGCGTGGCGCGCCGCGGCTTCTCGACATAGGTGGCCTGCCGGATGAGCTCGACCAGCCGGGCGAGTGCCTCCTCGCGATTGCGCTGCTGGCTGCGATGGGCCTGCGCCGTGATCACGATCACGCCATCATTGGTCAGCCGGCTGCCGGCGAGCTTCATCAGGCGGATCGCGACATCGTTGGGGAGCGAAGGCGAGCGCCGGACGTCAAACCTGAGCTGAACAGCCGTCGAGACCTTGTTGACGTTCTGTCCGCCCGGGCCGGCCGCGCGGACGAAACTCTCCTCGATCTCCCGCTCGTCGAGCTCGATTTGATCGTTGATGCGGATCATCACCTGCCTGCCATCTGTTCTCCCCTGGCATAATGCGCCAGTGCAAATGCGCAAGCCCCACACCTCCCTACCGCCTCCCGGAACAAATCCAGCTTGGGTTGAACCGGCTTGGGTTGAATGAGACGTTGCAATTCAGGCCTGTGAATTTGCTCGCGTGTTGTGGATTGGAGCAAGTCCGCAATGGGCAGACTTGCCCTGACCAATTGCGCGCGAAACGGTCGATTCTGTCGCAGGGCGAGGCCTTGAATTTCCCACCGCCATGAGTAAGTTATTGATACAGAAGCTTTTTTTGAATTGTTCTAAACTGGACCGGTTATGATCGTCTGCCACTGCAACGTCGTCACCGATGCTGAAATCCGCAGCACCTTGGCAGACGAAGATCCGACCAAGCCACGCAGCCCCGCGCAGGCTTATCGCTGCCTCGGTTGCAGCCCGGACTGCGGCCGCTGCCTCGTCACCGTGCGCCGTATCCTCTCCGACGCACGCGCCTCGGCATGTCCGGTTGGCTGCGCTATTTGTCCCGCCGCCGCTCACGACCATCATGGTCATGACCATCATGGGCAGGACCATCATGGGCATGACCATCGCGAGCCCGCGGCCCCGCGTGATATCGCCCGTCACGAGATCAGGCAACGCGCGCCAGTGAGGCTCATCGCGGCCGAATAACAGCCCTCGCCGCGCGAGCTCCAAAACCGACACCCGTCAGCCCTTCGCCGGCGCTCTCGCCACGCCCCCCTCGGCTGCAAGCTCCCTTCCCCGGACTCCAAATGAGCCCTGCCCGCGTTGCTGGGGCTTGATCTTTTGGATTTAACTTTATAGCTCTTCTAAACTGTGATTGTCGGGCAAGGGAGTTGGACGCCATGAAGGGCGACGCAAAGGTCATCGAGTATCTCAATCGGGGTTTGCGCAGCGAATTGACGGCGATCAACCAGTACTGGCTGCATTATCGCATGCTCGACAACTGGGGCTACAAGGCGATGGCCAAGAAATGGCGCGCTGAATCGATCGAAGAAATGGTGCATGCCGACAAATTCGTCGATCGCATCCTCTTCCTCGATGGGCACCCGAATCTCCAGGTGCTGGATCCGCTGCAGATCGGCCAGACGGTCAAGGAAGTCATCGAATGCGATCTGGCGGCAGAGGTCGGCGCCCGTGCCCTGTACCAGGAAGCTGCCGCCTATTGCGAGACGCAAAAGGACTACCCGTCACGCGATCTGTTCATTGCGCTCATGACGGACGAGGAAGGCCATATCGACTTCCTGGAAACGCAGTTGGAGCTGATCAAGCAACTCGGCGAACAGCTTTATGCACAGAACCATATCGGCGAGCTCGAAGACTGACAGAAACCGCGGCGCGCGGGATGAGCCCCGCGCGGACGCGCAACGCGCAGGGGCTCCTCTGAACAGCTGCGCCCGCGGGGCGCGGGATAGAGCTTCTGCCGCCCGACAGGCGTCGGACAGCGCGCGGAGGCCGTGCCGAATGGATAAGGAGACCGTCTCCGTCCGCCGCCCTCGACCTCCGGTACCGCGAGCCTCGTGGCGATCATAACTCTGCCAGGCAGTATGGGACGGCAACCAACCGCCCCATCCCACCCGGCATTATCGCTATACGAGGCGAGCCTCGCCGTAGCGCGCCGCATTGGTCCAGATATGCTCCAGCCGCCGCAACGTCATGAAGGTGACGGCGAATTCCCGGACCTGCTCGTCGTCCCGCACAGCCAGCCGATGATAACCGTCGTCGATCTTGCGAATGAGATCGCACAGATGCCGGCCCTCGTCGGATAGCCGGATACGCGCGGCCCGCTTGTCGCGCGGGGAGGCGCTGCGCTCGACATAACCGCATTCCACGAGACGCTTGAGATTATAGGACGCATTCGACCCGAGATAATGCCCGCGGTCGATAAGATCGCGCACCGACAGATCGTCCCCCCCGATCGTAAACAGCATCATCACCTGCGACGGGCTGACATCATCGACCCCCAGCCGGGTCAGATCGTTACGCAGAAGATCGAGATAGCGGCGATACACCCGCTCCACGATACGCACGAGCTCCAGATGGGCGACGTGCCCCGGCTCGAGATCGTCGTTATCCTGAACGACAGGCGAGAGCTGATCGATCGAAAAGTCCTCGACAGCGCCGTTTTCAATACGGCTTGCGCAAGGCGTGATCGACGCACTCACCTTGGGGCCTCTTGCTCTCTCTTCCATCCTCTCCTGACTCCACACTCGCCAGCCAGATGAACCCTTTTGATTTTACTGCTAGCTCCAATACTTAAGAGCGACACATTACCACAGCAATATCACCGGCATGGCTAAAATCTAACAAAATTATGCTCGCACGATATTATATATTCAACCAGGTAATTACAACCGGGCATATTTATAGAAATTGATTCAATTTTCGAAATTTATGCAAATGACGCTGCCGAATACATTAAAATGGCGAAATTATTTATCTACAATACGTTACCCTCCCCAATCCTCATCACTGCAGACATTTGCAGCCGATAAGGCACAGAGATCTGGCGCTGGCTACGATGGCCTCCGCCTCAGCGACGATGCGTTGCGCGGACAATGAATGAAGGCCCGCATCTCATTCCATCGAAGCGTCTGCCGCCCCGAAGGACAATGGAAACCATGACAGAAGGTTCAGTCCGTGTGTTTTTGATTGCAGAATGCGAACAGCTTCCCGGCCATTTGCAGCGATCCACAACGGATTCGCCGGCCAAAGCGCCTTGCAACTGGGCGGGTGCGGTGAACATGAGACCGCCCGAAACACCAAGCCCTGTTTATTCTTGTGGCAGGTTCGCCTAAAACGGGAACGTATGTGCTGCCATGCAGCGTCCATGGAGGAAGTCAGTCGAATGAAGAAGCTATTGGCCGTAGGCGCTGTGGCGCTGGGTCTCGCAGCTTGCAACCCCAACAACCCGACGGATCGCACGGTCGGCGGCGCCCTCATCGGCGGCGGCGCGGGCGCGCTTGTCGGAGGCCTCGCGACAGGAACCGCTGGCGGCGCTCTCGCTGGCGCTGCGATCGGTGGTGTCGGCGGCGCGATCGTGGGCAACGCCACCACGCCCCGCTGCGAGTACTACTGGTATCGGGGCCGCCGCTATCAGCAGTGCTGAAGCTTGCTCGGCGGGCGCATCATCGTGCGCCCGCCGTCTCGTCTGCGCCACAGTCGACCGTGATCGACTGCAGATTGAATTTGAGGCGGCGCGGATCGCCTCCCTGCCCCAGTTCCAGCGGCGACTTCACGTTGCGATGGCGCAACTGCAGGAGCGCCACGCCCCTCGCCTCCGCCGGAACGATGATGGGCTCCGACGCCGATTGCCAATCCTGCGATGGCGCGAGCTTCACCAGGCTGTCCTGCTGATCTCCGTGTAGAAAGTGGTTCAACGTCAGCCGGCAGCGCCGCTCCGGCAAGCGGATGGCCAAAACCGATTCCGTCCCGTCTGACCAGACGAAGCTGTTGGCCTCGGGCTGCGACCAGCCGCGGCCGAACAGGATGGTGTTCTCCACCATCGACTGATCGATCACATGCGTGCCGTTGCGCGCCGGCTTGAGCCCCCGATACGCCACCGCGGCGATCGCGGCGTCGATCGCTTCCAGGCGTTGCTCAGCCAGTTCGGCCGCCGGCACGGCCTCGGGCGCCAACAGGCCTGCCTTTGCGGTCTGGTCGGCGAGACGGCGTGTCCGGATGCGCGCGCCCTCGGCGATAGGATGGTAGTACGTGTCGAGCATATAGCGCTCATCGGCGAAATAGTAATCGCGCGGGCTGCCGAGGATGGGAATGCCGACACGCGCCATCGCGGCGCGCAGCGCGTTCTCGGCCGGCCGGAAATCCCGCTCATAGGTATCGTAGCAATCCTTGCCGATCACCACCGGCCAGGTCAGCGCGATCTTCACCTGCTTCGCGCGGGCGATCGCAGCGAGCCTGTCCGCCAGGCGCTCGAGATCGGGAGCTCCGTTCTTCTCCCCGAACAGCAACATGCTGCGACAGTCGAAAAAGCCGACATAACGCGGCACCGGACCGTCGTTGAGCGCGGCGCCAAACGGCGAATGCTTCAGTTGGGCGTACCATTCGGAAACGATGGCCTGAGGACCGGGACGCTTCACCTCGCCAAGGGCAAGGGACCTCACATGCTTGAAGATCGACGAGAATTTCATACCCGTGAAAAAGAATTTCACCCTCTCCCAAAAGGGCAAGGCACGGTAATAGTGTTTCAATGCCGTAAAAACATTATCCGTGAACGTCGAATCACTAAAATGTCCGACGTAATAGTTCCACTCGAGCGGCAAGATCAGAACGTCATCCGCGTGGAGATATTTTTCCAGGCGGGCGAGCTTTATATCAAGCGGGTAACCGGCATGATCGGCCAGCAGCACGGTCTGCCGACCGAACCTGCGCTCGAGGATCTCCGGATCAAGCCCCACATAGGCGTTGGATCCCGCATCGATGATAATCCGTGGCCCGGTCGTCTGCTCAAACAGGACCTGCCTCACCGACTGCGGGGGATCGCGCGCGGGCAGGACAAGCAGGCGATCGAAAACAAGGAAACTCGCGACGGCGAGCACCAGGAAGGTGACGAGGCCGGCCAGCAGGAATTGGCCGTTGCGGCTTGGGGACATCGGCGGTCCCCTAGAAATTGAAATAGAGGAAAGGCGACGTCTCGCCGCCACCGGCGCGGATGAGCGCAAGGAATACGGCGAGGCCCGTCGCCACGCCGCTCACCCAGCCGATGCGCCACCGCCCGCCAAGGACGAGCGTCTGGGAATTGGGCAGGGTCCACACGATCGCGCCGCACAGCATAAGCAGGGCGATGAGCCATTGCCCGTCTGTCGCGAACAGCGTCATGAGATCTGGCGATGCGGCCGCACCCGCCATCGCCGATAGGATATTGGCCGCCGTAGCACCGCTTTCGGCGCGAAACGGCACCCAGGCCGCGTTGACGAACAGGAAGGTCAGCGGCAGGGCAAGCGCCGGCATCATGCGCATCCCGGCTTGCACCCAGAGCCGGTGGACGACGATGGCAGCGCCATGCATCGCGCCCCAGATCACGAAGGTCCAGGCGGCGCCGTGCCAGAGGCCGCCGACCAGGAAGACAATGAAGAGATTGCCGAGGGTTCGGGCCTCGGTCTTGCGGTTACCGCCGAGCGGAATATAGAGATAGTCCCTCAGCCAGCGCGACAGCGTCATGTGCCAGCGGCGCCAGAAATCCTGCACGTTCAACGCTTTGTAGGGCGAATTGAAGTTGAACGGCAGAAGGATGCCGAACATCAGCGCGAGCCCGACCGCCATGTCGGCATAGCCCGAGAAATCGAAATAGAGCTGGAAGGTGTAGGAGAGGCTCGTGAGCCAGCCATCGCCGACACCGAGCACCGCCTTTTCCGCGAATCCGCGGTCGGCAAACAGGGCGAGCGTGTCGGCAAGCACAAGCTTCTTGAACAACCCGATCGCGAACAGAAGCCAGCCCTGCGCCATCTCATCGGAGAAGAGCGAGATCCGCCGACGCGCATGAAACTGCGGCATCATCTCCTTGTGATGGATGATGGGGCCGGCGATGAGATGCGGAAAGAACGTCACGAAGAGCACATAGGGGATGAACGGCTCGTGATCGTGGCGCTTCAGATAGACGTCGGAAATGTATGCGATCTGCGTGAAGGTATAAAACGAGATACCGACCGGGAGCGCTATTTCAAAGGCGGCGCCATGCCAGCCGGTGAGATCATTCGTCGTCCGAATGAGGAAATCGAGATATTTGAAGATCGCCAGCAGACCGACGTCGAACACCACACCGGCGATGAAAATCGCGCGGGCCAAGCGTGGGTTCCCCCGCGCTTGCATCAGGGCGGCTCCCACAACCCAGTTCACCACGATGGACAGGGCCAGCAGGAGGCCGTGGCGCCAGCCATCCTGGATATAGAACACGGCCGAGGCGACGGCGAGCCAGGGCACCACCAACAAGGCGCCCCGGATTCGCGAGAGGAAGAGCGCGCCGGCCAGCACGATCGGCAAGAAGACGAAGAGGAACGACTGGGAAAAGAAGAGCACGCGCGGCCACATCTCTCGAGTGAATCGTCGACTTCGCCATCGGCGGGTAGTGATTTTCCTTACCCTGCACCGCGAAGACAATCAAGGCGCGGTCACCCTTGGAAAAAGGGGAATGCAGAATGCGTTAAAGGGAAGACGGTTGTCGGGAGCGCGATTTCTCGACAGAGTGCAACCCGACGGACGGGCCTGTGCCATGGGGCCAACCGCGAACGGAACCGATGAGTGGCCGGTCCCGGCCGGAAGGACATCAAGTCATGCCCATCAATGCCGCGCCCTCTGCCCCAGACCCCGACGTGCCAGCCGTGTCCCCGGCGTTTTTATGCGAGAAGACACCCGTCCGTGCGACGAAGGGCATGGTCGTCACCAACCACCCGCTGGCCTCCCAGGCAGCGAGCCAGATGCTGCTCTCCGGCGGCAACGCGGTCGACGCCGCGGTTGCCGCGCTCTTCGCCCTGACCGTGGTGGAGCCGATGATGGTCGGCGTGCTCGGCGGCGGGCTGCTGCATATCCGCCTGGCGGACGGCACCCATCGCGTGATCGATGCCCTGTCGACCGCGCCAGCGGCCGCCCATGCCGGCATGTACGAGACGGTATCGGATGGGCTGCCCGACTATCAGCTCACCGTCGGACGCCGCAATGAGACGGGCGCGGCGGCAGTCGCGGTGCCCGGGGCGCTCGCCGGCTGGTGTGAGGCGCTTCAGCGGTTCGGCAGGCTGCCGCTCGGCGATGTCGTCGCCCCGGCGATCCAGCTCGCCGCGCGCGGCTTCGCTGTCACACCCTATCTGGTCGACTGCATCACCGACACGGCCGCCGACCTCGCGCGCGACGCCGGCCTTTCCCGGCTGTTCCTGCCCGGCGGCCGGACGCTGCAGACGGGCGACCGCCTCGTTCAGGGCGACTACGCGGCCACGCTCCAGACCATCGCCGACGAGGGGGCCGATGCGCTCTATCACGGCCCGCTCGGCGCGGCCCTGGCAACAGCCATCTCCGGCGGCGGCGGCACCATCGCCGTCTCGGACCTCCGCGATTATGCGACCGTCACCCGCGACGTCGTTCGCAGCCATTACCGCGGCTTCGAGATCGTCGGACCGCCGCCGCCTTCTTCGGCCGGTGTGCATATCGCCCAGATGCTCACTATCCTCGAAGGCTACGACATCGGCGCGCTTGGCTTCGGCTCAGCGGATAACGTGCATCTCCTCGCCGAAGTGCTGAAAATCGCCTTTGCCGATCGTGCCGTCGCCACCGCCGACCCGGCCTTCATCGACGTGCCGGTCGCCCGCCTCATCGATCCCGCCTATGCGGCCGAGCGACGGGCGGCCTTGTCGCTCGATCAGGCGCGGGACTGGCCGCCCGGCATTCCCGCGGGCCGGAGCCTCATGCCGCCGGAATCGCCCAACACCACCCATGTCACTATCGCCGACAGCGAGGGCAACGTGGTCGCCGCCACGCAGACCATCAATTCCGTCTTCGGCGCACGGGTGATGGTGCCCGGTACGGGCATGATCGCCAACAACTACATGTTCAATTTCGATCCGCACCCCGGCAAGGCGCTGTCGATCGCCCCGGGCAAGCGCGTGTTCACCTCGCAGGCGCCGATGATGGCGCTCAAGGACGGGCGGATCGCCTATGCGCTCGGCCTTCCCGGCGGGCTGCGCATCTTCGGCTCGGCCATGCAGGCGCTCATCAATCTCATCGATCATGGGATGGGACTGCAGGAGGCGGTGGAAGCGCCGCGTGTCTGGACGCAAGGGTGGGACCTCGAGGTCGAGCGCGGCGTCAGTGAGGCGGTACAGGCCGAACTCGCCCGCCGTGGCCATCGCGTCACGCGCGTCGGGCGCGTCGCCGGCGGCATGAACGCCATTGCCTTCCATCCCGACGGCTCCATGACGGGCGCCGCCTGCTGGCGCGCCGACGGTACGGTCATCGGCATCGGCGGCGGCCTCGCCCGTCCGGGTGTCCGCTTCTCAGCCCACTGAAGGTCCAGCATGCGCATCCATATCCAGAACACCGCGAGCCTCAGCCCCACCTATACCGTCGACGAAGCCGTGTGGTCCGCCGCATTGGCCCGCAACGGCGAGGACGCCGCGGCCTATCAGGTCACCTTCGGCAAGACCCCGAACGACTACGCCGGCGCCATTGCGGATGCCGAGCTCCTGCTCAGCCACAACCGAAGCATCCCGAGCCTTTTCCCCGCCGAGGCGCCCAGGCTGAAATACGTCATGTGCGGAAACGCCGGCCTTGATTCGCTCGCCCCCTTCGACTGGCTGCCGCGCGGCGTGACCCTTCTGACGAACAGCGGCACCCATGCCGACAAGGCCGGCGAATATGCTCTCATGGCGCTGCTGATGCTGGCGAATGGCATTCCGGCTTTCGTCACGGCGCAGGGCGAGGCGCGCTGGAGCCGGCAGGCAGGCCGGCTTCTGCGCGACGGCCGCCTCACCGTGGTCGGCCTTGGCGCCCTCGGCGGGGCCACCGCCCACCATGGCAAGGCCTTCGGCATGCATGTGACGGGCGTGCGCACCAGCGCCTCGCCCCATCCCGCCTGCGACCGCGTGGTTGCGACCGCCGATATCGACAGCGTCCTGCCGGAGACGGATTATCTCGTGCTCGCCTGCCCGCTGACACCGGCCACCCGCAACATCCTCGACCGCCGTCGGCTCGCGCTGTTGCCGCCGCATGCGGGCCTGGTCAACATCGGGCGCGGGGCCCTCGTCGACGAGGAGGCCCTCTGCGATGCCCTCGACGCAGGCGCGCTCGCCGGCGCCGTGCTCGATGTCTTCGTCACGGAGCCGCTGCCGCCGGATGCGCGCATCTGGACGACGCCCAATGTCGTGATCACGCCGCATATGTCGGCCGATGATCCCGCGCGCTATATGGCGAATACGCTCGACGTGCTCTTCGCGAACATGAAGGCACTGCGTGAGGGGCGCCCGCTCCCGAACCGGTTCGACGTCGCGCGCGGCTATTGAGCCTATTCCCAGAACGCAGGGCGGTTTTCCGCCAGGTTCGGTCCGATCGACACGGCCGAGACCTTCACCGCGAGGCCCGTCCGGTCATCGGTCTCGACGGCGAGGCCCGTGATCGTCCCTTCCCCCGTCGCGGGCTCGAGGCGCGCGCCCGGCGTCTTCTCCACGAAGCGGCGGACCGCCTCCTCATGCTGCATGCCGAGGATGGACTGATAATCGCCGCACATGCCGGCGTCGGACTGGTAGGCCGTTCCACCCGGCATGATGCGCGCATCCGCCGTCGGCACATGGGTGTGCGTGCCGACGACGATGCTGACGCGTCCGTCGAGAAAATGGCCCATGGCCTGCTTCTCGCTGGTCGCCTCGGCGTGCACGTCGACGACGATCGCGTCCGCGCCGAGGCCGAGGGGGCATTCGCCCACCACCCGCTCCATCGCCGCGAAGGGATCGTCGAGCGCATCCATATAGAGCCGCCCCATGACATTGGCGACGAGGACGCGCGCGCCTGTGGTGGTCTCGACCATCGTGACGCCCCGTCCGGGCGTGCCCGGCGGAAAGTTCACCGGACGCAACAGACGCGGCTGCCGCTCGATGAACACAAGCGCCTCGCGCTGGTCGAAGGAGTGATTGCCCAGCGTGACGACATCGGCTCCCGCTCCCAGAAGATCGTCGCAGATCGCCTCTGTCAGCCCGAAGCCGCCCGCCGCATTCTCGCCATTGATGATGACGCAATCGAGCGCCCATGCCTGCCTGAGCCCCGGCAGAAGGCGCGTGACTGCGGAACGGCCGGAACGGCCGACGACATCGCCGAGAAACAGCAGGCGCATGATGCCCTCTAAAAAGCCTCTATCGATCGATCCCCTCTTGCAGGGTTCGGCGCGGCGGCGCAAGCAGCACCTTTCGCGGCGGAAAGCTGATCAAAGGGAAGTGAACTCCGTTTCACCTGCCGTCACGCCCGGAGAATGAGGACCTCATGCCGAGAACCTCATGCCGAGGACCTCATGCCGAGGACTTCATGCCGAGGACTTCATGCTCGGTGGCGATATAGTCCAGCGGCTGGTCATGGGGCTCGGTCGGCACGACCGGGACTTCCTGCATCGCATAGGCGAGGCCGATGGTGGTGAGCGGCCCCCCCGCCCTCAACCGCGCGATCACGCGGTCATAGAAGCCGCGGCCATAGCCGAGCCTGTGGCCCCGACGGTCGAAGGCAACAAGGGGAACGAGGAGGATCGAAGGCCGCACGATGGGCGCTGCCGCCGGGTCGGGTCCGAAGGTACCAAGGCCGGCGGAAAGGAGCGGATCGCCGTCCCGCCAGAGATGAAAGGCGAGGTCGTCCTCCACGATGACGGGCAGGCCAGTCGGGACGCCTCTCGCATCGAGCGCTGCCAGAAGAGGTCTTGGATCGACCTCCCCCCTGATCGGCCAGTAGCCGCCGACCGCGGCGTCCCGCTGGGCGAAAACCGGCAGTTCGATCACCCGGGCAGCCAGCGCCGTGCTGGCGGCGGCACCGTCTGACGAGGCAAAGGTCTTGCGGGCGGCGAGCAGGGCGGCGCGGAGTTCAGATTTCAGCGCCGCGATCGGACGATCGTTCAAAGGCTCGACCCGTTGAGAAAAGCGCGGAGCCACGAAGGCCGTTGGAGTGACGATCCCGGGAACCTACATAAGTAGGTGGGCGCCGTGTGTCCAGGTCCACGGACCTGGCCAGGAACAGCTCCCTAGGAGATCGTAAGGCCCCGGGGAATATGTCTCCTGACGCACCCCATAGCCCCGCGTGACCGAAGATAGTCGCCTCCCGCGCGGAATACTAGTGGCCAGTCGCCATCACGCATCATTCCGCGCGCAATCCAAGCAATCCGGCCCGGAATCAACCGTTCTGCTGCGGCGTGTTCAGCTCGCGGGCGATGCGCTCGATGCGCGCCGCGGCGGAAGCCACCGCCTCGGTGAGCTCGGCCTCCATGGCCCCCACCCGTTCATCGCCGGCCCCGACCGCATCCTTGAGCTTGGCCACCTCGGCTTCGAGATTGGCCATGCCGCGCTTCGCCTCGGACAACTCGTCCGCGATGGTGAGCGCCGCCATGACATGCAGGCGCATGTCGCCGATCTCGCCAAAGGACTGCCTGAGCTCGAGAATGCGTCCATCGAGCAGACCCGCCAGTTCAGCGATATGCTCCTCCTCGCCCGGGCCGCAGGCCATGCGATAGTTGCGCCCGGCAATGCTGACATTGACCTCCGCCATTCAGCCCTCCCCGCCCCCACATCCGTGCGAAACGGAATTCCCCTTGATCACCAACGGCGCACTCCACAAACGCACAGCGAACCACGGCGTGTCATCCCCGGCGTCGCGAAGCGACGGGAAGGGGATCCATTCACCCCGGATGCACAACTCTTGAGTCCCCTTTTCTTCAATCCCCTTCCCGGGCTTCCACGCAGCCCGCCGGGATAACACGGAATGAGAACGCTCATGTGCCCTTGAATGGGACTTGTGAATGGGACTTGCTCCTAACGCGGCGCAGCCCCGGCCAAGATTGCGCCCACGACGCTTGTCGCGCGGGCCAGCCGCTTGTCGACATCCTCGGTGACGGCCTCCAGATTGTTGAGGCGCGCCAGCGTGCCGTCGAGTTCCACCGCCATCCGCGCCCGATCGTCCTGCATCAGCGACAGCTCGGTTTCAAGATCGCCACGGCGGCGCTCGGTCTCCAACCGGCGCATGGTGGCGGCCTCAAGCGTCCCGATCGCCGCCTCGAGCCGCTTCAGCGCCTCAGCAAGCGTCATGTCGATCGCCCTCCCGGCCCCGGTGTCCACAGCCACGGCAAGGGGCGGCCGCACCCTGCCAGCCGACATTGCAGCGCACGATCGCGCGCACCCGAATCTCTGCCATATCCCTGCCAATTCTGCGCGTCAGGGTGCAGAGTGCAAGATAGAACGTCAATGTGCCTCTTTGACTTGCCCATATCTGCTGCTATCAAGCCCACAGCGTGCCGGGCGCTCCTGCGCCTCACGTCCATCGCGCGATTTTTCGCGATCGCAGTGACCTCCGAACGCGTGCAGGCGAAACAATGACATCCCAGGTTGAACACGACCGTCTGGCCAATGCGCTCCGCGCCCTTTCCATGGATGGGGTGGAGAAGGCCAAGTCCGGCCACCCCGGTCTGCCCATGGGCATGGCCGATGTCGCGACGGTCCTGTTCTCGCGGTTTCTGAAATTCGATGCCGCCGACCCGTCCTGGCCCGATCGCGACCGCTTCGTGTTGTCGGCGGGCCATGGCTCGATGCTGCTCTATTCCCTGCTGCATCTGACCGGCTACGAGAGCGTCACGCTCGACGAGATCAAGCGCTTCCGCCAGTTGCATTCGAAGACCCCGGGCCACCCTGAGAATTTCGTGACGCCGGGCGTCGAGACGACCACAGGCCCGCTCGGCCAGGGGCTCGCGACCGCGGTCGGCATGGCGCTGGCCGAGCGCATGCTCGCCGCCGAGTTCGGCGAGGACCTCGTCGACCACTATACCTATGTGATCGCCTCGGACGGCGACCTGATGGAGGGCATCAGCCACGAGGCCATCGCGCTCGCCGGCCATCTCAAGCTCTCGCGGCTCATCGTCCTCTACGACGACAACGGCATCTCGATCGATGGCCCGCTTTCGCTTGCCGACACCGTGGACCAGGTGAAGCGGTTCGAGGCGGCCGGCTGGCTCGCCTCGCGCGTCGATGGGCATGATCCCCAGGCCGTCGCTGCCGCCATCGCCGATGCGCGCACCGCCGACCGGCCCGTGATGATTGCCTGCCGCACCACCATCGGCTTCGGTGCGCCGAAGAAGGCCGGCACCTCCAAGGCCCATGGCGAGCCGCTCGGCGCCGAGGAGCTGGCGGGCGCCAAGGCAGCCCTGAAATGGGAATACGGCCCCTTCGAGATTCCCACAGATATTGCCAGCGCCTGGCGCGCGATCGGCGAACGTGGCCGCGCCGCGCGCGAGGAATGGCAGCGCCGCCTTGCCGCCGCACCGCAGAATACGCGCGACGATTTCGTGCGCCGGCTTGTCGGCGAGCGCCCGAAGGCGCTTGGTCCGACCATCTCGGCGCTGAAGGGCAAGCTGATCGCCGAGGCGCCGTCGATCGCCACGCGCAAGGCCAGCGAACTCGTCCTTGAGGCCGTCGTGCCGCTCCTGCCGGAAATGGCGATCGGCTCGGCCGACCTGACGCCGTCGAACAACACCCGCACCAAGACGGCTAAGGCCGTCAATGCCGCGGATTTCAGTGGCCGCTATATCCACTACGGCATCCGCGAATTCGGCATGGCCGCGGCCATGAACGGCATCGCCCTGCATGGCGGCTTCCTGCCGGCCGGCGCGACCTTCATGGTCTTCACGGACTACGCGCGCCCGGCCATGCGCCTCGCGGCGCTGATGGGCGCGAGCGTGGTCTACGTCATGACGCACGATTCCATCGGACTTGGCGAGGATGGTCCCACCCACCAGCCGGTGGAGCATCTGGCGGCGCTTCGCGCCATGCCGAACATGCGCGTCTTCCGCCCGGCCGATGCCGTCGAAACGGCTGAAGCCTGGCAGCTTGCGCTCACCCGCAAGGACGGCCCGACGGTCCTCGCGCTCACGCGCCAGAACCTGCCGCTCCTGCGCAAGGAGCCCGTCGAGAGCAATCTCTGCGCCATGGGGGCTTATGAGCTGTCACCCGCGGGCGGCAAGCCCACCGCGACGCTCTTCGCTTCGGGCTCGGAGGTCGAGATCGCGGTCGCGGCGCAGGCTCAGCTCGCCGAGAAGGGCATCCATGCCCGCGTCGTCTCCGTGCCGTCGCTCGAACTCTTCCTCGAGCAGCCGGAGGACGTGCAGAAGGCCGTGATCGGCGATGCGCCCATCAAGGTGGCCATCGAGGCCGCGGTCCGTTTCGGCTGGGACGCCGTCATCGGCCACGATGGTATCTTCGTGGGGATGGCGACATTCGGCGCGAGCGGGCCCTACAAGGATCTTTACGCTTATTTCGGCATTACGGCTGAGAGCGTTGTCGAGCGAGTGACCGCGCGCCACAACGGCTGATGACGGTCGGTATCTTTTTGGAACGGAGGCCTCCCCATGGCGGGAGGCCAAGCGGAGGAGTGAGGTTATGGCGGTTCGGGTCGCGATCAATGGGTTCGGGCGGATCGGGCGCAACGTGTTGCGGGCCATCGTGGAAGGCGGACGCACGGACATCGAAGTCGTGGCGATCAACGATCTCGGCCCGGTCGAGACGAACGCCCATCTGCTGCGTTTCGACTCTGTTCACGGGCGCTTCCCGCATGAGGTGACGGTCGACGGCGACACCATCAATGTCGGCCGCGGGCCGATCAAGGTCACGGCCATCCGCAATCCGGCCGAGCTGCCGCACAAGGATCTCGGCGTCGATATCGCACTGGAATGCACGGGCATCTTCACGAGCCGTGAGAAGGCAGCCGCGCATCTGGCCGCCGGCGCCAAGCGCGTCCTGGTCTCGGCGCCGGCCGACGGCGCGGACCTTACCGTCGTCTATGGCGTCAACCACGACAAGCTGACCAAGGATCACCTCGTCGTCTCCAACGCCTCCTGCACCACGAATTGCCTTGCGCCCGTCGCCATGGTGCTGAACGACGCCTTCGGCATCGAACAGGGCTTCATGACGACGATCCACGCCTATACCGGCGACCAGCCGACGCTCGACACCATGCATAAGGACCTCTATCGCGCCCGCGCGGCGGCGATGTCGATGATTCCGACCTCGACCGGCGCCGCCAAGGCGGTGGGCCTCGTGCTGCCGCAGCTCGCAGGCAAGCTCGACGGCACCTCGATCCGCGTTCCGACGCCGAATGTCTCGGTCATCGACTTCAAATTCGTGCCGAGCCGCGCCACGACCAAGGATGAGGTGAACGCGGCCCTGAAGGCGGCAGCCGACGGCCCGCTGAAGGGCATCCTCTCCTATACCCACGCGCCGAACGTCTCGATCGACTTCAACCACGATCCCCATTCCTCCACCTTCGCCTTTGACCAGACCAAGGTGCTGGATGGAAAGCTGGTCCGTGTGATGTCCTGGTATGACAACGAGTGGGGCTTCTCCAACCGCATGTCCGACACGGCCGTCGCGATGGCGAAGCTCATCTGAGCCACTCCGTATCGTCAAAGGCATCGGCACGGCCGGTGCCTTTTTCATTCGAAACGAGGACCGTGCATGCCGCAGCGAGCGGGAGGCTCTGGCAGACACGCCGTGATGACGGATAATCGGCGGGCGTTTTACCCGCCACTCCTTCTCGCAACTGGATGGATGCCATGAGCGACCCCCGGACGAGCGGACGTATCGAACCCAGCCTGTCGACACCTGAGGCAGAGGCCATGCCGCACCCACCAGCAGCACAGCCCGAGACGCGTCCGGCACCGCCGCCGCCTCAGCCCCCAGCCGAGACGCGGGCTGCGCCCCCGCCCCATCCGGCGCCTCAGCCGGCTCCGCGTCCCGCGCCCCCACAACCGCAATCGCAATCGCACGCGGCACCCGCGCAGCAGGCCGTCCCGGCGACCCAGCGTCCCGGCCTCGACCAGTTGGCCCGCATCGAGGAAAAGGCGGCCCGCATCGAGGAAAAATTCGCGCGCTCCGAGGCCTTGATGCTGCGGCTCGAAGCGCAGATCGAAAAGTCGACGGGTATCACCGGCTCGCTGGCCCGCCAGGATGACATCGCGGTCGTCCACGACCGCGTCAGGCGGCTTCCCGGCTATGGCGCGCTCATCGTCGTCGCAGCGCTGGCCGCCGTTGGCGGGGCCGTGCTCGCCGTCATCCTTCTCCGCTATGCAGGAGGCCTTGGCCTATGACCTCGTTCCGCACCCTCGACGAAGCACCGGTGAAGGGGCAGCGCGTCCTCGTGCGCGTCGACATCAATGTCCCGATGGAAGATGGCAAGGTCACCGATGCCACGCGCATCGAGCGGGTGATACCGACGCTACGCGAGATTTCCGCACGTGGCGGCAAGGTCGTGCTTCTTGCCCATTTCGGCCGCCCGAAAGGCAAGCGCGAGCCAAAGGACAGCTTGGCGCCCGTGGCGAAGGCCGTATCCGCGGCGCTCGGCAAGCCTGTCGCCTTCGCCAACGACTGCATCGGCGATGTCGCTGCTCAAGCCATCGCGAAACTCGGCGAGGGCGATGTCCTGCTGCTCGAGAACACGCGCTTCCATGCCGGCGAGGAAAAGAACGACAAGGCCTTCGTGGCCGAGCTCGCGAAGCTCGGCGACCTCTATGTCAACGACGCCTTCTCGGCCGCCCATCGCGCCCATGCCTCGACCGAGGGCCTCGCCCACGTCCTCCCGGCCTATGTCGGCCGCAGCATGCAGGCGGAGCTCGACGCGCTGCGCAAGGGCCTCGAAAAGCCCGCGCGCCCGGTCGTCGCCATCGTCGGCGGCGCGAAGGTCTCGACCAAGCTCGACCTCCTCGAGAATCTGGTCGCCAAGGTCGATGCGCTGGTCATCGGCGGCGGCATGGCCAACACCTTCCTCCATGCTGAGGGCGTCAATATCGGCAAGTCGCTCGCCGAGAAGGACCTCGCGGACACCGCCCGCCGTGTCCTCTCTGTCGCGCAGGAGAAGAACTGCGCCATCATCCTGCCGGTGGACGGGGTGGTCGCCTACGAATTCAAGGCGCATGCGCCGCATCATGCCTATGGCTTCGATGCGGTGCCGACCGACGGCATGATTCTCGACGTCGGGCCGCAGTCGATCGAGCGGATCAAGGCCGCAATCGACGACGCCGCGACCATCGTCTGGAACGGCCCGCTCGGTGCGTTCGAACTCGCGCCCTTCGACCATGGCACCGTTGTCGCCGCCCGCCACGCAGCCGAGCGGACGAAGCAAGGCAAGCTCGTGTCCATCGCCGGTGGCGGCGATACCGTCGCGGCGCTGCACCACGCCGGGGTTGCCGACGACTTCACCTATGTGTCGACGGCTGGCGGGGCCTTCCTCGAATGGCTCGAAGGCAAGGACCTGCCGGGTGTCAGCGCTCTGAAAGTGCCCTGATCCGCAATTCGGGGCCAACCGGCCCTGTCGCTCCCGTCCCCTAGTGTCCCGAAACCGAAATTCGTATCATCTCCGGGGGGTGTCGTTCGAATTTCGGATGAGATCAGGACACTAGAAAGCTAGTAATTCTCGTGTGGTTTTCGGATTTGAAATTCGTCCATCACCCTCGATCCATTCTGTGACGAATTTCAAATCCACCACATGAGTGGCCGCTGGCCACCGTCGCATAGGAGATCCAAACCGTGTCTCGCATCACCCTGCGCCAGTTGCTCGATCATGCCGCGGAAAACGGCTATGGCGTGCCCGCTTTCAACATCAACAACATGGAACAGGGCCTCGCCATCATGGCTGCGGCCGACGCGGTGGACGCCCCGGTGATCATCCAGGCGAGCCGCGGCGCACGCGCCTACGCCAACGACCTCGTTCTGGCGAAGCTGATCGAGGGCCTGGCCGAGCTCTATCCGCATATTCCGCTGTGCATGCATCTCGACCACGGCAACAACGAGGCGACCTGCGCCACCGCCATCCAGTACGGCTTCACCTCCGTGATGATGGACGGCTCGCTGAAGGCCGACGGCAAGACCCCGGCGGACTGGGACTATAATGTCGGCATCACCCGCAAGGTGGTGGAGATGGCCCATTGGGGCGGCGTCTCGGTGGAAGGCGAGCTCGGCGTGCTCGGCTCGCTGGAGCACGGCGGCGGCGAACAGGAAGACGGCCACGGCGTCGAGGGCGAGATCAGCCACGACCAGTTGCTGACCGATCCGGCCGAGGCCGTGAAATTCGTCAAGGAAACCGAGGTCGATGCGCTTGCCATCGCCATGGGCACCTCGCATGGCGCCTACAAGTTCACGCGCAAGCCCGACGGCGCCATCCTCGCCATGAACGTGATCGAGGAAATCCACCGCCGCCTGCCGAACACCCACCTCGTCATGCACGGCTCGTCGTCCGTGCCGCAGGACCTGCAGGACATCATCAACGCCTATGGCGGCGAGATGCCCCAGACCTGGGGCGTGCCGGTGGAAGAGATCCAGCGCGGCATCAAGCACGGCGTGCGCAAGATCAACATCGACACCGACAACCGCATGGCGATGACCGGCCAGATCCGCAAGGTCCTCACCGAGAACAAGGGCGAGTTCGACCCGCGCAAATATCTGAAGCCCGCCATGGACGCCATGACGAAGCTCTGCAAGCAGCGTTTCGAGGAATTCGGCACCGCCGGCCAGGCCGGCAAGATCAAGCCGTTGTCGCTGGCCGCCATGGCCAAACGCTACGAAAAGGGCGAGCTTGCGCCCAAGATCAGCTAATGCCACCGTGCGATGAGCGCTGGTCATCGCACGTTGGTCAAGCCCGCGCGGCGCCTGAGCGTCGCCAAAGCGCGGATGCGTCAGCATCTTCGCTTTTTGGTATGATGGCGAATGATGGCGCGCCACTCTCGCGCCATCATCAACGACAGAATCACGGCAGAATCAGGCTATGCTCCGCGCTAACCGCGGAGCATAGCGATTGCGTGGCATCGAGTGAACGAATGACCAAACCCTTCTGCCGTCTCTATCTTGTCAGCCCCGCAGTCACCGATCCCCGGGCTTTTGCGCCTGTGCTGAAGGCCGCCTGCGCCGCCGGCGATGTTGCTGCGGTGCTGCTCCGGCTCGTCACCGACGACGAGCGGGCGGCCGTGAATATCGTCAAGGACCTCGCACCGATCGTCCAGGACGCAGGGGCCGCCCTCATCGTTGCGGGCCCGGCGGCCGTTGCGGTACGCGGCGGAGCGGACGGCGCCCATCTCGATATCCGCAGCATGGAGGAGCCAGCCGGCGTGCTCGAGGATGCGGCATCGCAGCTCCGGCCCCAGCGGATTCTCGGTGTGGGCGGCCTCAAGAGCCGCCACATCGCCATGCAGGCCGGCGAGGCCGATGTGGACTATGTGATGTTTGGCGAGCCACGCCCTGACGGCAGCATTCCACCAGCCTCCGAGACACTGGAACGCGCCGGCTGGTGGGCGGCGATCTTTTCCATCCCTTGCGTGGCCTTCGCGCCGACCCTCGACGACGTCGGCCCGCTCGCAGCGGCCGGCGTCGAATTCGTCGCGCTCGGCGATGCGGCCTGGACGCACCCAGCCGGACCGGCCGCAGCCATCAGCGAGGCCCTTGCCAGCATAGCCGCCAATGTGCCGGCTGAGCCATGATCGCGCGGGCGCTCGTCCTCGGCGGGCTCTTGCTGACGGCCACCGCCGCGGCAGCTCAGGATGGCGCGCGCGTCCCGGCCGGCGGCCGTCCTGCTGACAAGCCCGCGCCGGCGAGCCCTGCACCGGTGAACCCTGCCCCAGTGAACCCTGCCCCGGTGAACCCGCAGGGCTTGCTGCCCTTCGCCGGTGATCGGGGGGCGCAGGGCACGCGCCCCCGCCAGTTGCCGTCGACGGTGACGCCGAGCCTCGACGCGCCGGACAGCCCGTTCGGGGATCCCAGCCGGCGCGGTTTTGGGCAGCCTGCGGCATCGGCCATACCGACGCTGCCTAGCCTGCCTGATCCGAATGCCGATCTCGCCTATGGCGCCTACCAGCGGGGGCTCTATCGCCGCGCCTATGATGAGGCCAAGGCGCGCGTCGACCAGAACCCGCGTGACGCGGCGGCGCTGACCCTGCTTGCCGAACTCACCTACCAGGGCCTCGGCGTTCGCCAGGATTTCGCCAAGGCGGCGGAATGGTACAAGCTGGCGGAGGCACAGGGCGATCCCAATGCGGCCTTCGGGCTGGCCATGATGATGCTGGCGGGCCGCGGGGTGCCGAAGAACGAGATGGCCGCCCTCGGCTATCTCGAGAAGGCCGCCAAGGCCGGCCAGGGACCGGCCTCGTATAACCTCGCGGTGGCGCTGATCAGCACAGGCAAGCCGGATGACCTGAAGCGCGCGGTGGATCTGTTGCGCACCGCTGCGGAGGGCGAAATCGGCGACGCCCAGTATGCGCTCGCCGTGCTGACCAAACAGGGCCGCGGCGTACAGCAAAGTGATACGGAGGCCGCGCAATGGATGGCGCGTGCCGCCGCCAACGACAATATCAGCGCGCAGGTCGAATACGCGATCATGCTGTTCAACGGCGAGGGCGTGAAGGCTGATGAGAAACGCGCCGCGCGCCTGTTCGCGCTGGCGGCCGGTCGCGGCAATGCCATTGCGCAAAACCGCTATGCACGCCTGCTGCTGATGGGCCGGGGCGTGCCGAAAAGCCGGGTCGAGGCCGCATCCTGGAATCTGATGGCGGCGCAGCAAGGTCTCACCGACCGGTGGCTCGACGATGCGCTGAAGGACCTCTCTTCGGCGGAGCGGATGAAGGCGGAAGGGCTGGCGCGGCAGCGCAACGCCGATCTTTCCGCCAATCTCCAGCCTTGACGGGCGGCTGGCGGGCGGGCACACAACGGCTCCGATCTTTGAGGGCCGGGACCCGTCCTTCGGGCAAAGCCTCCGAGACCGGTTCCCCGGATCAATTCCCTGGGTTAGTGTCCGCGGGCCGGCCTTTCGGCCGGCGCCTCTTGGATACGACCCTCCGGGACATAATCCACGTTTTACCGATGGCGTCGCGAAACGGCGCGAAGGCAGACCCCAAGCAATGATTCGCTCTCCGCTCATCACCGTCATGTCCGAGGCCGTCATCAAGGCCTCACGTTCGCTCAAGCGCGATTTCGGCGAAGTCGAGGCCCTTCAGGTCTCCATCAAGGGTCCGGGCAATTTCGTCTCGAACGCCGATCGCAAGGCGGAAACAATCCTGCGCGAGGCACTCGAGAAGGCCCGGCCCGGCTACGGCCTCGTCATGGAGGAAAGCGGGGTCGTCGAAGGTACCGACCAGTCGCATCGCTGGCATATCGATCCGCTCGACGGCACCACCAACTTCCTGCACGGCATCCCGCATTTCTGCATCTCCGTCGGCCTGGAGCGCGACGGGCAGATGGTTGCGGGCATCATCTATGATCCGATCAAGGACGAGATGTTCATTGCCGAGAAGGGCAAGGGGGCTTTCCTCAACAACCGCCGGGTGCGCGTCGCCGCGCGGCGTGAACTGAGCGCATCGGTCGTCGGCTGCGACATCCCTCATCTCGGCGAGCGCACCCAGGCAACGACGCTGCGCGAGATCGCGACCATGAGCGCGCGGGCCGCGGGCCTGCGCTCCTACGGGGCAGCCGCCCTCGATATCGCCTATGTCGCCTGCGGCCGTTTCGATGCCTTCTTCGGCCGCGGCCTCAAGAGCTGGGACATGGCCGCCGGCCTCGCCATCCTGCGCGAAGCGGGTGCCTTTGCAAGCGACGCCGAAGGGGGAGCCGATCCTGTCGCCAAGGGTCATATCGCCTGCGGCAACGAAGCCCTGCACCGCGAACTGCTCGATGTGCTCAAGACGGCGCGCGCGACCCAGCCGGCGGCCTAGAGCATTGTCGCGCGAAGTGGACACCGGTTCGCGTGAAGAAATACGTAGAATCAAAGACCTAGAGCCAATCCGGCTTGAATGGAGTGGAGCAAGTCCGCAAACGCCGGATTTGCTCGGAGAAGGCAGGGGCAGCATCGCGCGTGTCACCGGGCCGATCCCCTTTTAACCGTTCAACAGGGCGTACAAAAATGGCACGGTCCGGGCCCGGGTGCATAAAGCCCCCGGGATGGCGTCGCCTGCTCGCCGTAAAGGCTTGATTGCGAGGGCCGCGCCAGCGAACATGCAGCCACTTCTATAGATGGCCGTAATGAGGCGGATGGATGCATGGTTGCCGATGACTCCCTGAAGCTGACACCGCCCCGGATCCATGTGGTCCGCATGCTCGTATTCATCCTGCTCGTCGGTTTCCTCGCCTTCGTGCTGCACCGGCAGATCACCGTTGCCTTCCTGACGAACCCCGGGCTGAACGGCCTCATCATCGGCGCCCTGCTCATCGGCATCATCCTGGCCTTCCGCCAGGTCATCCGCCTGTTCCGTTCGGTCCGCTGGATCAACGAGCTCAGACGCTCGAATGCGAATGCGACGCTCGACACACCGCCGAGCCTGCTCGGCCCGACGGCCAAGCTGTTCGGCAGCAAGAGCTCCTCCCGGGGCGTCAGCACCAATACCTTCCGCGCGATCCTCGAATCGATCGGCGCGCGCCTGGACGAAAACCGCGAGAATCTGCGCTATCTCGCTGGCTTGCTGGTCTTCCTCGGCCTGCTCGGCACGTTCTGGGGCCTCCTCGAGACCGTCAGTTCCGTCGGCGGCGTCATCTCCTCCATGCGCACAGGCGCCGAGGCCGGTGTCCTGTTCGAGGAACTGAAGAGCGGGCTCGCCGCGCCGCTCGCCGGCATGGGCATCTCCTTCTCGTCCTCGCTGTTCGGCCTCGCCGGCTCGTTGGTGCTCGGCTTCCTCGATCTGCAGCTCGGCCAGGCGCAGGCGCGCTTCTACACGGAACTCGAGGACTGGCTGTCCGCCCATGTGGTCGAGAACCCCCTATCCGGACGATTGCCGCCGGCCCTGGGCGGTTCGGACCAGGACATCGCGGGGGCGCTCGAGAAACTCGCCACGGTGATCAACGACGGCCAGGGCGGCCGTGCGGCGACCCATGCCATGGCCAATCTGGCGGAGGGCGTGCAGGGCCTCGTGCAGCACATGCGCTCCGAGCAACAGATGATCCGCGACTGGGTGGAGGCCCAGGCCGCCCAGCAGCGCGAGCTGAAGCGGCTGCTGGAACGCCTCGTCGACGAGCGGATCCGCTGACATGGCCCTGTCCCGCGCCCGCCGCTCCGAGCGCCGGCTCGACTACTGGCCGGGCTTCGTCGACGCCCTGTCGACGCTTGTGCTGTCGATCATCTTCATTCTCACGGTCTTCGTGCTGGGGCAGTTCTTCCTCTCCCAGGAAATTTCCGGGCGAGACACGGCGCTGCAGCGGCTCAACCGCCAGATCCTCGAGCTCAACGAACTGCTCGCCCTCGAGCGCGCGAACCGCCAGGACGCGGAGGACAACCTCGCCGCGCTGCAATCGACCCTGCAGACGGCCGAGGCCGACAGGCAACGGCTGCAAGGCCTGCTGAGCTCGGGTTCAGCCACCAGCACGGCTGCCAATGCCCGCATCGGCCAGCTGACGGCGGAAATCGACAAGGAGAAGGCTATCTCCGCGCGGGCCATGTCGCAGGTCGAGCTGCTCAACCAGCAGCTCGCCGCCTTGCGCCGCCAGCTCGCGGCGCTGGAGGACGCGCTCGCGGCTTCTGAGGCGCGCGACAAGGACAGTCAGGCGCGCGTCGCCGATCTCGGCAGCCGCCTCAATGTGGCACTGGCGCAGCGTGTCCAAGAGCTCGCCCGGTTCCGCTCGGACTTCTTCGGACGCCTGCGGCAGATTCTGGGGGAACGCCCGGACATCCGCGTCGTCGGCGACCGCTTCGTCTTCCAGTCCGAGGTGTTCTTCGACGCGGGCTCCGCCGCCCTCCTGCCGGCCGGCGCGGCCGAGCTCGACAAGGTGGCGAGTGCCCTCATCGACCTCGACAAGGAGATCCCGGCCGACATCCCCTGGATCATTCGCGTCGACGGGCACACCGACAAGCGGCCCCTCTCGGGCCTCGGCGAATTCAAGTCCAACTGGGCGCTGTCGGCAGCGCGCGCCATCGCCGTGGTGCAGTATTTTGTCATGAAGGGCGTGCCGCCGCAGCGGCTGCTCGCCGCCGGCTTTGGCGAATATCAGCCGATCGAGCTCGGTGACAGCGAAGAGGCCTATCGCCGCAATCGCCGCATCGAGCTGAAGCTTACGGAGCGGTGAGCCGGAGATCGCCGGCGGCGACCGCGACCCGCTCCGGCGTGGCATGGTTGAACTGGAGCCGCGCCAGGCGTGCATAGAGCCCGCCACGCGCGACAAGGCTCTGGTGCGTGCCCTCCTCGACGATGCGCCCGTCATCGATCACCAGGATGCGGTCAGCCGAGAGCACCGTTGCCAGGCGGTGGGCAACCACCAGCGTCGTCCGGCCTTCCATGAGGCGGTCAAGCGCGCTTTGCACCAGTTGCTCGCTCTCGGCATCGAGCGCCGAGGTCGCTTCGTCGAGCACCAGGATGGGCGCATCCTTCAGCACGGCGCGGGCGATGGCGATGCGCTGGCGCTGGCCGCCGGACAGCGTGACGCCACGTTCGCCGACAAGCGTCTCGTAGCCGTCCGGGAGCGCCTGAATGAAGCCGTCAGCAGCCGCGAGGGCAGCCGCCTGCCGCACCTCGGCCTCGCGCGCCTCCGGCCGGCCATAGCGGATATTGTCGATCACGCTGGTCCCGAAGACCACCGGGTCCTGGGGGACGAAGGCGATGCGGCGGCGCACCGCCGCGGGATCGGCGGTGGCGATATCCACACCGTCGACCCGTACCACGCCCGCCTGCGGATCATAGGCACGCAGCAGAAGCTGGATCACCGTGCTCTTGCCCGCGCCCGACGGGCCGACAAGGGCCACGCGTTCGCCGCGGCGGATCTCGAAGCTGAGATCATCGACCGAGGGTGTGTCCGGGCGCGTCGGATAGGCAAAGCGAACCTTCTCGAATGCAACCGTGCCGAGGGGCGGCTCGGGCAGCGCCACGGGGCTTTGCGGCGCCGTCACCGCGGGCCGCGTCGCCAGAAGCTCGGCAAGCCGTCCCGCGGCGCCTGCGGCCTGAGAAACCTCCCCCCAGACCTGGCTGAGTTCCCCCAGGGAGGAGGCGGCCAGCACGGCATAGATCACGAACTGCGACAGGCGCCCCGCCGTCATGCGGCCGGCGAGCACATCCTGCGCGCCATACCACAGCACGCCGACGACGCTCGCGGAGATGAGGAACAGGGCAAAGGCGGTGAGGATGGCGCGCGCCGTCACCGAGGCGCGGGCAGCCTCATAGGTCTCCTCGGCCGCGCGGCTGAAGCGAGCCGCCGTCGCATCCTCGGCGTTGAAGGCCTGCATGATGCGCACCGCGCCGACCGCCTCGACCGCATAGGCCGCGACCGCGGCGAGCTTGTCCTGGGCGATCCGCGAACGGCGCCGGACGCCGCGGCCGGACACGACCAGCGGAATGACAATGACCGGGATGACGATCAGAACAAGGCTCGACAGGCGCGGACTCGTGATCACCATCATCGCCGCAGCGCCGAAGAACAGCACCATGTTGCGCAGCGCAACCGAGGCGCTCGCCCCGAAGGCGGCCTTGATCATGGTGGTATCGGCGGTGAGGCGTGAGGTGATCTCGCCGCTCTTCGCCTGGTCATAGAAGCCCGCGTCGAGATGCGTCAGATGGCGGAAGACAGCCGAGCGGAGATCGGTGACCACCCGCTCGCCAAGCGTCGTCACGAAATAATAGCGCGTGGCGCTGGCCAGCGCGAGAACACCGACCACGACCACGAGCACGGCGAAATAGCTGTCGATCATGCCGGCGCCATCGGTCGAGAAGCCGTGATCGATCACGCGGCGCACGGCCAGCGGCAGGGCCAGGGTGGCAGCGGACGCCATCAGCAGGGCAAGGCAGGCAGCAGCAATGCGGCCGCGATACCGTAGCGCATAGGGCAGGAGCGGCCGCAAGGCGCTGAGCGGTGCCCGCGTCCCGGGCGCGTTTCCCGATCCGGTCTCTTGTCCCACGTCGTCAGTCGGCCTTGCCGAGCGGCGTGCCATCATCGATCCTCCGCATTTGCTTCCTTTTGTCCGCTTGTCCTTCGCTTGGCGCTGCGCTATAGGGTCGCGACCCTGAGACAACCTGCCGACGACGCGCGTGGTTGCCGCCGCTTGCGGTGACTTCGAAAGGAATTTGCCATGAAGGCCGACATTCACCCCACGTATCATTTCATCAAGGTCACGCAGACCGACGGTTCCACCTACGTCACGCGTTCGACTTACGGCAAAGAGGGTGACAACCTCAACCTCGATATCGACAATCTGACCCATCCGGCCTGGACCGGCGGGTCGCAGCAGCTTCTCGATCGTGGCGGCCGCCTGTCGCGCTTCAACAACCGCTTCGCCGGTCTCAGCTTCGCCAAGAAGTGAGCCGCCGGTGCCGGTGCCAGGGCACGCCCTGGCCGGCATCCTGAAGGGACCTGGTCTCCGCACCACGGCAGGTCGAGCGTCGGGCGACGACGGCTCCCTGCCCCCTGGGATTGCATCTCAGTCAAGCGGACAGCGCTTCATAATCAAACGGCGGCGGGATGATCGCCTGCCGCCGTTTGACGTTTGTCCAGAATCACGCGCTGGCAAATCCAACCTGGATGGCTTCGTCGGATAGAGCATTTTCGAGCGAAGTGGACACCGGTTCGCGTGAAGAAAATGCGTAGAATCAAAGACCTGGAGCACTTCCGGTGGACCGGAGTTCACCGGAAATGCTCTAGCATCCAAGTCGGTGAATTCTCTCGTTTTTCGGGAGCGGTACAAGTCCGCGAGAGATGGACGTCCTCAAGAGCATGCCGTGTTTGGACGGGCTCCCGCCGTCATTCCGGCGGCCTCGTATCAGCGAGGGGCCCGGAATGACGCGGTGGTTCCGTATGAGATCAGCCTGCTTTAGCAGTCTTTAAGTCAGCTGATTGCCGTCGACCAGCTTCCGGATGGCGCAGCCAAGCCCCGGTCTTGACCCGTTTCCATATGGGAACCCATGCGTTCCACGTGCCCCGCGCAGGTGTTCGCACCACGCGAGCCCCCGGAATTGACCGGCCCGCCACCATGAAAAGCGGCGAGCCGGTCCTCCCCCCCCCAATTTGCCTCGTCTACAGCAAGACGGACTGGAGACGGTTGACCTGCGTCAATGGGGCCTGGGCGGCCACGAAGACCACGTCCGCCTCGCCGGTCGCGAGTACGAGGTCCAGATGCTTGATACGGGCAAAGAGACGCTGGGCACGCGCCAGCAGCTCGCCTAGTCGCGGCGGTAGCGCATCGTCCGTCAAGACAACTTCACCCGGCTCGGCGTTGGTCAGGCGCACCTTGGATTTTTCGCTGCGCGCTTCACACAGGCTGATCTCGCCATCCGCGACCGCGCGGTGCAACAGGAGCCAGGAGGCCATCTGCATCAAGCGCGTTGTCAGGCGCATGCTCTCGGTCGCATAGGCCAAGGCAGCCTGCCGGCGAAGCGCGCGAGCCTCCGCGCGCCCTGCCCCCTCCAGATAGGTGGCCGTCTCTTCGATCAGGGCCATGCCTTCACGGAACAAGCGGCGGAACTGCTCCGAAGCGACAAAATGTACACCGAACGGAATCGGCGCCGTCGCCTGCCGAGTCATGTCTACGCTTGCCATACCTCACCTTTCCGGCTCCGGCCGGATACCGACGTCTCGTAATGAAACATCGATTCCCACCTGGATCCGACATCGCAAGGACGGCGCCAGTCATGGCTTGGGGCGGCTCGCGGCGGCGCGGTATGCCACGCAAAAAGCAGCCGCCTCAAGGGCGGCTGAAGGTCGAAGCAGGGAGGCGTCAAAAAGAGTGGACAGGGCCACTCAGCGTCCAGGAAATGGACGGGTTAGTCATATATTAGAAACCTTAATGGAGCGTTGCACGGAAGCCTGGGCCAGCGCATGCGCTCCAAAAAGATACAGATATCCGTCATGCGTTCAGGAGCGAAACACCGCATCCGCCTGCGCCCGGGAAGCCTCCTTGGCGGAGCGGGCCGCCTCCAGGCGTTCGATTTCGGCCCGAAGCAGCGCAATACGCTCGCTGAGCTCGTGGAGCGACAACGTGCTGAGATCCTGGCCGAGGACATGCTGGGTCGCCGGCCTGGGAGCGTCATCATCGAAGAGGCCAACCATCGGCAATTCTCCTCATAACTGCCATTGCGGGGGCATGCCCCTCGTGTCCCGAATCCGAACTGGAACCAATAACTTGCTAGTGGTTCTCTTGATTCCGACATTTTCTCCGAGGCCCGTATCAGGCGGATGCAAATGTCGGAGCAGAACCACGAGCCCATGGAACAATTGACCCGATATTGCAGTCAAGGCGCGTGTGGGGCGGCACGAACGGCGCTGCGCTTATTTTTTGCGTCCCGGAATGTCGCTTTCTCGCGGTTCGCCATTTGCCAGCGACCTTTCCAAGGCCTATATTCCGCGGGTTCCCCTTCATCGGTGGTGACGTCCCGCCCTGGCCGGTTAGCCTGGCCGGAAGCCCGCGGAAGGTTTACCTGGAGCATCGGGCCAAGGACCGAGTACGGTTTTTGGGATGACCCGATGCTCAAGCAACGCGATAGAGCGGCCGCTCCGATCAAATCGGCGCGTCCACCGCCCTAGAGCAAATCCGACTTGGATGGAATCGTCCGATGCCCATGCAGGTCGGTGAATGTGCTCGTCTGTTGTGGAGCGGAGCAAGTCCGCAATAGACCGACGTGCTCTAGAGCGCTTGTGAGCCGAATGGTATCATGCGGTTCACAGGAAAATGCTCCAGATCAATAACTTGGAGCCGACTTGGCAGGGTATTGCAGGCTCGCGACGCGGCCCGCCGTTGCCAAATGGGCTCTGGCGCTTGACCTCACAGGCGTTGTCGTGAAGACGATGCCGCGAATAAGACCTTTAAGGAGCTCCCTATGTCCACGGGCCCCCTGATGCCGAAAGCGACAGCCGTCTGGCTGGTCGAGAACACGGCATTGACCTTTGAGCAGATCGCCGAGTTCTGCAAATTGCACCCGCTTGAGGTGAAGGGCATCGCCGATGGCGAAGTCGCGATCGGCATCAAGGGCCTCGACCCGACGACGACGGGCCAGTTGACCCGTGAAGAGATCACCCGCGCCGAGAAAGATGAAAACCACGTCCTGCGCATGGCGGCCCCCAAGGTCAAGCTGCCTGAGCAGAAGCGCAAGAAAGGCCCGCGCTATACGCCGGTCTCGCGGCGCCAGGACCGTCCCAATGCGATTCTCTGGCTGTTGCGCAACCATCCCGAGTTGAAGGATGCGCAGATCATGCGGCTGATCGGCACCACCAAGACGACCATCCAGCAGATCCGCGAGCGCACCCATTGGAATGCGGCAAGCCTCACCCCAATGGATCCGGTGACCTTGGGCCTCTGTTCGCAGATCGACCTCGATTTCGAGGTTGCCCGTTCTGCCAAGGATCGCCCCGCCCAGATGGATGCGGGCCAGACCCTGCTGTCGCCGGAAGAGACGACCGCGCCGCTTCCTGAGGAGACGCATGATCCTTTCGGCGGCATGAGCCGGCCGAAGAAGGAAGAGGAAGAGACAATCGACGCCGACAGCGTCTTCGCCAAGCTCAAGCAGTTGCGGCCACGCGACGAAGAGGACGAGGACTGAGCCTGATAGGCCTCCGCGAGGGGCAGGAGGTCTGCCATCACCTGAAAGGCGCTTCGTTCGAAGCGCCTTTTTTGTTGGCTTGCTCTGAAACAGATTGAAACGCGCCGAAACACCCCTGTTGTCGTTCCAGCGCGGCAAGCTGATAGAGATAGATCAAGAGTGCTTTGAGGGAAGCGCCTCCATCTCAGGTAAGGTAGCTATGCTTGTTGCACAGTGGATCGCGACAGTCGTCGCCGGCCTATCGTTCTGGCTGGCCGTCGGCTACACATCATGGCGCGGCTTTTGTGATGAAAGACGCCCGGCCGCCCCCCTCTCAGGGCGCAGACGCAAGGCCTTGCCGATGACGGCAGAGCCCTCGAGTATCAAGAGCTGACCACAAGGCCGCGGCCCATTGCGCAGGGATTGGCTCTCGCAGCACCGGCGCACTCCGCCGGGACTCGTTTGAATGCGGCGGATCTCAGCCGAACAATCCGCCGCCACCCTGCACGCGACGAAGCCCCTGCTTCGCGATATCATTGTTCGGGTCGACCGAGAGGGCGCGCTGATAGGATTCGACCGCTTCGTTCTTCTTGCCGAGCCGCTCGTAGGCCATGCCGCGGCCCGCCCATGCATCAGCGTTGTGATTGTCGACGTTGAGCGACGCGTTGAAGTCCTCGATCGCCTTGTCATATTGGCCAACCGCCAGCAGGCTCTGCCCCCTGCCCGTATAGGGCGCCGCGACGAACGGGTTGCGATCGAGCGCCGCGTCAAAATCCTTGATCGCCAGCTGATTCTGACCCTGGCGCTGATAAACGAGCGCCCGGGCGTGGAAGGACTCGGCGGATTCCGGATTGATCTGGATAGCCTTGCTCAGATCGGCCTGGGCCTGATCGAAGCGCCCCTGCACGCGGAGCAGGTTCGCGCGTCCGACATAGGCCGGTGCATAGCTTGGATCGGAGGCAATGGCGCGGTCGAAATCGCTCAGCGCCTGCTGGTCACGCCCGGTTTGACGGTAGGCCAGGGCCCGGTTCGTATAGGCCGGCGCATAATTGGGGTTAAGTTTCACGGCCTGCGAGAAATCCGCCACCGCTTCCGAGAACTGCCCGGTGCGGGCATAGGCGGCGCCACGCGTGTTATAGGCCCCGGGATCGCCGGGATTAGCCTTGATGACGTCCGTCAAGGACGCAATGTTGGTCGATGTGGCGGCTGAGTTGTCCTTCACGAGTTCGGCAACCCGCGTCGATTGCGGCGCCACCGTTTCGCAGGCGACAAGTCCGCACATCAGGCCCGCTGCCGCGACAAGGCGCGCGCCCACCCGAAATCGGCTTCCCGCCGTGCCATCAAAACGGCGGGGAGAGGCCTGCGCCGCGTGCTGATTCATCACCACAGATTCTCCTAACCTCGATGCCGCTCGACATCCGGCATCCCGAACAAGGCCCCGCTCTGCCGCCACCCTGTGATGCCAGCCTCAACGCTTTAAACACCTGTTCGGTTAACCCTTAACCATCATTCTGCCGAATCCGGTTTCGGAAGCGTTTAGATTTCTATCAACTGACATATATCAACGCCAAAATGGCCCACGGTGGAGGCTGTCGGCCGCCGCCACCCCCAGGGGAAATTTCCCATTATTGAGAAGGGGTTACAGGCAATGGCCGCTGCCTCCGGAAGCGTTTTCGGCACGAGCAGCCGCGCGATCGGCCCGCATCGACGCGGCGGATTGTCTCAACCCTGCGCCATGAGCAGACCAGCCAGGCAGCCCGCACAGGGTGCCCTCCGTCCCGACAACAGCCGACCGCATGCGAAGCCGCCACTGAGCGCAAACGCAAAAAGCGCCCGGGACGTTCCAGGGCGCCGCACAACTGAACTGTTTTACCATGACCCGCGCAGGTTGCGACCGCCGTATAGACCGCACCCCTTGCCAGACCATACCGCTACCCTGAAAGCAGTGCGGTTTCCCATGACTGTGCACCACGGCCGGGCCGGTCGCGAAACGACCGAGCCCTGCGAGACGATGATCAGCGGGTGGGCTTCGGCTTCGACGGGAGCAGGCCTTCGCGCTGCAGACGCTTGCGCATCAGCTTGCGCGCGCGGCGCACGGCTTCCGCCTTCTCGCGGGCACGTTTCTCGGACGGCTTCTCGTAATGTCCGCGAAGCTTCATCTCCCGAAAGATGCCCTCACGCTGCATCTTCTTTTTCAGCGCACGCAGCGCTTGATCGACATTGTTGTCGCGAACGAGAACCTGCACGCCTTCATCCCGTGTTCTGAATAAGGTTGGCAAAAGCCGAAAGCGGCGCTGAAACGCGCCGCCGCCAAAGATGGTTGCGAATAGCAGATGTCATCACGGCTGTCCACCGCCGCATCCATGATTCCGGCATGAAAGACCGACGATTGTCACAGGCCTGTTGTTCCAGGCACGAGGGCGTTTGCCGATCTCATTCGGGCAGAACACGCGTCACGTGCCCCATCTTGCGCCCCGGCCGGGCGCTGGTTTTGCCGTAGAGGTGAAGGTGCAGACCGGGCTCGGCAACGATGTCGGCCCAGGCCTCGATATCGGCGCCAATGAGATTGCGCATGTCCACCCGACCGTTGCGGCGGGTGGAGCCCAGCGGCCAGCCGCAGACCGCACGAATATGCTGGGCGAACTGGGAGGTCACCGCCCCCTCGATCGTCCAGTGGCCGGAATTATGCACACGCGGCGCGATCTCGTTCACGATGATCGGGCTGTCATCGCCAGCCAGCACGAACATTTCGACCGCAAGGACCCCGACATAGGACAGCGCATCGGCGATGCGCTTTGCCGCTTCGACCGCCTTGGCGCATTGCGCCGCGGACAGGGCACTGGGAACGGTTGTTGTATCGAGAATGTGATGGCGATGGACGTTCTCACAGACGTCATAGGCCGCGAACCCGCCGGCACGGTCACGCGCGCCGACCACCGACACCTCGCGCTCGAACGGCACGAACCCCTCGAGAATCGCCGGCGCATGGCCGATCGCCGCGAGCGCGGCGTCGATATCATCCGCGGATTCGATCTTCACCTGCCCCTTGCCGTCATAGCCGAAGCGGCGCGTCTTGAGGATCGCCGGGGTACCGAGCGCGGCAAGCCCCGCCGCGAGATCCGCCCTGTTGGCGACATCCCGGAAGGGTGCGGTGGGAATTCCGAGAGCCGCGACGAAGCGCTTCTCGAGCAGGCGGTCCTGGGTCGTCGCCAGTGCCATGTGATCCGGGAAGAGCGGGACATGCCGGCGAAGCAGGTCGACGCTCTCAGCCGGAATGTTCTCGAATTCATAAGTGACGACATCGACGGACGCCGCGAAGGCGACCAGCGCCGCCTCGTCGTCATAGCCCGCCAAACTGTGCTTACCGGACACTTCGAAGGCCGGACTATCGGCATCCGGCGCAAAAATATGCGTCTTCAATCCATAGGCCGCCGCCGCCATCGCCATCATGCGGCCGAGCTGCCCACCGCCGAGAATGCCGACGGTCGCGCCGGGCGGAAGCATGCGCATCGCGGTCTCGTTCGCGGGCGTTGACGTGCTCATGATGCGGTCTCGGGCACGTCCGCCACCGCAGCCGTCTGGCGGGCGCGCCAGTCCTTCAGGCGCGTCGCCAGCGCGGCGTCGCCGAGCGCAAGGACAGCTGCCGCGAGCAAGGCCGCATTCACGGCCCCGGACCGGCCGATCGCCAGCGTCCCGACGGGAATGCCGGCCGGCATCTGCACGATCGACAGCAGGCTGTCCTGGCCGGAGAGGGCCTTCGACTCCACGGGCACGCCGAAGACCGGCAGATGCGTCAGCGCGGCCGCCATGCCCGGAAGATGCGCCGCGCCGCCGGCACCGGCGATGATGACCTTGTAGCCCGCATCGGCCGCGCCCTTGGCGAAATCATAAAGCCTGTCCGGCGTCCTGTGGGCGGACACGATCCTGGCATCGAAGGCGATGCCGAGGCCCTCGAGCGTCTCGGTGGTATGACGCATGGTCGCCCAGTCCGACTGGCTCCCCATGATGACGGCAACCGGTGCCTTCCCCGCGTCTCCATTCATCGGGCGATCATCCCATTCCAATGCGGGCGGGTGCCGCAGCCGGCGCTTCCCATGCGTTTGCTCTCCTTTGACGATCGCGCCATAGCGGCTGCCGTGGCCCTATGCAAGGGCTGACATTGTTGTACCCCGCGTGCCAAGCGCGCTTTCGCAGGCGAGCCCCTGCGCGCGAAGCCGCGCCCGAGGTCCCGCGCGCATCGTCACGCGATGATATCCGGGGTCAACTGGTCCTCGATGAAGGAGATACGATCCTTCAGGACAAGCTTCCGCTTCTTCAACCGCTGAATCTGCAACTGATCGGCCGGGCCGACATGCTCCAGGGCGCCGATTGCCATGTCGAGATCGCGATGCTCCTCCCGCAGCCGCGACAATTCGGCGGCGAGGATATCCCGTTCGTCACCCTCGAACAGGCCGGAAACCATCGGCTTCTCAGGGCTGTCGGCATTCGCGGGGGAGGACGTGACGCCTTGCAGCGAGACGAGCGAGGGGGGCAGCCGCAGATCGCTCACCTTGGCCTCCGCCGATGCTCTGGCCAAGACGCAATACCTGCCCCCATATCAGCGCCCCTGCAACGCGTTGCTCGCGTATTCATCCGGTCCGAATTTCCCTCAAGCTGTCCCATCTGCCGGATTGCACGGCGCGCCGGGTTCACGCGCAGGAACCCCAGACAGCCAAAGGCTGTCAAGGCACCGCAGGCCCCAGCGCCGTTATCATACGCCGGACTGCGAAAACGTTCCACCGCGACGATGGATTCGAGGCGGATTCAGGGGCGCGGGTGACCATAGGTCACGCCGGGACGGCGCGGGGGCGTCCGACAGGCATTCCCCACAGCACCGGTCATGATGCTTGCCCCCTCGGGCGGAGTGATGCATGCCTGAGCGATGCACGCTGATTTCGATCCCGCACCTCACGCCACCTCCGCCGAAGCGCGGACCGTGACGGTGGCGGATGACTTCGCCGGCGACCGCCTCGACCGATTTCTCGCGGTGGCTTTCGCCGATCTGTCCCGCTCGCGCCTGCAGCAGCTGGTCCGCGCCGGTCAGGTGCGCATCAATGGCACGGTGGTTTCGGACCCCAAGCATAAGGTGGTCGCCGGCGCGACCGTCAGTCTGGTGGTGCCGCCGGCAGCGCCTGCGGAGCCCGAGCCTGAGACAATCCCTCTCACCGTCCTCTATGAGGACAATCACATCATCGTCATCGACAAGCCCGCCGGCCTCGTCGTGCATCCCGCCCCTGGCCATGCCAGCGGCACGCTCGTCAATGCGCTGCTTGCCCATTGCGGCGACAGCCTGTCCGGCATCGGCGGCGTGCGGCGGCCTGGCATCGTGCATCGGCTGGACAAGGATACCTCCGGCGTCATGGTTGTCGCCAAGACCGACCAGGCCCACGCGGCCTTGTCGCAGCAGTTCGCCGATCACGGCCGCACGGGGCCGCTGGAACGCGTCTATACGGCCCTTGCCTGGGGGCTCCTGCCCACCCTCAGAGGCACCATCGATCAGCCGATCGAGCGGGCGACGCACAATCGCGAGAAGATGACCGTCACGCGCGAAGGGCGTGGCCGGGTGGCGATCACCCACTATGAGGTTGATGGGCATTTCTGGGGAGATGGCACGCGCGGCGGGGGCGTGGAACCCATCGGAAGCTTCATCCGTTGTCGTCTTGAAACCGGGCGAACTCACCAGATCCGCGTTCATATGGCCCATATCGGCCATCCGTTGCTGGGCGACCAGCTCTATGGGCGGGGCTTCAGGACAAAGGAGAGCCTGCTCGATTCCGATGCGCGTGCTGCGCTCCAGTCACTTGGACGACAGGCCCTGCACGCGTCGAGGCTTGGCTTCGCCCATCCCGCGAGCGGTGAATTCATGTGTTTTGAGAGTGCCCCGCCGGACGACCTTGCTCGGTTGGTAGCGGCTTTGCCGGCGACAAGGCCCAAACGATAGGCCATGTGCGGAATCGCACTGCATTCTGCGTATTCGCACTTCAATATGCATCCTGACGCAAAAGGGTGCCTCGCCCGCTCAGGTCGAGACCTGTATGCTACAATACGGAGCCGGCCACAAAGGCGGCTCTAAGACAACCTGCCTGAAAGGGGGTTGGTTAGGAGGTTTTCATGGCTTCGACGGTTCTTCCCGCGCTGCTTAACGAAGGTGGCCTATCGCGCTATCTCGACGAAATCCGCCGGTTTCCCATGCTGAAACCGGAAGAGGAGTTCATGCTCGCGAAACGCTGGCGCGAGCACGATGATCGCGAAGCGGCCCACAAACTTGTCACCTCCCATCTGCGGCTCGTGGCCAAAATCGCCATGGGCTATCGCGGCTACGGCCTGCCGATCTCGGAAGTCGTCTCGGAGGGTAACGTCGGCCTCATGCAGGCCGTGAAACGCTTCGAGCCCGATAAAGGCTTCCGCCTTGCCACCTATGCGATGTGGTGGATCAAGGCCGCGATTCAAGAGTACATCCTGCGGTCCTGGTCGCTCGTGAAGATGGGAACCACGGCCAACCAGAAGAAGCTGTTCTTCAACCTGCGCAAAGCCAAGAGCCATATCTCGGCTTACGAGGAGGGCGACCTCCGCCCGGAGCAGGTCAAGACCATTGCGACTCGCCTCGGTGTGACCGAACAGGACGTCATCGACATGAATCGCCGCCTTGGCGGCGACACGTCCCTGAATGCGCCCCTGCGTCAGGAAGGCGAAGGTGAGTGGCAGGACTGGCTTGTCGACGACAGCGCCGACCAGGAGACGATCCTGGCCAACGAGGAGGAGGGGCGCAATCGCCTCACCGCCCTGCGCGATGCGCTCGGCGTCCTCAACGACCGCGAGCGGCGTATCTTCGAGGCGCGCCGTCTGCAGGACGAGCCTGTCACCCTTGAGGAATTGTCCGGCGAATTCGGCGTCTCCCGCGAACGCGTCCGCCAGATCGAGGTCCGCGCCTTCGAGAAGGTTCAGGAGGCGGTGAAGAAGGGCTTGGCCAAGCTCGAAATGGCCACCCCGGCGGCTTTGCCGGCAATGTAACCTTTTGGTCCGGCCGACGGGCCGCCTGAGCGAAAATGGCCCCTCGCGGGGCCATTTTTTTTGTGGGTCTTGCCCTGGCTTCGGTGAAGACCGGACGCCGACTGGCCATCACCAGGCAGCCCCGTCGAGACGGGAGCGCACCGCGCGCGCGCAAGTCCGTCTTTCGCAGATTTGCTCAACTCGAAAAGAGACGAGTAAATTCAAAAACTTGAGTGGATTCTGTCGACTCTATTCAAGTCGCCCTCGCGCTATTGCCAGAGGCGGAAGGCCTCATTGATCGCCTTTTCACCGGAGACGCCCTTCTCGAAGGTCAGCACCGCGCGGCGTCCGTTGGCAAAGCGCAGCGGCAGGTCGATCCAGGCCTGGCTCTTGAGCAGAGCGGCGTTGCGTTCCATGTCCGCACTGAGGTTCGACAGGCCGATCAGGAAGATATTCTCGGTCACGGGCACTGGAAGCCCTGCCAGGGGTGCCCCCCGGCCGCCCTCGTCCGCCTTCAGCTGCATCACGCCGACGTCGCGCACAGAGCGCGTGGCATCACCGGAGGTGTTGCGGAAGGTCAGCTCAACCGTATGGGAGGCGGGCAAGGTGGTGTCGCGGTTGCGCCGCAGCACCAGCGCGAGGGAAAGCCCGGCCTGTGGAATCTCGACATCCGCATGCACAACGCTTTCCAACGGCTCGCCCTGGCCCGGGTTGATGCTGTCGATCCTCCAGGTGGTCCGACCGGCCGTGACGATGGGAGCCTGCGGATTGTCCGGCGATTCCTCATACAGGCTGGCGCGCTGCGCAACGGCAACGCCACCCTGCGGCTGCGGCTGTGGTTGCGGGGCCGGAGGCTGCTGTGGGCTTGCCGTCTGCGTCTGCGTCTGCGTCGGTGCTGCGGGCGGCGGGGCTGCCGGCGCCGGCTCGCCCCCGAGGCGCTCCGTGAACTTGCCGTCGCTCTGCTCCTGTGGTGCCGCCTGCTCGGCGCCGTGGGGGATCTCCACAGGCTGGTCACGCAGCACGACCGCTACACCTGCGATCGCTGCGACGACAGCGGCGAGCACTCCCGCCACGACGAAGGTGCGCATGTGGCTGTGCCAGTCCCGCTTGGGACGGACAGGCGCCAGCCGCGGCCGTTCCCGGCCGGGCGATCCATTGGTCTCTGCGTCGGAGGCCGCGAACTCGGGCTGTGGCGGCTCCGCCGGCTGCGGCTCGACAGGCTCGTCCCGCCGCGGAGCCTGCTCGTCGGACCCGGGCTCGTCATCAACTGCCTCCGGCACCTGCTCGAAGGCGTGCAGATGCTCCTGGTCGGGCCAGTTCTCATCCGGCCACGCGGCGTCTTCGCGCGGCCGGGCCTCTGCCTCGATGCGGGCGATGACGAGATCGAGCGCGGCATATTCGCGATCGATATCAGCCTCAGGGAGCGGCGGCTCGACTTTTCGCAGTTGCTGGACGAGCACGGTACGCGCCCGCTCGTAGATGGCTCCGCGAGTTTCGGGCGTATTCTCCGGCAGACCAGAAATTGCCCGCTGCAGCAGGGTGTAATAATCGGCCATTCAGGTCGAATGTCTCGAATCGCGCGTCAGGTCAACCTTCGAATGGGTTATGCACCAGGATCGTGTCATCCCGTTCCGGGCTCGTCGAGAGAAGCGCCACCGGCGCGCCGATCAATTCCTCGATACGCCGGACATATTTGATCGCCTGGGCCGGCAAGTCAGCCCAGGAACGCGCCCCGGCCGTCGAACCTTCCCAGCCCTCGATGGTCTCGTAGATCGGCTCGACATGCGCCTGCTGGGCCTGCCCTGCCGGCAGATAGTCGAACGCCTTGCCGTCGAGGCGATAGCCCACACAGACATTGATGGTCTTGAAGCCGTCGAGAATGTCGAGCTTAGTCAGGGCAATGCCGTTGATCCCCGATGTCTTCACCGTCTGGCGCACGAGGACGGCATCGAACCAGCCGCAGCGCCGCTTACGCCCCGTGACCGTCCCGAATTCATGGCCACGCGTGCCGAGCATCTCGCCGACCTCGTTGTCCTGTTCCGTCGGAAACGGCCCCTCGCCGACGCGCGTGGTATAGGCCTTCGCAATGCCCAGCACATAGCCGATGGCATTGGGGCCGAGCCCCGAGCCGGCGGCAGCCTGGCCGGCAACGGTGTGCGACGATGTGACGAAGGGATAGGTGCCATGGTCCACATCGAGCAGGGCGCCCTGGGCTCCCTCGAAGAGAATGCGCTTGCCGGCGCGGCGATGGTCATCGAGCAGCAGCCACGTCACGCCCATATAGGGCACGATATCAGGCGCAATGGCCTTGAGTTCCGTGAAAATCTCGGAGGCGTTGAACTCGGGCAGGCCGAAGCCGCGCCTCAAGGCATTGTGATGGACGAGCAGCCGCTCGATCTTGTCCTCGAGGGTGTCGAGGTCTGCGAGATCCATCACGCGAATCGCGCGGCGCCCCACCTTGTCTTCATAGGCCGGGCCGATGCCGCGGCGCGTCGTGCCGATCTTCGTGCCGCTGTTGGAACTTTCGCGCAGCGCATCAAGCTCGCGATGTAACGGCAGGATCAAGGCGGCATTGTCGGCAACACGCAGATTTTCCGGCGAGATCGCGAGCCCCTGCTCCTTCAGCCGCGCGATCTCCGCGATCAGTGCCTGCGGGTCGAGCACGACGCCATTGCCGATGACGCCAAGCTTGCCGGGACGGACGACGCCCGATGGCAGGAGGGACAGCTTGTAGGTGGTGCCATCGATGACAAGCGTATGACCGGCATTGTGACCGCCCTGGAAGCGCACGACCACGTCGGCCTGTTCGCTCAACCAGTCAACGATCTTGCCTTTGCCTTCATCGCCCCACTGGGCACCGACCACTACGACGTTCGCCATATCCTTCAAGCCGGCGGACAGCCGACCCCTCACATGACAAACCCCGGCGCAAGGCCGGGGTCCTTACAGCCTCTCATCGACGATTAGGCCGGCGAGGTCAAGCCACAGCGTTACCGCGGCCGCCCGCGAGCCGTTGATGGCCGAAGGACGCCGCTGCCGAAGCGGATCCGGGGCGGTCTTTCTGCATGTCTGCGTTGCGCGCAGTCTGCTAACCCTGTCCCTGTGCTATTGGGTATGGTCGCGCCCCCGAATAGCGTTCTCGTCGATGAGGTTCCATGGGATGACGGTCCATGGATGAAACCCGCGGTACCCCGCGCGCAGGAGTGTCTCTTCCCATGATCGCGACTACGAGCGCGCCAGGCAGACATGCCTGATACGAACTCCCCGATTGCGCGCGCCACCCGGTGGTTGTTCGATCAAGCCTATGTCCTTTTGCCGCTCACGATGCTGATGTGGGCGGGCAATGTCACGGCGAGCAAATTTGCCGTGGGCCAGATCTCGCCGATGAGCATCGTCTGCCTGCGCTGGGGCATCGTCTGCGTCGTCTTGCTGACCTTCAGCCGCCGGGACATCGTCCGCGATCTGCCTGTGCTGAAGTCCCGCTGGCCGGTCATCGTCGGCATGGGCACATTGGCCTTCACCGGCTTCAACGCGCTGTTCTATGTCGCGGCCTACGAGACAACCGCCGTCAACATGACGATCATCCAGAGTGCAATTCCCGTGTTCGTCGTGGTCGGGGCGATCCTGTTCTTCCGTCAGCGGATCAACATCGGCCAGACCGCGGGTCTTGTCCTGACCATCCTCGGCGTGATGGTGACGGCCTCGCATGGCGACCTGGAAACGCTGCTCAATCTCACCATCAACCGCGGCGACCTCTACATGCTGGTCGCCTGCGCGTTCTATGCAGCCTATGCGCTGCATCTGCGCAGCCGGCCGAAGGTGTCGGACACCGCCTATTTCGCGGCGATGGCGCTGGCGGCCTTCGTGTCATCCCTGCCGCTGCTCGCCATCGAGATCGCCCAGGGCAAAGCCTATTGGCCGAGCCCGACCGGCTGGCTCACGCTTCTTTATATCGGGATCTTTCCGTCTCTCCTCGGGCAGATCTTCTTTATCCGCTCCGTCCAGCTCATCGGCCCGAGCCGCGCCGGCCTGTTCAACAATCTGATGCCGGTCTTCGGCATCGCCCTGTCCATCGTGCTGCTGGGTGAGGCCTTCGGCCTCTACCAGATGGCGGCCATGGTGCTGGTGATCGGCGGCATTCTCATCGCCGAGCGCCTGCGCTAGAGCAAGTCCGTCTTTTGCGGACTTGCTCCGTTCAAAAATTAACGAGCAAATTCACCAACTTAGCTGGTATCCGGCGATTCCATCTAAGTCGGATTTGCTCTAGTGGATCCTTCCGCCAATGACAGAACGGCGGCTCCCGGAAGAGCCGCCGTCGGTCGTCTCGATGGGCGTTGGGAGATCCTTCTCCCGCCGCCTCAGAACTTCAGCGGCTTCACCTGCTTGACGCCCGGGATGGTCTGGACGCTCGCCAGCACGCTGTCCGGCACTGCTCCATCCACCTCGACGAGCGCGATCGCCGATCCACCCTGCCGGTCCCGGCCCAGGGCGAAGGTCGCGATATTGACGCCGGCATCGCCCAAGAGCCCGGCGAAGCGGCCGATGAAGCCCGGCTTGTCCTCATTCGTCACATAGATCATCGACGGCGCGAACTCGGCATCGACCTTGATGCCCTTGATCGCGACGATCCGCGGCGCGCCATCGGCGAAGACCGTGCCGACGACGGAACGCTCCTGCTTCTCGGTGACGACCGTGAGCGTGATCAGCGCGTCATGCTCGCCCTGGGCCTCGCGCGTCGTCTCCTCGATGACGATGCCGCGCTCCTTGGCCACGCTCGGCGCCGAGACGACATTGATATCGGCCAGCATCGGGCGCAGCAGGCCCGCGACCGCCGCCGAGGTGAGCGCCTTGATCTTGAGCCCGGCGACCGTGCCCTCATAGGTGATGTGGACGCTCTTGATGCCCGTCTCGGTCAACTGGCCCGCGAAGGAGCCGAGGTTCTCGGCCAGCGCGATGAAAGGCTTCAGCTTCGGCGCTTCCTCGGCCGTGATCGACGGGAAGTTCACCGCATTGGAGATCGCGCCCCGCAGGAGATATTCGGACATCTGCTCAGCGACCTGGAGGGCGACATTCTCCTGCGCCTCGGTGGTGGCAGCGCCGAGATGCGGCGTGCAGACGACGTTCGGATGGCCGAACAGCGGGTTCTCCTTAGCCGGCTCCTCGACGAACACGTCAAAGGCAGCCCCCGCGACATGGCCGGAATCGAGCGCGGCGCGCAAAGCCACCTCGTCGACCAGACCGCCGCGGGCGCAGTTGATGATGCGCACGCCCTTCTTGGTCTTGGCGAGAGCCTCGGCGGACAGCACGTTCTTGGTCTTCTCCGTCAGCGGCGTATGCAGCGTGATGAAATCGGCACGCGCGAGCAGGTCCTCGAGTTCGACCTTTTCGACGCCGAGGTCCAGCGCCCGCTCCGGCGAGAGGAAGGGATCGTAGGCGATGACCTTCATCTTCAGGCCGATCGCGCGTTCCGCAACGATGGAGCCGATATTGCCGCAGCCGATGATGCCGAGCGTCTTGGCGGTGATCTCGACACCCATGAAGCGGTTTTTCTCCCACTTGCCGGCCTGGGTGGAGGCATCCGCAGCGGGGATCTCACGCGCCAGCGCGAACATCATCGCGACGGCATGCTCGGCAGTCGTGATCGAATTGCCGAAAGGCGTGTTCATCACGATGATACCCTTGGCGGTCGCCGCGGGGATATCGACATTGTCGACGCCGATGCCGGCGCGGCCGATGACCTTCAGCGCTTTCGCCGCTTCGAGGATCTTCGGCGTGACCTTGGTGGCGGAGCGGATGGCGAGACCGTCATAATTGCCGATGATGGCGGCGAGCTTGTCCTTGTCCTTGCCGAGATCGGGCTGGAAATCGACCTCGATGCCGCGATCCTTGAAGATCTGCACGGCGGCGGGGGACAAAGCGTCGGAAATAAGAACCTTGGGAGCGGGCATCGGACGTCCTTTCAGGAGCTGCGACGCAAGCCGGTCCACGCTAGGGGTGTCGGGCGCCGCGCATTCACTGCGAAGTGGAATTTCAGGGACTTGTCGGTGTCAGCGGGCGGAATGGCAGAGCAGTTATCCATTCCGGCCTGCACGAAAGCGCCCTTCACGATGAAGGAAGGGCGCCGGCCAATCAGGCGAGCTTCGCCTTTTCCTGCGCGAAAGCCCAGTCCAGCCAGTGGGTCAGGGCCGCGACATCGGCCGTATCGACCGTTGCGCCACACCAGATCCTGAGGCCGGGAGGCGCATCGCGATAGGCGCCGATATCATAGGCGACATCAAGCTTGTCGAGCGTGGCGGCGAGCCCCTTGGCAACGGCGGCAACCGCCTCCGGCCCCTTGGCGACGACGTCCGGATCGACGATCGACAGGCAGACCGAGGTATTGGACTGCGTCGCCTCGACCTTCGCGAGATTGGCGACCCACGGCGTCTTCGCCACCCAGTCGGCGATGGCCTTGGCATTGGCATCGGCGCGCGCGACCAGCGCATCGAGCCCGCCGAGAGACTTCGCCCATTCCAGCGCGTCGATATAGTCTTCGACGCAGAGCATCGACGGCGTATTGATGGTCTCGCCCTGGAAGATGCCCTCGACGATCTTGCCGCCCTTGGTCATGCGGAAGATCTTCGGCAGCGGCCAGGCCGGCGTATAGCTCTCGAGGCGCGCAACAGCCCGCGGCGAGAGGATGAGGATGCCGTGGGCGCCTTCGCCGCCGAGAACCTTCTGCCAGGAGAAGGTGACGACATCGAGCTTCGGCCAGTCGAGGCGCTGCGCGAAGGCCGCCGAGGTGGCGTCGCAGATCATGAGGCCTTCGCGGTCGGCGGCGATCCAGTCGGCGTCGGGGACACGCACACCGGATGTCGTGCCGTTCCAGGTGAAGACGACGTCGCGGGTCTTGGTATCGACTTGCGCGAGATCAGGCAGCTCGCCATAGCCGGCCTTGATGACACGGGCGTCAGCAAGCTTGAGCTGCTTGACGACATCCGTGACCCAGCCTTCGCCGAAGGATTCCCAGGCGAGCATGTCGACCGGGCGGGCGCCGAGCAACGACCACAGCGCCATCTCGACGGCGCCGGTATCGGACGCGGGCACGATGCCGATGCGATAATCGGCAGGCACCTGCAGAATTTCACGGGTGAGATCGATCGCCAGCTTGAGCTTGGCTTTGCCAATCTTGGCGCGATGGGAGCGGCCGAGCGAACTCGTATCGAGGGCGGCGGCATTCCAGCCGGGGCGCTTTGCGCAAGGGCCAGACGAAAAATGAGGCCGCGCGGGGCGCACGGCAGGTACTGTCTCTGTCATGTCAGTCCATCCTTACAGATGGGCGCCTTCCGTTGGGGGAAGGTGTCCCGCGGATGGAGATAAGGGAGACGGCGCGGACAGTCAACGGTTCATTTTCGCGAAAGCCACACGCCGATGCTGCGATATCACTGCAGCACCGGCTTGGCGATCGAGGAGCCCGCGCCACCATCTGCGCCGGGAAGCGCCCGGCTATCCCGGAGCAAGTCCCGCAACACAAGGAACGGCTTCCCGTCCGGAGTTGTTCGAAGCAACCGGATAGGATTGAGCGGTCCCGCAACCCAGTTTTGAGCGGAAACGCCGGGGCATCTTCGCGCGAAGTGAAAACCGGTTCGCGCGAAGACAATGCGGAGAAGCACAGACCTGAAGCATGTCCGGTGAACTGGAGTTTACAGAACAAGCTCTAAAATTTCACGCCAACAGCACCCCGCAAGGCATTGATATCTGCTCGCGCCTTGGAGAGCGAGACGAAGCGTATGTATTCGTATTCGCCGCGCAGGAATATACTTTCGGTCACGAGGACGTCAACGCCCAATCCTGCTGCAACGCCATAGGCGAATTCGTTATTTTTAGTCTCAGAGATTGTCGTCGGATTGGGATCGAGGCTGAGCGTGGGCCGTCTGGCGCCGGAATAATCGACCGCGGTCGTCGATACCGACGCCGAGCGATCGATGCTCGCACGCCCGACGGCCACGCCCAACGAGGCATAGGGCATGAAGCTGCCGAGCACGTATCCTGCGCGTGTCCGGAACGTCATATAGTCTACAATCTTGACTGCCGAACGGGAATCCAGACCGACATCATACGTGTATTGATTGGACGTGACGTAGCTTCTTCGCAGCTTATCCTGCGCCGATACGCTCAGATCCGTGTAGTTGTAGTTCACCTCTACACCGAGGACCACGTCGTCCCACTGGCTGTTGTACCCCAGGAAGGCGCCGAAAACGCCGCGCCGCGCGTCCCTCTCGGGAAGCACTGTCCAGCCCGAGACGGCAGCCTCGGCCTCGATGATCGTGTCGCGCAGCGCATAGGCGACGAGATCACCCGCAGCATTGCCGAAATCCACGTTCGTATTGGCATAGCCGGCCTGTGCACCAACGTAGACACCGCTCCAATCGCCAAATTTTGTCGGCTTATCATCCATCACGGCACCGCGTAACGCGGCGTAATCGAGGTCCGCAGCCCGCACCGGCGTCAGCGGAATTGCGAGGACAGCCCACACCAGCAGCGCAGCCGTCGCAGGCGCGCCAGCCCAGACATCCGTCCCGAAGAAAAACGCACGCATGTTCCTGTCATCCTCGAAGCTCGTTTCGCGCAGCGCGGCGAGATCGACCCGCCGGCCCCCAACTCACGACAACTTGCTACGGCCGGCAGATGCTTGGCCGTATTGGTTAACAAATCGCGAATTCGCGTCAAATACCCGCATCGAGAAAGGTAATATTATTTCGATCAGCAATAATCGTTCGAAAAGCTGATATATAGAAAGAGATTCTCATATCATATAAACCCGCAATGAAAATTCTTATAAAATGTATATCATGTATATCTATACTAGATTTACAAATACATTGATAACGCAAAGGCCGCGGCAGAATTCGCCGGGATCGAGCCTGGGGACACCCCATAGGCCCGGAAGCGCAGCATAAAAAAAAGGAGCACATCACGCAAAGCCGGCTGGGCCAGCCACGTGAACATGCTCCACTTTATCCCGCGCCCGTGCTTTTCCACGCGCGCTGATAGAACCTGGGAAACTGCGCCTTGCGATATCAAACGACCACGCGAGCGCCGGAGGCGCGCTCGGCAGGGCGCGACGCGCGCGCCCCGACAGTATAAGTCAGTAGCTGCGCATCAAGGGAGGCTCGGCCTCTGCATAGGCCGGACCACCGAGAAGCCAGCGCATGCCGATCTTGATGTCATGCGAGCTCAAATCTTTGAACTTCATCGGATTATAGGTCGAATTATAGCCGGAATATGTAATAAGATCACCGGATTCCGCGTCACCCAGGTTGAGATAACGATAGGCCAGTTCGATCGTGAAGTTCGGCGTCACCTCATAGCCGAGACCGGCATAAAGCGCCCAGGCCAAATCCCAATTCGACTTGTCGCTGCCATAGGCAAGCCCCTGGGTTATCACATTGGTATCTGTGAAGCCCGAGATGGTGTTGCGGGAGAAGCCGATACCAGCGCCCACGAAGGGCGTAACACCGGCCCATGTCCCGAGATCGAAATAGGCGTTGAGGAGCGTCGTCCACTCCGTCTTGCCGCCGGAGTATTGATTGGTCGCGTAGCCGGTCGACAGATAGGGGGCCTCATAGATATCGAGCCCCTTGAAATTCGCCCTGGCACGGTATTCGGTCGTCAGGTCTGTGCGGAACCAGTTGTTGAACTTGTAACCAACGCCCACGCCGGCGAATGGCGCAGCATCGAACTCCTTGTTGACCACCGTGACGTTCGAACCTTGGAACAGCACGTTGTCGAGTTTGTCGACCTGCTGATTGCTATAGCCGATATCGCCGCGGAGATACCATCCGCTCACTTCGAGCGGAACGGGAGGCAACAACGGTGGCGGCGGCGGCAACAGATCCGCCGCCAGGCCACCGCCCATGCCCCCCACAACGAGGCCGCTCGCCAGGACGAGAGTTTTCATGCCACGCATGAACGAAGTTCCTTCTTGTCAGGGAAGGTTCCGGTTGTGGAGCTCCCCACTGCACATGAGCGGACGTTCGCACAAATTTCTTAAGCAGGGCTTAACCTTAATAATTTACCACGATGACTTGACGGTTAGACGCTGAGCCAAATCGCATGCCGTTCTGCAGCTGCGCTGAGCGCATCGCACAGTGCCCTCCCCCATCCCGCGTGAGACGCCGCCGGTCATCGGAAAAGGCAAGTATCACAGTGATTTATTGAAAGAGATGCCCGCAGCGGACAGCCGCAAGCGGTCTGGCATCGTCCAGCCCCGGCTGCAGCCCAGCGCGGCAGAGGGCGCGCAGCGCCATACGGCGGGACGGCCGGATGTTAACAACGGCGCGGCGACGCGAGTATTGCGAGGGGATTTTGGCTGCAATGGAGCGCATCGGCCCGCGTGGCGCCAATCCGGCTTGGATGGTGTCGGCAGTCACCATCCAAGAGTGAGGATTTGCGCGTCGATTCTTGCGCGGGGCTGGCCTAAGCCGCCGCGGCGGCGGCCCGGGTAAAGGCTTCGACAACCTCATCGACCACCGCTTCCACGAGATGTCGATCATCGCCCTCGCCCATCACGCGGATGAGCGGCTCGGTGCCTGAAGGCCGGATGACCAGCCGGCCGCCGGAGCCGAGCTTCTGGCGCGCGGCCTCAACCACCGGTCCGACCAGGTCCTCCGACAGAACCTGGCCCTTGCTGTAGCGCACGTTCTTCAGGATCTGCGGCAGGCGCTCGAAGCACTGGCAGATCTCGCTGACCGGCCGGTTACGGCCCTTGACCACCGCGAGCAGCTGGAGCGCGGCCACGAGCCCGTCGCCGGTCGTCGCATGATCCGGCATGATGATGTGCCCGGATTGCTCGCCCCCGAGATTATAGCCATCCTGCCGCATGCGCTCGAGCACGTAACGGTCCCCCACGGCAGTGCGGACGAGGCTGAGCCCGAGCCCCTCGAGATAGCGCTCCAGCCCAAGGTTGGACATCACCGTCGCGACGATACCGGGCCGGGACAGGCGCCCGTCCTCCCGCCAACTCGTGGCGATGGCAGCCATCAGGCTGTCACCATCCACCAGATGGCCTTTTTCATCGACGATGATGACACGGTCGGCATCGCCGTCGAGCGCGATGCCGATATCGGCCCGTGTCTCACGCACCTTGGCGATCAACGCCGCCGGCGCGGTGGAACCAACGTCGCGGTTGATATTGAAACCATCCGGCTCGACGCCGATGGAAATGACATCCGCGCCGAGCTCCCAAAGAGCTTCCGGCGCGACCTTGTAGGCTGCTCCATTGGCGCAATCGACGACGATCCGCAAACCGTCGAGGTCGAGCTGGCGCGGCAGGGTGCGCTTGGCAAATTCGATATAGCGGGCGTGCACGCTCTCGATACGCTTGGCGCGGCCGAGGCTGTCCGGCTTGGAGAGGCGGAGCCGCAGATCCGCATCGATCAGCCCCTCGATTTCCTCCTCGACCTCATCATTAAGCTTGTAGCCATCCGGGCCGAACAGCTTGATGCCGTTGTCCTCGTAAGGATTATGCGAGGCGGAAATCATGACGCCGAGATCGCAGCGCATGGAGCGGGTGAGCATGGCGACGGCCGGCGTCGGCATGGGGCCGAGCAGCAACACGTCCATCCCGACGGAGGTGAAGCCGGCCACCAGCGCATATTCGATCATATAGCCCGAGAGGCGCGTATCCTTGCCGATCACCACGCGGTGGCGATGCTCGCCACGCTGGAACAAGAGGCCCGCCGCCTGCCCGACCTTGAGCGCCAGTTCCGGCGTGATCACCGTATTGGCCAGGCCGCGAATGCCATCCGTCCCGAAATACGCGCGTCTCATATCGGCAGCCTTCTTGTCTTCGACTGGAGGGGTCGTCTCAAGGCGCGCCCCACGGCCCTTACGCGCCATCGCGACCTCCGCAGTTCAGTCCGCTCACGACGTGCAGACTGCCGACGCTTATAGCAGCGCCATCGGCCGAGTGTGACCGGACTTCGTTCAAAAAATGTGAGCAAATCTTTCACGCGCACGCCTTCAAGCGCAAAACCCCCGTCGGATGGAATCCGTCGGAGGTCGCAAAGGCCATTTCTGGAGTCTCAGACGTGATCAGACCTGCGGCTGCGGCTCCAGCCCCGTGTCGGGTTCACCGCGCGGGCGGTTGCGACCGGTGGACGGCACCGCCGAACTGCGCGTGGGCGTCTTGGGGTCGCCGCCGTTGTCACGCGTCGGCGGCTTACCTTCGAGAAGGTCGCGGATCTCGTCGCCGGACAGGGTTTCGTATTCGAGCAACGCCTGAGCCAGCGTCTCCCAATCCTGCCGCTTCTCGGTGAGGATGCGGCGGGCCTCGTTCTCGCCATCCTCGATCAGCTTGCGGATCTCGGCGTCGATCAGCTTGGCCGTCTCGTCGGACATGAGCTGGCTCTGCGCCACGGAATGGCCGAGGAACACCTCCTGCTCGTTCGACTGGTAGCGCACGCGTCCGAGCTTGTCGGACATGCCCCATTCCATGATCATGGCCCGGGCGAGACGTGTGGCCTGCTGGATGTCGCCGGTGGCGCCGTTGGTCACCTTGTTCGGGCCGAACTTCATGATCTCCGCCTCGCGCCCGCCGAACATCATGGCGAGGCGCGACACGCACCATTCACGGGTGTAGGAATGGCGATCGGTTTCGGGCAGGGACATCACCATGCCCAAGGCGCGGCCACGGGGAATGATCGTGGCCTTGTGAATCGGGTCGTGGCTCGGAACATTGAGGCCGACGATGGCGTGGCCCGCCTCGTGATAGGCCGTCAGTTCCTTCTCTTCCTCGGTCATGGCCATGGAGCGGCGCTCGGCGCCCATCATGACCTTGTCCTTGGCGTCCTCGAATTCCGCCTGCGTGACGATCCGCTTCGCGCGCCGCGCCGCGAGCAGGGCCGCCTCATTGACGAGGTTCATCAGGTCGGCGCCGGAGAAACCGGGCGTGCCGCGCGCGATCGTCTTGAGATCGACGTCAGGCGCCAGCGGAACCTTGCGCACATGGACGCGCAGGATGCGTTCGCGGCCGGCGACGTCCGGATTCGGGATGACGATCTGGCGGTCGAAACGGCCCGGGCGCAGCAGCGCCGGGTCGAGCACGTCGGGACGGTTGGTCGCGGCGATGATGATGATGCCTTCGTTCTGCTCGAAGCCGTCCATCTCGACGAGAAGCTGGTTCAGGGTCTGCTCGCGCTCGTCGTTGCCGCCGCCGAGGCCGGCACCGCGATGGCGGCCGACCGCGTCGATCTCATCGATGAAGATGATGCAGGGCGCATTCTTCTTCGCCTGCTCGAACATGTCGCGCACGCGGCTCGCGCCGACGCCGACGAACATCTCGACGAAGTCCGAACCCGAAATCGTGAAGAACGGCACATTCGCTTCGCCAGCGACCGCACGCGCGGTCAGCGTCTTACCCGTGCCGGGAGGGCCGACAAGCAACACGCCGCGTGGGATGCGTCCGCCGAGCCGCTGGAATTTCTGCGGATCGCGGAGGAACTCGACGATCTCCTGCAGGTCTTCCTTGGCCTCGTCGATGCCGGCGACGTCCTCGAAGGTCACGCGGCCGTGGGCTTCCGTGAGGAGCTTGGCCTTGGACTTGCCAAAACCCATGGCACGCCCCGCGCCGCTTTGCATCTGACGCGAGAGGAAAATCCAGGCGCCGATGAACACGAGCAGCGGCAGCCAGTTGAAGAGAAGCGCGATGAACCAGGGCGTGGAATCCGACGGGGGCTTCGCCGTGATCTGTACCCCCTTCTGAGAGAGCTTGCTCACCAGCGAGGGGTCATTCGGCGCGAAGGTGCGGAACGAACCACCATTCGTATAGGTGCCTGTGATGTCCTGGCCGGAAATCACCACACTCGTGATACGCCCCGCGTCGGCATCGTTCAGAAGCTGCGAATAGGGGATCTCATTCGCGGTTCCGCGCGTGCCCGGATTCTGGAAGAGCGTGACGAGCGCAAGCACCAATAGAAAGATGATGACCCACAGGGCGAAATTGCGAAAATTGGGGTTCATCTGTTTACGTCTTCCTCGTCACTCGGCGGCGGCATATGTTATCCGCGAAAGCCACCCTACGCGCTAATTTAGGGCTCACGGACACCCTTGCCAAGGGAAGAGGCAGAGGAAGTTCACGCAAGCGCCAGAAACTGGGCGGGATTGTCCCAGATGCCTGGTCTAAAAGTCAAACATGGCGCGACTGTCCCCGCTGACGCGGGCCCTCCCGGGTCAGGCTGACATTCCCGTCCGCTGCCAAGCGTATCACCATTCCCCCAAGAGTTCGTTTAAGCGTCGCGCCGCGCGCACGCGCCTCGGCGAGCCCCTCTCCCAAAGCTTCCAGGCGTTCCAGCCGCAGCTCCTGCGCGCCGGCGGGGACGCCCGCGACCTGCAGGATCGCCCGCCGCAGCAGGCGCAGCCGCACCTCCTCAGCCTCGAGGAAGAGCGCAGGAGCAAGCCGGATCTCGGCCACCGCCCCGGCAGGCTCCGGCAAGCCGCAGCGCAGAGCGGCACGGTCCGCCGCCTGCTCGATGGCATCATCGGCACGCGCGGCCCGGCGTGCCAGCAAGGCGAGCCGTGCGGCGGTCAAGCCCAGCCCTTCCTGCGCATCGGCCCGAATGCGCAACGCACCCCGGGCGAAACGGGGATCGCGATTGGAGGGGTCATCGACGGCCACCAAGCCCATGGCATCCACCAGGGCGACGAGCCGCGCCTTCGGCAGGCCAAGGAGCGGCCGCGCCAGGATCAGGCCCGATGCCATGCGGCTTTCGCGCCGCATGGCAGCCAGGCCGCCGACCCCGCTGCCGCGGACGAGGCGCAGGAGAACCGTCTCGGCCTGGTCGTCTTCGTGATGCGCCGTGACGAGATGCGTCGCGCCGGCATCCCGGGCCGCGATTTCAAGGAGACGATAACGCGCGGCGCGCGCCGCTTCGTGCACGCCCGTCACGGGTTTCGGCCCCTCCCAGCGCAGGGCGCGGTGGACGAGCCCGAAACGCGCGCTCTGCGCGGCCACGGCCTTGATTTCCGCCGCACTCTCCGGCCGCAGGGCGTGATCGACGCTGGCGACTGTGATCGGCGGGGCAGCGACGATCGCCCGCCAACGCCAGGCCATGAGGAGTAGCGCAAGCGAGTCAGGCCCGCCCGACACCGCCAGCACGATGCCTTTGGCATCGCGGAGCGGATCGAGCAACGCCGCGATCTCGCTGTCGGCAAAGCCCGGCAGTGGCTCGCCCATGGGCGAACGAGACGACGGTTCGCGTGTCACCCGGTCGCCCAGCACCGGGGCTGGCGTCTCAGGAACATTTGACGCGTGCACGCTCCCGCGCGACGTTCTGGCGCACATTGGCATCGGCCTGGGGATATTTGCGCCCGACTTCGGCCAGCGTGGCGCAGGCCTGGTCGCGGGCGCCGAGCGCATTCAGCGACACCGCGAGTTTCACCATGCCGGCAGGCGCGCGGCTGCTCTTGCCGTATTCGGTTGTCACCTTGAGATACTGCTCGGCGGCCTCGCGATAGCGCCCGCGGGAGAGATAGCTTTCACCGAGGAGATAGGTTGCATCCGGCACCAGCCGGTCACGGGGATGTGATTGCAGGAACTGGCGAAAGCCCATTTCCGCCCCTTCGTATTCCTTCCGCTGCAGCAGGGACACCGCCGTCTCATACTGCGTGCGCGGATCATCGGTCGTCGTCGCGGCCACGCTCATGCGCTCGCGCGCAGGTGGTGCCGACGCCTGGCGGCCGACGCTCGACAAGTCGAGCGGCGCGTCTGGACGGGTATCCGGCCCGGATTCGTCGATGATGGCGATGCCGCCTGTCGCATCGGGATCAGCCGCGGCGAGATTCGACGGTGACTGGCCGAGCGGACGCGGCGCGCCGGGTTGCCCGGCCTGCGTCGACGGATCGAAGGCATCGCTTCGCTTCTGCGGTGGCCGCTGCGGCGCCGGGCTGCTTCCGCCCTTCCCGCCCAGTTCCTGGAAACGGAATTCCACGTCCTCCTGGAACTTGCGCGTCTGGTCCTGCAGGCGGCGGTTCTCGAACTGGAGCTGTTCAACGCGGCCGGAGAGCTCGCGCACCTGCCCCTCGAGCCGCTGCAAGCGGACGAACATCTCGGAGGCGTCCTGGGCCCGCGCCCCGGCCGCAGCCGAAAGAGCCAGTCCGCAAACGGTCAGGAGCAGAAGCGAACGCTGAACTCTGATCATGAAGAGCCCTACAATGGAGAACCAAGACGAGCGGAGACAATTCGCACTGTCGCGTCAATTCACGAGATCGCGGTACAAAGCGAATTTCCCCATTCCGATCGCCAGGCGGCCGTTGCCGCGAATCCAATGGCTCGCGCGCCGGCCAGCCGACGATCCCGTGGCTTTTACCATAACCCGCCCGGTACGGCCACTTCGCCGGCCATCCTCGCCGCGCCCGGCAGAGGCAGCCGCCCCTGGGGGGCGACGTTACGCCCCGGCCCCGTCAAGCACGGTCACGACACGCCGGTTCTGCGACCAGCAGGAGATGTCGTCGCAGACAGCGACAGGCCGCTCCTTACCATAGGAGATCGTGCGCATGCGCGAGGCGGAAATGCCGCGCGAGGCAAGGTAGTCGCGAACCGTCTGGGCCCGGCGGGCACCGAGCGAGAAGTTGTACTCGCGTGTACCGCGCTCATCCGCGTGCCCTTCAAGGACGAAGGTGTAGCGCGGATATTGCTGCAGCCACTGCGCCTGCTTGTTGAGCGTGGCGATGGCGGTCGGCGTCAGATCGCTCGAATCCGTCTCGAAGAAGACGCGATCGCCGACATTGACCACGAAGTCCTGGGTCGAGCCCGGCGTGCTGGCGCCACCGGCGCCATAGCCACCGGCGCCGCCCGCTCCGCCAAGCCCCGCCTTGTCGGCGTCCTTGGCGCAGGCGGCCATGGCGAGCGTTGCAACGAGGACCGCTGCCAGCTTCATGCTGCGCGGAGATGAGATGTAAGACAGCATCGGGACACTCCAGGACGTCGGCTTGTGCTGCAGTTCGCCCGCCAATACTCCCTTTGCCTGAAACATCCGGCCGGAGAGTGCGGGGCAGAGGAACCGCTCGGTTTGTTACAATTCATGATCCGTCAACCTTGACGGGTCCTTGACGCGGCGAGCCTCCGGCTCGTTTCAAGACCAAAAGGTAAAACAGGGTTAACGGCCGGTGAAGACTGGCCCGAGCCTTGCGGCGCCGCGCCAGTGGCAGCGCCGTCGGGCGGGCATGGACGTCAGCGAATTTCCGTGAGAACGGACGACCAGGCAGGATCAGAGGCGAAGGACGGGGTCGGCACCGGCACGTCTACCCGCCCGGTAATGTCGACCATGAAGAGCCGGCCGCCATTGGCACCGCCGCCATCACGCCACAACATCAGGAACTGGCCGTTCGGCGCCCAGCTCGGGCCTTCGTTGTGGAAGCCTTCCGTCAGGATGCGCTCGCCCGATCCATCCGGCTTCATGATGCCGATGCCGAAACGCCCGCCGCTCTGACGCGTGAAGGCGATATAGTCGCCGCGCGGTGACCAGACGGGCTGGCCATAGGTGCCCTGGCCGAAGGAGATGCGCCGCGCCTCCCCGCCGGAAGCCGGCATCACATACAGCTGCGGCTGGCCGCCACGGTCCGATTCGAAGACGATCTGTGAACCATCCGGCGAGAAGGACGGGCTCGTATCGATGGCGTTGGTGGACGTCAAGCGGGTGGTCGTGCGCGAGCGCAGGTCCATCACATAGATATTGGCGTTACCGCCCTGCTGCAGGCTGAGCAGCAGCCGGCTCCCGTCCGGCGAGAACCGCGGGCTCGACGTCATGTCGGGGAAATTCCCCACCATCTCGCGCTGGTTGGTGTCCAGATTGAGCAACTGGATATGCGGCTGGGCTCCGCGGCGCTGGGCCATATAGGCGATCTCGGAACTCGTCGGCGAGAAGCGCGGCGTGACGACCAGATCCTCGCCGCGCGTGAGGAAACGGACATTGGCGCCGTCCTGATCCATCACGGCAAGACGCTTGCGGCGGTTTTCCTTCGAACCGGACTCGTCGACGAACACCACTTTGGTGTCGAACATGCCCTTGAGGCCGGTTAACCGTGTGAACACCGCGTCCGAGATGATATGCGCGATGCGGCGCCAGTTGGCGGGGTCGGTGAAATACTGCTGGCCGGTGAGCTGTTGCCCGGCCGGAACATCCCACAGGCGGAACTCAACCTTGAGGCGACCAGACCCCTCGCGCGTGACACGGCCGGTCACGAGGCCCTGCACGTTCAGCGCCTGCCAGGCCTGGAACTGGGGCACCGCGTCGAAGCCGGCCACGCTCGCGGGCATGCTCTGGCGATCGATCGGGACGAAATAACCGCAGCGCTTGAGATTGGCGGCAATCACGCCCGCGATCTTTGCGCCAAGATCGCCATCACCGACGAAATCCGTGATCGCCACGGGCAGCGGCTCGAAATTGGCCCGATCGAGCCGGATGGTGATCTCGGCATGGGCCGGCCCGACCACCGCGGCAGCGAGAAACGCAGCCGCGCCGATGGCCATCGCCCGCAGGGCGAGATGCCGCCCACACGCGAGTTCCCGCCGGCCACGTTGCAGCGCCCTCCAGACGACAGCCGCGAGCGAACCCGCGTCGCCGAGGGTGAGGCCAAGACGGTCCCGGCCCAAAAAGCCGGTATCGATGGCGATACCTCGTTCAGGCATCGGATGAAGAAAGGAGAAAATGCGCATCAGCCTAAGAAGTCCTGAGGGTCGGCGACGATATTGAGATCGCGCCAGTCATTCATGAAAGGCGCATACTGAGCGGGGATATGATAAGGCGCGCAGCGCAGGATGGCCCGGCGCAGGCTCTCGGCATAGGACCGAAAGCCCGGGTCGTCAGATGAGTTAGCCACCTTGGGTGAAGCCGCCAGCGAACCATCCGCGCTCAATTCCACGCGAACGATGGGCGAGGTCTTGACCTGCTCCACGCCGGGCGGCGCCGAGAAGCACCGCTGAATCTGTTCCTTCAGCAACCGGCCGATGGCATCCCTCTGGGCCATCGAGAGCTTCGGCGCGTTGGTATTGCTCGTGCCGGCCCCCGTGCGCGTGCCGGCCGACGCCGTACGGCTCACCTCGTGACCGGTCGATGCCGCATTCTGAGCTTTCTCCTTGCTTTGCAAAAGCTTCTGGATGTCGCTCGGGTTGAATTTGCTGCTCGCCTGCTCGGCGGGCTTCGCCGGCTGAGGCTTGGCCTTCGGCTCGCTGCTCTCGATGAGCTTGGCCAAGTCCTGCTTCGGTGGCTCCTGCTTCTTCGGCTCGGGCTTCTGCGGCTCCGGCTTGGGCGCCTCGACCTTCTTCGGCTCCGGCTTCGGCGGCTCAGGCTTCGTCTCGGCCTGCTTCGGCGGCTCCGGCCGTTTCGGCGGTTCCGGCTTCGGCTCCGCTTCCTTCACCGGCTCCGGCTTGGGTGGCTCCGCCTTGACCGGCTCGGGCTTGGGCATCGGCTTCGGCGGCTCGACCTTGGGCGGCTCGACCTTGGGCGGTTCGGGCGTCGGCTCCACCTTTGCCTGCTGCTGCGGAGGCGGCGGCGTCTCGACGGCCTTGGGATCCGGCAAGACCTGCGGCCGCGATGGCGGCGCCGGAACATCACGCGCAGCCTCGCCCGGCACGGGCTTCTCCTCGGCCACCTCGGCGACCTTGTCGGCGCGGGGCTTGGGGTCGGGCTTGACCTCCTTCGCCGATTTGTCGCCGCGCATCATGGCGCCGAACTCACTCGCCGACATCAGCTCGACGGCAACCGACTCCTGCTGGTCCGCGAAAGGCGTGGCCGACGAAAAGGCGACCAGCCCGGCGACGAGAATCGCCGCATGCCCGGTGCCTGATGCGACAAGCCCGGGTTCACGCTTCACAAAACGCAGGATGGCCGATTTCACAGTCACGATATCAGCTTTGCTGGTCCGGTTCGGTGATCAGGGCAACTTTCTTGAAGCCGGCCGCCGTGATCAGGGACATGACCTCGGCAACGCGGCCGTAATTCACGCTCTTGGCGCCGCGCACGTAAATGCGCTGATCCATCCCCTCCTGGGCCTGGGCTTTGAGGCGCGCCACCACATCGGCGGGTTGCACCTCGTCCTCGTTGAGATAGACGCGCCCCTGCGCATTGATGGAGACCGTCAAGGGCTTCTGGTCGACATTGATCGGCTTGGCCGATGTCTGCGGCAGGTCCAGCGGCACACCGGCCGTCAACAGCGGTGCCGCAACCATGAAGATGATCAGCAACACGAGCATGACGTCGATGAACGGCGTCATGTTGATGTCGGCCATGGCCGCATGCTTGCGCCGCCGCCTGCGCCGCCCGCCGCCGCCACCGGCCGATGCTCCGAGAGACATGCCCATGCTGTCCGCTCCCCATGCGCGCCGTCAGGCGGCGACCCGCTCGTCGATCTGCCGTGACAGAATGGCCGAAAACTCGTCCGCGAAGGTCTCCATGCGCCCCTGCGCCTTGGCGGCCTCCGCCTGCAGCTTGTTGTAGGCGATGACGGCCGGGATGGCGGCGAACAGTCCGATCGCCGTGGCGAACAAGGCCTCGGCGATGCCCGGCGCGACGACCGCAAGGCTCGTGTTCTTGGACGCGGCGATCGACTGGAAGGCCGTCATGATGCCCCAGACCGTGCCGAAAAGCCCGATGAACGGTGCTGAAGCCCCGACCGTGGCCAGAACGAGCAGGCGCGCTTCCAGGCGCTCGGTTTCCCGCTGGATGGACACATCGAGCACCTTGTCGATGCGCTGGGACAGGCTCGCCATCGAGCGTCCGCCCCCTTCGAAGGAGCGTTTCCATTCGCGCATTGCGGCCGTGAACAAGGTCGCCAGCCCCTGGGTCGGGCGGTTGTGCAGCGAACGGTAGAGTTCGTCGAGCGATTGGCCCGACCAGAACACCTCTTCGAAGCGGTCCATGGCGCGGCGCGTGCGCGCATAAAGGAGCGATTTATCGACGATGATGGCCCAGCACCACACCGAAGCGGCGATCAGCCCCAGCATCACCAGTTTGACAACGATGTGCGCCTGCCAGAACAACTCCAGCAACGAACCACCGCCCGCATGGGGCAGTGCCGCCTGGGTAACCTCGGCCGGATTCATCGGCTACTCCTTCAATGCGCGGGCCCATCCTCTTCGGCGCGTGTCAAGTCACCACGGTCGAACGGCTTGTGAAATATGGGATGATCCGCGTACCCCTCACTCGCCCCGGAATCTGTCGAAATGAGGGCGCTGCAAAGGGATAGCCAAGGCAGCCCCCTCTCGCGCCCTCCCGATGAGTTAAGCATGAGATAAGGTTAATTTGCAGTTAGCAACGGCCGTGATGATCAAGTCCTGGTCGAACGGCCCGCGGCACCCGAGGCCGCTTCCCCGACCGGCGGTAGACACGGCGACGACGCCCCTTGGACATAAGACACCTGCGATCAGGGCGTGTTGCCGCCGCTCAGAATGCGGCGCAGGGCCTCGGGAATGCGGGCGGGCGCGCCGCCCCGGATAAGCGCGACACGTACATCTGCCGTCACGATCACGTCATTGCCGCGCGTGATGGCCTGGGCGATGACGAGCGAGGCACCGCGCACCTCGGCCATGCGCGTTTCCACTTCGACCACGTCGTCCATACGCGCCGGACGGATGAAGTCGATCGTCATGCGGCGCACGGCGAAGGCCAGGCCCTGCCCTTCGTCGTGGAGCACGGACTGGTCGACGCCCGCGAGCCGCAGGAAATCCGTCCGTCCGCGCTCCAGAAAACGCAAATATCCGGCATGATAGACGATGCCCGAGAAATCCGTATCCTCGTAGTAGATGCGCACGGGCAGGCGATGAACACCGTCGCTCAACTGGCCGGCGAGGTAGGAAAAATCGGTGCGTTGCGTTTCACTCATCGGATATCCAAAACCTGATCTGGCGCTTTTGACATCGCGGCCACGCGTCCGGGCAGGGCGCCCCGAATGCGGCGGCTCGTCTGCCGCTGGCCCGGAACCGGTGATACGAATTTCGGCGGGATCACACCAGAGGCCCATCGAACCCATGGCCCCCTTAACCTCATGGTCCCCTTAACCTCATGGGACCCCTAACCTCATGGGACCCTTCACCTCATGAAACCCTTCGTTCTCACCTGGCAGTTCTGGGCGCTGATGTCCGCCGCCTTCGCAGCCGCAACCGCCATCCTCGCCAAGATCGGCGTGAGCGAGGTAAATTCCGACTATGCCACCTTCATCCGTACCATCGTCATCCTCATCACGGTCGCGGCCTTGCTGATGGCGACCGGTCAATGGCAGTCGCCCGGCTCGGTTCCCGCCCGAACTTATGTCTTCCTCGCCCTCTCGGGCCTGGCGACCGGCGCCTCCTGGCTATGCTACTTCCGCGCGCTGAAGCTCGGCGACGCCGCACGCGTCGCTCCCCTCGACAAGATGAGCGTGGTCCTCGTCGCGATTTTCGGCGTCCTGTTCCTCGGCGAGAAACTGTCCGGCACCAACTGGCTCGGCGTCGTCATGATTGCAGCGGGCGCGGTCCTCATCGCCTATCGCGCGTGAAGGACGGGGAGCCACCCGGGCAAAAAAAAGCCGCGCTCTGACGAGCGCGGCGTTGTCTTTGTGGGAACGGGTCCCATCAGGCCACCCGCCCGGGCCGGCAGGCGTCGAGATCAAGCCTGCGATTCCGGCTGCGAAGGCGGCGTCTGCGGGCGGTTGCGCCGGTCCGCCATGAACTGGTCGAACTCGGCCTTGTCCTTGGCGAGCCTCAGGCGCTCGAGGAAGTCGCGGAATTCGCGCTGTTCGTCTTCCAGCCGGCGCAGCGTTTCCTCGCGATACTCGTCGAAGGCGCGGTTGCCGCTCGACGGCGGGCCGCCCCACCGGCCGCCCCAGCGCTGCCCATCATCCCGGCGGAACGCCCAAGGGCCAAAACCACCGCACCTGCTACCGCGTCCCATACGTCCACTCCATATCGAGAAGGCGAGGACCGCCAGGCCCAAAGGCCACCAGGCAATGAAGCCGAGCACCATGAGGGCGATCCAGGCCGGTTTGCCAAATTCATCCAGCTTCGCTGCGAGCTGCATCACCGTCCGTCCTCTGTGAATGTTAATCACATTTACATAGTTAGATCGGGTTGGCCGTTCTGTCAATAATGGGCATTGAAAAATCGCAGAAACCAACGGCGTCCGGTGTCGCTGCCACGCGCCACGTGACGGGAGGCGCCCGTCAGCGATGCGGCGCGCAAGCCGGCGACCTTGGCGACGATAGGCGCCGAAACGTCCGACACGATGTCGGGATCATGCGCGAAATATGGCGGTCAAGGGCTGGCCGGCGTTGGCGTTCCCTCTCCCGGTCGGGAGAGGGACAGGGTGAGGGTTGGCTGGCAGAGATCAGGGCCGGGCAGACCCCTCACCGGGCAGCAAAGCCGCCGATCGCGCCCGCTGCCGGGGAGAGACCAAGCCAGCGCCATTCGCCTGGCCTTTGACGTCGATCAACCCGACTGCGGCGCCCCGCCCAATCCCTTGAGATAGATAAGAAATCCTGCCTCCAAAAGGTCCTCCGGCGCCATCGGCAGCTTGCGCCGCGCGGCATCGGCCCGGCCGAACAGGCTCGCCACCCCATGCGCCATGGACCAGATGTGCAGCGCGACCATGAGCGCGGGCGGACGCCCCGGCGACGGCATCGCAGCGACGAGCACCTCGGCGCCCTGGCGCAACACGCCGAAGGCACGTTCGGCCGCCTGCTGGAGCTCGGCACTGGCGTCCGCGGGCAGGCCGGATTCGAACATGGCCACATAGAGCGCCGGATTATCCCGGGCAAAGGCGAGGTAAGCCTTACCCATGCGCTCGAAGGCCTGGGCAGGCTGGGGGCCGCCGTCGCTCCACGCCGTCTGGAGCGCCTCGGCAAACTGCGCGAATCCAGAGGCGGCGACGGCGGCCAGAAGCTCGTCCCGGTCACGGAAATGGCGATACGGCGCAGCCGGACTGACGCCCGCGCGCCGCGCCGCCTCGGCGAAGGTCGCGCCCGCCGTGCCTTTCTCGTTGATCAGGTCGAGCGCCGCCTGCATCAGGGCCTCCCGGAGGTTGCCGTGATGATAGCCGCGCGGACCATCCTTCTTGGACCAGCTCATGCCTTTTTGGACCCGCTCATGTGATGAGGCTTTACATGACGGAAGCGCGGCCGTCGACAGGCTCAATCGCCTTCGTCGAACAGCGGCATCTGCGGGCCCTCCCGCGAGGGCTCGGCCAAGCCGAGATGGCGGAAGGCATGGGGCGTCAACATGCGCCCGCGCGGGGTGCGCTGCACGAAGCCTTTCTGGATGAGAAAGGGCTCGATGATCTCCTCGATCGCATCCCGCGGCTCCGACAGGGCGGCCGCGATCGTCTCGATACCCACCGGGCCGCCGCCGAAGGAGGTGGCGATCATCGTGAGATAGCGCCGGTCCATGAGGTCGAGCCCGACCCCGTCGACGTCGAGCAGGCTGAGCGCCTTGTCGGCGACGCTGCGCGTGACCGTGGCATCGCCGTCGACCAGCGCGAAGTCGCGCACGCGCCTGAGAAGGCGGCCAGCGATGCGCGGCGTGCCGCGCGCGCGGCGGGCGATCTCGTTGGCACCGTCAGCGCTCATGCCGATGCCGAGCACCCGCGCCCCGCGTGTCACGATGAGCTCCAGTTCCTCCACCGTGTAGAACTGCAGGCGGATGGGAATGCCGAAACGATCGCGCAGCGGCGTCGTCAGGAGGCCCTGGCGCGTCGTGGCGCCGACGAGCGTGAATTTCGGCAGGTCGATCTTGACTGAACGCGCCGCCGGCCCCTCGCCGATGATGAGGTCGAGCTGGTAATCCTCCATCGCGGGATAGAGGATTTCTTCGACCGCCGGGTTGAGGCGGTGAATCTCGTCGATGAAGAGCACGTCGCGCTCTTCCAGATTGGTGAGCTGCGCCGCGAGATCGCCGGCCTTGGCGATCACGGGGCCGGAGGTCGAGCGGAAATTGACGCCGAGCTCCCGCGCGACGATCTGCGCCAGCGTCGTCTTGCCGAGGCCCGGCGGCCCCACGAACAGCACATGGTCGAGCGCATCGCCGCGCGTCTTGGCCGCTTCGATGAACACGCCAAGATTGGCGCGCGCCGCCGCCTGGCCGATGAATTCACCCAGCGCCAGCGGGCGCAGCGACATCTCCTGGTCGTCGTCACGCTTCTCGGCGGTCACAAGGCGGGAAGGTGTTGTCACCGTAAGGCACTCCTGACCCGTGCGCTGAAGAGCCCGAAACCGGCCGTTTCGGCAAAGACATGGAAATTTGATCGCATCACCGCACGCTTTGCCCGGCAGCTGATGCCAACGGGTCGCGTCGCGTTGCGACGCCTGCGCCGGTCCACAGCCCTATAGCTCTTGTCGTCCCCTCTATGAAATCCAGGATTATCATGCTGTGCAGAACGCATCGAGTGAGGCTTGCCGGCGTGTGGCTCGTGCTTGCAGTGGCATGGCCTTACGCCGTTTCCGCGGACTTTCGGCGTCAGTCCGGGCCGGAAACCACCCCTCCGGTCCCCTATGATGGGCGAGCGGGCGAATGCGAGCGTTGGATGCCGGGACATTGTCCGGACACGAAAGGCCCACGGTCGCTCTCTCCGCCGGATACGCCCTCTTCTGCCCCTGCCCGGCCGTTTCCTTCAGCCAAGGACCTTCCGTCAGCCAAGGACCTCCCGCCCGGCATGCGCCTGCCGGGCGATGAAACAAGACAGCCCCGGCGTCGATTCCCCCCATCATCGCGCTAGTTCTTTCAAGCCAAGGCGGATCAGGGTGGCGGTCGGCGCATCGTCGCCGCCCTGCCGCATGGCTGCCGCGATAGCCGCCGCCGCTTGCGGCTGGCCATAGCCGAGATTGACCAGCGCCGAGATGGCATCCGCCGCCGGCTGCGGCGCGCGCCGATCCTCGACGGCAACGGCGAGGCTCGCGACGATCGGATCGACGGCGCCGAAGGCCGGCGCCTTGTCCTTCAGCTCCGCGACGAGGCGGGCGGCAAGCTTCGGGCCGACGCCGGGCGCCCGCGCCACCGCCGTCTTGTCCGCCATGGCAATGGCCGTGCCGAGCGCGCCGGGATCGAGCACGGACAGGATGGCGAGCGCCACCTTGGCACCGACGCCCTGGACCGTCTGCAGGATGCGAAACCACTCCCGCTCGGCGTCCGAACGGAACCCGTAGAGCCGGATCATGTCCTCGCGGACGTGGGTTTCGATGGCGAGCGTTGCGGCCTCTCCCGCCGGCGGCAGATTCTGCAGGGTGCGCGTCGAGCAATGCACGACATAGCCGACACCCCCCACGTCGATGATGACGAAATCCTCGCCATAGGAATCGACGAGCCCCTTCAACTTGCCGATCATGACGCGAGAGCCTCCTCAAGGAGCTCTCGAACGAGAGCAGAGCTATAAGCTGACGAAAACCCACATTCTTTTGGGCAATCGTGAGTCAACACCCCAATCAGATTGTAATTTGAGCCGTCAGAAGATGAAGGCGAGGATATGGAGAAAACCGGCCCACCTGAAAAACCCTTAGCAATTGGGGCATCGACATAAAATTGGTGACCATCGAGTTGCGCGATGATTCCCTTTTTGCAGAACGGATTGAGCTCGCGTCCACGTTGAGTTCGCGTTTCGATTTGAGCTCCGTGGGGGAAGCCAAACAGGAAAACGTCCTGTGTATAAAAGCTCTTTGATGGATCTATCGAAAATGAAATACTTGGCCAAGTGGCCTCGCACTTCACCTCGACGAGAGCGATATCAGCGCCAGATTCACGCTGGAACTTCGCGACCACGGGGATCTTGTCAGCCCATAACCGTCCTGCAATATCCAACGCCTGCGTCTTATGCACATACGCAACCACGTGCCTTGCAGTGAGTATGAACCCTCGACCCGAAAAACTCAGGAATAAGCCCGTTCCGATTTCACCCGCCGCATCAATCCGGACAATTCGATCCAGAATATCTTGTCCGATCATGATGCGCTCTCCAGAACCCGCCGCGCCAGGGCCCGCGCCTGCCTGTGCTGGGCGTGCGTGATGGCAACCGCGAGGGCATCGGCGGCGTCGGCCGTTTTGGGCGTGGCCTTCGGCAGGAGCACGCGCACCATGGCACCGACCTGCGCCTTCTCGGCGTGGCCGACGCCGACCACCGTCTTCTTGACGAGATTGCTCGCATATTCAGCGACAGACAGATCCGCGAGCGCCGGCACCAGGAGCGCGATGGCGCGCGCATGCCCGAGCTTCAGGGTTGCCTGGGCATCCTTGTTGACGAAGGTTTCCTCGACCGCGACCTCATGCGGCGCGTGGCGCTCCAGCACCTCCGTGAGGCCGATATGCAGCTCGCGCAAACGCTCCGCCAGGCTCAGCTTGCCGTTGGACTCCACGCAGCCGCAGGCGACGAAGGACAGTCGCGAGCCCTCTGCCACGACAACGCCCCACCCCGTGCGGCGCAAGCCGGGATCGATACCCAGGATTCGAATCGGACGGATCGCCATGCCGGGAGCTTAGCGGAAACAAAATAAGAACACACCAGCCCCCCGGGCTGGAATGCTCATGAATCCGCAAGCTTCGCCAGGAACGCGTCCGAGAACTCGAAATTACCATAGACGTTCTGCACGTCGTCATGGTCCTCGAGCGTCTCCATCAGGCGCATGAGCTTCTCGGCGGTCTCGTCGTCGACGGCGACCGGCGTCTGCGGCTTCCAGATGAGCTTGGACTTGCGCGGCTCGCCGAAATGGCCTTCGAGCACCTTGGAGACTTCGGCCAGCGCGCCCTGCTCGCAATAGACCTCGTGCCCGTCCTCGCTGGACAGCACATCGTCAGCACCGGCATCGACCGCAGCCTCGAGCATGGCATCCGCGGAAGCGACGCCCGCATCGAACTCGATGAGCCCGACGCGATCGAACATGAAGGCCACCGCTCCGGTCTCGGCGAGGTTCCCGCCGGCCTTGCCGAAATAGGAGCGGACGTCGGAGGCGGTGCGGTTGCGGTTGTCCGTCATCGCCTCGACGATGAGCGCCGCGCCGCCGGGGCCATAGCCCTCGTAGCGGATTTCCTCGTAGTTCTCACCGTCGCCGCCGGCCGCCTTCTTGATGGCGCGCTCGATATTGTCCTTCGGCATGTTCTCGGCGCGGGCGGCCAGGATGGCGGCGCGCAGGCGCGGGTTCATGTTCGGGTCGGGCAGACCGAGCTTGGCCGATACGGTGATTTCCCGCGCGAGCTTGGAGAAGAGCTTGGACCGGACGGCGTCCTGTTTGCCTTTCCGGTGCATGATATTCTTGAACTGTGAATGTCCGGCCATGGTCTGCTCCGGCTGGCGGATCGGCCCACGGCGCAAACGGCCGCGTGCTGCGATCCCGTATGAAGGAAATGTGGCGGCCTTATAGGCCGGGAAAGCCGGAAAATAAAGGCATCGCCCATGCATTCCTGAGATGGGCTGAAGCCATGCGAAATCAGCGCTTGTCGCAGATTGCGCAAAACGATAGAGCCGCATTGGAGTTTCAGTGGCTTCGTGAGACGGCGGCCACACCCTATGGACCAGGAATGACGCTTTCCAGCAACGATGCGGGCAAGGACGATCAGCGCTCCAGGGACGGCCAGGAGGCCAGGGGGCCTCACGCGGGACCATCCTCCGGCGCGTGTCCGGATAGGGATGCGAAAGGCGAGACGCCACGGAGCGGGGATTCCCCGGCCGGGCATGATGTTGCGACGCCCGCCAATTCACCGAAGCCGGCCGTGAGCGAAGAAGGCCTGCCCCGTACCGCGCGCAACCTCGCCTTCATCGCCATTGCCGCGTCGGTGAGCCTCTCGGTGATTGACGGCACGGCCGTCAATATCGCGCTTCCCCACATGGCGCGCGACCTTAATGTACCCGCCGCGCAGGCCATCTGGCTCGTCAATATCTACCAGCTCGCGGTGACGATCGCCTTGCTGCCCTTGTCCGCCCTGGGTGACAGCCACGGCTACAAGCGTGTCTACTGTGCGGGCCTCACGATCTTCACGCTCGCCTCGGTGCTGTGCGCCGCAGCACCATCGTTCGAGGTTCTTCTGGTGGGCCGCGCCATCCAGGGTCTCGGCGCGGCCGGCGTCATGAGTGTGAATTTCGCCCTGGTGCGTTTCATCTATCCGCCCCATCTGCTCGGCCTTGGCGCGGGGCGCATGGCGGTGGTCGTCGCTCTGTCGATCGCCTCGGGGCCGACGATCGGCGCCGCCATCCTCTCCGTGGCATCGTGGCACTGGCTGTTCCTCCTCAACGTTCCGATCGGCCTTTTCGCATTGGCCGCATCGCTGCGCCATCTGCCGCTGACCCCGCGATCCGGACGGCCCTTCGATGCGATCAGTACCCTGCTCTATGCGGTGGTGATCGGCCTGTTCGTCCGTGGCGTCAGCACCATCGGGGGCGCGGCGGACCGAACCCTGCCAATCGCGGAAATCGCCGTATCCATCGTCGTCGGCGTGTTCTTCGTGCGCAGGCAGCTCAAGCTTCCGCTCCCGCTCCTGCCGATCGACCTCTTGAAACGGCCGATATTCAGCCTGTCGATCCTGACCTCGATCTCATCCTTCGCAACCCAGGCGATGACCTTCCTGGCGCTTGCCTTCTATCTGCAGGACAGCCTCGGCTGGCCAGTCATCCAGGCCGGTTTCGTGATGACGGCCTGGCCTGTGGCGGTCGCCTGCACCGCGCCCCTTGCCGGCCGTCTGGCCGACCGTTACCCCCCACCCTATGTCTCGTCGGCGGGCCTCATCCTGATGACGCTCGGTATCGCCCTGCTCGCCATGCTGCCCGCGGCGGCCACCACGACGGATATTCTCTGGCGGCTGGCCTTCGCGGGTATCGGATTCGGGCTGTTTCAGACGCCGAACAACATGACCATCGTGATGGCCGCCCCGCGGTCGCGCAGCGGCAGCGCCAGCGGCATGCAGTCATCCGCCCGCCTCGTCGGCCAGACCCTCGGGGTCGCCGGCGTCGCAGCCGTGTTCGGCCTCATTGGGAGCGGCGCTCCGACGGCCGTGCTCGTCATAGCCGCCGTCACCTCCGGCGTGGCGGCAATTTTTGGCGCCATCCGCACGCAAGCCTAGGCTTTTTGCGGCCGCGTTTCCGCCGCCTTGGTCGCGCCGCACGTAATGTTTACAAAAATTTAATGCGATTTCGACGTACGCACCTATCGGCCGCTATTGATATTGCCGGCATATCTCATCAATCAGAGATCATGGGCTGTGCGCGTCGAATGAGACAGCCGACGGACTGACCCAGCTTCGGGATGTTCCGGTGGACGTGACAGACGGCGGATCCGACAACTGATGGCCGAGAGCACCAATCCATCGTCGAATGACACGGCGCGGCCCGCCCCGGTCAAGCGCCGCAGGCGTTCGCGCTGGCGCCCTCTCCTCATTGCAATTGTCCTCCTCGCCGCCGGTGGCGGGGCCCTTGGCTACTTCCGCACCGCCTCGGACGCCGAGGCGCAGGCAGAGCCGGTGACCGCGCTCGCGGTGCGCGGCGATATCGAAGACGCGGTCTCGGCCCTGGGGAACATCCAGCCACGGGACTACGTGGATGTCGGCGCCCAGGTGTCAGGCCAGCTCAAGCAGATCCACGTCGTGGTGGGCCAGGACGTGCCCAACAATTTCCTGCTGGCCGAAATCGATCCCGTGGTCCTCGTGGCGCGGGTGGAGGGCGGGCGCGCCCAGCTCGCGAGCCTCAAGGCCCAGCTCGTCGATCGGCAGGCGCAGGCGACGCTTGCCGGCCTGGTCTTTGAGCGGCAGGGCAAGCTCCGTCGCGACAAGGCGACGAGCGAGGAAGCCTATGAGAGCGCCGATGCCGCGGCGCGCTCGGCCGCCGCGCAGGTCGACATGCTGAAGGCCCAGATCAGCCAGGTCGAATCGACGATCCGTGGAGACGAGGCGACACTCGGCTACACCAAGATCTATGCGCCCATGGCGGGGACGGTGGTGTCCCTGACCGCGCGCAAGGGCCAGACGCTCAACACCAACCAGCAGGCCCCCATCATCCTGCGCATCGCCGATCTGTCGACCATGACCATCTGGACCCAGGTGTCGGAGGCCGACGTGTCGCGGCTCAAGCTCGGCATGAAGGCCTATTTCAACACGCTCGGCACGCCGCAGCGACGCTGGACGGGCAGGCTCCGGCAGATCATGCCGACGCCCGAGGTCGTCAATAACGTCGTGCTCTACACGGCCCTGTTCGACGTCGCCAACCCGAAGCAGGAATTGATGACGCAGATGACCGCGCAGGTCTATTTCGTCGTGGGGGAAGCCCATGACGTCGTGACCGTGCCGTTCTCCGCGGTGAAACGCAGCGGCCGCGAGCGGAAGGCGACCGTCGATGTCGTCGGCGAAGACGGCGCCATCGAGACACGCCCCGTCGAAGTCGGCGTGACGAACCGCGTTCTGGCTGAAATCCGCTCGGGCATCACGCCCGGCGAACGCGTGGTGATCGGCAACCGCGCGGCAGAGCCACGCACGGCGCAGGGCAACCGGCCCGGCGGTTCCCCCGGCCTGCCCCGCATGCGCTTCTGACCCGGGCATGCCATGAACGCCGAGCCCGATCCTCACCAACCTCGAGCCAAGCCGGAGGGAATAGTTCAGCCCCTGATCGCGCTCGAGGACATCACCAAGGTCTATGTGACCGAGGGTGGGGTCCGGGCCGAAGCGCTGAAGGGCATCTCGCTCACCATCTATCCCGGCGAGTTCGTGGCCATCGTCGGCTCCTCCGGCTCCGGCAAGTCGAGCCTGATGAACATCCTCGGCTGTCTCGACCGGCCCACCTCCGGCCGCTACCGCTTCGCCGGACGCGACGTGGAAGACCTGTCGCGCGATGAGCTCGCCCAGCTTCGCCGGCACGAATTCGGCTTCGTGTTCCAGAGCTACAACCTCATCGCCAATGCCACGGCCGTCGAGAATGTGGAGATACCGGCGATCTATGCGGGCCGACCGGCGGCCGAGCGCCACGAGGCGGCGGAGACGATCCTGACGGACCTCGGGCTTGGCGAACGCTTGCATCACCTGCCGAACCAGCTCTCCGGCGGCCAGCAGCAGCGCGTCTCGATCGCCCGCGCCCTCATGAACGACGGCCGCGTGATCCTCGCGGACGAACCGACCGGCGCGCTGGACAGCAAGAGCGGCCAGCAGTTGCTCGATCTCATGAAACGCCTTTCCGACGAAGGCCGCACCATCATCCTGATCACCCATGACCGCAGCGTCGCCGCGCAAACCCGGCGCGTCGTCGAAATCCAGGACGGCCGCATCCTGTCCGATACGGGCAACGACTTCGCCTCGCTCGACCATGCGGCGCTTCACGGCCTTGCCGCCCATCCCGCGCCGGAAATGAGCCATGCGGCCGGCCAGATGGCGGAAGCGGCCAAGATGGCCATGCGCGCGCTCGGCACAAACCCGTTCCGCACCGTGCTCACGCTGCTCGGCATCATGATCGGCGTCGCCTCGGTCATCGCCATGCTGGCTGTCGGCGAGGGTGCCAAGCAGAACGTGCTTGCGCGCGTTTCCGCAATGGGGAGCAACCTTCTCCTGGTGCGGCCGGGCGCGCCGAACCAGCGCTTCTCCGCGGGCGGATCGGTGACGAGCCTCATACCCGCGGATGCGGAGGCCATCGCCAAGCTGGACAATATCGTCGTCGCCGTGCCTGAAATCTCCTCATCCGTCACGGTGCGCGGCGGGCGCGTGGACTACAGCACCCAGACCACCGGCACGACCGCGGATTATCCGGTCGCCCAGCGCTGGGATATCGCGCGCGGCACCTTCTTCACGGCTGAGGATGCGGCGAGCTATGCCGCGGTCGTCGTACTCGGCACCACCGTCGCCACCATTCTCTTTCCCGACGGCGAGGACCCGCTCGGGCGGTTCATCATCATCAACAACGTCCCCTTCCAGATCATCGGCGTGCTCGCGCCCAAGGGCGCCAACACCGGCGGGCGCGACATGGACGACGTCATGATCGTCCCGATCACCACCGGCAGCCTGCGCATCTTCGGCCGGCGCCATGTCCAGTCGGTCACCGTCGCCGTCGCGGACACAAGCCGGATCGACCAGAGCGAGACCGACGTGCGCGCCCTCCTCACCGACCGGCACGGCAGAGAGGATTTCCAGATCCGCAACATGGCGTCACTGATCGAAACCGTCTCGGCGACAGCCAACACCATGACAGTGCTGCTTGGCTCCATCGCCGCCATATCGCTGCTCGTCGGCGGGATCGGTGTCATGAATGTCATGCTGATGAGCGTGACCGAACGCACGCGCGAGATCGGCATCCGCATGGCGACCGGTGCCGCGACGCGCGATATCCTCAGCCAGTTCATGACGGAAGCCTTCGTCATATCGGCCTGCGGCGGCATCGCCGGCATCGCGCTCGGCTTCCTTGCGGCCTGGGTCACGACGCTGACCGGCCTGTCGGTGCAGCTCACCGCCGGTCCGGTCCTGCTCGCCTTCGGTTGTGCCGTCAGCACGGGCTTCCTCTTCGGTCTCGCCCCGGCGATCAAGGCCTCGCGGCTTGATCCCGTCGTCGCGCTCGCCAACGAATGACGATCAGGCGCATCATCCATTTCGGCTGCGGCGCGGCCCTCATGACCTCGCTCGCGGGATGCATCGGCACGCCCGCGGAGAAGCCGGCGGTCGCCGAACCGCGCGGCTGGAGCGCGCCGGTGGCCAACGGTGCCCCAACCTGGCCGGCGCCGGAGTGGTGGAGCGGCTTCGGCAGCCGCGAGCTCGACAGGGTCGTCGTCACCGCCCATGCCAACAACACGGACATCGCCATCGCCGCGACGCGCATCCTCCAGGCTGAGGCGCGCACGCGCATCGTCGGCGCGGCGCTGTTCCCGCGAATCAGTTTCAACGCCGATGCGGCGCTGCGCGGCAACGCCGGCAACAGCAGCGTCACACGCTCATACGGAGCGGGCATCGGCGGCAGTTACGAGGTCGATCTCTGGGGGCGCCTCCGCGCCAACGAATCGGCCGCCCAGGCCCTGCTCCGTGCCAGCACCGCGGACCAGAGCACCGTCGCGCTGAGCATCACCGCGGACGTGGTGAACAACTATCTCATCGTGCTGTCGCTGCGCGACCGGCTCCGCATTGCCCGCTCCAACCTCGCCAATGCCCAGAGTGTGCTCACCACGATCGAGGCCCGGGTCCGGGCGGGCGCGGGAACGGATCTCGATCTGGCCCAGCAGCGGGCTGTCATCGCTGGCCAGGAGGCCGCGCTGCCCCAGCTCGAACGGCAGGAGTTCGAGGCCCGCTCGGCGCTGGCGGTCCTGCTCGATCAGCCCCTCGACACGTTGACGGTCGTCGGCGGTTCTCTCTCCGGCATCCGCGCGCCGCAGGTCAAGCCCGGCCTTCCATCCGGCCTCCTGACACGGCGCCCCGACATCAAAGCGGCGGAAGAGCGCCTGGCTGCGGCGGGAGCCGACGTGCAGGCGGCCCGCGCCGCCTTTTTCCCGACCATCAGCCTCACCGGCAGCAGCAATCTCGCAAGCGCTGCCCTCACCGCCCTGTTCAGCGGCGGCAGCTATTCCTATGGCCTCGCCGCCGGGCTGGTGCAGCCGATCTTCGAAGGCGGGCGGCTGATCGCCGAACGGGATCTGGCGCTCGCCAGCCAGCAGGAGCTCGTCGCCAGCTACCGGGCGGTGATCGCCTCTGCCTTCGCCGACGTCAGCGTCGCGCTCAAGGCCGTCGAAACGCTCAACCGGCAGGCTGTCTTCGTCGCCGAACAGCAGCGACAGGCGCAGATCGCCTTCCGGCTCGCCGACGCCCGCTACCGCGCCGGCGCCACGGATCTCATCACCTTGCTCGACGCACAGCGCACCCTGTTTCAGGCCGAAGACCAGATGGCGGTTGTGAATCTCCAGCGCCTGCAGGCCAGCGTCGGGCTGTTCAGGGCGCTGGGCGGCGGCTGGCAGGCAATGCCGGGGGTTGCGGCGAGCCGATAGAAATCAGCCCCGGACGCAAAAGAGCCGCCCATGGGGCGGCTCAAGACTGCATCCGGATACCAGAACGGCGGTATCAGTAGATCGGGCCGAGACCCGCATTCACATGCGACGTCGCCTCGATGAGCTCCGTCATGTTGCGTGGCGCACGGGCCGGCGGCGCTGCCACAGCCGCGCGGATCGGCGGAAGCGGCATCATTGAGGCCACGACGACCGGCTTGGGCTGGTAGACGGGCTTGGCTTGCATCGCCGTGCGCAGGACCGGCAGCCTTGCCGGCGCGACCGCTTCCTGCACCGCCGCTGCGGCCGGCCGAGCCTCAGGCTCGACGCGCGCCACGACGGGCGCCGGCGTCGCAGGCTCCTGCGCGGGTGCATAGCTGGCGACAACGCTGCGCTGTTCGCTCACAACCTCAGGCTGGTCCGCCGAAGCCAGCACGATATTCGGCGTGGCACGCGAGACCGGGCGGGCATCCGCGACCATGATGACCGGCGAGGCGGTCTCGATCGGGGCCAGCGGAATCGTCGGCTTGCGGCCACGCTTCTCGTAGAAGGCGTTGCCCCCGGCGACGACCGTGTAATGCATGTTCTTGTAGGGGAACTTCAGGCCGGCCGTGTGGAAGTACATGACCTTCTTGTCGACGCCCTTGTGGCGCTTGCCGGCAAGAAGGGCGTCCGCCACCTTCAGCGCACGCTCGCGGGAAGCTCCCTCCTTCATCGGCTTGGACAGAACCCCCTGGGCAAATTGCCGGGGCGCACCGACCACGCCGCAAACAGAATTCTGGAACTGTCGCGACTCAACGCGGTTCATGACCACGGTGCCGACGGCCAGCATGCCGTCTTCGCTTGAGCGGTTGGATTCGAAATACATGGCCCGCGCCAGACATTCCCGGCTCGTGCCGGAGAACGTACGCGCGTCGGAAACCGTTCCACGGGAAGCGCTGCAGGCACCGAGCGTCAGTGTCACGAGCAGCAAGGCCAAGCCCATCGAGATCTTCGCGAAGCTGCGTTCGTTCATGCCGCTTTATCCAATGCCGGAGCTCCCTGACGCCACAGATGTCCGCACTATAACGGTGGCGTCGGGTTCGTCCATCAACTGCCGCGTGTTTTTTTGCGGCAACATGACGAGAAAACTTCCAAAAAGTTACCAAAACTTTAACGAACCCAAGGGTTGTCGCGACAGACAGCCGCAGGTGCGAACAGGCAAAAATTAACGTCTTTCTGCCCTGCCTTGCGCTTTGGGGGCGGTGGACAAGTCCAAAATCATTGGCTTCGGTTTGACATCGCGCAATGCATGGCGTGGGAAGAAGCACTGTAATTGCGTCCAATGCGATACATTTCCGGAATCCAGGGACGAAGCCGGCGTGACTGAGAGTGCCTCCAAGATGAGCGCGGCCGCCGAACAGGGCACGGCTGACAAGCGCGATACGGAAAGTGTGCTGCGCGAGCGGGAGGCACGGCTGCGGTCCATCCTCGATACCGCTCCCGAAGCGCTCGTCACCATCGACGAGCACGGCCTTATCGAATCATTCAGCAAGTCCGCGGAAATCCTGTTCGGCTATGGCGCCGATGAAATCGTCGGCCGCAATGTCAGCACGCTCATGCCAGCCCCCCACCGGAACGCTCACGACGGCTACATCGACCGCTACCTCGCGACCGGCGAGAAGCGCATCATCGGCATCGGCCGGGCCGTCGAAGGGCTGCGCAAGGATGGCTCGACCTTCCCGATGGAGCTTGCCGTCGGCGAGGCGATCGCCAACGGCCGACGGCTGTTCACCGGCTTCATCCGCGACCTCACCGCGCGCCATCGCATGGAGCAGGAGCTGCGGCACGCGCAGAAGATGGAAGCCGTGGGACAGCTCACGGGCGGCATCGCCCATGATTTCAACAATCTGCTCACGGTCATCCTCGGCAATCTCGAGATGCTCGAGCGCCGGCTGCGGCCGGACCCGCTCAAACGCACTCTGGTGCGCGAGGCACAGGAGGCCGCCCAGCTCGGCGCCAAACTGACCGAGCGCCTTCTCGCCTTCGGACGGCGGCATCCTCTTGACCCCAAGCTCGTCGATATCAGCGCACTCGTCAGCGAATTCGCCGGGCTGCTGCGCCGCACCCTCGGGGAACGGGTCCAGGTGCGCATGGTCGTTGACGAGCATAATCTCCAGGCGGTCGTCGATACATCGCAATTGCAGAACGCGCTGCTCAATCTCGGCATCAACGCGCGCGATGCCATGCCCGATGGCGGACGGCTCACGATCGCGGTCAGCCGCGCGGAACTCGACGCCGGCTACTGCGAGATCCACCCGGACGCCGTCGCCGGACACTATGTGCTGATCGCTGTAACCGACGGCGGCACCGGCATGACGGCGGAGGTGCGGGACCGCGCCTTCGAGCCGTTCTTCACCACCAAGGAGGTGGGCGCCGGCACGGGGCTTGGCCTCAGCCAGGTCTATGGCTTCATCAAGCAGTCCGGCGGGCATGTCCAGCTCTATAGCGAGCCTGGCCATGGCACGACCGTGCGGCTGTACCTGCCGTCCGCCATCGATGAGCCGGACAGCGACGCAGCATCCTCGGCGCAGGATCCGACGCTGTTGCCGCGAGCGCGGGGCGAGACGGTGCTGGTGGTCGAGGACGACCCCCGCGTGCGCCGCGTCACCGTCAGCCGGCTGCGTGACCTCGGCTACGACGTGCTGGAGGCAGAGAACGGCCCGGTGGCGCTTGAACGGCTCCGGCATCATGAGAAGATCGCGCTCGTCTTCACGGACATGGTGATGCCCGGCGGCATGACCGGTAGTGACCTTGCCAAGGCCGCGGAGGTGCTGCGCCCAGGCATCAAGCTCATGTTCACATCGGGCTATGCCGAACCCGACCTCGTTCTGCGGCATCCCGCATCGTCCGCCCAATGGCTGATGAAGCCCTATACAACGGCCGCCCTGGCGAAAAAATTACGCGCCGTCCTCGATTGAACGGCCGACCAATCACCCGCGCGACACAGCGCCGGTAAAGACATAGCCGACGCCGCGCACGGACTTGATGAGCGAGGAGCTCCTGAAATCCGTGAGGCCTTTGGCATCTGTGAGATCTTTGGGATCGATATCCAGCTTGCGCCGGAGACGGCCGACCTGCGCATCGATGGTGCGATCGAAAGCCTCCCACTGGCGCCCCCGCGTCAGATCCATCAGCCGGTCGCGATCGAGCACGCGCCCGGGATTGCTGACGAAGACCGACAGGAGGTCGAACTCACCGGTGGTCAATGCCACATCCTCGCCCGTCGGGGCCGTGAGCTGCCGGCGATCGAGATTGAGCACCCATCCATCGAAACGCACGGTCTGCTCGACCGCTGGTCCGGTCTGGCCGGCTGGCCGGGCGCCGGGCCGCAGGCGCCGCAGCACGCTTTTCACCCGCGCATGGACCTCCCGCAGGTGAAAGGGCTTGGCGATATAGTCATCGGCGCCGACCTCGAGCCCGACGACCCGATCGATCATGTCGCTGCGACCGGTCAGCATGATGATGCCGATGTCCGCGCGCGCCCGGATCTCCTTGGCGAGGACGAAGCCGTCATCACCTGGCATCATGAGATCGAGCAGGACGAGGTCGACCTGTTCGCGCTCGAGCACGGCGCGCATGGACGGGCCGCCATCGGCCAAGGTGACTTTGAAGCCCTCGCCGTCGAAATAACGATAGAGCATATCGCGGATGCGAACCTCGTCGTCCACCACCAGGATATGCGCCGTTGCCTTGTCGTCGTCGCTCAAACCAGCTCCAAACACCAGCTCGTGGAGCGAATTTGACATGTGAGTCCCGCCTGACATGAGGCTCCGGATCAAATGTCAAATTCAAAAGCTCCACTAAAACCAATAACTTGCTAGTGGTTCTCGTCAATCCGACATTGGCTCCGAGGCCCGTATCAGGCGGATGCACATGTCGACGACGAACCACTGGACCTTCACCGATTACAAACTGTTACACAATCGCACGGATTCTTGCGATAGGTCTGACACGCACGTCACACAGCGCGCGCTTTCTCATTGTCGCACCTCGACAGGAAAGCGCCATGCAAACTCTGATGACCGTCTCGACAACACCCGCCGTCTTCCCCTTTCCCGCGTGGCACCCTTCGCTGTCGCAACGTGGCTGGGAGGCGGTGCAGGGCGGACAGGGCGGCCAGGGTCTCTGTGTCCTATTCCGCGAGGCGGCGCTCGAACCCTTTGCTGTGGGTCAGACGGTGTTCTGGGAGGGCGATGGGGCGGAGGATGTCTTTACCGTCGTGGAAGGCCTGCTTCGGCTCTACCGGGCGCTTCCTGACGGACGCCGGGCCATCACGGGCTTCGCCTGCGCGGGCGAGATCGTCGGCCTTGCCTTCACAGGCCGCTATCCCTGCAGCGCCGAGGCGGTGGGTGAGGTCAAGCTCCGGCGCGCGTCACGCCGCAATCTCTACAGCGCCGCCGATCAAATCCCGAGCCTTCGCTTCGAGGCACTCGCAACCATCGCAAGGGAGCTGGGGCGCGCGCAGGACCAGATCGTCATGCTGGGTCGCAAAACCGCCGACGAACGCGTGGCGAGCTTCATCCTCGCCATGGCCGAACGCCTTGGGCCGTCGCGGCGGGAGATCGATCTGCCGATGAGCCGCCTCGACATGGCGGACTACCTCGGCCTGACCATTGAAACGGTGAGCCGCGTGCTCACGCGGATGCAGCGCGAAGGCGTGATTTCCTTCCGCGGCCGTTATCACCTGACCATCGAGCGCCCCCGCAGCCTGCGCGACCTCAGCGGCGGTACCGACAATGCGGAGGAAGGCCAGCCCTTGGCCCGCGCAGGCTAGAGCGGGCCTGCTCCACTCCCTCAGACATGAGGATTTCGCTGAAACGCCGCCCCATTTGGGCGGCGTTTTCGTTTGCGCCGCCCTCGCGCGTCAGGGCGTAATAGCGACCTTCAAAACCCCGTCGCGCTGATGCGAGAAGAGATCGTAGGCGTCCTCGATATCTTCGAGTTTGAAGCGATGCGTCACGAGCGGGGTCAGATCCGCCCGCCCCGATGCCACGACGCTCATGAGCCGCCGCATGCGCTCCTTGCCGCCGGGGCACAGCGACGTGACGATCCGGTTGTCCCCGAGTCCGGCGGAAAAAGCATCGAGCGGGATGGTGAGATCGCTCGAATAGACGCCGAGGCTCGACAACGTGCCGCCGGGACGCAACACCCGAAGCGCTGATTCGAAGGTACCCTGCGTCCCGAGCGCCTCGATCGACACGTCGACGCCGCGGCCGTCGGTCAACGCCATGATCTGCTCGACGGGATCGCCTTGCTTGAAATCGACCACGTGATCGGCGCCCAGCGCCTTGGCCACCGCCAAGCGCTCCGGCACCGTGTCGACGCCGATGATGGTGCTCGCCCCCATCAGCTTGGCGCCAGCCACCGCGCAGAGCCCGATCGGCCCCAGCGCGAAGACGACGACCGTGTCGCCGATGCGAACGCCGCCGCTCTCGGCACCGGCAAAGCCTGTCGACATGATATCCGGGCACATCAGCACCTGTTCGTCGGTCAGATGGTCCGGCACCGGACTCAGGTTCACCATGGCGTCCGGCACCCGCACATAGTCAGCCTGCGCGCCATCGATGGTGTTGCCGAACTTCCAGCCGCCGGCGGCCTTGAAGCCGTGGCGCGTGCCCGGGCCATCCTGCGAGGCGCAGCCGCACAGGCAGGCATAGCTGTGGCCGCTCGGCGTGATGGCGCCGGCGATGACGCGCTGTCCCTCGCGATAGCCGGTCACCGCAGAGCCGAGCTTCTCGATGATCCCAACCGGCTCATGGCCGATCGTCAGCCCCCTGGCCACCGGATATTCGCCCTTGAGGATGTGGATGTCGGTCCCGCAGATCGTTGTCGTGGTGATGCGCAGAAGTGCGTCAAGCGGTCCGATCTCAGGAATTGGCTTCTCATCGAGGACGATCCGGCCGGGTTCCACGAAGATAGCGGCTTTCATCTTGGGCATGAGGTCTGCTCCCTTGTCCGGGCAGCTTGGCTTGGAGCCGCGCGGCCGATACCGATCGAAACCGAAACCTATACCGGACCAACTATTTCTCCTTGACGTCGATCAACTGTGGTTTGATCGCTGTCAATGCGGCCGGCATCGTCCACTACAAAGATAAGCCGTATCGAAAGGATCAGGCCATGAAAGCCTCGGATGTCATGACAAGCCCGGTGATGAGCGTTGAGGCGGACGCGACGATCGCGGATACCGTCCAGTCGCTGGTCGAACATGGATTCAGCGGTCTTCCCGTCGTCGACACGGCAGGCCAGCTCGTCGGCATCGTCACGGAAGGTGATCTCCTGCGGCGTTCCGAGCTGGGGACGGAGGTCAAGCGCAAGCGCTGGTTGTCGTATATCCTTGGGCCCGGCCGCCTCGCCGAGGACTACGTGCAGGCCCATGCCCGCCGCGTCGAGGAGGTGATGACGCGCGATGTGGTGACCGTCGCGCCCGACACCAGCCTCGAGGAGGTCGTGGGGCTGATGGAGGGCAAGAAGATCAAGCGCGTTCCCGTGACGCAGGACGGGCGCCTCGTCGGGATCATCACCCGCGCCGATCTTCTCAAGGCGCTGAATGTGGCCCTGCTCCGCAGGCCGGAGCCCGCCAAGGGCGATGCGGCGATCCAGGAGGCGATCACGGCCGAGATCGCCAAGCAGCCCTGGGCGCCCGTCAATGGCGTCGATGTTTTCGTCCGTGACGGTGTCGTGCATCTCGTCGGCGTCATCGTCACCGATGAACTGCGCTATGCCTTGAAGGTATTGGCCGAAGGCATTGCCGGCACGAAGGCCGTGAAGGACCACCTGACCTATGTCGAGCCTGTTTCCGGCATGTTCATCGAAGCCCCCGACGGCCCCGCGCCGGAAGGATTGACCGGCGGATCGAAGGATTAGGGCATTTTCGAGCGAAGTGGACACCGGTTCGCGTGAAGAAAATACGCTAAAACAAAGACATGGATCATTTTCGCGCTTCGGAGAAACGCGAAAATGCTCCAGGGCCCGGCTTTCGTTCCCGAACGCGGCCCCCCTCATCCTGTCCTTCTCCCCGGCGGGGAGAAGGGACGCCAACGATCCTCTGTTGCGCCAAACTTGCATCAAGGCGCCCTGTGAACCTTCAGGTGAAATCAGGGCTGCGCCTAGATTTCCTCGATGTAACGCCGGCGCAGATGCGCCTTGAAGACGCTCGCATCGAGCGGCCGCCCGGTTGCATGGATCAACAGATCGTTCGTCTCGTAGAACGACCCGTAGATATGGATGTTCGAGCGCAGCCAGTTCACCAGCGGCGCAAAATCGCCGCGACCGATAGCCGGCAAGATATCCGTATTGGCACGGCACGCCGCGTCGAACAGCTGGGCGGCCGTCATCGCGCCGAGCGTATAGGTGGGGAAATAGCCCCAGCCGCCGCTCGGCCAGTGCACATCCTGAAGACAGCCGAGGCGGTCGTTCGGCGGCGTCACACCCAGGAGGTCGCGCATGCCGGCGTTCCATGCGAGCGGCAATTCGGCCAGCGGCATCGCGTCGGCGATGAGCGCCTTCTCCAGGCGATAGCGCAGGATGACATGGGCGGGATAGGTGATCTCGTCCGCATCGACACGGATGAAGCCGCGCTCCACCTCGGTGTAGCGGCGCCACAGGGCCTCGGCTTCCCAGGCCTGGCCGCTGCCTCCCATCGCCTTGCGCATCACCGGCGCAGCGAAGCGAAGGAACTCGCGACTGCGGCAGGCCTGCATTTCCATGAGCAGGGACTGGCTTTCGTGGATGCTCATGCCCCGCGCGAGGCTGACGGGCTGGCCGAGTTGTGCCTGCGGCCGCCCCTGCTCGTAGAGGGCATGGCCGGTCTCATGGATCACACCCATCAGGGCGCTGGTGAAATCGTCCTCGTCGTAGCGCGTGGTGATGCGCACGTCGTTGTCCGCCCCGCCGCAGAAGGGATGCGTCGAGACATCGAGGCGCCCGCGCTCGAAATCATAGCCGAGCACGCCCATCATCTCGACCCCGAGGGCGCGCTGGGCCGCAACGGGAAACGGCCCCGTCAGAGGCGGATCGGCCGGCCGGCGCGCCTGCACCGCGAGCACCTCGGCGGTGAGCCCGGGCAGGAAATCGGCGAGATCGTCGAACAAGGCATCGATGGCCGTGGAACGCCCGCCGGGCTCGTAGTCGTTCAAAAGCGCGTCATAGGCCGAGAGCCCGAGCTTCTCGCCCTTTGCCGCGCCGATCGCGCGCTGCAGCTTGAGCACTTCGGTCAGCGAGGGCAGCAGGGCCTTGAAATCGGCATCGGCGCGCGCTTGCCGCCATGTCATCTCGCAGGCCGAGATGGCCCGGCTGGAGGCTTCCACGAGATCCGGCGGCACGGCCGTCTCGATGGTCCAGACGCGCCGGACCTCGCGCAGATTCGCCTTTTCCCAGGCGCCGAGGCTTGCATCCTCCTCCGCCTCGGCCAACCAGTCGCCGATGCGCGGATCGGTCATCATGCCGTGGCGCAGGACATGCAGCAGCGCCATGCTCTCGGCGCGTTGACCGGCCGCGCCCCGCGGCATCATCGTGTCATTGTCCCACTGCAGGATGCCGACCGCATTGGCCAGCGCCGCGACGCGGCCAAAATGGGCGTGAAGTTCGGAATAAGCGGAGTTTGGCGCGGAGTTTGGCGCAGACATGGGGCGGGCTCCCGAAACAGGCTTCCGCCGTGAATATCAGGAACGGCCGCGCTTGTCGTCGGTCACGGGCTCAGCCGCCGACCACCTGGACATTGGCGGGATTCCAGCGGATGCCGTATCGCCCGCCCGCTTCATAGCCTGCCGCGACCCGGCTCGGCACCCGCACGCGCAGGGCTTGCCCGCCCGCCTTGCCGATGAGAAGCAGGCTATCACCGTAGTTCACGACATCGGCGACCTCGAGGTGGTTGCCGGTCACGGAGGCCCCCTCCCCGTCCGCGACGACCTCGAAGATCTCCGGCCGCATCAGCAGCAGCGCCGGCGCGCCCGGCGCCAGATCGGTCGCAGCGGTCGCGACCGGGCCGAAGCCCGGAATCTCGACCACCCCGCCTTTGCCGGCGGTCCCTTCCAGGAGATTGCTGTCGCCGACGAAGGACGCGACGAAGCGCGTGCGCGGCTTGAAATAGACCTCCGTCGGCGTGCCGAGATGTTCGATCCGCCCGGCGTTGAACACGGCGATGCGGTCCGACATGGTCATCGCCTCGGTCTGGTCGTGCGTCACATAGATCATGGTGACGCCGAGCTCCTTGTGGATGCGCTTGAGTTCCACCTGCATATGCTCGCGCAGGTTCTTGTCGAGGGCGCCCAGGGGCTCGTCGAGCAGGATGAGGCCGGGCTCGAAGACAAGCGCGCGCGCCAGCGCAACGCGTTGCTGCTGGCCGCCGGAGAGTTCCGCGGGATAGCGCTCCCCGAAGGTGCTGAGCCCGACCATGGCGAGCGCCTTGTCGACACGCTGGCGCATCACGTCTTTCGCCATGTGGCGGATGCGCAGGGGATAGCCCACGTTGCCGCGCACCGTCATATGCGGGAACAGCGCATAGTTCTGGAAGACCATGCCGATGTTGCGGTCATAGGGCGGCACCTGCTCGATGGCGCGACCGTCGAGCTTGATCTCGCCCGCAGTCGGCTGCTCGAAGCCGGCGATCATCATCAAAGTCGTCGTCTTTCCGGAACCGGATGGCCCCAGAAAGGAGACGAATTCACCCGCCTCGATCCGGAGATCGATATGGTCGACGGCATTGGTGCGCCGATCATAGGACTTGACGAGATCTGTCAGGATCAGGGAGCGCGGCTGCATGAACTCTTCTCAGACGAATGAACGATACGAATGGCGACAGGGTCAGGCGCGGCCCGGCGTCGGACGCCTGCGGCGCATGGCACGCATGACGGCCGGCACCGCGACCGCGATGAGCACGGCGGTGAAAAGGACGGAGGACGCGGCCGACAGCACCGGGTCGGCCTGCATCAGAAAGGAATTGAACATCTGCCGCGGCAGCGTCGTGGTATCGCGGCCGGAGATGAACAGGGCGATCACCGTCTCATCGAAGGAGTGGATGAAGACGAACAGGCCGGCAACGAGGAATGCCGGCTTCAGCACCGGCAGGGTGACGAGCCGGAAGGTCGTGAGCGGCCGCGAGCCGAGATTGGCGGCCGCCCGCTCCAGATTGCGATCGAAGGTCTTCAAGGCCGCCGTCAGGATGAGGATCGCCACCGGCATCGACAGGCAGGTATGGGCGAGGATGAGCCCGGTGTAGCTCTGCACCAGCCGCAGCGCGCCGAAATAGCTGTAATAGGCCAGCGCCATGACGATATGTGGCACCACCAGCGGCATCATCAGCACAAGATTGAGCAGCGCCTTGCCACGGAAATCGTGGCGCACGAGCGCGAAGGCGGCCGGCGCGGCCAGCGCCAGGGTCAACACGGTGGTGCCGAGCCCGATGACGATGGAATTGAACAGGGGAAGCGTCCAGTTCCGATCGGTGAAGAAGCGCTGGTAATAGCCGAGCCAGTAGCCGGGCGGCGGAAACTCGAGCGAGGGCGCCGTCGAGAACGACATCGGGATGACGATGAACATCGGCGCCGCGATGAACAGGGCGATGAGGCCGGCGACGAGCTTGATGGGGAAGGTCTTCTCCGAATACATCGCTATTTCCAGAGCTTGTCGAGGCCGAAGAAGCGGCTGTAGAGCGCGAAGAGGCCGAGCGTCGCGACAAGAAGAACCATCGCCATCGCCGAGGCGCCGCCGAAATTCAGCATCTGCTCGATCTCGTCGCCGATCCGGCCGGCGATCATCTTGTCGCGCGGGCTGCCGAGCAGCACCGGCGTCACATAGAAGCCAAGGCAGGTGATGAAGACGAGCACGGAGCCATTGGCGATACCGGGCAGGCTGAGCGGCAGATAGATGGACGTGAACGCCTTGAGGGGTTTGGCGCCCAGCCCGGCCGCCGCACGCATGTAGGTGGCATCGATACGCCGCATGACGGCATAGAGGGTCAGGATCATGAAGGGCATCAGGAGATGCGTCATGGCGAAGGTCGAGGCGAAGGTCGTGAACAGGATCTGCGGCGGCGGCGACCAGCCGAGCATGACGAGCGCGGCGGTGATGGGGCCCTTGACGCCGAGGATCACCATCCAGGCATAGGTGCGGACCAGAAAGCTCGTCCAGAAGCTGAGCGTCACGACGATGAGCAGGAAGGAGCCGAACGCCCCGCCGTAGCGCGCGGCCACATAGGCCACGGGATAGGCGAAGATCAGCGAGGTCAGGGTGACGATCGCCGCAGTCTTGAACGTATTCAGGAGCACGCCGACGTCGAAGGACGACGAGAAGAATGCGATATAGTTGCCGACTCCGGTGTCCGGCTCGGTGAAGCTCATCCACGCCACGTTGAACAGCGGCACGAGAAAGAAGACGAGCAGAAAGAGCGCGGCCGGCAGATAAAGCACAGCCGGTCCTCTCAACAGGCGCGAGACGCTCGACCCCATAAACCTATTCCTCAAGCATCGCGTAGACCGGACGGGCAGCGCCCGCCGCGCGGTGGCAGGTGCCGCGCGTTCCAAAATTCCGGCCGCCTTCAAGACGACCGGGAGAAGTCGAGCGCCGCGAAACGGGCGCGGAAGCTGTCAGCTCGCGATCCACTGGTCGAAGCGCTTCGAGAATTCGTCAATCTGCGGCAACATCTTCGCCGGATCGAGAACGATCGAGTTCTTGAAATTGGCTGGCCAGGTCGGCAGCTGTTTCGCCTTGTCCTCCGGAATATACTTGAAGGCCTCCGGATTCATCGGGCCGTAGTCATTCTTCACCGCGAACTGGGCAAGCGGCTCCGGCTGCACGGCATAATTCACGAAGCGCCAGGCGTTCTCCGCGCGCGGCGTTCCTCTGGCGACGGCCCAATAGGCCACGTCGACCACGGCCTGGTTCCAGCTCACCGTGATCGGCGCCTTGGCCTCGACGAGGCGCTGTACCTGGGTGTTCCACATGCCGATGGCGTCGACCTCGCCGTCGCGCAGCAACTGCTGGGATTGCGGCCCCTGCGACCACCACACGCGGATATGGGGCTTGATCCGGTCGAGCGCCTTGAAGGCCCGGTCGAGATCCAGGGGAAACAGCTTGTCCGGCGCCACGCCATCGGCCAGCAACGCGATGGGAATGACCCGGCCGGCATAGCGCTGCAGGCAGCGCGACCCCGGGAATTTCTGCACATCCCAGAAATCGGCCCAGCTCTGGAGGCCCGGCGCGGGAAACTTCTCGTTGCGGTAGGCCAACACATTGCCAAAGGCGTGCGAGGCCACGCCGTCGAGCACCACGGCGCCCGGCCAGAGCTTTGCCGGATCGAGGATCGCCTTGTCCGGCGCAGCGATCAGCTTGGCCTGGTTGGCGCGCCCGAGCTCGGCCACACCCAGGGTCGTGACGTCGAATTCGTAGACGCCGGTGCGCACCTGCGCCGCGAGCTTGGCGAAGGACACCGGCGCGACCGTGCGGATCTCGATGCCCGTATCGCGCGTAAACGGCGTAAACAGCGCTTCCTTCGCCGCCTCCTCCCAGGCGCCGCCCCAGGTGTTCACATAGAGCACCTTCTCGTCGGCGGCCGCAGCCCGGCGCACGGCGGGCATGGACAAGGCAGCGCCTGCGGCAGCGGTTGCCAGGAACGAGCGGCGCGAAACCTTACCCGCCGTGGTCGGCGCGGCCTGCTCCGGAGAAGAAATGCCGCCGATATCTGATTTTGTCATTGTTATCTCCCCGTCTGTTCCAACAAATTCTCTGTGGTCACCCGAACACGTCTTCGTAGAGGCGCAGCCAGTTGCCGCCCATGATCTTGGCGATATCGCCCTCATCGAAGCCGACGCGGCGCAGACCGCCCTCGACACTGTTCAACGCGCCGATATTGACGAGCCAGTCGGGCTTGGCGACCTTGCCCGGGACGGCGGCCGACCCGGCGCCATACTGCACGCCGCGGGTCCAGCGGCCCTTGCGCATCCAGTCCAGATGGTTCGGCCCGGTCTTGTGGCTGTAGTCGGTGCCGAGACCCACATGGTCGATGCCGGCGATCTCGACGGTGCGCGCCACCATCTCGCACCAGGCATCGACCGTGGCGCAGGCATCCGCCGGGGTTATGTTGCGATAGGCCGCACAGCCGATGACGCCACCAGTCTGCGACAACGCCTTCAGAACGGGATCCGTCTTGTTGCGCTTGTGCGGAAAGAGGGAATCGGCATTGGCATGGGTGATCGCCACCGGCTTCTGCGAGTATTCGATGACATCGAGCGTCGTCTTGTCGCCCACATGCGAGCAATCGATGACGATGCCGGTGCGGTTCATCTCGCGCACGACTTCGCGGCCGAAGCGGGCAAGCCCGCTGTCGTGCTCTTCATAGCAGCTGCCGCCGAGCTCGTTCTGGTTGTTGTAGGTGAGCTGGAGCACGCGCACGCCGAGATCGGCAAACAACTCGACATAGGCGATGCGGTCTTCGAGCAGGTTCGTGTTCTGGTAGCCGAGCAGGACGCCGACCTTGCCCTCGCGTTCGGCAGCGCGGATGTCCTCGGCCTTGCGCACGATCTTGATGAGATCGGGATACTCCCGCTCGCGGTCGCGCCAGCGGCCGAGCTCATCGAGCGATTCGAGGGTCCCTTCCCAGAATCCAAGTGTCGGGGTGACGCAGGTAAACCCACCCGCCTTCAGTTCCTCGAAGACCTCGCGGTCGAAATTTCCGCATTGCAATGCGTCGATGAGCATGATCAGGCACCTTGCTTGGCAATGCCATTGGCGGATGGCGGCGGCGCAGCCGCTGTCTGGCCAATGAGCAGGCTGAAATCCGTTTCGTCGTCGTCCTGGCGGCCGACGACGCGTCCGTCCTCCTCGACCCGGATGGGCCCGGCATGGCGGCGCGACTGGATGGTGTCCACGGCCAGCGCCTCATTGGCGCGGTGAAAGAGCTGCCACCACAGATCCTGCGCCACGGGGAGCCCCTCCAGCCGGATGCGCTGCAGGGGGTCCGGCGCGTCAGCGGATGCGGGACGCAGGACGAGACGGGCGCCCGCATCCCGCTCGCCACGGCTGAGCTCGACCGCGAAGCCGTGCCGCCGCGCGATCGCCGCCGCCACGCCGAGCTCCTCCGGCTCCACCACGTTGAGGACGCGTGCCTCCGCCATTTCCCGGCCGCCGGCTGCCGACGTCCGCGCCTCAGCCACCAAGAGATCAACGACGAGTTCGGCCACCACCCAGGCGTGCTGGCCGCCGCCGTCGACCGTCAGCGGCGAATCCGCGACCAGCTTGACGCGCTCGGGCGCAGCCCCGCGCAACAGCTCCAGATGGGCCGAGACGGCCGGGAAGCCACCAAGGCCGAGGGCGGCTGAATAGAGGGCGCAGTCGCGCAGCGAGGGAACCAGGCCCTCGTCGATGCGCACGACCTGCATCAGGCGCTCGAGGACCATGCGGCTTTCGCGCAGGCTGGCGCGCATCGTGGATGACGAAGCGTTCGCTAAAGTCACAATATGGGCTCCGAAGGATAGAACCAGTGATCGTCGGCCGTGCCGGCACGAAGATCCTCGGGCAGCGGCGCGCCATGGAAGAGGACGCCGCGCAGGTTGCGGTTGAGGAAGTCGCGGGTCTTGTCGATGCCGTGGAGGCCGACATTGAGCAGCCGCGTGATATGGGCGGGGACGAAATCCTCGCTCATGATATCGGCGTAAGGCGAATGGTAGAACGAGCCGGCGAGCGCCTGGACACGCGTGACGATCGCCCGGTGTTGGGGATGGGCCATGAGGAAACGCGCCGTGCTCAGGTGGGGGTCCTGCCGGACGAGATCCGCCTCCAGCCGCACGATGAACCGCGCGAGATCGAGCCCGAGGTTCACCGCGTCCTCGACCTCGCTGCGCGGCCCGCGACGCGGCTCCTCCGCCGTCGCGGACTTGTACCAGACATAGCGGGACGAGGCTTCCGACGCGAGATCGAGGCCGAAGGCCCAGGCATATTCATCGCGCAGGATCTCGAGAAGCCGGCAAACCGGCATCTCGGGCCGCCCTGTCAGCTCCTCGTCGAGCACGAGCGTCTCGACAAGGCTGTCGGCATGGGCGGGCACGAGCTCGATGAGGAGGGAATGGAGCGTTTCCAGCGCCTCGGGGGCGACGCGGCCTTCGAGCCTGTCGCAGAGATCGGCGAACGGCCTTTGCGGCAGGATATCGCCGGCCTTGAAGCGCGCTTTGAGATGCCCCAGCGCGTCGCTCACCACGACAAGATCCTCGGCGATGACGGCGCTCGCCGTCAGCGCCTCATATTCCGCGCGATCCTGGCGACGGAACAGGATCGCCTTCTCGACGAGCCCCCGCAGCACCCCGATCTCCCGCCCATCCGGCGACAGGGCGAGGCTCTTGGCATGGGCGAGCGCCGTCTCGCGAATCCCGATCCAGCGATCGATGAGCCGGGGGTGATTATTGACGAACAGCATCAGCCCCAGCGCCGAGCCGTTGCCGACGCCGAGAAAGCGGCGCAGGTCCGGCGCAAGCTCCGGTGCCGCCGGATTGGCGAGACGCGCGAGGTGATGCACGAGATCCTGCGCGAAGACCCGCATCATATAGGCGCACAGCATCTGCGCGGAGAGCGACCATCTGAGCGGATGGTCCTTCTCATAGGTCAGGAAGGTCTTGGTGCCGAAGGTGCCGTTGCCGTCGAGGCCGGTGTTGCGCATGAGGTAGCAGCTCTGCGCGAGCGCCGCGACATCCGGCTGGCGACCTTGCGCCAGCGCCTGCTGCGCCGTGTTGAAGAACCGGCCGCTGCGGTTGGACCGACACCAGATCAGCGTGCCGGGCGTTGCGCGCCCCTCGTAAAGCTTGGGCAATTCGCGCCCTGTCGTCTCGAAGTCCTCCGCGGACATGTCGCCCTCGACGAGGGCGCCCATCATGTCCCAGGCCCGGCCGATGATGCGGCCTGTCCGCCCTTCCTTCGCGGGTGCAAAGGAATAGACGGGGAAGGAAAAGCGCCAGCCGCCGATGTCGATACGATAGTCGGCGACGCCGCGGCCGGTCGCATCGATGTCGAAGCGCCGCCGCTGGATCGACCATTTCTGGCGCACCGCCTGGCTCATCAGCGCGCGGGAGGCACTGAGTCGGGACGGCTGGAATGCCGCCAGCGTCTCCGGCCGCATGATCCGTGCCGGCGCGCGCATCAGGCTGGCGATATCAAACGCCGGATCAGCCGGGCGTGTGTCTAGAGCCATCATTCGGCATCCATTCCCATCAAGCGTGAATTGGCGCGCTCAGCGGCCGCGACGGCGGCCCGCGCGCATTTGTCCTTGTCGAAGCCGGCCGTCGGCCCGGATACGGAGATGGCACCGATGCAATGGCCGCGGTTGTCGAAAATCGGGCTGGCAACGGCCGAGACCGTGCGCGGTCCGGACAGGACCGAGACAGAGAAGCCTTGCGCGCGGACCTCGCGGATCACCTCCTCCGACGGCAGATCCACCCCGAGTTCGATGAGATGCGCCAGCGCCTCCGGCTGCGCAAAGGCAACCAATGCGCGGCCCAGCGCCGTGCGCGCCAGTTCGAGTCGCTTGCCCACGCGAAGGTCGGAGCGGAGGATGCCCCTGGATTCCACGCGCTGGACGATGACAGCCTCGCCATCCTCCAGCACGGCGAGCGAAGCAGTCTCACCCGTTTCGACGACGATCTGCTGCAGCACATCCGCCAGCCGCGTGCCGAGGCTCGCCTGGTCGAGCGCACGGTTGGCATAGGGAACGATCCGCAGCGACAGCCTGTAGGTGCCGTCATCGGTCGCCTCCAGCCACCCGGCCTCGATCAATGTGACGAGACGCTGGTAGACGGCGCCGCGCGCCTCACCGGTCGCGCGACAGAAATCGACAAGCCGCAGCGGACGATCGGACCGCCCCGCCGCATCGAGAACGGCAAGCGTCTTCAGAACCGTGGAGAGAGAACGAACCGCCATGGAGCTATTGATTGCGCTTCATTTTGTCTTCTAATAGAAGACATATGCTTTACATAGAACTATATCAGCGCAAAATTTGATCTAGGTCAAGAACGGCATCGCTGGGATCACGACGGCGCGGACAACACAGGCATGGGTAACCCATCAAGGTGCTGACGCCGGCTGCCTCGGCAGTCGGCCGCGCTGCGGCGTGAGCGCCAGAACCTCGGGCCGAAGCAGCAGTTCCGCAGGTTGCCTAAGGTTGCGCCCTTGAGCAGCCTGCGCTGCGAGCGCGACGTCGCCCCCCCCCCCCGTGTGCTGAAATCCCCGGAGGACGCTCCTTCACTTGCGCCCGTCAGAATAGGGGTATATACACGCATCTATGTCGACACCCTGCCACTGCACCAATTTGCGGATCGCAACTCGCAAGGTTGCCGCGCTCTACGATGCCGCGCTGTCGCCGGTTGGCATCAACATCGCGCAGTATGCCCTTCTCAGGACAATCGCACGGCGCCAGCCCATCAGCCTGACCGAACTCGCAAAGCATCTTGAACTCGACCGCTCGACGATGGGGCGCAATGTCCGTGTCATCCAGAAGCTCGGCCTCGTCGAGCTCGGACGCGGCGAGGACCAGCGGGAAGCGACTGTGACACTGAGCGAGCATGGCAGCACCGTGCTCCGCAAGGCCGAGCCGCTCTGGGATCGTTGCCAGGACGAGATTGGCGAGCGGCTCGGGCCGACGCGCGTCGAGCTTATCGCCGAGCTCAGCCAGTTGCTCTGATTTTTGAACCAAAAACGGGTATCTACCCGCAAAGAGGAGTGTGATGATGGTGGCGGCTCCATCTTCCGCGTCGCGTGACGCGCTGCCGAGCTTTTTCGCACGACGGGGCATCCATTACGGTTGGGTTGTCGCCGGCGTGACCTTCCTCACGATGCTCGTGACGGCCGGGGCAGTTGGCGCACCTGGCGTGTTGATCGGCCCGCTGCAGCAGGAGTTCGGCTGGTCGACATCGGAGATCTCCTCAGCCTTCGCGATCCGGCTTGTCCTGTTCGGCTTCCTGGGACCGTTCGCGGCCGCCTTTATGAACCGCTTCGGGCTCCGGATTGTCGCATCCGTGGCGCTGGCGCTGATCGGCGCCGGCGTTCTCGGCTCCTTTGCGATGACGAAGCTCTGGCAGCTCTTCCTGCTCTGGGGCGTCGTCGTTGGCTTCGGCACGGGGCTAACCGCGATGGTCCTTGGAGCCACCGTCGCGACGCGGTGGTTTTCCGCACGGCGTGGTCTCGTCGTCGGCCTCCTTACGGCGAGTACCGCGACGGGGCAGCTCGTCTTTCTGCCATTGCTCGCCAGCCTGACGCAGGCCCTCGGCTGGCGCAACGCGCTCGGCCTCGTGTTGGTCATGCTCGCGCTTGCGGCCCTCGCCGTGCTTTTGCTGATGCGCGACCGGCCCTCCGATCTCGGCCTCGCTCCCTATGGCGCCGCCGACCCCACCCCGGTACCTGCTCCGGCACAGCTTTCATTCCGTGACATGCTTGCCTCTCCCATCGTGGCTCTGCGGGACGCATCGCGTTCGCGCACGTTCTGGGTTCTGTTCGGCACGTTCTTCATCTGCGGCGCGAGCACCAACGGGCTCGTCCAGACGCATTTTGTCTCGCTTTGCGGCGACTTCGGCATCGTTCCAGTCGCAGCCGCCAGTATGCTCGCGCTCATCGGCATCTTTGACTTCGCCGGCACAGTCGGCTCGGGGTGGCTCTCCGACCGCATTGCCAGCCGCACCTTGCTGTTCTGGTATTACGGGTTGCGCGGACTTTCGCTGATCTATCTGCCCTTCACCTCCTTCAGCTTTTACGAGCTTTCGATCTTCGCGGTATTCTACGGACTCGATTGGGTCGCGACCGTGCCGCCGACGGTGAAGCTTGCCGCCGAGCGTTTCGGTGACCGCGCCAATCTCGTCTTCGGCTGGATCTTCGCCGGTCACCAGATGGGGGCCGCCTTTGCGGCCTGGGGCGCCGGATTCAGCCGTACCGCCTACCAGAGCTATCTGCCCGCCTTCTTCATCGCGGGGGGATTGTGCCTGATCGCGGCTATCACCGTCGTCACCATCCGCGAGCCACGGCGGCAGGTGCTTGTTCCGGCGCGAGCCTGATGCCTCTCTCCACCCTCCAGGACATTCATCCCATGGAATATAAGCTTTTCGGCCGTTCCGGCCTGCGCGTATCCCAAATCGCCCTCGGCACCGCCAATTTCGGCAATGCTTGGGGGCATGGCGCCAGCGCCGAAACGAGCCGCGCCATCCTCGACGCGTTCGCTGAAGGCGGCGGCAACTTCATCGACACCGCAGACATCTACCAGTTCGGCCAGTCTGAAACGATACTTGGCGAACTGCTTCAGGGCCGGCGCGAGGAGTTCGTATTGGCCACGAAGTATACGAATGGCGCGGCCCCGGACGCCAGCCTCCTCGTTACCGGCAACAGTCGCAAAGCGATGGTCGCTTCGCTCGAAGCCAGTCTGAAGCGGTTGAAGACCGACCGGATCGACCTCTACTGGGTGCACCATCCAGATGGCTTGACGCCTTCGGAAGAAATCGTGCGCGGTCTCGACGATCTCGCTCGCGCAGGCAAGATCCTTTATGCAGGCCTCTCCAACTTCCCGGCATGGCGGCTGGCGCGCGCCGTCACGCTCGCTGAGGTGACCCGTGCCGTGCCGATCGCCGCCGCGCAGTTCGAGCACAGCCTCGTTCACCGTGAGCCCGAGGCTGATCTGTTCCCGGCATGCGAGGCGTTGGGCCTGGGCGTCCTGACATGGTCTCCGCTCGGCGGCGGCGTGTTGACCGGTAAGTATCGCCGCGGCGAGACAGGCAGGGCCGAGGCGCTGGGTGGCAAGGTCTTCCAGGCCGAGGATTCAGCCCAGCGCACCGCCATCCTCGACACGGTGCTGGCTATTGCCGGCGAGCGCGCCGTCGGCCCGGACCAGGTCGCCATCGCCTGGGCGGGCGCCCGTAACGCCGTACCGTTGATCGGACCGCGCTCCCTGGAACAACTCATGAGCAATCTCGGCGCCGCGGCGCTGTCGCTGAGCGCCGAGGAGATCGCCCGACTGGATGTGGTCAGCATGCCCGCCGGAGGCGGAGAGACCGAGGCCGCGCGTCCACGACGCGATGCCGTCATGGCCACGCGCGTCGTCGCCTGAAGCAGAGGAGTTCATCATGTCGAAGACCGAAATCGTCCTTGCGCATCCCGTGCGGACCCCGATCGCCGGCTATAACGGCGCATTGAAGGGAACCCCGGCCACGGTGCTCGGCGCCATCGTCGTCCGCGAGACGTTGAAACGTGCCGGCCTCGACCCGGCTGCACTCGACGCCGTCGTCATGGGCAATGTCGTTCAGGCCGGTAATCGGATGAACCCGGCCCGCCAGGCCTCGATCGGCGGCGGCGTGCCGGTCGCCGTGCCGGCGCTCACGGTCAACCGCGTCTGCGGGTCCGGCGCGCAGGCAATCGTTTCTGCCGCGCAGGACATTCGCGCTGGTGATGCCTCCGTCGCGGTCGCCGGTGGCATGGAGAACATGGATCGAGCGCCCTACCTGGTCGAGGGCGGGCGTTGGGGCTATCGGATGGGTCCCGCGACCATGCTCGACAGCATGCTGACCGATGGGCTCAACGACGCCTTCTCCGGCGAGCATTCCGGCTGGCACACCGAGGATCTTGTCGCGAAACTCAATATCACGCGTCGAGATCAGGACGCATTCGCCGTGCGTTCGCAACAGCGCTTCGCAGAGGCGCAGAAGGCGGGCAGCTTCATGGATGAAATCATCCCAGTCGAACTCCAGGGCCGGAAGGGGCCGGAGCTCTTTGCTACCGACGAAGCGCCACGCCCGGATACGACGATCGAGATCTTGGCGAAACTGAAACCGGCCTTCCGGGAGCAGGGCACGATTACGGCGGGTAATGCACCCGGCCTCAACAGCGGGGCTGCCGCGATGATCGTCGCTGACCGGGGTTATGCGGAGGCGAGCGGCATTGAGCCAGTCGGTCGGCTGGCCGCCCATGGCGTTGCGGCGGTGGAGCCGGGCATGTTCGGTCTCGGGCCGGTGCCGGCCGTGCGCAAGGCGCTCGAACGCGCGGGCTGGACGCTCGGCGACGTCGAGCGCATCGAGATCAACGAGGCTTTCGCCGCCGTTCCCATCGCGGTCGCGCGCGAGCTCGGCCTGCCGGAGGACCTCGTCAATGTCGAAGGCGGCGCCATCGCCCATGGCCATCCGATCGGAGCGACCGGAGCGATCCTGGTGACGCGCCTTCTCCATGCGATGAAGCGTGACGGAATCCGCAGGGGCATGGTCACGCTCTGCATCGGCGGTGGGCAGGGCATCGCGCTCGCGCTCGAAGCGCTCTGACCGCCGGGGTCGGCCAGGGCCGACGTCGCCCCCGCGATAGGCGCCACTCGCGCGCGAAACGGCCATCGACCGGGACACAAGGCGCCTCCTCGAGGCGCCAGTGCTGCCGCTTCTCATTCGTCCGGCGGCGGATAGCCGGCTCATCCTTTTCAAAGGAATGGATCGATAAAACTGGATTGATGTAGATCTTCTACAAGTCATGAGGCCAAGTCCGCAGCCCGAAGAGCGTCCCGGCGCACCTCGATTCCTTTACGCTATTTGCTCACGTTGCCTTTCACGCAGGGACCTGTTAGGGGAGAAACAGAATATCGGTCCTGGCGCAATTCCCATGCTTCGCTTCCTTGTTGAAGGCTTACGACTTCCGCTTTTCGTTATAGACCTGATCGTTTTCGGCATAGGTTTTCTTGTTTCATATCTTGCTATTCACGCCTTCATGCCGGAAGCTCTGTGGGAAAAAAGAAAAGTACAGATACTTACGAAATACAGTGCCGTTCTTTTTGCGATCATCATATCTGGATACTTCGTACACGTCTCGCATGCGGCATATCCAAACTGACACTGGAAAAAATGCCCAATGCGCGATGGTTTCCATCGCAGGCGTCGCCCTGGACGCCGACTTCAGAGGACTCCAAAAAGTCCGGGCGCTCGGGCGCGATAGCCGAAGCGCCAATCCCACTGATCAGGCTTACCTAAGCTGCATTCTCTGGCGCGACCGGGAAGTCAGCTACCTCACAATCAGACATGGGTTTCCTCAGGAAACCACCGGAGAACGTGCCGCTGCGGATCGACCCGTGAAAGGCACGTCAGCGCCATGGTCGGCGGACCTATGTCCAGAAAGCAGACAAACGCAACCGCCTTGCAGATAGCGCGGAGGCCTCGGCGAAAAGGGAAAAGTCACCCGAGGCCAGCGAACGTCCCATCCGGCCGACGGTGAAAAAATTTCACGAAATTTCGATAAGGCCAGCGCTCGCATCAAATTTTGCCGCGACTGCCGCCATTTCCTGCATCTAAGTGCTTGGAAAATGCTTGGCGCTCCCTAGGGGAATCGAACCCCTGTTTTCGCCGTGAGAGGGCGACGTCCTAGACCGCTAGACGAAGGGAGCGTTCAGTGCCCGACCCTATATAGAGCATCAGCACACTATTCAAGAGGCGGAGGGCCAAGAAGCGTCACAAAGATTTCGCAATGTGGAAACAGCGAGGCTCCACAGCCGCTCGCTCTTGTGTCACACTACCGTCGCGAATGCTCACAGAAAGAGGAGACAGTCCGATGTCTTTGCAGGCCCATATCATGGAGCTCAAGAGGCGGCATCAGGCCCTCGAGGAGGAGATTCAATCGACACTCTCAAGTCCGTCGGCCAGCACGCTCAAAGTAGCAGAGCTCAAACGCAAGAAGCTGCAGCTCAAGGATGAGCTCGAGCAATTGCAACATGGCATGGCCTCTAAATCCATCCACTAGGGCGGCCCTCGGCCGGGCGAGACGCCCGCGCCATAACGCGGCGCTCCAGTTTAACGTAGCATACATGTTCCGACCGTAAGGGATCCGCCTTCGACCCAGATGAGCGCTGGTTTCGTCGGAATATGCGCAATTTCGCTTCCGGAGCCGCTCCGGACCTGCCCCGTCAATCGGCATCAGGTTTGACGGACCGGCTTCGCGGAGGAGCCCTCCCGCTCCTCTCATCATGCGGGCACCGGACATCGCGACCGGTGCTCCTTTACCCTCCGCAGGCGCGCCCTTCCAAGACACCTGCGCCGCTGCGCGTCCCGGATCCGGCACGAAAGGGATTGGCCGCATCGCGAAATCGCCGCATCAAGTCGCCGTATCGCCAAGGAAGCTGGGGACAGCGAGTACGGCAAGGACGGCGTCCCGTGGAAGCATCCCCGCCAAGGCGCACCCCGGTCCCGCCTATCGCGACTCTCCGGCGGGCGCGGGCACTTTTTCCGGCTCCGAAGCAATTTCGCGCACCACGCGCGTCTGCGCCTGCGGCATCGGCGTCGTGCCCTCGATATCGCGCAGGAACATGGCGACCTGCGGGATCGACCCATGGTCGGGCAGGTCCACATGGTCACCATCCGGAAACGACACCAGCCGCTTGGGACCCGGGGCCAGATTGAACAGCGTGACGCCCTGCACGTAGGGGATGATATGGTCCTTGACCCCGTGCAGGATCAGGATTGGCGCGCGCACCTTGCCGATGAGTTCATCCGACCGGAACTGGTCGCGCATCAGGAGCTTCACCGGCGCCCAGGGATAGCGCTCGGCGCCGACCTCGGCCGTTGACACATAGGGCGCCTCCAGAATGAGACCCTTGACCGGCACCTCCGCCGCGAGCCCGACGGCAACGCCGGTTCCCAGCGATTCGCCATAGGCGACAAGGCGGTCTGAACCGAACCGCTCGGCGGCTGCCTTGTAGGCGGCCCGCGCGTCCGCCCGCAGCCCTTCCTCGGAGGGGGCGCCCGTGGAGCCGCCATAGCCGCGGTAGCTGACGACGAACAGGCCCTCGCCATCCGCGGCGAGCGCCTTGTAGCGGTCGAGCCGGCCTGGGCGGGCGAGATTACCGCTTTGTCCGTGGAAATAGACAAGGACCGGCTTGCCCTCCTGCGGGGGCAGCACCCAGGCGACCAGCGTTTCGCCGTCTTCGGTGCGGATGGTCGTCTCCGTGAGCCCTGGAATCCCGGCCACGGCGGGATCGGCCCGCGTCGGATCAAGCGGAAAGAGATAGTGCCGCTGCTGGCTGTAGAGCGCCCCGAGCGCGACGAGATAGGCGAGCGCGGCCACGCCGATCACGAGCGCGACAAGGCGCCGCCAGTTGCGGCGAATGCGCGGCGGCGCCTCCGGCGGGCGCGGCGGCAAGCCGGGAAAGGCTCCCTCCGGCGGGGCCGGGGGGAGATTGGGAGGCGGCGAAGGCGGCATCACGGGGGGATGCTTGGCGTCCGACAAGCCGCCCTCCTTTCTTCAGGACCCGAAGCCCATTTCTGCGGCGATGGCTGGAGACCCGCCGGGGCCAACTCACAGGCGAGCCAGCTCACAGCGACTTGAGGATACTTTCCACCATCTTCTTGGCATCGCCAAACAGCATCATGGTGTTGTCCTTGAAGAACAGCTCGTTCTCGACGCCCGCGTAACCGGAACCCATGCCGCGCTTGATGAAGAGAACGGTCTTGGCCTTCTCCACGTCGAGGATGGGCATGCCGAAGATCGGCGAGGCGGGGTCGGTCTTGGCGGCCGGATTGGTCACGTCATTCGCGCCGATGACGAAGGCGACGTCGGCCTGCGCGAATTCCGAGTTGATGTCCTCCAGCTCGAACACCTCGTCGTAGGGCACGTTTGCCTCGGCGAGCAGAACGTTCATGTGGCCGGGCATGCGGCCGGCGACCGGATGGATCGCATATTTGACCTCGACGCCCTCTTCCTTGAGCTTGTCGGCCATTTCGCGCAGCGCGTGCTGCGCCTGCGCCACCGCCATGCCGTAGCCGGGCACGATGATGACCTTCGCGGCGTTCTTCATCAGGAAGGCCGCGTCGTCGGCTGAGCCCTGCTTGACCGGGCGCGTCTCGACGGCGCCGCCGCCGGCAGCCGCCGCACTGTCACCACCGAAGCCGCCGAGAATGACCGAGATGAACGAGCGGTTCATGCCCTTGCACATGATGTAGGACAGGATCGCGCCCGAGGAGCCGACGAGGGCACCCGTGATGATCAGCGCCAGATTGCCGAGCGTGAAGCCGATGCCGGCGGCCGCCCACCCCGAATAGGAGTTGAGCATGGACACGACGACCGGCATGTCCGCGCCGCCGATCGGGATGATCAGCGTGACACCGAGGACGAACGAGACCAGCGCGATGAACCAGAAGACGACATGGCTCTCGGTGGCGACGAAGACGGCGATCAGCACGACGAGGAGGGCGCCGAGCACGATATTGAGGAGATGGCGCTGCGGCAGCATGATCGGCTTGCCGGACATGCGGCCGTCAAGCTTCAGGAAGGCGATGATCGAACCGGTGAAGGTTACCGCGCCGATCGCCACGCCGAGCGACATCTCGACGAGGCTTCCACCGTGGATGGTGCCGACAGAGCCGAGGCCGAAGGCTTCCGGGGCATAAAGGGCGCCCGCTGCAACGAACACCGCGGCGAGGCCGACGCCGGAATGGAAGGCCGCCACGAGTTGCGGCATCGCCGTCATGGGCACGCGCTTGGCGACGACCGCGCCGATACCGCCGCCGATCGCCATGCCCAAAATGATGATGAGCCAGCTCCCGACATCCGCCGGCGGATGGAACACGACGGTCGTGAGGATCGCGATCCCCATGCCGACCATGCCGTAGAGATTGCCCTTGCGGGAGGTGGCCGGAGACGAGAGGCCCCGTAGCGCCAGGATGAAGAGGACGCCGGCGACGAGATAGAGCAGCGCAGACAGATTGGCAGCCATGTCCCTCAGCCCTTCTTCTTGTACATGGCGAGCATGCGCTGGGTCACCAGGAAGCCACCGAAGATATTGATGGAGGCGAGGATCAGCGCGATGAAGCCGAAGGCCTTGGCCCACCAGGGGCCGGCGCCGAGATCGGGCATCGCCGAGACGCCGACGGCGAGCAGTGCGCCCACGACGATCACCGACGAGATGGCGTTGGTGACGGACATCAGCGGCGTGTGCAAGGCCGGCGTGACCGACCACACCACGTAGTAGCCCACGAAGACCGCGAGCACGAAGATCGCTAAACGGAAAACGGTGGGGTCAACCGCTCCGCCCGTCGCGGCATGGGCAACACTGCCCACCATATCGGCGGCATAGTCCGCATAGGTCTGCGCCGCCTCCGCGGCCTGCCGGGCCGCTTCGGCTGCCGCACGGGCGCGTTCGAGCGCTTCCTCCGGCGTAAGATTGGCCATCGCTCGCACTCCCTCGTTGATACCGGTGTGGTTCTGTAATCAGGGAAATCGGGGAAGAAGGGTCTCGTCTGTCGTCATCAGGCTTTCGGCAGGAAAGCCGGGTGCACGATGGCGCCGTCCCGCGTCAGGGCCGTCGCCTTGACGAGTTCGTCGTCCCAGTTCACGGCCAGCGCCTTCGACGCCTTGTCGATCAGCGTCTCGGCAAAGGCATAAAGGTTCTTGGCGTAAAGGCTCGAGGCCGTGGCAGCGAGACGGCCGGGCACGTTGAGATGGCCGACGATCTTCACGCCATTCGCCGTCACCACCACTTCGCCCGGAACCGCGCCCTCGACATTGCCGCCGCGCTCCACCGCCAGATCGACGATCACCGATCCCGGCCGCATCGAGGCTACCATGGCGGCGGTGATCAGCTTCGGCGCGGGGCGACCGGGGATCAACGCCGTCGTGATGACGATATCCTGCTTGGAAATATGGCTCGCGGTCAGTTCGGCCTGTTTGGCCTGATATTCCGCCGACATCTGCTTGGCGTAGCCGCCCGCCGTCTCGGCCGCCTTGAACTCCTCGTCCTCGACGGCGATGAACTTGGCGCCGAGCGAGGCCACCTGCTCCTTGGCGGCAGGGCGCACGTCGGTCGCAGACACCACCGCCCCGAGACGCCGCGCCGTCGCGATGGCCTGAAGCCCGGCGACACCCGCCCCCATGATGAAGGCGCGCGCAGCGGGAACGGTGCCCGCCGCCGTCATCATCATCGGCAAGGCGCGGCCATATTCGGCGGCGGCGTCGATCACCGCGCGATAGCCGGCGAGGTTTGCCTGCGACGACAGCACATCCATCACCTGCGCGCGGGTGATGCGCGGCATGAATTCCATGGAAAAGGCCGAGATGCCGGCGTCCGCCCAGCTCTTCACGGCAGCCTCGTCCCCGTAGGGGTCGAGGACGGCGATGACAAGCGCGCCGCGCTTGATCAACGGCAGCTCCGAGGCACTCGGGCGCCGCACCTTCAGCACCACGTCGGCGCCGCTGAGCGTCTCGCCGGGAGTGGCCGCGATGCGCGCGCCAGCCTCGGTATAGTCCGCATCGGTCACACCGGAGCGCAAACCCGCCCCGCTCTGCACGACCACCTCGGCCCCAAGGCCCAGGAATTTCTTCACCGTCTCGGGCGTCGCAGCGACGCGCCCTTCATTCTGCTCGGTCTCGGCGGGGACGGCGATCAGCATCGTGAACCACTCCAGAACGGCGATAACAGCGTGGGCAGCGGCGAGAGACGGCACGGCGGCCATGGCGGGCCGACAGTCTCTCCCGGGTTAGGGGGACGGGCGCCTTGCGGCGCGTCGTCAAAGGTTACGCCAAACGATCCATTCGCCTTGCGCATCTCATCACGCACGGCGGAGACCCAGCCGTCTATCGATCAGCGAAATTGCAAAATCAGAGCAGGAAGATTGCCATCAGGACGAGAATGGCACAGACCGCAATGCCGCCCCATTTCGCCCCAACGATGAAGCCCTGGTAGGTGCGCTCGTGCTCACCATAATCCATCGCCGGCGGCGCATGGTGGGCTTTGGCTTCGGCGGCTTGGGCCATAGTGTTCCCTCAGGCTGCTGTCACGTTTCCTGGAAGGGGCTTTACCCCATGCCAATGCGCCTTGCAACGCCTGAGCGTCATTCGAAAACTCTATAGGGCCAACGGAAAACGGGTTCCGCTTCGCACAGCTCAGGCCAATCCGCTCTCCGCGAGCACCTTCGCCTGCCGATCCTGCACCACGCCGAGATCAAAGCCTTCGATCTCAGCTTCGAAGAGGCGATGGAAGTTCAATTCAGCCTTGAGATGTAGGAAGACAGCCCCGAGTCCGATCGCCGCGCGATCCATGAAGACGAATTCACGCGGGATGCGGACCGGGCCCTTCTCCTTCAGCGCCTGTTTGACGCGCCAGGCCTCGCGCCGGCCGTATTCCCCCGGCGCCACCCCGTCGGCGATCGTCCGCACGCGGTCGTCCAGCAGCGGGCCATAGATGAAACGCGCCCACATGTTCAGGACACTGATGAGCTCGCGGGTGAGCCCCCGGAACCCCCATGTTTCATAGGCCTGCACCACACGCGCCTCATCGCCCTCCAGAAGCCCGCGATAGAGATCCACGACCCCGCCGACAAAGGCCGGCGGAAAAATGCGGATACAGCCGTAGTCCAGGAGATTGATGCCTTGCGCATCGTTGTCGGCCCCACCCCGGAAGACAGTGTAATTGCCGAGATGCGGATCGCCATGGATGACGCCATAGTGGCTGAAGGGATGCCACCACGCGCCGAACATGACGCGGGCGAGCCGATTGCGCGTCTCAAGAGAGGCGTGTCGGAAATCGAGCAGCCGCTCGCCCTGCAGCCAGTCCAGCGTCAGAAGCCGCCCGGTCGAGAGGTCCGCATGGACGCGCGGCACGCGCACATCAGGCACATCGGCCAGCATGAGCCGATAGAGCGCGGCGTGTTTCGCCTCCCGGCGATAATCCAATTCCTCACGCAGACGCGCGCCGATCTCGGTCGCGATCTCGCGTGTATCGATGGAGGGATTGAAGCGGCGCTGCAGCTTCATGACGAGGCCAAGCTGCACGAGGTCCGCCTCCACCGCGGACTGCATGTCCGGATACTGCAGCTTGCAGGCAAGCGCCGTACCGTCATGCGCCGTGGCGCGATGGACCTGGCCGAGCGAGGCCGCGGCCGCCGGCTTCAGATCGAACGAGGCGAAGCGCCCGGCCCAATCCGGACCGAGTTCGCTCATCATCCGCCGCTTCACGAAGGCGGCCCCCATGGGCGGGGCCTCGGCCTGCAGCTTTTGCAGTTCGGTCGCATATTCCGGCGGCAGGGCATCGGGAATGGTGGAGAGAAGCTGCGCCACCTTCATCAGCGGCCCCTTGAGGCCGCCCAGTGCCCGCATCAGGTCCCCGGCGTTCTGCTCGCGGTCAGTGGTCAATCCCAAGGCGCGGGCACCGGCAAGCTTCGCCGCAATCCCGCCGACATCCCGTCCGACGCGGGCATAGCGCGCCGCGCGCGCCGAGAGGCGGTTCGCTTCCCGGTCGACCTTGGGGCTTTCGCTGTCCTGCATCAAGAACTCTCCCGACGAATATATCAGAGATAAGCGTCGGGAGAGCAATTGTCAGGGTATGGCGCCAAGTTAGCGGGCGTTATCCCCTCCCCGCAAAGTGGGAGAGGGCACCGTCCCGCCGACTTTGCCTCAGTTCAGCGCAACACCGACGGGTCGACGCGTCTCCGCCGCCGGGAAATCACCGATGATGAGCCCGTTGGGTCCTGCGACGATCGGCACGGTCTCGCCATCCTTGATCGAACCCGCGAGGATCAGCTCGGCGAGCGGATCCTGCACGTTCTTCTGGATCGTCCGCTTCAGCGGGCGCGCGCCATAGGCCGGATCATAGCCCTTGTCGGCCAGCCATTCGCGGGCACTGGCATCGAGTTCCAGCGTGATCTTGCGATCCTCGAGGAGCTTGGCGAGCCGCTTGAGCTGGATCTCGACGATCGCACCCATCTGCTCTTTCTTGAGCCTGTGGAACAGGATGATCTCGTCCACGCGGTTCAGGAACTCCGGCCGGAAGTGGGCACGCACCACCCCCATCACCTCCTCGCGCACGGCATCGGAATCTTCGCCGGCCTTCTGGTTGACGAGATATTCCGCGCCGAGGTTCGAGGTCATGATGATAAGCGTGTTGCGGAAGTCGACCGTCCGCCCCTGGCCGTCCGTCAGCCGCCCGTCGTCGAGCACCTGCAGGAGCACGTTGAAGACATCGGGATGCGCCTTTTCGACCTCGTCGAACAGCACGACCTGATAGGGCCGGCGCCGCACCGCTTCCGTCAAGGCACCGCCCTCCTCGTAGCCGACATAGCCGGGAGGGGCGCCGATGAGGCGGGCCACCGAGTGCTTCTCCATATATTCCGACATGTCGAGGCGCACGAGCGCCGTCTCGTCGTCGAACAGGAAGGCGGCGAGCGCCTTCGTCAGCTCGGTCTTGCCGACGCCGGTCGGGCCGAGGAACATGAACGAGCCGATCGGCCGGTTCGGATCCTGGAGCCCGGCGCGCGCCCGGCGGACGGCGGTGGACACGGCCTCGACCGCCTCCTCCTGGCCGACGACGCGCTTGGCAAGCTGGTCCTCCATCTTCAGGAGCTTGTCCTTCTCGCCTTCCAGCATCTTGTCGACCGGCACACCGGTCCAGCGCGACACGACCTGCGCGATGTTGTCAGGCGTCACCGCCTCCTGCACCACGCCGCCCTGGCCGCCGGCTTCCTTCTCCTCGGTCTCGGCCAGTTCCTTCTCCAGACCGGGAATAATCCCGTAGGCAAGCTCGCCCGCGCGCTGATACTGACCCTGGCGCTGGGCGATGGCGAGTTCGTTGCGGGCCTCGTCGAGCTTCTTCTTGAGATCAGCCGCCTTGCCGAGCTTGTCCTTCTCGGACTGCCACTTGGCCGTCAGGGCCGAGGATTTCTCCTCGAGATCGGCGAGTTCCTTTTCCAGCCGCACCAGCCGGTCCTTGGAGGCCGCATCGTTTTCCTTCTTCAGCGCCTCCGATTCGATCTTCAGGCGAACGATCTCGCGATCGATCGAGTCGAGCTCCTCCGGTTTCGAATCGACCTGCATCCTGAGCCGGGCGGCCGCCTCGTCCACGAGGTCGATCGCCTTGTCCGGCAGGAAACGGTCGGTGATGTAGCGGTTCGACAAGGTCGCGGCGGCGACGAGGGCCGCATCCTGGATGCGCACGCCGTGGTGCTGCTCGTATTTTTCCTTGATCCCGCGCAGGATCGAGACCGTGTCCTCCACCGTCGGCTCGGACACGAAGACGGGCTGGAACCGCCGCGCGAGCGCCGCGTCCTTCTCCACATGCTTGCGATATTCGTCGAGCGTGGTCGCGCCGACACAATGCAGTTCGCCGCGGGCGAGCGCCGGCTTCAGAAGGTTCGAGGCGTCCATGGCGCCATCCGCCTTGCCGGCTCCGACGAGCGTATGCATCTCGTCGATGAAGAGGATGATTCCGCCTTCGGCCGCCTGGACCTCGGACAAGACGCCCTTCAGCCGCTCCTCGAACTCGCCGCGATATTTCGCGCCGGCGATCAGCGCGCCCATGTCGAGCGCCAGCAACTGCTTGTCTTTCAGGCTTTCCGGCACGTCGCCGTCGACGATACGCTTCGCGAGCCCTTCCACGATGGCGGTCTTGCCCACGCCCGGCTCGCCGATGAGCACCGGGTTGTTCTTGGTGCGGCGCGACAGCACCTGGATGGTGCGACGGATTTCCTCGTCACGGCCGATGACCGGATCGATCTTGCCGTCGCGTGCCGCCTGGGTCAGGTCCCGCGCATATTTCTTGAGGGCGTCATAGGCGTTTTCGGCCGAAGCGTTGTCGGCCGTCCGGCCCTTGCGCAGTGCGTTGATGGCCGCATTCAGGCTCTGCGCCGTGACGCCAGCCTGCGCCAAGACCTTGCCGGCCTCGCTGTCCTTTTCCACGGCGAGCGCAAGCAGCAGCCGCTCGACCGTGACGAAGCTGTCGCCCGCCTTGTCCGCCGCCTTCTCGGCCTGATCGAAGACCCGCGCCAGGGCCGGCGAGAGATAGATCTGCCCGGAACCGCCCTGCACCTTCGGCAGCTTGGCAAGCGCTTGTTCGACGGCGCTCAAGGCCAGCCGCGACTGGCCGCCCGCCCTGTCGATAAGGCCCGCGGCGAGGCCCTCGGAATCGTCCAGCAGAACCTTCAGGAGATGCTCAGGCGTGAACTGCTGGTGTCCCTCGCGCAGGGCAAGCCCCTGCGCCGACTGAAGAAAGCCCTTGGCCCGATCCGTATATTTGTCGATGTTCATGTCCTGCTCCAGACCGGTAGCAGCGCCCCCGAGAGGCACGCCGAAACCCGCGAAGGATTGCCCCGCGGGGTTTAGCCGCGCCAGGCACCGCCCCCATCGGCGGGGCCGGCGAAGCTGATGTAGTGTTGCAGATCAGTAACACAAGTGCCCTTCCTGCGCGACGACCCGCTATTTCCGACGAGATGTCCGCATCTGCCGGGGGCCGGGTTCCGGCCGGGAGGATTACGGAACAGCGAACCACCACGGCACCGCCTTGGCAATCGAAAGATCCAGGGCCAATCGACATCTCAGATCCGCGCGCGAAGCGAGAGCGCTTCTCTTGGTCTGCTTAAGTGCGGAAACGCTTTTTCTCTTTGATTTTGCGCAAGTCCGGACGGAAAGCCGTCCCGCACTTTCCTTTGAAGTGCCCGCAGCAATAAAAAAGGGAGGGCCTGAGGCCCTCCCGTGATCACGCCAGCATGGTCCGAGCAGCGATCAATCGCCGAGCGGCAACACGCTCTCATCGCTGTCCACGCCTTCCTCGGTGGCCGCACGGCGCCGTGGGCGCCCACGGGTCGCCCGAGGCGCCGGAGCCGCCGGCGCTTCGGCCTCGGCGACGGCCACCTTGCGGGTACGCCGCGCACGCGGTGCCGGCGCATCGGCCTCCGCAGCGGAGGACGCAGTCTCAGCCTTGGCCGCCGCGCTGTCGGGGGCGACGGTTTCCCTGGGTGTAACGGTCTTTGCGGCAGCACGACCGCGGGGACGCTCAGCCGGTGCCGGAGCCACTGTGGCCTCCGCCTCGGGCGGTTCCGCCGGCTGCCGGAGCGGAGCCGTCAGAAATGCCGGCAGGACACCCTGTCCATTCGCACCGGCATCGCCTGCCTGGGCATCGTCCTGACGGCGCGATCCACGAAACCGTTCACGACGGTCCTGGCGCTCGCCTCCGCGCTCCTGACGTTCACCACCACGCTCCGGGCGTTCACCACCGCGCTCCTGGCGTTCACCGCCGCGCTCGTGGCGTTCACCGCCGCGCGCCTGGCGTTCACCGGCGCGATCCGGTCGCTCGGATCGCTCATAACGTTCACCGCGATCCTGACGTTCACTACGGTCCGGGCGCTCGCCACGGTCCTGGCGCTCACCACGGTCCGGGCGTTCACCACGGTCTTGGCGTTCACCACGGTCTTGGCGCCCCTGATAGGGCTGCGCTGGCGCATAGGGCTGCTCGTCATAGGCACCGCGCGCGTCCGGCTGCGGCGCCCCATAGTCCGACGGTTGCTGCGTGCCGTAGCCGAAACCGTTGTCGTCTGCGCCCTCGCCCTCCTCGCGCTCATCGTCATAGGCGCGTGGGAAAGTGCCATACGTCTGCTGGAACTGGACCTGCGCCGCGGCGATGATCCGGTAATAATGTTCTGCGTGCTGCAGGTAGTTCTCGGCCGACACGGGATCACCCGATGCCTGTGCATCACGCGACAATTGGGCATATTTCTCGGCGATGTGCTGGGCGGTGCCCCTGATCTTCACATCCGGTCCGTTGGACTCATACGTCCGTGTCAAAGGATTGGGGCCTTTCCGGTTCCGGCCCCGCATGCGCCTGTTTTGACCTGGTCTCATCGACTGTCTCTGGATATGGATAAAAAAACCACGCGCGCCAATCGCACGCGTTTAAACGCGCGAGCCGCCAATGGCGGAGAATGCGCGCTTATTCAGTCAGCGCCGTAGCCGAGCCCTCTGAAGGGCAGTCAGCCACCCTTGTGTTCATATTGCGGATGCCGATCCCAAGGTGATACGACAAGGCCTCACCGGCGACGAATTGTTCGACCCAAGGTCTGCGCGCAGCATTAAGACTGCCCGCCATTCACCGCACCGGAGATTTGATTCGCACTTCTCGCGGAGGTCTACTCCTTGCGGATCCGATAGGATCGCATGACCCTTTATCTTTTGCCGCTAAGCGCAATTCCTAAAAGCCACACTAACGTCTTTACCCTATTCAGCCAAGCCATTTTTGCAAGGCCACCCTCACGGCGATTGGTGCATATCGCCTGCATCGTGACGGTGTGTTGCGTGAATGACACGCTCGATTCCGGCAAGATCCCGTATCGCGACCCAGTCCTCAAGCCCGTGCTGCGCAAACAGGCGGCCAACATCCCCGGCCTGTCCGGCCCCGACCTCCACGAATAAGTGCCCGCCCGGCCGCAGCAGGCGCCATGCTTCGGCGCCGACGCGCCAATAAGCCGCAAGCCCGTCAGGCCCACCATCGAGGGCGAGCCGCGGATCGTAGAGCTTCACGTCGGGCGCAAGGGCCTCGATGTCACCCGTCCCGATATAGGGTGGATTGGATACGATCAGGTCGAACGGGGCCTTGACGGCCGCGGCCCAGTCGCCCACCAGGAACGAAGCGCGCTCTCCAACCCCGTTCATCGCGGCGTTGTCGCGCGCCATGCGTGCGGCTTCGGGCGAAAGGTCTATGCCGACACCCGTGGCCGCCGGCAGTTCGCTCAGAAGGGCGATCAGGATACAGCCACTGCCGGTGCCGAGATCGAGGATGCGCAGCCGGCTGCCGGCCCTTCCCTCGTCGCGCATGGCCTTGAGCGCGGCCTCCACCAGCGTTTCGGTGTCAGGGCGCGGCACGAGCGTGGCCGCGGACAGGGTGAAGGGCAACCCCCAGAATTCCTGGCGGCCGCAGATGCGCGCCACCGGTTCCCTCCGGAGGCGCCGCGCCACCATGTCGGCAAGCGCCGCCGCGGCCGGCCCTATCGCCACGTCCGGCTCTGTCGCCAGATCGATGGCAGCAATATCAAGCGCCTTGCACAGCAGCACCCGCGCGTCGAGGGCCGGCGTATCGAGCCGCGCCGCCGCAAAGGCATCCGCCACAAGACGCCGTGCCTCCCCGCGCGTTGTCGCAGGGGTTATCCACTGGTCCACTGGCAAGGACGCCGCAGTCATTCCCCTTCGGCCAGCAAGGCCGCCTGATGTGCGGTGGTCAGGGCATCGACGACCTCATCCATGGCCGTCCCCATCATCATCTCGTCGAGCTTGTAGAGGGTGAGGCCGATGCGATGATCGGTCACCCGCCCCTGCGGGAAATTATAGGTCCGGATGCGCTCCGAACGATCGCCTGAGCCAACCTGCGCCCGCCGGTCGGCTGCACGGGCCGCATCCTTCTGCTGGCGCTGGATGTCATAGAGCCGCGAGCGCAACACGCTCATCGCCTTCGCGCGGTTGCGATGCTGCGAGCGCTCGTCCTGCACCAGCACCGCGATACCGGTCGGGATATGCGTGATGCGCACGGCCGATTCCGTCTTGTTGACGTGCTGGCCGCCGGCGCCCTGGGCCCGCATGGTATCGATCTTGAGATCGCTTTCATCGATGGCGATATCGACGTCCTCGGCCTCCGGCAGCACGGCAACCGTCGCCGCCGAGGTATGGATCCGCCCCGAGGTCTCGGTGTCCGGCACGCGCTGGACACGATGGACCCCGGACTCGAACTTCAGCCGGGCGAAGACGCCGCGCCCCCGGATTTCCGCAATCACTTCCTTGTAACCGCCGACAGTTCCCTCGCTTTCGGAGAGAACCTCGACCTTCCAGCCCTTCAGGTCGGCATAGCGGGAATACATCCGGAAGAGATCGCCGGCAAAGAGAGCGGCCTCATCGCCGCCTGTTCCCGCGCGCACCTCGAGGATGGCGCTTTTCTCGTCCGCCTCGTCCTTCGGGATCAGCAGAAGGCGCAAGGCCAGCGCCGCCGCTTCCGCCGCCGCCGCCGCATTCGCCCTCTCCTCCTCGGCGAGGCTGCGCATCTCCGCATCCGTGGCCGGATCGTTCAAGAGGGTCTCGATATCCTCGGCATTACGGGCGGCCGCCTGGAAGGCTCGGATCGCCGCAACCACCGGGTCAAGCTCCGACAACTCGCGCGACAAGGCCACGAAATCCTCCGCGTCCCCGCCCTCGGCGAGCGTGGCCGTGAGAATATCGTGCCGCTGCAGGATAGCCGCGAGCTTGTCCTGGGGAACCATCATGCTGGACTGGATCATGAGGAAGGGCACATAAGCGCGACGCGGCCTTTATGCCAGTGGTTTTTCGCGCCCTGCCCGAAGCGCTTCACTGCACCGGCAGGCCATGCGCCGCCGCGAAGGCCGCAAGAGCCGGGCGAAGGCTGCCCTTCTCGCTCGATCCGAGCAGCGTGCTCATGGTGTTCGCGAGCTCCGTCACATTGAGCTCGAGCAGCATCGCCTTCACCGGACCGATGGACGCAGGCGTCATGGAAAAGGCCCGGTAGCCAATGCCGATCAGCGCCATCGCCTCAAGCGGGCGACCACCGATCTCGCCGCAGAGCGTCACCGGGCAACCATGGCGCGCCGCCGCATCGGCAATAGCCCGCAGGGCCCGCAAGGCAGGGGCGCTGAGCGGATCAAAACGATCCGAGACCTGCTTGTTGTCGCGGTCCGCCGCGAAGAGGAACTGCAGCAGGTCGTTCGATCCGACCGACAGAAAATCCGCATGGCTGGCGATTTCATCGAGCTGGAACAACAGCGACGGCACTTCCACCATCACCCCCAGCGAAACCGATTCGGGCTCCGGATGCCCGTATTTCCTGAGATAGGCCTGCTCGCGGCCGACCATGGATTTGGCGCGCAGGAACTCCTCCACGGTCGCGACCATCGGGAACATGATTCGCAGGTGGTAGCCGGAGCTCGCCTTCAAGAGCGCGCGCAACTGCGAACGCAGCAGACCCGGCCGGTCGAGCCCGATACGGATGGCCCGCCAGCCGAGCGCCGGGTTTTCCTCTTCCGCGGCCTGCATATAGGGCAGGATCTTGTCGCCGCCGATGTCGAGCGTACGGAAGGTGACCGGCGCGCCGCCCGCCTCGATCAGAACCTGCTGATAGAGCGTCTGCTGCTCGCTTGTGGAGGGCATGCGCTCCGACACCATGAACTGGAGCTCGGTGCGAAACAGCCCGATCCCGCTCGCGCCCGTATCGACGATATTGGGCATATCGACGAGCAGGCCCGCATTGAGCTGCAAGGTAATGGCCGTGCCATCCCGGGTTATCGCCGGGATGCCGCGCAGGCTGCGATACTGCTCCTGCCGCCTTGCGCGCAGCCTTGCCTTTTCGGCATAGGCCGCCTCGATATCCGGCGCGGGCCTGATCTGAACATCGCCGACGCCGCCATCGACGATGATGGCATCGCCGGCCTCGACAAGGCCGGCAATACCTTCGACGCGGCTGACCGCAGGGATGCCGAGCGCCCGCGCGACGATGGCGATGTGGCTCGATGGCCCGCCTTCCTCCAGCACCAGGCCGCGCAGCCGGCCGCGGTCATAGTCGAGCAGCGCGGCCGGCCCCATCGAACGCGCCACGAGAATGGCATTGTCCGGCAGATCCTCGCGCGCTGCGCCGCGTTTGGCGCCCGCCAGCACATGGAGCAGACGGTCGGCCAGATCCTCGAGATCGTGCAGGCGCTCGCGCAGATAGGGATCCGTCTGGCGCAGGATCTTGGCGCGCGTGTCCGACTGGATGCGCTCGACCGCCGCCTCCGCCGTAAGGCCGGTCGTCACCGCCTCGCGGATCCGGCGAATCCAGCCCTTGTCATTGGCGAACATGCGCACGGTCTCGAGCACATCGCGGTGCTCGCCGTGGTGGGCCACATCCCCACGCTCGAGGAGGCGGTCGATATCGGCGCGCATCTCGGCGATCGCGTCGTCGAGGCGCTTCACCTCGCCTTCGACGTTCTCGGCAATGAGATCCTTCACGACGACGCGCGGCTCGTGCAGCACGACATGGCCAAGCCCAACACCGTCGGCCAGCGCCACCCCGCGCTGGTGGAAGGAGCGGCGGATGGCGATGTCGGCGCCTGGGCGCGCGAGCGCCTGCAACTCACCGGAGGCGATCATCTCGGCGATGATCATCGCCGTGATCTGCAGCGCCTCGATCTCCTCCTCGTGGTAGACGCGATGCGTCTTGTTCTGCACCACGAGCACGCCGAGCGTATTGCCGGCACGCAGAATCGGCACGCCAAGAAAGGCGTGGTAGATCTCTTCGCCCGTCTCAGGCTTGTAGGAATAGGAGGGATGCACCTGCGCATCCGACAGGGCGAGCGGCTCCGCCTCCCGCGCGATCAGGCCGACGAGGCCTTCACCCGAACTCATCGTCGTGAGATGGACGGCTTCGCGTTTCAGGCCCTCGGTCGCATAGAGCTCGAGCGTTCCGTCCGTACGCATGACGTAGACGGAACAGACTTCCGCGACCATGTTGGCCGCGATCAAAACGACGATGCGGTCGAGCCTGTCCTGCGCGCTGACCGGCTCCGCCATGACCTCGCGGAGACGACGCAACAGGACGCGCGGGCCACCAGGAGCGCCTCGCATCAACCTGTTCCCGTTGAACGTCCCGCACGAAGCGGGCCAGCTAACGGCCAACCGCGCCGGCGAAACCGCTCCGCCGGTACGTGGCGCGCCAATAGACCGTTGGTATAGCCAACGAGTTTGCGCCCCCGCAACCCATGGTGCGCATATTAGCGCATCACTGCCACCTGAGACCCGGCTCCGGGCGAGCAAAGCCCGACATCTCCCTGCCGAAACGACCTCGTCCCATCTGCCGGAAAAGCTAGAGCGACAAATGCTCCGACGCAATGAGACGCCCGACTCTCTCTCTGTAGGAACGCCGCACTTATCCGAGAATCGCATACTCTTTCAGGCTTGATAAGCCAATCGAAGCGATGGCCCAAGCGCGAATCGACGGTTTCAGGCGTATCGATTCTCCCGGGCCACGCGCGGCGTATTGCTTAAACATGGACAGGATGTGGCAGGTGTCGACCGGCCTGCCTTTCCTTTCGCTCAGCACCTGCAGCCCGATGTCCGGTGCTGGGGACCGCCCTTATCCCGGCGGCCTGGCCCAGGGACGACTTGCAACAAGACCCTTGGGACAGGCAGGCCCTGGTACGCGCAGGAACCGCGGGCACGCGCCGGCGCAGATGAACCGCTACTGCGGCTTATCGAGGCCGTAGAGCGAATGGAGCGTGCGAACCGCGAGCTCCGTATAGGCCGAATCGATCAGCACCGAGAATTTGATCTCGGATGTGGTGATCGCGCGGATGTTGATGCCCTTCTCGGCCAGCGCCTGGAACGCGCGAGCCGCGACGCCCGCGTGGCTGCGCATGCCGATACCGATGGCGGAGACCTTGACGACGTCGGTCGCGCCTTCGAGCGTCGCGAAGCCGATCTTGTCGCGTGAGGACTCCAGGATAGCCTTGGCGCGCTCGAAGTCCGCCGAGCCCACGGTGAACGTGATGTCCGTCGTCGTGGTATCGTCTGAAACCACCTGGATGATCATGTCCACATTGATGTTGGCCTCGGCCATTGGCACAAAGATCGCCGCCGCGACGCCGGGCTTGTCGGCCACGCGCCGCAAGGTGATCTGGGCCTCGTCCTTGGAATAGGCGATGCCCGTGATCACATTGTTCTCCAAGATATCCTCCTCATCGCAGATGAGCGTGCCGGGCTTCGGATCCAAGGGATCATCGAAGCTCGAACGAACGAATGTCCTGACCTTCTGGGTCATGGCAAGTTCCACCGAACGGACCTGCAGGACCTTCGCGCCCAGGGACGCGAGTTCCAGCATTTCCTCGAATGACACCCGGTCGAGCCGGCGCGCATGCGGTACGATTCGCGGATCGGTCGTGTAGACCCCATCCACGTCCGTGTAGATGTCGCAGCGATCCGCCCCGATGGCGGCGGTCAGGGCCACCGCGCTCGTATCCGAGCCGCCGCGCCCGAGTGTCGAGATGCGGCGGGTGGGCTCATGCATGCCCTGGAACCCGGCGACGACCGCCACTTCCTTCCGCTCCTCGAAATGGCGGATGATACCGGAGCCGTCGATGCCGGTGATGCGCGCGACGCCGTGGGCGCCATCCGTCAGAATGGGCACCTGCCAGCCCATCCAGGAGCGGGCCTGAATGCCCATCTCCTGCAGGACGATGGCAAGAAGTCCGGCCGTGACCTGCTCGCCGGACGCGACGACGGCGTCGTATTCCCGGGCGTCGTGGAGTGGCGCCGCCTCGCGGCACCAGCCAACGAGTTCATTGGTTTTCCCCGACATGGCCGATACGACGACAGCGACATCATGTCCGGCGTCGGCCTCGCGTTTGACATGGCGGGCGACATTGCGGATGCGATCGACGTTCGCGACGGACGTGCCGCCGAATTTCATTACAAGGCGAGCCATGACGGGATCTGCAACTTCGATGTCGATAGGAACCTTGGCGATGCCCCGCGCCGCCGGCCCGCTATGGCCGCCCGGCAAAAGGCGCGTATACATGACGACCTCACCCGCCGCTGTCAACGCGGGCGGCAATTTGCAACCATGGCGTGGTAGCTTTGGCTGAAGGAAAGCAGGCAAAAGGCCTTATGGAGAGTTCATGATAGCGCCGAGGGATGAAGCGCCGAAAGATGCGGCCGCGCAGGCAGGCCAGACGGTCGACCCCGCGGAAGTCGCACGCTTCGACAAGCTCGCCGACAGTTGGTGGGACCCGAACGGGCCGATGCGCCCGCTGCACCAGATCAATCCATTGCGCCTCGCCTATATCCGCGACGCGGTGGCAGCCCATTTCGGCCGGTCGATCCGGGCGCCGAAACCCTTGTCCGGCCTCGCTCTTCTTGATATCGGCGCGGGCGGGGGCCTCCTTGCGGAGCCTCTCGCCCGCCTCGGCGCAGATGTGACGGGCCTCGAACCGGCGGCCGGGATGGCCGCCGCCGCGCGACGGCATGCCGAGGAGAGCGGCCTTTCCATCGACTACCGCACCGAGACCATCGAGGCTGTTGCGGCGCGCGGAGAACGCTTCGATGTTGTCACCGCCATGGAAGTGGTGGAGCACGTCGCCGATGTGGCGGTATTCGTGAAGGCGGCCTGCGCCGTCGCCGGACAGGACGGCATCGTCATCTTGTCCACTCTCAACCGTACCTTGCGCTCCTTCGCGCTGGCCATCGTCGGCGCCGAGTATCTCCTGCGCTGGCTCCCGCGCGGCACCCACGACTGGGAGAAATTCGTGACGCCCGACGAACTCACGGAGGCGGTGGCAGCCGCGGGCTTCACCGTCAACGACCGCAAGGGTGTCGTCTACAATCCCCTGAGCGCCTCCTGGCGCCTGTCGGGCGATCTCGGCGTCAACTACATGCTGACTGCGACGCGCTGATCCCGACGCGGCGCGGAGCCACGCAGTTGCCCTGAGCAGTTGCCATGCAATATGCGCATGATGCCCATGCATTTTGCGCATTGCTCGCCGGTTCCGTCCGTGTTTGGTTCGCTGTCTAGCTTGGGCCTGCTTGCATGGGGGGTCCCATTGAAATCTCGGGCGCGCGTTCGTTGGATCAGGCCAATTCCACCCTTTTTTCGCGGGCCGCCCCTGCCATCTTTGTGGTGATCTGGGCCACCGGTTTCATTGTGGCAAGGCTCGTCGCACCCCACGCCGAACCCTTCACTTTCCTGGTTGCCCGCTATGCACTGAGCATCGCGGCGCTGACGGCTATCGCCACGGTGCTGCGCGAGGCCTGGCCGCGAACCCTGCGCGGGTGGTTCGACGCGCTCGTTGCGGGCGTTCTGCTGCAGGGGCTTTATCTCGGCGGAGTGTTCTGGAGCGTCCGCCACGGGTTGGGGGCCGGGGTCGTCGCCCTGATCATGAGTTTGCAACCGGTTGTCACGGCGGCGCTTGCCGGGCCCCTTCTCGGCGAGACAGTCACCAGGCGCCGCTGGGTCGGCATCGGACTGGGCCTTCTCGGCGTCGTCTTCGTGATCATCCCCAATCTCAACGTCGCAGGCGGGGGCCTCACGATCACCGTCGCCCTGGCGTCCATGCTCTGCATCACGCTCGGGACAATCTGGCAGAAACGCACCGGGTCGCCGGCACATCTCGTGACAGGCGCCGTCATCCAGTTCATCGCAGCCCTGATCGTGACACTGCCGGCAGCGGTCATGCTCGAGACCGGTTTCATCGACAACAGCTGGCAGTTGTGGGCGGGCCTCATCTGGGCCGTCTTCGGCATGTCGGTGGGCGCCATCCTGATTCTGCTTGTCCTGATCCGCCGCGGCGCTGTCGCGCAGGTCGCCTCCCTGTTCTTTCTTGTCCCGCCGGTTGCAGCGCTCATGGCCTTCGCTTTATTCGGCGAAACGCTGACGGCCATGCAAATCATCGGCGCCGCCGTCGCCATTGGCGGCGTGGCCATCGCGAGCCGCGCATGAGAGATACGCCGATGCAGAGAACCGTGATCGCGTCCTGCCGCATCCTCGCAGCCTCCGTCTGCCAGCGTTATCCGATATGCAAAAGCAAACGACAATCATCAGAAAACGAGTATAAAAAGCGATGAAATTCGAGCTTATGCGGATAAATTTCCCAAACTGCCGACAACCCAAAGTTACCCTGCCGCAAAAACCTCACCGATGAGACGAGAATATTGATAATCGTTACTTACGTTGCGCGCCAATCTTGGTGGCGTGCGCGCCGCGCCACGCCGCCAAGCGTAGCGTCCTCTAGCGTTCCCCCCAACGCAAATTCGAGCGGAGGCTAACAATGGACAGCTTTGCCGAGGCTGTTATCCACCGTGTCACCTGGCCGGAAAGCGACCGGGAGATCCGGATCGTACGCCATCAAGGCGAACCATGGTTCGTGGCCGCCGACATATGCCGTGCGCTCGGCCTGTTCGTCAATCGCCGCGGGGAACTCAATGTGACGCTGGCGCTGGCGCCTGTGAAGGCTGATGACAAGCATCTGGCCCGCCTCGAGACGAGCCCCAACACCTTCCGTCCTTATACCCGCTATATGCTGATTTCCCCACGCGGGTTCACACAGTTGCTGACGGACTCGCCGAGCATAGCGACCGAAGCCGTGCCCGCGGCCTTCCAAGCCATGATCGAGGCCGCTTTCCGCGTCATGGACGATGTGATCGGCAGGGCAGCGCCACAAGCCGACACCGCGTCGTCGCAGCGCGCTGCGGGCTGACGGCGGGTCAGCCCGCCAGCAGGCGCGCCGCGGCTACCGGGCGGACAATGCGCACCATATCCGGCGGCGGGAACCTTTGGCCGCACTCCCGGATTGATGGCCGGGTGGCTGGGCGGAAAAATCCGCCGCACAGCGGCAACTGCAGCCATCGCCAGTTCCTCGCTTGCGGGATAGCGCAATGACGACAGCAATTCGATCGGGTTTCGGCCGTTCACTGTCCCTCGCGCTCGCGGCCATCCTGCCGGTCGTGGCTGCCTCGCTTGCAGGGCAATACGTCACATTCCCCAACCTGACGCCTTGGTATGCAAGCCTCGCGAAGCCATCCTTCAACCCGCCCAATGCGGTGTTTGGGCCGGTGTGGACCGTTCTCTATATTCTGATGGCCTTTGCCGCCTGGCGTATCCTGCGGCTGGCGCCGTTCATGCGTCACCGGCGCATGGCCCTCGCCCTGTTCTATGGACAGCTTGGTCTGAATGCCCTCTGGTCATTCGCCTTTTTCGGCGCCCACAGCCCCCTGCTCGGCCTCGTCGTGATCATTCCGCTCCTGGCGATGATCGTCGCGACGATCGCGACCTTCCGTCGGCTGGATGCGGTTGCCGCCTGGTGCCTCGTGCCATACCTCGCCTGGGTCTCCTTCGCGACCGTCCTCAACGCGAGCGTCTGGTGGCTGAACGCCTGAAGCGCCGCTCCTCAAATCGGCGCGGTTAGGGTACGGCCAGCACCCGCCGCACGGCGGCCCGGAAATCACCCAACGAGAACGGCTTGATCAGAAGGTCAGCAACAGTATCGTCGAGCCCCTTGATACGCTCCTGCTCCTCGGTGAAACCGGTCATCAGCATGATCGTCAGGGACGGATAGTCCTCTTTCGCCGCCACCGCGAGTTCGATGCCGTCCATCAACGGCATCCTGATGTCGCTCACCAGCAAAGTGAAAGCGCCCCCGGCGGCCTGCAGCCGCTCCAGGCCGTCCAGTCCATCCTCGCCGGTCTCGACGGTATGGCCGTCGAGCTCGAGCCCGCGCTTCAGGAGGCCGCGAACACCGGCTTCATCATCGACGAGAAGAATGCGCGCCATGGTCAATCAACCTCGGTCTCGGCAGACTCGACGACGCCAACAAAGGGCAGCTCGCGATAGAAATGGGCTGCGTCCATCCCGTAACCCACCACGAAGGCGTCCGGACAGGCAAAGCCAACAAAATCGGCCGCGATGCTGACAGCCCGCTTGTGCGGCTTCTCCAGGAGAACGGCGCACATGACGCGCCTTGCCCCGCGCGCGGCCATGAGATCCTTGGCGAAAGCCAGCGTCCGTCCGGACTCCAGGATATCGTCCACGAGAAGGACATCGCGATTGCGGACGTCGCTATCCACATCTTTCAGGATGTCGACCTGCCCGGAGGAAACCAGGGATTTGCGATAGCTCGACAGATGCACGAACTCGACCTGCGGTGCGAGGCCGACGCGGTGCAGGCAGCGGATCAGATCCGCGGCGAACATGAAGCTGCCCTTGAGGATGGCGACAACGAGCAGGTCGCGCGGCGCGGACGCGGCAATCGCCGCGGCGATCTCCGCGTTGCGGCGCGCGATCTCATCGGCGTCATAGAGCACGCGGACTGGCCGTGCCGGCGTGTCATCATGACCGACCAGCGGTTCCCGGCCCGCGCGGCCGCCGCCGTCGTCCGCACCTAATCCTTTGTTAACCATAGCCCTCTTTCTCAGACAGGGTCACTGCCCGATCATGGTGACAGCAACCCTAATGGTGCGCCAGCATAGTCACCGGCACGCACATGTGATAGCCACCAGCCCTATTTTCGGATTAATGGCGCCGATGACGCGGTGCAAGCGATCCTTGTGTAAGCCAACATGATGCGAGAGATCCTCGCGCCTGCGCCCCGAAAGTGAGAGTGTCCAACCGGACTGGCGTCGGCAGATGCGGCTTGGCAGATGCGACCCGGCAGATGCGGCCAGGCAGGGGCGGGCCGGAAGGGGCGTGGAATCATTGCTTGCATCGGCGCGGAAGCGCGCCAGCATGGCGAATCAGGGGCGCACGTCCACGGCAGCGTCCCCGTGTAAACGAGTGGCTTTGGAGGAGAGGATGAAGAGTGGTCCGCTTCGATAACGTCGGACTGCGCTACGGCATGGGGCCCGAAGTCCTGAAGGACCTCACCTTCTCGATCGCCCCGCGGTCCTTCCAGTTTCTCACCGGCCCGTCGGGCGCCGGGAAGACAACCCTGTTGCGCCTCATCCTCCTGTCGCTCAAACCGACCCGCGGCCTCATCAGCATCTTCGGAACGGATGTCTCACAGATCGCCGGGGACTCTTTGACCACCGCGCGTCGCCGGATGGGCGTGGTCTTCCAGGATTTCCGCCTGCTCGACCATCTGACGACCTATGAGAACGTGGCGCTGCCGCTCCGCGTGCAGGGCAAGGAGGAGGCGAGCTACCGCGCGGAAGTCGTGGAGCTTCTGCGCTGGGTCGGGCTCGGCGAACGCATGCATGTGCTGCCGCCCGTGCTCTCCGGCGGTGAAAAGCAGCGTGCGGCGATCGCGCGCGCCTTGATTGTCCGGCCGGAGTTGCTGCTCGCCGATGAGCCCACCGGCAATGTCGATCCCAATCTCGGCCGGCGCCTGCTGCGCCTTTTCATCGAATTGAACCGCCTTGGCACTTCGGTCATCATCGCCACACACGACTTCGGGCTTATGGACCAGGTCGATGCACGCCGCCTGGTCCTCGCCGAAGGCCGGCTTCACATTTACGACTGAGGATCGATGACCTTCTTTGCCGAAAGCGGTCAAGCGGACGACAGCTCCCACCCTGCCGGATCGCCGGATACAGAGCTTGGCCCGCTGCCCGAAGCGTTGAAGCGCAATCAGTCGCTCGTTCCCAGCGATTCCTCGGCCGGCCGGGCGCTCGTCACGGTCATCGCCATCCTCACCTTTCTCGCGGCGCTGGCCGCCGGCGCGGCCCAGCTCGTTGCCAGCGCGTCGTCGGAATGGAATGCCTCGATCGCGCGCGAGGCCACCATCCAGGTGCGCCCCAACCCGCAGCGCGACATCGAGGCGGATGTGGCTGCCGCCGCCGATATCGCAAGGGCGGACGTCGCCGTCGCCAGTGTCTCGGTCTATTCGCGCGCCGAAGCCGAGCGGCTTTTGTCGCCCTGGCTCGGCACGACGCTGGATTTCGTGGAACTGCCTATTCCCCGCCTCATCGTGCTCACGGTCAAGCCCGGCATCCAGCCAGACTTCGCCACGCTCCGCAGCAGGCTTGCCGCTGCCGTGCCCGGCACGACCCTGGACGACCATCGCGCCTGGATCGCCCGGCTCTCGGCCATGGCGGGTACCGTTGTGTTCGGCGCCCTGGCGATCGTCGGCCTGGTGCTCATCGCGGCGGCTCTTGCCATCGCGTCTGCCACCCGTGGCGCGGTGGCGAGCAATCGCGAAATCCTGGAGGTCCTGCATTTCGTCGGCGCCGATGATCGGTTCATCGCGCGCGAGTACCAGCGGCGTTTCCTGCATCTCGGCCTCAAAGGTGGCCTGATCGGCGGCGGCGCAGCCCTCCTGTGCCTCATCCTCGGCGGCATGATGGCGCGCTATTGGCGCGCGAGCCCCGGTGGAGACCAGCTGGAGGCCCTGTTCGGCATGTTCGATATCGGCATCTGGGGCTATGCGTCGGTCGCCGCTATCGCGCTCATCATCGCCCTGGTGACGGCAGCAGTGTCGCGCGTGACGGTGCGGCGGCACCTCACCGGGTTGCAGTGAAGGGCTTTCGACGTGCAGGAACACCATCATAAGAGCGTCATGTACAAGAACGCCGCGCCGAAGGCTGATCCTGCTTGCCCCCGCGTTGCCTCATTCGCCATTATCCTGAAACCTCTGGGATTCGCGCGCGGAGCCATGACCTCACCCGAACGCGCGTGGGATGAGCGTATATGACGGATGGATTGGCGATCGCGACGAAGAGGCAACCGCTCACGATCAGACGGCGGCTGAAGCTGATCGGAATAGGCGTATTTCTCCTCGTGCTGGCCGTGGTGGTTGGCGGCTTCTTTGCGTTCGTGCACCAGCTCGACGCCTACCGCACCCCTGACAATGCGAGAGCGGATGGCATTGTCGTGCTCACCGGCGGCGCGCAGCGCATCGCAGAGGCAACAGACCTCCTCTCGCAGGGCCGCGCCAAGCGGATGCTGATCACCGGTGTCAATCTCAAGACGACCCGCGAACAGATCGTGGCGGTCAACGGCGAGCTCGCCCATCTTGTGGATTGCTGTGTGGACCTCGACTATCGTGCCCGCAACACCATCGGCAATGCCATCGGGGCACGCCGATGGGCCCAGCAGAACAATTTCGGCTCGGTGATCGTCGTCACGTCGAATTACCACATGCCGCGCACGCTTGTGGAGCTCGGCAATACGCTGCCCGGCGTGAAGCTCCTGCCTTACGCGGTGGTTGCCGAGAATTCGCTGACGGAGCACTGGTGGAGCGACACCGCGACGACCCGGCTGCTCGTCATGGAATATGTCAAATACCTCGCCGCCTCGGTGCGTACGCTGGTGGAGAGGGATCCCGAGCGTTCCCGCATGGCCGTCCTCGTCGGCGGCCGCGAACCGGCCATCAGCGGACCGCTCGTAACCCGGCACGACTGACGGCGATACCCATCCGGCCGGAGCCCCCATCTGGCGGTGAGCCGCAGCCCGCTATATGAGAAGGCGATCCACGCGTCGTCCGGCGCAACATGGCCTCTCCATGTTGCGGACCGACTGTCAGGCCTCTCTCATGCTCGTGCTGCGCTCGCTGCTGTTCAACATTGCGTTCTACGCCAACCTGATCGCACGCCTCGTGCTCTATCTGCCGCTGCTGGCGCTGCCGCGCCCATGGCTGATGGCCGCCGTGCGGGACTGGGCGCGCTCGTCCCTCTGGCTGTTGCGCGTTATCGCGGGCACGAAGGCCGAATTCCGCGGCCTCGACCTGATGCCGGCGGGCGGCTGCATCATCGCGTCGAAACACCAGTCGCTCTGGGAGACCTTCGCGCTCCTTACCATCGCCAAGGATCCGGTCTTCGTGCTGAAGCGCGAGCTGTCCTGGCTGCCGTTCTTCGGCTGGTATGCCCTGAAAGCGCGGATGATCCCGGTGGATCGCGGCAAAGGGGCGCCTGCGCTGGCCGCCATGGCGAAGCGCGTCGGCGAGGAGATCGCCAAGGGCCGCCAGATCATTATTTTCCCGGAGGGGACGCGCCGGCCGCCAGGAGCAAAGCCAGCCTATAAGTATGGCGTTGTTCACCTCTACAATACGCTCGACGTCCCCTGCCTGCCGGTGGCGCTGAACTCCGGTCTCTACTGGCCCCGCCGGCAGTTCATCAAGCGTCCCGGCACCATCATCGTCCAGTGCCTGCCGCCCATCCCGCCGGGCCTGTCGCGCCTGGCCTTCCGCGACAGGGTGGCGGCGGAGATCGAAGAGGCCTCCAACCGGCTGATTGCCGAGGCCCGGCAAACCGGCGGCACGCCCGCCCCCGCCCATGCCGGGGTAGCCTGACGGAAGGATCGTTCAGACCAAAATGCGATGAGTTCCACCCATCGCACCTTGGCCAAGCCCGCGCGGCGCCTGAGCGTCGCCAAAGCGCGGATGCGTCAGCAATCTTCGCGCTTTGGTCTCAGGTCGCAGCGTCGAGCCCCGCCACGAGGCGGGCGAGCACGGGGTCATGCACGCCGAGCTCCTTGAGATGGGCGTGGGTGTTGCGGACATAATCCGGGTTGGCGCCCGACTGCCCCACCCCCTGCCGAACCAGCCGCAGCACCTCCGCCTCCTCAAGCCGCCCGGCATATTGCGGGTGATTGCGATCCGCGACATAGACGAGGGAACGCACCGCTTCCCGCGCGCCGAGCATCGTCTGGACATAACGCTCGATATAGACCGAGGTCGCCTGTTCGCGTTCGCGCAGATAGGCGATGGTTTCCGCGGCATCGGCCTGCGCGACCCGGAAGGCGATGCCGAGACAGGAGCCGCCCCGGTCGAGCCCAAGCACGAGACCCGGCCGCGAGTGGGTTCCCCGGTGGACGTGGGAATAGATGCACAGCGATCGATGAAAGCCGCGAATGGCGGCTTTACGTTGCTCGACAAAGGGAAAGCCCGGGCGCCACATCAGCGAACCGTAGCCGAACACCCAGAGATCGCCGGAGGTCTCCTCGACAGCGTCCAGCGTAACATCCGGGCTCGCGGGAACAGCCACCTCACCCATGCTCCACGTCTTTCACAGCTTCGAATGTCTCACAACCCGCGATCAGCCATGCCTGCCGTTCCCGCCCGGCGGGCCTGCGGACGCCCGTTCGCGGGCGCACATTGGAACCGGCGGGTCGGTGATGTAACACAGTCCCGCCCGAATGAATGATGATAAGAAGTCTCGACGCTTCGGAAAATACCATCGCACAGGAGATCAGGCCGGCATGTCCGCAGATACGTCCGGGACCATCAAACGCAGGAGCCGCATCGGACTCTATTTGCCGGTCGCCCTCCTCTTCGCGATTGCGGCCGGCTGGTCGGTCTTCTGGTTCGTCGCGCGCAACGCCGTCAACACCGCGGTCAACACCTGGCTGGCCCGCGAGGCGGCGGAAGGCCGCAACTGGAATTGCCCTGACCGCGCCTTAGGGGGCTTCCCCTTCCGCTTTGAGATGACCTGCAGCAACCTCACCTTTGCCGGCACGACGCCGGAAGGGCCGGTCACCGGATCGCTGCCCCGCCTTGCCGCCGTCGCCCAGATCTACAAGCCGCAGCATGTGATCGTCGAGGCCACGGGGCCGCTGAAGATCGCCAAGACTGACGGCACGGCGGACCTGACCTTTGACTGGAAGCTGCTCGACGCCAGCGTCATCGCCGTCGGTCGCGCCGTGGACCGCGTTTCGGTGGTCATCGACCAACCCACCCTGACCGTCGCGGGGTCGGCTGTGATGCCTCTCGATCTGCGGGCGAACAGCTTCGAATCCCATTTGCGGCGTGATCCGGCGCGGCCGGCGGAAGAGAACACCTACGATTTCACGCTGGCCTTCGATGGCGCCGTCGTTCCGCCCCTCGACGCCCTTCTCGCGACCCAGACGCCCGTCAAGCTCGCGCTCGACGCGAAGGTCAGCCACGCGCGGCCGTTCACCGCGCAAAGCCGTGCCCAAGAGCTCGAGACCTGGCGGCAGGCCGGCGGCCGGCTCCACATCCTCAGGCTGTCCATGGACAAGGGCGCGCAACGGCTCGACGCGCGCGGCGAACTCGGACTCGACGAGGCCCACCGTCCCGCCGGCACCATCGACGCCTCCGTCGCAGGCCTGGAGCAGCTTCTCGCCCGCTTCGGCATCGGTGGCCAGGGCAGCAATCTCGGCTCGCTCATCGCCGGCGGGCTGGCACGGCTCGGCGCGCGTCAGGCCCAGCCCCCCCAGGCGGGTGATGGCGCGGCAAAGCCCGCGGATGGCCTGACGCCCCTGCCCACCGTGACGATCGCCAACGGGCGCGTCGCCGTGGGGCCTTTCGCCTTCGCGACCGTCCAGCCCCTCTATTGATCCTTCACCACCTTGGCGGTCTTCTTGCGCGTATCGGGCAGGAAGGCCGCGAGAATGCCGAGTAGCGGCAGGAAGGCACAGAGGTTGAAGACGAAGCGGATGCTGGTCAAGTCCGCCAGTTGCCCCAGCACCGCCGCGCCGAGGCCGCCCATGCCGAAGGCAAAGCCGAAGAAGAGGCCCGAAATCGTGCCGACCTTGCCCGGCATCAGCTCCTGCGCATAGACGAGGATGCTGGAGAACGCTGACGCCAGGATGATGCCGATCGCCACGCTCGACGCCACCGTCCAGAACAGATTGACGTGGGGCAGGATGAGCGTGAAGGGCACCACCCCAAGGATCGAGAACCAGATCACGTATTTGCGGCCGAAGCGGTCGCCCATCGGCCCACCGACGAAGGTGCCGAGCGCCACCGCGCCGAGAAAGACGAAGAGATAGAGCTGCGCATCACGCACCGACACGCCGAATTTCTCGATGATGAAGAATGTGTAGTAGCTCCCCATCGACGCCATATAGAAATACTTCGAGAAGATCAGCACGATCAGGATGCCAATGGCACGCGCGACCGTCCCGCGGCTGAACACGGCCTCCATGCCTGCGGCCACCGAAACCGCGGGCTTCGGGCGGCGGCGCTCCTTGCGATACCAGACGCCGACGCGCATCAGCACGATGATGCCGGTGACGGCGATCAGCGAGAACCAGGCGAGGCTGGGCTGTCCATAGGGCAGGACGATGAAGGCGGCGAGCAGCGGCCCAAGCGACGATCCGACATTGCCGCCGACCTGGAAGAAGGACTGGGCGAAGCCGTGGCGGCCGCCGGAGGCCATGCGCGCCACCCGCGACGATTCCGGATGGAAGATCGCCGAGCCGGTGCCGATGAGCGCCACCGCAAGCACGATCATCCAGAAGCTGTGGGCCTGCGACAGCAGGACCACGCCGCTCAGCGTTACACTCATGCCGACGGCGAGCGAAAAGGGCTGCGGATGCCTGTCCGTATAGAGCCCGACCGCCGGCTGCAGCAGCGAGGCGGTGAGATTGAAGGCGAGTGTGATCAGGCCGATCTGCCCGAAATCAAGATGGAACTCGTTCTTGAGCACGGGATAGATGGCGGGGACGAGGGACTGGATCGTGTCGTTCAGAAGATGGGATAGGCTGATCGCCGACAGGATGCCGATGACGGCCCCGCTACGCTTCATCCCTCCCGCGGCATTCTGACTAGTGTCGGCTTCGACAGCCATGATTTGAGCACCCGTTTCTGAATGCTCTTCATAGCGATGGTCGCCGGTGCAACCAACCGCCTGGAGCGCATGGCTGATGAGCATGAGGCGAGCGGCCGGCCCGGAATGCGCGCGGATTTACGTCTCTGCAAGCCCTGCTCCCTCTGGCAGGACGGTCGGCCGACGGCCTTTCGCAGACGCCGCCTCCTCCCCGGGCACCGCCAGAAACTGCGCGCGGGCGAGGGCTGCGAAGACGCCGCCCTTCGCGACGAGCTCCTCAAAGGTCCCCCCTTCGACGATGCGACCGGCGTCGAGCACGAAGATGCGATCGGCATTGCGAACAGTCGCGAGCCGGTGCGCGATGACAAAGGTGGTCCGTCCCCGCATCACTTCATCCAGAGCCGCCTGCAGCTTGCCTTCGGTGGCCGCATCGAGCGCACTGGTGGCTTCGTCGAGGATGAGGATCGGGGGATCCTTCAGAAGCGCGCGGGCAATCGAGAGACGCTGGCGCTCACCGCCCGACAGCGTCCGGCCGCGCTCGCCAACAAGCGTATAGATGCCGTCAGGCTGCCGCGCGATGAAATCCGTCGCCTGGGCGCGCTCCAGCGCCACGTTCAGCTCATCATCCGTGGCATTGGGTTTTCCGACCCGGAGATTGTCCGCGATGGAGCGTGCGAACAGCATCGGCTCCTGAAACACCACACCGATGTTCCGCCGCAGCGAGAGCAGGGTGAAGTCGCGGATGTCCGTGCCGTCGATCAGGATGCGCCCGGATTGGGGGTCGAAGGCCCGGTGGAGGAGCCCGAGTGTCGTCGATTTTCCCGAGCCGGTCGAACCGACAAGCGCGATCGTCTCCCCGGGCTTCACCTCGAAAGAGACGTCCGCCAGCGCCGCGCGCTTGCCATCGTAGGAGAACGACACGTTGTCGAAGACGACATGGCCGGCCAGGACGCCGGCATCGCGCGCCGTCGGGCGGTCGGCGACGGTCGGCACGGTATCGGCGACCGTGAAGAACTCGCTGATCTTCGGCGCCTGCAGAAACAGGAAGTTGATGTAGGAGACGATCTGCTCGAGCCGCCCGATCAGCATGGTGGCGAGGCTCATGAAGGCGACGACTTCACCCAGCGTCGCCAGGCCGTTGAGATTGAGCCAGGTGCCCATCAGGAAGATAGCCAGGACCGTCAGCGTGGCCGACGCCCGCGACGCGACCGTCGCCAGCGCCCACCAGGACAACACCGGTGTCTGTGCCGCCAGGAGCGCGTCGATAGTCCCGCGCAGGGCGCGGGCTTCCGCCTCGACCCGCGTGAAGCTCTGGATGACCGGCACGTTGCCGAGCGCGTCCGATGCGTGCTCCGCCAAGGCAGAATGGTGGCGCTCGACCGAGCCTTGCAGCGTTTCCGTGCGCCGCAGCACGAAGGTCGTGACGATGGCGAAGAAGAACACGAGGCCGAGCAGCAAGACGCCGAGCCGCCAGTTCAGCACCATGGAGATCGGCAGGAGCGCGACAAGCACCACGAAACCGGAGCACTGCTCACGGAAGAACGAGAGCCAGACGGCCGCCATGCCGTTGGCGCCCTCCAGCATCACCTTCAGCATGCGTCCGGAATGCGTCGCCCCGTGGAAGGCGAGCGGCAGCGTCAGCACATGCTCGAAGAACTGCGCCATCACGGCCAGCCGCCGCCGATGCGAGAGGCGATCCGCATGCAGGGCGACGAACACACCCGCACCGATCGTGAAGAGGCCGAAGCCGACCCAGGCGGCTGTATAGCGGCCGAGGAGACCCAGATCCGGCGCCTGGCCGCTCCCCTGCGCATGCGAGAGCAGATCAATGATGCGGCCGAACAGAAGCGGCTCCGCGAACTGGGCAAGAGCCAGCGCAATATTGGCGACAATCAGCAGGCCGCCAAGCCTGGCCTCGCCACCCAACGCAGACAGGACACGCAGGTAGAGACGGACGAGATGCATGGCGACCCATAGGCTGAAGGGCGTTCCGAGGTTATCGAGTGACAACGGGCCGAGCGCGACTGTCAAGCCACGGCATGCAACCTAAAGACGCGATCACCGACGAATTGGTCACAAAGAGGCCTTGCGTTCGCCACGCCGGGCAGGCAACCCTGACGCCCATTAGCTGATCCTGCGAGCCGCCGCGGAGCTCTTCACGCATGCGTCTGTCCAGTTCGTTGTCGTTGGCGCCGCGCCTGATCATGGTCTTCTGCATTGGCCTCCTTCTAGCGGGCCTCGGCAGTGTCGTCGTGGCGGGCTCTGTGCAGGCACAGGCGCCATCTCCGGCAGCGCCCGCCCAGCAGGCTGAAAGCGCCCAATCGCGGCTTGAACAGGCCAAGCTGCAGCTGGACCATATCGAGGCCGCGCTCACCCGTCAGGATCTCTCCGACGGCACATTGGTCGACCTGCGCAACACGCTGGAGCCGATATCAACCCTGATCACCGCGCTTCAGGTGGAGCTGCGCCCGCGCGTAGAGGCTCTGAAGGCCCGCCTGGCACAGCTCGGCCCGCCGCCTGCGGCCGTAGCCGGCGCCACAGCCCCTCCGGTCGACGAGAATCGCGAGGAGCGCGAGGCCCAGATTGCCGGGCTTGCCCGCGTGGAGGGCCTCGTTGCGGCGGCCAATGCCTTACAGGTGCAGGCCACGCAGTTGCGCGCCAGCATCGCCGACGCGCGGCGCAAGCAGCTCAGTGGTCGCGTCCTTGCCAGAACCCCGGGGATCTTCAGCCCGACGCTATGGAGCGAAGCGCTGGCCGCCATGCCCACCGACTTGCGCGCCTTGCGTATGCTGGCGCAAGACTGGGGAAGCATCGTCCGCGCGCGCGTGCAGGACGGTCGTATCGCGGCGCTGGTCCTGCCGCTCCTTGTCGGTATCGGCATGTTCGTTCTGCGGCAATGGCTTATCCCGCATCTGACGCGCCGTGATCCGGAAGCGACCGATGTCTCGCAGCGCAAGCGTGTTCTGGTCGCGATCGGCATCGCGGTGGGCCGAACCCTGACCGTCGCGATCACGCTCGGCCTGATGTTTGTGGCGATGGACAGCATCGGGCTCCTCCCGGGGCGGATCAAGGATCTCGCGCAGGCCCTGTTGCTGGCGTTCATATTCGTTGCCAGCGCGCGGGCGCTTGCCGATGCGTGTTTCGCGCCGAACCTGCCGTCCTGGCGCCTGTTCGGCATGCAGGAAACAACCGCGCGCCAGCTCGTGATTTTCATCGCCACGATCGCGGGCCTCATGCTCGCGGAAGTCGCGGTCGAGGCGCTGCTTGTGGCCACGAGCGCCAGCCTGCCCAGCGCGATCCTCGTCAAATGCCTGTTCCTCATCGCGATCGCCATCGCGACGCTGGCGGCTTTGCACAGCCTCCGCAGCCCGGACGAGGAGGAGGAATGCGCGCTCGGCCCCTATGTCGCGCCCAACCGATCTGCGGGCGTGCTCAAGATTGCCGGCTGGACCGCGATCACGGTCGTCGTGTTCGCCGTGGCGATCGGCTATGTCGCGCTCGCAAGCTTCATCGTGCGGCAGCTCATATGGGCTGCCCTGGTCGCCGCCATCATCTATCTGGCGATACAGCTCGTTGCGGTCACCATCGGCGCAATCCCGCGTGACAAACACATGGCCTCCGCCATTCACGCGAATATCGGCGTCAGCCGCCGCTCGCTGGAGCAATTCAGCGTGCTGGTGGCGGGGCTCATCAACGTCACCTTGGTGCTGCTCGGCTTCCTGATGGTGCTCGCGCCCTTCGGCGTCGAATCAAACGACATCATACCCGCCGCGCGCCAAGCACTTGTCGGCTTCACCATCGGCGAGGTGACCATCTCCCTGTCGGCGATCATGATCGCCGTACTGACCTTCGTCCTGATCCTCGGAGCCGTTCGGGCCATACAGCGCTGGCTGTCCAGCACCTTTCTGCCCACGACGGAACTCGAGTCCGGCATTCGCAACTCGATCACCACCGCGCTCGGCTATCTCGGCTTCTTCATCGCCGCGATGGTCGCCTTGTCGCAACTGGGCCTCAGCCTCTCGAATGTCGCCATAGTCGCCGGCGCGCTCAGCGTCGGTATCGGCCTCGGGCTCCAGTCGATCGTCAACAATTTCGTATCCGGCCTCATCCTGCTCTGGGAGCGCAGCATCCGGGTCGGCGACTGGGTGGTCATCGGCGCGGACCAGGGCCATGTCCGGCGTATCAGTGTGCGCGCCACCGAAATCGAGACCTTCGACCGGGCGGCCGTCATCGTGCCGAATTCCAATCTTGTTTCGGGCGTCGTGAAGAACTGGGTGCATAACGGCCGTTCAGGCCGCTTCACCATCAAGGTCGGGGTGAGCTACACCGCGGACGCCGACGAGATCCGCGATCTCCTCCTGTCGCTGGCTGCAGGCCATGCCGAAGTGCTGCGTGATCCGCCGCCGCGGGTGTTTCTCACGGACTTCGGCGAAAAAGCGGTCAATTTCGACCTGCACGGCTTCGTCGCCGACGTGGGGACTGGGGGTCGCATCAAGAGCGAGATCAGCTTCAAGATCCTCCGCGAACTCAAAGCGCGCGACGCGTTGCCGCCGCGCTGAATCGCAAGAATGCCTTCCGGCAAGAATGCTTTAACGAATGGACGTGAGGGTGGAAGCCATGATGCGATCCCTCCTGCCCGCCGGTGCCGCGCTCTGCGCCATTGCCGTCCTCGCTGCCTGCAGCACGGATGCGCCTCGCCCCTCATCCCCCGCCCGGCCGGTCTTCTATCAGTCGCTGGCCTCGCCTTCCGCCAGCGTGGACGCGGCCATGGCCGCCGAGATGATCTCAGCCTATCGGGGCAACAAAGGGTTGCTGCCGCTCACCGTCGATCCCGGCCTCGTCGCACGGGCTCAAGCGGCCGCCGATTCCATGGCCCGGGCCGACCGCCCGGCATCCGGCGAGGCACTCAGCAAGCAATTGGCCATGAAGGGGCTGAATTCACCCGGCGTCAACCTGTCGGCTGGCTACCACACCCTCGCGGAGGCCTTCTCGGGTTGGCGCGATTCACCCGCGCATAACCGGGTCATGCTGTCGCCGCAGGCGACCCGCCTCGGCATCGCGACGGCCTATGCGCCCGGCTCGAAATACAAGGTCTACTGGGCGCTCATCGTCGCCGGGCCCTCGTGACCATACTCTCTGGCGTGGCTTCCGGGGGTGCCAGGGATTAGGTCAGGTTTTTTCCCGCGCCGGGCGCCCAGCACGTTGCGAACGGCCCGGCAGACCCCAAATGGATAATAGGGCGGACAGTTTGAAGGAGGATCAGGCCAGCCCAGCCAACGACCACAGTTTCACCGCACGCCGATTCCAGGGTGTCCGTGCTTCACAGCGACAAGGAGACGGTTTCAGCTCTTGACGTATGTGCCGGTTGTGCAAGCTTTGACATGTAGACAGAACAGGGGATGCAGACCATGCAAACACCGCTGCAGATCACTTTCAAGGATACCGAGACATCCGAATCACTCGATCGGTTCATCCGCGAACGCGTTGATCGTCTGGAGCGTTTTCACCCCCATATCATCGCCTGCCGCGTCGTGATCGAAGTGCCCCACCGCGGTTCGGGCAGTGGCAAGACCCCGCTTGCCATCAATCTTGAAGTCGACGTCCCCGGCCGCACGCTGGTCGCCAAGCGCAGCGACGAGATGAAGGAGATGAAGGAAGATCGCACGGCGATCGTCACCCGCGCCTTCGACGCCATCCGCCGCCAGCTCGAGGAAGATGCGCAGGTCCGTCGCAAGCAAGTCAAAGCCCATGACAGCGGTGCCGAAACCGGCAAGATCAGCCGGCTCTTCCCGGATCGCGATTACGGCTTCGTCGAAGTGGTCGGCAGCCCCCAGCTCTATTTCAGCCGTAGCGCCGTCGCATCAGGCGCTTTCGAAGATCTTGAAGTTGGCATGATGGTGCATGTCACCCGCGCCGCGGGTGAAGGTCCCATGGGGCCGCAAGCCAGCACCGTACGCCGCTTCGCCGGTGAAACCGCACCGGCCTGACGGAGCTTTGGCAAACCGGCCTGACACAGCGCACTTGTAACGCGAAGTGGTGTCCAGCTCTGGATGCCGCTTTGGTGCGTGACGGGGCGGCCTAGCTCATTCGGTGACCAAAGCCGGGACGCTGGAGCATGCCGATTTTATACGGAACCACCGTGTCATTCCGGGGCGGGCCGAAAGGCCCGAGCCCGGAACCCATGAACACCACGCTCAACCGGGGAGGCACAGTCCGATGCGCCTTCATCTCGGACCGCGTGTTCATGGATTCCGGGCTCCTCGCTGACGCGAGGCCCCGGAATGACGGCGGGATTTCCTCCAAACACAGCATGCTCAAGCCGGGATGCGGCGAATAGCAGCCGCCTACCGCTCTAGAAGCCAACCGCCGATGCCCCCTTCAAGGATAGGATGTTCCGCGCCTCGTCGGGAGTGGCTACGCGCAGTCCCAGCCCCTCGATGATCTGGCGCACCAGCGTGACCTGCTCCGCGCTCGACTTGGCCGGCCGGCCCGGCCCCGCCCACAGCGAATCCTCCAGACCCACACGGACATTGGCGCCCATGGCGGCCGCCTGCGCCGCGATGCGCAACTGGCTGGCGCCCGCCCCCAGAACCGACCAGCGATAGTCCTTGCCGAACAATCGATCGGCCGTCCTTTTCATATGGATGACATCCTCCGGGTGGGTGCCGATGCCACCCAGGATGCCGAAGACCGACTGCACGAAGAACGGCGGCTTGACGAGGCCGCGACCGGCGAAATGCGCGAGGTTGTACAGATGAGAGATATCGTAGCATTCGAACTCGAAGCGCGTTTCGTTCGCATAGCAGGCTGACAAGATATATTCGATATCCTGGAACGTGTTCCTGAAGACGACGTCACGCGTCGATTCGAGATGCCGCCGCTCCCACTCAAACTTGAATTCGGGGTACTTCTCGACGAGCGGGAACAGCCCGAAGTTCATGGACCCCATATTCAGCGAGGCAACTTCCGGCCGGAGTTCGGCAGCCGGCTTGACGCGCTCCTCCAGCTTCATATGCGGGCTGCCGCCCGAGGTGAGGTTGATCACGGCATTGGTGGCCTGCCGGATCCGCGGCAGGAAGCGCATGAAGGCTTCGACAGATTGATCCGGGCGCCCGTCTTCGGGGTTGCGCGCATGCAGATGCAAGATCGCGGCTCCCGCTTCGACCGCGCCGAGCGAATCGGCGATGATCTCATCGGGCGTCACGGGCAGATAGGGCGACATGGTCGGCGTATGAATGCCGCCGGTGACCGCGCAGGTAATGATAACTGGCTCTTTGTCAGACAAGGGTCCGCTCCTCAGGCTTATAGACCAGACGCGCGGCGCCTGTGCGCGGCGAGCGCCATGAGCTGCCGATCACGCCAGATCTGGCGTTTCCTGAGATCCTCCTGTGGCAAGTGCCGGCGGCGCTCGGCCTCGATCGTGTCGAGCACCGGCCCGGACCAGTCGGCACTGTCACGCATGGTCTCCGTCATGCCGCGATACATGGCCTGATAGCGCGCGACATAGTCGCGAATGCCGTCCGGCGCGTTGAGATCGATGGTCTCGAAGGGCCCCATGAAGGACCAGCGCAAGGCGAGCCCGTCACGCATGCAGGCATCCACATCGGCCGCGCTGGCATAGCCGTCGGCGACGAGGCGAAATGCCTCGTCCAGCACGGCCGCCTGCAGGCGGTTCAGCACGAAACCGTCAATCTCCCGCCGGACATGCACCGGGCTCTGGCCGATGTGGCGCATCAAGGCCTCGGTCCGGGCGATGGTGTCGCCATCGGTCCACGGCGCCGGCACGATTTCAACGAGGGGAATGAGATGCGGCGGGTTGACCGGATGGGCGACGATGCAGCGCTGGCGGCCGGGCAGATCAGCCGTGAAGGCTGACGGGAGCAAGGCGGAGGTCGAACTCGCGATCACCGCCGTCTTGGGCGCCAAGGCGTCGAGTTGCGCAAACAGATCGATCTTCAGATCGAGCCGCTCAGGCGCGTTCTCCTGCACATGCTCCGCGTCCGACACCGCATCGGCCAGGCTGGCCGACAGATCGATCCGGTCAAGGACATCTTCAGGCGCGCTGCCGTTCAACAGGCCGAACCGGTCGAGATCCGGGAGCATGTGCGCAATGAAGTCGCGCGCGGCTTGTGCAGATCCAGGCACCGGATCCCACAGGGACACCCGATGGCCTGCGCGCGCGAAACAGACCGACCATGCGCGACCGATGAACCCCGTCCCGATGATCCCCACTGAGCCCAAAGCCAGTTCCTCCCCAGCTTGCCTCGTCAGCTTTTGCGCAAAGTTCGCCTGACATCCGGCTCGCGGTCAAGGGCAATCGTGATCTGTGATCACAATTTTCGAGATGCGTCGCCGCTCGCATCCGCGCTATGGTGGCCGGGTAAAAAGCCTCATTCCAGGGAGAGACGGGGTGATCGCGGACCTCGGTCCCATCGACAGCGCAACGATCCAGACGCAGGTCTACCAGCGGCTGCGCGAAGCGCTGTTCAACGGAGCCTTGCTGCCCGGAGACAGCGTGACGATCCGCGCGCTGGCGACGCGGCTCGGGACGAGCCCGATGCCCGTTCGTGAAGCCCTGCAACGGCTTGTCGCCGAAAAAGCCCTGATCCAGTTGCCGAACCGCACGTTCCGGGTCACGCCGTTCACGACCGAGATGTTCATCGAGCTCATGCGCGTCCGCATGACGGTTGAGGGGATGGCCGCGGCTGAAGCGGCGCGGCGCTTCTCGTCGCGCGTGGAGCGCCGGCTCGCACAGCATAACGCGGCTATGATCCGCGCGATTGAAAGAGGTCAAGCCGACGCGGTGATGAGGGCCAACCGGCGCTTTCATTTCGAACTCTATCAGGCCGCGGACATGCCGCAGTTGCTCGACATCATCAATGGCCTGTGGCTACGCGCGGGCCCTTATCTGATGAATGCTCACCGAAGCCTTGACGATCCCACGATCTTCTTCCGGTCGGGCGTTCTCTTCCACGAGAGGATCATGGCGGCCTGCGCCGCCCGTTCCCCGAAGAGAGCGGCCAGGGCCATCGCCGGCGACATCTGGCATTCAGCACGCTTCTTCCGCAGGAACGTGGGGAAGATCAATGCACCCTATCCGCCGGAGAGGGAGCCCCGCACGAGCACCGCCGTGACTTCAGAAGAGGGAGGGCATCATGAATCTGTCAGGTAAAACGGCAATAATAACGGCCGGCGCGGGCGGTATTGGGCTCGCCATCGCCAAGCGTTTTTCAGAACTCGGCGCCAGTCTCTGCCTTTGCGACATTTCCGAGGAGGCGATTGCCGAGGCCAGAACGGCCCTGCCGGATGCGCTCATCCTGCGGGCGGACGTCGCGAACTCATCCGATGTCGCCGCGGTCTTTGCCGCGTTCCAAGACCGTCACGAAAGGCTGGATATACTTGTCAACAATGCGGGGATATCCGGGCCGACCCGGGCCGTCGAACATATTACCGACGATGAATGGCTCGAGACGATCAACGTGAATGTCTCGGGCATGTTTTACACGTCGCGGGCGGCGGTCCCCATGTTCCGCGCGGCCGGCGGCGGCTCTATCATCAACATGTCCTCCGTGGCCGGCCGGATCGGAATGCCGCTGCGCGTCCCCTATTCGGTCTCGAAATATGCGGTGCGGGGGCTGACCGACGTGCTCGCCGTGGAGCTCGGGGAGATCGGCGTTCGGGTGAATGCCATTCTGCCGGGGCTGGTCGACGGTCCCCGCGGACGACGTGTCATCGCCGAGCAGGCGGCCGCGCGTGGACTGGACGTCGCGGACTATGAACCCGTCATCCTGCACAATATCTCGCTACACAGCATGGTGCAGATGCAGGAGATCGCCGACATGGCGGCATTTCTCGCATCGGATTTGGCGCCGCACATCTCCGGGCAATCCATCGGCGTCTGCGGCAATTTCGAGAGCTACCGCGCCCCGCGTTGAGGCAACAGTTGCGCGCGGTCACCGACCTTTCCAGACATCGGAGACCATTCCCTCGATACGGGCGAGCCGTTTACCGGCGCAAGAGGCTCTCAACCCGTCCTGCCGACAGAATGGATGCGCCGCCCGACCCGCCCGAAGGCGAGCCGCACGGCGGCTGTTCAGGGCAGATCAGCCAGCGAGGCCGGTCCGGGACCGGGGGTGATCAGCGTCGGCCACTGATGTGAACCGAACGGCACCTTCGGCGGCAGATGGGTCGCGAGGCCGCGCGCCTTTGTCTCGGCCACGATGCTGTCACGCGCGTCGCCGCCCATCAGCTCGTAATCCATCAAGTAGCGGCTGCCGAAGAACGTCTCGCCCACCGTCCGGTCGGCGATGATACGCGTAAGCGATTCAAGCATGTCCTGCGGGGTCGATGTAAAGGAGACGGTCTCGATCAGGATCAACCGTGAATTGATGTCTTCGGGCGCGAAGAACTGGGCCAGAACGCTGTAAAGGACGTTGTTCTGGCGCGCGACATAGATCGTGTTGCTGGCGGCATAGACCTTGTTCCAGTCATCGCCCAGCTCTTTCTTCCAATCCGTCAGCACGCCCATCCAGTGCTTCACCTGCGTGTCGGCGGCCCAGCGGATGTTGAGCTTGAGGCGGTTCTTCTGGTTCGCCGCAAACGCCTGAACGTCGGCGAAGCTGACGACCTTGCCGTCGGCGACCTTGTCGATGAAGGCGATATTCTCCGCGATCAGCTCGCGATTATTGGCCCGCCATTCCTCGGGCATGCTGGTCTTGTCGAGACTGTCCAGCGCCGCCTTCAGCCGCACCCGATAGGCGAGAATGGAGGGCTGGAAGGAGCCATCGTCCTGCTTGCCGATATGCGGGCCCACCACGACACCGAGAGCCATCACGCTGTGGCCGACCGACTTCAGAAGCTGATAGACATCGGGTACCTGCGGCGCTTCAAGCGGAGGCTTACCCGGCCGATAGAGGACGAACCGGCCCCCGGTGCCGGAAAACAACCCGAGGATGACCGGGTGTTGCGAGAGGATGCTGGCCTGCACCAGCTTGCTGGCATCGCCATAGAGCTGGAACATGCCGTTGTTGAGGGCGATGACGTTCTGCTTGGCGGTCTCGGCGGCGTCGGGGATCTTGGCGCCCACGATCACGTCCATATAGCCGGGCAGGCCCGGCTGGCTCTGCGCCATCGCAGATCCACCCCCGGCACCGCAGAGCAGTGCCGACAGCACCGCCCCGTAGAGTATCTTCGCGCATGTCATCGGCGTTCCCTCAGCAGGTCATTCTGATAAGCTATTAGGATATTTAAAAATATTCTCCGCGACGCGCCCCATCGCGGGCCAGTCGCCCCAGGGTTTACGGACAGGCAGCGCCGCTCTTTACCCAGGCCTCGACGAGGGCCTTCGCCTCCTTCTGGGTGCCGGGAGCCGGGGTGCGCCCGACGCCCGGCGACCACGCCCAGCCGACAAGGCCGTCGTCGCCGATGTGATGCACGATGTCGGCGACCGACATGCCGCCGTTACGCGCGGGGTCCTTCATCTGCACGCAGATTTCGCCCAGCGTCTTGCCCTCCCACACCATCTCGCGCGGGGCCATGGCCCAGGGGTCGTGGCCCGGCATGCGGGCGGGATCGAAATTGCCTTTCTGGTGACAGGTCGCGCAGCGCATGGCCGGCAGGCCCATGCCGTCGGCACCGCGGAACACCGGCGGCTGGTGCGGACGCTGGCTGTCACCCTGCCGCGGCCGATCGCCGGCGGAATGGCAGTTCATGCAACGCGGGCTCATCAGCACCTTGCCGATCTCGCCGAACAGCGCCGCGGAGCGCGCGCGCTCGTCAGCGATGGTCGCAAAGCTGTCCGGCGAGGCGAGCGTGTTCGCCGGCGCGCCGCTGACGGAATGGGCCGCGACGAAGCCGGCGGCCAGGCTTATCGCCGCAGTGGCGAAAAGATGGATCGACATGCGTGAGAGGGAGATCATCGCCGATCCCCCTTGGCGGCAGGCGCTGCCCCGCCCGTCATGCCGGCCTCGGCCTGGAGATAGCGCGCGGCATCAGCAAGGATCACGTCGCGGACGGCCTGATGATAGCGCACATAGCCGGTGCAACGGCACAGATGCCCGTCGAGCGCCTCGAGGATGGTCTGCTCCAGGTCGGCGCGCGGGATGGGCTCGGCCGCAAGCCGCTCCAGCAGCACCTGCCCTTCATTCAGAAAGCCGGCCGTGCAATAGCCGCATTGGAACGAGAAATGCTCAATGAAGGCGGTCTGCAGTGGGGTGAGCACGCCGCCCTGCGCATGGCCCTCCACCGTGCGGATGTGCTTGCCGTTGAAATTGATCGCCGGCACGACGCAGGTCGGGTTGGTATAGCTCGTGCCGCCCGGCTCATCGATGATGACGACACAGCTCAGGCACTGGGCGGCGCCGCAGCCGAACTTGGTGCCCGTCATGCCGAGCACCTCGCGCAGGAAGTCGTTCATCGACAGGTCGTCGCGCACCTCGACGGGGCCGTGCGCACGGCCGTTGATGGTCAGGGACAAGGCCGTCACGTCAGTACCCTCTTCAGCATATCCGGCGTGACAGGCAGCGACTGGAAGCGGTGGCCGGTCGCGTCATGGATCGCGTTCAGCAAGGCTGGCACGATGGGGATCATGACCACCTCAGCCATGCCTTTCGGCGGCTCCTTGGGTGACACAGGGGGCAGCACCTCGATCTCCAGCTTATGGAGCGGCAGATCCGAGGCGCGGGCGACGACATAGTCGCCGAGGTTCCAGCGGCCGTTGCCGGGACCGTCCTCGAAGGGCGGCAGGGTTTCGAGCAGCGTATAGCCTACGCCCATGGCAAATCCGCCCTGCGCCTGCCCCTCGACCAGCTCGGGCACGAGGACCTCGCCGCATTCGAACACGCTGTAGGCGTCGGTGATGCGCACCAGGCCGCTCGCCGGGGTGATCTCGATTCGGACTGCCGTACCACAGGAGGATGTGAAGGCGGTGCCGATGCGGTTGTAATCCGTTGGCGGGAAGAAGACGAAGCTGCGGTCGAGCACCGTGAAGGCGCCGGCGCCGCGACGCACCGCCAGCGCGTCGATATCCGCCGCCCAATTCATGCCGCCGAGCGGGAAAGCCGCCTGCGCCCAGGCCCAGCGCGAGAAGGCATGCGCCATCGCGCCCGTGACGTCACCGCGCTGGTGCGCCCTGGCGGCTACAGCGGCCTGGGCGAGTGGCGGGAGGCCTGAGAGAATGAGCTCATTGGCCTGCCAGAAAGCCTCCTCGAACAGGAACTCGCGCGGATCCCCGGGCTTGATGCCCCACAGCTCCAGCGCCGCCGGCCACATCCCAAAACGGAAGACGATACGCGCGGCCTGCGCCGCCGCCTGGGTCCCGACATGCGCGCCGATGGAGGCGCTGGTCGCCGAAGAAATCTCCGGCACCCAGCGTGGATTTTTGGCCGCCGCATCCTGCTCGGCCTGGGTCATCGTATAGGGATCGCCCGACGTGACGAGGCCGAGCTCATCGAACGTGTTGATCCGCGCCACATTCACGCTGTCGGCTGTTCGCCCGAGGATTGCGGCGACGCGCCGGGCGATGGAGGTGCCGATGCCATTGCCCATCTCGACGGCGTCGGCATGGATCGTGATGGCGCCATCCGGAGCGATCTCCACCCGCCCGAGCGAGCAATCCGCGCCGGTGCCGTAATCCTTGGTGCAGCAGGCAACGCCTGTGCCCACGAGCACGCCCCTGGCCGCGGCCTTCCGTGCGCCGCGATCGCGCCAGATGGGATGGGCGGCCAGCTTGTCCAGGATCTCCGGCGTGCGCACCGAAACGGTCCACGGATTGCCCGTCATGGCCCGGCCACCGGTCTTGAGGAGATTCCGCCGCCGAAGCTCGATCGGGTCAATCTTCAGTTCGCGCGCCGCCTCATCGATCAGCACCTCAAGCGCGGTCATGGTCTGCAGCGTGCCATAGCCGCGCATCGAGCCGGCGGCCACCCCGCGCGTGTGTTCCGCGACCGTCGTGACGTCCACTTTCGGGATGTCGTAGATGCCGATCGCCGCCGTCGCGCCGACGACAGCGACGCTCGCGGAATAATTGGCGAGGCCGCCACCGTCGAGAACATGGTCGGCCGCAAAAGCCATCATCTTGCCGGTCGTGCGGTCGATGGCGATCTGCGAGCGCATCTGGAACGCGTGCCGTTTGACACCGCCCTGGAACTGCTGAAAGCGGTCATGGGCCAGGCGAACGGGATGGTTGGGCAGGAACAGCGCAGCAAGCGCGACATAGAGCGGAAAGGGCGTGTGGTCGCGCCCGCCGAACCCGCCGCCGATCGACGTGAAACGCGCATGGATCCTGGCGGGTTTGAAGCCCGGCTGCGCCTCCCCCAGGAGAAAGGCGATGGCACTGGCGATCTCGAACGGCGACTGCACGCCGAGCAGGATGTCCAGCGTCTGCGAACCCGGCTCAAACCAGGCGAGCCCGCTTTCCGGCTCGAGAAACATCGGGTCGATCGATTGCGTCTCAAAGGTTCGGTCGAGCACGACCATGTCCGGCGCTGGCGTCGCAAGGGATTGGCGGATCTCCTCGCCGAAGGTCGCGCCTTTGGCATAGTCTCCGCCCTGGGCCACGGGAAGCGGCTTCCAGAGCGGCCGGCCGGAACTCTCCATGAAGCCGGGGCTCACCCAGCCTTCCTGCACCGGAGAGTAGAGATCGGGCGCATCCGGTGTCGCGCCGGCGACCCGGGTGAAGCGGAGCGCGGCATAGTTCGGCTGTTTGATCGGCCCGGTCTCGACGCCGAACCTCAAGAGATTACCGTTGCGGAAAGCGGTCCGCGCCCTGTCATAGGCATCGAAGCTGGTGAACAGGAGAAGCGCCACAGGCTGCCCGAGATAAAGCGGTGTCTGGCCTCTCGGGCAGAACAGATCGCCCGCATAGAAGGGCGGAACCTTCACGCCCGCCTTGGCGAGGTCTTCCGCGGTGACCACCACCGCCGGTCGGGAGGCGGCATCGAGCGCGGACAGGTCGATCCCATCGTAGATATGTGTGGCATCGGGCGTGCGGACGAGCAGCGCATGCGCCGTCTCCGCCGGCCAGCCGGGCATGTCCGCCGCACGGAAATCGGAGGGATAGAGCTTGGCGCCCGTGACCTTGGCGACACCGTCGACCCGGCCCTTCGCCGGGGACCGCGGCACCCCGCCCGACAGGCCTTGCCCATCGGCGAAACCCGGCGTTTGCGCACCCGCATACCGGCTCATGCTGAGCACAATGCCGCTGACCGTGCCCCATTTGAGAAACTCGCGCCGCGACGGCTGCATGGTTTCGAAATCCTGGTGGAGTGCATCAACGTGGTAAAACGGTCAGCGTTCCACGCAATGAAACGCCGAATGTCTATTCTTCGGCTCGACCAAATTGAGCGAAGAAAAACATTTGGAACGGTCGACCAAGCATTATTCCGCTTCGGCAAGCCGCCATGGGACTTCAACTCCGCGCCCATCTCGCGGTCGTCGCTCGAGCGCGTTTCGATCTGATTGCATCAGATCGGCGCCCTAACCTCTTTTATTTCAAGCATAATCTTATCGATCCTCGTTTCACTCCGGTCGGATTATGCTCTAGAGCAAATCCGACTTGAATGAAATCCGCCGATGCCATCCAAGTCTGTGAATTTGCTGGCCTATTTCAAGGCGGCGCAAGTCCGCGAAAGGCGGACTTACAGTAGGATGGAATCAGCTTATCAGTGAGTTTATATGTACCATATTCTATTCACTGCCCCCCGCATCGAATCCGAACTGTGCTTATAGTTATACAGTTTTATATTGATCGCCGAAACGCTGCCTTGGAGGACCTGCAAATCGCCGATACAGGGGGCCTGTTTTTGCTTTCCCGTGGCGTCCGATGCGACGAATCCGAACCCTGTCTGGAATAGCTCTAGCAAATCAAAAGTGGTAGTGCCTATTCCCCCATTTGGGGGATTTATGTTAATCTTAATGAAGAAACGGCCGGCCCGGCGTGAGCGCCGCCCCGCTTTCGTGGTCTTCAATACAATTGACGCAGGTCCGCGACGCTCCCGAGCGTGAAATCGAGCTCCGCAGCTGGCCTATCGGTGTCCGCCGTCCCCCATCTGAAACCGCCTCAACAGCGCGGTGTGGGAGTTGACGCCGAAATGGCTGTAAACGGCTTTCTGATACTGGGCGACGGTATATTCGGACAGCGCAAGACTGACGGCCATCTCCTTGCGCGTGCGACCATCGAGCAACAGATTGAGTACGAGCCGAAGCCGCGGGGAGAGGCGCGGCACGGTCGCGCCACGATCCGCCGGCCATCCCTGCTCGTGCAGCCAGGGCAATTCGCTGAGCAGAATATGGGCGATCCGGGCTTCGCGTTCGGAGAAGGCGCGCGCGTCCCTGCGCCGGTAAATGGAAATGGTGCTGACGGCAGCGTTGTCGATGGGCCGCAGCGAAAAAATGAAAGGGCCGATATCGGCATCGCACAGATAAGCATTCACTCCCGATGCCGCGAAACTGACCTCGTCGACGATTTGTTGTCGGACGCGCGTGAGATGGGACGCCTTCTGTCGGAGTTCGCCGAGCAGCTTCTCGGACGTCCACGTCATGTCGGGATGTCCCGCCGCCAGAAGTAGCCGCGCGTAGCGCTCCTTGTCGAACCCGCCGTGCGCGAGGCCGAGATAGATGGGCTGCTCGCCGGGCTGCGCTGCGCAGCCGAGGCTCCAGGTCCAGGCGTCCGCTTCGACAAGGCGGCAGATACCCTCGACGAGGAGACGCTTCACACCGGAAAAATCCCGGCGTGAGGTAATAACCTCGCCAAGCAATGCGACGATGGCGCGTACATCCGATTCCGCGAGCGCGGCATCGGGATCGGGCGACAGAGGCGTCATATCGAGGGCCATGCACAGAACACCGGAACAACGGAGGCCGCTCAATGGTACCAGAGGATACCCGTCACGTCGGATGTGTTCCGGTGTTTTACCAAAAACTTCTTCGCCGAGACCTGAGCCCCCTGCGCGCCTCTCGAAACCGGCTCCCCGGATGGGCAGCTCTCGGGTGGCGCATCGGGGGCAGTGGACGCCCCCAGGACCAATCGACATTCAAGGGATGCCCAAGAGATCCCATCGTCATCACCGGGCTTGTCCCCGAAATCGGGTTCACCCGATTTCGGCTATTGATCAAGAACGCGGCAACAGCTGGGTTCCAGTGATCCCGATCGGAAAGGCGCCTCGACACATCGGGATGGCCGGGACAAGCCCGGCCATGACAGCTGAAAGCGCTAAATGTCGATTGAACCTATACGGTCCGAGCCTCGCCTACCAGTTGGTGTGCGAGCCGTCGTCGCGCTTGAGATGGGGCATCTCGACGAACTGGAACTCGCCGGCCTGCGCCAGGGCTTCCTCGTCGATATCGATGCCGAGGCCCGGCGTGTTCGGGACGGGATATAGCGTGCCCTCCAACTGCGGGCGGCTGCGGAAGATGCCGCTGTCATACCGGCGATACTCCTCGCCGGGCGTTTCGCGGCATTCGAGCCATGCGAAATTCGGTACGGCCGCGGCAAGATGCACGCTCGCGGCGATGCAGATCGGCCCGAGCGGATTATGCGGCATCAGATCGATGTAATGGGCCTCGCACCAGCCGGCCACCTTCATCGCCTCGGTAAAGCCGCCGACATTGCAGACGTCGACCCGGGCGTATTCGGTCAACCGCTGCTCGATATAGGGAATGAACTGCCATTTCGAGGAGAATTCCTCGCCGACGGCGAAGGGCACGGATGTCAGCCGGCGCAGCGCCGCATAGGAGGCCGGGTCCTCGTCGCGGATCGGCTCCTCCACGAAATCAAGCGTGCCGGCCGGCATGCGCTGGCACAGCGCGGCCGTCTCCGCCACCGTCAGCCGATGATGCAGGTCGATCCCCAGGCACACGCCGATACCGAGCTCCTGGCGCAGGCGCGGCAGCCATTCGGCATAGCGTGCGACCGCCTCCCACGGCTCGAAGCGGGCACCCGGCGCGCCGACATCGACGAGCAGGCGAATACAGGTCCAGCCCGCATCGCGCACCGCGCGGCCGCGCTCCAGCACCATGTCGAGGGTGCTGCCCTTCAGCGAGGCGAAGGTGGGCACATGGTGGCGATGCCGGCCGCCGAGCAGCTCATAGACGGGCACGCCGAGCGCCTTGCCCTTGATGTCGTAAAGCGCGATGTCGATGGCCGAGATGGCCGCGGTCAGGACACGCCCGCCCTCGAAATACTGGCTGCGGTACATCTCCTGCCACAAGGCGCCGATGGCGAAAACGTCCTGCCCGATGAGGAATTTCTCATAATGCTCGATCACGCCCATGACGGCGCGCTCGCGCGTGGCGAGGCCGGATTCGCCCCAGCCGTGGAGACCGGCATCCGTCTCCACCTTGACGAGGAGCTGGTTGCGATCGCCAATGCGGACGGGAAAGCTGCGGATTGCCTTGATCTTCACGATCGTACTCTCTGCTGGGAGGGACGAGGGCCGGTCATCGGAGCGTAAACCGCGCCAGCGCGTCATCGCGCGAGCGCTCCACGTGCTGGCGGGCCAGCCGGCCGGCGGTTTCGACATCGCGCGCCTCGATGGCGGCGACGAGTGCGTTATGTTCGTCGATGATGTCTTGCAGGCGTCCCTCGGCATAGCCGGTCTGCCCGCGCAGGGCATAGATCAGCTCCCAGCCCTGGTCGAGAATGCGCGCCGCTTCCGCATTGCGCGCGAGATCGGTGATGCGCCCGTGGAACGCCAGATTCGCCGCCATGAGCTCCGGAAAGGTGCCGCGCTGCGCCGCCTCGGCATGCCTGTTGGCGAGAGGACGCAGGCTCGCGAGCTCCGCGTCGCTCGATCGCTCGATCGCCCGCCGCACCAGAAGCTCTTCCAGCATCATGCGGATATCGAACATGTTCTCGATGAACTGATGATCGATCTGGCGCACCGCGGCGCCACGGTTGGGCTGCAGCTCGACGAGCCCTTCCGAGCTCAGCTTCACCAGTGCATCGCGGATCGGCATCTGGCTCACGCCGAAGCGATCGGAGAGCTCCCGCAGCTTCAGCCGCGTCCCGGACGACAGCTGTCCGCTCAGGATCTCCTCGCGCAGGCGCTGCGCGAGGCGCGCCACGATTGTCTCGCTGACCGCGCGGTTGTCCTCCTGGCCGCTGGATACGGCATCGATGCGCACCATCGTCATGGCGTGAGCCCTCCCGTTGCCGCGTCGTCCATCCAGGCCGGTACGCCCTCTCGCGCCCGGTGACACGCAACCTGATGGTTTGCGCCCTGTGTGACGAGCGGCGGGTCGCTCTTCTCGCACAAGCCTGGACGGAAATGGAGGCAGCGTTTCGCAAACAGGCATCCGGGCGGCTCTGCAAGCGCACTGACCGGTTCGCCGGGCAAGAGGATGCGCGCGGGCGCGGGCCGGTCGCGGCTCGGATGCGGCGCCGCCGAGAGCAGAGCCCGCGTATAGGGGTGCAGGGGCCCGGCAAACAGGAGGTTCGCCGGCGCCACTTCGATGATCCGTCCGGCATGCATCACCGCGATGCGATCGGCGAAACGCCTGACCACCCCGAGATCATGGGTGATGAAGAGATAGGCGAGCTTGTAGCTGCGCTTCAGGCTGCCCAAGAGGTTCAGGATCTGCGCCTGCACCGAGACATCGAGCGCCGACACGGCCTCGTCGCAGATGACGAGCTGCGGCTGCAAGGCGAGAGCCCGCGCGATCGAAATGCGCTGACGCTGCCCGCCGGACAGCGCGGCGGGAAAGCGTTGCAGCATGTCGGTGTTCAGTCCCACCTGGGCGATCAGGGCCTCGACCCGACGCCGGCGCTCGGCGCCGTCGCCAACGCCATGCACCTTCAGCGGCTCCATCAGGATATCGGCGATCCGCTTGCGACGGTTGAGCGAGGAATAGGGATCCTGGAAAACCATCTGCAGGCCGCGCCGCACGCGCCGCATGCCGGCGCGGTCGGCCTTGAGAATATCGATGCCGTCGAAACGCGCCTGCCCCGCTGCCGGCACGAGCCGCGTGATGGCGCGCGCTAGCGTGCTCTTGCCGGAACCGGATTCACCGACCAGGGCCAAGGTCTCCCCCGCCGCGATGGTGAGCGAGACCTGGCGCAGCGCGCGGATCGGCGTGGGGGCTGCGAAGAGATGTGCCCGCGGCCCCCGCAGCGTCACCGACACGTCGTCGAGTTCGAGAAGTGCGCTCATGCCTGCACCTTGGGATCGAACAGCCAGCATGCGACGCCATGCGCGGCATCAGCGGGAGTGGACGCCATGGGCGGGCGTGTCGCGCAGCGGTCGAAGACCCGCGGACAGCGGGGCGCGAAGGCACAGCCCGGCATCTCCGGGCCGTTGGGCGGCGGCGCGCCCTCGATGGTGAGAAACTCCGCCCCCTCGCCGGTCCACAGGCTCTGGACGCTGGCGAGCAGCCCGGCGGCATAGGGATGGGCGGGATGGTCCAGGAGCACATCGGCCGGGCCGATCTCCACCAGCCGCCCCGCATACATCACCGCCACGCGGTCGGCGACCCGGTTGAGCAGCGCGAGATCATGGGTGATCCAGATCAGGCTGAGACCGCGCGAGCGCCGGATCGACAGGATGAGGTCGACCACCTCCGCCTGGACGGTGGCGTCGAGCGCCGTCGTCGGCTCGTCGGCGATCAGCAGTTCCGGATCGCAGGCGAGCGCCATGGCGATGGTGATGCGCTGCAGCATCCCGCCGGAGAACTGGAAGGGATAGAAGGACAGCCGCCGCGCGGCGTCGGTGATCCCGACCTCCCCCAGAAGGCGGATGGCGCGCGCCCGCGCCGCCCGTGCGTCGAGGTGGAGATGCTGGCGCATATGGTCCGTGAGCTGGCGTTCGATGGTCAAAACCGGATTGAGCGCCACCATCGGGTTCTGGAACACGACGCCGATGCGCCGGCCGAGAATGCCGGCCCGCGGAGCCCCCGGCCCGCGCAGGTCGGTCATGTCGAGACGCACATGGCGCGCCTCGACCGCGGCGATCTCCGGGTCGAGGAGGCCAACGGCGCCCATGGCCGTCGTGCTCTTGCCGCTGCCGGATTCGCCGACGATGCCGAGCGCCTCCCCGGGCGCGACGCGGAAGGACACGTTGTCGACCGCGGTCTTGCCGGAAAAGCGCACCGTGAGCCCGTCCACCTCAAAGGACGCGCCGGCCGTGGCCCGGGTCTCTGCTGCAATCATGGTCGTCATCGCTGCGGATCCAGTCGCGCGCGCAGACCGTCGGCGGCGCTGTTCAGGGCGAGCACCACGGCGGTGATCGTGAGCCCCGGCGCCAGCGCGTACCAGGGGGCGGACACCGTATAGGCACGGGAATCACTGAGCATCGCACCAAGCGACGGGCGCGGCACCTGCACGCCGAGGCCGATGAAGCTGAGACCCGCCTCGGTGAGGATGGCGATGGCGAAATAGAGCGTCGCCTGCACCACCACCGGCGCCAGGATATTGGGCATAAGATGGCTCGCCATGATCCCCAGCGGGCCGACGCCGACGACCCGTGCGGCATCGACGTAAAGGCCCTGCTGCTCCGCAAGCGCCGCGCCACGGGCGATGCGCGCCATTTGCGGCACACCGACGATGCCGAGCGCGATCGTCGCGCTGACGGCGCCCGGGCCGATGATGGCCGCGACGCCGATCGCGAGCAGGAGCGAGGGAAAAGCCAGCAGCGCATCGAGGCCGCGCATGATGAGGGAATCGCTCCAGCGGCCGAAATAGGCGGCGACGAGACCGAGCGGTACGCCGATGGCCAGAGAGGTCAGGACGGCCGCGCCGGCGATGACCAGCGACACCTGCAAGCCCCACAGGGTCCGCACGAAGATGTCGCGACCGAACTGATCCGTGCCGAACCAGGCATTGAACGACGGTGGCATGAGGCGCGCCGTCGTCATCTTCGTGTAGGGCGCGAAGGGCAGCACAGGCGCGAGCAACGCCAACCCGCAGGCGATCAGCAGAAACACCACGGCGATCACGAAGCCGCGCCTGCCCCGGCTTGTCCGTTCAGTGCTGGTCGGCATGACGAATTCTCGGATTGAGCAGGCCATAGAGAAGGTCGACGATGAGATTGGCGAAGACAAAGCCGAAGACCGCGATCAACAGGACCGCCTGGATGACGGAATAGTCGCGGTTGCCCATGGCCGAGACGAGAAGCGACCCCATGCCCGGCCAGGAGAAGACGATCTCGACAAGCGCCGCGCCGCCGATGAGATTCCCCAGAAGAATGCCGGCGGCCGTCACGGTCGGGATGAGCGAATTGCGGACGATATAGTCGCGCGCCACCACCGTCTTCGACAGCCCCTTGGCATGGGCCGCACGGACATAGTCCGCGCGCCGCGTCTCCTGGATGCTGTCGCGCAGGAAGCGCATGATCACCGGCGCGTTAGCGATGGCAAGCGTCGCCACCGGCATGGCGAGGCTGGCGAGCGCGGCCCCCAACCCTTGCGAGAAGGGCACGCGCCCCGCCGGCGGAAGCCATTTGAGCGCGACACCGAAAACGGCAACGAGCAGCATCCCCGTCCAGAACATCGGCGCCGCCAGGCCCAATGCCGCCACCGCCGAGACCATCCGGTCCAGCAGCGAATTCGGCTGCAACCCCGCCAAGGTGCCGAGCACGCCGCCGAGGAGGAGGCTCGCGACGAGCCCGCCGGTGGCCAGCTCGAGCGTGGGCGCGATCCGCTCGCCGACGATGCGGGACACCGGAAGCCCGCTCACCATCGATCGGCCGAGATCACCCGTGAGCAGCGCGCCAAGCCACTTCAAATACTGCGTCGCGTAGCTCTGATCGAGGCCAAGGCGGCTTCTGACGGCCGCGATGGTCTCGGCGCTCGCATCATTACCCGCCAGCATGGCAGCGGGATCTCCGGGCGAGAGCCGCATGCCGACGAAGATGAGCAATGACGTGATGAGCAGGACGGGAATGGCCTGGAGGAGCCGTTTGAGAACGAAACCGAGCATGATGATCCGCGATGCCGGAATAAACGGTCGTCGACGCGTGCCGAGGATGTCAGCGCGCCACTTCGACCTGCTGCAGCAGCGAGAAGCCGGAGCCGTCCATCGCGAAGTTCTTCACGCCGTCGGCCATCGGGATCGGGCGGAACTCATGGGCGAAGGGCAGCATGAAGGCTTCATCGGCGATGAGTTTCGAGATGTCGGCATAGATCGCCTTGCGCTCGTTGAGATCGAGCGTCTTGCCAGCCTTGTCGACGATCGCCTCGAAGGCCGGGCTCGTGAATTTGGTGCGCCCCTTGGTCGGCCCATAGATCGCGCTCGGAATGATGAACTGCGGATCGTTGCCGCCTTCGATGTAGTTGTGCAGCAGCATGTCGAAATTGGCGTTGAGGATGAGCTCGCGCGCCTTCGCCGGTTCATAGGTGGCGATATTGAGCGTGATGCCGAGCGCCGCGAGGTCCTCCTTCAGGATCTGCGCCGTATCGACACTGCCCGGCGCGTAGGAGTCGGTCGAGGTATTCACCGTCATGGTGAAGGGGCCGACGCCCGATTCCTTCATCAGCCTCTTGGCTTTCTCCAGATCATAACCGCACAGGGTGTCGACCGCGGGCGCGTAGGCCCAGTGGCTCTCCGCCCAGGGCTGGCAGCTCGGCGACGCGAAATCGTTATAGACGACCGAGGTGATCATATCGCGGTTCAGGGCATGGGAAATCGCCTGACGCACCAGCTTGTTGTCGAGTGGCGGCCGCGACGTGTTGAGGGCGAGATAATGCGTCCGCGGGGCGCGCTTGATGCGCTCGATCTTGGTGCCGGCTGCGTCCTTCAGCTGGGCGAGCGCAAGCGGACCGGCCGTGTACAGCACGTCGACGGCGCGCGTCTGCAGAAGGGCCGCGCCGGCCGCGTCGTCCGGCACGATGCGCACGGTGATGCGATCCGGCTTCGTCTTGTCGTTGCTCCAGTGATCGGCGAAGCGCTCCATGGTGTAGGACACGCCAGGCGTCCAGCTCTTCAGGACGAAGGGGCCGCTGCCGGCGTCCTGCTGGGCGATGTTGGCGACCGCCTTCTCGTCGAGGATGAACAGCGCGCTGAGAAGGTCGTAAAGCCCCGGCGCGAGCGACGACAGGGTCAGCTTGACGGTGCGATCATCGAGCGCCTCGACGCCCTTCACCGCGCTGAGGCGTGCCAGGAGGTTCGCGGCATTGGCCGGATCGAGGTGATAGCGGACGCTGTAGACCACGTCCTGCGCGGTCAGCGGACGACCGGAATGGAACTTTGCCGGACGCAGCTTGAAGGTGACGGACAATCCGTCGGGCGAACGCTCCCAGCTCTCCGCCAGCGCCGGCTGCGGCTGGCCGTCGGGCCCGATCTCGACCAGCGTGTCATAAAGCTGATGCAGATAGGACGTGTTGGGGGCCGAGAAGCGGGTGGGGTTGAAGCCCAGAGGGTCGGCGCCTTGCGCCAGTATCAGGTCCTTCGCGGCATCCTTGGCCGGGACTGCCTGGGCCGAGACTGCCTGAGCTTGGACTGCCTGGGCTTGGACTGCCTGCGGCAAGGTCGCGCCAAACAAGGCCGCGATCACAAGGGCTCCCCCGATGGCCGGCTTGCTGAACATCTGAAATCCTCCCTGAAGCCAATCCATCTCTCGCGGAATGGCTCATTTCGACAATAATGTGCAAATTCATATACTTGAATGAAATCAGACGATTCCAGGCAAGTCGGATTTGCCAAGGCCGTTCTGCGGCTCTGGGATCTCAATATTTGATAAAATATCGAACGTCAACGGATTTGATAAAATATCAAAATGACGAGTTGCGAGAGCCAGCCCGCTTGGGAAGGCTTTGGAAGGAGGCATTAGGAGGCCCGCCTCGGGAGACAAGGCCCATGGGAATCCAGAGCATGCCGCGTTCGGACGGAAACCCGCCGTCATTCCGGGGCCTCGCATCAGCGAGGAGCCCGGAATCCATGAACACGCGGTCTGAGAAGAAGACGCGTCGGACGCGGCACTCTATGTGTCTTCCGTGGTGTTCATACTTTCCGGGCTCGGGCCTTTCGGCCCGCCCCGGAATGGCACGGTGGTTCCGTATAAAATCGCATGCTCTAAGGTCCTGGAATCCAAGCCCCGGAATCCCAGGCCCGCGAGCCTCAAGGCCTCGTGCAGGCGATCCCGCCGGCCGGTTCTTGGAAAGGCCGCGCAGCGCTACAGCTGACCAAGGGATCGCAGAGCAAGCGTCGCGGCTGCCGTCCGGTTTTCGACGCGCAGCTTCAGGTAGACCTGCTCGAGATGCTTGTCGACGGTGCGCGGGCTGAGCGAGAGGATCGCCGCGATGTCGCGGTTGGACTTGCCGGCAGCGATCCACCACAAGACCTCGCCCTCGCGCTGCGTCAGGTCGAAGGCCTGCCGCAACCGCCGGGGGGCATCGTCGGTCTGTCCGGATCCGAGCCGCAGGAGATACTCGTCGTCTCCCATGCGGCCGACGAATGTCAGCGTCGAGCTGGGGTCACCGGGCAGCGGGCTGACGAGTTCCCGCTGGCGCTCGATCTCCGCGATCGCGGCCGCGTCCCTGAGCCAGCGGGTCAGGCTTGCGGGCAGGGCCGACGGCCGCGCCTTGCCCTCCACGAGGGCCGGGCCGAGCCGCTTGCGGGCCAGCGGGGTGAGCCAGAGGATGTCGCCGGCGAGGTTGACGGCGAGCAAAGTCCGGCCGGACGTGTCGAGTGCGGCCTGCGCGCTTTCCGTGAGGCGGGCATTGGTGGAATGGACGCGGATGCGCGCCAGCATCTCATCGATGACGATCGGCTTGGTGACATAATCGACCCCGCCGGCAGCCAGCCCTTCGAGAATATGGGCGGTTTCGGTCAAGCCCGTCATGAAGATGACCGGGACATGCGCGAGCTGCGGTTCCTGCTTGAGGCGCCGGCAGGCTTCGAAACCGCTCATTCCCGGCATGACGGCGTCGAGCAGGACGACATCCGGAGTGATATGGACCGCGATCTTCAGGGCGGATTCGCCGTCAAGCGCCACCATCACGGTGAAGCCGGCCGCGTCGAGGGCATCCGTCAGGAGCCGCAGGGTTTCCGGCGAATCGTCGACGACGAGGGCAATGCGGCGGCTGTCGTGGCTATGCGTCATGCTGGTCCATCGCATCGAGGGCGGCCATGAAGCCGGGAAGATCGATCGTGTCGACGAGCTGCGTGAGCTCGGCGACGGTCCCCCGCTGCGTGGGGTTGGCGGCTCCGATGACGTCCAGTCGCGCCTGCAAACCCCTGATATGGCCAAGTTCACCGAGGCGCCGGAGGTCGGCGACATCGGCGGACTGGAGGCGCGACCGACCCGCCGGAACCGCCGCGAGCGCGGCCAGGGGATCGTCCCCGTGGTCCCATTCGAGCCCGAGCTGAATCTGGATCTCGCGCAGAAGCTGCCGGATCTCGACCGGTTTGAGAAGATAGCCGTCATGGAACGGGCGCGCCATGGCCGCGCGATAGGCCTCGACCGCACTCGCCGAAAACATGACGATGCGCGCCTGATCCTGCCCCTGCTCGCGCAGGGCCTGCGCCAGGGCCCAGCCATCCATGCCGGCCATCGAGACGTCGATCAGGAAGAGGTCCGGGCGCACATGGCGCGCCATGTCGGTGCAGGCCTCGCCATGGGTCGCATGGAGAATGATGAAGCCGAGAGGCCCCAGGATCTCGCGCATGAGATCGTGGTGCACGGGATCGTCGTCCACCACGAAGATCGTCCGCCTCCGGCCCACATAGCCCGTGATGTGATCCTCGCTGCCGATGATGGGGCGGGGATCGGTCACCTCCGACAGGAGCAGCTTGACCTTGAAGGCGGTGCCTATGCCAAGCTTGCTCGTCACGGTGATGCTGCCGCCCATCACGCCGGCGAGAAGCTTCGAGATGGTCAGTCCGAGCCCCGTGCCGGGCGGCATCTGCCCGGGGCGTCCGGCTCCTCGCTCGAAGGGCTCGAAGATGCGCTCCAGATCCTCCGCCGGAATGCCCGGCCCGGTATCGGCGATGGTGAATTCGGCGACCGGGCTCCGGTAGGCCAGCGCGAAGGTGACCTTGCCTTTCGTGGTGAACTTGATGGCGTTGGAGAGAAGGTTGATCAGCACCTGGCGCAGCCGGTTGCCATCGGCATAGACGACCGAGGGCAGATTTGCGGGCCTGTCAAAACGGAATTCGAGGCCTTTGGCGGCGGCCTGCAGCTTGAACATGCCGACGATCTGGTCGAGGAACTCGACGAGCGGGATTTCGTCGCGCGACAGGTCGAGCCGGCCGGCCTCGATCTTGGATATGTCGAGGATGCCGTCGATCAGGCCCGACAGGTGATCGGCGCTACGGCGGACGACATGGATCTGGCCCCGTTGCTTCGCGGCGATCGCGGGGTCGTTCTCGAGGATCTGGGCATAGCCGACGATGGCGTTGAGCGGGGTCCTGAGCTCGTGGCTCAGCCCCACCACATAGCGGCTCTTGGCGTGGTTGGCGGCTTCGGCCGCATCCTTGGCGCGCTGGAGAGCGGCATCGGTGCGGTTATGCGCCTCGATCTCGTTCATCAAGAGCGCCGTCTGCCGGCGGGATTCCTCCTGGGCCGCGGTGCGGCTCGCCTGCACGAGGACGAACAGCCAGGCCGCGACCCCGATGATGATGGCCAGAACGAAGAAGGCCTTCCACAGAAGTCCGGCGGCAATGGCCGGATCGACGGAGGGATCGCTGGTACTTTGCAGATAGATCAGCGTGAGCGTGAGCGCGATGACGCCGCCCGCCAGGAAGAACACCCCGAGAAAATAGGTCACGTCGGCCGTCAGCCAGCCATGGAGCCTCGCCGGCATGATCCGCGTGAGCGCGGCGCGCATCTGCACGGGATAACGCGCATGCGGCTTGCAGAGATCGTCACAGCGTGCGTCCAGAGAGCAGCAGAGCGAGCAGATCGGTCCCGCATAGGCGGGGCAGGAGGCCATATCCTCGGGCTCGAAGGCGTGCTCGCAGATGCAGCACTTGATGGAATCGCGCTTCTGCCAGCTCTTCTTCGGGGTTCGTGCGAGATAGTATTTCCCGCCCGTCCCCCAGGCGATGAGCGGAGCGGTAACGAGCGCGGCGCCCAGCGCCAGAAAAGGCGACAGCGCCTTTGCCAACTCGCCGGCGAGACCGAAGAAGGTCGATATGCCGACGGTCGTCGCCACCAGCATGGCGCCGACCCCGACGGGGTTGATGTCATAAAGATGGGCGCGCTTGAACTCGATATGCGCCGGCGAAAGCTTCAGCGGCTTGTTGATGACGAGATCGGCGACGATGGCACCGACCCAGCCGATGGCGACGTTCGAATAGAGCGCGAGCGTGTTCTCGAGCGCGCGATAGACGCCGAGCTCCATGAGAAGCACGGCCACGCCGAGGTTGAACACCAGCCACACGACGCGGCCGGGATGGCTGTGGGTGAGCCGGGAAAAGAAGTTCGACCAGGCGATCGATCCGGCATAGGCATTCGTCACATTGATCTTCAGCTGGCAGAGGATGACGAAGGCGCAGGCGATATAGAGCGCCACGCGCGGATCGCCGAAGATGGTCTCGAAGGCCATCACATACATCTCCGCCGGCTCGACGGCCTGCTCCTCCGTCACGCCCTGCTTCAGCGCATAGACGGCGAGAAAAGAGCCGGCCAGCATCTTCAAGGCGCCGATGATGATCCAGCCCGGTCCGGCTGAGATAAGGGCGAGCCACCAGGCCCAGCGCTTGCCGCTGCGCTCCCGCGGCAGGAAGCGCAGGAAGTCGACCTGTTCGCCGATCTGCGCGACGAGCGAAAACATGACGCTGGAGGCCGCGCCGAACAGGATCAGCGAGAAGCCGCCACCGAGATCGCCATGGCGCCCGGTGAAGCCCATCCAGTCCGACAGCGCATCGGGCTCGTAGTGCAGGATGGCGATGAACGGAGCGATCTGCAGGACGATCCAGAGCGGCTGCGTCCAGAGCTGGAAGCGGCTGATCCAGGTGATGCCGTGGGTCACAAGCGGAATGACGACGAGCGCGCTCACGAGATAGCCGAGCGCACGCGGCAGGCCCGTCATCATTTCGATGGCAATGGCGAGGATGACGGCCTCGATGGCGAAGAAGATGAAGGTGAAAGACGCATAGATCAGCGACGTGATCGTCGAGCCGATGTAGCCGAAGCCCGCGCCGCGCGTCAGCAGATCGATATCCACGCCATAGCGCGACGCGTAATAGGAAATCGGCACGCCGGTCAGGAAGATGAGCGTGCCGACCGCGAGGATCGCGAGGCTGACGTTGGTGAAGCCATAGCTCAGCGTCGTCGCTGCGCCGATCGCCTCCAGGGCCAGAAACGAAATCGCGCCGAGTGCCGTGTTGGCGACACGCAGCGGCGACCACCGACGGGCCCGCTTGGCCGTGAAGCGCAATGCGAAATCCTCAAGGGTCTGGTTTGTGACCCATTGATTGTACTCGCGACGGACACGGTCGATCCGTTGCCGGCCACTCATGCCTTCTCTGCCCCCTCTGCCTCGTCACCCAGTATGTCAGGTGTTTCGCGGTGCAATATACGTGATCCTACGTATTGCTGCACTGCGGCAATTATCCAACGATGAGGACGTCGCGGGGCAGAAGACCCTGCTCCCAAAACAACGAGAGGGGTAAGGCGCCATGGCGCACGATCAAGATCGTCCGCAATCAGATCTTCGACGCAGGATGCTTCTCGGCATGGCTGCCATGCCGTTTGCCGGTCTTGCCATGCCACGGACCGCCTTCGCGCAGGCACCGGCCACATCCGCCGTCAATACCACGGGCCTCGCCGTCACCGATACCGACGTGACCGTCGGCATCCTGCATTCGGTCACCGGTACGATGGCGATTTCCGAAACCGGTTCTGTCCAGGCCGAGAAGCTCGCCATCGAGCAGATCAATGCCGAAGGCGGCGTTCTCGGGCGCAAGATCAAGTTCATCCAGGAGGATGGCGGCAGCGATTGGCCGACCTTTGCCGAAAAGGCGAAGAAGCTTCTCGTCAACGACAAATGTGCTGCCGTCATGGGTTGCTGGACCTCGGCGTCGCGCAAGGCGGTGTTGCCCGTCTTCGAGCAATATAACGGAATGCTGTATTATCCAACCTTCTACGAAGGACTGGAGCAGTCAAAGAACGTTATCTACACGGGCCAGGAAGCGACCCAGCAGATCCTCGCGGGCCTGGACTGGGTCGCCAAGGAGAAGGGCGCCAAGACGTTCTACCTGCTCGGCTCTGACTATATCTGGCCGCGCACGTCCAACAAGATCGCACGCAAGCACATCGAGAACGTCCTCAAGACGAAAGTCGTGGGCGAGGAATATTTCCCGCTGGGGCATACCCAGTTCAATTCCGTCATCAACAAGATCAAACTGACGAAGCCGGATGTGATCTATGCCATCATCGTGGGTGGCTCGAACGTCGCCTTCTACAAGCAGCTCAAGGCCGCCGGCATTGATCTCAACAAACAGACCCTGATGACGATCTCGGTCACCGAGGATGAGATCGACGGCATCGGCGGCGAGAACATCGCGGGCGCTTATGCCTGCATGAAGTATTTCCAGTCGCTCGACAATGCGAACAACAAGCAGTTCGTCTCCGCCTTCAAGAAGATGTGGGGCGACAAGACGGTGATCGGCGACGTGACGCAGGCGGCCTATCTCGGCCCCTGGCTGTGGAAGCTGACGGTGGAAAAGGCGGGGTCCTTCGACATCGACAAGGTGGCCGAAGCCTCCGCCGGCGTTGAATTCAAACAAGCCCCGGAGGGTTACGTAAAGATCCATCCCAACCACCACCTGTGGTCCAAGACGCGCGTCGGGCGCGCGCGGCCCGACGGACAATACGACGTGATCTACGAGACGGCCGAGCTGATGGAGCCGGATCCCTTCCCCAAAGGCTACCAATAAGCCGCTGGCAAGACTGATGTAATCGAGACCGAGGAAACGCCGCAGGGAAAGTCACCCAGGCAGTGATGCCTGGGTGACGGCAAGTCGCGTCTGCAATCTCAAGTTCTGTCTTCAATCTCAAGCTGCGCTTTCACTCTATTGACGACCGTCCCCATCAGTCCATTGGCCGGGAGGCTGACATGTTCGGCGAATATTCACTCGGCGAGCTTACATCGATCTTCGTGATGCAAGGCTTCGCAGGCCTCATTTTATTTTCGGTCTTTCTGCTGATGGCGCTTGGGCTTGCCATCATCTTTGGCCAGATGGGCGTCATCAACATGGCCCATGGCGAATTCATGATCCTGGGCGCCTACGTGACCTGGATGTGCTCGACATTCTTCCACGGTTACCTGCCTGCCCTCGTACCGATCTACTTTTTCATCGCGATGATCCTGGCCTTCCTCGTCTCCGGGGCCCTGGGCGTCGCCGTGGAGTGGCTGATGATCCGGCGGCTCTACAAGCGTCCGCTGGACACGCTTCTCGCGACCTGGGGGCTCTCGCTCATCCTGCAGCAGTTCTACCGGTCGGTCTTCGGCCCGCGCGAGGTCGGCGTGGAACTGCCGCAGTGGATGCTCGGTTCGCTTCCGGTGACGGATGTCATCGAGATCCAGATCAACGGCCTCTTCGTGATGGCCCTGACGACCATCATCACCATCGCGGTCGCCGTCATGATGTATCGCTCGCGCTGGGGCATGCAGGTGCGCGCCGTTGTGCAGAACCGCGTCATGGCGGGCGCCGTGGGCATCAACACCGAGAAGGTCGATCGCTACACCTTCGGCATCGGCTGCGGCATCGCCGGCATCGCCGGCTCGGCCTTCACGATGATCGGCTCGACCGGCCCGACGGCAGGCCAGCTCTATATCGTCGACACCTTCCTCGTCGTCGTCTTCGGCGGCGCTGCGAGCCTCGCCGGCACCATCGCCTCCGCCTTCACCATCTCGCAGGCGCAGTCGATCATGGAGTTCTTCCTCTCCGGCTCCATCGCCAAGGTGCTCACATTGCTCGCGGTGGTCGGCATCCTCATGCTGCGGCCGCAGGGCCTGTTCGTCCTCAAGGTCAGGCGCTGAGACATGGTCATTCGCTCCAAATCCGCCGACGATACGGCCTTCATGAAGCCGCTGGAGATCGTCTCGATCCTCATCATCGCCGCCCTGATCCTGGTGGTTCTCCCCGCGACGCTCGATGCGTTCCGCCTGAATCTCGTCGGCAAATATCTCACCTATGCCTTCGTCGCGCTCGGCCTCGTGCTGTGCTGGGGCTTCGGGGGCATCCTCAGCCTTGGCCAGGGCATCTTCTTCGGCCTCGGCGGCTACTGCATGGCCATGTATCTCAAGCTCGAGGCATCGAGCGTCGCGAACACCAAGATCCAGTCCACGCCCGGCATTCCCGACTTCATGGACTGGAACCAGCTGACCGAGCTTCCCTTCTTCTGGCTGCCGTTCAAGAGCCTCACCTTGACGGTGATCCTCATCATCGCCGTGCCCACCCTGTTTGCCTTCTTCATCGGCGCCGCCATGTTCAAGCGTCGCGTGGGTGGCGTGTATTTCGCGATCATCACCCAGGCGATCGCCGCCATCCTCACCATCCTGATCGTCGGCCGGCAGGGCTACACCGGCGGCATCAACGGCATCACGGATCTCAGGACCCTGCAGGGCTGGGACATCCGCACCGACAGCGCCAAGCAGATCCTCTATTTCGTCAATAGCGGCCTGTTGATCGCCTGCATCCTGCTCGCCCAATACGTCAAACGCTCCAAGCTCGGCCGTGTGCTGGTCGCCATGCGCGACAAGGAGGACCGGGTCCGTTTCTCCGGCTATTCCGTCGCCAATTTCAAGATCTTCGCCTTCTGCCTGGCGGCCGCCTTCGCGGCGATTGGCGGCGCGATGTTCACCCTGCAGGTCGGGTTCATGTCGCCGTCCTTCGTCGGCATCGTGCCGTCGATCGAGATGGTGATCTACACCGCCGTCGGCGGCCGGCTGTCGCTCTTCGGGGCTGTCTACGGCACGCTTCTGGTCAATGTGGCCAAGACGGCCTTCTCGGAGAGCTTTCCGGAGCTCTGGCTGTTCGGGCTCGGCGCGCTGTTCATCGCCGTCGTCATGGTGTTCCCGAACGGGCTTGCCGGCATCTACCACAGCTATGTCGACCCGCTGGTCGCGCGTCTCACACGCCGCCGCCCGGCAGAAACCGAGCAGCCGCTGCACGGCGCTCCCGCGGAGTGAGGTGAGAGATGATCATTCCCCCGAACGATCCGCAAAAGCAGTTCGTCCTCGCCGTCGAGGCGCTTACCGTGTCTTTCGACGGGTTCAAGGCGGTCAACGACGTCTCGTTCTATGTCGACGAAAACGAGATCCGCGTTATCATCGGTCCAAACGGGGCCGGTAAGACAACCGTTCTTGATCTCATCTGTGGGCGTACCAGGGCGACATCTGGCTCCATCAAGTTCCGCGACATGGACCTGACGAAGATGTCGGAAAGCAATATCGTGCTGGCCGGCGTCGGCCGGAAGTTCCAGAACCCCTCGATCTACGATGACCTGACGGTCTTCGAGAACCTGGAGATCTCCTTTCCGCGCGGGCGCTCCGTCTTTGGCGCGCTCACCTTCCGGCGCGACGCGGAGGTGCGCAGGCGGGTCGAGGAGATCGCCGAGACCATCTTTCTCGCCGATCACCTCGACGAGCGTGCCGAATTCCTCAGCCACGGCCAGAAGCAGTGGCTGGAGATCGGCATGCTGCTCATCCAGGATCCGGATCTCATGATGCTCGACGAGCCGGTCGCCGGCATGAGCGTGAGCGAGCGTAAGAAGACCGCGGAACTCCTGCACAAGATCATCAAGAACCGCTCGGTGATCGTCATCGAGCACGACATGAAATTCGTCGAGGACATCGCCCATCGCGTCACGGTGCTACACCAGGGCAAGGTTCTCTCGGAAGGCTCGATGGACCGCGTGAAACACGATCCGCGCGTCATCGAAGTCTATCTCGGACATTGAGGACTTGCCATGCTGACAGTCCAGGACCTGCATGTCGCCTATGGCCAGAGCGAGGTTCTCCACGGGCTCGATTTCCGGATCGCGCCCGGCGAGATCGTCGCCATCATGGGGCGCAACGGCATGGGCAAGACGACGCTCATGAAGGCGCTGATGGGCGTGGTTCCCACGAAAAGCGGCCATGTCACCGTCGGCACCGACGAGATCACCGGGCTCAAGAGCTATGAGCGCGTCGCCAAGGGCGTCGCCTATGTGCCCCAGGGCCGGATGATCTTCTCGACCATGACCGTCAAGGAGAACATCGAGACCGGCCTGACGACGACGGGCGAGTCCGAGGTGCCGGACAGCATCTACGAACTTTTTCCCGTGCTGCTCGAGATGAAGGGCCGGCGCGGCGGCAACCTCTCCGGCGGCCAGCAGCAGCAGCTCGCGATTGCCCGCGCGCTCGCCAGCAAGCCCAAGGTTCTCCTGCTCGACGAGCCGACGGAGGGCATCCAGCCGTCGATCATCCGCGACATGGCCCGCACCCTGAAGCGCATCCGTGACGAGCGCGGCTTGTCCATTGTCGTATCCGAGCAGGTGCTGTCCTTTGCCCTCGATATCGCGGACCGCATCCTCGTCATCGAGAATGGTGAAATTGTCCACGAGGAGGATCGCGACGCCGTCGACGAAGCCAAGATCTCAAGTTTTCTCTCGGTGTGATCAACGTTCAGACTGCTTCCAGGGAGCCCGTCCATGCCCGATACAATCATCAAGATCGATCTCAACCAGTCGGCCTATGAGAATGACAAGGTTCATAACCGTTGGCATCCCGACATTCCGATGGTGGCGATGGTGAAGCCCGGCGATGACTTCATCGTCGAGACCTACGACTGGACGGGCGGGTTCATCAAGAACGACGACGACGCGTCCGATGTCCGTGACATCGACCTGTCGATCGTGCATTTCCTGTCGGGACCGATCGGCGTCGAGGGCGCGGAACCCGGGGATCTCCTCGTCGTCGATCTTCTCGATATCGGGGCCGTTCCGGAAAGCCAGTGGGGCTTCAACGGCTTCTTCTCCAAGAAGAACGGCGGCGGCTTCCTCACCGATCATTTCCCTCAGGCGCAAAAATCAATCTGGGATTTCGAGGGCCTCTTCACCAAGTCGCGGCACGTGCCGGGCGTGCGCTATGCCGGCCTGATCCACCCCGGGCTCATCGGCTGCCTCCCCGATCCGAAGCTCCTCGCCACCTGGAACGAGCGTGAGGTCGGCTTCATCAAGACAAACCCCGAGCGTGTGCCGCCCTTGGCCAATCCGCCCTTCGGGCCGACGGCCCACATGGGCCGGCTCAAGGGCGAGGCCAAGGACAAGGCAGCCGCCGAGGGCGCGCGCACCGTGCCGCCGCGCGAGCACGGCGGCAACTGCGACATCAAGGATCTGTCGCGCGGCTCGAAGATCTTCTTCCCGGTCTATGTGCCGGGCGCCGGCCTCTCGATGGGCGATCTGCACTTCAGCCAGGGCGACGGCGAGATCACCTTCTGCGGCGCCATCGAGATGGCGGGATGGGTGCATGTGAAGGTGGATCTCATCAAGGGCGGCATGGCGAAATACGGGATCAAGAACCCGATCTTCAAGCCGTCGCCGATCACGCCGAATTACAACGACTACCTCATCTTCGAGGGTATCTCCGTCGACGAGCAGGGCGGCCAGCACTATCTCGACGTCCATGTCGCCTATCGCCAAGCCTGTCTCAACGCCATCGAATATCTGAAGAAGTTCGGCTATTCCGGCGCGCAGGCCTATTCGATCCTCGGGACGGCGCCCGTCCAGGGCCACATCTCCGGCGTGGTCGACATCCCCAATGCCTGCGCCACCCTGTGGCTGCCGACGCAGATTTTCGACTTCGACATCAACCCGAGTTCGGCCGGGCCGCAGAAGTTCATCGACGGCTCCATCGACATGCCGCTCGCACCGGATCTGTGAGGCCCCATGCCTGTCTATGAATATGACTGCGCGGCCTGCGGACCGTTTACCGCGATGCGGCCGATGGCGGACTTCGAGGCGCCCTGCGATTGCCCGGACTGCGGTGCGGAGGCGCCACGCGTCCTCATCACTGCTCCGGCGATCGGTGCGATGAACCGGTCGTCCTTCCTGGCCCATGCCACCAACGAACGCAGCGCGCACGAGCCGCGACGCTCGTCCGGGCATGGTGCCGGCTGCAGTTGCTGCTCCGGAAAATCGCTCACCCTGAAGGGCGCGAGAGGACAAGGAAGCGGCAGCGGGGATGGGGCTGCAAGAGGAGCTGCAAGAGCGGCAGCAACACAAGCTGCCAAATCTTTCCCCTCGGCGCGCCCGTGGATGATCAGCCACTGACGGCCGTGGTCGTGCACATTGGAACGCCATGACAGGGTGCCGCCGCGCCATCTCAGATGCGGCGACGCCTTTTCACGCGCGTCGATCCAGGCGGGTAATGCATCGGGAGCCGATGGCGGTCATCGGGATCGCCGCAGCGCCTCGCGGCCCATGACTCAGCCGGCCGCCGGGGTCCTGCGCTCGACCATCAGGATGTGGTCGAAGGCGAGCACGGTCTCGCCATTCTGGTTTACGACCTGGCCGCGCTCCACCACGCGCCCCGCGTTCGGCCGCTTCGGGTCTTCGGTCTTCTCGACGATGGTGAGCCGCGTATGGATGGTGTCGCCGATGAAGACCGGCTTGACGAAGCGCATGCGGTCGTAGCCGTAAGTGAAGGCGACCGGGTTGATGACGGAAGCCGTGAGCCCTACGCCGATGGTGAAGATCATCGTGCCGTGGGCGATGCGCCGGCCGAAGGGCGTCGTCCTGGCGAATTCCTCGTCCATGTGATGGGGGAAGAAGTCGCCGGAATGGCCCGCATGGACCACGAAGTCCGTCTCCGTGATGGTGCGCCCGTGGGTCTTGCGCTCGGCACCGATCACATAGTCCTCGAAATACTGGGTCGTCACTTTTGTCCTCCCTGTTGGTTGCTCGTGCTCGGGTTGAAAGCCCACCCTCATCTTGAGGATGACCGCGCAGGCCCGTTTCTCATGGAATGGTCATCGAGAGGCGGTCGGATTCTGGCGTGAAAGGCCCTTCTGCCGCGCCTCGTCCAGCCAGCGCTGGTAGTCACCGGCGCCGATCGCCCTGGAAATCTCCTCCGCCACCGCCCGCACCTGCTCGCGGGCGCTCGCGACATCCTGGCGCAGAGCCGGAACGGCGAGAAAAGGCATGGCAAGAACGGCGGCGACCTCGCCGCGCACGTTGAAGACCGGCCAGCAGATGTCGACGACGGCGTCGAGCCATTCGCCGACCACCTCCTCATAGCCCCTCGTCCGGATTCGCTCGAGCCGTGCGGCGAGATCGTCCGGCACCGGCCGCCGCTCGGCCTTGCCGGTCGCATTCCCATTGAGCATCTCGGCATAGCCGAGCGCCAGCATCACGCGGCCCGAGGCGGTCGACGCAAATTCGTAGCGCGTGCCGGAACGCACGAAGAGGCCGGCCCGGCCGGGTGACTCGACGCCGATGATGACGAGCACCTCGCCCTGGTCGGCGACCGAAAGATGGCAGGACTGCAGCAGGTCGCCGGCCAGCCCCCGCATCAAGGGCAAGGCCACGTCGATGAGCCGCTTGTTGGGCGGGTAGCCGTGGGCGAGCTCGAACAGCCGCGACGACAGCTGGTAGTTGTCATCCTTGAGCCGAGTGATCCAGCCGCGACGGGTGAGCACGGTGAGAATGCGGAAAAGCTCGCTCGCCGAACGGCCGAGACTTTGAGCGATCCCGCTTTGGCTGACGGGCTGGTCCTGCACTGCGAGGAATTCGATGACATCGAGGCTCTTCTCGAGCGCCGGCACGGTGTAGGTGCGACCGCCGCCTCCCGTGGCCTCCTCATCGGCCTCGGGCGGGCCTCTTCGTATGCTCTTGACAGACTTCATCATGACATCCTAAGTTTGGCACATAAAATTCATTTTCACCAATAAAAACGTAAGGTCGATCCCCAGCCGGGATGCCTGCGTCACAGGGAGGGTCCATATGTCCATCAAGGTATTGTTGTCAGCTATCGGTATCTCCGTCGCACTCGTCGGGGCCGCCGCGGCGCAGGACTTCAAGCTCCGCTTCGCGACGTCGGTCGCGAATACCGAGGAAGCGTCCTACAAGGAAATGCAGGCCCTCGCCGCGCGCGTCAAAGAGCGCTCGAAGGGTCGCCTCGAAATGCAGCTGTTCCCGGCGGAGCAGCTCGGCGCCCAGAAGAAGGTCAATGAGATGATCTCTTCCGGCGCCAATATGATGAACATGACGGACTACGGCCAGCTCGGCCAGTTCGTCCCGGACGCCGGCGTACTCGCCGGCCCCTATATCTTCGGCAGCCTCGCGGAGGCTGACAAGCTGTTTGCATCCCCGGTCTTCAAGGACGTCTCGGACAAGCTCGAGCAGAAGGGCATCAAGATCATCATGGCCAACGGCCTGTTCGGCGCGCGCCATATGCTCTCCGACAAGCCCATCCGCAAGCCCGACGACCTCAAGGGCCTGACGGTGCGTGTCCCGCCGTCCCCGATCATGGTCGAGACCTTCAAGGACTTCGGCGCCCGGCCGACGGAAATTCCGTGGGGCGAGGTGTACAACGCGCTGCAGTCGAATGTCGTCAACGCGGCCGAGGCGCCCTTCGGCGCGATCTGGGGCTCCAAGCTCCAGGAGGTGCGCAAGGTCGTGTCGAAGACCAACCACCAGCTCATGTTTACCGCCTGGGTGACGAGCACGGGCTTCTTCGACAAGCTGCCGGCGGACCTGCAGGCGATCCTGATCGAGGAAGGCAAGGTCTCGGCGAAGAACCTGACCAAAGCCACCCTCGAGCAGGACGACCAGTTCGCCAAGATGCTGGAGAAGGCAGGCGTCACCCTTGTCACCGACATCGACGTGGCCGCCTTCCAGAAGGCCAGCGCCGGCGTCTACGAGAAATTGCCGAACCTGACGCCGGGCTTCGTCGCCAAGGCTCGTGCCGCCATGGGTGCCAATTGATCGGACTGGTTTTTGCCCGAAGGCAAGTCAGCTAGGTCAAGTAGCCCCATTCGTCGAGAATACGCGATCCTCCCCTGAGGGGGAGGTGGCGCCACGAAGTGGCGACGGAGGGGGTGCGCCACCCCTCCGGGCGTGGACGGCCCCATCAACAAGAGGCTGCAGAGGTCCCTTCTTGGCTTGTGTCATTCCCTTCCCGACCAGCGGCGCCGGTCGCCGGGGATGACACGGGGTGTCCCGCGCTGACTTTGCCTGCAATGTTATGGCCGGGCTTGCCCTGCTTATCCCTGAATACCGATTGGCCCCAACTCGCCCGGAGTTCCCTTCATGACCTCTCAATCCGCAGCGGACGCGCAGGCCGTGGGCTTGCAGCGTGTTCTGATGTGGCCCCTCGAGGAGATCATAGCCGGCGTGTCCCTGGTCGTCGTCGTGGGCTCTGTCGTCTGGGGCGTGATCACCCGCTACATCTTTCCCCAGCCGGCCGCGTGGAGTTACGAGGTCGCGACCATCGCCTTCGCCTATGTGGTCTTCTTCGGTGCGGCAGCCGGTGTGCGCTACCGTCTTCATTCCGATATCGACGTTCTCGTCGTGATGTTTCCGGAGCGTTTGCAGCGCGCCGTGTCGATCTTCAACTTCTGGCTGCTCGCGACTTTCTTTACGGCACTCACGATCTTCTTCGGCATTCACGCTATTGACGCGCAGAAATCATTGACGATCGCCCTCAATCTGCCGCGCTCCGTCATCTATGCGCCGCTCGCGCTCGCCTCCGCGATGATGCTGCTGCGGCACGTCCAGCTCTGGGTCGATCCCGAGCGCTTTCCCGGCCATATCCACGAGGCCAATATCTCATGAGTGCGCTTTCGCCCTGGCTTCCCTCCATCCTCATGTTCGTGCTGTTCGCGGTGCGCACGCCCATTACCTGGGCTATGGCGATCCCGGCGCTCGTGTTCTTCATCATCAACCGCAACGACGTGCCGCTGTCGACCTTCGCCCAGGAGATGGCCGAGGGCACCCAATCCATCTCGCTGCTGGCGCTGCCGTTCTTTGTGCTGGCGGGGGCGATCATGAACGCCGCCGGCATCACCCGGCGGCTGCTCAACGTCGCCGAGATCCTCGTCGGCCATATGACCGGCGCGCTGGCGCAGATGTGCATCGTGCTCGCGACCCTTCTCGGCGGGCTCACTGCCTCCTCGAACGCCGATGCGGCCATCCTGTCGAAGACGATCGGCCTGCAGATGGCAGAGCGCAACTATTCGCGCGCCTTTGCCGCAGTGATCACCTCGAGTTCCTCGATCATCGCTTCGCTGCTGCCGCCCTCGATCGGCCTCATCATCTACGGTTATCTCACGGAGACTTCGATCGGCCGGCTCTTCGCTGCCGGCATCGTGCCCGGCCTCATGATGTGCGCCGGCATGATGATCACCACCTATTTCGTGGCGAAGCGCCGTGGCTACGCGCCTCAGCGCACCAGCCGCGCGACCCTGCCGGAAGTGCAACAGGCGCTGCTCGACGGGCTCTGGGCGCTCTCCGTCCCCTTCGTCATCCTGTTCGGCACGCGTTACGGCATCTTCACGACCACCGAGTCGGGTGCCGTCGTCGTCATCTATGTCCTGTTCATCGGCCTCGTCGTCTATCGCGCCTTCTCCTGGCGCAAGCTGCCGGCGATCATCCAGGAAGCGGTGCTCGACACGAGTGCGGTGATGATCATGATCTGCGCGGCTTCCGCGCTCGGCTTCTATCTCGCCTGGGAGCAGGTGCCGCAGAAGATGGCGTCCGGTCTCGCGAGCTACGAGTGGAGCCCGCTCGGCCTGCTCCTCACCATCAACGTGATGCTCATCATCATCGGCACGGCGATCGAAGGTTCGTCAGCGCTGATCATCCTGACACCGATGCTGCTGCCGCTCATTCAGAAGGCCCATATCGACCCGGTGCAATTCGGCATCGTCATGGTCGCCAACCTGACGATCGCCGGCATCACGCCGCCGGTCGGGGGGATGATGTACATCGCCTCACGTGTCCTCCGCGTGCCGATGAAGGACTACGCCATCGAGGTCGGCCCGTTCCTTCTCATGATGATGGTGCTGCTCGTCGTCCTCAGCGCCTTCCCTGGCCTTTCGCTCTGGCTTCCCAATTTCTTCTACAACTGACGGGGTTGATACCGTGGTTCAGACCATTCTCCGCGGCATGACGTGGGACCATCCGCGCGGCTATGACCCGCTCGCCCACGGAGCCGCCGGTTTCGCGGCACGCTATCCGGGCCTGACGATCGAATGGGACAAGCGCAGCCTGCGCGAATTCGGCGAGGCGCCGCTCGAAGACTATGCCGGGATTTATGACCTCATCGTCATCGATCATCCCTTCGTCGGCTTCGCTGCGGCCCACCCCTATCTCGTCGATTGGGCGACGGCGCTGAGCGCGTCGGAGAAGGCCGATTTCGCCGCCGACAGCGTCGGCCAGTCCTGGCAGTCCTATGAATACAAAGGCGGCATCTGGGCGCTGCCGCTCGATGCGGCGACGCAGGTCTCCTCCTGCCGGCCGGATCTTCTCGAACGGCTCGGCGGGGAGATCCCGACGACCTTCGAGGACGTCATCACGCTCGGCCGGCGGGCGCGCACCAAAGGCCAGTGGATCACCACCACCGCCTTCCCGACGGACGCCATCAGCACGGTGATCTCGATCGCCGCCAATCTGGGGCATCCCATCGTCGACGAGACGGAAACCTTCCTGCCGCCCTCTCTCGGCCGCGAGGTCATGGGCCGCTTCCACGCCCTCGTCGACGTCTCGCACCCGAGGGCGACCGCGATGAACCCGATCCACGCCTATGAGGCGATGGTGTCGGGCGACGACATCGTCTATTGCGCCTATGCCTACGGCTATACCAACTACGCGCGGAAGAACGACCGGCCGCGGCTGAAATTTGCCAATGCACCGGCCCACAGCGAACGCGGTCCAGCCGGCACGCAACTCGGCGGCACCGGCATCGCCGTCAGCGCCCTGTCGAAGAACCGTGACACCGCGATCGCTTATGCCAAGTGGCTCGCAGGCAAGGAGCACCAGACCGGCGACTACGTGGCCTTCGGCGGCCAGCCGGCAAGCCTCGCTGCCTGGACGGATGCGGACAACGACGCGCTCTGCGGCGGGTTCTTCTCCGATACGCTCGCGACGCTGGAGAGCGCCCATGTGCGGCCGCGCTTCGACGGCTGGATTCCGGTTTTTGAGCATTTCGGCGAGCGCATCACCGCCTGCCTCAGAGGCGAGATCGCCGATAGCATCCTGATCGATGAGCTCAACACCCAGTTCGCCGCCGCCCAGCGCAAGGCTGGCATCGGCCGGGGACAATGACATGACGAATGCCATCACGCGTCCGCTCGAAGGCCTCATCGTTCTCGACCTGAGCCAGTTTCTGTCCGGCCCGAGTGCCGCACTCAGGCTCGCCGACATGGGCGCCACCGTGATCAAGGTGGAGCGCCCCGGTGCCGGCGACCTCTGCCGCCAGCTCTATATTTCCAACCTCGAGCTCGATGGCGACAGCACGCTGTTCCACACCATCAACCGCAACAAGCGCAGCTACGCCGCCGATCTCAAGAACCCGGCCGATCTCGCCAAATTGTGGAAACTCATCGAACGCGCCGACGTCCTGATCCAGAACTTCAGGCCCGGCGTGATCGACCGGCTCGGCCTCGGCTATGACGCCGTCGCCAAGGTCAACCCGCGCATCGTCTATGGCAGCGTGACCGGCTACGGTCCGGACGGCCCCTGGGCGGACCTGCCCGGCCAGGATCTCCTCGCCCAGAGCCGGTCCGGCTTCGTCTGGCTCAACGGCGATGCCGGCGACGGGCCGGTGCCCTGCGGGCTCGCCATCGCCGATATCCTCTGCGGCGCGCATCTCGTCCAGGGACTGCTCGCCTGCCTCGTCCGGCGCGGCGTGACGGGACAGGGCGGCCATGTGGAGGTGAGCCTGCTGGAATCGATGCTCGATTTCCAGTTCGAGGTGTTGAGCACCTATCTGAACGACGGCGGCAAGCAGCCCGAGCGCAGCGCCGTCAACAACGCCCACGCCTATCTCGGCGCGCCCTACGGCCTCTACGAGACGCGCGACGGCCATATCGCCATCGCCATGGGGTCCGTGGTCAGGCTCGGCGAACTCCTCGGCTGCGTGCCGTTGCAGGCCTTCGCCGATCCGAAGTCCTGGTTCGACAGCCGCGACACGATCAAGGCGATCCTCGCCGAGCATCTCAAGACCAATACGACGCAATACTGGCTCGACCAGCTGGTACCTGCCGATTACTGGTGCGCGCCGGTGATGACCTGGGGCGAACTCCTGGAGACGGACGCCTTCAAGCGGCTCGACTTCCTCCAGGAGGTCACGCGCTCGAGCGGCGCCAGGCTCACCACCACGCGCTGCCCCATCACCATCGACGGCGACCGGATGCGCTCGGGGCGCGGCGCGCCGAAGATCGGCGAGCACACCCACGAGATCGAGCGCGAATTCGGCCTGATCCTCAAGGAGGGAGTTGGCCCATGAGCAAGAACCCCAATCCCGATCCCGCCACCCATGCCGACATCCCCGTCTGGAACATGGAGACATGGCTCTGGGAGGATCTCCAGGTCGGCGAGCGCAAGCGCTCCATCCGCCGCACCATCTCCGAGGGCGAGGCCATGCTGTTCAACAGCCTCGTGCTCGACATGCATCCCTATGTCGGCGACGAGATCTTCGCCAGGAACGAGGGTGTCTTCGGCCGGCGGCTCGTCTCGGGCGCGCAGGTGTTCTCCTACGGGTTGGGGCTCTTCGCCCACAACAACACCCAGAGCTTCAGCTACGGCTACGACAAGCTCAGGTTCGTGAAGCCGGTCTTCATCGGCGACACCATCTACGGTATCCGCACCTGGATCAGGAAGGAGCCGAAATATCCCGACATGGGGCTCGTCGTCTGCTCCTACGAGATCTTCAAGAACGAGGGCGAGCTGGTGCTCTATGCCGAGCACCTGCAGACCGTCAAATACCGCGATGCGGCCAAGGCGCGCGCCGGCGTGACGTAAGCGCCGGAATCGGGCCGGACGGACCGACCATACGCGCTTGAAGCGGCGAGCCGCGCTGGCTTGCCGGGGTGGCGCCCCGGCGGTGATACGCGACATAGGACGGACTGATCGGCCAGATCGGGATCGCCCAGCCATGGCAACAAGGGAACGCCCAGACGAGGGCAATGGCTAGGCGTCCAGCCGGCTCCCTGACATTGCCAGGCCGGCACGGCGGAATGGCCTTTGCGCCGCGCGCGACGCGGTCGGCGATTCCGTACCCGCGCGTGCAACCGGTGCAGACTGTGAGGTGCATGCCGGGCAGGCCAAGTCGCCGAGGTCCGGGATGTCAAACACGAATGCTAGACTCGGTTTGCATCCAGCGACCGTTATCGCACCGTTGCACCATAGGGCCGCGTAGCCACAATCGATTTCGCGACCGCGCTGCGGAACATCGGGCTGCCGAAATAAGCCAGAAGGCGGCCCGTCAAAAGCAGCGAACTGGATGCGAAGAATGCCGACAAGACTTCTTTCGCATGCCGATCATTTGCTCTTTTTTTAGCACGTATAGTTCGTCAGATTTAACGGATACGGCATCTATCCGGAATCGATGATGACAAATACATAAATCCTGGCATCTTCCATCTTGCCATCCTGATCCAGAACATGCCGTCGCCAGGGCTTCGGGATCGCCTGTGGCGGAAAATCCATCCGTGGCGTCGCCATAACCTTCAAGGTCTCCCGCAACCCTATGCGGATGCCGCGGCGAAAATCCCGCCCGATGACGGTATTCTATTCCGCTCGGCCGTACGGGCCCGCAACATGATGAATGCCACAACGGTTGCATTCGCCGCACCAAGCGTTATAATACCACATTAGTACCATTATTTTTTACAGTTTTTTGCTGGGGGTGTACCCTTGTCCGCCAAAGCGCAGGTGCTCCGCGATTGTTCAAAGGCCGATCCGGGGACCTTGCTGGCTGCGGCCGCGGAAATGCGGGACAGGCTTCGGCAACGGCAGGCAGATGACAGCCGGGACTGCCGGCTGAGTTCGGACACGATCGCAGAGTTCCGTGCCGCGGGATTTTTCAAGATCCTTCAGCCGTCCTCGTTCGGCGGCCTGGAACTTCTGCCGTCAACACTCTTCAATCTGGAAATCGCGCTTGCGGAAGTCGACATGTCGGCGGCCTGGGTGGTGACGAATATGGGCCTGGCGGCATTTCATGCGGCGCTGTTTGATCCGCGTGTCCAACAGGAAATCTGGGGATCTGATCCTGACGCGGTTCTCGCCTTTGCCAACATGCCCGGCGGCAAGCTGATCGACGCCGGGAGCGAAACCTACGAACTTTCGGGGCAATGGCGGTTCTCGAGCGGCGTGGATCATGCGGACTGGGTTCTGCTCGGCGCGCTGGTCCACGGAGATGGCCCGCCGGTCGCGGGCGCATGCCTGCTTGCGCGGGAAGACATCGAGATCGTACCGGATTGGGACGTTGTCGGACTGCGCGGGACAGGCAGCCACGGGATCCGGGCCAGCGCGGTGCGGATCCCGCATGATCGTTTCCTGCCTCACGCCGACCGCTTTTATCGCCGCGGCCCAGGCCTTCGCGTCAATACCGGCCCGCTCTATCGCCTCCCGCTGCCGCAACTTCTGTTCCGCTCGATCTCATCGGCATCGATCGGGGGGCTTGCCGGCATGATGGCGGCATTTCTCGACGCCAATCGGGAGCGGACATCGATGATGGCGCAGAAAATTGCCGCAGATCCGCATGTTCAGGCAGTTTGCGCAACGATCGACGCCGATCTCCAAGCCTTCCGGCAGGTCATGGAACAGGATCTTGACGCCATGTACCGCCGCGGCTGTCCGGGCGATGCGGACGACCTGGCGGGGCGCCGCAGGTCACGGCTCAACGCCACGCGGATTCCGGATGCATGTTTCATGCATGCGGCAAATCTCTATCGCGCGGCCGGCGCAAGTCCACTCTACCGCGAAAACCCGATCCTGCACTTCTTCAACGATCTACTTGCCGCGCGGCAGCATGCGGCCAACCAGTTCGAAGTCCACGCGCGCAATGACGGCGCCATGCTTTTCGGCGAGCAACGGGAGGACATGCTGCTTTGACGAATTCCAACGACGGCCAGCCCGATGCAGCATCCGCGCATCCAGCGCCCCTGCCCTTCACCGTTACTTTCGATCCCCGGGACGAGGCGGAGGTGCTGGCGCGATGGCAAGGCGTGTTGCGCTCCCAACGCTGGAGCGACGGTGAGCAGACCCGGGAGTTCGAAAGCCTCTGGGCACACATGTGCGGGCGCGAAGCGGTGGCGTTCGACAATTGGGCGGGCGGTGCGCTGGCCGCGTTCGATTTCATCGGCGTGGAGGGCGCGACGGTGCTCTCACCGTCCAATACATTTCTGGCCACGCCGCGCAGCGCCCAAAAATCCGGCGCCCATGTGATCTTCTACGACTGCAATCGCGAAGACCTTTGCGGCGCGGCTGGCGATTTCATCGCCAAGGCCGAACAGCACCGGCCCAAGGCCGCGTGGATCGTCCATGTCGGCGGTCACATCGCTTTCGATATCGAGCACATTGCTGCCTACTGCCGCGAGAAAGGCATCTGGTTGATTGAAGATTGCGCCCATGCCCATGGCGCGCACTGGAACGGCCGGCGAGCGGGCAGCTTCGGCGATGCCGGGATCTATTCCTTCTATCCGACCAAGACAATCTCCACAGGCGAAGGTGGAATGCTGGTGACAGCCAATCCCGATCTCGCACGCCACGCCCGGTCCTACCGCGATTACGGCCGTGGCTCTCACTACCGGATCAAGGGCCTCAACCACCGGATCCATGAGTTCACGGCAGCCCTCGGCGTGGTTCAAACGAAACGGCTCGACGAGATCGTCGCCTGGAAAAGCGCATATGCGCACCGCGTCCTCGACCCGCGTTACGCAAATCGTGTCCACCTGCCGGACGGCATGGTCAGCGGGTACTACAAATATATCGTCTTCGAACCGCTCGAACGGTCCACAGGAAAGGTTTACGAAGATCCCTGCCACGAGATCATGAAATCCGGTGACATCCTGCCCAACACGGAATGGATCGCGAAAAACCACTGGTGCGTTCCCCTCTATTATCCGCGCGAGGGCTGCTAGTGGTTCTGCTCCGACATTTGCATCCGCCTTATACAGGCCTCGGAGCAAATGTCGGAGTCAAGAGAACCACTAGCAAGTTATTGGTTCTAGTGGAGCTTTTGAATTTGACATTTGATCTGGAGCTTGATGTCAGGCGGGACTCAAATGTCAAATTCGCTCCACTAGGTGGACTTTATCTGGTTTTATTCAGGTATTGCAGTGGACAGCATTTTGTGATGTGATCCTTGCTGCGCAGACAGCATGCATTCACAGATCCGGACGTAACGCGATACGTGGAGGTCACATGACTGTTCAAATGCTTCGCACAGGAAACGCCTCTGTCAAAGGCTCACCGGTCTGGCTGTGGCTTGACCCGACGACGCGCTGCAATCTTGCATGCAGGCTTTGCTATACCAAGGCGAGCCACGGCAAGGACGACATGCAGCCCGAAGATCTTCGCACCATGTTGACGGACCTCGATCGCAGCACATCAGTGTCTGTGCAGAGCATCCATCTCAACTGGCGCGGCGAACCCTTGATGAATCCCCGTTTCAACGAATTGCTGCAGGTTACGGCCGATGTCATGCCGCAGGCCAAGCTGCAATGGCACACGAACGGCACCATGCTGACGGATAAGCGAATCCGTGAAATTCTCGCCGTAAAATTTCCGCACAAGATTTTTGTTTCGCTCGACGGCGGCAACCGGTTCTCCCACGACCTCAACCGTGGCGAGGGTAATTTCGAGAAAGCGCTGCTGGGGCTGGAGAGGCTGCTCGATCAGGCGCAGGAGCGGCCGGACCTCACGATCGGCGTCTACCAGATCGACCTCGGCGAGCCGCTCGAGGAGTACGACCCACGCTTCCTCAAGTTGCTTCAGCGTGTGGGCCATTACGAAAAGGTCAAGCCGCTCCTGCCTGGCGGCGCGGAACAGGCCATTGCCGACGTGGACGATCTGCAAAGCCAGGGTACGCTCGACAAAATGCTTTCCGAAGAGGTTTTGCCGTACCTGCCTGTCCCGCAACTCCCCTGTTTCTGGGCCGGGCACGTCTTCTGCGTTGCGCCGACGGGGGATGTCTCCATTTGCGTGATCAGCCACGGCGCCTCCGGCGTGGTCGGCAATCTGCTTCACGATGGCGTCGACCGGGTCCTGGCCGGCGCACTTGCCTTCCGATGTCGTCTTGCCGATCACGGCCGCAGCGCCATCAGCCATTGTGCCACCTGCCGCAAGCCGGCCGGCCGCATTTTTCCGCAGCATTTGAAGCCGGCACGGGTTGCCGCGTGACGCAGAAGGAGCATTCGCAATGAAGCCAGGCTGGGCAATCGGATTGATGACCGGAACTGTTCTCGACGGCTTTATCGACATAGCGATGATACGCACCGATGGCGAAGGCATCGACGCTTTCGGCCCATCGGAGCTTGCTCCCTACCCGACCGATATACGCGCGCTGCTCGAGAAAACCTTCGAAGCAGCGCTTGAATGGCGCTTTAGCGGACCGGAGCCGGCGATTTTCCGGGAGGCGGAGGTGGCGCTGACAGAAGCGCAATCCAACGCAGTCAACATCTTCCTGGACAAGCACGGCTACAAGGCATCCGACATTGCAACCATCGGCTTCCATGGCCAGACGGTGCTGCACATCGCACCGGCGGGCGGCAAGCGCGGCTATACGCGCCAGCTCGGCGACGGCGAAATGATGTCGCGGATCATCGGCACGGATGTGGTCTACGATTTCCGCTCCGCCGACATGGACGCAGGCGGTCACGGCGCGCCGCTTTCGGCGATCTACCACAAAGCCATGCTGAGGAAGATCCATGCCGATGGCGATACCGCCATCCTCAATCTCGGCGGCGTTGCCAATATCACCTGGTGCGATGGCGATGAAATGGTGGCATTCGATACCGGTCCGGCCAATGCTCCGGTCAATGACTGGATCAAGATGCATACCGGCGCCGACATGGATATGGATGGCGCGATCGGCGCAAGCGGCACTGTCGACGAAGCGAGGCTCCGCGAGCTCCTCAAGCACCCGTTCCTGAGCATGGCCTATCCGAAATCGCTCGACCGGTTCGACTTCCTCGCCTCTATGGCAGAGGGATTGAACCTTGCCGATGGCGCAGCAACGCTCACGGCCTTTACCGCAGGTTCGGTCGGAAAAGCGCTCGATATCCTGCCGCGGCGGCCCAAGCGCATCATCGTCTGTGGGGGCGGGCGCAAGAATCCCAACATGATGAAGGAATTGGGCAAGCGCACCGGTGCGGAAATCCTGCCGGCCGAAAGCGTCGGGCTTCGCGGCGATGCGGTCGAGGCGGAATGCTTCGCTTATCTTGCCATGCGCTCAATCTGCGGACTGCCGTTCAGCTACCCGTTGACCACGGGGGTTGCCACGCCGCAGACAGGCGGCCGGCTGGCGAAGGCGGCGATGGCCGCATGACGCGCCAAATTGCCGAGACGCGATGCCGGGGCCGAACGGAGACCATGATCGAACAGAGGCCATGAGCACGATTCCTGAATATCTGGATGCGCTGAAAGCACGATTTCCCTCCGGTGGCGACTGGGGCGAGAAACTCGCGGCCGTCCTGGCGATGGAAGCCGAGCTGCCGATGATGCCCATGGAAGAAAAAACCCCAGACACACGCTTTCACGGTTGCCAATCGCAGATCTGGCTGGTCGTCGGACGCGACCCTGAGACCGGGCGCTTTGTGATGAAAGTGGATTCCGACGCCCGAATCATGCGCGGGCTGCTGGCAATAGCGCATGGCTATTATCATGACCGGATGCCGGAAGAGATTGCCGCCCACCCGCCGATTCTGCTTCGCGATGCCGGCCTGCTCGATGCGCTCGCCCCAAGCCGGGCAAATGGCTTTTACCGACTACTGCTGCATATTCATGGGCTGGGCAGTGAAATGGCCGCGCGGGCCAAGGATCAAGTGGCATGAGCACCTCCCTCACTCCCGGTGAACGGCAGCATTATATCCGGCAGATGATCGTGCCCGGTTGGGGGGAGAGCGGGCAGGAGCGCCTGAAGGCGGCGCGGGTGCTGGTGATCGGCGCCGGCGGTCTCGGGGCGCCGGTGCTGATGTACCTGGCCGCAGCAGGCGTTGGTACGATCGGCGTAGCCGATGGCGATTTCGTCGAAATCTCCAACCTGCACCGGCAGGTCATTCACGGTGCCGACAGTCTCAACAGACCGAAAGTGGCGAGTGCGGCCACGCGATTGCGGCAGTCCAATCCCCATATCGAAATCGTCGAGCACATGTTTCCGGTCAACCGCGACAATGCGGCGGAGCTGATCGGCCAGTACGATCTTGTCGCAGACTGCACCGACAATTTCCCCACGCGCGATGCGGTGGCGGACGCCTGCCGGAGGGCCCGTGTGCCGCTTGTCAGCGGTGCGGCTCAGATCACGGACGGAACCGTCACCACCTTCATGCCGTATCGTGGCGCGGATCATCCTTGCTTCCGCTGTCTTTATCCCAAGCCGCTCGACGCCTCGGTCACGCCCACCTGCGCCGAGATCGGCGTGGTCGGCCCTGTGCTCGCCGTGATCGGCGGACTGCAGGCGATGGAGGCGATCAAGGAAATCCTGTCGCTTGGCGACAGCCTGTCCGGGCGCATTCTGGTCTATGACGCGCTCTCGGCAAAGATCAGTGAATTCGCGCTCGACAAGCGCTCCGGATGTGTCTGCAACGCAATGGAGAACGAAGCACCGCAGGCGGAACCCGCGTTCAGCCGCCCGTGACCGGCGGGTAGATTTCGATCGCGTCCGCGGACGAAATCACATGCTCAGGAGTGACGTAGCGGTGATCGACGACATAACGCAACGCTTCGGGAAGCGCGAAGATCGAAGCCGCGGACAGATGCCTCTTCCCAAGAAATGAGGACAGATCACTTATGGTTATCACGTCTTCTGGAAGGACTATATCCTCATGATCACTTCCGATTGCCGTCTTAAGCCATGAATGAAATGTAATCTTCATGATAACACCTTCTCTCGTTGGCAGGATTATAAATAAATGAGCGAAAAACTCAACAAGAATGCGAAACCTGCGGCGCTTTCCGGGATCAGGGTTCTCGATCTTTCCCGCTATATTTCCGGTCCTTTTTGCGGCCAGATCCTGGGAGACTTGGGCGCCGATGTGGTCAAGGTCGAGCGCGTCGACGGCGGTGAAGAGGGCCGCAGGGTCGGTGAGATGATCAATGGGGAAACGCTCTTCTTCCTCGGCGCAAACCGCAACAAGCGCAGCCTGACCGTGGACTTCCGCCACCCCGAGGGGCAGGTGCTGCTCAAGCGGCTGGCGGCAAAGGCCGATATCCTGATCGAGAATTTCCGCCCCGGGACACTTGAGAAAATGGGCCTCGGCTATGACGAGATCAGCGCGGTCAATCCGGGCCTGATCGTCGTTCGGATCACGGGTTTCGGGCAGGAAGGGCCGATGGCGTCGCATCCCTGTTTCGATGGCGCCGCGCAGGCGCACAGCGGATTGATGACGTTGACGGGCCAACCGGACGGCCCGCCGACCATGGCCGGCGTCTTCGTGGCGGATTACTCCACGGCGCTTTACGGCACCATAGCCGCGCTGGCTGCCCTGCAATCACGCCAAGCGACCGGCAGGGGCCAGGTGGTCGAGGCAACCTTGATGGACAGCGCCATGTCGATGCTGACGACGGCCATCGGCGAATCGATACTGCTCGGCGTCGAGCAGACCCGGCTCGGCAATCGCGACCGCTATCTCGCGCCGTCGCACTGTTTCGAGAGCCGCGATGGCCGCTGGATCTATGTTGTGGCCGGCAACAACCAGCACTTCGACAAATTTGTCGCCGTCATGGGCATGGCCCAACTGGCGAGCGATCCTCGCTTCTCAAATCCGATCGTGCGCAACCGTAATGTCGCCGAACTCGAAGCTATCATCAACGAATGGGGCTTGAAGCACGACGGCGCGGAAATTCTCGATCTTCTGCACGAGGCTGAAATTCCCTGCGAGCCCGTCTCCACCATCGCCGACGTGATCGCCAATCCGCAAGTCGTCCATCGCCGCCAGGTGGTTGATATTCCGCATCCGCGTGAGGGTACCGTTCCGGTTCCCGCGCCCGCAATGAAAATGTCTGCAACGCCACCCTGCGTGCACCGAGGGCCGCCCAGCCTTGGCGCCCATACCGGCGAAGTGTTGGCCGAGTGGCTCGGCATGGAAAAAGCCAGCATCGACGAGACGCTTCGCGCCGGGTATGTCTGATCCGCACCAAGGGTGCCCTGCCATGGTTCAATTCGCACTCAAGGGTGCCGCCGTCGCCTATCCGCAGCTTGAGCACCGTGCGCAGGTGCTCTCCGACGCCGGACTGCCGGTTCGCCTCGAATTGCATACATTCGGCAAGCAGGATCTCTACAGCGCGGGTGGCCGGGCCACCTGTCTCGAAAATCTCCGGCGGCTCGAGGATGCTTTCGGTCCTGCCGATCTGACCGTCCACATCCCGTTCCAGGATGTCGAGATCGTGACATCATCCGATTTCGATGCCGGACAGGTTTCGCTTACCCTTGCGTTTGCAAAGGAATGCGGCGCCTCGCGCATCGTCATGCATCGCTATTGGGGCATGGTTTATGGTCCCGCACCGGCGCGCTCGAACCGCGCCGAGGCCGCGGCCGGTTTCAATGCGACCGTCGCCGAGCTTGCGCGCGAAGCGCCGGACATCTTGCTGCTGGTCGAGAATATGGGCCATTACTTCCTGGCATCGCGGCGCTCCGGCGATTATCTCGCCGGGCCGATCGATCACTTCTTTCCCTGGGAAGTTTCCGATTTCCGGAAATTTCTGGCATCGCAAAACATCGCCAATGTCTTTCCTTTCATCGATGTGGCGCACGCGACCCTGTCATCGAATCTGTTTAATTATGCCCGGAGCAACGTGAATGCAGTGCGGGATGATCCGCGTTTCAGTGGCATCACTGCGGATGATCTGGAACAGGCGGAACAGTTGCATCCGTTCGATTTTGTAGATGCCGCGATGCCCTGGCTCCATCTCAGCGACAGCATCTTTTTCGATGAACCGGCCTCGCGAGGCGATCTCCCACGTGATGCGCTGACAACCGAAGGGCTGGAAATCGGAACGGGCACCCTGCCCTTTTCCAAACTGCCTGAACGGATTTCCGGCGGCCAGGTGAACACGGTCCTCTGCGTGGAGGTGGAGCCCGCTTCCGGAGAAACCTACGTCGGGAACGGCGCACAACAACGCTCCCTGGACCGGTTGCGCACGATGTTTTCCCGGTGATCACACGATGCGCCGCGCGGGCTTCCAGTGGTTCGGGACAGCAAAGGGCGCCAGTTCGCCGCCGAGGTCGCCGAGCCCGCGGCTTTGGCGGCACTTGCAGTCCGGATCGTGTTTCTGCGGTCGGTTGGTAACGTCCAGGCAATCGGCGATCAGGTTCATCTGCATGCGCTCGAACGGCGGATCGAAACGGCCGGTGAGCCAGCCGATGGCATAGCCTGCGGCCAATGTGCCGCTGACAGTCGTGATGTAGCCGACCGTGTCGATCTGCGGAATTTCATGGGCCTCGCGCGGCACGGCACCTTCATCCGCGCGCCCGCGGATCGCCCTCCGCTCCTCGTCCGACATCAATTCCTGCGCGACGCGGACCGGATCGATCATGCCGCGGCAGACCGGGCACGGATCGTCGGGCCGGAAAACGACCAATTGGATGATCTGTCCGGTCACGCGCCCGTCCGCGCCCTCGATCAAGCCACCGCAATCGATCGCGGGCACGAGATAGCGGCGCGCCATGTCGGCCACGGCCAGGCGGCTCGTATGCTGGTCGGTGCAGCCAACAAGGACATCGGCGCGCAGGACTTCGGCCACGATGTCCGCCTGCGGCAGGCGGCCCTCATAGGCGATGACCTCGATATCCGGATCGATCGCGCGCACGTGATCGCGCGCCAGTTCTGCTTTCAACGTCCTGGCTTCGACGTGCCAGGGGAAACTCGCATGGGTGCGTTCAAGGTTGGAGGGCGTGATGTGATCGGAGTCGACGATAACGATGCGCCCGACGCCGGCGCGCGCCAGCATCGGGATCGTTATGGAACCCGTGCCGCCAGCGCCGATCACCACGGCCGTTGACCGCCGAAGCCGTTGCCATGCCTCAATGCCGAAGGAACTCGTGAAACGTGCCACCCTTTCAGGCGGCAGATCATAGGCAACGGGTGGCCTGCCGCCCGACCAGCTGAGCACGCCCGGCATGCCCTCGAGGAAGACGTGATCGACGTCACGCCAAACTCCCTCGACCCATGCCCGTGCAGCGATTTCAAAATGTCCGCCGATAGCCGGCCCGACGCCCAACCGCAGCACCGGATCTCGTGGCCGTGGCTCCGTTTCGCCGCTGCGCCATTCAGCCATGGCCGCGGCAAAGCTGCCAGCCTCGCCGGAAAGAACCGTTACAGTCCCGACAATGCGATTGTCGGCACCGGCATCCATGACGCTGCCACGACAAACAAAGACCGTGCGGCCGCGTGCTCTCCCCACTCCGAAAGCAAGTGCTAGATCCGTGAAAGCAGCGCCTTCAGTCTGATCCATCAAGGTTCGGATCCTGGCGACTTCCGGTCGCGCCAGACGAATCGAGATCCATTCGGGAGGCATGTCGGATGCCATGGCAAATCCTTCTCCGGTCGATCAGCTTAACATTCGCTGCCCCGCGCGCTCTGCTCTGCCGGTCTGGCGGGCGATCTGTCCTGACCGATGGGTCTCATCCGCCGGGATCGCGCCATTAGCCGCCCATGACGAAGTGCCGGGTCACGAGAAAATGCATGCCCGCCTCGATGGCGATCTGCGCGTCGGAGGAAACCGCTTCATAGGCGTTACGCGCCGTTTCCCGCTCGACGATGGCATTTTGCGCCGGTATCCCGACAAGTCCGGCGATCTCAGCGGCGGTCATCTGCGAAGTAACACCGCACGACCCGTCGAAACGCCTGCGGTTGACGGTGATTTCAATCTTGTTCTGCATTCGGCCCTCCCTCACTTGAGCCGCGGATCGAGGTCGTCACGCAGCGCATCGCCAAACAGATTGAGCGCGAAAGCCACGATCAGAATGGCAAGGCCCGCAAAAACCGCAGCCCACGGGGCCAAGAAGAGGAAATTGCGCCCTTCTGAGAGCATCATCCCAAGCGACGGCAATGGCGGCTGGGTGCCGAGGCCGAGAAACGACAGCGACGCCTCGACGAGAATCGCCGTCGACAGCAGCAGACTGACCTGGACCAGGATCACGCTCGCCAGATTGGGCAGGATGTGAAAGGCGATGATGCGCAGGTCCGAAGCCCCGATGGCGCGCGCGCTCAGCACATAGTCACTTGCAGCGACCACCAGCGCGGGCGCCCGCAGAAGCCGGGCGAAGATAGGCGTATAGACGATGGCGATGGCCGCTCCCGTGGGGAAACGGCCCGGCCCCAGCAGCGCGATAACGCCGATGGCGAGCAGCATGACGGGGAATGCGAAGAGAATATCCATCAGCCGCATGATGATGCGATCCGTCCAACCCTTGTAGTAGGCTGCGGCAAGACCGAGAATGCCGCCCGCAAGCAGGGCCACGAAAACCGCACCGGCTGAAATGGACAGCGAAGAACGCAGCCCGTAGATGATGCGAGACAGGATATCGCGGCCGAGCCAGTCGGTGCCGAGCCAATGAGCCGTTGACGGCCCCTTCAGGCGCTGAAGAATATCCTGCTGCAGCGGATCGTAGGGGGCCACGAACGGTGCGGCGATCGCGACGAAGCCGATGACGACGATCATGGCCAGCGATATGTTGTAGAGCGAGGGCCGGAGCCAGCGGGACCGGGCGCCGGCCGAAGGGTCGAACCCACCTTTGCGGACGGCATCGGTGCGGATGTCTGCCGCGCTCATTCCGAAATCCTCGGATCGATCAGTGTATAGATCACGTCGACCACGAAATTGACCAGCACGAATGCTGCCGTGGCCAGCAGAATGGTTGCCTGCAAGAGTGGGTAATTGCGCTCAGCGATCGCCCCGAGAATCAGCCGGCCCAACCCCGGAATGGCGAAAACCTGTTCAATGACGATGGCCCCGCCCAGAAGATAACCCGCCTGGATGCCAACGCTGGTGACAAAGGAAATAATGGCGTTCCGGAGTGCATGGCGATAGAGAATCCGCCTCGCCGATACGCCCTTGGCGCGGGCCGTGCGAATGTAGTCCTGCTGCAGCGCCTCCAACAGGGTCGAGCGCAACAGCCGCGCAAGGTTGGCGGTGATCGGCAGGCTCAGGGCGAAGGCCGGCAGGATCATCCGCTGGATGTTTCCGAGCGGGTCTTTCGAGAACGGGACATAGCCCAGCATCTGCAGTTTCGGCATGATGGCGGAGAAAACGAGAATCATCACGATGCCGAGCCAGAATGGCGGCACAGTAAGCCCGACCACGGAGCCCGCCTGCACATACGGCTCGCCGCGCGCCCCGCGCATGCGCGCCATCAGGATGCCGAGCGGAATGGCGAGCACGATCGCCGAGAACATCGCCATTAACATCAGTTGCAATGTGGGCCAGACATGGGCGCCGATCTCGTCGATCACGGGACGGCCGGTCCAGATCGAGACGCCGAAATCGCCGTGAAGTACTTTCCACAGCCAGGCGAAGTACTGCTCATGGACCGGCAGATCGAGACCAAGCCGGCTTCGGAGCGCAGCAAGGCGATCAGGCGTCACTTCTGCATTCGCTCCAAGCATGATGGCGACGGCATCGCCGGGAATCATGCGAATAAAGCCAAACACCAAAACGGACACGCCGACAATAATGACGCACAGATCGATCAGTCGACCGCGTAGCCGTTTGAGAATTTGCATGGGCGACACTGCTGATGTCCTATGTCGATTCAGTCCGGGCGATACGCGTGTCGGCGTTCTGCCAACCGTCCCCTGTCAATACTGGCGGCGGATCCGGCAAGTCCCTGGTCCCGCCGCCGGTCATCGGACTGTTGCGCATCTGAATTGGTTATTCACTGCGATGTGGAACGGAGCGTGCGCAGCGAGCGATTGGGATTGATCTTGTAGCCTTTCACCTTCTCGTTCATGGCGGTGTAAATCTTTCCGTAGGTCAGAAATGATGCGGGGCCGTCGCAAGCCAGGATCGACTGCACGTCGGTGTAGATTTTCTTTCGGCTTTCGACGTCGGTTTCTTCTCGTCCTTTATCCAGCAAGGCATCAAGCTTCTTATTGGAGTATTTGAAAACGTTAGTTGATCCGCCGGTCCGAAAAGTGCGGTAGAAATAGTCATCCGGCTCAATCGTGCCCGCATTCAACGAGACGAAGAGATCGAAATCGGAATTCTTCCAGTTCTGGACGAACTGGCCGATTTCCGGAATGTCGAGCGTCAGATTGATCCCAATCGCAGCGAGTTCCTGTTGTAGGATTTGGGCGATGGCCTTGGTGGAATCACGAGGCAGCACCAGAAGACGTGCATTGACCGGCGTGGCGATCCCCGACTCGGCCATCAACGCCTTGGCCTTCGCCACATCAGGCTTGAAACACGCGAAATCGCCGACGGGCGTCGCGAAATTGGTCAGTGCCGGCGACAGCGGCCCGCCGGGGACGCCTGCACCGAAGAGGGCAGCGGCGACGATATCACCGCGGTTGACGGCGTAGTTGATGGCTTCACGCACCTTGGGATTGTCGAAGGGCGGGCGCGTGACGTTCATGCCGATCAGCGAATAGGCCAGCTCAAGGGCTTCTTCCATCTTAACGCCGGGCTGGCCCTGCAATTGCTGCGCGGTGACGCCATCGATATTCGGCAGCATCTGGTACTGGCCGCTGGTCAACCCGACATGGCGGGTGGTGGCCTCCGGCACGATGTTGAAATTCACACCATCGAGCTTGGGCAGGCCCTTCTGCCAGTAATCCGTGTTTGGCGCCAGCTTGATGGCGACATCCGGCTGCCACTCAATCATCTTGAACGGTCCGGTGCCATCGGGCTTGCGCTGCAAGGTCTCGGTGTCATTCTCATATTTCGCAGGCACGATCGCGATCGTGGTCAGCGAGGACAGAAGCGGCGCGGACGGCGCCGACAGATGGATGACGACGGTCTTGTCATCCGGCGTGTCGATTCTTTCAACTGCGGCCAGGCGGCTGGCGAGCGGCGAACCCGTTTTCTTGGCCAACACACGATTGAGGCTCGAGGCCACGTCCTTGGACGTCATCATCGCGCCGCCGTGGAATTTCACGCCGTCCTGCAGCGTGAACGTATAGGTCTTCTTGTCGTCGGAAATGTCCCATTTCGACGCCAGGCCAGGAACGATGTTGAGATCGCCATCAAGAGCCGCGAGCCCTTCATAGATGGTACCATCGATAATCTGGAACGACGTGAAGGCGGTAACAATATGCGGATCAAGCCCGGATGGCGACTGCTCCACGGCGACTTCGAGAGGCGCGGCCACCACAACAGGCATCGCGGCAATGAAGCCGCCAAGGGCGACGCTGCATGCCAAGGCGTATTTGCTTAAGATGTTCATCACTTCCCGCCCTCTCATACGTTTTATCGAAACGCAGATTTTGTCAGTTCGGCGGCGATTTTTGCCCGCCTCCCCCGAACTAGTCCACCTGAATACCATTTATGAAGAAAAGGGTATTGTCAATGTTACCAATACAGGACAAATTGCCTGCGCACACCGTCCTTCAAACGGCCCCGGCGCCTGCAACCAGAGAAGTTCCCGTTGAACCTAGCCGCAAACCCGGAACTTGAAAATCAACCGCTGCTGCGCATCGAAAACCTGCGGCTCGAATCGGCATCCGCCGCTTTGGTTGAGGACATCAGCCTCGAAGTTGCGCGCGGCGAAATGGTCGGTCTTCTCGGGGAATCCGGTTGCGGCAAGACGATCACCGCGCTGTCCGTGCTGGGGCTCTTGCCCGCACACGCCGTCAGGCGGACGAACGGGCGGATCCTGTTCGAGGGCCAGGATATTTCCGGCCTCGATGAGAAGGCGCTCAATCTGGTGCGCGGAAATCGCATCTCGATGATTTTCCAGGAGCCGATGACATCGCTCAATCCGATCATGACGATCGGTTCCCAGATCGGCGAAGCGCTGGAAGTGCATCGCAATCTGTCCCGCTCCGAACGCATGAGGGAGATTGCCCGTGTTCTCGATCTCGTCGGCCTGCCATCTTCGCCGGAGCAACTGCGCAAATATCCGTTCGAGCTTTCCGGCGGCCAGCGGCAGCGGGTGATGATCGCCATGGCGCTCGCTTGTGAACCGGCATTGCTGATGGCGGATGAACCGACCACGGCCCTCGATGTGACCATCCAGGCGCAGATTCTCGAACTGATCGGCGCCATGCGCAAACGCTTCGGCATGGCGTGCATTCTCGTGACCCACGACCTCGGCGTGGTAGCGGAGACATGTGACCGCGCGGTCGTCATGTATGCCGGGAGGATCGCTGAGCAGGGGTCGGTGGACACGCTGTTTTCCGAGCCTATCCATCGCTATACCGAGGCCCTCATCGGAACCATTCCCGCGGCAAACGAGCCCGGCACCGAGCTTCCGGCGATAACCGGGACAGTGCCGCCACCCGGCGAGCGGCCCGCCGGCTGCGCATTCGCCGGACGATGTGCGCATGCGCTCGAACGATGCGCCGACAATCCGCCGCCCGCCGTCCGCCGTGGCGAACATGTCGGCTATTGCTGGAATCCGGCCACATGACGCCGCTTCTCTCGGTTCGGGATCTGGTCAAGCATTATCCGACGGCAGACGGCGGCAGGCTGTTGGCGCTCGACGGCATATCCTTCGATCTCGCGGAAGGCGAAATCCTCGGCATCGTCGGAGAATCCGGATGCGGCAAGAGCACGCTCGGGCGCTCGATCATGCGGCTCGATACCCCGACAGGCGGCGAGATCTGGTATGGTGGCAAGGATCTCGCTAAAATCTCGGGGCGCGACCTCAAGCAGTCGCGCGCCGAAATCCAGATGATTTTTCAGGATCCGTTCGGTTCGCTCAATCCGCGCCACAGCGTGGCCACCATCATCGGCGAGCCGCTGGCCGTCCACGGACGACCGGATCGTGCGGAACGAGTCCGCCAACTCCTCGATCTCGTCGGTCTCCCGCAGTCCGCGGCGAAGCGCCTGCCGCATCAGTTCTCTGGGGGACAAAGGCAGCGCATCGCGATCGCCCGGGCACTGGCCATCAATCCCAGAATCATCGTGGCCGACGAGGCGGTCTCCGCGCTCGACGTTTCGATCCAGTCGCAGATCATCAATCTGCTCGCCGAATTGAGGCGCGAATTCGGCCTATCGATCATCTTCATCAGCCATGACCTCTCCGTGGTCCGCCATATCAGCGATCGCATCGCCGTCATGTATTTCGGGCGCATCGTCGAACAGGGCCCTGCGGGAAGGGTCTTCGAAAATCCGAAACATCCCTATACCCGTGCCCTCCTCTCGGCCGTTCCGGGAATTCCCGGAAAAACCAACGGCGCGAATGGCAAGCGCGAGCGGATCGTTCTAACAGGCGACGTGCCCAACATCGCCAGACGTCCCGGCGGATGCCTGTTCCACCCGCGATGCTTTGAAATGCGCGAACGCTGCAGAACCGACAGCCCGGAATTACGGTTGATTGACGGCGACGCCACCACCGCGCGTCTTTGCGCCTGCCATTATGCGGAGCCCGCCTGATACGACCGTGCGATGAGCGCCACTCGTCGCACGGTGGTCAAGCCCGCGCGGCGCTTGAGCGTCGCCAACGCGCGGATGCGTCAGCATCTTCGCGCTTTTGGATGAATCGCCCGCTCCCTTAGAGACGGGCCTTCTCCGGGAATTCCTGCCTATTGCCGCCGAGCCAGACCGATTTCAGGTCGAGCGCTTCCGACAGAACCAGGAGATCGGCGCGGGCGCCCGTACGCAAATGGCCGCAATCGGCAAGGCCGAGCATCTTTGCAGGATTTCGCGACGCCATTTGCAGGGCGGCGGCCAGATCGGCGCCACACTTGGACACCGCAAATCGAACCGCCGCGATCATATCGAGATCAGAGCCGGCCAATGTGCCGTCGGTAATGGTCAGGCGTCCGTTGACACGCCGGACAGTGCGCCCATTGAGCGTGAACGCATCGCCGGCAAATCCGACCGAGGGCATGGCGTCGGTCACGAGCGTCAGCCGCTCGGTCGGAACGGCTGCGAAAATCATCCGCAGCATGGAAGCATGCAGATGATGTCCGTCCGCGATCAGGCCACACCAGACGTCGGGATTCTCCATTGCCGCGCCGACAAGACCCGGATCGCGGTGATGCAGGGGCGCCATGGCATTGAACAAATGGGTGACGGCGCTGGCGCCGGCGCGAAAGCATTTTTGCGCCGTGGCGTAATCAGCGCGGGTATGGCCGATGCTGACCAGAACGCCAGCCTCAGCAAGGGCAGATATATCATCCAGTGATGCACTTTCCGGCGCGACGGTTGCGACAACGCGGCCGAGCCCGCGACGGGTCATTCGCTCGAAATCGCGCCTCTCCAAAGGGCGAATGAATGACGGATCGTGCACGCCGCGCTTCTCGACCGAGAGATGCGGCCCCTCAAAATGGATGCCGGAAACGCCGGGCACGCCGGCCGCGATGGCCTGAGCGACCGCGTCGGCGGCGGCATTGGTCACCTCCGGGGCGTCGGTAATCACCGTTGGCAGACATGCGGTCGTACCGTATGCGAGATGCGCGCGCGCAATGGCTGCAACGCCCTCGCGCGTCGGCGTTTCGTTGAAAAGCACCCCGCCACCGCCATTGACCTGCCAATCGACGAATCCGGGGCAGATCAGATCGCCTTCCGCCTCATGGCGCGCGATGCCCGCCGGCAGATCCGCCGCCGCCACCAGGCCCTCGATACGCCCCTGCCGCATGATGATAGCGGCATTGCGATGAAAATGATCTCCATCGAAGATCCTCTTCGCCAAAATCGCGCGGGACGCCGTCATACGGTCTCCGTCACTTTTCTCAAAAGCGGCGGCGCATCCGGATCAAGTCCGAGAGTGGCCGCTCGTTTCTCTGCAAAGACGTAAAAGGAAACGATCTGGCAGATCGGGTCGAGCCATGGTGCGGGCGCTGGCACGCAAGGCAGATAGCTGACACGCGGCACGACGACCGGCGTCGCATTCGCCGGATCGGCGACATGCACATCGATTCCCGCCTCAGCCATGCGGACAATGGCGTCACAGGTTCCGGCGCGGGTTTCATCACGCCCGAGATAAACCAGCGCCGTCAGGCCGGATGCAGCGAGTTGGATCGGCCCATGCAGGACTTCCGCCGAACTGTAGCTTTCAGCATGAAGCTGACAGGTCTCCTTGAATTTGAGCGCCGTCTCCTGGGCAATGGCGAAGGCGGGGCCGCGCCCGATTGCAAAGACCGAACGCCCTTCCCCAAGTGTATCGTCGAGCGTGTCGTCAAGCGCGCTCCAGTCACAGTCGAGCGCGCGTTCGAGGCAATCAGGCAGATCGGCGAGCCCGGAAAGAAGAGCCCGATCGTCGGCCCATTCCGCCACGATGGCCGCAATCGCGGTGAGCGAGCAGGCGAAGGATTTCGTGGCCGCGACGGCCTTTTCTTCGCCCGAACCAACAGGCAGCACAATATCGGCGCCGCCCGCGAGCGGTGACGGTATGGTGTTGACCAAGGCCAGATTGAGCGCTCCTGCCCGGCCGGCCATGGTCTGATAGGTAACGAGATCCGGACTCTGGCCGGATTGCGAGATGGCAAAACAAGCCGCTCCGCCGAGTTTGAGCCGGCGCTGGTAGACCGAGGCGAGCGACGGACCGGCAGAGGCGACAGCCGTACCCGTCGCCATTTCAACGAGATATTTGAGATAGGTCGCGGCATTGTCGGATGAACCGCGCGCAAGTGTCACCAGATAGTCCGGCGCGCGCTGGCGGAGCTCCGCACCAGCCTTGCGGTAGGTTTCGCCCTGCCTGACAAGCTGATTGCGCACCAATTGGGGGATATTCCGGGTTTCCCGGCGCATGAGGGTCGGCGTATAGCCTGGCGTGCCGGCCATCACGGCTCCCGTCCCCTTGCAGGCAAGGTCAGCTCGGCGACGAAATCGTAGCGGTCGCCACGATAATAGGAGCGCGTGAATTCAATGGTCCGTCCGCTTTTAATGCGTGACACGCGCTCGATATACAGGGCCGGGACGCCCGCATCGGTGCAAAGCAATTCAGCTTCGAAAGGCGGTAGGCTGCAGGCATGCATCCGCTGCAGCGCCTTTTCCGGCAGCATATCGGCTTTGGCCAGCGCTTCGTAGAGCGAATCCCCCATATGCTCGACGCTCGGAAACAGGCTCGCCGGCACCACCGCCATCTCGACGGCGAGCGGCACGCCGTCGGCCAGCCTGAGACGGTGGAGCCGCAACACCTTTTCGCCCGGCGAGAGGCCAAGCATCATCGTCTCCGTCGATGACGGCACCGCGATAACCCGCTCGATCCAGCGAACCGAGGGAACGTGCCCGAGCGAGACCATGTCCTCGCTGAAACCAGTCAGGACGCCCAAGGATTGCTCGATGCGCTCGACATTGTCATTGACATAGGTGCCCGATCCGTGGCGCTGCTGCAGCAATTCTTCCTGAACCAGGAGTTCGAGCGCCTTGCGAATCGTCACGCGTGACAGGTTCGTGGCCGATACCATCGTACGTTCCGATGGGAGCGCGTCACCAGCCTTCCAGCTCCCATCCAGGATGAGACTTCGGATGCGGTTGGCGAGCTGAATATAGCGCGGCGTGGGATTGGTCTCGTCGATCGCCTCGCTACCAAAAAGCAGCGCAGACTCGCCGGCCATATTGTCCGTCATCTCGTCTTTCCTCGATTGAATCGCTTTTTCGCCTCTCTCCCCGGCTCCCTCCGCTCCCCCGTCCAGATGCTTGTCATATTCACTCATGCCGTCGTCTCCCGCGGGGGACGGCCGGCGAGGATGGCGGCGCCATCGAGCGCATCGCCAAGCTGCGGGCTCAACCGCCGTCTCAGATCCGGCGCGAGCCATGTCTCCATGACGCTGCCCAGTCCTCCGATCAGCGACAATCGCGGCGTGCCGCGTTCAAACAGCGCCCGGCAGATGGCGTCGATCTTGGACGCGGCATCCTGCATGATCCGGCGCGCGGAGGGATCTCCATCATCGACATGGCGGACGACGATCGGCGCGAGCGTGGCGTAATCGGTCGCCGTTGCCCGATCCATCCACGAAACCACGCAGCGCGGATCGTCCTCGAACCGCGCCAGAACCTCACTGAGCAGCGCCGTCTTTTCCATGCGCCCGTCATGCGCAAGCATTGCCATTCGGATCGCCCGCAGGCCGAGATAGGCGCCGCTTCCCTCATCGGAGACGGGAAACCCGTATCCCCCGACCTTGATATTGCAACCCTTGACCCGTGCCAGCCCGCAGCTCCCGGTGCCGACAATGACAATCCCGCCATCGCCGCCATTGTGAGCGCCCAGGCAGGCAATTTCGCCGTCTGCGGCAAAGGTGATGCTGGCGAAGGGGTGCGGCTGGTCGCGCAGCGCCTCGATCGCGCCTTGCCGCGAAAGACCTGCCACGCCGATGCCCGCGTGCACATGACCCGCCTTGTCAGGCTCGATGCCGGCTTCGGCCAGCGCATTAAGAAACGCCGTGCTGATCGCCGCCCAGGTCTTCTCTATGCCGAAGCGGGTCGCTGCAGGACCGGCAAGGCCGCGACCGAGGATGACGCCTTCGCCGGTTTCAAGTCGTGCCCGGCACCCGGTGCCGCCGCCATCGACAGCCATATAGAGCGGGGTATCCGGATGCCCGCTCCGGCCGCCCGCGCTCATATGGAAATCCTTTCAATACGCGCGCCGCAGCGCCGCAGCTTGCCGTCAATATCCTCGAAACCCCGGTCGAGGTGATAGACGCGGTGGATCGTCGTCTCGCCCTTGGCGACAAGGCCGGCAAGCACAAGCGACATGGAGGCCCTGAGATCGGTGGCCATGACTTCCGCGCCGTGGAACTGCCCGACCCCGCGCACGATGGCGGTGGAACCGTTCTGCCGGATATCGGCCCCCATGCGCTGGAGTTCCGGCACATGCATGAAACGCGCGTCGAATATCCGCTCCTGGATGGTCGAGACACCGTCGGCCAGGCACATCAGCGCCATGAACTGGGCCTGAAGGTCAGTGGGAAATCCGGGAAACGTCTCGGTGGTGACATCGACGCTTTTGAGTATGCCCTTGCGTTCGGCCATCAGGCCGCGATCGCTAGGAAAAACCGAAATGCCGGCGGCCTCGAGAATGCGAAGCGCCGCCCCTAGATGCTCAAGCCTGCCGCCGATGATTTCCAGCTGTCCACCCGTCATGGCCGCGGCGATGAGATAGCTGGCAGCCTCGATCCTGTCCGGTAGGATCGTGTGATCAACGTCCCGCCAGGACGTAGCCCCCTGAACACGAATGCGATGCGTGCCCGCACCTTCGATGTGCGCACCCAAGGCGGTCAGAAAGGCGGCCACATCGGCGATCTCCGGCTCGCGCGCGCAATTGACGATCTCGGTTTCGCCACTGGCCGCTGCCGCCGCCATCATCGCCGTGTGGGTGGCGCCAACCGATGGCGACGGAAATGTGATCCGATTGCCGCGAAGCCCCTTCGGAGCCTGGACTTCGATGATGCCGCCGTCGAGCCAGACCTTTGCGCCGAGCGTCTCCAGCGCCTGGAGATGGAAATCGACCGGCCGCGTGCCAATCGCACAACCGCCCGGTCGCGATATCCGCGCCCTGCCAAAACGCCCGACCAGTGGCGCCAGGACGAGGAACGAGGCCCGCATCCGGCGCATGATGTCGTAAGGCGTTTCCGAGCCGGACAGCGCCTCGGTCGAGAAGCTCAGGCGTCCATTGTGCAGGACCGCCTTTTCCGCGCCGTGAAAGTGCAAAAGTTCAAGCATCGAATGCACGTCGGCAACATCGGGCACGTTGGAGAGATTGACGCGCCGGCCGCCCAGAACGGACGCGGCAAGCACCGGCAATGCCGCATTCTTGGCGCCGGCAACCTGCACCGACCCCGAAAAAGGATACCCTCCTTGAATGACAAGCTTGTCCAAATCCACCTCGCCTGCTTCGCGCGATATGCGAGAGATACGTATAATTCCAGTTATTGTCCACTTTAAAAGAGACCGGGCGGAACTGGCGTGACCGGCGGCCCTATGCCCGCTATTTCCGGTTGAATTTTGCCGCGCTTTTTGTACAACAGCCAAACCAGCCTCAACGAGACTGGTAGTGCTTTGGTATTAATCGGAGCCCTTTTCATGACTGAAATCGTAAACCCGCCTCTGCTCCAGACGGAAACCCTGGCGGGTGGAGACCGGTTTCTGGACGAGTTGCCGGAGGCAGAACTCTTCGACACCCTGCTTGCAAGCCAGGCTAAGGCGGTGACCGCCCTCGAGAAGGCGTCGACGCAGGTCCAGGCCGCCATTTCAGGCGCGTTCACCGTTCTCTTGCGACCAAACTCCCGGCTTATCTATTGCGGCGCAGGAACCTCGGGCCGGGTGGCGCTGCTCGATGCCGTCGAACTCAACCCCACATTCAACTGGCCCGGCGAACGGATAAAGGTCTTGCTTGCCGGAGGCGAAGAAAGCTTTTTTGAAGCACAGGAAGGCGCGGAAGACGACGCCGAGGCCGCGCGAAAGGCGCTCAGTGCGCTCGAACCCGGCGTTGACGACGTTATCGTCGGGCTTGCCGCCAGCGGTACGACGCCCTTCGTGCTCGCGGTGATCGACATGGCGAAGGCTGCCGGCGCGACAACCATCGGCTTCTCCAATAATGCGCATATGCCCCTCGTCACCGCTGTCGATTTTCCGGTGCTGCTGGACACCGGGGCGGAGGCGCTTGCGGGGTCGACGCGGCTTGCGGCCGGCACCAGTCAGAAGATCGCTCTCAACATCTTTTCCACCGCGCTGATGGTGCGGCTCGGCAAGGTGTATCGCGGACGAATGGTCGACATGCGGGTGACAAACCGCAAGCTGCAGAATCGCGCCATCGCGATGGTCGCAGATATCGTCGGATGCGGTGAAGATCTGGCGAGACAGGCGCTGGAAAAAACCGGATTCGACGTCAAACATGCCGTTCTGGTGGCCCGCGGCGCAACGCCAAGCGAGGCGATGCGCGCGCTCAAGGCATCGGACGGCATTTTGTCCAGCGCCGTGCGGCGCATGTTCGGATGATTTGAGTGCGTCGGCGGACTGTTCCGCGCCCTATTGCCTGCGATGATCCGTTTTGCATGGACACTCATTTTATCACGCGGGACCGGTGCGGTCATACGTTCACCCAGACAGAGCCGCTGACGTTCAGCTCGCCCTGCCGGAGGAGCGGCAGGTGCATGGCACATTTCGCGGTGATGATCTCGGTCGGTCGGCAGGTTCGGCCTTGCTCGGCAGAGACGTATCGACAGGCCCATGACGGCTTGCAAATGCGCGACGGCATCGCGCTTACCGGCGACCCCGACCATCTTTGACAGAAGCTCCGTCGGCGCCGAAGCCTCCTGCATCTGGTCGAAGAGCGGCTTCTTCAGCTTCGCGTTCTCCTCTTCCAGAGCCTTCAGGCCTGGCGTCGGACACGCCCATCCGGCCATACTTCGCCTTTCAAATAGACAGAATGGCCTCCGAGCTCCGTGCTTGCGGGCCAGATCTCCCTTCTTCGCACCGGCCTCGCTGGCGTAGCACTGCGAAGATCTGTTCTTCCGTGAACCGCTTCCGCTTCATCCGTCCGCCCTTCAAACGAGGATGGACCCAACCTCCGACTGGCGGCGAATCGCAGGGGCAGGTCAAGCCCCTATGACAATTTGTCATACAGACTCCTGTCGCGCTACGCCAACTGGCGATCGTCGGGTGTGGTATGCTGGCTCCCATTCGACTATGATTGCGAACGAACGGATTAATCAGGGGTTGGAGAGCCGGGTGGAGGCGCTGAGGCAGCGAAAGGGATGGGCTTGGGTCGCGCTTGTCGTGGCCTATATGCTCGTCCTGCAGTCTGTCCTCGGTGCCTTTGCAATAGGCGCCAGCGCCTCGCCGGAACGCAACGACGTCTTCGGAACGTTTCTGTGTGCACCATCGGGCGACCTGTCCGGTGCATCCGACGACGCCCCGGTGCGCAAACATCTGCCGGACTGCTGCCTTTATGGATGCAGCATGTTCGCGCCGGTCCTTCTATCGCTGCCTGCCGCCGCGGAAACACCGTTCGAGCATTCCGCCGTCCTTGCACATCCGTTGCCGGACCTCGGCGTCCGGCCGCCGTTGCGCCGCGATGGCAGCCCCGGACGCCCACGCGCACCACCACACTCCATCGCTGCCTGACCCCGACGCCATGCGCGGGGTCTTCTGACGCACCTTCAATGATCTGTCGCTCGCGCGGCGGAACGCGTCTCAGCGTGGAGATATCCCATGTCATCGTTTTTGTCCCGCCGCGCCTGGAGCGCGAGCGCGCCGCTCTGTCTATTTCGCAGTCTCGAGGAAAAGCTTGGCCTCGTCGCTCTCGCCATCGGTATGATCTTCGCATCGGCCCAGACAGTCTTTGCGCACGACATGGCGGTCGGCCCGATCACTGTCAGTCAACCCTGGTCGCGCGCAACGCCTGGCGGCGCCAAAGTGGCCGGCGGCTATCTCGTCATCCGCAACACGGGTGACCAGCCGGATCGGCTCATTGCCGCCACCTCCGGCATCTCGGGCCGGACAGAGATCCATGAAATGGCGGTCAAGGATGGCATCATGACCATGCGCCCGCTCGCGGACGGCCTGACCGTTCCCGCCAAGGGCGAGGTCGTCCTGAAGCCCGGCTCCTACCACCTGATGTTCGTGGACCTGAAAAACGGGCTCAAGGAAGGCGAGCCATTCAAGGCACGGCTGACCTTCGAGAAGGCGGGCCCGATCGACCTGACCTTCGACGTGCGCGCAATCGGCGCCAGTGATGCTGGCGATCACATGGGTCACGGCAAGTCCGCGGGGCACTGACATGAAACGATCCTGGCGATGGATCGGCCTGATCCTGGCAGGGGTCGTGCTGGCCGTCATCCTGACGACCGCCATAGCGCTGCTCTCCGCCTCCAGGCCTCGACCGCAGGCGGAGACCGCGGCAGGGCCCGGCGGGCCCTTTCGGTTGACCACACAGGCCGGTGACGAACTGTCGGATCGGGATCTGAAGGGAACGCCTTTCGCGATCTTTTTCGGCTTCACCCGCTGCCCCGAGATCTGTCCGACGACGTTGTGGGAACTGTCCGAAACGCTCCAGCGCATGGGCCCGGATGCCGACAAGCTCAAGGCGATCTTCGTTTCGCTCGATCCTGCGCGCGACACGCCGGATATGCTGGCGACCTATCTGCAATCCTTTGATCCCCGGATCATCGGCCTGACGGGACCTGAGGACAAGATCGCGGCCGTCGCCAAGGCCTACAAAGTCTTCTGGCGCAAGGTCCCGACCGAAGGCGGCGACTACACGCTCGACCACACCGCCATCGTCTATCTGATGGACCGAAGCGGCGCGTTTGCCGGGACCTTGGCCTACCGTGAAAACGCCGATACCGCGCTTGCCAAGCTGCAGCGCCTTGTCGCCGGAAAAGCCCCCTGAAGTGGCAGGCGCGTCTCGCCGCGCATCTGCCCCTTCACGCATCAGATCCACCACACCCCTCCCCGGCGCGCCGCTTTGCGCCGGACACCCCACCGCGAACGGCAGAGCGCCGCCGCAGGCCCCCAACCGGCCGTCAGGCCCGGTCATAACAGAGGAAATCCCGTCCATGATATCGTTGAAGTCTCTTATTCCGGCGGTCCTGCTCTCGGCTGTCGGGGCGAGCGCCGCCTTGGCCCATGTCACGCTGGAAAGCCAGCAGGCTCCGGTGTCCTCCACCTACAAGGCCACTTTCCGAGTCCCTCATGGTTGCGAGGGCAAAGCCACGAACACCGTCCGTGTCCGGATTCCCGAGGGCGTGATTGCGGTGAAACCCCAGCCCAAGCCCGGCTGGAAACTCGAGAAGGTCAAGGGCAAATACGCCAAGTCCTACGACTACTACGGCACGCCGACGGGCGAAGGCGTGACGGAGGTCATATGGAGCGGCGGCAATCTGGGCGACGACGAATATGACGAGTTCGTCCTGCGTGGCTATCTGACAGGCGATCTGAAGGCGGACACGATGCTCTACTTCCCCGTCGTCCAGGAATGCCCGGACGGCGCAGCCGCGCGCTGGATCGAGATTCCGGAAGCGGGAAAGAAGGCGGATGACTACGAGAAGCCGGCGCCCGGGCTGAAGCTCCTTCCCAAGAAGTAATCGCCATACGAGGCGCGGGCCTGTGCGCCCGCGCCTTGGATATGTCCGGTAAGCCCGCAGATAAGACAACCATGATCCAACGCACCAGAGCGCTGTTTTTCCTATGGCTCGCCATGCTCATGGGCGCGGCGACATGCCTGCTGGCGCTGACAGGCGATGCGGCTGCGCATGCCGCGCTGGTGCGTGTGGAACCTGCTGACGGTGCTGTCGTCGGGACGGCACCGAATTCCTTTTCGCTGACGTTCAGCGAGCCGACATCGCCCCTTGTCTTGAAGCTTATCAAGCCGGACGGCACCATCACCACCCTCGACCGCTTCGTGCTCCGCGACACCACCCTGGACATCGCGGCGCCGACCGGGCTCGGCAACGGGACACATGTCCTGAGCTGGCGGATCGTTTCCGAGGACGGCCACCCCGTCGGTGGCTCCGCTGTCTTCTCGATCGGTGCCCCGAGCAGCGGTTCGCCTCCCAACGTGAGCGACGCGATCGACTGGCCCGTACGCATCGCCATCTGGGCATGCAAGGTGGTGCTCTATGCCGGCCTTTTCATTGGCATCGGCGGCATCTTTTTCACACAGTGGATCGGGGGTCCCTCTCCTGCTGCGCTGCGCGTGGCAGTGGGGGCAGCCGGAGCGGCTTTGCTGGTGACGCCGCTGACGGTGGGGCTGCAGGGGCTCGATGCGCTCGGCACGCCCTTGTCGGCCCTCGGCAATGCCGTCGCCTGGACAACCGGCTTCTCCACGAGTTACGGCAACACCGCCATTGTCGCAGCGATATCTGCCGCTGTCGCCCTCGTCGCGCTCCTGGCAGGGGGCTGGATTGGCAAGGTTCTCTCGCTCCTCGCCTTGGTGGGGGTAGGCGTTGCGCTGGCCGCGAGCGGCCATGCCGGCGCGGCTCAACCCCAGTGGGTGACGCGTCCCGCCGTCTTCCTGCATGCGATCGGGATCACCTTCTGGGCCGGCTCGTTGATACCGCTCGCGGCGGCACTCAGGATGCAGTCACCCGACGCCATTCTGGCCCTCCGCCGCTTTTCGAAGGTCATTCCAGTCGCAGTTCTGCCGCTGGTCGCGGCGGGCATTCTCCTGGCGATCATCCAGTTGGGCAGTCCGAGCGCGCTATGGAGCACCGCCTATGGGCAGGTGCTGATCGCCAAGCTCGTGCTGCTCGTGGCTCTGTTTGGTCTCGCCGCCTTCAACCGCTTCTGGCTGACCGCGCCGGCCGAGCGAGGCGAGCGCCCGGCCACGGCGCAGCTTGTGCGTTCGATCCGCCTGGAACTCGCGATCGTTCTCGCCATTTTTGCCGTTGCCGCCTTCTGGCGGTTCACACCTCCACCGCGTGCGCTCGCCGCGGCCGCGGCAGCGCCGGCCTCCGTTCATATTCATAGCGCCAAGGCCATGGCGGACCTGACGATCACGCCAGGGCGCGTCGGACCGGCGTCGGCGTCGATCGTCGTTATGACCGGCGACTTCGGTCCGCTCGATGCCAAGGCCGTCACGCTCATCCTCGCCAACCCATCGGCGGGCATCGAACCGATCCGCCGTCCCGCGACAAGGCTGAGCGACGGCACGTGGCAGGTCGACGCCCTGAACCTGCCGCTTCCAGGGCGATGGGCAGCCCGCATCGACATTCTCGTCTCGGATTTCGAGTTGGCCAAACTCGAAAGCCCCATCGACATCCGGCCGTGAGCGTGAAAAGACGTTGGAATTGACATGAAATATACTTCGATCGGCGCGTCCGTATTTGCTCTGTTCAATGTCATGACCGGCGCTGTCCATGCCGGCGACGATCGGGGCGCGATCCGTGATCTCCTCTTGCACATGTTCGACCGCCCCGAAGCGCGCCTTTCGGTCGCTCCCATCAGCATCGAGTCCGGCGTGGCCGTGGCCGGCTGGATCCAGGGCGACCTGGGCGGAAGGGCCCTTCTCCGTGAGGCAAACGGGACGTGGCAAATCATCCTCTGCGGCGGCGATGCGCTCACGGATGCGGCCGCGTTGCAGCAGCTCGGGCTGGACGCTGAGACCGCCCGAAAGCTCGCCCTTTCTGTAAAGACATCCGAGGCGCAACTGCCCCCGGCGATTGCGCAACAATTATCAAGCTTTGAGGGTCTCGTGATGATGGACCAGCACATCGCCAAGCCCCAAACCGACACCGCCCACCGCGAGCACGACAGACAATAAGAAACGAATCCGCGCAAGCATGCTTGCGTGCCGAATGACATGGAGGCAATAGAATGCGTATTCCGCTCAGCTTTAAACTTAGTGCTTTGGCAATTATATTATCCACTACATCAGCACTGGCGACCCCGACCGAGATATCGGACGCCCTCGGACGCAAAGTCACCGTTGACCTACCCGTTAATCGTGTGGCGCTGAATTTCAATTTCGAGGAATTCACCGCCGTCGCTGGCGTTGACGGGTGGAAGAAGGTGGTGGGTATTTCGCGCGCACCTTGGGAAGGTTGGCGGCCGCTAATCTTCGACCGTTACAAAGCGGCGATACCCAATCTTGCCGCGATGCCTGATATCGGGCACACGGATGACAGCAGCTTCAGCGCGGAAAAAGTAATCGGCCTCAAGCCCGACGTACTCTTCATGTCCGAATGGGGGTACAACGCGGCAAAAACGCAGATGGCCCAGATTGAAGGCGCCGGGATACCTATCGTTGTTATCGATTACAATGCCCAGAAGCTCGACAGGCACCTCGCCTCTGTCCGCGCGGTGGGCAAGGTGCTCGGAAATGAGGAACGCGCTGAAGAGCTCGCGACACTCTATGATGCCCAATACAAAGACATTCTCGCGCGCGTTGACCGGGCCAAAGCCGCCGGCGCTCCGGTGAAGAAGGTTTATGTAGAGCTGGCACGCGACGGCGCCGATACGATCGGCAATACATATAACAACACGATGTGGGGAGCGATCATAACGGCACTCGGTGCAGATAATATTGCCACAGGCAAGATCCCGGGCCCATGGGGGCCTCTTAACGCTGAGGCGGTGATCGCCGAGGACCCGGACATGATCATCATGGCGTCGTCGTCATGGGTCGGCAAGACGAAGGCGGTCAGAACCGGCTACGATATTCAGCCTGAGGAAACCCGGGCGAGCCTGACGACCTATACGCAACGGCCCGGATGGGGCAATTTGAAGGCTGTGAAGGCTGGAGAACTGAACGCGATCGAGCATGGGCTCGCGCGCACGCTGTATGATTTCACAGCCATTCAATTCATCGCGAAACGTCTTTACCCGGAACAATTCGCAGATGTGGACCCGGTACTCAACTTCAAGAATTACCACGAACATTATCTTCCGGTGCCCTACAGCGGCACGTGGATGTTGACGCTCAAGCCGTGATGCATCACGTCGGCTCAGATGAGGGCGCGATCAGCGCCCTCTATACCAGCCTGGCAGATCGGCGGCGTGCCGTCCTGCTCTTTGGCGTCTGCGCGCTCTTCATGAGCCTTCTTGTGGATGTTGCAACCGGTCCCGCCCTCCTGCCGATAACGGCTGTTGTGGGCTCGGTGCTGCGTCTCGCCAAGGACCCGACGGTCGATGCGATCGTTTGGACGATCCGATTGCCGACGGCCTTCGTGGCGATCGCGGTGGGCGCGGCACTCGGCTTGTCCGGCGGCATCATGCAAACCATCCTCAACAACCCGCTGGCATCCAGCTACACATTGGGCGTGTCCGCTGGAGCCGGCTTCGGTGCCGCACTTGTCATCGTGCTCGGCGTCGTCGTGCCGCTGCCCGAGGCCTGGGCCATCCCTGTCATGTCCTTTCTGTTTGCCGGCCTGGCTTGCGCGGGTGTCTACGGCATCGGCAGCCTGCGCGGCGCATCTCCGGAGATGCTGGTGCTGGGCGGAATCGCGCTGCTCTTCCTGTTCCAGGCTCTGCTTGCTCTCCTGCAGTTCGCCGCTTCGCCGGAAGCGCTCCAGCAGATCGTCTTCTGGCTGTTTGGATCATTGCAGAAGGCAACCTGGGCAAAGCTCTGGATCATCAGTATCGTGCTGGGGGGCGCGTTTCCCCTGCTTCTGGTCGATGCGTGGCGGCTCACGGCCCTCAAGCTCGGCGATGACAGGGCGCGCGGGCTTGGCGTCGATGTTGCCCGGTTGCGCCTGCGCGCTTTTGCGATCATCTCTGCGCTCACCGGTGTCGCGGTCGCCTTCGTCGGCACCATCGGCTTCGTCGGCCTGGTCGCGCCCCATATCGCCCGCATGCTCGTCGGCGAAGACCAGCGGGGATTGCTGCCCGCATCGGCAGTCTGCGGTGCATTGCTCCTTTCCTTGGCATCCATCGCGAGCAAGTCGGTGCTTCCCGGCGCAATTGTGCCGATCGGCATCGTCACCTCGCTCATCGGCGTGCCGTTTTTCGTGTGGCTCGTCACGCGGAGCCGGAGGGCATTCTGGTGAGCGTGGACATTCAGACACTCTCGGTCCGTTACGGCGCCACGCGCGCGTTGGACGGGGTGACGCTCACTGCCAAGCCTGGTGAGGTCCTCGCGGTCCTCGGCCCGAACGGCTCGGGAAAATCCTCGCTTGTCAAGGCCATCGCAGGCCTCGTGCGCTATACCGGGCAGATCGTTCTGGCGGGGTCCGCAACGCGAGACTCCATTGGCTACATGCCGCAGGACACCGCGACGCGCGCTGCACTGACAGTCCTGGAAGCCGTCTTGCTCGGCCGCCTCGGCCAGCTGGGCCTACGCGTGAAGCCCGCTGATGTCGAATTGGCCCGGCAGGTGCTCACCGAGCTCGATATCGCCGCTTTGGCGGGCCGCTATCTCGGAGAGCTCAGCGGCGGTCAACGCCAACTCGTCTTTCTCGCCCAGGCACTGGCGGCCGAGCCGAAGATCCTTCTTCTTGATGAACCCATCAGCGCGCTCGATATCCGACACCAGCTTGAGGTGATGGAGGTGGTGCGGCGACTGACCCATGAACGCGTTCTCACCACGCTGGTTATCCTCCACGATCTCAATATCGCTGCGCGGTTTGCGGACCAGGCGGTCCTGTTTCACGGGGGGAAAGTCGTCGGTCTGGGGGCACCGGCGGACATCATCGATGCGCTAAGGCTTGCTCAGGTCTTCGGCGTGGAGGCTGCGTTTTCGACTACACCCGACGGTCGCCTCGTCGTCACCCCTGTGCGCCCCTGCCGATCGCCCAAGGCGCTGTAAGAAGACTCACCTTGCGCAATCCACCTCATCGCATTTGATTTGCCGGATAGCGATGTCCGTAACGTAAGGCTATTGATATCGGTGGAGGGCGATCTTGCTTCAGAGGTCGTTGATCGTCACTCGCTTTTGTCCGTTCAAGAGCCGCCACACACCTCGCGCGCATGGGCGGCAACGGCCCGGGTAATCCGGCGCAAGGCAAGGCGCGTGCATCAAGATATCCCGCCCCGCATGAACACTGGCTCCAGGGAACCCGCGGTGGCGGATCACCGATCTGCGGCCGGATCACCGCGCAGAGCGGCCTTGACTTGTTCCCCGGCGTGAATTCATATGTATACTAATGTATCCTGATTGAGGTCGAATGCGATGCTGAAAGTGTGGGGAAGGCCCGATTCGTCGAACGTGGCCAAGGTCATGTGGACGATTGGCGAACTTGGACTTCCCCATGAGCGGATCGACCTTGGGGGTAAGTTTGGCGGCAATGACGACCCAACCTACCGCAGCAAGAACCCCCATGGTCGCATTCCGACCATCGAGGATGGAGACGCGGTCCTGTGGGAATCGAATGCGATCGTGCGCTATCTCGCCGGGCGCTACGGGAGCGGTCTCCTGCCTGCGGATCTCGCGGAACGGGCGGGGTCCGACCGGTGGATGGACTGGTGCTCGATCACGCTTGTGCCGAGCCTCAAGACCCTCCGCGATCTGCATCGCGCCGGCGGCGACACGAAGGCCCTGCTGGAGGATGTCTGCGCGATGGTCTCGACTTTGGAGACCGCGCTCGCCGAAACGGATTTCATCGCCGGAAACGCGCTGACGGTGGGCGACATCGCGCTTGGCGCGCAAGTGCACCGCTGGGTCGAGCTCGATATCGCCAAACCCGCCTTCCCGAAAGTCGTCGCCTACCGCGACAGGCTGCTTCAGAGGCCGGCTTTCGCCGAGCATGTGGCAAAGCCGGTCAAGCTCTGAACCCCGACGGATGCGGGGCGTGAAACGAGGGCCCACGAAGGGCATGCAAGGAGATGCGGATCGCCGTCCGCTCCTCGCTTGGGGCGATGTGACGAAGCTTCGCGGTCCGCTGATTGCAGTGACGGACAGCAACCACCACCGCTGACATGGATGCCGATGTGAACGAGATTTCCGCAACGGAGCTTATGAAAACAATCTCTTCCGACGAAGAGATTGCCATTGTGGACATTCGCGAGAAAGGCCACTTCGGCTTGGAGCATCTGCTGCACGCCGCCAATATCCCCTTTAGCGAGCTCGAAACCGGGATCCTGCTGCAGGTTCCCCGCCGCACGACGCGGATCGTGCTGATCGACGGCATCGACAGCGTCGCGCCCCGCGCCGAGGAACGATTGCGCGAGCTCGGTTATGTGACCATCGACCGCCTGACGGGCGGCGTCGACGCTTGGCGGGAGGCCGGGGGCGAAGTCTTCATCGGCGAAGACGTGACGCCCAAGGCCTTCGGCGAGATCGTCGAAGAAGAACTGCACACTCCTGCGCTCAACCCGCAGGACGTCGAGGCGCTGATCGGAAAAGGCGAGGACGTCGTCATTCTCGATGGCCGCACATGGCCCGAACATCACGGCGTCAGCATTCCCGGCAGCATCAGCGTACCGAACGGGGAGCTGTTGTTGCGACTGCCGGATCTGGTCAAAGATCCCCAGACCACGGTCGTCGTGACCTGCGCAGGCCGCACGCGCTCGATCATCGGCGCGCAAACCCTGATCAATGCCGGCGTGGAGAATCCGGTTTACGCATTGCGCGGCGGTACGCAGGCCTGGCGGATGGCCGGACTATCCCTGCACAACGGCAGTACAAACCGGTTCGCGGAGGTGACACCGGAGGGTGCGGCCCGCGCGGAGGCGTTCGCGAACGATCTCCGCCGCAAGACGGATATCCCGGATATCGCGCAGGCCGACGTCGAGCGGGTCGCGGCCGAAGGACAAAGAAACCTCTATAGGCTCGATGTCCGCACCCGGGAGGAATTCGACGACGGGCATATCGCCGGCTCGGTCCACGCCCCCGGCGGGCAACTCGTCCAGGGGGTCATCCGCTGGTGCGCGGTGCGCAAGGGGTTGCTCGTCCTGATCGACAGCGCGCCCTTCGTGCGTGCCGTTTCAGCTGCCCACTGGCTTCGGCAAATGGGCTACGATGCGCGCGTCCTCGAGGGCGGCGTCGCGGGCGCAACGGCGCAAGTCGTGAAAGACGATCCGCCCCCAGCCATTCCGTCTCTCGCGTCTGTCGCGCTGGTCGATGCGGACCGCGCCAGGCATCTCCGTGCCGGCAAGGCTCTGACGATCGATGTCGGCGCCTCCATGGACTACCGACACAGCCATATCGCCGGGGCGGTCTGGGCCATACGCCCACGTCTGGAAGCCCTGCGCGAGCGCGTACAGCAGGCCGATTCGATCATCGTCTACAGCGCCGTCGCCGCACGGGCGCTTCTCTTCGCCGCCGACTTGAAGCGCCTGTTTCCGGACCGTGACGTTTGCGTTCTCGACGGGGGGTTGAGCGCCTGGGTCGCCGCGGGCGGTGAGGTGGAAACGACGCCCCACGCCCCGCCGGACGAGGCATGCATCGACTACCTGTTCTGGGCGCATGATCGGCAGAAAGGCAACGATGCCGCGACCCTGCAGTATTTCAACTGGGAGCACGGTCTGCCGAACCAGATCAACCGCGACGGCACGTCGGAATTTAGGATCTTGAAGTGAGCGCTCATCAGGACAAGAAGGCCGGACAGGCCGACACGCATCCGAGCACGAACGACGAGACGATCGTCACGCATGCCGGCCGGTCGAGCGGCCATTTCGGAGCGGTCAACACACCCGTCTATCACGCGTCGACCATCCTGTTTCCGACGCTCGCCGCCTATGAGCAGAAGGCAACCGCCCCTGTTCGCTATGGCCGGCGCGGCACGCCGACGACCATGGCGCTGGAAGACGCGATCAGCACGCTGGAGGGAGCCGCGGGAACGGTGTTGACGCCGTCCGGCATGAGCGCTGTGACCACCACATTGATCGCTCATGCCGGGCCGGGCGTTGAATTCCTGATTTCCGACGCGGTCTATCCCCCGGTTCGCGCGTTTTGCCGGCGACTGAACGAACAGTTCGGCGTGAAGACGGTGTTTTACGACCCGTGCATTGGGCCGGACATCGCTGCCCTGGTGACGGACCGCACGCGCCTGATCTGGATGGAATCCCCGGGCTCGCACACATTCGAGATCCAGGATATCGCCGCCATCACGCAGGTGGCACGCGCGCATGGCGTGACGACGGTCATCGACAATTCCTGGAGCGGTGGGCATTTCCTCAAGCCGTTCCGGCTTGGGGTCGACATCGTCGTCCATGCCGCCACGAAGTACATTGGCGGTCATGCGGACGCGATGCTGGGCGCGATCGCCTGCAACGAAGACAACCTCGGAAAGATGAGAAAGGCGATCTCGGACTTTGGTCTCTGCGCCGGGCCTGATGACGCCTATCTCGTGCTGCGGGGGTTCAGGACCCTCGTCACGCGTCTGAAGCAACACAATGAAAATGGCCTCGAGGTCGCTCGATGGCTCGAGGCGCATCCCCTCGTGGAGCGGGTCATCCATCCGGCTCTGGCCAGCCACCCGCAGCATGCCTTGTGGCGCGAGCAGTTCACCGGTGCCTCGGGACTGTTCGGCTTTGTCATCCGATGCCGCGACAAGGCTGCGCTCGGGCCGATGATGGACGGGCTGAGCTATTTCGGGATGGGGTCGAGCTGGGGCGGTTTCGAAAGTCTGCTCATCCCCGTAAGTCTCGACGGCAAACGAGAGGCCACGCGTCCAGCATGGCAAGGCCAGCTGATGCGTATCCATGTGGGGTTGGAGCATCCGGAGGACCTGATCGGCGACCTGGACCGTGCCCTTGAACGCCTGTCCATGGCGGACAGCGGCGTCTGAAACAGGACGATGGTCCAATAGCCTCGGGCAGCCCTCCGGGCGAGGAAGCACCCTCCCCCGAGGCTCGTCAACTCTCCCGGTGGGCCGACGGCTCCCCTGTCCTGTGGAACCGTCAGCCGCAGCCCGCCTTCCGATCAGGCAAAGCCATGAATTTTCAGAACTTTCTGGACCGAGGGCCGGTCCTTCATCCTGGCATAGTGGTTCGCCAGATGACCCGGCAGCGGCTTCTTCAGGCGTTCGGCCATCCAGAACTCGACGTAGAAGAGCGCGGCGTCCGCTAGCGAGAAGTCGCCGACCGCAAAGCCCTCGGCGCTTGCTTTGCTCCCGAGCCAAGCCATGCCCTGCTCGAAGGTCGCGAGACCAGCCGCCTTGACTGCCTCGTGGCTCTCGGGCGCCGGGGAAAAGTTCTGCGGGCGGGAGATGCGCGAGAAGCCGAGACTGTGGACGGTCCCGACGGTGTAGTCCATCAATTCATAGGCGCGTGCGGCAGCCAAGGGGTCGGCCGGCAACAGCCGCTTGTCGGGATGGGTGAGGTGCAGCCAAGTTGCTAACGCCTGGAACTCGGAGAGCGTGCTGCCGTCATCGAACTGGAAGAGGGGAACCTTGCCCTTTGGATTGATCGCCAGATAGCCGGGGCTCTTTTGCTCCTGTTTGGCGAAATCGAGCCTGTGAGGCTCGTAGGCCGCGCCTGTTTCCTCGAGGAGGATATGAATACCAAGCGCGCATGTCCCGTTGGCGTAGAAGAACTTCATCGACTTACCTTTTTGGTGAGAGCACTCGGACATAGTGCGGATGGCGCGTATCCCGACAGATCGCGCCCCATGCGGACCATCTTATGCAATTTGCGGACAGGGAGGGCCGTGTCTGGCCGACACCTTCCCGCAAAGCGCTGCGCGTTTCTGCACCCGTTTTATCCTGGGGAATAGTATCTTTTCTTGGCGGTAACGCGCAGGACGCGCGTGAGAGCAGCACCCCCGGACGGCTTCGTCAATGTCATGGCCCAAGGCCACGCCGGCAACCTGGATTGCTTAGCCCACATCACGAATGTTGACAAGCGGATGCAAATGAATACATCTGAATTCCCAGATGGATGCCGGCGCCGGGTCGTGAGCCCGGAGGATATCTGCACAGGAAGGGGCTCGATATGGCGGAATTGAAACTGTCAGTGGACGTGGGCGGCACGTTCACCGATGTGGTTCTGCGACAAGGCGACAAGAGCTGGACGACCAAGGTGCTCACCACGCCGCGCGTACCGGAAGAAGGCGTCCTCGCGGGCATTTCGGAGATACTTGCCACCGCCGGGCGCCGCTTCGACGACGTCGACATATTCGTTCACGGCACGACGCTCGCCACAAATGCGATTATCGAGCGCCGCGGCGCGCGCACGGCGCTGCTGACGACCCAGGGGTTTCGCGACGTTCTCGAGATGGGTACGGAGAGCCGCTTCGATCAGTACGACCTGGAATTGGTGCGCCCCGCGCCCGTGGTTCCCCGCCCGTTCCGCTTCGGCGTTCCAGAACGCATGGATGCACGAGGCCTGGTGCGCGTTCCGCTGGACGAACAGGCCGTCCTGGAGATCGCCGCGCAGCTGGAGCGCGAGTCGGTCGAAGCCGTCGCGGTCTCCTTCCTCCATTCCTACATCAATCCAGCACATGAGAAGGCGGTCGGGAAACTGCTGGCCAGCCGCCTGCCCCATGTCGCGGTCTCCTTGTCCCATGAAGTCTGCCCTGAAATCAGGGAATACGAGCGGACCTCGACGACAGTCTTGAATGCTTATGTCCAGCCGCTGATGGACCGATATCTCGACCAGATGGAACAGCGCCTGATCGAAGCCGGGTTCCGAGGTGCGATCGCGCTGATGACCTCGGGCGGGGGGCTGACCTCGCTCTCCCTCGCAAGGCGGTTCCCGATCCGCATGGTCGAGTCCGGCCCGGCAGGTGGCGCGATCTTCGCCTGCCAGCTGGCGAAGAAGTTCGACGAGACGCAGGTATTGGCCTTCGACATGGGCGGCACGACCGCAAAACTCACCCTTCTCGATGATTTCAGCCCCACCAAGAACAGGTTTTTCGAGGTTGATCGCACAGCCCGGTTCCTGAAAGGCAGCGGCCTGCCGATCCGGATCCCGGTGGTTGAGATGGTGGAGATCGGCGCCGGCGGCGGCTCTATCGCGCGTCTTGATCTGATGAACCGGATCAATGTCGGGCCGGAAAGCGCCTCGTCCGATCCCGGACCCGCCTGTTACGGGCTTGGCGGGGAGAAGCCAACGGTCTCGGACGCCGACCTGGTGCTGGGCTTCCTCGATCCCGATCGCTTTTCCGGAAATAAGATCGCGCTGAAGCCAGATCTGGCCCGCGATGCGGTCCATCGCGCCGTCGGCGAAGGGCTCGGCCTGAGCCCACATGCGGCCGCGCATGGCATTTACGAGATGGTCTGCGAGAACATGGCTTCGGCAGCGCGCGCGCATGCTGTCGAACAGGGCGCTGCCGCCGAGCATTACACGATGATCGCCTTCGGCGGGGCCGCGCCGGTCCACGCCGCCCGCCTCGCGGAAAAGCTCAGGATCGGCCGCGTCATCATTCCCCGCAGCGCCGGCGTTGGCTCGGCCATCGGGTTTCTCGATGCGCCGGTCAGCTTCGAAAGCGTGCGCTCCTTCACCATGCGGCTCGATCAGTTCGAGCCCGAACGGCTGGACACATTCGTGAGCGCGATGTCCAACGAGGTGCGCGCGTGGGTCTCTTCGGCGGCGGGCGATGCTCCGCTCGTCGAACATCGGCAGGCCTACATGCGCTATCTCGGACAGGGGCATGAAATCCCCGTCACCATCCCACAGGGCCCGTACAAGGCCTCAGATGCGGAAGCCTTCAGGGCGGTGTTCGAGGAGGCCTACCAGGCGCAGTTCGACCGCGTCATCCCTTACGCCGAAATCGAGATCCTTTCCGTATGCGTGCTGGTATCGACGGCAACCCAGGAGCTTGCCATCGTTCCACCCGTCGGGCGGATCGACGGAGCGAGGGCGCGCGGCACGGTGGAAATCTACGACGGTCAGGCAAACCACATGCGCACCGTGCCGATATACGATCGCGAGACCCTGACGTCCGGCATGCGTATCGCAGGCCCCGCCATCGTCGCCGAAGCGGAAACAACCACCGTCGTGACCGCGAACTTCGATGCGCACATCGATGCCATCGGCTCGATTGTCCTGGAAGCCAGGGAGCAAAAGATATGACTGCGGCGGACAGCGTTGACCTTGTGACGAAGCAGATCGTCTGGAACCGCCTGACAGCCATCGTCGAGGAACAGGCGCAGGTGCTGCAGAGCACGGCTTTCAGCACGATCGTTCGGGAATCCGGTGATCTTGCCGCCGGTGTCTTCGACGCGCGCGGCCGGATGCTGGCGCAGGCCGTGACAGGCACGCCGGGTCACGTGAATTCCATGGCGCTGGCGGTCGGCCACGTCATCGCGCATTATCCCTTGCACGAGATGCGGCCGGGCGATGTGTTCATCCACAACGACCCCTGGATGGGTACCGGCCATACCAACGATATTTCGGTGACGACCCCATGCTTCCTCGACGGGAAGCTCGTCGCCATCTTCGCGTGCAACAGCCATATCATGGACATCGGTGGCCCGATCGACCGGGTGAGCTCCACCGACGTCTTCATGGAAGGCCTCTATCTGCCCATCGTGAAGATCGTCGACGCAGGCGTGATGAACGAAGCGCTCATGGCGGTCATCCGCGCCAATACAAGACAGCCCGTCGAGACGGTCGGGGACGTTTATTCGCTCATCAATTGCAACGCGATCGGCGGCAAACGTCTCGCCGAGACGATGCGCGAGTTCGCTCTCGACCGCCTAGATGCCATATCCGATTACATCATCGAGACCTCGCGCGAGGCGGTCCTGCGCGAGATCGCGAAGCTTCCCAAGGGAACCTGGCATGGCGAGCTGACCCTGGACGGCAACAACGAGCCGATCCATCTGAAGGCCGCGCTGACCATCAGCGACACGGGCATCCATGTCGACTACACGGGATCGCCGCCGATGACCAAGCGGAACTACAATGTTCCCTTGTGCTATACGCTGGCCTATACGTCCTACGCCATCGGCTGCGTGGTGGCGAAAGACATCCCCAACAATCACGGTTCGCTGGAGCCAAGGACGATTTCGGCGCCCGAAGGATCGATCGTGAACGCGCTCAAGCCGGCCGCCGTGCTCGCCCGCGCCCAGATCGGCCTGATGCTGCCGGATCTCATCTTCAATTGTCTCCGGCAAGCGGTGCCGCACCGGGTCCCGGCGGAGAATACGGGCGTCCTGTGGAGCCTGCGCGCAAAGGGGCCGCGGTCCTCACCGCCCCGGCTGGACGATCACTATCTGGTGCAGCTCGTCACGACCGGCGGCATGGGCGCGCTGCCATCCCGCGACGGCATGTCCGCGACGGGTTTTCCGAGCGGGGTTCGCGGAGGACCAGTCGAAGTCTTCGAGTCGCTTTCGACCATCATCGTCTGGCAAAAAGAGTATCGGATCGACAGTGGCGGCGCCGGCAAGACGCGGGGCGGCCTGGGGCAACATATCGAGTTGCAGAGCCTGCTCGACGAGAGCTTCCTCTACAATGCCGTCTACGAGCGGGTCGACAACCCGCCGCGCGGCTATGACGGCGGACAGAACGGCGCTGCCGGACGTTTGCTGCTCGGCTCGGGCGCAAAGCTCGCGGCGAAAGGGGCCCATATCATCCCGCCAGGGGAGCGCGTGGTGGTTCTGTCGCCCGGCGGCGGCGGATTGGGTGACCCGAAAACCCGCGACAGGGCGCTCGTTCTGGCCGACCTTCGCGACGGAATGATATCCGCCGAAGCGGCCAAGGATATCTACGGTCTCTGATATCCCGAGCGGTGAGGCCACGCCCGCAGGCCTGCGCGGCCACCGCGCCACGGATAGCACGGCGGGCCACCGCCCGGCGGCCCGTCTTTCACGCACCCGATACCCCTTGCTGTCATATAGCCACGCGTCTAAGGGTTGCAGTGTGGGTGGAGCGACATGATCAGAAAAGCGAAAGCACCGAACGGTGAGCAGGGGACCGGCAAGACCAGCTCCGTCCAGCTCTATCAGTTGCTTTACAAGGCGTTGCTGAGCGGGGAGCTTAAACCGGGAGACCGGATCCGCGAGAATGAAATCGCCTCCCGTTACAATGTCAGCCGCACGCCGGTGCGTGAGGCGCTCGGGCGCCTGGAGGCCCAAGGCCTGCTTGTCTACGGCGATCAGCGCGGCCTTGTCGTGCCGCGGCTCGATGCGCAGAGCGTGACCGAGCTCTACGTCATGCGCGAAGTCCTGGATGCGACCGCCGCCCGCCTCGCAGCCAAGCACGCCAACGAAGCCGAAATAGCCTCCCTGCGCTACATGGTCGAGCGCGATTCCCAGAACTGCCACGACATACCCTACCTGGCATCGACCAACCGGCTGTTCCACTCGGCCATCGGCGATTGCGCCCACAACCGCTTTTTGAAGCGCATGCAGGAGACCTTGGCTGAATCACTCGCCCTGCTGGGTCCGACGACGCTAAGTTTGCCCATGCGCGCTCAGGAGGCGATCGCGGAACATGCCGAGGTCGTGGAGGCGATCGCCAAAGGTGACGGCGACGCGGCAGCCGCAGCGGCAAGCCGGCACAGCGCTGCGTCCCATCAGGCGCGATTGAAACTGATTTACGCGGAGGCGCAGGACCGCGCGGCGGCTGCCTCGGCCGGGCGGCTCGACGAGCCCTGACAGCAGTTCGGCTGCTCGTCCTCACGCATCCCGTTTGCCATCGATTTTGCGGGTTTGTGACCGCTGGAGGGCCGCGCCTCCGGCGTGATGACGCGTTCCTCTCCCTTGCCTTGCCTTGCCTTGCCTTGCCTGCGCGGCAGGAGGCTGCGTCAGGCCCGACTTTTTGCAAGGGCATGCGCGCTTTTGGCCCGGTTCACGCCTTCCCTCCAAGACGCCTCAGCCCAGCGATCGACAGCCGAAGTCAGGCACCGGATTGCACGAGTTGACTTCGCCGCCTTCGTATGTATTCAATTGAATGCAATAGAGTGCATCTGAGGAATGACCGGTGGATCAATTCGACGTCGTTGTTGTGGGCGCGGGAAATGCCGCCTTGTGCGCTGCGATTGCGGCCGAGGAACGGGGTGCTCGCGTGCTTGTGCTGGAGCGGGCGCCCGAGAGCGAAAGCGGCGGTAACAGCCGCTTCACCGCAGGAGCGATCCGCTTTGCCTATAAGGGCGTCGACGATCTTCGCGAGATCATGCCCGACCTCACCGAGGGCGAGATTGCCCAGACCGATTTCCAGAGCTACACCGAAGATCAGTTCTTCGACGACATGTTCCGCGTGACGCGCTATCGCTCGGATCCTGTCCTGTGCGAGCTTCTCGTCCGCCGAAGCTTCAGCACCATGAAATGGCTGAGCGGCAAGGGCGTTCGCTTCCAGCCGATTTATGGCCGCCAGGCGTTCAAGATCGACGGCAAGTTCAAGTTCTGGGGCGGGCTGACGGTCGAGGCCTGGGGCGGCGGCCCCGGACTGGTCGAAAGCGAGACCCAGATCGCGCGCAAGCGCGGCGTCGAGGTTCGCTACAATGCACGCGCGATTGAGTTGCTTTACGACGGGTCAAAGGTCTCCGGCGTCAAGATCAAGGAGCGCGGACAAATCAAGGACATTTCCGCACAGTGCGTCGTCCTCGCCGCTGGCGGTTTCCAGGCTGACCCTTCCATGCGGGCTCAGTATCTCGGCCGGGAATGGGAACTGGCGCGCGTGCGCGGATCGCGGTTCAGCACCGGCGACGGCATTCGCATGGCGAAGGCGATCGGCGCGGCTTCCTATGGAAACTGGTCTGGTTGCCACGCGGTCGGCTGGGACTTCAATGCCCCCGAGTTCGGCGATCTCGATGTCGGAGACGGCTTCCAGAAACATTCCTATCCGTTCGGCATCATGGTCAACGCCCTTGGGCGCCGTTTTGTCGACGAGGGTGCCGATTTCCGCAATTACACCTATGCGAAATACGGCCGCGTCATTCTTGAGCAGCCGGGCAACTTCGCCTGGCAGATCTTCGACAGCAAAGTAACCCACCTGCTTCGCGACGAATATCGCATCAAGCAGGTGACGAAGGTCACCGCCGATACGCTGGAGGAGCTCGCCTCCAAGCTGGAAGGCGTGGACGCCAAGGCGTTCCTGCAGGAAATCGCCAGCTACAACGCGGCGGTACAAAAGGATGTTCCGTTCAACCCGAATATCAAGGATGGGCGTGGCACGACATCGCTTGCCGTCAACAAGACGAACTGGGCGAATACGATCGACGAGGGCCCCTACTGCGCATTCCAGGTCGGATGCGGGGTGACGTTTACCTTCGGCGGCCTGAGGATCAATGGAGACGCTCAGGTCCTGGACGAGGATCTAGAGCCGATTCAAGGCCTTTACGCCGCGGGCGAACTCGTCGGTGGCCTCTTCTACTTCAATTATCCCGGCGGCACGGGTCTCATGGCGGGGTCCGTCTTTGGCCGGATCGCCGGCAACTCGGCCGGCGAGGCCGCCATCCAGGCCATGCCGGGCGGCACGGGACAGGGTGTCGGCGCTACAACGGCGGTGGCGTGACCAGGAGAGACCGGGACCAGCAATCGCTGTCGGTGGCGCCTGACGAAGAATTGGCTCGATTTGGATTTCGATCGCAAGACAATGCCGGAAAGGCACGGGCGTGGCTTATAGCTCGCGACTATCGCGAGGGGAAAGAATGGGAGTCGCAGCAATGAGCATAGTCGGGAATTCAATAGCCCCCCCGGATGAGCGCGCTGGCTTGAGCCGTCGTCATCTCCTCGCGCTGTCTGGCGCCGCGAGCGCGGCCGCTCTGCTGGCAGGGGGGGCGGTCGTTCAAGCTGCCGAGATCGAGGAGCTTCGCATCGGCTGCTTCACGGAGCCGCCGTCACTCGATCCGCACTGGCAGAACACTGCGGCCAGCAACTCGCTGTCCCAGCATATCTTCGACAGGCTGTTCCACGCCGACGAGAACCAGAAGCCCGTTCCGGCTCTGGCGGAAGGTTGGAAGGTCATCGATCCCCTGACGTGGGAAATCGCGTTGCGCAAGGACGTCAAATTCCACGACGGCACGCCGTTCACGGCGGACGACGTACTTTTCACCTTCGAACGCTCGCAGAACGTTCCGAATTCCCCCTTCTCCTTCAAGTCCTATCTCGGCAACAAGAAGCTCGAGAAGGTTGACGACCACCTGATACGCATCACGACTCCGTCGCCAAATCCCATTCTCATCAACGAGATCATGACGGTCTCGATCATCTCGAAGAGGGTGGGCGAGAAGGCCACGACAGACGACTACAATCGCGGGACCGCGATGGTGGGAACCGGTCCCTATCGGTTCGTGGAGTGGCGATCCGGGCAACATATCAGGCTCGAGCGGAACGAGGGCTACTGGGGCAAGAAGCCGGAATGGATGCAGGTCACGCTGCGCCCGATATCCTCCAACCCGGCACGCGTCGCCGCGCTTCTGTCGGGCGATGTCGAGCTGATCGACTTCGTGCCGCCGTCCTCGCTTGAACGCCTTCAATCCAACAAGGCTCTGTCGCTGAGCAGCAAAGTCTCCAACCGGATGATCTACCTTGCCTTCGACCACAGCCGGGTGCGCTCGCCGTTTGTGAAGGGCATCGACGGCTCGGAGATCGATAACCCCTTGCGGAAGCTCGAGGTTCGCCAGGCCATCTCGAAGGCGATCAATCGCGAGGCGATTGGGAGCCGCGCACTGGAGGGCATGGGCGTGCCGGCGGGCCAGCTGGTGCCGCCGGAGATATTCGGGTCCGCTCCCGAGCTTGGACCGGACAAGTTCAGCGTGGCTGACGCCAAAGCCCTTCTGACGAAAGCGGGTTACCCCAACGGCTTCGCGATTACGCTGCACTCGTCCAACGACCGCTATGTCAACGACGCGGCGGTGGCCGAGGCGATCGCACAGATGCTGACCCGGATCGGCATCCGGACCGCGGTGGAGACCATGCCCTATTCGGTTTTCGTGCCGCGCGCCACGGGCGGCGGCCCGGAGGGCCTGTCGCAGTTCAGCCTCTTCCTCTACGGCTTCGGCGGCCAGACCGGCGAGGCGTCGGTTGCGCTGAGATCCGTGGTCGCGACCTATGACAAGGCCAAGGGGCTGGGCTCGTCCAACCGTGGGCGCTACTCCAACCCGGAGGTCGACAAGCTCATCAGCCAGGCCTCGCAAGAGCTGGATGATACGAAGCGTGCGGCCCTCATGGCGGAGGCAACGCGGATATCCATGGCCGATGTCGCTGTGGCTCCAATCTACTTCCCGGTGAACTATTGGAGCACAAAGAAGGGCATGACCTATCGCGCACGCACCGACGAGCGCACGCTCGCCATGGATACGCTGGGCGGGCAGGGCTAAAATCGTCCGCGGGCCGATCTGTGTGCGTCGGCCAATCCCGATTGGCCGCGCATTGTCTGGAGCACATGCAACGTGGATTGACTTCGCCACGGCAGTCCAAGCCTATGGATTTGCTCATTATTTTTGAGGATAGCACGCAGCCGTCACCCTGCAGCCCGCCGCCGTTCCGGCGCGCAGCGCGATCCCGGCCCCGGGATTGCCGATATGCGGCTCAATCGAGGCGGTCGCGATTCATCAGATCGATCCCGAGACCAGCGGCTTGCAGGCACGTCCCTGTCCCGACCCCGCCGTCGCATAGAAGGAGTTCGCCATGAATGTCGCAGACGAAAGAGATTTGGCTGTCCGGCGCCTGATCGAGGAAGCCAGCGCGAAGATGGAAAAGGACGGCCCCGGCCCCGACACGCTCGCGCATATCCGCCAGATGGTCGCTTCCCTGGCAGAGCGGGCGGACCTCTTCCCGCTGCAGGATTTCGCCCTGCCCAAGGAAGGGAAGTCGCAGCGCTACAAGCTGGGCTCCGGCGCGGACGACCGCTTCGTGCTCTATCTGAACACGGTTTTGCCCGGCAAAAGCACGTTTCCGCACAATCACAAGACCTGGGCTATCGTTGCTTCTGTGTTGGGCGAGGAGCGCAACCGGATCTACAAGCGCAAGGTCGATGCCAACGGTCAGCCCGCGGGTATCGAACTCGTCGAAGAAAAGATCGTCGGTCCTGGCGATGCCGTTGTGTTCGGGCCTGAGGACATCCACAGCGTGCACTACGAGGATGTGTCACCCGGCGTCCAGATTCACTTCTACGGGCAAGCCCTGGAGACATTGAGCAATCGCAGCGGATTTGATGCGGCGGGCAATGAGGTCAACTACAACAAATCGATGATGAAACCCACGGCGGGCAAGGTGTGATGCAACCGGCGACACGATATCGCGTCGGCATCGGCGCGCCCGCGCCGGTCGGGAATGGGGACGACCGTCCATGACGCTCTACATCCTCCGGCGCATATTGCAGAGCGCGTTCGTGGCTCTCGCGATGTCGATGATCGTCTTCGTGGGGCTCAATGTAGTCGGCAATCCCGTCGACATCCTCATGCCGGCGGATGCCTCGCAGCAGGATATCGCCGATGCCATCGCGCGGCTCGGCCTCGACCGACCCCTTCACGAGCAGTATTTCGTCTTCCTGAAGAATGCCCTCACCGGCAATTTGGGCATTTCCTTCGTGAACGGCCAAAGCGCCCTCGCGACCGTGGTGGAGCGGCTTCCGGCGACGCTGGAGCTCGCCGTCGTCGCGATGATCCTGGCGCTCGTGATCGGGATACCGCTGGGCTTTCTCGCCGGATTGCGGCCCAACTCCCTCCCGGCCAAGGCGATCATGTCCAGCTCGATCGTGGCCTTCAGCCTGCCGACCTTCTGGATCGGCATCGTCTTCATCATGCTCTTCGCCGTGCAACTGGGATGGCTGCCGTCGGGCGGCCGTGGATTGACACGCTCCGTGTTCGGCCTTGAACTCAGCGTGCTCACGCTCGATGGTCTCAAGCACATCCTGCTGCCGGCGCTCACCTTGTCGCTGTTCAAGATCGCGCTGATCATCCGGCTCACCGCGGCGGGAACGGTGGAAGTATCCGGTCAGGATTATGTCAAGTTCGCGCGGGCCAAGGGCGTCCGCCGCGGGCGGATCACCTACGTGCATATCCTGAAGAACGTCATCCTGCCGGTCATGACCGTGTCCGCCATGGAATTCGGCAACATCATCGCTTTTTCAGTCGTCACCGAGACGGTCTATTCCTGGCCGGGAATGGGCAAGCTGCTGATCGATGCGATCAGAATGGTCGATCGGCCGGTCGTGGTCGCCTACCTCATCGTCTGCGTGCTGATCTTCATGATCCTCAACCTGATCGTCGACATCGTCTATTCGATCCTCGATCCGCGCATCTCGCTCAAGTCGGAGTCGGCGTGATGTCAGAAAGCCATCGCCGCCCGTTCAGCCTGCTGCCGGGCAAGTTGCTTTCTGGCAAGTCTGCAGAGCCATCCCCGGGCCGCCTGTTCTGGATGGATTTCTTTGCAAGTCCCGTCGCCACGCTCAGCCTTGTCGTTCTGATTGTGATCGTGCTCGCGGCGGTTTTCGCGCCGCTGATCGCACCGCAGAACCCTTATGACCTCTCGGTCCTGGACATCATGGATTCGCGACAGCCGCCCGGGAGTGAGTCCTCCACCGGAATGGTCTTCCTGCTCGGTTCCGATGGCGCCGGGCGCGACATATTCAGCGCCATCCTCTACGGGATGCGCACGAGCCTTCTCGTCGGCATCAGCAGCGGATTGCTGGGCATGGGCATGGGCGTCACGATCGGCCTCGTCGCCGCCTATAAGGGGGGCCGGGTCGAGACGGTGATCATGCGGATCGTCGATCTGCAACTGAGCTTCCCCACGATCCTGATCGCGCTGATCCTTTTGTCCGTGGTCGGCAAGGGCGTTGACAAGATCATTCTGGCGCTGGTGATCGCGCAATGGGCGTATTTCGCGCGCGCTGTGCGCGCCGCCGCGCTCGCCGAGCAGCGCAAGGAATATGTGGAAGCGGCCAGGGTGCTCAGGCTCTCGCACGCGCGTATTCTCTTCAGCCACATCCTGCCCAACTGCATGCCGTCGCTGATCGTCATCGGCACACTCCAGACGGCCTCGGCGATCTCGCTTGAAGCGACGCTGTCGTTTCTCGGCGTAGGCCTCCCGCCGACGGAGCCGTCGCTCGGACTGCTGATCTCCAACGGGTTCGAATCCATGATGTCGGGACGCTACTGGATGAGCCTGTTCCCCGGCATCGCGCTGCTGATCATCATCATGGCGATCAATCTGGTCGGCGATCAGGTTCGGACGGTCCTGAACCCGAAAGGCAGGGGCTAGCAGATGGTAGCCACATCCACGCGGAGCCCGGAGAAACCGGACGTGCTCGTCGAGGTCGAGGGGCTGCAAACCTATTTCCTGACGCGCGGCGAGCCCATGCGCGCCGTCGACGGTGTTTCCTTCAAGCTGCACAGCGGCGAGGTCCTCGGCATCGTCGGCGAATCCGGGTCGGGCAAGACGATCACCGGACACTCGATCCTCGGCCTCGTCGAGCCACCCGGCCGGGTCGTGGGCGGCAGCATACGCTTCCGGGGCCGCGACCTCCTGGCCCTCTCGGATGAAGAACTGCGCCAGTTGCGTGGCGACGCCATGGCAGCGGTGTTCCAGGATCCGATGATGACGCTCAATCCCGTGCTGCGCATCGATACGCAGATCATGGAAGCGATATGGTCGCATCACCGGGTTTCCAAAGTCGAGGCGAGGCGGCGGGCCGTTGACGTGCTGCGGCTGGTGGGGATCCCCTCGCCGGAGAAACGGGCGAGCGCCTATCCGCATGAACTCTCCGGGGGCATGCGCCAGCGCGTGGTCATTGCCATCGCGCTCGTCAACAGCCCCGCGCTGATCATCGCCGACGAGCCCACCACGGCACTGGACGTCACCATCCAGAGCCAGATCATCTACGAAATGCGCAAGCTCTGCCGTGAAAAGGGCACCGCGATGATCTGGATCACCCACGACCTGTCCGTCGTCGCCAGCCTCGCTGACAGGATCTGCGTCATGTACGCCGGCGAGATTGTGGAGGAGGGCGATACCGAGAAAGTGCTCGGCCAGCCCGCCCACCATTACACGAGAGGTCTCATCGCCTCGATTCCGTCCGGGTCACAACCGGGCGAGCAACTGCCTCAGATCAAGGGCATGATCACCCGCTATCCAGCCGCCGACCAGGGATGCCGATTCCGCGACCGCTGCCCTGCAAAGACCGACCTATGCGACACCCGGCCGCCCGACGTCCGGGTGTCGGACAGCCATTCTGCGAAATGCCATCACCCGGCCCATGCGTCGGCGGCCCTGGCTCAGGAAAGCGTGTCATGAACGCCGCAGCAAGCATCAAGCCCCAGATCCTGCTGTCAGCCCGCGGGTTGAGCAAGACGTTTCGGGCGGAGGACGACCTGATCGCGCGGATCGCCCGCCGCATCGGCCTGGCCGGTCCGCCAAGTGTCGTTCGCGCGTTGGACGACGTCGACGTCACGATCCACAAGGGCGAGGTGCTTGGGGTCGTCGGCGAGTCGGGATGCGGGAAGTCAACGCTTGGGCGAACCCTCGCGGGCCTGATCAAGCCTTCGCGCGGGGAGGTTCTCTACCAGGGGCAGGACATCCATGGGAAGGGAGCCAACAACAAGCTCCGGCTGAAAATGCAGATGGTGTTCCAGAACCCGCATGCATCGCTGAACCCGCGCAAACGCGTCGGGGACATTATCGGCGAAGCGGTGCGCGCCCACCGGGTGGTGCCACCGCGCGACGTCGATCGCCATGTCAGCGCGATCATGGAAAGCAGCGGGCTGGATCCGCAATGGAAGTCGCGCTTCCCGCACCAGTTCTCGGGCGGGCAGCGGCAGCGCATCAACATTGCGCGCGCGCTGGCGGTAAAGCCGGACCTGATCATCTGCGACGAAGCCGTATCGGCGCTCGATGTGTCCGTGCAGGCGCAGATCCTGAACCTCTTTCTGGAATTGCGCCGCAAGTTCGGTTTGAGCTACCTGTTCATCAGCCACGATCTCGGGGTGATCCGGCACGTGTCGGACCGGATCGCGGTGATGTATCTCGGCAAGGTCGTCGAAATCGGCGAGGCCAGCGATGTATTTGCGCGCCCCGCCCATCCCTATACCCAGGCGCTGGTGAAGGAGATCCCCAGCATCAAGCGCGACGTGAACTCCTTTCAGCCGATCAAGGGAGAACTCCCCTCACCCTTGTCCCCGCCGAGCGGATGCCATTTCCATCCGCGCTGCGAATTCGCCGGGCCGCGGTGCCGCTCGGAAGTGCCTCGTCTCACCACCCTCGCGAATGGCCACCAGGCGGCGTGCCATCTGCTCACGCCGGGCGACGTCACCCAGGAGGCAGCAGCATAATGACAACAGCGGCGCAACTCGCCCAGTGGCGCGACAAGGCCGGCGTCACCCCTGTGCAGATGGCGGCCGCCATGGGCATTTCGCCCGCGATCTATGCCGATTTGGAGGCCGGTACGCTGCCGATCGAGCCCATCCATGGCGTAGCGGCCAAGTGGGCGCTCTTGCGCATCGCCGTCGAGACGCACGACGGCGAGATCGCCGCGATGGACACGGAACTGCTGCAACTGGTTTTGGCCGCGAGCAGACTGATCGGACGGCTCGGTGACACCTGCGGTTGAGGCTGTGTGAGCATGTCCGCCGACATGTGGTATCACGCTGTGGTTTGAATCGGGGTGACGACTTGCATTCGCATCAATCGGCGCTCCACGCCGGGCATCGCGATCAAGCATCATCCCTGCTGCGCCTTCATTCATTCCGCGATCAACGCTGCGGGAACCCTGCGACTCTGGCCCTTCTTGCCGCCGCATCGGTCGCCGGATCGGCCAAGCGCACCCAGGCGCCGACGCTTGATGTGACCGCCCGTGGTCTGGAGGAACTTGGCAACGCCTATAACGACGTCCTTCTGCCGCTCGATGAGGCGCCCGCATAGCGCCTAACGACCGCGAACAACGCCTTTTCTTCAAACGGTTGGCGCATAGCTTGCCCCGCGGCATCGGTCGTCGCAGATCGCCGCAGGGGCGTCGTTCGGGACGACGAATTGGTCGCGAACGCATATTCAGCTCACTGGCTGTTGGCCGTCGTGAACAGGCGGGTGTCGAGATAGGCCTCAAGCGCCTCGCATCCACCCTCTGAGCCATATCCGGAGTCCATGATCCCGCCGAAGGGTAGTTCGGGGATACCGAGACCGAGATGGTTCACGGACATCATCCCCGCGCGCACCGATTTCAGCGCCTCCTGATGTGCGGCAGAGCGCGTGTAGGCATAGGAGGCAAGGCCGAAGGGCAGACGGTTCGCTTCGCTGATGATCTCATCGCGTGAGTTATAGCGATTGATGACGGCAACCGGACCGAAGGGCTCGTCATTCATGATCACGGCGTCCGTCGGGACGTCGGTCAGCACCGTGGGCTCGAAAAAATAGCCCTTGTTACCGATTCGCCGCCCACCGCGTGCGATTTTGGCACCGCGATCGACGGCGTCGGCGATCATGGCCTCCAGGGCAAGGATGCGACGATCATTGGCGAGCGGGCCCATCTCGACGCCTGGCGCGGATCCGTCCCCAACCACGATCTTCCCAGCCGCGGCGACGAAGCCATCGATGAAGGTGTCGGCGACGCTCTTCGCGACGAGGAAACGCGTCGGCGAAACGCAGACCTGACCGGCGTTGCGAAACTTCTGCATGACGAGTTGCGGGATGGCGAGGCCAAGATTTGCGTCCTCCATGACAATGGCGGGCGCGTGGCCTCCGAGCTCCATGGTTGCGCGCTTCATATGGGCGCCTGCCAATGCCGCCAGATGCTTCCCGACCGGCGTCGAGCCCGTGAAGGAAATCTTGCGTATCGTCGGGTGGGCGATCAGATGTTCGGAGATTTCGGCGGGATTGCCATAGACAAGCCCGATCACTTCGGCCGGCAGGCCCGCGTCAAGGAAGGCGCGGATGAGTTCGGCGGGCGAAGCCGGCGTCTCTTCCGGCGCCTTGACGATGATCGAGCATCCCGCTGACAGCGCAGCGGAGAGCTTGCGTACGACCTGGTTGATCGGGAAATTCCAGGGCGTGAAGGCTGCGACTGGGCCAACTGGCGTCTTGAGCGCGAGCTGAGTGATGCCGGCGCCTCTTGCTGGAATGACCCGGCCATAGGCGCGCCGCGCCTCTTCGGCGAACCAGTCGATCGTATCGGCGGCGCCCAGGGTTTCGGCCTTGGATTGGGTGAGAGGTTTGCCCTGCTCCAGCGTCATGAGCGCGGCGATCTTGTCCGCGCGCGCCCGCAACAGCTCAGCCGCCTTGCGCATCAGCTTCGACCGCTCGAAGGCCGAGACCGCTGACCAAAGGGCGAAGCCACGTGCGGCGGCAGCCAGCGCCCGATCGAGATCGTCCCGACTCGCATGGGCGACCTGGCCGATGACGTTTTCGGTCGCGGGGTTTACGACCGCGATGGTTTTCCCTGTGGAGGCGTCCGACCAGGACCCGTCAATCAGGAGTTTCGTGTCTGGATAGTCGAGCATGGCTGGTTCTGCTCCGCTGACAGGCAGGTTCCGGTCGAGTTTTGCCACTCTGTGAAATCCACTTTTCGCAGAGAGGAAATGGATTGACAAGACAGCGACGCACCACTTAGCCTAGAAAAATGAAAACGGGTTTTCACTGAATGGAAAACGAAGATCGGTCGGCCACTGACGACAAGTCGGGCGTGCGCTCCGTAGCTCGGGCGCTCGCTCTGCTCTCGGCCCTGGACCGCAAAGGAAAAAATCTGTCCGAGATGGCGGCTGCGGCCAACATCAGCGTGAGCACGGCATCACGGCTGCTCGGCACTCTGGTGGCTCATGGCTTTGCCGCTCAGGGGAGCAACAACCGCTATGTCGCGGGGCTGGCCCTGACGACTCTGCTTCACGAAACGGATCGCTGGGCGCCGCTGCGGATGTTGGCGGCGGACTCGACCGCGGCCCTGTGTGCCGAGCTGGATGAGACCTCTGCCTTTTTTGTGCAGCTTGGCGATGAGCGACTCTGCATCGATTCAGCCGAGTCCAGCCAGTTGGTCCGGCGCGTCCGGCTGACCGGTGAAAAGGGCAAGATCTATCGCGGCGCCGCGGGAAAGGCGCTGCTGGCGTTCAGTCCGAACGAAGCCGTCGACGACATTCTCGGAGACATGGTGAGCTTCGAGATCCCCGGCCAACAGGACCGGACGGTCGAGCAGCTGAAGGCGGAATTGGCGCTGACCCGAACGCAGGGCTATGGCTTCAGCCACCACGAATCCACCGGCGGTTCCTGGTCCGTGGCGGCTCCCGTCTTCATCCGGGGCAAGCTGGTCGGAGCCCTCGCCTCCGTCATCCCCGATCACCGGTTCGATCAGGAGCGCCTGGCCGTCGTCATTGAAGCGACCAAGCGCGTCGCTGCCGAATTTTCCGAATCATCCTAAAAATCACGGAAGTAACGACATGGCCCGAATTGCCGAGATCGACCGGATCGATATCACCGACATTCTCAACAAGGTCGCCTACATTCTCGATTCGAAAGAATACGACCGGATGGGCGATGTGTTTGCCGAGGATATACAGTTCAGCAATCCGGGGCGCCTGACCGCGAACGGGCTGGATGAGCTGAAGACGGCGTTCAGGAATTTTCCGGCCCCGTCGCTCAGCCATCACATCACCAACCTTATTCTGTCCGGCAGTGAGGACGGTACCGTCCAGGCGCTATGCAAGGCGCTGTCCCAGCGCGCGGACAAGTCGATCGTCGCAGCCGAGTACACCGACATTCTGAAGAAGACCTCTAACGGCTGGCGGATCGCCTCCCGCACCATCAAGCCTTTGTAAGCCTTCCACTTTTTCGCGCGTGCGACAAGGCGGCAGCTCCGGCATTCCCGAGATTGAGACGAACAGAAATGTCGAAATATGACGTGATCATCGTTGGCGCCGGCCACAGCGGGCTGGTCGCAGGTTTCTATCTCGCACGCGCGGGGTTGAAGGTGCTGATGCTGGAGCGGAGCTACCAGGTCGGCGGCACCTGCATTACCGAGGAGGTATTCCCGGGCTACCGCGGCAGCAGCATCGCCAATTCCTGCCATAGCCTCGATCCGCGCATTGCCGGCGACATGGAGCTGGAAAAGCACGGGCTGAGGCTCACTCATCCCGCCCTCAATTCGCTGACCCTGTTTTCCAACGGCGACGCGCTGGTCATGTGGCCCGAGCGCGAGCGTCGCCGCGCCGAGATGGAGCGTCTTGCCGAACCCGGCGACATGCAGGGCTTCGCCGACGTCATGCAGTTTTACCAGGACGTGGCGCGGAAGATGGGTGTGTCGTTCTACGACCCCGCGCCCTCGCTCGAAGAGGTTGCAGCGCGCTTCACGACGCCCGCCGACAAGGAAGCGTTCAACCTCGTCATGTTCGGCAGCGTGGCCGATGTGCTGGACCGCCATCTGAAGTCGCCCTGGCTCAAGTCCTTTCTCGCTGGCACCGCGATGGCCACGAATCTCGTTGGTCCTCGCACACCAGGCAGCGGCTACATATTGCTGCAGCGCCCTCTGCAGGAAGAGTCCATGCGCCGCAGCGGCGTGGTCTTCGAGAGCAACGAGTTGATGATGAAGAACGCGTCGCCGATCGGTGGCGTGGGCGCCGTCACGCAGGCGATGGCCCGGGCGAACGAAAGCCTAGGTGTCGAAATCCGCCTTGAAGCCCCGGTTCGCGAGCTGCTCTGCGACAACGGCAAGGTAAGGGGCGTCGTGCTCGAAAGCGGCGAGGAGATCGAAGCCGCGCGGGTGCTGGCGAACGTCAACCCCAAGACCTTGCTGACCAGGCTGGTGCCATCGAACCAGCTGCCGCGCGAGATTGAGGAACGGGCCAAGAAGCTGACCATGCACGGTTCGTCCTCCAAGGTGCACCTCGCTCTCAAAGGCACGCCGCGCTTCAATCGCGCGGAGACAGACGAGGAAAACACCCAGTTCCTCGGCACGAACTTCCGCGTCGTGCCAAGCATCGACGTGCTTCAGGAGAGCTACAACGAAGCAACCATGGGCCGCTGGTCGCCGCATGTGACGATCTCGGGCGTGGTGTCGTCTGCCGCCGATCCGGAGATGACGCCGCCCGGTTGCCACTTCATGAGCCTCAGTGTTCGCGGCACGCCATACCACCTGTCCCACGGCAGTTGGGACGACCAGCGCGAGGCGCTTGGCAATGCCGTCGTCGAGACGCTCAGCCGGAACATCGGCAACATCAAGGACATCATCGAGGGCATCAGCGTCTACACGCCCGTCGACCTTGAGCGGAATTACGGCATGACCGAGGGCAACGGCGCCCATGGTGACATCGTGCCTGGGAAGATCTTCGACGCACGGCCGATGCCGGGATGCTCGAACTACACGACCCCGATCGAGGGTCTTTTCATGTGCGGCGTCGGCAATTGGCCCGGCAACTTCATGAGCGGACTGACTGGCTACAACGCCAGCCGGACGATGCTCGGCAAGTTCCACCCAGCGCACTAGCTGAACCGTCTGCGGCACCAGAGGGCCCGGGACGGGACATATAGAGGAATCAAAATGTATCACGGAAAAGCCATTCGGAACGGTGAGCCGTCCGGTCTGCGCTCGGCGACGAATACCGGCGATGTCTGGTCCGACATCCTGCTCAATGCCGGCAATGCGCGGGTGATCAACATCATGTTCCCCCCGGGAGCGCGCACCCACTGGCACACCCATGAAGGCGGGCAGTTCATCTACACGGTTTCCGGCGAGGGCTGGATCCAGGAACGCGGCGGCGAGCGCGTCATCCTCAATCCCGGCGATGTCGTCTGGACCGAGCCGGGTGTCGAACATTGGCATGGCGCCAGCGAGACCGGCCTCGTCACCCAGATCGCCCTGCATTTTGGCAATGTCGACTGGCAGAGCGCCGTGACCGACGAGGAATACGTCACTAAGTAAAAACGTGCAAAAACATCAGCAGGGGAACGGAATCGATGTACAACAAGAAACCTTCTTCTCATCTTTGGAAGATGAGTATTCGTCTTTGCGGGCTGTCGGTGGCGCTGGTGATCGGCGCAACCCATGGCGCGCTGGCGCAGGATGCGGGTAATATCCGTCGCTTCGCGGGTCAGAGCATCTCCTTTGCGGGATACTCAAGTGCGTTCAATGACAAGTGGGCCGCAAGTTTCGGGAAGTATTTCACCGAGCGTACCGGCATCACCATCAACTGGATTCCGTCCAGCCCGTCCAAGAACATCACCAGCATCCGCGCCTCCGGCGGCAATCCGGACATCGACGTGATGCTGATGGATTCCGCGAACCTTGCGCGCGGTATTCAGGAGGGTGTCGTTGGGACAGTCGATCCGGCCAAGATCCCCAACATGAAGAAGGTGCCGGAGAGCCTGCAGATCAAGGCGGGCATCCCCAGCATGGCGTACCGCTACGGCAACTGCTACCGGACCGACAAGTTCGAGCAGTTGAAGTTAGGCGTGCCCAACGACATCGCCGTCTGGTCGGCTCCGGGTCTGGCGGGACGTGTCATGTTCCCCTCGACCACGGCCGCCCAGTGGCTGATCAACGCGCCGGCGATCGCCCTATCGGCGGGCGGCAGCTACAGCGACGTGTCCGGCAGCATCAAGAACCTGTCGTCGAAGGTGAAGGCCTATGGCTTCTTCAACTCGTCGGGCGACATGGACGCAGCGATGTCCGCTGGCGACGTGTGGCTGACGGTCGGCAATAATCAAGGTCGCTGCCTCGCGCTGAAGAAGCAGGGCGTCCCGGTTGCCTATGCCACCTGGAATATTGACGCCAATGGCAAGACATATTCCGACCTGATCAACCCGGACAACCTCGTCCTCGTTGCCAACTCGCCCAAGAAGGAGTTGGTCGAGCTCATGATGAACGAGTTCCTGTCGGATGAAGCGGCCAAGGCGTCGGTTCCGCTGTTCATATTCATCGCCGGCACGCCGCCGACCGCAGCCGCGATCGATGCCGTGATGGCCGCCGATGCGTCGGCCGCCGAGTGGATCATCAAGGAGCCCTCGAAGTTGTTCCTGCCCGACTATCCGGCCTTCCTCGCGAACCTGCGCGAGTGGACCACACAGTGGGCGGGCATCCTTCGCTGACGACCCACTGCGCGGCAACGGGCGGCTCAGGTCGCTGTCCGTTGCCGTATCCGAGCCTGAAGACTTTTAGACGCACGCCACCCGAACCTTTTGGCGAACCTCCCAACAAGCGCATCTGACAAGGGCGTGGCAATGAGCAGACTTGAGATCGACTCGCTGAAGATCGTCTATGGCGGTTGGACTGCGATCGATGACCTTAATCTGACGATTGAGAAGGGCGAACTGGTATCCCTGCTCGGCCCTTCGGGATCCGGCAAGACGTCTCTGCTCCGCGCCATTGGCGGCTATCTGAAGCCGGCAGGCGGGTCGATGCGGATCGATGGCAAGGATATCACGTCGGTCCCTCCCCAGTTCCGGGACATCGGCATGGTGTTCCAGAACTTCGTGCTCTTTCCCCATCTCAGCACCGTCGAGAACGTCGAGTTCGGACTGCGGACCCGGGGTGTCGCCAAGGCCGAGCGCCGCAGGCGCGCCATCGAGGCCCTCGCGATGGTGCAGATGGACACCTATCTCGATCGATATCCGTTCGAGCTCAGCGGCGGTCAGCAGCAGCGCGTGGCTCTGGCGCGCGCCATCGTTATTCGCCCGACCCTGCTGCTGCTCGACGAACCGATGGGCGCGCTCGACACCAAGCTGCGCGAGCGGGCGCAGGAAGAGATCCGTTCTCTGCAGCAGGAGTTGCAGCTCACGATGATCCTCGTGACCCATGATCAGCGAGAGGCCATGGCGATGTCCGACCGGATCATCGTCATGCGTGGCGGGAAGATTGTCGATGCCGGCGATCCCTGGCGGCTCTACCACGCGCCGAAGACCGCCTTCACCGCCGAGTTCCTCGGCGCCACCAACCTGCTGCCGGTCGAGGTTCTGACGCGTGACGGCAACCGGGCGCGGGTGCGGATGACGAAAACCGGCCATGAGTTCGAGGCGGAGGGCAGTCTGGCCGACGCGAGTGCCGGCTATGTGTCGCTGCGGCCCGAAGATATCACCTGCACGTCCCGCGCCGAGCCGGGCGCGCTGCCGGCGAAGGTGATGAAGCGCATGTTCTACGGCGTGAACACCCATCTGCGGCTGGAAACTCCCGGCCTGGGCTCCCTTCTTGCGGTTCAGCATCGACATGGCGTGTTCGAGGAAGGCGCCGACGTCTTTGTTGTCTTCCAGCCGCAGGACGCGCGACTGCTGCCGGCTGATTTACCGGGGGAAGGACGATGAGTTCCTCGTCATCCTCTTTGTATAGATTTGGCATCATCCCGCTTGCGCTGTTCTTCATTGTTTTCTTCGCTTACCCGGTGCTGCATTTTCTCTGGGGCAGCGTGGTGGTCGATGCTGGCGGGGCTTCATTCCTTTCGCTTCGCAACTTTACCGACGCCTTGCGGTCGGCCTCGGTGCTCCGCTCGCTGTCGACGACGCTTCTGCTGAGCATTCTGACCGGCGTCGTCTCACTGCTGCTCGGCTATCTGCTGGCCTTCCAGGTTGTGCGTAGACCCCCCATCATCGGCAAGATCATCTTCGTGGCGGCCATTGCCTCGCTGTTTACCAGCACCATCGCCCGAGCTCTCGGCTGGCGCGTTCTACTGGGCTTCGAAGGGCCGATAAACAAGATGCTCATCGGCTTGGGCCTTGTCTCGGAGCCGCTGCAACTCATCAATAATTTCACCGCGGTCGCGATCGGTATGATCCATATCCAGGTTCCGGTGGTGATGGTCGGGCTCATCCCCGTGATCGAAGCCTTGCCGCGTGATTATGAACGCGCGGCCATCGGGCTTGGCGCCTCCCGCTGGAACACCTTTCTGACCATTCACCTGCCCATGACCTGGATGAACGCCGTCCCTGTCGGCCTTATCGCGATCATGGCGACGGCGGCCTATTTCACGACGCCGGTCCTGCTCGGCGGTGGGCGCGTGAATGTCATCGCGATCCAGATCCAGCAGGCGTCGCAGGTTCTCTTCGAATTCGGCTACGCCGCGGCGCTGTCGGTGATGTTGGTGGTGATGATCAGCGCCGTCGCGATCTTCATCCTTCTCCTCACCCATTGGCGCCGTAGCGTGCGAGCGAGGGGCTCGTCATGAAGACCATCATCTCACGTGGTGTGGACACGGTGCTTTGCGGTGCGATGCATGCGCTGACCGTGCTGGCCGTGGCTTTTCTGGTGATGCCGCTTTTCGTGGTCGTGATCGTCTCGTTCAATTCGACGACAGTGATCTTTCCGCCGCGGGACTGGTCGCTGGCCTCCTACCTGCAGATCCCGCAGGTCGCCGTCGACACGTTTCTGCGAAGCCTTTTGCTCGGCCTCTGCTGTGCGACACTGTCGGCGTTGTTCTGTATCCCGGCCGCCATTGCTATGGTGAAGAGCAATCTTCGCGGCAAGGCGTTCATCGAGGCAGCTCTGCGCAGCCCGCTGCAGTTTCCAGCGATCATTCTCGGCGTCGCCATCCTTCAGTATTTCTACTTCTGGCAGGGCGCACTTGCCGTTCCGCTGGTCGGCACCTTCATGGGATTGTTGATCGCGCACACGGTCTACACCTTCCCCTTCGTGCTGGTGCCGACCATCGCCCGCCTTTCGGCTCTGAGCGATCAGTATGACGAGGCGGCGGCCGGACTTGGGGCAGGCTCGCTGACGACGCTGGTCCGGGTGATCATTCCGCTAATGCGACCCGGCATCGTCGCCGGAATGTTCATGAGCTTCATCATGTCCTTCGAGGATGTGGCGGTGACGATGTTCCTCGCCGGTTCGAAGATGACGACCTTCCCCGTTTATCTGTTCGGCAGTGCCGAAGTCTCAAACACCCCCGGCCTCTATGCCGTGGCAAGCCTCGGCTCGCTTGTCGCTCTCACCCTCGTCCTGCTGGTTGAGCGGTTCATCGGCATCCGGACCGTCCTCAGCAAAGGCTGACACGATCACCTACGGGCGCATCAGTGCCCGCGCATCACCAATCCAAATCAGGCCACTGCTTCGGATCAACTCCGGCAGTTTTTGGTCCAGGGAGAACTGACCTATGAGCAACCGAGATGTCGCCAATCAGAACGCTACGAAGGCGCGTGGCATGCCGACCGGGAAGCTTCTCGTCACCAACGCCACCATCCTGACCATGGACGATGCCGGGACTACAGCCCGTTCACTGCTGATCGACCGCGGCAGGGTGGTCGCAATCGATCCGTCCCCGGAACAGGCGGAGGGCGCCGCGATCGTTGATATGGGCGGTAAGACTGTCGTTCCCGGCCTGATCGATGCCCACACCCATATGGAGATGATCGCCTATGGCTGGAACATCGCCGTCAACGTGAAGCCGCCGCTGGTGCGGTCCATCGACGACATGGTCGAGCGCCTCTCCGAAAAGGCGGCGACCCTGCCGGCCGGACAATGGATCCTCGGCCAGGGCATGCATTATCAGAACCAGCACATCGCTGAGGGCCGTTATCCCAATCGCTGGGATCTCGACCGCGTCAGCACCGAGCATCCCGTGGTGGTCCGGTTCAGCTTCCACATTAATGTCTTCAATTCAAAGGCCCTCGAGGTTTTAGGCGTCGACAAGAACACGCCCGACTCCGACGGCGGCTATCTGGAACGTGATGCTGACGGCGTTCCGAACGGCGTATCCAACGACATGTGGCATGCTCTGAACGCGCCGGACTGGCCTTATGAGGAAGTCGGCCCGGCCCTCGCCAATGCTCAGGCCAGCTTTCTCGAGAACGGCGTCACGGCGATTACCGAGTTCACCTTGTTCCGTGGCGGCGTCGACGCCTATCTGGAAATGGAGCGGCGCAAGGATCTGAAGATCCGCGTCGCTCTCTATCCCAAGGTGCCGTCTGTCTGCCCGCTGGACGATGCCCTGTCCGGAAAGATGAGTGCGCGCTTCGCCGATGCGGATCCGAGCCGGTTGAAGCTTGGTGGAATGAAGATGTTCATCGATGGGGGCCTGACCTCCCGCGCCGCGGCGATGTACGAGCCCTATTGGGATAGTGACCTGAAGGGCCACCTCTCGTTCAAGCCCGAGGAATTCTCGGAGATCGTCGGCAAGCTGCATGGTGCGGGCTATCAGATCTGCGTCCACGCGATCGGCGATCTGGCGCAGGATGTTGTCCTGGATGCCTTTGCCGCTCTGCCGGAGCGCAAGGCATTCAACGGTGCGGCTCACCGGATCGAGCACGCCGGCAACTGCCTCTGGACTGACGAGCGCGCGAAGCGATTCGCCGATCTCGGCGTTCTGCCGGTACCACAGCCCCCGTTCATTTACACCACGGCAGCGGGCTATCGTAAGAACCTCGGCCCTGTGCGCGGCGCCGACATCTTCCCGATGCGCCGGATGGTGCTGGAGCAGAAGTTCGCCGTCCCCGGCAATTCGGACGCGATCGGCATTCACCCGAAGCAGCATGTCCCGATGTTCGGCATCTGGGCGATGGTCGCGCGTGAGATGAACAATGGCGAGACGCTGACCGATGGTGAGAACCTTGACGTCATGACCTCGCTGCGGATGTACACCCGCTTTGCCGCGCGCTCGATCGGGCGTGAGCACGAGATCGGCTCGCTCGAACCCGGCAAGTTCGCGGATTTCGTCGTGTTCGACGACAACCCGCTCACGGTCAGCTCCGAAAAGCTGCGCGACATGATGCCGAACCAGACATGGATCGGTGGTGAGCAGGTTTTTGCGCGTGACGGCGACAAAGTCAGCACGCCAAAGCAAGCCCACGCACCGGCCTGAAATCTTCCATCGTCATCGTGTCGTAAGACACGATAGCCGGCAAACGTCATGGGCCGTTCGACCTGAACGAACCATGACGAGGCGGCGCCTCCGCAAAGCGCTGCATGGCACGGGCACATAGAGCGCCAGATGAGCCCTCCCGTGCATCCAGTGGAATTCGTCGGTCAGGATCGGGTCAAGTACCTTCATGTCCGCAACATTAAGGGCGCGGTTCCCAATTTTGCGGAGTGCTTTGTCGATGAGGGTGATATCGATATCGTTCGCATCCTGAAAATACTCCAGCGCAACAGCTTCGGAGGCTTCGTGATCGACGATCATGTCCCTCAGATGACACATGACACGCCATGGGGGCATCGTGGCCGAGCTTTTTCTACCGGCTATCTACGAGGACTGTGCCGGGCACTGGATTCGCATGAGACAGAAGCGATAAAGCCGGCGGTTACATTTGGCTAGACATCGCCATGCCCTGGCAACCCCAGGATTCAGTATCGTGCCGATAGGTCGCAACGCCTCGATATCTCACATCTCCCAAGTAACCCTTGCTGCCCTCATGACGACGCCGCGACAGCGTTGTACGCACATCAGCAGCGGTGGAGCATACCTATTATACTGCAGCGGTCCCGGTGCAGGGCAGGCCGATATCGCTCTCATGATAAAGCACAGCTGATCGCGGGACCTGGCAATGATGCCACGTCGATACGAGGCTCTGTTGCAAAGCCTGAGATGCTGCCCCGTAGAGGTCGAGCGCGCGGAGACGCGCTACTCCTGTGGTGCGAACAATGAAGACGCGCAGTATATCGCACGACTAGCGCTTCCTTGAAGCGTTCATCGTTGCCGCTGCCCAATAGCTCCGGCTGTAGCGGATGCTCTTTACTCTCCCAACCCAAACTGCAGCCTCTGTTGAACTAGGAGATTGGTTAGTTGCTTGGTTGAATGCAGCGCTTCCTATCGTCTCCCTGCAATCTCGCTGGTCTTGTTTCCCACGGAGGTTATGGTCAAATTGGCGAACGTACACTATCTATCTATAAATTCCATGTCCGGTGTGTAGATATGACAGCTTTCGATCTCAATCTCGTCCGCATCTTCGATGCCTTAATGGTTCACCAAAGCGTATCAGATGCCGCCGATGCGCTGCATATGACGCAGCCTGCGGTGTCGAATGCCTTGCGACGCCTGCGTGCATTGACCGATGATGACCTCTTTGTTCGCACGCGACGCGGGATGGAGCCCACACCATTCGCACTCGCCGCAGGCCCCTCACTATCTGAAGGCTTGCGGCTCATTCGACAGGGCCTTGAGCGGGCAGCGCCGTTCGATCCCACAGGCACCAGACGTCGGTTCCGCGTGCTCATGACCGACGCCGGGGAAATGGTGTTCCTGCCGCGCTTGATGCCACTGCTTCGGACCAAGGCCCCGATGCTGGACATACGGGTTCTGCAGTGTCCCATCGCCCGATATCTGGAACTGCTCGAGACCGACGAGGCCGATCTTGCGATCGGCAATCTACAACCGACGGCCGGCACCTTCGTTCTACGCAGGCTGTTCGACGAGCACAATGTCATCGTATGCAAAAGAGGACATTCGCTTGAGCTTGGCGCCGGTCCTGATCGCATTGCCAGGATTGAGCAAGTCGTCGCGAGCGATCATGTTGTTGTGCGACCTCCCAATTCGGTCAGTGCGGCGCTCGACACCCTGGTTCAAACTCACCACTGGAAAATACGGGTTGCGCTGGAGGTGCCGCATTTCATGGTCCTGGCCGGCATTCTGGACCAGACTGACATGATTGCGATCGTGCCCAGTCTGGTGGCCGATGAGTTGGCTCAGAGATCCGATCTCGTCATACTTAAGATTCCATTTGACTGCCCAGCAATAACGATTCGCTTAGGGTGGCATATCCGTCAGCAGAAGGACCAGGGGAGCCGGTGGCTCCGGCAACAGATTATTGAACTCATGTCCAAACGCCGCAGGATTTTGGATGAGGGTAAATTGCGAGCACGATAACGTCCGCGCGGCCGAGGACGTCCATTTTCGTCTGTTGAACTCCGAGGCTATAAAGAGGTCCCGCTCGTTAATCGACCTGCCGTAACATCATCGCCGAGAAGCTCGGTCCCCCATGAGGACCCACGCTCAACCTGGACTCGACGTCGGCCAGTCCGACATCAAAAACTGATCGGCTCCAGTGTAACCCGGCATACCTTGTCACGTCCTTTTTTCATTACATCGCTCCAATGTCATCGTCGCCGTCTCCACATGCGGCTCGAAGGAACGAAAAGGGGTCTGATCGTTCTATTCACCGTGGTGATCTCGACTATCCATATTATGAAGTTCCGTGCCTCTCGGCTCCCTTGTTAACTCCTCGCGAGCGCTGGACCTCGGATCTGCGTGGGGAGGAAAAATGGGTACGCTTGCGGCCGACAGATGCGCAACGCCGGTCGCTACGACGACGGCGGGGCTGAGAGGAGCACACTGGGATGCCTCCAAACTGCCCGCGGATGTAAGGATAACCGCCCATTCAATTCGCGCTCACGACGGCGCCTCGGTCGTCGGCTTTCTGATGCAACGCGGTGGAGAACGTACCGTTGTTTGCGCCATGCATCCACGCGAGATGACCGTTCCCCAATATATGGCACCGGAAATACTCCAGGGCGGATGCGCTTTCTGGGTCCAAGGCTCACGGTCGCCCAACAACAACCTTCGGCTTGAACATGAGACGGCGCTGCCCGATCTGGCCGCAGGTCAGGTCTTTCTACGATTGCAAGGTTTTCGAAGCACTGTTCTCCAGGGAACATCAGGTGGCGGACCCTTGGCGGCCTTCTATTGCCAGCAGGCAGCCCGGCCACCGCAAGAGCGTATCGCGCAAACCCCAGCGGGCCGGCCGGTCGATCTGACTGGAGCCGAAATGCCGGAAGCGGACGGGCTCGTCCTCATTTCTTCGCATCTGGGCCAAGGCCTCCTCATGCAGGCTTGCCTCGACCCCTCGGTCATCGATGAGGATGATCCGTTCGCAACGGATGCGGCGCTCAACCCGTTCGATCCCGCCAACGGCTTTCAGGCGCCCCCCTCATCGAGCCGATATGATGCCGATTTCATCGAACGATATCGAGCCGCACAAGCTAGGCGGGTCATGCGGCTGGACGAACGGGCCCGTTCGCTATTGGCGCGGAAAGCAGCCGCCCGGCGTGCAGTCAAGGACGGAACGGCGACGATGACGGAACGCCTTTCTGCCACCTGGTCGCCGATCATGACGATCTGGCGGACCGACGCGGACCTGCGCTGCTGGGACTTGTCGATTGAACCGTCGGCGCGGGCCTACGGCAGTCTCTGGGGAGGAAACCCAATCAGCTCGAACTGGGGTAGCGTTGGCTTTGGCCGGATCTGCACGCCTGAGAGTTGGCTCTCGAACTGGTCAGCTATTTCGTCGAACGCCACGATGGAAAACTGCGCTCCGCACATCCGCCAGCCGGTCTGCATGGTTCGCTACAGCGGTGACAACAGCGTGTTCGATAGCGAGGCCGACAAGCTGGAGAGTCTGCTGGGCAATGCCGAGGTCGCGCGCCACGATCTTCCGGGCAACCACCACGGCAAGCCGGTTGCCAAAGGAGAGCTAGGCGGGCAGCAGCGTGCCGGAGAGATCGTTCGTCAATGGCTCCTGTCGAACAACTTCACGACGGTAGCGCGCTGATGGACATCCGTTGCCTGCCGATCGGCGTTCGCCGGCCCATGCCGGGCGTGACTTATCCTCCCATCGCTGATCTGGAACGCTATCTCGCCTCTGGCGCGCTGGAAGCACGCTCGCTTGCCGCCGCCTTTCGCGAATCCTTTGACCGGAACAAGGGCCGCATCGCGCTGATCGGAGACGGCTGGAGCCTGACCTACGACGCGTTGGACATTCTGTCTGACCGCGCGGCATTGGCCTTCGCAAAGCTGGGCCTGCAGCCGCTCGACCGGATCATCTTCCAGGTCGGCAACAGCCCCAATCTCGTCGTCGCGGTTCTGGGATGCCTCAAGGCAGGGCTGATCCCTCTCTGCACGCTGCATGCTCACCGAGAGGTGGAAATCGCGGGCCTCGGCAATCACGCCGCGGCCAAAGCGCATTTTATCGACACCTCCTCGGAGAACTTCGATTTTCACGGTTTTTCCGCCCACATCCGCACGCGAGTGCCGAGCCTCCAGCGGACCGTAGTCGTCAATGGAAAGCCAGTAGCCGATGCCCTCGTCATGGCTGAGCTCATCGACGCGGTCGACGCTGAAGAGGCGCGCGCGTTTGTCCAACAATGCGTCATGGCACTGGATACGAAAATCCGAGTCAATTTCGCTTGAAGACACCATAATCATATCCCGATATGAAACGCCGTGAGCCTGAACGTGACGGGGAAAAGTGAATGCCGCTTTTCCCCATCACCTTTTCATTAGGTGGAGCCAAGCGCGCCCGGCTCAGAGGCTGGCTCGAACCGGGATCACGCTTGCAGGGTAGGATGGCGATGGCTTTGCAGCACCTATCGCGCGGCTGCCGACTCATCGCTGACACGCAGAGTATTCGCCTCCGGACATGCGAGCAGGCTGCCGCCCATTCAGATGGCAAGCACTGCGATGCGCAGACGCGACCTCGCGCAGCGCCGGGACGACTTCCCGGCAAACCGGCATGACATGCGGACAGCGCGGGTGGAAATGGCAACCTGGCGGCGGATTCAGCGGGCTCGGAATCTCGCCCTTGATCGCGGCGAACTGCCGCTTGCGCGTATCGATGCGCGGCACTTCTTCCAGCAAGGCCTTGGTGTAGGGGTGATTGGCGTTGCGGAAGATCGCGTCTGTCGGAGCCTCCTCCACAATCCGCCCGAGATACATGACCACCACGCGATCGGAAAGATGCTCGACCACGCCGAGGTCATGGCTGATGAACAGATAGGTCAGGTCTAGCTCAGCGCGCAGATCCATGAACAGATTCAGGATCTGCGCCTGGATCGATACATCCAGCGCCGCCACCGCCTCATCGCAGACCAGAAATTCGGGCTGCACGGCGAGTGCCCGGGCAATACCTATCCGTTGACGCTGACCGCCGGAGAACTGATGGGGATAGCGACGCTTGTAGGCTGGATCGAGACCTGCGCGACGTAGCTGATCATCCACATAGCCTTCCCAAGCATCGCGCTGCACCAGCCCATGGACCCACGGTGCCTCGCCGACGATCTCAGCCACCCGCAAGCGTGGATTCAGACTAGCGTAGGGGTCCTGAAAAATCATCTGTATCTGCAACGCGGCCTGCTTTGCCTCGGCAGCTGCCAGAGTGGCGACATCGCGTCCATGGAACAGCACACGGCCGTCCGACGGCGGCATTATTCCGGCGACCATCCGCCCAACGGTCGACTTGCCGCAGCCGGATTCGCCGACAAGGCCAACGACCTCACCTCTGTTGATTGTGAGGTCGACATCGTTCACGGCACGTACAACCGCCTCCTTCACCTCGCCCCCGAACGCACGTTTCAGCGATCTGCCGGCACGCGCCGCCACATCGTGATGCGTCCGGCCGAAGCGCTTGGAGACGCCTTTGAGCTCGATGACAGGCGTGCCTGCGCCCGATGGATTTCTTACGATGCTCATACGATCGCCTCCAACTGCGGATTGAAGCAGCGCAGCATGCGTCCCTCGGCCGGCGCGGTGATAGGTGGGTCCAGTTCGCACTTCTCATCCGCCTGCTGACAGCGGGTGCGGAAGGCGCAGCCGGTCGGCAAGTTCAGGAGAGAAGGCGTCATACCCGGAATTTGCCGGAGCTTGCTGCCTCGCTTGTTGCGGCTCGGTACGCTGCCGATGAGCCCATGAGTGTAGGGATGCATCGGCCGCTTCAGCACTTGGCTCACCTGCCCATTCTCGACGATGCGGCCGGCATACATCACCGCCACCTCGTCGGCGAGGCCGGCGACCACCGAAAGGTCGTGGGTGATCCAGATCAGCGCTGTTCCATGATCACGCGCAAGCCTTTGCACCTCAGCGAGAATCTGGGCCTGGATAGTGACATCCAAGGCCGTTGTGGGTTCGTCGGCCAGGATGAGATCGGGCTGATGCAACAGGGCAATGGCGATGGCAACGCGCTGGCGCATACCCCCGGAGAACTGATGCGGATAGGCAGACAGACGCTCTTCAGGGCTCGGAATGCCCACCATTCCCAAAGCATCGCGCGAGCGAACCCACGCCTCCCGACGGGACACCTCCGCATGGGCGAATACCGTCTCCATCATCTGCGTATCGATGCGCAACACCGGATTCAACGTCATCATCGGATCCTGGAAGATCATCGCGATGCGGTTGCCGCGCAGCCCACGAAGCTCGGCCTCGCCGAGCTTCGTGAGGTCCCGTCCCTTGAACAGGATGCGCCCGGCGGCGATCCGCCCGGGCGGATCGACCAAGCCAAGGACGGAGAAGCCTGTCACCGACTTGCCCGAGCCGGACTCGCCCACGAGCCCCAACACGCGCCCGCGCCGCACGGAGAAGCTGACATCGTCAACAGCACGGATGGTACCCGCGCGTGTCTCGAAATGCGTCGAGAGGCCCTGAACCTCCAGCGTAATCTCGCTCATCGCCGTGCTTTCACTTTTGCAGCCGGGGATTGAGTACATCGCGCAACTGGTCGCCCATCAGGTTTATCGCCACGATAGTAACCAGCAGAGCAATGCCCGGATAGAAACTGATCCAATATTTTCCCGAGAGCATGTATTGATAGCCGTTCGCAATGAGCAGACCGAGTGAAGGCTCGGTGATAGGCACACCCAATCCAAGAAAGGACAAGGTGGCCTCCAGCGTAATCGCGCGGGCGATCTGGATGGTGCCGATAACGATCAGCGGAGGCAGACAATTCGGCAGCAGATGGCGAAACAGCAGCCGCCAGCGCGGCAGCGCGAGACAGGCGGCGGCCTCCATATATTCCCGCCGGCGTTCCACCAGGGCAGCACTGCGCGCGGTACGCGCATAGCGCGCCCATTCTACGATCACGAGCGCCAGCATCACATTCATCACGCCCTTGCCCAGAAAGGCGAGGATCATCAGCGCCACAAGTATCGACGGAAAGGAAAGCTGCAGGTCGACCAGCCGCATGATCGCCGTCTCGGTCTTGCCACCCAGGTAAGCAGCGATCAGCCCCAATGCGGAGCCGATGAGGCCAGCAATAACCGCCGAGCCCACGCCGACGCCCAGCGAGATGCGGAGACCGTACATGATGCCGGACAGCATGTCTCGCCCCTGATCGTCGGTGCCCAGCCAGAACGTCATGCCGCTCATCGACTCCGAACCGGGCGGCAGCCGTCCATCCATGATGTCGAGGTGAACGAGGTCATAAGGGTTCTGTGGTGCAAGGATGGGAGCCAGAAGCGCCATCAGAGTGATCACGACAGCCGTCAGGAACCCGGCCACCGCCAGGCTGCTGGAGGAAAACTCCCACACGAATCGCCGGAAGGGCGTCTCTTCCTTCAAAGGAACTGTCGCGCTCATTCCCTCGTCTCCAGCCGCACGCGGGGATCCAATACTGTGTAAAGCAGGTCAACCAGCAGGTTGATGGCCACGAAAAGGAACACAATCACCATCAGGTAGGCGACAATGACCGGTCTATCGAGCACGTTGATGCTGTCGATGATGAGTTTACCCATGCCGGGCCAGGCAAACACGGTCTCCGTGACAACCGCAAAAGCGATGACACTGCCGAACTCCAGTCCGATCACCGTTACGATCGGGATCATGATGTTCTTCATGACATGAACGAACAGCACCCGCGCCGGAGACAGCCCTTTTGCACGCGCGAACTTCACATATTCCAGCTGCAGATGCTCGCGTACACCGGCGCGCGTCAGCCGCAGCACCAGCGCTATATTGCCAAGCGCGAGATTGAGTGCCGGCAGGATCATATGGGCCAGTCCGTCGCGGGTGAGGAAGGACCATTGCACCCCAAATAGCGCCGCGGTCTCTCCTCGTCCGGTGCTCGGCAGCCAGCCCAATTGCACAGCAAAAACCATGATCAGCATCAGCCCGACCCAGAATGTCGGTAGCGAAAAGCCGAGAATGGAACCCGCCATGATAGCGCGCGCGAGCCAAGAATCCGGCTTCAGCCCGGCAAACATTCCGAGCGGAATACCGACAACGATGGAGAGCAGAACGGCCGTAACTGCCAATTCCATGGTCGCCGGCAGACGACTTCCGATCAACTGGAGCGCCGGCTCATTATAGACGAAGCTGCGGCCGAGATCGCCTTGCAACACGCCGAGCAGGAAGCGCAGATATTGCTCCCATAGCGGCTTGTCGAGGCCGAGAGCGACCATTGCGCGAGCCCGTTCCGCTTGGTCGGCATCCGGGGGGATCAGGACATCGACGGGATCGCCGATCACGTTCACACCGACGAAGACGATAATCGTCATCGCCAGGACAATAAACAGCGCCTGGACGAGGCGCCGCAGAAGCCAAGTCATCATGTACACGCCTGCCTGAACACGCGGATATTTAATTGATTATCTCAATCCGCAACTGTGTTGTTGGGACCTCGGACTGTCCCAAAGCGGTGGCCGCGGCTTCAACAAGCGCGGGTAGCAACTATCTCGCAGTCGGGCGCGCGTACATGACCCGCGTAAAGGGAAGGGCCCAGGCCTCGTAGTCGGCAACCTCGCGGTTCGATGCCCAGCTATAGACAGGATGGAACAAGGGTATGACCGGAGCGAGTTCCCGAACCAATGTCGCGGCCTGCTTGATCAGCCCTAGACGTTCGGTGGCATCCATCGTCACGAGAGCCTTGCTCAACACGTCATCCAGACGATCATTGGAAAAGCGAAGCCGATTGCCTGAACCATATCCTTTGTCTGGATTAGGGGTCATCACGAAGAACTTATAGGGCGCAATAGCATATGGCGTGGTTGAACCGGTCAGATAAATGCTCCATTCACCACGGCTGGCGCCAGGAAAAAGAACGGTTGGGGGCATGGTCTCAACGCGTGTCTTCACGCCGACGCGCGAAAAGAACTGCGCCACGCCCTGAATAAGCTGCACATCACCGGCAATCACACCCGAAAAGCCATGAAGGGTCAGCTCGAAGCCATCGGGAAATCCGCCTTCGGCGAGCAAAGCCTTTGCCTGAACCGGATCATAATCCTGCGGTGCAAGTCCCGTCCTCTCCTGATCACCGACATCGGACAGTTCGAACGCGGGCACCGCACTCTGCTCGAAAACGCGATCGACGAGAAGTTTCCGGTTGATCGCCAACGAGAGTGCACGGCGTATCGCGGGCTCGCGCAGCGGGTTTTTTGTCTGCCCCGATGTCGGGGCCCGAGCGAAGGGCGACGTTTCTCGCTGGGTATCGATGTTGAGCACAAATACTTCCAGCCCGGGGCGAGATGAAACCGCGAACTGCTTGCTGGCTTCCAGCCGTGCCATGTCCGATGATGGCACACGATCGATCAAGTCGACGTCCTTGGCCAGCAGGGCGGCCACACGCGCGGCATCATTGGGTATGATGCGAACGCGAACAGACGCCCAAGGCGGCGCTGCCCCCCACCAGGCATCATTGCGCTGAAGCATCCATTCCGCATTCTGTGACCAGCTTGCGGAGCGGAAGGGGCCGGTGCCGATCGCCGCAGTGCCCTGGTTGTATTCCGCAGTACTGGCGGCAGACGATCCGGCACTGACGATAAATACCCGTGCCAGGTCGAACAGAAAATATGGCGCTGGGGAAAAAGTAGTAATCTTGAGGGTTAGCGGGCCGATGACTTCCACAGCCTTGATTTGCGCCGTAAAAGTCACGAACGAGCCGGGAGATCCCTGGACGGTCTTTGTCCGAGCGATCGAGAACGCGACATCCTGCGCGCCAAAAGCCGCGCCATTGTGGAATTTTACGCCCTCGCGCAGATGGAACAGCCATTCGGTCGGCGTGACGGTCTCCCACGAGGTCGCGAGTTGCGGCTGGATCTTGCCCTCTCTGTCTTCAGTGACGAGCGCCTCGTATATATTGCCGAGATTTCCAATATTGGCAAAGTAGTTAAAGAAGTGAGGATCAAGCGTGGTTGGCCCGACCTGCACCCCGACGCGAAGCTCCTGCGAAAATCCCTGTATGGGGCAGCCGAGGATCAACAACAGGAATATAGCTCGAATTGTATGTAAGGAAAACTTGGCTACGCGCATCACACTGCCTCCCGATTGTATATCGCGGCCCCGGCAACAGGAGGCGTGATCAATGTTTTCGGGTCCGTGGGCGGCGGCTCAATCGCCTCGATGACTTGTCTGGCGCGGACCTGTGCGCGCGTGAAATATCGCGTAATCTTCGCGAGATGCGCCAGCTTCGAGTCACGGTCAGGCAGATCAGCGCCAGTGCATAAATCGTCAGCCTTTTGTAGCGAGATATGCGCGAGATCAAGATACCGGCTCAGCAGCGCCTTGCCTGCGAAGCCGACCGCAAGATGGTCCAGCATGCGGCCAGCCCGCAGGATCTCTCTCCGGGCGGTATTCCCCGCATCGGCAACCAGTTGTTCTGGCGTGTCCGCCAGGGTCAAAGTCCAGAAGGCATTTGTCTCGTCGTAGTAATAGTACCCATGTCCTGGGTCGCGACAGGCCAGCGCGCGATCCGCCGGTCCCACACAGGCGTGGTACCGTCCGGTACCATCAGCGGCGGGTTCCATCACCACGGTAAAGGCATTGGCGCGATGAGCAGCGGAACAATCCCATTGCGCACCCTTGTGCCAGGCGGCGCAGACCTCGTCATAATCTCCGGCGGGAATAGAGCCGGTCTGACGATAGACCGTCGTCATGTAGCTGGCGTCGATCCGGCCATAGCCAAGCATCAGCGATGCATAGAATTGGCGATTGCGGCCCTCGCTGTTCTTCGAACTGAGCCGGCGAAAAGCTTCGCCAGCATCGCCTGAGAAGATCGCGCTGGGGTCAAAGGTATGCCACCCTCCAGCGAGACTATATCGGCATCCCTGCGCGGGAGCGGCGTTCAGCCATCGTGAGCGGGGATCAAGAGCGTTGTTAGTCGCGTAGAGAAAGGAATAGCTCCGGCCCAACGCGTCATAGGTCCCTTCACGAATGATCGGGTCGGGATTATCAGGGCTGCCGGCCCGAGCCTCGATCGAGCAACCATATCGTGCATCCGCGAAAAGCCCTCCAGCGGTACCAAGCGAGATTGCAGTATCGCCGACTGGCCAGCCGATCTGGATATCCCGCGCTTCGACCGCGCTCGCTGCGAACTGCATCAGGTGAAACGTCGCCGGGCCGCGACGCACCCCGTATCCCCATTGCTCACGGGGCTCGCCGGTATTGGCGCCGCCATGGTGCACATAGGCCAAACCCTTGCTGTTCATTCCCGGATGGCCGGCCATGAAGAAGCGCCCAAGCACCGGAATGGAACCGTTCACCGAGAACGGGGTGTAAATGAAGCTGTTGCCGCGTTCTGGATAGGCGACGATGGTCGCCTGAAAGGTGCAATCGTGATCGGTGGTCGCGCCGGCCACCAGTTTGCCGTCTGGCGTCGCTTCTCCCCATGCACAGGCGCCGCTGCACATATCATCATGGTCAAGGGTGGCGGTGCTGACCCCAAGATAGGCGGCAGTGGTGATCTTATTATGGGTGTCGGTCAGCGCAAGAGCCATCGGGCGCACACTGCGTGACGGGGGAAGCGTGCCGGTCCAGATCGCGAGAACCTGTTCGTAGCTCATCGGAACGCCCGCATCGCCTGCGCCTTCTGCCCAACCGCGGACGAAGTCCAGAATCTCGGGCATATAGGTCGCGAGTTGCTCTTCCCACCGAGCCATTTCGCGCCTCTCGTCCTCAGAGAAGCTCCGCTGTGCCTGACGGCGAAAAATCCATCCGCCATAGATCTCGATGACCTGTCGGGCGTACTGGCGTCCCATGTCGTAGTTGGAACCGGCAAGTATCACGACCGGGCAGATGGAAGGAACAAGAGGGACGTCAGCTGCGAACTGAATCTCGGTCCCGCGTGCTTCAAGCTCGCAAACTGGCAGAACGTTCGGTGCGCGACCTTCTAGACAATCGGCAGCGATTCTTTCCGCATGGGCGCGAACACTCTCGAATTGCCCCGCGATATCGAGCGCATTCCAGGCCTTGTCGCCTTCCGACTGGAAATCGGCGTAAGTCCCGTCCGTGCGGCCCAACTCCCACTTCGCCTAGTTCAGTAATATCATGACTGAATCCAGCGCCTGCCGGCAGGCAACATAGACGGGATCGTCCCACCCCCTTAACACCAGCACTTTGTTCGCCTTGAGCACCGCGTAGTGCGCCCGGCTTCGCAACGCCTGCAAGTCAGCGGAATTTGGCGTGGTCATAGGCGGAGTACTATCAGACATTTAGCCCTCTGGCGGTTGTTTGATCCGCATTCTGCTGGAGTTGTTTTCTGGGGGAGTTCAACGCGGCAATGCGTTCCGGGATAGGCAAATTCCATGTGGCCTGCGCCGGTATCAATTCCCTCGGCTTGCGAGTTGGGAGCGCGCCGAACCTCCTCAAACATTTCCCCCTTTTTGTCGGCCCACGCAGTGAAGCCAACTGCATCACAATGGCACACTTACGGATATCCGCGAATTCAAAGGGGATATAAACTCTATCACTGGTGCGAATATAACTGAACTTCCTCCTCCGGCCCGATGTCCGCCGGCCTTACGCGCCGCAGTTGGAAGTTTCGCGACGGAACCCCTCCCGGGAGCGGCCGTCGGAAGCGAGATGGTGAGCCTATGCAGAACGCGCCCGAAGCGTTAACGCATCGCACGAATGTGAGCGATCTCTCGAGTGAGCGGCTCGTCCTCGTCATCCGGACGCTCTTCGCTGCCATCGGCTTCGTCCACAATGGCGCCGAACTCGGCCCCGCCTCCGCCCAGACGGTCGCCAGCGTCTTCGCCGACGGCCCGATCGCCCGCGTCACCCTCGCAGACTCTAATCCCCCATAACTCACGAAGAGCACCCGCATATTGGCCCTTGGCACAAACTCAAGGCGTTGCGTTTTCCGCTTCTCCATATGAGGGAACATTCCAAACCATTAGGCTTCTGCGAACAATCAGGGATTCATTCCGCGACAGGAAAAGCCGCTCGCCTTCGCTTCAGCCCTGAAAACACCGCAATACCCACCGCCAGCACCGCGAGAACGAGAATCGCCGCGCTCAACGGACGTTCAATGAATATCGCAGGGCTTCCGCGAGCGATAATCATCGTGCGACGGAAGTTCTCTTCCACCATCGGACCGAGAACGAACCCCAACAGGAGCGCGGCGATCGGAAAGCCGTACAACCGCATGACATAGCCAAGTCCGCCGAACGCCAGAACTGTCCAAACCTCGAACGGATTTCGGTTTACGCTGTAAACACCGAGGCAAATGAAAACGAGAATGGCGGGAAATAGAAGCTTGTATGGAATCGTGAGGAGCCTGATCCATATTCCGATGAGGGGAAGATTCAGGACGAGGAGCAACAAGTTTCCAACCCAGAAGCTCATCACCAGGCCCCAGAACAGATCGGGCTTCTGCGTCAACATGAGCGGTCCAGGCTGGATCCCGTGGATCATCAAGGCCCCCATGATAATCGCCATCGTGGGTTTGCCCGGGATACCGAGAGTGAGGGTCGGAATGAACGCCGTTTGGTCTGCGGCATTGTTCGCCGCTTCCGGCGCCGTCACACCCTCGACTGCGCCACGGCCAAATCGCGAGGGATCTTTGCTAAGCCGCTTTTCCAATGAATACGACATGAAGGCAGCGATTGTACTGCCTGCGCCAGGCAAAATGCCCAGGATCGCGCCAACTCCAGTTCCACGCAGTGCGGCAGGAGCCGCCCGACGGATGTCATCCCAAGTCGGGAGCATCGAACGGAACGTAATCTTCGATTGCCTCGCCACATTCTCGGCTCGATCCGTCGCAGTGGCATAAACTTCCGAGATGCCGAACAGACCCATCGTCACGGCGACCATCGAAATGCCGTCGGTCAAACTGGGGCTACCGAAGGTGAAGCGCTCGATTCCGGTATAGACATCCGTCCCGATGGTCCCCAGGAAGATGCCCAGGAGCACCATGGCAAGCCCTTTCACCATCGACCCCTCGCTGATGATGGCGGCCGCAAGAAGACCCAAGGTCATCAGCGCAAAATACTCCGGTGGCCCGAATTTCAGCGCGAGGCTGGCGAGCAGCGGGGAGAAGGCCATCATCAGCAGGATGCCAACGGATCCCCCAATGAAGGAGCCGCCCGCAACAAGTGTGAGCGCGACACCCGCGCGTCCCTGCCGGGCCATGGGGTAACCGTCCAGACAGGTCGCTGCCGCGTTCGGGTCGCCCGGCACGTTGAGCAGGATCGAGGCGGTGGAACCACCATAGCTCGACCCGTAGAAGATGCCCGCCAGCATGATGATTGCGGACGTCGGCTGAAGGTGCAGAGTGATCGGAAACAGCATGGCGATTGCGGTCAGCGCCCCAATCCCGGGAACGACGCCGATGATCGTGCCGAGCAGGACGCCGAGGAAACAGAACCACAAATTGTCAGGCTGAAGAGCCGTTTGCAGTCCGAGGAGGATATTTGAAGTGAGGTCGCCGCTCATTCTGGCACCAACAGGAATGGCAGCGGGATGTTCAGAGCATAGCGAAACAGCGCGAACCCACCCAGCGCCAAACCGACCCCCAGCATCAGCACGGCCGTCAGGCTCGCCTCCCTGTCGGCCCTCGCCGAGATCACCGTCAGCAGGAAGATTGCAGGGCCGATGCCGAATGACCTCACCGTGGCCGTGAAAGCGGCCACACCGGCCGACACGTAGATGACGGCGCGCCAAGCAATCTTCGGCGCGCTTTGCGATCGCGACCACGCCGGCAACGCCACGCATGCACCGAGGATCGCGATTAATATCCCAACGCAACTGGGCACCATCCCAGGACCCATCATCCGGATGGTGCCGACTTCGTAGTGAAGCAAAGTATAAGCTGTGCCAGCGAGCCCAAACAGCACAAGAGCCACGCCGCCGGCAAGATCGCCAATATCGTGTCGGTGCATGCGGTATCTCCTGGCGAGCTTAGCTTTTGGCCAGCCCGGCAGCCAGGGCTGCAGCGCGGAAGCGTGCAAGTTCCGCCTCCATATAAGCGCGGAATTTCTCAGGATCGTCCTGCCCGCGCGCGTCGAAGGTGAACTGTTCGATCAGTTGCTTCAGAACAGCCTCATCGCGGCGTATCGCCGAAATTTCAGCGACCAGCTTGTCACGGATGGCGTCGGGCGTTCCCTTCGGCACATATAGCCCATACCAAGCCTCAACGATCAAATCGGCGAAACCCAGTTCGACGAAGGTCGGCAGATCGGGGAACATCGGGAACCGCTGCGCCGAAGTTATCGCCAGCGGGCGCAAGGCGGCCGATTCCATATGCACCCTCCCAAGAGGGAGGCTGACGAAGATCATGTCGACAGTTCCCGACAACACGTCGGTAATTGCCGCTCCTTCGCCCTTATAGGGCACATGCGTCAACTCAAGTCCGGCCTGCTTTGCCAGCATGACGCCAGTCAGATGATTGGCACTGCCGATGCCCGACGACGCATATGTGAGGCCCGGCTTCGTTTTCGCATATGCCACGAACTCGGCGAACGTGCGGACAGGCATCGACGGACTGACGACGAGAACAATCGTCGTCGCGCCGTAACGGGAAATAGGCTCGAGATCCCGCAAAGGATTGTAGGGGCCCGGGTCTATCGCGGCCGCGACGATCCCGGATGAGGTCCCGCTTCCAATCGTATATCCATTAGGAGTCGAGCGTGCGAGCTCCCGGCTTCCGATCGATCCACCCGTCCCGCCGGCCATATTCTCTACAAAAAAGGGCTTTCCGAGCCTGTCGCTAAGCTTCTGGGCGAAGAGACGGCTGACAAGATCTGTTCCGCCACCGGCCGCAAACGGCACGATGACCTTCACCTCGCGCTCTGGCCACGCAGTCTGACCGAGCGCAGGCAACGCCAGTGAGAGGAGCCCAGCGGACGCTCCTCCGCATATCACGCCGCGACGCGTAGCACTAAATTTGACAGACATAGACCCCTCCCTCGGTTGTTATTGAAATGTCCGGCCTATTCAAGCTACGGACACGCTATGGGTTTCTGCCATTCCGAGGCAGCCGGTGAACGCATCAGCCTGCGGGCCTTAAATTGGGTTCGGCAGTTGCGCGCGCGATCTCGTCGTAGGTTGGCGCCTTATCCAGTTGAAACGCCCGTCGCGCGGCCATGTAGGTTCTCGCGTCGTTGATCGCATCCACCGCGATTGCCGTTGCCCCGCGGAAGTACCAGACGGCGCACGACCGACTGTCGCCACCGCGCGTCGCGACGATCGTCCTGTCGTATCCAATATTCAGGCCAGCCGTCTGCAATTTGACCTCATACTGATCCGACCAGAACCAGGGCTGAGCTTCGTAGCGCTCGTCGGCGCCGAGCAAGGCTCCTGCCACCACTCCGGCCTGATCAATCGCATTCGGTATACTTTCCAACCGGATCCTGCGCCCCTGATAGGGGAACGAACAACAATCACCCACTGCCCAGACATTCGGCTCCGACGTGCGGCCCTGCGCGTCGACAACAATACCGTTGTCGACGGTTATACCCGCGCGTTCCGCCAACTCGGTTCGCGGGCTGACCCCGATCCCGAGAACGACGATGTCGGCATCAAGCCGGCGGCCATCGGACAGGGTGACGGTTCTCACTTCGTCGGCAACGGTCAACGACTTCATCGATACGCCCTCGATAATCGTCACGCCGCGTTCGACATGCAGGGCGCGAAAATAGTCTGACGTTTCGGGTGCCGCGACGCGTTGCAAGATACGCGGCGCCGCCTCGAGCACGGTGACGTCAAGCCCCTTGGCGCGCGCAACTGCTGCGGTTTCCAGGCCGATGTAACCCCCGCCAATGATCAGGAGCCTCCGGCCCGGATGCAAGGCCGCACCCAGCCGTTCGGCATCCGCGAAACCACGCAGCACATGGAGCGCATTGGCGTCCACATCCGGCAAACGTCGAGGTTCTGCGCCCGTCGCCAAGACGAGATCGTCATACGTGACGACCTCCCCGCTGACGATGATCTCGCGACGTGCCGGGTGGAGCGCCTCCACCGTTTCGCCCAGGACAAGCGCGACCTGCTCCTCCGCGTAGGAGGTCGCCGGCTTGAGCAACAGGCGTTCTCGGTCGATCTTGCCAAGAAGAAAGGCTTTTGAGAGCGCCGGTCGCTGATAGGGCGGAAGATCTTCGTTTCCAAATAGACTAATCCGCCCGCCGAAGCCTTTACGCCGAAGTGAAGTTGCGACCGAGTATCCGGCCTGTCCCGCGCCCACGATGACAATATGTCGCTGCTTTTCCATCGTGGTCATCCCGACTTCTGCAACCCTTGACTTCAACGAATGCACCATCTGACCGCGAGGATCAGATGTCCGCGCCATCCCGCAAGGCGGCCAGTTGCTCGTCCGATTTCCCGAGAAATGACTTGTAGACGAGCTCGTTGTCGGCTCCCAGCGGCGGCGCCGCCCGCCAGACCGCCCCGGTATAATTCATCATGCGCGGAAAGACGTTCTGCATTTTTACTTTTCCAAGACGGGGAACGTCCAATTCAATGACACTCTCACGCTCCTTGAATGTCTCGTCCTCAAGAATATCGGCGACGGTATAGATCGGAGACGCGACCACGCCGATGGCCTTCATGGCCGCCATACATTCATCCATGCCTCGGGATGCGATCCACTCCGCCAGGAGCTTGTCGAGCCTGTCCGCATTGCGGGCCTGGTCGGCGCGGTTCGAATACATATCTTCGGGCTCGCCCACCAGCTTCGCGGTGTTCAGGACGGCACGCGGGGTGCCGGAGGTAACAGTCAGCCAGCGGTCATCGGCGGTCTTGTACATGTTGATAACGGCGGCAGGGGCAGCTGCCAGCTTGTTTCCCATCCGCTGCGGCGGCTCGCCCAATTGATCGTGAAATACGACCTGCCATTCGATCAGCCGGAACAAGCCGTCGTAGAGTGCCAGGTCAATCCATTCGCCGCGGAAATCGGGATCGGTATGCTTGCGATAAAGGGCGGCCTGGACAGCATAGGCGCCCATCAGACCCGTGACTGAATCGCCGTGCGAAAACCCGGTGTGGACAGGCGGACCGTCGGGAAAGCCGGTCAGGTTGACGACACCGCTCATCGCCTCGCCCACCTTGCCAAAGCCCGGTTCGTTGCGGCGCGACGACGTCGCACCGAAGCCCGTCACCTGCAGCATGATGATCTTTGGGTTGATCCTGTTGAGCGAAGCGAAATCCAACCCCCATTTCTCAAGGGTTTCCACGCGGAAATTGGTGATCACCACGTCGGCCCAGGCCGCTAATTCCTCGGCGACTTTGCGCCCCGCGTCGCTGCGCAGGTTCAACGTCACGGAGTGCTTGTTACGCCCCGCCATCTGCCACCACAGATGGACGCCGTCCTTGTCCGGTCCCGCGGTGCGCTGCGGATCGCCCGCGCCGGGATCCTCGACATGAACGACTGTTGCGCCAAGGTCCGCCATGAGGGTTCCTGCAAGCGGTCCGGCGATCACGTGCGCGAATTCTACGATCTTCAGGCCCTTTAGAGCCCCATCCTGCTTCAACATCTTCTGATCCTTTGGGTGATAGCGGCGAGCGTTACGTGGCTCAGGCCGGATGAAGCTCGATGAGCCGACGCGCAATCAGCAATTGCTGGATTTCATTGGTACCCTCACCCAGGATGAGTAAGGGCGCATCGCGGTACAGGCGCTCCACCATGAATTCCTGCGAATACCCGTATCCGCCGTGTATCCGCATCGCCTCGAGCGCGCAGAACGCGGCGGCTTCCGTCGCGTACAGCTTCGCCATGCCGGCTTCGAGATCGGCTCGCTCCCCCGAGGCCTTGCGCCGTGCAGCATCGAAAGTCAGCAGTTCGGCCGCTCGCAAGCGCGTTCCCATTTCGGCGATCTTGATCTGGATCGCTTGGTGCTGAGCGATTTTCTTCCCGAAGGCCGACCGCTCCTGCGCGTAGCGGACAGCCTGTTCGAGGGCGCAGCGCGCGACACCGACGCCGCGCGCCGCGACATTGACGCGGCCAAGTTCGACCGCAGCCATGAAGTACTTGAACCCTTGGCCGATTCCCGCCGAGCCGCCGAGCACGTCATCATCGCTGAGCCGAAAGTTATCGAATATCAGCTCCGTCGTCTCAACGCCCTTGTACCCAAGCTTCTTGAGATTGGGGGGGATCGTGAGGCCGGGTTGCTCGTTCACAGATGGTTGCTTCCGCGCGATGAATGCGGTCATACCTTTGTGGCGCGGCTCTGCATCCGGATCTGTCACGGCCAGGAGCATCACGATACTGGATCGCAGACCGTTCGTGCTCCACATCTTCTGGCCGGACATTCTCCAGCCGTTCTCGTCACGGATCGCCCGCGTGCGGATCGCCTGAACATCCGATCCCGCGCCGGGTTCCGTCATAGAGTAGGCCGCCCTCATCTCGGCAGTGGCCATGCGCGGCAGCAACTCACTCTTCTGCGACGCTGTGCCGAATGATTGGATCATCCAGGCAGCCATGAAGTGCGTATTCAGAATGCCGGTCAGCGATATCCACCCACGCGAGAGTTCAGCCACGACATGGGCATATGTGGTCAGGTCGAGGCCAAGCCCGCCGTACTCTTCCGGAATCGTCAGGCCGAACAGTCCCATCTCGACCATCTGCTCGTACAGCGGCTGAGGAAACTCGTCCGCTTTGTCATATTTGGCCACGGCAGGTAACACGTCGCGATCGACGAATTCTCGCACCGCGCGCAGGATCGCGGCCTGATCTTCGGTAAGTTCCATACGTCCTCCGATAAGCTTTGGCCGCGTCAGCGCGCCGGAAGCGCGGCGCGCCGGAATTGCACGAATGCCTCTCCGTCCCGCACCTCACTGTGGTAGATGAAAAGGCGCCCGCGGATGATGCCGCCCATGGCCTCGCCGCTGCGCACATCGAACTCATAGGCATGCCACGGGCATTTCACGACGAGGCCATCCAGCGCGTAGTCGTATTGGTTTGGCGCCGACGGTCGCATGGTGCCTGCCACCTGGGCCCGGCACATGGGTGCCCCATGATGGGGACAATGGTTGGCAAAGGCGTGGACCGTATCGCCTCGCCGCAGCACACCGATGGTCCTGCCGCCGACATCCCGCGCGACGACCTTGCGTTCGGGGAACGTATCGACCCGGCCGAGATTGAATTCCTGCGCCTGACGGACCTGCATCGAAGAGGCTTCGGTTGTCATGCGACTATCTCCCCGCAGCGACGATGCCGCTCAGTTCCAAGGAGTTGCTGGCAATCCGGTCCAGCCATTTTCCTCCGAGCGCCGCTTCGACAGCTTGCTCGTCGTCGGAATCGAAGGGCGCGTTCGATGAAAAGACGAGCCGCCGCGACAGTTCATCCGAAAATTCCCCTTCCCATGTATCGGGACGCGTTGCTTCGCCTGCCGGGTAAGTCGTCACCCAGACATTCCGCATCACCATCGCTGACGGCTTGTCTTTGACCCACGGCATATCCGAACGGAAATTGCGCCATTCCTGATCCATGCGTCGCAACAGCGAGGGCAGCCATTTGAAGCCAAATCCAGCCAGCACCACCTGGAGACGCGGGAAGCGATAGAAGGTGCCTTCAAAAACGAGGCTCGCGAGATTTGATTCCGCCAGATGGGGCATCAGGATATGCCGCGACAGGGCATTGGTATGGGGGGCTCCGGCGAGCGGCGGGGCGCCGAGATAGGCTCCCTCGACACCTGAGAAATGAATGATGACCGGCCAATTCGCTTCCTCGACGACGCGGTACACCGGATCCCAAATTCCCTGGCCCAGCATCGCGGTCGTGAGGGGGATCGTTATGGCACCAACCCGTGAATCACCGCGATGCGCCTTTAATGTCTCAGCCGAACCGTTGGGGTCATGCGGGTTGATGACGAGCGCGATACGCGCGTTGTCTCCGGCCCACTGATCCAGGGCATGGGCATTCAAGGCATCGACGAAGACCGCGGCGGCCACCGGATCGGCCCACCCGTTCACGATCAATCCCTGATAGGGAATGACGATCGACGGCACCGTGAGCCTTTCCGGTTCGAACGCCTCGAGAGGCGGATGGCTGAAGCGGTCGGACACGCGGATATGGTTGGACGCAAGGTCGACGGCTCCGGTCCACTCATAGCGATCGAAATGCCGCGCCCACCCCTCCGGCATCCGGGGAAAAAGCGTCTCAAATCGTGTCACGCCGGCGAAGCGGCAAAAATCACGGAGCATAAGATTTGCCTCAGTTGCGGAATATCTTGGAGCCGAAAGCATCCAAAGCGTTTTGCCAGTATACGGCGTCTTTCATGGGCTCCGGTATCTTCCCAAGTATGACGTCCGGCGCGTCTGTATCGTAATGCGGATAGTCGGAGCTGAAGACCAACATCTTGTTCAGCTCAGGAATACCGAACATCGCCTCGAATTCCTTGCTGCCCGAAGCTTCATCAAGCGGCTGGGTGGCGAATTTGAAGTGCTTGACCACATACTCAGACGGCGCATGCTTGAGATGGGGCGCCGCCGATCGATTCTTCATCCAGAGGTGATCCGCGCGGGACATCAGCGCGCCTAGCCAGGAGAAGCCCCATTCCACCATGACGACGCGGAGCTCCGGAAAGCGCTCGAATACGCCGGACATGATCATGTCGACCACGTTGGCGGCACCGACCTGAGGAAGGACGGAATGCCGCTCGCCGTAGAACCTGGGCGCCCCTCCGGCCGGCCCCTGTGCGAAGGAATAGCAGCCCTCGGAACCGTTCTGATGACTGACGATAGCCAGACCCATGTCCTGGGCGGCTGCATAGATGGGATCGAACAATCGCGAGCCGAGCATCGTCTTGTTGATGAGCAACTGTACGCCGACCACTCCCTCCCGCCGACCGAGATCTCGGATCGACTGCGCAGCCGCAACCGGATCATGCTCAGAGACGGTCAGCGCCAAAGCAAAGCGGTTGTCTACGGCCAGCCACTGGTCGATCAGATATTCGTTGTTCGCGCGCTCGAAGACCGCGGCCGCCTCAGCGCTTGAAAACCGAACGACCCCGTAGTGCTCTTGGGGCAACAGAAGCGCGGTCGTGATTCCGTGCGGTTCGATCAGATCGCTCAGAACGAATTCGGGATCCGAGCCGGCCGGCCCTCCATTGGGTGGCAGCGCATCAAGCCGGTAAGTCGTGTTGGGATGAGGGTAGCGATCCCGGGCGCGGGCGAAGACGAAACCGTTAGAACTACTCTGCCCAATGCTCCGGGGAACAAAGCGCTCGCGCCACCGGCTCGAGAGATAAGGGGAAAGCGCGTCGACGCTCTTGATGAGCGGGTGGACATCGCAGTCCACGATCTTTCGCGTCTCCGTCCCACCTGTCTCATGCATCGGCTTTTTCCTCCAAAGCGCGGAACCGAGCCGCGTCGTTCTTGTCTCAGACATAACATCATGCATATTATCTTTACAACAATTTTCACAAAGGTTATTTCTAGGCACCCTTCAGATCCCGGACTGCCAATGATTTTCCAGGCCGCCACAGAGTCAGAACTGATCACCGTCGCTGGAAGGTTGCTTGCCGGCAGGCGAGAGGTCCGTGTTCTGTCGGCGATGTCGCCGCAGCAGCCCACAGAGCTCATCGGCGCGCTCATCGACGTTGCGCTGGAGCGCGACGTTCGTATCACGCTGTTCGTCGCGGACCTGGACGGGCTTTACGGCTTCCTCGACCCCGGCCATCGCGGGGCCGTCGAGAGAGGCCAGCTCAGACTGGTCGCGCTCGCCGGGGGCATTCCAGCCGTCTGGCACGCGCACATCGATCATTTTCCCATCGGGTTCTGGGACATCGACCAGGGTCTTGCGACCGGCAACATCCCGATCGACCTTGTCATCGCAGAAATGACGGGGGACCCGAACGACGGGAGTTTCGGGTTCGGCGCGATGGTTGGATACACAGCCTCCGCCTTGGCATCGGGAGCATCGGCCGCAGCAATCCTGCGCCCGGAGACAGCCCGATTTGCAAACGCCCCACGGGTCCCGCGAGACCGATTTGACGCGCTGATAACGGCGCCGCCACAGCATCCCACCGCGACGGTCGTCGCCCCTCCTTCGGCGATACAAATGCGTATCGCCGCCCATGTCGCGGAGCTTGTTCCTGATGGAGCGACGCTTCAGCTCGGGATCGGCGCTATGGCACAAGCCCTCGCCGGTTCTCTTGACGGAAAGTCGGATCTCGGAGTGCACTCCGGCATCATTTCGGGGGCATTGGCGAGGCTAGTCCGCTCCGGGACCCTGAGCGGACGCCGCAAATCCGCGGATCAAGGCCTCATCGTTGCGACGGGGGTTATCGGCCTCCAGTCGGACGAGGCTGAGGATTTGGCTGAGCGTGTGGCGCTTCGCCCGGTCAGCGAAACCCATGACGCGCGGTCGCTCGCGCGCCAGGATCGCCTTTGGGCGCTGAACTCCTGTCTTGAAATCGATCTGTCTTGCCGGATCAACGCTGAATATATCAGCGGACGTCGCGTGAGCAGCGGTGGCGGGCAGAGTGATTTCGCGAGGGCTGCTCACCTCAGCAGGGGCGGCGCATCGGTCATCATGTTGCCGTCGGCCACAGCAAAGGGACAAAGCCGCATCGTCCCGTCGCTGGCCGCGGGGCAGCGCGAGACGACTGCTCCGCAAGACGTCGATTTTGTCGTCACGGAAAACGGCTCAGCCGACCTGCGCGGTTGTACAGCGGCGGAACGTCGCGAGAAACTCATTGCGATCGCCCATCCAGACCACCGCGATGCGCTCCGGTCTCAGCACATATGTGCGGCGAGTGGGTGAGCCTGGGCAAATCCGAAGTCCAATTGAAAATAAAAGGAGGAAAGCTTTATGCACGACGCGTATCAGGACGGCTGGGTCGAGATAAACGGCCTGCGCCTGCATTATACGGAATGGGGCTCTCCTGCAAAGCCGACCCTGCTTATGTTGCATGGCTTAAATGTCACCTGCCACACGTGGGATCCCTTCGCGCGAGAGCTGCAAAAAAACTATCACGTCATTTGCCCGGACCTGCGCGGGCATGGCGACAGTGATTGGGCCCGTGAAGGCTATCGGGTGCGTCAGTTCGCCAACGATATCCATCGGTTCATCGACGCGCTCGGCACGGGTCCGGTGCATCTCGTCGGTCATTCGAACGGTGTGCGCGTCGGGATTGCGGTTGCCGGCGAGCGGCCTGAGATGGTCAGAACGCTCGCGCTCTCCGACGCCGGCCCGCAAAATTCACCGTCGGGTGCGGTCGCAATGCGCGACTTCCTGACCGCCACCACCAATCTGCGCGGGTTTCGTGATGAGGCGGACGCGCGTGCATTCTACCTGGGACATCATCCCGAGTGGCAGCCGGAGTTCATCAATCTTCATGTAAAGTATCAGCTCCGCAAAAATTGGGCTGGCAAGCTGGTCCCCAAGCAGGATCCGGATCTGCAATGGATCACCGGCTCTATCAGCCTGCCGGATGTGACATATCTCTGGAGCATGGCGAAGCGCTTGAGCATGCCGACGCTCGTGATGGCCGGCCGCACCAGCAACGTCATTGACGCCGAGGTCGTCGACAAGATGCTCGCCACGATGCCCAACGCCAAGGCCACATGGTTCGACAGCGGGCACTACTTCCTCCGCGAGAGGCCAGATGAGTTTCTCTCGTGTCTGAGCGCTTTTCTATCGGAGCACGAAGCAGCATGAATACGGCGCGGACCCGTTTTGCCGGAATGAGGAGCTTGCTCGAAGTTCCGGTCCTCAATGAAAAATTCTGGTCGAAAGTGCCAACTGCGAATGCAAGCACGATCATGCTCGATCTTGAGGACTCCGCCACACCTGACAACAAGGAAGCCGTGCGCGCCAAGATCATCGACGTCTTGAAGGACCGCAGCTATTTTGGCGGCCGCGGTATCGTGGTGCGCGTGAATAATCTCGCCACCCCTTGGGGGCGCGACGATCTTGCAGCCCTGGCTGACGCCGACGATGACATCGTCATCTGCTATCCAAAGGTGAGCAGTGGCGACGAGATCCGCGAGGTCGCCCGCATTCTGTTGGCCGGGCGCCCGAACCGTGGTCTTTACCCGATGATCGAGACGGCGCGCGCCGTTATCGAGCTGGATCAGATCGCCAATTTTGAGGGTGTCGTCGGCCTGCATTTCGGTTACGTCGATTACGCGGCTGATGTCGGATCCCGTCCTTTCAACGATGCGGGCGACGACCTGCACCCCGCGTCCGCGGGCTATGCGCGCACCAAAATCGCCGTCGCAGCGGCGGCCTATGGCTTGTTCTGCACCGGCGGATCGATGATTCCGGACTATCGTGATCTGGCGAAGGTCGAATCCTTCATCAAGGGCTGGGCGGACGTCGGCTATACAGCTTGCATCGGCCTCTCGCCCGCGCATCTCGATATCATCAACCGCGTCATGAGTCCGAACGACGCGGAGGTGGCCGCCGCATCGGAACTCTGTGCCGCCTACGAGCAGGCTGTCGCGGCAGGCGCGCCCGCGGCTGTATTGAACGGCAAGGTCATCACAAATCCGGACTACCGCGTGGCCAGCCTTCTGCTGGCCCGAGCCGGCAAAGTCTGACATCAGCGAGCCATCGGGAGGGTGAACGTGCGGGAACAAGGGAATGAGGGCTGGGCGCTGGCACTGGCACGCGAGCTCTGCCAGGTGACCTGGTCGAACTTACCTCAGCAGCCCAGGCAGGCGGCGCTGCAGAAGCTTGTCCATGCTATGGGGGTAAGCCTTGCGCACGGTGATCTGCCCGCGTCACGGACCGCCTGGACCGCCTTCGGCGCGAGCCGAGGGGAGAGTATCGGCTTTGGGCAACGGCGGCGGGTCGCCACGGAGGATGCCGCGTTCATCAACGGGACCATCGGTCACGGTAGCCTGCTCGAGGATTGCGGACCGGGCGGGCTGCGCGGAGGCAGCCACCCCGGAACTTTCATCATACCGGCGGCGCTCGCCCTTGCTGAAGAAATCGACGCAGACGGCCCCGCGCTTTTGGAGGCGATCGTCGCGGGCTACGAGACCATGCATCGATTGGGAGCAGCGGCACCTGCGGAGATCGTGCAGCGTCGCTTCCGTCCACTTGGCATCATGGGTACGCTTGGCGCGGCAGCAGCCAGTGTCCGGCTTCTCAACGCCACACCGGAGCAAATGGCAGCCGCTTTGGCCATCGCCGCAACTTTGGCCGGTGGAACCACCCAAGGCATCTTCGAAGGCACGATGGATGCCTATTTCGAGGCGGCTTTCGCTGCGCGCAATGGCATCGCCGCTGCGAGGCTTGGTCTTGCGGGAGCCAGCACGCCCGTGGAGGCGCTTGAGGGGGAGTTCGGCTTCTTCCAGACCTATGGCGGGGTCCAAGGCAATCTCGAGGCCATTACGGCCCGTCAGGACAGCTACGGCATCGAGCATGTCGGTGTAAAGCGCTTCGCGGCGTGCTTGCAGAACCAGCAGACGATCTCCCTGCTTGTGCAAGGACTTGCATCGCCCCTGGCGCTTTCTGATGTGACGAAAGTGATCATCAAGCGCTCGGCCACCGGAACAAATGGGCTGAACAGCCCCGGCGTTTCGCGGCGGGATCCCTTCCCGAATATGCTCGCGGCGCAGATGGCGGCGCGCTTCACCGCAGCCGCTGCCATTCTGGGCCATGAAGTCGACAACCCGGATTTTTTCGCAAGTCACTTCGACGATCCCGAGATCACGGCCCTGACAAAGCGCATCGAGCTGGTCCCGACCACGGATTCCGGTGTACGCATCGAGATCACACTGCGTGACGGTTCAGAACTCGTCCTGGACGGCACGAACGCCGACCTGCTGCACCCGTCCCTTGACGAGGTCATTGCGCGCTTCGATGCGCGGACTTCAAGGGTTCTGGGCGAGCCTGCCGCCGTCGAAATCCGCGATGCCATCCTCTCACTCGCCGACGGCCGCAAAGTGCGGGATGTGACACGGTGCCTCGAGCTGAGCCCAACCGGCGAATGGGCAGTCTGAGCCATGTCGGATCGCCTCTTTCCCATCCGAAGTGCGCTGTTCATGCCCGCCACGAAACTCGCCAGCTTGGCCAAGGTTCTCGCCTCGGACGCCGATCTTGTCGTCGTCGATCTGGAAGACGGTGTTGCACCGGAGGCCCGCGAAAGCGCGCGGAGCGCCGTTGCCCGCCTGCCGGAAGGCGACCGCGAGCGCATCGCCCTGCGCGTGAACCACATCGCGACTGAGGATGGTCTTCGCGACTTCCTGATGCTGCGAAGCTGTTCAACGCCCTGGGCCGCCTTGATGCTCCCGAAAGTCGAGGGGCCGGACGAAGTTACCATTGCCGCGGCCCATCTGTCAGCGACCGCGAGCGCGATCCCACCGATCATTGCCCTGGTTGAAACCGCGCTCGGGCTGGAAAGGGCGGTGCAGACGGCGGCCCACGCGGCCGTTGAATGTCTTGCCCTGGGCGGCGCTGATCTCGCGGCGAACCTTGGTGTCGAATTGGCCTGGGAACCGCTCGTCATGGCGCGTTCGCGTCTCGTTCAAGCCGCGGCAATCGGCTGCTGTCCGGCGTGGGACGTACCGTGCCTTTCGCTCAGCGACGACGCAGCACTGGCGGCGGAAACGGCAGCCGCGTCCCGGCTCGGGATGTCAGGCAAACTTGCCATCCATCCCAAACAAGTCGGCGTGATCAATCAGACCCTGACGCCGTCGGCCGAAGCAATCAGCACGGCCAAGCGGATCCTCACCGCGTTCGCTGCGGCAGGTAACGGGGCGTGCAGCCTCGACGGCCGTCTCATCGATCGGCCCATCGCTTTGGCGGCGAGACGGACCCTCGCACGGGCAACCGGGCATGAATTCGGAGCGATGGCATGAGCTGCTACGGATATCTGCGTGTCGGGCCTCATCGCTATCGTGAACGTTTTGGGCTGAGCTACGAAGATCTGTCGCCGGGCATGCGCATTCGTCACCGCCCGGCCATCGACGTGACGCAGCGAGACAACCAACTGGATTCCGTTGACCTCATCAACAATGCGCATCTGCATTATGACAGCCAATACGCCGCCCGGACCGAATGGGGAACGCCCCTGACCGTCAGCACCATGACTGTCCAGCGCTTCATGGGCATGATCTCTCGCAGTTGGTATCGCAGGCGTCGCATTCTCCGGATCGATAACCTGGCGTTGACCGCTCCGGTCCGCGGGGATGACACCTTGCGCTCGGAATCGGAAGTCATCGGCGTGACCGATCTGGGCGATCGAGATGTCGGCCAGGTGCAACTGCGCATCAACGGGATCAACCGCTCCGGTGCCATCGTTGCCCGGATCGACTGTCATATCGAGCTCTATCGCGCCGGCCGACATCCTGAGGATCAGCACGGTCTGCCCGTTTGCACCGATGAGCGCTTCTGCCTTTACCACAAGGACGTCGACGGCGTGCGAACCGAACAGACGGGGCTCTGGTACGAGGATCTGGCTCTCGACGAAACCTACGAGCATTGGCCTCCACGCAGCCTCATGGCCTACGAAAGCAGGCAGGCTGCCCTGCGGTCCCTGGAGATCAATCCGCGCTGGCAGGACGCCGACTATCGGGAGCGAACCGGAATAGCCGACGAGATCTGGGAGCCTTTCGTACTTGGTGCCGTGACCGCCTTGACCACGCGTACATTCGGCCGGGTTGTCGCCAATCTCGGGTGGACAGACATCGAGCTGCCAGCGCCTGTTGCACCGGATGAAACGATAAGGGCTGAATCGACGGTTGTCGGCCTCCGTGCGTCCCGGTCGCGACCGGACCAAGGTATCGCAACGGTCGATACGCAGGCCTATAGCGGTGACCGGCTTGTTTGCAGCTACAGGCGCAATCTGCTGCTTTATCGCCGCGGACAAGGGCCCTATGCCGCGGCGGGATACTGAGAGGACCTTCAAAGATGACCGTATCCTTCAAGGACCGGGTAGCGATCGTGACCGGGGCTGGCCGCGGTATCGGGCGCGACTATGCGCTGGGCTTGGCCGCCCGTGGCGCGCGGGTGGTGGTGAATGACGTCGGTGCCGGCGAGACGAGCGGCAGTTTTCGGGCCGACGAGGTTGTCGCCGAAATTGTCGCTCGGGGGGGTGAAGCGATTGCCTCGCACCATGATCTCACGCACAAGTCTGCAGGCTCGGACATATGTGCCCTAGCCCTGGGGCATTTCGGACGGATTGACGTGCTGATCAACAATGCAGGTGTGCTCCGCCGCGGCATGTTCGGTGAGCTTGACCTGGATCTGGCCCGATGGACGATCGATGTCCACCTGACCGCCGTGTTCGGCGTGACTCAACCTATCTGGCGCGAGATGGCAAAAGCCGGCTACGGACGCATCGTCTTGACCTCATCCGCCGCGAATTTCGGCATGGAAGGCAACAGTGCCTACAGCGCAGCGAAGGCCGCGATGCTGGGTCTGGTCCCGTGCCTGGCGATGGAAGGCGAGCCCCTCGGCATCAAGGTCAACGGCATCTTACCCTTCGCCGTCTCACCGATGGCGCTTGAGAATCCCGCACTCGCGATCCCGGCTAGAGATGCAGCGGCAAATGTCCGATATCAGCGGGATATCCATCACCGCTCGCCACCCGAAACGGTCTCCGCCGCAACCTTGTACCTGGCGAGCGAAGCGTGCGCGATTACGGGCGAGCTTATCTCCGCGGTTGGAGGCCGCTTTGCACGGGTCCGCCGCAGCCTCAATCAGGGATGGCTCGCCTCCGACGTCGGCGGAATCAGCCCCGATGACGTCAGCGCCCATATCGATGAGATCATGGCTGAGAACGGCGAGGACCCCATGCATGCGATGACGGACGAATTTCGCGCTGTCCGCAATCGGGTTTTCGCCCTCGAGGGAAAAGATATCGACGGTTGAGATCCCAACAGCGGAAAGGGCGGGCCTACGCCCGCCCATCGGCTTTTGACACGGCGATCAATCCGTCAGAATGCGTTCAGCCATCACGATCGGCATCACCGCAGTGGTGCCGCCATCCACCGGTAGCGTGTGTCCCGTGATATAAGCGGCTTCATCGCTCACGAGGAAAAGGACGGCATAGGCCACGTCCCACCCGGTTCCCTCGGTGCCGAGAAGACTTGCCCTGGCACGCTTTCTACGGATTGCGTCGGTTCCCGCCCCGTTCCAGCCTTTGAAATTCAGGCCCATTGGAATGGCCACATGCCCGGGTGCTACGTTGTTCACCCGGATACCGTGGGGGCCGTATTCGTATGCCTGCGCCTTGGTCATCGCGACCATGCCGCCCTTTGACGCGGAATAGGCGATGCCGCCGCCTGCGGCGAGCGCGGCGATCGAGGATATATGGACAATGGAGCCACGCCCCTGTGCTTTCATAGGGTCGAGTACCGCGTCTGACATCAGCTTGGCGCCCTTCAAGTTGATGTCGATAATGCGGTCCCACAGTTCCTCGGTATTCGCTTGTTCCCCTGGTGCGATCGCGGCGTTGTTTACAAGAATATCGATCGCCCCGAACGCGGATTGAGCCGTCTCGATCATACGACGACAATGATCTGCTCTGGTTATGTCGCCAATGGCGACGACCGCCTCACCGCCGAGAGCTCTTACGGCACTCAGCGTATGCTCGGCACGCGCCTGATCAATGTCGACCAGCACGAGCTTGGCACCTTTGGCGGCGAAGAGGACGGCGATATTCGCCCCGGTTCCGCCCATCGTCCCTGCAGAGCCGGCCCCTGTAACGACAGCGACCTTGCCCCTCAGCCGTCCATCGCGGCTGATCTCGGGAACTTCCAAACGCACTTCGTTCATGGTGCAACCTCGCCACCCAAAATCCATGCCATATCGGCCGGTAGCCGGAGTCAGTGAGCCTCCAACGGGAGGTCTACAAGGCTTCGCAGCGTATTGATCCGTCGATAGGCCGGCTCACTCTCACCAGCAAAGGTCAGTTGATCGACTTGACGGATCACGGCACGCAGCAGCGCCTCGGCCTCATAGCGAGCCACCAGCAAACCGATGCACTTGTGAGCGCCATGACCGAACGCGAGATGCTCCGTGACCGCTGCGCGCGATGGATCGTAACGATCAGCCTGTGGCCATTTCCGCGGATCGCGGTTAGCTGCTTCCATGAAGATGGCGATCTTCCGGTCACCCTCAAGCCGAGCCCCTGCAAACTCACAGCCTTCAGGGACCGTGACACGGTGCGAAACCCGGAAAGGTGAGACATGACGCAGCGCCTCGTCGAAGGCGTTGAGCACTTTGTCGGGATTATCCTTCATATAGGCCCACGCCGCCGGGTCGCGGGATAGCGCGAGCAGCGCACCGCTGATCCCGGCAATCGTGGTATCAAACCCACCGCGGAACAGGACCCGAACGAAACCAAAGGCGGTCCCCGGTTCAAAGACGCCGGCTTCCTCTTCCTCGTAGAGTCGCGCACCCATCCCGCCAGGCTGCATGTTCTCCTTTCGGAAGGAACGTTCGAAGTCCGGCAAATGCGGTGACACCCGTTCCAGCGCTTCTTTGTAGAACTGGTTCATGGGGCCATTTGCATTGAAATTCAGATCCCCGAACAACAGCACTGTCTCTGGATTGATCCGAATTCCAACGGTCTCAGGGAATACATCCAGGATAAACGGCTCGACCAGATCATGGAGACCATCGAACCGGCCTTTCTTGACCATTTGGGCCACGATGGCATCCGCTTTTTCCTCAAACCGCGCGCGATAGCTGCGCATCAGCGTAGGCGACAGGATTTTCATCATGTTGCCCCGGACGCGCCGGTGCACTGCCGGCTCCACCTCCATCAACGGGTTCTTGTCGCGAAGCGACTCTGGCTTGCGAATATCGGTCAACCCCACGCCAGCGGTGCAGAGAAACCGGCTGTCATCGGAGAACGCGGTCTGCGCCTCGTCGAAACGGCCCGTCGCATAACACTGATAGCGAGACAACCACACGACCGGCCCCGCTTCGCGCAGCGCCTCGTCAAACCCATAGGGATTATCGATCGTCTCCGGCGCATAGGGATCAAGATTGAGGACCGGAATAGAGGAAGAGCCGGCCTGCATGGCTCGCCCATCACCTTGTGTCGTTGCTTCAGCCATGGCTTTTTGACCTCCCAACAGCTGTGATCTCGTCGCAAAAGTCACGGGCCCGGAACGCGCAGAATGAGACCGTTGAGCTCCGGAACTGCCTTGATCTGGCACGACAAGCGCGAGCTCGGCTCAGCCGGCGCCTCCGTGAATTCCAGCATCTCCCCTTCGGTCGCGCTCGGCATCGGCAACGGTATGGGCGCGCTCTCGACGACAACGTGACATGTCGCGCAGGCTAGAGCGCCGCCACAATCGCCGATAACGCCTGGAACATTGTGCGCAACGGCCGCTTCCATAAGGCTGTGCCCTAGGGGAACCTCTGCCGTGACGGAGGCGCCATCCGCGCAAAGCCAAGTTACCGTAATTGTTTGCTTCATCGTAAACTTCTCGCCGCGCCAAGATATTCAAGGCTGAACAGGACTATTTGCGATCAGGATCAACGGGTACCTCACCACGATGAGGCTGATTACTATAGGCAGCGCCCTGCAGCGCCAGTCCCATCGCCAGGCCGTCCTCGATCGCCTGGCGCAGTGGCCGGATCAGGGCGGTGCGCGTGTTGCGCGCCACAACCGAGGGCTTGCTCGCGATGCGATGCGCGTGTTCGAAGGCACGCTCCAGGATACTCTCGGCGGGGACGATTTCCGCAATCATCCCCACAGAGCGTGCTTCTTCAGCACCGATAAAGCTCTCTCCGAACAGCAGCGAGCGGCTGCGATTGGGCCCAAGCAGGGCAGACCAGATGATATGCGTACCGTCTCCAGGCACAACGTTTCGCGGCAGATGCGCGGAGTCGCCGAAGATGGCGTCCGGCGTCGCCAGGACAATATCGCTCATCAAGGGGATTTCGGCATGGATGGTGCAGCGCCCGCGAACGGCGGCAATGACCGGAATCTCCAAATCGAGCATTGCGCGGAAGTAGCGCTTCGCCTCCCACGTCATCTCGTCCCAGGCGATCCCCCGGAAACTGGCAAGGTCAATCCCTTCGACCCAGTTCGGCCCGGCGGAACTGAGAACCAGAACCCGATTTTCCCTGTCGTCATCCAGGTCGCGCATGACCGCAACGAGTTCGCGATGCGCGCGGGCGGACCATATCCACGGTCCGCCGTTCGTATTGAACCGAAGGTGAGCCACGCCATTGTCGCGGCTCAGTTCGAATTCCGGATAGTGTCCGGAGTATTCCGAAAAATTGCGCATCACGGGCTCATGTGAATAACAAAGAATGCGTTCTGCTCTGAACGGCTTTCTTTACTTGGCATTTACAAATTTTCCGTCTTTCACCTTCATGATGGCGGCCTCGTATTCAGGCAGCCGGTCCTTGATGCTCATAACACCTGTTCCACCAAGAATATTTGGAAAGTTGTCGACGTTCCGGATCGCGTCAAGCAACGTCTCCCGGGTTGCCGAGCTTCCCGCCTGCTTCAGGCCGTAAGCCAGGAGCATGACCTGGGTGTAACCGACCGCCGACCAGTTCTCGGGTGGGACACCGAATTTTTTGGTGTAAGCTGCGCTGAAGGCCTTGCCCGCGTCATTGACACCCGGCGGAACGAAATCAGCGACGACGACGACATTCTCAACGGCCTTTCCGCCAACCTTCATGAGCTGCTCGTTGGCGAAACCGGCGCCGGCGAAGATCTGCGTAGCGGGGTCCATCCCCGCCTGCAAGGCCTGAATGATGATATTGGCGCCAATGGGAGCGGTGGTCGAGATGTTCAAGCAGTCCGGCTGAAGCGACACGATCTTCGTCGCGAGCGCCGAGAAGTCGGTGTCCTGCAGCGAAACAGCCTCCTGGCCGATGAACTTGACGCCGCGCTCCTCTGCATAGGCGCGGAACGTCTTATATTGGGCGATAAAACCGGGGTTGTCGTTCGCATAGATGATGAGGCAGGTCTTAGGCTTCGCAACATCGACGACATAGCGCGCCAAGGACAGGGTGTGGCTGTCATCGGATGATGTGATCTTTACCGAATAGGGTCCCGGGGTCAGAAGGTCGGGCGAATAGACCATGCCCATTAGGGGCAGTTTCAATTCATTCGCAATAGGTGCGATTGAATGCGAAACGTAGCCGGTTGCCGTGCCGATAACGGCAATGCTGCCGGCTGCATTGGCCTTGCTCATCAAGAGCGCGGCTTGCCCCCTGTCGCTGGCGTTGTCCTCCTGCACCAGTTTGATCGTATTGTCGCCCAGATAACGCGACGCATTGATCTCATCGACGGCGATCTCCATCCCGCGCGCCAGCGGAATACCCTGCGAGGCGAGATTACCCGTTTTTTCAGTGATGGATGTTATAAGAAATTCACGGGCCTGCGCGGTGCCCGCGAGCGCTGCGAACGCCGCAAATGCGAGAATACCAGCTCCGAGTTTCATTGGTCGTCCTCCCGATTTTTTTAAACGCGATCCTTGAGATCATCGATTGCGAACAAGATATCGCTTCCACTTCGGTCATGCCGCCGCAACAGCACCGCCCAGATAGTGTTCGATAAGGCGTGCATCATTGATCAGTTCACGGCTGCTGCCCTCCTGAACGATGCGGCCCTGCTCCATGACATAGGCGCGTTGCGCCACCTCCAGTGCGCGATGGACGTTCTGCTCGATCAGCAGGATCGCGAGACCCGAGGCGTGAAGCTTGCTGAGGGCAGTGAAGACCAGGTCGGCCATCAATGGAGAGAGCCCAAGGCTTGGCTCGTCCAGCAGCAGCACCTTGGGGGCGCCCATCAGGGCGCGCGCAATCGCCAGCATCTGCTGCTCACCACCTGACATCGTGCCGGCAACCTGCTGCATCCGCTCCCTCAAGCGCGGAAACAAATCAAGAATGCCATCCAGATCATGTGCGGGCGTTCGTCCGTTGCGCGTGAGCGATCCGAGCAGGATGTTCTCACGCACGGTAAGGTTGCCCATGATCATGCGCCCTTCCGGCACCTGCAGCAGCCCCCTCCGGGCAATCTGGTACGCGGGCAACCCGGCCACCATCTTGCCATCGAGCAGCACTTTGCCAGAGACCGGGCGTACAAGACCGGACACAGTATTGAGGAGCGTCGACTTTCCCGCACCGTTGGCCCCGATCACCGCGGCGAACTCGCCGGGGCCCAGCTCTATGCTAACGCCGCGAAGCGCCTTGATCCCGTCATAGGCAGCGACGAGATTTTCAACCCTTAGCATAGCGGTCTCCGAGGTAGGCGGCGATGACGTTGGGATCCTTCAATACTTCGCCGGGCGGACCAGCTGCGATCATCTTGCCGGATGCCATCGCATAGATGCGCGTGCACATCCGCGTCACGAAGCGAACATTGTGCTCGATCATCAGAAGGCCGATCCCGGACGCAGCCAGTTCCTCATAGAGGTCGCCCAATTCGTCGGCCTCCACATCATTCATTCCCGCGACAGGTTCGTCCAGGAGCAGGATACGGGGCTGCGCCGCCACGGCTCTCGCCATTTCGACACGCCGTTGATGGCCATAAGCCAAACTACCCGCCGCCGCGTCGGCAAACCGCTCAATGCGAAAACGCTTGAGAATCTCCATGCCGCGTTGCCGAAGCGCGCGTGTCTCGCGGAGCGAGGACGGCAAACCGAGAAGACCCGCCACAACAGAGGAACGCTCGTGGCGATGAAAGCCGATGATGACGTTATCGAGCACGCTCGCCTCGGGCAGAAGACGGATGTTCTGGAAGGTGCGCGACACTCCGCGACGGGCGATCACATCCGGCTCTGCCGTGGTGAGCTCGACGTCATCCAGAAAGACACGGCCCGAGCTGATCCGGAGGGTGCCGGTGATCAGGTTGATGATGGTAGTCTTGCCGGCACCGTTCGGGCCGATCAATCCGGTGATCGATCCCTGCGGTGCGACAAGGTCGATGTTCGAGACCGCATGAAGGCCGCCGAACGACTTCGAAACCGCGTCAAGACGGAGTTCGGACACTGTGACCTCCTTCCGGTTGGGCATGGCTCAAGCGCCTCATGCGAAGCCGCGCGATCAGGGTGTCGGCGAGGCCCAGCGGCAAGTATGTGGAGATAAGAATCATCGTGGCCCCGGTCAGGATCGGGCGCCATTCGGCCATGAAACGCGACAGCTCCGGCAGCAGGGTCAGCACCGCCACGCCCACAACGGGGCCCAGGACCGACCGTCGGCCACCGACCACGATATAGCCCAGGACCATGATGACGAAGGCGAAGGAAAAGGTCGTCGGCGCGATCGAGTAAGTGTTGAGGGCCTGCAAGCCCCCGAACGCGCCCGCGATGCAGCCAGAGATCAGGAAGGCGAGCGTCTGATACTTGCGGATTGAAATACCGAGGACCGCGGCCACGGTCTCATCCTGGTGGATCGCATCAAAAGCGCGGCCAACGCCGGACTGCTTCACGGAATGAAGAATGTATGCCGTGACAAGAACAGCGACAGCGAGTGTCCCCGTGCCGACGGATTTCGGTATATTGTTGATCCCGAGCCCTCCGCCGGTAATCGGCTCCGCGAAGAGGGTTACCGCGATGACGATCTGCACGAAGGCTAGCGTGGCGATCGCTTGGTAGATGCCGCGAAGACGCGCCAGGGGCTGGGCCAGGAGAAAACCCGTCAGGGCGCCGAAGAGGCACGCCGCCGCCATCGCGAACAGCGGATGCCACTCCAGCCTGGTGACCAAGATCGCCGCACAATAAGATCCGATAGCGGCAAATCCGGCTGTCGCGACGGAGAAAACGCCGGCCCGCAGCACCACCTGCTGGCTGAACGCAAAGCCTACGGCGAGCAGAACAGTATCAAGCAGGGGAATATATTGACCGAGGAAGCTCATGCGTTTCGTCCCACGACGCTGATATTGGCCGCATTTCCCATGAGCCCTGCCGGCCGAACCAACAGCATTCCAAAGAGTAAGGCATAGAGGATGATGTCGGCCGATCCCGGCGGGAGGTACGCGACGCAGAGAGTCTGTGCGACACCGAAGAACAGCGCTGCCAGAACGCACCCCGGCACGCTTCCCAATCCCCCGAGAACGATGATGACGAAGGTCTTGAGCATATAGCTCTCACCCATATGCGCATTGATCGAATTGAACGAAAGCGCGATCAGCACACCGGCGATGCCGGCCATGATGCCGGAAATGAAAAAAGTTTGCGCATAGACCGCATTCGGATTGATCCCCAGCAGCAGGGACGCCCTGTCGCTCGAGGCGACCGCGCGCAGCCGCAGACCCGCCGATGTCCGATAGAGGTAGAACACGAGAAACGACAGCATGCAGGCCACACTCAAGACGATGATGATCTGCAGGAGCGATATCCGCAGCCCGAACAGGAGGAAGAACTGATTTGGGAAAGTCCCGAAGGGGAAGCGGACAGTCTGTGCAGCCGTCAGCTTGTGAGCCAGACTGACGAGCACGATGTCTGCACCGAGGGTCGTCACGAGCGCCGCGAACTCCATGACATGCGGAGAAAACCGTCGCAGTCGTCGCAAGGCCACGAACTCCACGACCATCGAGATGCCGCCCGCGACAACGGTGGCCACTGCCGCCGCAATGACGAACGGCGTGCCAATCATAACGAGATAATAGGAGAGAAGCGCTGCCGACATGAAGACTGCGCCATGGGCGAGATTAAGCACGCGATTGACGCTGAACACGAGCGTGAAGCCGAGCGCAAACAGCGCGTATACCGAACCCGTGATCAGGCCATTAAGGATTTGCTGTGCGATCATCCAGGCAACGATCCTCCCAACACACGTCTCGCTCGGATCCCCGGGCGCACTCCGGCCCCCAAAAATCCACATCGTCAGATCTCCGGGAGCCTCGCCGGAGTCCGAATTATTATCGTTTTAGAAATAACAGATTGCCGAATTTTTCAAGATAATTTTTCATAGATATTATTTCTTGATCCGCGCCAGCCCGCGTTCGGTCACCGGGCCCATCTGCCCCGGGACGGTGGATAGCCGCCGCCTGAAGGCGGCGCATTGACACCTTTCGCGTCCCTCAGTCAGCCCGATCGCGGCGACACGCGCTTCAGACAGACTGCCTCTTTGTCCTGGGAGAGATCGCCGAATGCGATCGGGCGCTCAGACGCTCCCCGAGTCGCTGGGGCGCTTCCCGAAGCACGTATGCGCGGAACATGTCGGCTGTGATCGACAGAGCGCTTTCGTTCGCAATCATTTGCACATCAAGGGTCACGCTCGGCTTGACCGGCCGGCTCACGAGCGGATTCCCTGAGACATCCAGAGGGGCAAACGGATTGACCAGACCGACACCCATCCCATAGGCGACAAATGAACAGACAGCGTGGTGGGACGTCGCCTCGATATGCAAGTTGCGGTCGATTCCGGCGCGGTCGAACAGCCCGTCGATCAGGAAGCGGAGCGCCGTGCCGCGAGGGAAGCTCACAAATGGAACCCCGACGAAATCCTTGAGCTCAAGGATCGATTTGCGCGCGAGCGGATGATCTGCCGGCATGACACAGTGGGCATCCGCCGACCCCAGGACGACCGATGTGAGGTCCGATTTCGCCACAGGCTGTATGACGAATCCTGCGTCGGCGCGGCCCGACGCAACCCAATCAATGACCTGCTCATGGGCTTGGATGTGATAGCTGATCGAGACGCCGGGGTGCTCCCGCTTGAAGTCCGATAGCATCTGCGGCAGGAAGCCGGACGCATGCGAATTCGTCGCCGCTACAGTCAAGCGGCCGACCTGGGTGTTGTTGATGGCACCGATGTAATGGCCGAGCTCTTCAAGCCCGTTAAACAGCTTGTCAACCTGTTCAAAGAGCAGCAGCGCGTCCGGCGTAGGTTCCGCGCTGGTGCGAGACCGGCGAAAAAGCCGGAAACCAACCTGGTCCTGGAAATCCGAGATCAGGCGGCTGACGGCCGGCTGCGAAATTCCCAAGAACTCAGCCGCTCTCGTCATGCTCCGGAGCGTCACAACCGCGCGGAAAGCCTCGACCTGCCTGACATGCAGCTTTGTCATAACATTTTGCCCATAAATATTGACGCCCTCTCGGCTACGATGTTATCATTCCCGATAAGTGAATGCCCTGCTTTTCAATTCAACAAGATGGCCCGACTTCGGAGTTCCGCTGCACTGAATATACATCGTAATGGCTTAGCTTCAATGTTTTGATGTGAGTTCTAAGATGATTTTCACGCTGGAGGATAGCAAGCAGGGACAATTGGTCGCTTTATATTAATAATTGGAACGATGAGATCGACCGATCTTCTTCGCTGTTTTCGCTGCTTCTACTCTGACCGCTCCACGCAAGAGGCAGAATACTCGCGGCCCGTGTCGGGTCTCGGTCAAGTCATGGCTGCGAAGTCCCGCTTAGCGTCCGTTTCGCGCAGGCCGCCCGACCGATCCGTAGCCGCATGAGGAAACGAACGTCGAGAGCTCTCACATCAATGGCGCGGCCATTGCAACGTCCGCTTTCACCTGGTTTTTGACCCGACCAAATAGGTCATTGCGCATGAGCGAGGCCACATCCCCGGGGGCGGCCCGCAGCGTCCTGCCATGTTCCCCCGCCATCAACGAAGACAACATCCATGCGCTTCAAGCACAAGACGGTCGTCGTGACCGGGGCCGCTCGCGGGATCGGCAAGGCCATCGCGCTGCAATTTGCGTCGGAAGGCGCCGTCATCCTGGCTGTGGATCTGCCGTCTGGCGAGTTTCGCGCCGCCGATGCCGATCTTCGCGCGCTCGCCCCCGAGAGCCGAAGCCTTGATCTTGATCTGCGCGATCCGGCCGCGATCGTGGAATTCTTCAACCGGGTCGAGGCGGATTATGGAGGCGTTCAGGTTCTTGTGAACAACGCCGCAGTTTCCCGCCAGGTTTCCTTCGCAAATCTTACGCCGGACGCGATTGACGAGATCACGATGGTCAACTTCCGCGGCACGCTACTGATGATGCAGCATGCCGGGCGGCTCATGCGGACAGCGCGAAGCGGGCGGATCGTGAACATTTCCTCGATCGCAGGCAAAGGATTTCGACAGACCTCGAACATTGCCTATGCTGGCACGAAGGGCGCCATTATTGCCATGACAAGAATTGCCGCCTCCGAGCTCGGACAGTTCGGTATCACGGTGAATTGTGTGTGCCCTGGAATCACAGAGACGCCGATGATGCGAGAATGGCTTGAGCGGCAGTCACGCGACGCAGGAACTTCGAAATCTCAAACGTTGCGCAAGCTGGTTGGAACCAGTGCGCTTGCCCGAGCGACCGCTCCGTCCGATATAGCGCTTGCGGTCGCATTCCTTGCATCAGATGAGGCCTGTAACATTACAGGGCAATCCTTAAATATTGATTCGGGCACCGTTTGGGACTAATCAAATCATCTCAAGAGCGCGGCTCCTTGCCTGTTGCAATAGTGCATTTTGCGACAAACACACTGACGCGAGTGCCCCACCCTTGGGTCGTCAAGGGCATGGATGAATTTTGCAACGAGGGGTTGAGATAGACACTCGCGAGCTATTCGCGAAATTTTCCGGGATCGGCAGTCACGTCGACACCGTATCGTTCTGCTTCGGCTGTTGGGGGAGTTGCGCAAGTACGACCTGATGACCGCCTCAGGGGCTGAGAAGGCTGTTGTCAGCCGGGCTAGGGTGATTGCGAGGAAACGGGCTGGCTTGCGGGCAAAGCAGGGGCAGGATCAGCTTATTGGCTATCTCTTGCTAAAGGCCTGTCCTAATACAATCTCTGTGGACAGAGCGATCGTCTTAGCTTTGCGTCTACGTGGCCGTGAATAGTAAATTCTATTTACAAAAAATGCAAAGCGAGCATTGGCCGCCTGCATGTGCTAATCGGGTCGCGACCTGTACGACGGCAGACTCGCCAGCAGGCCACATAGTCGATCTACACGTCGAAGGCGTGCAGCTGCCTTCCATGGATATCGTGCCTGCACCAAGGCCCCCACTTCTCGTCCCAGGTTTGGTGGTCCGAGATACCCATCCCGTCATGGACGAGCATCGGGCAGTTGACAAATGCTGCATCCTCGCTAGCTTCATTTGTAATTACAAATGGAGATGGGGACACCCTCATGGCACTTCAATTCGTAAAGGCCCTTATGGCGGTGGCCTTCATCGCGTCATTGTCAACCGCGCAAGCCCAAGCGCCGCGCAAGCTCGTCATCGCGAACGAGGGCGGCTTCCCGCCATACAACATGACCGCCGCCGACGGCACGGTTCAGGGCTTCGACGTCGATATCGGCAATGCGATCTGCAAGCTGATCAAAGCCCAATGCAGCTTCGTCACGAATGAATGGAGCGGCATCATCCCCGCCCTTCTCGCGAAGAAGTTCGACGTCATCCTCGGCGCCATGGGAATCACCGAAGAGCGCAAGAAGCGGGTCATTTTCAGCGACCCCTACGGCATCACCTATTCGGAATACGGGGTCGTCGCAGGCAAGGAGTTCCCAATAACCCCGCAAACGATGGCGACCAAGATCATCGGCATTCAGCAGGGCACAACCAACGCCGCCTATATCGAGAAGACGTATCCGGGCGCCCAGATCAGGCGCTATCCGTCGATCGACGCGCTGATTTCCGATCTCAAGGCCGGCCGTGTCGATATTGTCCTGGGGCTGGAAGAAAAATTCGCAAAAGAAGGCGACGGCCCCAAACTCGTCACCATCGGAGAGGGCGTTCAGGTCTCCGAAGGGATCGGCATCGCCTTCCGCCCTCAGGACACCGCTCTGCGAGACGAATTCAACGCGGCCCTGAAGACATTGCGAGCCAATGGCACCTGGGCCGAGCTTCAGAAGAAATGGGGCCCGAAAATCAAATGAGACTCGGCGTAAACGCTGATCGCTGATTTCGGGAAGATCGAGACATCCGTCGAACCGCCGATGAAAAACAACAAGCGCCGGCGCTGCTGTCGCGCGGGCGACGGCAACGCTTCGCGGCGCTGCCGCCTACCTCGCGCGGTGTCTCGACGGAATGATGCCGAGCAAGGCGAGCGCGCCGATATCGCTCGCCTCCGCCTCTGGAGCGGTAATCGGCTTCTTCATAGATTAATAAACAGGTGTCGGGAATGCTGAATTACCTCGAGCAAGGATGGGGACATCAGTTCGTCAAAGCGTTTGGAATGAGCTTTTCCATCGCAATCATCAGCTTCGTCTTAAGTATCATCATTGGGATCGGCGCCACGCTCCTAGCGTCGTCGCGCATCAGGTTCGCCGCTGCTATCGTCAAATTCTACACATATCTGTTCAGGAGCCTGCCCGGCATTCTTCTGCTTCTGTTGATCTTCTATACCGCCGACAGCCTGATCCAGTCCTTGGTGAAATTTCTGACGGGAACGTCCGACGCGAGTGTGAGCCCGGTCGTTCCGGCAGTGCTTTCGACATCGATCGTGCTCGGTGCCTATGCCACCGAATTGTTCAAGGCCGGCTGGGCCGATATCTCGGCCGGGCAACATGAGGCGGGCCGCGCTCTCGGATTCACCCGCTTTCAGTCGCTCGCGCTGATCATCCTGCCGCAGATCTACAGAAAGGTGCTGCCGCATCTCGGGTCGCTTTGGCTGATCAGCATGAAGGAAACCGCGTTGCTCAGCATTATCGGCATTCCCGATATCGTACGCATCGCCTCTCTCGGCGCGCGTTCGACTGGCGCCCCGTTCACCTTCTATGGCATCGCGATCGCGATCTTCATCGCCTTCGCCTTCGCGTCTTCAAGAGTCTTCTCCTATCTCGAAGGTCGCTCCCGCCGATCGATGGGGGCGATCTGATGGAACTTATGATCGCCTATACTCGGGAGATCCTCGGCGGCCTGTCCACGACCCTGAGCCTGTTTCTGGTTTCCCTCGTGATTGGCTTCATCCTCGCTGCAGCGATGGCGTTCATCCAGATCCGCTTTCCTGGACACATCTCGAAGAGCGTGTGGAATTTGATGTTCTGCATCCGCGGCGTGCCGATGCTGCTGGTGCTTTACATCATCTACTACGGCTTGCCGCTGCTGCCGATTGTCCGCGAGACCTTCCTGTGGGCTGTGTTCTCCAGCCCGTTCTGGTGCACGATCATCTGCCTGGCCATCGTCGAGATGGCTTTCACGTCCGAGATCATGCGCGGCGCCTATTTCCAGACACCCAAGGAACAGATCGAAGCCGCGCGATCGCTCGGATTGAATGGTTTCCAGACCTTCAGGGCAGCGATCTTCCCGGCGATGATCCGGAACGGTTTCGCTGCCTACACGACCGAAGTGATCCTGCTTTGCAAGAGCACGGCTCTTGCCTTCACGGTCACCGTCATGGACGTGATGGGTTTTGCCAACGAGATCAGGTCACGAACGCTCGACATCTACGAGCCACTTCTCATCGCCGGCTTCATCTATCTCTGCATCACGATCACCACGCGCCTCGCCCTCAGCTGGATCTTCTCATTGATCTCGGTCGCGGGAAGCGCCCGTGCGGAGGCGCTGTAGTGACGGCGCCAGATAATGGTTCATTGAAAAAGGACACACCCATGCCCGACAGCCCGGTCGCGAGATCTGTCGAGATTGAAAAGATGAGCAAGTGGTTCGGGGATTTCCAGGTCCTGAGCGACATCGATCTAAGCGTGAAACAGGGCGAACGCATCGTCGTGTGCGGCCCTTCCGGCTCGGGCAAGTCGACGATGATCCGCTGCATCAATGGCCTGGAAGCATTTCAGAACGGCAAGATCACTGTGAATGGCGTCGAACTCGCACAGAAGTCACGGGTCCTTGAGGCAGTCCGTAAGAACGTCGGCATGGTGTTCCAGCAGTTCAACCTGTTCCCGCATCTCACGGTTCTGCAGAACTGCACCCTGGCGCTGACATGGGTTCACAAGACGCCGCGCGCAGAGGCCGAACGGATCGCCCGCCGCTATCTGGAAAAAGTCAGGATTCCGGAACAGGCGGGCAAATACCCGGGCCAGCTCTCCGGCGGCCAGCAGCAGCGCGTCGCCATTGCTCGCTCTCTCTGTCTGCGCCCGAGCGTCATGCTGTTCGACGAGCCGACCTCCTCGCTGGATCCTGAGATGGTCAAGGAGGTGCTCGATACGATGGCCGACCTGGCGCAGGACGGCATGACCATCATCTGCGTGACGCACGAGATGGGCTTTGCGCGCCGGATTGCCGACCGCGTCATCTTCATGGACCAGGGGCGGATCATCGAAGAAGCGCCGCCGTCCATCTTCTTCGAAAACCCGCGGGAAGCGCGGACCAGGCGGTTCCTGGAGCAGGTCCTGCATTAGCGACCAGCCGCTCCGATCATCCGATCGGCGTCACCCCATCCGCGCTGCGGATGTGTCCGAACTTCGAAATGCCAGGGAGCGCCCAGGTCAACCTGGAGCGAGCCCGGCGAGTTGGAAGACAACGCAATTATGACTTTCGATATCCAAACGCCATCGCTGGCGACGGCCCAGCGTTCACTTGGCCCTGGAAACCCCACCTATCCGCTTCTGCCGGCACAGCTCTCAGGTTGCCCGAAGACCTCAAGCGAGACCATGCAGTTTCCGCTTGAGGTCGCCTATGACTACGCGTCCGCCACCGACGTTTCTTTCGCGCGGGGAACGCATTGGCAGGATTGGCAGGCAATTCTTCCTCCGCGCCACCCTCGTGCCACCATGCCTGTCGGCGGCACGCCGCTGGTCGACGTCTCCAGCGTGGCGCCTCCGCGCTTCCGTGAGCAAAAGGTCTTCATCAAGGACGAGAGCCGTAATCCGACCTGGAGCCACAAGGACCGGCTGAATACCTTCACGATCAGCGCGGCCCTGTATGAGGGCGCAACCACGATCATCGTCGCCTCCTCTGGAAATCATGGAATCTCCGCGGCAGCGATGGCGAGCCGCGCCGGGCTGGACTGCATCGTCCTGACCATGCCCGAGGTCAGCCCGGTCGTTCGCGACATGATCCTCGGCTATGGAGCCTATCCGGTCTTTCTACCGGCCGATGCGCGCTGGCCCGCGATGCGCGCGTTGAAAGAACTCCCCGGAACCTATCCGGTCAGCAATCTCACGCCGGTCCATACCGGCCACCCATGGGGGCCGGAGGGCTACAAGACCATGGCGTACGAAATCCTCGCCGATCTCGACGGCGCGACACCCGCCGCAGTCGTCGTGCCGACAGGCTATGGCGAGATGCTCTATGGAATCTACAAAGGCTTCAACGAGGCTAGGCTGCTTGGGCGCATCGACCGGATCCCCCAGCTCGTCTCGGTCGAGCCCGCCGCGCGCGGCCCGCTCCATCATGCCCTGAGGGCCAACACGCCGGCCACGACAGTCGAGGCCGGTCCGACGATCCAGTCGGGAACCGCCGTCACCGTCAACGGCTATCGCGCGGTGATTGCGATCCGAGACAGCAATGGCATCCCCCTGCTGGTAACGGACGATGCGGCGCGGGCCGCGCACGCCGTCCTCGCCCGGCAGGGACTTTGGCAGGAATATTCGTCAAGCGCGGCATTCGCGGCGCTGGATGACATCATGGCTTTCGATGCAGATGGCCCCGTCGTCGTGATCGGCTGTTCGACGGGGCTGAAGGAACCCGCCGAACCGAGGCCGGCGGCGGCTACGAAGCCCGATCTCGCCTCCCTGCGCCACTATCTGAAAACGGAATTCGGCTTCGACATCTAGCCGGGGCGCGGGCGTCGGCAGCGCTCGGGCCGGTATCGGCCGGCGGGCATGAGCCATCCCGGATAAAACGGAAAGAGGAACAGGAAAATGCCTGACGTCGAAGACGTGCTCAAGGAAGTCGACCGCAATATGCCGACAACAATCGAGAAGCTGCTCGATCTGATTTCGATCCCTTCGATCTCCAGCGACCCGATCGGAAAACCGGGTATCGAGCAGGCCGCCCGATGGCTGCAGGACGAACTCTCGGCGATAGGCTTCGAGGCGCGGATTGTCACAACCCCAGGCCATCCGCTGATACTGGCACATGCCGGCGGCACGACCATGGCCGATACAGCGGGCTTGCTCTTCTACGGCCATTACGACGTGCAGCCCGTCGGCGTGGCCGAGGATTGGACGCATGATCCGTTCGGTCCGCAGATCCTCGAGGAAGATGGGCGTCATCGCTTCTATGGCCGGGGAGCCTCCGACAGCAAAAGTCAGCTCTGGACATTCATCGAGGGCCTTCGGGCCTGGAAGGCTGTTCACGGCGGCTTTCCAGCCAGGATTATCGTGCTGCTCGAAGGCGAGGAGGAATCCGGATCCCAGAATCTGCCCGCGTTCATCGAGGCCTGCCGCGAGGAGCTCGCCTGTGACATCGCCTTCATCTGCGACAGCGACATGTGGCTGCCACACCAGCCGGCGCTCACCATTCAGCTCAAAGGCCTCGTCCATGAGAAGCTGACAGTCTTCGCGTCAAATGGAGACCTCCATTCCGGCGCCTTCGGTGCGGTCGCCGCCAATCCCATCCGGATCTTGAGCGGGATCCTCGCCGCCATCCACGATGAAGACGGACGCATCGCTATCGAGGGGTTCTACGACGGCGTCGATCCGATACCGAGCCATGCGCGCGAGCAATGGGCCGCATTGTCGCGGCAGGCCGATCCCCTCGAAAAAATCGATCTGAGGGGCGGCGTCATCGAAGCGGGCCATTCGCCGCTCGAAGCGATCTGGGGCCGTCCGACTGTCGACATGAACGGCATCACAAGCGGCAATCAGGGGCCTGGCGAACGCTCGGTCATTCCCGGCTACGCGACGGCACGCCTCTCGTTCCGTCTCGTGGAAGGACAGGATCCCGAAAAGATCCGCGAATGCTTCCGGCGATTCGTGCGCTCCCGCTTGCCGGAGGGCTGCTCGGCGGAGTTCGAGGGAGCGAACGGCAGCTCGGCTGTGACCATGCCTCGCGACAATCCCTTCGTGAAGGCGGCGGCCCGCGGACTGGAGAAGGAATGGGGCGTCCCGACCGTTCTCAAGGGTAGCGGCGGCTCTATCCCGCTGGCCCAGCAGCTCAAGGATACGGTCGGGCTCGACTGCATCGCGATCGGCTTCATTCTCCCGGACGACGCGATCCATGGCCCCGACGAGCGCTACGACACCGAGCGTCTCCACAAGGGCATACGAAGCTGGGTGCGGATCTTGGACGAGGTCCAGCACATGAAGCGGTGATCTTTTGCTCGAATTGCACCGTGAGCCCAGTGGCAGGGGCTTCCCTGCGCTAACAGCATCCGCCGTCAAGGCGGACAAGCACCTCGGAAACCATGCCCACTCCGCCCTCCAGTATCCGTTCAGTTCCCTTTTGCCGGCTATGGGCAGGAAACGCTGGCTCCGGCATCGCGACCTGGGCGCTACCTTTCGTTTTGGGGTTCATGGTTTCAAGCGGCAAACTCAGCGCGCTTGAACTGGGCATTTTCCTGGCGCTTCGCTCCGCCGGCTTCCTGGCGGCTGTTCCGATCGGCGGGGTGATGGCGGACCGAACGGGCAGCAGGCGTATAATCATGATCGCTAGCCTGGCCGCGGCATGCGGGACGCTGCTACTCTTTCTCGGCATCTTCACGAAGCTGCCCTTTGGTTTGAGCCTCGCCACTCTGGGCGCCATCCTGTCCGGGATGGGGCAAGGTGCCTGCAGGCCAGCCTACCAATCGATCGTGCCATCCGTCGTGCCCCGCGACGCGCTCCAGCCTGCGAACGCGGCACTCAGCCTCTCCGTTCGCGCGACAGTTCTCGTCGGCCCGGCGACTGCGACCTTGATCGCCTCCAGTTGGGGCCCGGGGACCGCAATCCTCGTCATCGCGTGTTTCTGGATTGCCAGTGCGCTGGTCCCTTCCTGGCCTCGCGAGGCTGTAGCAGATGTTGGATCAGGCGCTCGCCGTGTTCCACGCCTTGGTCGTTTCGTTCACGACCTAGTCGACGGATACCGCGAGGCGCGGCGGCATCCCTGGTTCTTTGCCGCGCTGGTGGCCCTGTCGACGGTAATTGCGACCGGATATTCGGTGACCGCCGTACTCGTGCCGCTGATCAGTCGCACCATCCATGGCAACGCCAGCCTGCTCACGGGCAGTGTCACCGCCTATATGACGGGCGCTCTTCTGGGCGCGATCGCCGCATCGCGATGGCGGCCGGTAAAACGCGGCTGGTGGGCGCTTCTGGGCCTCGGCGCTTATGGTCTCGTGCCTCTCAGTCTCTTAGTGCCTGAACACTTTTGGATCCCGATCGCGGCCTATTTTCTGGCGGGCCTCGGGATGGAGCTGTTCAACATCGTCTGGTTCACGGCCATCCAGGACGAGGTCGCGCGGACCAAATTGGCCCGCGTCTCGGCGCTCGACTTTATCGTTTCCTATGGTCTCGCTCCCCTGGGCCTTTTAGCCATAGCACCTGTCACCGGTGTTCTCGGTATCACGACCGTGCTTATCGCTACCGCCGTCGTCTGCTTCGGAGCTGCATTGGCCGCAACAGCTATCCCGACGACCTCGGAATTCAGAACGGGCAGCCCGTGACAGAAGAAAGGCCGATCGGACGCACGACCGGCGCGCGAAATCTGGATTCTATTCGAGCTCTTGCTGTGAGAGGAGCACACTTTGGTTAGCCCCGTCTGGACCACCATCGATTTCCATAAATGCGGCGTGCAGAGTGACTATGCACGCGTTCCCTACTCTTCAGACACTTCCGCCTATGGCTGGATTCCGGTGCCGATGATTTGCTTCAATGGCGGCGACGGCCCAACGGCCCTTCTGACGGCCGGTACGCATGGCGACGAATACGAGGGGCAAATCGCCTTGCGCAGGATCGCCCGCGCTCTCTGCCAGACTGAAGTCAAAGGCCGCATCATCATCCTGCCGGAGCTGAACCGCCCGGCCGTTATCGCTGGGCGTCGGAACTCTCCGCTCGACGGCGGCAACCTGAACCGCCTGTTCCCGGGCAGTGCGGTTAGCGGGCCTACAGCTATGATCGCGGAGTATGTGACGGAGGTGCTCTTTCCGCTCGCCGACTACGTCCTCGACCTGCATTCGGGGGGCAGTTCGCTGGACTACATGCAGGTTGCCTACGCGCATCGCGGCCATACGCCCGAACAGGACCACCGCATCGGCGATCTGCTCGATTGCTTCGCCGCCCCGAATAGCATCTTAACCGATGGCCGCGGCGGAGGCGGCGCAACCACGCTTTATGCCGCAGCGGTGGCGCATGGGGTGGCAGCACTGACGACCGAACTGGGCGGCGGACAAGGCTTATCGCAAGCTGGCGTCAGACTTGCGGAGGACGGCGTTCGACGCGTCCTGCATCACTTTGGCATCGTTCCTGATCTCGTCGCTCCCGCGTCCGGGCCAACGCGCAAACTCAAGATCCTGCCACCGGAAACCGCGATCTACGCGCCCGCCGATGGCCTTTTTGAACCTCTCGTCGAGGTCGGAGCGCCCGCGCGAGCAGGCCAGGCCGCCGGCTATCTTCACCTGCTGAGCCAGCCGCTGGCCGACCCGATCGAATTGCGGTTCAAGGCGGATGGGATTGTGATCTATCGACGCTATCCGACTCTGACAACGCTCGGGGATGCACTCTACGGGCTGGCCGCCGAAAGCGAACGTTGACTGGGTCCATGCAGTTAGGACAGCACGAAGAGCTCGCGTGACAAGGTCGTGATCGGTTCGAAGCCATCGGCCGTAACGCGGATTGTGTCCTCGACCATCATCCCATCGAGGCCGAGCTTATAGTAAGGTGTCTCAAGACAGAGGCACATCCCTTCGAGTAACACCGTGGTGTCGGTGGCATTGACAGTTGGGGAATCATAGGATCGCAAGCCGATTCCATGTCCACAATGCTGGCGCTTGTAATGCGGCAGACCGTTCGATCGGACAGCTTTCATCGCGACATCGAATAGGACATTTGCGGGCACACCTGCGCGGACTGTCGCGAGCTGCTCCTCCAGCCCCGCCAGCAAGGCAGCATAAGTCGTCTTTTGTCGTGTATCGGGTTCCCCAAAAAGGAAGGTCCGCGCCATGTCGGACCAGTAGCCATCCACCGTGCAGCCAGCATCGATCCTGATCGTCTCGCCTTTCGCGATCACCCGCCGCGTTGAATAGGTATCGGCCAGCGCCGATCGAGGTCCGGATGTCACTGAAACGAACCGGGGGATGCCGCCGCCAGCGACCATCCCTTCCGTAATCATGGCAGCGAGATCGATCTCGGTCATACCGGGATGGGCCTGCTTGATGATCCTACGAAAGCCATCCTCGACCAACCTGGTCGCCTCACGCAGGCGCGCTATTTCGCCAGGGCTCTTGGTTGCACGCGCTGCGCCGAGGCAACGAGTGACGTCCGCAATGCGGTGCTCGCCCAGAATCTCGCGGCACAGATCCCAAAGGAGATCGTCATTCGTGCGATCCACCCCGATCAGACCGTCAGTTGGCCGAACAGCGTTAATCGCCTCCTTGAAGGCCGCCGTAAAATCGCTTCTTGCAGGCTTGAGAAAATCTTTTGACCAATCCTCGACCGTCTCGAAATAAAACTCGCCATAGCGGTGGATCTGGCCTGCTTTCCTCAGGAATTCGGAGGCGGGGCCGGCATCTGCGGCGCTCACGACAAGCGAAGTCCGATCGCGGGACACCAGCGCCGCGGAGCGATAAGACGGCGCCAAGTCATGGGCCATGCTCACATAGCCGGAGAGATAGGCCTTGTTAGCTGTATCCGAGGAAACGACCAGGGCTATATCGTCGGACACTTCACGAAAGAACTTCTCCTGAAGCTCACCCGCCAATTGCCGCATGGTCGGGCGCTCGCCTTTCCAGCTCATCATGCCGGTCCTGACCTTGGGGTGTATACGTATAGATGCGACGGGGCTGAGGATATTGGCGCGATTTGGTGGTGGGGCCTCGCGATGGCGGCGACAAGCTCACCTGACCCATTCGCTTTCGCAGAATAGCCAGGCTGCAATACGTCCGCGCCGCCTCTACGGTCTGGTGAGAAAGCTTTCCCCCACATGCGTCAGCCCAATTTCGAAAGAGGTTCGAGCGGGTTGAATTCGCCGACAAACTCGTTGCGATGACCGGGGAAGGACAACTTCACCCATGTCACCGCTTCTGTGTGCGCCCAGGTTTTGCGCTCGGAGATCAAAACCGGCTCATTGGCAGCCAGACCAAGCGCCTGTGCGATCCGGCGCTCGGCCATAGCAGCGCGAATCGTGTTGACAAGCCGCGTGCAGGGCAGCCGAGCCAACAGCCATTCGTTCGGCAGAACATTGTCGAACGGCTCGAACTCGACCTCCGGAATCGCAGAGATTCGAATCAACCGCTCTTCATAGACTTCGCTGGCGCCATTGGCCTTGTGAACCAGCTCCAGTCGGAGCAAGCGCTCGCTCCGGGGTGCATCCGACCAGACATAGGCATTGTCGCCATTAATGAGGTCGCGTTTTAGAAGCTGGAAGCTATATGCCTTGCCCGTACTTTCGATCTTGTCGCGGATGTCGATGATGCCAATAACGGCGTGGTTGTCCGTCCGCTCACTGACAAAGGTTCCGTGGCGTCGGCGGCGTATGATGACTTTCGCGTTCGCGAGGTTGTTCAGGACCTTGTTCAAAGGTGCGCGGGACACACCCAGAAAAACCGCCAGTTCCTCCTCTGGTGGAATCCGATAGCCGGGTGGCCACGCGCCGGTCTGAATCTTACCCCTAATGGCCCGTTCGATCTGCTGATGCCTCGGGCCGATGCCATCCAGCGTGAGGTCCAGCGAAGGCTGCTCTTTTCCGTTTCCGATCATGAGACGATCATAGCCGAGGGCAATTGCAGGCGGAAGGTGGTCGTCTTGGGATCGAGGCCTCATGCGGAAATCGCACAGCCGGGATAAAGCGAAACAAGGCGCCTGCTGCTCAAAGAAATTCAACGTCTGCCGGTGTCCCAACTGTCGCCGAACGGTAACATTGTCGGCGTCGTCAATCGCATGAATCTGATACAGCGACTTAGCAAGGTCGATGCCGACGGTAGAAATCCCCTGGCGGCGAAGCGGGCTTTCAGCGGCCCCTTGGTGCCGCGCCGCCAGCTCAGCCTGCGCCAGGCCGCCGCCAGCGTCTTCTCCGCCGAGACCGACTTCGCGTCGGGCACATGGTTCTTGCGTGGGCGGCCGAAATCGAGCCGCGCGATAGTGCATTTTACGTGAAATACACCGAAGCGAGATATCTTCGCCCATTGCGCAGGCCATATTCAATAGCGGCCCGGTGTCATGCACGGGCTTTGAAGCCGGTTTTGCCAAGCTGGTGTCAGCGTTTTGTCTTCGCGGGCGGGTTCCGCTTGTTGACGAGTTCCCAGATCTCTTCCGCACGCCAGGCTGTTGTTCCTCCCAGACGCACGGGCTGAGGGAACTCACCCGTCTTCACCTTCGCCCAGAAGGTGGACTTGCTCACGGGCAAAGGTCCGGTCGGCGCCAGACTTTGCCGGGCTTCGACGGGGTCCGGACGGCGCTCATCGCTGCAGCAGTTATCCCGCTTTCCCTCATCGTCGCTCTCGGAAACCTGCTTCGGACCCGCTATGTCGGAACGACTTTGCCAGGGTTCATCAGGTTTCGCGGATCAATGCTGCGGCGAAGTTGTTGCATTACCGCGATCTCTGCTGCGTTACGGCTGTCGATCAGCTTCTGCAAATAGTTGAAGCCAATACCGTGCTCCGCGGTCACGCTGCCGTTAAAGGCGACGATCGTGGCGGTTACGGCCGCCTCAACCGCGCGGCGCAGTTCCGGAATCGCCGGATCGTCAGCGGACCGGCCCGGGAATCCGACCAGCAAATGCAGGTTGCCGTCACCCACGTGGCCGTAGACAGTCAGCATTGCTTCGGGCCATGCCGCGACGCGTCGGCGCACTTCTGCAAGGAAGGCGGGCTGCGCTCCTACGGGAACCGATGCGTCGTTTGCGAACCGGGGGCCCAAATGCTTGGCGACCTCGGCCGTGGCGTGTCGCAGGGCCCAAATGTTTCTTGACTGTGCGATACTGGTCGCGATCGACGCGTCGGCGATGACGCCGTCCTCGAACGCTCCGCCGAGGAGCTCCTCCAGCCCTGCGGCCAGCTCAGTTTCATCCCTGCCGGAGAGCTCGATCAACAGGTGCCAGTCGCCCTCCGTCGCATACGGCATGGCAATGCTTGGCAAATGCCGCCCCACCAGTTGGATGGTCAGGGCATCGATGAGTTCGAGGCTGGTCAGCGACTCGCCAAAACGCGACGACAGCCGCCCGAGCATCTCGATCGCGGCATCGGCGTCGCGAAGCGCGGTCATGGCAGTCATATGCGCGCGCGGCTTGGGAAAGAGCCGGAGGACAGCGGCAGTGATGATGCCGAGCGTGCCGCCGGACCCGATGAAGAGGTGCTTCAGATCGTAGCCGGCATTGTCCTTGCGGAGGCTGCGGTTGAGGTCGAGCACGCTGCCGTCGGGCAGCACGATCTGCAAGCCGAAGACGAGGTCGCGCATCACGCCGTAGCGCAATGCGTTCACCCCGCCCGCATTGGTCGCGATATTGCCGCCGATCTGGCAACTGCCCTCGGCTCCGAGGCTCAGCGGGAACAGCCTGTCGTGGCGGAGCGCCTCGGCCTGCACATCGGCGAGAATGCAGCCCGCCTGGACCGTCATTGTCCCGCCCTCGGACGAGACGTCGAGGATGCGGTTCATGCGCTTGAGCCCGATCATGACGCACTGCCCAGCCGGCCAGGGCCGGGTACCGCCGGCCAGGCCGGTGTTGCCGCCCATCGGCACCATGGGCATGCCGGCGTCCGCGCAGGCCCTGACAACCGCAGAAACTTCACCCACATCGGCAGGGTAGACGAGACAGAGCGGAAGTCCCTTGACGCCGTGCAGAACATTGGCCGTCTGCGCTGACAGATCCGTCTCGCCCGTCACCACATGACGGGCCCCGACGATCGCGGCCAGCCGTTCGATCAGACGGGTTCCGCCGCTGGCCTCGAAGGGCGTCACTTGGGCAGAGGTGTCAGCCATCGACGGGCAGCAGCTTGATGGCGTTACCGCCGGTCAGCGCGCGTATCTGGCCGTCATCAAATCCCTGCTCGATCAGGGTGTTCACGATGCGGCGATAACCCTCGACAGGACGGGGCGATCCGGTCAGGCCAAGATCGGAGCAAAGCAGCGTCTTCTCGATGCCGGCCAGCTCGATCAGCTGCTTGAGCCGCGCGCCGTCATGCTTGTAGCCGCGCCCCTCGACGAACATGCAGATGGAGTGTTCCATGTGCACGCCCAACGCCGCGAAGCTGCGGATGTCTTCGTCGGAATATTCCACGACATAGGTGGGGTGGTTGACGAGCATTTTCTTGACGCCCCGCCGGATGGCCTCATCGAACAGGATGCCCTGCTCGCTGACGTGGAGATGCCCGCCGGCGAGGATGATGTCGGCCTCGGCGATGAGGTCGAGAATCTTCAGGGTCGCATCGGTGAGCTTGCCCGCTTCGTCCAGAACGGTGAGGGGCTCTGCCTTCAGCATCGGCTTCTTGGAGGCGGGGAAGTTCTTGGTCGCCTTGGCGCTCTGCTCGATGTGGTTCTTCGCCGCCAGCGTCGGCATCCAGACGATCTGGCCGCCGGTCTTGATGGCATGGTCGACCGCGTGCGGGTTGATGCCACCGCTCGGATTGTTCAACGCGACGCCGGAATAGAGCTTCACCTGCAAGCCTGGCATCAGCTTCTCGATCATGGCGCTATGCGACATGCCGACATAGTAATGGTCCTTGAACACCAGTGCACGGAAGCCGGCCTCCTCGGCGTCCATGGTCGCCTCGTGATGGTCGAGGATGCGTGGCATCGCCGCGGGGCCGCTGTGGCAGTGCAGATCCACCGCGCCCTTCAGCAAGCCAGCGATCTTGGCGTCGCGCTCGGCGCCGAAGCTCTTCTTGATGTCGATGTCGCTCTGATCGGTCGTCATATCCTGTATCCCATGCTGGCAGGTTGAGCCCCGGCTCAGCCCATCGGGTATTCGTCTTCGTTGATCACCCATCCCGGCTTCTGCGAGAAATCCACGCGCGGCGGCGAGAAGATGTCGACGAGACGGTTTCCGGCGGGGTCGATACCCTGGGAGGTGTGCAGGCTGGGCGGCGGGATGATAGCCACCGAGGGTGCTGCGCAAATCTCGTGATCGTCAGGCAACCATTGTGTTGAGTCGGTGATCCAGGGAAAGCGGATGTGGTGGATGTACGAGCCGTCAAGCGCCAGCGAACACTGTTCGAAGTCATCGTGGAAATGCGGCGACAGGTTCTTGGCGTCGCGCGGCGGCTTGATCTCGAACGCGTTCACCATGAACGTCGTACATCTGTAGATCGTGCCGAAGCGACCCGGCACAGGCGGCACGTCAAGCGGATAGCAACGGATGGCCCACCCGGCCGGCGGTTCCGGCCAAGGCTGGAAAGGCGGCAGGTTTGGGTGCGGCTGAGCGTATGCGCCCGCGTTGGAGCACAGTGCCGCCAGATCGCAAGACTGTGTCGTGAACAGGCGCACGAGCCTGCCCTTGCCCCGAGCGGTGACCGAGCTTTTCCCCGGAGGCATGACGATCACGGACGCCTTGTCGGTGATGACCGAAGTGCCGGGATCTGACAGCTCCACCGTCAGTCCGTCCTCCGGCAGCAGGACAACGTATTCATCAGGCTGGTCAGCCCGCTCCCAGGTGACCTCGCCATCGACGTCCGTGTAGGCGACGAGGAAGTTCTGGCCGCGCGCATACCATGTGCGCGCGCCGTCACGGATTTCCTGCGGGGCGGTCTCGTAGAATTTTGCGTATTCGGCGCGCGCATAGGCGGTGACAGCCTTCGCAGTTGGTGCGGGCGCGGCGGTGGCCAGCGCCGATCGGGGATCGTCTTTTGCGTACATGTCTGTCTCCTGCCTGCGCGGCGTCGGAATCTCTAGAGGAGCGAATTTGACATTTGAGTCCCGCCTGACATCAAGCTCCAGATCAAATGCCAAATTCGAAAGCTCCAATAGAACCAATAACTTGCTAGTGGTTTTCTTGACTCCGACATTTGCTCCGAGGCCGGTGTCAGGCGGATGCAAATGTCGGAGCAGAACCACTAGAGTTCGGCGAAGTCCTTGAGGACCTTCGCTGCAGCCTGGCGCATCAGCCCCTGGTCGGAAGAGACGATGAAGGCGGTTGCGCCCTGGGCTGCGAAACGCGTGGCGTCGGCGGCCGCGCCAACCATCACCATGATCGGCTTTCCGGCGCGGCGAGCGGCGGCGGTGATCTTCTCCACCGCGGCGCTGACCTCGTCCGTGTTCGGGGAGGCGGCGCGCATGGCGACGGCAAGATCGCCACGCCCGATGAAGATGCCGTCGATGCCGTCGACCGCCATGATCTCGTCCAAGACGTCGATCGCGGCCATGTCCTCGATCATCGCGATAAGTGCGACGTCGGCGTCCGACCGCTGGATGTGATCGGCCATGGTGCGCCCGCCATACGCGCCGGCGCGCGGGCTGTTGGAGAAGCCGCGGGCGCCCTGCCGATAGCGCCCGGCAGAAACGACCGCAGCGGCCTTCGCCGCGCTGTCGACATGCGGCACCAGCACCGCTTCCGCACCACAGTCGAGCGCCGACAGGATCTGCGCTGGCGTCGCCTCGGAGACCCGCACCACGCCCGCGATGTCGAAGGCCCTGCACGCAAGCAGAACCTGATCCGTGGTCAAGCGGTCGAACGGGGCGTGTTCGGCGTCGATGACGACGAAGTCGAAGCCGACGAGGCCAAGAATTTCCGTCGCGTGGCTGGTCGGGGTCTTGATGAACGCGCCGATCAGCCGGTCGCCGCCCAGCAATCGCGACCGAAACCCTTCCGATCTATCAGATTTCGCCAAGTTCTCTTCTCCTCCATGCGGCAGCACAAGATATTCGCGAATGCGCGGCGGGGTGAACAGGATTTGCGGGCGGGTTTCTCAGATTGAAACCAACCTGCCGTATGCCGTTCCGGCCGGGCGATCGATTTCACGGGCTGGAACGGGACTGACGTTGCCGTATTGATGCACCCCTTCCGCCTGTAAGCTCGCTTGCGGCGGTGGCATTAAAAAATGCGGCAACGTTGCCCGCCGCCTCGATTGGGAGGAAATTCATGCGCAAACTTGTTTCAACGCTCTCTCTAGGCGCCTTGCTGCTTGCCGGCACGATTGGCCTGGCTGGTAAGGCCTCCGCCGAAGACTGGCCGAACCGCAAGACGATCACTGCGGTCTTCCCGTTTGCAGCCGGTTCCGACTATATCGCGCGAATTGTGATGGGCGCTGTGGAGAAGGAGATCGGTCAGAGGATCCTGATCGACAACCGCCCTGGCGCCGGCGGCGCGATCGGCACCGGTTACGCCGCGCGGCAGCCTGCGGACGGCTACACCTTCGTGTTCGCCTATCCTGGCCCGGCGGCGAACTTCACGAATACCTTTGCCGGCCTTCCGTACAAGCCGCTCGAGGATTTCGAGTACGTCTCCGGCATCTCCAAGGCCACGATGGTCATCGTTGCTCGTACCGGCCTGCCTTTCACGGATTTCAAGGGCATGATCGAGTACGCCAAGGCCAACCCTGGCAAGCTCAGCGTGTCCAACAGCGGCATCGGAACCTACGGCCACATGGTGGAGCTTGCATTCTCCGACCTGGCCGGCATCAAAATGAAGATGGTGCCATACAAGGGCAATTCCGAAGTGGTGACCGACATGCTGTCGGGCAGCCTCGACATGTCGATGGACTTCCTGAACAACAACTACATGAAGCAGATCGAAGCGGGAACCATACGTCCGCTCGCTATCGTCTCGGCCGAACGGGCCGCGGACCTGCCGAACGTGCCGACCTTCAAGGAAAGCGGCATCGATCTCGTCGCCCAGCCCTGGGCCGGCCTGATGGCGCCCAAGGGCACGCCGCCGTCGGTGATCGAGCGCATGAACAAGGCCGTCGTGAACTACCTGAATACCGACGAAGCCAAGCAGGCCTTTGCCAAGATCGGTCAGCAGGTCAATCCGACCACCCCCAAGGAGTTCCGCGACGTCGTGGTCTCCGAAGAGGTCAAGTGGCGCGACCTGATCGCCAAATACGAGATCAAGAACCAGTGATCCCAAGCATCATGCGGCGCCTGCCCGGCGCGTTGTCGGAGTAGGCGTCACGCGGTGACGGTCCTCTCGGGAGGGTCATTCGCCGAAGTCCGGCAAACGACCGCGGGCTCCTGGGCCGCCCCTTCCATCCCAATACGCGACGGCGTTGCCAAGCGTCGCGGGATCAACTCACGTGGCGATCGAAAGGCGAGGAAGAGAATATGTTCGCTACCTACTGGCCAAGCCGCAGAAACATGGTCTTCGGAATAGTGTTTGTCAGCTTCAGCGCGTTGATGGCCTTCGAGACGTTGAGGAAGCTGCCGATTGGTACGCCTGCCAATATGGGTCCAGGCTTCTTTCCGCTCTTGCTGTCGATCAGCCTGGGCGCGATCAGCATTCTGGCTGTCGTTTTTGGCCAGTCGAGCGCGCAAGAGGAGCCCCTCAAAGTGGCGCCCTTCAGGGCGGTGGCGCTGGTCCTCGGCGCACCCATCGTCTTTTCCCTCAGCATCGATCCACTGGGGTTGTTCTTCGCCGTCTTTCTGTCGGTCCTGTTTTCGACGCAGGCCAGCATCCGGTCCAAGATCGGTGAATCCATTCTGCTCAGCGCAGGCTTCAGCGCCTTCTGCGTGCTGGTTTTCATCTATCTCCTCAATCTGCCGCTTCCTCTGTGGGGCTGGCTCATAGCCGGTTAGGGCTGTATCATGGACTTCATCCAGAACCTGGGGCTCGGCTTTTCCGTCGCCCTGCTGCCCTACAATCTTCTGTTCTGCTTCATCGGCTGCTTCCTTGGCACCGCCATCGGCGTGCTTCCGGGGATCGGGCCGCTCGGCACCATCGCCATCCTACTGCCCGTAACCTTCGGCGTATCGCCGGAAGCGGCGCTGATCATGCTGGCCGGCATCTATTACGGAGCGCAGTACGGCGGCTCCACCACCGCGATCCTGATCAATCTTCCAGGTGAGGCGACCTCCGCCGTCACCGCAATCGATGGCTACCAGATGGCGCGTCAGGGACGTGCAGGCACAGCGCTCGCCGTCGCCGCGCTCGGATCATTTTTTGCGGGGACTGTGGCGACCTTAGCGATCGCCATCTTTGCCAAGCCGCTCACCTCGCTGGCGCTCAGCTTCAGCCCGGCCGACTATTTCGCGCTGATGGTTCTCGGCCTCGTCGCCTCTATCGCACTGGCGCACGGCTCGGTGCTCAAGGGGCTGGCCATGATCCTGCTGGGTCTCCTTCTGGGCTGCGTGGGTACCGATTCCTATACGGGTGCCATGCGCTTCACGCTCGGCACGCTGGACCTGGCGGACGGCATCCCCATCGTCGCGTTCGGCGCGGGCATTTACGCCTTGGGCGAGATTCTGCGCGGGATCGAGAACGAAAGCGATGCGCCGGTGTCGGTGATCCCGGTCAACAATCGCCTGCCCAGCCTCGCCGACCTGAAGGAGGCGACCGCGCCGGTCGTTCGCGGCACGCTGCTTGGCTCGGTGCTCGGCGTGCTTCCAGGTGGTGGGGCTCTCCTGTCCGCGTTCACGTCGTATGCCATGGAAAAGAAGCTGTCGCGCACTCCCGAGCGCTTCGGCCATGGCGCGATGGCCGGCGTCGCCGGACCGGAATCGGCCAACAATGCGGGGGCGCAGACGTCGTTCATTCCCATGCTGACGCTGGGCATTCCGTCCAACCCGATTATGGCGTTGATGGTGGGCGCGCTCATTCTCCAGGGCATCATCCCGGGCCCAAATCTGATCACCGAGCAGCCGAAACTGTTCTGGGGCGTCATCGCCTCGATGTGGGTCGGAAACCTGATACTGGTCATCCTGAACCTGCCGCTCATCGGCCTCTGGCTGAAGCTCCTCAAGATTCGGCCACACTTCCTTTTCCCGACCATCCTCGGGTTCTCCATGATCGGCGTCTACAGCGTCGGCAACTCGGCGTTCGACCTGTATCTGATGGCGATCTTCGGCGCGGCTGGGTACGTGCTTGGCAAGCTGGACTGCGAACCCGCTCCGATGCTGCTGGGTTTCGTGCTCGGGCCGCTTCTGGAGGAGTATCTGCGCCGGGCGATGATCCTCGCCGATGGTGATGCGACCGTGCTGATCCAGCGACCGCTCAGTGCGACGCTGCTCGCCGTGGCGGCGGCCTTGCTCGTGGTGATCCTTCTTCCGTTCATCCGTAAGCGCCGCAAGGAAGTCTTCGTCGAGGACGAATAGGGCACAAAGCGCCGCGTCACATCGATTTCGCGTTGACACCCGGAGCGCGCCGGTGCGCTGGGCGGCATCTTCGACGCGACGGATCCAACAGAGGGCGGATCAATGCATCATACGCTGAGCCACTGGGGCCTCTATGAAGTCGTGCAGGACGTGGACGGCCCCCGGCTTGTCGCATCGGCGAAGGATCCCGACCCGTCGCCGATCGGCCTCGACCAACTGTCGCCGACGGTCACCCGGCTGCGCGTGAAGCGCCCCGCGGTGCGGCGCAGCTTCCTGGAAGGCCGGCGGACCGAAGGCCACCTGCGCGGCAAGGAGCCGTTCGTGGAGGTTGAGTGGGACGAAGCCATCGCGCTCGTCGCTTCGGAGCTGGAGCGCGTCATCGGCCGCCACGGCAACAGTGCCATCTTCGGCGGATCATACGGATGGTCGAGCGCGGGACGTTTCCACCATGCGCAGGGGCAGATCCATCGGTTCTTGAACTGTATCGGCGGGTATGTCCGCCACCGGGACTCCTACAGCCACGCGGCGGCCAATGTCGTGCTGCCGCACATCGTAGCGCCGCTCGACACGCTGATGGCCCAGCATACGAGTTGGGACCAGCTGGCTGAACATTGCGAGCTATTCGTCGGGTTCGGCGGCGTGCCCCTGAAAAACGCGCAGGTCACCGCAGGCGGCGCCATGCGCCATCATGTGCGCGAGGGGTTGGAGGCCATGCGGCGAGCGGGAACGCGCTTCATCCTGATCGGACCACTGCGTGCCGATCTCGATGTCGGCGGACCGTTCGAATGGATTCAGATCCGACCGAACACCGACACCGCGCTCATGCTCGGCCTGATGCACTGTATGCTCAAGTCCGGACGTCACGACTCCGGGTTTCTCGACCGCTATTGCGTCGGCTTCGACACGGTGAGCACCTATCTGACCGGCCGCGCCGACGGTGTCGTCAAGGATGCGGAGTGGGCCGCGGGGATCACCGGGGTTGCAGCCGACAGGATCGAGACGCTCGCGACGGAGATCGTCTCGTCCCGGACGATGATGAACGTCGCCTGGTCGCTGCAGCGCGCAAGACACGGCGAACAGCCATATTGGGCGCTGATCACCCTTGCCGCGATGATTGGCCAGATCGGCACACCGGGCGGCGGCTTTGGCGTCGGCTACGGCGCTGTGAACTCGGTCGGCACCTCGAAGCTGCGCATGACGGGGCCAACCTTCCCCCAGCTCGCGAACGCGGTCAGCGATTTCATTCCGGTGGCGCGCATCGCCGACCTTCTCTCGAAGCCCGGCCAGTCGTTCAGCTATAACGGCAACGTCTACCGCTATCCCGACATCAAGCTGGTCTACTGGGCAGGTGGCAATCCCTTCCATCATCATCAGGATCTGAACACGCTGGCCGCCGCATGGGCCATGCCGGAAGCGGTGATCGTGCATGAGCAGTACTGGAATCCGGTCGCGCGGATGGCCGACATCGTGCTGCCGGCGACGACCACGCTGGAGCGCAACGACCTGGGCTATGCCGGGCGCGAGGGGCATCTGGTTGCCATGAAGAAGGTGGCGGAGCCGCATGCCCAGGCGCGGGACGACTACGACATCTTTGCTCAACTTGCCGCGCGCATGAATGTCGGCCCCGCCTTCACAGAGGGGCGGGACGAGACCGGCTGGCTGCAATGGCTCTATGCCGAGGCCGTCGCGCAGGCTCGCAAGCTCGGCATGGCGTTGCCATCTTTCGAGGAGTTCTGGGATGCCGGCCTCATCGATCTGGGCGACATGCCGGAACCTCCGGTGATGCTCGGCGAATTCAGGGCCGATCCCAAGGCCCACGCGCTGCCCACACCGTCGGGCAAAATCGAACTCTTCTCGGCCACCGTGGCGGGGTTCGGATATCAGGACTGCCCGGGGCACGCCGTCTGGCTCGAACCGGACGAGTGGCTGGGCGCCGCGCAGGCGGCACGTTTCCCGCTTCACCTGATCTCAAACCAGCCGTCGCGTCGCCTGCACAGCCAGCTCGATCATGCCGCCTACAGCGTCGACGGCAAGGTGGCGGGCAGGGAGGTTGCCCGCATCAACCCGGCCGATGCGGCGCGTCGTGGCATTTCTGGCGGAGACGTCATCCGGCTCTGGAACGATCGCGGGAGCTGCCTTGCCGCAGCAGCCATCGATGACGGCGTCATGCCGGGTGTCGTCGTTCTCCCGACGGGCGCGTGGTACGATCCGGATCGCTCCCTGGAAGTGCCGCTGGAAAAGCATGGGAACCCCAACGTACTGACGCTCGATCGCGGAACATCCAGCCTTGCGCAGGGATCTTCGGCCCAGACCTGTCTGGTCGAGGTGGAGCGTTTCGAGGGCGGCTCCGCCGTAACGGCCTTCGATCTTCCCGAGATTCAGGCCCGGGCTTCGTAACACGGAGGCACGAGCCGGCTGGCCTGCTGCGGGTTTCAGGTCGTGAAACCCCGGCACATAGAGCATGGCCGCTCGATGCTGCCTCACGATAGTTTGGACGCTCAGACGGCCGGCTTCGCCTTCCAGGACACGAAGGTCGCGGTCCTCTAGCCCGTGACACTCAATGCCGAAGGCTTGCCATGCAGATCGCACGTTCCTGCTTCATCAACGGACAATGGGTGGCGCCCGATAAGCCGACCTCGTTTACCGTGACCAACTCCGCGACCGGCGTGCCGTGGCTGGAAGTGCCACTTGCCGGCGTTCCCGAAGCCGATCGTGCGTGCATGGCAGGGCGCGCCGCCTTCGCCGGCTGGTCGGACCTCGATCCTGCGGTCCGCGCCGGCTACCTCGGCCGGATCGCCGATGAGCTCGAGGCGCGGCAAGCGGAAATCGCGGCCGCCGTCAGCCGTGAGGTCGGCATGCCGCTGAAACTGTCCGAGCGGATCCAGGTCGCCGCGCCGATACTGGCATGGCGGCGGCTCGCAAAGGCGGCGGCGGACTATCAGTGGACCGAGACGATCGGCAACTCGCTCGTCGAACGGGTCGCGGCAGGCGTCGCGATTTGCATCACACCGTGGAACTACCCGCTGCATCAGATCACCGGCAAGGTCGCGCCCGCGTTGCTCGCCGGATGCACGGTCGTCCTGAAGCCTTCGGAAATGGCTCCATCCGCCGCAATCCTCCTGGCCGAGGCGATCGAGGCGGCGCAGTTGCCGGCCGGTGTGTTCAACATGGTGATCGGCGCCGGTGCCGATGTCGGCGCAGCCCTTGTCGCATCGCCCGAAGCGGATGTGATCTCGTTCACCGGCTCCACCGCGGTCGGGCGCCAGATCGGTGCGCAGGCGCTGTCGGCCGTGAAGAGGGTCACGCTCGAACTCGGTGGAAAGTCGGCCTCCGTTCTGTTGCCCGGAGCTGATATGGCCGCCGCCGTGAGGTCCACGGTGGGGAGCTGTTTCCTGAATTCCGGCCAGACCTGTTCCGCGCTGACCCGGTTCGTCGTTCCCGCCGCGCAGCAGGAAGAGGTCTTGGCGCTGATCTCGGAGGCCGTGCAGCGAATAACGGTCGGCGATCCTCTGGACCCGAACAGCCGCATGGGTCCCCTGGTATCGAAGGATCAGCAGGAGCGGGTGCGCCGCTACATCAGCAAGGGGATCGAATCGGGTGCGCGGCTCGTCTGCGGTGGCGCCGAGCAGCCAGGCGGAAACGAGGCCGGCTATTTCGTCTCGCCGACCGTTTTCGCCGACGTTGACCCCGCTTCGGCCATCGCGCAGGAAGAAATCTTCGGGCCCGTGCTCTGCGTCATCCCCTATCGGGACATCGACGAAGCCGTCGCGATCGCCAACGGGACGCCCTACGGCCTTGCCGGCGCAGTATGGGGCCCCGACGACGCGTTATCGCTCTCCGTGGCGCGGCGGATACGCGCCGGCCAGGTCGACATCAATGGCGGTCCTTTCAACCTCGACGCGCCTTTTGGTGGCTTCGGAATGTCCGGAGTGGGCCGCGAGAACGGCCGTTTCGGCCTTGATGATTTTCTCGAATATCGGTCGCTGCAGCAGCCGCAGCGCAAGGGATGAGCGCGATGGAATTCACACAGGTAAAGCTGCAGGTCGAGGCTGGCGTTGCAACGATCTCACTGGATCGCCCGGACAGGATGAACGGCGTTACCGCCGTCATGGAGCGCGAGCTCTACGCAGCCATGAGGCAGGCCGACGCACAGCCGCAGGTGCGCGTGATCGTCCTGACTGGCGAGGGACGGGCGTTCTGCGCCGGCATGGACATGGCCGAGCTCGAGGGCCTCGCGCCGGAGGACATCTACGAACCGGCCAAGATGCGCCCCTTCGATACGGCGATCCGGGCGGATTTCCAAAGCCGCTACATCTATTTCCCGGCTTTGGCGAATCCGGTGATTTCCGCCATCAACGGAGCTGCCGCTGGGCTCGGTATCGTGTTCGCGCTGGCATCGGACATGCGGTTCGCTTCGGAAAAGGCAGTGTTCTCCACCGCCTTCTCGCGACGCGGGCTGATTGCCGAACACGGCATCGCGTGGCTCATGCTGCAAACCGCAGGGCCGGGCGTGACGGCCGACCTTCTGTTTTCGGCGCGGCGGTTCGATGCTGGCGAGGCGAAGGCGGCGGGTCTGGTCGACAGGCTCTATCCGCCGGACGAGTTGATGGCCCGAACCCTCGACTATGCGCGCGAACTGGCTTCGCTGGCGTCGCCCCGCTCGGTCAGGGTCATGAAGCGCCAGCTCTGGGATGCACGCTTCCAGAACCTTCAGGATGTCGTGACGCAGGCGAACCGCGAAATGATCGCGAGCCTACGAAGCGAGGATTTCCAGGAAGGCGTCCGGCATTTCCTCGAGAAGCGCTCGCCCGCCTTCACGGGCCTCTGACATCATGGATTCCGGCATGTCATCGACCGACAAGACCTGGCCTCTCATCGACGCGGCCGCGCTGCATGCGAGCCGCTCGGCCCGGGACGTCATCCTCGACGCTAGCTGGTACTTGCCCTCGGAGAAGCGCTCGACACAGGATGACTTCCATGCCTCGCGCATTCCCGGGGCGCGCCGTTTCGATTTCGACGAGGTCGTTACCGATCGCAGCAGCGATCTGCCGCACATGATGCCGCCGCGCGCGGAGTTTCAGTCGCATGTTCGCCGCTGCGGCATCAATGACGACAGTCGCGTCGTGATCTACGACACGGCCGGCATATTCGCCGCGCCGCGGGCGTGGTGGATGTTCAAGGCGATGGGGCACGCCGACGTAGCCGTGCTCGACGGAGGGCTTGATGCATGGGTCGGCGCCGGGTACCCCTTGGAATCGGGAGCCGATCTGCCCCTGTTTCGCGGCAACTTCACCGCACAGCCGGACCGTTCCCGGATCGCCGGCGCCGACGATGTCCTTGCAGCGGTGAGGGCCGCCAACCCGCAGATCGTGGATGCCCGTTCGGCCGGCCGTTTTGAAGGGCGCGATCCCGAACCGCGCCCCGGCCTGCGCCCCGGCCACATGCCGGGCGCGAGGAACCTGCCTTTCGGACGGCTTCTCGCCGACGGACGCTACCGGCCGGTCGAAGACCTACGCGCTGAATTTGGTGCCGCGGGCGTCGATCTCGCCCGACCGGTTATCGCCACCTGCGGATCGGGTGTGACGGCGTGCATCGTCGCGCTTGCGGCCGAACTGGCCGGCATTGCCGAGGTGGCGGTCTATGATGGATCCTGGGCGGACTGGGGAAGGGAAGGATTTCCCGAGCTGCTTGTTGAGACGGGCAGCTCAGGCTTTGAGAGGGGGCATTTCAACAGTTGAAATCAGCGGGCTTAAAGGTTTATCGCTGAGATGCGGAGATATAGGGTCGCCGCAGCTCCGGGATGGAGGTGTGCCGCCCGACAGAAGACGCTCCGTCCGACAGAGGACACCGGGCGAAGCTGGAGCAGGCGGTCGCTGACGTCCGTGCCGCGTTTCCACAATGCGGACCCGGTAAGAAGAAGCTGCGGCGCGACGGAGGGAGAAGACGGCAATGAACGCTATATTTCCCGTAAAGGATTGTCCGACGCCGTCGAGCGGTGCCACCCTCGTCGCCGACGGGGCACATTCCTACGCGCCGGTCGAATCCGTTCTGCGGGCGCTGGAGGTGCTTAAGCATCTCAACATGCTGCGTGTCGCCACGGTCACCGAGTTGCACAAGATCACGGGTATCGCGAAGCCGACGGTGGTGCGCATGCTCGAGACCCTTATCACGGCCGGCTACGTGACCCGCGACAAAGCGTTCGGCGGCTACCGCATTACGGCGAACGTACAGAATTTGAGCGACGGATACTTCGGCGCGCCCATGGTCATCGAGGCTGCCCATCCCTACGCATTGGAACTGACCCAGCGGATCAAGTGGGGCGTCGGGGTCGGCATGCTCGAGGGCCAGTTCATGCGCTTGCAGTTCACCACGGCACGCTACAGCCCGTGGGCGATGCCGATGACCCATCTGCGCATGCGGCTGGATCTGTTCACCAGCGCGATGGGCCGTGCCTATCTCGCATTCTGCCCCGACTACGAGCGTGAGGCGCTGATCGACGCCCAGCTCGCGCGCATCACCCCGTCGAAGCGCGCCGAAAGCAAGCGGCAGATCGGGCGTGTGATCGATGACATACGCAACCAGGGATATGCGCGAAAGGTGAGATCGCGCGAACACTCCAGCACGGAGACGATCTCCGTCGCGATCCGCAATGACGGTCTCGTCCTCGGCTGCCTGGCGCTCGGATATTTTCGCAGCGCCGTGCCGGAAAGCGAAGTTGCGCAGCGGCTGGCCGAGCCGTTGCAGGTCACCGCGCGCGCCATCGAGGCGGAAATCGCGGAGAACTACGGTAACATGACCCGAATGCCCACGAGTCAAAACCGCAACTGAGGCATCAGCACCCTCCACAATCAATGGATACGAGATGACACGCAGCGTAATCATTACCTGCGCGCTGACTGGTGGCGCGCGCCTGAACGAGAGCGGACACAAGCACGTGCCGATCACGCCGGAGCAGATCGCGGCGGATGCGATCCAGGCGGCCGAGGCCGGCGCGGCGGTGGTGCACATCCACGTCCGCGATCCCAAGACCGGCGAGCCGGCAATGGAGCTTGGCCTCTACCGCGAGGTCGTCGAACGCATCCGTGCCAGCAAGGTCGATATGCTGATCAATCTGACCACCGGCCCGGGCGCGCGAAGCTTCCCGCGCGTGGACGACCCGACCAAGAGCCAGGACGGATCGATCCCCCGCACGCCGGAGTTCCGCACCCAGCATATCGTCGAGCTGAAGCCCGACATCTGCAGCCTCGACGTCGCGACGATGAATTTCGGCGAGGCGGCCATCGTCAATCTGGGCTCGCATCTGCGTCCGATGGCTGCCGCGATCCGCCAGGCCGGCGTAAAGCCGGAGATCGAGGCGTTCGACCTCGGCCATGTCTGGCAGGCCGCGGACATGGTGAGCCGCGGCGAACTGCCGGCCAATCCGCTGTTCCAGCTCTGCATGGGCATTCCGTGGGGCGCGCCGGCGACCGTCGAGGCCCTTTTGCAGATGAAGTCGATGCTGCCGGTGGGCAGCACCTGGTCGGCCTTCGCAATCGGCCGCAACCAGTTTCCGATGGTTGCGCAGACGGCGCTGCTGGGCGGGCATGTCCGCGTGGGCCTCGAGGACAATCTCTACCTTCGCAAGGGCGAGCTTTCCGTTGGCAATGCGCCGCTGGTGCGTCGCGCCGTGGCGATCCTGGAGAGCCTCGACCTGTTGCCCGCCACGCCCGACGAGGCCCGCCGCATCCTGCAGATCGGCTGACTTAAGCACGACTTGCGGCGCAGCATCGCAAATCCCAAGGATCGAGAACATGTCCAAGATCGAAATCACCGACCACGGCAAGGTCAGGCTCATCACCATCAATCGTCCCGAGCGGTCCAATGCCGTCGATCGGCAAGCGGCGCTTGATCTCCAGGCGGCGTTCAAGGATTTCGAGGCGTCCGACATGCGGGTCGCCGTGCTGGCCGGGGCAGGGGAGAAGGCGTTCTCCGCCGGCGCCGACATCTCAGATCCGCCGGAGATATGGCGGATCATGCCGACGGTCGGCTTCGAATCCGAGAAGCCGATCATCTGCGCGGTTCACGGCTGGTGCATCGGCGGTGCCCTGATGACGATGGTCATGAGCGACCTCTGCGTGGCCGACAGCACCGCGCGCTTCTCCTATCCGGAAGCGCGGATCGGTGTCACCGGCGGCGTCGCAGCGGCGTTGGCGGCACGAATTCCACACAAGATCGCGATGGAACTGCTGATGATGGGCAAGCCGATATCGGCCGACCGCGCCCTGGAAGCGGGCCTGATCAACCAGGTCGTCGAAAAGGGCAAGCATATCGACACCGCCCTGGAAATGGGTCAGGAGCTTTCCCAGATGGCGCCGATGGTTCTGCGCACCATCAAGCGCTTCGTGTCACGCACGCTTCCGAAAAGCCCTTCGGAGCTGATGTTGGCTGCGCAGATCGAAATCGCAGCCATCTGGCAAAGCGCGGACAAGAAGGAGGGGGAAAATGCCTTCCTCGAAAAACGCGCGCCGGTCTTTGTTGGTCGCTAGTGGTTCGACTCCGACATTTGCATCCGCCTGATACGGGCCTCGGAGCAAATGTCGGAGTCAAGAGAACCACTAGCAAGTTATTGGTTCTAGTGGAGCTTTTGAATTTGACATTTGATCTGGAGCTTGATGTGAGACGGGACTCAAATGTCAAATTCGCTCCACTAGCTTTTCGAGACCGCGGAGAAAAACTAAATCTACCGAGTATGCCAACTAAGATACTAGAGACAATCAGGCCGCGGCAACTAGGCAGGTAATGTCCTTTTGCGTTAGCTGCTGGATGGCAGCTATCGCCGGATACTACCATGAAGCGGACTGTCAGGAATCGGCCCCGTTTGAGCAGAAATCCGGATGCCTCTCGAATGGCGGGTTTCAGGCCGCGGACAAACCCGACCTGAACGACCGGGAAGGGGTCGGCTGCGGAATGGCAGCTATGAACACGGCTGCAGCCGAAAGCTGCCAGACTGCTGTCGGCCCCATCTCTGCCATTTAGAAGCGGCTTTCAGAGTCACGTTCAGTTGCACCTGGAGCAGAGCACGATCACTTCAGGTTACCCGCGCGCAGCTCATCCAGACGGTCGGCCCACCAAGCCATCATCCGAACGCGCTCGTCCCAATGCTCACCGCGCGCATAGGCGCGCCGGACGCTGTTTTCCTCCACATGGGCCGGCTGCCGCTCAATGGCGTCCGGATGCCAGAAGCCGCTCTCGTTGAGCATGGAACTGGCACTCGCGCGGAACCCGTGCGAGGTCATCTCATCCTTGGTGAAGCCCAAACGGCGTAGCGCCGCATTCAATGTGTTTTCCGACATGGGAGAGAGGACCGAGCGGATCGAGGGAAAGACAAGAGTGCCATGACCCGTGAGTTGCTGCACGTCTTTGAGAATAGCGACCGCCTGCTTGGGCAGCGGTACCCGATGGGGACGGCGCATCTTCATCCGCGCTTCCAGAACGGTCCACAGCCCCTCGTCCAGATTGAACGCGGACCAATGGGCCGCTCTCAACTCACCGGGCCGAGGAAAGAGCAGCGCCAAGAGCTTCAACGCGGCTGTCGTCGTGGCCTGCCCCTCGAAGCCATCGATTGCCCGCAAGAGCGCCGCGCAAGGCTTTTGGCTCGGTCAAGGCGGCCCACCTGGATCATCGCCTTTTGCCAGAACCTGCTTTGCCGCGTCGCGTGCCCGCCGCGCATCGGCCAAGCTCACAGTCGGATATGCTCCGAAACTCAGCAGGTTCTGTTTGCCCATATAGCGATAGGACATTCGCCACAACTTAGCGCCTGATGCTGCAACAAATAGGTGCAGCCCCTCACCGTCTGAGATCTTTTTCGGCTGTTGGGATGGCTTGATTCGGCAGATGGCAACGTCTGTAAGTGGCATGGCTGTTGGTATCGCTAGTGGTTCGGCTTCGACATTTGCATCCGCCTGATACGAGCCTCGGAGCAAATGTCGGAGCCACGAGAACCACTAGCAAGTTATTGGTTCTAGTGGAGCTTTTGAATTTGACATTTGATCGGGAGCTTCATGTCAGGCGGGACTCAAATGTCAAATTCACTCCACTAGGACGTGGCTTTGGAACGACCACTGAAAACACCAACGATTTTGCTGGATACCAACACACATAGGCGGACGCATCCGGACGCGCGGCCTGCAAAAATCCATTGCCTCGCAACAGGGTTCTGAACGACGCCGGACGGCGGCGGATGAAGGCATGGCGTCCCGGAAGGGATTCGAACCCCTGACCTACGGTTTAGGAAACCGTTGCTCTATCCTGCTGAGCTACCGGGACAGTCTCGACGGTCGAGATGCCTGCGCGATCACCCCCGAGCGGAAGCGTCCACGTGGTCCATATGACCCAAGCCGCCCTTCATGTTCAAGAGGGGAGCCCACGAAAACAGCCTCCTGCTACGTCTTGGTTTGTCGCTTGGTTTATGTCTTGGCCCTGCGTAAACTTCGGGGTCGCTCTTCAATCTCGCTCCGCCGATGGTCGCTGCCCGAACCCTTGCGCCGCTCTTCGCCCCCGCAGCTCTCGCCCTCTTCGCCACGATCACGCTGGCCGTGCCTGAAACGGTGGGACGCGAGAGGAAATCTGCGCGCGCAAACGCGGCCTGCCTGCAGCCTGAGGCGACGGATGCCGGCGTTGTGGTGTCCATCGGAGAAACGGGCGACCTGCACCTCGCCGACGGGCGCCTTATCACCCAGGCCGGCATCCTGCTTGCAACGCCACATGCCCCGCTTTCCGCTCCGCACGCGCAGCTTGGCACGCTTCTCGGCATGGAGCTGCGGTTTCATGTCCTCCAGCCCGCCCCGGACCGCTGGGGGCGCCTGTCCGCCGACATCCTGCTGCCGGCGCCGGTGGCGCGGAAGGACGTCGAGATGGGCGTGGACTCAGGCGCCGAACCCGCTTACACCCTCGCGCAATGGCTGGTCGATCATGGTATGGCCCGCGCGGCGCCCGACGCTTCCGCCATGTCCCTGTCGCGAACTTGCATGACGGCATTGCTCGCACGTGAGGAGAAGGCGCGGGCGGGCCGCCGCGGGCAATGGCGGGATCAGGCCGTGCTCGCGGCCGACGAACCGGATGCGATTCTCGCAAAGGCTGGTGATTTTGCCGTGGTTGAGGGCATAATTGTCAGCGTAAGGGAAAGGGAGCGGGTTACCTATTTGAATTTCGGATCGCAGTGGACGCGTGATTTCACTGTCACCATTTGGAAGAAGAATCGGGCAAAATTGGCCGCTGCCGGATTGCGGGCCGTCGAACTCGAGGGGCGGCATGTGCGGGTGCGCGGTATGGTGGAGGCAGGCCGAGGGCCTTTGATCGACGTGTTGACGCCGGAACAAATCGAGGTCATCGGGACTGAATGAGCGCGTGTGGCGTGACGAAACGAAAGATGCGGGCTGAAGTGGCTGACGGGCGATCGCCGCATGCCCAGGCGGAGCGGGATACCCCGCGCCGCGTGGCGGTGCGCTCTATCGGCGTCTTGGCGAGCGCCTTTTTGCTCGCAAGCTGCGCCACCGAGACCAGCAAGCTGCCGGCATCCGCGCCCCTGCCGCCGGCAGCCCCGAGGGTCACGGGGGTCGAGCGCGCGGCCGATCGCGAACATCAGCGCCTTGTCGCATCGCTTGGCGGCAGCTACCGCTGGCCTGCCGCCGAGGCGCGGCTGAAAACCATCGTCGCGAAGCTCGTGGCAGCGACGGACACCCCGACCGAGGGATACCGGGTCACCCTCTTGAACTCGCCGACGGTCAATGCCTTCGCGCTGCCGACAGGCAATATCTATGTCACGCGCGGTCTCCTCGCGCTCGCCAACGACGATTCGGAGCTCGCCGGCGTTCTGGCGCATGAGATCGCCCATGTCACGGCCAAACACGCCAGCGCCCGCGCAGAGCTAGCCGAGAAATCGGCCCTGGTCAGCCGCGTCGTTTCCGAAGTGCTCAACAATCCCGCCGACAGCGAGACCGTCACCAACCAGTCGCAGCGCACGATCGCCGGCTTTTCGCGCGGGCAGGAACTGGAGGCCGACCGCATCGGTATCCGGACCATGGCGCGCGCCGGCTATGATCCCTACGGCTCTTCGCGGTTCCTCGCATCGCTCGGCCGCAATTCAGCAGGCCGTCAGCCGCAGGCGTCCAACTTCCTGGCAACGCATCCCAGCACGCCGGAACGTATATCCCAGGCGCTCGCCACCGCCCGCAGCATCGCGGCACCCGGTCTGGGCGAACGTAACCGTGCTGAATATCTCGCAGCCATCGACGGCATTGCCTATGGCGATGACCCGGCCGACGGGGTGGTGCGCGGCCGCGCCTTTATTCATCCCCGGCTCGGCATCACCTTTGTCGCGCCCGAGGGCTACTCCATCGACAATACGGCCCAGGCCGTGCTCGGTGTCTCCCGCAACGGCGAATCCGCCTTTCGGCTCGATGCCGTCGAAGCCGGCGGCATCGATTCACTCGAGGATTTCCTGCGCTCGGGCTGGATCGAGAAGGTCGATCCCGCCAGCATCCAGCCTTTGACGGTGAATGGCCTTCCCGCGGCCACGGCGACGGCAGCCAGCAATGATTGGCGCTTTCATCTGGCCGTGGTGCGGGTCGGCAACTCGATCTACCGCCTGGTGCTGGCCTCGCGTGACCGGGACAACGCCAGTGGCCCGGCCTTCACCGAAACCCTGAACAGCCTGCGTCGTCTCTCCGACAGCGAGATCCACGCGGTGCGGCCGCTGCGGCTTGCTCTTGTCAAGGCGGGCCCCGGTGACACGCCCGATATGCTGGCAGCCCGCATGGCGATCGCCAATGCCCGCGTGGAACGCTTCCGCATCCTGAACGGGCTAGATCCATCGACCCCTTTGGCCACGGGTGAAAGCTACAAGGTGGTCGTGGAATGATCGGCAGCGGTGGCAATCACATCCAACCCGTGGCGTGAACCGGCGTCGTCCGCCTGCGGCCAGCGCGCAAGCGCTGCATGGCCAGCCTCGGTGAGCGCATAGATGCCACGTTCGGCGCGGACGAACCAGCCATAGACATTGCGCCGCAGGATTTTGGCCGCGTCGGGGGCAAGCGGCCGCAGATCACGCGGCCTGCGCGGGCCCGCGGCGAGCGCACCCGCGCAGAGGAGGGCCTGCTGCCGGTAGGCCGTCATGATCGGCGCGCGCGAGCCACCTCCTGATGCCGGGTCGCCAAGACGCTTGCGATGTTCGGCCACGAGGCGCGAACGCCGGCGCGGGTCCCTGCGCGGCATCGGTGCCTCAGGGCTCACGAGCACAGAAACGTCCCCACCGGCAGACACGCCCAGCATGCCGAAGCCCAACCGGCGGCAGAGCTGGCGGAAGCGGGCATCGCTTTCGCGCCCCCTGCCGCGCACCGAGAGCGGGGCTGCGAGCCACACCTCGTCGCAGGCCGCGGCGCGATCGACGGCCTGCAGGACGAGCTCGAGATTGAAGCTCAGCTTCATTTCGCCGATGACGACGAGCGGCGGCTCGCCCTCCTTGAGCGCGACGATGTCACAGCCGCCGATTTCACCTTTGACAGCGAAGCCCAGCCCCTCGAGGAACCGTTTGACCGGCAGGTAGAGTGCAGTCTCCAACGGACCGCCTCAGCGCGATCGGGGTAGCGGCGCATCACCGCCGCCGCCCTTGACGGCGAGCCAGATGACGTGCCGCGTCCCGGAGCGCCCGCGATTGGCGCGCACCCGGACCTCCTCGACAGAAAAGCCCACCCCCTTCAGCCGCTTGGCAAAAGCGGCATCGGGCGCCGCGGACCACACCGCGAAGACGCCACCCGGGCGCAGCGCCGCCCGGGCCATCCCAAGGCCGGCCGTCGAATAGAGGCTGTCGTTGGCCTCCGCGGTCAATCCCTCCGGGCCATTGTCCACATCGAGCAGGATGGCGTCGAAGGATGCTGCTCGCTCTCCCATGACACGCCCGACATCCGCCTCGCGTATGGTCACACGCGGGTCTTCCAGCGAGCCGGCGAAGAGACCGGCCATGGGTCCCCGCGCCCAGGCAACGACGGCCGGAACGAGCTCCGCGACGGTGACCCGTGCGTCCGCGCCCAGCGCCGCGAGGGCAGCCCGCAAGGTGAAGCCCATGCCGAGCCCGCCGATGAGGACATCCGGCCGCGCGCGACCGGCGATGCGCACGCAACCGAGGTTTGCGAGGGCCTCCTCGGAGCCGCTGAGCCGGCTGTTCATCAGCTCGTTCGTGCCGAGCATGATGGAGAATTCCTGGCCACGCTGCTTGAGGCGCAGTTCTCCTTCGCCACCGGCAACGCCGGCGTCGGGAATTTTGGCGGTATCAAGGGTGATCCAGGGCAACATGGGCGGCGATCTATCGGGCGGCAAGCGGGCGGAACAACGGCCCCTATACCCTATATCTCCGGCAGTTTCAGCCAGGTTGCCGCGGCACTCAGAACGAGATTGACGGCAAGCGCCGCCAGAACAAGCCCCATCGTCCGCCTGAGCAGATGGGTCAAGCCGGTGCCGAGCACGCGCATCAGGATGCCCCCCAGCAGGAAGATGGCGAGAAGCCCCACGAGAACGGTCGCCAAGGCCGAGAACGTGACGAGCTGTTCGGCCCGCGAGTAACGGTTGTTGTCCATGAGGAGAACGATGGTGAGCATCGCGCCCGGGCCGGCGATGATCGGCGTGGCCAGGGGATAGACGGCAACCTCCATGACCCTCTCCCCGGTCGGCACGGAGGGTGGCATATGCTTTGTCTCGCCGAGCACCATGGAAACAGCGAACAGGAAAAGGACAATGCCGCCGGCAATCTGGAAGGAGAGCAGCGAGATGCCCATGGCATGGAGCAGAAACTGTCCGCAGAAGCCGAAGATTGCGAGAATGACAAAGGCCAGCAGCACGGCGATCACCGCCGCGCGGCGCCTTTCCCCCTCGGTCAGGCTTGTCGTTGCGCCCATGAACAGCGGCAAATGGCTGATGGGGTCGAGCACAGCCCACAGCGTGACGAGCTGGGTGATGAACAGCACCTGATCAGTGAGCATGCGCGGCCCCGTGGCAGCTTGGACAATGGCCCGCCGCCTCAGATGCGCTGGGAGCCCTGAAATCTGTAACAGCAGATGACCTGAATATAAATCGGGCTCAATGCGATCGCCGGAAACATCAGGGAGATTTATCGGCGCGCGTCAGGCCGCACCATCTCGAACATGACTTCGGGGGAGATCTGCGCATAGCCACCCACCCCGCCGGCCCGCAGGATGGGGAAGGCGGCGGCCGTATCATAGACGCCGTCCTTGAGGAGCGCCTCGTCGATATGGACACCAACGACTTCCCCGAGGGTCAGCCAGCTGTCGACGGGGTCGCCGGCGGCGGATTTCAAGCGGATGATGTCGATCTTGATGCATTCCATGGCGACAGGGCTTTCCGCGACCCGCGGCACGCCGACCACCGTGCTTGGCTCCGGGGTCAGCCCGGCCAGCGCGAATTCATCCACCGACGGCGGCAAAGTCGTCGACGTGATATTCATGGCCTCCGCCAAGGGGCGCGTGGCGAGGTTCCAGACGAATTCGCCCGTCTCGGCGATATTGCGCACGCTGTCCTTCCAGCCCGTGCTGGCGAAGCCGATGATCGGCGGCCGGTAGTTGAAGGCGTTGAAGAAGCTGTAGGGAGCGAGGTTCAGCACGCCGTCCGGTGCGCGGGATGAAATCCAGCCAATGGGACGGGGGCCGATGATGGCGTTGAAGGGATCATGCGGCAGACCGTGCCCCTTGGATGGCTGGTAGAAATACATGCAATCCTCTTCGCCTTGACGCTAGAGCATTTTCGCGCGAAGTGGACACCGGTTCGCGCGAAGACAATGCGTAGAAACAAAGACCTGGAGCATTTCAGGTTTGGATGGAATCGTCTGGCACCATCTACGCCGGTGAATTTGCTCGTCAATTTTTAAGCGTTGCCAAGTCCGCAGCAGACGGACTTGCTTTAGGCCGGATGGGACACCGCGCTCTGGGTGATCAGGGCGTAGAGCGCCGACGCGTCCCGCGTGGCGCGTATGCTGTCAACGAGGCCCGGCTCGCGCAACAGGCGGGCAATACGGGCCAGCGCCTTCAGGTGATCCGCACCCGCGGTCTCGGGCGCCAGCAGCAGGAAGATGATATCGACGGGCTGGCCGTCGAGCGCCTCGAAATCGATCGGCCGCTCCAGCCTCGCCATCAGCCCGAACAGCCGGTCGACATGGGCGAGCTTTCCGTGCGGGATGGCGATGCCGTCGCCGATGCCGGTGGACCCCAGCCGCTCGCGCTGCAGCAGCGCCTCGAAGATCTCGCGATCATCGAGTTTGAGAAGGCGGGCAGCCTGGCTGGCCACCTCCTGGAGCGCCTGCTTTTTGCCGTTGACCTTGAGAGAGGGCAAAACAGCGTTAGGAGAGATGATATCGATCAGAGCCATCGTCTTGAGTACGTGCGGCAAAGGCCGCCCCCGCGAGATCGTTATGAAGCGGCCGTCAAGGCCGATACGACGTCAGGCTTGCCCCTCGAAACATGGCCCGGGCGGGTATCCCCGGAGCTCCTCGTCACGACGATATACGATGTTGCGAGGTCCGCCGCTAGGGGGGATGGGAGCAGTCGATCGCTGGATAGGGGCCAGCGCTGCCTACCCGATCAGCAAGAACGTTGGAAATGCAGCACAAGAAGGCGGAATGCTGATCGTGGAAAAGCCGCAAATCCATCTGTTCCTCCCTGCCTGGCCGGGGGCGATCGCGTCGTGGGCCTTTGTTATCCATTGCAACGGGCGTGCGGACGACACCTTGAAAACTCCCTCGGATCTGTCAAGGCGCCCAAAGGTATAGATGCGCCGGTTCCCGTGGTCAGGCTCGCTGATTCATTCTGCGGCGTTCGACGGAGGATGGGATGCGCAGCGATTCGCGATATTTGGCGACCGTCCTCCGAGCAATATCGATGCCACTGTCACGCAACTTCTGTACGATAGCATCATCGGACAGAATGTCGCGCAGCGTTTCCTGATCGATCATCTGCTTGATCCGATGGCGAACGGCTTCCGCCGAGTGGCTCTCGGCACCTGTCACCCCCGCGATGGCCGCCGAGAAGAAATATTTCATCGCGAAGACGCCCCGGCTCGTGCCGATCGCCTTGTTCGATGTCACGCGGGATACCGTGGATTCGTGCAGGCCGATGGCATCCGCCACCGTCTTCAGATTCAGCGGCCTGAGGTGCTCGGCGCCGTAGGCGAAAAAGCCGTCCTGCTGGCGCACGATCTCTGAGGCGACCTTCAGAATGGTCTTGGCGCGCTGCTCGAGGCTGCGCTGCAGCCATGTCGCATTCTGCAGACAATCGGCGATATAGGCCTTTTCCGTTTCATTCCGCGCGTGGCGGGCCACCTTGGCATGGTAGCTCTGGTTGACGAGCACCCGCGGCAGTGTCTCCGGGTTGAGGTCGATGAGCCAACTGCCGTCAGGCGCAGTCCGCACGAAGACATCCGGCACCAGCGACTGAACCGGCGTAGACCCGAAGGCGCGCCCGGGTTTCGGGTCGAGCTGACGGATTTCCGCCAGCATGTCGGCGAGATCCTCGTCATCCACCCCGCAGATGCGCTTGAGGGCTGGGAAATCGCGGCGCGCGACGAGCGGCAGATGGGCGACGAGCGCCTCCATCGCCGGATCGAAGCGGTCGAGCTCCCGGAGCTGGATCGCGAGGCATTCCGCAAGGTTGCGCGCGCCCACGCCGGACGGCTCGAACCCCTGGACGAGCTTCAGGACAAGTTCGACCCGTGCGACACTGACGTCAAGGCGCTCGGCGATCGCGCCCAGATCCTCGGACAGATAGCCTGCCTCGTCGATGGCATCGATCAGGAAGCGGCCGATCAACTGCGTGACGGGATCCGTCGTTGCAAGATCGAGTTGGGCTTCGAGGTGGCCATGGAGGGTTTCGTCGGCGACAAGCGTCGCCATGAAATCCGTGTCATCGTCGAAGCCGCCGCCCCCGACGCCGCTCCAGAGCGACGACGACACCGGCAACTCGTCCCCGCCTTGCGCTTCTACGACGCGCGACGGCGGTTCATCCTGAAAGACATTGTCGAGGGTCGTGCCGAAATCCGCCTCGATCGTCTCGCGCTGCAGCCCGCTGTCAGGCTGGCCCCAGTCGGCGGGATCGACCGGAGTGTCGGCTGAGAGGGGCGCCGGTTCGCGCAGGTCGTCGGGCCTCTCATCCGCCCCTTCGAAACCGTCCTCGGCCCCGTCACCACCCCGCTCCAGAAGAGGATTGGTCTCGAGTTCCGCCTCCACATGGGCCATGAGCTCGAAATGCGACAGCTGCAGCAGCTTGATCGCTTGCAGCAGCTGCGGTGTCATGACCAAGGACTGACCCTGGCGCAGTTCCAGTCTGTGAGATAGAGCCATTGCCGACGCCCACCCTCAGCCGATGGCCGGAACACGCCACGCTAAAGTGCCCCCACCTCGGCGTCGCGCACATGCCTCCGGCTTGCCATCCATGCCGTCTTTTCCTGCATCCCGGATGGCTTCGCGCGCACGGAGAGACAGCATAAGGCGGCATTCGGCACAATTCTTGCGTTCAATCTCTATCTGGTTGTGGGCGTGGCGTCAAAGGCGCAATGCGCGTGCTGAATGCGGTCACGCGGCAATCCGGCGTGATGGTAAAACAGCAAAATGCTCATGGATTGAGCAGCTTGGCCCGCCTGCTCGCGAACGCGATGCGTAGCCCGAAATAATTACAGGTGAAAATCTTCCCCGAGATACAACCGGCGGACGTCCTGATCCGCGATGATCTCGTTTGGCGTACCCTCGGTGAGCACGCGGCCGGAATGGATGATATAGGCTCGGTCGATCAGCCCGAGTGTCTCGCGCACGTTATGGTCGGTGATGAGCACCCCGATGCCACGCCGGGTCAGGTGACGCACGAGATTCTGAATGTCGCCGACTGCGATGGGATCGATGCCCGCAAAGGGCTCATCGAGAAGCATGAACGACGGATTGCCGGCGAGAGCGCGCGCGATCTCGCAGCGCCGCCGCTCGCCGCCCGACAGTGCGATCGAGGGCGACTTGCGCAGCCGCGCGATATCGAACTCCTCGAGCAGTTCGTCGAGCTTGTATTCACGCGCCTTGCGGTCCGGCTCCACCACTTCGAGAACGGCCCGGATGTTGTCCTCGACGCTCAGGCCGCGGAAAATCGAAGCCTCCTGCGGGAGATAGCCGATGCCGAGACGGGCCCGCCGGTACATCGGCAGGTGCGTGATATCGTGACCGTCGAGGCTGATCATACCCCGATCGGCGCCCACCAGCCCGGTAATCATGTAGAAGATCGTTGTCTTGCCTGCGCCGTTCGGCCCGAGCAACCCAACCGCCTCGCCATTGCTGAGATGGAGCGTCGCATCCTGCACGACGGTGCGGCCACGATAGCTCTTCTCGAGTCCATGCACGGAGAGAATGCCGCTGCCCATGATGCGGCGCGGCACGGCTTCGCCGCTCTCCACGGATGGCGGGGCGCCGAATGAGGCCTGTGAAGAAGCGGCGTAGCGAGAGCCGACTGGCTGATCCATGACCTGATCCATTATGGCGCCGGGCGGCGCAGCCGCCATTCAGCGGCCGGAGCGCGGCTGACCTGGCTGTTGCTGTCCAGGCTGAGCGCTCCCGGGCACGAAGACGCCCTGTACACGGCCACCCGGCCGGGATTCACAATTGGCGATGCTGGTGTCCAGGTTGTAGACGACGCGATCGCACTGCTGCACGTTCGGGCCCTGGCTCAAGGCCACACGCCCGGTCAGGATGACCTTGTTATCCCCCCGGTCATAGGTGGCATTCTCACCGGTCGCCGTCTGCTCCTTGGAGACGACCGTCACCGGTCCCTTGCAGTCGAGCCGGCGGATATTACTGTTCTCCCCACCGGGTTGCGCGGCGGGTTGCGCAGGCCGTTGCGCACCGGTTGCCCCACCCATCGCGCTCTGCTCGTAATAGACGTTGAGGAGCGAGCATCGCATCGTCGTGTCGCCCTGAACGGCCACCACATTGCCGGAGAAGGTCGCGCGCTGCTCGCGATCGAAGATGTCAAGACGATCGGCATCGATCTTGATCGGCTCCTTGTTGTTGGAGCCGATACCCCCGAGCGGCGAATTCTTCGGGCCCTGCTGCTGCGTGGCTTTCTGGGCGAGGGCCGCGGGCTGAACTGCCGCAATCGCGATCGGCAAAGCCAAGGCGAAGCCGACATGCGAAAGGAAGCGACACTTCATGGCTCGTCTCTCAATCGTTCGTTGGGGCAGGAGGGGTCGATCGGGCCTTATCAGATTCCATGATGGCCTGCACCCGCCCCTGGAAGACGATATGCTTGCCATTGTCATCGATATCAAGCTTGTCCGCTTTAATCGAGCCTCCATCGATATCAACCCTCACCGGCTCGGCCGATGAAACCTTACCGCCTTTGAAATCGACGGAGGCCGTCGTGAGATGGGCACTGTAGCCGGTGTCCGTGCGCACATTGACCCGTCCGGCGAGCTCCAGCAGCTCCGTCTGGGAATCATAGACGCCGGTCGTCGCCTCGATATGGGCCTGGCCGTTGTTCTCCAGCGTCACCTTCCCGACGATTTCGTTGAGTTCCACGAGATTGGGCTTGCGCGCATCCTGGGATGCGGAGGCTGCCGTCATCTCGTAGGGCCGCGACCCCGCCCGATACCCCCGGAGCTTCGGCGCATCCATCGTGATCTTCGTGCCGGACAGGCTGATCGGGCCGAGCGTCAGGCCACGCAGACGACCGAACGGATCAAAGATACCAATGATGAGTACGAGGATCACGGCCACGGCCGCGCCGAGAGGAATGGCTTTCTTGAAGAAGCGCACCCGCGCGGAATGGCGCAGCGCAGCGGCATAGCCACCACGGCTGGATCCCCTCAGGGTGGCGCCGGGCGATGCGCCTGCAGCAGGTTTCATCCTCAAAGTCGGTTGATCCATCGTGTCCTGAACCCGTACGGCCCCTACCCCGGATCGTGCTCCTCGATCAGGGAAACCAGTCAATCAGGGAAACCCGTGGCAAAGTTGTGGCTCGGCCAGCGTTCAAGAACCAGCCGACCGCTCAACTATGCGCGAAAATATCAGCCTCCGCCCAGCCGAGAAGATCGAGCCGGGCGCGGGCCGGCAGAAAATCGAAACAGGCAGCCGCAATATCGGTCCGCCCCTCGCGGGCGAGCGACGCATCCAGCTTCTCCTTGACGGCGTGGAGATGCAGGACATCCGATGCGGCATAGGCGATCTGCGCCTCGGTCAATGTATCGGCACCCCAATCCGAGGATTGCTGGTGCTTCGAGATGTCGACGGAAAGGAGCTCCTTGAGAAGATCCTTGAGGCCGTGGCGGTCCGTGTAGGTGCGCGTGAGCTTCGAGGCGATCTTTGTGCAATAGACCGGCGTCGGCATCACGCCGAGCCGATGGAACAGCACCGCCAGATCGAAACGGGCGAAATGAAAGATCTTCAGCACCTGGGGATCCGCGAGAAGCTTGATCAGGTTCTCCGGCGGCGGCCCGTCGCGCAGAATCTGCACCACCTCGGCGGACCCGTCGCCACGCGAGAGCTGGACCACACACAGCCGATCGCGATGCGGATTGAGCCCAAGCGTCTCTGTATCCACCGCGACGGACGCGCCGAAATCAAGACCTGGCGGAAGATCTCCGCGATTGAGACGAATGGCCATTCAGCACCTTGGCATGGACTTCAGGTAATATCCGACCAGGCAAGCCGCAAGGCCAGCTTCCGCCGGCCCGGCCCTTTCGGGTCGAAAAGCTGCGCTGGGTGTAGCACTTGATGGCAGCCTGCGACAAGCAATCGCCACAATTACGACACAGGCGCCCCCTGTCGCGACGCGGCAGGGCTCCCGGCTCCAAGGCTCCCGGCTCCAAGGCTCCCGGCTCCTGCGCTCCCTGCCCTTGCGTTCGCTCCCGGCCCTTGCGTTCTCGGGCGACCGGCGGCATGAAGCCGGCGGGGCCTGTCACAGGGCCGCCCTGCCACGGAACCATAGTCGTCAAGGCCGCCGGAGCTCCCGATGTCTCGTGCCAATCATGTGCTGACCCTGTCGTGCATCAACCGCCCCGGCATTGTCTCGGCCGTTTCGACCTACCTGTTCGAAACAGGATGCAACATCAACCAGGCCCACCAGTTCGATGACACCGAGACCGGCCGCTTCTTCATGCGTGTGGTTTTCGATCGCGTAGCCTCCGAGCCAAGCCACACCGCGCTGGAAGACGGCTTCCAGACCATCGCCAACCGCTTCGGCATGGATTGGCGCATGAGCGACCCCGCGGCCAGGCGGCGCGTCATGATCCTCGTCTCGAAATTCGACCATTGCCTCGCCGATCTCCTCTATCGCTGGCGCATCGAGGAGTTGCCAATGGATATCGCGGCGATCGTCGCCAACCATCCGCGGGACACTTACGCGCACCACGATTTCGACGGGATCCCCTTTCACTATCTTCCCGTGACGCGGGACACCAAGCTGGAGCAGGAGCACGCCCTGTGGGAGCTCGTGCAGTCGACTGAGAGCGACGTTGTCGTGCTGGCCCGCTACATGCAAGTGCTGTCGGAAGGCCTCGCGGCCAAGCTCGCCGGACGTTGCATCAACATCCACCATTCCTTCCTTCCGGGCTTCAAGGGCGCCAAGCCCTATCACCAGGCCCACGCACGGGGCGTCAAAGTCATTGGCGCGACGGCGCATTACGTCACGGGCGACCTCGACGAAGGGCCGATCATCGCGCAAGACGTGGAGCGGGTGACTCACGCGGATTTCCCCGAGGATCTCATTCGCAAGGGACGCGATATCGAACGCCGCGTGCTGGCGCGCGCGCTGAGCTATCATCTGGAGGACCGCGTCATCCTCAACGGCCGCAAGACGGTCGTATTTGACACCTAAAAGCAAAGCAGGCTTCCGAAACGTCCCGCTCAACTGCTGTTCACCGTGACCGGAGGCTCGGCTTGACCCGGGGCCGGCGGGTGCTCACTCTCGGCGGATCCCTTTGTCGCGGTGCATCACCATGCGCGCCAGGCGTCGAGGACGGATGAAGACCATGTTTCGGGCAACTGCAACAGCACTGCTTCTGGCCGCAGCCACCCTGTCTTCCGCATGGGCGGCGCCGTGCTCCACGCGCCAGCCCTTCGAGGCCTGGCTTGCGGACGTGAAGTCGGAGGCTCATGCGGCCGGCGTCACGCCGCGCGGACTGGCAGCTCTCGACGGTCTCACCTACGACCCCCAGATCGTGGCCCGCGACCGCGGGCAGGGCGTGTTCCAGCAAAGCTTCCTGCAGTTCTCGGATCGCATGGTATCGGCCGACCGCCTCCTGCGCGGAGGGCGCTTCCTGAAAAGCGAAGCCGCCACCTTCGATCATATCGCGAGAACCTATGGCGTGCCCGGGCCGGTGATCGTCGCGTTCTGGGGCCTCGAGACCGACTTTGGTGCGGTAATGGGCAATATGTCGACGCTGCGTTCGCTGGCGACCCTCGCCTATGATTGCCGGCGCCCCGCGATGTTCCGTGCGGAGCTGATCGACGCGCTGAAAATCATCGATCGCGGTGATCTCAAGGCCGCCGACATGCGCGGGGCCTGGGCAGGCGAACTCGGCCAGTTCCAGTTCATGCCGTCATATTATCTGAAATATGCGGTGGACGAGGACGGGGATGGCCGGCGCGACCTCTTGCGCAGCCGCGCGGATGCACTCGCCTCGGCCGGCAATTTCCTGGCGTCGCTGGGCTGGCGACGCGGCGAGGCCTGGCTGCGCGAGGTCCGCGTCCCCGACACCCTGGACTGGAAACAGGCGGACCTCGCCATCAAGCATCCTGTATCCGTGTGGGCCAACTGGGGCGTGACCCTGCCCAACGGCAGCGCCCTCCCGGCAGAGGAGCGCGAGGCATCGCTCCACCTGCCGATGGGACGCCTCGGCCCGGCCTTCCTCGCCTACGACAATTTCCAGGTGTTCCTGAAATGGAACCAGTCGCTGGTCTATGCGACGACAGCGGCCTATCTCGCCGACCGTCTCGCGGGCGCACCGCCGATCAGCAGGGGCCGCGGACGCGTCACGCCTCTCAACGCCCAGGACACATATGACCTTCAGAGGTTGCTCTCGGCCAAAGGCTGGGATCCCGGCCCCATCGACGGCAAACTGGGCACCGCGACCCGCACGGCGGTTCGCGAGGCCCAGGGCCGGTTTGGCCTGCCTGCAGACTCCTACCCCTCCCAGGACCTGCTGGAGGCCCTGCGCCGCAATTGATAGGGCGTGAAAGGAAGGGTCGGGCGGCGGACTATCGGCGTTGTGCGGCAAGAAGATCGCGGATTTCCGTCAAGAGCTTCACATCGGCCGGGGCTTCCGGCGCCTTCTGCTCCACCTTCTCCTCGCGGCGCAGCCTGTTGATGCCCTTGACGACGAGGAAGAGAATCCAGGCCACGATCAGGAAGTTGATGGCGACGGTCACGAAATTGCCCCATGCCAGGACCGCGCCCTGTTCGCGCGCCTGAGCAAGGGAGGTGGCTGTGACGTTGCTGCTGAGCGGAATGAAGTAGTTTGCGAAATCGATGCCGCCACCGGTGATGGCACCGAGGATAGGGTTGAAGAGGTCATTCACGAGGGATTCGACGATGCGGCTGAACGCAGCGCCGATGATAACACCGATGGCGAGATCCATGACGTTGCCCTTGAGGGCAAATTCCCGAAACTCCTTGATCATGGACATAACGAGACCCTTCCTGGTTTGGTCGATTTAAAGCTGTTCCGGCGATGCTTGCCTGCGGGTGAAACCTCACGACGGAGGCGATGGTTTCGATCGGAACACGCGCCACCGTTATGGCGAGCCATCACGATCTCTTCGCACCCCTTAACAGCGGCAGGTTGCCCCTGTCCGGATAGCCCTCGCGAGCGTTTCCGGCTCACGGACCGTACGAATCGCCCGATATTTGCCGTTTTTCACAGCGGACGCTACTCTCCTTTCAGAAAAGAGCCGTGTGCGATGGCGTTTGGTCGCGAAACGCCCTCGCCCCCGCCGCGGTCCATGGACTTCAGGAACTGGATGGTGGAGTGCCTTGATGTCTGGGGGAGGACGGCAGGCATCCTATGCCGATTGAGCTTCATGCTGCCCGCGTCACGCGCGGAGATGACGACGGCCGCCCGGTCGGCGGGCAAGCGCTCGCCCTCGTTGCGGGCGTGACGTCTTTCCAGCCAGATGGCTCTCGCCAGCCAGATGGCTGTCGGCGGCCAGATGGCTGTCGGCGGCAAGGTGCCCCATGATTGCCGATTGGGCCGTCGTCCTCTCCGCGCTGGTCTATCTCAGCGGCCTCTTCGCGGTGGCGCGTGCCGGCACGCTGTTCGGCAAAGGCCTTATGGTCGGCCGCCCCGGCGCCCTCATCTACGCCTTGGCGCTCGCGGTCTACTGCACCTCCTGGACCTTCTTCGGCGGGGTTGGGCTGGCGGAGCGTTCGGGGCTCGACTTTCTCACCATCTACATCGGTCCGATTCTCGTCATCGGCCTCGGCAGCCGCCTGGTCATGCATATCGTGCGGCTGGCAAAGGCGCAGAACATCACCACGATCGCCGATTTCGTGGCGGCGCGTTACGGCAAGGATGATCGGATCGCGGCCTTCGTGACGCTGATCGCTGTCGTCGGCACCGTGCCCTATATCGCTCTGCAGCTGAAAGCCGTCTCGAATTCGCTGACGGCCTTTCTGGAAGCGAGCCGGATCACCGGCCTGTCGACCTCAACGATGATCTTCGGCGATCTCGCCTTCGTCGTCGCCTGCGTGCTCGCGACCTTCTCGGTCGCCTTCGGCACACGTCATATCGACGCAACCCGGCCGCAGAACGGTCTCGTCCTGGCGATCGCTGCGGAATCGGTGGTCAAGCTCATCGCATTCCTCACCGTCGGGCTGTTCGTCTCCTATTGGATGTTCGATGGGGTGGCCGACATCTTCAACCGGATCGGCAGCCTGCAGCACGCCCACAGCGTGACGGAAGGCACCTCGCCGCCCCTGCCATTCCTGACCATGGTTCTGCTGTCGAGCATAGCCGCCCTGCTTCTGCCCCGCCAATTCCACATGACCATCGTGGAAAACCGCAACCTGCGCGATGTGCGCACGGCCTCCTGGCTGTTTCCGCTCTATCTCGTTCTCATCAACCTGTTCGTGGTGCCGCTTGCCGCCGCCGGCCAGCTCCTGTTCCAGCCCGGCACCATCGACCACGACATGACCGTGCTGGCCTTGCCCCTGTCGGTCAACGCGGGCGGCATCGCCCTCATCGCCTTCATCGGCGGCCTGTCGGCGGCAACGGCCATGGTGATCGTCGATTCCGTGGCGCTCGCCATCATGATCTCGAACGACCTCGTCATGCCCTTCGTGCTGCGCCGCCGCGGCTGGCTGCGCCAGCGCGGGGCGGACCGCGGCTCCCTTCTGCAAAACGCCATGCGGGATTCGGCAGGGACGATGGGCGATCTCGGCACATTCGTGCTGACGACACGGCGTATCGCCATCGTGACCATCATCTTCTTCGGCTACGCCTATTTCCGGATGGCGGGCGAGGCTCAGCTCGCAGCCATCGGCTTCCTGTCCTTCGCGGCCGTGGCGCAGATCGCCCCGGCCTTCTTCGGCGGCCTGTTCTGGCGACGCGGCACGGCGCGCGGCGCCGGTGCCGGCCTCGTCGCGGGTTTCGGCGTCTGGCTTTACACGCTGCTTCTGCCAAGCCTGGCGCCAACGGGGGGCCTTGCCGCGGCGCTGATCGCCGAGGGGCCCTTCGGCATAGCGGCCCTCAAACCCACGGCCCTCTTCGGCACCGACCTGCCCCAGCTTACCCATGGCGTGCTGTGGAGCCTCGCCATCAATATCGCCGCCTATATCGGCTTTTCCTTCATGCGCCCCGCCTCTGTGATGGAGACATTGCAGGCGCAGGTGTTCACCAGCAAGAACCATCTCAGCACGCCAGCGCTCACGCAGAACCTGCGCTTGCGCCGTTCGGCCGTCAGCGTCGCGGAGTTGCGCGCAACCGTGGCGCGCTATCTCGGGACGGAGCGGGCCGAGCGCGCCTTTGCCAGTTTCACGACAGCGCGTGGCGCACCGCTTTCCGACGACAGTGAAGCCGACCTGCACCTCCTGCGCCAGACAGAGCATCTGCTCGCATCGGCCATCGGTGCGGCATCGTCGCGCCTCGTGCTCTCGCTGCTGCTGCGCCGCAATGTGTCGGCCTCGGCCGCGCTCAAGCTTCTGGACGACGCCTCGGCGGCCATCCAGTACAATCGCGACCTGCTGCAGCATGGGCTCGATCACGCGAGCCAGGGCATCACGATCTTCGACAAGGACCTGCGCCTGATGGGGTGGAACCGGGCGTTCTGCGACATCTATAACCTGCCCCCCTATCTCATGCGGGTCGGCGTCGGGCTCGACGAGATCGTCCGGTCGAATATCGCGCGCGGTGCCTATGGCGACGGTCACCCGGAGCAACTCTTGGCCGCGCGCATCGAAAGCCTGATGGGCGACCGCGCGCCGGTGCGCCTCAAGCTGTTTCCCTCCGGCAACGTCATCGAGATCCGCTCCAACCGCCTGCCTGACGGCGGCATCGTGACAACCTATGCGGATATCACGGACACGGTCGCAACCGAGGAGGAGCTGGCCCGCGCCAACGAGACATTGGAACGGCGCGTGAAGGAGCGCACGGAGGAGCTGGAGCGGCTGAACCAGGAGCTCTCCCGCGCCAAGGGCGAGGCCGAGGATGCCAATGCGTCGAAGACCCGCTTCCTTGCGGCGGCCAGCCACGACATCCTGCAGCCGCTGAACGCGGCCCGCCTCTATGCGACCGCTCTTGCCGAACGCGACCGCCGGGAGGGCGACCCATCGCTTGCCGAGAATGTGCAGGCTTCGCTCGACACCGTCGAGGAAATCCTGACGGCCCTTCTCGATATAGCCCGGCTCGATGCCGGTGCGCTCAAGGCCGAACTCTCCAATTTCCGGATCGATGACCTGCTGGTACCCATCCAGCGGGAATTCGAACTCATGGCCGAGGAGAAGGGCATCGCGTTGACCGTCGTGCGCTCGTCCCTCGCCGTGCGCACCGACCGGCGCCTCATGCGGCGCCTCCTGCAGAACTTCGTCTCCAACGCGGTGAAATATACCCCAGCCGGCCGGGTGCTGGTCGGCTGCCGGCGCACCGGCCACGGCACGGTACGGATCGAGGTCTGGGATACCGGCCCCGGCATTCCCACCAGCCAGCACCGCATCATCTTCCGCGAGTTCCAGCGCCTCGACGCCGCGCATATGGCGCGCGGGCTCGGACTCGGTCTGTCGATCGTCGAGCGCATCGCGCGCGTGCTCGGCCATGCCGTCACCCTTAAATCGGTACCTGGCCGCGGCTCCGTGTTCGCCGTTGAGCTGCCGATCTCCGACAAGGTGCCAGCGACCACGCCGACGCAGGACATCACGGCGCCGAGCTTTGGCACCCTGGAGAACCTGTCCATCCTCGCCATCGACAACGAACCGGTGGTGGCGGACGGCATGCGGGTCCTGTTCTCGAGCTGGGGCTGCCGCGTCGCCACGGCCGCCGGCCTCGCCGAAGCCGAGGCGCTGGTTGCCGACGGCTTCGTGCCGGCCGTTCTCGTGGCCGATTATCATCTTGACGACGGCGAGGGGATCGCCGCCATTCTGGCCCTGCGCCGCAGGCTCGGCCGAGCCTTGCCGGCCGTGCTTGTGACCGCCGATCGTTCCCCGGAAGTGCGCGAACGTGCCCGTGCGACCGGCATCCACGTGCTGGAAAAGCCCCTGAAGCCGGCGGCGCTCAGGGCGCTGTTCGTGCACTGGCAGTCGACGCCTGACATCGCCGCCGAGTGACCTCTCTCTTGGAAGAGATGCACTCGCGACACTGTCATTCCGGGGCCTCGCGTCAGCGAGGAGCCCGGAAACCATGAACATGGCGTCGCACAAGAAGACGCGTTGGATGCGGCGCTCTATGTGTCTCCCGTTGTGTTCATGGGTTCCGGGTTCGGGCCTTTCGGCCCGCCCCGGAATGACGCTTGGTTCGTGTGTGAAATCGGCACAACTTGCCGAAAACCGGCCGCTCTTATGCCCGGCGCGCTACGCCGCCGCGCTGCGCGCGTCCTCGGCATAGAATGCGCCACCGGTGCGGGCCATCTCGACGAGGAGATCGCAGGGCGCAAAACGCGGCCCATGCGCGGCGGCCAGCCGCTCGCTCAATCCGACGAAGGTCGCAGCACCCATGCCATCGATATAGGAGAGCGGCCCTCCCGTGAACGGCGCAAAGCCGAAGCCGAGAATGGCGCCGACATCCCCCTCGCGCGGATCGGTCAGCACCCTTTCCTCGATGGCGCGGGCCGCCTCCAGAGCCTGCACGACCAGAAAGCGCTGCTTCAACACCGCGATGTCGATGCTCTCGGGGTCCTGCGACACCGGCTTGAAGGCGCGCAACCCCGGCCAAAGGCGTTTCGGCCCGTTCTCCGGATAGTCGTAGAAGCCCTTGCGGTTCTTGCGCCCCAGCCGGCCTTCGCCCTCGACGAGGGCGACGAGCAGCGCCTCCTGCGCGGGATCGACGGCGTCGTTCCCGACTTCCGCCTTGGTCGCCCGGACGATGCGGAGCGCGAGATCGAGCGCAACCTCGTCATTGAGGGCGAGCGGGCCGACCGGCATGCCGGCCTGTTTCGCCACGTTCTCGATCATCGCCGGGGGAACGCCCTCGCCCAGCATGATATGCCCCTCGCGCACATAGGCGAGCACGCAGCGGTTGGCGTAGAAGCCGCGGGCGTCATTGACGACGATCGGCGTCTTCTTCAACGCCCGCACGAAGTCGAGCGCCACCGCGAGCGCGCGGTCGCCCGTCCCCTGGCCGCGAATGACCTCGACGAGGAGCATCTTTTCCACCGGCGAGAAGAAGTGGATGCCGACGAAGCGCTCCGGCCGGGTGACGGCGCGGGCCAGGCCGCTCACCGGCAGCGTGGAGGTGTTGGTGGCCAGGATGGCATCGTCCCTCAGCACCGCATCAATGCGCCCGAGCACCTCGGCCTTGACCTTCGGATCCTCGAACACCGCCTCGATGACGAGATCGCAGGCCCCGAGCGCCGTATAGTCTGGAGTTGCCGTGATCAATCCAAGCAGCCGGTCGCGATCGGCCATCTTGGCGCGACCCTTCATGATCTGATCGGTCATCAGCTTGTGCGACAGGCTCTTGCCCTTGTCGGCGGTTTCCTGGTCCCGGTCCACGAGCACCACCTTGATGCCGGCCAGCGCCGCGACATAGGTGATGGCCGCGCCCATGAAGCCGGCCCCGACGATGCCGACGGTCGCGGGTTTGGCCGGCGGGATCTCCTTCGGCCGCCGTGCGCCCTTGTCGAGCTCCTGCTTTGACAGGAAGAGCGTGCGGATCATCGCGGCGGCCACCGGCGAGCGCAGGATGGACGCGAAATAGCGGCTCTCCACGGTCAGCGCCTGATCCATCGGCAACTGCAGCCCCTCATAGACGGCCTGCAGAAGGGCGCGCCCGGCGGGATAATTGTCCTGGGTCTCGCGGCGGTAGATGGCATTGGCGGGGGGCCAGATCTGCATGCCGGCGGGCGAATAGACCTTGCCGGACGGCAGGCGGAAGCCCGGCTCGTCCCACGGAGCCACCGCCTTGCCGCCCTGACGGATCCAGTCCCTGGCCGCCTCGACGATCTGCTCGCGCGGCACCACCGCGCCGGCGATGCCGAGCTTCTTCGCGGCGCCTGGCCGCAATTGCTCGCCCCGCGCCATCAGCTGCAGCGCGTCAGGCGTGGGCATCAGCCGCGGCAAGCGCTGGCTGCCACCGGCCCCGGGAAAGAGACCGACCTTGATCTCGGGCAGCCCGACCCGCGTGGCGTCGGCATCGGACAGAACCCGGTAGTGACACGCCAGCGCGAGCTCGAAGGCGCCCCCGAGGCAGATACCGTGGATCGCGATGGCGAAGGGCTTTCTGCAGGTCTCCAACCTTCGGTAAAGCTGCGACAGCCGACGTGACTGGTCGAAGAAGGCCTCTATCGCCTCCGTCTCGCCGCGCTCGGCCTTGAGCAGCGCATGGTTGCGGCCGAGCTCTTGCAGCATGGCAAGGTCCGCCCCCCCCGAGAAGCTCTCCTTGCCCGAGGTGATGACGCAACCCTTGATCTCCTCGTCAGCGGCAACGCCGTCGACGATCAGGGAGAGTTCCTCCATCACCTCCGCGGTGATGACATTCATCGAGCGGTCGGGCATGTCCCAGGTCGCGAGCGCGATGCCGTCGGCGTCGATCTCGAAACGGAAGTTCACGAGATTCATGGTCGATCTCCCATCCGGCCGTGCCGGTCACATCCTCTCGATGACGGTGGCAGTCCCCATGCCCGCGCCGATGCACAATGTGACGAGCGCCGTCGAAGCCTGGCGCCGCTCGAGTTCGTCGAGCGCCGTGCCGAGGATCATCGCGCCGGTCGCGCCGAGCGGATGCCCCATGGCGATCGCGCCGCCGTTCACGTTGACGATCGCCGGATCGAGGTCGAAGGCCTGGAGATAGCGCAGGACCACCGCCGCGAAGGCTTCGTTGACCTCAAACAGATCGATATCGGACAGCGACAGCCCGGACCGGTCCAGGAGCTTGCGCGTCACGTCCACGGGCCCGGTCAGCATGAAGGCAGGGTCGGAGCCGATATTGGCGAAGGCCCGGATGCGCGCGCGGGGCTTCAGGCCCATGGCCCGTCCGGCCGCGGCGGAGCCGATGAGCACGGCGGCCGCACCATCGACGATACCGGAGGAATTGCCCGCGTGGTGCACATGGTCGATGGCCTCGATCTCCGGATGGGCGGCAATGCCGACCGCATCGAAGCCGCCGAGCTCTCCCATCTGCGCGAAGGAAGGTTTGAGTGCCGCCAGCGTTTCCAGCGTCGTGTCGGGCCGCATATGTTCGTCGCGGGCGAGTAGGACAAGGCCGTTCACATCCTTGACCGGTACGACGGATTTGGCGAAGCGCCCTTCGCGCCAGGCCAGGGCCGCGCGCCGCTGGCTCTCGACGGCGTAGGCATCCACCGCCTCGCGGGAAAAGCCGTAGCGCGTGGCGATGAGATCCGCCGAAACGCCCTGCGGCATGAAATAGGACTTCACCGCGACCGCCGGATCGACGGGCCAGGCACCGCCCGAGGCGCCGATACCGACGCGGCTCATGGATTCGATGCCGCCGCCGATGGCGAGCTCGTGCTGCCCGGACAGCACCTGCGCCGCGGCAATATTCACGGCATCGAGCCCCGACGCGCAGAAGCGGTTGATCTGCATGCCGGGCACGTGACTGCCATAGTCCGCGAGGAACACGGCCGCGCGCGCGATATCGCCGCCGGCCTCGCCGACAGGATCGACACAGCCGAGAATGACATCATCGATGAGGCGTGTATCGAGCCCGTTGCGCTCCTTGAGGGCGGAGAGCGCACCGGCTGCGAGCGCCACCGACGACACTTGGTGCAACGCGCCATCCGGCTTGCCGCGTCCGCGCGGCGTGCGAACGTGGTCGTAGATGAAGGCATCGGGCATCTCGGATCTCCCTTGCGGCCGGTGCCACACCGGCCACCACGTTGCGCGTCGGTCAGGCTCTTCGCCGTCAGAACATCTCTGCGGGCATCGCCATGATGCCCTCTGCACCGGCAGTCACGCGATTGAGCCGCACCGCGGTCTCCGGCAGCATCCGCTCCATGAAGAAACGGGTCGTTGTCAGCCGGGCCTCCATCGGCCCGGTCGCCGAATCGTCATTCGCCGCGCGCGCGGCGGCCAGCTTGTCCGCGGCGGCCTTGGCAATCCTGAGGGACATATAGCCCAGCGCCACGAGCCCGAAGAGATGCATGTAGTCGGTCGAGCCCGCACCGGCATTGTCGGGCTTGCCGAGCGCATTGCGCATGAACCACATGGAGGCGTCCTGCAGGTGGTCCAGCGCGGTTTTCATGCCGGCGACGTAGGGCTGCACCCCATCATGCGCCGCGTTCTCCTTCAAGAAGCCGGAGACCTCCGCAAAGAAGGCGAGCATGGCGCGGCCGGCATCCCGCGGCAGCTTGCGGCCGACGAGGTCGATCGCCTGAATGCCGTTGGCGCCCTCGTAGAGCATGGCGATGCGGGCATCGCGCACGAACTGCTCCACGCCGGTCTCGACGATATAGCCGTGCCCGCCGAACATCTGCTGGGCTTTGACCGTGTTGTCGAAGCCGATGTCCGTGAGCACGCCCTTGATGACGGGCGTCAGCAGCCCGAGATGGTCCTCAGCCGCCTGGCGCTCGGCCTCGTCGGTCGCCTGGCGCGCGACATCGGCCTTGAGCGATGTCCACACCACCAGCGCCCGCGCCGCCGCGTTGAAGGCCTTGATGGACAGGAGCGTGCGGCGAACGTCCGGATGGACGATGATGGGATCGGCCGCCTGCGCCGGAAAGGCCGCGCCGGTCAGCGCGCGTCCCTGCAGGCGCTCGCGCGCATAGGTCGCGGCGTTCTGATAGGCGACCTCGGAGAGCGCCAGGCCCTGGATGCCGACGCCGAGCCGCGCCTCGTTCATCATCGTGAACATGGCATTGAGGCCGCGATTCTCCTCGCCGAGCAGCCACCCCGTCGCCCCCTCGTAGTTCATCACGCAGGTGGCATTGCCGTGAATGCCCATCTTGTCTTCGATCGAGCCGCAGCTCACGCGGTTGCGTGCGCCCCTGACGCCGCCGTTGGCCGCCATGAATTTCGGCACGATGAACAGGCTGAGGCCCTTTGTGCCGGATGGCGCCCCTTCCACGCGGGCGAGAACGAGATGGACGATATTGCCGGCAAGATCATGCTCGCCCGCCGAAATGAAGATCTTGGTGCCGGTGATGGCATAGGTGCCATCCCCCTTGCGCTCGGCCTTGGTGCGGATGAGGCCGAGATCCGTGCCGCATTGCGGCTCGGTGAGGTTCATAGTGCCCGTCCAGGCCCCCGACACCATCGGCGGCAGGTAAAGCGCCTTCTGCTCCGCCGTGCCGTGCAGCAGGATCGCCGCGATCGCCCCTTGCGTTAGACCGGGATACATGGCGAGCGCCATGTTGGCGGATGAGGCGAATTCGTTGACGATGGCCGCAAAGGTATAGGGCAGCCCCTGTCCGCCATAATCCGGCGGTGTGGCCAAGCCTACCCAGCCGCCCTTCACGAAGGCTCCATAAGCCTCGGCGAAGCCTTCCGGCGTCCGCACGCTGCCGGCAGAATCACGGCGGCAGCCCTGCCGGTCGCCCGTGGCATTGAGAGGCGCAAATGCCTCTTCGGTGATCCTGGCAGCTTCTGTCAGCACCGCCCCGGCAAGCTCCGGCGTCACTTCGGCAAAGGCATCGAGATGGTTGTAGCCATCGAGAGGAAACACGTCGTTGATCAGGAACAGCACGTCGTCCAAAGGCGCCTTGTAGCTCGGCACGATAGTGTCTCCTCCCACGGAACGTCCCCCACTCTCTGTAAGCTAGGAAGGGCCCGGGCATTTGCCAATTCTGCGCACACGAATGGTACATTCGCTTCCCGTCCACAGGAAGCGGACGACAGGCGGAAAACACCGCCATGCAAGGATCGATCAGAGAAAACACGCGATTTGCGAACACTACAACCATTCGGTGCAAGCATCCACGTTATTCGTTAACTGGTTGTTAACCGTAAATTGAAAAGAGTAGGGCGGCGAGGCAGACTTTTGGTCCCGCCCGTTTTGTGGCGTCGCGGCGGCCCCAATTCAGAAGGATGTCTGCGATAGCACGTGACCGCACGAGGACCTTTGCGATCATGACTCAAAACGTTCCCTGGAGTGTCAAAGGGATCGATCCGCAAGCCCGCGAGGCCGCAAAGGATGCCGCGCGCAAGGCCGGCATGACGCTGGGTGCGTGGCTGAACAGTATGATCGCGGAGACGACGCAGCCGGGTGGCGGCGGCGGTCTCCATCGCTTCTCCTTCGACAGCGAATCGCAGGATATCTTTGCGGATGCGGCCGATCGGCTTTCCCGCGAAACCGCGGCGCTGAAGGCCCAGGCGGCGGCTCCCCAGGAGGGAGCGCAGCGTAGCCCGGGCGATCTCGAAAATCTGCTCGAGAGCGTCGCCAAGCGCCTCGATGCCATGGAAGCACGTCTTGATAGCGAACAGGCATCGCAGCCGATGCTGTCCGTGGTCGAGAAGCTTGAACAACGTTTGGAGTCCCTCACCGCGGCGGTACAACCGTCCGGTGCAACCGCGGCGGAAGACATGTTGCGTACGCTCGAAACGCGATTGACCGACATCATCGTTCGGCTGGGTCCGGATGCGAGCGCGGCGATCGCGCCCCGGCGGGAGGCCGCGAGACATGTCGATGACGGATATAGCGAAAGTGGCGACCAGCAGGAGCCGGCCGCCTCGCCCCGCAAGGCCATGAGCCTGCGTGGGGCGACTCCCTTTCACGAGCCCATCACCCGCCCCGGCAGTGGTGATACGGACAGCGACCGCTTCGCGGCGACCATCGCCGAGATCCGCCGCCGGCAGGCCAGACTGTCGGAAGAAGGCGAAAGGGACATCGCCGACACGCTGGCCGACACGCTGGCCACCACCCGGGCCGACACGCTGGCCGACACGGAAGACGCCGCCATGGACGACACTGACAAGGCCCGTCCTGCCCATGGGGCGACCGGCTCCGCAAGCGGGCCGGCCACGTCCTCGGATCAGGCCGTCGCAAGCGGCCACACGGCGGATTTCACGGAACGGCTGGAGACGCTGACGGAGAAGATCGACGCGCTGCTCGTACCCGGCCGATTCCCCGCATTGGACGGCGTGATCGAACGGCTCGACCGCATCGACGCCCATATCGCGCATCCGAAACGTCCCGTCGATGTCGAGCGCGTCGAGCAATTGCTCGCCGCCGTCGCCGCGCGGCTTGAATCGGACCAGGGCAACGCACTCGACCCGGAAAGCCTCGACGCGCTCGAAACGCAGATCGCGCATTTGGCGCGCCGGGTCGACGAGGCGCTGCGCAGCAAGCCGACCGACGCCACGCTCGACAAAAAGCTGGCCGATCTCGAGGCGCTCATGATTGGCCTCGTCGATCGCGCGCAGGGCATGCAGAAGGACGCCATCCAGTCCGTCGAATTCGCGACGCGCACTGCGGTGACGGAGGCCCTCGGCGCGAAGATTTGGGACGGCACGGGCGATATGAACGGCCTCAAGGCCGACATAGCCGACCTCAAATCTGTGCACAGCGCCGCGAGCGAGCGCACGCAGGACACCCTCCGTGCCGTGCATCAGACGCTGGAGCTGGTGGTCCAGCGCCTCGCGCTCATGGAATCCGAACGTGCCCTGGGCCGCAAGCCCGACCTTTCGCGTGCACTTTTTGAGACGCAGGCAGCGCAGATCCTTGCAACTGATCGCGAAGCCATTCCCGCCACGGCAGCGTCGCGCCACGCGGAACCCGCACGCGCGGCAGGCACCGAGACGGCGCCAACCGCCACCCCGGATGTCAAGTCGAGCTTCATCGCCGCCGCACGCCGCGCCGCCCAGACGGCAACCCTGGAAATGGCGGGCCCGGCCGCCGCGCCAGGCGTCAGCCCCGAACAGACGGCTTCGGGCAGGCCAGGTCCCGCCGCGGCGAAAGCCGACGCCGCGACGATGGTGCGCGGGCGCGGCGAATCCCTGATCGAGCGCCTGCGTCATGGCACGACACGCCGTCGCAACGTGGTTTTCGGCATCGCCGCGCTGGTGATTGCGATCGGCGCCGCGCAACTGATCGTGTCCTATGGGCGCCTGTCGAACGACGGGACGGCACCTCCCGCAATGGGGCAGCACGGCGCCGTTTCACGTGAGCCTGCCGCGGATATGTCGGGCCTCGCCCTGGCCCAGCCGCAAAGCGCCTTGCCCAGCCCGCTTGCGCTGCAGCCCAGTGCGCATGGAACAACCCCGCACGCGCCCGACGCGCAGATCACGGACGCGGCGGGATCAGGCCCCGTCCACCCGCTGGTGTTGAGCGACTTCGCCAATCCCCTGGCGCAGCCCCCCGAGCCCCCTGCCGCCAGCGCGGACGCCGCCATGACCACGGGCTCCATCAAGCCATTGCCTGAGGCGCTCGCCCCAAAGACCAAGGCCGCCGCTTTGGACGCGGCTCCCGAATCGGCAAAGCCGCGCGAGATGACGACCGCCCTGCCCAAGGGCATGCTTGCCGGCATCCCGGCCAGCATCGGCACGGAAGCCCTGCGGCAGGCTGCCGAGAAGGGAAATGCGGCGGCAGTCTATGAACTCGCGTCGCGGCTGGCGGAAGGGCGCGGCATGCCGCGGGACATGAAGATGGCCGCGCGGCTGTTCGAGGCGCAGGCGGAAGCCGGTTTCGCGCCGGCCCAGTATCGCATCGCCAATCACTATGAGAAGGGCTTCGGTGTCGATCGGGATCTCGCCAAGGCACGCGAATGGTACCAGCGAGCCGCCGAGGCCGGCAACGCGAAAGCCATGCACAATCTGGCGGTGCTCTATGCGGAAGGCGTCAGCGGCAAGCCCGACTATCCGACAGCGGTGAAATGGTTCCGCAAGGCCGCCGAGCTCGGCGTCCGCGACAGCCAGTTCAATCTGGCGATCCTCGCCGCCCGCGGCCTCGGCATGGAGGCCGACCTCGCACAGTCCTACACATGGTTCGCTATTCTCGCGGAGAACGGCGACGCTGATGCGGCCGAAAAGCGTGACAGCGTCGGAGCCCGCCTGTCCCCGACGGATCTCACACTGGCGCGCGCCGCCGCCGACCAATGGGTGGTGAAGACGCCGGACCCGGCCGCCAATACGGTCGAGGTATCGCCCGAATGGAACAAGCCGTCCGTCCCCAGAGGCACGACTGGCGATGCCAGCACAGGTGGCAAGACGAAATCGCGCGGTTGACCTTTCCCTGCGGGGGAGTAACCGTGAGACAAACGCGTAGTCCACGGGGTTGATCGACCTTCTCCAAGAGCTATGCGCCATATTCTTGAGACCGGCGCCGTTCCCCACGACGCTGGAGCGTAGTGCTATGGGTTGATCCCGTTGGTGTAAGGCGCGTCGTGCAGATCTATCTCCCCATCGCCGATGTCTCGGTGAACTGGTTGCTGCTGCTGGCCATGGGCGGCGGTGTCGGTTTCATTTCCGGCCTGTTCGGTGTGGGCGGCGGCTTCGTGATGACACCGCTGCTCATCTTCATCGGCATCCCCACCGCCATCGCCGTGGCGACCCAGGCCGCCCAGATCGCTGCCTCCTCGATGACCGGCTCCATCGGCTACTGGCGAAGACGCGCCGTCGATATGAGGCTCGGCCTCGTCTTGGCCGGCGGCGGCCTGATCGGCACGGTGCTCGGCGTCTGGTTCTTCAACGTGATGCGCCGGCTCGGCCAGCTCGATGTCATCATCGCCATCGCCTATGTCGTGCTGTTCGGCATCATCGGCGGGCTGATGCTGTTCGAAAGCCTCAGGGCGATGTGGCTGAAACGCAAGGGTATACGCCGCCCCGCGCGCCGCTCGGGCGAGCATCCCTGGTACCTCGGCCTGCCCCTGAAGATGCGCTTTCACCAGTCGAAGCTCTACGGCAGCGTCATACCGCTCGCACTGCTCGCGCTTCTCATCGCCTTTGTCGGCGCGGTTCTCGGGATCGGCGGCGGCTTCATCGCCGTCCCCGCGCTGATCTACCTGTTTCGCATTCCCGCGGCCGTCGTGGTGGGCACCTCGCTGTTCCAGATCCTGCTCACGATGGTGGCGGCGACCATCATGCACGCCACCTCCAACCATTCCGTCGATCTCGTTCTGGCGCTGCTCCTCATCGTCGGCGGCGTCATGGGCGCGCAGTTCGGCGCCATCGCAGGAAGGAACCTGCGCGGCGACGCGTTCCGCCTGCTGCTTGCCTTGCTCATTCTCGCCGTCGGCATCCGTTTCGCGGGCGACATCGTCCTGAAGCCGGAGGAGACATTCTCCCTCGTGACGCTGGACAACTGATGAAACGGAGCGCGCTGGCCCTTCTCATCTGTCTCGCCAGCATGGCGACAGCGACGGCGGAGACGCTCGTCACCTCGCTGTCGACCTATCGCGTCGCGATCAACTCCAACTACACCGGGGCCTCCCTCATCCTGTTCGGCTCGATCGAGCGCGATGCCCGCACGGCGCCGCGCGCCGGACCTTACGATCTCGTCGTCACGGTACGCGGGCCCCGCCGCACGGCGCTGGTGCGCGAGAAGGAGCCGCTCGGCCCGCTCTGGATCACCCGGGGACAGCGCCGCTTCGTCGATCAGCCGGTCTATCTGGCGGTCGTGAGTTCCCGCGCGATCGACGACATCGCGGCGGCGCCCATGCGCGAACGGCTGAAGCTGGGGTTGGAGGCCGAGTTCGCCTCCCCGCTGCCGGGCCCGAACCTTATGGGCGAGGATTTCGTCGAAGCCTTCATCCGGCTCCGGCGCCAGCAGGGTCTGTTTCAGGAGGATCCCGAGGGGGTCGTTTTCCTGACGCAGAACCTCTTCCGGGCGAAGATCGACCTGCCGGCCATCGCGCCTACCGGCCTCTACGAGGTGGAGACGATCCTCTTGTCCGATGGGGTCCCGCTATCGCGCCAATCGACCAATTTCGAGGTCGAGAAAACCGGATTCGAACAGGCCACCGTCGTGCTGGCGCGCGACCATGGCTTCATCTACGGCCTCATCGCCGCTGCGAGCGCGCTCGTCCTGGGCTGGCTCGCCACCGTCGTCTTCCGCCGCGAGTGACCGCTCAATCCGGCAGCAGTCGGGGCGCAGCGATGGCGAAGGTGCGGCGACCCAGCACATGCGCCGTCAGCCCATCGGGAAAGAGCGGCGCGAAGGCCCTGTCCCGCACATTGAGGCCGCCCGCATAGGCGCCGAACGCCGGCAGAATGCCGCGCCGCGGCCCGAAGGCAAAGCAGCGACGACGGACGACCTGGCCGCGCGCCGCGACCTTGGCGACCGGGTGGAGATGGCCCGCAAGCTCGAAAGCCGCACGGCAATCCGGCGCACTGCCCGGGACATGCCGCAAGGCTATGCCGCCGGTGGCGATCTCCGCGACCACGTCGCCGCCGACGCCGGCCGGCGGTGAGGGATCATGATTGCCCGTGATCCAGATCCACTGGCGGCCGCGCTGCAAGGTCGCCAGCCGTTCCCAATCTCCGGCATCGAGCCGCGATCCGCCGCCATCGTCGTGGAAGCTGTCGCCGAGGGCGACGACGATACGCGGCGCGTGGGTGTCGATCACCGCCGCCAGCCGCTCCAGCGTGGCACGCGTGTCATAAGGCGGCAGGAAGATGCGGCGCCGCGCATAGGATGACCCTTTCTCGAGGTGAAGATCAGCCACCACGAGCATCTGTGCCTCGCACAGGAACAGGGCCCCGCTCGGATCGGCCTTGGCGGCATGGAGGCCGAGCACCAGCGCACCGGCAGTGTCCTGCCCGGCGACCTCGTCGTCTCTCGCCACCACCATGCTCAAACCGACGTCCTGCCCATCATCCGTGGCCGCGCTTCAGCCCATCGCCTCCTCGACAAGGCTCGCCTCCGCATCCGCCAGGATCGCCTCCGAAGCCTCGCCGTAGACCAGCTCACGGCCAATTTCGAGCATGACCGCAATCGACAGCGGCGAAAGCCGCTCAAGCGGCTGGTGCGTGATTCGACCTTCGATGCGCCCCAGCATGCCGGCGAGGCGCGCGAGGTCAAGCAGGCCCGTGGCCGCATCGGCCCGCGCCGCCCGCAGGAGGAGATGCTGCGGTTCGTGCCGGCGCAACACGTCGTAGACGAGATCGGTCGACATGGTGACCTGGCGCTGGGACTTTTCCTGCGCGGGGAAGCGCCGCTCGATCAGGCCGGCGATGATGGCACACTGACGGAAGCTGCGCTTCATCAGCGCCGATTCGGCAAGCCATTCCTCCAGGTCGTCGCCCAGCATGTCCTGGCCGAAGAGCCCATTGATCGACAGCCTGTCGGTGGCAATGGCGGCATCGAGGTCCGACAGGCACCAGGCGGCAAGGCCATAGTCGTTGGCCACGAAGCCGAGCGGGTTGAGCCGCGCCCGCTCCAGCCGCCGGGTCAGCAGCATGCCGAGCGTCTGGTGGGCGAGGCGCCCCTCGAAGGGGTAGCAGACGAGGAAATGCCGTCCGGCGCGGGGAAAGGTCTCGACCAGGAGGCCCTCGCGACCCGGCAACCGCGACAGCCGGCGCTGCCCCTCCAGCCAGTTCGCGACCGGTGCGGGCAGACGATGCCAGTCGTCCGGCGTCGCCAGCATGGCGCGCACGCGGTCCGCAAGGAAGGTCGAGAGCGGGAACTTGCCCCCCTCATAGGACGGGATCTTGGGATCGGTGCCGGGCGCCGTGCGTTGGGTGATCACCTCGTTCTCGACGATGGCCTCGAAGCGCAGAACCTCCCCGGCGAAGACGAAGGTATCGCCCGGCGACAAGCCCTCTGCGAAATACTCCTCCACCTCGCCGAGCACGCGGCCGCCGCGCATCCAGGCCTGGGTGGGCTGGACACCCCGGCGCGGCTTCGAGACACGCACCTTGAGCATCGCAGCCTCGACGATGGTGCCGACATTCAACCGGTACTGCTGGGCTACGCGCGGATTGGCGACGCGCCAGAGCCCGTCGCGCCCCTGTCTGATCTTGGCGAAGCGCTCGTAGCTCCTGAGCGCGTAGCCACCCGTCGCCACGAAATCGACGGTGGCGTCGAAATCGGCACGGCTGAGGCCGGCATAGGGCGCCGCCTGCCGCACCTCGTCATAGAGCGCGTCACTCGCGAAGGGGGCGCCGCAGGCCATGCCGAGAATATGCTGGGCGAGCACGTCCAGCGCCCCGACCCGCGCATCCGGCGTGTCCTGCGCGGCTTCGGCCACGGCATCGAGCGCCGCCCGGCATTCCAGCACCTCGAAGCGGTTCGACGGGACCAGCACAGCCTGCGACGGCTCGTCGAGCCTGTGGTTGGCACGGCCGATGCGCTGCATCAGGCGGCTCGCGCCCTTGGGTGCGCCCACATTGATGACGAGGTCCACGTCGCCCCAGTCGATCCCGAGATCGAGCGTCGACGTGCAGACGACGGCCTTGAGCTGTCCCGCCGCCATCGCCTCCTCGACGCGGCGGCGCTGGCCGACGTCGAGCGAGCCGTGATGCAGCGCAATGGCGAGATTGTCGTCATTCATGTGCCAGAGCTCCTGGAACAGGAACTCCGCCTGCATGCGGGTGTTGACGAACACAAGGCTGAGCTTGTGGTCGCGGATCGCCGCATAGATCTCGCGCATGGCATGGGCTGCGGTGTGGCCGGCGAGCGGCGGCGCGACCTTCGTTTCGAGGATACCGATATCCGGTGGCGCGCCTCCCTTCACCACGACGATGTCGGCCGGCTCCCGCCCCGGCAGGTAGCGGGCGAGCACCTCCGGCTGCCGCACCGTCGCGGACAGGCCGACCGCCGCGAGGCCCGGCGCGAGCCGTCCGAGCCGGGCGAGACCGAGCGACAGCAGGTCACCCCGCTTGGAGGTGACGAGCGCATGCAATTCGTCGAGGACCACCCGCTTCAGCCCTCCAAAGAAAGCCTCGGCTTCCCGATGGGCGAGAAGAAGCGCCAGTTGCTCCGGCGTCGTCAGCAGGATGTCCGGCGGCCGCTCGATCTGCCGCGCGCGCTTGTGGGCCGGCGTGTCGCCCGTGCGGGTCTCGACGCGCACCGGCAGCTCCATCTCGCGCGCCGGCGTTTCCAGATTGCGGGCGATATCGACGGCCAGCGCCTTCAAGGGCGAGATATAGAGCGTGTGGATTCCGCGGGATAGATCGGGATGCCTGCCGCGCGCGGTGAGCTCCACGAGGCTCGGCAGAAAGCCGGCCAGCGTCTTGCCGGCACCGGTCGGCGCGACAAGCAGCGCCGAACGGCCGGCCTCGGCCTTGGCCAGAAGTTCGAGCTGATGGACGCGCGGTGTCCAGCCCCGGGCGGCGAACCAGCCGGCGAAAGGCTCCGGCAAAGGGAATATGGGCGGCGCGTCGGGCACGATCCCAATCTAGTGCATTGCGCCGAAAAGTGTATGCGGATTTGGCGGATCTGGCCTCCATTGGACGCCACCTCGATCCCTCCCCTCGAGGGGAGGGTGACCTCGCGTCAGCGAGGTCGGGTGGGGTGAGCGAGGGATCCGGGCGACGGCTCCCCCCGCGCCATTCCCGGCGGCGCGAAGCGCCGGGAAGGGAAGCCACAGCTGTCTTTCCAGAAGCGTTTCTCCCGCAACACATGCGACAATGAACCCGGAACCCTGTGCATGGCCGCGGAAAGACTTATCTTGTCAAGGACCATGCGCCCAACCGATCTTCTCACGCTCACGCCCGCGGGGCTTTATTGCCCGCCCGGCGATTTTTACATCGACCCGCTGCGGCCCGTGCCGCGGGCCCTGATCACGCATGGCCATTCCGACCATGCCCGGCCCGGCCATGGCGCGGTGCTCGCCACGACGGAAACGCTGGCGATCATGGCGGTCAGGTGCGGCGAAGGGTTTTGCGGCACGCGGCAGGCCGCCGTGCTGGGCGAGCCGATGCGGCTCGGTGACGTCACCGTCACCTTCTATCCCGCCGGTCACGTGCTCGGCTCGGCGCAGATCCTGATCGAGGCCGGCGGTTGCCGCATCGTCAATTCCGGCGACTACAAGCGCGAGCCGGACCCGACCTGCACGCCTTTCGAACCGATCGCCTGCGACGTCTTCATCACCGAAGCGACCTTCGGCCTGCCGGTGTTCCGCCACCCGCCGGCCCGCGACGAGGTCGCCAGGCTGCTTGATTCCGTCGCCCTGTTTCCGGAGCGCAGCCATCTCGTCGGCGCCTATTCGCTGGGCAAGGCGCAACGGCTCGCAGCCCTCCTGCGCGCGGCGGGACACGACGCGCCGCTCTATATCCACGGTGCCATGGAGCGGCTGATGGCCCTCTATGAGACGCTCGGAGTGCCGCTCGGCGACATCCGCAAGGTGCCAACGGGCAAGGAGGCCGCCCGCACCAGCTTCGCCGGTTCGATCATCCTCTGTCCGCCGAGCGCCACCCAGGAGATCTGGTCGCGCCGCTTCGCCGATCCCGTCACCGCTTTTGCCTCGGGCTGGATGCGCGTGCGCGCCCGGGCCCGCCAGCGCGGCGTCGAGCTGCCGCTCGTGGTGTCCGACCATGCCGATTGGGAAGACCTCTGCACGACCGTCTGCGAGACGGGCGCCTCCGAGATCTGGGTGACCCATGGCGAGGCCGACGCCCTCGTCCACTGGTGCACAAACCGCGGGCTCACAGCGAAGCCGCTGCACCTCATCGGCTACAGCGACGACGAGGAGGCAGCCGCGGCCGATGGTGTCGCGGCGGCAGCGGAGAGCGAGGCGCCGGCGGAGAACAAACCGTCATGAACCGTTTCGCCGAACTGCTCGACCGCCTCGCCTATGAGCCGCGCCGCAATGCCAAGCTCCGGCTGATGACGGCCTATTTCCGCGAGACGCCGGACCCGGAACGCGGCTTCGCGCTCGCGGCGCTGACCGGTGCCTTGTCTTTTGCCAATGCGAAGCCCGGCGTCATCCGTGCCCTGATCGCCGAGCGCACGGACCCCGTGCTGTTCGCTTTGTCCTATGACTATGTCGGCGACCTGTCGGAAACCGTCGCCCTGATGTGGCCGGGCCCTCCCCCTGCCGGCCGCCCGGATCCCTCCCCTCAAAGGGAGGGATCTCGAGGGCTCGCCTCGCGGGGACATAACCACCCGCCCGCGCCGACGCTGACCGAAGTCATCGAGGCACTCACCGCGACCCTGAAGCCCGACCTGCCTCACCTGATCGCCGGCTGGCTCGACGGGCTCGACGAGACCGGGCGCTGGGCCCTGCTGAAGCTCATCACCGGCGGCCTGCGCGTCGGGGTCTCCGCACGGCTCGCCAAGACGGCCGTGGCGGAACTCGGCGGCCTCGACCCGGATGCCATCGAGGAAGTCTGGCACGGGCTCGAGGCACCCTACGAGCCCTTGTTCGCCTGGGTCGAGGGGCGCGGCGAGAAGCCGGAAGGCGCCTCGGCCGTTCCCTTTCGCCCGCCGATGCTGGCCCATGCCCTTGAGGAAATGGACGTCGCGAAGCTCGACCCGGCGGATTTCTCAGCCGAATGGAAATGGGACGGCATCCGCATCCAGGCCGTGGCGGGGAGCCGCCAAGGACAGCGCGAGGGGCGCCGGCAGGTGCGGCTCTATACACGCACGGGTGAGGATATTTCGGGAGGTTTTCCCGATCTCATCGAGGCGATCCTTCTCGATCCGGCCTTCGACGGCGCCATCGACGGCGAACTGCTCATCATGCGCGACGGGCTCGTGCAGAGCTTCAACGTGCTGCAGCAGCGCCTCAATCGCAAATCCGTCACGCCGAAGCTGATGGCGGAGTATCCCGCACATATCCGGGCCTATGATCTCCTGGCGCAGGCGGGCGAGGATCTCCGCGTCCTCCCCTTCCGCGGGCGCCGGGAGCGCCTGGAGGCGTTCGTCACAGGCCTTGCCACGTCACGCATCGATCTGTCGCCTCTCGTTCCAGCAGCAAGCTGGGAGGCGCTGACGGCCGCCCGCGCGGATCCCGCATCGGCCGGCGGCGGCGCCGATGCCGCGGCCATCGAAGGCTTGATGCTGAAGCGCCATGACAGCACCTATGTCCCCGGCCGTCCCAAGGGGCCGTGGTTCAAGTGGAAGCGCGACCCCCACACGGTCGATGCGGTCCTGATGTATGCCCAGCGCGGCCATGGCAAGCGCTCGTCGCTCTATTCCGATTTCACCTTCGGGGTGTGGCGAGGCCCTGAAGGCGAGGAAGAGCTGGTGCCGGTTGGCAAGGCCTATTTCGGCTTCACCGACGAGGAACTGAGCCAGCTCGATCGCTTCGTGCGCCAGTCGACGATCAATCGGTTCGGCCCTGTGCGCGAGGTCGTACATGGGCGCGACAGCGGCTTGGTGCTGGAGGTGGCCTTCGAAGGCCTGCAATCCTCACCGCGGCATAAATCCGGTATCGCCATGCGCTTTCCGCGCATCAGCCGCATCCGCTGGGACAAGCCGCCCCGGGAAGCGGACCGCATCGAATTCCTCGAAGCCTTGCTCAGAGGGCGAAATTAGGGCAAGGACACTGTCCTATGTGGTCGACGATCGCCAAATCATACTAATTTCTCGTTTTTTTAGAGTAACTCTTGCGCCGAAAGGCGCAACGCGAAACAATGTGGCAAAATTCGGGAGGCCCATTCATTGAACGATCAGCCACCAGTGCAGATCGTCATCGCAGATGACCACCCGCTTTATCGCGGGGCCTTGCAACAAACCATTGCGACGCTGGTGCCCCAAGCGACGGTGATCGACGTTGGCACTTTCGACGACGCGGTTGCGGTTCTGGCGGAAAAGGGGGGCGTCGATCTCGTCTTGCTCGATCTCGCCATTCCCGGTGCCCAGCGCCTGTCTGGCCTGATATATCTTCGCGCCCAATACCCGGGCACGCCCGTCGTCATCGTCTCGGGCAATGACGACCGGGCGGTGATTCGCAGTTGCATGGACTGCGGCGCTTCCGGCTTCATCCCGAAGTCCCTCGGCGTCGCAAGCATCGGCGAGGCGGTGCGGTCGGTTCTGGCGGGGAACACCTGGGTTCCGCCCGACATCGACCTCTCGACCGCCGGCGACGCGGCCGTGGGTGATGCCGCGAGGCGTCTCTCCCGCCTGACGCCGCAGCAGTTGCGCGTGCTGATGATGCTGACGGAAGGCCTCCTCAATAAGCAGATCGCCTATGAGCTCAGCGTCTCGGAGGCCACCGTGAAGGCTCATGTTTCAGCGATCCTGCAAAAGCTCGGCGTCGAGAGCCGTACGCAGGCTGTCATCCTCGCGGGGCGTGTCACCGGCACTGGAACCGCGGCCTGAGCGGCGCGGCGCATCACGGGATGCCGGCGAAAAAGGCCTCGCTGCGGCAAAGGGCCTCTTCCGTGAGGGCGCTGGGAAAGCCGATGAAGACGTGGCACCCGCCGGGATAGACCGCGAGTTCGGCGCGATTGCCGGCAGCAGTCCAGCGTGCGCTCATGAAGAGGTTGTCATCGAGCAGCGCGTCGCGCGTGCCGATCGTGAAAATCGCGGGCGGCAGGCCGCGCAGATCCCCATAGAGCGGTGAAATATCGGGATCGCGCAGATCCCCGCCGTTGCGCAGGAAATTCTGCACGAACAGGTGGATATCGAGCGTCCTCAGGATCAGCTTCTCCTCGCCGAACTGCCGGGCGCTCGGGGTCATGCCGAGATCGAAGGCCCCCGCCACCAGATTGGCCGCACGGAAGGGCGTGAGCCGGTGCCGGTCGCGCAGGCGCAGCAAGGTGACGACGGACAGATGGGCCCCGGCCGATTCGCCGCCGATGAACAGCCGCTCCGTCCCGAAGCGGCTCTTGGCCTCGCTGACCAGCCAGAGCGCCGCCGCCTCGCAATCATCGGGCCCGGCAGGATAGGGATGTTCCGGCGCAAGCCGGTATTCCACGGACACACACGCCAGTCCCGCCGTCTCGACCCAGCGCTCGAGCCGGCCATCCTGCAGGTCGGCACCACCGAAGGTCCAGCCACCGCCGTGAATGTGGAAGTAAACGCCGCGCGGCTCTGCCGGCGCGATGATGCGCAGCGCGATCGGCCCGGCCGGGCCGGGGATCGTCACGGTCTCGGCGCGCGGGCTCTTCGGCGCCAGGGGAAAGGCCCCGATACCCCTCGCACGCATGTCGCGAATGACCGCCGGCGGCAGGCTCCACTGGTCGGGCGCCTGGTCGGCCTTGGCGACGATGTCGGCATTAAGCCTTGCCGTTTCCAGATCGACGGCTGCGGGATCGAACAAGGCGGGATCAAGCATGTGACAGACCGGTTGCACTCGGGGGACGGGCCTGCGATGAAACATCAGGGAGTGATCGTCGTCCAGCACGACGCGGATGTCGACAACAGGAGCACGCGTATGACCAATGGTTCGCTGCAACGTTTCCTCGGCGGTTCGCCGGGAGCGGTTCTGGTGCGGCTGGTCTTCCTGTCGATCCTGGTCGGCGCGCTCATGGCCTTTCTCGACATCACACCGCTGAGCCTGGTCGACGGCATCGTCAATTTCATCCATCGCATCTTCGGCCGGGGGCTGGAGACGCTGATCGAAGTGGGCCGCTGGCTGCTGTATGGTGCCATCATCGTCGTGCCGATCTGGCTCATCCTGCGCCTGACCAGCCGGGGGCGTTAGAGCGACATCGACATTCAACTCTCGCGCGTCCAGGCGCTGGCATCGCGGCCGATGTGATCGCTGAGCGACCCGCCTTCCGTCGCAAGCCTGGTGAGAAGCCCCCGCTTGATGACGCCGACGAGTTCCGGGCCGTGATAGACCAGCGCGCTATAGAGCTGCATGAGCGTCGCTCCGGCCCGAACCTTCTGCCAGGCGGTTTCGGCCGAGGAGATGCCGCCCGCCGCGATCAGCGGGAAAGCGCCTTCGACACGCAGGAAGGTCTCGGCCAGCATGCGCGTTGCCAGCGGAAACAGCGGCTGGCCGGACAAGCCGCCTGCCTCGTTCGCGCGCGGATCCCGCAAGGTCGTGGGCCGGCTGATCGTGGTATTGCCGACGATCATGCCGTCGATCGCGCGGGAGCGGGCCACCCTGACGATATCGTCGAGCTCGGCGAGCGTCACATCCGGCGCGATCTTGAGGATGACCGGACGGCGCGGGCCGCCGACGCTGTCACGCGCCTCGATCACGCGGGCGAGCAGATCGTCGAGGGCTGCCGCCTGCTGCAGATCGCGCAGTCCGGGCGTGTTCGGCGATGAGATATTGACGGTGAAATAGCTCGCATAGGGCGCGAGGGCCTTCACCCCCGCCACGTAGTCGGCCGCCCGATCGGCGGAATCCTTGTTGGCACCGATATTGATGCCGAGGATGGCCGACGGGTTGGCCCGGCCGCGCCGCGCCGCGAGCCGTGCCTCGGCCGCGGCATGGCCACCGTTGTTGAAGCCGAGCCGGTTGATGACACCCTGGTCGGCCGGCAAGCGGAACACGCGCGGGCGCGGGTTGCCCTCCTGCGCCCGCGGCGTCAGCGTGCCCACCTCGACGAAGCCGAAACCGAAGCCGAGCATCGCGTCCGGCACCTCAGCATTCTTGTCGAAGCCGGCGGCAAGGCCGATGGGATTGGCGAAGCGCAACCCGAAGGCCGCGACCCTGAGCTTCGGGTCGCTCTGTGGGGGCGTGGCAGGCGGCAGGGCGGCCAAAGCGCGGATGGTCAGGCGATGCGCCGTCTCGGCATCAAGCTGCGCCAGAAAGGGCCGCGCGAGGGAGGCGAGCATCGACATCATGGGATTTCTTCCGGAAAGACATGGGCACCATCGGGACCGAGCGGCAGCGGAGCGACACGGCGGACGGCAGACAGGGGCAACGTCCCGTAGAGATGCGGAAAGAGATCGCCGCCGCGCGAAGGCTCGAAACGCAACGCCGCGCCAAGTGCCGCGGGATCGATCGCAACCAGCGTGAGGTCCTCCTGCCCGGCGAAATGACGGCGCGCCGTCTCGCGGAGCTGTGCGGCCGTCGAGAAATGGATGAAACCGTCCGCATGATCCACCGGCGCACCCATGAACACGCCGGCGCGTTCGGCCTCGCGCCACAAGGCGGCCGGGCAGATCTTGTAGATACGGATATCGTTGATGGTCGACACGGGCAGCGCCTCCTCATCAGGTGGGTAGGGCAGGCGCCGCCGGAGATCAACCCGTCGATGCAGGGGATGCTTGCCAGGCCAGGCTAAGTGATAACGGCCGGGACGCTGATAGCGGCGCGTGTCCCCCACCCCGTACCCCTCCCCGCAAGGGGGAGGGGAGTATTCCACGTTGCGATTTCTGGACAGCGCGTTGATGCCCCAAAGCGTTCCGATACACGCGGTTTGATGGTAAAGGCTCGACGCTGCCGCCCCCCTCCCCAACGCAAGTCGAGCTTTCGCGACTTGCGTAGATGCCTGCGGATCTTGGACAAGTCCAAGATCCGTCGGGGAGGGGTACGGGGTGGGGGTCCCTGTGGCCCCCTGCCGAAATGCCAACGCCAGCCAAATGCCCGCCTCTTCAAGCTCGCGCCTCTTGCGGAAAGGCATATTATCCTATAATAAGGGCTTAATCCTAGCCCCCGCATGAAAGCCGCTTCGATGCTCTCGCATGATCAGATCTGGTCAGCCATCGATGGGCTCGCGGCGCGATACGGCCTGTCGCCATCCGGATTGGCCCGCAAGGCCGGGCTTGATCCAACGTCCCTCAACCGGTCGAAGCGCGTCGGTCCCGATGGCCGCCTGCGCTGGCCATCGACGGAATCGATCGCCAAGATCCTGGAAGCAACGGGGGCCTCCCTCGACGAATTCATGGCGAACCTGGAGCGCGGCGGGCGCCGTGCGCCGCGCGGTCTGCCACTGCTCGGATTTGCCCAGGCCGGCCAGGGTGGCTATTTCGACGACGGCGGGTTTCCGGCGGGCACAGGCTGGGACGAGGTCGCCTTTCCCGACATGGGCGATGACCGGTTCTATGCGCTGGAGATTTCCGGCGAATCCATGATGCCGCTCTATCGCGACGGCGATGTCATCATCGTTTCGCCCACAGCCGCGCCGCGCCGGGGCGACCGGGTGGTTGTGCGCACCACCGAGGGTGAGGTGATGGTGAAGGAGCTGAAGCGCCGCACGGTGAGAACCGTGGAGCTGCGCTCCCTCAACCCGGATCATGCCGATCGCGTGCTGTCGCTGGCCGATGTCTCCTGGATGGCCCGCGTCATGTGGGCGAGCCAGTAGACGGCCGCCGTTCCGGGACTTCGCCGGCGCGAAGCCCCGGGATAAGCGGCTCAGGCCGTGCCGCGCGCTGCCAGGAAGGCCTGATGCTCCGCGATGAGCTCGCCGCCCAAAGCCTTTGCAATCAGCGCACGCGTTTCGGGAATGCCGTAAACGGCGACGAACGATCCGAAACGCGGCCCGCGCTCCTCGCCCAGCAGGATCTGGTAGATCGTGTTGAACCAGGCGTTTGACACGCCCGGCCGCTCAGGCGTCGCGTTCTTGGCCTTGAAGTCCTGGTAACGCGGGATGGGCCGGGCCACATCGTAGAGAACCTCCTGGATCTTCTCGGCCGTGGCATCCGCCGGAAGCCCGGCGAGCGCCGCCGAGAGCGTCTCAAGCGCCGCCCTCTCCTCGTCGTCGGGCATGCGATAGGTCTTGGCCGGCTTCACGAAGTCCTGGAAATAGCGGATGGCATAACCGACGAGCGCATCGAGCCGCGGATGCGTCTCCGGCCCGACACCCGGTGCGTAGCGGCGAATATAACCCCAGAGCATATCCTTGCTTTCGGCATTGGCGACCGCGACGATATTCAGCAGCAGCGCGAAGGACAGCTGGCTGCGCCCGCCGTTGTCGCCGGCTTCGGCGATGGTTTCCGGCGCCGGCGGATTGCCGCCATGGATATGCCAGACCGGGTTCGACAGCCGCTGCGGCTCCGTCTGCCGGGGATAGGCGGCGAGATGGGCGGCATATTCGTCGACCTGCCGCGGGATGACGTCGAAATAGAGGCGCTTGGCCTCGCGCGGCTTGGAATACATGAAGAGCGCCAGGCTCTCGGGCATGCCATAGGCCAGCCAATCCTCGATCGTCAGGCCGTTGCCCTTGGACTTCGAGATCTTCTGGCCCTTCTCGTCGAGAAACAGCTCGTAGTTGAAGCCATCCGGCGGCGTCGCGCCGAGTGCGCGCGCGATCTGGCCCGACAATTTGACCGAGTCGATCAGGTCCTTGCCGGCCATTTCATAATCGACGCCGAGCGCAACCCAGCGCATCGCCCAATCCGGCTTCCACTGCAGCTTGGCATGCCCGCCGGTGACCGGTGTCTCGAAGCGCTCGCCCGTGTCCGGATCGCGCCAGACGATGGTGCCGGCCTCCGGCTTCACCTCGTCGATCGACACCTGCATGACGATGCCGGTCTTCGGGTGCACGGGCAGAAACGGCGAATAGCTTTGCGCCCGCTCCGCCCGGAGGCTCGGCAGCATGATGGCCATGACGGCGTCATAGCGTTCGAGGACCAGCCTGAGCGTGGCGTCGAAGATGCCCGCCTTGTAGCTCTCGGTGGCCGACTGGAAGGAATAGTCGAAGCCGAAGGCATCGAGAAAGGCGCGCAGACGCGCATTATTGTGCGCCCCGAAGCTCGGATGCGTGCCGAAGGGGTCCGGCACCTGCGTCAGCGGCTTGCCCAGATAGGCGGCGACGAGCTCCTTGTTGGGAATATTGTCCGGCACCTTGCGCAGGCCGTCCATGTCGTCCGAGAAGGCGACGAGGCGGGTCGGCACCTCGTCCTCGGTCAGCACGCGGAAGGCATGACGGACCATCGAGGTGCGCGCCACTTCCCCGAAGGTACCGATATGGGGCAGGCCGGAAGGCCCGTAGCCGGTCTCGAACAGGATCTCCTTTTTCCCCGAGCGCTCCAGGCGTGCAATGAGCTTGCGGGCCTCTTCGAAAGGCCAGGCCTGGGATGCGCGGGCCGCATCGATAACGCCGCGATCGAGCGCGAGAGGGGTCGTCATGAACTCAAACTTTCAGGTTTTCAGGATATCGAAAGGGTCTGCCGGCAGCAGGCTCGACAAGGGCCGGTCTGACGCAAACGCGGCGGACACTAGAACATCGACGGCCAAAGTGCACGCGGTTTCTGGGGAAATGCGTTGCCCGAACAAGAGGATAGAGCCGCGAAATATGACGGCGCGCGGCCCTTGGAGTGGCCGTCGCCCTGGCCGCACGGCGGGCCACCGGCCGGCGTCCGTTCGCGTCAGTAGAAGCTCACGGGAAAGTAGCGCAGGAAGAGCTCGGCGTAGGTGCCGTCCTCCCATACCTTCTGCAGGCCATAGTCGAGGGCCTGGCGCAGAATGGGATCGTCCCGCCGGATGATGAATCCGACCCCTTCGCCGAAATAGCGGCTTTCGGTGTATGGCCCGCCGATAAAGCGGCAGCAGCCCGCAGCATCGCTGCCGTTCAGCCAGAGCGCCATGCTCAACCCATCGGCAAAGACGTAGTCGACCTTCCTGTCGCGCAGCGCATCCTGCGCCAGGCCGAGGTTCGGGAAGGTCCCGACCTTTGCGCCCGGGAACATCACCTTGAGATAGACACCATGGGCTGATTGCGCCACGACACCCACCGTGCGGCCGACCAGCGTTTCCACCGTGGGCTCCGGCAGGTCGCCTCCCGCCCGCGCCACGAAGCGCGCCGGCGTTCTGTAGTAGGGGGACGTCACCGTAAAACGCTGCCGCAGCCCCTCCCGAATGGGGATGGCGGCGGCGATGACATCGCCACGGCTTTCAGCGAGCGAGTCGAGAAGCGTGTCGAAACGCCGGACCTGAATGGTGCAGGCGACCTGCAAAACGTCACAGACGGCACGCGCCAGATCCACCGAGAAGCCCGCCGGCAGTCCTTCGGCATCCGCGAAATGCAGAGGGGGATACAAATCATCCGTCAGAAACCGGATGACCCGGACCCCGGTGAGATCCGGTTTGTTGGGTGAATTCTGCCGGTCCCAGAAATTCGGCACGACAACCTCGCCCGGGCCTGCGCGCAGACGTCCATCCTGGCTCAGGGAGGGCCCTGTGCCGAAGACCGCCACGAGGAGAGCCGCCAGAACGGCAGCCGTCACGAACCGCGGCCAAGGCCACCGAACAGCCCGGCCATGCGGCAATGGGAAAGGCTTCATTTCTGATCCAGGCATCGCGGGAGCCAGGGGCCAATTCGACCATGAAACGAGTCGGATTTGACTCGCATTCCTTGCCAAACTCCTATCACAATACGCTCCGGGGACAATTTGGGGGACGACGATGCATCGGGGCAGCAATGCCAGCGGGGAAGGCTGGTTGTTGCGTTATCGGTGGTCACCAGAGGGCTATGAGGAGCCCTTGCCACCCGAAATCGCCTTTCTGGCGGCGCACGGGGTGACTATACCGCAACTCATCAAAGCCAAGCGCTATGCGCTCCTGTGGGGCGTTACACCGTCCGAGGCCTTGCTGGCGCTCGGCTTCATGGACGAAGAGGCCTTCTACCGGGCCCTGGCGGCCGAAACGGGGATTCCGCTCCTGCCGGCCGATATCGCGGTCAGCCCCAGCGCGCCCTACGACCTCGGCATCCGTGCCGGCATCGTTGCACTGCAGCCAAACCGGCGACATCTGGCCTTCGCCATCGCCCCGCGCGGCAGTGCCGTGCAGGAACTGCTGCTGCGCGGACCCAAGCTCGCCCGACAGGGCGTCGCGCTGGTTTCGCCGCGGCGCCTGGCCGAACGCGTGATGGCCGCGTCCGCGGACCGTATCGCACAGCGCGCCGCCAATGAATTGCCGGATGAGGACCCTGCCCTGTCCGCGCGCGACGGCGCCACCAAGGCACAGGTCATCTCTCTGGCGACAGCCGTGGGCGCGGCCAGCTTCATGGCGACACTGGCGCCGGACACCATGCAACAGGTCGTCATCGGCGTGATCAGCCTCGTCTTCCTCGCCATGATCACCGTCCGGCTGGCCTGTTGCCTCGAGCGGGTGCCGATCCGCCAGCGCCGCAAGCCTGCCCTTGCGCCGGATGATGAAGAGCGAGGCGATGAGCACCTGCCGGTCTACACCATTATCGTTCCCCTGTTCCGGGAGACGCGGGTGCTCCGACAGATCGTCGGTGCGCTGCAGGCGCTCGACTATCCCGCCGCCAAGCTCGACATCAAGCTGGTCCTGGAAGAGGACGATGCGCCCATGCGGGCGGCCGTGCGCGCCATGGAGATGCCCAATTTCATCGAAGTCCTCATCGCACCCGTGGGACAGCCCCGGACCAAGCCGCGCGCGCTGAACGTGGCCCTGCCGCTCGCCCGGGGCGAGTTCGTCGTCGTCTACGACGCCGAAGACGTACCCGATCGTGATCAGCTGCGCCTTGCCGTCGCGACCTTCGCGCGCATGCCCCGCTCGGTGGTCTGCCTCCAGGCGCGTCTCGTCATCGACAATCTCAAGGACGGCCTGCTCGCCACCCTCTTCGCCATCGAATACATGGCGCTGTTCGACGTCATCAATCCCGGCCTCGCCAGCTACGGCCTGCCGCTGCCGCTCGGCGGCACCTCCAACCACTTCCGGACGCAGGTGCTGCGTGACATCAAGGGTTGGGACGCCTGGAACGTGACTGAGGATGCCGACCTCGGCGTGCGGCTCGCGTGCCGCGGCTACGACGTCGCCGACCTGCCGTCGGCAACCCTCGAGGAAGCGCCGATGCAACTCGGGGCGTGGATGCGCCAGCGCGCGCGCTGGATGAAGGGCTGGATGCAAGTCTGCGTCACCCACAGCCGGATGCCCCTCACCACGGCCCGGGCGCTCGGCGGCGCCGGCTCCCTCGGCGTCCTGACCATGGCCTTCGGCACTGTGGCGACAGCGCTGGGTTATCCGCTGTTCGCCGCGCTCGCCGTCATCGCGATGACGAGGCTCGTCCTGAACGGCGGTGCTGTCCCGGTCTCCTCGATGGCCGACGCCGGCTTTGCGGCGCTGGCGCTGGTCGTCTTCGCGGCTGGCTTCGTCTCGATGCTGCTGCCCCCGGTCATCGGCATCGCCCGGCGCGGCCCCTGGAGGCTGATGCTCTACGTGCCGCTGCTGCCGTTCTACTACGTCCTCGTGTCCGTGGCTTCGTGGCGCGGCCTCGCCGGCCTCGTCACGTCGCCCTTCACCTGGAACAAGACGGAACATGGACTATCCGCCCGACGCCGCAGCCTCCAGATTACAGGTAGCTCAGAAGATCTTTCGCCGCGACGTCCGGTGCGCGTTTGAGATCGAAGCCGTTCACGAAGCGCCCCTTGGCATCCATCAGATACACCATGGCCGTGTGATCCATGGTGTATCCGTCGCTGGTCGGAACCTTGCGCGCATAGACCTTGTAAGACTTGACAATGGCGGCAATGGCCTCAGGCGAACCGGAAAGCCCGATGATCCGTGGATCGAACGCGCTGAGATAGCTTTTCATGACCTCAGGGGTGTCACGTTCCGGATCGACCGTCACAAACAGGATACGCAGCTTGTCGCCTTGCGACCCCGCCGCGCGCAGCAGCTCGGATGCCTCGAACAGCGTGGTCGGACAGACATCGGGGCAATGGGTGAAGCCGAAGAACACGAGGAACGGTGCGCCGCGGAGATCTTTCTCCGTGACGGTGCGTCCATCCTGCGAGGTCAGGGTGAATGGCCCACCGACCGAGGATGTCACCGGCTCCTCACGACGAAAATCGACCAGCGAGACGATCGCGATGCCGAGCAGGACAACGCTGACAAGGAACGTGAGGAGAGGCAGCGCCAGACGCCGGAGGCGGTCATGCTTCATAATGCGTTGCTCCCGTTCCATCCGCAGGCGGCGCCGACGCCCCACGACCTTCGGCAGCGAGCACCGGCGGGATCGCTATACGCCGCCAAAGCCCTGCAGGAGAAGGCGGCAGATGGTCGCCTCGCGAAAACGTCATGGAGACCTGAAGGGGCTGCAGCCAACCACGGCGCTGCGCCATGCCCGCACCCTTAAAAACAACCCGCAATCGCAGCTGTCACCCAGGTCAGGAATACGCCGTCGCCCTGGCTCGCCCAGAGCATCGCGCCCGCAGCGAGCGCCACGATAACGCCAGCCGCGGACAGCCCGATGATCAGCCCGCGGTTGTCAGAAAGCGCTTCAGTGGGCCCGATAACGGGTTCGGACGGGGCCATGGCGAAAAGGCTCCTCATGATCAGCCGGTCACAGACGGCTTCATTAAAGATAATGCGCGACACCGCTCTTGGAAACAGGAGCATCCCCAGAATGTCTATGATTCGCGTGGAATTTTCGAGTTTGACATTCGGTCTCGAGGCCGACATCGAGCGAGTACCGAACGTCAAATTCATTCCACGAGCACGGGTCGGGCGGATGCATGCCACAACCCACAGCCACAAGCAGGCGCTCGCGAGGGATGGTTAGAATAACGGCACGAACTCTGTATGATGAGGTGCGAATCAGGATCGTGATTCCTGCATTCGCCATACCTCAGAGCAGCCCTAATAATAAGGATTTGTGACATTAGAGCATAATATTTGTAATAATTATAAGAAAATAAGTAGGTGCGCCTCCTGGCGCTCCTAGAACCGCTGTAACACTTGTCATGCAAAATGTTCTACGCCAAGGGAACGGCGCGGGAGAAGTTGAATGACTGGCATATCACGGCGTGACATCGACACGCTCGTTGGCACGGTAGACGACATGATTGCCACTGAAATGATTGGTACCGGCGCGAGCACGGCTGAACTCGAGGAAGCCATGGCGCGTCTGGACGATCGGGCAAATCAGGCCGCGCTTCACTCTTCACCGACCCGCCGGGTGCGTCGCCTGATTGATCTGCTCCTGGCTGTGGGTTTGCCCTCGGCACAGCTGCAACCAGGAATGACTTGACCCGCAGATCCGCAAGCAGCAGCGCGACAGATGGGCCCGCGCCGCACAAACCATGCGGCGCGCGGCCGCGACGGGATCGCCCTGTGCAGCCTCTGGCACGCGCTGAAGCGACAGGCCTGACCCGAGGTCGGGGAGGTGATGTGTCGCTTGAACACACGACATCCCCGGAGAAGCCCGGGGCGCTGAGGGCAGATTTAGCTCTTCGGGCCGCCGAATTCGGAAATCCCACCGTGGGCCGACGACCACTGCGCCGGCTGATGCAGGAAGGCTTCCACCTCCGCAAGCACACCGGCATCGAAATGGCCGCTCGCCTTCGCGACCTCCAGCACGTCCCACCAGGTCACCAGCGCGTGGAGATCGAGGCCTATGGCCTTCAGGTCGGCGCGAGCCGTCGGGAAAATATCGTAGAAGAAGAGCACGAAGCAATGATCGACGGTCTGCCCGGCATTGCGGATGGCATCGGCGAACGTCACCTTGCTGCGACCATCCGTCGCCAGATCCTCGACGAGAAGCGTGCGCGAGCCTTCCACCACCTCGCCCTCGATCTGCGCGTTGCGGCCGAAACCTTTCGGCTTCTTGCGGATATACTGCATAGGCAGCATCAGCCGGTCGGCGATCCACGCCGCGAAGGGAATGCCAGCGGTTTCACCGCCCGCCACACAATCGATCGATTCGTAGCCGATGTCGCGCAGAATGGTGGTTGCGGCGAAATCCATCAGCCCGGCGCGCAGCCGCGGATAGGAGATCAGCTTGCGGCAGTCGGTATACACCGGGCTCGCCCAGCCCGACGTGAAGATGAACGGCGTCTCGGCGTTGAAATGAATGGCCTTGACCTCGAGCATCATGCGGGCGGTCTGGTGGGCGATCGTTTGTCTGTCCGCCAGGGACGCTGCTTTCACCATCACTCTCTCCATCATCCCGGCGCCTCACGCCTCTCTGCCTGCCATTATGCGGCCACCGCATGCCCATGAAGCAGCCACGATATTCCGACACGGGGTGCCCGGTCTTGGGCTCCCGCTGTCGGGCATCAAGGCGTCCGAGATCACCGAGCGGCGGCTCGCCCCGCTGGGCGCTTAAGAACACCGGCGGGCCGATCCTGACAAGCCCGTTTGATAGCCCGCACGAGCAATCCAATGCCGATCTGTCCCTGCCGCCTCCGTGAACCGGTCTTCCCTCCGTCCCCACCGTGCTGACCTTGCCCCGCTGCATCCCGGTCGCCTTGACCCCCATCGCGGCCTTCGCTAGACAGCCGCACAGGCTGGCCGGACGTGCGGGTACCTCCGCGCTGCACGACTGCCCCTGCGGCGCGGGCCCGGCAAGGCGTGCCTCCACCGTGCTACGCCCGGTACGATGCCGCGCCGAACGGAGGCGGAAGCAATGACCTGACGAGGTTTTTCAAGCTTCTGCCACCGGCCTGATCTGGTCTAGTCGAGAACCGTTTCCGAGAAACCGTCAATGTCCCTGAGCCCGACCCGTCGCGACTGGCGGCTTATGCTGAACGATGTCGTGCATGGTATCACCGCCTGGCACGTTTGGGTGCTGCTCGGCTTCAGCGACATTCGCCAACGCTACAAGCGATCCAAATTCGGACAATTCTGGATCACGCTGAGCATGGGCATTTTTGTCGCAGGCATCGGTATCGTCTACGCCTTCCTGTTCAATCAGCCCATCCGCGAATATCTGCCCTTCCTGGCGGTCAACATGGTGGTGTGGACGCTGATCGCGGGCATCGTCAACGACGCAACCCTCACCTTCGTGCAGGCCTCCGTCTATCTGCGCCAGGAGGCGATGCCGAAGACGGTCTTCGTTTTCCGTCTTCTCGTGCGCAATCTGATCGCCTTCGCGCATAATCTCATCATCATTCCCATCGTCTGGATATGCTTTCTGGTGGTTCCGAGCCCGGCCATGCTGCTCGCGATCCCCGGCCTCGCTCTGATGATGGTGGCCGCCTTCCTGTCCGCGATGATCATCGGCATCCTGTCGACACGCTTTCGCGACCTGCCGCAGATCATTCAGAACCTGCTGCAGATCGCCTTCTTCATGACACCGGTGATGTGGCGGGTGGACCAGATGGGCGCCGCCGCATGGTATATCGTCGGCTTCAATCCGTTCGCGGTCTTCCTGCGCATCGTGGCCGAGCCGCTGCACGGCCGCATCCCCGGCGTCGCAACCTATGCGAGCGCCCTCGTCGTCATCGCGGTGTTGACGCTCATCGCGGCACCGCTGTTCGCCCGGTTCCGGGCGCGCATTGTCTACTGGCTTTAAGTTATGAGATCGGACAGGGCCATGCCGTCGATCGACCTCGTCAATGCCTCGGTTGAATTCCCCATCTACAACGCGCGCGGACGCTCTTTGCGGTCGAGCCTCCTGAAACGCGTCGGCGGCCAGATCGAAAGCGAGAACGGCGACGTCGTGACCGTGAAGGCGCTGCGCAATATCAACCTGTCGCTCAAGGCCGGCGATCGCCTGGCCATCATCGGCCACAACGGCGCTGGCAAATCGACCTTGCTGCGCGTGTTTTCCGGCTCCTACGAGCCCTCGGAGGGCACCGTCGACATCGACGGGCGTGTCTCCTCCCTGCTCGACATCAGCATGGGCATGGACCCGGAACTCACCGGCGCCGAAAATATCATCCTGCGTGGCGTCATCGTGGGCATGTCGATCGCGGAAGCCAGATCGCGCATCGGCGAGATCGCCGATTTTTCCGAACTCGGCGGCTATATCGACCTGCCGATGCGAACCTATTCGAACGGCATGGCGCTCAGGCTGGCCTTTGCCATCTCCACGGCCGTCCAGCCGGACATCCTGCTCCTGGACGAGCTCATCAGCGTCGGTGACGCGGGCTTTGCCGACAAGGCCTTGCAGCGCACCGAGAACATGATGAACAACGCCAGCATTCTGGTGCTCGCGTCCCATGACAGCAGCGTCCTCCGGCAATACTGCAATCGTGCCATCATGCTGCGCGAAGGCCGGGTCATTGCCGAGGGGGGCGTCGACGAGATCCTGGACGTCTACGCCTCGTCGCGCGCCGCCCCGGCGGACTGATCCGGCTCTCTCCAGCGCCGCGGCAGGGGGGTGCCTGGGCCTGTCCGACAATGGGACGAAACGCGGTCTCGAACACGTGATGGCGGAGCGCGAACAAATGCCGGATAATGCTTTGATCGCGCCCTTCGGCGTTACATGAGCAAATGTTAACTTGATCGGCACGCGAGTTGCTTAGAGGATCCAGAGCACTCCGCAGCGGATGAGACGAGAATGCGAAAGTCGGTATGGGCAGTTGTGGGTCTTATTGCTCTGGCCTCTGCCGGCGCTTTCGTGCTCGAGCGCGGTGGAACGGACCTGTCCGCCGAAGTCAAGCGGCTGCGGGAGGCGGTATTCGGCGAGGCGCGCGCGCGCGACCAAAGTGCTGCGCCTGCCCCGGTTCGTCAGGCAGCCGCCATGCCGGTTGAAGCGGTGCGACCGCGGCGTGGGGAAGCGACATCCGACATTCTCGCGGTCGGCGGCTTGCAATCCGATGAATCGGTCATCGTTTCGTCGGAAATCGCCGGGCGCGTTGCCGAGATTTTGTTCAAGGAAGGCCAGCAGGTCGAGGCGGGTGCCCTGCTTGCCAAGCTTGACGGCTCGCTCACCCAGGCCGAACTCGATGACGCCCGGGCACGCCTCGACCTTGCGGAATCCAATTATAAGCGGACCAATGTGCTGGCAAAAGGCGGCAATGCCACCCAGCGCGCCAATGACGAGGCCTTTGCCGGCTTGGCCACAGCCCGGGCGACCCTGTCGCTTATCCAGGCGCGCTTCGACAAGCTGTCGATCCTGGCGCCCTTCCCGGGCGTGCTCGGCATCCGCAAGATATCCGTCGGCGCCTATCTCAGTCCCGGCGCTGCCATCGTCAATCTGGAGAAGATCGACGCCCTGAAAGTCGACTTTAAGGTGCCGGAGGTCTACCTCTCACGCGTTTCCGTTGGTCAGACGGTGGAAATCACCGTCGACGCGCTTCCCGGGCGCGTCTTTACCGGCACCATCTACGCCATCGACCCGATGGTCGACGTGAATGGCCGGGCACTCACGATCCGCGCCCGCCTGCCGAACCCGGATCTCACCCTGCGCCCCGGCTTGTTCGCGCGCATCACCGTGAAGGGCCCGAGCGTGCAGAATGTCTCGCTCGTCCCGGAAGAGGCCGTCGTGCCGCGCGGCAAGGACGCCCTCATCTACCAGATCGTCGATGGCAAGGCCGTGGAGACGAAGGTGCGTCTCGGCAGCCGCAAGGCCGGCGAGGTCGAGGTGCTCGAGGGATTGATCACCGATGCATTGGTGGTGACATCCGGGCAGGCGCGGTTGCGCGATGGCGTCCGCGTTGATGTCGTCGCCAACGCGCTGCGGCAGAGCTGACGCTTCACACCGCGCTGCCGCGGACGTCCACCGTTCATCCCCTGTAAGTCCAGGCTACGCCCGACGCGTTCCAGACCAATCCGAGAGGCACGGCTGATATGGGTTTTTCCGAGCTCTGCATCCGCCGGCCGGTCTTCGCCACGGTGCTCAGCCTGATCATTGTGCTGATCGGCGCGGTCTCCTACCAGCGCCTGACGGTGCGCGAATACCCCAACATCGATGAGCCCGTGGTCTCCGTGGCCACCACCTACCCCGGCGCCTCGGCCACCATCATGGAAAGCCAGGTGACGCAGGTTCTCGAAGGCTCGATCGCCGGCATCGCCGGCATTGATGTGCTGGAATCGTCCAGTCGCTCGGAATCAAGCCGCATCACCGTCAGGTTCCGCCTTGGCGTCGATGCCGACGTGGCCGCGAGCGACGTGCGTGACCGCGTCAGCCGCGTGCGCCGGCGCCTGCCGGATGAAATCGACGAGCCCGTCATCGCCAAGGTCGAGGCCGACGCCCAGCCGATCATCTTCATCTCGTTCATGGCCACCACCATGAACGCCCTGGAGTTGACCGACTACATCGACCGCTATGTCACCAACCGCCTGAAGAATCTCACCGGCGTCGCCGACGTTTCGATTTTCGGGGAGCGCCGTTATGCGATGCGGATCTGGGTCGATCGCGAACGCCTGGCCGCTTACAACCTCACCGTCCAGGACATCGAGGCGGCGCTGCGCGCCCAGAATGTCGAGTTGCCATCCGGCCGCATCGAGAGCCGCGACCGCGAATTCACCGTGCTGTCGCGCACCGGCCTGACGAATGCGGAGCAGTTCGAGAATATCGTCGTCAAATTGTCCGGCAACTATCAGGTCAAGATGAAGGACATAGCCCGCGTCGAGCTCGGCGCGGCGGACCAGCGGCGCGATGGCCGCTACAACGGCCAGACGAGTGTCACCGTCGGCATCGTCAAGCAGGCCGTTGCCAACCCGCTCGACGTGTCGGAGGCGCTCAGGGCGGTCATGCCCGATATCAGCGCCTCGCTGCCTGATGGCGTCACCGCCGAGATCGCCAACGACAACGCGGTCTTCATCGACCGTTCGATCCAGAGCGTCTTTCACACCATTCTCGAGGCCATCGTCCTCGTCGTCCTTGTCATCCTGTTCTTCCTGCGCTCGCTGCGCGCCTCGCTTATCCCCATCGTGACGATCCCGATCTCGCTGATCGCCACCTTCACGCTGATGTATGCGCTTGGATTCAGCGTCAACACCCTGACGCTGCTGGCCATGGTGCTGGCGATCGGCCTCGTGGTGGATGACGCCATCGTCGTGCTCGAGAACATTCATCGCCATGTCGAACATGGCATGAAGCCGAAGGCGGCGGCCATCAAGGGCATCAAGGAGATCGGCTTCGCCGTCGTCGCCATGACGCTCACGCTGGTCGCAGTCTATGCGCCGGTGGCCTTCTCACCGGGCCGCACAGGCCGCCTGTTCCTGGAATTCGCGCTGACGCTCGCCGGCGCGGTTCTGGTCTCCGGCTTCGTCGCGCTGACGCTCACGCCGATGATGTGCTCGAAGATCCTGAAGCACGAGCCCAACCCCGGCTTTATTTTCCGGGTGCTCGAGCGCGGCTTCAATGCCTTCGAGCACGGCTATCGCCGCCTCCTCGTCGGTTCGCTCAAGGTGCGTGCGCTCATCATTCTCCTGGCAATCGGCGTCGCCGGCATGAGCGGCTATTATTTCACGCATCTCAGGGCTGAACTTGCGCCTGTCGAGGATCGCGGCGTGATCATGATTCGCGGCAGCGGCCCGGAGGGCGCAACCCTCGCCTATATGAGCCGCTATTCCCGCCAGATCGAGGACTCGCTCCGCGAAATTCCGGAGATGCAGTCGGTCCTGGTCATTCTGGGCTTCCCCGAGATCACGGATTTCATGATCGTCGGCCGCCTGAAGGATTGGGATGTCCGCCAGCGCAGCCAGCAAGAGATCGCGGCGTCGATGCGCGGCAAGCTCGCGCGCATTCCAGGCGTCATGGCCTATGCCAACAACCCGGCCTCGCTCGGCCAGCGCGGCTCGTCGCGCCCTATCGAATTCATCCTGCAGACGTCCGGCACCTACGAGGAGTTGCAGGGTTATGTCGACACCTTCCTCAAGCGGGTCGGTGACTACCCCGGCTTCGTCAATCTCGATTCAGACCTCAAGCTGAACAAGCCTGAGTTCCGCATCGAGCTCGACCGCGCGAAGGTGGCGGACCTCGGCCTTGAGGTCTCGGTTATCGGCCGGACGCTGGAGACGCTCCTGGGGGGCCGCCAGGTCACCCGCTTCGAGGTCGAGGGCGAGCAATACGACGTCTATGTGCAGATGGCGGCGGAAGACCGCGCCTCGCCCTCGACGCTCTCCACCATTTTCCTGCGCGCACCCAACGGCCAGATGGTGCAGCTCTCGAATATCGTCAAAGTCACCGAATCCGTCGCCCCCAAGGAGCTCCGACGCTTCAACCAGCTGCGCTCCGCGACCATCTCGGCCAATCTCGCGCCAGGCTACGCCCTGGGCGATGGCCTTGCCTATCTCGACAAGGCCGCACAGGAGGTCCTCCCGGCAACGGTCCAGACGGATTACGGCGGGCAGAGCCGCGAGTTTCATGCGTCCAGCCAGAGCCTCGCTGTGGTCTTCGTGCTGGCGCTCGGCTTTATTTATCTCGTTCTCGCGGCGCAGTTCGAGAGCTTCCGCGACCCCGTCATCATCCTCCTGACGGTGCCGTTGTCGATGACCGGCGCCCTCGCCGCGCTCTACTATGCCGGTGGGACGCTCAATGTGTATTCGCAGATCGGCCTCGTCACCCTTGTCGGTCTCATCACGAAACACGGCATTCTCATTGTCGAATTCGCCAACCAGCAGCAGGAGGCCGGCAAGGACCGGCTGACCGCCGTCGTCGAGGCAGCGACGATGCGCCTGCGGCCCATCCTGATGACGACGGGCGCCATGGTGCTCGGCGCCATGCCGCTGGCCTTTGCAGAGGGTGCCGGCGCCGAGAGCCGCCAGCAGATCGGCCTTGTCATCGTCGGCGGCCTTACCCTCGGCACACTGCTCACGCTGTTCGTGGTGCCCACCGTCTACAGCCTCGTGGGGCGGATCCACAAGCCGCATGAGGAGCATGACGAGGCCCATGCCCATGGCCATCATCCCGAAGGCAAGGGGAACCACGCGCCCGGACATCTGACGCCTGCGGAGTAGTTCACGATTTCCGCAGGCCATGCGGCGAACGGAGCCCGGCCAGCGAATCCGCGCGGGGCTTCCGCGCCCGAGATTTCTGCGAGAAGCCCCCGGGTTGACCATTGCCATCGCCCAAGCGGCGAATTATGGTCCGCCCGCTTGCAACACCGGTGTCGCCTATGGTGACAGAGCGTGCAACACGTTGGGGCGTCGCCAAGTGGTAAGGCAGCGGATTTTGATTCCGCCATGCGGAGGTTCGAATCCTCCCGCCCCAGCCAGGCATTCTTCTCCTTCAATGCTCCCCGCTCCCGAGAAGCGCCGGCCCAGAAACCCGGCCTGAGAACGCCAGTCTGAGAACGCTTGGCTTTAGAGCTGGTCCGTCTGTTGCGAACTTGGCAACGCTCAAAAATTGACGTGCATATTCAGCGGGTTAGGCGATATCAGACAATTCCATCCAAGCCGGATTTGCTCTGGAGCATTTTCGCGTTTCTCCGAATCGCGAAAATGCTCCATGTTTTTGTTTTAGCGCATTTTCTTCACGCGAACCGGTGTCCACTTCGCTCGAAAATGCTCTCGCCGCCGCGCTCGCATGCTCGGCCCCGTGTGTCGTTCGCAAGCCTGGGCCGGACGATCTCAGGGGCAGCCCCTGTCATGCGGGTAGGGTATCGAGAAAGCCAGTGACCTCCGCGATCCGTCCCGCATCGTCCAGCCGGACGATGTCGGTTCCACCGGCCACGGGCCTCCCCTCACCGCTCACGAGCGACCAGGAGAAGCGCACATGGCGATTGTGGCTGTCGGGCGTTCCCCGCAATGCAAAGCAGTGACCAGGAAATTGTGCGCGCGCGCTTTCTATCATCGCGGCGATCCCGTCAGCGCCCGTGCCGGACATCACCGGATCCACATAGCGCGCATCCGCGGCCCAGCGCGCCGCGATGAGCGTCCGCCGAAGCCCGGCATCACCTTCGTTCCAGGTGGCAAGATAGATGTCTGCGATGTCTCGGCTGTCGATCATGTCGGTCACTCCTGTGGTGGCGATGACCACCTTGCCAGGACGGGGAGACCACTGCGATTACCTCGGAGGTAATCGTCCAGCGGGCGAACACTCCGTTATAGTGTCCCCATGGATACGACAGCCGAGAGTGTGGGCGATCTGTTGCGTGAATGGCGCAAACGACGCCGCTTTAGCCAGCTCGATCTCGCGAGTGAGGCAGCCCTGTCCACCCGCCATCTGAGCTTCGTGGAAAGCGGGCGGGCTTCGGCGAGCCGGGATATGTTGCTGCGCCTGGCCGAGCAGCTTGCGATGCCGCTGCGGATCCGCAATCGTCTGCTCCTCGCGGGCGGTTTTGCCCCGGAACATCCAGAGCGCGCGCTTGCTGCACCCGACATGACAGCGGCTCGTGAGGCCGTGGAGGCGGTCCTTGCAGCCCATATGCCGTTCCCGGCCCTGGCCGTCGACCGCCACTGGAACCTCGTCCTCGCCAATGCAGCGCTGACACCGCTGCTGGCGGACGTGGCGGCCGAACTGCTGACGCCTCCCGTGAATGTGCTGCGGCTGAGCCTCCATCCCCGGGGGCTGGCGCCGCGCATCGAGAACCTGGCCGAATGGCGCCACCACCTGCTCAATCGCCTCGCCAGGCAAAGCGACGTGACAGGGGACCCCGTGCTGGCCGGGCTGCTGGCGGAGCTCTCGGCCCTGCCGTTCCGCGCCAGCAGAACGCGCCCGGCTGCCGCGAACGCCGTCGCGGTGCCGCTTAACCTCAAGCAGGACGGCGGCGTCTGCCTGTCATTGCTCTCCACGACCACCGTCTTCGGCTCCGCCATGGACGTAACGCTGGCGGAGCTCACCCTTGAATGCTTCTACCCGGCCAATGCCGCCACGCGCGCAGCGCTGCTGACCCCGTTTTCCTTCCCCGACGCTGTGGGAGATTCATCATGAGCGTGACCTACGTCATCGAATTCGACGTCAAGCCGGCCGAGCGCGACCGGTTCCTCGCCCTTCTCAACGACGTTCTGGACGCCATGCGTGCCGAAACCAACTTCAGGAACGCTGTGCTGCATCGCGATCCGGCGAACGACGCCCATTTCATGCTCTACGAGACCTGGGCGAACCACCAGGACGTCATCGACATCGAGCTTAAGCGCCCCTATCGCGCCGCCTGGCATGCAGCCTTGCCGGATCTGCTGCAGGAGCCGCGACGGATCAGCATGTGGGAGGCGATCCGGAGTACGACGCCCGCAGCGGCGGTCCCGCCGGGTCCCTGACCTTGCGTAGGCCTTATGCCGCCGGGACAGAAGCGCTTACGGCATAGAGCGGCAGTCAAATCGGGCTTTGTTTCCGTCGCTCCGGATCCGCCGTATCGTGCCCTGCCGGCCTGCACGCCTCACCGCCGCGCGAGCCAAAGGGCGCCTCGCCCCGGAGGGCCGCCACCCCGGGATCACGCCCCGCGCCGGCCCGGCGGCATCTTGCCAGGCTGTCCGTGTCTGCCCGGCAGGGCCTGTCCGGCCATCGACGGCGCCTACGCCAGCACGAAATCCGTGATGGTGGCGGCGCCGAGGCCGGTGAGGACGAAGTCTGTGGTGACGGAGAAGGTCAAATCGCCGTTGACGCTGACGCAGATGACGGGCTGGCCGTCGAGGGTGACGCGGGCGATCGGGCCGTCGGCGAAGACGCTGGCGACGGTCTGGGCGGAGGCCGGGCCGAGTTCGGCGATGGCGGTCGCGGTGAGATAAAGCGGCACAAGGCCGAGCTTGGCGCCGTTGTGGACGAAGCCGACCACGTTGCCGGTCGGGTTGGCGGCCGCCAGCATCTCGCTCGCCAGCTCATAGGTCATGAAGCTAGGGAGGCCGGTGATATTGTAGGTCTTGGCGCGGGCGAGGACCTGGGCATAGGTGCCGAGCGTGGTGTCGAGGGGCGCGGCCGCCACCCAGGCGTCGATCTGGGCCTTGGCTGCCGTCACCGAGGCTGACGTGGCATCGACACTGTTGAGGATCGACTGCTGCCAGGAGAAGGCGGGGGCGGCGCCGGCGGCCAGAAACTTCTCGGCGAAATAGACGCCGACCTCGGTGCGGTTGGCGAGCACGGCGCCGTCCGTTCCGCCGACGCCGAGCAGCGTCAGCAGCACCGGGGCGATGCCGCTGGCCTGGAGCTCATTGGCCCAATAGGTCTGGCCGGCCGCGTCAGGGATGCGGTCGTAGAGATGGACATAGAGCGAGGCGATGAAGATATGGGCGTTGGTCAGCGTCGGGCTGTCGATCCAGGGATTGAGGGCCTTGGCTTCCGCCGTGGCCGCCCAGGCATTGATGAAGGCCGTCTCGGTCATGCCGGGATAAAGCGAGACCCACCAGGCATAGCCGTTCGGCTCCGGCGCCCGCCCGAGGAAGGCATTGTACATCTGTGCGGTGAATTGTTGGGCGGGCATGGCGATGCTCTCCAGATCATCAATCACAACAGTCCAGCGTCCCGAAGTCTTCCAACGAAGTCGTCAATAACATCAACTGAGCTCTCATTTATCTTGGCAAGATATAATCTGTGATTTTCTATCAATTCATCAATATCAACATCACGTTTAATTATAGCTATAGATATTGCGATTAACGATAAATCTCTACGCAGAAGAACAATATCTTCAGCCGATTTGGAGTGATTGTAGAACTCATTCTTGGAAATCTCAAATGAATTCCATTTTTCAAAAAAAGGCACGCAGATTTTATTGTAAAACTCTCGCATATTTCCAATTATATAACTTGCGTCATCAATTTTAGTGAACGAGAAACGATTATCCCCCCAATCTCTATATACCGACGCCTTGCTTGTCCCAGTAGAAATGAGAGCCCTATTTTTCCACTGCCTTTCGTTGAAATTGCCTCCCAATATGGAAATATTACTGTAGATAATTTTCCAATTAATGGAGCATGACAGTTCGTATTTCCACTCGCGGAAATAATTCTTACGGGCAATGTGAATAAGAAAAACCGTCTCATTATCGATAGAGCGGACCGCATTCAGAGCGCCATTGCTTGCCCGACACTTGAATTGATCGAGAGTAAGAAAGTCTTCCGCCGCCCGGAAAACCTCTGCATCGACCGTCGTGGGGATAATCGCTTCTGTAGACATTTATCACTCTACTACTGAAATTCCGCCGAATTTTCGTCATCTGGATTGGTTTCGTCCTGAGCTGCCTCGAATGGATCTACTCCTCGCGCCTTACCAAGAACGTCTTCTCTGCTTAGCCTATTTTCTTGCACAGCTCCCACAGAACGCCCTCTTAAAGTCGGCGCATTTTTAGATGTCGGAGCGACCACTACGTCATACCCGGCCTTAAAGGCATCTCTAATTGCTTCCTGACCTTTGGACAATATGGCGTCTCCCGTTTTGACCTCGATCGCTGTGATCACATCATCCTTGACAGCAACAAAATCGAAAATCGCGAACGCATCCTTGCTTCGAAGTCCAACTTGCGCAAAGACCTCATAACCTCTCCCTTTGAGATCCTGCCCTACCAGCTGCTCTCCAGCTTTTCCGATAGCGCGGTTTTCATCAAACCTAGTCCTACTCTCGCTAAACAGTGCCCTGCCAAGTGCCCGGCTGAACATATGCACCGCGAGATCAACCTCCTTCTCGCGACCGGCAAGCCCCAAGGTGACCGCTCCGATAAGAGCCTCATAAGCTATAGCATTGTAGTTAATTTCGGTGCGTAATCCCAAGGCAATCTCAGCCTCTTGCACCGCGTACGAAGAGGCCGCCCCGATCAGCGCGCCCCGAGCCGGGGCCTGCCAGATATGCCCATTCGGATCGGATTTATTGATCGGATCATTGAAGGCATAGGCGTAGCGGTTGGTGCCGACGCCGGGGTCGGTGGGGAGATACCAATCCGGCGAGATGAAGCGCCCGAGGGCAGGATCGTAGAAGCGGGCGTTGAGATAGAGGAGGCCGGTCTCGCTGTCCTGGCGCTCGCCGATGAAGGCCTTGGCCTCCTTGAAGGTCGAGGTGGTGATCGGGATCTGGCCGTAGGGCCGGTAATAGCGGTGCAGCACCTCGGCGCCGGCGGCGTCGGTGATCGAGCGCACCGTGGCGAGGTGGTCGCGATGCAGGAAGGTCGCCGCCGTGCCGCGCTTGTTGATGTCGGGATAGGGGTATTTCTGCCAGACGCCGTCGGGGCCGCGCTCGATCTCCGGGCCGAGATAGAGCGTCGTCTGCGGCGTGCGGTTGGGCCCGGTATTGGCGACCTTCTTCAGGCGTGAGCCGTCCGGCCCATAAGTCATGGCCGTCGTGATGCCGGTGACCATGGTGACCGTCGCCGGGCGGTTGTCGCCGTCCCAGCTGTAGCTGCGGTTGGAGCCGGCCAAGAGGTTGCCGTTGGCGTCGTAGCTATAGGCGGAGGCCCCGACCTGGGTCGGCGTATGCGGGCGCGGCTGGCCCGGTGCCGGGTAGGTGTAGGTGCCGAGCTGCGAGTTCGACGTCATGTTGAAGGCGGCGTCGTAGGTGAAGTTTTGCGAGAGCAGCCCGGGGAAGTCGAGATGGGTCGCCGTCAGCAGCTGGTCGAGGTCGTCATAGCCATATTGCCAGCCGTCGGCCGGGGAGCCCGGCGAGGCGGTGACGCTATTGATGCGGCCGGTGGCGGCGCGGCTGTAATGGCCGCCGAGATAGACGCTGGGGCCCTTCGTGGTGGTGTAGCTGTTCAGCCAGCCGCGGGCGTCGTTATAGACGAAGCTGGTCGAGACCCCATTGGCATAGGTGATGGCGGTGGTCTGGCGGCGGGCGTTGTAGTCGATAGTGCTGACGAGACCCGGGATGGTCTTGAGCGAGCCGTAGATGTCATAGGTCCAGGGCTGGCCCGGGGTGCCGATCTGGTCGCCGTCCGGATAGGTCTTGCCCCGGACATAGCCGCCGATATCGAGCGTGGCTGTCAAGGCATAGGTGGTGCCGTCGACCTGCCAGCTCGTCTTCACCGGCCGGCCGTTGGCGTCATAGTCGTACTGGATGGTGCCGGCGGCGTCAGTGACCGTGGTGAGCTTGCCGCCATTGGCATAGCCCGGCCGGGTCTCGTCATAGGTCGAGGTGGTCGTCGTCGCCTGCGGCGTGGTGGCGAGCAGGGTCTTCGTCTTGACGCGCTTCAGGCCGTCATAGGTGTAGGTGGTGTGCTGGCCCTTGGCATCGGTGACCCAGGTGAGATTGCCGGCGAGGTCATAGGCATACCACCACTGGCCGAGGTTGGGATCGAGCGCCGACACCCGGTTCGACAGGGAGTTGTAGCCATAGACCCAGAGATTGCCGGGCTGGTCGGTGACGCGAAACAGCCGGTCGACCGCGTCATACTGCATCGACATGCGGTTACGGACGCCGGCATTGAAGCGATCGAGGAAGACCGTGTTGCCGTAAGGATCGTGGTGGGTGATGGTCGTGCGGCCGAGCTCATCGACCACCGTCGTCTGGTCGAAGGCATCGGGCGAGGCCTGGTAGCTCGTCGTGACCGTGCTGTTGTCCGGATTGGTGGTCAGCACCAGGCGATCGAGCGCGTCATAGGTCAAGTTCGTGGGATAGGCTGGCTGGCCTGAATAATGCGGCGCCTCCCGCTGGCGCACGAGGCCGCGCGGGTTGAAGGCGAGCCCTTCGACGATGAGGCCGTCCATGGTGGTGGCATAGGTGCGGCCCATGCCGTCGAAGAAGCGCGACGTCCAGACCTGCTGGCTGCCGGTGGCTGGCGGGGTCAGGGTGGTGACCGCCTGGGTCTGCGGATTGCCGATTTCGGTATAGGTGGTCAGCGTATAGTCGCCGCCGGGCTTGACCACCGAGGTCGGCCGGCAGAGCGCATCATAGCCATAGGTGGTGACGAGGCTGTCGATATCGGTGGTGGTCGCCGGCAGACCGCAGAGGGTGTCGTAGGTCGCCGTGGTTTCCTGCCGGGTATCAATGACCGGCGCGAAGTAGAGCGGGTTGCGCGTTTTGATGGGGAAGATGTGGTAGGTGCCGTCGTAGGTGTACTCAAAGCGGTTGCCGACCGGATCGACCTGGGCCGTCAGATTGCCCCATTGATCATAGGTCATCGCCGTGACGGCGAGCGTGTTGTCGGTGTTGCGCCACTGGTCGACCTGGGTCAGGTTGCCGGTCGAGGGATAGACCGTGTAGGGCTGGTTGTCCCAGAGATAGCGGGTGTCGAGGAGGGGCGTCGAGCTCGTGCCCTTCTACGTGGGTGTAGCCGCCGAAGACGTTCTTGTATTGAGAGAGGAGGTCGGGGATGCCGCCTTGCGAGAGATAGAGGCCGAGAAGGCTAGCGATATCGGCCTTGCCATCTCCGTTCACATCTCCCGGTGTACTCACAAGGCCTGCGATCGGCGCGGAGCTGATGGCGAAGCTCGTGCCGCGCGAGAGCAGCAAGCGTGCTTCCGTGGCAGCGGCGATGATAACATCACTTCGCCCGTCACCATCCAGATCGCCGATCGCAATACCGCCTTCAGTGCCAGGCGTATAAGCGACCCATTGTGGCGCCGCCCAGATCTGGCGATCGAGTGAACGCCCGGTCGAGAGCCCCACATTGACATCCCACTGGCCATCACCGCGGGCTGCAAAGAGCAGCACGTCAGCCTTGCCGTCGCCGTTGAAATCGCCGCTCTGAATGCCCTGCTGGAGGGTGAAGAAGGGCAAGCCTGAAAAGGTCTGGATCCCCTGGGAAATGAACCCCATCCCATTGGATAACCAAATCTCATACGACGTGTCGCCGACGGTCGGGCCCTGGCTGAAGACGATGGAATCGGCTTTGCCATCGCCGTTGAAGTCACTAATCCGCGAAAGCGGAGGCTGGGCAGGGACGCCTCCTATGCTGATAGGCGGCAGCGCGAGGTTCGGGTCCAGCACCAATGTGGTGCCGTTCCAGACAAAACGTCCGGATAGGCCTCCACCGCCCGCAGTTGTGCCAAATGCCGCCAGTTCATCGCGTCCGTCGCCATCGAAATCGGCTGCAGCTATCTCCCCACCCGTATAAACAGGTACAGATGAAAGTGGGTCGAGCAGGCTGGACGCGACCCAGCCCGAAGACGTCGAGCGATAGAAGGTTAAGCCGAAGCCTGTGATCTTTGGCGCGTTCGGATCGTTGGGGTTGGTGGGATAGTCTACCACCTGATAGCTGCGAACGAGGTCCGAGCGCCCATCGCCGTCGAAGTCGCCGACCGCCCATCGGTCGTTACCGACATCGACATAGCAGTTCAGGGCGGGATAGGAGAGGTTCAGCGCTTGCCCCGCATCGTAGCCACTCCCCGTCGATAGGTAAGTGTAGGCAGGATAAGGTATGCATTCAGGTGGGACCTGTGTGTTCCCTTCTGGAGCTGCGGCGAAAACATCGCTAAGGCCGTCGCCGTTGAAGTCGCCGATGTATTTGCCGCCTGCGATGCCGGGAACCAGAGTAAATGACACCCCCGTATTGGTGTAGCTGATCTCGATCGCCGGCAGCGCGGTGCCGCCGACCACCGCGCCGTTGTCGAACACGGCGTCCTTGCCGTATTGCTGCACCCGGATGAGGCGTGACAGGCCTGTCGCCGGGCTTACTTCGTAGTCGAGCCCGTAGGCGCGGATCGTCACGTTGTCGTTCGTGACGAAGACGCTGCGCAACTGGCGATCGGCCACGGCAATGACCGTTCCGGCCGCGAGCTGGGTCTTCTGCTGGTCGCCCTGGCTCTGCCAGAAATACTTGATCAGGGTGCCGTTGTATTCGGTCCGGATCGGATAGCAGACGACGAAGGAGGGGCATTCGTAGCCGAACACCACCTCGTTGTCCCGCCAGTCGACGATCCGCTGCAACATGTAGCGGTAATGCCCGGCCTCGGGCGACTCCGGCACGCCCTGAAACCAGAGCGACGACTGATAGATATAGCGGGTGCCGTCCCTGGCCTTGATGGTCCAGGAGTTCTCACCTTCGTTGAAGAGAATATGCTTGTAGCTCTCGACCCGGGTCGTAAAGTTGCCGCCATAGCTGCAACTCGGGCTGGACGGGGCCTGGGCGCAGGGCACAAGCTCGGCGCCATCGAGCAGCCAGGTGTCGTCGGTGTTGAAACGCGGTGCGCCATTGACGCGCGACACCCGCACAATGTCGGAGAGGCCGCCGAGGTCCCAGCCGACCCCGAGGAGGCCGGCCGTCATGCCGCCGGCGCGCAGGCCCTGGCTCGAATCATAGACGAGGCTGAGCTTCGGCTCGAGGCCGCGGAACCCCGGCACCTCCAGCGGAATGCGCTGGGTGAAGCTGCCGTTGAAGGGCGCTTCCGGGTCTTCCGGCGCTTTCTTGTCGAAGTCACCGATCGTGATGGCCGAGGGTGTCTGCTCAGCCAGGACCGTCGGGCCGCCTGCTTTCTCGGTCTCGGCCTTCTCCGCGTCCTTCTTGTCCGTATCAGCCTTGTCGGTGTTCGCCTTGTCCGTCTCGGCCTTGGCCGCATCCGGTTTGGCTTCGGATTTGGCCTCGGATTTGGCCTCCGCCTTGGCCCCCGACTTGGGCGTCGCCATGGCAGGCGGTTCGCTCTTCACCGGATCGGGGGTCACCCCACCGGCCCCCGAGGGAACCGGCGTCCCCGGCGCCCTCTGACCGGTGGCCATCTCCGCGGGCGATGGTGTTGGTGAGGGCTGTGCCGCTGTCGGTTGCGGGCTCTGAGAGGCTGGGCCTGGCAAAACCGGCGGCCCCAGGGGCCGCGGCGCCCGGATCTGCGGCCCCATCGGCGGCACACCGGGCGCCGCCTGGGACGGAGCCGGGCTGGAGGCTGGTGCCGTGGGCGCTGTCGCGGCGGGGGAGGGCCCTGCCGTCTGGGCCTGCACCGGCATCGTGCCGAGCGCGACGCTGACCGCCAGCCCGCTGATCGCCGCACGTCTGGCGATATCTTTGAGGGGGCTAAGCAACGTCCAGCAAAACGCGGACGCACGGGTGCCGTTGCCAGACAACATCTGCTTCTCCCCAAGCTTCGAATGCCCAGGCTCAAGCCTAAATGCTTCGCGACAATTGGCAATAAATTTGTTTTATCGACCGTTAACCGTAGAACGATCGGAAATTGCTCTGATTTTCCCGCTAACCTGGAATGCCTCGCATCAGGCAAGGGGATTAGACTTAAGTCTAAGATGGCCGTTTGCGGAGTGCTCCGGGCGATGGCGACTATCACAGCCGCCATCGCCTTTGACTCCGATGGCACGCAGGTGCTCAGCGGGCTTCCAGGCCCGGTCTGATTCAAACTATCTGCCGGTGGAGGGCGGCGGATGTGTCGAACGCCCGTTCGGTCGATCTGCGCATTCGGGTGCTTACCGCGGTTTCCTCTGATGCGCCCCACCGAGATGCCGCCGAACGTCTCGGCCGGAGTACTGCGGGCGTCAGCCGCTGGCGAAATCTACAAACGACGGCAGAGTGATGCGCGGCCCGATCCTCTTGGTGGAAATCGCGTTCGGAGCGTACTGTCGATATCTACAGTTGCGAGACCGCGCCCGGTTAGGTAATCATTATAGATCCGCAATGCGCCAGACAAGCAATGGTGAGGTCCCGAGCCGTAATTTGCACTGGGAGGCACCTTTGGTATCGCATAGGCAGAGCCTAACGTTCCAATATATAAAGAACTATGTAACGCATAATGTTCTCTCAGACAGGGCTCCGATCAATGTTCAGGCACTTGCCAACGCGATCGGAGTGAGTCACATACCTGTCCGAGAGGCCTTGTTCCGGGCATCGCATGAGGGATTGATTCGTCACCGTGCCGAGAAGGGCTTCTTTGCGAAGAGCCTCTCGCAGACCGATATCGTTCAGGCCTGCTCGATTAGCCGGGCGATCGCGGTCGTCGGGCTGGATGAGGTGTTCCTCCATGGGCATCAGGAGGCCATCGTCGCTGTAGGACTGTCCGCCGAACGCTGCCGCCGCGCGCTGTGCGAAAGTGCAAATGCCGATCACGCTTTCTGGTGGATAGAAGCCATCATTCGCCGCCTGGCCCGAACCTGTTATCCGCGTCAGCCGCGATGGCATCTGCTCAGGATATTCGATCAGACACTGGCGTTCCGGCGGGTGGTCTCGCACGAGTCACAAGCAGCCTTCGAGCTTGCGCCCATGCTGGCGCAACTGACCGAACAGATCGCGGCGAAACGCCTCGATCTCGCGGTCGGCAGCATCGATGCGATCATCGCGCATGAAATGAACCGCTTCACCGTCCATTATCAACGTTACGCAGAAGCCGTCATGCGAGCCCGCCGATTGCAGAATAGCTCGGCCGGCACCATGGAAGGCGTTCTATTGAATATAGCCCGGCCGGCATTGGTGAAGCGCGGCAATCGGAATCCTCAGCAGCATCATTGAAGGGCGGCATCGGCTCCGCAATGGAAGGACGATAAGCCAACGGCTTTACCGTTACGCCCGTTAGTTCGGGAAGCCTGTCGGCGTGACCGGTGCGTTGTGCGGCGAGGCTGGCGGTTGCATCCCCTGCGTCGCGGCGCATCATGGCATCGGTGAGAGCGAGCAGGCTTCGTGCATCTTCCTCGCAATAGACGCGGTTCTGCGCTTCGGCGAGCCGCAGGGTCCGATCGATGCAGCCGCAGACCGCGCTGATCATTTGGACGTCGTCTGTCCGATTTGCGATCCGCTCGGTAAAATCGGTCGGTAAGGACGACCCATATATCTCCGAGTTGATTTCCACAACGATGCCGCCCTGACAGAAGTTGATCTCGAAGGGTGGTTGCAGGCCGGCGCGGCTGAAGCTGCATGTATTGCTGTTCACCCCGTACCGCAGGATCAGGAAGACGAGCTCGAAATCATCAATGATGCGGGCGACTGTATGAGCAGATAACGGATCTTGGCGTCGTCTCGGCTCATGTGCTCATTTCTTTTAATATCGTTCGTTACGCAGTCTCCGGATCAATCATCGAGGTCACCAAACAACAGGTCCTGCGCCAGGATCTGGTTTTCGATTTGAGCCACCAGGACCGACAGTCGCGGCAGCTTGCGGTCGAGCAACGTCTCCAGCACCAGCAGCGCCCTTTCGCGTTCGCCAATGGTGAGATTCTGCAAGAGTTCTTCCATCAATCCGCCCACGGCCTCAAGATGGAGGGGATCGAGCAGATCGCGGGTCCGGACATAATGCGTCCTGTCGAGACAATGTCGTGTGAATGCGACCGCCGTCGCATTGCCGCTCAATCCGGCGATCCGCTCGAAGAGGGTCTCTTTAAAGAAAGTGTATTGTTTCACGATTTCTTCCGCGGCATCCGGAAGGACCCCGGCTACGCGCTGTGCTGCGGCCATCTGCAGCCCGACCGTTTCGAATGGTCTCCTGGGGAAGAGCACGGCATGGCGCAGCACCATGAAGATCATTTCATGGGCTTCGATGAGGTCGACCTCGGAAATCGGCCGGACGAAATAGCCCCGTGACGCGACATGCTGCACGAGGGCCTCCCCGGTCAGCCGGTTGATGGCATCTCGTACCGGTCCGGAACTGACCGCGAAGGCCTCAGCCAAGCGGCGCGTGTCCAGACGTTGACCGGCGGGAATCTCGTGCTTGATGATGAGATTCCTCAGCCTCTGGTAGATCGCGGAACTAAGGCCCCTATCGGCCTGCCCGCCCTCCTCTTCTGTCACCGCTATCCGCCCTCACGCGCCAGTCTGCATCCGCTTTCCGGCTGAAGCCGGGAGCATCCCATTTCGCGTTGCCGCGGAATGACGCCTCCCTTTTCATTAGCCGGATCACATTATATTCGTCGATATATCGGCCACTATAATGACGGTTATAGTAGTCGTTATAGATGGCTTTATCTCAGTTAATATAATTCTCAATCAATGGCCTAAATGCCGATATTCTCCTCTTCTTATATTCAATAATCGAGAACCCACTAGTTACAAACTCTCTAATATATCTCTCTTATAGCAATCATTGCTTGTTTTATCGCAATTTTTGCTTGAATGATATTTATCTTTGCTTGACGGTTGGTGGTTTGATATCAAATTCGCGAGTTGTGAAGGGAATATGACAATGAATCGTATGCTACAAACCAAATCCATGAATATTGCGTTACCGCCCAACCAGGCGCGCGAAACCTTGCGCGATCTGATCGTATCGAAAGGCCTGTCCTATCTGATGGAAGCCCATGACGGCCTCTCGGCGGCAATCGCCCGACAGGCCGGCTTCAAGGGGCTTTGGGCGTCTGGCCTGTCGATCTCGTCGAGCCTTGGCTATCGCGATGCCAACGAGGCTTCCTGGACCCAGGTCGTCGATGTGGTCGAGCGTATGGCGGACGCCAGCGACCTGCCGATATTGGTCGATGGAGATTCCGGCTTCGGCAATTTCAACAATGCCCGTTTGCTGGCTGGGAAACTGCAGCAGCGCGGCGCCTCCGGTGTGTGCCTCGAGGACAAGGGCTTTCCCAAGATGAATTCCTTCGTCGGAAATCGCCACCCACTCGCCGAAATCGATGAGTTTTCGGGCCGTCTGAAGGCGGTCAAGGACACGACCGGACCCGATTTCGTGCTGGTCGCAAGGATCGAAGCGCTGATCGCCGGCTATGGCCTCGACGAGGCATTGCATCGCGCCGACGCCTATGCGGATGCCGGTGCCGACGCCATCCTGATCCATTCCCGCAAAAGCGAGGCGACCGAGATTCTCGACTTTGCCCGTCGGTGGGCGGGCAAGCTGCCGATCGTGATCGTGCCGACAAAATACTATAAAACTCCAGTATCGGCCTACCGCGACGCGCAAATCTCCACCGTGATCTGGGCCAATCACAATATGCGTGCGGCGATTTCTGCCATGCGCACCACCTGCGACCGCATCATGGCCGAGGAAGGCATCGCCGGTGTCGAGCCGGAGGTGGCGACGCTGGAGGAGGTGTTTGGCCTTCTCCACTATGACGAGCTCGCGGCAGCGGAAGATCGCTACCTGCCCAAGCACGCATGAATCGCGTCGGCCGGCGCTGAAACAGCCGCCAAAGGCCACACCACCAACAGTCCGATCAAAGGAGGCGCACATGCTTGCGCAACGGATGTCTTTGCTTTCGGGATCGGGAACCGCCGCCGCCAGAGAGGCCGCAAAAGTTGCAGCCGCAGCCGGAAAAGAGATCATCGACCTTGCGGCCGGAGAGGTGATCATCGCACCGCCGAAGACGGTACGCGACGGCGCCATTGCCGCAATCGACGCCGGCGTCAACCGCTATACCGATTCCATCGGGATCATGCCGCTGCGCGAAGCGGTGGCCACGAAATTGACGGCGAGCACACCTGTGAAATGGACCGCCGAGAATATCGTCATCACCAACGGCGCCAAGCAGGCGCTCCTCGATGCGGCCTTGGCCGTCTTCAACCCCGGCGACGAAGTGATCATCTTCCGGCCTTGCTGGCCGACCTTCCCGTCGCAGGTCCTGCTCGCCGGCGCCAAGCCCGTTTTCGTCGACGTCAAGGGACCGAGCTACGTCCCGACGATCGACAGCATCCGAGCCGCGGTGACGCCGAAGACGAAAGCAATCATCCTCAACTCGCCCAACAACCCGACGGGTGCCGTTTATGACCGGGCGACCCTGCAGGCGATCGGCGACCTCGCCATAAACGATCAGCTCTGGATCATCTCGGACGAATGCTATTCGAGCTTCGTCTACACCAGCGAGGCGCATGAATCGATCGTTACCGCGCATCCGAGTGTCCGCTCGCGAACGATCCTGGTCAATGCCTTTTCCAAGGAACTCGCGATCACCGGCTGGCGCCTTGGTTACTTCGCCGCTCCACCCGAGATCGTCTCGGCGGCGAAGAAACTGCAGAGCCACACGACGTCCAATGCCAATGTCATCGCCCAGCACGCAATCCTGCACCACCTCTCGGCCACGGACGGCGTGTTCGAGAAGCATATGTTCGCGCGCCTGACCAAAGCGCGGACTGACGGGCTAGCGATCCTGGCGCGGCTCCCCGATGTGCCCGTACCGCGGGCGGATGGCTCGTTCTTCTTCTATCTCGACCTGACCGAGTTGCTTGCCGGGCTGCCGGTCGGAGGTCCGGTCAAGACGGTCGACGATATCGCGCGCCTCCTCCTCGAGGAAACCGGCGTCGCCTCCGTGGCCGGCTCGACCTTCGGCGATCCGGTCGGGTTGCGCTTGTCCTTCGGCGCGCTGCCCGAGCTTCTGATCCCAGCCCTGGAAAAGCTGGTCGGCACGCTCAACGCCCTGAAAAGCCGTTAGGCCGCCACCTCATTTCCATCCCTCGAACCGGAGATTGATCATGACGCAGATAAAGAAGGCCGTCATTCTGGCCGCAGGGCTTGGCTCCCGTCTTCGCCCCCATACCGATCTCATGCCCAAGTCCCTCGTGGCGGTGCATGGGACGCCAATCCTCTTCAACGCGCTGCGCAATCTCGAAGCCGTCGGAGTCGAGGACGTGACCATCGTCGTCGGCTATCGCAAGGATGCTATCCAGTATGCATGCGGCCTCCGCTTCGGCAATCTGGACATCACCTATGTCGAATCCAGCGTCTTCGACAGAACAGGCAGCGCCTATTCGCTTTGGCTGGCGCGAGAGGCGCTGCTGCAGGGCGACACCTATCTGCTTGAGGGCGACGTGCTTTTCGAGCTCGACGCGCTGCGCTGCCTCAACCTAGGCGACGCGCAGAACGTCACGGCTGTCGCGCCGTTCGATTCCATGATGGAAGGCTCTGCTGTCGTCCTTGCCGATAACGGCTACATCGCCGAGTTCCGCATGAAGCAAACGGCCGCCGATCTCGCCAGCGGGTCGCCGCAGCTCTTCAAGACCATGAATCTCATTCGATTGTCGGGCACGGACCTGCGTTCGAAGATCGTTCCCTATCTCGACGAGATCGTCGGTGCGGGCGCGGTCAAATCCTATACGGAGGAGTTGTTCGCGCGCCTCATCGAACGGCATGGGCTGCGGCTGGCGGCAGCCCGGTGCGACGACCTCAAATGGTACGAAATCGATAGCGAGGCCGATCTGCGCATCGCCGAGAGCATCTTCGCAGATCGCATAGAGCGGGGAGCCGAAGGGGGCGTGCTGGCGCGATTGCAAGAAGGAGCGCGATGATGCTGCTCTATCTCCGCGATTACGCCAACGCCATCACCGCCGTCGGCTATGTGTTCGCGATCGCCGGCCTGTTCCTCGCGCTGAACGGCCATGTCGAGCTCGGCACGTCCGCGATGCTCTGGACGTGGTTCCTCGACCACTGGGACGGGCATGTCGCCCGCAAGACGGGCCACCTTCGCCGCCCAGGCGTGGCTGACTTTGGGAAAAGCTTTGATGGCTTTGCAGACTTCATCCATGGTGTTGTGTTTCCGGCCGCAGTGATCATTCTCGTTGGCGAAGGCAGCGCCTTATCGCTGGTCGCAAGTTTGCTCTTGGTTCTGGCAGGTGCGATACGGCTCAGCTACTTCGAGAACGTTGGGCTGACAAGCGGCGCGCGGTTCACTGGCATTCCGGTTTCTTACGACACTCCGCTTCTGGCCATCATGCTCCTATCGCGCCCGGTCATTCCGGCTTCCGTCTTTCCGACGTTGGTCGCAGCGGCCTTTATCATATTGGCGATCTTGCATGTGACGACCGCAATTCGTGTCCCGGCCATTCGTGGCGTGGCTGTCCCGATCGCGACGGCCTTCGCGCTCGCCGCTTCGATTGCGCTCGCGATGGTGTCAACGATGGAGCCTTAGGCTCGTGAAAAACACATGATTAGGGAGGCAAATTGTGGACGATCTTTCCGGTATCAAAAAGGCTGCGCAAGTCCCCGCATCATCTATCGACTTCGGACGGAATTTTCCGCCACCGAGCCCTTTGGTTCAGCGCGCCTTGGAGGACAGTTTTGTTGATCTTGGAGGGGCAAACATCGCCGACGCGATCCGTTTTCCACGCTTCATGGGGACAGCCCGCGATCGAGAAGCTGCATCGACCTGGCTTGCGCAACGGTTCGACCAGAAGCCAGATCCGGAACGCGTGGTTTTGTCGAGCGGTTCGCAAAATGTTCTCGCTATGCTCATGGCGTACTTCGTCAAGCCAGGAGGTACCCTGCTCGTTGAAGAGCTGACTTATCCAGCCATAAAGCCTCTATCGAGACTATTTGGAATCAAGCTCCATCCTGTGTCGATGGATGATGAGGGGATCACTCCCACCAGCCTCGAGCGAGCTTGCGCAGAGATGCGCGATGATGCTCGTGCACTTTATTGCATGCCTACATTGCATAATCCCACCTCGGCCACGATGTCGGATGCTAGACGTGCCGAAATTGCAGAAGTGGCTCGACGCCATGATTTATGGCTCTTCGAAGACGACATTTATGGCATGCTCCCTGAAAATTCCCCTCCTCCGCTGTCCGTCTATGCGCCTGAGCGCAGCTGGTACATGCTTGGACTGAGTAAGTCGCTCGCTGCGCAGCTGCGAGTAGCTTATGTCGTTGGGCCAAACGCCCATATCACAAAGGATGTCTTTTGGCCCGGAGTGCGGACCACAAATTGGATGGTTGCACCTCTGGTGGCCGAGGTTGCATCGCACTGGCTCTCAAGCGGCATTGCGTATGAGATCTTGCGGTCAGTGCGATTGGAGACGTCGAGACGCCGGGCTCTCGCCGCATCAATCCTGCCCTGTGAGCAGATATCGTCGAAGGCGTCCAACTATCATCTTTGGATCGACTTGCCACGAGGCTGGCAGCTCTCGGAATTCGTGAAGGCAGCTCTCGACGCCGGAGTGGTTGTGGGCGCCGGCGATTCCTTCGCAGTCAACAATGAACGTGGAGATCACAAGTTTCGAATCGGCCTTGGAGTGCCGTCGACCCAAGACGAACTCAAACGCGGACTGGCGATCATCGCGTCTCTTCACGACGCGCGCTGATGAAAAGGGAGGTGAAAGTGAACAATTACTCATCTCACCCAGGGACGATTGGTCAGGTCCCTTTGGCTGATACCGATCTGCGCGTCTGTCTGATTTCTGAGGAGGCGGGCTTCGAGCTTCGGACTATGGCGTTGGCCCCTGCGCCGCCGAAACCAGTGCCGGCATATCCCTACGCCGACGAGGTATTTCACGTCGGAGCGTACTGCGGTCCGCTCCTGGCCTCTGTCGGCAGTTTCATTCTCGAAGATATGGGACTTGAGGAAATGCGCGTCCCGGGAAGCGCTTGGAGGATCCGCGGCATGGCAACGGCTACGGAGTTTCGACGGCTTGGATTTGCCAGCGCCGTGTTGGAGCACGGTTTACGCGAAATTCGTAGGCGCGGGGGTGTCCTGGTGTGGTGCAACGGGAGAACAACAGCAGGTGGATTTTATCGGCATCATAGTTTCAGGCAAATTGGTGGCGAGCGAAATATCCCGGGTCTCCAACCCCACTATCGGTTCGCACGACATTTGGGGCGGCCGAGCGCGGGCGCTTGCAAGCTCGCCCGAGCCGCACCTTTTCGCCGGTGTCACGTGGACGTCCGCGGGTCTTGATATGCTGCAGACATGCAGGATCAAAAGTCGCACGCGCTCTCTGGAGAAATGTCATGTCGACCAAAATTCTGACGAAGCCCATTGCGTGGGAACATTATCAGTCGCTTGGCGAACACTATGATAAGGAACGACCGGGATATCCAGACGACGTCGTCCAAGAGATCGCAAAGCGAACTCTCGCTCTCGGCAGCTCCTCGCGTCGGATAGTCGACGTGGGCTGTGGGACAGGTATTTTCACACGGATGCTATCGGACGCTCTTGGCGAAACGTTTGAAATCCGTGGTCTTGAACCAAGCTCAATGATGATCCAGCGAGCTCTCGAAGCGACAACAACAGTTCGACCGATCCGATTTGTGCAGTCTCCGGCCGAGCGGCTTCCGTTCGGTGATCGATCCGTTGCTGTGATAACTGCGGCCGGCGCCGCACAGCTCTTCGATCGGGAGCAATTTTATACCGAGGCCCATCGGGTCTTGGTCAGTGAAGGTCTTCTCGCCCTGTTGCAAAACAAGCGAAGGTGTGAGGCCGGTCTGTTTCGGTCCTTCGAGGTATTCCTCGAAAAGTTCGTTCCTGGATACCGGACCGGCACGTACGCAGATGCTCGGGGCGGCCATTCGGCTGCTGACTTCCATGCAGAACTGACCTCGGATGATCGCTTCTCAGGTGTCTTGCTGCAAAAGTGGGACTGGCCGAGACAGTTTACTTCCGAGGGCTTTGAAGCTTTTGCCTTGTCGACGATTCAAGTCAAAATGGCCCGTGCGGAGAGGGGCGACGCCGCGATTATGGGCGAGTTGCGGTCAATTATATCCGATCACTGCGATGCGAACGGCATCATCGATGTGACATACACCACTGAACTTACAACCGCTATTTGTGGCGCTTGACATGTCGACCATGCAAGGCAGGACAACGATGCAAAGGTCAAGGATCTGGACCGAAATCGATCTTCAAAAAGAGGGAAAGACGACTGGTTACCTTCGCGTGCCAATCTCGACAAACGAGTCAGCATATGGATGGATTCCCGTTCCCATCGCGAGCATCAAGAACGGATCCGGTCCTCGGATTCTGTTGATCGCGGGCAGCCATGGCGACGAATGGGAAGGCCAGATCATGTTGATCAAGCTGATCCAGTCACTGCAATCGGACGACGTTCGGGGACAGCTCATCGTTCTGCCAGGAGCGAACGCTCCGGCCGTTGAGGCTGGTCAGCGTGTTTCACCTTTTGACCATGGCAACCTGAATCGTAGTTTTCCAGGAGATCCCAACGGACCTCCAACCATGATGATCGCTCATTTCATTGAAACGGTGTTATTGCCCGGCTGCGACCTCGTTTGCGACTTTCACTCAGGAGGAGGTTCATTGGAATACCTGCCTTCAACGGTGGTTGTTTCCTCGAAGTCGACCTCGCAACTTCGCCGGGACCTTGACCTCATGCGGGTGTTTGGGCTGCCTGTCGGGTTCGCGACCGATGGGTCCACAGGGGGAGACCGCAGCCTGACCGGCGCCTGCGATCGCCTAGGAGGAATCCCTTGTCTCTCGACTGAGTTGGGCGGTGGAGGCACCGCCTCACTCGGATTGCTCACTGCGGCGGAGAATGGACTTGCCCGCCTACTGCATCACGTTGGTCTCCTCGCTAAGGCTCCCGAGGAGCCTCAATCTGGTTCAATCCGGCTTCTTTATCGCGTTCAACCCAAGGAGTTCGTCTATGCGCCAGCAAATGGATTGTTCGAGCCACTCGTAAACCTTGGCGATACTGTGGACGATGGTCAGGACGCGGGCCGCATCCATTTTACGGACGAGCCATGGCGGAAGCCTATACCGGTCTATTTTGGAGTTGGCGGCGTCGTGCTATGTCGACGTTTTTTAGCAAGAGCCCGCGTCGGCGACTGCCTTTTCAATATCGGGAGAATCTGGTCGCCCGACACGATAGCCGATCCGATCGAGCAATCCCAATGACATCTGATCGTCAATTTTCTTCGTTGTGCGAGCAACTCAAATCCCGTGAAAGCGCTCGCCGCGGCTGGATCTACGAGGCGTTAGGGGTCCGACCGATCATCAATTGCGCCGGCACTAGATCGAGCTTTGGTGGAAGTAATCCAACTGCGTTGGTCATGAACGCCATGAAGGCGGCCGGTGAGGGCTTTGTCGATATGGATGAGCTCGCCGAAGGAGTCGGCAGATACATCGCTCGACTAATCGGGGCGGAATGGGGCATTGTGACAGCAGGCAGCGTTGCGGCGTTGGCGTTGTCCACTGCTGCATGCATCGCAGGGAACGAACCCGTTGCAATGACGAGATTGCCCAAGACCGGAGCCTTGAAAAATCGAGTCCTTATTCCGCAGACACATCGGTTCCCCTATGATTCCGTGATGACTACTGTCGGGGCAGAACTCGTCCCGTTCGAGAGTCTCGATGCGCTCGAAAAAGCGGCTGAGACGGCATGCATGGTGTGCTTCCTGGGCAGGGCGGAGGCCACCGACCGCAAAATGTCGTTGGAGGAGATACGTCGACGCGTTGGACACTTGCCGATCGTAGTGGATGCAGCTGGCCTGTCCCCCGGCACGCCTGACCCCTGGCTATCTCGGGGCGCCACCTTAGCGATCTATTCCGGTGGAAAATATCTAAGAGGGCCACAGTCGAGCGGCTTACTGGTCGGATCGGAACGGCTTGCGCGGGCTGCCTGGGCGAACGGGCCACCCCATCTTTCTTTCGGTCGGTCCATGAAGGTCGGCAAAGAGGAGATCATTGGAGCAGTCGTCGCCCTTGAGGCTTGGCTTACCCCATCTCTGCGCGCGACTGACGAGCGGAGGTGGTATCGTTTGTTGAAGACAATAGTTTCAGACCTTCCCGCTGATCTCTTCCGGGCCTCTATCCAGCCCTCAACTTGGTGGGCACTGACGCCGCGCCTCCAGATTGGCTGGGATGACAGCCGTGTCAAAGCTGACCAGGTTGTCGCGCGTATGCTACGCGATTTTCAGATTCAACTTCCGGATTTTCACACAAATAAAAACGTCGTGGTCATTGACCCATTCAATATTGTTGATCACGAACAGGCCCGCCTAGTTTCAGGATCGTTGACCTCCGTGTTCCGGGATCTGCAGTCGGAGATCGGGAACAAACGACGAGCGGCCGGCCGAGAACCGGATAGGATTTTTTCGGGATCCTGGAACAGCGTTGTAACTTTCGCCGGCCGAATTGAAGAGCATGCAATAGAGTTGATGCAGAAAAGGGAGGAAATCAGCGGTGTTTATCGAAGCACTACTTTCGAAACGCCTGTAAAAGGATACACCCGCGGCGACGATATTTACCTCCTCGTGAAGTATCAAGTCGACCAAATGGAACTTCACTATCATTTCGAAGGCCGGCGCTGCGAAGACCGCATCAAGGGAGTTGTTCACCTCGGTGGCTCTCCACGGGAGCTACGGAGCCCGTCCCTTTTTAGGCAGTTTGGAGATGCGGAATGGAATGCGCGACTTGTCGCCCAACATGGGACTTGAACAAAGCCCCCATAGCAGACGCTACAGTTTGGAGGGTTATATGCAAAAATTCCCGGAAACGGCACAAGAGTATATCGGACTTGCCGAGCGCGCTGTCGATCAATTTACCAAAACCCAGCAAATTGACGATCTCTTTACGGCGATTCTTGCGACAGCGCATAGCTTTGACTTCTTCCATCGTGAAACCCGAGGGCGGCCCACTGAAGAGGGCGACAAGCAAGTGTTTGCCAACGAAAACCCCGACTGGAAGACGATCAGGCAACTTTGCAACGGAGGAACCACGGCGAAGATGATCGGCGTCGGCGATGACGGCAGTTTCCCATATTCCGCTGACGAAAGTTTACGGAAACGGCTTGTTTGGGTCGTTCCTTTCGATGGTTCCGATCACCGGGTGGATTTCCTTTGTGCGCGGTTCCTTGCGCGCCTGACGGCAAGCTTATCCAAGTTTCAAGAGGCAAATCCAGATCGCGACCTCGCCGCCCAAGGTGCCGATCGGGACGGTGACTGAACAAAAGAACCCCGACTTTTGACAATATTGCGGTCGATCGGATGAACCCACTTCGATGATCGACAGCACAATTGTTGTCTTGGCTGAGAACTAAGGAGGGTCACATGTCGGTTCAAACACAAACGTGGCAGCTCTACTATGGGGTGCACGATGACTACGATTCGTACCGGCCCGGCTATCGACTCGATTCAGAGATCGCGGCTCTTGAGGGAGTCTCAAGGCTGGCTGCAGAGCACGGAATCGTTGATATCGGTTGCGGAACAGGAATCTTCACCCGCGAATTGACCGAACTCTTTCCACGAGCAAAGTTCGTACTCGGTGTAGATCCCAATGACGACATGCGCAATAAAGCGGTAGAGCGCTCGGGCGCTTCCTCGGCGTCTCCAAGGGTCGTACCGCAATATATCGTCGGTTTCGCGGAAGCGATTCCCGTCGGTGATAACTCGTGTGGGTTAGTGACAGCAGCCACTGCTGCTCACTGGTTCGATCGCTCCGCATTTTACACGGAAGTCAAGCGGATATTGATCGACGGAGGATTGCTTCTCATCCTTCAACACAAGCCGCGCCCGGACGCGAGTCAGTTTATGTCAGACTTCGAGTCGTTTCAAGAACGGCATGTCCCGATGTACCGCCGCGGTTTGTACTCTGATTCTACGGGTGGCTATTCTGAAGCTAACTTCGTTGATGAACTAGAGAGGGACGCGGGGTTCACTGGAGTGCAACGGATCGCAAAAGACTGGAACCGACTTGTCCCCGCCCGCGCTTTCCGCGGTTATTGCCTTAGCATGTCTCACATGAAAAAAGCCTATGAGCTTCACACAGAGAAAGCTGTCCTTGAGAACCTCGATCGCCTTATCGCCAAGCATGCAGATGAGCGGGGCGATGTAGAGGTTCGCTACCGCACCGAGATGACCGTTGCCACGCGCTGTAGATGATTGCGTTACCAAGCGGGGGCGCGTCGCCTCGGGACGGAGACACGACCAGCAACGTGTTGGTGAATCGCAGATAGGACCAGTTCGGGTGCACCGACATGCGCTGCATGCCCGCAATCCGGAACGATTAAGAGTTCGCAACGGGAAATGCCGGATGCAATCTCTTTGGAAAACTGCGGCGTGAAGATCCAGTCGTCGGCTCCGCAGACAACAAGCGTGTTGGCCTCAACCGCGGCCAGCCGATTGCGCATGTCATAGGCCGGATTCAAAACGAGTGAGCGATGCAGGGCAGCATCAAAGTGAATGCTCGCTGCTGCCGAGAGCAATTCGTCCGCATTCGCACATTGACCGTAAAGGGGCCGAAGCGCAAACCAGGCCAGCCTCAGTTCGAGATCGCTGTCGAAACCGGTGTCCAGCATGCGCCGAACCATTGTCTTGCTGGTAAGAGGAGCGCAATCTCTTCGGATTTCGTATTGCTGCAAGGCTGGCTCGACAAAGTCATGGCTGGCTGCACATCCGATCACCACAAGCTTCTCGACCTTCTCGGGGTACGAGATAGCATATGAGAGAGCCACCATGCCTCCATATGAGACGCCGATTATCGAAATGGGTCGTTGGCCAAATAGTCGCACTCGGAGTTGCTCCAAATCGGCAACCAGCCGACCAAAGCTCGCACTCTCCCCGCCTGACGATCTGCCGTGTCCACGTTGATCGTAGGCATACAAATGGAAGGCATTTGACAGAGGACGAAAGGCAAAGAAGTCGGCTTTGTGATCAGCTGTGCCCCGTCCGCCATGCACGATTATGATCGGGTCGCGATCGTTGCTGCCGGCCTCCACTACATGGAGATGACAGGATTCTTGAATGGAAATGCTTGCCACGGCACCCTCGGGAAAATTGGAAATTCAGGCGATACGCGTGATGGAGGCGTTAGCATTCGCCTTGAGGTCACGGCACAAGGACGGAACATCAATATGCTCCGCCCTCATGCAAATAGGCTCGTTTAAGTCTTAATCAGCTTCCGGGTTTGATCAGCCATCGACGCCAATGCCTGCGCGGGCTTCGCCTGGTGGACGACAACCTGGCGCATTGTCTCCGCGATCATCTCCACGATCTTGACTGTATTTTCCGAGGGGAATGAGAACTGATCGCCAGTAATCGACAGACGCTCTACGATTGCGCGATGGTAGGGATTGATCGAAAGGTATTCTTCGAGGAACTTGGCGTCCTTTAAAGCAAGGATGTTGACGGGCATATAACCGGTGTTGCGCGCGAGGATCATCTGTCCAGTGGGGCTGAGCGCTAGCTTCATGAACTGGCCGAGAGCCTTTTGCCGCTCCGGGTCCTTCGTGAACACCATGAAACCATGCCCAGCGCCGATGAGCCGGCCATTCTCACCGTGAACTGGAAACTGTCCGACTTGAAAATCGAACGATCCCGCCGCTGCCTTTGAAACGGCCTTTGTTGCGCTCGCCGAAGTTATGAGAAATCCCTCCGAGCCAGCACTAAAGGCGTTGATGGCTTGAGGATGAGTCATGTCTATATTGCTCGCGGCGCCGAGCTGCCAGAGGACCTCTAGCGCGCGCAGTCCTTCCGGCCCGTCGAAGGCGATCTCTCTCTGATCAGCGGTCATCATTTGCCCACCGAAAGAGGCCAGCAGGTTTTGGAACATCCAGGCGTTGGTCGAGGGATATGCAATGTAACCGCCATTTATCGGATTACCGAGAACGGCCACCTTCGCGCCGACTTCCGCTATCTCGTCCCACGTCCCGGGCGCATTCGTCTTGGAATATCCTCCACGTCGAAGCAGATCCATATTGCAATAAACGATAGGAACGGTCGTTCCGAAAGGCATCGCGAATACTTGTCCGCCCCTCATAGACGCTTCGACCATGTCTTTGGGTAAGCCCATCGCCTCAAACTCGGACGAACCGCCAAATTGCGTGGTCAACGGCTGGGCGATGCCACGTTTGGCAAGGAGCGGCGCATAAGTTAGCGACTGCCATGTTCCGTCCGGCAAGTCTCCAACCAAGGAGCCACGCAAAGTATTCTGCAACAAGGGATCCCAGCTGTCGCCAGCGACGACGAAATCGACTTCGATTTCCGGACTTTCACGACGGAACTCCGTTGCGAGATCTGTCAAAACTTGCTGATATTGGGGTGCTCCATTACTGATTGTCAGTTTCGTCCGGTTGGCGGCCCGGCTAACGTGTGGCGTTGCGAGGCAACTTGAAGACATTGCGCCGATAAGAAAGGTTCTGCGTGTCGTTTTCACGAAGGTCTCCTGATTTGAAGCAAGGTTGTTTCCAATTCACCGCTCCCGCGTTGGATTGATCGCTTTCATGCGGTGAGAACGATGGCGATCGCGGGCATTGCATCGGGATGTAAACGGCTATTCATGTCGCTGTGCCCGGCACCGTTGACCTCGATCGCATCCGCCGGATATCGCCGCTTTAATTCAAATCGACGGATAGGCTCATGCTTCGCAAGGCTGCACGACGAGGTTCCGATAAGGATCAACCTCGCAGAAGTAGCCAGGCTCAACAATTGTCGTTGATTCCCTCTCCTCGAAGATGGCGGGACCTTCGAGCTGGAACCCTGATGGAAGAGAATACCGGTCGTAGACCGGAGTTGACGTCATGCCTCTCCCGTCAAAGAAGACTAGTCTCTGTTCCTTCGGCTGCACGATAGCGGCGCATGCTTCGGAGGCCGGGGGGGCAACGGAAACAGGGGGAACTGTGCCGACAGCTTTCAATCTCCAGGTCAGAACTTCAATAGTTACCCCCGGGATGGATCGGCCGAATCTCCGTTCATAGGCCTCCAGAAACTTCGCCTCCAGCAGTGACGACTCGTCGCGCTCAAACGATAGTGCCGGTACCGCGACTGGAATTTCAAAGCCTTGCCCGGAGTAGCGCATATCGACCGAATACAAGCGCACAATCGGGTCGACATGTTCGCCCGGGCTATTGAGAAACGCAGCTGCCTCTGCATCCATCTCTCGAATCAGAGCTGAAACACGCCGCCAATCGATCCTCGAGATCGGTGCCCCATAGCTGCGAGCTAGGTCGATAGTCGGCGCGGCAACGAGGAAACCCAGGGCAGACATCACGCCGGCGCCGATTGGGACGATTAGCCGCCTGACGCCCAGTAGTCTCGCCAAAGCGCATGCGTGGACAGGACCAGCACCACCGAACGCAAGCATTGAATAGTCTCTTGGATCGCCACCCTTCTCTGCGATGTAGATTCGAGTGGCCGCAGCCATATTGTCATCGACGATCTTCCTGATTCCAATTGCGGCTGTGCTAGCATCGATGCCGAGAGGTTCTGCAACGTCCTTGGTAAGCGCATCCACGACCTTTCCGAGATGAAGCGGCATTTCCCCGCCTAAGAAATACGTCGGGGAGATATAGCCTAACAGCAAATCCGCGTCGGTAACTGTAGGCTGCGTTCCTCCGCGACCGTAGCAAACAGGCCCAGGCTCGGAACCGGCACTTTGTGGTCCTACCTTGAGAAGCCCCATCCCATCGATGCGAGCAAGCGAACCGCCGCCTGCGCCAATCTCGATGAGATCGATGACCGGAATTTTCATGGGTAGACCGGAGCCTTTCTGAAAGCGGCTTACGCGGGCCGCCTCGAATTCCGTTGAATATTCTGGTCGTCCATGATGGATAAGACACATCTTCGCTGTCGTGCCACCCATGTCGAATGAGATTACCTGTGAGAGTCCGAGCAGACGACTATAGAAGGTCGCAGCCGCGGCGCCGGCGGCCGGACCAGACTCCAAAAGGTGTATTGGTCGCTGCTGAGCCAAATCCACCGACGTTAAACCACCGCCCGACAACATGAGGCGCAATGTTCCTGAAAATCCGCGCTGGCGAAGCTTGGTATCTAGGCTCGTCAGGTAGCGGTCCATCATCGGCTGCACGTAAGCGTTGGCACAGGCAGTGTTAGCGCGCTCGTATTCACGAATTTCAGGGGCGATTTCGTGAGAAAGGGTGATGGGAACTCCGGGTAGTTCCTGCTCGAGGATCGCTCGCGCTAACCGCTCGTGGACGCCATTGGCGTAGCTGTGAAGAAAACAAATCGCTACGGCCTCGACCTCCTCATTCTTCAGCGTCTGAGCCACGTCTAGGAGCTCTGATTCCACCAGGCCAAGCAACACGTCTCCTGAGGCCCGTAAGCGTTCGGTTACTTCTAGACGGAGATGGCGGGGCACAAGAGGTTCGGGGCGGCGAAGGTGAAGGTCATGCCGATCGTGTCGGATCTCCTTCCCGAGTTCGAGGCTATCTCTGAAGCCCCTAGTAGTGACCAGCGCGATTTTCGCACCGTTCCGTTCTATGACTGTGTTCGTAATCAGCGTCGTGCCGTGGACGACGCCATCAACCTCATCAATCGGGTACCCGCCTTCAGCAAGAAGTCGATCAAGACCCTCAATTATCCCCCGGCTCGGATCGGCGTGCGTGGTCAGACGTTTGCCAAGGGATACCTTTTGCTTCTGGCCGTCGATCAAAACGAAGTCGGTAAACGTGCCGCCGACGTCGATACCGATCCGGATTGCACCAGACGCCTGCGCTTGGATGTTCATTCGATAGTTTCCTTGATATCCATGCCATATTCGTTCAGGAGCCCGCGTCTCGTGACATAGCCATTTTTCAGATCGAGCAGTATGGCCTCACGCGCTCGACGCGATGGAGGGCCGAAGCCGCCCGCGCCCGCATATCGAAGAACAATCTTCTGTCCGGGAAAAAGGAGGCTTCGAGATTTTGGATGCGGAGTTGAACCATCATCCAAGTGAATCGTGACGGGTGCGCCGGGTCCTCCTCCGAGCAATCCCTCCGGTGGATGCCGCTGGCGGTCGGCCATGAGAGAAACTTGAACCGCGTTTGAAGAAGCAATTTCGATCTCGATTTCTTGGCCAAGGCCGCCGCGAAACTGGCCAGGACCGCCGGAGTCCGGAACAAGCTCCTTGCGCCAAACGACAAGAGGTGCTGCTGCCTCGAAAGCCTCAATACTTCCCGAACCAGTGTTCGTTGGAAACGGGGTGCAGGAATATCCGTCTTTGAACGCTGAAGCGCCCATCCCACCACTGCCGAAGAGCAATTGGGAAAAGCGTTTGCCATGCTGATCGATGCCGCTGTATACGGATCGCAACGTTGGAGCAGTGCCCGATTCAGCGATTGTCTTGTCGGGTACGACCTGTGAAAGGCATTTGTAGATCGCCCCAGCGAGGAGATGCGCTGTCAACTGCCTCGCGTTGCAAGCTGCGGGCTTTCTCGGGTTAAGAATTGAACCCTCAGGCGCGATGACAGTGATTGAGCGATACGAGCCTTCATTCCGCGGCGTCGCAGGATCGAGAGCACACTTAAGTGGATAGACTGACAGCGCATATGTAAAATTCAGAACCGAATTGATGCCACGGCCAATCTGGGGGGAACTTCCCGTATAGTCGATATGCAGGCTCGATCCAACTATCGTGACAGCGCAGACAATACGAGTCTCCTGATCGTCATACCCATCCGCGACCAATTCAGAGCAATACCGTCCATCCGGTATTACTTCAATCGCCGCCCGCATTGCGCTATCGGCTCGGTCTTGCAATGCCGAGGATATGGCATCGAGATTTGTGAGTTGCGCGGACAACAAGAATTCGTCCACTTTTCGCCGGCAAACGTCATGTGCTGTCACCTGCGAATAGATATCTCCGATGACTTGATCCGGGACACGCACGTTGGACCGAATCAGAGCGACGAGCGTTGCGTTCTCCTGGTCTCCTTCAAGGAATTTCGTTGGCGGAATTTGCAGGCCTTCTTCAAATACCTCCCTGCAATCGGCGGAAAACAGCGCGCCCCCGATATCCGGCAGATGCGCGAGAGAACCACAAAAGCCGATGAGCTTGCCAGCGTGAAAAATCGGCGAGAGCATAGCAAGGTCAAGAACATGCCCGGCTGTCATCCAAGGATCATTCGTAATGACTCGATCGCCGGGCCGCCAATCCTCCAGCGGAATGGCCTGCAGGCATTGCTTAAGCGTGCGGGGAAGAATTCCAACAAACGATGGCGTCCCGACGTTGGTGTCTGCGATGCTCGCTCCACTGGAATCCATCAAGACCATCGTGAAATCATTGGATTCGCGAACGACGGTTGAGAACGCCGTTCTTTGCAGGGCGATTGCAGCTTCATCAACAACTGAAACGAGACGGTTCCAAAGAATCTCAAGTTCGATCGCGTTGAAGCCTTGGTCCGACGATTCGTCGAAGCAGTCGTTTGATCTTTGCTGGTTCGAGGACATGGTAAGTGCACTCATTCTATTTCGCCGCTCCGATCCCCGCTTTTCCGAGGACAAACACCCAATCTCCAACGCAGGTGCGAGCCGGAAACGTCCGGCACCGCACGATGCCTGTCACAACTGTAAATTCCAGGCTTTGCGTTTTCTGCTTAGCCGGTATGGAACACGCCACCGTGTCCTTATCGTCGGAGAGCTTGTGCGATTGCACGAAGCCCATGTTCAAATTCCGCGCGAGTAGGTGCCGTTCCGGTACCAAAGCGGATGGCGTTTGGCGCAATATCCTTGCCGAAAAAAAATGTATCACTGGAACTGATCTCGACACCGAGAGAGCGAACCTCTGACACAAACTCGGCACGGGGCCGGGATTGTGGAAGACTTAACCACACCTGCAAGCCCTCAGAGTGTGCCCGATAGTCAGCCCCGGAGAGCATTTCCCTGACAAGGGCCTGACGCGCTTGCGTCTCTCGTCGAACCGCGGAGATGATCTCGTCCGCCCCTTGTCTCTCGATCAGCGTTGAGGCAACACTCGCGTTAATAGGTGCGCACATCCAGTAAGTCGCCCTTACTCCGGGCCAGAACCGGGCCAGCGCCTCTTTCGCACTCGGTGCGACGAGATAGGCGATCTTCAGGGCTGGGGCGATACACTTGGCAGTCCCCAAAATGTACCAGGAGATCTCAGGCGCAAACGCCGACAGCGGCAAAGGTGGATCCATTGGCAAAAGACTATAGATATCGTCTTCGATGATTGAGACGCCGTAGCGACGTGAAATCCCAGCAATGGCCTGACGGCGTTCCGTGCTCATAATGGCCGTTGTCGGGTTTTGCAGTGTCGGCATTGCATAAAAGGCCGTGGGACGGCTTTCCTTGCATATTTTTTCGTATGCATCTGGAACAACGCCCTCCTCGTCCATCGGCACACTGCAGAGCTCGATGCCAAAACACTCAGCAAAATACTTCACCGACGGATAGCTGAGTTCTTCAACTGCAAGTTTGCCCCCACGGCCGACCAAGCCCGCCATCAGCATCACTATGGCGCTTTGGGTTCCATTGGTAACGATCAGCCTATCAGAGGTGGGAGCCTCATCGAGCCGTTTTGCGACAAATCGCGCACCTGCGGCGCGATCGCGTTCGGAACCTCGGAATTGATGAGCCCCGATCAGTTCATGTGGCGCATGGTCGATCAGTGTCTTTTCAATCGCTTCGCGATACCATCGATCAAAAACCGTCGGTACTCGAGGCGGTAAATTCCCCGCCATATTGAGAAGCTTTTCGGGAGCGATCCAATTCGGAGCACGGTCGGACGGCAACCCTGTCATTTGTGGTACCTCTTTTGTTTGTGATTTTTTCAATAGCCAGCGATACGCATGGCACCGATGAGGACAGATCAGGATTGAAGCATCTTCCGCGTTTCTGTAGCCATGGTTGCAAGAGAATCTTCCGGCTTTTCGCGCTTCGTGACGACCTTCCGCATTTCGTCCGCCATCATCTCCACAATTTTCACCGTGTTGTCCGATGGGAAGGAGAACTGATCGCCCGTCACCGCAAGGCTCTTGACGATCGCTCGGTGGTATGGATTTGCTTTGAAATACTGATCGAGAAACGCTGGGTCGTTGAGCGTCAAGAGGTTGATCGGCATATAACCGGTGAATTGAGCGAGGATAGCTTGCCCCTTGGCCTGGGCGGCAAACTTTAAGAATTCCCAAGAGGCTTTTTGCCGATCAGGATTCTTCGTGAACATGAAGAAGCCGTGACCGGCGCCGACGAGGCGGCCAGCCGAACTTGATATCGGAAATTCACCTATTTGAAGTTCGAAATGACCCGCAGCGGCCTTCACCACCGAACTAATGCCACTTGCTGAGCGAATCTGAATCCCTGACACTCCAGCGTTGAACGCTTGGCGTGACTGCTCCTGCGTCATGTCGACGTTGTTGATCTCGCCGAAGCGCGCTAGAATGCGCATTGCCTCAAGACCTTCATCGCCGTCGAACGCGATCTCGGTTTGCTTAGCATTCATCATGTGACCACCAAGGGATGCGAGCAGATTCTGGAAGATCCACGCGTTGGTAGAGGTGTATTCAATATAGCCGCCGTTAATATTCCCTCCGAGTGCAGCAACTTGTCTCCCGATCGCGATCATCTCATCCCACGTCGTTGGCGGGGTAGGTTTTTGATAACCAGCCTTGCGAAGCAAATCCATGTTGTAGTACACAACAGGGATCGTGGTGCCGAAAGGCAGGGCAAAGATCTTGCCATCGACAAGGGTAGTCTCGACCAATGCTCTCGAGATGCCGAGGTTTTCGACTGCGTTTGCGTCGCCCGCAAATTCGTTAAGTGGCTGAGCAACGCTACGTTTTGCCAAAATCCTAGCGTAGGTCAGCGACTGCCATGTGATATCGGGCAGCGCCCCGACTACAGACTCCCGCAGGGTGTTCTGAAGAAGGGGGTCCCAATTATCGCCATCGGCAATGAACTTTGCCCCCATCCCCGAGTGGTCAGCATGGAACGCCGTGCCAAGCGCATTAAGCATGTTCAGATAAGTCGGCGCACCGTGGCTGATCGAAAGCTCAATCGGTGACGCAGCAAGGATACGGCCTGGCGACAGCACAAGCGCGCCAGCTGCGGCTGCCCCGCTCATCACGAACGAACGACGGGTTGTGTGCATGACCAATCCTCCTAGGGAATTATTTAATTGCGCCTGTAGTGAGACCTTCGATGAACCACCGCTGCGCGGCGATGAACGCTACTGCGAGCGGAAGCACAATCAATGTAGATGCGGCCATGAGGGGGCCGTAGTCGTTGCCGGCCTCCTCGTTCTTGAAGGCCATGATGCCGAGGGAGGGTGGCATGAGGTTTTCGTCGCGCACAGCGATCAGCGGCCAGAAGAGGTCGTTCCAGTGGGAGACGACGGAGAAGATCGAGAACGCGATGACGGCGGGCAGCGCCATCGGCACCATGATCCTCCAGACGATGGCGAGTTCGGAGAGGCCGTCGAGGCGGGCGGCATGCACGATGTCGTCGGGGATCGCCTTGAAGAACTGCCGGAACAGGAAGATGCCGAAGGGTGAGACGACAAAGGGGAAGACGAGCGCCGCATAGGTGTTGAGGATGCCGAACTGGTAACCGAGGATGAACAGCGGCAGGGCCAGCACCTGGTGGGGGATGAGCAGGCCGATCAGCACCAGGCCGAACAGCAGGTGGCGGCCCTTGAATTCGAGTTTTGCCAACGCGTAAGCCGCCGGCGCGCAGACGAGGATCTGCACGATAAGGATGACGGCGCAGACAACGAAGCCGTTCAGCATGTACTGGGGCAGCGGCGCCTCGGTGAGTGCCCGGGTGTAGTTCTGAACCGCATACCATTGCTGCGGAAAGAAGGAGAAGGAGGCGCGAAAGATCTCGCCGGGCGGCTTGAGCGACAGAGAGACCATCCAGACGAAGGGTACGAGGATGAGCACGCCGGTGATCAGCAGCACCGCATGGCGGATGATAGCGGCGGGGGCGGAGAGTCCCTGGCCAGCCGCAACGACCGGCGGCCTGGTCATCACCCGCGCAGCGCGGCCGGGCACGGGTGCCACGGTGCGGGAGTCTGCGGTGATGGCGGGTCCGGAACGGGTCACGCTCATTGGTAATGCACCCTTTTGTCCATGACGCGAGCCTGGATGAGGGTGAGCGCCACGACGATGACGAGGAAGACGATGGTGACGGCGGCGCCGTAACCGGTGCGCAGATACTGGAAGCTTTCGCGATAGAGTGTGTAGAGCAGGACCTCGGAAGCGTGCCCCGGCCCGCCCTGGGTGAGGATCTGCACCGTGTCGAAGGCCTCGAAGGCTTTGAGCGCCACGACGATCACGACAAACATCATCACCGGTCCGAGCATCGGCAGCGTCACGGTTGTGAGCCGGTCGAGCCAGAGATCAGCGCCGTCGATATCGGCGGCGTCATAGAGATCCTGCGGGATGGCCTTGAGGCCTGCGAGGAACAGCACCATGGCAAAGCCGAGATTCTGCCAGATGCCGATGACGGCGAGCACGGGAAGCACGGTGTTCTCGTCGCGCAGCCAGTTGGCCGTCGGCAGACCGATGGCGGAAAGCGCCTGGTTCAGGAGCCCGATGGTCGGATGCAGCAGCGCCTCCCAGGCGATCGCCATCGCTGTGAGCGTCGCCATGAAGGGCAGGAAGTGGATGGCGCGGTAGAAGGCGCGACACTTGCCGCTCTCGATCAAAAGCGCGATCACAAGCCCGAGGACGATGGTGCCGGGCACGACGATCAGCACATAGACGATGGTGTTCTTCAGGGACACCCTGAAACTCGGATCGGCAAACACTTCGGCGAAATTGGCGAACCGGACGAAGGACATCGTGCTTGCACCGAACTGCCAGTCGGTCAGCGCGATGGCGAAGACGGCGAAAACCGGCAGAATGAACAGGGCCACAAGCAGGCCGAGCGCGGGACCGGCGAGCGCCCAGGCGACCGCGATTTCAGCAAGACGATGAGCGCGAACTGCCAGAGGCGGTCCGGAGTTGTCCGATCTCGGCACGCTCGTGGCCCGGTCGCGCGGAAGGGGGACGATTTCCGCCATCATGCCAATTCCCGCAATTGCGCGACGGACGCTGCGCGGGTCTCATGATCCCGACGAATGCGGTGCCCGTTCGCATCGAAGAACAGGATGCGCTCGGGGTCGGAGGCGAGATGCAGGGTCTGGCCGATCGAAATATGCGGCGCGCGTTCGGCAAGCAGCCGTGCGATCAAGCGTGTATCCTGACCGGCGAGATCGAGGTGCACGAAAAGGTCCGAGCCCAAATGCTCCACCAGCCGCACCGAGCCGGTGAAGCTCTCGATGCCCGCATGCGGATCGAGGTGAAGCGCCTCCGGCCTGATCCCGACGCTGACCGCTGTCCCGGCGGTGCAGCCGATGGCGGAGTTCAGTGTCGCGCCGGCAACCGCGACGCGGCCGTGCTCCTGAACGATGCCCTCGAGCATGTTGATCTTCGGAGAGCCGATGAACTCGGCCACCCGGCGATCATCAGGATCGGCATAGATCCGCTGCGGCGGCGCGACCTGCAAAAGTTCGCCGTCGAGCATGACCGCCACCCGGTCGGAGAGCGTCATCGCTTCGGCTTGGTCATGGGTCACGTAGACGAAGGTGACACCAAGGCGCTGGTGCAGCTCCTTGATCTCACCCCGCATTTGCACGCGCAGTTTGGCGTCGAGGTTCGACAGCGGTTCGTCCATCAGGAAAACGGCTGGATGCCGGACCATGGCGCGGCCGACCGCAACGCGCTGCCGCTGGCCGCCCGACAGTTGCCCGGGCTTGCGATCGAGAAGATGGCCGATGCCGAGCGCCTCCGCCGTCTTGGCCACCTCGGCGGCGATATCCCGCGTCGTTGCGTGCGTGCCGGGCAGGAGCCGCCCGACAACAGGCAGGCGCTGCCAGGCGTTCAGCCGCCGCATGCGAAGCGGCAGCCCCATATTGCTGCCAACCGTCATGTGCGGGTAAAGCGCATAGGATTGGAACACCATCGCCACATCCCGCCCCTTCGGGCGGATGCCGTCAACCGGCAGCTCTCCGATCGACACGGTTCCCGCGTTCTGCAGCTCCAGCCCGGCCAAAATTCTCAGCAGCGTCGACTTTCCGCAGCCCGACGGCCCAAGGAGAGTCATGAACTCACCGTCGGCGATCGACAGGGAGACCTTCTTCAGAACGGCAGTTGCGCCATAGGATTTCTCGATCTCATCGAAAACAATGCTGCTCATTCCGCGACCTCCAATGCCTCTTGGGAAACAATGCTGGTCGCGGCCGCAGTCGCGCCATCGAGATAAATCGTTCCCGCGACGTGAACGCGCCGCAGTTCCTGCCGGAAGGCGTTCAGGCCGGTTTCCAGCGTCTCGTGCTCGATCCGCAGATCCTCGGCGACCGCCGTCTCGGCATTCCCCAATACTTCGCTGAGAACGCGCCCGGTCATTGAGGCGGGGATCGCCAAACCGAGGAGATGAAGAATCGTCGGCGCGATATCGCAGATGCCTGAAGGGACTTCCGAGACCAGCCCGTCTCCGCGAAAGGCCGAGCCGGCAGCAAGCCCGACGGCGGCGAGCTCCTTCGGATGAAGGCCGCCATGGACGCCAAGGCCGGGGACGCGATCATTGTCGTAGAACGTGCCGCCGGACATTTCAAAAGCATCGATACTGTCGTCGGCCTTGAAGGAAAAATAGACGTCCGGCGCGCGTTCGTGATCGGCGAAGACGAGGCTCGACGCGAAGCTACCCGCCGCAAGGCCTTCGACAGTATTCCGCGGCGCCGTGAAGATCGGTCCGCACCATGGGCGCTCCGTCAGCACCTCCACCAGCCTGTCGAGATTCGCGGGCGAGCGTTCCGCCAGATAGAGCGCGCCGACCTGGCCGGGCACGATGACCACGTCAACGCCAGCCGCCGGTGCGGTACCAGGGTTGAAGCCCGCCGAACGCAGTTCACAGCCAACGGAAACGCGGGTGTGGGCGGTGATATGTCCGTGATCGGACAAAATCACCAGCTGAACGCCGTCCGACTGCCCCTCCGCTTCCCACCAATCAAGAATGCGGCCGAATTGGGCATCGCACAATTCGATGACGGAGCGCGTGGTTGCCGATGCCGTTCCATGGAAATGAGAGGTCGTGTCCGGCTCGCCATAGGACAGGATCGTCACGTCGGGACGGATCGTCGGCCAGACGACATCGAGGAATGCGGAGGTGATCCAGACCTGCCCTTCGAAGTCCGGCGCTCCCTTTTCAGGAGCTGGCGGCAAGGCTCCGACCTCAGCCTCGATGCGGGCGAGAAGAGCGTCCGGCGTGCAGGCTTCGCGGAAATGCCCGGAAAACCGGACATGGCCGAGATCCTCGGCCTTGTGATTGAACAGCCGTGTGGTTCCCGGCGTGTTGGTCGCCAGGACCGCAAGGGATTTTCCGGCGCGATACAGGATTTCGCCGAGGGTCGGCGCTGTCATCAGACGCCCGTCGCTTGTCAGATCCAGGCGGCGCAGCAGGTCGGCATCGGCGGTGTCGATATACCGGTTCGGGACGACGGCTCGATCAACGAATTTGTTGCCGACCATGCCGTGAATATTCGACGTTGCGCCGGTAACCAGGCTCGGGAAGGCGGCTCTTGTTTCGCTCGGATAAACCGTCCGGTGCCGGGACAGGGTCATGCCCAGGGACTGAAGGCGGCCAATATTCGGGGTCAGTCGCCGTGATAGCAGATCAGGGCGCAGGCCATCAAAGCTTACAACCAAAAATTTCACTGATGACCCCCTTTAGTTGTCGCTTTACTTGCGCCAATCGAATATGCGCCTGCCACGACAATGACATGACGACTATCGAGAAATGTGATCTAAGGCGTCAAAATATCGATCGATGGCGCGCGTATGATGTTGGAGGATGCGAAGGGTGGCCGACGAACAACTGGACGTGCCGTTGAATGCCATACGGGCCTTCGTCAGCATCGCGCGCGAGCGCGGCGTCACACGTGCCGCCAGGTCGCTCGGCATGACCCAAAGCTCGGTCAGCCGCTACCTTGCCAATCTCGAAGACTATCTCGGGGCGAAGCTGATCCAGCGACGTGGTCGCGACACGGAGCTGACCGAGTTCGGCAGGTTGTTCGCAACGGTTGTGACCGAACCGCTGGACACGATCTGCTACACCGCGCAACGCATGCGCCGCAGGCCGCAGCGGGAAGTGAACAGGATTGTGGTGCGCACATCGCTGACCACGCTCGCCTATACCCTGCTCGTTCCGAACATTCAGGCATTCTCAAAGGAATACGGAGGAGCGATCGTCGATATCGTCAATTCCCTGTCGCCTCCCGCGGCAGGGGATGGGTTCGACGTGCTGATCACGCGCGATCTCTCCGTTATCGAGCCAGCCGATCAATGGGAACTCTACTCAGAGCAGCTCGTCTGTGTCGGCGCGTCCGCGCTGGTCGCGGGTAAAGGCCCGTCGACCATCAACGCGGCTCCCATGCTGACCATCACCTCCCGGCCGGATATCCTGCCGACCTGGCTGCGGGCGATGAACCTCACACCGGCCGACATCCATTCAGGCGCGCGTTACGATCATCACTATCTGGCGCTGCCGGCGATCGCCAATGGCAATTGTCTTCTCGTGGCGCCGGAGATCATCGTCAGTCACTTGATCCGTGATGGCCTCGTGACCGTCATCCCCGGCACACGGGTTCCAAGCGGTATGGTCTACCGTGTCTATGCCGTTGATCGAAGCGGCAATCCGCAACTTGCCCGCCTGTTCTGTCGATGGCTCGTCCGCCTCTTCCGCCAGAACAGCGCGGGCTCTGCATGAAATCATCTAATGCGATAACAGCATCAAATAAGTCGATATATCGATTTGCCGGATGGGCGCCTAGCCTGTACCACCGAGCCGGTCGATAGATAGCCTCATCGGCCTGTTCCGTAATCACAGCGAGTTGTTTCGTTGCGTGCTGCAATCAGGCGCGACCGTCTATTGACCGGAGGAACCCCTTGGCCCTCGTTGCCCGTCGCCTTGAACTCGTTCGCCCCTCGCAAACCAAGACGATGACAGCGCGCGCGGCCGAATTGAAGGCCGCAGGGGCTGATATCATTGCTCTCAGCCAGGGCGAGCCGGATTTCGACACGCCGTTGGCGATTCAGGAAGCGGGCATCTCGGCGATCCGCTCCGGCAAGACGCGATACACGGCCGTCGCCGGCATGATGCCGCTCCGTGAAGCCATTCAGGAGAAGTTCCGCCGCGATCATGGGCTCGAATTCGGCCTGGACCAGATCACCGTCGGATGCGGTGCCAAGCAGGTGGTCTTCAACGCGCTCTTTGCGAGCCTCGATCCGGGCGACGAGGTGATCGTTCCAACGCCGTGCTGGGTGTCCTATCCGGATATGGTCGTCCTTGCCGGCGGGAAGCCGGTGCTGGTGCCATGCATCGAGTCGCACGGGTTCAAACTTCGCCCCGATGACCTTGCGGCGGCGATCACACCGCGCACGAAATGGTTGCTGCTCAATTCTCCGAACAATCCGACAGGAACCGTTTATTCCGCTGCCGATCTTGCGGTGTTGGCGGCGATGCTGCGCCTTCATCCGCATGTGCATGTGCTTTGCGACGACATCTACGAAAAGCTCGTTTACGATATCAATTTCGCCACCATGGCGGAAGTGGCGCCCGATCTTGCAGGCCGATGTCTCGTTGTGAACGGCGTATCGAAGACCAACGCCATGACGGGCTGGCGGGTTGGCTACGGCGCCGGGCCCGGCGCGCTCATCAAAGCGATGAACACCATTCAGGGGCAGACCTCGTCCCATACCTCCTCGATCTCGCAATATGCGGCAATCGAAGCGATCGGCGGCGATCAGGCCTATCTGGCCGGCTTCGTCTCGGATTTCCGCAAGCGGCGCGATCTGGTGGTTGCAGCACTCAGTTTGGCGCAGGGCCTGACCTGCGAGACGCCGCAGGGTGCATTCTACGTTTTCGCCAACTGTACGGGCGTGATCGGCAAACGAACGACCGACGGGGCATTGATCGAGACCGATACCGATTTCGCCATGTACCTTCTCAGCGCTTTCGCCGTTGCCGTCGTGCCAGGCAGCGGCTTCATGGCCTCGCCTTACATCCGTATCTCCTATGCCGCAAACGCGACCGATCTCAAACGCGCCTGCGACAGGATCATCGCCGCCTGTGCGGCGCTGCGCGAAGGAAGCCGGCCATGAGCAATCCAGGCGCACTCAAAGCGAAGATTGCCGAGCGCGGCCTCATCCGCGCGATCGCGGCACACAGTCCTCTGTCCGCTCTCCTGGCAGAGGAGGCGGGCTTCGACGCGATATGGGCGTCCGGCTTCGAACTCTCCGCCCTCTATGGGCTTGCCGATATGAGCCTCGTTACGATGACGCAGCACCTCGACATGCTGCGGGCGATGGCAGGGCGGGTTTCCCTGCCTATCATCGCTGACATCGATACCGGCTTCGGCAACGCCATCAACGTCATTCATGCCGTTCGCGAATACGAGCGCGCCGGCGCGGCCGCGGTGGTTATCGAAGACAAGACCTTTCCGAAAGTCACCAGCCTTGTCGCCGGCGGGCGTCAAGACCTCGTCCGCATCGAGGAATTTGAGGGCAAGATCGAGGCCGCGGTCGCAAGCCGGACCGACCCGGGCTTCCTCGTGATTGCGCGAACCGAGGCGCTGATCGCCGGCCTCGGAGAGGAGGAAGCGTTGGCACGCGCGGCCGCCTACGAGGCGGCCGGCGCCGACATGATCCTCATCCATTCGAAACGGCAGACGCCGGAGGAAATCGAAAGCTTCGTACGTGCCTGGCGGGGCAACGCGCCGCTCGTACTCGTCCCGACATCCTATCCCGATCTCGACGAAAAGCGCATTCGCGCCCTCGGCAGGATCGCGGTGGTAATATACGGCAATCACGGACTGCGCGCGGCCGTAACCGCGATGCGAGACGCGTTCCGTCGCATCATCGCCGATGGCAGTGCCGAAAGCGTCAGCAAGAACATCGCATCGGTCGAGGACATATTTGGCCTTCAGGATATGGATGCGGAAAAAGCGAGCGAGCGGCGCTTCCTGAAATAGGATGCTTATGACGGCCGGGCCGCGACGACTGCGATTTCGACCGGCGTTCCAGCGGACAACACTGCCCGGATGCGCGAACGCTGGGGTCAATGACGCTGGGGCCAATGGTCCGGATTGTCTCCCGCCCGGTTCTTCCCTCCGGTATCGGATGCGCCAGAAGGGCAAGGCGCCCAAGACAATCCTTATCGCCGTCGCCCGCCAGTTGTTCGTCATCCTCAACGCCATGCTCAGGGCCAGAACGCCCATCGCGCTCGCATGAGCAACACAGTTGCCCCCGGCAGCGGCTCTCCCAACCGATCCCTGACCTTGCGTAGGCCTTATGCCGCCGGGACAGAAGCGCTTACGACATAGTGCGGCAGTGAAATCTAGCTTTATTTCCGTCGCTTCGGATCCGCAGTATCGTGCCCTACCGGCCTGCACGCCTCACCGCCGCGCGAGCCGCGGGATCACGCCCCGCGCCGGCCCGGCGGCATCTTGCCAGGGAGGCCTTGTCTGCCCGGCGAAGCCGGCCCCGTCGGTAGGCGGAGATCGGCAAGGCTGTCCTTGACGTCGCGCAGACGCTTCAGCATCGGCTCGCCGAAATGCAGTGCAACGGCCGTGACGATGATATCCAAGAGCACCGCATGGGCGATCCGTGAGGTCATGGGCGCATAGACCTCCGTATTCTCATGCGCGTCGATGGCGAGCAGGATATGCGCCGCGGCGGCGAGTGCCGTGCCCGGCCGGGTCAGGGCAATGACGCGCGCGCCGACCTCCCGCGCCTTGTTGGCCATCTTCAGCGTGTCGCGGATCTCGCCCGTATGGGAGAAGCACAGAACCACATCGCCGGAGCCCAAGGTGGCCGCGGCCATGCGCTGGAGATGCGTGTCGACATAGGAGACCACGGGCAGGCCGAGGCGCATGAGCTTGTGCTGCGCCTCGATGGCCAGGATGCTGGCGGCCCCCGCTCCGAAGCAATCGATCCGCCGCGCAGTGGCGATCGTCTGCACGGCTCGCGTCAAGGCCTCCCGGTCGATCGATTGCCGGACTGCATTGAGCACATGGATGCTCGAATCGAAGATCTTGTTTGCAACCTCGTCCAGCGTGTCCTGCGCCCGCACCTCGCTGTGCAGATAGGGCGTGCCGGAGACGATGCTCTGGCCGGTCAGGAGCTTGAGATCGGGATAGCGTGACAGGCCGACGGAACGGACGAAGCGTAGCACCGTCGGCTGGCTCACGCCCACCGATGCGGCAAGCTCGGCGATCGACATGCGAATGATGCGCTCCGGATGATCCAGAACAAAATCAGCGACCTTACGCTCCGATGGAGACAATTGCGCGCGGCGGGCTGCGATCTTGTCCAGGAAGTGTGACGCGTCCTGCGTCAGTGGCTCGTTAGCCCTCGCAATGGGCCCACGGCCGGGTGCAACATCAGAATGATCCGGAGCCATAGCCCCCCCTCGGTCGCGTTGCAATTTCACCTCGTGATCGACGCGTGACCCTTCTCTGCCGCTCAAAAGTGCAACCTGATGAGCCCTCATCATCGCGCGACCTGCACCAACCCCAGCCGCTTCGACGTCGAGGCCGAGCGGATGTAATTTTCCTCCAGAAATCACACATGAATGACTGAAGGTTCATTGACGCAGGGAGCTTCATGATCAAACCAAAGATTGATACATAAGATTTATCTTTCAAAAAGGGCTCGGCGTTTCAATCCCCAGATTTCGGGCCGCCGGAGGGGAGCTGATAACGTCCCTATGAAAATTGGGTACAATACCAAGAGATCGTAGGCCTCTGCGATTAGATCGATAAATTATGGAGATTATTGCGAGCCACACTTGGGGAAGCTGAGGCCATAGAGGTTAAGTAATAAAACTACAAATCCCTCGCGACCGCTGCAGCGACGTTATATGCTCGGCATCGCCGTCTGGACAGGTGGCAGCGATTCTGGAGCCGAGATGCAAGCAATTGGACCGTTGTCTCCAGGCCGCAGCCCTCCGTCAGGACGACGACATCCTTCACCTCGACTTCATCCGGGACAACCAGAACAATTCAGGAAACGGCCATGCCTTCGACCCTGCGTGATCCGACCACCGGTCTTGAGCGTCTTGCGCTGGCACGCCTGCCGACACCGCTCGATGAAGCCCCGCGGCTGGCGCGGGCCCTGGGCATCGCCCGCCTCGCGATCAAGCGCGAGGACATGGCCGGCTATGCGCTGGGCGGCAACAAGCTGCGGCAGCTCGATTTCATCCTGGCGGAGGCGCTGGCGGCGGGAGCCGATATCCTGATCACCACGGCGGGCAGCCAGTCCAACTTCTGCCGCTCGCTGGCCGGCGCCGCCGCCAAGCTCGGCCTTGGCTGCCATCTCCATCTCCGCGCGGCTATGGGCACGGAGATGGTGGGCAATCTGCTCCTGGATAACCTGTTCGGCGCGACTGTCACCTTCACGGCCGTGACCGACCCATGGGACACGGCAGTCGCCGACGAAATGACCGCGATCGCCGCGGGCTATGCGGCGCAAGGGCGCAAGCCTTTCATCGTGCAGCTCACCGGCGTGAGCGCGGCGGTCGGCGTCTGCGGCTGGATGTCCGGGGCGGCCGAACTCATGAAGGATTTCGAGGCGCGGGGTGCGGTGCCGGACGTCATGGTGGCGGTCTGCGGCTCCGGCCTTTCATTGGCGGGCCTCGCCCTCGGATTCAAGCATCTCGGCTGCCGCACGCGGCTCCTCGGCATCAGCGCCCAGCAGCCGGCGCCACGCCTCAAGGCCTGGATCTCGAGCACGGCGGGCGAAGCTTCGACCCTGTTGGACATCAGCACCCGGCTCACGGAGGATGACTTCGACATCATCGACAGCGAAATCGCGCCCGGCTACGGCAAGCCCTCGCCGGCCAGCGTCGCCGCCGTAAGGCTTGCCGGACGCACGGAAGGCCTCGTGCTCGACCCCGTCTACACCGGCAAGGGCATGGCCGGCATCGTCACAGCCCTACGCACGGGCGTGCTCCAGCCGCATCACTCTGTCGTCTTCCTGCATTCCGGTGGCACGCCCGGGCTGTTCACCCATGCGGATGCCTTCGCGGGAGAAACCTTCACTGGGGAAGCAGCGGCATGAGCACGCCGTCAGGGGCTTCCGTCGGACCGGCGCGGCTCGACATCCCGCTCGACCAGCCCGGGCGCCACGTCGGTGCGCTCCGCCTGCCCTGGTCGCATGACCGTTCCGCCTATGGCCAGATCGTCATTCCGGTCGTCGTGATCAACGGCGGTCCGGGACCAACCGCCCTTTGCACAGGCGGCGTCCACGGCGATGAGTATGAGGGCCCGATCGTCCTCGGCGCGCTGGCCCGTGAGCTCGCGCCCGGCGACATCAACGGCCGGCTCATCATCGTGCCCACCGCCAACCCGCCGGCGGCGCAGGCCGGCCGGCGCACCTCGCCCATCGACGGCGGCAATCTCGCGCGCCTGTTCCCCGGCGAGGCGAACGGCGGCCCGACCAGCCAGATCGCCGAAGGCATCACGCGCCTGCTCCTTCCCGCTGCGGATTATCTCCTGGACTTTCACAGCGGCGGCAGCACTCTCGACTATCTGCCCTGTGCCTTCGGCCGGCTGCCGACCGATAGGGCCCTCGCAGCACGCGTGCTCGACCTGCTGGCCGCCTTCGGGGCTCCGGTGACCGCGGTGGTGAAACGCCCCGAGGCCAAAGGAACGCTCGTCGCGGCCGCCCTCGATGCAGGCGTCGCTGCCATGGCGACGGAACTCGGCGGCAGCGGCGGCGTCACGCGCCAGACCGTCGCCATCGCGGCTGACGGCCTGCGCCGCGCGCTTGGCCATATGGGTATCCTCCCGGGGGATGCCGCCTTGGCGCGAGCGCCGGACGCCCCATCGACGCGCCTTCTCGCGGTCGCCGGCGAGCATTTCCTGCGCGCGCCGGGGCGCGGGCTGTTCGAGCCCGCCTTCATGTTGGGCGACAGGGTCGCGGCCGGCGACGTGGCCGGCTGGCTGAGCGACCCCGAACGGCCTGACCGTGCACCGGAGCCGGTGCATTTCGCAGCCGCCGGCCTCGTCATCTGCAGGCGCGTCCCCGCCCTTGCGGAGCCGGGGGACGTCCTGGTCCATCTGGGCGAGGATACCACGCGCGAGGCCCTGATCGACGGGATCTGAGGCCGCGAGCCTGTCGCGGGCGCGGTCATCCAGGCTAGGCCCGGAATGACCGCGCCCCTCCCCTCTTATTCCACTGCGGTCAGCTGATCAGTTTCTGGACAGTCACCGTCAGCTCATCCATGGCCTGCTGCGGCGTCTTCATGCCAAGCACCACGGTCTCGGCCTGCTCCTTGAACAGGTCGGCCGCACGCGCGGCGTTGTCGAACGCCGGCAGCGGCACGCGCGAGACCTTGAGCACCTTGCGCTCGGCGTCGGCATAGGGCAGCGCCGCCTTGATGCGCGGGTCGTCATAGGTGGAGTTGCGCACCGGCCCGTTGCCGTTGAGCGCCGCGGCAAGCGTCGCATCTTTCGACGACATTGCCTTGATGAAGGCCCAGGCAAGGTCCTTGTTCTTGGAGTTCTTCGGGATCGCCATGCTCCAGAACTCGACCTTGGTGGGCGCCACCTCGTATTTGCCCTTCAGCGCCTCGGCGATCGGGAAATAAGTGGTCTTGATCTTGCCGGCGACCTGCGACTTGGCGGGGTCGTTATAGAGGCCATTGCGGCTCATCGAGCTCGCCGCCATGGCCGCGCGGCCCTGCTGCATCCAGGTATTGGCGTCTTCGGCCTTCATGCTCGTCAGGTTCTTGGGCACCGCACCTGACGTGTAGAGATCCCGGATCATGGTGAGCGCCGCCACCATCTCCTTGGAATTGGCGACGACCTTCATGTCGGGGGTGATGAAATCCGCGTCCCAGGCGCGGGCGAGCGCGATGACCTCGGGATAGGCGACCCCCGGCAGGATGAAGCCGACGACGGGCGTGCCGTCCGGCCGGGTATAGGTGCATTTCTTCGCGACTTCGACGAATTCCTCGATGGTCTGAGGCGGCCCCTTGATGCCCCGCTCGGCGAAGATCTCCTCATTGTAATGCAACCCCGTCGAGGCATGACGGAACGGCACCGCATAGAGTTCGTTGTCGATGGTCACGCCCTTGACGAGTCCCGGGAACAGATCATTCGGATCCTCGACCGGATCTTTCGCCATGCGCGGGCCAAGCGGCTCGAAGAGCTTGGCGATGCGCGGCGTCGCATAGGTATTGAGGATGAAGGCGACATCGACGGTGGATTCCGAGAGCGAAGCCTCGCGGAACAGCCGGTCGTGCAACGGCCCGGTCTCGAACGTAACCCAGTTGACCGTGTCACCCGTTGCCTTGGTGAAGGCCTGGGTGACGTCGCCTCCCTTGGTGCCGTTGGAGACGTTCTGCATCACGCGATGCGCGAATACGTTGATCTGCTTGCCGTCAGCGCGCAGCGGGCCCGCGAAGGGCAGAAGCGCCGCCGTCGCGGCCCCCGTTGTGAGAAAAGTCCGTCTCGTCACGCTCATAATGTTCCCTCCTGCAGGCTGCATGGCGCGCCTGCCCATCTGCCCGTGGCGTGGCTTTATTCTGCCGTAACCCACCCGCGCATCGCCAGATTACCAGATTATCTGCCGAGCATATCCGGATGTGGAGAGCAGGGCCATTCAAGGGGTCGTGTCGTAGAATAATTACATTGCAACCGCGCTTCAATGGGGAAATCGCGACGGATTATCCCCCAATAATGTAATTAAACTACATCGAAATGACCGATCACAATCACCGGACGCGGCCCGCCCCGCAGCCGTCAGCGACGGGCGAGCCTCCCCTTCCAGTCCAGCCGGTAGCGCTCCGGCGTCGCCGCGAGGGCGGCCATGCCGAGCAGGACACCTTTCGGTTCCATCACGAGAACGGCCGCAATGCGCCGCATGAAGCCATCCACCGGCGCCTTGTCGGCGAAGATGGCGCCAAAGGCCGCCGGATCGATCAGGGACTGGATCCTCGGCAGGATCCCGCCGGACAGGTAAACGCCGCCCCGCGCGCCGAAGGTCAGCGCAACGTCTCCGGCAAAGCGCGCCAGGATCGCGAGGAACAGCCGCACCGTATCGCGCGCCAGGGGGTCGCTGCCGCCGACCGCCGCTTCAACGAGCGGTGGCGTTTCGTTATAGCGCGGATCCCGCCCTGCAACGGCGCATTGCGCCCTGTAGATCCGCAAAAGACCCGGGCCGGACAGCAGGCATTCAGCCGTCACGCGGCCGTCCACCCGCTCGATAAGCGGCCAGAGACGATAGTCCTCATCGGTGACCGGGCCGAAATCCACATGCCCGCCTTCGCTCGCCACCGGCGTGAACTGGCCGCCGCTCGCGATGAGGCCAGCGACACCGAGCCCCGTGCCCGGACCAAGGATAACCCGCGTGCCTTCGCCCGGCGCCAGATCGGGCGTGATGCGATGCAGCGCCTCAGGCGGCAGGGCCGGCAGCGACAGGGCCTGCGCCTCGAAATCGTTGAGCAGGAGGCATTCCTCCAGGCCAAGCTCATCGAGCAGCGCCTGCTGGTCGAGCACCCAGCCTGCATTGGTGAGCTGGATGCGGCCTTCCACCAGCGGGCCGGCGCCACAGACGATCATGGAGCGGGGCGCCGGCAAACCCGCGGATGCTCCCCCCGCCGATACTCCCGCCGCAGGGCGGCCGCGCATCGCCGCGATCGCCGCGACAACGCCGTCACGGGCACACGCATGGTCATGGGTATGCAGTTGGACGGAGGCTTCGAGCGGCGCGCCGGGGGTCTCGACGCGTGCAAACCGCGCATTGGTGCCGCCGACGTCGCCGACCAGGACGGGGTGGGGAAATTGTGCCGTCATCGTCCCTTTGAAACGAGAAAATTGCCAAAAAGGTTGCAAAGAAGGCTGCGAAGAAGGTTTCATTTGGGTTCTGCCGCCCGGCCTTCGCCGCCCATCCCGGACAGGATACGTCTGGCTTTGCGCCACCTGCCCGCTTGTCCCGCTTTGGCAGGGCAGGGTCAAGCGCATGATCGGCACGATTGACGGCATCTGGCAGGGCGCGCGGCAGAAATATCGCGCAACAGCCCGGGCGACCAAGTGTCAGGAGGCCAGGATCAGGCTATTGCATAGGGAATCGTATCGGAACACAGAGAGGATAATGACGGATGCCTTCCGCAACGACAGGCTCGAAGGGCGTGGGAGCCGCGCACTATCTGCGCGTGGGCCTCGCCGGCCTCGTCCTCAGTCTCGGCTTCGCGCCGCATGCCGCCCAGGCGCAAGCGGGCACCGCCGCATGCAAGCGCGACCTCTTCGTGCTCGACTCGACCCTGCGCAACGCCTTGCGTGATCTGGAAGCCGCCGGGCAGGCAACCGATGAGGCGAAATGCGCGGCCTATCGCAAGCATATCGATGTCATGCGCCAGGCGAGCAAGACCTTTGCCCGCTGCACCACCGGGCGCGAGCGCCAGGAAAACGTGGCGCAGATGGACGGGTCGGTCGCTGATTTCGAAGTGCTGATTCGCGCCCGCTGCGCCAAGCCGTGAGATAGGAGGGCAGGCCCCTCCGGGAAGCCCCCTGTCCCAACCGCCGCCACCGGTCGCCCTCTCCTTGCGGGGGAGAGGGGTGGGGTGAGGGCAATCGCCTTGCCGAAAGCCCCACCCGCGCCCGGCAACACGGCCGTGGCCCGACTGCCCATCACGACCATGCGAAGGCGATTGGCGCGCTGCCTCAGCGTCCGGTCTTGATCCGCGTCCACAGACGCGTCACGGTGCGCTGGGCCTGCTCGTTATAGGCGGTGTTGGTGAACAGGCGCGACATGGTCTGTTCATCCGGATAGATGCCGGGATCGTTGAGGATGGCAGGGTCCACGTTCTTCTTCGCCGCGAGATTGCCGCTCGCATAGTGGACGGCATTGGCGTTGCGCGCCGCGATCTCCGGCCTGTTCATGAAATCGATGAAGGCATGCGCCTCCGCGACGTTCTTGGCGTCAGCGGGGATGGCCATGGAATCGAACCACATCAGCGCGCCTTCCTTCGGAATGACATAGCTGATGTTGACGCCGTTCTTGGCTTCCTCGGCCCGGGCCTTGGCCTGGACGATATCGCCGGAATACCCGACTGCCACGCAGATGTCGCCGTTGGCGAGCGCGTTGATATATTCGGACGAGTGAAACTTGCGGATGTTGCCGCGCACTTTCATCAGCGCGTCAGCCGCCTTGTTAAGGTCCTTCGCGTCCTTCGAATCGGGATTGAGGCCGACGTAGTTCAGCACGCCCGGAAAAAGATCCTCCGGGGAATCCAGCATATAGATGCCGCAATCCTTCAATTTCGCCGCGATCTCGGGCTTCAGCACGAGATCCCAGGTGTTGAGCGGCACATCCCCGAGGCGCTCCTTCACCTTGTCGACATTCAGGCCGATGCCCGTGGTGCCCCACATGTAGTTGACGGCATAGACATTGCCGGGGTCGAACACGGTGAGCTTCTTGGTCACGTCCGGCCACATATTGACGAGATTGGGGATCTTCGACTTGTCGAGCGGCTGGAAGACCTTGGCCTTGATCTCGCGCTGCAGGAACGGCCCGGACGGCACCACGATGTCGTAGCCGGATTTGCCGGCGAGCAGTTTCGTCTCGACGATCTCATTGTTGTCGTAGGTGTCGTAGACGACCTTGATCCCGGTCTCCTTCGTGAAATCCTCAAGCACGGTCGGGTCGATATAGTCGGACCAGTTATAGACGTTGACGGTCTTATCCTGCGCAATGGCGGCCCCGGCGGCCGCCAGTGCGGCGAGCGACACCAAGGAGCGGAGCATCAGAGAACGGATCATGCCGGCTGTTCCCAAGCTGGAGTGAGGCGCGTTTCAGAACGCATTGATAGACGAGTGGTGCCAGACAATGTGCGGGAGTTCAACGGCGCTGTACAAGGCCTTCCAAGCGTTCCAGGGCGCGGTCGAGCGTCGCGTCGGTTTTGGCGAAACAGAAGCGCGCCACCGTGCGCACCGCGCCCTCCGCATAGAAGGCGGACACCGGTATGGCCGCAACCCCACGCTCTGTGACGAGGCGCTTGCAGAAATCGACATCATCCACCTCGCCGAGCGGCGCGATGTCGACATTGAGGAAATAGGTGCCGTGGCTCGGCAGCACGGTGAAACCACGCTCCATGAGGCCGCGGCTGAAGCGATCCCGGCTGCGCTCGAAATCCGCCCGCATGCCGGTGAAATAGTCGTCCGGCTTGCCAAGCCCGTAGGCCACCGCCGCCTGCAGGTTGGGGGCTGTCGTGAAGGTCAGGAACTGGTGCGCCTTGGCCAGCACCTTGAGGATGTCGGGCGCCGCGCAGGCAAAGCCCACCTTCCAGCCGGTGAGTGAGAAGATCTTGCCCGCCGAGCCGATCTTCACGGTGCGCTCGCGCATGCCGGGCTCCGCCATCAGCGGGCGATGGCGGCGCCCATCGAACACCACATGTTCCCAGACCTCGTCGCAGACCGCGATGGCGTCGTGCTTGACGCAGAACTGGGCGAGCAAGGCGAGGTCCTCGTCGGGAAAGACAACGGCGGACGGGTTCAGCGGATTGTTGAAGAGGACGACCCGGGTCTTGTCCGAGAAGGCAGCCGTGAGTGCCTCCTCCGTCAGGCGCCAATGCGGCGGCTTAAGGGACACGAAGCGGGGCACCCCGCCGGCGCGCCGTACCAGGGGAAGGTAGGCGTCGTACATGGGTTCAAAGAGCACGACCTCGTCGCCCGGCTCGATGAGCGCGAACAAGGCCCCGGCGATCGCCTCCGTGGCGCCGGATGTCACCATCACCTCATCCGCCGAGAGGTCGAGCCCCTGATGATGGGCATAATGATCCGCCACGGCCTGGCGCAATTCCGGCAGGCCCATCATCGGCGGATACTGGTTCCAGCCGGACACGACAGCCTCCGCGGCCTTGGCCCGGACGTCGTCCGGCCCCGCCCCATCCGGAAAACCTTGCCCCAGATTGACCGCGCCCGTCTCGCGGGCAAGCTGCGACATGGCTTCGAAGACAGTCGTGGGGAGGGAGGAGAAAATGCGGTTCATGGAGCTCGGCCTCTTGAAACGCTTCAGCCTTATCACCGCTGGATAGGCGGCGAAACGGGCTTCGCGCGCCGGTGCCGCGCAAGCCGGGCCGGGTCGATCCCTTGCCCCTGTCGATCCCTTGCCCCTGTCGATCCGTTGCCGCCCTGTCGGTCCATTGCGACATACCGTTCGCGTTTCGTCGCAGGTGCATGCCGGCGTGTGCCAACGCACAGCCCGGCGCCGGTTTAAATGCAGGCCTGCCGATCGGCGCCCGGCTCCGTTTGACTTCACATGCGGCAGGGACGAAGGATTGTCGATCGGCTCGGCAGGGCCGTGTGGCTGGACCGTTCTCCGGTGCCCCCTCCCAGCCTTGCGAACCTGCCGGGCCGGTTCCTGTTTTGGAACGCGCGCGCGCCTTGCATTGCGCCGATGGGCGTGAGACCAATGGCTGATGCCCCAGGCTAGTCCACCACGTCCCTTCCTGTCCCTGATCCTCGGCGGCGCTCGCTCCGGCAAGAGCCGCACAGCCGAAGCCCGCATCACGTCGCTGCCGCCGCCATGGATCTACCTCGCCACAAGCGAGCCTCGCGACGACGAGATGGCCGCGCGCATCGCCCAGCACCGCGACCGCCGGGGCGAGGGATGGATCACCCGCGAGGAGCCCATCGACATCGTCGCGGTCATGGATGATGCGCCGCCGGGCGTACCGATGTTGATCGACTGCCTGACGCTGTGGCTGACGAATGTCATGCTGGCGGAATACGATGTCAGCGGCGAATGCGACCGGCTGATCACCCGGCTGGAGGCCAATGACCGCCCCGTCGTCATCGTCAGCAACGAGGTCGGTCTCGGCATCGTGCCGGACAATGCCCTGGCGCGCGCCTTTCGCGACCAGGCCGGCCTCATCAACCAGCGTGTCGCCGCCGTTGCCGATGAGGTCATCATGGTCGCGGCCGGCCTGCCCCTGAAGCTGAAATAGGTCCGTTTCGCGACCACCCCGCGCGGGATATCCCGAGGCAAGATTGTCAGAGGAATATATGAGCTTGAGTACCGACGACGCGCGCCATCGCGAGAAGATGGCCAAGCGTAAGGCCGCCCAGGATGCCGAGGTCGCCTCCAAAACCATCGAGAAGGGCCTTCTCATCGTCCATACCGGCAAGGGCAAGGGCAAGTCGACGGCGGCCTTCGGGCTCATGCTGCGCGCCCTTGGCCATGGCTGGACCGTCGGCGTCGTGCAGTTCATCAAGGGCGCCTGGTCCACCGGTGAGCGCAAGGCGCTCGAGGCCTTCGGCGATCAGGTGCGCTGGTACAGCATGGGCGAGGGCTTCACCTGGGAGACCCAGGACAAAGCCCGCGACATCGCCGCCGCGACGCGCGCCTGGGAGAAGGCGAAAGACCTCATGGCGGATCCCGCCACCCGGCTCGTCATCCTCGATGAGCTCAATATCGCGCTGCGCTACGACTACCTGCCCCTGGCCGAGGTGGTCGAGACCCTGTCCGCGCGCCGCCCGGACCTGCACGTGATCGTCACCGGCCGCAACGCCAAGCCGGAGCTCATCGCGGCTGCGGACCTCGTGACCGAAATGACGCCGGTGAAGCACCATTTCGAGGCGGGCGTGCGCGCGCAGGAGGGCATCGAGTTTTGATTTCTTCGTTGCACAGTGCCTACGCCGGAAGCATGGCTCGGGAACCTCTGTGTCATCCCCGGCGTCGCGCAGCGGCGGGAAGGGGATCCAGAGATCAGACGCGTCGTTCATGGTCCCCTTTCTGGCCCCATTTCATGGATCCCCTTCCCGGCCGGCAAAGCCGGCCGCCGGGGATGACACGCGCGCGAGCGTGGAATTCCAGTTGAATGTCGATTGGTCCTGGAATCGCGGCTATGACGAGATCGTCGAAGCAGAAAGCTGATATGTCCTCGACCCCGGCCATCATGATCCAGGGCACCGGCTCGAATGTCGGCAAGTCGCTGCTCGTCGCCGGGCTCTGCCGGTATTTCGCCGGCCAGGGCCTGCGCGTGCGGCCGTTCAAGCCGCAGAACATGTCGAACAATGCCGCCGCCGTCGAAGGCGGCGAGATCGGGCGGGCGCAGGCCCTGCAGGCGCGGGCGGCCAGGGTGGCGCCGTCGGTCCATATGAACCCGATCCTCCTGAAGCCGGACAGCGAGCGCGGGTCGCAGCTCATCGTCCACGGCCAGCGCTTTGGCCGGCTTGAGGCCCGCGATTTCACATCCAAGCGCGAGCGCCTCCTGCCCTTCGTCATGGAGAGCTTCACGCGCCTTGCGGGCGAGGCGGACCTCGTCATCGTCGAAGGGGCCGGCAGCCCGGCGGAGACCAACCTGCGCGGCGGCGACATCGCCAATATGGGCTTTGCGCGCGAGGCGGGCGTGCCCGTCATTCTCGCCGGCGATATCGACCGCGGCGGGGTCATCGCGAGCCTGGTCGGCACCCATGCGGTGCTGGATGCGGACGACCGGGCGATGATCCGCGGCTTTCTCATCAACAAATTCCGCGGCGATCCCGCGCTGTTCGCCGCCGGGCTCGACACCATCGCCGCGCGCACGGGCTGGCCTTCCCTCGGCATCCTGCCCTGGTTTCCGGAGGCGGATCGCCTGCCGGCGGAGGATGCGATGGACCTGCGCCGCGCGCGCCCGAACGCAGGCGGGACCATTCGCATCGCGGTGCCGGTGCTGCCGCGCATCGCGAATTTCGACGATCTCGACCCGCTGCGGCTCGAGCCATCCGTGACTCTGACCTTCATAGAGCGCGGGCAGGCCCTGCCCGGCGATGCCGATCTCGTCATCCTGCCGGGCTCGAAGGCGACGATCGCCGACCTCGCCGCGTTCCGCGCGGCGGGCTGGGACATCGACCTTTCGGCCCATATCCGCCGCGGCGGAGCCGTCCTCGGCCTGTGCGGCGGCTATCAGATGCTTGGGCGCACGATCGCCGACCCCGACGGCCTCGAAGGTCCCGCCGGGACGGCCGAGGGCCTCGGCCATCTCGCCATCGACACGGTTCTCGCCGGTGATAAGACCGTGCGGCCGGTGCAGGCGGAAGCCCTGGATTACGCGACCCCCGTCGAAGCCTACGAGATCCATCTCGGTCGCAGCAGCGGCGCAGATTGTGCCCGCCCCCTGTTCCGGCTCGATGGCCGGCCGGAAGGCGCCCGCTCGGCGGATGGCCGGGTTCTCGGCACTTATCTGCACGGGCTGTTCACGGCAGACGCCTTCCGCCGGGCTTTTCTGGCGTGGCTAAGCGGCACGGCGACAACCGGAATTGACGGCCCATCAATCAGGGATGGCAGGGCCGACAAGGCGCTGGCCTACGACATGACAATCGAGGAAACACTCGATGGGCTCGCCGCCCATATCGGCCGCCATCTCGACACGGAGGCTCTGCTCGCGGCGGGGAGCAGCCGCGCCTGACGAAGGCCGTCCAGGGCACAGTCCCAGGCGTAACTACGCCATTTTGGTGGTGGAAGGCCGGTCTGCGGTGACCTTCCCGCGATCGGAGAGATAGAGCGCGATGGCATAGAGAAGAATGAGCCCGCCGCCGATGAACAGGAGGTCATCGACGAAGCCGGTGGTGCGCATGCCGATGACGACCTGCCCGATGGCGCTGAGGATAGAGCCGGCGGCAAAGACCGGCAGACTCTGCCGCCCGATCACGCAGAGCGGCGCAAACAGGGCGCCGCGCTTGGCCATCAGCGTCAGTCCCGAGTGGTAGAGCACATAGGCGAGCGCCAGGAAGTGGATCATCCGGATCGGCGCCAGATGGGTCTTGCTCATGTCGACCACGCTGTTGAGCTGCGCAGGCAGAGCGGGCAGAAAACCGAAAGCCTTGGTGACGACGAAAGCCGATGCGATCAGGATCGCCACACAGACCGCAAACAAGCGCCGATCGAAGCCTATGCCCTCGCCCGCACGCAGGCTGATGCCGATGAACATGCCCGCAGCAAACAGGAACTGCCAGGCGAAGGGATTGAAAAACCAGCCTCCCGCGACCGGCCAGGTGGGGAAGTTCCAGCCATATTCGTGCGCAAGCAGGTAGATCAACGCGGACACTGCCAGCATCAGACGGCTGTCGAGCCGGGCGAGCAACAGGAGCACCGGTGCCCAGAGCAGGAACACGATATAAATCGGCAGAATGTTGAAATAGCCGAGCTGATGGCTGAGACCGGTCACCGCGACCACGGCCCGCATCGGATTGGACAGGAAGAGATCCCGCCCATGCTCATGCATGATCGTGTTATCGTCGAAGACCAGCGCGCCGAGGGCAAAGATGACGATCGCCGCGAAGGACATGGCGATCTGCACGCCGTAGAGCGTCACGACCCGGCTCATGATGGCGCGAAAGCCACCCCACGGCTCGCCTCCGAGACAGCGACCGCCATAAGCCAGAACCACCGAGACGCCTGCCAGGAACACGAAGGCCTCTGCCGAATCGCTGAAGCCGACATGCCGGTGCGTCATAATCTCGAAGCCATTGCCTGGCACATGATTGATGAAAATCATCGCGAGGACGATCCCCCGCCAGAAATCAATGCCGTCAATTCGCCTCGATCCGCTCATCGCAATGTCCAACTTAACAATAAGTTACCGCCAGCCCAGTTCCGCATGTGCAGGTTGCGCACGTCGAATCGCAACCCACGCAAATCACCTATTGAAATATTTCCGCTTCAGTTTGGTTCCTGCCATCGAATCGATCGGCAAGCTTCATCTGGACCTTTATCCTCAAAAATCGGGCCATGAGATGGCGAGAAAAGCGAATGGACTCAATAAGGTCGATCTTGAGCGCGAAGCTCGGCTGGCATGGCGCCGCACCGGCGCTCGCACATTGACAAAAGCGTGATGTGAGCGGATATCCCGCACGACCCATGGCCCGGCTTGACCTCATCCCCTCCCTCAAGAAGACGTTGATCGTGATCCACGATCTCGTCGCGACGGCGCTTGCCGTCACGCTCGCTTTCGTCATCCGTTTCGAGGGGGGGCGGCTCGCGACCCGACTGGAGCTCTTGCCGTCGATTCTGCCGGTCTTCCTGCTCTATGCCGCGGCCATCTACTGGCTGTTCTCGCTCTACAAGTCGAAGTGGCGCTTCGCCTCGCTGCCGGACCTGTCGAACATCGTCCGGGCCGCGACGGTGCTGGCCCTGACGCTCCTGGTCGTCGACTATGTGCTGGCGTCGTCGACGTTCTACGGCTTCTTCTTCTTCGGCAAGATCACCATCGCGCTCTACTGGCTGCTGCAGGTCGCGCTGCTCGGTGGCCCACGCCTCGCCTACCGCTATCTGAAATACGAGCAGGCCAGAACCCATGCCAAGGATGGCGCCCATCCGGCGTTGCTCCTGGGGCGTGGCACGGATATCGAGGCGCTGCTGCGCGCCATCGAATCGGGCGCCTTCCGCAAGATCGCGGCGGAGGGCATCCTCTCGCCGCGCCAGGGCGAACTCGGCCAGGTCATCCGCGGCGTCCCCGTGCTTGGCAGCTTCGCCGATCTGGAACGGGTGGTCGAGGAATTCCGGGAGCGCGGCGTCTCCATCCGCCGGCTTGTGCTGACCCAGAACGCCCTGACGGGCGACCACGGCAGCGATGCGGAGGGCACGGACCTTCTTCTCCGGGCGCGGCGCCTCGGCCTGCCCCTGTCACGCATGCAGGACGTCGAGGAAGGGGTGAGCGCCGCGGCCCTCCAGCCCGTCGAGATCGAGGACCTCTTGCTGCGGCCGACGGTCGAGATCGATCGTGCGCGCCTCGCCCGCTTCGTGCGCGGGCGGCGCATCATCGTCACCGGGGGCGGCGGCTCCATCGGCAGCGAGCTGTGCCTCAGGTCGGCCGCCTTCGGCGCGTCCCATATCCTCGTCATCGAGAACTCCGAGCCCGCCCTGCATCAGATCACGGAAGCCCTGGCGACCCTCGGCACGGACACGAAGGTCGAAGGCGCCATCGCCGATGTGCGCGACCGGATGCGCATGGACGGGCTGTTCGCGCAGTTCAAGCCTGATGTCGTCTTCCACGCCGCGGCGCTGAAACACGTGCCCTATCTCGAGCAGGATTGGGGCGAAGGCATTCGCACCAATGTCTTCGGCTCGATGAACGTGGCGGATGCGGCGGTCGCGAACGGCGCCAAGGCGATGGTGATGATCTCCACCGACAAGGCCATCGAGCCGGTGTCGATGCTCGGCGCCACCAAGCGTTTCGCCGAGATGTACGCGCAAGCGCTTGACGCGGAGATGGCCAGCGCCGCGGGTGGCACCGGCCACCAGAATGGCGGCACGCGCCTCATCGCTGTCCGGTTCGGCAATGTGCTCGGCTCGAATGGCTCGGTTGTCCCGAAATTCAAGGCGCAGATCGCGCGTGGCGGCCCGGTGACCGTCACCCATCGTGACATGGTGCGCTATTTCATGACCGTGCGCGAGGCCGTCGACCTCGTCATCACGGCGGCATCCCACGCCGATGGCGAGGGCCGGCAGACTGGAACACCCTCACCCGCTCCGGTCACGAGCAACGCCGCACCCCGTGAACAGGCCTCCGTCTATGTGCTCAAGATGGGTCAGCCGGTCCGCATCTATGCGCTCGCCGAGCGCATGATCCGCCTGGCCGGCTTCGAGCCGGGCACCGATATCGACATCGTCGAGACCGGCATCCGCCCCGGCGAGCGGCTGCATGAGATCCTGTTCAGCCAGCAGGAGCCGATGGCCGAAACCGGTATTGACGGCGTCATGGCCGCCAAGCCCCTGTTCGCCGATCGCCAGTATCTTGCGGCGCGCCTGGCCGCCCTCGTGGAGGCCATCACGCGTGGCGATCGCCTTGCCGCCGAAGCGATCCTCGAAGAGGCTATTCCCGAATTTGCCGCGCGAAAGTCGCGGCCGACAGCCGACGCAGCTGCGGCAGCGTCTGCACCTCCGGCACAAAGCCGCTCTGCCTGAGGGCTGCGGCATCGACCGCGAGCGAACCGGCGAGCCGCGCAAAGGCATCGCTCTTCCCGGCCAGCACGCATAACGACCGCAGCAGGCCTTCAGGGACCGCGATAAGCCCCGGCGCTCGCCCTAGGCCCTGCCGCAGGGCAGCGACGATCTCGCCCACCGTCACCGGCTCGGGATCGGCCACGATGAAGGCCCGGCGCGGCGCTTCGGGCAGCTCCAGCATATGCCGCACCGCCCCGGCCAGCGTCTCGACGGCCAGGAGTGAGCGCCGGCCCGTCAGGCTTTTCAGCGGCAGCGGCAGGGGAAGGCGCGCCAGCCGCAGCAGGGCGCCCATATTGCCCCCGACGCCTTCGCCGTACACGAGGACCGGTCGCAGCGCCGCCCAGGCCCCGCCACGCTGCGCCAAGGCCTCCTCGGCCGCGCGTTTCGAGCGGCCATAGGCATCCTCGGGCTGGAGAGGATCGTTCTCCGTCAGCACGCGCGCGGCGGTCGGGCCGGTCTGGGCACGGATGGAGGAGATGAAGACGAAGCGGCGTTCGAGCCCGGCGGCTTCGGCGAGCGCCACCGTCGCCAGCGTATTGATGCGATGGTAGCGCTCCTCGGCGATGCCCGGCCCCGCGTGGGCGATCCCCGCCGCGTGGACGACCGCGTCCACCCCGGCAAGCGCCGCGCGCCAATCGATCGGGCGATCGAGATCCCCCACGACGACCTGCTCGACGTCAGCCGGCAAGGTCACCGGCCGGCGCGTGGCCGCGCGGACGGTGTAGCCGGCGCGCAGGAGATCGGCGGTGAGATGGCGCCCGACAAAGCCCGTCGCACCGGTCAGGAGGACCCGCCGCGCCATCAGCCCCTCCGTCCCGCGAGAGCCGGACGCGGCCGGGAGAAGCGCGCCAGCACGACGGCCACCGCGCCGATGCCGGCCACGACGAGCCCGGCCGTGACGAGCGGCCCATCGACGAGGAGCGCGGCCGTCGCCAGGGCGGCGAGCCCAAGATTGAGCGCGAAGACCGTTCCGACGACATCCATCACCGTGAAGCCGTTGTCGGTGGCACGCTGGTAGAAATGACTGCGATGGGCCTGCCAGACCTTCTCGCCGCGCTTGAGGCGCAGGAGGAGCGTCAGCGTCGCATCTGCGAGATAGTACAGCGGCAGGAGAAGTGCCGCGGCGAGATGCCCTCCCCCCGCCAGACGGTAGAGCATGAACCCGAGGATCAGGCCGATGGGGAGCGAGCCGACATCGCCCAGGAAGAGCCTCGCCACCGGGCGGTTGAAGGGCGCGAAGCCGATCATCGCCCCGCACAGCCCCACCGCGACGATCCCTACATCGATCGGCAGCGCGCCCATCAGCGTGAACGCGGCCAGTGCCGCCGTGACGGGTACGACTTCCGCAACCGTGATCCAGTCGAGCCCGTCCATGAAATTGACGAGGTTGACGAACCAGACGCCGGCCAGGACGACGAGCACGAACTCCACGGGTGCCGGGAGGATGGCCGGAAACAGCCTGATATCGCCCGCGGCGATCAGCCCGAAGGCAACCGCGCCGATCTGGATGGCAAGCCGCGGCAGCACCGGCAGCGGGCGGATATCATCCATAGCGCCGACCACAGCCAGTGCGACGGCGGCAACCGCCACGACAGCAAGGGGCAGCAACGCCGCCGGCGCCAGTATCCAGACCCCGGCCCCACCCGCGGCGAGCACGGCGGCCAGAACGGCGATGCCCCCGCCTTGCGGCGTCGGCACGCGGTGGCTGGAACGGGCGTTCGGACGCGCCAGCGCATAGCGCTGCATGAGTGGGAAGAGCAGGCGGACGAGAGCCGCTGAGACCCCTGCCGCAGCGAGCCCGACGCCGGTGAGGCCTGCCAGAAGGGATACCGTCATGCCTCACGCTGTCCTTGCCTGCCGGGGTGGAAATACCGGCAGGACAATACCGATCGAGGCTCCGGCGGCAAGAGACGAGCGCGGCAAGAGACGAACGTCACCTCCAGGAGGACACGTCGCACCTCATGGCGGGCAGGAAAAATCAGGCAGGCACTTCCACCGCGACGGGCTCGAAGACGAGCGACTGTCCCTGCCGGGCGATGAAGGACCCCGGCATCGCCTTGGCAAGGTCCGCCTCCATGTCGAGCAAGAAGGCATCATTGTGCATGGGGTGCATGTGGAACGCTGCGAGTTGCTTCACCCCGGCGCGGCGGCAGAGCTCGATGCCGGCAGTGACCGTAGAATGGCCCCATCCCCGGCAATGGCTGTATTCATTCTCGCAGAACATCGCATCATAGATGACGAGGTCGGCGTTCCTGACGAATTCAATCAGGTTCTCGGGGGGCCAGTTCTCGCCATGCTCGACGTCGCTGACGTAGCAGACGCTGCGCCCGCCCTGGTCGAAACGATAGGCGGTTGCACCCGAAGGGTGATCCAGCGGACAGGTCCGCACGCTATGATCCCCGATCGTCAGAGTCTCTCCTGCCCGGAAGCCGTTGTAGGTGAATTTTGCGGGCAATTGGGCGAGCGTGACGGGGAATATCGGCGGCGAGAACAATCGCTCCAAAGGCTTCTCGGCAGTCTCGCCATTGAGGTTGCCGCACGAGATCCGGATGGTCTTGTCTGCTTGCAAGGCCGGTTTGAAAAACGGCAGCCCCATCACATGGTCGAGATGCAGATGGCTCAGCAGGATTTCGATCTGCTTCGGCGCGGTCTCCTTGATCGCCAGGCCGAGATTGATGATTCCCGTGCCGGCATCGATGATGAAGAGCTTGCCGCCGCAGCGGATCTCGACACACGGCGTATGGCCACCAAAAATGGTATGATCCGTTCCGCAGACCGGAATCGAGCCGCGAACGCCCCAAAACTTGACGAGGAGCGCATCATCGGCTGGAGCAGGATAGGCGCACATCGGGTATCATTACCTCAAAAATGCCGCAAATTCCGTGCGCTAACACACACGAGGGATGTTTCGCCACAATTGCCACAATCAATCCGCTCTGCGAACCCATTCAGCCTAATCAGCACCATGAAGATCGCGATGTGGCAACTGCCTTCTGACATAACAGGCGGCTCCTTGAAGCTCCATATGGGGGCGGAGAATGGAAAAATCCACGCAACGTCAATCCGTTCGCTCGCAATGCCAGAAAATTAGCATTAAATTCCAGATGCTTGTGACGACTTGTGCACAAACGCACATGGTGAGCGCTATGTTTTCGCCGCGACGGCCGATTCGCTCGCAGCAAGCCTAAGCGGCGCCCCCGCCGTGACATCCTCCGCCTCGGCTTGACCGATCCGGATGTGATCGCCTTCGAACCGGACAATCTGCGAAAACCCGCCGAGATCGAAGGTGGAGGGCACGACGGCGACGAGGCTGCCATCCCCCATGTCCGAATCCAGACGCTTCATCAACGCGGCCGCCTCTGCAATGGAGAGGCCGTCGAACACGCGGTCGAGGATGAGGAGGTCCGGACGGCGGACGAGACAGCGCGCCAGATCGATCAAGGCTGTGTTCAGATGCTGGAGGCGCTCGGCGCCATGGCTGACATGGGCCGAAAGCCCAAGGCGCAGCACCTCTTCGCCAAGACCGAGATCGCTGAGAACGCGCCGCGCTGTCGCGTGCACCTTGTCTTCGGCGCCCGCCACATCATAGGCGATGCGCCCGAACAAGAGGTTGTCGCTGAGGGAAGCGGCCGCACAGATCTCGTCCGGCTCATAGAAGGAAATCGCCGGCCGCAGGCTCGGCGGGAGCAGCCGCGCGAAGGTATGGCGCGCCGCGACAAGGCGCTTCTCCATCGCCTCATCGAGCATGCCGAGGCGATGCCGTGCTTCGCAATAGCGCAGCGCAAGGGCGATCTGCCGGTCGCGATCGCGCCCGGTCTCGGCCGATCGACGGCGCTCCGATCGGCGTGCAACCATGTCCGCACAGAGGCCGCGTTCGGTGGCGCTGAAGAAGGCGAAGCGCTGGAACAAGGGATGGCCGTCCGGGACGCCGTCGAAGATCTCAACGAGACTTGCGGCAATGGCGAACCCCATCTCCGACAGCGGCCGCGTCAGATCCTCGGCTTCGAGAACGGCCCGCAGGAAGGGATTGGAGGCGAGATGAACCTCCCGGAACGTATCGCCGACGGGCACGCCGTGCAGGATGTTCTCGGCAACAGTACCGTAGCGATTGTAGCGATTCGGCTCGAAGGGATCGACCAGATCCCCCATGCCGGCAGCCGACAGCTCCGCGCGGATCGCGCGGCGGACCTCGACCACGCGCTCCGCCAGCCGCGATGAGGTCTGGCTGCTGACGCTCGTGGAGAGGCCGAGCGCATAGGCGTCATCGTCGATGCCGGCCGTGCGCATCACATCGCATAGCAGCGCATCGACGTCCTGCCCGTCGAGGTCCGGCGCGCCATAGAGAATGTTCTGGCGCAAAGTGCCATCGAGCACGATGGGTGTGTGGCCGGCCAGGGCGACGCGCCGGGCGCGGCGCGCGGCGGGCACATGCAGGAGATTGACGCTGTCCAGCGTGATCTCGCCCGACGAGGGCTCCAGCGCGCCGCCGAGCGCCGCCGCGATGATATGTCCGCCACCCTCGTCATCCGTCACCAGCGCCGCACGCGTCGGCAGGGGAATGTCGAGGTCGATGGCCGAAAGCCGATGGCTGGTTACGGGGTCGAAGATCGATGCCCGCTCGATGCGGAGAAGGCTCCAGCGTTCCGGCAGATCCGTATCGGCGAAGCGCCTCGTCCGCGCCTTGAGGTCGCCGATCGAGCGCGCGATCTCGTCGAAAAGCTGGGTCGCGGCATGCCGCTCACGCGTCCACATGGCCATGGCCTCGACCGGGCGGATCACCAGGAAGGCAGCGCTGACGGCCGCCAGCAGCCCGCCAGGCGTTAGTTTGTCCTGCATCATCAGCCAGCCGCCGACGATGAGAATCAGCACCGGCATGCCGTCACGCACCGTGCGCAAGGCAATGCCGAGCCAGGTGAGTTGGCGCAGCGGCGGCCGGTTCTTATTCGCAACGCCTGCCAGGCGCTCGGCAAAACGGCTGGCCTCGCCCTCTGCCGTGCCATGCACGCGGATGGCAGGCAGACGCTCGATGGCATGACGTCCCATCTGGATCGCCTCAGCCTCTCCCGCCGTCGTCCGCCTCATCGTCGTGTCTCGCTCCGCCTCGCGGGCCGGGACAAGCATCGCGTCGAGCACCGCGGCCGCCATCAATGCCAGGCCGAGCCAGAGGCTCAGGCTAAACGCGAACAGAAGCACGATGGCGCCTTCGGCAATGAACAGCGCGGGTGCGGCGATGGCCCGTCCAAGGAATGGCGTGACGGCCGCAACCCGGTGTCCGAGCGAGGTGATCGCATTCTCGGCTGCATCGCTGGTTGTGCGTTCCGAGACCAGATGGCGAAACAGAATGAGCCGAAGGTCATCGGCCAGGACAGGGCCAAGGCGCGCGCTGATCAACCGGATGGAGACCCGGAGCAGCGCCCTGAGCAAGACAAGGGCTCCAGCGATCATCGCGCCGACGAGGAAGGCCTGGTCGCGCGTCAGGAGGAAGCCCGGGAACAGCACCCGCTCGCCACCGAGATGCGGTGACAGCGGCAGGGCAAGGCGCAGGAAGGCCGTGACGGGCCCATCCGCGCCGGCCTCGCCGAGGAAGACCATGTCGACGAGTTCGCGCGGCACCAGGAGCAGGAGCCACAGGACTGGCAACAGCGCGAGAATGATAAGGAGGGCCAGGCAGTGCACGCCCCGGCTGCGGGCCCAGACATAGCGGATCGGATTGCGTTCCATATCTCAAAACCGATGTTCAGCGGCGGGGGCCGGGGAATTCCGCCGCCTTGATCGCATCCTGCCCCGCGCAACTTCAATTCCGATTGGGTGGCGCGGTCAATAAGTTGCTACCGGATGGGTAAAATGAAAGAGGCTGCGGCAAGATCACCTGAAGCGCGCTCAAGGCTCGCCGCAATGCGTGAGTTGGACCTTGACTCAAGCACAGCCAATGCCGACAACCCCTTGCACTCCGGCGCCGCCCGCTCGATAACGCCGGTGCCGTCTAATGCTGCGAAGGATGTCGTTTCATGAGCTCTGAAAACCTCGCTTCCGTCATCGAGACCGCCTGGGAGGCGCGTGCCGAGATCAATGCAGCGACACAAGGCGAAGTGCGCGACGCGGTGAATGAATCGCTGCTCCTCCTCGACAGCGGCAAGAGGCGCATCGCCGAGAAGGATGCGGCGGAAGCGACGGGCTGGCGCGTCAACCAATGGCTGAAGAAGGCGGTTCTCCTCTCCTTCCGTCTCAACGACATGGCCGTTATCCCCGGCGGGCCGGGTGAGGCGGTGTGGTGGGACAAGGTGCCCTCCAAGTTCGACGGCTGGGGCGCGGGTGAGTTCACGGCCGCCGGATTTCGCGCGGTGCCGAACTGCACCGTGCGCCGCGGCGCCTATATCGCTCCGAACGTCGTGCTGATGCCGTCCTTCGTCAATCTCGGCGCCTATGTCGATGAAGGAACGATGGTCGACACCTGGGCGACCGTCGGCTCCTGCGCGCAGATCGGCAAGAACGTGCATCTCTCCGGCGGCGTCGGCATCGGCGGCGTGCTCGAGCCGCTGCAGGCCGGCCCGGTGATCATTGAGGACAACTGCTTCATCGGCGCCCGCTCGGAAGTCGTCGAGGGCGTGGTCGTCGGCGAAGGTGCTGTCCTGTCGATGGGCGTTTTCATCTCATCATCCACCAAGATCGTGGATCGCGCCACCGGCGAAGTGTTCTACGGCCGCGTTCCGCCCTATTCCGTCGTGGTGCCGGGCAACCTGCCGGGCAAGCCCCTGCCGGACGGAACGCCGGGTCCCTCGCTCTACTGCGCCGTCATCGTCAAGCGCGTCGACGCCCAGACCCGCTCCAAGACCGCGATCAACGAGCTGCTGCGGGATTGATTGGGGCGTGAGGTCTGCGCGGATTTCAATCCGCGCGGCCCCTGCCCTCGACTGCCCATTGCGCCACCAGCCGGTCGCCAGCGACCACATGCAGCACGTCATGCATGTTGATGGTCGGATCGCAATGCGGAACCGTGCATTCGACGACCGTGCCGATGGGCAGGGTTGCACAGCCGGCTGCCGGAAGAATGCGGCCGAACTCGTCGCCACACCACTCGATCGTGCCGACCAGCCTGTCGCCGCTCGGGCCGGGAAGCAGCACGCGCGGCGCCGGCCCATCCCAGGCGAAGCTCTTGCTGCCGCCGTCGGTGATGGCAAAACCGGCCGAGGAGTGGCCGATCACAGTCACGGCAACCCGCAGGGCCGGGCCGAAGACAAGCGCGCCGCGCCCGGCGATATCGACAGAGTTGTAACCCTCATCCATGAAGACGTAGGAGCCCGGCTGCACTTCGGTGAACAGACGGCGCTCGGCATCCAGCACATGGCTGCCGGTGCCACCGCCGGATATGATGGCAGGCGCCAGCGAGGCCGCCTTGAGCGCGTCCAGCATCGGCACCAGCCGCCGGACGGCCTCGTCATTGGCCGCGCGCCGCGCGCCGAAATCATCGATATGCTGGATGCGCCCCTGATAGGCCTGCACACCCGCGTAGCGCAGATAGGGATGGTCGGCGGCAGCAAGCGCCAGCGCGACGGCCTCGGTCGGCTCCGCCACGCCGCTGCGCAAGAGGCCGACATCGAGATCGACAACCACGTCGATGCGCGTGTCGTGACGCCGGGCGGCTTCGCCGTAAGCGGCGATGAGATCCGCCCGGTCCACAACGACCATCAGCCGGGCACCGCGCGCCGCTGCGCGCGCCAGCGCATCGATCTTCGCAGCGCTGGCGACCGGCGCCGTCAGCATGAGGTCCTCGATGCCGGCCTCGAAGAGGGCGAGGAGTTCGCCCGGCTTGGCGCAGCAGATGCCGAGCGCACCGGCCGCCAGTTGCCGCCGCGCGATCTCGGCTGATTTATGCGACTTGGCATGCGGCCGAACGCCGATGCCCGCGGCGCGGCAGGTCTCGGCTAGCGTCGCTAGATTGCGCTCAAAGAGCGGCAGGTCAAGCACAGCCGCCGGGGTCTCGAGATGGGCGCGGCTCGCCGCCTTCCCGATCTTCGGCGCATTCAGCGCCGCAGCACCGACGGTGTTCATCACGATTGTTGCTCCAGTCCACGCTCCCGACGAAGACGCTGCGTTGCCACCGCGTCCACGGTCAGATCATCGCCCACGACGACCGCATAGTCGCGCAACGCCCCCTCTCGTGTCACCTTGCCTTCGCGGATATCGTCGAGTACGCGCCACGGCTCCCGCATCAGCGGATTGCCGTAGCCGCCCCCACCCGCACCGGTCAGGCGGAAAACCTCGCCGGCATGGGCGGTGAAGCTCTCCATCGGCATGGTCGGCAGGTTGCGCGCGCTGCCATCCAGGCGGACCAGGAGATGCTCCGACGGCGTCCCCGTGCCGCCTCCTTCAACCCCATAGGGCGGATGGGCGCGGCGATCACCGCGCAGGGTGAAACGCGCGTCCGTGAGAAACCTGAAGCTGCGCACGAAGGCGAGGCCGCCGCGGAACTCGCCCGGCCCGCCGGAGTCGGGCACCAGGCCATAGTCCAGCACCTCGATCGGCATATCCGTCTCGATCATTTCGATCGGCTGGTTGGACAGGTTGGCGGCCGGATTTGAAATGCCCTCGATGCCGTCCTTCGTGGCGCGCGCGCCCCAGGTTCCGACGACCATCTCGTTGAGCACGAAAGGCCGCCCCCGATGCAGGCCGCCGGAGGCCAGCAGATAGGGCCCGCCTTCGGAACCGCCGATGGCGCGCTCCGGCACCACCTGTGCCAGCGCCTGCATGATCGCGTCGAACACCCGGTAGCCGACGACGCCACGGGCGCCGCAGGCGGCGGGATAGCGCGGATTGACGAGGCAGCCTTCAGGCGCACGCACCGTGATAGGCCTGAGATAGCCCTCGCAATTCGGAATGTCCTGTTGCGACAGGCAGCGGATGGCACTGAAGGCGGCCGATTCCGGCAAGGAGATCGGGCAGTTGATGCTGGCTGCCACCTGGTCCGCCGTGCCGGTGAAGTCGATGTCGATGGTGTCGTCGCCGACGGTGACGGTCGCCACGATGGCGAGCGGCGCCGGGTTCTCCCCCACCCCGTCGATATAATCCGTCGCGCGATAGACGCCGTTGGGCAGATCGCGGATCGTCTGGCGCATCATCGCCTCGGCATGGTCGTGCAAAGCTTCGATATAGCTGTCGAGCTGCGCCTTGCCGTAGCGCGAAACCAGCGCCTTCAGCCCCTCCTCCGCCACGTTGCAAGCGGCGATCTGCGCGCGGATGTCCCCCAGCACCTCGACCGGCGAGCGCGTGTTCGCCTCGAGGATGCCGAAGACGGCGTCATTTGCTTTGCCGGCTTCGTAAAGCTTGAGCAGCGGCAGCCGGAGCCCCTCCTGCTGGATCTCGGTCGCGTAGATGGCAACGCTCCCCGGCACGATGCCGCCGAGATCGGTGTGATGGGCGACGGTCGCCGCGAAGCCGGCCAGCACGCCATCGGCAAAGATCGGCTTGAGGATATAGACATCGGGGAGATGCTGCCCGCCGGACCCATAGGGATCATTGGCGATCAGGACATCGCCCTCCTTGAGGGTCGCGCCGAAGCGCTCCCGCACGAACTGCATGATGCGCGGGAAGGAACAGAGCTGGATCGGCAGCGTCAGGCCCTGCGCAATGACCCGGCCCTGCGCATCGCAGAGGCCGGTTGAGTAATCCATGATATCGCGCACGACCGGCGAATAGGCGCTGCGCATGATGATCAGCGCCATCTCGTCGGCGGTGGAGGCAAGCGCGTTGCGGATGACCTCGAGGGTGATCGGATCGATGGCGGAGCCGACGGCCGGGCGAGCGGTCGCGTGGACATCCCTCATGTCAGTGTCGCGCAAGTCAGTATCGCTCATGTCCGTGTCGCTCATGCCGCTTCTCCACTGAGCGCGATGACGATGTTGCCCGCGGCGTCGAGGCTCGCCGCCTGGCCCGGGCCAATGATCGCGGTGCTGTCATAGTCCTCGACCACGAAAGGCCCGCGCCGCGGCGTGGCGTCCAGTTCACCACGACCGATGACCGCCACGGTCGCGGGCGCACAGTCGGCCGCGAAGACGACCCGCCGGTCGGCGCGCCGCAGCGGCCTATCCGGGTGAAACTGCGGCGGCGGCGCCACCAGCGGCAGCCGCACCGTGAGGCGCGCATTGACGAGATGCACCGTGTCACCTTGTGAGCGATGCCCATAGGTGCGCTCGTGCTCGCGATGGAACAGCTCCGTCAGTTCCTCCAGCGCCAGCCGCTCGGCCGGCACCGTGAGCTCGTAGGCCTGTCCGACATAGCGCAGGTCGGCCGCGCGATGGAACGTGGCACCCGACTGGTCGTAGCCTTCAAGGGTCATGATGCGGCGGGCGTCGGCTGCGAGCTCTTCGAACAGGGCGGCGAGGCCGGCGTCGTCGAGCTCGCCGGCGCGATGCCGCGACGGGCGCACGAATTCCTGCTCCACATCCGAGCGCAGAAGCCCGAGCGCGCTGAATACGCCGGCGGCGCGCGGAATGATGACGCGCCGGATGCCGAGGGCCATGGCGACCTCCGTCGCCACCACCGGCCCGTTGCCACCGAAGGCGATCAGGGTCGACTGGCGCGGATCGCGGCCGCGATAGGTGGACACCGCCTTGACGGCGCGCGTCATGGTGGTGACGGCGAGCGTCAGCACGCCGCGGGCCGTGCGAGACAGTTCAAGCCCGAGCGGGCGCGCCACCTGATCGTTGAGCGCCGCGCGCCCGGCCTCCGCCTGCAGCGGGAAGGTGCCCCCGGCCAACGCCTCGTCATTGATATAGCCCAGCGTGAGGAAGGCATCGGTCAGCGTGGCCTGCTTGCCGCCAAGGCCGTAGCAGACCGGGCCGGGCCAGGCGCCGGCGCTCTGGGGGCCGACGGAGACCTGGTTCATCCGGTCGATACCGATGAGGCTGCCGCCGCCGGCGCCGATCTCGGAGACGTCGATGAACGGCATCTTGATGGGGTAGCCGCCCCCCTTGACCAGCTTGCTCGACAGGTTGATGCCGGCGCCGACCTCATATTCCGTGGTCCGCGCGGGCTCACCATCCTCCACGAGCGCCGCCTTGGCCGTGGTGCCGCCCATGTCGAAGGAGATGATACTGGGCTCGTCGCGCCCGGGAAACAGCCGCGCGCAGGCGATGACGCCGGCCGCCGGCCCGGACTCTACGAGCGATGCGGCACGGCGCACCGCCGACTCGAGCCGCATGATCCCGCCGCCCGAATGCATCATATCCACCGCGCAGGTCACCCCGATGGAGGCGAGCCGCGCCGTCAGGGCGCTGGCGTAATTGCGCACCACCGGTCCGATATAGGCATTCACGACCGCCGTACTGGTGCGTTCATATTCGCGGATCTCGGGAAGGATCTCGGAGCCCCGGCATATATAGACATCAGGACCAAGCTCGCGGCGCAGGATTTCCTCCGCCGCGATTTCATGGGCGGGATTGGCATAGGCATGCAGGAAGCTGACGGCGACCGCCTCGGCGCCGCCTTCCCGGAATTGCCGTGCCGCGGCCACGACATCGTCTTCCGACAACGGCAGCCTGACGCCGCCGTCCGCACTGAGCCGCTCGCGCACCTCCAGCCTGAGACGCCGCGCCACGAGCGGCTTCGGCTTGTCGTATTGCAGGTCGTAGAGCACGGGAATGCGCAGCCGCCGCATTTCCAGCACGTCGCGGAAGCCGGCCGTCGTCAGGAGGCCCGTGCAGGCCCCCTTGTATTCCAGGATGGCATTGGTCGCGACCGTTGTCGCATGGACGATGCCGGTGATGCGATCCGGCGTGGTCTGGAACTCCTCGACCAGCGCCTTGATCGCCATGGCGATGCCACGGCTGTAATCGTCGGGCGTCGACGGCACCTTCCGGGTCTCGATCAAGCCATCGTCGCGTGCAACGACAACATCGGTGAAGGTTCCGCCGATATCGACGCCTATCCTGTAACTATTCTGGGACATTGATGTCGTCTCGACATTCCATTGTTAAGCGTTCAGGTCCGTTCGACCAAATCTTGAACCGTGAATACGCCATGATCGACTGCGGTCGGCGGCGGCTCGAACACATCACCCCGTAAAGAGTTCTGGCTGGATGGCCGGTCTTTTCGTCCCGCAAGGCCCTTGGGCACGGCGGAAATCAAAAGCCTGGTGTACGCATGTTGCGGATTGTCCAGCACGTCACGGCATGCGCCCTGCTCGACGATGGCACCATTCCGCATGACGATGAGCCGGCTACATAATGTGCGGACAAGGGCAAGGTCGTGGCTGATGAACACGAGCGTCAGGCCGAGTTCCCGCGTGAGCCGGGCGAGCAGATTCACCACCTGCGCCTGAAGCGATACGTCGAGCGCGGACACCGGCTCATCGGCGAAGAGGATATCCGGCTGCATGGCGAGCGCGCGGGCAAGCCCGACGCGTTGGCGTTGCCCGCCGGACAACTCGTGCGGCAGGCGCGGCGCGAGTTCGACGCCAAGGCCAACCAGCGCGAGCAGTCCATGGGCCTCTGCCCGCCGCGCAGCGCGGGCAACGCCACGCAGCGCCAATGTCTCGGCGAGGCAGAGCTCGACCGTCTTGCGTGGATTGAGCGCGCTGCTCGAATCCTGGAACGCCATCTGCACGCGCCGACGCCACGGCCCGGCATGATCGCGCATCAGTTCAGTGAGATCCGCGCCATCGAGCAGGATCTGGCCCGCGGTGGGGGCGATGAGCCCGACCGCGAGACTGGCCAGGGTTGATTTGCCGGACCCGCTCTCGCCGACGATGCCCACCACGTCGCCCCGGTGGATATCGAGCGAGACGTTGTCGAGCGCGACAAACGGCTTGGCCCGCGCCAGCATCCTGTCGAGGAAGCCGCCGCGCGGGTATGATTTGCTGACGCCCTGGAGGGACAGGAGGGGCTCGCTCATTGCGGCCTCCAGCAGGCGAGCCGATGCGCCTCGGCGGCGACCAGAGGCGGCATCTCCGTCGCGCAGAGGGCCTCGCGGCAGGGGCAGCGCGGCTCGAACGGGCAACCTGCCGGCATGCGGCCGAGGCGCGGCGGCGTTCCCTCGATGGTCGCGAGCGGCCCGACCGGCCCATCCAGCCGCGGCACGCAGGATCGCAGCAGCCTGGTATAGGGATGGCGCGCGGCGCGCTCGATGGTCTCGACGGGCCCATCTTCGACGACCTTGCCGCCATACATGACGACGACGCGGTCGACGATCTCCGCGACGAGCTGCAAATTGTGGGAGATGAAGACGACCGCAAGGCCGAGATCGCGGCGCAAATCGGCGATCAGGTCGACAATCTGCGCCTGCACCGTCACATCGAGCGCTGTCGTCGGCTCATCGGCGATCAGAAGGCGCGGACGGCAGGCGATCGCCATGGCGATCAGCGCGCGCTGACGCATGCCGCCGGAGAACTCATGGGGATAGGCATCGAGGCGCCTCCCCGCGTCGCGGATGCCGACCCGCTCCAGGGCCTCGGCCGCCACCCGCCTCGCCTCGGTCTGGCCGACGCCGCGATGGGCGCGGACCACATCGGCAATCTGCCGTCCGATGGTGAGCGCCGGATTGAGCGAGCTCTGCGGGTCCTGGAACACCATAGCCAGGTCGCGACCGCGGAGCCTGCGCATCTCCGCCTCGCCGAGCGCCGTGAGATCGCGCCCATCGAATGTGATGCGCCCGCCGGTGATGCCGGCGGTGCTGCCGAGCAGGCGCATCACCGCCAACATGCTGAGACTCTTGCCGGAACCGGACTCCCCGACGATGCCGACGGCCTCGCCGGGCGCCACCGTGAAGTCCACGCCGCGCACCGCCTCGATCACGCCGCCACCTGCCGCGCGGAAGCCGACGCGCAGTCCTTCTATGGCCAGAAGGGGGCTGCTCGTCGCGGACGGGCTCGTTCCAACCGTGCTCATGCGACCAGCGTCCTGGCTTCGCTGCGCGGATCGAACAGGTCACGCACGGCATCGCCGAGCAGGTTGAACCCGACCACCGTGAGCGAGATGGCGAGGCCCGGGAAGACCGGCAGCCACCACTCGCCGGAATAGATGGCGCTGCGGGCATCCGACAGCATGGTGCCCCAGCTCGGGCTCGGCGGCTGTACCCCCAGCCCGACGAAGCTGACGGAAGCCTCGATGACAATACCGATGGCGACCAGCAGCGTCGCCTGGACGATGATCGGCGAGAGGCAGTTGGGCAGGATGTCGCCCAGCACGATATCGCGGTGTCGCGCGCCCTGCAGCAGGCGCGCCTTGACGAAATCGGCACGCACCACGCGCTGCGCGACGGCATAGGTGACGCGACCGAACACGGGCGAAAACAGCACGCCGACCAGCAGCACGATCTTCGCCTCGTTCGGCAGCGCCACTGGCCCGATCTGCACCGGGCCAACCCCGAGGATGCCGACGATGGCGATGGCCCAGACGAGCAGCGGGATCGCGGCGATGCCATCGATGATGCGCATGACGAGCTGGTCGCCCAGCCCACCCTTGTAGGCCGCGAACAGCCCCGCCGACACGCCGATGAGTGCGCCGATGACCACCGCGCCGATCCCCACGGTGAGCGAGGCGCGCGCGCCATAGATGACGCGGCTGAACACATCGCGGCCGGCCTGATCGGTGCCCAGCCAATGGACCGCATCCGGCGCAGCGAGCCTGTCCTCCAGCCTGACCTCGATCGGATCGAACGGCGCGATGAACGGCGCGAACACGGCGCTGCCAAGCATCAGCACGACGAAGGCGGCGCCGAGCCAGCCGGTCCAGTCCACGGCGCGGAGAGCTTGCGACCAGTGGTTCATGCCGTGCTCCTCTGGCGAGGGTCCAGGGTGCGGTTGACGAGATCGGCGATGAGATTCGCGAGAACGAAGATGACGGTGAACAGGAAGACGATACCCTGTAAGAGCAGGAAATCGCGCTGCGAGATCGCATTCAGCAGAGCGCGGGACAGCCCCGGAACATTGAAGACCTGTTCGATGATCAAGGCCCAGCCGAACATATAGCCGAAGGAGAGCGCGGCCAGATTGATGACCGGTGGCAAGGCGTTGACGAGCGCATAGGCGACGACTTTCCAGGACGGAAGCCCCATGGCGCGCGCGGTGCGCACATAGTCCCCCCTGAGCGCCTCCTGCAGGCTCGCCTGCGTCATCCGCGCCAGCACGGCGATGTAGTAGACGGCGAGCGAGACCGCGGGCATCAGAATGGTTTGCACATGCACCATGAGCCCCGCCGAGAGCGGCGCATAGCCGCCGGGCGGCAGGAGCCGCAGATCCACCGCGATGAAGCGGATGAGGATGATGCCCAGCCAGAAGGCCGGTATCGACAGGCCGACGACGGCGCCCAGCCGCGCCAGCCTGTCGAATACGCCCCCCGGATTCAAGGCGGCCGCGATGCCGATGGCGAGGCCGAAAACCAGCGCAATCAGGAAGGCCAGAAGCACGATCGATAACGTCACCGGAAGCGATGCCGAGATTTCAACCGCGACATCGCGGCCGGTGACGAAGGATTTTCCAAAGTCTCCGCGCAGGACGACATCCGCCAGCCACGATCCATACTGCACGAGAACCGGCCGATCGAGGCCGTGGCTCTCCTCGAATTGCGCGATCTGCTGCTGGGTGGCGTCCGCACCCAGAACGATCCGCGCCGGAGAGCCCGGCCCGGAGCGTGTCAGGAGGAACAGCGCCAGCCCGACGAACAACAGCGTACCAATGGACGACAGCATGCGGCCGGCAACGAGGCGAAACATGGGATCCGGCCGCGTCTAGACTTTGGTCTCGCCGACAAACATGGTCAATCCCTGGTTGACCTTGAAGTCCTTCACAGTATCCCGCCAGAGATTCGAGGCGTGAACATAGCCGAGCACACCGAGAGGCGCGTCACGCGCGGCGAGCGTCTGTATCTTGCCATAGATATCCTTGAGCTTCTCCTGCTCCGTCTCGGCAAAGGCCGCCGCGAGCAAGGCATTCATCTCCGGGTTGTTATAGCCTGTGCTCTTCGATAGAACCTGATCCGGCGTCAGGCAGACCTGGATGATATAGCTTGGCTCGCCGGGCGACATGAAGACCTGCAAGGCCATCTGGTGCTCTCCCCGAATTGCCTGCTGGATGAGAACCGAGAATTCATAGACCTTGAGATTGACCTTGACGCCGATCTTGGCAAGCTGCGCCTGCACGAAGATGGCGGCATCCTTGGTGTCCAGCAGATAAGGCTCCGCCTGGATGCTGATGTCGAGCTCGGCACCATTCGGATACTTCGATTTCGCGAGGAATTCCTTGGCGCGATCGAGATTGAAGCCGAGTTCCTTGTCGGCCTCCGCGTTGTACCACCAGCCCCGTGAAGGCGCCGGCACGGCGGACGGCTCGAGCAGCCCGTAATAGACCTTCTCGCCGATCGTCTTGCGGTCGATGGCGCAGGAAATCGCCTTGCGGAAGTTCACGTCGTCGAGCGGCGGCTTGAGGGTGTTGGTGTACATCAAGAGCGCACCGCCCAGCGTCGGGCGGGAGCCACCGGTGACACCCGGCATGGTCTTCAGGCGGTTGAACTCACGCGGCGGCGGCGCGCTGATGATATCGACCTGGTTGGTCAGGAGATAGGCGACGCGGGTCGCATCCTCGGGGATCATCTTGACGACGAGACGGTCCCAGTGCGGCAGTCCCTTCTGCCAGTAATTCGGGTTTTTCTTGAAGCTGATATAGTCGTTCGGCTTCCATTCCTCGAAGATACCGAATCCGGTCCCCACGCCGGCCGGCCGGGACTTGAAATAGTCGTCGCCGTGTTCCTTGCGCGATCCCGCCGGGAAGATACCCATGTATTTCGTGAGGAAATAAAGCCACGGACCATAGGGCTCGCTGAGGTCGAACTGCACCTTGTCCGGTGCCAGCACCGTCACCTTGGTGATCCGCGTGAAGAGAGACCGCCGCGCCGCCTTGTTGCCCGGGTCGAGCAGATAGTCGAAGCTGTACTTCACGTCCTCCGCAGTCATCTTCTTGCCGTTCTGGAACGTGACGTCGTCGCGTAATTCGAAGACATAGGTCTTCTTGTCGGCGGAAATCGTCGGCGAGGCCTTCGCGAGCTGCGGCCGCAAGACCCCATCGACATCATATTCGACCAGGTTCTCGAACACCGTTTGTCCCAGTACCATCGCATCATGATTGAGCTGGTTGATCGGATCGATGGTGATCGGGTTGCTCGGCAGCACGATCGTCAGCGTCTTGCCGTCGTTGGGTTGGGCATGGAGCAGACTGGCTGGCAGAAAGGAGGCTAACGCCCCCGCGGCACCCCCGGCAAGCAAGCGGCGACGGTCTGTCTGAATATGATCCATCGAAGTCCCCCTCTTTTTGTGACGGTCACCGCGCGGGACACGAGGGCGCGGCCAATCCAGTCAGCGTATCACCGGGATGGCACTGAAAAAAAATAAGAAGACTTGGCCACTTGATTGGAATTGGCTATCATGTCGAATGGCGACATACGCGGCGCCAATGGATCGCGATCCCAACCATGCGCTACACCTTCGGTCAGGCAGAGGCCTTCTACTGGGTGGCCCGCCTCGGCGGTTTTCGTGCCGCGGCTGCACATCTCAACCTCTCCCAGCCGACCGTCAGCCTGCGCGTGAAGGAGCTCGAGCGCATCCTTGGCGGTGAGCTTTTCGATCGATCTCTGTATCGCCCCGTGCCGACGTCGCTCGGCGCGAGCATCTACGGCGACGTGGAGCGCATGCTGGCCCATGCGGAGCTGGTGCAGCGCCGCTCACGCGAGGATTTACCGGGCCGCGGCCTTCTGCGCATCGGCGCGGCCGATTCCTTCGCGGCGCGGATCCTGCCGGATCTGCTCGCGGCGATAGCGGCCCGGCATCCAAGCCTGCAAGTTGATGTCACGGTGGATTTCAGCACGCGGCTCGAGCAGCTTCTGCTCGACCGGGCTATCGACATCGCCTTTCTGTCCCAGCCGCGCGCCCACGAAAAAATCGTCATCACGCCGCTCTGGCAGATCGATCTCGTCTGGGTCGTCGGGCGCCATCTCGCCTTCGATGGGGATGTGGCGACCCCGGAAAAGCTCGTCGGCCTGCCGATCTTTACCAACAGCCCTCCATCCGGTCTGTTCACCACCATTCAGATGTGGTTCGGCACCCGCGGCCTGAAACCGCTACGGCTGAATACCTGCAACCCGCTGACGGTCATCGCGCGGCTGGCCAATGCCGGCACCGGCGCGGCGCTGCTGCCCCGCGAGATCCTGAGTTTCTCCGGCGCGGGGCTCGACCTCAGGGTGCTGGAGGCCGACCCGCCCGTCGGCGGCCACCACCTCTGCGCCATGTGGTGGGACGCGGAGAGCGCCGGCGAATATGCCTATCTCGCCGATATGGCACGGCACATCGCCCTTGCCCAGGCGGACCATTCCGCCAAGAGCAAATCCGGCTGAGATGGAATCATCCGATGCAGTTCTCAGCCGGTGAGTATTTCCCTACGGCCTGCTCGGAGAGGTTGACGGTTTCGCTGATGACATTGTTCCGCGCGCCTGCGGCGGCAAGGAGAATGCACCGCGCCCGCACCTGTTCATCGGGAGAGGCGGTCTCCATCCAGTGCTCGAGTTCAAGACGCGCGGTCTCGGAAAGCGTGATCGGCTGCGCCTTCATAACTTCCTCCGGTGCGAGGATCGGGCATGGCGACCGGTGCGGCCTCAGATTGGAAAGTCGGCATGCATGGTATTGAAAACTAGGGCATGCTGTATTTGGATGGAATCCCACGGTCATCCCGGGGCGTTGCGCAGCAACGAGCCCGGGATCCATAAACACGCGGCCCGAGAAAAGACGCATCGGACTGGGCCTCCCCGGTTAAGCGTGGTGTTCATGGGTTCCGGGCTCGGGCCTTCCGGCCCGCCCCGGAATGACATCACGGTTCCGTATAAAGTCAGCATGCATGGTATTGAAAACTAGGGCCCGGCGCGTGCGCCGAATCCTGAAACGCTGTCACCCACGGGAATTGGATGATTTTCCTTACGCTTACTGCGTAAAGGCGAGTTCGGTGTAGTTGATCGCCATCACGCCGGTCAGCTCGACGATGTCGGTGATGTCGAAGTTGTAGGTCTGGTGATCGAACTGGAACTGCGTGCTGACGATCTTGGCACCCGAGACGTGGGCGTCGCCGTCGCTGTCAAGCCAGGTCACGATCAGGACATCGTCAACCGAGAGGTTGCCGAAGCCCGGCGAGCTGGACAGCTCGTTGGCGCCGCCGAACTGGAGCGACTTCGCCAGCGCCTGGCTGTTGGCGAACGCACCAACGGCCTGGAAAGCATTGGCGCTCCGGAACGGCAGCTGCTCCACATCCGTGTGGCCGCTGATCATCTGGAACACCACCTTCAGACCAACAAGCTGGTTGACGATCGGTTTCAGGCAGACGCCGTCGCCATTGACGAGACTGCCACCGAACTTGCTGTTCATATTGCTGACATCGAGAACGATGAGGTCACTGCCGTCGTAGCTGAAGTCGGAGATCACGTTGTCCGACACCTGCGCACCGCCGACGGTGGCCTGGCCGATGTTGTTGAAGATGGCGATGTCGTCACCGGTGCCAAGAGCGATGAAATTCTTGCCCGCGGTACAGGTTATAACATAGTCATTTCCCGAACCCGCATTGACGAAATTCGTACCTTTGCCAGTGTAGACGAAGTCATTTCCGCCGCCGGCGGCGATGTTGTCGCCGCCAGAGCCGGCGTTGATCCAGTCACCGTCAGCATGACTCTCAAGGCCACCAGAACCGAGGCTGTTGATGTTGTAGAAGTTATCGTCGAATACGTTGCTACCGACCGGGCCGAAGCCGACGCTCCCTTTCTCGTTACCGGAGTTACCGTTCGTGCCTGTAAAGTTCACACCGGTCGTATCATTCTTGAAGTCGACATGGACGGTATCAGCAGTGAGGTCGGCGTAGTTCTGCGTCCTGATCGCCTTATTGGGGAATGTGAACCAGTGGCTGCCATCGCTGGCAGGAGCATTCAGTTGGGGATGGGTTGGCGTAACGCGACGTATTACTTTCTCGTTAGACGCCACTACTTCTGGATCAAGAGCCATGGTCGGATCCTCTCAAGACAAAAGGGGCAGGCCAGGCCACAAGCTAAGGCGTCTGCCGCAGCGGCGGCTATACAGTGTTCTTAATACTCAGACAAGCACACAGCAAGCCTGTTCTACCCCCCCTTCCAGCGGCCATTGTCGCAAGTATCGATAAATATATATATTTTTCCGTAAGAAAAATATCAACGCTCACACCAATGCAGCGCATAACGGCTTACGGAATAACAAGTCATTACCACAACCATACGGCAAATATTACACCTCGGAGCAAGCGTCGTGCCTTCAGGGCAAGCTGGAAACGTCGCATTCTGGGCGCGTTTCCTGACAAGGCATGGCGCGCGCGCCTGCCCATAGCGCAGGCGCCTGACGCGGCACAGCCGGCGTCAGCAAGCTCGGGCGCCGTCTCGCCTTCGATGGGGATGTGGCCACGCTGGAAAAGCGCGTCGGCCTGCCGATCTTTACCAACAGCCCGCGCTCCGGGCTGTTCACCACCATTCGGATGTGGTTCGGCGCGCGCGGCCTGAAGCCACTCAGGCTGAATACCTGCAACCCGCTGATGGTCATCGCGCGGCTGGCCAATGCCGGCACCGGCGCGGCGCTGCTGCCGCGCGAGATCCTGAGTTTCTCCGGCGCGGGGCTCGACCTCAGGGTGCTGGAGGCCGACCCGCCCGTCGGCGGCCACCACCTCTGCGCCATGTGGTGGGACGCGGAGAGCGCCGGCGAATATGCCTATCTCGCCC
>NZ_QJJK01000004.1:0-8532 GCF_003201475.1 Chelatococcus asaccharovorans | reverse complement strand
CTCAGGGTGCTGGAGGCCGACCCGCCCGTCGGCGGCCACCACCTCTGCGCCATGTGGTGGGACGCGGAGAGCGCCGGCGAATATGCCTATCTCGCCCCCTCGCGCTCTGGCGCGGGGAGGGCCGGTCACCTCTCCGTGGCGGCGGCGGCCTTAACGATTTTCTGCACGGTGCGGAACGACATGCCGGAGGTGGCGGCCAGCTTGCGGATGGACCAGCTTTCGCCGGGGCCCGACGCGCATTCCCGGGCGAAGCGGAGGCTCACCACCTGCTCGATGGCGTCGACATCGAACTTGGGCAAACGGCCGCGGCGCGGCTCCTTGATGCCCTCAAGCCCCATGTCCGCATAACGCTTGCGCCATTTCCCAACAGCCTGCTGGGAGAGATTGACAATTTCGCTGATGGCATTGTTCCGCGCGCCTGCGGCGGCAAGGAGAATGCACCGCGCCCTCACCTGTTCATCGGGAGAGGCGGTCTCCATCCAGTGCTCGAGTTCCAGGCGGGCGGTCTCGGAAAGCGTGATCGGCTGCGCCTTCATGACTTCCTCCGGTGCGGGGATCGCGTAGGACGACCGGTGCGGCCTCAGATTGGAAAGTCGGCATGCACGGTAATGAAAAATAGGACCCGGCGCGTACGCCGGGTCCTGAAACGCTGTCATCCAGGGGAATTGGATGATTGACCTTACGCTTACTGCGTGAAGGCGAGTTCGGTGTGGTTGATGGCCACCACGCCGGTCAGTTCGACGATATCGGTGATATCGAAGTTGTAGGTCTGGTGCAGGACGTTGTTCTGCGTGCTGACGATCTTGGCACCCGACACATGCGTGTCACCCTGATCATCAAGCCAGGTCACGACCAGGACATCGCCAACATCGAGGTTGCCGAAGCCCGGCGAGCTGAACAGCTCGTTGTCACCACCGAACTGGAGCGACTGTGCCAGTTCCTGGCTGTTGGTGAACGTACCAGCGACCTGGAAGACATTGGCGCTCTGGAACGGCAGCTGCTCCACATCCGTGTCGCCGCTGATGGTCTGGAACACCGTCGTCAGGCCGATCAGCGCATCGTCGACCGGGTTCAGGCCGACGCCGTTACCGTCGACGAGGGTGCCACCGAACTCGCTGTTCATGTTGCTGACATCGAGAACGATGACGTCGTTGCCGTCGGAGCTGAAGTCGGAGATGACGTTGTCCGACACCTGCTTGCCGCCGACATTGGCCTGGCCGATGTTGTTGAAGATGGCAATGTCGTCACCGGTGCCCAGCGCGATGAGATTCTTGCCAGCCGTGTAGGTCACGACATAGTCGTCGCCCGCACCGGCATCGACGCCATTGAGGCCGTTCGTGCTGTCACCGGTGTAGACGAAGTCGTTTCCGCCGCCAGCCTTGATGTAGTCGGCGCCGGAGCCGCCCTTGATCCAGTCGCCGTAAGCGTGACCGGACTCGCCATACTTGTTTTCGTTATTGATGTTGTAGAAGTTGTCATCACCAGCATTATTACCAACCGGACCGTAGCTGACGAAGCTCAAGTCCTGATTGACGGATATTTCCGAAATGTTGTTGTTCGTACCGGTGAAGATGACGCCGCCGGTGTCGTTTTCGAAGTCGACATGGACCGTGTCATAGGTCAGGCCCGAGTAGTTCTGGGTCTTGATCGCCTGGTTAGCAAACGTGAACCAGTGACCGCCGCTACCATGGAAGCTGCTCTGGAAATCGCCTTCCTGGAGGACGCCGGCGCCGGACGCAGTCAGAGTTCCCGTGCTGGTACCCTGATTGATGTTGTTGGCGAGGATCCAGGTGTTGACGCCAACCGAGGCGCCGTTGGCAATCGTGATCGTGGTCTTCTCGACATCGCCGGCACCGAGGTACCAGAGATTGGTCTCGGAGTCGTTCTGGGCGTCCAGCGTGATCTCGGAAAGCGTCGCGCCGTTCGACAGAACCGGGCTCGTCAGATCACCAAGGGCGTTGATGATGTTGACGTTGGTCGTGGAGCCCTGCGCCGAAGAGAGATGAATCTCATCAAGGTTGCGGGCGGCATCGAACGGCGCCGGGTTGTTGAAGCCCAGTGCCAGGCCGAGGCCGACCGAGTTGATGTAGATGTCGCCGCTCGCCGTCGCATGGGCGTCGAAACGCTCAAGCGAAGCGACGTTACGGATATCGCGGAGCAGGATGTCGCCGGTATCCTTCGTGGCGAAGGACATATCGGTGACCGCATTGGTGCCGCCGATATCGTAGAAGTCACCCATGAAGTAGTAGTAGTCGGGGCCGGAAAACTTCGCATAGGCACCCTTGTCGCCGAGGACGAGGTCGCCCTTGCCGCTGTTCACCACTTCGAGAACGCGGGTCACGGGATGCGTGGGATTAGTGATATCGAACTGCCAGGCATCGCCGGAGAGGTCCGGAGCAATGTTGTGGAAGTAGGTGTCGAACTGGCCCTTCGACTCGAAGTGGAACTCGCCAGCGTTCTTGACGCCGAGAGCACCCGCATAGATGTCGTTGGCCTTGTCGTTGGTCCAGGTGACCTTCAGATTGCTGTCGGTGACGCCCGCGGCATATTCGATCGTGTGGTAGGAATCTGCCTGTAGTCCGGACACGTTCAGGTTCGCGACCGTCGAGTCCATGTTGGCCAACTGGAAGCGGTCAGTGCTCTGGTTGACGTTCACAGTCTTGACGTCATCAACATTGGCAAAATTGAGCTTCGCATTGCCGTTGAAGGTGAGGTCAAAGGTCTCGATCTCGGAGCTCGTCGGCGCGCGCGTTCCTGCCTTGGTGAAGGTCGCATAGAGCGTGTCGTCGCCAGCGCCACCCTTGAACACGTCGCCGTTGGAGAGCGTGTCGCCGGTGTAGAGCTTGTCGTTGCCCGAGCCGAGCTTGACATTGATGTCAGTGGTCGAGCCGGAGATGTTCAGCGACAGGTTCGCCTTGGCGGCCGAAGCGTCGATGCTGGTGAGACCGGCATCGAGAGCGCCCTTGATGCGGAAGTCGAGGCCGGCAACGCCGCCATCGATCGTCAGCTTCGTGGTGCCCTGGGAGCTAAACGAGTTGACGTCAGAAGTGAAGCCGGCCGTGTCGTTGATGGTCAGCGCGACCGTCTCGATCTTGGCACCGACGTCAGCCGTCAGCTGGACATCACCATGGACTTCCTTCAGGCCGAGCTTCACGACCTTGCCGGCACCGACAGCCTGGGCGTCGAAGTCGAGCGTGGTGTGGAGCAGACCATTCGACGTGACATCGTCATCGATGCTGTAGCGGGTATCGGAGCTCTGGAGGTTGGTGAGCGCGGTATCGACGCGCAGCGTGTCGAGCGCGATGGCATCGATCTGGGTCCAATGGCGGGTGTCGACGGTCACGCCGCCCATGCCGGCAGCATCGCTGGTGCCAACCTGGATCAGGTCGACATTCGTGATCGTCTGGCCGTCATAGCCACCCGAGGTGAACTCGAGCTGCACTTCACCGGAGTGACCGGTGATGATGTCGCCGGCGGTCAGCGTGCCTGTGCCGCCACGAACCACGTCGCCGTCATGGATGTCGAGAATGTCAACGCCAGATTTGAGCGGGATGACCTGCGGCTCCGGCTGCGGCTCCGGCGGCAGGAAGTCCGGGTTGAACAGCGAGCCGGTGTAGATGGGGGCACCATCGGCAGCGTGCTCGAGGAAGCCCGCGATGTACTCCTGCGACGCCCCAGTGAATTCCGGCGACTGCGAGAAGGACAGGACGAGGCGGGAAAGAGCCTCGGTGCGGCCCACTTCCTGGGTCCACTGGCCGAGCGCCGCGGTCCAGTACTGGACACCGGCCGGCTCACCCTCGCGGCCGAGCACGTTGACATACATCGTCGCGACGACAGCGGCGTCGGGAAGATTGTCATACTGCGCCTGGAACTCCGGGCTGACCGCGAAAGCGGTCGACAGGTTGCCGAGCGTCAGCTTGCCGCCGACATTCGCCTGCGTGTAGCTCGCAACCCAGAAGTCGAGGCCTGCATTGTCAGGCACGCGACCGAAGACAGCCTGGTAGAGCTGGACGACAGGATTGACGCTACCGCGAGCCGCGGTGATCAGAAGATTCTGCAGTTCCTGCACCGTATCATAGGTGCCGGCAAGAGCATTCACTTGAGACTGGGTAGGCGTAACGCGAAGTATTGCTTTGTAGTTAGACGCAACTACTGCGGGATCAAGAGCCATGGACGGATCCTCTCGAGACAAAGGGGCAGGCCAGGCCACAAGCCGAGGCGTCTGCCGTAGCGGGGGTATACAGCGTTCCTCATACCCAGACAAGCTCGTAGTAAGCTTTTTTTATTCCCATTTTCCGGCAGGCATGGATGCAAGCATCGCTAAAAATTCATATTTTTCAGTGTGATAAGTTCCGTTAACCGCAAGAATGCAACACCACGCGAATTATTGAATGAAAAATCGCTACCCCAGGCGTACAGCAAATATTGCACCCCGCCCGCAAGTGGGGTAGCTTGATGGCAGGTTGGAAACGTCGCATTTTGAGGCGCGTCATGTATGGAAATCCACAAAGACTAGATGATTCGGACGTTCAGTCGTTGAGACGCGACGCCGGACGGTGGTTGAAGGAACGGCGCGAGAGTGTGGGGCTGTCCCAGCGAGAGCTCGCTGGCCTCGTCGGCACACAGTATTATACTTTCATATCCCAGCTTGAGTTGGGGCGTGGCCGCATCCCGCCGGATCGCTATCGTGCTTGGTCCAAGGCCCTTCAGGTCGACCTGCGACTTTTCGTACGGACCATGCTGAAGTTCTATGATCCGGTCACCTATGACATCCTGTTCGAGGGCGAAGGCGCGTAGCCGTCTATCGACCCGCGCTTGGCTGGGCTGACCATGGCAAGCAACCCGATTACAAATCTCTATTTCTTCCGGCGCAAATCCAAGGCCTGGACAGCCCAGGATCTGGCGGATCTTGCGCGCCTCGAAGCCGCCATACGGCGCTGCGGCCTCAATATAGAATCAGAACATGGGTGCTCGGACGAGGGCGATCCATGGTTCATCTTTACATGTGTGGATACTGAAGACCCGATCATACATATCGCCTATATCGACGGCTTTTTCGTCATCGCCAGCGGCTTTGGCGAACCGCTGAAGGATAGGGCCCTGGGAGCGGCCGTTGAGAGCTTTCTGACAAGGCATGTCGCACGCCTGCCCGTAGCGCAGACGCCTGATGCGGCATCCAACGTCGTCGCGCATCCGGCCGCCCTGCTGCCTGGCCTCGTTGCACCGCTTTTCGTCAAGAATCTCAGCGAAAATCTCAATAATTCCTACAGCACCGGCGTGCCGCTCGCCCCCGCAGGCAACCATGGCTGGGTTGCGACGGCCGCTTCGCGCTTGAAGGATCAGGGCTCTTTTCCGGCGGCGGCCATTCTCCTTGCCGCCTTGGCAGCGGCGCTTCACCAGCGCGGTTCCCTGGGGCCATCCAACGAGACCGCGTTCCCGGCAGAACATGCCATGCCGGCCGATGTCCCGGGCCACACGATGGACGTGGCGACATCGGATATCACCCATGGGAGCGCGGGCACAGGGGCGGGCACAGGGGACGTAGATCTCCACCAGGGAAGCGCGGCGCAGCATGATGTCCCTCCGCGACCGGCATCTGCCGGCGCGCCCGAGAGGCTTCAACTTGCCGAAATTACCAGCGGCGCGCCTCATATGGTGGCCACCGCCAGCGTCGGTCAGCCGGCCGGCCGGGTTGCCGAGGGCGGTGAATCACCGCTGGCAGCGGCCGAATCGGTGCCGGAACTCCAGGCCGCCACCGACGAGATCAGCGATGCGGTGAAGCAAGCAATCGATCTGATGCTCGCGGGCGGGCGCAGCAGCAACTCTGCGCCCGACGCCGAGCCTGAGGTGCAACTTGCCAGCCTGGATCGCGCGGGCGGGCACCAGCCTGAGCTCCTGGTGGCGGACGATCGCTCATCAGATGCCCCCGCGGCCGAAAGGATCCTCGCCGCGCGTCAAAGCCACATGCCCCAGGAGAGCTATCCCGCGGGCGACTATCCGGGCATAGACGGCCTCTCTCGCCTTCCTTCTCCGGTGTTCCCTGAGGACAGAACGCCGCCAGAACCGGACCACACAGCGGGCTCCCCTACCGTCGCCGAGCCCGCTCCCTCGTCGCCCCTGGCCCCAACGTCTCCTCCCCCCGTCTCTTCCGTCCCGGATACGACGCCCACCGATCGGATCGTGCCGAGCGAGCGGGTCATCAGCCTTGTCGAGAACTTCATGGACAACAACCGCATCGTGCATATTCGCGGTGAAGGTGGAAAGGATGCCTTCGGCCAGGGAGGAGGAGACATCGTCTACGCCACCTCCGACCTCCACGACCCCCCCAGCCCGGAAAAGACTTTCGTCCTCACAACCCTCGCGGCAGAAGATGGCACTCACATCACACTGATCGGCTATTTGAGCACCGACGTCTGGTTGGTCTGAGCGTTTCGATCTCCCGATTCGCCATCCTCTGCTTGTGTTGGTGTCGAATCGGCAAACTGCCATACGTCGGGAAGCCCGTTTCATATTCCATATCCATTGCGCGAGCTATTCGGGGAGATAAGGACGCGCGGCTACTAAATGTGCAGAAAATGAAATACTGTCGTGAATAGCCACGGTCGAGCTTATGCCGACATGGATATGAAACAATAGCGTGAGATCAGCGGGGCTATGCGACGTTTCGCCAAGGGTCAATCCACGCACCGCATCGTACCATCTCGCGCGGCCGGGGTGATCGCTGTGGGGCTTGTCATCGTCCCTCAGGCGTCAACAGACGCATGTGTCGACAGTGGCATCCCCGTTTCGGTCGCATCGCGGTAGACGGCAAGATCCGCCGCATGTTGGACAGAAGGGTATAGGCCACGATCTGGGAGAACGGTCTATGCATAACTAAGCACGTTGTCGCCTGTCTGTGCCATTTGTCTCATGCCCATAGCCCATGCTACCAGCTTCGAGTCTTGCAGGCATTCCTGAACGAGTTGAAATAGGCGTCGATGTGATGTTGCCCTGCTGTCAGCTGAAGGCAATCGGATAGCGATCAGCAATATATACCCCTAAAATGGGCATATGGGCTTACAATACCCTGAAATGAAGCAGATTAGGCGGCGCTTTATTTCCAAATTTGGGGAATTCTTTCAAATAAGCTCGAACGGTCGCGCTCGATATGTCGAATATGCATGCCGCGCAAGTTCACGATTGAGGGGTGTATGAGCAATCTTCGCTTGAAGTCCGCGGGCAAACAGGACCTTACCGATCTCGCCTGGCTTGAGAAGGTTTTAAACAGATTAGGGCGTCGGTTTGAGATGTCCTCCTCGGTCAGTGAAGACGGAAGTGAATGGGTCGCCGTTATCGATGTCGAATTCGCAGAGACCATTGTCCATATCGCCTGGATCGACGGCGTCGTTCATGTTGCATCCTCGCCGTTACGAGCGGCGAGCCGCGGCCCCCGTCGCCTTCGCTCCCTCCTGAAGCATGCCCTTGAGGAGAATGGCATCAACGCGAACGTCTAGCTGGCTCTATCGGCTCTCCAGGTAGCGTATCAAGCCTGTTGCCGTGCATAGGATCGCTTGTGATGCTCGCTTCTTTGCGAGAAAATGATTGCGAAACGCGCATCCGGCATCGCAACATAGCCATGTGATGCAGCATAGCCCGCTATCCGGCGAACCTTGATCTTCACGACGACGTTCCGCCCACCCCGGGGCTAACTTACGGGATGCAAGTCACTTATGGCACGCATGGACTTGAGAGCCTGCCCAAACGAGCGGTCGGCACTTGCCAACGGTAAGTAAAAATAATACACCCTTGCGTGCAGGGCTGACCCATGAATTGCCTGACAGAAACGCGTTCAAGCAAAGGCTCCCAATGCGTGCGCGATGGCGATTGCTCGCGTGAATCCTTGACATTTGAAGCTGGGCAGATGTGTAGAACACCCGACATTGCCATGCTCGATCCCATCGCGGAACCAGTATCCTGCAGAAGGTGTTCCGTCTCGGCAACAATCGAGGGCAGTGTCGTCACCCTGTCAAAGGGTGAGCGCTGCATCTGGGCGCATCTCTATCTGCGCGACGGAGCCCTTCCCCGGACGCTGTCCCGCGCCTGCCCCATCGTCGAGCTTCTTAGAAAGTTGGAGCAGGTCAAGAACCGAGATATCGTTTTGAAGTTGTGAGGCGCCGATAATCCTTGTTAAGGGCATATCCGGTAAACGCGTCGTGCGGAGCGGGGATTGATCGGACCAGGTTCCCCTGTGGTGAGCGGAAGGACCGTCGACTTCGCGCGGGACGGCGTAGCCCGGTTATCCAAGTGGGCTCTCCGCGTGCAAGTGGGCTCTCATCGTGCAAGTGGGCTCTCCGCGTGTTGGACGCTCTGACGATTGCGACGGGCTCGCTCCTCTTGCTGCGAAGACCCGGTACGTTCGGCTCGCCGGACATCGCAGGCGGTATGAGGCTGCATCGAAATGATACGCCTTGTTGGATTGGAGCGTTGATTGATGTCACAAGCGGGACCGACGGGGGGAGGTAAGAAGGCGCCGACGGCGCTGAATGCGGCGAT
>NZ_QJJK01000003.1 GCF_003201475.1 Chelatococcus asaccharovorans | reverse complement strand
GAAACCGCCGGCCATGATCACCATCCCGTCAAACAGAACATCGTCCAGTGCTGACGAGGCGTCCTCGTAACGCTTATTCCGCATGTACCCTCCCTTTGAATGAGCAGCGCCTGAGTATTTTTAGGCAGCAAAGCCAATCCGAAACGCGTCGGCGTGTTGCCGTGTAGCGCAGGACGTCCCGGAAACCGCCTCGGCCGAGCCTCCCTTGATGGCTCGCTCCACCTGCCATGTTGCGACAACCGCCATATTTCCCGGAAAATATTCGGGAAACGTTTCGCGCATTTGATTAGCACCGTTATGAGAGAACTGAAAGACATAGGATTGCAAAATATAAAATCCGAATATAATTCTGTTTCTGCGCCAGCGACGTGAGCAAGGAGGCATGCCACCGTGATGGGGTTGATCGACCACAGGCTCACACGACGCGGAGGATTGGCCGCCGGCCGCGGCACGATCGATCGCCTTGCCGCAACAGCGCCTCGTCGACAATCACTGTGACATATCGCTTCGCAATGCGGAGAGGCGGTTCGGCACGACAGGAGGAAAACCCATGAAACGCTCTAAGAAGGTCATCATCAGCTGTGCCGTGACTGGCTCGGTGCATACGCCGTCAATGTCGCCATATTTACCGGTCACGCCCGCCCAGATCGCCGAACAGGCGATCGAGGCGGCAGCTGCGGGCGCCGCCATTCTGCATCTGCACGCACGTGACCCGGAGACGGCGAAGCCGACGCAGTCGCCTGACGCCTTCCGCCTGTTCCTTCCGCAGATCAAGCAGGCCTGCGACGCCATCGTGAATATCACGACGGGGGGCGGGCTTGGCATGAGCATGGACGAGCGTCTGAGCGCGGCGAAATGGGCGAAACCCGAACTCGCCTCGATGAACATGGGCTCGATGAACTTCAATCTCTCCGGTGCGACGGCCAGGATCGCCGCATTCAAGCACGACTGGGAAAAGCCGTATCTGGAGAATACCAAAGACTACATCATGCCGAACACCTTCGCGCAGATCGAGCGGGCCATGCTGGAGCTCGGCGATCTCGGCACGCGCTTCGAGTTCGAATGCTATGATACGAGCCATCTCTACAATCTCGCGCATTTCGCCGAGCGCGGCATCGTCAAGCCGCCGTTCTTCGTGCAGGCGATCTTCGGCGTGCTCGGCGGCATCGGGCCGGAGCCGGAGAACCTGATGTCGATGAAGGCGACCGCCGACCGCCTGTTCGGTGACGACTACTACCTGTCGATCCTCGCCGCTGGCCGCTATCAGATTCCCTTCACGACCATGGGTGCCATTCTCGGCGGCCATGTCCGCGTCGGGCTGGAGGACAACCTGTTCCTCAACAAGCGCGAACTCGCACCATCCAACGCGGCGCTCGTCGCGAAAAGCCGGCGCATTCTCGAGGAACTCTCCCTCGACATCGCCACTCCCGAGGAAGCGCGGGCCATGCTGGGCACCAAGGGTGGTGACCAAGTTGGCTTCTAGTGGTTCTGCTCCGACATTTGCATCCGCCTGATACGGGCCTTGGAGCCAATGTCGGAGTCAAGAGAGCCACTAGCAAGTTAATGGTTCTAGTGGAGCTTTTGAATTTGACATTTGATCGAGAGCTTAATGTCAGGCGGGACTCACATGTCAAATTCGCTCCACTAGTGGTTCGGCTCCGACATTTGCATCCGCCTGATACGAGCCTGGGAGCCAATGTCGGAGTCAGGAGAACCACTAGCAAGTTAATGGTTTTAGTGGAGCTTTTGAATTTGACATTTGATCTGGAGCCTCATGTCAGGCGGGACTCACATGTCAAATTCGCTCCACTAGTGGTTCTGCTCCGACATTTGCATCCGCCTGATACGAGCCTCGGAGCAAATGTCGGAGTCAGGAGAACCACTAGTAAGTTAATGGTTTTAGTGGAGCTTTGAATTTGACATTTGATTTGGAGCCTCATGTCAGGCGGGACTCAAATGTCAAATTCGCTCCACGAGGTGACCATACTGCGACCGGTATTCCTGTTGCAGGAGAATGCCGTGGAGTGCGGAGCAGAGCCATGATCGCGAACGCGCCTTTCCATCTCGACCACTTCCGCTTTGAGATGGTGAGGCCGGCGATCGGCCATCTCATCTTCGATTCGCCGGGGCGCAAGGTGAATGTGCTCGGGGCGGCAGCGCTCGCCGATCTGGAGAGGATGGCCGCCTGGCTGCCCGAAAGCGGCCTTACAGGTCTCGTCTTGTCCTCGGCCAAGGCGAGCGGTTTCTGCGCCGGCGCCGACCTTGCGGCGTTCGAGGCGATCCATGCCATGGTTGCGGCGGCTGCGCCGGACGATCGCTTTGTCACCCTTCATGCCCACTTCGCACCCTTCACGCGCGCTTTCCGCCGTCTCGAGACGGCAGGCCCGCCGATCGCCGTGGCGATCGAAGGCCCGGCGCTGGGCGGCGGTTGCGAGCTGGCGCTCGCCGGGCATTGGCGGGTCATGGCGTCTGGGAGTACGGCCGCTCTGGGACTGCCGGAGATCACCGTCGGTCTATTCCCAGCCGGTGGCGGCACCCAGCGCCTTCCGCGCCTTATCGGGCTGGATGCCGCCGTTCCCATGTTGTTCGACGGGACATGGCTGTCGGCGGAAGCGGCCGTCGCAGCGGGTGCCGCCCATGCGCTCGCAGCGCCGGGGGAGACCGTCGCTGCGGCAGTCGCATGGCTGGAGAGCGTGCCGGATTGGCTCCCGCCCTGGGATCGCCCGGGCGGGGTGCCCGCGCCTTCGCCGACGCGACTGGCGGCCCTCCGTCGGGACCGTGAAGCCAAGGCCAAGGGGCACTATCCGGCTGTCACAGCCATGCTCGACTGCCTCGAGCGGGGCCTGTCGCTTCCCATGGACCGCGCCAATGCAATCGAACGCGACGCTCTGGCACGGCTTCTTCTGCGGCCGGAGCCCTGGGCGATGGTGGCGACCTTGTTTCACGGCCGCCAGGCCTATCAGCGCGCGGCGAAGGACAAGGGCCTGCCGCCCTGGCTGGCGCCGCTGGTCGAGGATGTGGGCCGGGCGCTCGCCTTCGAAGCGAACCGCATGGGTCGGGCGCTGGCCGAGCCGGCGGCTGTTCAGGCGGGCTTCACGAAACCTTTGCCGTCCTTGCCGGATACCAACGGACACGCGTCTCGGCCGCCGGTCGTGCCTCTGCCCTCTTGTGCGCCACTGACATCGGCGCAGACCACGGGCTTATGGATCGATGCACCATCCGCCGGCTGGCAGGGACAGGCGGCGCGGCTGTTGTCCCGCGCGCTTTTCGCCGCCGAGGCCCATGGTGCGGGATTGGCGGAGGCGGACCGTCAGTTGGCCGACTATGCCATAGTGGCGGAACTCGGATTTCCCGCCTATCTCGGCGGGCCCTTCGCGCTCCTTACCATGGCAGGAAGCGGATGGGCGAGGGCGCAGCTCGAGGAGTAGCACCCCGCCAACCGCCGCAAGTCTCGTCACGCGTTACGGCGTAGCGAGACGGTCATTCCCGCGGACTTGACCTCGATGACCGGAGAGCGGGTCAATTTCATCAGCTTGCGCACCTGTTCCAGCTCCGGCGACGACAGCAGCGGGTAAGTCGTCTTGACAGGCCCGGCCGCCCGCATCTTGGCGATATCGGCCGCCGGCACGGTCGCGCGCAGGATCAATTCGTCCTCATCGTCGGTCGCGTATTGCTTCTTCAGGTCCTCCAGCGTCGGTTGCTGTGGCGGATTGGCCAGGACGTCCTTGGCACGCGGCGAGGCCATGATCCGGTCGAGCACATTCTCGTCCACCGGCGCGACGGTCTTGCCGTAGAAGCCGGCCGCATATTGCACGACCTCGTCGGGCACCGTGCCGTAGCGCTTGCCCGTGACGATGTTCAGGACGGCCTGGATGCCGACGAGCTGGCTGAAGGGGGTCGCCATGCCGGGATAGCCGAGCTCGCGGCGGACGCGCGCAACCTCGTCCAGGACATCGCCCAGCCGGTCCATCATATTGTGCTGGGCGAGCTGGGCCTTGAAGGTGCCCATCATGCCCCCCGGAATCTGATGTTCGATGGAGAACACGTCGTATTCGGCAAACTGATTGACGAGGAATCCCGCCGCCTTGCCGACCGCCTCGAAGTGATCGGCGACCGGCTTGAAGAGCGATGTGTCGAGCCCATGGCTATGGCCCTTCAGCTCCACATTGCGCGCCATGATCTCGGTGGAGGGCACGGAAGGGCCATTGGCCATGGGCCGGCTTGCCGTGTGGATGATCGATACGCCGAGGTCGATGGCATCGAGATAGGCCTTGGCCGACAGGCCGAGCAGATTGTTCGCGTGCATCTCGATTTTCTTGCCGCGTGCATTTGCCACGATGGCCGGCACGAGCGTTGATAGTCGCTCTTTCTCCAGTACGCCCGCGGTATCGTAGAGCAGAAGCGTATCGATATCGGGTGACGCCGACAGCTGATCAGCCTTGTCGGCATAGTATTCGTCCGTATGGACGGGGGACAGGGCGAACATGATCGCGCCCGCCACCTCGGCCTTGGCCTCCTTGGCGACCTTGGCGAGGCGCGTCATCTTGTCGATGTTGAAGAGGACGTCGTAGATCCAGAAGGATCGCACGCCATGGGCGCAGAGGCGGCGCACCCACAGATCCATCAGCGCGTCGGGCGTAACGCCAAAGGTGACATTGGCGTTGGCGCGCAGGCCCGCCCTGACGGGCGTATGCGGCATGGAGGCCACAAGAAGATCGAGGCCCTCCCAGTAGTTCTCGTGGCAATAGCGCGTCAGCACATCCAGCATGCCGCCGCCGGTCAGGTCGATGGTGCGAAATCCCGTGCGATCGATGAGCGGTGATACGGGCAACGCCATGCCCGCCTGCATGCGAAGGCCCCACAGGCTCTGCTGGCCGTCGCGCATGGTTTCATCAAGGAACTCGATACGAGCCATGGGGCTACTCCGTGTCGGGCCGGAAGGCGGGCAGGCCGCGGTCCTCCAGCCAGCGTGTGGTGATGGTGTTCGCGCGGAAGTCCGGGTGGTCGAGAATGAAGGCGTCGAGCGGCAGGGTGGTGCGGATGCCTTCGATGCGAAAAGCCTTCACGGCCGCGAGCAAACGATCGAGCGCCTCCTCGCGTGAGCGTCCATGGGCGATCAGCTTGCCGACCATGGAATCGTAGAAGGGCGGGACCAGATAGCCCTCGTAGACGTGGCTGTCGAGCCGCAGGCCGGGGCCTTCCGGCGGTCCCCAACGCGTGACGCGGCCAGGGGAGGGCATGAAATCGCGCCCCGGGTCCTCGGCATTGATGCGCACCTCGATGGCGTGCCCGGCGATGGTGATGTCGCCCTGACGCAGGCCGAGGCCCTCGCCGGCGGCGACGCGCAGTTGCAGTCCGATCAGGTCCTGCCCGGTGATGGCCTCGGAGACCGGGTGCTCGACCTGGATGCGCGAGTTCACTTCGATGAAATAGAAGTCGTCGCGGTCCACGTCATAGAGGAATTCGACCGTCCCGGCGTTGCGATAGCGCGCATGGGCGGTCAGCCGGACAGCGGCTGCATGCAGGCGCTCCCTGACAGCGGCCGAGAGGGCCGCCGATGGCGCTTCCTCAATCAGCTTCTGGTAACGGCGCTGGACCGTGCAGTCACGCTCCCCGAAATGGAGGACGTTACCCTCGCCGTCGCCGAGGATCTGCACCTCCACGTGCCGGGCACGCTCGACGAAGCGCTCCATATAGAGCCGGCTGTCGCCGAAGGCGGCTTCCGCCTCGCGCGAGGCGCGCGCGAAGGAGGTTTCTATATCGCTTTGAGACGACGCCTTGAACATGCCGCGCCCGCCGCCGCCCGCGGAAGCCTTCATGACGACGGGATAGCCAAGGGCTTCGGCCGCTGCCTTCGCCTCGGCGACGCCGGCGATATGGTCGGTGCCGGGAACAGTGGGAACACCCGCCTCGAGCGCGAGCGCACGCGCGCCGAGCTTGTCACCCAAGGTCGCGATCGTCTCCGGTCGCGGGCCGACGAAGGTGATGCCGTGCTCCGCGCAGAGCCGCGACAACTCGGGCTTTTCGGAGAGAAAGCCGTAGCCCGGATGCAGCGCGTCACAACCGGTTGCAAGCGCGGCGTGAAGGATCAGATTGACGTTGAGATAGCTCTGGCCTGACGGTGCGGGGCCGAGCACCACCGCGCGGTCCGCCATCCGTGCGCCCAGGCTGTCCTTGTCCGCGGCAGAAATGCCGATGACAGTCTCGATGCCGAGCGCTTCGGCCGCGCGCAGGATGCGCACCGCGATCTCGCCGCGGTTGGCAATGAAAAGGCGCTTGATCGCCATATCCTTGGCCGTCCTGTCATGGTTCGATGTAGAAGAGGACCTGGCCGTGCTCGACCATCTCGGCGTCGTCGACGCACACACGGCGAACCGTGCCCTTCGTGCCGGCCTGCACCGCCGTGAACAGCTTCATCACCTCGAGCAGGCAGATTTCGGTGGAGGCCTCAACCGCCTGGCCGATTTCGACGAAGGGTGCGGCGCCGGGCTTCGGGGCGCGGTAGAAGGTGCCGAGATTGGGGGCCTTCACGGGAACCCAATGGGCCGGAACAGCCTCGCCCTGGGCCGGCGCGGGCGTTGTCGGCCTGGCCGCAGGAGCCTGGACAGCTACGGGCTGCACAGAAATTGCGGGTGCGGGTGCTGGTGCGGGTGCCGCCGTGACGGCCGCACTGCCCGGGTAAAGCCTGGCATTGGGATCGGTCGACAGGAAGAGCTGGAGCCCTTCGATGGCGACATGCAGCTCGTCCCAGTCGGATTCGTTGAAGAGTTCGATCAGGGTGGCAATCTCTTCGGATTTGACGGGCATGTCTTATTCCCTTTCCGCCGCTCGGTGTGGCGTTCTGATCGTGGCGCAGGGCAGGCTTTGTCCATGGCCTGCGCGGTACCGGCTTATCTGTCGCGACAGTTCAGTGACCGAGATAGCCCGTGCGCAGCGCCTCATGCGTCGCTTCGTCATCGACGCCGCCGCGGAAGGAAATCTCGCCCTGATTGATGACGACGATGCTGTCGGCATGTCGCAGCGCATGGGTCGCGAGTTGCTCGAAGACGACCACCGTCACGCCGCCGCGCCGAAGCCCCGACAGCAGGTCATAGACCTTGGCGGTGAGGATCGGCGCCAGGCCCAGTGAGGGCTCGTCGATCAGAATGGCGCGCGGTTCGGCCATCAGCGCGCGTCCGACGACGAGCATCTGCTGCTCGCCGCCCGAGAGCGTGACGGCCGCGCGATGCTTGCCCTGGCGTACCGCCTCGGGCATCAGCGCATAAACCTTTTCGAGCCGCGCCTCACGCACCGCGCGCGGCTGGCCATAGGCGCCGAGCATCAGGTTCTCGTCCACGGTAAGCTGGCCGAACAGCCTGCGGCCTTCGGGGATGAGCGCCACGCCATTGCGGATGAGACCCTGCCGGCCGGCGCGCGCCGTCACGTCAGCGCCCTCAAGCAGGATCTGGCCTTTGGCGGGCCGGATCGCGCCGGCGAGGATCTGCGCCAGCGTCGACTTCCCCGCGCCATTCGGGCCGAGTATCGCCATGAACGTGCCCTTCGGCACATCGAGTTCGATGTCGTTGAGAGCGAGAACGCCCTGATAGCGATGGCCGATGCCACGGGCGGCGAGAAGGGCGCTCATGCGGTCATCACCTTTCTGGCGTCCACGGCATCCTCGCCGAAATAGGCGCGCAGGACTTCTGGATGGTTGCGGATCTCATCGGGCAAGCCCTCCGCCAGCAGGCGGCCGAATTCGAACACGACGACACGGTCGGAAATGCCCATCACCTCCTGCACGGCGTGGTCGATGATGAGAATGGAGACCCCAGCCGCACGCATGCCCTGGAGGATCGTGCGGATCGCGGCGCGCTCGCCGGCGTCGAGGCCGGCGAAAGGCTCGTCCAGGGCGACCACGGAGACGCCCGTGGCCAGCACGCGTCCGACATCGGCGACTTTCTGGATGCCGAAAGGCAGTTCACCGGGCTTCATGTCTGCGACTGCACCAAGGTTGAGCCCGGCGATGATCCGCTCAGCGACTTCGGCCGCCGTCATGTTCGGCAGGCCGTGCGCCCGGCGTCGGGCCGCCCCCTGGAGCGCAGCGACCGCGAATGTCTCGCGGAGCGTGAGATCGCCGAACAGTTCCGCGTGCTGGAAGGTGCGTCCGAAGCCGATGCCGATGCGGTCGGACGGCTTCAGGATCGTGAGATCGACGGGGCCGAGCCGGACCGCCTCGGCGGAGGTCGCTTGATAGAAGCCGCTCAGGACGTTGAGGAAGGTTGTCTTGCCCGCGCCATTCGGGCCGATCAGACCGACTGAGCGGCCCGGCGGCAATGTCAGGCCGACACCCTGCAGGGCCTTCACGCCCCCGAACTCGACGGCGAGGTCTCTGGCCTCGAGGGTTTCGGTTGCCGGCGGCAGCAGCGTGCCGACGACCTGGGCGATGGCGCGGCTGTCCAAGGCCTGGTCGGAAGGCGTTTCCGGCTTTCGTGTCTTTGACCGCCGCTTCAGGGCGGCGCCGATGCTGGGCACGATGCCCTGCCGCAGGAAGAGGAGCGTGAGCACGGTGGCGATGCCAAACACGAATTCGGAGAAGGCCGGCACGTTGCGCGCCATTTCCGGCACGACGACGATAAAGGCCGCGCCGAGGAGCGCGCCGAGCAGGCTGCCTGCGCCGCCGACCACTGTCGCGACGATGAGCTTCACGCCCATGTTCAGGTCGAAGCCCACGGGATCGAGATAGCCTATCGAGAAAGCTATGCCGATGCCGGACAGAGATGCGATGGCGGCTGAAAACCCGAAGGCCGAAGCATTGTCCAGCTGCGGCTTCAGGCCGATGGCGGTGGCCGCGGTTCGCTGGCTTTTGATGGCGAGCCATCGGCGGCCGATGGGGCCGCGGGCGATGATCTCGGTGAGCAGGAAGGCCAGCGTCGCGAGGAGAACGCACAGCACGACAGCGTCGCCGAGGTCGAGTTCGCGGCCCAGCATCAGGCTGATTGCCGGGGTGACGGCAATGCCCTCGTCGCCGCCGGTGACCTCGGTCCAGTGGCCGATGATCTCGCTGGCGGCCAGCGACAGGGCCATCGTCAGGAGGCCGAAGTAGAGCACCGAGAACCGCCCTGCGCTGAGGCCGAGCAGGAAGCCGACGGAGCCTGCGCCGATCATGGCGAGGGGAATGGCCACCTCGACGGGCCAGCCGCGCAGGGCAAGCTGGGCCGAGAGATAAGCGCCGAAAGCGACGAAGGCCATATGCCCCATCGACCAGATGCCGGTGAGACCCGCGAGTGTCGAGACCGCCAGCACGGAAATCGAGACGAAGGCGACCGAGGCGATGACGAACTGGCTGTAGCCTTCGGCGAAGCCGACGAGCAGGGCGACAGCGGCGCCAATGCCGATGATGAGGAGGCTGCGGGATAAAGCGTTCATACCCGCTCCTTTCGGCCGGCGCCGAGGAAGCCGGAGGGCCTGACGAACAGCACCGCGACGATGACGGCGAAGACGATGGTATCGCGATAATTCGCCGAGAGATAACGTCCGGCGAGATTGTCGAGGATGCCGATGGCGAAGCCGCCGATGGCCGCGCCGGGCATGGATGTCAGTCCGCCGAGGAAGACGCCCGCGAAGGCGCGGAAGAGGGCGGCCAGCGTGAGGTTGGCGTTCACCGAGGTGTCCATCGCGAGGAAGAAGGCGGCGATGGCCGCCAGCCCGCAGCCGAGGAACCAGGCAATGGCTGCGATGCGCCCCGGATTGATGCCGACGATGCGCGCGGCGAAGTGGTCCTCGGCGCTCGCGCGCATGGCGACGCCCATGGGCGTGAAGCGGAAGAACCAGGCGACCAGCGCCATCGCCGCCAGGGCGATGCCGGTCGCCACGATCTTGTTCCAGGTCAGCGCGACGCCGAAGACGCTCGCCGTTCCGGGAATGATGGCCGGAATGGTTGTCGGGCGGTGGCCCCAGATCGCGCCGAGCGCAGCATGAATCACCAGGCCGAGCCCGATGGTGACGACGAGCGCGATGAAGAGGCTCTTGTGGCCGGCTCCCAGCGGGCGGATCAGGAACCGTTCTGTCAGGACGCCCGTTCCGCCGGCGACGACGATAGCGATCAAGAGGCCGCCGGCGACCGGCACGCCAAAGCCGATGGCCGTGACCGCGATATAGACGCCGAGCGTCGCCATATCCCCGATGGCGAAATTCACCGTATCAGTGGAGCGGAAGATGATGACGATACCGAGCGCCAGGAGCGCATAGGCGGAACCGCTGACGATGCCGGCAGCGATCACGGGCAACAGGTCGTGCATGGGACCTCATTGGAAAGAGGGGGCTCGTTCAGACCGTCTCGCGATCACAAGGAGAGGCGCAAGCCGTCACAGCAACGGCTGCGCTTCCTGCTGGAGTGCGTTACCAGTTGGATAGGGCGTCCACGAATGTGCCGGCCGTAGCCCACTGACCGCCCTTGATCTCGACCGGAATGACTTCGGTCGTGCCGAGGTGCCGCTCTGGCGTGACCGTGACCTTGCCGATGATGCCCGTGTCGAAATCCTTCAGCGTGTTGAAGCCTGTCATCAGGCTCTCGCGTGTGAGCGGTTCGCCGGCGTTGCGGATCGCCTCGGCGGTCACCATTGCAAGCGCATAGGTGAGGAGCGAGCCGTAGTCGGGCTTCTCGTTCGGCGCGAATTTGGCGAGCGCCTCCCGATAGGCCGCGACGGCGGGTGCATCGCTGTTAACGGGGAGCGTGAGCGAGACGCTGCGCAACCCTTCGACGGCTTCGCCGCCCAGGGTAATCAGGTCATTCGCGACATTGCCGCCATAGGTATAGAGGCTGGTCTTGACCTTCTGCTGCTTCAATTCCTTGGCGAGCGCGACAAGCTCCTGCATCGTGCCGATGAAGACGACGGCGTCAGGCGTCTTGCCGGCCAGTTCAAGCGCGATCGGCGCATAGTCCGTGGTGCCGAGCTTGACGGGAACCATGGTGACTGTGGCGTCGGGGATGGCCGATTTGACGCCAGGTCCCACATTGGACGCCACCTTTTCGTAGGCCGCGACGGCCGCGTGCACGACGGCGACATTCTTGTGCCCGTCCTTGCCCGCCCAGCGGCCGACCGCCCGGGCCTGATAGTCGAGCAGGGTCTGCGCGCCTACGATGAGCGGCCGCGGCGGCTCATACCAGTCAAGCGCCCCGGCATAGGGCATGACGAAAGGTGCACCCTCCTGCTGGAGGTAGGGAAAGGCTGCAGCGCTCGGCCCGGTGCCATAGGCGCCCTGGATGGCCAGCACCTTGTCGCGGTTGACGAGTTTGCGCGCGGCAGCGACCGCCTGCTGCGGATTGTAGGCGTGATCCTCGGTGATTACACGGATCTTGCGCCCGTTGATGCCGCCTTCGGCATTCAACTTGCCGTAGAAGGCCGTCTGCCCGGCGACTCCGGGCACGCCATAGACGGCGAAGGGGCCGGTCAGGGCCGACCAGGAGCCGAGGGTGATGGTGTCGGCGGTGACGCCCGGCCCGTCCGCCCGGGCGGGAGCCATCGCCAGATTGGCGGTCAGGACCAGAGCCGCGAGCCCATACTGCAGATGTTTCATGGTGTCCTCCCTCCGAAAGGCGCCGCGACAGGTTTGCGGCATCTTCATGCGTGCAATTGCATTTTTTCCGAATTATTTTCGTGTTAGATCTTCGTTGCGGCTTTGTCAATGCTTCGCCCTGGCCCTGCACGACGAAAGACATGGGTTCTCTCGTATGAAAGCCATATCTATCTGCTGTTGGCAGGCTTTCGACATGCGGCGCCTTCCCGATTTCGGGAGGCGCAACAGGCGGGCGCTTTGACAGATATGCGTAGAGCAGGATATTACCGAATAAACTTCGATTTTATGGAGGTCGCCGATGGCGCTCGAGTTTACCGGGGCACTTCGCTATCCCAACCCGAGGGTGGAATGGCTGGCCTTGCAGGATGAGGATATCCTCGATCCGTCGCTGCCTATCGTGGATCCGCACCATCATATCTGGGCGCAGGAGGGCAATCCCTATGGTGTTGCAGATCTCGCCGAGGATATCGGGCACGGCCATCGTGTGGTTGCGACCGTCTTCGTCGAAGCCCATTCCAGCTACCGCATTGAGGGCCCGGAGGAACTGAAGCCGGTTGGCGAAACCGAGGCCATTGAGAAGGCACTCGCGGCGCGGCCGGATCTAGCCGATCGCGGGCTCTGCCGCGGGATCGTCGGCAAGGCCGATCTTACGCTCGGCGGTGCGGTGGAGCGCGTGATCGCGGCGCATAGCGCGGCATCGCCGGAGCGGTTTCGCGGCGTGCGTCACCTCGTGACGCGCGATCCCCATTTTCCGAATGGCATCGCCCTGCGGCCCTCTCCGGAAGGGCTCCTGAAGCGCATCGATTTCCGCGAGGGCCTGGCGACCCTCGCCCGCCACGGTCTGAGCTTTGACGCGATGCTCTACCACAGCCAGCTCTCGGATCTGATCGAGGTGGCGCGGTTCCTGCCGGAACTGGCCATCGTGCTTGACCATTTTGGCTGCCCGCTCGGCGTCGGGCCCTACAAGGGACGTGAGGACGAGACGTTCCGCCAATGGCGGGAGAACATCCGAATGCTCGCTGCCTGCCCCAATGTCGCGATCAAGATGGGCGGCATGGGCATGGTGGTGACGGGCGCGACCTGGCACGAAGGCCCGCGTCCGCCATCCTCCGGCGATCTGGCCCGGGCCTGGCAGCCGCTGGTCGAGACCGCGATCGAAGCCTTCGGCGTGGACCGCTGCATGTTCGAGAGCAACTTCCCCGTGGACAAGGGCATGTTCTCCTATCCCGTCGTGTGGAACGCCTTCAAGCGGCTCGCCGCGGGCGCCAGCACCGCCGAGAAGGCCGCCCTGTTCCACAACACCGCGGTGCGTGTCTATCGCCTGCCGATCCCGCTCGTTTGAGGTTGCCATGCAACACAAGTTCGGTTCTTTCACGATGACAGTCGACGTCGACGGTGTCGCCTCCGTCGTCTTCTCGCGTCCGCCGGTCAATGCGGTGTCGATATCGGTCTATGAGGACATCGGAGCGCTCTGCGGCGCCATCGAGGCAGAGCCCGAAATCCGTGTCGTGGTGCTCACGGCGCCCGATGGGGCGAAGGCGTGGTGCGGCGGGGCCGACCTCAACGATTTTGTCGGGATGACCAGCGAGAAGCGCAAGGAGCGCTACCGCTTCATCAACGAGCAGATCCCACGGCTCGGCAATCTGGAACGGCCCATTATCGCCGCGATCAACGGCGCGGCCATCGGCGTCGGCGTCATCCTGGCCGCGCTGTGCGATCTCCGCATCGCGGCGGAGGATGCGGTCTTTGCCTGCCCGGAAATCGACTATGGTCTCGTCGGCGGCGGCTCGGGGCTCCTTGCATCGCTCAATGTGCCGCAGGCGAAGATCCGTGAGATGTATTTCACGGGTGAGCGCTTCACGGCGCGACAGCTCGAGACGACGGGCTTCTTCAACTACGTTGTGCCGCGCGCGGACGTCCAGGCCAAGGCGATGGAGCTTGCGCGGACGATCGCGGGAAAAAGCCTGCCCGCCATCCGCGCCCGCAAGGTCGCGTCCATCGCAGAGGCCGGCCAGGATTGGATGGATACCTATCTCGACTGTCAGGCGCTGTCGGCCGATCTCGTTGCGGGCATCGACAGCGGCGAGGGTGTGCGGGCCTTTCTTGAGGGGCGCAGGGCACGTTTCATCGATCGTTGAAAAGGTCGTGGAAGACATATTCATCGGCGATGAACGACATTTGCCCATCGTCGGTGAATATGTGCGTCCGCTCCTCCCGCGTTTCGCGGAAATGGGCGTGCATGTCGTTCTCACTGTCGAACCAGAGCGACTCCATACAGTCGATGGCGAGCGGCTCCGCAACGGCGGCGCCAGGCAGGCGGAATGTGCCCGCGATGGCATGATCGACCCGCCATCCCCGGGGAGAAATGCGACCCGGACGGCTCACCATCTGTGCAAGCAGCATGCGCTGGCCGGCTTCGTCGAGCCCCGCGGGACGCCGCGACAGGGTGATGACCTTCACAGGCGCCTTGCCGGCGTTCAGCACCTGTTCGGTGGCCGCGAAGGAGATTGTCCGGTTCATGTCGATGAAATTGCGTTCGTCCGGGGCAATCCGGTCCCGGTACACGTCCGTCGCGGAGAAGGCGTCCTCGTTCGGCGAGGAACCCGGCAGCCAGAATTCCGCCATGCCGGCAAAGGCGAAGGGAGAGCCCACAGGCCCCGCCGCCATGACATGGTTCTGCACATAGCGCAGGCGCCAGCTGCGGTAGCCCGGTGAGCCGGCGACGAGAGGACCGTGGATCTCACGCCAGTGATATCGAAACGCCGCATCCGACAGGCCGGGCTTTGCCACGAGGAAGGCGATTTTCTTGATGGAAGGTTTCATATTCATCTCGCACGCGGCCAAGTCCCGCCTGAACCGACTGTTCAGGCGGGAGAGGCTGGGCTGTTACCGCGTTGTGAGGGACGAGATGACGCCGACTTTGCCGTCCTTCACCTCATTGATGTTGATGACAACGTCGGACTGTGTGCCGCCGTCGAACTTATAGGTCTGCAGAAGGCCCTTGAAGTTAAGCTTGCGCAGGGCGTCGGCGATCTTTTGCGGGTCAGTGGAACCGGCCGTCTTCATCGCTTCAGCAAGGAGGTTGATATTGTCCACGGCCGTGATGCTGAAGGGCAGGGCGTCAGACCCTGTTTCCGCCTTGAACGCGGCCCTGAAAGCATCGAGTTCGGGATTGGACGACGTCGTGGGGCCGGTTGAAATATACACGCCCTCCATATCGCGCCCGGCAGCCTTCAGGAAGACCGGAGAAGCCCAGATCACCGCGACCGAGAGGAAGGGCTGCTTGAGCTGCAGCTCCCGATATTGCTTGATCATCGAGACGCCGTCTTCGACGAAGGCCGCGCCGACGACAGCCTCGGGGCCAGCCGCGCGCGCCTTCGTTAGGAGGCCGTAGAAATCGGTGGAGCCCGACTCGAAATATTCCGTCATCACCACGTCGGCGCCGAGCTTCTTGGCAGTGTCCGCGATGCTCGCGCCGGCCGCGCGTCCCCAGTCGTCATTGCGGCCGATATAGGCGATCTTCTTGATCCCCTTGTCCTTGATGAGGAATTCGATCGACGGGGCCACATTCATGATGGCGCTGAGCGTCGTGCGGAAGCTCAGCGGATGGTCAGGGCCGGTGACCGAAGGCGCCGAGGCGACGAAGCTGAGCGCAATGCGGCCGTTCTTCTCGGCGATCGGCACGACAGCAAGCGTCGTGGTTGAAGAAGGCGGTGTCAGGATCACCGGAATGGTCTTGTCGGCCACCAATTTTTCCGCAGCGGCAACGGCGCGCTCGGCTTTCGACTCGTCGTCGATATTGACGAGCTCGAACTTGTAGGTCTCGCCGCCGACCTTTACGCCGCCGGCCTCGTTGATCTTCTTGATGGCATATTGGGTGCCGATCAGCGCCTCGGAGCCGATCGAGGCATTGGGGCCGGTCTGGGCGAAGATCGCGCCGATCTTCACCGTTTTGTCCTGGGCGCTGGCCTTCTGCGCCAGTGCCGCTGGAACAAGCGTTGCCGCCAGGACGGCGGCGAGCGCTGCGCGCCTGCCAAAAGTCATTCGCGTCATCTTTTCTCTCCACCCTCCGTCCACTTATGAAGACTGCTCGCCGGTGGACTCGGACCGAGCAGGGCCTTTACCCCGGATGCGGGCGCCTCGCCCTCAGGTTCCGGAATGGCCGCCGAGATAGCTTGCCTTCACGGCAGGATCGTCCAGCAACTCTTGGCCCGTTCCCGTGCGCGTCACCCGGCCGGTGGCAAGCACATAGGCCCGGTGCGCGAGGCGCAGCGCCATGCGGGCGTTCTGTTCGACGAGCAGGATGGTGGCTCCCCCACGGTTCAGCTCCTGAATGATCCGCCCGAGTTGCTGCACGATGGCCGGTGCCAGGCCCAGCGAGGGCTCGTCGAGCATGAGCAGCCGCGGGCGCGACATCATTGCGCGGGCGATGGCAAGCATCTGCTGCTGCCCGCCCGAGAGCGAGCCTCCCGGCTGCGAAAGGCGTTCCCGTAGGATCGGGAAGGTGTCGAGCGCGGCTTCGAGGTCGGCGCGCACAGCGGCGTGGTCGCGTCGGTAGTAAGCGCCGAGATCCAGGTTCTCGCGCACGGTCAATTGCGGGAAGACATGGCGCCCCTCCGGCACGAGAGCGACACCGCTTTGCACCATGCGTGCGGAGGAGAGCCCGATGGTCGGCTTGCCCTCGAAGCGGATCTCGCCGGAGCGCGGCTTGAGAATGCCGCAAATCGTCTTGAGGAGCGTGGACTTGCCGGCGCCATTCGCGCCGATGACGGTGATGGCCTCGCCTTCGGCGATGGTGAGATTAACCCCATGGAGGGCGACGATGGGGCCGTAGGCCGCCTCGAGATCGCGGATTTCAAGCATCCTCGTCGCTCCCCAGATAGGCCTCGATGACGCGCGGATTCGCGGCGATCTCGGCCGGTGCGCCTTCGGCGATCTTCGACCCCTGATCGACCACGACGATCCGGTCGCAGATCCCCATCACCGCGGCCATGTCGTGCTCGACGAAGAGCACGGTCACGCCGCTGTCGCGGATACGCTGCACCATGGCAGCGGCGCCGGCGGTTTCATTGGGGTTCATGCCTGCGAAGGGCTCGTCCAGCAGCAGCAGACGGGGCTTCAGCGCCAGGGCCAGGCCGACGCCGAGCAGGCTTTGATGCGCATAGGGCATGTCGCCCGCGATACGCTCTGCCTGCGCCGACAGGCCGATGAAGTCGAGCACGTTCGTGACTTCACCGCCGATCGCGGCATGAATGGCGCGTGCCGCCGGCAGCCCGAACCAGTCCGCCCAGAAGCCCACCGGCGCGCGGGCCAGAAGGGCGGTTTCAAGATTTTCGCGGACCGTGAGCGCCGGGAAGATCCGGGTGCCCTGGAATGTCCGGGCGACACCGAGCGAGGCGATGCGGTCCGGACGCTCGCCGCTGATGCGCCGGCCCTCCAGCCGGACCTCGCCGCCGGTGAGCGGCAGCAGGCCGGAGATGAGGTTGAAGGTGGTCGTCTTGCCGGCGCCGTTCGGTCCGATCAGGCCGAGGATTTCGCCGCGGTTCACGGTGAAGGTCACATCCTTCACCGCCTTCACGCCTCCGAAATGCTTGGCGATGTGGTCGACTGCAAGGAAGGGTTCACTGGCCATCGCGCGCCTCCCTTGCCAGGGTGCGTTTGAAACCGCGCAGCAGGCCGAGGATGCCTTGCGGCGCGAACAGGGTGACGACGATCAGCACGACGCCCATGAGGATGGGGCGGAAGTGATTGGCAAAACTCAGCAGTTCCGGAATGTAGGTGAGGAACGCCGCGCCTATGATCGGCCCCGCGAGCGTGCCGACGCCACCCACGACCACCATCACGATCATGTCCACCGAGGCGAAGAGCGTGAACTGGCTCGGCGCCAGGATGGTGAGAAACGGACCGAGCAGGATGCCGCCGAGGCCCGCGACGAAGGCCGAGATGCACAGGCCGGTCACCTTCTGCCGCATGATCGGGATGCCGACGAATTCCGCGAGGATCTCATCCTCCCGCACGGCGACCAGCATGCGGCCGGTCTTGCTGCGGACGAGCCGCAAGAGCGCCGCGAGGCTCACCACGAGCACGACGAGCGCGAGATAGTAGAAGGCGGTCTTGCTGGCGAAGGAGACGCCGAAGATCGGTTCCGGCGGCGCGATGCCGCGCAGCCCGAGCGGGCCGTTGGTCACTTCCTGCCAGTTGGCGATGATGAGGCGCACGATCTCTGCGAAGGCAAGCATCACGAGAATGAAGAACGGCCCTCTGAGCCGCAGCGTGATCAGCCCGACGATCGCGGCAATCCCCACGACGACGGCAAGCGCGATCGGCGCGGCGAGCCAGAAGCTCAGGCCGAAGTTGAGGCGCAGCAATGTCGAGGCATAGGCGGCGATGGCGACGAAGGCGATCTGTCCGAGATTGATCTGGCCGATATAGCCGAGGACGAGACCCATGCTGAGCGCCATGATCGCCCAGATCACGGTCAATGTCAGGAGATAGACCTGATACTCGCTGACGACCTGGGGCAGGGCCGCCATGACGATCATGAAGAGGGGCAGCGCGAGCTTGTTCATCGCGTCCTCCCGAACAGGCCGGCGGGGCGCAGCAGCAGCACGGCGATCAGCAGGAGGAAGGTGAAGATGTCCTTGAAAGCGAAGCTGATATAGGCCCCGGCGAGCGTTTCGATGAGGCCGAGCAGGAGCCCGCCGGCGATGGCGCCGGGCACGCTGCCGAGGCCGCCGAAGATCACGATCACGAAGGCTTTGAGCAGCGGTGCTCCCCCCATGGCGGGCTCCACGGCATAAAGGGTGCCGAGAAGACTGCCGGCGACGCAGGCGAGCGCTCCGGAGACTGCGAAGACGAAGGCGATGATCCGATCGCCGTCGAGGCCGATGGCGGCCGCGCCTTCGCGGTTCTGGGCGATGGCGCGCAGCGCCTTGCCGATGCGGGTGCGGTAGAGCATGAGATAGAGGGCGGTGACCATGATCGCCATGATGAGGATGACCACGAGCCGCTGGCGCGTCAGCACCACGTCGCCGAGCATGACGATGCCGGATATGCCCATTTCGATCTTGCGCGGCGCGGAGCCCCAGATGATGAAGGCGGATTCCCGCAGGACATAGAGCAGTCCGAGGGTCACAAGGATGACCTGCAGTTCGCCCTGCAGCGACGTATAGGACTTGCGGGTGAGGGGCCGGATGGTGAGGTAGAAGAGGATGACGCTGAGGAGCGCCGTGGCAGCCATGCCGGCGGGGAGGGCGGCGAAAAAGGGCAGGCCAAGCGCGCTCATCAACGTCAGCGTGAAGAAGGCGCCGAGCATCAGGATTTCGCCATAGGCGAAATTGACCAGGCGCGCTGCGCCGAAGATGAGCGTGAAGCCAAGCGCCGAGAGCGCATAGATGCTACCCAGCACTATTCCGTTCACAACTTGCTGGGCCAGCATGTCAGGGCCCTATACCGCGTGAGCGCATTATTCGACTGTCCTCCCTCTGCATTGTTTTGAGTTTCCGAACGCCTCTACGGCGGTCTGCTTATGAAATCCTCGATCAGCTTTGCCACGACGGCCGGTTCGTCATGGTGCAGGTTGTGGCTGGTGCCGGGGATCTGGCGGCGTGCGAGGCGCGGCATGAGAGCGGCCCGGCGCTCGATCTCGGCGGGAAAGCGCACAGGCGCATTCGGGCGCGTGTCCTCGGACATCACCCACAGGGCGGGGGCTGTGATGCCGGCCCACAGCCGCCCCCACTCCGCGATCGTGCGCAGCGACGGCAGCGAGCGCTGGAAGTCGCCGGTATAAAGCCAGCGTCTTTGGCCATCCGGGCCTTCCGCGCTGGAATGTTCGGCGAGCAGCATCGCCTGCCCTTGCGTGAGCCGGGGATTGGCCTGCCGCAGGCGTGCCGCCATCGTAGCGATATCCGGATAGGCACGCCCCTCGCGCTCCCTGGCCTCGATATGCCGCCGCAACAGGGCGACCGGATCCACGGGAACATGGTCGACGAGCGGGCCAAAGCCATCGAGCGAGACGAGATGGGAGATGCGCTCCGGCCGCAGGCCGGCGAAAATGCCGGCGACGTTACCGCCGAGGCTATGCCCGACCAGCGGCACCGCGCGTGACGGAAACAGAAGCTCAAAGAGTGCGGCGAGGTCGCCGACGAAATCATGGAGCCAGTAGGACTGGGCGCGGTCCGAATGCCCGTGGCCGCGCCAATCCGGGGCTATCACCTGCCAGTCGCCCTCAAGATGGTCCACCACGAACTGAAAGGTTATCGATGAATCACGGGTGCCGTGCACCATCAGGAGCGGCCGGGCATTCTCACGGCCCCAGCGACGGACGGAATAGCGGAGACCGCGGATTTCCAGGGTCTCGCAGCGGGACGGGATGTGCGGAGGGTCGGCGTCGGACATCAGCCACTCCCGCCATGGAGGAGTACCATCCGGCCGGACGTGCCGCGGGCTTCCATGCGACGATGGGCTTCGGCTACATCCTCGACGGGGAGGACGTCGGCGATCTCCGGCGTGATAGCGCCGCGTTCGACAAGGGCAATGACCTTCTGCAGATCGGCGAGGGTCGCATGGGCGCTTCCCACGAAATCCATCTCCCGCAGGATAGCCATGGCCGGGTTGAGCGCCACGCTGCCGGGGTCGACATTGCCGACGATCACCATGCGTCCCGCCGCCCTGAGCGCGCGGACGGAGGAAGGGAAGGTGGGCCGCCCGGCGATCTCGATCACCGCATCGGCGCCAAGGCCGCCGGTCAATTCCCTGACCCCCTTGTGGAACTGGAAATCGGGCGCGACAACAACCTCATCCGCGCCCGCAGCCCGCAGCCGCTCGACCTTGTCGGGCGACGAGGAGATGGCGATGGTCCTGAGGCCGAGCAGCCGCGCAAGCTTGACGGTATGGATGCCGACGCCACCGCTTGCGCCGGTGATGACGACACTGTCGCCAAGGGTGAGTTGCGCACGGCGCAGCGCGTGGAAGCCGGTACCGATGGCGCAGCTCAGCGTGCAGGCGATCTCGAGCGGGATCGCATCCGGCAGTTTCACCGTATTGCGCTCGGTGGCGAGTACATACGGGCCGTAGCCGCCGGAGACGTCCTCGCCATAGAAGCCGGGCCCCGACGTGCAGACATTTTCCCGGCCGGAGCGGCAGAGTGCGCACAGTCCGCACGGCATGCGCTGGATCGTCGTGACCCGGTCGCCCGGCGCAAAGCGCGTCACCAGGGGGCCAACCTCCTCCACCGTTCCTGCGATCTCATGGCCCATGACGGCGGGCAGTCGCGTATGCGGGAAATGGCCGGCCCGGTTCAGGAGATCATGGCCGCATACACCGCAGGCATGGACCCGCACCCGCATCTGGTCGGGCGCGCAGCGTGGCATGGGCATTTCGCGACATTCGAAGACCTCGGGTCCGCCGAAGCGGGGCAGGATCATGGCGCGCATCGTCATCCGGCCAGCTCCATGGAGCGCAGCGTCGCGCCGATGACCCGCTCGCGGTGCCAGTCGGCGTCGCCGAAGGAGGCCTCCTCGCATTTGATGCGACGCAGGAAGAGATGCAGCCCCAACTCCCAGGTGAAGCCGATGCCGCCGTGGAGCTGGATGGCTTGGTTGCAAGTGAAGCGGGCGTTGTCGCCACACCAGGATTTCGCCATTGAGACGGCCCGCGCTCGCTCGTCCGGCGCCGCTTCGTCCAATGCCCAGGCCGCGTAATAGGCAGCGGAACGGCAGGCATCGACGGCGACGGCCATGTCCGCGCAACGATGCTTGATCGCCTGGAACGAGCCGATCACCCGGTCGAACTGCTTGCGCTGGCCAACATAAGTCACGGCCTCGTCGAGCGTGCGGGCGGCCATGCCCGTCATTTGCAGCGCCGCCACTGCGGCGGCGGCATCGAAACAGGCCACTACGGCCGCGGGATCGGGCCTGCCGCCAACAATGTCGCCGGCAGTCAGGGTCACGTGGTCGAAGATGACCTCGTGGTAGCGCGCCGTCAGATCCAGCGTATCCTGCTCACGCAGTGTGACGCCGGCCCGGGAGGGCTCGACGAGTGCGAGGCCCAGGTCGTCGCCGAAGCGCAGCGCCACCAGCAGCTTGTCGGCAGCGGCCGCATCGGGCACGAGGATCTTGGAGCCGGTCACGGTCCAGCCCGCATCGGTCGGCCTTGCCGTCAGCGTCATCGCGGCGGGTACCGTTGCTACCGTTTCCGCGAAGGCGGATGACAGGCGCAACGCGCCTTCGCCATGGCCGGGAAGCAGTTGTGCCCGCTGTTCCGGCGTGCCGAAGCGCGCAATGGCGCCGCCGGCAACGATGGCCGCTGCGATCGGGGCCGGGACGAGGGCGCGCCCGAATTCCTCGAAGATAAGCGCCAGATCGGTATAGCCGAGGCCGAGGCCGCCGTCCTCCTCGCGGGTGAGCAGGGCAAAGACGCCGGTCTCGGCCAATTGCCCCCAGAGTTCGGCGGGCGTGCCGCTGCGCAGATGCTCCATGGTCAGGGCACTGGCCAGCAAGTCCCGCACGGTGTCCTGGAACATGTATTGTTCCTGGTTGAAGTCGAAATCCATGGCCGGGCCTATTTGGGCAGGCCGAGCACGCGCTCGGCGATGATGTTGCGCTGGATCTCGGAAGAGCCCGAGTAGATGGTGAAGGCCTTGGAGCGCAGGAAGCCGAGCTGGAAGCGCCCGCCGTCCACGGCATGTGCATCGCCTGCTGTCAGCGGCGCGAGCGGCCCCAAGACCTCCATGGCCGTATCGAACATGTCCTGCATGACATGGCTCCAGTAGAGCTTGTTCATGGAAGCCTCCGCCCCGCGCGGTGCACCCTTCAGGCTCTTTGAGAAGGCGCGCAGGCAGTTGAGCCGCATGATCTCGATACCGACGAGGGACTTCGCCAGCTTCTGGCGCAGAAGGCCATCCTCGATGGCGCTCCGGTTGCCGCGCTGGAGCTTCGCCGCGGTGGCGAGGAGCTGGTCGAGCTCCTGGCGGAACACGAGCTGGCGCCCGAGCGCATCTTCGGGGCCGCGCTCGTAGGCAAGCGTCGTCATGGCGATACGCCAGCCGCCGTTTAGTTCCCCAACGAGATTCTCGACGGGAACGCGGACATCATCGAAGAATGTCTCGTTGAACTCGCATTCGCCGGAGATCTGGCGTAGCGGCCGGATGGTTATGCCCGGCGTCTTCATGTCAACGAGAAGGAAGCTGATGCCCTTGTGCTTGGGCGCGGACGGATCGGTGCGTGCCAGCAGAATGCACCACTGCGAATATTGTGCGAAACTCGTCCAGATCTTCTGGCCATTGACCACGAAATGGTCGCCGTCCCGCACGGCCTGACAGCGCACGGCGGCGAGATCGGACCCCGCGTTCGGCTCGGAAAAGCCCTGGCACCAGACTTCTTCGCCGGAGATGATCTTGGGCAGGAAGCGGGCCTTCTGCGCGTCCGAGCCGTGGTGGAGCAGCGTGGTGGCAACGAGGTTCCGCCCGATGATGTTAAGTCCCTCGGGTGCCTTCGCCCGTGCCATTTCCTCGGCGAAGATGGCTTGTTCGACAAGCGTTGCACCGCGTCCGCCATAGTCCTTGGGCCAGGCGATGCCGTTCCAGCCGCCCTTGTAGAGCTTACGCTCCCAGTCCAGGCGGAACATGGCGTTCTCGTCCTCGTCCTCCGGCAGGAAGACGGTCTCGCCCCAGCCTTGCGGGAGGTTGGCGGCAAGCCATCCGCGCAGTTCGTCGCGGAAGGCGAGATCCTTCGGGCTATAGGTGAAGTCCATATCTATTCCGCCCCTCGGAAGTTGGGCTGCCGCTTCTCGCGGAAGGCGGCGACGCCTTCCTTGTGTTCGGGCGTGGTGTAGGCGATGGTCTGTGCGAAGCTCTCGTATTCGAGCATCTGCTCGAGGCTCGATGTCGATGATTTATTGAGCAACGTCTTGATCATCGCGAGCGATGTCGGCGGTCCGGCGGCGATCTCCGCTGCCAGCTTCTGCGCGCGCGGCATGAGTTCATCATGCGGCACGACGTGGTTCACGAAGCCGAGTTCACGGCCCTCTTCCGCCGTGACCTTCTTGGCGGTGAAACAGAGTTCCTTGGCCTTGTTCAGTCCGACGACGCGCGTGAGGAGATAGAGGCCGCCGAGATCCGGGACGAGCGCCAGACGGGTGAAGATCTGGCTGAAGACCGCCTTCTCCGAGGCAATGACGATGTCGCAGGCGAGCGCGATATTGAAGCCGGCACCGACGGCCGGGCCGTTGACGGCGGCGATGACAGGCTTCTCCAGCGCGATCAGCGGCTGCAGGATGTCGCGCAGGATCCAGCGATGCCGCGCGCGCCTGTCGAGAAGCTTGGCATCGGGGTTCATCGACTTGACGTCGGCTCCGGCGCAGAAGCCGCGGCCTGCGCCGGTCAGCACCACGGCGCCCACGCTGCGGTCGCCCGCAATATCACCGATCAGGCCGGACAGTTCGTGGTAGAGCGTGTCGTTGGTCGCGTTCAACGCGTCCGGGCGGTTGAGGGTGATTGTGCCAACGCCGTCGGCAATCGCGTAGAGAAGGGTCTCAAAGCTCACGGCGTAACTCCTGGGGGACTGGCGTTGGTGGCTGGCGACTTCAGGCCGCGGCGCAGGATCTTGCCGGTCGGCCCCTTGGGCAGCTCAGCCAGGAAATGGACGGCGGCCGGCACCTTGTAATAGGCAAGCTCCTGCTTGCAGCGGTCGATCAATGCCTCGGCGGTGAGATGGCAACCGGGCTGGAGCGCGACATAGGCCACCGGGACCTCGCCCAGCTTGTCGTCCGGCTGGCCGGCGACCGCGACCTCGCGAATGCCGGGGACGTGGTAGAGCACGTCCTCGATGTCGGCGGGATAGATGTTCTGCCCGCCGCGGATGATCACGTCCTTCTTGCGGTCGACGATATAGCCATGCCCGTCGGCGTCGAAATAGCCGAGATCACCCGAATGCAGCCAGCCATCGCGGATGGCGAGCGCCGTTTCTTCGGGCTGGCGATAGTAGCCCTGCATGATGTTGGGGCCCCTGATGCAGATCTCGCCGACCTCGCCGGCCGCCGTGGGACGACCGTCGTCGGTGAGGATGCGGACCTCCATGCCCGGAAGGACCTGGCCGATCGACTTTGGCCGTTCGATACGGCCATCCGAGCGGAGGGTGATATGCTCCAGCGTCACGATGGCGGAGGCCTCGGTGAGGCCGTAGGCCGTCATCACATCGGTGTCGCGGCCCATCACCCGATAGATGCGCTCGAGCAGCGCGGCCGGCACCGGTGCGGCGCCCGTGAGGATACGCGACACCGACGAGAGATTGCGCGTCTCCGCCTCAGGATGATCGACGATGCGCTGCAGCATGGTGGGCACCATGGGCAGGAACGTGCAGCCATGGGCGGTGATGGCGTCGAGGCAGCGGTCCGCATCGAAGCGGGGCAGCAGCACCATCGTGCCGCCGGTCACCATCAGCGCGTTGATGCCCTGGTTCAATCCGAAGGTGTTGTAGAGGGGCAGGGCGCAGAGAATGACGCTCTCGCTGTTGAGCCCGAGCCATTCCGGCGTCCTGTCGTAATTGGCGCGCAGATTGGCGAGCGACAGCATGACGCCCTTCGCCTTGCCGGTCGTGGCAGAGGTGTTGAGCATCATACCGATGGCGGTTTCGGGGAGGTCGACCGGCCTCTCGATCGCTGCTCCGGTCTGCCCCAGCCCGTCGGCGGATGCGAGACGGCCGGCCCCGGTCGGCAGCCCGAACACCAGAACGCCGCGCAGTTCGCCGCAATCGGCCGCGTCCGGCAGGTTCTCGACGAAGTCGCGATCCATGATGAGCACTTCGAGGTCGCAACTCGTGATGACATGGGCGAGATCCGCCCGCTTGTAGAAGATGTTGAGCGGTGTCAGCGTCGCGCCCAGGGCAAAGATTGCCTGTTGGGTGATAATGAAATCCGGCCTGGCCGTGGTCATGAGCCCGACCCGCGTGCCGCTGCCGACGCCGGCCGCCGCAAGCCCTGCCGCTACCCGCCGCACGGCATCCGCGAGGCGGGCGAAGGTCCAGGTCTCGCCTTCGTAAATCAGCGCGATCTTGTCCGGCCGTTCGCGCGCCTGGCGGAAGAGGTGATCGGCGAGATTGGGCATGGTCTACTCCGCCGCCTTGGAATGTGCCGCCTTGGAATGGTCCGCCTTGGAATGGCTGAGATCGCCACGCGTGGAGGCCGGCACTTCAAACCACTCTGCCGGAATATGGCTGGGGATGCGGAAGTCATGCGCCGGAATGACGATGTCACAAGCCGCCTGCACGCGTGCCATGCTGTCCTGATAGACGCGCTCGCTCTCGCTGCGGATGGCGCCGGGGAGATAGCTGCCGGTCATGAACCGCATCGGGTGCTCGGTCGCACGCGGATCCGCAGGGAACCAGCAGCGATAGTGGTCGCCGAGATCGGAGACGAGCGCCACCTTGCCCTTCGTGGTGCTGACGATGGGCACCTGCATGCCCGGCGTGTGGCCGGGCACCTTCATCAGTCGGACACCCGGCATCAGATCGACATCGCCATCGATGAGCCGCAGTCCGGACGGCTTCTTGCGGGCGAGAAGGCTGAGCAATGTCTCGCGCAGATAGTAGATCCGCTGCGTCGCGACCGGATCGACCGCATGGAAGACCTCGTCCCTCTGCACGACGACGCAGGCCTGCGGGAAAAGATCGAGATTCCAGGCGTGGTCAAAGTGCAGATGCGTGGCGATGATGATGTCGATGGCACCCGGATCAGTCCCGCATTCGCCCAATGTCCGCACGAGCGAGTCCGGGCCGCCGCCGGTCGCCGCGATCCCGAGGCGCCGCCGGGTCTCCTCGACGCCCGGCATGCCGACATCGACGAGGATGCGGGTGGTACCATCCGTCACGTACCAGGCGTGGATCGGATCCCGCAGGAGGCTTTCGCCCTGCGGGATCATCAACTCGCCGAGCCTGAGCGTATGAATTTCGAACATCGAGCCGCCCCTTCCTCGTCCCGGACCCTTATTCCTCGCCGTCGATGACCTCGAAATGCGAGATGTCGGCGAGCGAGCCGGTGCGTTCGCCTTCGCGCCAGACGGCGCGTACCCGGGTGCCCGGCTTCACCAGCTCCTTGGCGCGGCTCATGTCGATGCCGCCGACATTATGGATGAGGCGGGTGGACGCGCCGTCCAGCATGATCTCGGCATAGATATACGGCGGGGGCTGGGTCTGGCCGATGAATTCCAGGTGAATCACGGACATGGCGCGTACGGTACCGGTCTGCTTCAGCTCCACCCAGGTTCCCGTCGGCTTGTGGGTGATGTCGTCGATCTCGCGCGGCGGCAGCAGGGCCCCCTCGCCGTCGGAGGTGCGCACGCCCATGATCCGGCGGTTGGTCTTGATCTCGTCGAACAGCCGCCCGTAATACGGGCCGAAGGCATGCTCGTAGTGCAGGTCGAGGCGATAGGGAATCTGCTCCACGGGCTTTGCCGGCGCTTCAAGCGGGCGGATCTCACCCTGCGGCGCATTCGCCGCGATCCGGAAACCCTCGATCGCGAGGATGCCTTCGCCATCGCCCCAGACGGCCTCGACGCGCTGGCCGACCTTTAGGCCGTCGAGCGCCGTGCCGAGGATGCGATGGGTCATATCGACATCCGATCCGTCGATGCGGATCAGCGCGATGATCCCTGCATCGGTTTGCGTGAAGCCGTTAAGGGTGCCCGTATGCGGCGCCTCGACCAGCTCAGGATCGCTGTCGCCGGTGTTCGGGCAAAAATCCTGGGCCGGCACCACGACGGTGCCGCTCGCGAAACGCGAGCCGACGATACGGCGGTTCTTGACCTCCGCGACGAAGGTACCCGCCGCACGCCCCGGCGTCAGCGTATAGGGCATCGACAGGTCGCTCGGGAAGGTCGTCAGGTCCTGGGCCCAACTGTCCGGAATGGCAAGCATGAGGCTTCCTCCTTATGCGCTGAGCACGGCGACGCCGCGCAGATTGGCCCAGCCGCCGCCGGACTGGACAAGCGCCAGCTTCGCGTTGGGGATCTGGATATCACCCGCTTTGCCCATGACCTGGGCGGCGCCCTCGATGAGGCGGATGAGCCCGGCCGCGCCGATGGGGTTGGCCCCCGCGCAACCGCCCGAGGGGTTGACCGGAATGTCGCCGTCCATCTGCGTGGCGCCGGAGGAGATCAGCTCCGCGGCTTCTCCGGGCGCGCAGAGACCGAGGCTTTCGTAATAGCTGAGTTCGAAGCAGGTGTAGGGCTCCTGCACCTCGACGACGTCGAACTGCCGGCGCGGATTGGTGATGCCGGCCGCGCGGTAGATGCGGCGGGCGGCGAGCGCCAGGGGCTCGGACACCAGCATGGAGCGCTGCGCGGCGTTGTCGGCCTCGCAGAAATAGCCCATGCCGCGGATCCAGGCCGGGCGATCCGTTGATTGCGCGGCCGCTTTCTCGGAAGACAGCACCACGGCAGCGGCACCGTCGGAAATCGGCGGCACGTCGAGCAGCTTGATCGGCCAGGCCAGGGGGCGTGAATTCAACACCTCCTCGACGGTGATCTCCTTCTTCACATGGGCATAGGGGTTCTTCATCGCGTTCTTGCGATTCTTGACCCCGACCATGGCAGCGGCTTCCTCGGTATGGCCGAGGACATCCATGCGCGCGCGCCAGTAGGCGGCGGAGAAGCCCATGATACCGACCGCGAACTCGCGCCCCCAGAACGGATCATAGAGCGTGGAGATGGAGTACTGCAGAGCGCCTTCAGACAGCTTGTCATAGGCAACGACGAGGACGCGCTCGGCAAAGCCGCCGGCGATCTGGTAGTAGCCGGTCAGCGCGCCAGCGAGGCCGGTGCCGCCACCGCTGGTGACGCGCACCACCGGCTTCAACCGCGCGCCGATGGCATCGGCCACCCATTTCTCCGGCTGGTTGACGGCTGCGAACAGCACCGGCCCGGTGGCGACGATCACCGAGTCGATATCCTCGATCGTGAGCTTCGCATCAGCCAGCGCCCTGTCCACGGCCTCGCGCACGAGCCCAGCCTGGCTGACGTCCGTGCGGCGGCGCGCATGATGCGTCTGACCGACGCCGACAATTCCAACGTGACGCGCCATGATCAGACCTCCAACGTGAAGACGCAGTGCGACTGCATGCCGACGCCACCGGCACCGTGCACGATGGCCGACGTGGCGGCGGACAGCCCGTACTCGGCGGGATAGCTCAGCTGCCGCGCGGCCTCGGCGAGCCGCACGAGACCTGTGGCCATGATGGGATCGGCCGGCAGGGCACCGCCCGAGCGATTGATCGCCGTGCTGGCATTATCGAGAAGGGAAATCGCTTGGCCCTGCTTGGCGAGGCCGAGGGCTTCCAGCACCATCAATTCTGACGCCGCCGATGAGGCGCTGACCTCCGCAATATCCGCCTTCGCAGCCTGCCAGCCCGCCTTGCGCAACGCCATCGCCGCGGCCGCCTCGCAGGCTTCGAGCCGTCCCGGCGTCCGGCTGGCGAAGGCATGCCGGTCGCTGGCGCTGCCCATCCCCGTCACCCAGACGGGAGGGCGCGCAACGCGCCGGGCGATATCCTCCGACGCGAGAAGAACGGCGACCGCCCCATCGAGGGGCCGTGACAGCATGAGCTCGGTGAGCGGCGCTGCAGCGTTGACATCGGCGAGTACCGCTGCTTCGTCCGGAACCTTGTCGATTGCCACCTTTCCATGCCGTGCCGCATCGCTCCAGCGCTGGTGCGTGACGCGCGCCAGCGCGCTCAGGTCGAGCGCGGCGTCTGCCAGGTAGCGCTGGGCCTGCAGGCCGCTGGCAGCCCGGTGGTCGAAGCCGACGGGGCGCTGGTAGAAGGGCTCGCACTGGCTGGCGTAGAAGGCGTTGGTCTCGGATTCCGACGGCTTGGAATAGGCGATGATGAGCCCCACACGGGCGGCACCCGAGGCGATCTTCGTCACGCCATACTGCGCGGCCCAAAGCCCGTCTTCCTCGACCCGGGATTCCTCTTTGTGGTGAGCGCCCATGGCGCCGAGAAAGCCGCAGTTCGAAATGGAGCGGCCGTCGAGGACGTCGCTGCCGGAATCGAAGACGAAATCCACGTCCTCCAACGTCAGGCCGGTGCCCTTGAACACCTGCGCCACAACCGCCGAGATCAGGTCGATATGCTGCGCGCCGCTCCAGGCGGGGCGAAGCTCTGTCTGTGCCGAAGAAACGACGGCAACCCGGTCCAATGTCATGAGCGTTCCCTTTGCAGTTCCGGAGGCGCCGCCATGCGGGTCGCCCGGAACCGTCATTTCTTTCCGGCCGGCCAATGTTACCGACCAGGCAAGCGGATCATGATCCAATCTATGTCGCCGGAACACGCCGACTGTCAACTCAAAAGTCGTATAATTTTCGGTTTTTGGATCATCGACACGCGAGCCCAGCCGTGGACTGGAGAGGTGCTCGCACTGATTGTTATGGCAATCCGCGAAGATTCGACCGACGCTCGCTCGTTTCTCTGGCAAAAATACGAAATGAAGTCGGATTTCAACTTGCCTTGGAGAGTCGTTTCATGTGCTGATGGCGAACTTGGGACAGCCTGCCGGATTCATCCCGGCGGATTGCCTCTGCCCGTCGCGCAAACTTGCTTCGGGATGATTGCCGAATTAACTTCGGCGGAACGATAATGTGGCCGGGAGCCACCCGGGCTCCGAGAGGAGCGGGTGATTTGCCCGGTTTCAAGAGGTCTTTGAGCAAACAGGGCTATGCTGAAGAAAGCAAACGAGGCCGGCAGGCCGGTCGAGACGCCCATTCCCTGGGAGGACTTCCTGGCTGACATCGTCAACCGGTGGAGTGGTGAGACAGGTGAGCGTAAACAAGATCGATCCAAGCGCCGGGAGCAGGAGATTCTACGCGCCGCCTTGCGTGTTTTCGCACGTGATGGCATCTCGCGAGCGCGGATCGGCGATATCGCCTCGGAAGCCGGCATGCCGGTCTCTTCGATCTACGAGTACTACCCGGGCAAGGAGGAGCTGGCCTATGCGGTGCCGCTCAGTGTTTTTGGCCGCTTCTACAGCGAATATGCCGAAGCCGTTGCCGGCAAGACGACGGCTCGTGAACGCCTGAGGCTTTATCTCTGGCTGGCCGCTGATTTTGCCCGCCGGAATCCCGAGTGGTCGCGCACGTTGTATCTGGAAATCTGGCCAAGCGTTCTGGTCGGGGAGACCACCGTTCGCCACGCGATCGACGACTATGCGCGCATCATCGTCCACCTTATCCGCCAGGGGGAGGCGGCGGGCGAATGGCCAGCCGGCCACAATCCCTACGAGACAGCGACGATCCTGAACGGCAGCGTCAACCAGCTCATCATTACCTGGTTGATCTATCGGCGCCCGCGCGATCTGATGAAGGCGACGGGCTCCGTTATCGATCGTGCGATGACACTTCTGGGGCCTGTGGAGCCGCCCCGCCCGCGGCGTAAACCGCGACCGGGGACAGCCAAGAGCTGAGTGTCAGTCAAGCTTGATGCCGAGGCGCTTGACGACCGGTCCCCAGCGGTTGAAGTCGCGCGTAATCTCGGCCGCCATTGCCGCGGGCGAGGACCAGGTCACGACGAAGCCGGCATCCTCGAGGCGCTTCTTCACCGCGGGCTCCGCGAGAGATGCCTTGAGCGCGGAGCTCAATGTCTCCACCGTGGCTTCCGGCACGCCGGCCGGCGCCAGCAGGCCGATCCAGGTGTAGGCCACGAGATCGGGGAAGCCCGCTTCCTTGAAGGTTGGGACGTCGGGAAGCGTGGCGGAGCGCGTTTCGTCGAAATTGCCGATCACGCGAACCTGGCCGCCGTTGTGCAGAGGCGTGAGGGTCGCGACCGAATCGACAAGCGCCTGGATCGTCCCCGAGGCAAGATCGGTCCGCGCCATCGCCCCTTGGACGTAGGGCGCGTGCTGCATCTTGATCCCAAGACTGTCGCTCATCACTTCCGTGACAAGTTGAGCATTGGTTCCAAGGCCGAAGGAGCCGTAGGTCATCGTCGCGCCGTGCTGCCGGGCATAGCTCTGGAACTCGGCAATCGTTTTGGCGGGGACGGCATTGGCAACCGCAAGTGCAATCGGAGCCTTCACCGCGATGCCTATCGGGCTGAAGTCCGCGGCCTTGTAGGCGATCTTGCTGTAGAGATGCGGATTGGTGCCGAGCTGCGACGTGGTGATCATGCCGAGGGTGTAGCCGTCGGGTTTGGCACGGGCGACGTAGTCGGCGGAAACCATGCCGCTCGCACCCGGGCGATTGTCGACCAGAAAGCGCTGACCAAGTCTTTTCGTGAGATCGTCGGCGATGATGCGGGCTGCGATATCCACGGTGCCACCGGCCGAATAGCCGATCGAGATGGTCACCGGCCGCGTTGGAAAATCTTTCGCATTCGCCGGCGCAGCGCCGCAAGCCAGGAGCGCGGCGAGTGCCGGTGCAAAGCGCCATCGCGTCATGTGAAGTCGAGCCAGAATCCGATGCATGTCGTCCTCCCAGTGTTAAAAGCCGAATATAATTCCATTTTTATTGCAAATGAACATCACTCCCGGCATAATGGCAAGTGTAATGATTGCGCAAGATTGGGATTGCCAATCTGTCGTGTGTGCGCGCCATCGCGCATTCCTAAAAACGGAAAAAATTTCCACTTCCGGAGAAGTGCCGGACGTGCGGGGGAGGGGTGATGATACGTGGGATACGCAGCCCTGAGGATCTGGGCGCCGGCGTTCTTATGATCGCCGTTGCGGGCGGTTTCCTCTTTTTCGCGCAGGATCTCCACCATGGCGCCCTCGCGCAGATGGGTCCGGGATATCTTCCGCGCTATGTCGCCGGCATGTTGGCCGCGACGGGCGCGGTCCTGGCGTTGCGCGGGCTCCGACTGGACGGCCAGAGATTGCCGCCGCTCCGTCCCCGCGCCATAGCCATGCCCATCCTTGCCGTCGTGGTCTTCGGCCTGATGATCGAGCCGCTGGGGCTTGCACTGGCTTCGCTGGCCGCTGTGCTGACCGCTGCCGCCGGGTGCCGGCGTGACGACTGGCTGCGCACCACGCTTGTCGCCGTCGTGCTTGCCGCGGGCGCGTGCCTGTTGTTCGTGGCCTTGCTCGACATGCCGCTCGCCGTGTTCCCCACGGTGCTGCAATGACCCTCATCGATAACCTTCTGGTCGGCTTCGCCGTGGCGCTGCAGCCGTCCAACCTCGCGCTTGCCTTCGTGGGATGCCTCGTCGGTACGCTGATTGGCGTGTTGCCTGGACTTGGGCCGCTGGCAACACTTGCCATTCTCCTGCCGATCACCTTCCATTTCCCGGCGGAATCGGCGCTGATCATGCTCGCGGGCATTTACTACGGCGCGCAATACGGCGGCTCGACAACGGCGATCCTTGTCAACCTGCCGGGCGAGAGCTCGGCAGCGGTGACTTGTATCGATGGCCATCAGATGGCCCGTCAGGGGCGTGCCGGTGTGGCTCTGGCGACGGCGGCCTACGCGTCATTTGCTGCAGGTACGATCGCGACACTGATCATCGCGACCCTGTCGCTGCCGCTATCGCAATTGGCGCTTATGTTCGGACCCGCCGATTACTTTGCGCTCATGCTGTTTGGCCTGGTCGGGGCCACCGCGCTCTCCAGTGGCTCCATGATGAAATCCGTCGGTATGGTCCTCGTCGGCATACTCCTGGGGCTCGTCGGGCTTGATATCAATTCCGGGGTCCAGCGCTACACGTTCGGGTTGCCGCCTTTGATGGGGGGAATCAGCTTTGTCGCCCTCGCAATAGGTCTTTTCGGGATCGCCGATATAATGGCGAACCTGACAAAAGGGCCGCCGTCGGAATCGGCAGCCGCCGCGAAGATCTCCAGCATCTGGCCATCTCGCAGCGATGTCCGCGCGGCATGGGCGCCAGCTTTGCGCGGCACTGGAATTGGCGCGTTACTCGGCATCTTGCCGGGGGGTGGAGCCCTCCTGTCGTCCTTTGCAGCCTACGCGGTGGAGAAGAAGGTATCGCGTCACCCGGAACGCTTCGGCCGGGGTGCCATCGAAGGCGTCGCTGCCCCCGAAGCCGCCAACAATGCGGGGGCGCAAACCTCCTTCATTCCCATGCTGACCCTGGGCATTCCCTCCAATGCCATCATGGCCGTGATGGTCGGTGCACTCATGATGCAAGGCATATCGCCGGGCCCGCAGGTGATGACGACACGCCCGGATCTCGTCTGGGGGCTGATCGCCAGCATGTGGGTGGGCAATGTCATGCTGCTCGTCATCAATCTGCCACTGATCGGGCTATGGGTCCGCCTCCTGGCCATCCCCCATGCCACGCTGTTTCCCGCTATCCTGCTCTTCTGCTGCATCGGTGCCTATGGCGTTGGCAACTCGACCTTCGATGTGATGCTGGCCGCGGGCTTCGGGGCCTTTGGCTTTCTCCTGCTACGCTACGGCTGCCCAGTCGCACCGCTGATCATGGGCTTCATCCTGGGGCCGATGCTCGAAGAGAATTTCCGGCGTGCGATGATCATCGCCCGGGGTGACCTCACGATCTTCGCCGTTCGGCCGATCAGCGCGTGCTTCCTCCTCGCGACGCTGCTCCTGATCGCGAGCTTCGTCGCTCCCAATATCTGGCGCCGGCGGGACGAGATCTTCAGCGAGGATTGATAAGATCTCGCCGGATCGGTCTCGCAACGGGCAAGTGATCGATCCGGGTCGCCTGGCAGAAGGCCATGTGCAATCGAGGCGGGTGCTTCCCGGCGCCCGCCTGCGTTGTCAGCTTAAAGCCGCGGCGGCTCGAGCTTGACCGTCAGCTTGTCGATCTTGCCGGTGAAGGGGAAAGGCACCGAATAGTCCTTGTCGTCCACCGGCGTACCCGTGTCGATTCCGACGTTGAACGTTTCATCCCAGGCGAGCGTGATCGGCAGGCTCTTCGGCATGGGATGGCTATCGACTGCCACGCCGTCCACTTTCAACGTCCCGGTGCCGCCTTTGCCAAGGCCGCCGCCATCGTACTTCCAGTCAAACTCCAGCGTGTGCTTGCCCGGTGCGAGCGCCATTTTGCCCTGCCATTTGACGCGCTCCAGATCGATCAGGTTCCAAGTGAATACCGGCACACCCTTGAGCAAATAGAAGCCGTAGCCGGCGAACCGGCCGCCATCGGTCATCAGCATGCCATCGGCGCCGCCGGCGGGTACGTCGATTTCGGCCGTTATGGTGTAGGAACGGTTGAGCAGGCTCGGCGCCGAGCCGGTATCGGGGAATGGCACGTTCATCACCCGGCCGGAATAGGTGAACTCGCGGCGGCCGGGCGTGAAGCTCGGCTTCTCCGAGATGAACCTGGCGAGGCGGCTGTCATCGAGCGGGAACACCCGATACTTGGTGGCCTCCAACGTGAACAATTGCTGCATGTCGCGCAGCTTGTCCGGCATGGAGGCAGCGAGGTCGTGTGCCTGGGTCCAGTCCTTGTTGGTGTCGTACAGTTCCCACTTGAAGCCGTTCATGACATCGGCCGGTGGCTGGGCGAGGGTGAGGATCCAGGGCGCCTGCACCGGCGGCGCTGCGGCAACCCAGCCGTCGTTGTAGATGGCGCGGGAGCCGAACATCTCGAAATACTGGGTGGTCCGGCGGTCAGGCGCTTTCGCGTCGCCCCATGTGTACGCCATGCTCACGCCCTCGATCGGACGCTGCGCAATGCCGTTGATGGAAACCGGCTCGGGCAGGCCCGCCGCCTCCAGGATGGTCGGCACGATGTCGATCACATGGTGGAACTGATGGCGGATGCCGCCGGCGTCCTTGATCCGGGCGGGCCAGGACATCGCCATGCCGTTGCGGGTGCCGCCGAAGTGGGAGGCGACCTCCTTGGTCCACTGATAGGGCGTCGCCCAGGCCCAGGCCCAGCCCACCGCGAAATGTGGATAGGTTTGATCGGTGCCCCAGGCATCGTAGAACCGCATGTTCTGGTCCACGGTCGGGTTCACGGCGTTGGCTACGGCGAACTCGTTGAACAGGCCGTTGAGCGTACCCTCGGGGCTCGCGCCGTTGTCGCCGCTGATGTAGATGACGAGCGTGTTGTCTTGCTTGCCGGCGTCGCCGATGGCCTGGATCACGCGGCCAATCTCATGGTCGGTATAGGCCAGATAGGCGGCGTAGATATCGGCCTGGCGGATGAAGAGCTTCTTGGCGTCGGCCGAAAGCGAATCCCAGGCGGGAATATTGTCCGGCCAGGCGGTAAGTTCGGCATCCGCTGGAATGACGCCAAGCTTCTTCTGATTGTCAAAAATCTTGTCCCGCAGCTTGTTCCAGCCCTCGTCGAACAGGTGCATCGCGCTGATCTTGTCCACCCATTCCTTGGTCGGATGATGCGGTGAGTGGGTGCCGCCGGGCGCATAGTAGATCATGAACGGACGGTCGGGTTGGACGTCGTTCAGCATGTTGATACGCGCGATGGCCTCATCGGCCTGCGCGGTAATCAGGTTCCAGCCGGGGTTGCCAAGATAGGGCTCGATGGGGGTGGTGTTGCGGAACAGATTGTTCGGCTGCCATTGGCTCGTGTCGTCGCCGATGAAGCCGTAATAGTAGTCGAAGCCCTTGACGGGCCCGGTCGGCCAGTTGTGGAACGGGCCGGCCTGGCTCGCCTCCCATTGCGGCACGTTGTGGTCTTTGCCGTACCACGATGTGTCGTAGCCGTTTTGCCGCAGGGTCTCGCCGATCGCGACGGCGTCGCGCGGGATCACGCTGTTGTAACCGGGATAACCCGTCGCCTGGTCGACGACGACACCGGTTGCCACCGAGTGATGGTTGCGGCCGGTCAGCAGCGCGGCCCGCGTCGGGGAGCATAGCGCCGTCGTGTGAAAACGGGTGTAGCGCAGCCCTTGGGCGGCGACACCGTCCAGTGCAGGCGTCGGAATTACCCCGCCAAACGTAGATGGCGCCGAAAAGCCGACGTCGTCGGTCATGATCAGGAGGATGTTCGGAGCGCCCTGGGGCGGGACGATCCGGGCCGGCCAGGAGGGCTTGGACTGCGCCGCGTTCGTCTGAATGTCGCCCCTGAACGGCTGCGGCGGATTCGGTAGATATCTGCCGTCGATGGTGGTCGTGGCAGCCGGCGAGCCGGTGGTCTGCTGGGCTTGGGCTACGGAAACCGCAAGCATGCTGGCGGCGGCAAGAGAAAGAGCGAGTGGCGGCGCTTTCATGTCCACGATCCTCCGAGGGTCAGAGTAGAGCGTCGTCAGGACGGCAGGCCAAATGAGCCGGCTTCGAGACCTCCTCGCAGCCGAACCGATGGCCTACCACCATCAGTGAACCTCGGTCTCCGTTGACGCGCTTGACCGGGAAGGACAATCACTTGACCTATTGGGACAGGCAGCGCGGCTCGCATCCAAATGCGTGATGCCCCTAAACGTGATCGGTCAACGGCAGTCCGCTTGGGTCAAGCATGTCCGGCCCGGCCCGTGCGAGGCTGTCGATCTACGCCGCCAGGACAGGGCCGCACTGCACATGACCCTCGTGGGACTTGCGCCGACCGCGCCGGTGGATGACAGGTCAGACAAGCTGCACCTTATTGGACGCATCTGCATTTTAGCCGCCGCCTGCCGGCGTCCAGTTCACATCCCGACAGAGCAAGCCGGCCAAAATGCACCCGCGCGTCTTGAGGGTGTTTCCGCTGACGATGACGGTGATGTCATAGGTCCGGTTTCGTTTCGGATCAAAGGCCGTACCGGTCAATATGCCGTCCGACTGGCGATCGAGCGACATGATGAGCTTGTCACCGACCTCCTCGCCCTTGCTCGTGTCCTTGATCCAGAGATTGGTGGCACAAAGGTTCGATCCGCATGAGGCGATCCTCACACGCGCATTGCCATCATCCCGCAACCAAACGCCGTTCGGACTGCGTTCCTGGGCGGCCAAGGCGGCGCATCCCACAATCGCGAGGCTACAGAACGCTGCGGCAGCCTTTAGCATGGCTTGCGATCCCTCAGATTTTCCATTGCCGTGCAGATGGCTACGCAGGCGCGGCCGGCTCGGATCACCTGTTCCATGCGCGGTATGCGCGCTCGCCCGCGCAGACGAGATCGCCAGCCATGACGACCGACCGGGTTTTTCACCCTTCTGTGATCCAACCGTTACGGGAGCACGTATGTTAATCGATCTCAGGCGCTGAAAGGATAATTACTTGAAATCCTATGGTCTTGCCTACATGGCAACCGGGTTGGTATTCCTCGTCATCGATGCGATTTGGTTGACCGTTGCCGCGCAGCGTTTCTACAGACCACTGATGGGCGAAATGTTGTTGGAAGGTTTCAGGCTCATCCCGGCAATACTTTTTTATGTTATCTACATCGGTGGTATTGTCGTTTTCGCTATCGCTCCTGCCTTCGCGACCGGTCGCTGGTCGACAGCGACTGTGTATGGGGCAATGCTCGGGCTTTTTGCCTATGCGACCTATGATCTGACCAATCAGGCGACATTGCGGAACTGGCCGGTTATCGTGACCATCGTCGACCTGTCCTGGGGGACTTTCCTGACGGCACTGGCGGCGACGACAGGCTTTCTCATCACACGGGCTTTCACGTCCGCGTCTTGATCTGGCTGATCAATCCCGACGCGATCAGCCCTATGAAAATCGTGAGCGTTGCCGCGCTCATCGCATTCAGCCTCGAAAAGCTGAAGTATTCCGTTGGGGAGTAGAGGTGGGCCGGTGTTCCATAAAGACCGTGCAGCCCGAAATATATGAGCAACGTAGCTCCAATCAGTAAGAACGAGATTTGCCTTTCAGAGCTCCTGAAGAAGATCGCGGAAATCAGCGCGCAAGGAATGAGGAATATTTCCACCCCGGACGCGGGGCCAAATACCTTGGCGCTTACAACCGTGTTGCTCAACCCGGCGATGGGGAGAAGCGCCCGGCCGGCGACGGGCCATCGTCTGGCCAGCGCTGGCACCGCGAGGAATAATGGCGTTGACAGGAAGGTAAAAAAGGTTGGCCAGACATGATCGCTAACCATCCAGAAGACATAGAGCGGATAGAAGGGCTGGTTCGAGGCGACGACCAAAGCAATCAGATTGCATGCAGCCACCATCGGGTCAGAATGGTCAGCATAGGCCGCAACCCGTCCCCAGGCCTTTCGGATGAAGATCGGGGACTTCGTGTCTCTCATGTCGGACGCATGAGATAGTGGCTCACGCCCCATTCTTCGCCGTCGGCATGACCGAAGAGTCCGGCCGTGGCGAGATAGAACAGGCGCCAGCGCTGGCGCCAGAGCGCGGCATCGGATCCATAGACCTCATTGAGGATTTGATCGATCTGCGAACGTTCCGCATCGAAGCGCGCCAGCCAATCCAGGGCCGTCTTCTGGTAGTGAAGCCCGCTCCAGCGCCAGTCCTTCTCAAGGGTGAAGCAGTCGGGAAAATGCCGGATGAGCCCATGACTCGGCATGATCCCGCCGGTGAAGAAATGCTGGGCGATCCAGTCCGCGTCATTCCGGTGGTCGAAGCGATAGGGACTGTGCCTGTGGCTGAAGACGTGAATGAACAGCCGGCCCTGCTCCGGAACAAGCCACGTCTTGATGCGCGCGAGTAAAACCCGCCAGTTCGACATGTGTTCAAACATCTCGACCGATACAACTCTGTCATAGACCCTGTCGGGCGTGAACGCGTTCATGTCGGCGGTCACCACGCGGATGTTGTCGAGGCCCCGCGCGCGCGCTTGCGCCTCGATGTAAAGCCGCTGGGGCTTGGCATTCGAGACAGCGGTGATGGTCGAACGGGGGTAACGCTCGGCCATGAACAATGTGAGCGATCCCCAGCCGCAGCCGAGCTCCAGTATCGAATGCCCATCCGTGAGATCAGCGTGCGCGATCGTTTCTTCCAGCGCGAGACGCTCGGCCTCATCCAACGTCTCGCGCCCTTCGGGATAGAGGCAACAGGAGTATTTGCGGGCCGGCCCCAGCGTGAGGGCGAAAAATTCGGGCGGCAGTTCGTAATGTTGTGCGTTCGCCGCTTCAGTGAACGCGGCGACGGGATAGGCGGCCATGGCGCGCGCAAAGTCGTCATCCTGTCGATCCGATTGGGCGGCAAGTTTCCTTTTCGTGCGGCCGACGAGGAAGTCTATACCCATGCGCGCGAGGGAATCGGGGAGGGGGGTGCGTTCGGCGGCGCGTATGGCCGAGGCAATAAGGCTCATCGTGAATCTCCATTGTCTTGGGAGGCACCATCCCCTTTCGGGAGACCCGGCCAGAATGCGTTCACGCGTCGCTGATAGGCGCGGAAGGCATCGCCGCGGGAGCGCACCATATGCGCTTCGAGGGGCGGAATCCCGGAGGCGTGGACGAGAAGCCAGTACATCAAGAGCGGCCCGGCGAACGCCAGCCAGCCCTGGGGGTAATTGCCTGTCAGATCGATCGCAATGACCGCATAGGCAACCCAAACGAGCCACTCGAAGACGTAGTTCGGGTGGCGCGTGTATCGCCAAAGCCCGGTGTCGCAAATCTTGCCCGTATTGAGTGGATCGGAGCGAAATCTGGAAAGCTGGCGATCGGCGACTGCCTCGCCCATGATGGCCGCCGCGAGCAAGGCCACGCCCGTTCCGTCGCTGAGGGTAAGACCCGGCATCGGGTTGCGCGCGGCGATCATGATCGACAAGGCCAGAACGAGCGCCGCCAGGGCCTGGATCTGCAGAAACCAGAACAGGCGCGCCTTGTACCCTCGACCCCATTCCACACGCAACTGCGTGTAGCGCGGATCTTCGCCGCCGCTGAGCGTGCGCATCGTGATGTGGATGCCGAGACGTAACGACCAGAACAGCGCCATAGCTGCCACAAGCAACTGACGGTGCGTGAGTGCGTCGTCACCCATCGGAATGAGTGCCAATGCCGCGCCGAATAGCCCGGTCGCGAAGGACCAGATCGCGTCAATCCAGCCGGAGCGGCCTGTCCACAGCGCCATCAGCCAGGCCCATGCCATGGTTGCCGAAAGACATATCGCGACCCCGACGATTGCGACGACACCGGTCATGAGACGCTGTTCTCCATGGTCGTCAAAATGTGACGCGGGCCGGCGTGCTTTGTTTCAGGGCGACGCCCGCGACATCTTTGAGAAGGGGTGCCAGGAGGATGATCTTCATGCGCCCGTGACATCTTGAACGGCAGTGCTGAACGATGCCATCGAGGACCTCGGTCAGAAGCCTACGAGCGGGCGCAAAAGGCGCCCAAGAAGTCCGTGAAGGCGCGTGTCGCCCTCCAGGGCGGCCAGGCAGATGCAATCCGCTTCGCGGCCCACGACCGGACGGTGATCGACGTCGTCATCAGCCTCGTCGAGGTCCCCCGGGACATACCGGCCGCGTTCGTCCGAGAGCGATCCGGACAGGATCTGCATGAATTCCCGGCCGGAGTGGCCATGCGCCGGGAGATGGAGACCGGCGCGCCCCTTCAGCAGCATAACCTTCGCGTCCGGGCTGCCGGCGATCCTGACCTTGCTCCACCTGAACCCCGGGCCGAGCCATCGCCATGGACCTATCTCACAGTCCCGCATGGCCTTGGGAAGTTCGAAGCCCAACGCCGATTGCCGTCGTGTAAAGGGCCGTCTTGCCGGCGAGGGCTGCGCGATGGCGAGACGTTCCATCGTGCGTCCGAACAGGTCAGCGGCAAGCGGAGCCGGCGGCATGTCGTCCAGCATGGCGCCGCCCACGGCCTCGAAGCGTCCCAGTCGATCGCGGCAAACCGGACAACCTTCCAAATGGACGGATACGACGAGCGCAGGTCCGGCGCTCAAGGTTCCCGCCGCAAAGCGCGCGAGCGTTTCGTCGCTGGGATGATGGTTTATCCTCATCAATCGTTGTCCAATAGTGTCCTTAGCCGGTTCAGAGCGAGCCGGACACGAGATTTGACGGTGCCGAGCGGGATTCCCAACTCGCGAGCAATCTCGGCATGGGGCTTCTCGGCAAAGAATGACAGCCTAACGATGGTTGCCTGTTCGGTGGGGAGACTGCTCAATGCCTTCCGCACACCTTCTTCGCGTTCTTCGACAATGGCGATGTCTTCGCTCGATGGTGACACGTCGGGCCTATCGCTCGGATCGACGAGAATGTCCCCGGGCCGGGAACGCATGCGGCGCAGACGGTCGATCCTTTGGTTCCGAGCGATCGTGAACACCCATGTCGACACGCCCGCTTGGCGGGGATCGAAGTAGGATGCCTTGTGCCATATCGCGATCATGACTTCCTGCGTCACGTCCTCGGCTAGCGGATCCGCGAGACCCGAGCGCAAAAGAAAGCTCTTCACGCGCGGCGCGAAATAGGTGAAGAGCCGCTTGAACGCGTTCCGATCCCGCTCCCGCGCGACGGCTTCTATCAGGCGGATCAACTCCCCCGGAGAGGGAATTGTCTCTTCTTGTCTGGCCTCGTTCAAAACAATGAACCTCGCTGCCGGACGGGCCTGCCAGGATTGCCTGTTGTCGAGATGGGAGCTTGCAACATCCATTTGCCCTTCATACGCCTCGCCCCCGCAATCGGATCACGCCTCGGGTGATCTATCGCGCATCGGGTTCCGTAAATACTGGCAGTTTGATGCGCGGAGGGAAATCATTTGACCGGAAAGTTCCCAGTTGCCGGCCTGAACGCATGGGTCGAGGGTAGGCGGGAATCCGACAAAGCCCTTGATATCGCCGTTGTCGGGAGCGGCATTTCCGGCCTCTCCGCCGCATGGCTTATGTCGAAGCGGCACCGGGTTGTCCTGTTTGAAGCGGATGGCCGGCTTGGCGGACATAGCCACACCGTGGATGCCGCGGGTGTCGCCGTCGATACCGGTTTCATCGTGTTCAACGCGGCGACCTACCCAAATCTGACAGCGATGCTCGATCATCTCGGCGTCGCCACGCAGCAATCCGACATGTCGTTTGCCGTATCGCTCGACGATGGCCGGCTCGAATATTCGGGCTCGGGTCTGTCGGGTCTGTTCGCGCAGGGTCGAAACGCGATCAGTCCACGATTTTGGCTGATGCTGCGCGATCTCCTGCGGTTCTATCGTGAGGCGCCGCGCGACATTGCGGCGCTGGGTGCGATGACGCTCGATGCATATCTCGACGCGGCGGGATACGGCGAAGGGTTCCGGAATGACCACCTTTATCCGATGGCCGCGGCCATCTGGTCGACGCCGGCTGCGCAGATCGGTGCCTATCCCGCCGCATCGTTCATCAGGTTCTGCGAAACCCATGGGCTGCTCAAGCTATATGCCCGTCCGGCCTGGATGACCGTGGCCGGTGGCAGTCGCGCCTATGTGCGCGTGCTCGCCGACGCCATCCCCGAGGTGGTTGCGAATTCAAAGATAAGAACGATCATGCGCTCCACGAAGGGCGTCGAAATCATCGGTGATGACGGTCATCCCCGTCATTTCGATCAGGTCGTCATCGCGACCCACGCAGACCAGGCCCTGCAACTGCTAGGCGATCCGAGCAGCGAGGAACAGCGTTTGCTTGGATCATTCGACTACATCAGCAATGAGGCGGTTCTTCACTCCGATAAGCACCTCATGCCGCGGAGACCACGGGTCTGGTCCAGCTGGAACTACATGACGAGCGGTAATGGCGACGGGCGTAAGCTGGCGGTCACCTACTGGATGAATCGTCTCCAGAATATGAGGAGCGAACAGCCATTGTTCGTCACGCTCAACCCCCACAGAGAGATTGCGCAGAGCGCGATTCTGAAGCAGATGCGTTACAGTCATCCCCGTTTCGATGTGCGCGCGATGGATGCGCAACAGCAGCTTTGGTCGCTGCAGGGTTCGCGCAACACCTGGTTCTGTGGCGCTTATTTCGGCGCCGGCTTTCACGAGGACGGGCTGCAGGCGGGTCTCGCCGTGGCCGAGGCTCTCGGCGGCGTCCGGCGTCCGTGGTCGGTTCCCGACGAATCGGGGCGCATCCATGTCAACCAGGCCCCATGGGCTCCCGATCTCATCGAGGCCGCCTGATGTCAGGCTTCCAGTCGGCTCTTTATAGGGGCTCGGTGATGCATCGCAGGCTGCGGCCAAAGCAGCACAGCCTGCGCTACAGCATCTTCTACCTGCTGCTTGACCTCGATGAAATCGACGCTTTGGCGCATAAGCTCCGCTTGTTCTCGCGCAATCGGTTCAATCTCTTCAGCTTCCACGATCGTGATCACGGCGGGACAGAGGCAATATCGCTTCGCGATGGGATTGAGCGACATTTGCAGGAGGCCGGATTGGATTTCGGTGGTCCGATCCGACTTCTCGCGATGCCGCGCATCCTGGGATATGCGTTCAACCCGCTCAGTATCTATTTCTGCCACAGGCGTGATCAATCGCTTTCCGCGATCTGTTACGAGGTCAATAATACGTTCGGGCAACGTCACAATTATCTCATCCCCGTGCCATCAGGCGTGAAAGCTCCGATCCGGCAGGAAAGCCGAAAATCTCTCTTTGTCTCGCCATTCCTGACAACTGATATGGACTACACCTTCCGGGTCGTGCCGCCAGATAAGGAGTTGTCGGTTTCGGTCATCGGCGGTGACACGGCTGGGCCCCTGATCGTCGCCAAGCTCGTCGCCACCCGACAAGAATTGACCGACGCTTCGCTCGCACGCGCCTTCGTCGCCTATCCACTCATGACGTTCAAGGTCGTCGCGGGCATCCATTGGGAAGCGGTGCTTCTCTGGCTAAAGGGGGTTCGCCTCAACCACAGACCTTCTCCGCCCGCCCAGCCCGTAACACTGGGGCATGCAGCCATGCCCGCGGTCAATCATCCAGAGAAGAACTCCGCGAATGGTATTCGATAGCAAAACGCGAGTATTCGGCAGTATCAATCGGCCAAGAGAAAATCTCGTCACCCACCTCCTGCGCCGAATGATCGCGCAGATCGAGTTCGGCCATATCACGGTGGTGCTTCCTTCCTCGGATCGGGTCGAGCATTTCGGGAAACGACCGGGAGCTTCGGCTGAACTGGTGGTTCACCGCTGGCGGGCGATCCGGCGGCTCGTCAGCCATGGCGACCTGGGTTTCGCAGAGGCCTATATCGACGGCGACTGGTCGAGCCCGGATCTTGTCGGCTTGCTGGAACTGGCAGCGCAGAACATTGCTGTGCTCGACCGAGGAATGGCGGGATTTCAGATTGTTCGGATGGCCAATCGAGTCCGACATCTCCTGCGGACGAACAGCAAATCAGGCAGTCGTCGGAACGTCTCCTTCCACTACGATCTTGGCAATGCCTTTTATGAGTGTTGGCTTGATCAGAGCATGACGTATTCGTCGGCGCTTTATACGAACCCGGACATGACACTGGCGGAGGCGCAGGACGCCAAGCTGTCACGGATCGTCGAACTCCTGGATTTGCGTGGCGGTGAGACAGTGCTTGAAATCGGCTGCGGCTGGGGTGCCCTCGCGGTCCGGCTTGCGCAATCCGCCGCCCAGGTTACCGGTGTCACGCTATCGTCGGAGCAGTTGGCTTTCGCGCAGGAGCGGGTGGAACGGGAAGATCTCAACGACACAATCGCGCTGAAATTAGCTGACTACAGGGATGTCGACGGGTCCTACGATCGGATCGTTTCGATCGAGATGCTGGAGGCCGTTGGGGAGGCTTATTGGCCGGTATATTTCAAAACCCTGCATGAGCGTCTTCGCACAGGTGGAATTGCCGTACTTCAGGTGATCACCATCGATGAGGCCCGCTTTCCAGCCTATCGTCGTTCAGCAGATTTCATCCAACGCCATATTTTCCCGGGCGGCATGCTTCCGACCAGGGAGATGATCGCCGAACAGGCAAAAGCAGCCAATCTCAAGCCGGTTTCGGCGCAAATGTTCGGCCAGGATTACGCGAAGACACTTGCCGAATGGCGCAAGCGCTTCATTGCATCATGGCCGCAGATTGAAGCAATGGGCTTTCCAAAGCGCTTCCATCGTCTTTGGGAATACTACCTCAGCTACTGTGAGGCTGGCTTCAGGAAGGGTACGATTGATGTCGGCTTCTACGTGTTGGCAAAGGGGTGAATTTGCTCTTATTTTTTTCAGCGGAGCAAGTCCGCAAAAGACGGTCTTGCTCTAGCTAGGCTCGCGGCGAGCATTGGAACGGGCGCGTTCGGATGATGGCCAGGTGGGTGGTTTGTCGGGATGAGCTACATGAGAGTGTGAACGCGGAGCGTCACCTCTCCGTCCAGCCTGCGGATCTCGTAGCGTCCCCGGTCCGCCTCTCCCGACGACCGCGCGCCTCATCATGGCGACCGTTCGGCAGGAGGCTGTTAGCGGATATGACCGTCCGCCGTGATCCACATCCCGACAGAGCGACTACTCAGGATAAGTTTCGCCGCGGTCCGGCGACGCCTTGTGAAAGAGGATGAATACGAGGGGGTTGCCGGGCTCGGCCATTGCGTCACTGCGCTGCCCTGTCACCTCGCCGGCCACGCCGCTTGTATATTCCGCGACCACTTCGCCGAAGCTGTTGCGCTGGATCGCCACCTTCTGTCCGGCTTCCACCTTGTCGTTGAGCTTGACCAGATGCTCGACGATTCCGCCCTCGGTCGCCAGGATCGGGAAGGCACTGTTGCCGACGAAAACACGCACGTCCTTGCCGGTTCGCCCTATCGGTCCGGCCAGGATGCCGTGATGTTTGAGGACGTTCAGGGTGCCTTCCACGAACAGCGCGACCATCTCGAGGTCGAGCACACGCGCCGCACCGATCTCCGGGGTAAAAGCAGGGATTCCCACGTCCATGAAGGCGTTATGCAGGACACCGGGATAGACATGATTGTCGAAGATCTGGCCGACCGGATAAAGTTCCAGCATCGCCTTGACCTCGGGCACGTCCATTCCGCCGATATTGAAGGCGGAGACCGCAAATCCGGTCGTCCCGGTATGGAAGTCGATCGCAGCGTCGGCATTCGGACGCAGCAGCCGGTTGAACAGGAGCCCCGCGTGCCGGCTGGGTGCGGTCAGGCCGTTCTCGTTCCCGGGCCATTCCCGGTTCATGTCGATCAGATCATTGCCTCTGCCGAAATTGGGCCATCGGCGCTGCATGCCTTCCACCGCCGGGCGGGCCACGTCGGTAACGGCCATCACCGTGCCGGACATCTCCGCCGGATCGAGAAGGTTCATCACCGTCTGCACCGTATGGATGGAACTCATCTCGTCGCCATGAACGCCGCTGGTGAGGACGATGCGCTTGCCCGGCTTTGCCCCCTTGGCGACCGTCACCGACACATACCAGTGCTGCCCGCTGGGCATCTCCACGCCCTGAAAATACAAAAAGTGCTTCTGCCCGGGTTCGAGGTCGTTGACGTCCAGGGTACTGACGACCTTCTTCCCGTGAATCGTGTCGCCGGTGAAGACCGTTGCGGACGGTGCAGCCGGCGCCGCGCGCGATGCGGAGGTTGCCGCGATCTGGGCGTTCGCAGAACCGGCGCTGGCTGTAAGAGCGGTCGATACGCCGATCGTTGCAAGCGATGTCATCAGGAAGTCGCGGCGACCGGGGTGTTTTTCTGGCTTGCCTGGCATGATCGAGGTCCTGACCCGTGTGAAGAGCGACGTTTTTGGTCCCCCAGCATACACGTTGATTGTCCACCGCCCTCCTTCTCGCCTGAAGGCCGGTCTAGGACCCCTCACGATCGTGAGTTCAGTTCGTCATTGTCGGTGAACGTCCAGAGCATATTCAGTGAACTCCGGTTCACCGAATATGCTCCAGGCCTTTGTTTTTATGCATTTTCCTCACGCGAACCGGTGTCCACTTCGCTCGAAAATGCTCGCGCAAGCGCGACGTTGGCGGCTTCTCGCAACAGACCGACGTCGGATCCGATGGCTATGAAATCCACACCTGCTGCCGCGTAATCGGCGATGAGCCTTTGGTCCGAGGTCAGCACGCCGCATTTTTTACCCGCGCGTTTGATGCGCAGGAATGCATCGAGGACGGCGGCGCGGACGGCCTCATGGCCGGGATTGCCGAGGTGTCCCATGTCCGCCGCCAGATCCGCCGGCCCGAGGAAGAGGCCGTCGATGCCTTCGATCGCCGCGATCGCGTCGAGCGCGGCGAGGCCCTTGCGCGTCTCGATCTGGACAAGCAGGCAGATCTCCGCGTCGGCCGTCCTGAGATAATCGGCCTCGGCGCCGAAGCCTGAGGCGCGAACGAGCGCGGCTCCCACCCCGCGCTGGCCGGCGGGAGGATAGCGCACGGCATCGACGAGGGCCTTCGCCTGGTCCACGCTTTCCACCATCGGGATCAGCAGCGTCTGGCAACCCGCGTCCAGGAGCTGCTTGATCAGCCACGCTTCGCCCATGGGCGGCCGGATCACCGGTGCCACGGGAAACGCAGACATGGCCTGCATCTGCGCAATGGCGGAGCGCAGGTCGTTCGGGGCGTGCTCGAGATCGATGAGCAGCCAGTCAAATCCGACGCCGGCCAGGAGTTCGGCGCTCAGCGGGTTGGCAAGTGCGACCCACAGCCCGGTTTGGCGGCGGCCCTCCCGAAGTGCGGCCTTGAAGCGGTTCTTGGGCGCTGGCATGGGCTATACCTCAGGCGAAATGGCAGGCGACGCTGCCGAGGGGGCCGAAATCGGCGGACATGGTCGAGCCTGGCGGGCATTCGATCGGCCGAATGAACGAGCCGGACAGAATGACCTGTCCCGCGGCAATCCGATGGCCGCCTGCGGCAAGCCGCTCTGCGAGCCAGACCAGTCCGCGCGCCGGCTGGTTGAGCACGGCCGCCCCCAGGCCGGTCTCTTCGACCACGGCGTTGCGCGAGACGATCGCGCCACACCAGCGCATGTCGATGGCGTCCGGAGGCATCGGCCGTCCGCCGAGCACGAAGCCGGCATTGGCTGCGTTGTCGGCGATGGTATCGCAGACATTGCGCAGACGGCCGGAGGCCGCGTCCTGGCGCTCGATCCGCGTGTCGAGGATCTCGAGAACCGGCATCACATAGGCGGTCGCCGCGAGGACGTCATGGAGCGAGGCGCCCATGCCGAGATCCGCCTTCATGATGAAGGCCAGCTCGGCCTCCACCCGTGGCTGAATGAAGCGGCCGGCGGGAATGGTGTCGCCGTCCGCGAAGCGCATGCTCTCCAGCAGATAGCCGGAATCGGGCGTATCGATCGCCAGCGCCTGCTGCATCGCCCGCGAGGTGAGGCCGATCTTCCAGCCGACATGGGAATCGCCGTCTGCGATCTTATGCCCGACCCAAGCCTCCTGGATCCGGTAGGCGTCGGCCATGGTGATGGCAAGATGGCGCAGGCTGAGAAGGCCGATCTGCCTGCGGTCCCGCTCCGCCGCCGCCAAGGCCTGCGCCGCGGTGTCGATGTCCAGCGCGCTCAGCATGATGACATCCTCCGCATCAAGTGGCCGCGACCGTCTCGCGAACCACGCGGTTCTCGAGCGTGCCTATGCCGGGCACGTCGACCCGCACGACGTCGCCATCGACGAGATAGCGGGGCGGATCGAAACGCGCTCCCGAGCCGGTCGGCGTACCCGTCACGATGATGTCGCCGGGCAGAAGTTCCGTGAAACTGGAGATGTAGCTGATGAGATAGGCGAAGGGGAACAGCATGCGGCGGACCGTGTCCTCCTGGCGCAGTTCATCGTTCACCCACGTTTTCAGGGAGAGGTCGTCGAGGCTCCCGGCATCGGCGACCGGCACGATCCACGGCCCGATGCTTCCCGACTTCTCGAAGTTCTTGCCTTGCGTCACGTTGAACTTGGCGTGGCGCATCCAGTCGCGCACGCAGCCCTCGTTGCAGACGGACAGCCCGAAGATATGGGTGAGGGCGGTCTCCTGCGGGATGCGCCGGCCTCCGCGACCGATCACCAGGGCGATCTCGCCTTCGTAGTCGAACTGCGGTGATTCCGGTGGGAGCAGCAGAGGCTCGCCGTGGCCGGTGAACGAGCCGCGGGTACGCAGGAACATGCTCGGGTAGCCCGGCGCCGCCGATCCGTCCTTGTACTCGGCATTGCGGTCCGCGTAGTTGACGCCGATGCAGATGATCTTGTCGGCGTCGGGCACGGGAATGTGGTAGCGGATATCGGCGAGCGCGAAATCGATCGGCGCCTGCGCCGCGATGCGCCGTGCGGCCTCAAGCCCGTCCGGCGAGGCGATCAGGGCCCTGAGCGAGGAGAAATCGGTGCGCGCGCCGAGATCGGCAACGCCGGTCGCGTGAACGAGGCCGAAGCCATCGCGGCCGGCTGCGGAAAAGCTGATGAGTTTCAAGGTTATGTCCTTTGTCGCGTAGATCGCGCGATGACGCCGCTGCGGAATAGGGCGGGGGGTGTCACGCTTCCTGTTCGAGATGGGGCTTGGCGCGCCGGATCGCCGGCATGAGAAGCAGGGCCATGAGGAGGACTGCGGCCCCGAGGAAACCCGCGCTGATCGGGCTCTCCAGGAAGACCATCGGGTCGCCGTGGGAGATGAGGAGCGCGCGCCGGATGTTTTCCTCCAGCATCGGACCCAGGACGAGCCCCAGGATGAAAGGCGCCAGCGAGAATTCGAGCTGCAGGACGATATAGCCGAACACGCCGAACCCTGCGCCGATGAGCACGTCCATCGGGTCGTTCGACAGCGTGTAGATGCCGAAGCATGACAGGATGAGGATCATCGGGAACAGCCAGGAATAGGGAACCTTGAGCAGCGTGATCCACAGGCGGATCAACGGCAGGTTCAGGATCACCAGCAAGACGTTGCCGATCCACATGCTGGCGACCAGCCCCCAGAACAGCTCGGGGCGTTCGGAGATGACGTTCGGGCCCGGGGTGATGCCGTGGATCATCAGGGCGCCGAGCATGAGCGCCATCGTGGCGCTGCCCGGTACGCCGAGGGTCAGGGTGGGGATGAACGAGGTCTGGGCCGACGCGTTATTGGCCGATTCCGGGCCGGCGACGCCTTCAATGGCACCATGGCCAAACCGGCTGGGGTCTTTCGCGCAGCGCTTTTCGAGGACATAGGAGGCAAAGGAACTCACGGTCGCACCGATGCCCGGCAGTACCCCGCAGAACATGCCGATGGCCGTCCCGCGCAGGATCGGCTTGACCGACTGCTGCAGTTCGGTACGCGTCGGCATCAGGGAATCGACCTTGACATTCCCCTCCACCGCCCGATGCGACAGGCTCAGCTCGCGGATGATCTCCGAAAAGGCGAACATGCCGACAGCCACGACGACGAAGTCGATGCCTTCCATCAAGGACTGCTGGCCGAAGGTGAAGCGCATGGCGCCGGAGTTCACATCCATGCCGACGAGGCCGATCAGGATGCCGAGGAGCGCCATCAACAGCCCCTTCACGACGGCGCCCTGGACCAGGACGGAGGTAGCCACGAGCGCCATCGTGATCAGCGAGGCATATTCGGCGGGTCCGAAGGCAAGCGCGGCCGAGCCCAGCATCGGCGCGAACAGCGCGATGGAAAAGGTGCCGATGCAGCCGGCGATGAACGAGCCGATCGCGGCAATCGCCAGCGCGGCACCCGCCCGGCCGCGGCGCGCCATCTGATAGCCGTCGATACAGGTGACGACGGAGGAGGATTCTCCAGGCAGATTGACCAGGATGGCGGTCGACGAGCCGCCGTAGGAGGCGCCGTAATAGATACCGGCCAGCATGATCATCGAGGCGACGGGCGTGAGCCCGTAGGTCATAGGCAGCAGCACCGCGATGGTGACGAGGGGGCCGACGCCGGGGAGCATGCCGATGAAGGTGCCGAGCGTGACGCCGATGAGGCAGTAGAGCAGGTTGTCGAGGGACAACGCGACCTGGAAGCCGAGAAGCAGACCGTCGAGCATGGCAACCTCAGATCTTGATGGGGAGCTTCAGTCCGACGCTGAAGATCAGGATCGGAACCAGGATGCCGATCACGATCAGGACGATCAGCGCCCGTGCTTTGCGGTTGGGATCGGCGAACCATGCCGCGATCACGAGATAGGTCACCGAGACGATGATGCCGAACTCGATCAGGAAGGCGAAACCGGCGATGGCGGCGGTGACCAGCGCGAGCGGACGCCAGGCGACGGCGAACGGTGTGTCGTCGGCCGGCGCGCGCAGGCCGCGCAGGAATAGCAGCACGCCGAGGCCGAGCATGAGCGTCGAAACGATCGTCGGGAAATATCCGGGGCCCATGCTCAAAGCCGATCCGGCCGGATAGCTGCGCGACATCAGCAGGGCGGACAGGCCGATGGCCGCGAACAGGAGTCCGCCCAGGCTATCCTTGGTAACGTGCATGGCAGTTCCTCCCCATGCGTGGCACTTTCTGAGGTCCGTTAGCGGGACACGGCTTTTTTCTTGATGTACTCGTGAAGATTATTGAACTTGTAGTTCAGGTCCGCGCTCATTTCCTGCACTTCGAAGGCCACTGCCAGTGGCCGGCGGTCGTGCAGAGGCCTGAGCAGATCGCAGATGCCCGCAAACACCTGGTCCGCGGCCGCCTTCTTCGTGGCGAGGTCGCGTCCGGCACCGATGCGCAGGACGACATGGACGAAGCTGTTGGCCGGATCGCCGTCGCCGACGATGTAGTCGTCGATGACCTGGAAGCGAACGCGTACGCCGCCGAGCGGAAAGATCCCGGTCTCCAGCGCCGCGTCGTAGACCAATGTCTTGAGTTTCTGAACTTCCGGTTCGTCGGCGATGTTGGCCGAGCATTCGATCCAGGCATGCGGCATGTGAAATCCTTCCTGCGTTCCGGGGCTGGGAGACGGGCGTGCTGCGCCATCTCCCGCGCCGATGTCGTGCTATTCCGGCTTGATGCCTTCTTCCTTGATCAGCGCGGTCCAGCGCTTGATCTCGGTATCGATGAGCTTCCGGAATTCCTCAGGCGTGGAACTGCGTCCGTCCACGCCGGACTTCTCGAGACTCGCCCGCACGCTGTCCTGCTGCAGCGCCGCGACGACCGCGGCATTGAGCTTGGCGACGATGGCTGGATCCGTGCCTTTGGGCGCGGCAATGCCATACCAGCCGGACACGTCGAAATCGGGATAACCGAGCTCGGCGACGGTCGGAACGTCGGGCAGCGAGGGAATGCGCTCTGGTCCCGTGACAGCGAGCGGGATGAGCGACCCGGATTTGATATGCGGCAGAACCGAGACCGGGCTCGACAGCATCACCCCCACGCGCCCCGACAGAAGGTCCGTGAGGGCCTGACCCGATCCGGAATAGGGAATGTGGGTCATTGCGATACCGACGGTCTTCTGAAACAGAAGGGAGGCGAGATGCGATGCCGCCGCGCCGCTGGCGTAGTTGATGCTGCCCGGGGTGGCCTTCGCCTTGGCGATCAGCTCCTGGATGGTCTTCACGCCGAGCTTGGGATTGACCGCCACGACGTAAGGCGACGTCGAGAGCTGCGAGATCGGCACGAAGTCCTTCGCCGGGTCGTAGTTCGTCGCTTTGTAGAGACTGGGATTGAGCGCGAGCGTTGCCTGCAGGACAAAGGTTATCGTCTGTCCGTCCGGGGAAGCCATGGCACCGGCCTTGGTGCCGGCGATCCCTTGCGCCCCCGGCCGGTTATCGACCAAAACCGGCTGGCCAAGACTTTTTGACATCTCCTCGGCCACCACGCGGGCGACGACGTCCGTGCCGCCGCCAGCGTTGAACGGAACAATAAAGCGGATCGGCCCGCTCGGGAATTCCGCGGCACGGGCGGGACCCGGAGCCATGAAGGGGACAGTCGCCAGGGCGGCCAGGGCCGCCACCGACGCGGTGACGAAGTGCATCATTGTTTCCTCCCAACTTGGTTTTGGTCATTGCGGGCCTTGCCGCTCCTCAGGCCTTTTTTGCGATCAGGCCTTTTTGGCGGCGAAAAGCGCGTCGATCTTCTGCTCGTAGGCATGGTAGTTGAGGTATCCATACAGGTCCTCGCGGGTCTGCATGGTATTGAGGATGTCTTTCTGCGTGCCATCGCGGCGGATGGTCTCGTAGACGTTCAACGCGGCCGCATTCATCGCGCGTGCCGCGGACAGGGGATAAAGCGCCGCGGCGACACCCGCATCGCGCAGTTCTTCGGTCGTGAAGTTCGGCGTTTTGGAGAATTCGGTGATATTGGCGAGCACCGCTTTGGGGCGGTTCAGCGCCTTGGCGAGCTGCGTATATTGGCCAAGTTCGGTGAAGGCCTCGGCGAAGATCATGTCCGCACCTGCGTCCATATAGGCCATGGCGCGGTCGATGGCGCCGTCCAGCCCCTCGATCGCCAAGGCGTCGGTGCGCGCGACGATCACGAAATCCTCATCATAACGCGCATCGACAGCGGCCTTGATGCGGTCGAGCATCTCGCCCTTGGACACGATTTCCTTGCCCGGACGATGGCCGCAGCGCTTAAGGGCCACCTGGTCCTCCATATGCATCGCGCCAGCGCCGTCCTTGATAAGGCCGCGCACCAGCCGCGCGATGGAATAGGCCCCGCCGAACCCGGTATCCACGTCCACGAGCACCGGCAGATCGCTCGCATCCGAGACCTTGCGCAGGTCACCGAGCACATCGTTGATCGTCGTGATGCCGAGGTCAGGCAGTCCATAGCTGGCATTCGCGACGCCCGCGCCTGCGAGATAGATCGCCTTGTATCCGACCTTCTTGGCCATCATGGCCGTATAGGCGTTGATGGTGCCCACAATCTGGAGAGGCTGCTCTTCCGTCAGCGCTTGACGGAACCGTGCCCCGGCGGAGGAGCGGACCGGCGTGTGCATCAACATTCGCGAACTCCACAATATGGATTTATCATTGACTTTCGAGTCAAGTTTAGCCATATAATGGATCCGCATGTCAATCCGAGCCTGATAAATCTTTCCTTATTCCATATTGTGGAGTCTTTGATGGAGCAGGGGGCGCAATCCATCTATCGCGCGGTCGCGGTCTTGAAGGCGCTGGCGGCGCGCAACGGCGCGGGGAGCGGCATGACGGAAATCGCGGAGGCGACGGGCCTCACCGGGCCTACCGTGCACCGCATCCTGAGGGCCTTCGTCGATGTCGGCTTCGCCCATCAGCGCATGGCCGACAAACGCTATTTTCTCGGCCCTTTGGTCCATGAACTGGGCCTCAGCCTCAACCACCAGCTCGATCTGGAAGCCGTGGCGCGCGCCGCTACCGACCGGCTGGCGGAGCTTACCGGCGACACCGCCTTTTTCCTGCGTCGTGTCGGTACGGACATGCTGTGCGTCAGCCGAACCTCCGGCTCGTTTCCGGTCAAGACGCTGCTGACCGACGTCGGCACGCGCCGCCTCCTGGGGCTTGGTGCGGGCGGACTTGCGGTGCTGGCCGCGCTGCCGCGTGCGGAGGCGATGGACATCCTGGCGGCCCATGAGCGGAGCTATGCCGAGGCTGGCCGTCCGATCGCGGCCCTGGCCGCGGAGATGGACGAGGCCGCGCAGGCCGGCCATGTCGTGCGCCGGCTCGGTGATCTCGGCGCGACCACCGTCGCTGTCGCCGTCCTCGACAGGCAAAAAAGGCCAATTGCCGCGCTCAGCATGAGCGCCATCTCACAACGCATGCAGGGCGCGCATCTGGACCAGGCGATCACGCATTTGCAGCAGTTGCGGCAGCAGACCGAGGCTCAGATCGCCTTCACCGTACCCAATCTCTCGTAATCAGACATCCGTACGCCTTTTGAGCGCGATGCCGAGAGCAGGCTGGCCCATGCAAAAAGGCAAAGATACAAAAAAAGCCGGGATGCAAGGCGCTGGGATGCAAAGACGAGGGTTGCGGGGCGCGGGAAGATTCGTCGCCAGACGCCCGTCGCTGGCGCCGTTACCCTCGACGTCTTGCGTGACGATCCAGGTCGCGCCATGACCTCCGGGGATCGCGACCCACGCAATCCCTCACGCTCGGAGCCGGTCGGACCGTTGTGCCGCCGGTAGCTGCGGCACAACGCTCCGGGGGCAATTGCCCCTATGCCGGGAGGACGACCACCTTCGTCTTGACCGGCGTGCGGTCGTACAAGTGGATCATGTCCTGGCTGAGGAGGCCGACACAGCCACTCGTGATGCCGGAGCCGATCGATTCGGGATCGCTGCTGGCGTAGATCGTGTAGAGCGTATAGGCGCCGTTCTGATAGAGATAAAGCGTGCGGGCGCCGAGCGGGTTGTCGAGGCCTCCTGGCATGCCGCCGGCATATTTGGCGGCCTCGGGCTGGCGCTTGATCATCTCCTTCGGCGGTGTCCAGGTCGCCCATTCGCCCTTGCGGCCGACATAGGCGTCCCCGCTCCAGCGGAACCCGTCGCGGCCGACATTGGCCCCGTAGCGGGTGGCATTCCCGTCCTCTTCGATGCGGTAGACATAGTAGTTGCCGGGATCGACGATGATCGTGCCGGGCGCTTCCTTGGTCTCGTAGCGGACAGTCCGCCGGTAATATTTCGGGTCGACCTTGCTGACATCAGCCGCCGGAATCGGGAATTTCTCCGTCGGCACAGGCCCGTAGACCTTCTGCGCCTCCGCGAGGCTCATGCCGCCGTCCGAGGTCACGCAACCGCCCAGCCCCAGCGTACCGAGACCGACGACCGCAGAGCCGAACAGAAACGACCGCCGGTTGAGACGTCCCGACCGAAGCCCAAGCAAAGCGACCTGGTCTATCTCTCCAGCATCGGCCTTTTCACCGTCCATAATCATGATTTGGCAGTTTCCCATGTCTTGCTGCCCGACGAGACAATGCTCCGGCATATCCGCTGAACGTCTTGTTGTGCGGAGATTGCTCTCACGCGGCGCGATTGGCAAGATCGAGGTTTCGCTGCGCGGGGGCTTGGCACCCGCGGCGGTTGGTGTCTCCCCCCGATCTCGCAGTCGCGCATCGCGGGGGCTCGAATCCGGCTGACGGAGACGCCGTCGTTGTTGCATGCGGTTCAGAGCATCTCCTGCGCGATAAGGTGATACTGACGTTTGCGCAAGGCGAGCGTCGGCAGAAACTCCTGCAGCATGAACGCGGTGACCCCGGTCTGCGCCGACATGCGCGCGAGGGACGATCGCACCTGTCGTGGCGTTCCCACGAGATAGGCCGGCCAGTCGGCCTCTTCGGCCGGGACCATTCCTCCGAGAAGCGCGATAGCCTCGTCCGGCGTCGGCCATGCGTCGAGGAGAATGTTCTTCTCGCGGCGCAGCTTGAAAACCGCCCGGACCGGCATCGCCAGATACTCCGCCTCCTCCTTGGTTTCGGCGACGATGACGCGCAGCGCAATGATGGGGGTAGGCTCGCTCACGCCCGCCGCATAGGGTGAGGGCGTAAAGGCGCGTTGGTAAGCGGTTACGGCCGGGGCGGCCAGCGCCGGTGCGATGAAGGCGCTGAAGGCCAAGGGAATCCCGTAGCGCGCGGCGCGCAGGGCGCTCCCTTCACTGGCAGCGAGAATCCAGGGCATCGGTCCCGCAGGTTCATCCGGCATGATGCGAATGGCGCGGAAGGGCGAATCGGCGTCAAGCTGATGGCTCAACCAGCCCATCGCTTCACGTATCTGCGCGTCCTGGTCGTCGGGCGGCTCGACCTCGCGCAGGCGGCGCAAGGCGATGTCGGCCAGCGTCGCTATTCTCGCCCGGCCAAAACCCGCATCGATGCGCCCCGGAAACAGCACGCCCAATGTGCGCATCCATTCGGCTGCCTTGTAGGGGCTGTAGTGGTTGAGCAGGATGCCGCCAACACCGATGCGAATCGATCGGGTCGCGCCGGCAAGGGCCGTGGCGAAGACTTCCGGAGCAGGGTTCGCTTCGAACGGCGTGGCATGGTGCTCGACAATCCAAAAGCGGTGATAGCCGAGCTCCTCCGCATATTGCGCCAGGGCGATGGTGTCCTGCATCGCCTGTCCCGAGGTCCCGCCGGTCGATTTCTGCATGGCGTCGAGGATCGACAGCCGGAGTCGGGGCGACATTCAGCTCTTCCTTTTAATCAGGCCGCGGCGATCAAAGCGCGCGTATACGCGTTCTGCGGGGTCTGGACGATGGTGTCGGCCAGTCCCTCTTCGACGATTCGGCCCTGGCGCAACACGGCGAGGCGATCGCAAAAGTGGCGGGCCAGCGCGATATCGTGGGTGATCAGGAGAAAGGCCGTAGCGTTCTCGCGCGCGAGGCTCTCCATCAGGTCCATGATCTCCATCCGCACCGATTGATCGAGCATGGACGTGGGCTCGTCGGCGATAATGAGCTTGGGACGGACGACCACCGCTCTGGCAAAGGCGACCCGCTGCCGCTGCCCGCCCGACAGGGCGATCGGCAGACGGGAGATGAAGGCGCCGTCATGGGGCAGTTTCGCAGCCGCCAGCGCGGCGCGAACCTTCGCGTGGATGACGGCGGGGTCGCGCTCGCCCCGGATGCGCAAGGGCTCGGCGACGATGTCGCGCACGGACATGCCGTTCCGTAGGCTCTGATAGGGATCCTGAAAGACCAGATGGATCGCCTCGCTCATGATCTGGCGGCGGCGCATGCCGAGCGAGGCGATGTCTTTGCCCTGGCAGAAGACGGTGCCCTCATCGGGTGGCAGGACGCCCATGCACAGGCGGGCGATGGTCGATTTGCCCGCCCCGCTGCCGCCCACCAGGCCCAGTTTCTCGCCAGGCGCCAGAGTGAGCGATACGTCGTTCAAGGCCTGGTGCTCGCCGGCATCCGCGGCGCCCAGGGAACGGCGGCGAAAGGTCTTCGATACGTTGCGCAATTCGATGAGCGGCGCCTCCGCAGGCCCGCTCGTATCGGCATGGGCTTGCCAACGCCTGTCCCCGACAAGTGCGGGCAGGCTCTCGAAGAGCGCGCGCGTGTGAGTGTGGCGTGGGGCGCGGCGCAATGCGTCCGGCGCGCCTTCCTCCACGATCGTCCCGCCGCACATGACGGCGAGCCGGTCGGCATGGCGCGCGATCAGCGGCAGGTTGTGCGTGACGAACAGGATCGAGAGATCAAGCCGCCGGCGCAAATCGAGCAGCAGCGCCATGATGTCCTCCTGCACAAGGACGTCGAGGCCCGTCGTGGGCTCATCAGCGATGACCACCTCGGGACGGTTGCAGAGCGCGATGGCGATGACGGCGCGCTGGCGCATGCCGCCGGAGAGCTCATGCGGAAAGCTCAAGGCGTGCCGCGCCTCCAGGCCGACCGACAGGAGATTCTCGACGATGGCGGCCTCACGCGCCTCCGGTGGGCGCCTCCCGCCCTGATCCAGCGCTTCGCCGAGCTGGGCGCCTATCGTCAGCACGGGGTTGAGGGCGTTCATGGCGCTTTGCGGAATAAGCGCGATACGCCGCCCGCGCAGGCGCCGCATCGTCGCGTCGCTGGCCCGCAGAAGATCTTCGCCATTGAGCCAGATGGCGCCGCGCGTCACGCTGGCCGAGGGGCGCAGGAGCCGCAGAATGGCCATCGACAGCGTCGTCTTGCCCGAGCCGGATTCGCCGACAAGGCCAAGGAGTTCGCCGCGCCTGAGGTCGAGATCGACGCCGTGCACCACCTCATGACGGCCGAACTCGGAGTCCCAGGAGACATGCAATTTCTGAACCGACAGAACCGCGCCAGGACGGGGCGCCGCCCCGGCGGGGCGTTCGATCGGCCGCGCCAGCCGCCTGCGGATGCGGGGGGCGAGCGAGGCATCGTAGCCAAAGCCGATCAGGGCCAGCGACAGCACGGTGAGCGAGACGGCGAGGCCGGGCGGCATGACCCAGTAGACCCAGGCGCCGGTCAGAAAGGCCGTGCGGGCATTGGCGTGGAACAGGATGGAGCCCCAGCTGTTCTGCAGGGGGTCGCCGAGGCCAAGGAAGCTCAGCGAGGTCTCGACCAGGATCGCGTTATGGGCGATGCGAACGAACTGCGGCACGATCAAGGGTGCGAGCTCGGGAACAAGATGGCGGATGCCGACGAAATAGCCGCTGGCGCCCATCGCCAGCGACGCTTCAACGAAGGCGCTGGATCGGATCTGCAGGATCTGTGCGCGTAGCTCGCGCACGGACGGCGCCCACATGACGAAGGCGATGACGAGCACCTGGGTCCTTATCGACGCGCCGAAGAACACGCCAAGCACGATGACGAGCGGCATGAAGGGCAGGCACAGAATGATGTCGACCAGCCGCATGATGAGACGGTCGATCAATCCGCCGTTGAACCCCGCCACGACGGCGATGATCGTCGCCAGGAGTGTCGACAGGACAGCCACCGACAGCCCGACGGCGAGTGAAATCCGCGCGCCGTAGAGCAGCTGCGAGAACAGGTCCTGGCCGGCGTCGTTGCAGCCCAGGAGATGGGCTGCGGTCGGCGTCGCGAAAGGCCTGCAGACACTATCGCGGGGCGCATAGGAGGTCAGCAACGGCGCGCATATGGCGCTGAGCATGATGACCGCGAGGATGACCATGCCCACGCGCTGGACCTTGCCGGTCAGCGTCTCGGCCGGGGCGAGAAAGCGGCGGGTGTCGACATAGCGCTCGCTCATGCCGGGTCACCTTCGGCCGTGCGCGGGTCGACCAGCGGATACATGAGGTCGGCCGCAAGATTGGCGAGGATCACGCTGAGCGATACGAGAATGAAGATGCCTTGCAGAAGGTTGTAGTCGCGTGCGTTGACCGCCATCACGATCAGGCTTCCGAGGCCCGGATAGGAGAACACGGTCTCGATCACCAGCGCGCCGCCCACGAGCGATCCGATGCTCATCATGACATTCGTCACCAGGGGCAGGAGCGCGTTGCGGAAGGCATGGCGGAAGAAGATGCGCTGCTCGCTGAGCCCCTTGGCGCGGGCAAAGGTCACATAGTCCTGGTCCAGCGCCATCATGGTCGCCGAGCGCGCAATGAGCAGCACGTTGGCCGCCATCACGAGGCCCAGCGCGAGCGTCGGCATGACGAGCCGCTTGGCGACCCCGACATACCAGGCCCAGCTGCCGGACGGCGTGCCGATCGGATAGGCGCCGTAGGAGGGTAGCCACTGCAGGGTGGTGGAGAACAGGATGATGAGCATCATGGCCAGCCAGAACGGGGGCAGGGAGCCGACGAAGAGCACGCCCGAAATGGTGGCGAGATCCGCGGCGCGCCCCCGCCGCCAGGCCGAATAGGCGCCGAGCAGCGAGCCGACGACGGTGCTGAAGAGGAGCGCGCCGCCCATCAGCAGCAGCGTCCAGGGCAGGCGTTGCATCAGGACCTGCGACACCGGCATGCCAAGCACGATGGAGTTGCCGAGGTCGCCGTGAATAAAGCTTGTCAGATAATGCACATATTGCTGCCAGAGCGGCAGATGCAGATCAAACTCCTCCATGATGCGCTCAATCTGGTCTTTCGTCATGTTCTCCACGACGTCGGAGCCCAGCAAGGCATTGATAGGGTTTCCCGGCGCGAGGCGCGGCAGGAGAAAGTTCGCTGTCAGGACGACAAGCAAGGTCACCGTGTATTGTAGGGCTGTGCGAAGATAATACATCGGTGAAAGCCCGTTCATCCGAGATGAGAGAGGATCTCCCATCTCCCATTCTGGATAGTGCCGATGAATAGCCGGAATTGGGTAAACCCGATTTCGGAGTGAAGCCCAGGGATACCACCGTCATCACCGGGCTTGTCCCCGAGATCGGATTTATCCGAATTTCGGCTTTTGGTCAGGAACTCGGCAACAGCCGAGTTCCTGTGATCTCGACTAGAAAGACGCTTCTATTCATCGGGATGGCAACGGAACTCGGCTGTTGCCGAGTTCCGCGTTGGATAAGTTGAAGTCGGGCAAGCCCGACTTCAACGGAACTCGGCTGTTGCCGGGTTCCGCGTTGGATAAGTTGAAGTCGGGCAAGCCCGACTTCAACGGAACTCGGCTGTTGCCGGGTTCCGCGTTGGATAAGTTGAAGTCGGGCAAGCCCGACTTCAACGGAACTCGGCTGTTGCCGGGTTCCGCGTTGGATAAGTTGAAGTCGGGCAAGCCCGACTTCAACGGAACTCGGCTGTTGCCGGGTTCCGCGTTGGATAAGTTGAAGTCGGGCAAGCCCGACTTCAATGACAGGCCCGGCCATGACAGCTCCACTAGAACCAATAACTTGCTAGTGGTTTTCTTGACTCCGACATTTGCTCCGAGGGTGCTATCGGGCGGATGCAAATGTCGGAGCAGAACCACTAGTGCGGGAACTTCGCGTCGAGCGGCGCTGTCGTGCCGATGCGGCCGGCCTCCGGCAGGAATGAATATTTGTGGAATATTCCATAGCCCGACGACGAGGCATAATTATCGTAGGACTGCCAGCGATAGGCAAACAGGCCGTCGGGATACCAGAGCATGAAGCGGCTCGGGTACTTCACCTCATAGGCCTGCAATTCGAAGCTGGCATCCTTGCGCTTGTCGCGCGTATCGGCCTCCCACCACTTGTTGTAGAGGGCGAGCCGCTCCGGCTCGCTTTCCAGCAGCTTCCTCATCTGCGAAGACGAATAGAACTGCATATACTGGTCCTGATCGGCCAGGCCGTGCGGCGTGATTTCCGAGATCGCGAAATCATATTGACCGGAATTGGAGAGATTGGCGAAGGTCGCCGCATCAACAGCCTCGACATGGGACTTGAAACCCACGTCGGCGAACTGCTTCACCATCAGCTCGGCGGCACGCACGTGCAGTGGCTGATTTGTCGATACCAGAATGCGCCAGTCGATCGGCTTGCCGTCGGGCATGTCGCGGAAGCCATCCTTGTCCTTGTCGACGAGGCCTTGATTATCAAAACCCTTTCTGGCCAGGGCTGCGTCATAGGGCACGGCCAAGCCTGGTTTCGTCCAGGTGCTGTCGAGATGCGGCCAGCCATGCTTGCCGGATTGGGCGCGGCCCAGCATGATGCGCTCCACCATGGCGTCGGGTTGGATGGCGAGCGACAAGGCGTAGCGCAGGTCGCGATTGTTGAAGACGGGCAGATCGAGATTCATCTGCATCCAGGTTCCCCAGAGGCTGGGCGCCTGCGCGATCTCGATGGCCGGGTCGTTCCGCCATTGCTCCACCAGTTCGGGGGGCATGGCCCGGGCGGCGCCGTCGATCTCGCCTGACTTCAAGGCCGCGAACATCGTCTGCGGATCCTTGATCATGATCAGGGTCAGTTCATCGACAAGCGGTTTGCCGGCCCAATACTGATCATGGGCGACATAGTGGTAGTACTCGTCCGCCTTGTAGTCGACCAGCTTGTAGGGACCGGTGCCGATGGCCGGATCGGTCAGGCTGCGCGGATTCTTGATGGTCTCCCACTGCTTCTTTTGCAGGATTGGGAGCTCCGGGGCCGTCACCAGGTCGAAGTTCGGCATCGGCCGCTCGCTGGTGAAGCGTATGCGGGTCGGGCTGATCTTCTCGATTTTTTCGACGCGCGGAACATCCGACACATGATGGGTCCAGCGATTGGCCGGCCCGTCCCGGTAATATTCATAGGTGAAGACAACGTCGTCGACGGTCAATTCGCTCCCGTCGTGGAACTTCACGCCCTGCCGGATCTCGGCTTCCCACACCCGTCCGTCAGCCGTCACGGGGACGACCTCGGTGGCCAGCCAACTGCGGCCCTTGCTGAGATAGGGAGAAGGCTCAAGCAGCTTGTCGAGGCTGAGATACAACACCCAGTCGTTCCAGGAATTGCCGATCGTGTAGGTCGTGATATTGCCAGCCGGGTTCCAGATGCCGATGCGCAGGTGCTTGGCGGTCTTCGGCCCGTCGTGATCTGTCGCGCTCAAAATGCCGGCGGCCGTATGCCTCTCACTGGTCGCGACATGCGGTCCATCGTGGGCGGCGACCGGCGCCGCCGCTGACAGCAGGGCGGAAACAGCTGTGGCGGTTGCGAGGCGTGAGAGCACTGTCATATCCGGAACCTTATCCAGGAGGGATGCGCTTCCAGGTTTTGACGGGCCGGCGGGGGTCAACGAAGCGTTGTGCTCATTTATCGCTATGTATTGCAATCGTCAAGAAAGGATGACATTCCATCGATATTGAAATTCACGGTGCCGCCGGTGGCGGAAGATCGGAAAAAATAATGAGCGTGCTCTTTATACATTCACATTATAATTATTATAATGAGACGAATAGTGCGATGGGCCGCCAAGATCAGGCCAATTCGGTGCTCTCCGTTCGCGAATTGCAGCTCACGGAACGACATTTCCAGGAAGCGACGGGGCTGATTACCACGACCCATCTCGATCAGATCGGCTTCCTGCGCTTCCGCGATGCGGTTGAGGACCTGCTGGATCGCGGCGGGCGCTGGATTTTCAACGGCCATGTCATGAGGCCGCTGGTTGACGGGCTGCGCAACTACGTGCCGCTTCCAAGCCAGCGGCGGGCGGACCTTGACCAGATCCGCCTCCATCCCCATCCCATCTTTGCCGGCATCGACCAGAAGGCGCTCGAGGAAAACCGCGGGGTCGCGGGCTTCTACGGGCGCGGGCACAACCCGATGCCGGAGGGTGCCCTGGCGATCAACGGAATTGGCCCCGAACAGGTTGCGGTGGACTGGGTCTGGGCGAGGCCGCGCGGCGGCGAGATCCTCTCGCACGCGGGCAACGAATTCTGGGGCTGCGGGGATGATCCCGCATTGAAGGCGGAGCTGCTTGATCGCGCCGTCAAATGGGTCGAAGGAACATTGAACTGATGAGCGTCCTGGCCATTCATCCCGGTACATATTACCACATACAAAGCCTCGAGCACGCACCCTTCGCGCCGTATTTCGACGCGCTGGTTCGGCCGGAAAACCTGGGTTGGGGGGAGCTGGAGCGCTACGACGTTCTCTTTATCCCCTGCCGCACCCCTGCCGACCGGATTCTCCCGCACAGGGATATCCTGCAGCGCTATCTCGATGAGGGCAGGACGATCATCTCCACCGGTGAGAGCCACAGCGAGCTCTATCTGCCCGGCGTAAGTTTCACGCCGCAGCCAACCAACTGGTGGTGGTGGCTGACCCCGGGAGCCGACCTCGGTGTGCGGGCCGTGAATACCGATCACTCCCTCTTCCGTTACCTGCCGGAACAGGACCTGACATGGCATCTGCATGGCTGGTTCGATGCGCCCGAAGGCGCGACGGTGCTGGCCGTCAACGAAGCCGGCAAGCCGATCCTCTATGTCGATGACGTGAGCACCAACGGCCGCCTCATCGTCACGAGCCTCGATCCGCTGTTTCATCATGGTTCGCATTTCATGCCCGCCACGACACGCTTCCTGAACGGGTTCCTGCCCTGGATGCGTGATCACGCCCGGCGCCGACCGCCGGAGGGCGAGGGTCCACAGGGATGATCAGGGGCGGGGAGCCGGCGCGGGATGCAGGCCGGCGGTGATCAGCTCGTGGTGCCGATCATCAGCGCGGTGGGCAGGGTGATCGCCCGGGTGTCGAAGCTGCCGGTTTCGATGCGCTTCACCATATGGTAGGCGCCGAGCTGGCCGAGCTCGAAGGCCGGGGAGCGCACGGTGGTGAGGCGCGTGCCGAAATAGTCGATGAACTCCAGTCCGTTGAAACCGGCCACCATGACGTCCTCGGGGATGCGGACCTGCCGGCGCGTCAGCAGGCGATGGGCGGCGATCGCCATCTGATCGTTACCCGCGAAGATGGCATCGAACTGCGCGTTGGAGGCGATGAAGCCCTCGAGCGCGCCCTGGGTCGCACTGGCCGACTCGTCGGTCGAGGTCAGGACCGTCAGTTTCGAACGCGTGCGCGATGTCTCGATGAAGCTGCGGGCGCCAGCGACACGCGCCTGCATGGCCGGCCAGTCGAGCTCCGGCACGATCGCGACGATATGCCGGGCGCCCCGCTGCACCAGATGCTCGCAGACGCCCCGGCCGCCCTCGAAATCATCCTGGCGCAGGGAGCAGATGTCGCCTTCAGGGTCGGGCTCCGGCTGCTGGAACATCACGATCGGTTGGCCCATGGCCTTCAGCGTTCCGCGGAAGGCGGTGTTGGCCATGAAGTTGCCGGACATCAGCACGCAGAGGCCGTCGGTCTGCAACTGCTGAATGAGCGAGGCGCTCGCCAGATCGTCCACATGGAGCCCCTGCAGGACCAGCGAATAGCCGCGCTGATTGAGGCCGGCGCAAAGCCCGTCGATCAGGCTGGTGATATAGGGGTCCGCCAGGAAGCGGCGCCCGTTCTGCACAACGAGCATGCCGACGGCCATCCGCCGGTCTGTCCGCAGCGAACGCGCCGCGATGTCAGGCCGATAATTGGCACGCTCGACGGCCTGAAGCACGCGGTCGCGCGTCTCCTCATTGTAGCCCCGGAGCGTGCCGTTGACGACATTCGAGACGGTCATCGGCGACACGCCCGCCAGGCGCGCCACGTCCTTCAAGGTCGCGCGGTGCCGCGGACGGGCCTGGGGGGATGCTGCTTCGCGGGTAGGGGAGGTGCTGGCGGTATCGCGAGGGGGCATGGACATCCGGCATTGCGTCCGGTCACCTGCTGCCGGATCAGTTGGTGTTACGTTAAATTTATTTCTGACGGACGGCAAGTGCCGGACATCCCGGGGCGGTCGTCCCGTCGACCGGATTCTTGAGAAATCCTTGGGATTTCTTGACGATTCCATCCCCGTTCAGTCGCTCTCGCGGCGGGGACAGCCGGGGTAAGTTTGGCGTTGACTTAACGTTAAATCGTCGCTTAAGGTAGTGATAACCAGAGCGGACAGCAAAGCGACCCTTAGAAACGGCCCCGAGAACGGCCCGCGTCGTTCACAGCAATCGAAGACAGTTGATCAGTTGCCGTAGAGAGCAACGTTGCATGGTTGTGTCCCCAGTACTGTAACGTAACACACCCTGACAGCCCGTAATTCATTACGCTGGCTCATGGACAATCAGGAATGCCAAATGACTGAGACTGTGGCGGAAGCCGTGGCCAGACGACGCCAGTATATTGCCGGCGGCACCATGTCCATCAATCGCGCGATAGGCCCCGCGAAGCTTTTCGTGCGCGCCAAAGGCGCCTATATCTGGGATGCTGAAGGAAATGCCTATATCGACTACCATGCCGGCTTTGCGCCGTATCTGTTCGGTCACGGCGATAAAGACATCGATGATGCGGTGATTGCGGCGATTGGCAGTGGTGCGTCGCTGATCGGCGCCGGTACCATGCCCTGGGAAGCCGAAATCGCCGAAATGCTTGTCGAGGCGGTGCCTGGACTTGAGCAGATCCAGCTGACCAGTACGGGATCGGAGGCCGTTTCCTATGCGCTGCGGCTCGCCCGCGCGGCCACGGGTCGCGATACCGTGGTCGTCATGCAGGGCGGCTACAACGGCTGGTCGGACTATGTCTCGTATAATCTCATGGATCCCGGGGATGTCGTTGCCGACCACCGGGAGGGCGACGAATATCCGCTGCGCGTGACCACCGCCGGCATCCCCAAGGTGATCGATACCACCGTCCGGGTGATCGAATACAACGATCTCGCGGCGGCCGAGCGTGTGCTTGCCCGTGGAGACGTGGCGGCCCTCATCCTGGAACCCGTCCTGCAGAACGTCGGTGTGGTGAAGCCGCTGCCGGGCTATCTCGAAGGCCTGCGCGAGCTCTGTGATCGCTACGGCACCGTGCTGATCTTCGACGAGGTGAAGACCGGATTTCGCCATGCGCTTGGCGGCTACCAGGCCATCGCCGGCGTGCGGCCGGACCTGTGCACCTTCGGCAAGGCGGTTGCCAACGGATATCCCATGGGCGTGGTCGGCGGCCGGCGCGAGATCATGGCGCTCTGCAACGACCCTGACCCCGGCCGGCGCGTGATCATCGCCGGGACTTACAACGGCCATCCCGTCAATGTGGCGGCGGCCCGCGCCAGCCTGCTGCGTCTCAAGGCGCGCGAGCGGGACGTCTACAGCGAGCTCGAGCGCCTTGGTGCGCGGATGCAGGCGGGCATTGAAGCGATATTTGCGCGGCGCAACTATCCCACGACCTTCGTGCGCCAGGGCTCGGCCTTCGCCCTGTATTTCATGGATCACGCACCGCGGAACTGGCGCGATATCGCGCTCCACAATGACAATGAGCGCGATCTCGCCTACCGCAGGGCGATGATCGAGGCCGGGGTGTTCCATTTCCCTGCCGCCACCAAGCAATCCAGCATATCGCTCGCCCATACGGATGACGACATCGATCGCACGCTGGCGCTCACCGAAGACGTTGTTCGTACACTGGGCTGAAACAAGCAATTCAGGGATGGGAAGGTGGCTCATGATCGTCGATTGCCATGTCAATATTTGGGATGATGAGCATGTCTTGCCGCATTATGTGAGCGGCACGGCGATGGCCCGGCACGGAACGATCGGCACCGTCGCCGATATGGACACCGTCTATGCGGCCATGGGTGGCGTCGACAAGGCCATCCTGTTCAGCCTGCGCTACCACGACAGCGCCGGCATCGACGGGAACGACGAGGTCACGGCGCGTGCCGTGGCAAAATATCCCGACAAGTTTATCGGCTTCGCGGCCGTCGACCCGCGCCGCCCCGATGCCATGGATCTCCTGGTGCATGCGGTCGAGGACCTGCATCTCAAGGGCGTGAAGTTCGGGCCGATCTACAACGGCGTGTCCCTGCTCGACCCGCGCATGGTCCCCGTTTACGCGTATTGCGTGAAGCACAACCTGCCGCTGACCATGCATATGGGAACCACCTTCGCGGCCGGTACGCCGATCCAGTACGGCAAGCCGACGGATGTCGACGAAATCGCGCGGCGCTATCCCGACCTGAAGATGATCATGGCGCATCTCGCCCATCCCTGGGCTGAAGAATGCATCGTCATCTGTCGCAAGAACGCCAATGTCTATACCGAAGTCTCGGCGATCTTCTATCGGCCGTGGCAGTTCTGGAACAGCCTGATCGCCGCCCAGGAATATCGCATCACGGAACGTAACAAGATCTTCTGGGGCACGGACTTTCCCTTTGCGACGGTCGCGGAATCGATCGAAGCGCTGCAGACGGTCAATCGCTTCGTCGAAGGCACGCCGATGCCGCGGGTCAGCCAGGAGACAATCGACCATATCCTCTATTCCAACCCGCTCGACCATTGGTGGCACGGCGGATTTCCCGGCTGAGCGGTTGCGCTATTCAGCGCGCCGCCCATCCCGAGACCCTGCCCGATAGACGGCCAGAACCAGAACATGGAAGGAACACAAAGTGCTTAGATTGTTCTCAGCCTTGCTTGTCCCTCTCGCCTTCGTCGCGGGCGCATCGGTTGCCCAGGCCGAGGGTGCCCTTGATCGTATCCTCTCGAAGAAGAAGATCGTCATCGCCGTCCAGAATGACGTCGCGCCCTACTCACTGCTCGATTCCAACAACAAGCTCGACGGCCTCGACATCGAGGTCGGACGGCAGATCGCCAAGGATCTTGGCGTCGAACCGGAGTTCGTCGTGGTCACGGGTGCCAATCGCATTCCGGCGCTCGTCACCAACCAGGCCGACATCACCATCGCGACGCTGACCCTCACGCCGCAGCGCGCCGCGGTCGTCAGCCTGACGGCGCCCTATACCGCCGTGCCCCATGTGGTCGTCGGGCGAAAGGGCAAGGAGATCAAGAACTGGAAGGACATGAAGGACGTCAAGATCGGCGTGCCGCGCGGCAGCTTCCAGGATCAGTACGTGACGCAACTCGTCGGCGGCAACAACATCCGCCGCTTCGAGGACGACGCCACCACCTTCCAGGCGCTGGCCTCCGGCCAGGTCGATGCGACGGCCCTGGGCATCACGGTTGCGAACGCGATCATCGAGAAGAACCCGGATCTCAACCTGGAGATCAAGTTCGAGGGGGCGATGACCTACCCGACCATCGGCACCCGCCACGCCGACTATGACCTTCGGCATTGGATCAATACCTGGATCTTCTACCACAAGACCGACGGGTTTCTTCAGGCCATGCACAACAAGTGGCTGAAGATCGACATGCCGGAACTCCCTTCCTATTGAGCGCGTGAAAGCGCTGATCTCAAGGGTGCGAGCGGCTTACGCAAACCGCTGATCGCGCCGTCCCGAGTGACACGGCCCAACATCATCCAGGCACGGGGGCGATGACGTGACCTATCAATTCCAGTTCGGCGCGGTCTTCGCCCGTGCCGAACTGCTGATCGACGGCTTTCTGCTCACCCTGCAGCTGACGGTCCTGACCGGCCTCATCGGCCTCATCCTGGGGCTGAGCTGTGCCGTCATCCGCACCTATGGCCCGCGACCGGCGCGCATGGCCGTCGCGACCTATGTCGAGATCTTCCGCAATACGCCGTTTCTCGTACAGTTGTTCCTCATTTTCTTCGGCATCCCGGAGATCGGCAAGACCTTCGGCCTGCGCTGGCTGCCGTCGCCCTATATGGCGGGCCTTGCCGCGCTCTCGGTCAATATCGGCGCCTATGCCACCGAGATCATCCGGGCCGGTCTTCAGTCCGTCCATCGCAGCCAGGTCGAGGCCGCGGAATCTCTCGGGCTGACCCGCTGGCAGGTCATCCGCTATGTCATCCTGCCGCCCGCCCTGCGCAACGTCTATCCGGCGCTGTCCAGCGAATTCATCCTCCTGATGCTCGGCACCAGCGTCGTATCGGTGATATCCGTCGAGGAATTGACGGGAACAGCCAATCTCATTCAGTCGGAAACCTACCGGACATTCGAGACCTATGCCTTGATCTGGGTGATCTATTTCGCGCTCGCGCTCGTGCTGAAAGGAATACTCGACGCCATTGCCGCGCGTTTCATCGGCCGGCAGAAGCCGCCGCCCGCCGCAGCCGGTGCCGCCCATGCGTAGCTTCGGCCTCAACGATGTCTGGTATCTCCTGATCGCGACGCAGTGGACGATCTATCTGACAGTCGTCGCCTTCCTGGTCGGCGGCGCGCTCGGGTTGTGGCTCGCCGTCGTGCGCACGGGAGGCTCTCGCTTCGGCAACGGGCTTGCACTCGTCTGGATCCGGTCGTTCCAGAACACGCCGCTTCTTGTGCAGCTCTTTCTCATCTACTACGGCCTCGGGCTGTTCGGCTTTCGCCTGCCCCCCTTCGTCGCAGCCGCCGTCGGGCTCATCTGCTACGCCTCGGCGTTCCTGGCCGAGATCTGGCGGGGGTGCATTCTCTCGGTGCCCCGCCAGCAATGGGAGGCGGCGGACGCCCTGGCGCTGACCCCGTGGCAGATCCGCTGGTATGTCATCCTGCCTCAGGCCCTGCGTATCGCCATCCCGCCGACGGTCGGTTTTCTCGTCAAGCTCATCAAGAACTCGTCGCTCGCAAGTGTCGTGGGCATGACGGAGCTGATGCGCGCCGCCACCGCGATCAACAATGCCACCTACCAGCCGTTCAAGGTCTTTCTCTGCGCGGCGATCATTTATTTCCTGCTGTGCTTCCCCTTGACGATGCTCAGCCGGCGTTTTGAAAGGCAACTCGATGTCAGCACTCGCGGTTAGCGGTGTCTCGAAGCGCTTCGGCAGTCTTCAGGTGCTGCGCGACATCAATCTCAGCCTGGAAAAGGGCCAGATGCTGGCGCTGATCGGCCGCAGCGGTTCGGGCAAGAGCACGCTGTTGCGCTGCATGAACGGCCTGGAGCGCATCGACGCGGGCCACATCACCATCGGCGGGCATGCCTTGAGCTATGCGCCCGCCGCCCTGCGTCGGCTGCGGCAGGATGTCGGCATCGTTTTCCAGGCTTACAATCTGTTTCCGCATCTCACCGTTGGCCGCAACATCATGCTGGCGCCAAGGCTCGTGCTGCGCTGGCCGTCCGCGCGGGCCGAGGCGCGGGCGCGCGAGGTCCTGGCGACCGTCGGCCTGTCGGAGAAATTCGACGCCTATCCGAACCAGCTCTCCGGCGGCCAGCAGCAGCGGGTCGCCATTGCGCGGTCCCTGGCCATGGCGCCGCAGGTGATGCTGTTCGACGAGGTGACCTCGGCGCTCGATCCGGAACTGACCGGCGAGGTGCTCATCACCATGGAGAATTTGGCACGATCGGGCATGACGATGGTGCTCGTGACCCACGAGATGAGCTTCGCGCGGAGCATCGCCCATATCGTTGCCTTCATGCACGACGGCCGCATCCACGAGATCGCACCCGCGAAGGACCTGTTCGCGCGGCCGCGCACCGAAGAGCTGCGCCGTTTCCTGTCATCCACCTTGTGACTGCATCCTGCAACTGCATGCTGTGATCGCCCATACGGAGGCTTCAATGAAAATCACCCGGATCGAACCGATCCTGCTGACCGCGCCCCTCGACAGCGGGCCCGTCGCCTGGTCCGGCGGCCATATCCCGATGTTCTGCGCCTGCCTCGTGCGGGTGCATACCGATGCGGGCATCACCGGCCTTGGCGAGACCTATGGCGGGCTGTTCGCGCCTGAGGCAGCAAAGGCCATCGTCGAGCACTACGAGACCATGGCGGTTGGCCTCGATGCCAGCGATGTGGGCGGCGTTTGGAGCCGCCTCTACATGGGCGGCTTGTTCTGGGGCAGGGCAGGCTTTGCGGTCAGCGTGCTCAGCGCCATCGAGATGGCCCTGTGGGACATCAACGGCAAGGCGCTCGATGTGCCGGCCTACAAGCTCCTCGGCGGCAAGGTGCATGACCGCCTGCGCATCTATGCGTCCGGCGGCCTCGACGGCACGGCTGACCAGTTTCGTCGCGAGCTCGAGGGCTATGTCGAGAGCGGCTTCACGGCGGTGAAGATCCGCGGCGGTTACGGGCCGCGCTACGATGGCGCCCGCGCCGCGCTTGCCCGCGAGACCGTCGGCCCGGAACGCTATCTCATGATGGACATGGTGCAGGGGCACAATCCCCGGCCCTGGAGCGCCGCCGAGGCGATCGTCGTGGCGGAGGCGGTTGCCGATGCCGATCTCACCTGGCTCGAGGAACCCTGCGCCGCCTATGATTACGACGGCTATGCCAAGGTCCGCGCCAAGGCGCGGATGCCGATTTCCGGCGGCGAAAGCTCAACCACCCTGCACGAATTCAAGCATTTCTTCGACCGCGCCGCGCTCGATGTGGCGCAACCCGATGCGGCCCATTGCGGCGGCATGGCCGAGTTCTGCCGGATTGCAACGGCCGCCAATGCCGCAGGCGTGCGCATCGTGCCCCATGCCTGGGGATCAGGACCGGCGCTGACCTCGAACTACCATGCGGCCTTCACCACGGCCAACTGCTTCATGGTCGAGTTTCCGACCATCGAGAACCCGCTCCGCCATGCGCTGCTGGTCGAGCCGCTCAACGTGGTCGATGGCTTCCTGCTGCCGCCGACAGCCCCCGGGCTCGGCCTGCACCTGACCGACGACGTCATCGCCCGCTATCCCTTCAATCGCGATGCGGTGGTGCGGCCGCGCTTCGAGCATTAGAGCAAGCTGTATTTGGATGGAATCCCACGGTCATCCCGGGGCGTTGCGCAGCAACGAGCCCGGGATCCATGAACACGCGGCCCGAGAAAAGACGCATCGGACTGTGCCTCTCTGGTAGACCATGGTGTTCACGGGTTCCGGGCTCGGGCCTTTCGGCCCGCCCCGGAATGACACGGTGGTTCCGTATAAAATCAGCATGCTCTAGCTAGAGCAAGTCCGTCGGTTGCGGACTTGCTCCACTTAAAATTGACGAGAAAATTCATCGGCTTAGATGGTGTCAGACGATTCCATCTAAGCCGGATTTGCTCTAGCGGTTCAGGCAACCGGGCAGGCCTGGGTTATCGCGGCAACGGCCCTCAGGATTGGCGGCCCTTGCCGCATTTCATGCCCAGCGTCACCGCGCCATAGCCGATGACGAGGCTGACGCCGACATAGATGGTTGCGACGACCGCGGATTGCGTGGAGGCGCCCATCAGCACGACCGCGCCGTAGACGAAGCTGGAGAACGTGGAAAGGCCGCCCATGACGCCGGTACCGACCAGGAGGTTGGTATCGTCGCTGATCACCCGGCGCGTGTGGAGCGCGGTGACAAGGCCGAGGAGGAAGGCGGCGGCGATGTTCGCCACCAGGATATCGAGCGGGAAGTTGTCGGAAAGATGCGGCGTGCCGAGCATCAGCAGCTCGCGGACAATCGCGCCGATCGCGCCGCCGATGAAGACCAGAATGATTGAATTGATCATCGGCGCCTCTCATCCCTGCCAAGAGGCGAGCTCGGCGCCGAGAGCGGCGGCTGCCAGTCCGAGCCCGACGGACAGAAGGAGGTAGAACAGCGCGCGGCGGGGTGCCGTTGCAGCCAGTTTGACGGCGTCGAGCTGCATGCTGCTGAAGGTGGTGTAGCCGCCGAGCCCGCCGGTCAGCACCGCCGCGATGATCGCCGTGCTGTAGCGGTCGCGCCAATCGACGCCGATCAGGACCGACAGGTATCCGATGACAAAGGCACCGGATACATTGATCAGAAACGTCGCGAGCGGAAAACCGCCATGATAGCGCTCGCCGACCATTCGGCCGATTGCCCATCGAAGGACCGAGCCGAGGCCTCCGCCCAGACCGACCCATGCGAAATCGAGTGCCATCATCCCGTGTTTCCTCACCGTGCTGCGCAGGTACAGGCGCGCATCGAAGTTCGGTTGGCGGTCGCGATGGGCCGGGCCGGCCGTCGCGGTCAATCAGGACTTGAGGAGCGGATCCGGATTGAAATCATGGAGCGGTACATCCGCGACGCCCCAGCTGCGCTTCACGACGTGGAAATGGACGTCGCGCGCGCTGTGGCGCTTCAGGATATCGACGATCTCGGCGTCCTTGGACGGATCGGCGGCGTGAACCCAGAGGATCAGCCCACCGTCCTGGATCTGCTGCTGAATGCGCTCGGCATGGCGGCGGCCAAAGGCGCGCGCGAAGACGAGGCCGAGGGCGCCGCCCGTCAATCCGCTGCCGCATACGACTGCAATCGTCGGAATGAGCGCGGCGCCACCGGTGGCAACGATCGCCGCCGCCCCCGCACCGGCGACATAGGCCGGCACCCCGACCATCGCAGCCAGACCTTCAACACGCGAGTCGGATGACACATAGGCCTTGCGCTCGACCCCGTCCTTGTCTTCGAGCTCTTCGGTGGTGACGGCCCCGCTTTGCACACGCGCGGAATCGGCGAGAAGGCTCAAGTCTTCCTGCGGCACGCCCGCCTGCAGCAGCTCGTCAACAGCGGCGTTCAACGCCTTTTCATCGTTGAAGACGGCGACGGCTTCACGCTCCTCATAAATGCGTTCGCCGCTGTCGTTGTCTTTGTCGATATTCAGAACCATCACCATCTCCCGAGCGCCGGCGCGGCATCAAGTCTATTTGGATTATCCCAAACCCGTAAGGCAAAACAAACTCTGATGTAAGTTCGATTTTGTTGCCGCAGATCGGTTTCCGGCTTGATCCTTACGTGGCGAGGAGATCGCGCGGCGTGAGCGTCGCGTCGGCGATCTGCTTGAGATAGGGGGTGTATTCCGCGCGGAATGCGAGATATTGGCGCAGGCACCGGTTCCGGTCCTCGGCGACCGGTAGCCCGGCCTTGACCATGGCGTCATAAACGCGGTTGAACTCCGCCACCTTGGGCGGCTCGGAGGCGGGGATCTCCTCGTCGATGACCGGAGCGCGCCCGGCCAGTTGCAGGGCGAGCAGCTGCAGCGTGCTGATTCCCAGAACCCTGCACATGCGCACGGAATCCGGCGTGCCCTGTTGCAGGCAGGACATCACAAGCGACGTCGCGTCCAGGACGGTGGAGGCGGCGACGACCCAGGACTTTCCTTTGTAGATCGACGGAACATAGGCCAGGATGGGTGATAGCGTATGGGTTTCGCGGACACAGCGAAACCAGTCTTCCCAGTCATCCCATCCCTGCTGAGCCTGCGTCTGCCCGCTGGGACCGTGAAGCCAGTATAAGAAGCGCTCGGCGGTCGGATCTTCGTTCGTGCGGGTGTAGAGCCATCCGACCTTGCGTTCGCGCGTCTGTACGGAGGCCTGATAGCCCGGAACGAAGGTGAAGAGCAGAATGACGATGGCAAGGCCGATGGCAGCCTGAAAGATCGCCAGATACTCGCCGACGAAGTTGCTGGGCGTCAGAAAGCCCAGCGTGCTGAGAGCGGATCCGCTCGCGCTCAACGCGCGCCATATATTCGGCTCGATCCGGAGGCCCCAAAGGATGCCGGTAAAGGCGAGTTGCACGAGCAGGAACCAGATGATGACGCAGGTCAGGATGAACAGCGGCATGATCCACGCCTGAGCCTGCTGGATGCGGTCGTGGTCGTTCTTCTTGCCGATGACACTATGAACGATCGCGACGGCCCCGTGGCGGGCGCTGCGCTCGATGATGTCGCTCGACCGTGAATTGAGCAGCGTGACAACGACCATCGACCGAAAATAGACCATCAGCAGCAGGGCGCCACCGAGAACGGCCAGCACACGCAACGCAATTTCCATCGTTCCTCATCTCCTATCCAGCAGGCGCGGACGGGCCGGATATCGACCCCGGTTCTCAGCCGGCGAAGCCCGTTACGATTTAGCTTTCTTGTCCAGGATGCCGCCCTTGATCGGCGCATGCGGATGAGGTTGCAGATCCGCTTTCGGCAGCAGGAACAGCCATGTCACGAAGACGAAGGGCGCCGTGAACGTCGGGATGCCCGCTGGCGCGATCCCGGCATCGAGCGCACCCTGCACGATGACGGTGAAGATGGTGCCGAGCAGCGCGAAGGCGGCTCCGCGCAAGGACGGCGTATAGAACACGCATCCCAGGGCGACAGCGGTCAGCACCGGGCTGAAGCCGTAGAGGCCCGCCGTCACGTCGCTGAGACTGGCGCCAAGCCCCAACGAAACAGCGAGGGCGACGGCCGCGCCGACGGCGGCGAAGAAGGCGGACCAGGGTGAACTGACAATGAGGCCGATCAGGATGAGAACGCCGCTGATCGGATTGTTGATGAGGAACACCTGCGCCGGACCCTTGAGCCAGGCCTCAACGACGCCCCAGGCACTCAGAGCCTCGGGGCTCGCGCCGGTGGTTACCGCCTGAGGCAAAGCTGGCGGCCCCATGGACGCGATGGGCAACTGGCCGAAGGAATAGGCGGCGAGGACGAGGAACCAGGTGGTCAGGACGAAGGGGAAGGTGAGGGCAGGGGCTTCCCAGGTCTTCATCACCTTGGACACCGCCAGCATCACGACCGTCGAGACGGCGGCGCCGATGACGAGGATAAACCACATCCCGGCCCCATCGGCCAGGACGGTGGGAACCGCCGCGCCGACGAGAATGCCGTTGAAGCCGAACATTCCCTGGCTGAGAGACGTCTCATCGGCCTCCAGTAGCATCGCGGTGGCGGTGGCGATGACGAGAGCGACGAGGGCGCCGATGATGATGTCGAGGTGACCGCCGGTGTAGGCGCCCCAGGCGATCGCCGCGATGAAGAACAGCCCCGTCAGCGGATTGTTCTGGAAGATGACCTGCCCGGCGCCGCGCAGATTGACGTCGATGAACCGCAAGGCCGCGTTCCGCGAAGCCAATGTCGACCATGTGGAGATCGCTTCAGACATAATGCCCCCTTCCATGACGCCAGCCTATGGCTCGCGCCCGTCGCCTGACCGGCGCGGCGGAGCTAAGTGCGTTGACCTGCCTCCCGGAGCCGACACCGGTTGGCGCTTGTATCGAAAAGAGCGCGCCGAAAGGCTGCTCTTTCCTAGTGGAGCGAATTTGACATTTGAGTCCCGCCCGACATCAAGCTCCAGATCAAATGTCAAATTCAAAAGCTCCACTAGAACCAATAACTTGCTAGTGGTTCTCTTGACTCCGACATTTGCTCCGAGGCCGGTATCGGGCGGATGCAAATGTCGACGACGAACCACTCGCTAACCTCTTCCCTTGCTACCTCTTGCGCGGCGCATAGCGCTCACGCCCAGAGGAAGTTGTCCGGGACACGCGGGCCGACGACGACCTGCCTTACCTCGGACCAGAACGCTCTGATCGTCTCCATGACCGGCGCCGATTCCATCGCCAGGACCTTGAAAACCAGGCCGGCGTCGTGGGGAAGGCGGCTCACGCCGTGAGCGATGCCGTTCTCGCGATCGAAGACGGGCGTGTTCGCCTCGAAGAGCTGGTCCGCGTTGGCTTTCGGCGTTACGACGACCACATTGCCGAAGACATGGAAATCCCCCATCGCGCCGAGCGCGTGCAGCCTGTCCAGTTTGGGCCGCAGCACGAACTTCTCGGTGAAGAGGGATTCCCCGCTGGGCCGCCCGGCGGTCACTGTCGATGAGAACAGCTCATATTCGAAGATCTCGCCATCGCGATAATACTTCCGCCCCGGCATCATGATCTCGGAATAGATCAAGGTCGCAGTCGGATCGATGTCGATCTTCGTCGTCTGGATGAAGCGCGAGTTCCTGTGAGGGATGATCGGCCGCGGTATATATTCGAGATAGGAGCCCGGGCCGAGCGTCAAAAGCTGCGTCTGGCTCGCGTAGTTGGCATCCATTTCCTGGATGCGCGTCGCCGATTGCGTCGTGACATGCGCCTGCGCATCCGCCTGAAGATCGATCTCGATGACGTTGCGGTCGCCCTGCAGGATGCCGCCGGCATTGGAGATGATGCTGACGCAGGGGAGCCCCGGCATCTCCTCGTCCCAGTAGAGGGCCTGCTGCACGATGAGCGGCGCACGCCGATGCAAGGTGCGCAGCACCGTGCGATGCGCGCCCGGCTCGAAGCCGAGCCGCAGATAGGCATTCTTGCCAAAGGATCCGCTGGGCAGCTGAGGGGGTTCGTCCTGATAGGCCCTCAGTTCCCGGGCGCCGCTGATCATTACACGCCGGCCTTGTCGGAGATGGTCTCGAACAGCACGTTTTCCCGGATCAGGCGCGTGAGGTCCTCGATACCTTCATTCGTCTTGCAGTTGGTGAAGACGAAAGGCTTCTTGCCCCGCATCATGCGCGAATCGTCATCCATGACCTTGAGGCTCGCGCCGACATAGGGGGCAAGATCGGTCTTGTTGATCACGAGAATGTCGGACTGGGTGATACCCGGGCCGTTCTTGCGCGGAATCTTGTCGCCGGCGGCGACATCGATGACGTAGATGAAGAAATCCACGAGCGCGGGGCTGAAGGTCAACGTCAGGTTGTCACCACCGCTCTCGATGAGGACGAGGTCGGAATCCGGGAACTTGGCCTCCATTTCCTCCACGGCCGCCAGGTTCATGCTGGGGTCCTCGCGCACCGCCGTGTGGGGGCATCCGCCGGTCTCGACGCCGATGATCCGCTCCTCGAGGAGGATACCCCGCAGGGTGCGTTGCACGTGCTTCGCATCCTCGGTCGTCACGACGTCGTTCGTGATGACGAGAATCCGATAGCCGAGCTTCACCAGCTCGGGGGTAACGGCCTCGATGATCGCGGTCTTGCCCGAGCCGACCGGACCGCCGATACCGATGCGAGGAATTTTCTTCATCTGTCCAAACCCTGTTGACGCTGACCGCAGCGGGCACCCCGAGCGGATCGGAGTGGTCTTCCCATTGTTTTCGAGCCGCCTGCCTGTCCGGAAAACGGCTCTGTGCTTCCGCCCTGGAACAGGCCACCTGCCCGCCGTTCTCAGTTCATGAACATGCGCACGTGACCCTTCACGTGCACCGCCGCCAGAATGTCGATCATCGGCGCGAAACTCGCCATCTCGTCGATCGTCGCATCCGTAACGCGTGCATAGGCGGGCGCGACCTGGGCCGTTACATCGAGCAGGATCTTCTGCGTGTCCACGAAGGAAATGCGCATGAGCCGCAAGGCCGCGCTCAGCACAGCCGTCGCCACGCCATATTGATGCACGCCGAAGGCGTCCTGACGATTGGCACCGAGGGCGGCGAGCGTGATCGCCAGACTGACGGGATGCGTTCCCGGCGTGTCACCGCTCTTGATGCGCTCGAACCAGTCGCGCGTGGCGCCGTCGGCAATGATGACCGATGACAGCTCACACAGCTTCCGCCCCATGCGCACCGTCATGAGGCGCGTTTCCTCGTTGAGCTTGCGCTCGAAGACAAGGCGGTCGATGTGCTTGAGCGCGTCGATATCACCGGCCTGCGCCGCCCGATGGGCGCAGATGACGGCGACCCCGTCGCCCGTCGCTGCCTGCCACATCGATGTCTCGGTATAGGCCCGCAATGTTGCGGGCCCGTCGACGAGACCTTCCTGGATGGCTGACTCGAGACCGTTCGAGAAGGAGAAACCGCCTACGGGAAGTGCTGAATCGCCAAACTGGAGGAGATACAGCAGCTCCGGCAATGTTCGGCCAGAAGGGCGCTCAATGCCCATGGTCGTGGTCATGGTCGTGCTCATGGCCATGGTCATGTCCATGCCCGTGTTCATGCCCATGTTCGTGCTTGTGCCCGTGCGCATGCGCCGGGCGTCCGTCGCCGTGGTGGTGCGAATGCGGTGTATCGCTCGCCCCGCCGAAGAGACGGCGCGCCTCATGCGGCGCGAGGTAGGGGATGACCTCCAAACCGGGCATGAACTCGTAGCGCACGCCTGGCAAAGCATGGGTCTTCATGACCGAGGACATGACCTTGCGGTCCACGGTCAACGGCACATAGACCTTGGTTTCCTTGACGATCGCAGGCCAATGCTGGTTGCCCAGCGCGTGTCCGAGCTCGAACAGCGTCTGAACCATCTTCTCGACCTTCTCCCCGACGACGTCGGAGAGATCGATGATCATCACTTCACGCAGGTGGATGCGCACCACCGTTGCCGCATGCTTGCCTTCGTCCCACATCAGGACGTCGCCGTCGTGAAGATGGGAGTTGCGATCGAGCGACAGCGCCAGTTCGACATCCCCCGTCGTCGTCTTGCGCAAGCGGCTCTTCTGCGCTTCCCACTGGTCCAGTTCGAGCCAGTCGATCGCGGCCCCTTCCAGAAGCTTCGCCCACTTGGGATCGGAAAGATTGCCAAGCGTATTCTCAATAATGATCATGCGTGCCTCTGCTGCATGCCCGTGCAGACGTTAGCTGAAGAAATAAAGCTGGTTGAGCGAGATCGACTTCGGCGGCTCGACGGTCACATGCGTGCCGTCGATGGTCACGGCGAAGGTTTCCGAGTTCACGTCGATGTTCGGCAGGTAGTCGTTGAGGACCATGTGCTGCTTGCCGAGAACACGCGTCCCGGAGACCGGGCTGACCACACGCTGGAGACCCAGGCGCTCGCCGATATTCGCGTCATAAGCGGCGCGCGACACGAAGGTGAGCGACGTCTTTGGCATGGCGGAGCCGAAAGCCCCGAACATCGGCCGGTAGTACATCGGCTGGGGCGTGGGCAGGGAGGCATTGGGATCCCCCATATTGGCCCAGGCGACGAAGCCACCCTTCAGGACGAGTTTTGGCTTCGCACCGAAGAAGGCGGGCTCCCAGAGCACCAGGTCGGCAAATTTGCCGGGCGCGATCGAGCCCACTTCATGGGCGACACCGGCGGTGATGCACGGATTGATCGTGACCTTGGCGATATAGCGCAGCACGCGGAAATTGTCGTTGCCGGGTGCATCTTCCGCCAGCGGACCGCGCGCCTTCTTCATGGCATCGGCCGTCTGGATCGAGCGCAGGAAGGTCTCGCCAATGCGGCCCATCGCCTGCGAGTCGCTGCCGATCATCGAGATGGCGCCGAGATCGTGCAGCACGCTTTCGGCGACGATCGTCTCCGCGCGGACGCGGCTTTCCGCGAAGGCGACGTCGGATGGGATCTTCGGGTTGAGGTTGTGGCAGACCATGATCATGTCGAAGAGTTCGGCCACCGAGTTCTGCCCGCAGGGCAGCGTCGGGTTGGTCGAGCTCGGGAGCACGTTGCGCTGGCCGACAACCTTCAAGAGGTCAGGCGCATGGCCGCCGCCCGCGCCTTCGGAATGGAAGGTGTGGATCGACCGGCCGTCGAAGGCGGCAATGGTGTCTTCGACATAGCCGGATTCGTTGAGGGTGTCCGTGTGGACGGCGACCGAGACGTCGTAGTCGTCGGCGACCGAGAGGCAGGCGCGGATGGCCGACGGCGTCGCCCCATAGTCCTCGTGGACCTTGAAGCCGGCAGCGCCGCCCACGAGCTGCTCGATCATCGGGCCCTTGCCGGTCGAGTTGCCCTTGCCGAGGAGGCCGATGTTGATCGGCAGGCCCTCGATGGACCGCAGCATCATCTCGATGTTCCAAGGACCGTTGGTGGTCGTCACGCCGTTCGAGCCGTCGACGGGGCCGATGCCGCCGCCCCACAGCGTCGTGATGCCGTTGGACAGGGCCGCATAGACCTGCTGCGGCGAGATATAGTGGACATGCGTGTCCATCCCGCCCGCGGTGAGGATGAGATGCTCACCGGAGATCGCATCGGTCGCCGCGCCTGTCACGAGACCCGGCGTCACGCCCTCCATGGTCGAGGGGTTGCCGGCCTTGCCGAGGCCGACGATACGACCGTTGCGGATGCCGACGTCGGCCTTCACGACGCCGAGCGTCGGCTCCAGCACCGTGACATTCGTGATGACGAGGTCGAGACAGCCGGCTTCCTGGGTCAGCTGGTTGTCCGAGCCCATGCCGTCGCGCAGGGTCTTGCCGCCGCCGTACTGAAGCTCGTCCCCGAAGGTGGCCCGGAGATCCTTTTCGATCTCGACATACAGATCCGTGTTCCCGAGACGGATTTTGTCACCGACGGTCGGCCCGTACAGATCCGCGTACTGCTGACGTGAAATTTGCGACATGGCGGCGTACCTTGCGAAACGGAGAAAAGATGGAAGGGCTTATTTCGCGGACTTCTTGGTCTGCACCCCTGACTTGAAGCCGAGCTCCGCCGCTTTGGCGATCGACACATCTCTATTCGGGTTATAGCCCGGCGTCGGGCCCGTTCCCGTCCATCCATCCACCAGGCCGTTGAAGCCGTTGATAAATTGTTTGCCTGCGAAAGGAACGAGGGTCACGTCCTTCTCGTCGCCCGGCTCGAAGCGCACGGCCGTGTTGGCCGGAATATCGAGGCGCTGGCCGAAGGCGGCCGCGCGGTCGAACGCGAGATATCGGTTCGTCTCGAAGAAATGGAAATGAGAGCCGACCTGGATCGGGCGATCGCCGGTATTGCGCACCGTGACCTTGGTCCGCGGACGACCCGGATTGATCTCGATCGGATCGCTGGCGAGGACATAGCCGCCGACGGGCGTCGGCGCGGAAGCCGCCGCGGTCTTGGCGGCGCGGGTGGATGGCTTCGACGGAGTCTTGGGTAACGGGGTCTTGGACAACGGGGTCTTGGACAAGGGAGCCTCCCTGGAGGGCCTGCCGGCGCTTGGCGCTGGCGGATCAGACTTGGCGCTGGCGGATCAGACTTGGCGCTGGCGGATCAGACTTGGCGCGGGTGGATCAGACTTGGCGCGGGTGGATCAGACTTGGCCCGGGCCTTGGCGCGGGCGGATCAGACGATGGGGCTATGCAGGCTGACGAGCCGGCTTCCGTCGGTGAACACGGCTTCCACCTGAATCAGCTTGATCAGATCGGTCACGCCCTCCATCACATCCTCGGCCTTGAGGACGCTGCGGGCGCCGTCCATGACTTCCTCGACGGTCTTGCCCTCGCGCGCGCCCTCGAGAACATAGGCACTCAGCACAGCCACCGATTCCGGGTGATTAAGCTTGAGACCCTTGGCTTTGCGCTTCAGCGCAACGTCCGCCATCGTGTGGATCAGCAGCTTGTCGAACTCCCGCGGTGTCAAATGCATCATCGCCTCCAAACATGTTACAGCCGCACTGATGATGGATCATACGCGACGTTGCCACGATAATCTCGCTTAATGACAGCCTGTGTCCACAGCGGATAGTCAAGCGAACGTCGAGTGAAGATGCTCCACATGACGTCCGGCAAGTGACACCAATCAATAACACGCCGCCGACTCCGCGAGTCGCGCTTGACGCATTAACCAATTGTTCGCTCACCATGGTCGCATCATGTTACCCACACGCTAGCTAAAGCCGCACCTCTAAGCAACACAAAAGCTGTCCATCGCAAGTCGAACAGGTCATTTTAGATGCCGGAGGATGGCAATCTTTCATTTCTTCTTTGTCTATTCGATGGATCGCGGGGAAGGTGGCCCGCTGTGTGCGATGCGCATTGAGAAACGACCACTGCTAGAGGATGTTGAAAATCCGGACCGCCGCCCAGAAGGCGACGACGGCACAAAGGATCACCACCCAGATGCCGCCGCGTCGTGAAAACGCGACGGCGGCCAGGCCGAGCAGGGCCACAAGCGCAATGATGTCAATGGCTTCGAAGTAATCTGTGAGAAAACCCATCGCCTGCCTCGTTGCCTGCGGGATGTCGATGTCGGGGGTTTGATTCCGAATGCGATTGGCCCGTCAGCTGCGCCTGGCGTTGGTGGCGCATCTCGTCCATCACGGGGCAGTGGGGCTGACGACACGCGGCTCACGCGCCTTGTCCGGCTGAATCGGGCCGCAAGGCTCGCCGGCTTCGGATGCGCTTGCGCCTGCCGGGCTGCACGGCCTCGAGGAGATGGAGCAGGCGCGAAATCTCGAAGTCGATATCGACGATCGCGCTGGTCTCGTCCGCCCGGGACGACAGCAAACCGGCAGGCAAGTTCGGCATGTGGTTCTCAGCGGCAACGAATACTGCCATATCCTGCAGGAGGGCAACACGCGCGGCAATCTCCTGTTTGATAGGTGTGCGCGTTCTTTCCCGCTGTAACTCGGCAAAATACGTGATGTGGTCGCAAAGCCTCTCGGCATTGACGATGAGTGGATACCAGGCCGCCGCTTCGCTGCTGGCCGGAGGCGGCTCGGACAGGGCACGCTGGAGACTGGTGCGGACATTGGACAGGCTGTGATAGGCGCGGCGCCGCGCGGGCAGCATCGCTTCATATCCCGCGGTTGTGACCTTTCCGGCCATGTCGAGATAGGCCGCAACCGCCTGCAGGGCGGCTGCGAAGGACTTGCGGAAATGGCCCTGTGGTGACCGCGGCCAGATGAGATAGCCGAAGACGAGGGCAATCGCCGCGCCCATAATCGTATCGACGAGCCGCTCAATCGCGTAGTCGACGGTCGGCCCAACCACGCTCACGTCGATCAGGAGAAGGACGAACGGCGTCAGGATGGTGCATTGCAGTGCATAGCCGCGCAAACCGGCCCAGGGAATCGCCGCGGCAAGCGCGATGAGGATGGCGATCAGGATCAGGCCCTTTGGCAGCAAGGCCATGAGGGTAACGCCTATGACCACGCCGGCGACGGTTCCGATGCTGCGCTGAACCGCGCGGACGAAAACCGATCCGAAGTCGGGCTTGAGGACGATCGCGACCGTCAGCGGGATCCAGTAGGAGCGATCGCCCGGGGCTGTGTGCTGCACGACAAGCGCGATGCCGATGCACAGCGACAGTTGCAGCGCGGCCAGGACGACCTCGCGTCCCAGCGTGAGCCTGCCCAACAGAGCCTGATAGGACCGGATGGTGAGCCAGCGCGTCAGGTCGTGCGCGGGGCGATAGATCTTCCCCGGCCCCGCCTGCGCCGAAGATTCGGCGGAAGCCGGCCAGATCTCGTCCGCCAGCCGGTCCGCAAAGTTGAACAGGACGTCGTGAGCGGGCGTTTCGCCGGCCAGGGAGGGGCGCCCCTGACGGCCGACGAGCGCGTGCTGAATCCGCTCCAGTCGTTCGGCGATGGCGCGCAGGACGGCGGGGGGCGACCTGCTCCCCACGATCTCCGCGGACATCAGTTCAATGGTCGAGAGCAATGCGGCTTTTCGCTCCTCTGCCGCGGACTGCCCCTCGTTGCCGCGGCGCACATTGAGCAGTCCCGCGAAACCCTTGGCGATGACGTCCGTGAGGCTGCGCCGGGCGATTTCCACGGGTGTGGAGGTGTCGCTACGTTTCTGTGTCGTGGGTGTTTGCGCCTTCACATTGGCCAGATGGATCATCGCGCCGATGACATGCGCGATAGCGACCCGCTCCGGATGGCGCCGATCGATCAGGGCCTCGCAGCCTATGAGAGCAGCCGCAAAAGCCGCGCCTGCCATGAAGAGCAGCGGTGGCAACCAGAGGGGGGCGCCGGAATGTTCGCTCGCTCCGATAATGGCGAGGACCAGCATCTGCATGGCGGCGGTGGACAGCGCCGCGCCGTAGCCGCTGATGATCCCGGACCCGAATGCCACGGCCATGAGCAGCAGAATGGAAAGTGCGCCGTGTCCGGCCGCAGCCGTACCAAGAACGTAGCCGAGCCCCGCGATAGGCGCCGCGATGGCGAGCTTTGCCAGCCGTGCGCGGTAGGGATCGGACTGGACTTTGATGGAGTTGAGAAAGGCGCCCAGGCAGACCAGCAGGGCGGGCTCCCTGTAGCCGCTGAAATGGCCGACGAGCAGCGGCACAGCCACCGCGATCGCCATACGGATCGAATGGCGCCACGGCCAGGGCGCCCGCGGGTTCAGGCGTGCGAGATTCCGCAGCCAGCCGGAAGGCCGGTCAGCCGTCGTCTTGGTGCGTCGCTCGTTGCCGATCGTCACAGTGCCTGTCTCGATCCTCGGAGGTTCTCGTATTTCTAGGGGACGGAGATGGTCACCACAAGCTTAGTGCAAACATGCCTCAGGTGTAAAACGTACAATCGAGCAACGCGCTTCCAACTCCACCTCCCATTGCCGAGACTAGTTTTATAGAGCGATGATGTCTTCATTGCTCCCACGACAGGAGCTGAAAGCACACATATCGCCTGTGGGAAAAAAGATCGCGGTGGGAGAGCCGGGTTGTAGGCGCGCGTCGCCGACGTTAGCCTTGATCCAGCAAAGCAGGCGGGCTGCGGGCTTCGTCGCGGTGGGTAGTCGTGAGTACCATGTCCTTCAATCGGTTGATACTTGCGGCTTGTCTTCCCCTGGCTGGCTGCACATCCGTGGGCGCGCCCTCACTTCCGCTCTTCGGCGCTTATTTTCCGGCGTGGCTTGCCTGTGCGGTCGCCGGTATTCTTGGCGCCGTCGTGATCCGCGTGATCTTCATCCCGATCGGCATCGATGACGTCCTTCCGTGGAGATTGCTGGTCTATGTCTGCCTCGCCCTGGCGATCGCCTTTGCGGTCTCGCGCTTCGTTTTCGGACGCTGACCATGGGCGCTTCGGACGGTAAAGGACGGTCCACGGCCTTAGGCGGCCTCATAGCGGTCGTCATCGTGGTTGCTGCGGCGGTGCTGGGGTGGCGCTATCTCAACAGGGCGGACAGCAATCCGATGTCCGAGGACGCGGTCCTGCAGGCCAATCTCGTGCACATATCCTCGATCGTGCCGGGGCGTATCATCCAGCTGCCGGTCAAGGAGAACAGCCGCGTCAAGAAGGGCGACCTCCTGTTTTCGATCGATCCCGCGGCCTATGCCATCGCCGTCGACCAGGCCACGGCGGATCTGCACATCGCCGAGGCCGCCCTCGCCACCCAGAAGCGCACGATCCGCGCCGAGGCGTCGAACGCGACGATCGCCGGCGAGCAGGTGGTGCGCGCGCGTGCCAATCTCGCTCTCGCGACGCAGACCCTCGAGCGTCTCGTCGCGCTCAGGCCGAAGGGATATGTCACCGCGCAACAGGTCGACGATGCCGCGACCGCCAAGCGCGATGCCGAGGTCAGCCTCAAACAGGCGCTCGTTCAGGTCGAGGCTGCCGATGCGCTGGTGAACAGCGCGGATGCCGCCGAGGCTCTGGTGCAGGCGCGCAGGGCGGCCCTGGCGCTGGCCAAGCGCAATCTCGCCGAGACCGAGATCAGGGCGCCCCATGACGGGCTGGTCGTCGGCTTGACGACGGCGACCGGGGAATTCGTCATCACCGGCCAGTCGGTCTTCACGCTCATCGACACGGATCACTGGTTCGCTTCGGCCGCGTTCCTGGAGACCGAACTGCAAAACATCGCCGTGGGGCGCTGTGCGACGGTCTATGCGATGGCGGACCGCTCCGTCGCCATGCCGGGTGTTGTCGAGGGCATCGGCTGGGGCGTGAGTTCGGACGAAATGCTGCCGATCCCGCGCAACCTGCCTTATGTGCCGAAGACCTTGAACTGGGTGCGGGTGTCGCAACGCTTCCCCGTCCGGATCAGGCTCGATCAGCCCCCGGAGGATCTGATGCGCGTCGGCGCATCCGCGGTCGTCATCGTCCATAACGACAGACGCTGCTGACGCATGCTCGGCGGGATCATTCGTCAGGTGCGGCGCGACCTGGAACCCTTTCCCGGGCGTTCCGGAATGACATGGCGGATCGCGCTGCTCTGCGCCCTCGTGGCCGCGGTCGCGATGCTCTACAAGATTCCCGAGCCCGCGATCGGTTGCTACCTCGTCATCTATCTCATGAAGCCCAATGCGGCCGTGAATATCGCACTGGCGATCGGGGCGACCATCCTGGTGACTATCGTCGTGGCCGTCGTTCTCGTCCTGGTGCAATGGACGATCGACATCCCGGCCTTGCGCCTCGCCACGATGGCTCTCGCCGCCTTCCTGCTGGTGTTCCTCGGATCCGTCAGCCGCCTCGGCCCGCTCGGGTCGGACATGGCGCTCGTTGTCACATTCGCCCTCAGCCTGACGAGTGACGTGCCGGTCGGGGAGGCGGCAACGCGCGGGCTTCTCTACGCCTGGCAGATGGTCACGATGCCGATGGCCCTGATGCTCGTGTTCAACCTGGTTCTGGGGTGGACGCCGGATCGGCTGCTCCGGTCGTCGTTGCGCGAGCGGCTGGAGACGGCCGCGGACGCGCTCCGGAGCGACAACACGCTCGCAATGCGACGCCTCCTGCGGGAGGGCAACGGCGAACAGCAGCAGATGGCGATGCTGGTGCGCCTGTTCCACTACGCGCCGGCGGCAGCAGGCATGGGGCTGTCCCAGGCGGTCGACAGCAGCTATCGGCTCCTGCTGGCGATCGCCGCCCTTCCGCAAGCGCTCGCGCCGGAATGGCGCGCCCGTCTTGCGGCCGAATGCCAACGTGCGGCCGAGGCGCTCTCGCACCAGGCGCCGCGGGAAGCGGATCGGGCGGTCCTGACGGAGGCCACCGATCCTGCGGCGCGTGAGGCTGCTCGAGCCGTCGGCGCACTGGCCGCGCCAGCGAAGACATGGGCGCCCATGCCACAGGAGCCCTTCTTCGCAGCTGATGCCTTGAGCAATCCCGACCACCAGCGCTTTGCCTTGAAGACCGCGGCCGCGGCCATGGCCTGCTATCTCATCTACACCGGCATCGATTGGCAGGGCATCCACACGGCGATGATCACCTGTTTCGTCGCGGCCCTCGGCACGACGGCGGAGACGGTCCACAAGCTCGCGCTGCGTATCGTAGGCTGTCTCATCGGCGCGGCCATGGGCATTGCGGCGATCCTCTTCGTCATCCCGCAGATCACGTCGGTTGGCGGGCTGATGGTTCTTGTCTTTCTCGGCATCCTGCCGGCGGCCTGGGTTTCCTCCGGCAGTGAACGGATCTCCTATGGCGGCGTGCAGATCGGGCTCGCCTTCCTCCTGACCATCCTGCAGGGCTTCGAGCCGAGCATCGATATGGATTCCGCGCGGGATCGCATCATCGGCATCCTGCTCGGCAATGTCATGGTCTATCTCGTCTTCACGCAGATATGGCCGGTCAGCGTCACCCATGGTGTCAAGCTTCGGCTGGCCTCTGCCTTTGCAGCCCTGGCGCAACTGGCCCGACGCGCGCCTGACGAGACGTCGGCTGCGGCGAGCGACGCCTCTGAGGCCGAGAGCGAGATTGCGGCAGCCGCGAACAGCCTCGCCCTGGCGCTGTTCGAACCGCGCCGCCTGCGCCCGAGCGATGCTGAGGCCGAGCGCCTGCGGATGGTTCTGGCCGAGGCCGAGGCTCTCACCCCCAAGCTGTTCATTCTGCACGCCTCCGCCGGCAAGGACAGCGACCCGGAGAGCGCGGAGGCCGGCCTTGCCGCGGTGGGATCCGCGCCGGAAGACCGCGCGCTGCTGGCGGAGCGATTCACCCGGCTGTCGCATGCTGTTGTTGATAGGCCCGTGTCCGATGGCCGACCACGCGGCCAAAAAAACGACGGGGAACATTTACGGCGCGACATGCAGCCGTGTAATACAGTGTCAGAACATATCGATCGGATAGAGGATCTGCTGGCCGGACTGGGGCGTGATGGCGCATAAATGTAAGATGAGCCTTTGCGCCAGCCGGGGCTTCAGCTTTGCCTGTGTGGTTGTGAGCGTTGCACTTGCCGGATGCGCGCAGAACGCCGAGAGCCTGGCCCCATCGTCTCCCTCGCAGCCATGGACGCCGGGCAACACGACCGGCAGCAGCCTTCTGCCGCGATCGGATGCGAGCCAGGGCGCCGGTGCGTCCGTGCGCGACTTTTCCGTTCTGGGCAATGCGGCCGTCGCCGAGCTGCCGCCGCCGCCGCAAACCCAGGCAGGCAAGGTCTATCAGCTCCCGGAACTGATCGACATCGCGGCGCGCAACAATCCCGTCACGCGGATCGCCTGGGAACAGGCGCGGCAGTCCGCCCTGGCGGTCGGCATCGCCGAGGCGACATTCCTGCCGTTGATCACGGCGAATGCGGTTGGTGGTGTCCAGAACACCGATACGCCCGTCCAGGCGCTGGGCGTCCAGCGCTATCTCAACACCACCGCCCGCGGGGTGTCCTCGTCTGTCGCGCTGCAGTGGCTGATGTTCGACTTCGGCCAGCGCAGCGCCGTCGTCGACGCTGCCAGGCAGGTCTCGCTCGCGGCCAATGTGATGTTCAACGCATCCCATCAGAAGCTGATCTTCGACGTGACCCGCACCTACTATCAATATGGCGCGGCACGGACCCGGATGGAGATCGCCGATCAGACGCTGCGCAACAGCCGCGCCATCCTTGACGCCGCCGTGCAGCGCGAGAAGGGCGGCCTCGGGACGACGGTCGAAGTGGCCCAGGCGCGTCAGCAGGTCGCGCAGTCGGAGTTGCGCCGCGTCGTCGCGGAGGGGCAGGAGCGCGATGCCTATCAGGCCTTGCTCGCCGCAATGGGCGTGTCGCCGACGCTGTCCATCAAGGTGGCCAGCGCCGGCAACCGCCGTCTGCCGTCGCCGGTCAGCATGCCCATGGAGGATATGATCAAGCTGGCGCTTGTGCGCCGGCCGGACGTGCTCGCGAGCTACGCGACCATCAAGGCGAGCGAGGCCGGGGTCGAGGCCGCCAAGGCTGATGTCCTGCCGAAGGTCTTCGTGGCCGGTGGATTGGCGACGGGAAGCGGCAGCTTCAACGCCAGCGGCCTCCCGACGATTGGACAGCAGACCTCGGCGACCGGCGTGCTCGTCGGGGCCACCATGCCGCTCTACGACGCGGGTGTGCGCAGCGCCAACCTGCGCGCGGCCCAATCGCGCGTGTCCGCCGCGCATGACATCTTCAAGAAGACCCAGCAGGAAGCCGTCCGCGAGATGGTGGTCGCCTCCAACGCCGTCCGCTCCGCGCTGCAATCCTACCAGGCGGCGACGCGCCTGACGGAGGCTGCGACGATCACCTATGATGCCGCGCTGGACGCCTATCGCAACGGGCTCGGCACGATCACCGCCGCAACTGCGGCCGATACGGGTCTCCTGGACGCGCGTCAGGCCCGTGCCGACGCCCATGCGGCTGCGCTTGTGGCGGCCTCGAACCTCGCCTTCGTCCTGGGCGCGATGACCTCGCGGGATACTCCGGATCAATTGCTCCTGCGGTAGAGCAAATACGGCTTAGACAGAATCATCTGAAACCATCTAGGTCGTTGAAGATTCTATCGATTGTTGACTGGAGCCAATCCGCAACAGACGGACTTGCGCTGAGGTCATATCGGATCATCCCATCAGCAGGACGATGAAGATGCCGCCGATCGTCAGCAGGGTGTTGCCCACGGCGCAGGTCACCGTGAATCCGAGAGCCGGCACCTGGCTCCGCGCCTGCTCGGTCAGCATGCCGAGGGTCGCCGTCGAGGCCCTCGCCCCGGCGCAGCAGCCGAGCAGGATCGCGTCGTCGAAGCGGAACAGGTATCGGCCGATATAGAGGCTGAGAATCAAGGGAACGGATGTCGCCACGACGCCCCAGAGAAAAAGGCTCGCGCCCAGTTGCTCGGCGCCCGCCACGAAGCTCGGGCCGGACGACAGCCCGACGACGGCGATGAAGATGTTCAGACCCAGGGCGTTCATCAGCCAGCCCGCCGCCGGAGGGATCCGGCCGAAGGTCGGATGAACCGCGCGGAGCCAGCCTGCCGCAATGCCGGCGATGAGAACGCCGCCGGAGGATGACAGCGTGATCGGCACCGCGCCGATATGCCAGACCAGCGTGCCGATGAGGGCGCCCGCCACGATCGCCCCGCCGACGAAGCCGACATCGGTCTCGTCGGTGGAGCGGTCGGCGCGGCCGAATTTCGTCAGCGCCGCGGAGATATCCTTGGGCCGTCCGAGCACGGTGAGCACGTCGCCGCGGTGCAGCTCGGTCGCCGGCAGGATCGGGATGTCCACGCCGGTCGCGCCGCGGCGGATGCGCCGCAGGACGAGGCCGCGCACGCTGGGCTGATCCGCCAGATCGGCGAGGGTCTTGCCGTCGAAGGCGCGGTTGGTCAGCAGGACGTCGACGCCTTCGATCGGCACGTCGAGCAGGTCCGGATCCTCGACCTCCTCGAGGGTGTGGCCGAACTGCCTGAGAATATGCCGGTGCGGTCCGGCGATGGCGATGACGTCTCCGCTCTGCACGACGGTGTCGGCGACCGCATCGAAGATCGCGTCGTCGCGCCGTACCCTTTCGATGAAGAGCTGCTGGTGATGGAAGCCCGCCTCGATCTGGGACGCGGTTTGTCCGATAAAGGCGCTGTCCGGCCCGACGCGATAGGCGCGCACGATGAAGTCGTGCCAGGCCGAGCGACCACTGCCCTGGCCGACATGGCCGCCCATCCTGATCTCATAGGCCTTGCAGGCCGCGATGAGGTTGATCCCGAGCAGCTTCGGACCGAGGAGCGCGATGATGAGCGTCGCGCCGATGGTGCCGAAGATATAGGTCATCGCGAAGGCGGTCGGGATGGCATTGACCAGCGCCTGCGTTTCTTCAGCCGGCCGGCCCATCTGTTCGATGGCATCGACCGAGAGTGCCAGGGCGGAAGAGATTGTATTGGCGCCCGCGAACAGCCCCGCCGCGAAGCCCGCGTCATAGCCCGCGAATTTCGCCGACAGCCATGCGGTGCCCAGACACAGCGCGCAGATGATGATCGTGAACGCCGCCTGCGGCAGGCCGTTCCTGGCCACGCCCTGGACGAATTGCGGCCCGACGCTGTAGCCGATGGCGAACAGGAACAGCAGGAAGAAAATCGCGCGGACATCGTTCGAGATGGTGATATCGAGCTGCCCGATCACAAGCGCTGTCAGCAAGGTGCCGGTCACCGCGCCAAGCCCGATGCCCCTGTACGAGACCCTGCCGATGGAGGAGCCGATGGCAAGGGACAGGAACACCGCGATGGCCGGGTTGTCTCGCAGCACGTTCACCAACCACTGCCACATATCAGACCTTTTCTTTTCAACGCGCCGCAGGTTCAATCGAGGCCCCGGAAACGCCGCGAACGGCTCTCTGATGGCGGCTTCCCGCTCGCCGTGAAGGTCCGCGACGGACATTTCACCGGGGAGAGAAGTCCGACCATAGCCGCCTTCGAAACGGGAACCTACTCGGCCAAAGCTGCTCTCCGCCAATCATCGAAGATCGTCCGCGCGCCCTTCGGACCGCCCCCCGCGCGTCGGTCGCATTGCCACTGACGGGGACGTCGGCGTCGCAGTTCAGCGGCGGCCGAGCAGCTATCGAAAACGGATGCTGGGGGACGGAATCGTCTCGCCGGTCGCAGCCGATCGCAAAACAGAGCACGCTGGGCCGGCATCGGTGCAAGGAGAAGCATGATGCGGATGCCGCCATCGGCAGGCAAAGACCCCTAGAGAACACTTTCGCTCGCGGAGGTCGCAATCGGCCGGCCTTTCCGATGCGCTCGGAAACGCGCAACCGCCCCGCTTCAGTCTGGCGATGCTCAAGCGGGGCGGGCTGATCCCTGGTCAGCGGTTGGCCTGGGCCTCGACGAGGCCGGCGATCCAGGCCTCCACGGAAATGCCCGCGGCCTTGGCCTTGGCGCGCGCCGCCTCGACCAGCGTCGGCCGCAGGGGCACATCGAGGATGATCGCGTCGGCGTTGTCCAGCGAATACACCGTGCGCATCACGCGGGCCGCGAACCGCATGACCCGCGCCGACTTCTGTGCATCGGTCAGCGCTGTGTTCGATGCGACGACCGGGCAATAGGCGGCAACGAGGCTGTCGATGACCAGCGTCTCCGGCGTGCCCTGCTGGCGCAGGGCGTAGACGGCGGCGTTCAGCTGCGCGATATCGTCAAAGGCATCGCCGGTTGGCAGAAGCTTTTCCACGTTCGCGGCCTGCTTTCCATCCGCGATGGGCTTCCAGGGGCAGGAGAAGCCCGCCGCGCTTGCCGGCGTCGCCACCGACAGCAGGGGAACCGCGACGCATAGGGCCGCGGTCGCAAGCGATAGTCTCATAAAAGATCTCACGGCGTGACTCATTCGCTGGAATCCCAGGCTCACGCCGACGGCGCGGCGGGGGCGGGCGCATGCAGAGGAGCGGCCGCGAGGGCTTCACGCAGGGCCTGCTCCTTGCTGTGATCGAGCGAGGTCTTGAGGACGGTGCCGCCCGTGCCGCGCAGTTCCTCGAGCACCTTGTCGCCGGTCACCTGCTGCACCAGCACGAACAGCGCCGCACTTCCGGGCTGCAGCGATTCGCTGAGTTCCTTCATGAACTTGTCGTTGATGCCGTAGTCGGTCAGAGCGCCACCGAGCGCACCCGAGGCGGCTCCGACAACGACGCCGACCAGCGGCATCAGGAAAACGGCGCCGATCAGGAGGCCCCAAAGACTGCCCGAGGCTGCCCCGGCTGCCGTCGTGTTCATGAGCTGGTTAAGCTTCACGTGACCATTGTCGTTCTTCGTCGCGATCACGGCGTCGCCGATCTTGATGAGATATTCCTTCTGGAGCTCGAACAGGCGCTGACGAACTTCTTCTGCTTTCTGCTCGGAAGGATAAACAACGACGACAAGATCAGACATTGGAAACTCCACTGGGGTAACCCGTTGGCGGGCCAAAGACAATCTACCGTTTAAGGGCCGCAAATCAACCGAACTGTTCAGATATCGTGAAGATCTGGAGCTGGCCTCCTTGGTCAGATCGTAAGGATGACGCCTGTCGCGTGATTGGCCACCACGGTGGCGCGGTCGCCCCGCCCCGTCGCGGCGGGCGCGCTTCGGGGAGGATCGGGCGGGTGCCTGCCCATGCCCCAGCGGGCGTGGCGGCATCGTGCTGGCGCAAATTCGACTTGAATGGATCCGCCCGATGCCATCCAGGTCGGTGCCTCCGAGCCACCAAGGCCCCGTCTTCTGCGGGCGCGGGCTTCGAGGCGATCGGAAGCCGGACGGCAAGCCTATGCCATGAGCGGGCCGGATATCGCCGCACGTCACAAACTGTCAAGCCGGTGGCACAACCGGTCAAGCGGCCGGGCGTGGCACGCCGATAATGGCGCTATCCGTACCAAACGGATGCGACGCCATACGAACAGGGCGGTGGCGGTGACAAGATGGGGACGAGACGGCGACCGGTGCCGGTGCCATAGCTTCTGTGGCGACGCCAAGGCCTTGCCTCCTCTCACGGTTCGGACCATGTCGGGAGGGATGACATGAACCCGATCAATCCGGCCGCGCCGCATGATCTGCCGTTTTTCATCACCGAGCCCGGTGCGACCGACGTCCTCATGGGGGTGATGGCGACCTTTATCCTCCTCACCGTCCTCGCCGTCGGGCTCCTTTTTCTGCGCCTGCATACGCTGCCTGAGCGCATTGCGCATAAGTCGCACAAGCTGCAGTTCGAGATCGTTGCCGTGCTCGGCTTGCTGGCCCTCTTCACGCATATGCATATTTTCTGGGTGGCTGGCCTGTTGCTGGCGCTGATCGACCTCCCTGATTTCGGACAGCCCCTGCGCAGCATGGCGAAGTCCCTGGAAACGATCGCCGGCATGAAGCCCGGGGCGGAGGCTGAAGGCGACGGTCCGCAGGAGATGTCGGTCGATAGCCCCGCAACGCTGGACAGCAGGCCGTCGCCTCTTCGAACGGACCCGTCGTCCCATGCTTGAGCTTCTGTTGTGCTCCCTTCTCACGATCCTGCCCGATTATCTCTACCGGAGATACGCGCAGGGGAAGCGGATCGGCAAGGAGATTACGTTATATTCGGTCTGGTTCGAATTGAGATGGGGCATAATTTCGTGTCTTATGTTAACGGTAGGGCTTATTACCGTTATTTTTTACAATCATCCCGCGACGAATAACGCGACCGTATTGTTTCGTTCCATTCCTGTTTTGCCGGAATCCAATGGACGCGTCGCGGAAGTATTCGTTGGTTTTAGTGCGGACGTGAAGCAGGGTGAACCCATTTTTCGGCTCGACAGCTCACGCCAGGAAGCTGCAGCCGAAACGGCGCGGCGCCGGATAGCAGAAGCGGACGCTGCTCTCCTGGTTGCGCGCGCCGATTTGCTGGGCGCGGACGGCCGATTGCGGGAGGCCAGGGGCGCCTACCAGCAGGCCGTCGACGAACTGGAAACCAAGCGCGAGATTTATCGACGAAACCCGGGCGCAGTCGCCGTGCGCGACATCGAGAGATTGGAGGTCGCGGTCGAAGGGCGCCAGGGCTCGATCGATGCCGCGACGGCGTCGAAACAGGAAGCGGAGGCCAGGATCAGCGCCCTCTTGCCGGCTGAGAAGGCCAGCGCGGAGGCAGCGCTGGCCCAGGCGCAGGTCGATCTCGACAAGACCGTGATCCGGGCAGGTGTCACAGGGCGCCTGGAGCAATTCACCCTGCGGGTGGGCGATATCGTCAATCCGTTGATGCGGCCGGGCGGCGTGCTGATACCGAAGGAGGCGGGCCGGGGCAACCTGCAAGCGGGCTTCAGTCAGGTCGAGGCGCAAGTCATGCGCGTCGGCATGGTTGCGGAAGCCGCATGTATTTCAAAGCCGTGGATGATAATCCCGCTGGTGGTCACGGGCGTCCAGGACTTTATCGCGGCCGGGCAGTTCAAGGGTGGTGATCAACTGATCGACCTGCAGTCCGTCTCCCAACCCGGGACGATCCTGGTGACGCTGGAACCACTTTATGAAGGTGGGCTCGACGGAGTCATGCCCGGAAGCAGCTGCATCGCCAATGCCTACAGCAGCAACCACGAACAGCTCATGTCAAAAGATATCGGTGCGCTGCGGCGGGCCGCGCTCCATGTCGTCGATGGCGTGGCGCTGGTCCATGCCATGCTCCTGCGGATCCAGGCGATCATCCTGCCGATCCGGACCCTTGTTTTCGGGGGGCACTAGAACATATCGGGTGAATTCCGGTTCACCGGATAGGCCGGTTGTTGTTCGCATTGTCTTCCCGCGAACCGGTGTCCACGTCGCTCGAAACCGTCTAGAGCAAGTCCGTCTTTTGCGGACTTGCTCCGCTCAAAAATTAACGAGCAAATTCACCGACTTAGATGGTATCAGGCGATTCCATCTAAGTCGGATTTGCTCTAGCGCAGGCCCGCCGATTGCGGATCTGCTCCGCAGCGCCCGGTCCGCCCGGAACGCTGTCCGTTCTCGTAGTCCTGTTGCGGGCGAGCCAGATGATGACACCCAGGCCAACAACACAGGAAGAGCGCCGCCCCCGGGGGCTCGGGCTTCGCCCCTCGATCAACTGGCTTCTGATCTTCGCACCGGTCGCCGTCCTGCTTGATCGGGTGGGCCATGTGCCTGCTGGCTTCGTGTTCTTTTGCGCGGCGATCGCCATCGTGCCCTTCGCGGGGCTCATCGTGAAGGGGACCGAGCAGGTCGCGGCCCATGCGGGTGCGACCGTGGGCGGGCTGTTGAATGCGACATTCGGCAATCTTCCGGAGCTCATCATCGCCCTGGCGGCGCTGCGGGCCGGTCTTATCGAGATGGTCCGGGCCTCGATCATCGGAGCTCTTCTGGCCAACCTGCTCTTCGCGCTGGGCCTCTCATTCCTACTGGGCGGCCTGCGCCATTGGAAACAGGAGTACAATCCGCGTGCCGTCGCGGCCTTCTCCTCCACCATGGTGCTGGCCTGGCTCAGCCTGGCGCTGCCGAGCGCATTTCACCGCGCGCTCGGCGAGCAGGCTGCCCAAATCCAGTATGTCGCGCTGGATCTGATCGTCGCCGTGGTGCTGCTGTCTCTCTATGGGCTCTTCCTTCTCTATTCGCTGCGTACCCATCCCGAGACCTTCGCCGAACTCGGCGCGCCCGCGCGGGAGGAGGCAAGCGATCACCCGGGAATGGCGCGCGGCATCCTGATGCTCCTCATTGCCTCCGGCGGCGCAGCCTGGATGAGCGAGATCCTGGTTGGAGCCGCCGAGCAGGCCAGTCGGTCGCTCGGCATGTCGCAGATGTTCATGGGGGTGATCGTGCTGGCCATTGTCGGCGGCGCGGCAGAGGCCGGATCGGCGGTCGCCATGGCACGATCCAATCGCATCGATCTCAGCCTTGGCATCGCACTTGGCAGCTGCGTGCAGATCGCGCTGTTCGTCGCACCGATGCTGGTCCTGCTCGCACCGATCATCGGCTCGACGCAATTCCAGCTCGTCTTTTCCCAGGCCGAGATGTGGATGCTGTTCGGCGCCGTCCTTCTCGGGTCCGCTGTCACGATGTCCGGCCATGCGGATTGGTTCAAGGGCGCGCAGCTCCTGGCGCTTTATCTGATTATCGCGGTTGTTCTCTATCTCATCCCCGGAGCCCCTGCTTAGAGCAAGTCCGTCTGTCGCGGACTTGCTGAAATCAAAAATTGGCGGGGAAATTCAGAGACTTAGATGGCATCAGACGATTTCATCGAAAGCGGATTTGCTCGAGCGCCAATCCGGCGGGATTGAACCAGATGGGCCCATGCAAGCCGGATTTGATCGTCTATTGTGGAGCGCAATATATCCGCAACAGACTGCGCTCAAGGGTCGTCCATGCTGGGCCAACTTCTCGTCGGGATTTTCATAAGCCTCTGCAATATCGCCGCTCACGCCGTCGTCATGACAACGGTCGTGCGCACGGCTCGGGGCGCGACGGCCTGGGCGCATGACCGGCCGCGGAGCTGGCTACCCATCGTGATGGTCGCGACCGCCACCGTGCTTCTTGCGACGCATGTGGCCGAGGTCTTTCTGTGGGCGGCGACATATGCCGTGTTGCAAGTCATTCCTGTCGAAACGGAAGCGATCTATTTCGCGTTCGTCAATTATACGACTCTTGGATATGGCGACATCCTCCCCGCCGCCGAATGGCGCCTGCTCGGTCCGATGGCGGCGATGAACGGCATATTGTTGTTTGGCTGGTCAACCGCGGTGATCTTCGAGGTCCTCCGTCACGCAATGCTGCTCCACGGACAGACGGGACCTGAGCCGCGGTGAGCCGCGACCTGCCAGCCGGGTTTGCCAGCGTCAACGCAGCTCGATCCGTACGGCATCCGCGCCGCCGGCGAGCATCAATCCCTGCCTCTTGGATTGCAGCCGCAGGACGACACCTTTGTCGTTCTGCAGCCACAGCCGTCCATCGCCCTTGCTGGCAAGAGCCCAACCGATCCGGACCTGACCATAGATGCCCTCGAGATCACGGGCCCGGGTCAGATGAAAGACCTCGCCGGTTGCGCGCAGCTTGGATACGCCGACACCGCCGAAGCCGAGGCCATTGATCGTGAAGGGGTAGCTGCGTCCGCGAAAGTGCAATGTGCCACCCCCAACGGCCGCGCTTCCGATGAAGGCGACCTGGGTCTGATCGATCACGACGCGTCCCGCCGGCTTTGGCTTTGCCGTCTGCGCGGAGGCCTGTGCCGCGAGCAGGGTGAGGGCGATGGTGGCAAGAAGAGCGAGCGAGCCGAGGCGTCGCGAAATTGGCATTGTTTCCTCCGTCTGCAATGGGGGCGGCCAACTGTTCAGGCCATGATGCTCAGGCCGCCGTCGACGTAGGTGGTCGTCCCGGTGAGCCGCCGTGCGAATGGCGTCGCCAGAAAGGCTGTCGTGAGGCCAACATCGTCGATATCGATCAATTCCCCGATGGGGCTGCGCTCCGTGGCATCGGCCAGCAGCACATCGAAGTCCTTGAGGCCGGAAGCCGCTCTGGTTTTGAGAGGCCCCGGGGAAACCGCGTGCACGCGGATGTCCTTGGGGCCGAGTTCGTAGGCGAGATAGCGAACCGTGCTCTCGAGAGCAGCCTTGACGGGCCCCATCAGATTGTAGTGCGGCACGACCTTGTTGGCGCCGTGATAGCTCATCGCAATCAGGGTGCCGCCCTCCGTCATCAGGGGCTCGGCGAGGCGTGCCATGCGGATGAAGGAATGGCAGGAGATATCCATCGCCACCTTGAAGCCCTCGTCGGAGCTGTCGACCAGCCGCCCGCGCAGGTCCTCCCTGGGCGCGTAGGCGACGGAATGGAGCGCGATGTCGAGACGCCCCCAACGCTTCTCGATCTGCCCGAAAACCTCCTCGAGCTCGCCGCTGTGGCTGAAGTCGCAGGGCGCGAAGATCCGGGCCTCGAGGGCTTGGGCGAGCGGCTCGACATAGGGCCTCGCCTTATCGTTCAGGTAGGTTATGGCAAGATCCGCGCCGAGTTGGCGGAAAACCCGCGCGCAGCCATAGGCGATCGACTGCTCGTTGGCGATGCCGATGACGAGCGCGCGCTTGCCGTGGAGGACTTTGGAGAGGAGTGGAGCGTCTGATGTCTCGGGCATGAAGGCCTCAGGTGCCGGATGCGGCTTCCGGGATTGTCGGCGTCCCACCGGCGCCATTCTGCACGCGTCGTTTGCTGGAACGTTCCAGCGATCGATGCCGCGGCGAGGGATCGCCAGCATGCGTGTCCGATAGTAGGCCGCGGAGCTTTGCGAGCAAATCCTTCTGGTCAGGATTGGCGTCGAGCCGCATCTCGAGACGCGCGAGAAGGTCAAGAAGCGCGCGCCGGTCGGACGATGCGGGCAAGAGCGCGGGAAGGGCGGCCAGGGCCCTTTCGGGGGCGCGTTCCACAATGGAAGCCTGCTCGCGTATGATGGCGCGAGCCTGCTCCGCCGACATGTCGAGAAGGCCGATATCCCTGCCAGCGAGCTCTCGGGCGCGCTTCATCGCGGAAAGCCGCCGCCTTCCTGTCCCAGCCTTCATCAAAAGGAGCGCTGTGCGCACCATGGCCGCTGTGCGGCCACCTTCGGCTATCCGGGACAGGACCTCTTCGAGAGGCTTGTCGTCCCGGACATCATCGGGTTCGGGATGAGTGCGCCTTTGCGATGGCATGAAAAGGCCCGCAGCCCCGTAAGCTGTGAAGAACGCATTTTCCAGCGCGGCGTCCCGCAGGTCGCGGTAGAGGTCCCAGGTCGCCGAGGTCAAAGCCGCGCAGGTTCTCTCCAGACGCGCGAGGCCGCCCGCCTCGTCGTGCGGCAGGCGATTGGCCTTCACCCAATCCGCCATGCCTTTCACCGGCAGCAGGAAGGGGTTGAGATCCGAGAGCGCCCAGCGCTGCATCCGCTGCGGATGCAGGCTCCTGCGCATGGCCGCCCCCGCGGGCGTGACGAGCGCGGCAATCAAGGGATGCGCATAGGCCTCATAAGCCGACGCCAACACATCGGACGTCGCCTTGACCGCTTCAAACGGAATTTCATCCCTGCGCGCGTATTTTTGCAGCTGGTGCAAGTCTTCCACGGCGCGTTCCGTGAGCAGAGCATCGTAGTGAATTGCACCATCCACCACCTTCTCCTCGATCTGCATGCCATATAGGCCCGGAGGCAAATGCTCGATGTACTCGACGAGATCGAAGATCTGCTTGTGTTCACGCCGGGCGACCTGGCCGGAGACGAAGATGCCGAGATGGCCGACGCTCTTGTGCATCAAGCCGATGATGACCTGCCCGTTGGCCTTCAGCGCCTCGGTGGTGGGATAAAGATCGGCCACCCAGTTGAAGGCCTGCTGCGGAGGCGTGATATTGTCGCCGAGGGAAGCGAACAGGACGATTGGCGATCGGATCGCGCGCAGATCGAAGGCACGCCCCTCCGACCACTCCGCCTCGCCTCCAACGAGATCATTGCCGACGAACAGGTTTTCGACGATCCATTTGATTTCCCGGCGGTCCATCATGAAGAAGCCTCCCCACCACCGCTCGAAATCGAGGAAGCGTTGGGGTTCTGTATCGATCTTTGAGAAGAGGGTGTAGTATTTGTCGAAATAGGTATTCGCCGGATTGAGGGTCTCAAAATTCTGCACCAGTTCGGCACCATCGAAGGTGCCGGCACCGAGGTCGCTCGCGAAAAGCGCCGGCCAGGACCCTCCGAGAAGACCGCCGGAATAGCGCATCGGATTCTCACCGTCGTTCCCGGCCCAATAGGACATGGGCGCCCCGTTGATCACGATGGGGCCGACCGCATCGGGCTCAAGGGCGCCGACAAGCATGGAAGCCCACCCGCCCTGACAATTCCCGATGATGACAGGTTTACGTGTACCAGGATGGCGCTTGGCGACGATTTGCAGGAAATCGGCCTCGGCGCGGGAGACATCCGCGAGGGTCTGGCCGGGCATCGGCTCCGGAAAGAAGATGAGGAAATAGACGGGATGGCCAGCCTTGAGGGCGACCCCGACCTGTGAATCCTCTTTGAACCCGCCGATGCCTGGACCATGACCGGCCCGCGGATCGATGACGACAAAGGGACGTCGCTGAGGGTCCGTCTCCACGCCGGCCGGCGGGAGGATGCGCACGAGAGCGTAATTCACCGGTTGAGCGAATTGACGCGCATCCGCGACCATCTCCCACTGGAAGTGCAACAAGGGCGGTTTGCCCGCCTTTTCGTGCTCCAGCCAGTTGTTGCCCCGCTGGCGCAACGTGTCCCAGAAAAGGATGGAGCGCTGGGCAAAATCCAGCCAATAGCCGGTGACATCGGCCCAGAAGGCGTCGGGTGCCGCCGATGCCTCCGAGAGCGGTCGCGTTGCAGCTTGCGCCGCGTCCAGGTAGGAGGCCCAAGCCGTTGCGCAGCGCGTGGCGAAGACCTGGGCAACCGTCGCATGCAGCTTGAAGACGTCAGGGGGCGCCACATCTGACGTCGACGCCGCGATGGTCGCTTGTTCTTTTGGCATGCCAGAGCCTCCGCCGGCATTGATGATCAGGGCGTGCTCGCCCCCCATTTCAGGAAGAAGCCGACATCGCCGGGCATCCCGCCCGGCCATTCGATAATCATGGCCGACAGGCTGAAGCCCGCGTCTTTCAGTTGGCTTTGCCAGAGTTCATAGGCTTGCCGCGGCCGGCCCGTCAGGGTGTCCGGCCAGGACGGATCACTGTTGTTGATGGCGCGTCCCCGGTCCGAACAGAGCGTGTTTGGAAAACGCATAACCAGCAGTTCCGTATCCCCGCGCTCCGCTGCAGCCCGCAGTTTTGCCCGGAGCGGCTGGAGGACCTGCTTCAGCCGCTCCGGCGTGAGATCGATGCGTTCGGTCAGCTGTTTGACCAGTTCTTTCCGAGCCTGCTCGGCGCGATCCATGCTTTCCATCGATTGCGTGGCTCGCGCCATCTGCATCTCGCTCATATAGCGGCGCAGATCATCAGCCGACATGAACGTTTCGTCGCCCAGTTCCTGCCATCCCTTCGGGTCGCCAGTCCCCGTCTTTTCAGTGCCCATGGCATTGTTCTCCCTGTTCTAGACGCTGTGCCGAGCCGCGTTGATCACGTCCCGCGTCTGTCGCGCGATAACCAGTTCCTCGTTGGTCGGGATGACCCAGGCGGAGGGGGACGCGCTCGATGAGATCCTGGGGCCGCCCGCAGTGTTGGCGGCTTCATCGAGTGTCAGCCCGGTCCATGACAGGCCGGCCACGACGGCCGCGCGCGTTGCGGCGTCGTTTTCGCCTATGCCCGCCGTGAAGATCAGTCCATCGATGCCTCCGAGTACCGCGATCAGCGAGCCTGTTTCGCGGATAATGCGATAGACGAAGAGATCGATCGCCTTGCGCGCGTCAGCATTGGACGGGGCTTCGCGACGCAAGGTCCGCATGTCGTTGGACAGGCCCGATACGCCGAGCAGGCCGGATTGCGTATAGAGAACCCGTTCGGCCTCTTCGGCTGTGTGCCCCATTTCGCGAAGCATGTAGAAGACCACGCTGGCATCGATCGCGCCGCAGCGTGTTCCCATGGGTAGCCCATCGAGCGCGGAGAAGCCCATGGTCGTGGCAAGGCTGACGCCTCCCGAGAGCGCACAGAGGCTTGCGCCGTTACCGAGATGGGCGGCGACCACCCTGCCGCTGGCCAGACGCGGGTCGGTGTCCTCTAGCACCGATGCGATGTAGTCATAGGACAGGCCATGAAAGCCGTAGCGCCGGACCCCGCGGTCGCGGATATCCTTGGGCAGCGCGTACATCGTCGCGATTTCGGTCTGGTTGTGATGGAAGGCGGTGTCGAAGCAGGCGACCTGCGGCACATCCGGAATGCGACGGCGTGCGATGGCGATGGGCTGCAGATTGTGAGGCTGGTGCAGGGGCGCCAACGGAGACAGGGTCTCAAGCCTTGCAACAACCTCGTCGTCGACAAGGACCGGCGCGGCGTAGGCGTCTCCTCCGTGGACGACGCGATGGCCGATCGCCACCAACTTGCGTTCGTTCCGGTACTGCTGGAGCCAGGTGACCAGGTGCATCAAGGCAAATTCGTGGTCGACGCCCTCCTCGGCGGCCCATTGTGCTTCGTCCACGATGGCAGCGGTGTCCCGCGCGACCCGGAAACGGGCTCGCTGACCGAGACCTTCATACTGGCCTTTCCAGACGACTTTGGGATCGACGTCGTCGAGCCTGTCGAAGACCTGGAATTTCAGGCTCGACGAGCCGGCATTGAGAACGACCAGTGTGGGACGCATTCTCATACCTCGCCCATCGTCACGCGATGGCTCTGCGCCTTGGCGACAAGTGAGGCCACCGCGCAGGAGGCGAGGCGTGCGATCGTCGTGTCGGCCCGGCTCGTCAGGATGATCGGCACGCGGGCTCCGAGCACGATGCCGGCTGCGTCTGCATTGGCCAGGAAGGTCAGGCTCTTTGCAAGCATATTGCCCGCTTCCAGGTCCGGCACCACGAGGACGTCGGCGAGACCCGCCACCGGAGACGCGATGTTCTTGATCTTCGCCGCGCCGATATCGATGGCGTTGTCGAGAGCAAGCGGTCCATCCAGAATCCCGCCCCGTATCTGGCCACGGTCGGCCATCTTGCACAGCGCGGCCGCATCGAGCGTCGACGGAACCTTGGGGTTGACGGTTTCCATCGCCGACAGAATGGCGACGCGGACAGGGGAGGCGCCCAAGGCGCGTGCAAGATCGATGGCGTTCTGAACGATGTGGACCTTGTCCTCAAGCGTGGGGGCGATGTTGATCGCCGCGTCCGTAATGATCAGAGCACGGTCGTGGCCGGGGACGTCCATGACGAAGCAGTGGCTGATCCTGCGCGACGTGCGCAGCCCGCCTTCGCGACGCACGACCGCCGCCATCAGTTCATCCGTGTGCAGGCTTCCCTTCATCAGGGCATCGGCTTTTCCGGCGCGAACCTGTTCAACAGCCGCCTCGGCAGAGGCTTGGCTATGGGGGGCATCGATGATGACGAGACTGTCCAGTGATTTCCCCAGGTCGGCGGCCGCGGACCGGATCTTGGCGGTCGGCCCAACCAGGAGTGGATCGATGAGGCCGAGTTCGACGGCATCGAACACCGCTCCTATCGAGGAGGCGTCGCAGGGATGGGCAATCGCGACCCGCAAGGGCGGGAGCGACCGGGCAGCGGCCAGGAGCCGGTCGTATCTCTCATGATGGCGGGGTTGGCCAGTCGCATCCAAAGAGGAGACCGCATCAGTCATTCCACCCTCCGCGGTGTCGTGCCACAAGCCCGCAGAGCGTCACAATCGATGACGTCGGACACGCCATCCAAGGTCCACTCCGGTGGCCTCTCGCTCCGCGGATGAGTATGGTTTCTTCCCGTCATGCTGCTTGACCGCTTGGGCCATCGCTTTGACAGTTTCGGACGGCGCGGGGTGACCCGGGACGGGCTTTCCTATTTGGCGCGCCAGCGAAGTGGCTGCGAAATGCCGGCGCCGATCGACGGCCTCCGCAGGGTTTGTCGACCCTTCGGACCGAACAGGCGCAAACGGAGCCCCGGTCGATGTCTCAAGCTGTCAAGAACCTGTCCCAAAGGATCAAGCCTTCCGCCGCGAAGGGCGCGATCATGTTGCGTTGAAGCCGCGCATTGACAAGCGGCGTCACACGGGCGGGAGCGACAATTCAGAGGCAGTCAGCCACGGGACGCGCCACTGTGCCGCCTCCTTGACCCCGCCCTGCATGGGCAGATTTCACGCCAGCCCCGGACGGGGGTGACCGTTCGCGCGGGAGGAGGATCGGGATGAGCCGGAAGCACGATGTCAAAGCGAAGCGGGCCACAGTCCATGACACGGTGACGTCTCAGGTCCCCATGAAGCGGAAGGCGTTTGAAACCGAGCTACGCAAGCTCCAGGTCGAGCTCGTATGGCTCCAGACCTGGGTCAAGGCCACCGGCGCCAAGGTCATCATCGTCTTCGAGGGGCGGGACACCGCGGGCAAGGGCGGCGTCATCAGCCGGATCATGCAACGCGTCAATCCGCGCATATTCCGGCATATCGCCTTGCCCGCACCGACCGAGCGCGAGAAAAGCCAGCTATATATCCAGCGATATGTCGCCCATTTCCCCGCGGCCGGCGAGATCATTCTGTTCGACCGCTCCTGGTACAATCGTGCTGGCGTGGAGCGCGTCATGGGGTTCTGCAGCCAGGTGGAGTACGACCGCTTCATGCGGCTCGTTCCGTCTTTCGAGAAGGAGGTGCTCGACAACGGGATCATCCTTCTGAAGTATTTTCTGGATGTCAGCCAGGACGAACAACGTCGGCGTTTCGCGGCGCGGATCGAGGAGCCGGTGAAGCATTGGAAGCTGAGCCCCATGGATACCGAGTCGGTGCGGCGATGGTGGGACTACACGGCGGCTTACCAGGAGATGTTGCGCGAAACCGACACCCCGGCGAGCCCATGGTATATCGTTCCCTCCGATGACAAGCGCCGGGCGCGGCTCAACCTTATCGCGCATTTGCTCAGCAAGATCCCCTACAAGAAGGTCAAGGTCGATCTGCCGAAGGTGCCGAAGGTGCAGCGGCGGCCGGATGGGATCGAGGACGGGCTTCCCGTTCGCGAGACGGTGCCCGCGCTTTACTGAACGCGGCAGCTGCCAGGGCCGTCCTTGAGGGCGGTTCGTCTGCGAGGATGCCGGTTCCGATGGGACTATTGCGGTCGTCGGACGGACGTGCTCTCTCGGGGCCTGCGGCGATGGGGATAGGTGCGAGACAGTGCGGCCATGACGTTTCCTGATCCCAGAAAGGCTCGGCCGCTCGCGTCAGGGCCCATCCGTGCGACGGAGGAGGCGGCGACGGGGCGTGGATGGCTGCATTGGTTGCCGGGTCTGCGCACCCTGCTCGCGTATGAACGCGCGTGGCTCGGGCAGGATATCGTGGCAGGTCTCGTGCTCGCGACCATGCTCGTCCCTGTCGGTGTCGCCTATGCCGTCGCGTCCGGCTTGCCAGGGATATGCGGCCTCTATGCCACGATCATTCCCCTTCTCGTCTATGCGCTCGTCGGCCCGAGCCGGATCCTCGTCCTTGGTCCGGATTCGGCGCTGGCGGCCGTCATCCTCGGCGTCGTGCTGCCGTTGTCCCTCGGGGATCCCCAGCGGGCGGTCGTTCTCGCCGGCGCGATGGCGCTTGTCTCCGGTGCCGTTCTGATCGCGGCGGGACTGGGGAAGTTGGGCTTCGTGACCGAACTCCTTTCGAAGCCCATCCGCTACGGATATATGAATGGCATCGCCTTGACGGTTCTGATCAGCCAGATTCCGAAATTGCTCGGCTTTTCGACGGACGCGACGGGGCCTTTGCGCGATATATGGGCCATCGGGAAGTCCATCGTCGACGGCCAGATCAACTGGGTATCCTGCATGATCGGCGTTGCGACGCTCGCGGTGATACTGCTGCTCCGCGGCAGCAAGCGCGTGCCCGGCATCCTGGTCGCGGTCGTGGGGGCGGCGCTGGTGGTCAGTGTCTTTAATCTCGCCGACCGGTTTGGTGTGGCGATCCTTGGCTCGGTTCCCCAAGGTCTGCCCGCTTTCACCTTTCCCCTTATCGCGCTCGACGACATCCTCCCCATACTGCTGGGGGGCCTGGCTGTGGCTCTCGTATCCTTTGCCGACACCAGCGTGCTATCCCGCGCCTATGCCGCGCGTATGGGCACCAAGGTCGATCCCAACCAGGAGATGCTGGGGCTCGGGGCCGCCAATCTCGCGGCCGGGTTGTTCCAGGGCTTTCCCATCAGCAGCAGCAGCTCGCGTACCCCCGTCGCCGAGGCCGCCGGTGCCCGCACCCAGCTCACGGGGGTCGTTGGGGCGGTCACGATTGCGGTGCTGCTCATGTTTGCGCCCGATCTCCTCAGGACCCTGCCCAGCGCGGCCCTGGCCGCCGTGGTCGTCGCCTCGGCGATCGGCTTGTTCGAGGTGGCCGACCTGAAGCGGATCTACCGGATCCAGCGCTGGGAGTTCTGGCTGTCGATCACGTGCTTCGTCGGCGTCGCCGTGCTCGGCCCCATTCCCGGGATAGGTCTGGCGATCGTCATTGCCATCATCGAGTTCCTGTGGGACGGCTGGCGACCCTATTATGCCGTTCTGGGGCGCCCGGCCGGTGTCGAAGGTTATCACGACATCACCCGCTATCCCGATGCCAGCCGCATTCCCGGGCTGGTCCTGTTTCGGTGGGACGCGCCCCTCTTCTTCGCGAATGCGGAATTGTTTCGTGAGCGCGTCCTGGCTGCGGCCGCAGAGTCGCCGACCAAGGCGCGTTGCGTCGTTGTCGCCGCTGCCCCGGTCACGAGCGTCGACGTCACGGCCGCCGACGCCTTGATCGAGGTGGATGAAGCGCTGACGGCCCAGGGGATAGACTTCTGCTTCGCCGAGCTTAAGGATCCGGTCAAGGACAAGCTGAGAAGGTTTGGCTTGTCCAGCCGTTTCGACGCGACGCACTTCTTCCCGACGATTGACGCCGCCGTGCTTTGCTATCTGAAGACGAACGGCCTGGATGATGAGGCCAGGTGAATGGCGCATCGCACACCCGATTTGTCCTGCAGGCCCTCGCGGGGCTCTCTTGCGTTCATTCGCGCAATTCGGGGAAAGACGCATGAGACGCGCCTCGCCGTCGGTCTCGCGGTGCCGGGGCCGACAGAACGTGCGCGATCCACATTCAAGCCGGACAGGGGGCCCAGAGGCGGCCGCTATGCGAGCCGGTCTTCCGCGCGCCAGAGCGTCGGCGGCTGTCCCGACCACCGCCTGAATGCGCGTGTGAAGGCGCTTGCCTCCGAATAGCCGAGGGTCGCAGCGATCTGGCCCAGCGGCATTTTCGTGTCCGCCAGCAACTGCCGCGCAATCTCGAACCGGATCTCGTTCGCAATTGTACGATACCCGATCCCGCAGCCTCTGAGACGGCGGCTCAAGGTTCTGCGATGCATAGCCAGCAACAAAGCGATCTCCTCGGCCGAGCATCGGTGGGTGGTCAACCTCATGCGCAACAGGCGTCGGATATCATCTGAAAACTCCGTTCCCGGCCTGCCTTTCAGTTGATGAACGCGCTCTTCCAGGACCACGCGGAGCATGGGGTCAGCCCCCGGAATGCGAAGATCGAGGTCTCCGACAGGGAACGAGAGCGTGGCACTTTCCTGATTGAAGCGGACAGCCGCGCGAAAGTGGCGCTTGTAGGCGGTCACGTCCTTCGGAGCCTTGCGCGGCAGAAGGACTTCACCCGGGTTCCAATCAGCCCCGCATAAACTGCGTATCGCATTGACGGCGACAGCGAGGGCACCGTCCGATATCTGGTCCGCGCTCGCCGTCTCCGGCTGATAGACCGAAAAGGTGAAGAGCGCCATTCCATCCGAGATCGACAGGGCAGGGACCGCACCGCGGTTCTGGATACTGAGATTGGCAACGAGGCTGCGGAGTGCGTCCCCCATTGTTTCGCAATGCTGCATGAGGCGGCCGACGAGGCCGAGAGAAAGGATGGTTGCACGCTGGCCGACCAAGAGCCCGAAATGGGGGCAGTTGGTTCGGGCCACGCTCAAGGTGAGCAGGCGTCCGAGTGCTGCATGCGAAATGACATTCGTCACATCGTCGAAGAGCGACGGATCAAGCCCGGCCTCCCGGATGACGGGATGGGGATCAACGCCGAAATCCTGCAGTACAGGGACAATCTCCTTGGCCACGCCAAGATGGATATAGCCGGGTTGAAGGAGGCTGCCGAGCTTTTGCCGGGAGGGCTCAACGGTTGCGGCGATCGTTCCGCTTTCGCTCTCGGCATGATACTCCATGCCTTTCATCGGCGCCCCCGAGACTCGACGGATTGGCATCTGACTTCAGCTTGGCAGCGCATCACTCAATGCGCAACAAAACCTATATTATCATAAATCTAAAATCAGCAGTAGCGCCCTCGCTGCGTGAATGGCGCGACACATCGCGCCAAGTATGATCCATAAAATATTGATTTATATCATTTTTGCGTTGTACTGGGCGGCATTCGCGGCGCCTCCGGCCGTCACCCGGATGACGATCACTGCCGATCAAGACTTACCCATGATTGAGCATTTGTGGCGATTGTGCCGCATCGCTTCGGCCAGCCCTTGCGCCACGGCCTTCACGAATGGCCCAAGAGATACCCTTGTCATCACCGGGCTTGTCCCCGAAATCGGATTATCCGAATTTGGCTATTGATGAGGAACTCGGCTGAGCCGAGTTCCGGTGATCCCGACCGGAAAGGCGCCTCGGTTCGTCGGGATGGCTGCGGAACTCAGCGGATGCCGAGTTCCGTGTTGGACAGTTTGAAGTCGGGCAAGCCCGACCTCAAGGACAAGCCCGGCCATGACAGCTGGACATGCTGAATGTCGATTGGTCCTTGTGCTGAGTTCGCGCCTCGACGCTTGTTTTCAGAGCCGGCGCGGAGTGAGCACAATCTGAGTGGCTTCCGTAAAGACAAGATTGACCATGTCACCCCGCCGCAGCGTTTGCATGACGCTGATCACGGCGGGATCGATCACCCGGATGGTTCTTGGTCCCTCCGGGCCGACGTAGCGAACGACGCTGGTCGCTGGATCGAAACTGGTGAACCGTGCGGTGATCGTCGCCTTGCGCACGATCCAGCGGGCCGGCAGGTTATCAAACAATCCCTCGTTGCGGTCCGTCGTGAAAACGGCATCGGGCTTTGTTCCCCGCTTTGCGGGCATGATGGCCAGCAGGGCGCTTTCGACCCGATCGATGGTCAGACGATCACGCCGGCGCAAGCCGGCCAGGCTGCCGAAGTCCTCCGGAACGGTGATGCGCCATTGGCGGCCACTTCGTTCCACGACAACATTGCGGGACGGCAGATCGACGGAAACCACGCGCACATCGATAGTCTCGACCGCTACAGCTCCGACGCCGCGAACATTGACCGACTGTTGGGCCACGGCCGGAGAGGGGATCATGCCGGCTGTTGCGACAAGCATTGTGCTCGAGATGAGTGCTGCGAGGACTTGGCGACGCGGTACAAACATTGTGATCGATCCTTTTGCTGACAAGAATGTCGAGATCAGCCGTGTCCGACGCGACGGACCGCGGCACGGCTGTGACGAAACGTCGGTGCAGAGGTGGTGGCAGGTTCCTCCGTTGAGGCTGCAGGGCAATTCGTCTCAAAGAACCGGCGCCCTCAAGGTTTCAGCTTCTGCAGCGCCTGCGCGCATTCGGGGGAGAGCAGTCTGTGGTTTGTCTTCAAACACTGAAGAAGGCGGCTGCTGCCTGCCCGTACGTCCTTGCAAAATCTTTGCAGATCGGCTTTGCAATATTTGGGGACGTCGCTCCGAGCGCGCGACTGATCGGGTGCAAGGGTGCAGGCAAAGACTGCCAGGACCGTCAAGATTGTCTTCATACGGCTCACCCTGGCGAGAGAACACCTTCCACATATCGGCATTGATGCGCGTCTCGTGTTGCGGACACGGCTCTGATCAATGCATCTGCGCGTGCTATGTCTGAGTTCACGGCGCGCAATCCAGATTACCTGTGCCGGTTATATCCCGCGGGTCGCGGTCCCGGTTGAGCCACCGGGCGATTGAGTATGGTTTCTTCCCGTTTGCTTGCTTGACCGGTTGGGCCAGCCCCATGACATTTTAGGACGGACGTCGGCCCCATGCCGGCAGGATCGGCCAAGCGGCGACAGGCGCCTTCCTTTGGCAGCGCGCTCGCCGGCGTCAAGGGCGACGCCATCACGCAGGCCTCCCGCGCCGGGAACCTGCCTGCGCGAGCCGGCCGCGTCGCACCCCGCCGCTTGCAGATTTTTCCGGGAAATCGCGCCCGTGGCGAGCGATTGCCGGGAATTTCTCCCTGCGCGAGCTCACCGCGAGCATGTATTCTATTGTTAAGTCGAAGATTATGAGTATAATTGAGACGGGGCTGCAGGTGGTTATGCACATGGGGATGTGCTGCCTGCATCGGTGGGGGGAAGATGACCCAAGCTCTTGTTAACCTTTATGAGGACCTGCTGCTGCGCACGCCGGGGCCGGATGAGCTCGCCTTTTGGGAAAGTGCCCTCGTCAGCGGCACTTCCTTGGAGGACATCGAGCGGGCTTTTCGTTTGTCCGACGAATACATTGACCTCCATGAGGTGATCCTGCCGATTGTCGCTCTCTATCAGGGCGCCTTCGGGCGTGCCCCGGATGGGGCCGGACTGGCCTTCTGGGCGGAGCAGTTTCGCAGCGGGGCTGCATCCTTTTCCGATCTTCTCGGCTCTTTTGCGAAGTCCGCGGAGTTTCAGGATCTCCATCCGGAGATCGGCGCCGACGTCACGCCGGAGGAACTGGTCGGAATTTTCTACGAGAATCTCCTCGGGCGGGCCCCCGATCAAGCGGGCTTCGACTTCTGGGTCGACCTGGTCGCAAGCGGTCGTCTCAATGGCAATCAACTGTCTTCCGCGTTCCTGGAAAGCCAGGAGTTTCAGGACCTTGGCGGGGATAACCTGCGCACGTTTCTGGCCGATTTCGCGGATGGCGCGGTCGACGAAGACCATGGCTCCCTGATCGGGGGCGGTGACCCGGATCCAGACCCGGATCCGGATCCAGACCCCGATCCGGATCCGGATCCCGATCCCGATCCGGAACCCGAGCCTGACCCGACCTATGCCGTGACCGCATCGGCGTCGAGGGCCAGCGAGGGGAGCAGTGTCACCTTCACCCTCGAAACGACGCAGGTCGCCGCGGGCACTGCGGTCTCGATCGATTGGGGCGGCACGAGCAGCCCGGACGACATCGACGGCACGCTTCCGGCGAGCTTCACGGTCGGCGCCGATGGACGAGCCGAGATCACCGTCCATTTCCGCGCTGACGCCCTGACCGAGGGCACGGAGACGTTGACACTCGATGTGAGCGGCGCCGCGCCGGTCACCGTTACGATCGACGATACGAGTCTGACGCCTGCTGCCGTCTTCGATCCTGAAACCGGCCGGCTTGAGATCGGGGATATCGCGGCGTCCGTCACCTTAGGCGCGGGCGGCACGTCCGTCATTGTGTCTGCGGCGGGACGGGCATCGGTGGAGGTGGCCCTTGCCAGTCTCATGAGCCTCGCAATCAAGGACGAGGCCGAGGTCACGGTTGTCGGCAGTGACGCGATTTTCACCGACACGCGGCAGATTGATGTCGACGCGAATGCGCGGCTGATCGTCGATATCACTTATCCCGCGCTGTCGCCGACCCATCAGTCCCATGAAGCCCTGAACCTCGCGGGCGTGCGCGTCGGCGGCGATAACAGTCCTTCCGCGGTCTGGGATGTCGTCAGCACCGCGAGCGGCGATATCGGCGACAAGTTCCTGCTGTTCTGGGCGAATGGAGATGCCAAGTATTATGCCGGGGCGCCCGGCGGCGACTATTATAATGTCGACGTCAACCTCGCCAATATCGAGCTGTCCAACATCTATGTCGACTACCTGAACAACGGCGGCGACGCGATCACCGAGATCGTCCAGACGAAAGTCGGCGGCGTTCCGAACTTTGAGGCGCGTCAGCAGTCGTTGCACGACAATCTTCTGGCCAATGTGACGGACGCGGCCATCGATGATCGCTTCCACGGCCAGCCCGACCCGCGGTCTGAGGCGGCGCTCGTCTTCGGCGAGCGGCCGTTCGAGGACGGCGACCCGCCGCAGGCTTTTTCCCAGGCCGATGCCTGGGATGCCCTCCATGGCATCTCCAGGCCCGACCTGGAGAAGACATACGTCGACCTTCAGGACGGGTTCGACAGTATTCCCGAAGGGACGATCGGTGCCTATGACGGCTCCAACGCGGACGACTGGATCGCCGACCGCCTGGCGCCAGCCGGCGTGTCGACTGTGGAAATGGGGGGAGAGCAAGGCAAAGCGATCGCCATCACGGTCAATCCCGACGGACCGACGGGGGCGTCGGATTTTGCGCGCTACCAGGGCGTCCTGATCAAGGACGGCGGCACGGACTATCTGGATCTCGCCCATGGGAGCCATGTGGAGTTCAAGTTCTACATCGATCCGGAATGGTCGCAGGATGAAGGAGCCAAGCAATTAAGCGGGGCCTGGATCCAGATGCAGGACGCGGTCGGCTCCCTCAACGGCGGCGGGCGCTTCTCCATCGCCGAATATGTCGATGCTGATGCCGCGGCCGCTTTGGGTATCAACGGCGGCGATTTCGCGGGGTTCCGCTTCTGGAATTCCGATGAAGGCTGGGATGAGTATGTGTCGTTCGAGGGCACCGGCTGGGTGACGCTCGCCTTCGATTTCACCGGTGATGCTCATGTCTGGAGCCTGAACGGCGAAGTCGTCTACAGTCAGCTCGTGGGAGAGTTCGAAGGGGAGGCGAACACGGTCGCAAAAACCCAGATCGTCCAGAGCGTGATCTTCAACAGCCAGAATTTCGGCGCCGCACAGACCTACCTCTATGACGATGTCGCCGTCACCGGCGTGTCGATCAATCCGGATCTCTATGCCTGAGAACATCCATTGACGTTCGTTTCGTCAACCACTTACGAGCTCCCCCATCGCACGACGGGGGAGCTTTTTTATGGCCCGTGTCCGTCGCCGCAATCCAACCCTTGATACCAAAGCGCGACGATGCTGACGCATCCGCGCTTTGGCGACACTCGGGCGCCGCGCGGGCTTGACCAACGTGCGATGGGTCGAACGCATCGCGCATTGGTCTGAGACAACAGCGGGCTACTGCAAGGCCACGGCGATCTCGTCGACGGTGGGCGCGGTCTTGATCAGCCCGGCTTCCAGCATGAACTGCCCGAAGCGTTCATAGCGGCGGCGGTCGAGGGCTGACGGGCGCTTGGCGAAGCGGGGCAGCGTGTCGATCCAGGCCTGCCGGTTCAGCGCGTCGTCGAGATCGGGATAGGCCTTGATGAAGAGCTTCCAGCCTTCATCGGGATGGTTGGTGAGGTAGATCGCGCCCTGCTCCACGGCATCGAGAAAGCGGGTCAGGCGGCTGTCCTTGAGGAGATCCGGGCGCGTGACGAAGATCAATTCGTCGTAAGCCGGCACGCCGCTGTCCTCCGGCAGGAACGCGCGGCCTTCGTGGCCCTTGAGGCGCATCTGCGTCAGCTCGAAATTGCGGAAGCCGCCGATGGTGGCATCGACCTGGCCGCTGATCAGCGAGGGGGACAGCGCGAAATTGACGTTGACGAGCTCCACATCGGCCTTGTCGATACCCGCAGAGGCCAGCATGCGCTGGAGAAGGGCATCCTCGAAGCCCGACACGGAGAAGCCGACCTTTTTACCCTTGAGATCCGCCAGGGACTTGATGGGACCCTTCGCCAGCACGGTCACCGTATTGAGCGGCGTTTCGACGAGCGTGCCGAAGCGAACGAGCGGGATGCCGGCCGCATGATCGAGATAGAGGCTCGGCTGATAGTGAACGCCGATATCGGCCTGCCCGGATGCGACCGCGCGTGGCACGATTGAGGGGTCGGACGGCGGCAGCAATTCGACGTCGAGGCCCGCTTTGGCGAAGAGGCCGAGCTCCTTGGCCACCACCATGGGGGCATGATCGGGGTTGACGAACCATTCGAGCAGGACCTTCACCGTCTCGGGAGGCTTCACTGTCTCGGAAGATTTGGCCGATTGCTGGGGCGCGTTCTGAGCGGCCGGTTGCGCGAAGGTTGGCGCGGCCGATGTCAGGGAAAGAAGGGCTGCGAGAAGAGCTGAGCGGATCATGACGCGTTCCTGTACAGGGCTTCGATCAGGTGTCGTTGGACCAGGGCGTGAGATAGGGGGTGATGCCGTCGACCGCGGCCCGCATGGCCAGCGTCAGGGCGGCCAGCACCAGCATGGCGGCGAACATCGTCTCGGTCTGCATGCGGGCATTGGCCTGGACCATGACGAAGCCAAGCCCCGCCGAGGCGCCCACCCATTCGCCGACGACCGCGCCAAGCGGAGCGAGCGGTGCCGCGACCTTGAGACCGGAAGCAAGGGCCGGCAGGGCGAGCGGCAGACGCACGTGAATGAGCGTCTGCCAATGAGTCGCCGTGGTCAGGGCCGTCGCATCGAGAAGGTCGGGGTCGGTGCGCCGGAGGCCGTCGGCAAAGGCTGAAGCCACGGGGAAGAAGATGATGATCGTCGTCATCACCACTTTGGAGGCCAGCCCGAAGCCGAACCACAGCACGAGGACCGGCGCGAGTACAAAGACGGGGAAAGCCTGCAGGACCAGCACGAGCGGCCATACGAGCCGGCCGAGACGGGGGAGGGCGGCGATGGCAAGGGCTGTGGCGATGCCGAGGGCAGCCCCGAGCCCGAAGCCGGCGAGGATCTCGGTCAGCGTGACGAGGCCGTTCGTCAGGAGGAACGACGGCTGGCGCAGGAAGACGGCGGCAACGTCAAGGGGCGGCGGCAGGATATAGGCCGGCGGTCGGGCGATCGATACCAGCGCCTGCCAGGCGATGACGAGCGTTGCCGCGATCCGCAGCGGAGTGAGGGCGACGCGCACGCTGGCCCGCCTTCACGAGCTGGGGCGGCGCGGCAGGCCGCGGGCGAAGGCTGGACGCTGTCTGGCAAGGCACATGGCGGGATCCCCAGCGAGAAAGCCAGTGGAGCGAATCTGACATGTGAGTCCCGCCTGACATGAGGCTCCGGATCAAATGTCAGATTCAGAAGCTCCCCTAAAACCAATAACTTGCTAGTGGTTCTTGTGACGCCGACATTTGCTCCGAGGCCCGTATCGGGCGGATGCAAATGTCGACGACGAACCACTAGGATCCGGGCGAGGCGAAGAAGAGAGCGGGGGGTGGCGGCAGTTGCCCCATGTTCCGTTCCTACGCCGGCATCACCCGGATCAGGTTCAAGGGTCCAGCTCACCGCTATCTCAGTGCCGTGCGGCACGCCCCTCGGAATATGACAACTCTATGGGAAATGCCTGAACAGCTGTCAAGCTGGGGGCTCTGGCCGATCGAGGCCGCCCCGCGGCAGCCCGAGCATCGTCCGGTCTCTCGGAGGGAGACGGGGTGCGACCAGGCTGCTGTTCTCCCCCATAAATTGTCCTGAAGAACACGATTTCGGGAATATGCTCCGCGCCCGGAGGTATCGCGCGCGCATCGGCTGGCGATCGGCGAGCGTGCCGAACTTCTGCCGGCGCAATGCGTTTTGTTTGATCGGGCTCGCGGTCAGGATCAGCGAGGCTTCAGGATCAGCGAGTCTTGCGTCGCGGCTGGCGATGGTAAGATTTTGAAAGGATTAACCATGATAGCCTGCGCGAAAGCATGGTGAATCTCGTTAGATCGGTAGGAATGGTATATGCGGCACATGGTCCTGATCGCGACGGCCTGGATGATGGGTACGGGCGCTGCGGCGGCGAATTTCACGCAATGCATCGGTCAGCTGAGGGCTGATGCGGCGCGCTCCGGCATCAGCCAGAACGTGATTGCCCAGGCATTGGCCATCAATCAGCCCGATGAGAAGGTGTTGCGGCTGTCCAAGGTGCAGCCGGAGTTCAAGACCCCCATCTGGGACTACATGGGTTTCCTCGTCGACGAGGAGCGCGTGCGCGACGGTCAGGCCATGATGCGCAAATATGATCGCATTCTGCGCGCCGCCGAGCAGCGTTTCGGGGTCGATCGCCACGTCATTGCGGCCGTGTGGGGTGTCGAGACCAATTTCGGGTCTGAGGCGGGCGACAATTTCCTTCCGCATGCGCTCGCCACGCTCGTGTGCGAAGGGGGGCGTCGCGAGGCCTTCTGGCGTGGCGAACTGATGGCCGCGCTCAAGCTGGTGGATCACGGAGATCTCACGCTCGACGAGCTCTATGGGTCGTGGGCCGGCGCCTTCGGCCAGACCCAGTTCATTCCCACCACCTACCAGCGGCTGGCGGTGGATTTCGACGGTGACGGCAGGCGCGATCTCGTCAAATCGGTCGCCGATGCGCTCGGATCGACAGCCAACTACCTGAAGCGGGCGGGCTGGCGCACGGGGCAGCCGTGGATGATCGAGGTCGTCGTGCCATCGGGCTACAAGGGGCCGACGGGGCGCAACACCCGTGCCTCGCTGGCCACCTGGGCGGGCCGGGGCGTGACACGCGCCGATGGCCGCCCGTTGTCAGGTGGCGGGGAGGCAGGTCTTCTGCTGCCGGCCGGACCTAATGGGCCGGGCTTCCTCGTCTATCCCAATTTCAACGCCATCTATGCCTATAATCAGGCGGAATCCTACGCGCTGGCGATCTCGCATCTCGCGGATCGGATGGCTGGCTATCCCCCGCTGCGGACGCCATGGCCCACCGATGATCCCGGCCTGTCGCGCGCCCAGCGGCTCCAGTTGCAGAAGCTTCTGGCAGCGCGCGGCTATGACGTGGGCGAACCGGACGGGAAGATCGGTGCGCAGTCGCGCGCGGCCATCGCCGCCGCCGAGCAGGCGGCAGGCATGCCGCCGACGGGGCGCGCGGGCAGCAAGATCTATCGTGCGCTCGGTGGCCGGTAAAAGGGCGGTGCGGTATTTATTTGAAAGCGCAACCTCGTTGCAGGAGGGCGCGTTCAAATACAGTCTATCACCCCCGACTTCGCGTATTTCGAGCTCATGCATGCGATAATGACTTGAAGAACGCGAAGTTGGAAAGCCGGCTAAATTCATCGGCCGGTTCTGCTCCAGCTCGCGAGGACACGCGGTGTGTGCGCGACGTGTCGCGACGCGAGCGCGTCGCGCGAGACGGCCGGTCTAGAGCGCGTTTCGCTCTGATTGCATCAGTTCGGCGCTCCAACCTCTTTTATTTCAAGCATAATCTTATCGATCCTCATTTCACTCCGGTCGGATTATGCTCTAACGGGCTCTCTCGCCGATCAATGGATCGGCGATGGTTGCCGCCTGTCGCCCGACATCCGGCCGGGGCCCTGCCCGATGCCGTATGACGGGCGAGGGCAGGCGGCGTTGAAGCCGATGGCCCCTGACGTTGCGGGCTCGTTGCGTCCGCGCCACTTCCTCGGATCGCCTGCGCATTGACGCCGCCGCTCTCCGGCGGGGGCGCAGGTCCCCCTGCCGTCCATGCACAGACTGTCCACAGGCGACGATGCTTGTCCGCCGCTGGGCCGTGCTGGCAAACCGGCCGGAACAGGCCCGGGGATCCTGGGTTTGGGGATTCATTCCCCGTTATCCATAAGCGTCCCTTTGGATTGTCATGGAACAAACAGTGAATTAATGAGAACAAATAGAATACATAAAGGAGCAGGACGATGGTTCAGTGGATCTTCGGTCGGGTTATCGAACTCGCCTCTCTTGGCCTTTTTGTCGGCATGATCGGGGTTTGGGCGAGCGCGCTCGGACTGCCGGCGTGAGTGCCACAGAATCCTACTCGACAGATTCAGTTGCGGAGGCGATGCTCACGCCGGCACTGCGGACAGGTGTGTGAAGCGTCTCGCTTTTCGATTGTTTTCTGCTTTCGCTATTCCCGGTGATTGGCGAGAGGCCAGGTAAAGTCGGTATCGCGCCCCTTGTCTCCGTGCCCCAAAGCCGTTTGGTCAAGGCACGGGGGATCATCGCATGAGCCAGTTTCGACATCGGTGCGCGTCCATCTTCGGCATAGGCAGGGCGGCACTGCTCGGACTTTCTGTTGCGGCGCTCGGGGTGCCCTCAGGCGTCGCGGCCCAGACGCTCGCGCCCGCTCCTGAAGGGGCGACTGTGCGCACGAGCCGCAATCTCGGCGAGGCGCATCAGTTCATGGTGGCCGCCGCCAATCCGTTGGCCGCCGAGGCAGGGCGCGAGATCCTGCGGGCCGGCGGCAGCGCGGTTGACGCGGCCATCGCGGTGCAACTGGTGCTCAATCTGGTGGAGCCGCAGAGCTCGGGCCTCGGCGGCGGCGCCTTCATGCTGCACTGGGATGCGGCCAAACGCGCGCTCCTGACCCTCGACGGCCGCGAGATTGCGCCGGCCTCGGCGACGCCGGAGCTCTTCCTGACGGCGGACGGCAAGCCGATGCCCTTCATGGAGGCGGTTGTCGGTGGCCGTTCCGTGGGCGTACCCGGCACACCGCGTCTGCTGGAGGCCGCCCACAAGCGCTGGGGACGATTGCCATGGGCGCGGCTGTTCGAGCCGGCGATCCGGCTGGCCGATGAGGGCTTTGCCATCTCGCCGCGACTGAACGGCCTGCTCAGCCAGGAGCAGGCTTTGCGCGCCGATGTGCGGGCGCGTGCCTATTTCTATGGCGAGGATGGCAATCCGAAAGCGGTGGGCGCCGTGCTGAAGAGCCCGGCCATGGCGGCCACGCTGCGGACGCTGGCGCGCGACGGCATGGATGCCTTCTATTCCGGAGCCATCGCCGAGGACATCGTCGCCACCGTTGCCGGCCATGCGAAAAACCCCGGCGGCATGACGCTGGCCGATCTCAAGTCCTATGCCATCGCCGAACGTCCCGCGGTCTGTCATCCCTACCGAGTCTATACGGTCTGCGGCATGGGGCCGCCGAGCTCCGGCGGTATCGGGGTTGCCCAGATCCTGACGACGCTCGCGACGCGCGATCTCGCGCGCATGGGGCAGGGCGCCGAGGCCGTGCATTGGATCGCCGAGGCCGGTCGCCTCGCCTATGCCGACAGGGCGCAGTATCTCGGCGATCCGGATTTCCTCGCGGTGCCGGTGCGCGGGCTCCTCGATGCGGATTATCTGCGCGATCGCGCCGCATTGGTGCGGCCGGACCGGTCCATGGGCAAGGCTGCGGCCGGTGAGCCGCCCTTTGCGCGCCGGTCGCAGTTGCTCGCGCCCTCGGACGGCGTCGAAAACGGCACCAGCCATATCTCGGTGGTCGATGCGACAGGGAACGCGGTGTCGATGACGACGACGATCGAGAGTGGCTTCGGCGCCCGCATCATGACCGCGAGCGGCTTCCTCATGAACAATGAGCTCACTGATTTCAACTTCGCGCCGAGCGAGGCGGGCAAGCCCGTTGCGAACAGAGTCGAGCCCGGCAAGCGGCCGCGCAGTTCCATGGCCCCGACCATCGTCTTCGATGCCTTTGACAGGCTCTTCGTGATCACGGGCTCGCCTGGCGGCAGTCAGATCATCAATTTCGTTGCGAAGACGCTGGTTGCCATTCTCGACTGGAAGCTCGACCCGCAGGTCGCGGTGGACTGGCCGAATGTCGGCAGCCGCAACGGGCCAACCGAACTTGAGGCGGGAACCGAGGCGGAAGGCTGGAAGGCGCCCCTGGAAGCGCTGGGCCATCAGGTCTCGGTCGCGCCGATGACGTCCGGCACGCAGGCGATCGTGCTCACGCCGTCGGGCTTCCTCGGCGGTGCCGACAGCCGGCGGGAAGGCGTTGCGATCGGTGATTGAGCCGCGCGCCTGAACTGTGGGGCGAGACCGCGACCGGTCTCGCCAGGACAGATGCGGTGGGCCGGCCGGCGCGCCTCTCAATTGTCCGATGCGCCGCCATGGGCGGATCGGGGCGGGAAGCCATTGCGCCCCCGGCTCGGAAAAATCGCGATATTGCTTCCGCTTGGGGGCACGGACGGCAAGGGATCACCCTCCTGCGTCACCCGGTTACGGCCCTCGCTCTTGGAGCGGTAGAGCGCCGCGTCGGCGGCTGACAGGATTTTTGGGGCGTCATAGCCGTGGGCCGCCGAAGCGGCGATGCCGGCACTGACGGTAACGCCGTGACCATCACAGGACGGCCGGACGGCTTCGACGAAGGATATCCTGATCCTGTCCGCGACGAGGCGTGCGTCATCGGCGCTTGCGCCGGGCAGCAGGGCGGTGAATTCCTCGCCGCCCATGCGAAACAGCAGGTCGCTCGACCTGAGGTAGCGGGTCGCGATCTGGCTGAATTGCACGAGGATCGCATCGCCCATCGCATGGCCGAACGTGTCGTTGACCGCCTTGAAATGATCGAGGTCGAAAGCGATGGCGGCGATCGGCTCCTGCGTCGTGGCATGCCGACGCAGGAGCTGCAGGCCGCGCAGTTCGAAGCCACGGCGATTCAAGGCTTCCGTCAAGGGATCGATCAGCGCCTCGCGTCGATGCTCGAAGCCGATTTGCTCCTTCATGAGGGCGGCGGCGATGAAGGCCATGCCGAGCATGAAGATAAGCGTCTCGAAGGCCAGAACCATGTTCCAGTTCCAGGCGGTCAGGAAACCGCTCTCGGGAAGGGGGAGGTTCGGCGCGTCGATTGTCCGGATAATGAAAACCATGCCATGGACGCAGAGCAGCGCGACCCCGGGAAGGCGAGAAGCCAGTTCACCACGCCCACGTCCGCGCCAGAGCTCCCAGGCGGCTGCGAAGGAATAGGCCGCCACGATACCCGAGACGAGCATGACCCTGAGGGGCAGGACTTCCAGAAATGCCGGTATCGAACAGGCGCAAAGCCAGATGAGAGCGCCAACGGATAAGCCGGCCCATTGCGTGGGACGTCCGTCGAAGGCGCGCGCGCCCTGCCAGGCCGCGCCATAGCCCAGCAGAATGAAGCCGTTCCCTGTGATGATCCCCATGGTGTCGGGCAAGGCATCGCGCGCTGCCAGAAGCGCGACGCCGATGCCGACCAGGAAATAGCAGCTCGCCCACAGGACCAGCGGGCGTCGGTTGCGGTGCTGCAGTGCCGAGAAGCTGAGCCACGCGCCAACAACGATCGTAATGAAAACCACCACGATCAAGAGGGTACGTATGTCGAGCATCATCGGGTGGCCAGTCTCTGTTCGTCCAACCTGACGGCCAGGCCGTCTGATCGAAGCCGCCTCTGGTGCCCGCCACAACGGCCTTCGATTTCCGTGCTTGTAGCGCACGTAGCATACCATGCAAGGGGGCGGTGCAACGGGTGGCCTCTCGCGATCGCGCTACAAAAAATGGCCGGGACGAGCCCGGCCATGACAGTGTCTGGATTGGACGGATGCAGCCTGACGCTCAGCTGCAGCCGGTGGTCGAGCCGCAGGTGTCGCATTTCAGGCAGGTGCCGTTGCGCACCAGCGTGAAGTTGGCGCATTCGGGGCAGGATTCGCCCTCGTAACCCTTCATCCGCGCCTCGGCCCGCCTGTCGGACAGGCTGAGCTGCTGGTTGGCGGGCGCCGCGAAGCCGAGCGACGCGAAGGCTTCATCGCCGACGGGCTCGTCATCCGCCTCAGGCTCGCTTTTCAGGGCGACCGCACCGGTGCCGGCGAAAGCGACCACCGTCCCGTTCGCCGGCGGGGCCGAGGGGCTGGAAGGCTTGGCTGCATCGCGCTTGTCGCCGGGTATCGTCAAGAAGTTGGTCGGCTTGCCGCGCACAAACCCCTTCGAGATCACCTGCTGGCTTTGTGGCGGCGTGCCCTCCGGGGCCTTCGCCTGGTTTTCGCCCTTGCCGATGACGTCGAAGCCGATTTCGCTCGGATCGACATGGGCGAGGTCGTAGCGCGAGAGATAGGAGATCGCCAGTTCGCGGAAGATGTAGTCGAGGATCGACGTGGCGTTCTTGATCGACTGGTTGCCGGCCACGAAGCCCGCCGGCTCGAAGCGGGTGAAGGTGAAGGCCTCCACATATTCCTCGAGCGGCACGCCGTATTGCAGGCCGAGCGACACGGCAATGGCGAAGTTGTTCATCATCGCCCGGAAGGCGGCGCCTTCCTTGTGCATGTCGATGAAGATCTCGCCGAGCCGGCCGTCGGTATATTCGCCGGTGCGGAGATAGACCTTGTGGCCGCCGATGACGGCCTTCTGCGTGTAGCCCTTGCGACGATCCGGCATTTTCTCGCGCTCGCGCACACGCTCGACGCGCTCGATGATCTTCTCGACGATGCGCTCCGCCACCTGGGCGGTTCTCGCCGCGGTGGGCTGGGCGAGCAGGGCCTCGACGGCATCGTCGACCTCGTCCTCTTCCTCGTTGATGAGGGCGGAGTTGAGCGGCTGTGACAGCTTGGAGCCGTCGCGGTAGAGCGCGTTGGCCTTCAGGGCCAGACGCCAGGACAGGAGATAGGCCTCCTTGCAGTCCTCGACCGTGGCGTCATTCGGCATATTGATGGTCTTGGAGATCGCACCCGTGATGAACGGCTGGGCCGCGGCCATCATGCGGATATGGCTCTCGACCGACAGATAGCGCTTGCCGGTGCGGCCGCAGGGGTTGGCGCAGTCGAACACGGGATAATGCTCGGTCTTCAGATGCGGCGCGCCTTCCAGCGTCATCGCTCCGCAGATGTGGATGTTGGCGGCCTCGATGTCAGCCTTCGAGAAGCCGAGATGGGCAAGGAGGTCGAAGCTCGGCTCGGCCAGGCGCTCGGCCGGGACACCGAGGGTGCCCGTGAGGAAGTCCTCGCCGAGCGTCCATTTGTTGAAGACGAACTTGATGTCGAAGGCGGACTTCATGCCGGCCTCGACGGCGGCGATCTTCTCTTCGGTCAGCCCCTTGGCCGCGAGCGTCGTCTTGTTGATGGCCGGGGCCTGGGCGAGTGAGCCATGGCCGACGGCATAGGCCTCGATCTCGGCGATTTCCGATTCGCGGTAGCCGAGCGAGCGCAGGGCATCCGGCACTGCGCGGTTGATGATCTTGAAATAGCCGCCACCGGCGAGCTTCTTGAACTTCACGAGCGCAAAGTCCGGCTCGATGCCCGTGGTGTCGCAATCCATGACGAGGCCGATGGTGCCGGTCGGCGCAAGCACCGTCGTCTGCGCATTGCGGTAACCATGCGCCTTGCCGAGCGACAGCGCCTTGTCCCAGGCGGCCACCGCATGGGCGACGAGGTTCGTGCCGAGGTCGCCGACCTTCGCGGCCGAGGCATGGTCGAGCGGCACAGGGTCGGTCGCCAGCTTCTCATAGCCGGCGGCTTCGCCGTGCGCGGCGCGGCGATGGTTGCGGATGACCCGCAGCATATGCTGAGCGTTCTTCGCATAGCCGGGGAAGGGGCCGAGCTCCTCAGCCATCTCCGCTGAGGTCGCATAGGCAATGCCCGTCATCACCGCGGTGATGGCGCCGGTCAGCGCACGCGCCTCATCGGAATCATAGGGCAGGCCCATCGTCATCAGCAGGCCGCCGATATTGGCATAGCCGAGCCCGAGGGTACGATAGCGGTAGGAGAGCTCCGCGATCTCCTTCGACGGGAACTGGGCCATCGTCACCGAAATCTCGAGGACGAGCGTCCACAGTCGGCACGCGTGCTCAAAGGCTTCCACGTCGAAATGGCGCGCCGAGCGGTCATAGAACTGCAGCAGGTTCGCGGAAGCGAGATTGCACGCCGTGTCGTCGAGGAACATGTATTCCGAACACGGGTTCGACGCGACGATGGGGCCGGAGGCCGGGCAGGTGTGCCAGTCGTTGATGGTGGTGTGGAACTGGATGCCGGGATCGGCCGAGGCCCAGGCCGCGTAACCGATCTTCTCCCAGAGATCGCGCGCCTTCAGGGTCTTGACGGGCTTGCCGGTGAGGCGCGCCTTCAGCGTGAAGTCGCCATCGGCCTCGACCGCCTTGAGGAAGTCGTCGTCCACGCGCACGGAGTTGTTGGAATTCTGGCCGGCGACGGTCGCGTAGGCCTCCGAATCCCAGTCGGTGTCGTAGACGTCGAAAGAGATGTCCGTGTAGCCCTGCCGCGCGAACTGGATGACGCGCTTGATGTAATTGTCCGGCACGAAGGCCCGGCGGGCGAGCTTGATCTCGCGCTTCAGCGCCGGGTTCTTCTCCGGGTCATAGCAGGAGTCCGGCTTGTCGCCGCCTTGCGATTCGCAGTTGACGCAGGCCCTGAGCACGGCCTTGAGGTGTTTCTGGCAGGCCTTGGAGCCGGCGACGAGCGCGGCGACCTTCTGCTCTTCCTTCACCTTCCAGTCGATATAGGTCTCGATGTCGGGATGGTCGACGTCCACCACCACCATCTTGGCCGCGCGGCGCGTGGTGCCGCCCGACTTGATGGCGCCGGCGGCGCGGTCGCCGATCTTGAGGAAGGACATGAGGCCGGACGAACGGCCGCCGCCCGACAGCTTCTCCCCCTCTCCGCGCAGCTTCGAGAAGTTGGAGCCGGTGCCGGATCCATATTTGAAAAGCCGGGCCTCACGCACCCACAGGTCCATGATACCGCCCTCGTTGACGAGGTCGTCGCTCACGGACTGGATGAAACAGGCATGCGGCTGCGGGTGTTCGTAGGACGACTTGGATTTGGTCAGCTTGCCGGTCTTGAAGTCCACATAATAGTGGCCCTGGCTCGGCCCGTCGATGCCATAGGCCCAGTTGAGGCCGGTGTTGAACCATTGCGGCGAGTTGGGCGCCACCATCTGGCTCGCCAGCATGAAGCGCAGCTCGTCGAAGAAGGCGCTGGCGTCGGCTTCACTTGAAAAATAGCCGCCCTTCCAGCCCCAATAGGTCCAGCAGCCGGCAAGCCGGTCGAATACCTGGCGGGCAGACGTCTCGGACGTGTAGCGCTCGGCCTCGGGAAGATCCGCAAGCGCCTCGGTGTCCGCCACCGAACGCCACAGGAAGGACGGAACGTCGTTTTCCTCGACGCGCTTCAGGCGGGCCGGCACACCGGCTTTGCGGAAATACTTCTGCGCGATGACATCGCTGGCGACCTGACTCCAGCTCACGGGAACATCGAAGGCGTCGAGCTTGAACACCGTCGATCCATCCGGATTGCGAATCTCGCTCGTCGCGGCGCGGAACGCGATGGAGGAGTAAGGGGATTGTCCCTCTTCGGTGTAACGCCGCTCGATCCGCATGGTGTAATCCCTTTGGCGGTCGCCCGCCGTCTCTCAATATGGGGGTGGCTCGCCATGCACCAAGCTTGAACGCGGCGGACAGGAGCACCGGGGGGATGCTTCATCCGCGCCCCGCCCTGCGGGCGAAGCCCGGAAGGGAAGGCAGCGTCAGGCCTCGGTACCGACAGGGCCCGGGGGGACATTCAGACACGCAGCAGCCCGCACGCTGTCTCGCAACACCGTCTGCCGCTGAACTCATTTGTGAAACTTATTCCGAGATGCGTCAGCAGAAACGCGGCTAACGCAATGTGGCTGGAAGTTAGTGCGATCCGGCCCCGTGCGTCAATATCTAGGGGGTTCAAGTTTTCTGACGCGCAATCTCTAGAGCTGTTGTCCTGCCTTGCCGTCGTTTGAGCACCACTACAATAAACGCGCCTGATGATGATGGGAAACAACGCTTTTCCCCATTCCTGGGGATAGCGGCCCCAGCGTCACCATTTGTTCACCATAATCGAATTGTCCACCTCCATCCCCATGGGGCTGGACCCGACGCGCCCGATTGAGTGGCCTTTCGGCGATTCCCGCTCGACTGCGTCCCATGCCTGTGGCAGCGCTTTCAGGCGAATCGCAGCGCCATGCCAGGCTGATATTCGCGGGATATCGACAGAGCCGGCGTGCTTGCGGATGGTGGGTCCCTGCGAGATCCCGCGCCGGCCGGTGGATCCCCGCGGCGGCGCGTTGCGCGGGACGGTCGCCGGGGAGACAAGCTGTCATACTGGACAAAGTACCCATGACGGGGCCATAACCACGGCGACGATCGTCGGCTCGGGCCCGGCCTCTGGGATATGTGGTGATGAAAGACTTTCTCCTGCGCGTCTTCACCTGGTGGAACAAGCAGACCTTCGGCACGCAGCTCTGGACGTGGCGGTATGGCGAGCGCGTCGGCCAGGATGAGTTCGGCAACACCTATTATCGCACGAAAGGTGGCGCCAAGGACCCGGCGCTTGGCTTCGAACGGCGCTGGGTGGTCTATGCCGGCTATGCCGAAGCCTCCGAGATCCCTCCGGGCTGGCATGGCTGGATGCACCACACCACCGATGTGCCGCCGACGCAGGATGGCTATGTAGCCCGCGAGTGGCAGCGGCCGCATCGCCCGAATATGACAGGCACGCCCGAGGCCTATCGCCCGGCCGGTTCGACGCTGGCCGAGGGGCGCCGTCCGCCCGCAACCGGCGACTATAGCCCCTGGACCCCCTGACCGGCCGTCTCATCGCCACAATATGGGCCAGCACGGCCGTTATCGTCTGTCACGGGGACGCGTTGCGCCGCCTCACGCCGGTCCTGAGGGGCTATGACGCAGGCAGCAATTCGCATCTCGGGGGCTGTCGCAAGGGGCGCCGGAAGGTGTATGCAGTCATATCCGCTTCCCTCAAGACCGAGCCGCGATAAGATAGCACGATGAATTTCAAGCTCCTGCCCGCCGTTGCCTTGGCGGTGGCCTGTCTCGCTGCGGCCAGCGATGGTGCCAAGGCGGATCGAATCAAGAATCCCATCGCGGTATTCTCGGGGCTCGACAAAATTACCGGCCGAATCGTCTCCTTCGAGGCGGCCGTTGGCGAGACTGTCCAGTTCGGGGCCCTGCAACTCACTCCGCGCGCCTGCTATACGCGTCCCGCGACCGAGACACCCAATACCACGGCCTTCGTGACCGTGGACGAGGTCACGACAGCCAGCAACGAGCGCAAGCGCATCTTCTCCGGATGGATGTATGCTGCAAGCCCCGGCCTGCACGGCATCGAGCATGCCGTCTATGACATCTGGCTGACCGACTGCGAGGGCGGCACGGACGTGATCGTCGACCCCAAGGAAGGGGGCAGCGAAGCTCAGCCGCCGGAGACGCCTGATACGCGCGGCCCGCCGCCGGCGCGTCGCTGAGGCTCAAGCCCTCGCGGCCAGTTCCGCCAGGGCGGCACGCCCCGGGATGGACACGCCCGGAGGCCAGCTCCACCATTCGCCCTGCAGCGCGAGCGCGGCCTCAAGCTGCGCCATATAGACCTTCCGCGGCACGGCAAGCGCCCCGAAGCGCGCGAGATGGTCTGTGACGAACTGGGTATCGAGCAGGGTGTAGCCGCCGCGCTTCAAGCGCGCGACCAGATGGACAAGGGCGACCTTGGAGGCGTCGCGCTGGCGGTGAAACATGCTCTCGCCGAAAAAGGCAGAGCCGAGCGAGACGCCATAAAGCCCTCCGACGAGGCGGCCGCCGTCGCGGACCTCCACCGTGTGGCAATAGCCGAGGTCGAACAGATCGCCGTAGAGCTGGCGGATGCGACTGTTGATCCAGGTTTCCTCGCGGCCGTCGTCAGGGGCGGCGCAACCGGCGATCACGGCGTCGAAATCCTCGTCGACGGCGATTGCGAAACGGTCCGCTGCGACCGTGCGCGCCAGGCGTTGCGGGATATGGAAGCCCTCGAGAGGAATGATCCCGCGCTCCTTCGGCTCCACCCAGAAGAGGCCGGGATCGTCGGCATGCTCAGCCATGGGAAAAAGCCCGCTCGCATAGGCCTTGAGCAGGATCTCCGGCGTGATCTCGACCGACGACCGATTCATCGCGGTGCTACACCGTGATAGGAGCGAAGGGGGCGCAGTTGACCCCATTCTTTGATAATGCGAGAAAAATCAATAAGATCCGCCGATCTTCTGATCTGACGCCTTCGCATTGCGCGTCAAACGGACCCCATGATCTCGTCGACGCCGCCGTCATCGAGGAAATGCTCCAGCCAATGGATGTCGTAGACGCCGTTCTGAATGTCCTGATTGCGCACGAGAGTGCGGAACAGCGGCAGGGTGGTCTCGATACCGTCCACCACGAATTCATCCAGCGCGCGCCGCAGCCGCATCAGGCATTCGGTTCGGCTGCGTCCGTGGACGATGAGCTTGCCGACGAGCGAATCATAATGCGGGGGAATGCGGTAGCCTTGGTAGACGGCCGAATCGACACGCACGCCGAGACCGCCCGGCGGGTGGAAATAGGTGATCATGCCGGGGGATGGACGGAACGTCGCGGGATGCTCGGCATTGATCCGGCATTCGACCGCATGTCCCTCGATCTTGACGTCCTTCTGCTGGATCGACAGCGGGTTGCCGGCCGCGATGCGGATCTGCTCATTGACCAGATCGATCCCGGTGATCATCTCGGTGACCGGATGCTCGACCTGGATGCGCGTGTTCATTTCGATGAAATAGAACTCGCCGTTCTCGTAGAGGAATTCGACGGTGCCCGCGCCGAGATAGCCGAGCTTCTGCATGGCCGTCGCGACGACCGCGCCGATCCGCTCACGCTCGGAATGATTGAGCGCCGGCGAGGGGCCTTCCTCCCACACCTTCTGGTGGCGGCGTTGCAACGAGCAGTCGCGCTCACCGAGATGGATCGCGTTGCCCTTGCCGTCGCCGAGCACCTGGATCTCGATATGGCGCGGCTTCTCGAGATATTTCTCGATATAGACCGCATCGTCGCCAAAAGCCGCGCGGGCTTCGGCGCGGGCCGTCGCCAGCGCATGGTGCAGGTCCTCGGGCGTGTGCGCGACCTTCATGCCGCGCCCGCCGCCGCCGGCGGCGGCCTTGATGAGAACGGGATAGCCGACTTCGGCCGCGACCCGCGTCGCTTCCTCGTCGCCGGTGATGCCGCCGTCGGAGCCCGGCACGCAGGGGATGCCGAGACTGCGCGCCGTGCGCTTGGCCTCGATCTTATCGCCCATCAGACGGATATGCTCGGCTTTCGGGCCGATGAAGGTGATGCCGTGGTCACTCAACACCTCGGCGAAATGGGCATTCTCCGAAAGAAAGCCATAGCCGGGATGGATGGCGTCGGCGCCCGTAATCTCGCAGGCGGCGATCAGGGCCGGAATGTTGAGGTAACTCTCGCGCGCCGCCGGCGGGCCGATGCAGACGCTTTCGTCCGCGAGCCGCACGTGCATGGCGTCGGCATCCGCGGTCGAATGCACGGCGACGGTCGCGATGCCGAGTTCCTTGCACGCCCTCAAGATGCGGAGCGCGATTTCTCCGCGATTGGCGATGAGGATCTTGTCGAACATCGGCATGGTCATTCGATCACAAGGAGTGGCTCGCCGTATTCCACCGGCTGCCCGTCCTCGACCAGAATGGCGGTCACGGCACCTGCGCGCGGCGCAACGATATCGTTGAAGGTCTTCATGGCCTCGACGAGGAGGAGCTTATCGCCCTTCTCGACGCGCGTGCCGATATCGACGAAGGGCTTGGCGTCCGGCGAGGGCCGGAGATAGGCGGTGCCGACCATCGGCGAGGTGACGCTGCCGGGGTGATGCGCGTCCGGCTTGGCAGGCGCAGAGACCGCGGCCGGAACGGGGGCCACCGGGGCAGGCGCCGCCGCCACAGGCACATGCACCGCCGTCGTCACGTTGCGCGCCACGCGAATGCGCAGGTCCCCCTTCTCGACTTCGATCTCGGTGAGATCCGTCTCGGCAATCAGGCGCGCCAGTTCGTGTACGAGTTCAGGATCAATCGGGCTTTGCTTGGCGGTGGGCAGTTTCGTCATTGCGGGGTCCCGGTAGTCTTGGCGGCAGTCTTCGTTGCGTTGGTGCTATCGCGCTTCTCGAGGATAGGCACGAGCGCGTCAAAGGCCAGATCGTAGCTCGCTGCGCCGAAGCCGCAGATGACCCCGATCGCGACTGCTGCGATGGTGGAATGGTGGCGAAAGTCCTCACGCGCATGCACATTTGACAGATGCACTTCAATGGCGAGGGCGTCGACGCTTTTGATCGCGTCGCGCAAGGCGATGGAGGTATGGGTGTAGGCCGCGGCATTCAGAATGATGCCGGCCCCGGCGATCCCTGCCTCCTGGATGAAGGTGACGAGATCGCCTTCGCTGTTGCTCTGGCGGAAGGTCAATGCGACGCCGCCACGCGCCGTCGCGCGATCATTGAGGCGTTGCTCGATATCAGCGAGGGTCAGGCTGCCGTAGGTCTGCGGCTCGCGCCGTCCCAGCAGGTTGAGGTTGGGGCCGTTAACGACGTGGATCGCGACCATATCGGCTCTGCGGTTGTGCCAAGCCGCAAGAAGCGTCTCGGCGGATTGAGTTCACGGGCAGGAGCGTTCCGATGGCAATGGACCATCGTTGCCGCAATCGAGCTGCCAACAGATTCCCGAGCACGACGGCCGTTTTTCATTCCATCGCAAGGGCGCGTCTTAGCGCGAACCGCGTGCCAGGGGAAGAGCATGCTTCTTCAACGGCAACCGTTCCTTGGGAACGGCTGCCGCCGCCAGCGCTCTTCCGCCGCTTTATCGACCGGATCAGGAGCAGGCGGTGCGCCCGCACTGCCGGACCGAGGCGATCGCCTGTTGCAGCGGGGCATGGCCGACGGCGCCGAAGACGACGTCCTTGCCAAGGACGAAGGCCGGCGTCCCGGTCAACGAGAGCCTGTCGCCGAGCGCCAGCGTTTCCCGGATTTCGGCCTTGCGCGCGTCGGAAGTGGCGTCCTTCTGGAGGCGGGCCATATCGAGCCCCATCTCCTTGGCAACCGCGATCGCCTGCTCTTTGCCGACCAGCCCCTTCGCGCCCATCAGGCGGGTGTGGTAATCGAAGAATTTGGCACCCGGGAGCTGGTGCTGAGCGGCCCGCGCATAGAGGGCGGCATCAAGCGATTCGGGGCGCAGGATCGGGAAATCCTTGAGAATCACGCGCAGATTGGGATCCTGCTTCACGAGCTGGGCGACATCGTCGAGCGCGCGCTTGCAGTAGCCGCAGTTGTAGTCGAAAAATTCGACCAGGGTCACATCACCCTTGGGGTTGCCGACAACGATATTGCTTTCGGCGTCGTAGAGCGCCGTCATCTCGCCCGCGACGGCGTCTTCCTGCGCCTTGCGCTGGTTGTCCTGCTGGCGCCGCTCGAGTTCAACCATGGCCTCCTGGAGAACCTCGGGGTTGCGGAGGAGATAGTCGCGCACGACCTGCTCGATGGCCGTCTTCTCCGTGGCCGACAGCTCTGCGGCCGCGGCTGACGTTTGCATGAGCGACGGCGCCGCCAGCAGTGCCACGATGGCGACGGCAGCGGCGCGCGGAAGGAATGAAAAGCGCATCCACGATATCCAATCTGTCAAAGACATTCACACCCTGTGCGCCCGGATTGTGTCACTTACCCGGCGGCCGCTCCGGTTGATAGGCTAAAATGTCATCGGCGCGCAGCCAGGCCGGTGAATTCGGCTTGAGCTTGGCCTTGGCGCGGGTTGCCTGGGTCGCGGCCTGGTCCCATTCGCCACGCGCGAAATAGTATTGGCTCGCTGCCAATTCGGCCATGCCGATGTCGCCCTTGCGCGCATAGGCCGTCGACAGATCACGGAAGGCGTCGGCGAGCTCCGGCTCGCGCTGCGTCGCGTTCGACAATTCGCGGATGGCCTGGTCCACGACGCCCGGATCACCGGAGGCCACCATGGCGCGGCCGAGCATCGCGCGAATCAGCGCCGACGATGGGGTGAGGGCGACGGCCTGGCGCAAGGGCGCGATGGCCTCGCGCGCCCGGCCGCTCTCCAACAGGGCCTGGCCCTTCATCTCCCAGAAATACGGGTTCTTCGGCTGCTCCCGCAAGAGCTCATCCATCAGGGTCACGGCCTGGCTGGAACGGGCGGTCCGGTAGGCCATAATCGCCCGGGCATAGCGCGCCGCCACGGATCGATCGCTGGGGGGATAGCGACGCATGACCGTCTCCGGCCGCTCGGTGAAACCGGACAGTTTGGCGCGCATCAGTTCATGCCGGGCGACGAGCGCCGCTGAATCCTTGGCGTCGTAGGCCGGGCTCTTTTTTGCCAACTGCTCCAACGCTGCCATACGCTCCTTGGGGAGGGGATGGCTGAGGACGTAAGGGTCGAGCCCCGATGTGCGGAACAGGGAATTGTCGTCCATGCGCTTCATCGTATCGAGCAGGCCTTTGGCCGATTGCCCGGTGGCCGTGAGATAACGCACGGCGGCCTGGTCCGCGGCCTGCTCCTCGGAGCGCTGGTAGGAGAGCAGGTTGCGACGCACCAGCTCCTGGGATCCCGCCAGAACCCCGCCGGCGCCGACGCCGCCCTGGCCGACACGTCCGCCGGCGGAGCCTGCCAGCGCGCCCGCGCCCGCGAGCATGCCGACGACCGACAGGATCTTGGCATTGGCGATCTGCTGATGCAGCCGCGCCAGATGGCCACCGGCGATGTGGCCGCTCTCATGGGCGAGCACGCCGATGATCTCGTTGGGCGAACGTGATTCGATCAGCGCGCCCGTGTTCACGAAAATCTTCTGCCCGTTGGCGACGAAGGCGTTGAAGGTGGGGTTCTGGATGAGGATGACCTTGACCGCGCTGACGCGTATGCCTGCGGCCTTCAGCACCGGCGTGGAATAATCCATCAGGAGTTTTTCGATTTCCGCGTCGCGGACCACCTGGGTCCGCTCGCCGCTTTGCGCCTGGGCGGCGACGGGCGCCAGAACCAGGGCCAGACAGGTGACGCCCGCCACCGCATCCCGCGCGGCGGGGGCCACCGCCGCCAACGGGGACAGAAAAGACCGGGGGAAACGGAGAGCTCGAGAAAAACGCATGCTGATGGAACGCAGTTTGTCTTTGATCAGAGATGGAATGGCGCGTCAGTTGGGCGTGACGTCATGCTATCGGGACAAATTGAAGAAATTCAGTCAAATCAGAAAGCCGTCATCGCGATTGGCGCCAAATTTTTGCAAGGATCACTTTTTTATCATGATCGAGCCCAAGTCTTCCGTTCCCGCCGCATGGCCAGGCCCCTGTCTCGCGACACGGATGGCCGCAGTGGCACCGTTCCTGGCCATGGATGTTCTGTCGGCTGCCAAGACCAAGGAGCGGGCAGGGGACAGTGTGATCCACATGGAGATCGGCGAGCCGACGGCGGCCGCGCCGCGTCTTGCACGGGAGGCGGCCCAGGCCGCGCTCGCCATCGGCCGTATCGGCTACACCGAAGCCCTTGGCTTGCCGAGTCTGCGCGCGGCGATCGCCAGCCACTATCGCCGGCTTTACGGCCTCAGCCTGGCGCCCGAACGCATCGCCGTGACGACGGGCTCCTCCGGCGGCTTCGTGCTCGCCTTCCTCGCGCTGTTCGAGCCCGGCGCCAGGGTCGCCATCGCCTCGCCGGGCTATCCTGCCTATCGCAACACATTGCTGGCCCTCGGCCTCGAGCCGGTGCCCGTTCCGGCCAATGCCGCATCCGGCTGGGTCATTGAGGCGGCGGCGCTGCGCAGGATCCACGGGGAGGCGCCTCTGGCAGGGGTCCTGACGATGAGCCCGGGCAACCCGACCGGCACCGTCATGGGGCGGGAGGCCCTGCGGGCGGTGGGGCAGACCTGCCGGGAACTCGGCCTCTGGTTTATTTCCGACGAGATCTACCACGGCCTTACCTATGAAGCGCCGGCGGAAACGGCGCTTGCCTTCGACGACGATGCCATCATCGTCAACTCCTTCTCCAAATATTTCTGCATGACGGGCTGGCGCATCGGCTGGCTGGTGATGCCGGAGCGGATCGTGCGTCCGATCGAGCGGCTGGCGCAAAATCTCTTCATTTCCCCGCCCTACCTCAGTCAGGTCGCCGCCGAGGCGGCCTTCGGTGCGGCCGAAGAACTGGAGATGATCAAGGCGGGATACGCCGCCAACCGGGCCTTGCTCCTCAACGAGCTGCCCGCCCTGGGGCTCGACCGGCTCGCGCCGGCCGACGGCGCTTTTTATGTCTATGCCGACGTCTCGCGCTTCACGAATGATTCCCTCGACTTCTGCCGGCGTCTGCTCGCGGACACGGGCGTGGCGGCGACGCCCGGGCTCGATTTCGATCAGGACGAAGGCCATCGCTATCTCCGGCTGTCTTTTGCGGGCTCCGAGGCCGATTGCCGGGGTACTGTTGAGCGGCTACGCAACTGGTTGCCGCATATTTGAGATGAACGGCGATATTCGAGCGCCCCGGAATGACGCCATGGGCCTCATCGCGACGGTCCTCATCTCGACGATTTCTCTCTGCTCGTGACGGGGAAGCATATCCGTCGAACCTGTTGGCGCATCCTGTATTCGCCGATGCTGCGATCCTCGGCGCCGAGATCGAGGGCCGTCTCTCGGAGGACGCCATCGTCGCCGCAAATTATGTCACGGAGCTGCGCGGGGCGGCGACGAGCCAGGCGGTGCTGGCAGGCCTGCGGGTGAACTGGCGATCGCGTCTTGCGCCCTCTGACGACCGGCGACGTTCGCCGGGGGGCTGCTCCCAGCACGCAGGCTCCCGGCAACATGGCAGCCTCCCGCTCATCGCAGATCGCATCCCCGTTTCAATCTGTTATAGACAGCGGGCCTCATGGGTCGCACCCGTCTCGTTTCCAGGACGTCGATTGCCGGCCGCGACGGCAGAGGGAAACGACCAGGGACCGTCATGAATATCGCACCGCCAGCCCAACACGGCACCCTGACCCATGCTGAGGTGGTGTCGATCATCGTAGGCGTGATGCTGGCGATGTTCCTGGGCGCGCTCGACCAGACAATCGTCGCCACGGCGATGCCGACCATCGGCCGTGCCCTCGGCGATGCCGTCCATCTGCCATGGGTCGTGACGGCCTATCTCCTGGCGGCGACGGCGGTGACGCCGCTCTATGGCAAGTTCAGCGATGTCCATGGCCGGCGTATCACGCTGCTTGTGGGCATCGGCATCTTTATCATCGGATCCGTGCTGTGCGCCCTGGCGCCGACGATGCTCACGCTGATCATCGGCCGCTTCATCCAGGGGCTCGGCGGCGGCGGGCTTATCGCGCTCGCGCAGACGATCATGGGCGACATCACCTCGCCGAAGGAACGCTCGCGCTATCAGGCCTTCATTGCGTCTGTGTTTCTCTCCGCAAGCGTGCTCGGGCCCCTGCTCGGCGGCTTCTTCGCCGATAAGCTGCACTGGTCCCTGATCTTCTGGATCAACCTGCCCCTCGGACTCGCCGCGTTTCTGATGACGTATCGCCTGCTGCGCAAGCTGCCGCGGCACGAACGCAAGCACCGCATCGACGTCCTCGGCGGCATCATCCTGCTGGCGGCGACCGTTTCGCTGATGCTGCTGCTCAACTGGGGCGGCATCACCTATCCCTGGCTTTCATTCGAGATCATAGGCCTCGGTGTGCTGTCGGTGGTGTTCTGGATCGCCTTCGTCGTCAGGCTGCATGCGGCGCCCGAGCCTTTCCTGCCTTTGTCGCTGCTCAAAAACCAGGTGGTGCGCACCGGCAATATCTCGACCGCCTTTTCCATGGGATCGTTCATCGGCCTGTCGATCTATCTGCCGGTCTATCTGCAGACGGTCTATGGCTTCAGTGCCGGGGCAACGGGTGTCGTCCTGATACCCTTGATGGCGGGAACGGTGTGCGGGGCGTTCATCTCCGGCGCACTGATGCCGAAGGTCAGGCACTACAAGCGGCTGCCGATCGTCGGCCTGTCGTTCTCAACGTTGGGGCTGATCGTCCTGGCGCTTCACCCGGAACCCATGCCGCTCATCGCCCTGGAGGCCATCTTCATCATCGTGAGTGTCTCGCTCGGGACCTCGCTACCCGTGACCACCATTTCGATCCAGAACGCAGTGCCGCTGTATCAGCTTGGCATGACCATGGGTTTGATGAACTTCGCGCGTCAACTGGGCGGCGCGATCGCCGTGGCCATTTTCGGCGCCATCGTGTTCGGCCTGCTGTTGCACGGTGGTGGGGCGGGCGGTGGGGCGGGCATGAGCCACGAGAACCTGTCGGCCGCCTTTTCCGGCAGCACGGCGGATTTCGCACCGGCGTTCCGCTGGGTTTTCGTCGCGGCAGCCGTCTGTTTAGGCGTTGCTCTCCTGGCCCTGATCCGCATGGAGGAGCGCCCGCTGCGAAGCACCATCGGCGAGACGCCGCCGCATGTGATGGAGTAGCACCGGATTCTCCATGAAAAAGGGCAGCTCGCGCTGCCCTTTTCTATTTCACATGCAGAGGTCCGCCACCTCGCGTTGATAGTCGTCTCCGCGACGGGGCCTAACTACCCGTGATGGTCGCCTTGGCGCGCGACCACCAGCCAGTACGCTTCGGGCGATTGTCCTTGGGCTGGGCGGCGGATGGTGTCTCTTCTCCAGCGGGAGCCGCGGCCGGCGCCTCGGTTGCGGCCGTCTCGCCCGCCGGCGCCGCCTGCGCAGAAGCATCTGCACCCGCGTCTTCCGTACCTGCGACCGCCTTGGCCTTCGACGCCCGCGGGCGTGCGGTTGCCGCGGCCTTGCGGGGTGCGCGCGCGCCCTTCTTCTTTGCGGGCACCGTCTCGTCCTCTCCGGCTAACGCGGCGACCGGCGCAGTCTCCTCGACAGGAGCCTCCTCAGGAGCCTCCGCGCGGGGAGCGACCGCTTCGCGCGCAACGGCAGTCTCCTTGGTGCCGGCAGCCTTCTGGGTCTGAGCCTTGCGGCGGCGAGGCTTGGCCTTTGCGGGGCTCTCGGCGCTGGGAGCGGGCTCCGCGGGCGCCTCAAGCGTGGCCTCTGCCGGTGCGGCCGCGACCTCAGCCTTCACGGCCTTGCTCGAACGACGGCGCCTCGGTTTGGCGGGAGCCTCGACCACCGCTTCGACCACAGCTTCAACCTCTGGGGCGACGGCCACGACCGGCTCGGCCGTTACGGCAGCCTCCTCGGCGGCCGACCCTGCATCGGCGGTTGCGTCAACGGCCGGCACCTCGCCCTGGACTTCCCACTGGGCCTCCCCGGCGGCAAGCGCGTCGGCCTCATCCTCGGCGTCGGCGTCGTCCTCTGCGCCATGCTCTTGCCCTTCAGCCTGGACGCCGTTGACCGGCTGATCACCGCGATGCTCACTACCGCGGCCACCGCGCCGGCGCCGCCGGCGGCGGCGGCGGCGGCCGCCCTCCTCGCCGAGGGCGCCCTCGCTTTCGCGGCGCTGGTCATCGTGCGGGCGCGCCCCGGCCGGAGCGGCCTGGGCGCTCTCGGCCAAGGCTTCCTCGCCTTCGGCTTGCTCCTCTTCGTCCTCTTTCTCGGCGACGGGCTCTTCCTCTTCCTCGGGGATGATGGTGTCGACCTGAACGCGCGCCGGAAGCATCGAGGGCTCGGGCTTGACGGCGAGCTCGCCGCGTTCAAGCGCGAAATGCGTCGCGCCGATGAAGCTTTCATCAGCGACCACGGTGATCGTCACGCCGAAGCGCATCTCGAGGTCACGCAGATGACCGCGCTTCTGGTTGAGAATGTAGAGGGCGATCGTCGCCGGCGTCTTGATGGTGACGTTGTGCGTGGCGCTCTTCAGCAGGGTCTCTTCGACGGAACGCAGGATATGCAGGGCGATCGAGGGTGTCGCGCGCACGAAGCCGGAACCCGCGCAATGCGGGCAGGGGACGGAGGAGCTCTCGAGCACGCCCGTGCGGATGCGCTGGCGCGACATTTCCATCAGTCCGAAGGCCGAGATGCGGCCGACCTGGATCCGCGCGCGATCGTCCTTGAGGCAATCCTTCAGCTTCTTCTCGACCGCGCGGTTGTTGCGCTTTTCCTCCATGTCGATGAAGTCGATGACGATCAGCCCGGCGAGGTCGCGCAAGCGCAGTTGCCGTGAAATTTCTTCGGCAGCCTCGAGATTGGTCTTGAGTGCCGTGTCCTCGATATTGTGCTCGCGGGTCGAGCGCCCGGAGTTCACGTCGATCGAAACGAGGGCTTCCGTGGGATTGATGACGATGTAGCCGCCGGAGCGCAGCGTCACCTGGTTCGAGAACATGGCATCGAGCTGGGACTCGACGCCATTGCGCACGAAGAGCGGAAGGTTGTCGCGGTACGGCTGGACGGCCTTCGCATGGCTCGGCATGAGCATGCGCATGAAGTCCTTGGCCTCGCGATAGCCTTCCTCGCCGGACACGTGAACTTCGTCGATGTCCTTGTTGTAGAGGTCGCGGATGGCGCGCTTGATGAGCGAGCCTTCCTCATAGACGAGGGCAGGGGCCGTGGACTTCAGCGTGAGTTCGCGCACGCTTTCCCAAAGGCGCAGCAGATACTCGAAGTCGCGCTTGATCTCGGCCTTGGTGCGCAGGGCGCCGGCCGTGCGCAGGATGATCCCCATCCCATCCGGCACCTCGAGCTCCTGCGCCATTTCCTTCAGGCGCTTGCGATCAGCCGCATTGGTGATCTTGCGCGAAATGCCGCCACCGCGCGCGGTGTTCGGCATCAGGACGGAATAGCGACCGGCGAGCGACAGATAGGTGGTGAGGGCTGCGCCCTTGTTGCCGCGCTCTTCCTTCACGACCTGGACGAGAAGAACCTGGCGGCGCTTGATCACTTCCTGGATCTTGTACTGACGACGCAGCGGACGCTGGCGGCGGTCAGGCAGTTCCTCCGAGGCATCGGCGGATCCGCCGACCTGCTCGACGATATCGTCCTCATGGGCGGCATCGTCACCGTCTTCATCGGAGCCTTCGGAGGTTTCGCCCGAGGCGTCCGGAGCCGGGAGATCGCCCTCGCGATGATCATCGTTGCGTGCGACATCGACATCCGCGGAGACGGCCGTGACGCCGTCCTCGTCGCCGGCAGGTGCCTCCTCGCCCCTGTCTGCCGGGGTCGCCTCAGCGCTGACCGCTTTATCGTCGTTGCGGCGGCGCTCACGGCCGCGCGAACTCCGGCGGTTGGCGGCGCGCTCCTCGTCGCGCTCGGCATCACGCTCGGCCTGCGCTTCCTCTTCGATCAGCGCCTGACGGTCCGCGACCGGGATCTGGTAATAGTCGGGGTGGATCTCGCTGAAGGCCAGAAAGCCATGGCGGTTGCCTCCGTACTCGATGAAGGCTGCCTGCAGCGAAGGCTCCACACGCGTGACCTTGGCAAGATAGATATTGCCACGCAGTTGTTTGCGGTTGGCTGACTCGAAATCGAACTCTTCAACCTTGTTTCCGCGAACCACGACCACCCGGGTCTCTTCCGGGTGGGCCGCATCGATAAGCATCTTGTTGGCCATTGCTAACTCTCGTAAGGGCGGCCGTCGCGCGGAGAGTCATAGGTCTGGACGTCTTGGTGCTGAAGGCCATGGCGCCGCTGTCGAGCGACGGCCTGCCAATCCGGAACAATCTGCCAGTCCAACCCGCCGGAGCGGCGGTGACACGCGAAAGCACGCTGACGCGCCGGGGGAGGCCGGCGCCAGTTGGATGCGAAGGGTGAAATGCACAAGGGTCTGGAAGACGCGGGCAGTTTTGAAACGCGGACGGGTGCGCAACAGCCGCTGCCGCATCAGCGACGGCGAGCCTTGTTGCGAGGCGTGCCCGATCCGGGGAACTGCCCATATCCTCCAAGCCTTTAACTCACGGATCCCACCCAATCCGGAGACCGGATCGGGCGAGCGGCCACGGCGACACCGCGGCCCTTATTTCAAATCCGTACCGATGTACCGGGCTGGCAGGGGCAGGCGATGACGGGCCCAGCCTCTCTGCAGACCTGGTAGCCACCGCGTGGATCCCTGTGAGGGCGCCGCGCGTATACCAGAACGGAGACATGATTTCATTACAGATGCATAGCCGCCTTTGGCAAGCGTCATCCACAAGGTGATATGCGTGCAACGCTGTTTCCAAACCGTCAATGAGCCTGAATGATTGGTTAACCATCGGTGGCGTATGCCTTACACAGTGGGGCGGATCACAAGCTTCGCGGGCGTCGGCCAAGGGTGTTGATCACAGCCGGCGCGGGCGATGGAGCGCGAATGATACGGATGCCTTGTGCGCACAACGACTGAAACACTTCGACGCTTAGCGCGTTTCGCCGTGGCCGCGGCGCTTCTGCTGCCGATGTGGGGCTATCCCGCGCGCGCCGAGGCGGTCGAAGGGCGGGCGGTCGAGGGACGGGCGGTCGAGGGGCGGGCCGCCGAGGTGGCCGCACGGCAGGCGCATATGGTCCGCGCGACGGCCGTTGCGGTGGATGCGCGAAAGGATATGGCGCGGCTGACCTTTACGCTCACCGCGGCCGTGACGGCGAAGGCTTTTCTCCTGGAACGGCCGGACCGGGTCATCATCGACCTGCCCGAGGTCAACTTTCAGTTGCCCAAGACTGTCGGGCGTCAGCCCTCAGGCAAAGGAAACTTCATCGGCTCGTTCCGATTCGGCCTCTTTGCGCCGGAGCGTTCGCGCATCGTCATCGACCTGCGCGAGCCGGCGCTCGTCAGCCGCGTCGAGACCGTGACGACCGGCGCCGGCGCTGAACTCGTGATCGAACTGAACAAGGCCACGCGTGCGGCCTATCGGAAGGCTGCCCTGCGACCGATGGTCGATTCCGGCGACAGCCTGCCGGCCGAGCCCGAGGACACGGTCAAGCCGGTGGCCCGTGGCCCCAAGAACGACGCGTTGCCGCTCGTGGTGATCGATCCCGGCCATGGGGGAATTGATCCCGGCGCCCAGACGGGCGATGGCGTCCTGGAGAAGGATGTCGTCTTCGCCTTTGCCCAGCGCCTGCGTGAACGGCTCGAAGAGAGCGGCCGCTATCGGGTGATGATGACACGCACGACGGATACCTTCATCGCGCTCGGCGCCCGCACACGCATGGCGCGCCAGGCGGGCGCCGACCTGTTCGTCTCGATCCATGCCGATACGCTCGGATCGGGTGCGGGGGTGCGTGGGGCGACAGTCTATACCGGCGCCGACCTCGCCACGGATCTCGAATCGGCTCGGCTCGCCGACAAGGAAAACCTGGCCGACCAGATCGCCGGCGTGGAGGCAGCGGAAGATCCGGACGACATCGTCGGGATCCTGGCGGACCTTACGAAACGCGAGACGCGGACCTTCTCGAGCTCTTTTGCCGGAAATGTGATCGATAGCTTCAAGGGTACGGTTCTCCTGAACAAGAACCCGCATCGTTCGGCGGGATTCCGTGTGCTGAAGGCCCCGGACGTACCCTCGGTACTGATTGAGCTGGGTTATCTTTCAAGCGCCAAGGATGCAGCGCTCCTGGTCTCGGACGCGTGGCAGAACGAGGCGGCCAACGCCTTGACCGAGGCTGTCCGCCGCTACTTTTCCCAGCGCGCTCCGACGGAAAAAGCGGGTGGTGTCGCCTTTTCTCCATAGTTGTCGGAGATGTAGCAGGGTACACATCCGCTACGCTGGCACATTTGCTTCTCCTTATGGTAGAAGTAAACGTTTGGGGGCTGGCGGGACGACTGATCGACAGGTTGTTGGGAGGGGGCTCGTGTCACACCCTTCCGGCGTCGGCTTTGGACCAATTCTATGCGACTGATTCTGCGCTTTATCGGTTTTGCGTTCACGGCAGGCGCTATCCTGTTCCTGATCGGTGCTGGCGTCGTTGGCTACGTCTTCCACCACTATTCGCGGGATTTGCCGGACTACACGCAGCTCGCCGACTACGAGCCGATGGTCACGACCCGCGTCCACGCGGGCGATGGCGCTATCCTGGCCGAGTACTCGCGTGAGCGCAGGCTGTTCCTCCCCATCCAGGCCATTCCGCCGCTCGTGGTTGCGGCGTTCCTCTCCGCCGAGGACAAGAACTTCTACAAGCACGGCGGCGTCGATCCCGAGGGCGTGGCACGCGCCGCGGTCAACAACCTGCGCAGCGGCGGCCGTCGCCAGCAGGGCGCCTCGACGATCACGCAGCAGGTGGCGAAGAACTTCCTGCTCACGAACGAGCAGACCTATGAGCGCAAGATCAAGGAACTGATCCTCTCGCTGCGCATGGAGTCGGTCTATTCGAAGGACCGCATTCTCGAGCTCTATCTCAACGAGATTTATCTCGGCACGGCAGGCGGTGGACCCGGCAACTATGGCGTGGCCGCGGCTGCCCTCAATTATTTCGGCAAATCGGTCAACGAACTGACCTTGCCCGAAGCCGCCTATCTCGCGGCGCTGCCCAAGGCGCCGACGAACTACCATCCCTTCCGGCAGCGTGAAGCCGCGATCGAACGCCGCAACTGGGTGATCGATCGCATGGTCGAGAACGGCTATGTCTCGCGCGCTGATGGCGACAAGGCCAAGGCGTCGCCGCTCGACGTCTCGCCCCGCTCGTTGCCGGAAAGTTCGGCCGTTGCCGGCTTCTTCACCGAAGAGGTCCGGCGCGAGCTTGCGGAGCGTTACGGCGAGAAGGAGCTCTACGAGGGCGGCCTGTCCGTGCGAACCACGCTTGATCCGACCATGCAGGTCATGGCGCGCAAGGCCCTCGTGGACGGGCTCGTGCGTTATGATGAATCGCACGGCTGGCGGGGCGCCCAGCAGCGCATCGACCTGGCGAGCGGCGAATGGGGCGAGGCGCTCGCCCAGATCAAGTCATTCGGAGACGTCAAGCCCTGGCAGCTCGCCGTGGTTCTGACCGCCGATGCGCAGAAGGCGACGATCGGCCTTCAGCCGCGGCGCGAGGCCTCCGGTGCCGTCAATACCGAGCGCCGGACCGGCGTGATCGGGCTCGATGGTATCCGCTGGACGCGCAAGGGGCGTGTGAATGCGGCGCTCCAGCCTGGCGACGTGATTTATGCCGAGCCCGTCGATAGCCGCAGCGGCCAGTTCCGCTTGCGCCAGATTCCCGAGATCAGCGGCGCCCTGGTCGCGATGGATCCGAATACCGGGCGCGTCTTCGCCATGGTCGGCGGCTTCTCCTTCGACCAGAGCGAGTTCAACCGCGCAACGCAGGCCTGGCGCCAGCCGGGTTCCTCGTTCAAGCCTTTCGTCTACGCGACGGCCCTGGACAACGGCTATACGCCGTCGAGCATCGTCGTCGACGGGGCGTTCGAACTGGACCAGGGCCCCGGTCTCGGCGTGTGGCGCCCTGAGAACTACAACAGGAAATTCGCCGGCCCGCGCACGCTGCGCTACGGCATCGAACAGTCGAAGAACCTCATGACCGTCCGGCTGGCGCATGACGTCGGCATGCCACTCGTCTCCGAGTATGCCAAGCGTTTCGGCGTGTATGACGACATGCCGCAGCTGTTATCGATGGCACTCGGCGCTGGCGAGACGACCGTTCTGCGCATGACGACGGCCTATTCGATGTTCGTGAACGGCGGTCGCCGCATCAAGCCGACCTTGATCGACCGCATCCAGGATCGCTGGGGCAAGACGGTCTATCGGCATGATGAGCGCCAGTGCGTCAGCTGCAATGCGGACGCCTGGTCAGATCAACGCGAGCCGACCCTGGTCGACAAGCGCGAGCAGGTGCTCGATCCGCTGACGGCCTACCAGATCGTGTCCATTCTGGAAGGGGCGGTGCAGCGCGGCACCGGCACCGTTGTCAAGAGCGTCGGCAAGCCGCTCGCCGGCAAGACCGGCACCAGCAACGATGCCAAGGACGTGTGGTTCGTTGGCTTCTCGCCGGATCTCGCGGTCGGCGTGTTCCTCGGCTACGACAAGCCGCGCTCGCTCGGCGGACGCGTGTCCGCCGGCGTTCTCGCCGCACCGATCTTCCGCGATTTCATGACAATGGCGCTGAAGGACAAGCCGGCCACGCCTTTCCGCGTCCCGCCGGGCATCAAGCTGATCCAGGTCGATGCCCATTCCGGCCAGCGCAGCTCGGGTGGCAGCAAGGGAACCATCCTCGAGGCGTTCAAGCCGGGCACGGCCCCGCCTGACGGCTATGCCATGGCCGCCAACGGCGGCGAAACGACGGGCGCCGTGCCGGGCGATTCCGCCGGGCGTGGCGGTGGTGTCGGCGCCGGTACGGGCGGATTGTACTGACGGCGGGCAAGCTCGCGCGCCGAGATGGTCCTTCGACCGGGGATGCGACGTCGTCGTTGAAACGATGTCGCAGCCTCCTATCTCCTTGCACAGCATCACGCTTCCCCGCGGTTTACAGTCGCCGGCCCGATGCTCTATGAGCACAGGGTCGCGCGTGCGACGGACCCTTCACAGAGATATTGTGCAGCCATGCGAGCCGAGATCGAAGCTCTCGTCGAAACCACCAAGCAGTCCGTGGGACTGCTGAGGAGGCATCTTTGACTGGGATGCTGCCACAAAACGTCTGGAAGAGCTGAACGCTCTCTCGGAAGATCCAAATTTCTGGAACGATGGCGAAGCCGCGCAGAAGATGATGCGCGAGCGGACGGAACTTGAGGACCGTCTGTCGGCGATCGCCCGCATCGAACGCGAACTCGACGATGCCATCACCCTCATCGAGCTGGGGGAGATGGAGGAGGACGATACCGTCATCACCGAGGGTGAGGGCGCCATCCGCGCGCTGCAGGCGGAAGTTGCGCGCCGCCAGGTCGAGACGCTGCTGTCCGGCGAGGCGGACCAGAACGATACCTATGTCGAGATCCACTCCGGTGCCGGCGGCACCGAGAGCCAGGATTGGGCGCGTATGCTCATGCGGATGTACGCCCGCTGGGGCGAGCGCAAGGGTTACAAAGTCGAGCTCATCGAGGAGACCGACGGCGAAGAGGCCGGGATCAAGTCGGCAACGCTGATGATCAAGGGGCACAACGCCTATGGCTGGCTGAAGACGGAATCGGGCGTCCATCGGCTCGTCCGGATTTCACCCTTCGATTCCAACGCGCGGCGTCATACGAGCTTTGCCTCGGCATGGGTCTATCCGGTCATCGATGACCGCATCGAGATCGACATCAAGGAATCCGACTGCCGGATCGATACCTATCGCTCGTCGGGCGCCGGCGGGCAGCACGTCAATACGACGGATTCGGCGGTGCGTATCACCCATATTCCGACCGGAATCGTCGCGGCCTGCCAGAACGAACGGTCGCAGCACAAGAACCGCGCGACGGCATGGAACATGTTGCGCGCGCGGCTCTACGAGCTCGAGTTGAAGAAGCGCGAGGAGGCTGCGTCCGCGGAAGCCGCTTCGAAGAGCGAGATCGGATGGGGACACCAGATCCGGTCCTACGTGCTGCAGCCCTACCAGCTCGTCAAGGACCTGCGCACGGGGGTGACCTCCGGCACACCCTACGACGTGCTCGACGGAGAGCTCGATCCCTTCATCGAGGCATCGCTTGCTGCGCGCATCTACGGCGCCGCTGACAAGGTCGAGGATATCGACTAGCACGGATAGCCCCGACGACCGGCAGTCGATCGCCCGGATGCCTCGCGTCAGAGGTCAAGCGAGCGATCGTCCCGCCGAGGGCTCTCAACGGATCTCGGCCAAAAGATCGGCGGCACGCAGAAAGCGTGTCGGGTTGACGGCGTCGCCGCCGATCCGCGTCTCGTAGTGCAGATGGGACCCGGTCGAGCGTCCTGTGCTGCCAACCCTGCCGATTTGCGTATCGACCGTGACGATCGCGCCTGGACGCACGTCGATCTCCGAGAGATGCGCATAGCGGGTGACGACCCCGTTGCCGTGGTCGACCTCCACCATCTTGCCATATCCGCCCGTGTAGTCCGCGGTGGTTACGCGTCCCGCGCCCGTGGGAAACACCGGCATTCCCTCCGGCTGGGCGAAGTCGATGCCGGAATGCAGCGCGAGCCCGCGGGTGAAGGGATCCGTGCGCACGCCGAAGCCGCTCGTGATTGCGGAATCGAGGCCAGGCCGCCGCAGGGGCAAGCTGTCAACGGTGCGGCGCAGCCGCTCGAGCGTCGTCAGGTCGAGCTGGGTGGTCAGGGCGGAGCGCGTAAAGGGATCGGTCCTCGCCTGATCGAGGCCGAGGAGCGGTCCACCCTGTGCAGGCCGCTTGTTGACGCCGATGAGCGTGTCGGCGTCGAGACCCACCTCCGCGATCACGCCCTTCAACAGGGATGCATTGCGCCGGGCGTGCTGGCTGAGCCCCGCAAGCGTCGTGAGATGGCGCTGGTCCATGGCGTCGGCAAAACGCTTGGCCCGCAGGATACGTTCGCCAAGCGAGTATTTGTCGGATGAGAAATGCGGCGGCAGGCGGGGCGAGCCAAGGTTGCTCGGCAGGAGCGGAGCCGCTGGCGGCCGCGATATGCTCACCCCGCTGGCTGGTGGCGTTCCGGGCGGCGTGAAGACGCTCACGCTGGCGGCATCGCTGGCGACAATCGGGCCGCCGACGGGCATGTTGGCCTGCCTGATCAGGGAATCGACCATGGACTGGCGATCCTCAAGCTGCACCTGGCGCTTGAGGAGATCCATGATGCGCTCGTCATAGATCTCCTGGTCGATCACTTGTTTGTCGGTGACATCGTCGAGCCGCCCACGGAAATCGCGCAGGCGATCCTCATATTCGTAACGCAGCTCGGCCTGACGCGAGACCATCTTGCTGATGAGTCCATCGCGGAAGGCAAAGGCCCAGGTCGCCGCGGCGGCCCAGACCACCGCCAGTATGAAGGTTGCAGCGAAGGCAATCGCGACGGGACGGCCGACGAAGATATACTCGCGTCTGGCCGGCTCCGGGAAAACGAGGTCCCTGAACGGTTCGTCTTTTCCGAACAGGTCCCAGAGATCCGCCATGCCGATTCGTCCCCGCTTGTCTCAGACACGCGGAAATTAATGACATCGCGCGGTTAAATCACCGTAAAAGGTTGTTATTGAAATTAAATGCAACCCAAGGTGTCATTGATTGGAGCGTCAGGACGCCTCACGTGCCGCGAGCGAACGCGCTGCCGCGAGCACCTCCTCGGCATGGCCCGGGACGCGCACCTTGCGCCAAACCTGTGCCACCTTGCCGGTTTCGTCGATGAGGAAGGTAGCACGCTCGATTCCCATATACTTTCGGCCATACATGCTCTTCTCCACCCAGACGCCATAAGCATCGATCGCAGATTTCTCGGGATCGGCGGCAAGCGTCAGGGAGAGGCCGTGCTTGGCTTTGAACCTGTCGTGACTGACGACGTCATCTGCGGAAACACCCACGATCGCGGTGTCGGCCGCGGCGAAGTCCGCTTTCAAGGCATTGAAGGCGATCGCCTCTCTCGTGCAGCCACTGGTGTCGTCCTTCGGGTAGAAATACAGGACCACTTTGCTGCCCCGTAGCGAAGCAAGCGAGATGCGTTGGCTTGCGCCGGTCATCAGCTCGAACGCGGGGGCAGCGGATCCAGCTTCTACGGCCATAATGCCTTCCTTTCGTCAGATTAAAGCGGTTAAGGGTGCTGCGGAAGGCGATTACGTCCGACGAATCCGGTAAACTTCAAGCGCGTCGGCGCGATCTGCCATCGGCATTTGCGTATGAGTGGCTATAGTATCTGCGGGCGTGTGTCGCAGCTGTATATCTGTTGGCCGGTGCGTATTGCGGCAGATCGCAGCATCGCGCGATCCTGATGCCACGAGGGGCGAGAATTCATGCTGAACCCGTTATCGCACCGACCCCGGCCCATCGCGCCGGAGATCGACGGGCGAAAGCGTTGCCGGTGAGTGCCTGCCGGACTCTGTCGCTGCTGATTGAAGGCCGTTGCTGAGACGATATGGCAGCTTATCGTAAAATGAAGCCGAGACGGCGCGTCCATAAGGTCATCAGGAAGCGGCCGTTCCGCATCCTGCGCGGCGCGACGGTTTGCGTCGCGGCCAGTATCCTCCTGCTCACGTGTGTCGTCATTCTGCGCGTCGCGCTTGGGCCCATCTTCATCGGGGATGCGGCGCGCCCGATCGCGGCGGATATGGCGGAACGCCTGGGACCCGGCTGGAAGGTCGACCTGGCGGATGCAGCCCTCACCTTTACCCGCCATGGGCCCACATTGAGGGTCGACCGGATCGATGTGCGTGATCCACGCGGGCTCAGCCTGCTCAAGGCGCAGGAGGCCGAAATCGCTGTTTCGCCGTGGGCGTTGCTGCGCGGCGAAATCACGCCTCGCTCGGTGGAGCTCAGCGGACTTGATCTGCGCCTCTTCGTCGCGCGTGATGGCGGGCTTGCCCTGACGGCGGGAGAGGCGGATCCCCCCGAAGTCACAGCGCCCGCCCAGCCATCGACCGACGTTCAATCCGACCCCGCCACGACCACCGGGGCCGTTCCAGACAAGCGCAGTCTTCCCCTGGCCGTCGGTGCCGTTTCTTTCATCGATCTCGTGTCTGGGGGTGATTCGGCCGTTGCGGGCGTCCAGCGGGTGCACCTGTCCGGGGCCAAGCTGACGCTCATCGACGATACACGCCGCCAGCGGATCACGTTCGACGATCTGTCCTTCAACGTGCTGCGCCCGGCACCAGGCGAATTGCACTTCGCCTTCGGACTGAGAGGCGAGCACGGGCCGTGGCAAGTTTCCGGTACGGTGATCGGCGCGGCCTCCGGCACCGAACGCCGGGTCTCGATGACCGTCGACGGCGTACCGGTGTCCGACCTGTTGTCGCTCAACGGGATCCGCACGCCGCTCGTGACGACGGACATGCCGCTCTCGGGTAAGCTCGATCTGACTGTCGCCGCAGATGATAGCCTGTCCGCATTCGACGCGACCTTGCGCGGCGGGCGCGGCGTGGTCGTGATGGACGATCCGGACCAGCCGCCTGTGACCGTCGACAGCATCGCCGTGTCATCCACATGGGACGCGGCGTCAGGGGAGATGATCATCACCTCGGCGGATCTGCGTGCCGGTCCGTCGCGCTTCTCGATGTCGGGACGGTTGACGCCTGAAGAGGGCGACCGTCTCTGGCGCATGAAGCTGGCGGGTTCCGGGGCCGAGATCGAGAGCCTGACAGACGGGCAGTCACCCATGCCAATCAACGACATCGCCCTCGATCTGACGGGCGCGGTCGGCGGCGGGGTGAATTTCGAGGAGGTGCGGGTATCCGGGGCGGACTACGATATCTCGTTGACCGGTTCGCTCGGCACCGTCGCGGACCAGGGCGGGGTGAGCCTGGATATCTCGATACCGAAGGCGCCTGCCCGTGCCGTGCTGCGCTTCTGGCCGGCTTTCGTCGCATCGGATGTCCGACGCTATCTCGTGGACAATCTGACGGACGGCACGGTCGAAGGGATGTCCCTCAAGACAAGCCTGACGAGCGACGAGCTTCTCGCATCGCGTAACAAGCAGCCGGTTCCCGACGAAACGCTCGATCTCACCTTCGCCGTCAAGGACGGTACGCTGCGTCCCGCGGACGGACTGCCCGTCCTGACGCAGGTGAATGCCTCCGGTGTCGTCACCGGCTTGACGACACGGATCGAAGTCGCGCAGGCCGAGGTCAAGCTTCCCGCCAACCGATCGCTCAGCCTTGTCGACGGTGTCTTCGCCGTCGCGGACCACAGGCCGCCCGTCTTTTCGAGCGCCAACTTCCAGCTCCGCGGGCAGGCCGACGCGCTCATCGCCCTCCTGGGCAGCGATGCCCTGAAAGGGACCGTCCAGATCGACATTGACCCCGCGAAAGTGCGCGGCCAGGCGGATATCAAGGTCGCATTGGGAATTCCGCTGGGCAAGGACATGTCGGCTGCCGACGTCACGGCGACCGCAACCGGTAGTCTCACGAACCTCTCGGTGGATGGTTTCAGCGGCAAGGACAAGCTGGAGAGCGCGTCGCTCGCGTTGAATGTCGATGCGACCGCCTTCACGCTCAAAGGGACGGGGCAGATCGCCGGCCTTCCCGCCACGTTCGACATGCGTCAGCTTCTGCGTTCCAATGCCGGCGAGGCAACGATTTCACTGGTCCTCGACGATGCCGCCCGCGCGCGCAAGGGATTTGACCTGAAGAACAAGCTGCGGGGGCCGGTGGCGGTGAAGCTCGTGAAGAGCCTCGACGCGAAGGTGCCGACGGCTGTCGATGTCGACCTCCAGCGCGCGTCGATCGACGATCTCCTTCCGGGATGGCGCAAGGCAGCCGGACGGCCCGGGCGTCTCACGCTCGCCCTTGTCGACGGGGAGGGCTACGATCTGCGTGACATCGCCCTCGATGCCGGCGCCGTCGCCAAGGGGACGGCCAAGTTCGCCGCGGATGGCACATTGCGCGAGGCGAGCTTCTCGCAGTTCAAATTGTCGCCTGGCGACGACCTGCGCCTCGACGTCAGCCGCAATCGCAACGCCTACCGGCTGACCGTCAAGGGCAACGTGCTGGATGCGCGTCCCTTCCTGGCGATGCTGAGCGATGGTTCGGGCGGCGGCGCCGCGGCCGATATCGATCTCGATCTCGCCGTCAACATCCTCGCCGGCTATAACGACGAGGTCATTTCCAATGCCAATCTCAAGCTGGGCCGTCGGGGCAAGACGATCTCGGACCTCACGCTCAAGGGCCGGCTCGGCAGCGCACCGATCAGCGGCCAACTCGGCAACAAAGGCGCGATTTTCGTGGAGACCGGCAATGCCGGATCGGCTCTCCGCTTCGTCGATCTCTACAAACGGATGGCGGGTGGCTCGGCGCATCTCACGCTGACGCCTGCGGGCGACGACCTGCAGAATGGCGACCTGACGATTTGGGATTTCAGAATCCGCAACGATCAGGGCCTGCAGCGCATCATCGCCGAAACCCCAAAACAGGGACGCACAGGGAATGTGGCGGTTGATCCCTCCGATATCAGCTTCACGAAGCTCAAGGTAAACTTCACGCGCGCGACGGGGCGGATCAATATTCGCGAGGGGGTTGTCTGGGGACCGACCGTCGGCGTCAGCCTCGAGGGGCATCTCGACACAGCCCGCGACCGGCTCGATCTTTCCGGCACCTATGTGCCCGCTTACGCGCTGAACAACATTTTCAGCCAGGTGCCGATCGTCGGGCTCATCCTTGGCGGCGGCCAATATGAGGGCCTGTTCGCGGTCAATTTCCGGGTGACCGGCACGACCGCGGCGCCGGTGATGTCGATAAACCCGCTATCGGCCGTGGCTCCCGGCATCTTCCGGAAGTTCTTCGATCTTGGCCGCGCGGACAGCGGCCGCGTGGAGACGCTTCCGCCAAGCGGTGTTCCCGAGCGATGAGGCTCGTCAGCGCGGGCCGTCCCTCTGTCGCCGAAAAGCCGGCAGGCCGCGCTCCATCAGGCGCTGAATATCAACGCGGCCTTATGAGCACGTGCTTCTTGCGTCCAAGGGACATCTTGATCACGCCGTCGCCGGTGAGGTCTGCCGGCGTCAGAACCGCCCGCTCGTCAGTGACAGGGGCGTCGTTGACGCGGAGCCCACCGCCCTTGATCTGGCGGCGTGCCTCGCCGGTTGAGGCGACGAGCCCGGCGGTGACGGCCGCCGTCAGGACGCCGAGGCCCGTGGCCAGGCTGTCCGCCGGCAAGTCCACGCTCGGCAGCGTATCGGCGAGCGCGCCCTCCTCGAAGGTCTTGCGGGCCGTCTCGGCGGCTTCCTCGGCGGCGGCGCGGCCGTGGACGATCGCGGTGACTTCCGTCGCCAGCACCTTCTTGGCCTCGTTGATCTCGTTACCGCCCAGCGCCGCCAGCTTGGCGATCTCGTCAAGCGGCAGGCGGGTGAAGATCTTGAGGAACTTGCCGACGTCGGCATCCTCGGTGTTGCGGAAATATTGCCAGAAGTCATAAGGCGAGAAGAGATCGCCGTTGAGCCAGACGGCGCCCGAGGCCGACTTGCCCATCTTCTCGCCCGAGGCCTTGGTCAGCAAGGGCGTCGTCAACGCATAGAGCTGCGGGCCGCCCATCCGATGGCTGAGATCGACGCCATTGATGATGTTGCCCCACTGGTCCGACCCACCCATCTGCAGCACCGTGCCGTAGCGCCGGTTGAGCTCGGTGAAGTCGTAGCCCTGCATGATCATGTAGTTGAATTCTAGGAAGCTCAGCGACTGCTCGCGATCGAGCCTGAGCTTGACCGAATCGAAGCTCAGCATGCGATTGACCGAGAAATGCCGGCCGACATCGCGCAGGAACTCGACATAGTTGAGTTTGAGCAGCCAATCGGCGTTGTTGACCATGATCGCCGGGTTGGAGCCGCCGTAGTTCAGGATGTTGCCGTAGACCCGCTTGATGCTCGCGATATTGGTTTCGATCTGCTCCTCGGTCAGGAGCTTCCGCTGATCGTCGCGAAAGGAGGGGTCGCCGACCATGGAAGTGCCGCCGCCCATCAGGCTGATCGCCTGATGGCCGGTTTCCTGCAGCCAGTAGAGCATGGTGACGGAAATGAGATTGCCGATATGGATCGACGTCGCCGTCGCGTCATAGCCGACGTAGCCGGAGATCCGGCCCTTCAAGGCAAGGGCGTCAAGCCCTTCGGGATCCGAGATCTGATGGATGAAGCCGCGCTCATCGAGCGTGCGGAGGAAATCGGAGCGGAAGCGGGTCATGGTGTCTCAGGCTTTTTATCAAATGCGGCGTCATCGGCCGACCGCGAGGACGGCAGCGCGCCCCTTCGAGCGTTCAGATTTCATACGAAATCTCACGGTCATTCCGGGGCCTCGCGTCAGCGAGGAGCCCGGAATCCATGAACACGCGTTCTGGCAAGAAGGCGCGTCGGACCGGCGCTCTTCCGGTCTGCCGTCGTGTTCATGGATTCCGGGCTCGGGTCTATCAACCCGCCCCGGAATGACCGCGATGTCCCGTGTGAACCGCCCCATCCTGTAGCAGGTTTCTCGGCTAATTCCATGGGCTGGCATGTCAATCACCTGCCCGGAATGAAAACGCCCGGCCTCGAGGGGGCCGGGCGCGAATTATCAGTCCAAGATGCAACGCTCTGTTTCAGGCCGCGTCTTCCTGAACCGCGCCAAGGCGCTTGTCGAGATAGCCGTCGACCGCCGTCATCAGTTCCTCGAGCTTGCCCTCGAAGAAGTGGTTGGCGCCATCGATGACCGCGTGCTCGATCTGGATACCCTTCTGGGTCTTCACCTTCTCGATGACGCTGACGACTTCGCGCAGCGGCGCGACGCGATCCTGCGAGCCGTGCACGAACAGGCCGGACGACGGGCAGGGCGCCAGGAAGCTGAAGTCATAGCGATTGGCCATGGCCGCGATCGACAGGAAGCCTTCGATCTCGGGCCGGCGCATCAGAAGCTGCATGCCGATCCAGGCGCCGAAGGAGACACCGGCGATCCAGCAGGTGCGCGCCTCGGGGTTGACCGACTGCGCCCAATCCAGCGCCGCCGCCGCATCCGACAACTCGCCTTGGCCGTGATCGAACGCACCCTGGCTGCGTCCGACGCCGCGGAAATTGAAACGAAGCACGGAGAACCCACGGTTCACGTAGGTGTAATACAGGCTGTACACGATCTGGTTATTCATCGTGCCGCCAAACTGGGGATGAGGGTGTAGCACGATGGCGATCGGCGCACCTTTCTCCTTGGCCGGATGGTAACGGCCTTCTATACGTCCGGCGGGTCCGGTGAAAATAACTTCAGGCATTGGCTCCGACACCATGGCCGTGATGGCGCATCAACTCAGCAAGGGACATATAAGGCGACGTCCCTTGACTTCGTTTGTTGCAGCGCCATAAATCACGGTTAGAATTATTCTAAGGCCTACCGATGCGTGTATCCTGTTGCGATACAACCGGACATGCTTTGGAGGCCGCCCACGCTTTCACGAGCGTATGTAGCACAACGAGGGGGGTTAAAAGCAAGACTTCCATGAAGTCGCGCCATTTTCCCTGGAAACACGCATGACGGCGGGTCGCGTTTATCTGGACTACAATGCATCTGCGCCACTCCGTCCGGAGGTGGTGGAGGCGATGCTGCGTGTCCTGACGGCATCCGGCAACGGCTCCTCGGTCCATCGAGAGGGGCGCGCCGCCCGCGCCGCCATCGAGGAGGCCCGCGCCAAGGTCGCTGCGCTGGTCGGGGCAGGGGGGGCCAAGCTCGTCTTCACCAGCGGTGGCACCGAGGCCAATGCGCTGGCGCTGTCGCCGGATGTGCGGGTGCGCGGCTTCGGCGGACGGGGCGGGAACACCCCGCCATCGCGCTGCTTCATCGGCGCCACCGAGCATCCGAGCGTTCTCGCAGGCGGGCGCTTTCCGGCGGAGGCGGTGACGGTCGTTCCGGTGGACGGCAATGGTGTCGTCGACCTCGCCTGGCTCGCCGAGCGCCTCGGCGCCGACGCCGAAGGCTGGCCTTTCGTATCCGTGCAGATGGCCAATAACGAGACCGGTGTGCTGCAGCCGATCGCCGAGATTGCGCGGCTCGTGCATGGCGCGGATGGCGTCCTGCATGTCGATGCGGTCCAGGCGGCGGCCAAGATGCCCATCGACTTTTCGACGCTCGGCGCCGACATGCTGAGCCTCTCGGCGCATAAGTTCGGTGGCCCTCAAGGCGCGGGCGCGCTTATCTACAATCCGGGTGTCGATCTGGGGCCATCGCTCCTGCGCGGTGGCGGCCAGGAGAGCGGACATCGTGCCGGAACAGAGAATTTGGCCGCGATTGTCGGGTTTGGCGCTGCTTCGGAGATCGCATTTGGCGAAATTGATCATTATATGATGGCAATGGCCGCCATGCGCGACGAGATTGAACGTCACGTCCGGCAGGTCCTGCCGAACCTCGTGGTTTTCGGCGCGGATGTGAGGCGGCTGGCCAATACCTCGGCTTTTGCCATCCCGGGGGTGAAGGCCGAGACCCTGGTCATGGCCTTCGATCTTGCCGGCGTCGCGGTGTCGTCCGGGTCGGCTTGTTCGTCGGGGAAGGTGCGTCCTTCGCATGTCCTTGCGGCGATGGGGGTCGCGCCGACGGTGGCGGAGGGGGCGGTTCGTATCAGCCTCGGTTGGGCAAACCGCGATGAGGATGTCGAGCGGTTCGCGTCGGCTTTTGCCAGTGTGACGCGGAAACTTTCGCCGCGCCGCCAGGGCGACAGGGCGGCGTAGGTTGGGATATTGGCCTGCGGGCAGCGCAGTCCTTGGGCCAGAAGGACGGGCAACCACGGCCCTTGAAGCCGTGAGAGGAGTAGAGCGATGCCTGCAGTGCAGGAGACCGTCGAACGCGTCAAAGCGATCGACGTTGATCAGTATAAGTATGGTTTCGAGACCGAGGTTGAGATGGATGTGGCCCCCGTGGGCCTGTCCGAGGCCACTGTCCGGCTGATCTCCGCGAAGAAGGGGGATCCGGAGTGGATGACCGAATGGCGGCTCGACGCCTATCGGCGTTGGATCACCATGCGTGAACCGACCTGGTCGCGGGTGAAATACCCCCCCATCCCCTTCCAGGACCTCCATTACTACGCCGCGCCGAAGAAAAACGCCGCGCCGAAGTCGCTGGACGAGGTCGATCCGGAGATTCTCAAGACCTACGAGAAGCTCGGCATCCCGCTTCGCGAACAGGAGATTCTCGCCGGTGTCGAGGGCGCTGGCTCGCGCGTCGCGGTCGATGCCGTCTTCGATTCCGTGTCGGTCGTCACGACCTTCAAGGAGGAGTTGAAGAAGGCCGGCGTCATCTTCTGCTCGATCTCGGAGGCCATCCGCGAACATTCCGAACTCGTACGGAAATATCTCGGCTCGGTCGTCCCCGTGACAGACAACTTCTACGCCACGCTCAATTCGGCGGTCTTCACGGACGGGTCCTTCGTCTATGTGCCGGAGGGTGTCCGATGCCCGATGGAGCTCTCGACCTATTTCCGCATCAACGAGCGCAACACCGGCCAGTTCGAGCGCACGCTGATCATCGCCGACAAGGGCTCCTACGTGAGCTACCTCGAGGGCTGCACGGCGCCAGCGCGTGACGAGAACCAGCTCCATGCGGCGGTGGTCGAGCTGATCGCGCTCGACGACGCCGAGATCAAATATTCGACGGTGCAGAACTGGTACCCCGGCGATTCCGAGGGGCAGGGCGGCGTCTATAATTTCGTGACCAAGCGCGGCGATTGCCGCGGCGTCAACTCCAAGATCTCCTGGACGCAGGTGGAGACCGGCTCGGCCATCACCTGGAAATATCCGTCGTGCATCCTGCGCGGGGACAACTCGCGCGGCGAGTTCTATTCGATCGCCATTTCAAACGGTTATCAGCAGGTCGATTCGGGCACCAAGATGATCCATCTCGGCCGGAACACGACGAGCAAGGTCATCTCGAAGGGCATCGCCGCCGGCAAGTCGGACAATACCTATCGCGGTCTCATCTCGGCGCATCGCCGGGCCTCGGGCGCGCGCAACTTCACCAACTGCGACTCGCTCTTGATCGGCGACCAGTGTGGTGCCCATACGGTGCCCTATATCGAGTCGAAGAATGCGAGTGCCGTCTTCGAACATGAGGCGACCACATCGAAAATATCCGATGATCAGATGTTCTATTGCATGCAGCGCGGGCTCTCCGAGGAGGAGGCTATCGCCCTGATCGTCAACGGCTTTGTCAAGGATGTGCTGCAGCAGCTGCCGATGGAATTCGCGGTCGAAGCGCAGAAGCTCATTTCGATCAGTCTGGAAGGGTCGGTCGGCTGACGGGCGCGTGCCGGGCGTCGGCTGACAGGCTGACGCGGCCCGGCAAGCCGATGGCTGTCCACTTCTGTTTATCGTGAACACACCCTTCCGGTTCGGAGCGGCGCAAAGCGCCTTGAGACAGCCGGAAGTCGAATGCGGGATTGAAAGAATGCTTGAGATCAACAACCTGGTCGTCGACATCGAGGACAAGCGCATCCTCAACGGCCTGAGCCTGACGGTGAACGACGGAGAGGTCGCGGCCATCATGGGCCCCAACGGGTCCGGCAAGTCGACACTGTCCTACGTGATCGCGGGGAAGGAGGACTACACGGTCCTCGATGGCGAGATCCTGCTCAACGGCGAGAATATTCTCGAGCTCGAACCCTCCGAGCGGGCCGCCAAGGGCGTCTTCCTGGCCTTCCAGTATCCTCTGGAAATTCCCGGCGTTGCGACCATGACCTTCCTGAAATCGGTGCTCAACGCGCAACGCAAGGCCCGGGACGAGGATGAGCTGACGACACCGGATTTCATGCGCCGCGTCAAGAAGGCGGCTGAAACGCTTGAGATCGATCAGGAAATGTTGAAGCGCGCGCTCAATGTCGGCTTCTCCGGCGGCGAGAAGAAGCGGATGGAAATTCTGCAGATGGCGCTGCTCGAGCCGAGCTTCTGCATCCTCGACGAGACCGACTCCGGTCTTGATATCGATGCGCTCAGGATCGTCGCCGAGGGCGTCAATGCGCTGCGCGCGAAGGACCGCTCGTTCCTCGTCATCACGCATTACCAGCGGCTCCTGAACTACATCGTGCCCGATACGGTGCATGTGATGTCGAAGGGCAAGGTGGTGCGCTCGGGCGGCAAGGAACTCGCGCTGGAGCTCGAGGCGAACGGCTATGCCGACTACCGCGAACTGGCGGCGTGAGGGAAGGCCATGTCAGTCATCACCCCCATTCGTACGCCGGCCGAGGCGGGCCTGATAGATCTCTACAAGGTCGTCAGGAACACCTTGCCGGGCACAAAGGCCACGCTGAAGCATCGCGATGAAGCCTTCGCGGTGATCGAGGCGGCGGGCCTGCCGCATCGGCGCGTCGAGGACTGGAAATACACGGATCTGCGCAACCTGATGCAGGAGGCGCCGCCGCTGGCCGCGCGCCCGCACCTTGCGGAGACGGATCCGGCCATCGCCAAATCCAAGGCGTTTGCGGCTGTTTCCGGCGCGCGCGTTACCTTCGTCAACGGCCATCTCGTGACCACCGAGGCGATCCCCGAGGGCGTCGAGGTGACGCCGCTGGCCGAGGCCTTGACCAACGGACACCCGCTTCTTGCCAGGATGGGCGGTCCCGAGGTCGCGCGGGACAATGCCGCGGTCGCGCTCAATTCGGCCTTCGTGGCCGACGGCGCGATCATCGCGGTTGCCGATGGCGTCACGCTCGAAGAGCCACTGGTGCTGCGTTTCATCAACACAGGCACGAAGGCTTTCGCGACCTCGCCGCGCGTGGTGCTCGCGATGGGCGACGGCGCCGCCCTGACGCTCGTGGAGAGCCATGAAGGGCCGGGCGGCGTGGGCTATCACAGCAACAGCGTGGTGGAGATCGTCGCGGGTTCCTCGGTCGATATCGCCCATATCCGGTTGAATGCCGAGGGTGATCGTGCGCTCGCGCTGTCGACGCTGATGGTGACGCTGGGCGCCGATGCAAAATTTGCGTCGACGGGCGTCGTCGCCGGAGGACATGTGTCGCGGCACCAGGTGTTTCTGGCCTTCGCCGGCGAGCGCAGCGTCGCCACCATCGGCGGTGCGACAATGCTTGCTGGCAAGAGCCTTGCCGATACGACCCTGGTGGTGGATCATAGGGTGCCCGGTTGTCAGAGCCGGGAGCTCTTCAAGACCGTGGTCGACGGCGAGGCCACGGGGGTCTTCCAGGGTAAGATCATCGTCAGGCAACATGCGCAGAAGACGGATGGCCAGATGATGTCCGCGGCGCTCCTCCTTTCCGAGGGCGCGGCCATGAACAACAAGCCGGAGCTGGAAATTTTCGCTGACGACGTGGTTTGTGCCCACGGCGCCACCTGTGGGCAACTCGATGACGAGCTGCTTTTCTATCTCATGGCACGCGGCTTGCCACGACCGGAAGCAGAGGCCCTTCTCGTTCAGGCCTTCTTGGGCGAGGCCCTCGAGCCGATAGCCCTCGAGGACGTGCGGGAAGAGCTGACGGACATGGTGGCAAGCTGGCTTGCCGGACGTGCCGGATAATCCGGCTGGTATGCGGCGGCCTTTTCCGGCGATCCGGAGCAGGCTGCGGAGTGGGACAATCATGTGCCACTCTGACCGGTGCGCCGCCTGAGCAAGGAAGACGAGGCGAAGGCCATGAATATCGCCGTTGCCAACAATACCTATGACGTCGCGGCGATCCGCCGCGACTTTCCCATCCTCGCGACCGAGGTCTATGGCAAGCCGCTGATCTATCTCGACAGCGCTGCGTCGGCCCAGAAGCCGCGGGCGGTGATCGACGCCATGGTCAACTGCATGGAAAGCGGCTACGCGAATGTGCACCGTGGCCTGCACTATCTCGCCAATGCCGCGACGGAAGCCTTCGAGGACGCGCGCGAGGCTGTCCGCGCCTTCGTCAATGCGGAGAGCACCGACGAGATCATCTTCACCCGCTCTGCTACGGAATCGATCAACCTCGTTGCATCGAGCTTCGGCCGGCTTGCCGAGGTCGGCCCCGGCGACGAGATCGTCGTATCGATTGCGGAGCATCATTCCAATATCGTGCCCTGGCATTTCCTGCGCGAGCGCAATGGCGCCGTCCTCAAATGGGCTCCGGTCGACGACGACGGCAACTTCCTGATCGAGGAGTTCGAGAAGCTGCTGACGCCGCGCACCAAGATCGTGGCGATCACCCATATGTCGAACGTGCTGGGCACGGTCATGCCGATCAAGGAGATCGTGCGGCTCGCCCATGCGCGCGGTATTCCGGTGATGGTGGACGGCAGCCAGGGCGCCGTGCATCTCCCGGTCGACGTACGCGAGCTCGACGCGGATTTCTATGTCTTCACCGGTCACAAGGTCTATGGCCCGACAGGCATCGGTGTGCTCTACGGCAAGCGCGAATGGCTGGAGAAGCTGCCGCCGTTCAACGGCGGCGGGGAGATGATCGAGGAGGTGACCCTGGACCGTGTCACTTACAACTCGCCTCCGCACCGCTTCGAAGCCGGCACACCGCCCATCGTGGAAGCGATCGGGCTTGGCGCGGCGGTTCGCTATATCGAGTCCATTGGCCGCGGCGCCATCCTCAACCATGAGGACGAGCTGCGCGACTATGCGCATAAGAGGCTCGCGGGCCTGAACTCGATCCGCATCATCGGCAAGGCGCAGTCCAAGGGAGCGATCGTCTCCTTCGAGATGAAGGGGGCCCATGCCCACGACGTGGCGACGATCATCGATCGTTCCGGCATCGCCGTCCGCGCCGGCACCCATTGCGCCCAGCCGCTGCTGGCCCGCTTCGGCACGACGTCGACCTGCAGGGCCTCGTTCGCGCTGTACAACACGATTGCGGAGATCGACGCCTTCGTCGAGGCCCTCACCAAGGCCGAGCACCTCTTCCTCGACTAGGGAAGCCCTGTCCCGCTCAGGCGCGGCAGCGAGGTCTTTGGGCATCACCCGACCGCGTGATCCTCCGTAAAAGGCCGCGTGGCTTTTCTGAGGGGTGTCAGGAAAGGGCGGATGCGGAAGTGGCTTTCCCTTCTCGCATATCCGATTGAACCGATGCGCGAGAGCGCCTACATCGGGACTGTGAAGCGATCTTCGTCGATTGAAGTGACCGTTTGCGCGTAAAAGGATGGACCGTTGACCCAGTCGCCCGCAAAGCCGGTTGAGGAAGAAACCCCCGACGCCGCCACGGCTTCTCCATCAGCCCTGCCGGAAGGGGAAGTTGAGCGCCTTGGCGATGAGATCGTCGCGGCCCTCAAGACCGTCTATGATCCGGAAATTCCGGCTGACATCTACGAACTCGGCCTGATCTATCGCGTCGACATCGGCGATGACCGGCATGTGACCATCGATATGACCCTGACCGCGCCGGGTTGCCCCGTCGCCGGCGAAATGCCGGGCTGGGTCGAGAATGCGGTCATGGCCGTTGGCGGTGTGCAGGGCGTGACCGTGAACATGGTCTTTGACCCGCCGTGGGATCAGAGCCGGATGTCCGACGAGGCGCGCGTCGCCCTCGACATGTGGTAGCGATGTCTGTCACCCCGAAGCTTGGCCGCATTCTCGAGACGGCGCTCTATGTGGATGATCTTGAGCGCGCCGCACGGTTCTATCGCGATGTGCTGGGTCTCACGACACTCACGCGCGATTCGCGGTTCTGCGCTTTCGATGTGGGGCAGGCGAGTGTGTTGCTCATTTTCAAGCGCGGCTCCACCCTCGACACGGTGACGCTGCCCGGCGGCACCATTCCACCCCACGACGGCCATGGCCCGCTGCATATCGCCTTCGCCGTGGCCGCGGCGGACCTCGCGCCCTGGGAAGAGCGGCTGGCGGCAGCGCATATCCCGATCGAGGGACGCACCGAATGGCCGAAGGGTGGTCGCAGCATCTACCTGCGCGATCCGGACGGGCATTTGCTCGAATTGGCGACACCCGGCATCTGGGCAACCTATTGAGGCCGAGCCTCTCGACCTTGAGGGCCGCAATGCCTATCTTTATGATTGAATGAGATAATCCCAGGGCTTTGAACCCTGCGTGAGGAGTGGTGCCATGGGTGTATCCCGCCCGAAGCTTTCCGTCATGAGCTTGACCGATGCTGCAGCTGCGCGTGTTAAGCACTTGATGGCCAAGACTAACCCGCCAGCTGTCGCCCTGCGCATCGGCGTCAAGAAAGGGGGCTGCGCCGGCATGGAATACACCATGGACTATGCCGAAGCGCTCAAGCCAGGCGAGGATGTCGTCGAAGACAAGGGCGTCACGATCGCGATCGAACCGAGCGCGGTGCTCTTCCTGCTCGGTACGGTGATGGATTTCAAGACCGACAAGCTGAGTTCCGGCTTTGTCTTCAACAACCCCAACCAGACGTCGGCCTGCGGCTGCGGCGAATCGGTGGCCATTACGCCGGCTCGCTCTGAGGCCTTGGCGGGCGCCGCGGGTTAGAGTGCGTTTCGGTCTGAGTACATCAGATCTGGGCTCTAACCTCCCTTATTCCAAGCATACTTCTGCCATGGACGTCGCTGATCTCGTCGATATCTTCCAGGCGTTCGGCCCCGTGCGGGTCAAGCGGATGTTCGGCGGCCACGGCGTCTACCGCGATACGCTCATGTTCGCGCTGGAAGTCGACGGGACGATCTTCCTGAAGGCGGACGACAGCAGCAAGAGCCTGTTCGAGGGCGCCGGCGCGCGGCCCTTCGCCTATGCGCGGCAGGGCGGACGGACGGTGGTGATGTCGTTCTGGAGCCTGCCGGACGCGGCTCTCGACGATCCGGCCGAGGCCGCCCGCTGGGCGGAGCTTGCCTTTGCTGCAGCGAGGCGCGCGCAACAGGCCAAAATGCAACGCGGCATGAAACCGAAGCTGAAACCGAAGGCTGGGGCTGCGACGCGCAAGAACTAGTGGAGCGAATTTGACATTTGAGTCCCGCCTGACATCAAGCTCCAGATCAAATGTCAAATTCAAAAGCTCCACTAGAACCAGTAACTTGCTAGTGGTTTTCTTGACTCCGACATTTGCTCCGAGGGTGCTATCGGGCGGATGCAAATGTCGGAGTCGAACCACTAGGACCAATCGACAAGCAGGTAAGAGGATCCGTTGATCCGTTCTCGGCTCGTGTCATCCCCGGCGGGCTGCGCAGCAACCCGCCGGGGATGACACAGAGATTCCCGGGCTGACTTTGCCTTCAAGTCTCATGGCCGGGGGCTTGCCCAAGCTATGCAAGTCCGCAACAGACGGACTTGCCCTATCGGCCCCCCCTGTGCCTATTCCTCGGCGGTCACCTTTTTCGGCAGCCGGACCGCCTGCAGGACGAAGGCCGGCACATGCTCACCAAAGCCGACGAAATTTGGCCCGTCGTCATCATGGCGGCCACCGCGTCCATGGCTGCGCTCATGCTTGCCTGACGCGGCTTTTTCCAAGGCAGGCTTCGCCGGTTGCTTCGGCAGAGGATGGGGCGCGACATCTGCCGGCTTCGCGCTTTCGGCGCTGCGCCCGCGTCCGCGCTCCCGGCTGCCCGACTCGCCACTGCGGCCGCGTCCGTCGCGGGAGCGGCGATCGCCGCCACGCCCGCCGCGCCGGGGCTCTTCCTCCACCGCATTGGGATCCAGAGGCTCGCCTTCCCAGGCGATCGGCTGGCCGGTCATGCCCTCGATGGCGGCCAGCGCGCGCACATCCGCCGATGTCACGATCATCGCCGTATAGCCCGAGCGTCCAGCCCGCCCGGTGCGACCGATGCGATGCACATAGTCTTCCGGATGATGCGGCACGTCGAAATTGAAGACGTGGCTGACATCGGGAATATCGAGCCCGCGCGCGGCGACGTCGCTCGCCACCAGCAGCTGCACGTCGTTGGCGCGGAAGCGATCCAGCGCCTGGGTGCGTGACCGTTGGTCCATGTCGCCGTGCAGCGCGACCACGCTGAAGCCATGGCGTTCAAGCGAGCGGTGCACGACCGCGACATCGCGCTTGCGATTGCAGAAGATGATCGCGTTTTTCAGGTCGGTCGCGTCGCGAATGAGGCGCCGCAGCACCTCGCGCTTGTCGTGCGGTTCCCGGCCGGAGGCGACGAGACGCTGCGTGATGGTGCTGGCCGTCGATGACTGACGCGCAACCTCGATCTTGACCGGATTATGCAGGAAGGTGTCGACGAGGCGCTGGATTTCCGGTGGCATCGTCGCTGAAAAGAACAGCGTCTGGCGGGTGAACGGCACCATCCGGCAGATGCGCTCGATATCCGGGATGAATCCCATGTCGAGCATGCGATCCGCTTCGTCGATCACGAGCACCTCGATACCCGTAAGCAGAAGCTTGCCGCGTTCGAAATGATCGAGCAGGCGCCCCGGGGTGGCGATGAGCACATCGACGCCGCGGGTCAGTTTCGCGTCCTGATCGCCGAACGACACGCCGCCGATGATCAGCGCCACATTAAGTTTGTGGTTCACGCCGTATTTGATGAAGCTCTCCTCCACCTGCGCGGCCAGTTCGCGCGTCGGTTCGAGGATGAGCGTGCGCGGCATCCGCGCCCGGGCCCGGCCGCTCTCCAGCAGCGTAAGCATGGGCAGGGTGAAGGCGGCCGTCTTGCCGGTGCCTGTCTGCGCGATACCGAGAACGTCCCGACGCTGAAGCGCGTGCGGGATCGCTTGTTCCTGAATAGGTGTCGGCGTCGTGTAACCAGCAGCAGCGACAGCTTGCTGCACCTTGTCACTGAGGCCAAGATCGGAAAATGACATCGTGGTCCGTATGTCGTGGCGCCCGCTCGCGCCAGGATGACACGTGGCTGAGGACGCGGCTGACGCCATCGTCCGCAAAGCTTTGTCCGACGATGGCAATCTGCGCGAACATAGGGCGATCGTGACCAAAGTCAACGGATGGACTTGACAAATGGAAAGCCAAATGGCGGCAAATAGCGCCCAAGCGCGGCCGCCTCGGTTCCGCTAGGGCAAAAAGCCGTCATTTCCAGTGATTGTTAGCCGCCAGCACAGGCGCGCGACACCACGCCTCAGATGTCGAGTTCCGTCGCGAAGGCGGCCCGCTCCTGGATGAAGGCGAAGCGTGCCTCGGGCTTGTTGCCCATCAGCCGCTCAACCACGTCCGACGTTTCCGGGCGGTCGTCATGGGCGACGGACACGCGCAGCAACATGCGCTTCTTCGGATCCATGGTGGTTTCCTTCAATTGCGCCGGCATCATTTCGCCGAGGCCCTTGAAGCGCCCGACCTCGACCTTGCCCTTGCCCTTGAAGACGGTGTTCATCAACTCCTGGCGATGGGAATCGTCGCGCGCATAGACGGTCTTTCCGCCCTGGGACAGACGGTAGAGGGGCGGGACCGCGAGATAGAGATGCCCCTCGTCGATGAGCCGCGGTGTCTGCCGCCAGAAGAAAGTGATGAGGAGCGAGGCGATATGCGCCCCGTCGACGTCCGCATCCGTCATCACGATGACCTTCTCGTAGCGCAGGTCGTCGTGGCGATAGTGCGAGCCGGATCCGCAGCCGAGCGCCAGCAGAAGATCGGCCAGCTGCTGGTTTTGCGCGAGCTTCTCGCGCCCCGCCGAGGCGACGTTGAGGATCTTGCCGCGCAGGGGGAGGATGGCCTGTGTCGCCCGGTTGCGCGCCTGCTTGGCGCTGCCGCCGGCCGAATCACCCTCGACGATGAACAGCTCGGAGCCGGCCGCGCCTGCATTGCTGCAATCGGCGAGCTTGCCCGGCAGCCGCAGCTTGCGGGTCGCCGACTTGCGAGCGACTTCCTTTTCCGCGCGGCGGCGCAACCGCTCCTCGGCGCGTTCGATGGCCCAATCGAGCAGTTTCGTCGCCTGCTGGGGGGCGGCCGCGAGCCAGTGATCGAAAGCGTCCCGCACGGCCGTCTCGACAATGCGCGCGGCTTCGACCGTCGCGAGCTTGTCCTTGGTCTGGCCCTGGAACTCGGGCTCGCGGATGAACACCGACAGCATCGCCGCGCAGCCCATGACGACGTCATCCGCCGTCATCTGGGCGGCGCGCTTCGCCTGGCCGACACGTTCGGCATGGTCGCGCAGGCCGCGCAGCAGGGCGGCGCGGAGACCGTTCTCGTGGGTGCCGCCTTCGCCGGTCGGAATCGTGTTGCAGTAGGAGGAGATGAAGCCATCCTCCTGGCTGAGCCAGGCAACGGCCCATTCCAGCGAACCATGGCCGCCCAGCTTGGTGATCTTGCCGGAAAAGATCTGGTCGGCGACGGTGTCCATGCCGTCGATCTCACGCGCCAGGTAATCCTTGAGGCCGCCCGGGAAACGGAAGACGGCTTCGGCCGGCACCGTGGAGATATCGGCGACAAGGGCCGGCGCGCATGACCAGCGAATCTCGACGCCACCGAACAGATAGGCCTTGGAACGCGCCATCTTGAACAGGCGGCGCGGGTCGAAGCGCGCATGAGGGCCGAAGATCTCGGGATCCGGCTTGAAACGCACGGTCGTGCCGCGCCGATTCGCGACCGGCCCCACGGTCTCGATCGTGGTCAGCGGGAGGCCTCGCGAAAAGACCTGCCGGTAGAGCGTCTTGCTGCGCGCGACCTCGACCTCCAGCCGCTCGGACAAGGCGTTGACGACCGAGATGCCGACGCCATGCAAGCCGCCCGAGGTCTCATAGACCTTCGAATCGAACTTTCCGCCCGCGTGCAGGGTCGTCATGATCACTTCGAGGGCGGATTTCTCAGGGAATTTCGGATGCGGATCGATCGGGATGCCGCGGCCGTTGTCGGTGACGCGCAGTTCGCCGTTGTCTGAGAGCTCCACCTCGATGAAGGTGGCGTGACCTGCGACAGCCTCGTCCATCGCATTGTCGATCACCTCGGCGAAGAGGTGGTGGAGCGCCTTCTCATCGGTGCCGCCGATATACATGCCGGGCCGCCGGCGCACCGGCTCCAGCCCTTCCAGGACCTCGATCGAGGCCGCGGTATAGCCACCCTCGCCAGGGGTCGGGGCAGGGGAAAGCGCGGCAGCTTGCGGCAGGCCCGTCGCTTTCGGTTGTTTCGCGACGGTCTTGCGCTGCGCACTGCCGTCCCGACCGCCGAAAAGATCTGTTGGCTCTGCCATTGTCGCTCTCTGCACTCCCGTTCGTCGCCACATCAGGTTGTCAATTGTCGCACAAGCCCATGAAGGCCCGCGCTGCGGCCAACCGCCCCTGGAAGACTTATCCACTAATCCTCATAGCACGCGATGAGAACAGACAGGAAACAAACCGCCATCGGGCCTTCTGTCAAGTCTTTCCGGGCCATTTTCCGCGGCCGCGGTGATTCGCGCCCCATGATAAGCATCCCGGGCAATACGTCTGGCCCCGATGCCGGAACTGATGCTGTCGCCACCTGTGTGATGGAACGCACAGCGGTCACGGTCGCTTGGCCGCATATTTCCTCAGACGCAATGGAAGGAAGGAGAAAAACAACAATTTGCGGCGATTTGCGATGCTCTTCGCGGCGTCTGCGAGGACGCAGGCGGCCGATCCGGGCTCAGTAACAAAATCGTCAGAGTAGCATTGCGTTAACCGTGCACGAGCAGATTGGCACGATCAAGGAGGTCAAGACCGTGCTTTCGTCCGTCATGATGAATTCGACGCGCACTATCGGAGAAAAGGCCGGGCGCGATGGGGTGCGCCTACGCGCCATTGCCTGGTCCGACGATGCCGCTCGCGATATCAAACTTCATAGGCCCGCCCGGGAGTTCGGCGTCGAACTCTTCGCACTCTGGGCCTGGCTTTCGGCCAGTGCCTGCGCCGCAACAGCCCTGCTGCTGTTTTTCTAGGACTTGCTGGAATTTCGGCGTGGTCTCCGGCTCAAAGTGCCGCCAGATCAGGCCGCAGCAGGAGCTTGGCTTCGGGCTCTCCGGGTTCGGTTTTCGTCGCAAAGGCCAGCCGGCCGCCGCGCCTCAGGCGATCGCGCCAAGTTGCCGCTCGCATCGGCCCGTTCAGTGATCGCTCTTCTTGCGGTCATCGGGGTCGGCGTCCCCTTCCGACGCGGCCTGCTCGCCTTCCTGACGCGGGCGCGCTGTCAGCCTGCTCAGACAATACCCGACCGTCGCCTCGATGGCGTGACCGGAGATCAAGAGCGCCATCGCGACGACGACAGCGGTGACCACCAGAGGCCAGTTGCCGAGGCCGCAAACGATCCCGGCCGCGGCTGTGACCCAAACGGAAGCGGCTGTCGTCAAGCCGTGGATGTCGCCACTGTCTCGATCACGCAGGATCGCGCCCGCGCCGATGAAGCCGATACCGGTCAGGATGCCCTGAATGAGCCCCTGCACGACGCGGCTCAGCGCATCGGGATCGTCCCCCAACGGTTCGAATTCAAGCGTACCGACTGTCACGAGGGCCGTGGCGAGCCCGACGAGGCCCAAAGTTCGCACGCCGGTCGGCTTGTTCTCGAGATCCCGGTTGAGGCCGATGATCATGCCGATGAGTGTCGCGGCGCCTAGGCGCAGGAACTGGTCGAGACTATCTGGGTGCATGGTCGTGTCCCGGGTGTCCAAACCCTAAAGCGCGACCCTGCGAAATGTTCCGCGATGATGGCGGCACCCGCCACCGCGTCTGTCTATGCGCCGGCGCGGGCGAACCGGCCTGCCGCGCGCGGATGTCCGCGGGCGCCGGCGAGGGCATAGCGCGGCGGCTGATAATGGGCCGCCGGCGTATGCGGGCCGGCAAAATGAGCCTCGGCGAGGTCCTGGCGGACGAAGAAGGCGTTGATGCCCATGAGGTCGCATCCCACGAGCGCCATGGTCTTCTGCCTGGCGATCGTGTCGAGGGAGAGCAGGGAGGCGCCGAAATAGCTTGATCCCTGCCAGGCCGCCTGAGGGTCATAGGCAACCTCGAATTCAACCTCCGGGGGAAAGCTCGCGTTGTATTCGAGGCACGCCACCCGGGCCTTGAGCGACAGCGCGCGCCATACGTGGGACGTGTTCATGTCGATGTCGAGCGACAGAAAGTCGATCTCGCCGGACAAGCCGCAGCGCGCGACCACGTCGTTGATGGTCTCCGCCGTGACCGCTTCCTCGATCAGGACGAGCCGGCCATCGGCGAGATAGTCCGCGAGCCGATGCTTGATGGCCGCGACCGCTGCCGGATCACATTCCACCCAGGCGCCGCGCCAGCCGAGCTCGAGCAGGAGGCGGGTATTGTTTTCCGTGCCGTCGCCGACGCCGACCTCTAGAAAGCGCTTCTGGCCAGAACCTATCCGCCCAAAAATGGCAGATATGATGGCGTCCTCATAATTCTGCGAGAATAGATTTGTCTTCGCACCGAGGAGCGGATGCCCGGCGCTGGCATTCACCACGTCGGCGGAGACGACACGCATGAGGCCGTTGAGATAGGCGAGCTCCGCGCAGGTCTTTTCCTGCAGGAACCTCTGCGCCTGCGCCTGTTCCGCCTGGGTCACGCTGAGCTGCGCGAGGCGATCGAGATGCTGCTCGATCCGCGCGATTCGCGCCACCAGATCCCGGGTCTCCCCGCGCGTGGCAAAATGATCGGCAGCTCCCGCCCCGACCAGCCAGCCGATCGATCGAAGAATGCGCTTCAGCATGGTTCCTCCCGCATAGGAGCGCACTAGAGACGCCCGGTTGCAGGGTCAACCATAAACGTTGCAGTGGATGCAAAAAGGCCGGAGCGAGCTCCGGCCTTCGCGATCTGCAGAGCGACGGCGGGAAGGTGCCTCGCCGCCGTCGGCCGTGATCAGACGCTGTAATACATGTCGAACTCGACAGGATGCGGCGTGTGCTCGAAGCGAATCACGTCCTGCATCTTGAGCTCGATATAGGAGTCGATGAAGTCGTCCGTGAAGACGCCGCCGGCCTTCAGGAAGGCGCGGTCCTTGTCGACGTGGCCAAGCGCTTCGCGCAGGCTGGCCGACACGGTCGGGATCTTCTTCAGTTCACGCGGCGGCAGGTCGTAGAGGTCCTTGTCCATCGCCGCGCCCGGATCGATCTTGTTGATGATGCCGTCAAGGCCGGCCATCAGCAGGGCCGCGAAGCCGAGGTAGGGGTTCGCGGTCGGATCGGGGAAGCGGATCTCGACGCGCTTGGCCTTGGGCGACGCGGTCCACGGGATACGGCAGGACGCCGAACGGTTGCGTGAGGAATAGGCGAGCAGCACCGGCGCTTCGAAGCCCGGGACGAGACGCTTGTAGGAGTTCGTCGACGGGTTGGTGAAGGCGTTGATGGCCTTGGCGTGCTTGATGATGCCGCCGATGTACCACAGGCATTCCTGGCTCAAGTCGGCATATTTGTTGCCGGCGAAGACCGGCTTGCCATCCTTCCAGATCGACTGGTGGACGTGCATGCCCGAGCCGTTGTCGCCATAGACGGGCTTCGGCATGAAGGTGGCCGACTTGCCGTAGCTCGCCGCGACGTTGTGGATGCAGTATTTATAGATCTGCATCTGGTCGCCCATGTGCGTCAGCGTGTCGAACTTCATGCCGAGTTCGTGCTGTGCAGAGGCCACCTCATGGTGGTGCTTTTCGACCTTCACGCCCATGGAGGCCATCGCGGCGAGCATCTCGCCGCGCATATCCTGGGCGCTGTCGAGCGGGGGAACCGGGAAGTAGCCGCCCTTCACGGGGATGCGGTGGCCCATGTTGCCACCTTCATACTCCGTGTCGCCGTTCGAAGGCAGCTCGGTGGCGTCCAGCTTGAAGCCGGTGTTGTAGGGTGTCGACGAAAAGCGCACGTCGTCGAAGACGAAGAATTCGGCTTCCGGGCCAACGAAGATCGTGTCGCCGATCTTGGTCGACTGCAGGAAGGCCTCGGCCTTCTTGGCGATGCCGCGCGGGTCGCGGCTGTAGGATTCACCCGTGGTGGGTTCCAGGATGTCGCAGACGATCGACAGCGTGGGAGCCGCGAAGAACGGGTCGAGTTGGGCCGTGGAGGGATCGGGCATGAGGAGCATGTCCGACTCGTTGATGGCCTTCCAACCGGCGATCGAGGAACCGTCGAACATGGTGCCTTCGGCGAAGATATCCTCGTCGATCATCGACACGTCGAAGGTGACGTGCTGCCACTTGCCGCGCGGGTCGGTGAAGCGGAAGTCGACGTACTTGATATCCTGCTCTTTGATCGCCTTCAGCACGTCCTGGGCGCTCTTCATCATTCGTTCCTCGTGTTGCACAAACGTCAATAACCCGCGCTCGCGGCGCTCGCAGGTTGCTTCAGATCAAATCGCGTCGAGACCGGTTTCCCCCGTTCGGATGCGAATTGCCTCCTCGACGCTGGATACAAAAATCTTGCCATCTCCGATGCGGCCGGTTTGCGCGGCCTTGCGGATCGCTTCAACGGCCCGATCGACCATATCGTCGGCAAGGACAATCTCGATTTTCACTTTGGGCAGAAAATCAACGACATACTCGGCGCCACGGTAGAGTTCCGTATGACCCTTCTGTCGGCCGAAGCCCTTGGCCTCTATGACGGTGATGCCCTGCAAGCCAAGATCCTGCAGCGCTTCCTTCACCTCGTCGAGCTTGAAGGGCTTGATGATCGCATCAATTCTCTTCATCCGTCGTGGCCTCCCTGTGCTGCCCAGCTTCTGACGCCGAACGTGACCAAACGGCTCTTAGCATCAATGGGACGGTGGCGGCCATGTCGAAGTTGGAAGAAGGGGCTTCAGGCTGCCGCAATTTTAATCAGCGATAAGATTAAAAAATATGCATATGGTGACATTTTGATCCCTTGCTGTCGTGAGACTGAAAAACCACGCGAATACTGCCTAAGGGATTGGCCATGTGATTGGCCATGTGATTGGCCATGGGATTGGCCATGGGGATTGGCCATGGGATTGGTCTATTTGATTTGCCCATGGGAGCGGCGTCGGCGAGGGTGCAGGCCTTCGCGATCGGTGATCAGACGATCGGATGACACTGACGCTGGCGAGCGTGTGATGCGAGGATGAGATGCGAGGGCCCGATGTATGAGATCCTGACCAACGCTGCTGCGCGCCAGGCTGATCAGCGCGCGATCGCTGGCGGCATACCCGGCTGGGAGCTGATGGAGCGCGCAGGGCGGGCGGTCGCTCATCGGGCTGCCGAATGCGCGCCCAAAGGGCAGCGCGTGGCCGTGGTCTGCGGCCCCGGTAACAACGGCGGCGACGGCTTCGTGGCCGCGCGGATCCTGGATGAGGAAGGCTACCGGGTCGCGCTCTATCTCCTGGGCCCGGTCGAGGCGCTCCGCGGCGATGCGGCCTGGGCGGCGGGCCAGTGGAAGGGTAAGGTCAATCCCCTGGCCGCGCTGGATCTCACGAGCGCAGCCCTTGTCATCGACGCGTTGTTCGGCACCGGCCTGTCGCGCGATCTCGATGGCGACGCGGCGGCGGCGATCGTGGCCATCAATGCGGCGAAGACCCACACGAAGCTTCATGTGGTGTCGGCCGACATTCCCTCGGGCATCGATGGCGACAGCGGCGCCGTGCGTGGTGTCGCCATCATGGCGGATGAGACGGTGACCTTCGCGCGGCGCAAGCCCGGCCACCTTCTCCTGCCGGGCCGCCTCAACTGCGGGACGGTGACGGTTGCCGCGATCGGGATCAGCGACGAGATCATCACGGGTCTCGCTTTGCCCTATGCCGTCAATGCGCCGGGTGTTTGGCTGCGGGCCTATCGCCGGCCGGAGGCTGCGGGGAACAAATACGGACGGGGGCATGCGGTTGCCGTGTCCGGGGGCCTTGCCGCCACCGGCGCCGCACGGCTCGCCGCGCGGGCTGCCCTGCGCGTCGGGGCCGGGCTTGTCACCGTCGCCTCGCCTCCCGCGGCGCTGGCGGTGAATGCCGCCCATCTCACCGCGATCATGGTGCGGTCCGTGGACGGGCCGGACGGTCTCAAGGCCCTGCTGGGCGATGCCCGTTTCAACGCGCTGGTGATCGGGCCGGGCGCAGGCGTCGGCGAGGCCACGCGCGGGCTGATCGCCGTTGCGTCGGAAGCTGGCCGCGCCCTCGTCGTCGATGCCGATGGCCTCACGAGTTTCGCCGGCGACGGCCCGGGCGGCCTCCCCGCCCTGTCGGCGCTTGTCCGCGCCAATGCCGCGCCCACCATCCTGACGCCGCACGAGGGTGAATTTTCCCGTCTGTTTAAGAACATACCGGAAATCATTGAAGCGCCGTCGAAGCTGTTGCGTGCTGTCGCCGCGGCGCAGCACAGTGGTGCGGTCGTCGTCCTGAAAGGGGCCGACACCGTCATCGCCGCGCCGGATGGACGGGCCTTCATCAACGACAATGGCACGCCGTGGCTGGCGACAGCCGGCACGGGCGATGTGCTCGCGGGCTTCATCACGGGGCTTCTGGCCCAGGGCATGCCAGGCCACGAGGCCGCTGCCGCGGGTGTGTGGCTGCACGGCGCGGCCGCCCGAGCGCTCGGCCCGGGCCTGATCGCCGAGGACCTGCCGGAAGCCTTGCCGGGCGTGCTGAAACGCCTCCTGGAGCACGGCGGCCGGTGAGGGGGCTCAGGTCACGGTAAACCAGGTCGCCATACCGCCGCTAAGGCGGTCGAGGATCGCGGAACTGATCATCCATTGGCCCGCGCCTTCGGTGATGAAGGCGATGCGCACGGTGCGCCCGGCCGGAACCGCGATGGTGTCCTGCCAATAGGGCTCCCAGCCATCATCGAGCGCATGAAGGAGGCGCGCGGTGTGGCCATGCAGATGGAGCGCCTGCAGCATCTCGGTCTTGTTGACGAGGCTCAAGACGACGGGCTTGCCCTGGCCGGCGGAGAAGAGCGGCGCAACCGCATCCGTGAAGGCGACCCCGTTGATGCGCCAGATCCGGGACACATCGACCGGGGGTGGTGTATTGGGGGGAAGGCCGCCTTGCAGGACGACATCGACCCGCAGCGCGGCCGCCAGATCGATCGTCTCGGGCAGGCCGTTTCCCGGCGGTTTGATGTCAGCCGCGTTGGCGGAAGGCGCGGGCGCGCCGTCGGTTTTGATGGTGAGAAGCGGCAGGCCTGGGCCGAGAAGCGCCACCACATGGCCCGACACGCCCGCCTCCGGGGCGCAGGTGATGATCAGATCCGCCCGGTTGCCCGGCAGGAGCGCGAGGCTGTTGCGGGCCGGCGTGAAGGGCTCCGCCGGCTGGCCGTCGAGCGCGATGACCTCGACCGCAAGCTGGTCGAAGCGCAGGCTGATCGGGCGGGCATTCGCCGCGTTGAGGAGACGGAGGCGCACACGGCCGCCGGGGGCGACCGAGAAGCTCTCCGGCGGAGGCTCGCTGTTCACCGTGAGCCAGTTGCCGAGCCGGCCCACCGCGCCGATGTCTTCGGCTGTGCCAAAACCCGGCGCGATCTGGCCATCGTCGGCCAGCGCCCAGTCATCGAGCACGATGACAAGATCGGCGTCGACCGGCGGGGGCTCGTCCTCTTCGACCACGAGGACCCCATAGAGGCCGCGTTCGGTCTGCTCGGCAGCCAGGGCCGGAACCATGGAGCGGTACCAATAGGTTCCGGCGTCCCGCGGCGCGAAGCGGATCTCACGGCTTGCGCCGGGCGCGAGCGGTTCCTCGGTCAAGCCGCCGACGCCATCGAGCCGGTTCGGGAGGCGCAAGCCATGCCAATGCAGCGTGATGGGTTGAGAAATTCCGTTCTCGAGCATCACGGCGAGTTCCTCGCCTTTCCTCACGCGGAGGAGGGGCCCGGGCGACGTCTCCTCGAAGCACCACAGCCGGGTCGCGTCACCCGACGGCTTGAGCGGCCAGGATGCCTCCGCCGCGCGCAGGTGCTGCGCGCCGCTCACCGGCGCGGACGTCAGCTGGGGGGGCTCGGCCGCGGCTGGCGTGGGCAGCGAAACGGGGCGGGACGTTTCGCCCGCATCCTCCGCACGGGCGCCGGCGACATGCGCGGCGACGTGCGCCAGGAGGGTCGCGACCAGCCCGCCCTGGACGACGCGCCGCCGGGACAGTCCTGGAGCCGAGAGGGGTGACAATGGCGCGTGTGCCGATTCTGATGGATCTGCCGACATCGGAAATTTCCAAGCTTCACCCGAAGGGATGCGCACCATCAGCCACAAAGATTGACGAACTGCTTGAGAATGGCAGGGTTTTCCCCCGCATTCCACTGTTCGGGCCGTCGGCATGCGTGCAGGCGGCCGCAGCAAAAGCCCTTGGCGGACAAAGCGATGACATTTTTTTGCTGCAAGGGGCCTTTGTCATGATATAGAGCCGCGTCCTGAAGGGCAGGCATGCTGCGGGGCCCGCGCGGGCGTGGCGGAACTGGTAGACGCGCTGGATTTAGGTTCCAGTGACGAAAGTCGTGGGGGTTCGAGTCCCTTCGCCCGCACCAAAGGCCACATCGCTCCCCGTGTCATTGCCTATCCCGAGGGGCCATCAGAAGCACACGAATTTTCGAGAAGCTGTGACAATGCAGGCGACGCAAACCCGGGCCGATGGTCTGAAACGCGAGTTCAAGGTGGTGGTTCCGGCCGCCGAGCTGGAGACCAAGCTGGCAGGTGAGCTGACCGGCCTGAAGGACAAAGTCCGCATCAACGGCTTCCGTCCAGGCAAGGTCCCGATGGCGCACCTGCGCAAGCTCTACGGCCGCCAGGTGATGGCGGACGTTGTGCAGAACACCGTCAACGAAGCCAACCGCAAGATCATCGAGGACAATGCCCTCAAGCTCGCCAACGAGCCGAAGGTGACCTTGTCCGAGGACCAGGCGGAAGTCGAAGCGGTGATGGAGGCCAAGGGCGACCTGGCTTACACCGTCGCGCTCGAGATCCTGCCGGCCTTCCAGCTCAAGGACCTGTCCGACGTCGCGATCACGCGTGAGACGGCCGAGGTGACGGATGCGGAGGTCGACGAGGCGCTGACGCGCATGGCGCGCCAGAACCGCACCTTTGCCGCCAAGCCTGAAGACGAAGCCGCCGCCAGCGGCGATCGCGTGACGATCGATTTCGTCGGCACCATCGACGGCGAGGCGTTCGAAGGCGGCACCAGCGAGGGCGTCCAGGTCGAGATCGGCTCGGGCGGGTTCATCCCGGGCTTCGAGGAGCAGCTCATCGGCGCCAAGGCGGGCGATGACGTGACTGTGAACGCGACCTTCCCCGAGGAGTATCCGGCCAAGCAGCTGGCCGGCAAGTCCGCGAGCTTCGCCGTCAAGGTGAAGGAGGTGGCCGCGGCCGCCGAGGTGACCGTGGACGAGGATTTCGCGAAGGGCTTCGGCCTCGAGAGCCTCGACAAGCTCAAGGAAGCCGTCCGCGCGAGCATCGAGCGGGACTATGCGGCGCAGTCTCGCCGCAAGGTGAAGAAGGTCCTGCTCGACGCGCTCGACACGAAATATGATTTCGAACTGCCGCCCAGCCTCGTCGAACAGGAGTTCGCCGGCGTATGGCGCCAGGTCGAGAACGACATGAAGCAGACGGGCCGCACCTTCGCGGACGAGGAAACGACCGAGGAAGAGGCGAAGGCGGAATACCAGCGCATCGCCGAACGCCGCGTACGCCTCGGCCTTGTGCTGGCTGAGATCGGCGAGCAGGCTGCGGTGAAGGTCACCGACGATGAGGTCACCCAGGCCGTCGTGGAGCGCGCGCGCCAGTTCCCCGGCCAGGAGAAGCTGGTGTGGGACTACTACCGCAAGAACCCGCAGGCTTTGGCGGAAGTGCGTGCGCCGATCTTCGAGGAGAAGGTTGTCGATCACGTCCTGACACAGGTTTCGGTGACGGACAACGTCGTGTCCCGCGAGGCGCTTTTCGCCGATGACGAGAGCGAGGCCGGCGGCAAGGACGAGAAGGACGCGAAGGAGGACGGCAAGGCCGCTCCGAAGAAGGCGTCGCGTGCCAAGAAGAAGGATGGCGCCTGATCCGCACCGGCTTGCGGATCCTGCCGGAAAGCCTATCTCGTGTTGGCCGGGGTGAACCGGCCAACCGACGATGGCGACGGCATATGTCCGGCGCGATCGCCCAAGGCCCGTGCCGCTCTCTACGACACCTGTTAATGATCGCCGTGGGATAATCCGGCGATCAAGGAGACTGATCTGCTATGCGGGATCCGTTTGAGGTCTACAACAACACGCTCGTGCCTATGGTTGTCGAGCAATCGAACCGCGGCGAACGCGCGTTCGACATCTACTCCCGGCTTCTGCGCGAGCGGATCATTTTCCTCACCGGCCCGGTCGAGGATTATTCAGCATCGCTGATCGTCGCGCAGCTCCTGTTCCTGGAAGGTGACAACCCGAAGAAGGAAATCTCCTTCTACATCAACTCGCCCGGCGGCGTGGTGACCTCGGGGCTGTCCATCTATGACACGATGCAGTTCATCCGCTGTCCCGTTTCGACGCTGTGCGTCGGCCAGGCTGCGTCGATGGGATCGCTGCTGCTGGCGGCCGGAGAGCCCGGTCAGCGCTTTGCGCTTCCGAACGCGCGAATCATGGTGCATCAGCCATCCGGCGGTTTTCAGGGGCAGGCGACTGATATCCTGATCCATGCCCGCGAGATCGAAGCCCTGCGTCGCCGTCTCAATGAAATTTACGTGAAGCACACGGGGCGGGATATCGCCGCCATCGAGCAGGCGCTTGAGCGTGACAATTTCATGACCGCCGACGCTGCGCGGGAGTTCGGTTTGATCGATCAGGTGCCGGTGAAGCGGGCGGATGCCGACGCCTGATTTCGGCCTTCCGGCGACCGCAGGCGCTCCCCGACTTTGCGATGTGGGATATGCGGCAAGGTGTCCGCCGCCTATTGATCGCGCGGCGGCCCCATGTTTGCATGTGCTTTGGACTAGGTGCGGCCCGGTCGATTTCGGTGGTGCAGCGATAGGGCATTACCTTTTTTTAGATCCGGGCCTATATGAATGCTTGATGACGCCGGCGTCCTGTGCCCCGGCGGTACAGAGTGGAGACGGACCATGAGCAAGACAGGCGGTAGCGACTCCAAGAGCACGCTCTACTGCTCGTTCTGCGGCAAGAGCCAGCACGAGGTCCGCAAACTGATCGCCGGACCGACGGTATTCATCTGCGATGAATGCGTCGAACTGTGCATGGACATCATCCGCGAGGAGTCAAAATCGTCGCTCGTGAAGTCCCGCGACGGCGTGCCGACCCCGAAGGAAATCCGCAAGGTCCTCGATGACTATGTCATCGATCAGGACCATGCCAAGAAGGTGCTGTCGGTGGCGGTGCACAACCACTACAAGCGGTTGGCGCATGCGACCAAGCACAACGACGTGGAACTCGCCAAGTCGAACATCCTGCTCGTCGGACCCACTGGTTCGGGAAAGACGCTGCTGGCCCAGACGCTGGCGCGCATCCTCGACGTGCCCTTCACCATGGCGGATGCGACGACGCTGACCGAGGCCGGCTATGTCGGCGAGGATGTCGAGAACATCATTCTCAAGCTCCTGCAGGCGTCGGACTACAATGTCGAGCGCGCGCAGCGCGGCATCGTCTATATCGACGAAATCGACAAGATCTCGCGCAAGTCCGACAACCCTTCCATCACCCGTGACGTCTCGGGTGAGGGCGTCCAGCAGGCGCTTCTGAAGATTATGGAAGGCACGGTTGCCAGCGTCCCGCCCCAGGGTGGACGCAAGCATCCGCAGCAGGAGTTCCTGCAGGTCGATACTACCAACATCCTGTTCATATGCGGCGGTGCCTTCGCAGGTCTCGAGCGTATCATTATGGGACGCGGAAAGGGGACGTCGATCGGCTTCGGTGCCCATGTCCAGGCGCCGGACGACCGGCGGACAGGTGAGGTGTTCCGCGAGGTCGAGCCCGAGGATCTGTTGAAGTTCGGCTTGATCCCCGAGTTCGTCGGCCGTCTTCCGGTCATCGCGACGCTGGAGGATCTCGACGAGAACGCGCTCAAGCGTATTCTCCAGGAGCCCAAGAACGCTCTGGTGAAGCAATACCAGCGCCTGTTCGACATGGAGGAGACCGAGCTCACCTTCCATGAAGAGGCGCTGACCCTGATCGCCCGCAAGGCGATCGAGCGCAGGACGGGCGCGCGCGGTCTTCGTTCGATCATGGAAGGCATTCTGCTCGAGACCATGTACGAGCTTCCGGGCCTTGAGGGCGTGGAGCAGATCGTCATTGGACCGGAAGTGATCGAAGGCAAGGCCAAGCCGCTGTTTATCTATGCGGATCGTGCCGCTGAGACGAGCGCCAGTGCGTAAGATTTGGCTGGATTGCCCGGGTCGGGTCGACCCGGGTGATGGGCAACGATGTGATCGAAGCGCCATGAAGGCTTGGCCCTCGCAGCCATGATTTCACTCAACAGCCATCACCTCGCTTTCCGGGTGTCTGGCGATGTTTCCCGTGGATTGGTTCGCACAGCAGACCGGGTGAATCTCCATTTCTGATGGACACTCGGTGCGCTGTTGGCGTTTATGATGGCAGGCTGGCGCGGACGGACGCGTGGTGGCGTTCGCCCCGTCGGGCCTGGAGAGCATAGGGTGACCGTGGCGCGGCAGGACTGCTCGCCCACGCGGGTTGGGCTGCGTTTTGCGGTGGGGCAGTGAGTGTTCGACGTTACAAGGACTTAACTTGAAACGTCGGTGTCGGATAGCCACCTACTGATGTGCGCGACAATTCCGGCATGCTCATTGCGAGGTGATCGGATAGCGGGCTGGGAGCAGCCATTGTTATGGTGAGCGCTTCCAGCGGACCGTCCGACGATCAGCCCATTGAGGGGGGGTCGGCGGACGCAAAACGAAGGACAAGTGGGCGATGACCACAACGAAGCCCCGTCAGGCTGCAGTTCCCGGTACGGTCGGTACTTATCCGGTCCTGCCTTTACGCGATATCGTCGTTTTTCCGCATATGATCGTGCCGCTGTTCGTGGGACGCGAGAAGTCCATTCGCGCGCTCGAGGAGGTCGTGAAGAGCGACCGGCATATTCTGCTCGCCACTCAGATGAATGCGGCTGACGACGACCCCGCGACCGATGCGATCTACACGATCGGAACCGTCGCGAGCGTGTTGCAGCTTTTGAAGCTCCCCGATGGCACCGTCAAGGTGCTCGTGGAAGGGACCGGCCGCGCCAAGATCAGTGCCTACGGGCGCACGGACGACTATTATGAGGCTGAGGCCGAGGTGCTGGCGGAGAGCGTCGGCAGCAAGGTTGAGACGGAAGCTCTGGCTCGCTCGGTGCTGGCCGAGTTCGAGAACTATGTGAAGCTCAACAAGAAGGTCTCGCCGGAGGTGGTCTCTGCGGTCACGCAGATCGAGGACCCGTCCAAGCTGGCGGATACGGTTGCCTCCCATCTGGCGGTGAAGATCGCCGACAAGCAGGGCATCCTCGAGACGACGGTCGTGGCTGAGCGCCTGGAGAAGGCCCTTGGCCTGATGGAGAGCGAGATCTCGGTCCTCCAGGTCGAGAAGCGCATCCGCACGCGCGTCAAGCGGCAGATGGAGAAGACACAGCGCGAGTACTATCTGAATGAGCAGATGAAGGCCATTCAGAAGGAACTCGGCGACGAGGACGGCCGCGACGAATTGGCCGAACTCGAGGAGAAGATCGAGAAGACGAAGTTCACCAAGGAAGCCCGCGAGAAGGCGCTGGGCGAGCTCAAGAAGCTCCGCCAGATGTCGCCGATGTCCGCCGAGGCCACCGTGGTGCGCAACTATCTCGATTGGATGCTCGGTATTCCGTGGGGCAAGCGGTCCAAGATCAAGAAGGATCTGAACCTCGCCCAGGGCGTGCTCGATGCCGACCACCATGGCCTGGAGAAGGTCAAGGAGCGCATTCTGGAATATCTGGCCGTTCAGCAGCGGGCCAACAAGCTGACCGGGCCGATCCTGTGCCTCGTCGGGCCTCCGGGCGTCGGCAAGACGTCGCTCGGCAAGTCGCTCGCCAAGGCAACGGGGCGCGAGTTCGTCCGCATGTCGCTCGGCGGCGTGCGCGACGAGGCCGAGATCCGTGGCCACCGGCGCACCTATATCGGCTCCATGCCCGGCAAGATCATCCAGTCGATGCGCAAGGCCAAGACGTCCAACCCGCTCATCCTGCTCGACGAAATCGACAAGATGGGGATGGATTTCCGCGGCGATCCGTCGGCGGCCCTGCTCGAGGTGCTGGATCCGGAGCAGAACTCCACGTTCAACGATCACTATCTGGAGGTCGACTATGACCTCTCGAACGTGATGTTCGTGACGACGGCCAACACGCTCAACATTCCGCCGGCGCTGCTCGACCGTATGGAGGTGATTCGCATCGCCGGCTATACGGAAGAGGAGAAGCTGGAGATCGCGCGGAAGCACCTCATTCCGGAGGCCGTGCGCAAGCATGGGCTGAACGAGAAGGAGTGGTCCATCGACGACGGCGGCCTGCTGACGCTCATTCGCCGCTACACGCGGGAGGCGGGCGTTCGTAACCTTGAGCGCGAGATCGCCAATCTGATCCGCAAGGCGGTGAAGGAGATCGTTCTCACCAAGCGCAAGGGCGTCGAGGTGACGGCGGACAACGTGGCCGACTATCTCGGCGTGCCGAAGTATCGCTACGGCGAAGCGGAGACGGAAGATCAGGTCGGCGTCGTGACGGGTCTGGCCTGGACGGAAGTCGGCGGCGAGTTGCTCACCATCGAAGGCATCATGATGCCCGGCAAGGGCAAGATGACGGTGACAGGCAACCTGCGCGAGGTGATGAAGGAATCGATCTCGGCGGCGGCGTCTTACGTCCGCTCGCGGGCGCTCGATTTCGGCCTCGAGCCACCCCTGTTCGAGCGTCGCGATATCCACGTGCACGTGCCCGAGGGGGCGACGCCGAAGGATGGTCCGTCGGCCGGCATTGCCATGGCGACAGCCATCGTCTCCACCCTGACGGGGATTCCCGTGCGGCGGGACGTGGCAATGACGGGTGAGGTGACCCTGCGCGGCCGTGTCCTGCCGATCGGCGGCCTCAAGGAGAAGCTGCTTGCGGCGCTTCGCGGCGGCGTCACCAAGGTGCTGATCCCGGAGGAGAACGCCAAGGATCTGGCGGACCTTCCCGAGAGCGTGCGCAGCGGTCTCGAGATCGTGCCGGTTTCCCGCATGGAGCAGGTGCTCAAGGAGGCCTTGGTGCGTCAGCCCGAGCCGATCACGTGGGATGAGCCGGCGGACGATAAGGCGAGGAAGACCTCTTCCGACGGTGAGTCGAGCGCCCTTGTGGCTCACTGAAGTGCTGCAAACAGGTAACGGATACTGTTGAAAAGTGCCCCCTGGCTGCCCAGTCAGGGGGCTTTTTTTGTTTTTGAGCGTCAGACACGTTGATTTCCTTGGAATTCTGGGCCATCGGGGGTGACACGCGCGCTGCTTTTCTGGCATGGACGCGTGTCTCGCGCAGCGCGCAGGACAAACGAAGCGCCTGCTTAGGGCAGGTCAGGAGGTTTGAGATGAACAAAGGTGATCTTGTTTCGGCCGTGGCCGAGAAGGCCAACCTTACGAAAGTTCAGGCCACGGAGGCTCTGGACGCTGCCATCGACGCCATCACCGCCGCTCTCAAGGCCGGCGATGAGGTGAAGCTTGTCGGCTTCGGCACCTTCGCGGTGGCTGATCGCGCGGCAGGCACGGCGCGCAATCCGCGCACCGGAGAGACCATCAAGGTTCCGGCGTCCAAGACGCCCAAGTTCAAGGCTGGTGCTGGCCTCAAGGAAGCCGTCAACGGCAAGTAAGGGCCTTGTAAGGGTCCTGGCCTCTCTTGGCTAGAACAGGCCCGTGGGGGAGGGGCGGCAGCCCTTTGAGAGGGGTCTCGGGCGTCTTGGCCCGATATCGGCGCCCTTCCGCATCCATTGACCGGCTCATTGCGGCATTCAGCGTGCTGCCGCCCGATCCTGTTTTCTGGCGGTTACACGCTGCGGCTGGGCGGGTTGAGGCTGGATCGCCCTCAGGGCCTGGATGGAAGGCCGTGCGGTCAAGGCAGTTAAGGCTTGCCTTGCCGGATGGCTCTCCATTAAATCAACTCAGTTTCGTCCCGAGAGCTGGTGCGAGACTGAACCTTCTCCGTGGCGGCGGCCTACGGATTGAGGGCGGTTAGCTCAGTTGGTAGAGCATCTCGCTTACACCGAGAATGTCAGCGGTTCGAGCCCGTTACCGCCCACCATATTCATTGTCGTCTCGTGCGACCGCCTTCCCTCAGTCGGAGCGCTGAGCCTTTTTGGCTCCCGCTGGACCGAGCGTGATCCTGAACTCCCAAATCCCCGTGTCCACAATTCAACCGTGAGTGGATGTGCTCCCTGCAGGCTTCCCGTCTGCCGGTGGATAGGCTGTTGCCAGCGGCGCTCTCACCGACTTGTGACGGTCACGCTGCCGCCCCCTTGAAACATCAAGAGACCAGCACCACCGTCGGGCCAGGGATCTTCCTTGGGGGCTAGGATCTCCTTTGGGGCTAGAATCTCCTCGGGGGCGAGATCCATCTAGCGATCTCCTGGAGCTTGCAATCGCCCGGGATTTGCCAAAGGTCGTGCCTCAGCCGTTGGCGCTGGCATTCGGCGGTGAATGGCCCGCGGCGAGGGGAGGGCGAGCGACCATTGCGTTCTTTTTGATTGGCTTGGAGCATAATCCGACCGGAGTGAAACGCGGATCGATAAGATTGTGCTTGAAAATAAAAGTGGTTAGAGCGCCGATCTGATGCAGTCAGATCGACCGCGCTCCCGATGATCTCGAACTGATCCGCCGGCGCAGGAGTCAGAATTGGCCGGCATGCGTTGAGCATTCTCCAAACTTGACGCCCCGCGCGCCATCGTTCAACATTTGGGCATAGTTCGTTCGATTGTGTGGCGGCTCCGGGAACACCCATGCCGCAATTGCGTTATCCCGACAGATATTTGAGCGTGTCTCAGTCATGGCTGAGATGCAGCGAGAGGAGACGCTTTCATGCATCACGGCACCAGGTCGACCTCGGATGGCGATTATGCTCTTGCTTCGTTGAGAGCGGATCTTCGGGAAATCATGTCCGAGTTTCGCCCCCCCGTGGGTAGGATAATAAGCATTTTGGAGAGCTTGGCGCCGTTTGCGACAACGGCCGAACGCATTCGGTCACGTGACGAGCTTCTTTCGTTTTTCAAAGAAAAAAGCAACGAAGTCGATTTCGCCCCTGCGCTTGACTGCCGGTTTCCATTTTTCTGGGGCCGTTTCTCACGGGCATGGCTCGACGACGCGGAGGCCACGGTTTCGCCGGATGCGACTGTCGTGCGCCTGTTCAGTGATCCGCGCGTCCAGCGCGGGCAATCGTCCCTCTAAGCCCACCAGCATGGGGGCAGGGCTCATCCCTGCCTTCCTGATCCGTGCCTCGATCATCACGACAAGTGTGGATCAGAGATCATGGAGCTGTCTCGCAAGCCTCCTGGGTCTCAAGCCCTTGTCTCCAGGTCTCGATGCGTTGGTTCCGCGCCGGTGCCTGTCTTTCAGCCGCGATCAAACGAACGCCGCCAACCCTAAGGTTTGGCGGCGTCGTCGTTCGAACAATCAAATGATGGCTCAATGCCGCTCTTTTTCACGCAAATCGGTGTCCACCGCGCGCGAAAAAGACGCTTTAGAGCATTTTCTTCACGCGAACCGGTGTCCACTTCGCTCGAAAATGCTCTAAATCCCCCAATAGGGGTTTACGCCATAATAGTCGTGAAGACGGCGCTCGTAAGCGCGGTCGCCCCAATCCGGCGTGTCGCGGGCTTCATAATGGGGAGCGCCCTCGAGCTGCTCGCGGCTCAAGTTCACGACGTATCCGCCCTTGTCGGTATCGTAGGTCAAGGTTGACCATGGGAGCGGATGGTATTGTTCGCCGATTCCGAGAAAACCCCCGAACGACATGACCGCATAGGCAACTTTTCCGCTCACCTTATCGATCATAACGCTGGAAATCTCACCAAGATGATCTCCAGCTCCATTATAAACCTCAGTTCCAGAGACCTTGTCGGAGCCAATGAGGTTCGTGGTTTCTGTCTTATGATCCATTGTCTTCTCCCGTTATGTCTCGCTCTTGTACAAACGCCGCGATGCTCGGCTTGTTCCCGTCGCTCGTCGGATGGAGACGCATTCGGCCGACCGCCAACTGCTGACCGCCAACTGCTGCACAGAGCCTGGAGTGGGAAAATCCGCGATTGTACTTTTTGGTTCCATAATGTGCCTTATGCGAATTCGCATGGAGAATTGAGTTCTGTCCCCTTCGTCCGATGATCGGCGCTTGAAACGTCAAGGCGCGCGTGATCCAAATCGCGGAACTCATTTCCCAGGAACTCCAGCTCTCGGGCTCAGACCGGTTATCTCGGCCGTACTCCATTGTTCGGCCCCATGTTCGGCGGCACGCCACGGGCGTTTCCCCAGATCCGAGGTAGACATCGTATGAAGGCATCTCCGGATATCAATCAGCTCATCGCGATCATGGCGGCCTTGCGCACGCCCGGCACCGGGTGTCCGTGGGATCTGGAACAGAATTTCGCGACGATTGCGCCTTACACGATCGAGGAAGCCTACGAGGTCGCCGATGCGATCGCGCGCGGCGATATGGACGATCTCTGTGAGGAGTTGGGCGATGTCCTCCTGCAGGTCGTGTTTCATGCGCGGATGGCCGAGGAGGCTGGCGAATTCGCGTTCGGCGATGTGGTCAAGTCCATCACCGCCAAACTCATCCGGCGCCATCCCCACGTCTTTGGCGAGGCCCGCGGGCTGTCGCCTGAGCGCGTGAAAGTGATGTGGGACCGCATCAAGGGCGAGGAGAAGGCCGAGCGGCGGCGGCGTCGGCAGGAGCGGGGATTGCCCGATGAAGGTCCGGCAGGGCTGCTGGATGGCATAGCACGGACGCTCCCTGCCCTCACCCGCGCCGACAAACTGCAGCGCAAGGCTGCCAGTGTCGGTTTCGACTGGTCGGAAGCGCGCGAGGTTGTGGCGAAGCTCCGCGAGGAACTCGACGAAATCGACGCTGCCCTGGCGCAGGCCGATCAAACCCAGGCGGATCAAACCCAGGCCGATCAAACCCTGGCCGATCAAACCCTGGCCAGCGAGTCGGAAGCCCGCCGCCTGGTGCTCGAAGAGATCGGCGATTTCATGTTTGCAGCAGTCAATCTGGCCCGCCATGTCGACGGCGATGCGGAAACGGCCTTAGCCATGACCAATGCCAAGTTCGAGCGGCGCTTTGCCCATATCGAGCAGCGCCTGGCCGCCGAAGGGCGCGGCGCTGCCGATGCGAGCCTCCAAGAGATGGAAGATCTCTGGCAGGAGGCCAAGCGCTTGGAAAAAGAAGCCAAGCACTTGGAAAAAGAAGCCAAATTGGAAAAAGAAGCCGCCCGTTCCGACTGACGGGGGCCGGTCAGCGTATGCGTTTGGCACCCGGGAAGCGGCGCAACAGGCGCGGCTGCTTTGCTTCGGCAACGCGGACGGCCAGCAGAATGCGGCCTTCGTCATCGGAACGCCGGTCGAGAATTTCCGCTTCTTCATAGAGCCAGTTCAACACATCGCCGGCCTGGGGCTCGACAATGACGTGATAGATGCCACGCCCGCGCGCCAGCCGGGTCTCGATTGCGGCGAGAAGCGTATCCATCCCCTCCCCGCTGAGGGCCGAGACCAGGACCGGCCGGAGGTCGGCCGGCCTGCGTGAGGCGAGATTGTCCAGCTTGGCGCGGTCATCCGGCGCGAGGAGGTCGGCCTTGTTCCACACCTCGATCAGGCGCTGGCCGTTCGTCGGGTCGATCCCGAGCTCGCGAAGAATGGTCTCCACATCGCTCGCCTGGGCCTCGGTGTCGCCATGGGAGACGTCGCGAACATGCAGCAGGACATCCGCCTCGATCACGTCTTCGAGCGTGGCCCTGAAGGCGGCGACGAGCATGGTCGGAAGATCGGATATGAAGCCGACCGTGTCCGAAAGAATGGCCTTCGAGCCGTGGGGCAGTTCGATCGCGCGCGCGGTCGGATCGAGCGTCGCGAAGAGCAGGTCCTCGGCCATGACCTTGGCAGCGGACAGCCGGTTGAACAGCGTCGACTTGCCAGCGTTGGTATAGCCGACGAGCGCGATGATGGGATAGGGCACCCGGCGCCTACTCTCGCGGTGCAGTGCGCGCGTCCGCTTGACCTGCTCGAGGTCGCGCTCAATCCGGCTCATCCGTTCCTGGATAAGGCGACGGTCTGTTTCGATCTGCGTCTCACCGGGGCCGCCGAGAAAGCCGAAACCGCCGCGCTGGCGCTCAAGATGCGTCCAGGAGCGGACCAGGCGGCTCTTCTGGTAGGTGAGATGGGCAAGCTCCACCTGGAGCGAGCCCTCACGCGTGCGGGCCCGCCGGCCAAAGATGTCGAGGATGAGGCCGGTCCGGTCGATGACCTTGGCACCCAGGGCCCGCTCGAGGTTGCGCTGCTGCACCGGCGAGAGCGCGCAGTCCATGACGACGAGCTCGATGTCGTCAGCCTTGACGATCCCCGCAAGCTCCTCGACCTTGCCCGAACCGAGATAGGTTGCGGGCCGGATGGCCGTGAGGCCGAGCGGCATCGCACGGACGATCATGAGATCGATCGCCCGCGCCAGCCCCACGGCTTCATCGAGACGCGCAGCCACGTCGCGTGCCGCGTGATCGCCGCTGCGCTCGGGTGGGCCGCGTGTCGCCAGGTAAGGCCCGATCACGAGAACGCGGGTATTCTTGCCCTCCTCATCAGCAGAGGAAGGCGCCGATGGTTGAAAGACGTCCTTACGCTTATCGGGTTCAGTCAATTCAGACCTTTTCTGACCCCATATCGTCGGTCGGCTCGAACAACTGAATCGGATGTCCGGGCATGATCGTTGATATGGCGTGCTTGTAAACTAGCTGCGAGTGCCCATCGCGGCGCAGCAATACACAAAAGTTGTCGAACCAAGTCACAACACCCTGAAGCTTGACGCCGTTGACGAGAAAGATCGTCAGCGGAACCTTGTTCTTGCGAAGGTGGTTGAGAAAGGTGTCTTGCAGGTTTTGCGCGCGTTCGCCCGCCATCTTGTTAAACCTTCTTCTTGCGCCGTGCTCATCGGTCCTTGTTCGCTTACACGGCTCCTGTTGTTGCCTTTGCCTCCACAGCCCGAAGGTTGTGCAGACGCGGGACGCTCATAGACCGATCAATGCATTACAATGGGAGAATTGCTTCAAACGCAAGCACCACGTCCGCCCCGATTGATTTCAGGGCGCGAGGCGGGCTGTCGAGCAGCCTCGCGCTTGATGGGCGGAAGGCTGTCACACGCGAGGGTCAGGAGCCTATGCCGAGCGACTTCAGCTTCCTGTGCAATGCGGATCGCTCCATACCGATAAATTCCGCCGTACGCGAGATATTGCCCGAGAATCGGTTGATCTGGGCCACCAGATACTCGCGCTCGAAAATTTCGCGTGCATCACGCAACGACAGGCTCATCAGCTTCTCGCCTCCGCTCCCTGCCGGCGTCGTAGGTACGAGCGTCCCGATCTCGGCAGGCAGAAGGTCAGCGGTAATCGCCGCGTCGGGATCACCGCCGGTCAATATCATCAATCGTTCGACATTGTTACGCAGCTGGCGCACATTGCCCGGCCAATCGTGCGATTGGAGCACGGCCATGGCATCGTCGGCGATGACGCGCTTCGCAAGCCCCGTCGCTGCTGAAATCTGCTCCATGAAGAAGCTGATGAGTTCCGGGACGTCCTCCCGCCGCTCGGCGACGGACGGCACGCGGATCGGCACGACACCCAGCCGATGGAACAGGTCCTCGCGAAAATGACCGTCGGCGATCTCCTGCGTGAGATCGCGGCTTGTCGAGGAGATGATACGCACATCGACGTGAACGCGGGTCGTGCCCCCTACCCGCTGGAAGTTCTGGTCGACCAGCACGCGCAGGATGCGATTCTGCGTCTCCCGGGGCATGTCGCCGACCTCGTCGATATAGAGCGTGCCGCCGTGGGCTTCCTCCAGGGCGCCGATGCGCCGGCCGCGCCCATCGGTTGCCTCCACGCCGAAAAGTTCGCTCTCCATCGTCTCGGGCGTGATCGCCGCCGCATTGATGACGATGAACGGGCCGCTGGCCCGCTGCGAGCTCATATGCAGGGCCCGCGCCGCCAACTCCTTGCCGGAGCCTGACGGGCCGCTGATGAGCACGCGTGCGTTGGTCGGGCCGACGCGTTCGATGCTCTGCCGCAACTGGTTGATGATCGGCGAACGGCCCACCATGCGACTGGTCTGCCCGGACCGCGTCCTGAGTTCCCGGACCTCGCGCTTCAGGCGCGATGCTTCGAGCGCGCGTTCGGCGACGAGAACCAGCCGATCAGCCTTGAACGGCTTTTCGATGAAATCATACGCACCGCGCTTGATCGCCGAGACCGCAGTTTCGATATTGCCATGCCCGGAAATCATGACGACCGGCACTTCCGGATTCTGCTCCTTGATCACGTCCAGCACTTGCAGGCCGTCGAGCCGGCTGCCTTGCAGCCAGATGTCGAGAAAGACCAGCTGCGGCCGGCGTGCTTCGATCGACGCCAAAGCTTCGTCCGAACCACCCGCTGTCCGCGTCCTGTGCCCCTCGTCATCGAGTATGCCGCCTACGAGTTCACGGATATCCGCTTCGTCGTCGACGATGAGGATGTCGGCGCTCATCCAATTGCCCTTTGTTTGATGTCGTCTTTGCTGTCCACTGCCGCAACGCCACCACTACCAGACTTGGGAAACCACATGCGCACACGCGCCCCCGGCCCGCCCGCGCGAACGCCGGGATGGTCGAGAAGCTCGATGCCGCCGCCGTGGTCCTCGAGAATTTTGCCGACGATGGCGAGGCCGAGGCCCGTACCGCCCTCGCGGGTCGTCATGTAAGGCTCAAGCAATCGCTGCCTGTGCTCCTTGGGAAAACCCTTGCCGTTGTCGCTGACGTCGATCGTCACGATGCCGTCCACATCGCGGACGCTGATATCGATCTCGCCGATGCCGCGCGTATTGCCCTCCACCGCCATCACCGCCTCGGTCGCGTTCTTCACGATATTCGTGACGGCCTGGGAGATGAGGCGGCGGTCGAAATAGGCGGTGATCCCCTCTGCCGGGAGGTCCTCGTTGAAGGTGATGTCCGGCGTGCCCACACGCATCAGGAAGACGACCTGGCGCACGGTGTCGACGACGTCGTCCGTCGCATGGGTCGGCTTCGGCATCCGCGCGAAGGACGAGAACTCGTCGACCATGCGCTTGATATCGTCGACCTGACGGACGATCGTGGCGACGCATTGGTCGAAAATCGCCCGATCCTCGACGATCACCTTGCCGTATTTGCGACGGATGCGCTCTGCGGAGAGCTGGATCGGCGTGAGCGGATTCTTGATTTCGTGGGCGATGCGCCGAGCAACATCCGCCCAGGCGGAGGTGCGCTGCGCGGAGACGAGGTCGGTAATGTCGTCGAGCGTGACGACAAGGCCCTTGTCCTGGCCGGCGGCCTGTTCACTGGTGACGCGCACGTTGAGCATGCGCTCGCGTCCGTCGCGGTTGAGCGTGATCTGCCCGCGGATCAGGAAGCGCTGGCGGCCTCCGATCACCTCATCGAGCAGGGGCGCCACTTCCGGAAGGGCTTCGGTGATCGGCTTGCCGATCACCGCGGCGCTGTCCGTCTGCAGGATCGCCTCGGCCGAGGGGTTGACGATGGTGATCATGCCGGCCGCATCCGTGCCGATGACGCCCGCGGACACGCCGGCCAGAACGGCTTCGTTGAAACGTCGGCGCTTGTCGATCACATCGCTCGCCGCGACCAGACCGTCGTGCTGCTGCCTGAGCTCGCTGGTCATCTTGTTGAATGTCGCGCCGAGATGGGCGAGGTCGCCCTCGGCTCGACGGATCGGCACCTGCACGTAGAAATTGCCGCTCGCGACCTGATCGGTCGCATGGATCAGCCGGCGGACGGGCATGACGAGCCGGTTGGCGAAGCTGAGCCCGAACCACACCGCAGACAGAAGCACGATCAACGCGACCAGCGCGAACATCGATGCGAAGGCGATCTGGATGCCGAGCTTCTTTTCCTCGAGCGCCTGATAATAGGCGACGCCGGTCTGTGCGGCGGCCGGAAATTCGACGGCGCGCGGATCGACCGGCCGTGCCACATAGAGCAGTGTCGGCTCCGGCCAATCCAGCTTGATGAGCGAGCGGAACAGGTTGCCGGTCTGCGGGATCAGGCAGACGGGATCGGTCGTGTTCGCGTCCTTGATATCCTCATCGGACGGCGGCGAGAGATTCTCGAGCGGCTTCTGCTCGATGCGCTCCAGCACCTGGCCTCCCTCGTTGACGAGCATGGCAGAGGGAAAGCCCAGGAACACCGACCGCGACAACATGAAGTCGTGGAACAGCTTGCGATCGGCGCTGAACAGGACCTTGGCCCGGTTGAGGTCGGCGGCCATCAGTTCCGTTTCGCGCACCATGTTGCGGCACTGGCTGTCGCGGTAGGCGTGGGCGATCTCAACCGTATTTGTGATGAGCCCCTTCAGGGAACTCGTGAACCAGGGGTCGAGCCCGCGCTCGAGCGTGATCGACGCGACGATCGCGACGAGGATGGCCGGTAGCGCGGCGACCAGGCTGAACAGGGATACGATGCGGACATGGAGGCCCGCGGCCGCGGCCCCCTCTCGCCTCGCCCTGAACAGGCTGTACGTCTCCCACAGGATCACCGACACGAGGAGCAGGACGAGGATGCCGTTGATGAACAGCGCCCAGACGACGACGATATGCGTCGGCAGGATCGGCGTCATGCCGGCGAGCACAACGAAGGTCACCAGCGCCGAGATCAGGGCGAGCGTGACCGCGACCGTGCCGATGATGCCGGACACGCGGGACTTGCGCTCTTTGGGAAGATCCGTCGTTAAGCTCACGAAGAATGGCCTGCCGTTTCGCGTCCATGCCCAGGCAGAGCTTGTCCGCAGCAGACGGACCCGCTCCCAGGTCGAATCGATTGAATAGCATCCGACAATGATGCGAAGCTACAACACTGTTGTCGAATTACGACAATCCCAAGGCAGGGGAAATGGCCGGAATGCCCCTATGCCCGAGATAAATACGGCTAATTGTTCGTGCGAAATCGATAATTTTATATGTGATACAATGTAATATAGAATTTTCTTCACGAACAGCTGGAAGCTGTGAAGCGGGAGAGCCTTTCGGCAATTTGGGCCTTCGCGTGGCCCGGCTTGGTGCAGGGAAAGCACATGGCCAAAACGCAACAATCGCAGCACGATCGGCTATCCTGTTTCCACGGGGGTTATGGCAGGCCGCCCAAAACCTCGATTGTCGATCGCCTTAATCCGGAAAATGCTCGACGTGGGTTTCGGCCGTCCGGCCGAAATAGAGAGCCCGGCGACCTGAAAACGAGACGATATAGCCGGCGCATCCGGCCGCTACGGCTTTCTCGCAGAAGCCTTTGTACGTATAGCCGGGAACCAGCTGCTGCGCCTCGCGGATCGCGAGCTGCAGGCGCGCGCTGTCGAATGTCGGCGCGACGGCCGCATCCACGCCGTGGGCCGGCAGTTCGAGGCTCTCTCCCTCAGCCAGATAATAGGTTGCCGTCGCCCGCCGGAAGTCGATCGCATAGCCCTCGAACCCGGCTTCCATCAGGGCACCGACGATCTCTGGGAAGGTCATTCTATTCGTTTCCGCCCCCTCGAGGCAGGCCCGGGCCGCTTCCTTCTGGTGATCATTCATCGCGATGGTCTCCGTGACGAGGGCATGACGGGGAGGCCCGCATCGCCCTCGGGCCACCCGCCCCACCCCGGGCCCATCGTCTGAGCGGGCCCGGATGTCGTAGCCACGACAGCCCCCTGCAGTCAGGCGTGGTGCTGAGGCCCGCCCCGGCGGCCTTCAGCGCGACGGCGTGCGGACCACCGACAGGTCAAGGTCGCGGATCTTTTTGCGCAGGGTATTGCGGTTGAGTCCGAGCAGTTCGGCGGCACGGATCTGGTTGCCGCGCGTCGCTGCCAGCGCCATGCCGATCAGCGGCCCCTCGATCTCGCGCAGGATGCGATGGTAGAGGCCTGGCGGCGGCAGAGCATCCTTGAACCCGCCGAAATAGCGGTTGAGATGCCGCTCGACGGAGGTGGCGAGCTGCTCGTCCTCACGGGCTTCCCGCGCTTCGGGAGAGCTGCTGGCGGAAGGCTCAAGCTCGGCGTCGATGATCGGGCCGGTGATGGTGTCCTGGGGATAGAGGGCCGCCAGCCGGCGGACGAGGTTCTCCAGTTCGCGCACGTTGCCGGGCCAGCGGTAGCGCTTGAGGCGGTCCATGGCATCGAGGTCGATCTGCTTGTGCGGCAGGCCCTCGCGCGCCACCATCGTGAAGAAGTGGCGGATGAGATCCGGGACGTCCTCTGCCCGTTCGCGCAAGGGGGGCAGGCGCAGCGGCACCACATTGAGGCGGAAGAACAGGTCCTCGCGGAAAATGCCCTGCTGGATGGAAATCCGCAGGTCCTTGTTGGTTGCGGCGATGATGCGGACATTGGTCTTGATGGGCGTGCGGCCGCCGACGGTCGTATATTCGCCCTGCTGCAGGACGCGCAGGAGGCGCGTCTGCGCTTCCATCGGCATATCGCCGATCTCGTCGAGGAACAGCGTGCCCCCCTCGGCCTGTTCGAAGCGTCCGGCACTGCGCTGCGTCGCGCCGGTGAAGGCGCCCTTCTCGTGCCCGAACAGCTCGGACTCGATCAGGTCGCGCGGAATGGCCGCCATATTGATGGCGACGAAGGGGCCTGTCCGGCGTTTGCCATAGTCGTGCAGCGCGCGCGCCACGAGCTCCTTGCCGGTGCCGGACTCGCCGGTGATCATCACCGTGAGGTCCGTCGGCATCAGCCGCGCGAGCGCCCGATAGATCTCCTGCATGGCCGCCGAACGGCCGACCAGGGGGATGTCCTCGCCCTCGGCATCATGCGCGCTCTTGGCCTGTCCGCGTGGCCGCGACAGGGCGCGTGCGACGATCGAGACGAGCTCCTTCAGGTCGAAGGGCTTGGGCAGATATTCGTAAGCACCCCGTTCCGACGCGCGGATCGCCGTCATGAACGTATTCTGCGCGCTCATGACGATGATCGGCAGGTCGGGGCGCAGCTTCTTGATTCGGGGCAGGACGTCGAAGGCATTCTCGTCCGGCATCACCACATCGGTAATGACCAGGTCACCCTCGCCTTGGCTCACCCAGCGCCAGAGCGTCGCCGCATGTCCTGTAGACCTGACGTCATAGCCAGCCCTCGCCAGCGCCTGGTTCAGCACCGTGCGGATCGCTGTATCGTCGTCGGCGACAAGAATGCTGCCTCTCGCCATTGTACTCATTCCTCCGAGCCACGCCCATCGCGGGCCAGATACATGGGCATCAACACCCGAAACGTCGTCCGGTGCACACCTGCGTCGCATTCCACGACGCCACCATGGTCACCGATGATCTTCGCCACCAAAGCAAGACCAAGGCCACTGCCGGACGCCTTGGTGGTGACGAAGGGGTCGAACAGGTTGGGCACGAGATCCGGAGGAACGCCGGGCCCATTGTCGCGAACGCAGATTTCAAGGGGCAGGCTGACGCGCTGGCCCGAGCCTGGCAATTGCAACCGCATGCCTGGCCGGAACGCCGTCGACAGGGTGATTTCCCCGTCGAGCGCGTCGCGGCCGATGGCTTCGGCGGCGTTCTTGATGAGATTGAGGAACACTTGGACGAGCTGGTCGCGGTTGCCGAGCAGGGGCGGCAGCGAGGGGTCGTAGTCCTCGACGAAGCGGATATGCCGGGCGAAGCCCGACTGCGCCAGACGCTTCACATGGTCGAAGATGCCATGGATATTGACCGGCCCCCGCTCCACGGGCCGCTCGTCACCAAAAAGCTCCATCCTCTCGACGATCTTTACGATTCGATCGGTCTCATCGCAGATGAGCTGGGTCAGCAGGCGATCCTCGTCGCTGGCCGAGCCTTCGAGAAGCTGCGCCGCGCCCCTGATCCCGGAGAGGGGATTCTTGATCTCATGGGCAAGCATCGCGCCGAGTGCCGTAATCGAGCGGGCTGCGCCACGGTGCGTCAATTGCCTGTCCATTTTTTCAGCAATTGTCCGTTCTTGCAGCATCAATGCCACGGATCTGTTCTCGTCACCGAGCGGGACGGCGAAAATATCGACAATCCGCTCATGTCCTATGCGAGGGGTACCGATCTCGATGCGATATTCGCTCACGCTCGCATTGCGGCGACGCGCCTCCTCCGCCAGCGCCAGCACCGGTGAGCCGAAGGGCAGCACGTCGACCAGCCTCTGCCGCCTGAGAACGGGGAGGCTCGCCTCGAAGAAGGCCTCAGCGGCGCTATTGGCGTGGAGGATGGCATCGCCCTGCCCCACCACCAGGATCGGGACAGGGAGCGCGTTGAGAATGAGCCCCTGGTCGAAACCAGGTGCGCTGCCCGCGGAAGCACTTGGGATCTTCGTCTCGCGCATGCGTGTCCAGATCGTGTCGGGTTCAAGTCTTGTGGTGTTCAGGTCTTGTCGTGTCTAAGGTCTTGTACGTGTCCAAAGTCCTGTGCGTGGCGCCAGTCTCGTGTCCGACCCGATCATGCGATGCGTGCGCAAGGGACAGGCTTCATGCGAAGGCGGATCGATAGCGTCAGGCCGCTTCTTTCTGGAGGGGGCTGTCCGTGCTTCCATCATAGAGCCTCTGGATGAGAGCCAGGACGCGATCGGGATCCTCGCTGGTCACGAGTTCGGCGCGACATTGAGCAGCAGCGGCGCTGCCGTGCCGTTCAGCGTCAGCGCAATAGGCAGCCAGATGCTTGCGGGCATGCCGCAACCCGACCCTCTTTCCGTAAATGGTGAGAAGAGTCGTATAATGCTCTGTGATTGCATCTGTTTTCTCAGGCGGCGATGGCGCCGGGGCGGCTTGCCCGGAGCGCAGTTCCGCCGCCACCTGGCCCACCAGCCACGGCTGTCCCAGGGCCGCACGGCCGATCATCACCGCATCGGCGCCGGACTGGTCGAGGGCCTTGCGGGCATCTGTGGCATCGGCCATGTCGCCATTGACGACAAGCGGCAGCGCTGTGGCATCCCGCACCCGCCGCACGGCCGCCCAGCTGGCCGTGCCTTTGTAGAACTGCTGCCGTGTGCGGCCGTGGACGGTGATGAGGACGGCGCCCGCTGCCTCGGCCCGGCGGGCGAGCGCGTCGGCGTTCACGCTTGTCTCGTCCCAGCCGAGGCGCATCTTCACCGACACCGGAACAGCCACGGCACTCACCACGGCCTCGATCAGTGACGTGGCGTGATCGAGATCGCGCATCAGGGCTGATCCAGCCCATCCGCCAATCACGCGTTTGGCGGGACATCCCATATTGATGTCGATCATGGCGGCGCCGGACGCCTCGGCCACGCGCGCCGCTTCACCCATCCAGCGGGCGTCGCAGCCAGCCAGTTGGACGACATGCGGGGTTATGCCCGTGCCTTCCGCGCGCAGGACGGCCTCCTGCGATCCGTCAACGAGCTCCTGGCTCGCCACCATTTCCGATACGACCAGCGACGCGCCGAATCGATGGGCGATCCGCCGGAACGCGACATCCGTGATACCTGACATGGGCGCGAGCACAGCGCCCATCGCAAGATCCGGGCGCCATTGGGGTGTTTCAGCGATGGTGCCCATTTCCGCATCATTCATGGCCATGCTTATAAATTAAACAAAAGTCTTTGTCCCGCCCTTATTGCAGGAATAAAGGGTTCGTGAGCGACCACGAAAGGGATGCGCGGATCCGTCACAAGAGCATTGTATGTGACGGATCCGCGGCCTATCAGGCCCAGTCACTCAAAGCGGACAGGGTACGCATGTCGAAAGTTGTAGCGATCATCGTGGCAGCGGGGCGCGGTACGCGATTGGGCGGCGAGATTGCGAAGCAATATCGCATGATCGCCGGGCGGACCGTTCTGGGCCACACACTGGTCGCGATGGCCGCCCAGGCCGATATCGAGCGCATCGTCGTCGTGATCCACCCCGACGACAGCCTGCATTTCCGTGAGGTTGTCGCGGCCCTGCCCGCCCCTGTGGTCGAGCGGCTTGCGCCTCCCGTCCATGGCGGCGCAACGCGCCAGCTCTCGGTGATGGCGGGGCTCGAGTGGCTCGCCGACGCGGCGCAGGATACGCCGCGTTTCGTGCTGGTGCATGACGCGGCCCGCCCCTTCGTCTCACGGGAACTGGTCGGACGGGCGGTGGCCGCGGGAATCGCGCATGCGGCGGCCGTGCCGGGCGTCAGGATCGCCGATACCATCAAGCGCGTCGACGACACCGGGCGCATCTGCGAGACGCCGGACCGCGATGTGCTGCGGCGCGTGCAGACGCCCCAGGTCTTCGCCTTCATGCCGCTGCTCACTGCCCACCGTCGTGCGGTCGCCGCGGGTTTGACGGGCTTCACCGACGACGGCACGCTCGCCGAATGGGCAGGCCATGTGGTGCATATCTTCGACGGCGAGGCCGGGAACATGAAAATCACCAGCGGCGAGGATATCGCGGAGGCCGAACGCCGCCTTGCGCCTTCGGTTCAGCTCATCGCGCGCGCGGGCATCGGCTACGATGTGCATGCCTTCGGCCCGGGCGACCATATCTGGATCGGCGGCCTGCGCCTGCCGCATGACCAGGGCGTCGTCGCCCATTCGGACGGCGACGTGGCCTTGCACGCGCTGACCGATGCCATCCTGGGGGCGCTGGCGGAGGGCGATATCGGCAGCCATTTCCCGCCAAGCGATCCGCAATGGCGGGGGGCCGCGTCGGACCAGTTCCTGGCCCATGCGATGCGGCTTCTGCGCGCACGGGGCGGCCGGCTCGATCATCTCGACCTCACGATCATCTGCGAGGCGCCGAAGATCGGCCCGCATCGCGCCGCCATGCGCGCCCGCATCGCCGCGATCGTCGACGTGCCGATCTCGTGCGTTTCGGTGAAGGCGACCACCTCCGAGCAACTCGGCTTCACAGGGCGGCGCGAAGGCATCGCGGCGCAGGCGGTGGCCAGCGTCCGGATACCGGAGGGCGCATGACGCCGGATCCGGTCGGGTTGAAACGGGTTATCGTCTGAGAAGCGCAGGCAGGGAGCACAGGGGCATGACCGATATCGAGTTCACGCGCATCGACCGGGACCTGGTCCTGCAGGCCAAAGCCGTGCTTGATCTGTGCCGCGGGCTCGGTCTGCGCATCGTCACCGCCGAGTCCTGCACGGGCGGCCTCGTCGCGGCCGTGCTGACGGAGGCGCCGGGATCCTCGGAGACCGTCGAGGGCGGGTTCGTCACCTATTCCAACGATGCCAAGCGCAGTGCCATTGGCGTTCGCGAGGCATTGCTGGCCGCGCACGGTGCCGTGAGCGAGCCGGTGGCCCGCGCCATGGCCGAGGGGGCGCTCGCCCATTCGCTGGCCGACGTCGCCGTGGCCATCACCGGCGTTGCCGGGCCGGGCGGGGGCAGCGAGGCCAAGCCCGTCGGTCTGGTGCATTTCGCAGCCGCGCGGCGCGGCTTCGCAACGCTCCATGTGGAGCAGCGCTTCGGAGATATCGGACGCGGCGTCATTCGGCGCCGGTCGGTCGAGCAGGCCCTCGATCTTCTCACGGAGATCGCCCGGCAGCCGCTGGTGGCCTGAGCGACCGTCACGCCGCAGCGGGCGAACCGACCTTATACGGGTGCAGTCAGCGGCCCGCCCTTGCCATAGATGCTCGCAGCGCGGGCGACGAAGGCGTCGGCGAAACGCGCGAAGGCCTTGTCGAACAGGGCGCCCATCAGGAGTTTCAGCGCGAAACTCTTGAACTCGTACGTGATGTAGAAATCGACCGTACATCCGCCCCCCTCGATGGGGCGGAAGGTCCAGCGATTCTCGAGATAGCGGAACGGGCCGTCGACATATTCCACGAGGATCTTCAGGCGTGGGCGATCCAGGGTCACGCGGCTCGTGAAATTCTCGCGGATCGATTTGTAGCCGACACCCATATCGGCGACGAGGGTTTCCACCCCCTCCCCGCTCTGGGCGCGCCGGCGAATCTTCAGGCTCTCGCAGAGTGGCAGAAACTCGGGGTACCGCTCCACATCCGCCACCAGGGCGAACATAGCCTCTGGCGACTGCGGAACCGTACGACTGTCACGGAATGAGGGCATGGCGCAAACTTATGACGAGGCAGGACCGTTGCCGCGATGACCGTTGCCGCGATGGCCGTCGCCGCAAGCCGCGCGCGCAGCCTGGCACGAACGCGCCGGCAATGCCGTTCCAGTCAGAGCGTTACAAGCCAAGCTTGAGGCTCCGCGCAGCCTTCAGCCGTTCGAAATCCTCGCCGGCATGATGGGAGGAACGCGTCAGCGGGCTCGACGATACCATGAGGAAGCCCTTGGCATAGGCTGTCGTCTCATAGGCCTTGAACTCATCCGGCGTCACGAAGCGGAGGATGGGATGGTGCTTTTTCGTGGGCTGCAGGTACTGGCCGATGGTGATGAAATCGACCTCGGCCGAGCGCAGATCGTCCATGAGCTGCAGAACCTCGTTCCGCTCCTCGCCGAGGCCGACCATGATGCCGGATTTCGTGAAGATGGACGGATCGAGCTCCTTGACCTGCTGCAACAGGCGGATGGAGTGGAAGTACCGCGCCCCGGGCCGGACCTTGAGATATTTTGACGGCACCGTCTCGAGATTATGGTTGAAGACGTCCGGTCGCGCCGCGACCACAACCTCGAGCGCCCCCTTCTTGCGCAGGAAGTCCGGCGTCAGGATCTCGATGGTCGTCTTGGGCGAGCGCGCGCGGATCGCACGGATGACGGCCGCGAAATGCGCAGCGCCGCCATCGGCCAGGTCGTCGCGGTCCACGGACGTGATGACGACATGCTGGAGGCCGAGCTTTGCGACGGCCGTCGCGACACTCTCCGGCTCGGTGGGATCGAGCGCCTGAGGCAGGCCGGTCTTCACGTTGCAGAAGGCGCAGGCCCGCGTGCAGGTGTCGCCCATGATCATGAAGGTGGCGTGCTTCTTCTCCCAGCATTCGCCGATATTGGGGCAGCCGGCTTCCTCGCAGACCGTGACGAGTTTGTTGTCCCGGACGATGCGGTTGGTCTCGGCCCATTTCGGCGAGCCGGGGGCCTTGACGCGAATCCACTCCGGCTTGCGCAGGACCGGCTGGTCCGGCCGATGAGCCTTCTCCGGGTGGCGCTTGGCCTCGACGTCGCCCGACGCGCCGAGCTTGGCGCGGCGATCCTTGCCGTTGATGAGATCCAATACAACCGCCATAAGGGCCTCGCTCTGCGTCGCTAGTGGAGCGAATTTGACATTTGAGTCCCGCCCGACATCGAGCTCCAGATCAAATGTCAAATTCAAAAGCTCCACTAGAACCAATAACTTGCTAGTGGTTCTCTTGACTCCGACATTTGCTCAAAGGCCCGTGTCAGGCGGATGCAAATGTCGGAGTCGAACCACTAGCACACCGGTCGCTCCTACATATAGAGCTTGGCCGTCCGTCACAAGGAAGGTTCGGCTCATAGTTGGTCTATATCCTGTCGTTGGCATGTATCCTGCGCGAGCATTGAAGGATGAGCTCACTATGTCCCAAGGACGGGAATGGATGTCCCCTATTGCGACGGTTTCTGACGGCCTGGCCCGGGGCCGGGACAATTTCCTGTCGTTACGGCACGTCCTTGCCGGCTGTGTGCTCGTCAGCCATGCCTTTTTCGTCTTCCGCGGCGGTGGCGTGAGCGAACCGCTCCTTGACGAGACCGGCCTCGATCTCGGACAGCATGCCGTGAACCTGTTTTTCGCGCTGTCCGGCTTTCTCGTCGTACAAAGCCTGGAGCGCAGGGGTACCGCGGCCTATGCGAAGGCGCGCGCCCTGCGGCTTCTGCCGGGCCTTGTCGCGGCGACGCTTTTCACGGCCTTCATCATCGGGCCGCTCGTCACGGCCCTGCCGCTCGGGGCCTATCTGCGCGACAGCCGCACCTGGCTTTTCCTCCTCGAGATTGTCCCCCGCTTCAACGGCCATGCGACCTTGCCCGGCGTGTTCGACGGCCTGCCGGCCCACGAGGCCATGATCACCATCTGGACCATCAAATACGAGATTGCCTGCTACGCCCTCCTCGCCCTTGGCGGCGCTGGCCTGTTGAAGCGCCGCCCGGCGGTCGTGCTTGGAGCCTGCGCGCTGGGTTTTGTCCTGATGAGCCTGCCCTCCCGGATCGTCCTGCCGGACTCGGTTCATTCCTTCGCGCGGCTCGGCATGTGTTTCGCGCTGGGCGTTGGAGCCTGGCGCTATCGCAGCCGGATGCCGCTGGACGGCCGCTTCGTTATCGGCGGCATCCTGCTGTCGCTCGCCCTCGCCAAAACGCTATTCGGGCTGCCGGTCATGATCCTTGCGGAATGCTACGGCGCGCTTTGGCTCGCGTTCCTGCCGACAACCTGGCTGAACGGCCCTCTTTCTTTCATGGGAGCGGAATTGACAGGGGGGGCCGGGCTGACGAAGGGGCCGCTGACGTTGCTCGCCGGCGCCGATTTCTCCTACGGCATCTATCTCTATGGCTTTCCCCTCGAGCAGGCCGTCTTCCAGTTCCTGCGGCCCTCAAGTCCCTGGCTCCTGATCGTCGCGGTCCTGCCCGTGGTCCTCATGGTGACCCTGGCCTCGTGGCTCCTCATCGAGAAGCCGGCGCTCGCCCTGAAGCCCCGGGGCGCATCCCGCAGCGTGCCGCAGCTTGACCCCATCCCCGAAGGGCAGACCTCGTGATGCGCGGCGAGGCCGCACAGATTGCCGCGCTCGACAGTTGGCGCGGCATCTTCGCCCTGGCGGTCGCCCTCCTGCATGCGCCGGTGCCCTTCCTGGGCAGCGAGACGGCCTTCGTGCAGTCGTTCTACCTGGCGGTGGACTTCTTCCTGGTCTTGTCCGGCTTCGTCATCGCGATGAACTACGAGAGCCGGTTGTCGGGACCGCGCGAGGTGACGCGCTTTGCGTGGCGACGCTTCTGGCGCCTCTATCCCCTGCATATCACCACGCTTGCCGTCTTCGGCCTCATGGTTCTGGCGATGCAGCGGGCGGGCGCGAACGGCAGCGGTCACCAGGCGGATGCGACACTCGGTGATTTCCTGCGCATGGCCGCCCTGCTCCATGCCTTCGGGACAACCGCCATCGACATCTTCAACTGGCCGAGCTGGAGCATCTCCGCGGAAATCTGGAGCTATCTCGTCTTCGCCAGCGTGGTGCTCGTCACCGGCAGCCATGATCGCCTGCGCGTCGCTCTCTATGGGGCGCTCGGCTGTCTTGGCCTGGCGATCGTCTTTTCAAGCCCTGCGGATCCCGGGCGCGACACCTTCCTCTCCGTCACGGGGCTTGGCATCGGCCGCGGGCTCTTCGGCTTCTTCGCCGGCGTCCTGGCCTGGCGGCTGTTCGAGGTCACACGCCGGGCCCGGCTCTGGCGGTCCGCCGGGCTGATGAGCCTCGTCGAAATCGGGCTCGTCGCCCTGCTGCTGGCGGGGCTTGCCCTGATCGACAATACGACGCCGGCCGTGTTCGGGATCGTCGCGCTGTTTCCCGCGATGGTCATCGTCTTCGCCCATCAGGGCGGGATCATCTCACGCGCCCTTCAGAGCCCGGCTCTGGTGAAGCTCGGCGCTTTGTCCTACGGCATCTATCTCTGGCATCTCATCGCGGCGAAATGCGTCGGCTGGGTGCTCTACCGGCCGCTCAGCGCGGGGATGGAGGCGAGCGGGCAATCCGCCTTTGTGCAGGCGCTCGCCGCCCACGGCCTGCTCGCGGCCTATCTCGGCGGAAGCGTGATCGCCGCCGCCCTCTCCTATCGCCTGATCGAGCGACCGCTGCGCGAATGGTCGCGCAGAACATCTCCCGCGGACCTCGCCAACGGGGTCGCCGGCCGTGATCTGCCGGCGACGAAATAGGCGGGCAGCCTCACCGCTTCTGGAAGAGCCCCAGAATAAAGAGCAAGACAACGGCGCCGACGGTCGAGACCACCAGGCTCGGCCAGAACCCGGCACTCGTCGGCATGAGATTGAGCACGTTGAGAATGAAGGGGCCGATGAAGGCGCCGATCAGGCCCACGATAAGATTGGTCAGAAGCCCATGGCTTCGGCTCATGACCTTTTCGGCGATATATCCGGCCAGGATACCGACGATGATCGCCCCGATGATGCCAACACCCTGCATATGTCCTGCCCCTTGCTTTGACATGTGTTCCGCACACGTTGCCAATGAAACGCGACCGGACGCAAACGGTTCCGCTCAAGCCAGGAAATCAGGGGTGGACAATGCCGGTGGGCTGCATCTGGCGCGCTACTTCGGGCCGCGTGCCTTGAGATAGAACGAGAGGCCAACGACGACCGCCGAAAGGGCGAGCGCCATGACCGGGCTGAGCCAGGGCCCGAGCGGGGCCTCCAGGGCCAGCATGACGACGCCGATGCCGATCACCGCCCCGACGAGCGACTGAGCAAGCCTCCACGGCCACGACGCCGCCCGGCCGTAGACAAGGCCCGTGCCGACAACGGCGAGCAGCACGGTGACGACGGGCAGCCAGCCGCTCACGCGCCGGGCCTGCGTGCCACGCCGATCACGTGTGGATCACGCGTCCGTAGGCGTCCATGACGCTTTCATGCATCATCTCGGACAGGGTCGGATGCGGGAAGACGGCGTTGATCAGCTCTTCCTCGGTCGTTTCCAGGTTCATGGCGATGACGAAGCCCTGGATCAGCTCCGTCACCTCGGCGCCCACCATATGCGCGCCGAGGAGCTTGCCGGTCTTCCTGTCGAAGATGGTCTTGACGAGGCCGTCCGGCTCCCCGAGCGCAATCGCCTTGCCGTTGCCGATGAAGGGGAAGCGGCCGACGCGGATGTCGTAGCCCGCCTCCTTGGCCTTGGCTTCCGTCAGGCCGACCGAGGCGATCTGCGGGTGACAATAGGTGCAGCCGGGGATCATCAGCTTGTCCATGGCATGCGGGTGAAGGCCCTTGATGGCCTCGACACAGATGACGCCCTCATGCTCGGCCTTGTGGGCCAGCATCGGCGGGCCGGCGACGTCGCCGATCGCATAGATGCCCGCGACAGACGTCTTGCCGAAACCGTCGGTCTTGATCGTCCCGCGGTCGAGGGTGACGCCAAGCGCCTCCAGGCCGAGATTCTCGACATTGCCGACCACGCCCACCGCCGAAATGACGCGATCGACGGTGAGGCTCTGGGTGCCGCCCTTGCCGTCGTCGATCGTCGCGGTGACGCTGTCCGCCTTCTTGTCGAGCTTGGTCACCTTGGCGCCGGTCATCACCTTGATGCCCTGCTTCTCGAAGCGCTTGCGCGCCAGTGCGGCGATCTCGGCGTCTTCCACCGGCAGGATCTGCGGCAGCACCTCGACGACCGTCACCTCCGCGCCGAGCGTGCGGTAGAAGGACGCGAATTCGATGCCGATGGCGCCGGAGCCGACGACCAGCAGCGACTTCGGCATGGTCTCCGGCACCATGGCCTCGAAATAGGTCCAGACCAGTTTGCCGTCCGGCTCGAGCCCGGGCAGGACGCGCGGGCGCGCACCGGTCGCGACGATGATGTGCTTGGCCGCATAGGTGCCGGCGCCCTTGGTGCCCTTGGGCGCTGCGGCGGTTCCGTCACGCGGCTTGGCCGCATCCTTGACGACGATTTCGCCGGGCTTCGTGACGGTTGCCTGACCCCAGATGACGTCGATCTTGTTCTTCTTCATGAGGAACGCGACGCCATTGTTCAACTGGGTCGATACCCCGCGTGAACGCTTCACGACGGCGGCCGGATCGGGCCGGATCGTGCCTTCGAGCACGAGGCCGTAGTCCTTGGCATGGGTGGCGTAGTGGTAGATCTCCGCCGAGCGCAGCAAGGCCTTGGTCGGGATGCAGCCCCAGTTCAGGCAGATGCCGCCGAGATGCTCGCGCTCCACGACGGCCGTCTTGAAGCCAAGCTGGGCGGCGCGGATCGCGGCCACATACCCGCCGGGACCGCCACCGATGACGATGATGTCGTATTGATCGGCCATTCACGCCTCCAGATGCCCCCGCTCCATCCGGATGCGGGGCGAGCGTAGTGAAACTCCATGCTCTCTCCACTCGGGAGAGGTCTTTGAGCGAGAAACGGCCCCAAGTCTCAGTGGAGGGCCGCGTCCCGCGCCGATGTCAAGCGCACGGCGCCTCCGCGCTGCAAGCGCGGGCGTGGCGCCGCGGGCCTCACACCAGCATGCCCATCGGGTTCTCGATGAGCTGCTTGAAGGCCGAGATGAGTTCGGCGCCGAGCGCGCCATCGACGGCGCGGTGGTCGGTCGACAAGGTCACCGACATGATGGTGGCAATGGCCGGGGCGTCGTTCTTGACGACGACGCGCTTCTCGCCGGCCCCGACCGCCAGGATGGTGGCATGGGGCGGATTGATCACGGCGGCGAAGTCCTTGATGCCGAACATGCCGAGATTGGACACGGCGGTCGAACCGCCCTGATATTCCTCGGGCTTCAGCTTGCGCGTCCGCGCCCGCGCCGCATAGTCCTTCATCTCGTTGGAGATGGTGGACAAGGACTTGGTTTCGGCCTTGCGCACGACCGGCGTGATCAGCCCGCCCGGGATCGAGACCGCGACGCCGACGTCGGCCTGCTTGAACTTGAGCATGACGCTCTCCGTCCAGGCGACATTGGCCTCCGGCACGCGCATCAGCGCCAGTGCCAGCGCCTTGATGACGAAGTCGTTCACCGAGATCTTGTAGGCGGGCTTGCCGTCCTTGTCCGTCGGGGCGGCCTTGTTGATCTGCTCACGCAGCGCCAGCAGCGCGTCGAGCTCGCAATCGACCGTCAGGTAGAAATGCGGGACGGTCTGCTTGGATTCGACCAGCCGGCGCGCGATGATCTTGCGCATCTGGTCATGCGGCACTTCCTCGTAGCTGCCCGGCTCGAACAGTTTCTTCACCGCCTCGTCGCTGGGGCCGGTGGCGAGCGCCGCCTCGGGCGCGGGAGCAGGCGCGGCCGCCTGCGCTGCCGCCGGCTGGGCCGGCGCGGCCTTGGCCGTTCCTCCGACGAGCGCCGCCTTGACGTCACGCTCGACGATACGGCCATGCGGGCCGGAGCCCTGGATCGCGGCGATGTCGAGGCCGCCTTCGCGGGCAAGGCGCCTGGCGAGCGGCGAAGCGAACACCCGACCACCCTCGCCGGCTGCGGGCTTGCCCGCCGGTTGCGGTTGCGCGACCGGCTGCGGCGCGGGGGATGCCTTGGCTTCGGCCGGAGCCGAGGCCGGGGCGTCCTGGGGCGGCTCGGTCTTCTTCGGCGGCTCGGCTTTGGGCGCCTCGCTCTTCGCGGGCGCAGCCGCTGCACCACCCGTGCCTGCGCTGGCGGCGACGGCCTTGGGGTCTTCGCCGTCGCTGGCGATCACCGCGATGAGCTCGTTCACCGGCACGTCCGCGGTGCCTTCGGGAACGACGATCTTGGCGAGGATGCCCTCGTCGACCGCCTCGACCTCCATCGTTGCTTTATCGGTCTCGATCTCGGCGAGCACGTCGCCGGACGAGACCTTGTCGCCTTCCTTTTTCAGCCACTTGGCGAGGTTGCCCTTCTCCATCGTGGGCGACAATGCTGGCATCAGGATATTGGCGGGCATGGTCGTTTCCTCAAAAACCGGTCGGCCGGCCTGTCTGCGGTCATGCGCCTCAGCGCGGCCTCAAGTAAGTTTCCAGATGGAACGGGCACCACGACGAGTTTTGAGCAGCGTTCCCGAATCTTGGAGCTTCTGCGCAGCCCATCGAATGTCGTATTGCCACGTGTAGTAGAGATCTCCCGACGCCTTGAGCTGAGCTTCGTAGCGTTCCCAAATATACCGAGCGATAGGGACAATCTCGTCTTGGCCACCCAAATGGCGCAGAGCTTCTATGACGAGATCGGGTAGATCGGTCTTCTTCACGTCGTCCTCACCGATAGGTGACAGCCTTGACCGCCTCGATCACCTCGGCGACGGACGGCAGCGCGAGCTTTTCAAGGTTGGCGGCATAGGGCATCGGCACGTCCTTGGCCGATACCCGCGCCACCGGCGCGTCGAGATAGTCGAAGGCCTCCGTCATGACGCGCGCCGCAATCTCGGCGCCGACGCCCGACTGCTGCCAGCCCTCCTCGACGGTGACCAGGCGACCCGTCTTCTTCACGGAAGCGACGATGGTCTCCGTGTCCATCGGCCGGATCGTCCGGAGGTCGATCACCTCGGCATCGATGCCTTCGCTGGCCAGTTCCTCGGCCGCCTTCAAGGCATAGGTCATCCCGACCGACCAGGAGACGATGGTGACGTCAGCGCCGTCCCGGACGATGCGCGCCTTGCCGATCGGCAGGACGTAATCGTCGAGTTTCGGCACCGGGAAGGTGTGGCCGTAGAGAATCTCGTTCTCGAGGAAAATGACCGGGTTCGGGTTGCGGATCGCAGCCTTGAGGAGGCCCTTGGCGTCGGCCGCGCTATAGGGCGCGATGACGGTGAGGCCCGGAATATGGCTGTACCAGGAGGCATAGTCCTGGCTGTGCTGGGCCGCGACGCGGGCGGCGGCGCCGTTCGGACCGCGGAAGACGATGGAGCAGCCAAGCTGGCCGCCCGACATATAAAGCGTCTTCGCCGACGAGTTGATGATCTGGTCGATCGCCTGCATGGCGAAGTTGAAGGTCATGAACTCGACGATCGGCTTGAGCCCGGTGAAGGCGGCGCCGACGCCGAGACCGGTAAAGCCGTGCTCGGTGATCGGCGTGTCGACCACGCGCCTTGCGCCGAATTCCTGCAGCAGCCCCTGGGTGACCTTATAGGCGCCCTGGTATTCCGCGACTTCCTCACCCATGACGAAGACGGCCTCGTCACGGCGCATCTCCTCGGCCATCGCGTCGCGCAGCGCCTCGCGCACCGTCATCTGCACGAATTCGGTGCCTTCCGGCACTTCCGGGTCGGGCTGCGCCTTCGGCTGCGGCGGCACCGAGACCGCGGAGGGCGCCGGTGACGCGGGCTTCGGCGCCTCGGGGGCCTTCATCTCACGCGCGGCGGCTTCGCTGGTCGATTCGTTGGATGACGGCTTCGGCGCCTCGACCGGTTTTGCAGACGCCGCGGCCGAGACGTCCTCGCCTTCGGCGGCAATCACCGCGATCGGCGTGTTCACGGCCACATCCTCGCTTCCCTCGGGAATGAGGATCTTGGCGAGCGTGCCTTCGTCGACGGCTTCCACCTCCATGGTGGCCTTGTCGGTCTCGATCTCGGCGAGCACGTCGCCGGAGCGGACGCTGTCACCTTCCTTCTTGAGCCATTTTGAGAGCTTGCCGCTTTCCATGGTCGGGGAGAGGGCGGGCATCAATACATCGATGGGCATGGGATGGACTTTCGCGAACGGTCTGAGGGCGCTTCGAGGGCGGCCTGCCGGCACGATGCGCCGGGGCCGGGACGGGATCGCCGACGGATTACTTCAGCACGTCCGCCCACAGCTCGGACGGATCGGGCTCGGGATCATGGGTCGCGAAGTCCGCTGCCTCGTTGACGATCTCGCGCACCCGCGCGTCGATGGCCTTCAGTTCGTCTTCCGGCACGTTCCAGTCCGTCAGGAGGCGGCGACGGACCTGCTCGATCGGATCATGCTCTTCGCGCATCCGCTGGACCTCGTCCTTCGACCGATATTTGGCCGGGTCGGACATGGAGTGGCCGCGATAGCGGTAGGTCTGCATTTCCAGGATATACGGGCCATTGCCGGACCGTGCCCATTCCAGGGCGCGTTCGCCGGCTGCCTTGACCGCGCGGACGTCCATGCCGTCCACCTGCTCGCCCGGGATGTTGAACGACGAGCCGCGCTTGGAGAAATCCGTCTGGGCGGAGGAGCGCACCACCGAGGTGCCCATCGCGTAGCGGTTGTTCTCGATGACATAGACCACGGGGAGCTTCCACAGCTCCGCCATGTTGAAGCTCTCGTAGACCTGGCCCTGGTTGGCTGCGCCATCGCCGAAATAGGTCATGCTGACGCGCTTTTCGCCACGATAGCGGTTGGCGAAGGCGAGCCCGGTGCCGAGCGATACCTGCGCGCCGACGATGCCATGGCCGCCGTAGAAGTTCTTCTCCTTGGAGAACATGTGCATCGAGCCGCCCTTGCCCTTGGAGTAGCCTCCGCGGCGGCCCGTGAGCTCGGCCATGACGCCTTTGGCATCCATACCGGCGGCCAGCATGTGGCCATGGTCGCGATAGCCGGTAATGACCTGGTCGCCCTCCTTCGCGGCGGCCTGCATGCCGACGACGACGGCCTCCTGGCCGATGTAGAGATGGCAGAAGCCGCCGATCAGGCCCATGCCATACATCTGGCCGGCCTTTTCCTCGAAGCGGCGGATAAGGAGCATCTCGCGGAAGGCGGCGAGGTCCTGGTCCTTGGTGAAATCGGCTGGAGATGCGGAGCCTGCCCTGGCGGAATTGCGCGCGGCGGCGGCTGTCTTCTTCGCCGGCGCCTTGCCGGCGCGGCTGCCGCGGCGGGAGCCGGCGGCCTCTGAGGTCACGGAGTCAATCTTGGCGTCCGAGCGCGAAGATTTTCGAGCAGCTAGGGACATCTGCATCCTCCCGAAGCGAGTTCTTGGGAGAATATGTAACGTACCCCCGCGCTATTGGCGAGCCCCAAACCGCATAAATATTAGATACAACTGCAACTAACAGCCTGAAAACGCGCGTCTTTTTGAACTTAACCGGATTTCAGTTAAGGGGATGGCGACCCACGCGTGACAGGCGATGCGAAGGACTTGGAGGCACCGTCCCCGTCAGCGTTAAGAAGTATAACGACTTCGTTCTTATGCACAAATCCAAGCGTCTGACGGACCTGACCGTCGAGAACGTCGTAGTCGATCGTGTCGGAGCGCAGCATCGAGGCACGCTTTTCCCAGGACGCGCGCTCGGCCTTCAGCGTTGCCAACTCATCGTTGAGGGCAAACATCTCGCGCTTGAGCTCGCGCTTGGCCTCAAGGCCCCGCGCACCGTGATGCGCGTGAAAGACGAAATAGCCCACGACCGCACTCGATATCGCATAGAGCACGAGGGGGATGAGGACAGCGCGGCGACGTTTGCGAACAACCATGCGATCATCTTGAGCGGTCGTGGTTAAAAAGCAGTTAGGAGGCTTGGTTTCGGGGGATGTTAAATAAAAATGGCCGGGACTTGCCCGGCCATTGTTGCAACTGCGAATATTGCAAATGCGAATGTCGCAAGTGCGAAGCTGTGCTTCGGGCTCAGCCCCGCGCCAGCGCGGCGAGTGCGGCACGGCCGGCGTAGCGGGCCTCGCTGTCGAGTTCCTGCTCGATTCGCAGGAGCTGGTTATATTTCGCCGTGCGGTCCGAACGGGCGAGCGAGCCGGTCTTGATCTGGCCGCAGTTCGTCGCGACGGCGAGATCGGCAATCGTCGAGTCTTCGGTCTCGCCCGAGCGATGCGACATGACAGCCCGATAGCTGTTGCGCTGGGCGAGATCGACCGCGGCGAGCGTCTCGGTGAGCGAGCCGATCTGGTTCACCTTCACCAGAATGGCATTGCCGATGCCGCGGTTGATGCCCTCCTCGAGGCGCGTGACGTTGGTGACGAAGAGGTCGTCGCCGACGAGCTGCGTCTTTGCGCCGACGGCGTCGGTCAGGGCCTTCCAGCCGTCCCAGTCATCCTCGGACATGCCGTCCTCGATGGAGGCAATGGGGTAATCGCCCACGAGCTTGGCGAGATAGGCCACCTGCTCCTCCGGCGAGCGGGTCTTGCCTTCGCCGGAATAGACATAAGAGCCGTCCTTGAAGAATTCGGTCGCGGCGCAATCGAGCGCCAGCACCACGTCGCGGCCGGGCTCGAAGCCGGCGGTGCGGATGGCCTGCATGACGAAATCGAGGGCGGCCTCGGCCGAGGGGAGGTTCGGCGCGAAGCCCCCCTCGTCCCCGACATTGGTGTTGTGCCCGGCGTCTTTCAAGGCCTTCTTCAAGGTGTGGAAGATCTCCGCACCGGTGCGCAGCGCCTCGGAGAAGCTCGGCGCGCCGACGGGCATCACCATGAACTCCTGGAAGTCGATGGGGTTGTCGGCATGGACGCCGCCATTGACGATGTTCATCATCGGCACGGGCAGGACGCGCGCCTGGACGCCGCCGACATAGCGATACAACGGCAGCCCGCTCGCCTGCGCCGCGGCTTTCGCGACCGCAAGCGAAACGCCGAGGATCGCATTGGCCCCGATTCGCGACTTGTTGGGGGTCCCGTCGAGGGCGATCAGCGCCTCGTCGATCAAAGTCTGGTCCTGGGCGTCGAGGCCGCCGATGGCCTCGAAGACCTCGGTGTTGACGGCATCGACCGCCTTGAGCACACCCTTGCCGAGATAGCGCGACTTATCGCCGTCGCGCAGCTCCACCGCCTCATGGGCGCCCGTGGAGGCACCCGAGGGGACGGCGGCGCGGCCGAAGGAGCCGTCTTCCAGCGCGACATCGACCTCGACGGTGGGATTGCCGCGACTGTCGAGTATTTCACGGGCGACGATATCGACGATCGATGTCATGAAGCATCCTCCCAGCCACCAGCGGGCTGTACAATTGACAACGGGCCGCCCACGGCGCGGGCAGCCGCCTTGGAAACACCGTCCGGCTTTTACGCCAACTGCTCCGGGCGGCCAAGTCGTCCGGACGGCCAAGTCGTCCCGGGCGGTCAAGTGGTCCGGACGACCAAGTCGTCCCGGGCGGCCAAGTCGTCCCCGGAGGGCAAAGAGCCGAACAGCGGATCGATCCTCCCGGGCTTAGGTCCGCCATGCTTGTGCCCGGAGGCCGGATCAGCCACAGAACTCGGCGTAAAAGGATGACACCGCGATGACAAGAGACCTCAAATCCCGGAACCTGCAACTGGGCAGGCCCAGCGCCCTGCCCGCCTCGCCCGACGAGGCGGACCTCGACCGGGTGCCCAATCCGCAGATCGGTACACGCTATGTCGCGCGCTTCACCTGCCCGGAATTCACCTCGCTGTGCCCGGTCACCGGCCAGCCGGATTTCGGCATACTCGTCATTGACTATGCGCCGGGTGAATGGCTCGTCGAATCGAAATCCCTGAAGCTCTATCTGCACGCCTTCCGCAATCACGGGGCGTTCCATGAGGACTGCACCGTCTCGATCGGCCTTCGGCTCGCCAGTCTTCTCGAACCGCAATGGCTTCGCATCGGCGGCTATTGGTATCCGCGCGGCGGCATTCCGATCGACGTGTTCTGGCAGACCGGCGCGCCACCCGAGGGCCTGTTCCTGCCCGACCAGGGCGTGCCGCCCTATCGCGCGCGCGGGTAGGCGCGAGGCATGGTCTTCCTCCCAGTCTGTGCAGGTTGACCGTCGGGATCCCCTTCCCGTCGCTACGCGAGGCCGGAGAAGACACGCGGGAGACGCGCCGCGCCGATCCCTCCCCTTCAGGGGAGGGTGGCGCCGCAGGCGCCGGGTGGGGCCCACCTGACGCTGACCCGACCGAAAGGCAGGAACACGTACTGGCCACGGGGCAGCGCCTCTTGCCTCGTGTCCCCCACCCGACCTCGCTCACGCGAGGCCACCCTCCCCTGAAGGGGAGGGATCGGCGCGGGGGCTGTCCTGGTGTCAATCCCCGGCGGGCTGCATAGCAGCCCGGGAATCACTTGGAGTGTGGGAATCACTCGGCGTGTGGGGATCGCTTGGCGTGTGGGGATCGCTTGGCGTGAAGGTTGAGAATGCTCGCCCGAGGGGCCCAGCTATGGCGTCGCGCTGTTCCAAGCGCGGAGGAGCTCACGCACCTCAGTTGCGGGATCCTCGGCCCGCATCACGCCGCCCATGACGGCGACACCGGCGACACCCGCGCGGCGGCAGGAGGGGATCGCGGCGGCGTCGATGCCGCCGATGGCGATGACAGGCAGCGTGGTCGCCGCCACGATCGCTGCGAGACCCTCGGGACCGAGTGCGGGTCCGTAGCCCGGTTTGCTGGCCGTTGGGAAGGCAGGCCCCGCGACGACATAGTCCAGCGCGGCGGCCGGCGCTGCTGCCGCCTCGGCTGGATTGTGCACCGATTGCCCGACGAGCACATCCGGCCCGAGCCGGTCACGCGCGGCCTGCGCATCTCCGGCCGCGGCAAGGTGCACGCCGACACCGGCCGCCTCGGCCACCGCCAGGTCCCCGTGGACGCTCACCACAGCGCCGAACGTGTGAGCCGACGCCTTGATCTCAAGCAAAAGTGCTATCTGAGCATCTCTCGATAAGTCTTTCTCGCGCAAGCTGAACCACCGACATCCGCCGGCGAAGATTTCCGCAGCGATCTCCGGCAGTGGCCGCACGGCCTGTCGGCGATCGCTGACGACCAGCAGGGGGGGCTGCGGGAGCATCAGCTCTCGACGAGGCCGAGTTGCGGGCTCGACGGTTCGGCATAGCGGCGGCGTGGAATCCGCCCGGCGAGATGGGCGAGCCGCCCGGCCTCCACCGCGTAGCGCATGGCGCGAGCCATGCGCACGGGATCGTCGGCGCGCGATACGGCGGTGTTGAGCAGCACCGCCGCACAGCCGAGCTCCATGGCGAAAGCGGCATCCGAGGCCGTGCCGATGCCGGCGTCGAGCACCACCGGTACCGGGCTGCGGCTGCAGACGAGCTCGATGAGATGGGGGTTGGAAATGCCGAGACCCGAGCCGATCGGCGAACCGAGCGGCATCACCGCCGCCGCACCCGCATCCGCGAGCTTGCGGCAGGCGACCGGATCCTCGGTGCAATAGGGCAGCACGATGAAGCCCTTGGCCGTGAGCTCGGCGGTCGCGATCAGGAGCTCCTCGACATCGGGATATTGCAGCTCGCGGTCGCCGATGATCTCCAGTTTCACCCAATGAGTCTCGAGTGCCTCGCGCCCGAGCTCCGCGGTGAGGATCGCATCGCGCGCCGTCTGGCAACCCGCCGTATTGGGAAGGAACCCGACACGGTCCCCAAGCACGTCGATGAGGCTTTCCTCATAGCCGTCGAGGCTGATACGCCGCAAGGAGGCGGTCACGAACTGGGTTCCGCTCGCGGCCACCGCATCCAGCATGGCCTGCTGGTTGGGATAGCCGGCCGTGCCGAGGAAGAGGCGCGAGGTGAAGGCGCGACCGGCGATGACCAGGGGATCATCGGAGGTCGGAGGTGTGTAGACGGTATGCATGGCTCAGCCTCCCTGCCGGGCGCGGACGATTTCCACGCGGTCACCTGCGGCAAGGCGCGTCTCCGGCCACTTGGCCCTGGGCAGGACGGCACCGTTCAGCGCCACCGCGACGCCGCGCGCATCGGGCGCAAGGCGGGACGCCACGAGTTCCGCGACGGTTGCGACCGCGAGGGCCGCTTCCTCGCCGTTCACGCGGATGAGTTCAGACATCATTTCCACTCCAGGGGGCAGCCTCTCGTGCCCTCCGCACACTCCATGACGATCATCCCGGCGAGCGGGATCCGGTCCGCGCCCAATCAACGCGCCCATGATCAGGCCGCCGCCGCGGGACGCGCGAAGCGTCCGAAGCCAAAGGGTGCGGCCAAGGGATCGAGCCGGCCGCTCACGACGAAATCGCTGATGAGATCAGCCGTGATCGGCGTCAGCAGGATGCCGTTGCGATGGTGTCCCGTGGCATAGACGAGCCCCTCGACCGGGCCGGCACCGAAGATCGGTGCGTCATCGCGGCTGCCGGGACGATGGCCGACCCAGGTTTCGAGGACCGGCAATTCCTCGATGCCGGGGAGTGCGCGCCACGCCGCATGCAGCAGCGAGAGCAGGCCGCCGGCGGTCATTGCGGTATCGAAGCCCTTTTCCTCGACGGTCGCGCCGATGATGAGGCGGCCGTCCAGGCGTGGCACGAGATAGACGCCAGGCGCCCATACCACATGCCGCAATAGTGGCGCCGCCGGATCCATGGCGAGGGAGAGCATCTGGCCCTTGATCGGCCGAACGGCCGGGCGCGCTTCAGCCGGAAGGCCGGGAATGCCGCGGGACCAGGGGCCGGCCGCCAGCACCACGCTGTCCGCCTCACAGAGGCCGCCTGCGGTAAGAACGCCCTCGATGCGGCCGTCCCTGATGGAAAGGCCTTCGACCGGCGTATTCTCGGACAACGTGACACCGGCCCGCAGGGCCGCGATCCGCAACGCCTTGGCGAGCTTTCGGTTGTCGACCTGATGATCCTCCGGCGAGGACACGCCACCCGCGACGCCGGGGGCCAGCGCCGGCTCGAGCCGCCTGATGTCGCGACCGGTCAGCCACGACACGGGCAGGCCGAGCCGCGCCTGCAGATCCGCATGGTTGCGCAGCTTCGCCGCGTCGTCGGCCGTGAGCGCCACCATCAAGGTGCCCTCGGTGCGCAGCTCAATGGGCTCGCCGCTTGCCGCCTCGAGCTCGGCGGCGAAGTCGGGCCAGAGCGCCTGGCTTGCCCTGTTGAGGGTCAGCAGCCGCTCTTCGGACGGCTCGATTTCCGCGCAGGCGGCCAGCATGCCGGCGGCGGCGTGGCTCGCCCCCTGGCCGGCTTCCCCCTTGTCGAAAACCGTGACGGTGAGGCCGCGCTGGGCGAGGCGCCAGGCGATCGACAGGCCGATCACGCCGGCGCCGATCACGGCAACCCTGCCCTGACCTGCGCGATTATCTTGAACCATTCGAGGCTCCCTACGCTGGCATGACCCAGACAGGTTCGATGGGTATGATCTCAGCCCCGCGGAACGCGAGGCACCCCAAGCCATGTCTTCCTAAAATGGAGCGTCCCGGTGTCAACCGCAACCCTCATGTATCGCGTCTGAACGTCATTTATCCCGCTAGAACGCCGTTCAACCCATTTGGACCGATCAACATTCAGCGCTTTCAGCTGTCATGGCCGGGCTTGTCCCGGCCATCCCGATTAACCGAGGCGCCTTTCCGGTCGGGATCACCGGGACAAGCCCGGTGATGACGTTGGTATCTCTTGGCAATTCTCGAATGTCGATTGGTCCTAGAACACCGTTCAACCCACTAGAAGGTCATGCAGGCCGCGTTGATGATGCCGGCCGAGAGCGAGGCCGCGCCGAGCAGGCATGCTGCGGCGATCTCGCCCTGCGCAATGCGTCCCGTCAAATTCGGAACGAGAATGCGCACGAGCCAATACACGATGATCTGCACGACGAGCGCGATGATACCCCATAGCACCAGCGCCAGAACGGTCGTCGTATTGACGATCGCGCTCGACAGCGGCAACGCGAAACCGATGAGGCTGAGCCCCAGCGACAGTGCCGCGGAGATGACGTTGCGGCGGATGAGCTCGAACTCGTTGTGGGTCGTCGCGAAGGTATAAACGGCGAGATAGAGCGCAACGAGGATGACCGATATGACGAAATCGACGAGAAAGTCGATGAAATTGACCAGAAGGATACCGTCCATCCTTGCCCCCGCTTTGGCGCTCTGTTGTCCAGGCGCTATGTCTTTCCGCCACCGCGCGCCGCGGTCTCGAATGCGATCGTGACGCCGTAGGCATCCTCGGCGGCAACGACCAGCCGAGGGCCGATCATGCGCGCGGCGATTCCGGCCCTGGCCAATCGTTCGGCGACGACGGCAAGGTCGTCAACCGCGATCCCATAGGCGACGAAGACTTCCTCTTCCACCGCGCCCGCTGCGCCATAGAGGCTGCGGAACGCATCGGTCGAGAGAATGTCGAGCCGGCCGCGCGGCAATTCCGCGCTCACGCCGAGCGATGTCGCGTGCAGGTCGCGCTGCCCGGTGAAGGCCGACAGGAAGATGTGATGATCGGTCGGATTGTCCGCGGTCATGACAGCCGCAGCGACGCCCCTTGCCCCGTTGGCATGGCGCTGGAATGCGGGATTCCAGAAATTCTCCGGGAAATGCTGCTGGCAGACGAAGAAGCCGCACTGCGGGGCACGGTCGTCGCGCGCGAAGGCGAGCGTGAAGGCGACCGTCGTCTCAGCCCCATCGGGGCGGCGCGCATGCCGTTCAAAAAAGAAAGTCTCGAAATCACCGATGCCTGAGGCGGCGAAATCAAGCGCATCGCCGGGGGCGTCGCGGCTTTCGAGCACCAGCATGGTCAAGCCCTCGCCGCGCGCCAGGCTGTCACGGACGAAGGCGCCGAAGCTGAATGTCCGTTCGCCATGCGGGGCGATGGCAGCGCCCTCGCCGACCGTGATGAGCTCGATGAAGGACCCATCGAACTGCACGATACGGTTCGCGGTTCCCCAGGGATGGCGATTGCGCGCACCGACCGTGAAACCGAGGGATTCGTAGAAGGCCCCTGCGGCGTCGAGATCGCGAACAGTGACGACGAGATGGTCGATCCCGCGGGGCTGGCCGACCATCAGACGAGCCGGCTCTGTTCGACGGCCGCGGCCACGAAGCTCTGGAACAGGGGATGCGGCTCGAAGGGCCGCGACTTCAGCTCGGGATGGAACTGCACGCCGATGAACCAGGGATGGTCCACGAGCTCGACGATCTCCGGCAGAAGTCCGTCCGGCGAGACACCGCTGAAGCGCATGCCGCGTTCCTCGAGCCGCTGCCGATAGCCCATATTGACCTCGTAGCGATGGCGGTGCCGCTCGGAAATCTTGGTCATGCCATAGATGTCGGCCACCTTGCTGCCGGCCGAGAGGGAGGCCGGGAAGGCGCCGAGACGCATCGTGCCGCCGAGATCGCCATCGGCACGGCGCTTCTCCAGCTCGTTGCCCTTCAGCCATTCCGTCAGGAGGCCGACCACGGGCTCCGTCGTTGCCCCGAATTCCGTGGAATTGGCCGCCGCAATGCCGGCGAGCGACCGTGTGGCCTCGATGACGGCCATCTGCATGCCGAAGCAGATGCCGAAATAGGGTACCTTGCGCTCCCGCGCGAAGCCTGCCGCCCTGATCTTGCCCTCGGCGCCGCGCTGGCCGAAGCCGCCCGGCACCAGGATGCCATGCACATGCTCGAGGAAGGGCGCTGGGTCCTCACGCTCGAAGATCTCGCTCTCGATCCAGTCGAGATTGACCTTGACGCGATTGGCGATGCCGCCGTGGGTCAGCGCCTCGATCAGCGACTTATAGGCGTCCTTCAACCCCGTATATTTGCCGACGATGGCGATGGTGACCTCGCCCTCGGGGGTCTTGATGCGGTGGGAAATGTCCTGCCAGCGATCGATGTTCGGGGCGGGCGCGCCAGGCATGCCAAAGGCTGCGAGAACCTCGTCGTCAAGCCCCTCGGCGTGATAGGCGACCGGCACGTCATAGATCGTCGCGACGTCGCGCGCCTCGATGACCGCGGTCTCCCGGACGTTGCAGAACAGCGACAGCTTGCGCCGCTCGTCCTCGGGGATCGGACGGTCGGTGCGGCAGAGCAGGATGTCGGGCTGAATGCCGATGGAGCGAAGTTCGGCGACCGAATGCTGGGTCGGCTTGGTCTTCAGTTCGCCCGCCGAGGGAATATAGGGCAGGAGCGTGAGATGGATGAACACGGCCTGCCCGCGGTCCAGTTCCTGGCCGAGCTGGCGGATGGCCTCGAGGAAAGGCAGGCTTTCGATATCGCCGACCGTGCCGCCGATCTCGACCAGGACGAAATCGCTGTCCTCGTTGCCGGTCAGGACGAATTCCTTGATGGCGTTGGTGACATGCGGGATGACCTGGACGGTCGCGCCGAGATAGTCGCCGCGGCGTTCCTTCGTCAGAATATCGAGATAGATGCGGCCTGTGGTGACGTTGTCGTCACGGGTGCAGGGCCGTCCCGTGAATCGCTCGTAGTGGCCGAGATCGAGGTCGGTCTCGGCGCCATCGTCGGTCACGAAGACCTCACCATGCTGGTAAGGGCTCATCGTGCCGGGATCGACATTGAGATAGGGGTCAAGCTTCCGAAGGCGCACGCTGTAGCCGCGTGCCTGCAGAAGAGCTCCGAGAGCGGCTGATGCGAGGCCCTTGCCCAGGGAGGAGACCACGCCGCCGGTGATGAAAACGTACCGCGCCATGGGAATCCTCATTTACTCTATCGCGATCGATTCGGGGAGTGGTCATAGGACCAATCCAGGCGAAAATATGGGCGACCCACGCAATCCAGCATTGCGCATGCGCATTCGGCGCATCGTGCCGGGCCTTTATTCAGGCCCAGCCGGTCACGGGTGATCAGAGAAAGCGCTGCGGCGCCTTCGTAACCGGCTCACTGCGAACCGGGCACCTGAGGCGTCGACGGCGCGGCGGGCGCAGGCGCAGGCGGCGCTGGCGCCGTGGGCTGGCTGCCCTGGATCTGGCGAAGCTGGTCGAGAACGCCACCGCCGGCGCCCGGTGCGACAGGCGCACCCGGAACGGCGCCAGGCGCGCCCCCCGGCATGGAATCGAAAATGGAACGCTGACCGCGCTGAATGCCCGCCAGGACCGACAGCCCGAGGCTCGTCAGGAAGAAAATGGTGGCGAGGATGGCTGTCGTGCGGGTCAGCGCGTTGGTCTGCCCGCGGCCTGTCATGAATCCGGAAACACCGCCGCCGCCCATGCCAAGGCCGCCGCCTTCGGAGCGCTGCAGGAGCACCACACCGACAAGCGCGATGACAACAATGAGGTGGATGACGATAATTACGGTTTGCATGTCAACATCCAACGCCCGGCGCGGGCACGACCGGCCAGGCTCGATTCATTTGTGCCGCTCTAACACAGTCCCGGTCCGCGAGGAAAGACCATAGCGCGGGAGAATTGCCCGCGTCCCATGCAGAGCTTCCCTGCCGGAATGGCAGATCGTGGTGGTGCGACGCAAGATCAAGGGCGGCTCGATGGCCGCAATCGGTCCCTCAGGAGGTGCCGCAAGCCTTGGCGATCGCCAGGAAGTCGTCGGCCACGAGGCTCGCGCCACCGACAAGCGCGCCGTTCACATCAGCGATGGCCATGAGTTCGGCGGCATTGGAGGGCTTGACCGAGCCGCCGTAGAGCAGGCGCACGGCTTGCCCTGCCCCGCCGTAGCGTTCGACGAGCTGGCGGCGAATGGCCCCATGCATTTCGGCCACATCGGCCACGGTCGGTGTAAGCCCCGTGCCGATCGCCCAGACAGGCTCATAGGCCACGACCAGATCACCGGGCAGGCTGTCCGGGAGCGAGCCCGCGATCTGGCGTGCGACGATAGCGAGCGCATGCCCCGCATCGCGCTCCGCGCGCGTTTCTCCGACGCAGACGATGGGGAAAAGCCCCGCGCGCCAGGCCGCTTCCGCCTTGGCGCGGACGTCGGCGTCGCTCTCGCCATGGAGGGTGCGCCGCTCGGAATGGCCGACGATCACGGCCTTGCCGCCGGCATCGGCGATCATCTCGGCCGCGATATCGCCGGTGAACGCACCGGCGGCCGCCGCGTGGCAATCCTGGGCGCCAACGGCGACGGTCGAGCCGCCGGCTCTCGCCGCGAAGGCCGCCAGCAGGGTGGCCGGCGGACACACCATCAGGTCGGCTCGTGCCGCCAGCACGGCATCATGGCCCTTGATCACCGCATCCAGCACGTCCGTGGAAGCCTTCAGGCCATTCATCTTCCAGTTTCCAGCCACGAGATGACGCAAATGACCACTCGCCATGAAGCATGACCCTTGTCGTTGGTGTTTCGATCGATTCGTTCCTTAACCCGTACGGGCGGGATAGCCTAGAGGGCTCGGCCGCGAGCGGCGGACCTGATCGGCGTATCCATTACAAATGATCCTTCTTGAAATGATCCTTCACTATGATCCTTCACATGGAGCTGACGCTGCAGATTGCCTTTGTCCATTGCGGCCCAGGGGCGCCCTCTCTATGATCCGCCACCTTGCTCGGTCAGGCGTGCCTGGTCGGGTCGAGTTCGGCTGTGCCACGTCACCGCAAATGCCTTACGCTGATTAAGACCGGACCCCGCTTCTCATGTTGAACAGTTTTCGCAACGCCGGACAGTCGCTCATTGGCCGCGCCATCATCGCCATCATGTTCGGCTTCCTCATCCTGTCCTTCGGTCTGTGGGGCGTCGGCGACATTTTCCGCGGCTATGCGGCCAACACCGCCGCCAATGTGGGCAAGACGGAAATCACGGTCCAGGCGCTGCGCAACGCCTATCAGAACGAACTCCAGCGCCTGCAGCAGCAGCTCCGCCAGCCCATCAGCGCTGAAATGGCGCGTCGGATCGGTCTGGAGCAGCAGGTCCTGAACCGGCTGATCAACGAAGCGGCGCTCGATGCGCGCGCCCGGGAGCTCGGCCTCGCCATTTCGGACGCGGACCTGGCGCGTGCGGTCATGGACGACCCGGTTTTCCGCAACGCCGCGGGCCAGTTCGACCGCCGCCGCTTCGACGAGTTGCTGCGTTACAACGGCCTGACCGAGGCCTCCTATCTGCGCGACCAGCGTGCGGTCATCATTCGCCGCCAGTTGCTCGAGGGCGTGATGGGCGCGCTCGAAACGCCGATTGCGCTGCAGGAGGCGGTCTATCGCTATGGGGCCGAGCGCCGCGCGGCGTCCTATGTGGTGCTGCCGGCGGCGAGCGTGGGCACCATCGCGGATCCCGACGAGACGGCGCTGCAAAGCTGGTTCGATGCGCGCAAGGCCATCTTCCGCGCTCCGGAATATCGCAGTGTCGTCACGCTGACATTGACCCCGGAGACGCTGGCCAAGCCTGATGCCGTGTCTGACGCGGATGTTCGCCGTGTCTATGAGGCTGACAAGGCGACCCGTTTCGGCACGCCGGAGCGTCGCACGGTTGAGCGCATCACCTTCCCCAATCTGGCCGACGCCCAGGCCGCCGCGGCGAAAATCGCGGCCGGCACGACCTTCGAGGCCCTTGCCGCCGAGCGCGGGCTCGCCGAGAAGGACATCGCCTTCGGCACCTTCGCGAAGAGCGAACTGATCGATGCAGCGGTCGCCGATGCGGTGTTCTCGCTCGCGCAAGGCGTGGCGAGCGGAGCGGTCGAGGGCCGTTTCGGGCCGGTTATCGTCCGCGTCACCGCCATCGAGCCGGCATCGGTGAAGCCCCTCGAGGCGGTCTCTGCCGAGATTCGCCAAGGGCTTGCCCGCTCGGCGGCGCAAAACCAGATCAACGATGTCCACGATCGCATCGAGGACGACCGGCTGGCGGCCAAGCCCCTCGCCGAGATCGCGACGGCGCTCGGCCTCAGCGCGCAGACGATTGCCGCGGTGGACCAGGCCGGCAATGACAAGAACGGTCAGCCCGTTCCCGGCGTGGCCGGAAACACGGCGCTCCTCAACGCGATTTTCGCGTCCGATGTCGGCGCCGACAACGAGGCGATCCGCCTGAGCGATGGCGGCTATGAGTGGTTCGACGTCCGCGGCGTCGATCCCGCCCACGAGCGCCCCCTGGCCGACGTCCGTGACCAGGTGCTGGTGCGATGGCGCGAGGATGCCATAGCGAAGGCCCTGTCGGATAAGGCGCGCGCGTTGGTCGAGCGCCTCAACAAGGGCGAGGCCCTCGACGCCGTCGCGGCCGAGCTGTCGCTGCCGGTCGAGACAGCCACGGGCCTTGCCCGGGGTGCGGCGAGCGGCAATCTGGCCGTCCCGGTCGTCGCCCAGATCTTCGCCGTGCCGGCCGGCAAGGCCGGATCCGTGGCGGCCGGGACGAATGGTGACGCGCGCGTGGTCTTTGTCGTGACCGAGGCGACCGTTCCCCCCTATATCACCTCCACCGGTGATGCGGCGCGCATTCGCGACCAGATGCGGACGGCTGTCGAAGAAGACCTGATCAGCGAATATAGCACCAAGCTGCGCAGCGAACTCGGCGTCACCATCAACCAGCGGGCGATCAACAACGCCTTCGGCAACACCGACCTCTGATCGGGCCGGCGCGCCGGTGACGCCGCGGTCCGGCCGCCCTTGCCGAGGCCGATCGCATCAAGCCACTGGCGTTGCCGCGACGGGTCGGGTATAGCCCGCAAACCCGTGAGGGTATGAGGAACCTTCAGCCGGGCGAAAGGCCCAGCTTGCGGCCCTCGCCCCTAAAAGGTGCCACTTTACCGAGGTGCCTGTGTACCTGAGGTGCCCGTTTCCTCGGGGTGCCTGTTCCTCGGGGTGCCTGTTTCCTCTGGGAAGCGGGCTTGTCGACCCTCTGGGCAAATCTGTCCGGAGGTACGGTGATCCGGACGTATCACGCGACTTCACCCCTCGCGCTGATCACGCTCCCTAACTGAAAAGGTGAGGTTTCCCGCCCGGTTCCAAACGGTCGGTTCGGACCTCAGTACAAGCCATGCTGTTTTCACCGTCTTTCGAAGACTTCGCCGCCACCTATGATAAGGGCGAAGCCAGCGTTCTCAGCGCAAGTCTGGTCGCTGATCTCGAAACCCCGGTCGCCGCCTATCTGAAGCTCAGCGCCGGCGGCACCCTTCCCACCTTTCTTCTCGAATCGGTCGAAGGCGGTGCGACCCGCGGCCGCTATTCCATGATCGGGCTGAAGCCGGACCTGATCTGGCGATGCCGCGATGGCAGGGCCGAGATCAACCGCGCTGCGCAACGCGCCTCGGTCTTCGCTGCGGATGATCGCGCGCCGCTGGACAGCCTGCGTGCGCTGATCGCCGAAAGCGCCATCGCCTTGCCGCCGGGATTGCCGCCGATGGCGGCCGGCATCTTCGGCTATCTCGGTTATGACATGGTCCGGCAGATGGAGCGTCTTCCCGGCGCTCCGCAGGACGCGCTCGATCTGGACGATGCCATCCTCCTGCGACCGACCCTGATGGTGGTGTTCGATTCCGTCAGGGACGAACTCTCGCTCATCACGCCCGTCCGGCCGGCCAAGGCCATATCGGCCAAGGTCGCCTATGAAGCCGCGGTCGAGCGTATCGAGGAGGCGCTGGCGGCACTCGATGAGCCTCTCCCCCGCGATAGCGGACCGGATGTCACGACGCTGCCCGCCCCGACGCCGGTGTCCAACACCGCGCCGGAGCGCTTCAAGGCAATGGTGGAGAGGGCGAAGGACTATATCCGCGCCGGCGATATCTTCCAGGTCGTGCTGTCCCAACGCTTCGACGCACCCTTCACTTTGCCGGCCTTGTCGCTTTACCGGGCATTGCGGCGCGTGAACCCCTCCCCTTACCTGTGCTTCCTCGACTTCCTGGATTTCCAGATCGTCTGTTCGAGCCCGGAAATCCTGGTGCGGGTGCGCGAGGGCAAGGTCACGGTGCGTCCGATCGCCGGCACGCGGCGGCGGGGCGCCACACCGGCCGAGGATCGGGCTCTTGCCGCGGAATTGCTGGCGGATCCCAAGGAGCGTGCGGAGCATCTGATGCTGCTTGATCTCGGCCGCAACGATGCGGGCCGGGTTTCGGCGATCGGCAGCGTCAGCGTCACCGACAGCTATTTCCTGGAGTACTACAGCCAGGTGATGCACATCGTCTCCCATGTCGAGGGGACGCTCGATCCCAAGCACGATGCTCTCGACGCGCTGGTCGCGGCCTTCCCCGCCGGCACGGTCTCGGGCGCGCCGAAGGTCCGCGCCATGGAGATCATCGACGAACTGGAGCGGGACAAGCGCGGCCCCTATGCCGGATGCATCGGCTATTTCGGCGCGGACGGCGAGATGGACACCTGCATCGTCCTGCGCACCGCGCTGGTGAAGAACGGACGCATGTCCGTCCAGGCAGGGGCCGGCATCGTCTACGATTCCGACCCTCAGTCCGAACAGGTCGAATGCGTCAACAAGGCGAAGGCCGCCTTCCGGGCCGCGGAGGAAGCCGTGCGCTTCGCCGCGACGGCCCGGCGCGGGCAGTAGGAGGTTCCGCCATGACGCGTATCGTCCTGATCGACAACTACGATTCCTTCACCTGGAACCTCGTGCATCTCGTCGCGGGCTCGGGTGCCGAGGTCGAGGTTCATCGCAATGACGCGCTGAGCGTCACGGAGGTCCTCGCCAGCGGGCCGGATGCCATCGTGCTGTCACCCGGACCGTGCACACCGAACGAAGCGGGCATCTGCCTCGGCCTCATCACGGAGGCAGGGCCGTCCATTCCGATCTTCGGCGTGTGCCTCGGCATGCAGGCCATGGGCCAGGCCTATGGCGGCCAGGTGGTGCGCGCGCCGGCCCCCATGCATGGCAAGATCTCCACGGTTCGCCATCACGGGGACGGCCTGTTCCGGGGCATCAACGGGCCGTTCAAGGCGACGCGCTACCACTCGCTCGTCGTCGACCGCGCGACCTGCCCGACGGTTTTCGATATCACGGCCGAGAGCGATGACGGCGTGATCATGGCCCTGTCGCACAAGAGCCATCCTGTGCATGGCGTCCAGTTCCATCCGGAGAGTATTCTGTCCGAGCATGGCGCGACGATCATGCGCAACTTCCTCGACCTGGCGGCCGTCTGGAACGAGACGCAACGCCACAACCATAACTGACGGGAACGCCATGGATGCCTTCAAGCCTTTCATCGCCAAAGTCGCCACCGGCGCCCCGCTGAGCCGCGATGAAGCGCGGGCTGCCTTCGACACCCTGCTCTCCGGCGAAGTGACGCCCGCCCAGGGCGGCGCCTTTCTCATGGCGCTGCGCGTTCGCGGAGAAACGGTCGACGAGATCGTCGGCGCGGTATCGGCCATGCGCGCCCGGATGCTGCGCGTCACCGCCCCGCCGGAGGCCATCGACATTGTCGGCACCGGAGGTGACAATTCCGGCAGCTACAATGTGTCGACGCTTGCCTCCATTATCGCGGCGGCCGCGGGTGTCGTCGTCGCCAAGCACGGCAACCGTGCCGCCTCGTCGAAATCGGGCGCGGCGGACGTGCTGATGGCGCTCGGCGTCAAGGTCGGGCAGGACGCGCCGGGCATTGCGCGCACCATCCGCGAGGCCGGGGTCGGCTTCATGTTCGCGCCGACCCATCACGGCTCGATGCGCCATGTCGCGGCCGTTCGCGCGGAACTTGGCACGCGCACGCTGTTCAATCTGGTCGGACCGCTCGCCAATCCCGCGGGGGTGAAGCGCCAGGTGCTCGGCGTCTTCGCCGAGAGCTGGCTGGAACCTCTCGTCACGGTGTTGAAGACGCTGGGGTCGGAAAAAGTCTGGGCCGTCTATGGCACCGACGGCCTCGATGAACTCACCGTTGCCGCCCGAACGGACGTGGTGGCCCTGGAGAATGGCCAGATCCGCCGCTTCTCGGTGAATCCGGAGGAACTCGGGCTGGCGCTCGCGCGTCCGGAGGACCTGAAGGGCGGCGATCCCGAGCATAATGCGCAGGCTCTGCGCGACGTGCTCGACGGCAAGCCCGGCGCCTATCGCGATATTGCCTTGCTCAATGCCGCCGCCGGCCTTGTCGTCGCGGACAAGGCGAACGATCTCAAGGAGGGCCTCGTGCTCGCGGCCAAGGCAGTCGACAGCGGCGCGGCTCGCAGCGTTCTGGACAATCTCATAGCCGTCTCGAATGCGGCTCCAGAGGAGCAACAGTGATGCGTGTCGCCGAGACGGCCCCGGCGGGAGACATCCTCGCCCATATCGAAGCCTACAAGCGCGGCGAGATCGCGGCCGCCAAGGCGAGCGTACCACCTGCGGAGATGGAGCGCCGCGCCCGGGCGGCCGCGCCTGTCCGCCCCTTCGGGCAGGCCATTGCCGGCCATGTCGCGCAGGGACGGCCCGCGCTGATCGCCGAAATCAAGAAAGCGAGCCCTTCCAAAGGCTTGATCCGTGCCGATTTTGATCCGCCGGCGCTGGCGCGGGCCTATGCGGACGGCGGCGCCACCTGCCTGTCCGTCTTGACGGACGGCCCCTCCTTCCAGGGACAGCCCGCCTATCTGGAAGCCGCGCGCGCCGCATCCGGGCTGCCCGTGCTGCGCAAGGACTTCATGTTCGAGCCTTATCAGGTCTTCGAGGCGCGCGCCTGGGGCGCCGACTGCATTCTCGTGATCATGGCGAGCGTGAGCGATGATGAGGCGCGCGCGCTCGTCGATACCGCCCGCGACCTTGGCATGGACGTGCTGGTCGAGGTGCATGACGGCGCTGAACTCGACCGCGCCCTGCCGCTCGGCACGCCGCTGATCGGCATCAACAACCGCAATCTGCGCACCTTCGAGACATCGCTCACCGTCTGCGAGAGCCTCGCACCGCGCATTCCCGACGATCGCATCGTCGTCGGCGAAAGCGGCATCTTCACCCATGCGGATGTGGACCGTCTGGCGCGGTCCAACATTCACGCCCTGCTCGTCGGCGAGAGCCTGATGCGGCAGGCGGATGTGGCAGCGGCGACCCGCGCGCTGCTGTTCGGCGAGATGGCGCGGCCATGAAGGGCCTCACCCATCTCGACGCCGCCGGCCAGGCCCATATGGTCGACGTGTCGGCAAAGCCCGCCACGAGCCGCATGGCGACCGCCGAGGGCGTGGTGCGCATGCGCGCGGAGACGCTCGCGCTCATCCGTGCAGGTGACGCCAAGAAGGGCGACGTGCTCGGCACCGCGCGCCTCGCCGGCATCATGGCGGCCAAGAAAACCCATGACCTCATCCCGCTCTGCCATCCGCTCGCCCTGTCGAAGATCACGGTCGATCTCGCCCTGGACGATGCCCTTCCCGGCGTGCGCGTGACGGCGACGGCGAAGGTCAGCGGGCAGACGGGGGTGGAGATGGAGGCCCTGACGGCGGTCAGCGTCGCCTGCCTCACCATCTATGACATGGTGAAGGCTGTGGACCGCGGCATGGAGATCGGCGCGATTCGCCTTCTCGCCAAGAGCGGCGGACAGTCCGGCGATTTCCGCAGGGACGAGGCCGGTACGGAGGAGAAGCCGTGAGCGGAGAGGCCAGGAAACCGGCCGGAGCGGGTCTGACCTCGGTGGAGGACGCCCTCGCGACGATCGTCGGCATGGCGGGTCCGGCCCTGGCCGCGGAGACGCTCCCGCTTGCCCGCTGCCGCGGCCGCTATCTGGCGCAGGATCTTGCGGCCTTGAGGACGCAGCCGCCCTTCAACGCCTCGGCCATGGATGGTTACGCCGTTCGCGACGCCGATGTCGCCGCCCTGCCCGCCACGCTTCGCGTCATCGGCACCAGCGCGGCCGGCCATCGCTTTGCCGGCCCCCTCGGCGCCGGCGAGGCCGTCCGCATCTTCACCGGCGCGCCCGTGCCTGAAGGCGCCGACCGCGTGGTCATTCAGGAGGACACGTCGCGCGACGGCCAGGATGTGGTCGTGACGGCCCGGTCGTCGTCATCGACCAATATTCGGGCCGCCGGGCTCGATTTCTCCGATGGGCAGAGGCTCATTCCCGCGGGCTCCCGGCTTGATGCGCGGCTGCTGGCGCTGGCGGCGGCCATGGGTCACGGCGCTCTGACGGTCCATCGGCGTCCGCGCGTGGCCATCCTGGCGACCGGTGATGAGCTCGTTCGCCCGGGCGAGCCCATGGGGCCGGATCAGATCGTGACGTCCAACAGCTATGCGGTGGCGGCGATGGCCGAGGATGAGGGCGCGGCGGTGATCGATCTCGGCATCGCCGGCGACAGCTTCGCGGCCCTTGAGGCCGCCATCAACGCGGCCCGGGCGGCCGAAGCCGATGTGCTGGTGACGCTCGGCGGCGCTTCCGTCGGCGATCATGATCTCGTGCAGTCGGCCCTGACCGCCCAGGGGATGGAGCTTGGCTTCTGGCGCATCGCCATGCGCCCGGGCAAGCCTTTGATGCACGGCCGGCTGGGCGCCATGGCGATCCTCGGCCTGCCCGGCAACCCGGTTTCGGCCATCGTCTGCGCCCTTCTGTTCCTCGTCCCGCTGCTGCGGCACTTCGGCGGCGATCCTGCGGCGCTCAGGGAGCGCAGCGAAGAGGCGGAACTCGCCGCCGATGTGCCGGCTAATGATTTCCGCCAGGATTACCTGCGCGCCGAACTCATCGACCGGCCGGACGGCGTCCCGCTCGTTCGTCCCTTCGGCCGCCAGGACAGCTCGATGCTGAGCACGCTGGCCGCCTCAGGCGCGCTTGTCCTGCGCCCGCCGCACGCGCCGGCCGCGAAGGCCGGCGCGCGCTGCCGCATCATGCGGCTTTGTTAGCGTCCACCGCAGGAATGGACTGACTGCTGGCGAACCAGTTCTGCGGGTTCCATGTCTGCTTGACCATGAAAACACTCGGGTGAGAGAACGAGCCGACGTAGTTATCACGGAAATAGGCGCTCATCGCCTTGTCGATAGGATAGTGGGCGCCGTTCATGGAGTAGTCACTGTTATTGACGCCGATGTCGGTATCGCAGTAATTGAAATAGCACCCATCGACGAGTGGATCCGAAAAGGCCGTCGGCGAGGGAATGCCATTCCATCTCGCATAGACGTCGCTATACATATCCTGCAGCCATTTTATATTGGCGGCGGCACGGGCCTCATTGGCGGCGGGATCTTGCGAATCTTCGTACCAATAGGTTCCGTACTGAACTTTCGCGATCGATGAACGCTGGGCAATCGCTGTCTCTTTCGAGGAGACCCTGTTGATTCTTCCCCCGTAGGAATCCAGCTGAAAGAGTGTGGCGCTTAGATCCGCACCTTCGGGCTGCTCGGTCATATAATGAAAATACTTATCGCTTTGATCGCGCGGGACCGCCTGTTTGAGATAAGCTGATTTATACTTCCCGTAACGATTTGGCCCTGATCCATTAACGTTCTGCGTGCCTTCGAGATAGGTATATTTCCGATACGGCAGCGCATCATCCGCCGTCAGAAAGAGACCATTATCCGCAAGCCAGACGGGATGGCCGATATGGGGGGCAGGCGTATTGGACACTTTGCCGATACTGGCGTAACGCTGCTTGCGCTGATTGGTCGTGGCGATCAACGATCGTTCAAAACTATTGATGTCGCCTTGTCGAGTCTTATCGTAATAAGTGAATGACGAAAGAGACAGAGCGCCTGTATATTTGTGATTAATATGTATAATGTTGAAATTGTTCCATGTCAGCTCCGATTGTGAGCATTCATACTCGGCGAATGTCTGAAAGTACTGGAACAATACATCCGGCGTGATGCCTTCCCACGGAAGCGTGATCGTGCTGATGTACATATAATCAGGAGATCGCGGCAGATCCTGGAAGTAGTAGTGGGTGATAATTCCAAAATTTCCACCACCGCCGCCACGCACGGCCCAGAACAGGTCGGCGTGGTTGGACGCATCGCAGTACAGCAATTCCGCCCTGTTGTTGCGGATGACCACGATACGGACGCCGGTGATCCAGTCGACGGTCAAACCGTAGAGCCGAGACAGAAGGCCGTAGCCGCCGCCCGTGACATGCCCGCCAAGGCCTACGGAATAGCACGAGCCCGCCGGCAGCGTCTTCCCGAAGACATTGTTGAGAATTTGATACATATCCCAATTGGCATTGCCGGTGCCGATATAATATCCTTTGTCCCTGTCGTGGCCGAAATCTCTCAACCCGGTCACGTCAACGATGCATTTCGTCTTGGCGCTATAGATGAAATTCTCGTAGCAATGGCGACCGCTGACAATTTGAACTTCATCATGATTGTACATATGAATGAAATTCTCGGCCGCGTTGAGCGCGTCATCGGCTGTCAAGGGCGTATAGACACGCTCCAGATTCGGCGCGCTCCAGCGGCGATCAAATCCCTGCCGGTCGGAGGGCGTAATGGCGTCACCTTCTCTGAAAAGACATGTGGACATGGCTCACCTTCCCCAAGGTTACCAACGTCAAGCGCTTCCCCGCGCACATGGAAATTGCTCCATGATCAACAAGTCTATTCAAGGTTACGGTCAAACGTCAATATTTATTACTAAATTTTCGTCAGTTTTCGTCGTTAACTATATTTGTTTACAATTTAGGGCGTGGCAACAACTGCCGTCAGACATTTCGCAATTTTCATTGATACATGTCGCCTCCTGTGCCGTTACGGCAATATTGCATCCTCGATTATTTCAGTGCGCGCACAACCGGCGAACGAGGCACCATTCGCCGGCCTCCTTGTCTCGTCACCGCGCCGGATGCGATCCCCTCGCCGACCGCTCCGGCGACGTCATGATGCGCCATACCGGTTCTCGCCCGTCGCTTCTGGCGCGATCCGGTCCCTTTATCTCCGGCTAGTCCGGCCAGCGCAGCAGCGATGCAACCCGGCGCTTGCGCCTGTCGGCGAGCGGCGTTGCGATGATGCTGTTGGATTGCTGTGCCTTGTCCAGTTCCTCATTGAGTCGCGCCAGCACCTGATGCTCCTGATCAGGATGCAGGTTGCACGGGTCCATGAAGAAATAGCCGTGCTCGACTTCGTGGTCGCGCACGATGACGGGCGGATTGCCCGCTGCCAGGGCGTCGGCCAGATCCCAGGCGGTGATATGGGCCAATTCCCGATCGACATTGACCTGCAGACGATCCAGGGGATTGTCGGTTGGATCCGCCACGATCGTCGCAGTGATGCCCGGACGGGCCGCCAGGCCGATCTTCCAGAGCTCGAGCGCCCGCAGCTCGCGCGCCCTGATGCCCTCATGATCGCGCCGCTCCCAGGCTTTCAGGGCCGCGATCGTTCCAGCGATCCCTTCCTTGCCGACCTTCATGCCGCGGCCGATGCCGATGTTCTGCAGGAAGGCCGCGCGCACGAGATCCTTGCGGCCGGCGACGATACCGCCGGTCGGTCCGCCGAGGAACTTGTGGGAGGAATAGACGACCACATCGGCGCCGGCCGCCAGGAAACCCTTGAGGTCATATTCGGAAGCTGCGTCGACGATAACCGGCACGCCCTTTTCATGGGCAACCGCGGCGAATTCATCGAGCGGGATCTGGCCGAACTGGACCGTATGGTGCGAGACCACATAGAGCGCCGCCGCGGTGCGCTCCGTGATCGCGCCGGCGAGCTGGTAGCCATAGGCGCTCGTCACCTGGCCGACGGGCACGACCCTCGCTCCGGCGATGCGAACGCTTTGTTCGACCGGCGCACCGAAACTGACGAGATGTCCGCTGAGGACGACCACCTCATCCTTCAGGCCTCGTGCATCGGGCAGCCGTTCGATGGCGGCAAGGTCGGTGCCCGTCATCGCGCCGGCGATGGCCAGGGTGATCCCTGCCGCACAGGAGGCCGTCACGAACCCGGTTTCACCGCCGGTGAGCCGTGCGATCACCTCACTCGCGCGACGCTGCAGATCATTGATCTCGACGAACTGCGGCAGCATCCGGGCGATCGTATCGACCGCCTCAGGCACCACGATCGAGGCGCCAAGGCCGGTCATCGTGCCGGATACGTTGATGATCGGGCGAACTCCGAGTGTGGTCCGGATGTCAGTCATCATGTCGTTCTCCTGGGAGCCTTTCCCAACCGATCTGGTATTGCCTGGCGAGGTGTCACAGGCTTGCGCGCCCGCGGTCCCCGTGAGATCGATCCGCGCATTGATCCGCTATGCCCGCCGCCGCGCAGATCCATTAAGAATGCGGATCCATGGGAACTCCGATGAGAGATATTGCTGCGCGATGGACAGGCGGAGCCCATCCCTCGCAACAGCAAGCTTCCCCTCTCCTGCGAAGTCCCCATGGATCACCTCCGCCCCCCGGCAGCCCTGCTAATCCTGTTGTGCGCCGCACCCGTCGAAACCGCAGCGTGGCATTGGCGCACGTTGCCGCGGCCTGTAGCGCGACGCCTCCGCCACATGGCCATTGCGAATGGCAAAGCGCGGTTCGAACATCCGGGTGAGATGCGCGATCTGCCCCAGCGAATCCGTCACCGTCAGATCGTCGTCGACGAGATCGAAGACGGTCAATTCGGCGTTTTGTCCAACGGCGAGAAGATTGGCGACAGGCAGGCCCACGGCGGTCATCGGCGCGGTCGTGGACGCTGTCACCACATCGTCGAAGGGCAGGCCCACGGACAGGAGCTTCGACATGGTCGTTGCAAGGTCCCACACCGTCGTATCCAGGCACCGCAAATGCAGGTCCGTCGAGATCGAGAAGGGTTTGAGCCCGCGCCTGATGGCAACCTCGGCGACCTTGAAAGAAAACGACGCGCCGCCGTGCCCGATGTCGAGGCGAATGCCACGCTCCGCGCATTTCACCACGAGATCCCACAGATGTTGGTCCTCGGTGATCGACGAGCCGGCCTTGCCATTGAAGCAATGGGTGACGATATCGCCGGGATCGAGGACCGCCAGCACCTCGTCATAGGTCGGCGGCGCTTCGCCGACATGAACCATCATCGGCAGGCCGGCGATCCGCGCCATCTTCTTCGCGATCTTCAGCGGGGTGATGCCCCAACTGCCGACGATGACGCCGCTGGCACGGCATTTGATGCCGACGATGACGTCGCGGTTGGCCTCGATGACGGCCAGCGAGCGGTCCATATCGATCGACCGGGTATCGATGAGCTCGCTCACGCGGTTGCAGGCGACGAGACCGATCGAGCCGACGTTGAGGAAGGCAAGGATGCGTTCCGGCGCCCGATCGATCACATATTCGCGGAAGCCGTGGAAATTCGCCTCGCCGGCCGAGCCGGCGTCGACGATCGTCGTCACGCCACGCTGCAGGCCGGCCTGCGCCGGCCGGATCGAGATGTCCGTGCCGCCATGCCAGACATGCGCGTGAAGATCGACCCAACCAGGCGACACATAGGCATTCTTGCCTTCGATGACGCGCGTCTCGGCATCAGCCTTGAGACCGCGTCCGACAGCCGCGATCTTGCCGCCCTCGTCGATCAAGATATCCACTTGGGCTTCGGGCAAGCTGCCACCGAAGGCCACCGGTTTCACGTCGCGCACAAGGATGCGCGCGCGTCCTCCGGCTTCCTGGGCCCAATGTTCCAACATCGAAATCGTCCTTGCGTGATTACAAATCTTTGGAGAAGCGTGGATCGAGCAGGTCGCGCAGACCGTCGCCCACGAGTTGCAGCGAGAGCACGGCGATGACGACCGCCAAGCCGGGGAACAGCATGATCCACCAGGCCTGGTCCATGTACTGGCGGCCAAGGCTGATCATTGTTCCCCAGGTCGGCACGTCGGGCGACACGCCGACGCCGAGGAAGGAGAGTCCCGCCTCCGCGAGAATGGCGCTGGCGAAGATGAACGTCCCCTGCACCAAAATCGGCGATGTGATGTTGCGCAGCACATGCATGACCATGATGTGCGGCGTCGAGACGCCGATGGCGCGCGCTGCCTCCACATAGGGCAACTCGCGGATGACCAGCGTGGAGGCGCGCACAATGCGCGCCAGGCGTGGCGCATAGACGATGCCGAGCGCTACGATGACATTCACGAGCGTCGGCCCGAGTGCTGCGACGAGCGAGATGGCGAGCAGGATGTCGGGGAAGGACATCATGGCATCGAGAAGCCGCGAGATCGGTGGATCGAGGCGACGGAAGAAGCCGGCCAGCAATCCAAGCGTGACGCCGACGAGGGCGGAGAAGACGACCACGGCAAAGCCGACGAACAGCGACGTTCGTGCGGAATAGACGACGCGGGTGAAAACATCCCGGCCGAAGTCGTCCGTACCAAACCAATGAACGCCGGAGGGCGCCAGCAGCCGGTTGGCCACCGACAGCCGCGATGGGGAGAACGGGGTGATCCATGGCGCCAGAGCGCCCGCCAGCACGAAGACGGCGAGCACGGCGATGCCGATCACCATGGTCTTGCGCTGCATCGTCCGCTTGAGCAGCGACGGGCGTGGCGCAAAGGTGGGGGTGTCGAGCGTGGTCATCAGAAGCGCACCCGCGGATCCACGACGAGATAGAGCATGTCGATGATGAAATTCAGCAGGACATAGAGACCTGCGACGATCAGCAGGGCCCCCTGGATGACGGGGTAGTCGCGGCGCAGCACGGCCGAGACCACGAGATTACCGACCCCGGGCAGGCCGAAGACCGTCTCCGTGACGACCGCGCCCGAAATCAGCACCGCCGCCGTCAGGCCGATGACGGTGAGGATCGGGATGAGCGCATTCTTCAGGGCATGCTGCAGCAGGACCTTCATATGGCCGACGCCCTTGGCGCGCGCCGTGCGGATATAGTCGCTCGACAGCACCTCGATCATGCTGGTGCGCGTGAAGCGCGTGATGAGCGCAGAACTGATGATGCCGAGCGTCACCGCCGGCAGCACGAGATGCTGCATGCGCCCGGCGAAGCTTTCTCCCGGACCGCCGTAGCCGGATGTCGGGAACCAGCCCATGCGCACGGAGAAGAACTGGATGAACAGGAGGCCAAGCCAGAAGCTCGGGATGCTCGCCGACAGCATCGCGACCGCCGTCACCAGTTGGTCCGTCCAGGTGCCGCGCTTCCACGCCGCCATGATGCCGACGGGCAAGGCAATGGCGCAGGCGATCAGCATCGCGAAGACCGTGAGGAAGAACGTCGGCTCGGCGCGCTGGGCGAGCGCACTCAGCACCGTCTGGTCCAGAAAGATCGACCGGCCGAGATCGCCCCGCGCCACCTGTTCGAGAAAGGCGACATACTGGATGAGCATCGGTCGGTTGAGCCCGAGTTGCTCGCGCAAGGCAGCGATGTCGGCTGCCGTCGCATCGGGACCGAGCATGACAGCGGCGGGATCACCCGGCGTGACGCGCACGATGACGAACACCACCGTCGCCACGATGAACATGACGATGATCATGCCGATGAGGCGATTGAGCACGTAGCCGACCATAACTTTACACCCTCACAGGGGAAGAGGGACCGCGTCCCCCACGCGGTCCCGTGCACCCGGGCGATCGATAGACGATCCCCCTGGCGGACTCAGTCCAAAGCGCGAAGATGCTGAGGCATCCGCGCTTTGGCGACGCGCAGGCGCCGCGCGGGCTTGACCAGGTTGGTATCAGTCCAGCGAAGCATTCCAGAAGAACGGCCAGGGTGCTGGCTCGACGCCCTTGAGGTTCGGCGCCTGCGCATAGAGCGCATTGAAATTGCCGACCTTGTAGAGCGGCGCTTCGGCATAGACCGCCTCCTGCACCTTGGCGAACAGCTTCACCCGCTCGGCGGCATTGACGGCCGTGTTGAAGGGCCCGATGGCCGCGTGTTTTGCGGGGGTCGACCACCAGCCCGGCGACGCATCCGACATGTAGCTGGACAGGGCCGGCTCGGGCAGGAACGGGCTGTGGGTGATGTAGATGCTCCACAGCTTGGGATCGGCGCGGCGCTGCGTAAGCGTTGCCCAATCCACCACCTGCATGTCCACCTTGAAGCCCGCCTGTTCGAAATAGGCCTTGGCGACCTGGGCCATCTTGTAGTGGAACTCATATTGGCGGCTCGTCAGGATGACGAGGGGCTCGCCCTTGTAGCCGGCCTTCTCGAGGAGCGCCTTGGCCTTGTCCGGGTTGGCCTGGTTGTAGAGCTTCGTGCCGGCCTCGGTGTGCCAGATGAAGCCCTTCGGATAGAGCGCACCGTCGACTTCGTAGAAGTCCTTGGAACCGAAGGCGGCCAGCAGCATGTCATTCGGATCGAGGGCGGCCTGTACAGCCTGGCGCACCTCCAGTTTCGACAGGATGCCCTCCTTCGTGTTCATGACGAAGACCGGCCAGCCGAAAGACTTCAGGACGGAGGGGGTGGATTTTCCGCCTTTCAAGCGCTCGAAGGATTCGACCGGCAAGGAATCGATATAGGCGAACTGTCCGGCGACAGCCCCTTCGACGCGTGTGTTCGGATCGGGAACAGGAACGAAGCGGATCTCGTCAAGATATTGCTTGCGCGCGCCGCCGTAGAAATCGGCCTCGCCGGCGCGGGACTTGTATCCGTCGAAGCGGGTCAACTGGATATACTGATCGGCCTTGCGCTCCTTCAAGGCATAAGGACCCGTGCCCACCACCTTGGCCAGCGGCACGGCCTGGTTGTCCGCCTCAAGGATGATGGCCGCCGAGTTGTTGAAAGCAAGCAGGGCGAGCAGGGGCGCATAGGCCTCCTTCAGCGTGATCTTCACCGTCAGATCGTCGACCGCATCGATCGCGGCGATATTGGTCGCGGTCTGTTTGCCGCGCGAGGCGTTCTCGGTCCACCGCTTCAGCGAGGCGACCACGTCACGCGACGTCATCGTGCCGCCGTCGTGGAACGGGATCCCTGAGCGCAGCTTGATGGTATAGACCTTGCCGTCCGGCGAGATGTCAGGCAGGGCCTCGGCCAGAAGCGGGGTGATCGCCCAGTCCTTGCCGAAGGTGTAGAGCGTCTCGAAGATGTGCTGGCTAACGATGCCGACGAGATCCGCCGTCGACACCATCGGGTCGAGGGTCGGCGGTTCGCCAACGGTCGCCACATTGATGATCCCTCCGCGCTTCGGCTCGGCTGTAGCGCTCACGGAAAATAATGGAAGCGCGATCAAGGCCGCAGCCAGAAGGGAATGATATCTAGGTTTCATGACCTCTCCCCGTTTTTCTATGTAATAGGAATTATTAGTCTACTTTTTCGATCTTATATTCTCTCTATATACGTATTTATATGAACCGAACGCAGCTTGGTGTGCCAGCTTCTACGCGATAACCTGTATCGCGACCGCGCCCTTCTTTCCAGTCGATATCCCACAGGATGATCGTGTCATCGTTCTGGTTCGCCGCGACGATCCAGCGTCCGCAGGGTGAAAAAGCAAAGTCCCGCGGCTTGTCGCCGCCGCTTGGAATATCGAACCGGGGCGATATCGTGCCGCTCGTCTCGTCGAAGTCGAAGACCGTGATGGCGTTGGCGCCGCGGTTCGAGACGGCAAAGCTACTCCGAGTGGGATGCCAATGCAGCCCCGCGGCGGTGTTTTCCTGCTGGAATGGCGTAAAGAGCGTGGAAAGACGGGCAACGGCCTCCAGCCTGCCATCGTGAAAGCGGAGGGACGACACCTCACTCGCCAGCTCGTGGATGACGAGGAGATGGCGTCCATCCCGGCTGAAGTGGACGAGCCGCGGCCCCGATCCCGCGGGCGGGCGCCAGGCAAGGGCGGGCGCGCGATCGAGATGCCCTTCGCTGAAGGGGTAGCACGTGATCTCGTCCGTACCGAGATCCGGGACGACGACCCAGCGGCCATCCGGCGAGAACCGAACCGCGTGGGGATGCGGGGCGGTCTGGCGGGTGGGGTGGATACTGGCACCGTGGCGCTCGACCACGGATCCTGCCTTTCCGATGCGGCCCTGCGGATCGATGGCGCGCGTGAAGACATGGCCGCTGCGGTAGCATGCACCCGCGAGCCACCGGCCGGTCGGATCGAGATCGATATGGCACAGCACCCGCCCAGGGGCAGCCTCGCGGTCCAGAAGGCGCAGGCGCCCGGCATCGCGATCAAGCGCGATGGTGGCGATGCCGTTGCGGGCATCATCGACTTCAAGGGCCGCAAGAAAGCGGTCCTTCGCAAAGGGCTTGAGATAGGATGGGTTCGGCAGGCCGCTGAGACGGTCGACGAGAGAAAGATCGCCGTCCTCGCCGAGCCTCACCAGGGAGATCCCCTCCCCTGCCGCGCGAAACTCCGCGTAGCTTTCCGTATAGCTGCCGACGACGAAGAGACATTCAGCCATTGCTGCACGCCCCCACGCTCGTCTTGCGGGCGATGCCCGAGGTTGCGCCGGAGCGCATGGCTCGCCTCGGGGCCGTGCTCGGCTCGCAGAGACAGACATCGAACGCCTTGGCGAGGGCCGCGTGTTTCATTTGCGCGCCCCTTTGGGCGGCGGCCCGCTCGATGCCCGGATATTCAGGGTGGGGTCCAGCGTGATCCTGATCGGGGGGCCGGCATATTGACCCAGAATCCTCTCGTGCAGAAGCTTGAGCGCGAGGCGTCCGAGCGTCGATGGATAAGGGTCGACGGTGGTGACGGGCGGATCGAGCGAGCGGGCAAGCAGGCTGTTGTTGATCGCCGCCACGGATACGTCGCGGGGAATGCTGAGTCCCGCCTCGCGCAATGCACGCATGACGCCGACGGCGGTCACATCGTTGCGCGCGAACACCGCCGTGAATTCGATGCCGCGATGGATGAGATCGGTCACCGCGGCATGGCCGGCCTCCTGGGAGGGAAGATCCGGCAGGCAGACCAGTTCCGCATGCTGCGCTATGCGCGCCTCCTTCAACGCCTCGCTATAGCCGCTATAAGGAGAGAAATTATGGAAATGCGGCGCGCCTTCCACATAGGCGATCCGGCGATGGCCTAGTGCGATGAGATGCTCGACGGCAAGCTTGGCCGCCGTGAGGTAATCGGTCGAGATCGTGTCGATCTTCAGTCCCTTCGGCCAGCGGCCGACATAGACCAGCGGCTTGCCGGCCTCGATCACCTTGAGCGCACCCGGCGCCGGCCTGTCGATGGCACCCGGGGCGACCACCGCACCACCGATCAAAGGGTCGCTCGCAACTTCCGCAAGCTGCTCGCTTTCGCTTTCGAACCGGTACTCGGACTGGCTCGCCATGATCTTGAGGTCATGGCTGCGCGCCTCCTGCTCCATCCCGTCAATCATCTCCCCATAGAACGGGCTGGAAAAGGTGGGGATGATCAGCGCCAGACGGGCAGGCTGAATCGTCCCCGGGCGAATGCTCGCCAGCCTGTCGACAACAAAGGTACCACTTCCCGGCCGGCGCTCCAGCCGGCCGGCATCCACGAGCGCGTCGATCGCCCGGCGAATGGTGGTGCGCGACAGGGCGTACTCCTCCATCAGCTGGCGCTCGGACGGAATCGCATGGCCAGGCTCATAGCGGCCTTGCTCGATCGCCTCGCGCAACGTGCGCTCCATCAGTCCGGTCTTGTCAGAAGTCATGGATTGCGTCACCTCATAGAACATGTATTATATATTAAGGCTTCAAAGACAACAACAGCTGAATTTATGATACCGGTACTACCAAAGGGGGATGCCATGAAATCCATCATCGCTGGTGCATGTTGCCTGGTCGCGCTCTCGGGCGCCGCCCTCGCCCAGGACAGGTCGTTCAAATATCCAAGCTGGATGTGGGAAGAAGGCCAGGTCGGGGCCTGGCATAAGGAGCGCAAGGCCGAGTTCGAGGCCAAGCATCCCGGGGTCAAGGTTGAGGCCACGGTCTTGTCTCCGGCGACCTTCGAGAATGTCATCACCACGCAGATCGCCGCAGGCGACGTGCCCGATCTGATGCCAGCCTATACCAATATGCTCGCGCCCCTCATCGATGCCGGCATTCTCGCGCCGCTCGACGACTGTATCGCCGCCTCGTCCTATAAGGATCGCCTCCTGCCCTCCATCAAATTCGCGCAGAAGGACGGCAAGACCTACGGCGTGCCGCTCACCATGAGCCCGCAGTCCATGATCGTGAACAAGGACCTCCTGGACAAGGCCGGGGTGACCAGCATTCCGACGACGCCCGAGGCGTTCCATGCCGCGGCCAAAGCCGTGAAGGAGAAGACCGGGCAATGGGGCTATGGCTTCCCCAACAACATGTCGAACGCGCTCTTTCCCTATCTGCAGAGCATGCAGTGGGTGATCGGGCTCGGCGGGGACTGGTCGAAACCCGACGGAACGATCACCGCGAACGATCCCCTGACCGTCCAGGGCGTGTCCTGGACGAAGCGCTTCCTCGATGAAAATCTCAGCCCGAAGGGGCTCGATGCCAATGCGATTCGCACCATGTTCGCGGAAGGCAAGGTCGCCTTCATCTTCGATGGTCCCTGGGTGATCGGGCAGGTCGCGACGACCAATCCGGATCTGGTCAAGAAGGTGGATTTTGCCGTCATGCCGACGCCGACCCACGCGGCGATCACGGGCGGTGCCTTCTACACCATCCCCGCCGGCTCGAAGCTGAAGGCTGAGGCCTGCGACTATCTCGAGATCATCAATGCGGAGCCGGCCCAGCGCTCCTATGTCGAGAAGCTCTTGCAGATTCCTGGCACGGACGTGAAGCTGAGCCCCGAATTCCTCGCCAAGAACCCTTGGGTTGGCCAGATGGTCGAGATCGCGGCGAAATATCCCGGCGGCCTCGGCTATGCGCCCCCCGGCTATGCCGTCGATGCCGCGGAATTCCGGCAGATCGTGACCGACCATCTCGCCAAGATCTATGCCGGCACCGCGACCGTGGAAGAGGGACTGAACCAGGCCCAGAAGGCCCTTGAAACCTGGGCCAAAACCCGCTGAACAGCCCCGACCTGGGGGGGGCGCCGATATCCCACCGGCATCAGGCGATGCCGGTGGGGCCTCTCACGCGGGAGGGACGCTCCCCGAATGCGCATCGTCCCCGTGCCGTGGGCGACCCGAACCCGGAAGGATGAAGCGTGTTGGGATGCGCAGCTTTGGGAGATGCGCGCCCCCTTTGCGACAACAATGCGCGCGACACGAACGCCCTGCATCCGGCAGCGCGCGAATGCTCTCGGACGCCGCGGGCGCACCCGCAATGGCCCCGGTTGGTCTGAAGGCATGATACCAATTAATACCAGTTTGCGAGCAATCTCATGAAGCGCGATCCATCGATGGCCCCACGGCCGTCGCGAGCGACGCCTTTTGACTGGATGCCCGTCTGGCTCATCGCGCCGGCCGGAATCATCATGGCGGGGCTTCTATTTTATCCCATTGTGCGGGGTATCACGCTCTCCTTCTTCAACACCCGGTTGTTGCGCTATAGCGAGGGACAGTTCATCGGCCTTGCGAACTATGTTGCGCTGGGGAGCGATCCGGCCTTTTGGAACTCGGTAAGCGTGACCTTCACCTACGGCCTGGCGACGATGCTCTGCACCTATGGCCTCGGCCTCGGATTCGCCTTGCTGCTCAACCGCGAGATCCCGGGCCGCGGCTTCATTCGCACGCTGTTCATCATGCCCTGGGCCATTCCCGAGGTCGTCGCCGTGATGATCTTCGTGTGGATGCTCGATGCCCAGTATGGCGTCATCAATTATGCTCTGGTCGAGGCCGGGATCATCAGTGCGCCGGCTGCCTGGCTGACGAGCGCCGGGCTCGCCATGCCGGCGCTCGTGCTCGTGACGAGCTGGCAGCAGTTCCCCTTTGCCATGCTCATTCTGCTTGCCGGCCTGCAGACCATCCCCGACGAGCAGTATGAAGCGGCGATGATGGATGGTGCGGGCGTCTTCCGGCGCTTCATCCATGTGACGCTGCCGGGATTGAGGGCGGTCAACGTCATCCTCATCCTGATCCTGATCCTCAATTCCTTCCGCCGCGTGACGATGATCTATGCGATGACGGGCGGCGGGCCGGCCCGCGCGACGGAAACCTTGTCGATCCTCACCTATAACGTCGCATTCCAATATCAGCGGATCGGCTACGCAGCCGCGGTGGGCGCGGTTCTCCTCGTCATCCTGCTCTGCTTCAGCCTCGCCTATTTCTTCCTGATCGCACGCCGGAGCGAGGCGCCATGAGATCCTTCGTCAATTCGGCCAGGACCATGGGCGCGGTCTCCGCCGCCGGCTCGGCGCGCCTCGCCTTCCTCCGGAGCGCGGCGGCCTTCGCCTTCACCCTCCTGTGCGCAGGCCTCGTGATCTTTCCCTATTACTGGATGTTCGTGTCGTCCCTCGGCAGCAGCTCCCTGTTCGAATGGCCGCCGCGCATCATCCCGAGCAGCATCTCGTTCAAGGCCTATGAGAAGATCTTCACCGAACGTGCGGTTCTGACCTGGCTGACGAATACGGCCGTCGTCGCTTCCGCCACGTCGATCTTCTGCACCATCGTCGCGATCAACGCGGGCTACGCCCTGTCGCGCTTCCGCGGCAAGATGACGGGCGCTTTCGGGATCTTCATCCTGTTCTCGCAGATGCTGCCGGCGACGCTGATCGTCGTGCCGCTCTATGTCATCTTCCGGCAGCTTGGCCTCTATAACACCTTGATCGGGCTGGCGATCGCCGACGCGGCCTTCATCCTGCCGCTGGCGACCTGGCTGATGAAGGGCTTCTTCGACCGCATTCCCATCGACCTCGAGGAACAGGCGCAGATCGACGGCTGCAGCCGCATGGGAGCCTTCTACCGCGTGACCCTGCCGCTCGCGATCCCGGGCCTCGTGGTGGTGACGGCCTTCTCCTTCATCACCGGCTGGGATGAGTTCTTCCTGGCGCGGACACTCATTGCAACGCAAAGCAACTGGGTGCTGTCGGTCGGCCTCACGTCGTTCGAAAGCCAGTATTCGGTGGCCTGGGACGAGATGATGGCGGCATCCGTCGTTTTCGCGCTGCCAGCGGCAGCCTTCTTCCTCGTGATCCAGCGCTATCTCGTCTCGGGCCTGACGTCGGGCGCCGTCAAAGGCTGACCGCCCTCCCTTAAGAGGCCATCCGCAGGCGCGGGCGAAGGTATCGCCTGCGCCTTGTTCTTTTTAACAAACGCCGATCGCCAAAGCGGATGTCGGGGCGTTCCGGGCTCGCTGGAAGCCGGATTGGCCGAATTGGGTCCTGCCGGGCATCTTTGGCCGCGCGTTCTGTCGACACTTTGCGCGGAGGCGTGAAAGCGCGTGAAATATTCCTTTTCGACTGCCCGCTTTGCGAATACGATCTCTAAAATTTCAGCGTTGCCGGCATTATACGGCTCTATTTAAGTCGAGATGACGAGAAGGCCGAGCCCACGCGACGTCAGAAGGGGAGCTCGCTTCATGCTGCATGCTGTGCGCCGTGCCTTTATTGCGCTCGCGCTTGCCGCGTCCACGACGGTGGCCGCGGCGCAGACGAACACCGTGACCGTCGCCCAGGGCTTCGATCCGCAGACGCTCTGGCCCAACGGCACGACGGCCTCCGACAATCTCAATGCCGGCGGCGTGATCGTCGAGCCCCTGCTCTGGAACAACCCCGCGACAGGCAAGACCGAACCCCTCCTCGCGGAGAGCTGGGAACTCGTCGCCCCCACGACCATGAAGCTCACCCTGCGCAAGGGCGTCAGCTTCACCAATGGCGAGCCGCTCAATGCGGATGCGGTGGTGCATAGTTTCAAGGTCTTTCTCGACCCGAAACAGGCGCCCGCCTACGCCAACTATGCCGCGGCCATCGATCGCGTCGAGAAGCTCGACGACATGAGCGTCGCGGTCCATACCAAATTCCCCTACCCGCCCTTCGAGTTGATGCTGACCCAGGTCTATGTCACGCCGCCGGCCTATTGGGCGAGCGTCGGACTGGAGGCCTATGGCCAGAAACCCATCGGCACAGGGCCTTTCGTCCTGAAGGAATGGGTTAAGGACAGCCAGCTCGTGATGGAGCGGAACGCCCAATACTGGGGTAACGGCCCCAAGGGTAACGGCCCCAGGGGTATCGACCGTCTCGTCTGGCGTCCGGTGCCCGATGACGCCGCGCGCGTCGCGGGTTTCACCATCGGTGAATTCGATATCGCCACCAATATTCCGATCACCGCCATCGGCGAGATCGCGCGCCTGCCCGATCGCGCGGTCATTGAGGTGCCGAGCTACCGGATCTTCCAGCTCATCCTGTCGTCGCTCGACGAACATCCAAGTCCGCTCAAGGACAAAAAGGTCCGGCAGGCGATGAACTATGCGGTCGACAAGAAGCTCATCATCGAGACCCTGTTTGCCGGTCGTGCCTTTCCGCTCAACGGCCAGGTGCTGCGCAAGGAACAGCTCGGCTTCGACCCGTCGCTCGCCGACTATCCCTATGACCCTGAGAAGGCGAAGGCGCTGCTGCGCGAGGCGGGCTATCCCGACGGTTTCGAGATCGTCTTCAAGTTTCCCTCGGGCCGCTATGCCCAGGATCGCGAGGTGTCCGAGGCCATCGCCGGGATGCTGGCCAAGGTCGGCGTCCGTGCCAGGATGGTCTCGCTCGAGGCCGGAGAGTTCCTGCGCCAGCTCCGCGCGCGGGAATTGCAGCCGATGGCTTTCCTGGGGCTTGCGCCGCTCGATGATCCGGACTTCCAGGTCGCGCAATATCGCTCCTCCTGGCGTTACTCCTACATGCGCAACGCGGAACTCGACGCGCTGATCGACGCGGGTGCGCGCGAGACGGACAGGGCGAAGCGCACCGACATTTATCGCAAAGCGATGCAGCTCATGCATGAAGAGGCGCCGATCGTCTTTCTCTACGGCGGCTTCGACTTCTACGGCGTGTCGAAGAAGCTCGAAGGCTTCCGGCCGCGCGGCGATCAGCGCTTCTTTTTCTACGGCGTCACGCTCAAGCCTTGATCGTTCTGCCGCAAGAACCCGCCTATCCCACGTGTTCCGTATGACTAGTGTCCCGAATCCGAAATTCGTATCATTTCCGGGAGGCGTCGTTCGAATTTCGGATTCGATCAGGACACTAGCAAGCTAATAATTCTCGTGTGGTTTTCGGATTTTAAATTCGTCCATCACACTCGATCCATTCTGTGACGAATTTCAAATCCACCACACTTGGGGAGTGCAAGGACCATCATGCCATCAGTCTCACCCGATGCCGTTGTCGTCGACGGATTGAATTGCGCGCGCGTCAGCCGCGAGCAGATGCTGCGCACGCTGGAAGGCGGCGTGACGGCCATCAATCTGACAGCGATCCGTCCACCCCATGATTTCGCAACAGCCATGCCCGCACTGGCGCGCACCCTGGCGGTGATCGCCGAAAACAAGGACATCGCCGTCATTCCCCGCAGCGTCGCCGATATCAAGGCCGCGAAGGCGGCGGGCAAGCTCGCCATCATTCTCGGTGCCCAGAATTCGGTGGTCGTCGAAGATGACCTCGAACTTCTGCGCATCCTGCAGCGCATCGGCTTCAGGATCCTTCAGCCGACCTATATGGAACGCAACACCCTGGGCTGCGGCGTGCTGGCCAAGGGGGGCGACGATGGCCTGACCGAAAAGGGCGAGCGATGGGTCGCGCTCATGAACGAGCTCAGGATGCTGATCGACCTGTCCCATGTCGGGTACCGCACGGCGGCCGACGTTCTCGCCCGCTCGAAGCGACCCGTCATCTTCAGCCATTCCAACGCCCGGGCGCTGTGCGACAGCCTGCGCAACATCCCCGACGATCTCATCCTTGCCGCGGCACGCACCGGTGGCACGGTCGGCCTGACGCCCTGGCCGCCGATGACCCGGCACGCGACACGTCCGACCCTGGATGACTGGGCGGAGCAGGTCGCCTATGTCGTCAATCTCATCGGGATCGACCATGTGGCCTTCGGCAGTGACCTGTCGGAAGGATCCTATGCGTCCGAGGAGCAGTGGCAGAAGTCCTTCGGCCCGCGGGGCCTATATCCCGAAGTCACCGGTGTCATGGGCCCGTGGTTCATCTTCACCTGTCGCATGACCGAAGGTTTCGAGAGCCTGACCGACACGCCGCATCTCGGCGACGCCTTGAAACGCAAGGGCTTTCGGGCATCGGACATCGACAAGGTCATGGGCGGAAATCTCCTGCGCGTCTATGCCGAGGTCTGGGGGGAATAGCTCCCTCCCCTCCGCTTGGGCGAGCCAACGGATTCTCCTGTAGGGTCGGATCACACAGATCTGCGGTTCCACATCCTTCCCAAAAAAGAAAGTCCAGTCGGGCTTGGAAGCCCGACTGGACCCTGCACGGATCGGCTCCCCGTATTGGGGGAAGGGAGAGCCTCACGCGCCCCAGATGTCGTGCATCACCCGTAGCCAGTTGCCGGAGGCGATCTTCTCGATGTCCGATGCGCCAAAACCACGACGACGCATGCCCTCCCAGATGCCGGGCGTGTCCTTCATCGACTGGAAGCCGGTGTTGAGACGGGTCTCGTAGCGGTACCAATCGCCGAGGATGCCGGTGATGTTCGGATATTCGCCGTTCGGACCGACCGCCTTGTCCCATTTCACCGGGTCCGGATGCGGCTCGACAAGGTCGGTCGCGAAAGAGACATGGTCGACGCCGGCGACGTTCACCCAATGCGCGACATGGTCGATATAATCGTCGAGCACCGGCCGGCGCTCGATCTTGACCAGGGGCGACCACATCACGGCGCCGATGAGCCCGCCCGTCTCGGCTACGGCGCGGGCCTGCGCATCCGATTTGTTGCGCGGGTTGGGACACAACGCATAGGCATTCGCATGGCTGATGACGACGGGCGCGCGGGCCGCGGCCAGATAGTCGTCGGTCGTCGTCGGGCCGCAATGCGACAGGTCGACGATCAGGCGCTGCTTGTGCATTTCCGCGAGCCAGGCGCGTCCGGCCTCGGTGATGCCGCGATCCGTGCTCGCATCGAAGGATGCACCATAGCCAAAGGCGTTCTGCTCATTGTAGGTCGGCTGCAGGATACGTATACCGAGCGTCCGGAATACGCCGAGCAAGGCCACGTCGGCCTCGACCATGGTGGAGTTCTGGGTGCCGAGGATGACACCGACGCGTCCCGACTCGTGGGCCGCGCGGATATCTCCGGTCGAGGATACGATCAGGGCAATATCGGGCATGGCCTCGATGGTGTCGCGCACGGCCTGCAGGCGCGTCAGGGACGCAACGAGATCCCCAAGCACCGGCAGGCAGGTATAGTTGAGCGCGGTGATGCCGCCCGCATGGGTGCGCACCATCTGGTCGCGGTTCATCGAGGCGCAGTTCAGGCCGTCTATGACGATATGGGACAGTTCGGACACCTCTGGACTCCCTGTGCGCTTGTACGGTCGCTGAAAACGGCGTCGGTCGGGCTTCAAACCAGGGCCGGCGCGCGGACGCTAGTGGAATGAATTTGACATTCGGTACCCGCCCGATGTCGACCTCGAGACCGAATGTCAAATTCGGCAATTCCACTCGAATCATAAACATCCCAGTGGTTCTCCTGTTTCCAACATTTGCCCTCGGGGCCGATACAAATGGGATGCAAATGCTGGAAACGAACCACTAGGCGGCCGATCCCGGTTTCTATTTTGCGTCGCTGCGAAACAGGACCCACATCACTTTCGTGGGGATCGGGCCTGCATTGTAATATTTGTGGGGGCGCTGGCTCGCGAAGCGAAAGCAGTCGCCCTGCCCGAGCACGTAGCGCCGGCCATCGACGAAGAAATCGAGGCTCCCCTCCAGGATAACGCCGGCCTCCTCGCCGTCATGGACAAAGCTCTCGTCGCCCGATTTCCCGTTGGGTTCGATGGTCATCATGTAGATGTCGAGCCGCGGCAACCGGCGAAAGGGCGTCAGGAGCTCCTTCGTGATGCCCGTCTGCGCCAGCTCGATACGCTTGCGATCCTTGACGCGCGCGATGGGCCGCTCGCTATCGCCCTCGTCGAAGGGCGGCTCGAACAGGTCCGCGATGTCGACATCAAGACCATGCGCCAGCCGCGCGAGTACACGCACCGACGCGGAGGACAGGCCGCGTTCGACCTGGCTGATCAGGGCGATCGACAGCCCGGCCCGTTCCGCGACCTCTTTCAGCGAACGACCGCGCGCCAGGCGGAGCTGGCGGATACGATCGCCGACGGAGATATCTGTTTCACGGTCGAGGGCGGCTGGATTGCTGGCGAGGGCAGGAATGGGTGTTACCTTTGATCGCTTGTAACGGAAAGTCCGATCGCGACGATATTTGTGAAATTTTCTTTTGTAAATTCAAAAAATGACGATACGCTCGACATAATTTAAATCCGAGGAGAACCCGATGCGCCCCAACCTGCGTGCACTCGCGCTTGCGGTGTCGCTGCCTTTCATCGCGTCTACAGCGTCTTTGTCCGGCAGTGCCGCGGCGGCGACCTTGACCATCGCCCAGCCTTACGACCCGGCGGATTTGTTCGGCACCCTGTCGACCAATAATCCGTCTTTCGCGATCCTCGAGCCGCTGTTCTTCAACAATCCGCTCAGCGGCAAGATCGAACCGCTTCTGGCCGAGAGCTTCGACAAGATTTCCGAGACGGAGATCCTGATCAAGCTGCGCAAAGGGGTCAGCTTCACCAATGGCGAACCGATGAACGCGGATGCGGTGGTGCACAGCCTCCGTGTCTTCATGGATCCGAAGATCGCCTCGGCCTATACGGTCTACTCGACGGGTCTCGCGGGCGCGGAGAAGGTTGACGACCTGACCGTTCGCCTGCGCCTGAAACACCCCTACCCCGCGCTCGAGCTGATGCTCGCCCAGGTGCTGGTGACGCCGCCGGCCTATTGGGCCGAGGTCGGCCCGAAGGGCTTCGGCCAGAAGCCGATCGGCACCGGCCTGTTCAAGCTCACCGAGTGGGTCAAGGACGACCGGCTGGTGATGGACAAGAATACGGGATACTGGGGCAAGCTGCCGGAAGGCATCGACCGGCTGGTGTGGAAGGCGGTGCCGGATGACACCGCGCGCGCCGCGGGGCTCACCACGGGCGAATACGGGCTTGCCGTCAACCTGCCTGTGACCACCGCGATCGAACTGGAGCGCCGCCCCGATCTGAAGCTGATCGGTGTCGACAGCTACCGGGTGTTCCAGGTGGTGCAGTCCTCGCTTGAGACCCACCCGGGGCCGATCCAGGACAAGCGCGTCCGCCAGGCCTTGAACTACGCCATCGACAAGAAGCTCATCATCGACAACCTCTTCTTCGGCAAGGGCGGGATGTTGCATGGCCAGATCCTGCGGAAGAACCAGCTCGGTTTCGACCCGGCGATCGACGACTATCCCTATGATCCGGCCAAGGCCAAGGCTCTGCTCGCCGAAGCCGGCTACCCCAACGGCTTCGAGGTCGGCTTCAAATGCCCGTCGAACCGCTATCCGAACGATCGCGAGCTCTGCGAGGCCATCGCCGGCATGCTCGACAAGGTGGGCGTGAGGACCAAGATCACCTCGCTCGAGTCCGGCGAGTTCCTGCGCCAGTTCATCGCCCGCGAGCTCGCGCCGCTCGGCCTGATCGGCCTCGGGGTTCCCGATGATCCAGGTTTCGCGATCGCAGCCTACCGGTCGGACTATCGCTATTCCTATATCAAGAACGCCGAACTTGACGCCTTGATCGACGCGGGCGCGCGCGAGACCGACCGCGCCAAGCGGGACGCCATCTACAAAAAGGCGATGCGCATCATGCATGACGAAGCGCCGATCATCTTCCTCTTCGCCGGCGTTGAATTCTACGGCACGACCAACAAGCTGGAGAACTTCAAGCCAAGCGGCGACCAGCGCTTCTATTTTTACAATACATCGCTCAAGTAGTAAGCGCCGATCCTTGTCTTCGGACATAATCGGGGGCCGGGAAGATGAACTCTCCCGGCCCATTCTTGTTGAGAGCATGCTGTATTTGGATGGAATCCCGCCGTCATTCCCGGGCCTCGCGTCAGCGAGGAGCCCGGAATCCATGAACACGAGGTCTGAGAAGAAGGCGCATCGGACTGTGCCTCCCCGGTTAAGCGTGGTGTTGTTGAACCTGGTATTCTTGGGTTCCTGGCTCGGGCCTTTCGGCCCGCCCCGGAATGACACGGTGGTTCCGGTGGCTTCACCGCGGCAACGGTCCACACGCGCTAGGCTAGTCCTTGTTGCCGAGCGTGACGAGCCCCGGGCCATGGCGATCGAGCTGCAGATTGCCGCCGATCGCCCAGTCCGTGCGCTCGTAGTCCTCGAACAGCACAGTCACCCATTCGGCCTTGGCGCCGAGGGTCGCGATGGCCGCGTCGGTAAAGGCCTTGGCCGCGCGCCGCTTGGTATCGACGTTGCGGCCTCTTTCCATCTGGATGGTGATGATCACTGTCGTGATGTCCTTGTTCGTGACGAGAACGGATGTTGCGTGGCCTTCAGCCGTGGTGGCCGGGTTTCAGCGGGCCGTGGCGGTCGAGTTGCAGGTTGCCGCCGATCGCCCAGTCCGTCCGCTCGTAGTCGCGGAACAGGATGGTGACCCAGTCGCGCTCGCCGCCCAGCGTCGCGACGATGGCATCGGTGACGGCCTTGGCGACTTCCCGCTTCTTCTCGACGGAGCGGCCCTTGTCGAACTGAATGGTGATGATGGGCATGACATGTCCCTGTCTCAATGGTCGTTGGTTGGGTGATTGCAGATGTGCGGCCTAGGACGACAGTTGCCGCGGTGAAGCCATGGGAACCTCCGTCGTCATTCCGGGGCGGGCCGAGAGGCCCGAGCCCGGAATGACCGCGACCTTCGGCAAGGCCGACGCGAACAACTGTCCACGCCACCTGACACGGCGGTGGATTAGGGCTTCCCGGCCTTTGCTGCCTTTTCGCGCGCGGCATGGCGATCGAGCAGCAGTTCCCCGCCGATCGCCCAGTTCTCCTTGTCGTAATTCTCGTAGAGCACGGTGACCCATTCGGGCTTGACGCCGAGGGTCGCAACCGCGGCCTCCGTCATCGCCTTGGCACCGGCGCGCTTGGTATCGTCGGTGCGGCTGTTCTCGAATTGAATGGAAATGATCATGGTCGAGCCCTCCCGGGCCGGATCGTTCGCGACGTCAGTTGTCGGAAATCTGCGGGTCGAGCGCGTCGCGGAGCTCGTCGCCGAGAATGTTGAAGGCCAGGATCAGAAGCGCGATGGCGATGCCGGGGCTGAGCGAGACCGACCAGGACAGGCTCATGTATTTGGCCCCGTCGCTGATCATCCCGCCCCAGGTGGGGGATGGCGGCTGCACGCCGAGCCCGAGGAAGCTAAGCGTTGCTTCCAAGAGGATCATGCGGGCGAGATCGAAGCTCGCGTAGACGATCACCGCCGAGAGGACATTGGGGAGGATATGCTGCAGCATGATACGCGGCGTCTTCACACCGATCGCCCGCGCGGCCTCGACGAATTCCTTGTTGCGGACGGAGAGTACCGAGCCGCGCACCACCCGCGCAAAGCGCGGCCATCCCGACAGCCCCATGATGATGATGAGATTGGTCAGCGACGGGCCGACGACGGCGACGACCGCGATGACGAGCAGCACCAGCGGAAAGGCGAGCTGGATGTCGATCAACCGCAGGATCACCGCATCGGCCTTGCCGCCGTAATAGCCGCCGATGAGCCCCATCGCGACGCCCGCCACGCCGGATACGAGGACCGCAAAGATACTGACGAAGAGGGTGATGCGCGCGCCATAGATGATGCGCGAGAGGATATCGCGGCCGAGCTGGTCGGTACCGAGCCAATATCCCGGTACGCCGCGCTCCATGAACGCCGGCGGACGCAGCCGCAGGGTGAGTTCCTGAGCGTAGGGATCATGCGGCGCCAAAAGCGACGGCACCAGCGCGAACAGGAACCCGACCAGGATGATGGCAAGGCTCAGCTGGGCCGCCTTCTTGGTGAAGAGCCGCCGCGTGACGGTGCGCCAGCGGTTCTGCGCGGGGGAAGGTTCAGCGGCGTCGGCGGTCGGTGACAGGGACATGGCGCCGCCTCAGTTGTAGCTGATGCGCGGATCAAGCACCGCGTAGAGGAGATCGACGACGAGATTCACGAAGACGAAGATGATGGCGAAGGTGAAAACGACCGCCTGCACCACGGGGAAATCGCGCGCATAGATCGCCTGGATGGCGAGCCTCCCGACACCCGGCCAGGAGAACACCGTCTCGGTCACCACGACGCCGCCCATCAGGAGGCCGATCTGCAGGCCGATCACCGTCAGCACGGGAATGAAGCCGTTTCTGAGGGCGTGGATCCACAGCACGGTACGCTCACGCGCCCCCTTGGCGCGGGCCGTGCGGATATAGTCCTGCCGCAGCACGTCGAGCATGCAGGATCGTGTGACGCGGGCGATCAGCGCGACGAGATTGAAGGCGAGCGTCGCTGCCGGCAGAATGAGGTTGAGCCAGGAGCCGCGTCCGCCGGAGGGCAGCCAGCGCAGCCAGACGGCAAAGACCATGATGGAAATGATGCCGAGATAGAAGCCCGGCAGCGCCTGCCCCATCAGCGTGACGCCACGAATCGTGATGTCCGCCGGCGTATTGCGGCGATAGGCGGCCGCAACGCCGGCCGGCACACCGATCAGGAGCGCCATGGCCATCGTCGCCGCGGCAAGCTCGCTGGTCGCCCCCAGGCGCTCCCAGACGAGGCTCATGGCCGGCTGGTTGAAGCGCAGCGAGGCGCCGAAATCGCCCAGGAGCCCCTTGCCGAAAAAGGTGACGAACTGCTCCCACAACGGCCTGTCCAGGCCATGGACGGACCGGAAGGCGGCACGAGCCTCCTCTGTCGCATTGGTCGGCAACATGAGATCGGTCGGATCGCCGCTGAGACGCGTCAGAAAGAAACACACCAGCATGATGCCGATGAGCACCGGAATCGTGAGGACGAGACGCTGCACGATGTAACGGCCCATACAAGGGTTCCCCTGCCACCGCCGCGGCCCAAGGGAGCGCGACGGATCGCAATTTCGCGACCGCTGTGATGTGAAGTTGACTAGATCTTATCGGTGACTTCGAAATCTACAAGCCACATTTTCATTATTAGCGATTTTTCTGCAGAAAAATTCACAAATACAGACCTGCCGGCAAGAGCAGGGAAATGATCTGATACCGGCCTGAATGGTAGCTGCCGCCTAGTCGGTAGGACAGAGCAAAGGCGTTCCGGCTGGGTCATTCGCGGGTGTCGTCGCGCAGGGTCACAACCCGAACGGCGCGGGCATATCACCGCGTCCGCCCGCGCGCATTGCGGCGACCGTCGCGACACATGTTGAGATGCTGTCGCGTTACGCAGGGCGCTATAGCCGGGCGTTGAAGGGTCGGGAGACCTGCGCGGCGTCGGTTCAAGGAACGCGAACCGCGACCGGCCCTGCCGAGGACGCGCCCGCGCCGGCCGTACCGACATGCAAGGCATATTAGAAGGTGGCGGCCGTCCGGGCGGCTTGCTCGTAATGTCCGGACAGGGCGCGCATCGTGGAAGCGACCGCGCTGATGGCTTTCGGATCCATCCCCAAAGCGGACACGGCACTGACCAGAAGCCGCTCGCGAATTTCGCCGTATCGCTGGCAGACCTTTTCCCCCGCCTCGGTGATCAGGACGAGCTTCTCCTTGCCCTGCCGGATCCGATAGATCATGCCCTGCGATTCCAGCTTCTTCAGCGCATAGACCACGGTGTGGGAATCCTCGATCCCCAGAACCAGGCAGATGTCGGCGAGGCGCTTCGGACGCTGACGATGCGTCACTGAATGCAGCACAAGTACCTCCAACGGCGAGAGGCCAGGAAGCCCAGCGGCCGCCATGCACCGGCTCATCCAGCGATCGAAGGCGTGGCCCGCCAGAATGAGGCCGAACTCGAACTCAGAAAGCTGGGGCAGCTGACTATTGGCCGCGAGATGCGCCGACGAGACGATGGGACCCGCTTGGAAGGATGGCGCGGCGTAGACGTCATGCGGGGGGGGATCTTGCGGGGGTTGGTCTTGCGGGGGTCGGTCTTGCATCGTTCCACCTCTCAACCGGCGCAGGTCACCGTAAACCCATACAGAAAATCGCTGTCGCTTGGCGTAGCGAATTCCCGGCAATTTATCAAAAAAATATCCGTCTGAACCGCGGCATTCATTGCGCCCCAACAGCTGCTTGGCGCTCACAACCGGCGATCTCAACTGCCGTTTCAATGAGATTTCGATATAACATTGACAAAACATCGATAATATATAAACGTTTTGCCAACGTCAGGTGCAGGGATTGGCCATGAGCTGGGATTTTTGGGTTGACCGGGGCGGCACCTTTACCGACATCGTCGCACGCAAGCCCGATGGATCGCTCGAGGCCAGGAAGTTTCTGTCGGACAATCCGGAGGCTTATCGCGATTCAACAGCGGCCGGCATTCGCGCCTTCCTCGGTTTAGGTCCCGACGAAAAGGTACCGCCGGGGATGATCGGCACGATCAAGATGGGCACCACCGTCGCGACCAACGCCTTGCTGGAGCGCAAGGGCGAGCCGGTCGCGCTCATGATCACCCGTGGGTTTCGCGACCAACTGGAGATCGGCTACCAGGCGCGGCGGGATATTTTCGCCATGCGGATCGAGAAGCCCGAGACGCTTTATGATCGCGTCTTCGAGGTGGCCGAGCGGGTGCTGGCCGACGGGACGGTCGAGGTTCCGCTGGATCTGGCTGCCGCCCGCCTTCAGCTCGAAGATGTGAAGGCGCTGGGCATCCGCTCGGTCGCCATCGTGCTCATGCATGCCTACCGCTATCCCGAACATGAGCGCCAGCTCGGGCAAATGGCACGCGAGATGGGATTCGCCCAGGTTTCGGTCAGCCACGAAATTTCGCCGCTGATCAAGATCGTCGGGCGCGGCGATACGACTGTGGTGGACGCCTATCTCTCGCCGGTGCTGCAGCGCTATCTCAATGAGCTGATCGCCGATCTGGACTTGAACGCCGGCGATGCCCGGCTGCTCTGCATGACCTCTGGCGGCGGACTGACCTCGGCCGACAGGTTTCAAGGCCGGGACGCCATCCTGTCAGGCCCCGCCGGGGGTGTCGTCGGTGCGGCGCGCACCTGCGAACAGGCTGGCTTCGACCGGATCATCGGCTTCGACATGGGGGGCACCTCGACCGATGTGACCCACTACGAGGGCCGATACGAGCGCACGTTCGAGTCCGAGGTGGCCGGCGTCCGGATGCGCGCGCCGATGATGCTGATCCATACGGTTGCGGCAGGCGGCGGGTCGATCCTCTCATTCGAGAGCGGACGCTTTCAGGTTGGGCCGGAGTCCGCCGGAGCCAATCCGGGACCGGCCTGCTATCGCCGGGGAGGCCCGCTGACAATCACCGATGCGAATGTCATGCTCGGCAAACTGCGCAAAGAGAATTTCCCGAGCATCTTCGGCGCGCGCCAGGACCAGCCACTGGACGAAGGCATCGTGCGCGAGCGTTTCGCCGCGCTTGTGGCAGATGCCGGCGGCGGCATGACGGAAGAAGAGGCTGCCGACGGCTTCATCACGATCGCCGTGCAGAACATGGCAAGCGCGATCAAGACGATTTCTGTCGCGCGCGGCTACGATATCACCCGTTACGCCCTGGCCTGTTTCGGCGGGGCGGGTGGTCAGCATGCCTGCCGGGTGGCCGAGACGCTCGGCATGGCGACGGTCGTCATCCATCCGTTTTCGGGCGTCCTGTCGGCCTTTGGCATTGGTTTGGGCGATCTCCGCGCGAGCCGCCAGAAGAGCATCGAGGAGCCACTGGCTCTGCCGGCCATGGCAACGATCGCCAGCATGTCGGTCGCATTGCTCGCCGAGACGCGCGCCTCGCTTGCCGCGCAGGGCGTGGCGGATGGAGAGATCCGCGACGAGGTGTCCGTTCATCTGCGGTACAAGGGCACCGATTCAGCGATCGCGGTGAAGCTTGCCTCCCGGGAGGAGATGCGGCGTGCCTTCGAAGACGAGCATCGCCAGCGCTTCGGATTCATCCAGGCCGGCCATGACCTGGTGGTCGCTGCCCTTGACGTGGAGTCGATCGGCGGCGGCGCCGTCGTACCCGACGCGCCCTGCCCCGCCCCGGCCGCGTCGGCGCGCCTGCCGGAGCGTTTCGCACGCATCTACAGCCAAGGCGCCTGGCGCGAGAGCCGTATCGTCAGGCGTGAGCAGCTTGCCATCGGTGAGGCGCTCGCCGGGCCGGCGCTGGTCATCGAAGCGAACCAGACGGTCGTCATAGAGCCGGGCTGGAGCGGACGGATCACGGAGCGGAACGATCTCGTCCTGACGCGCGAAGCCGTCGGCATCACGGCGTCCGGCGGGGATACGGCCGTCGACCCCGTGAAACTCGAAGTCTTCAACAATCTCTTCATGTCGATTGCAGAGCAGATGGGGGTGGTGCTCCAGAATACCTCCCGCTCGGTGAACATGAAGGAGCGGCTCGATTTCTCCTGCGCGTTGTTCGACGGCGAGGGCAATCTGGTCGCCAATGCGCCGCATGTGCCCGTGCATCTCGGCTCGATGGACAGTTCGGTGCAGGCCGTGCTGGCGCTCAACCGCGGCAGGATGAAGCCGGGCGACGTCTTTGTCCTGAATGCGCCCTATCAAGGCGGCACGCATCTTCCCGACATCACCGTCGTCACGCCGGTCTTCGATGCGTCGGGCGAAACGATCCGTTTCATTGTCGCCAGCCGTGGACATCATGCCGATATCGGCGGCGTCGCGCCCGGCTCGATGAGCCCGCGCGGCCGTACAATCGACGAGGAAGGCGTCTATATCGACGCGATGAAGCTGGTCGATCAGGGCCGCTTTCTCGAAGGCGAGATGCGGGCGATCCTGGCCGGAGCCTCATATCCCGCCCGCAACATCGATGAGAACATCGCCGATCTGAAGGCGCAGGTCGCCGCCAACGAACGTGGCAGCGCCGAGGTGCGCAAGATGATCCGGCAGTTTGGCGAGGATGTCGTCACGGCCTATATGGGGCACGTGCAGGACAACGCCGAGGCGGCGGTCCGGCAGGTGATCGACGGGCTGAAGGACGGCCATTTCGCGCTGCCGATGGACCAGGGCTGCACGATTGCCGTCAGCTTGACGATCGATCGGACGGCGCGCCGCGCCCGCATCGACTTTACCGGAACGAGCCCGCAGCGACCGGACAATTTCAACGCGCCCGAACCGATCACGCGCGCAGCCGTGCTGTTCGTCTTCCGCATGCTCGTCGGACGTAGCATGCCGATGAACGCCGGCTGCCTTCGCCCTATCGACATCGTCATCCCACCCGGCACCATGCTGTCGCCACGCCACCCGGCGGCCGTCGTGGCGGGCAATGTGGAGGTCAGTCAGGCCGTCACCAATTGCCTTTTGGGCGCGGTGGGGCAGCTTGGGTCTTCGCAGGCGACGATGAACAATCTCACCTTCGGCAATGCGGTCTCGCAATATTACGAGACCATCTGCTCCGGTGCGCCGGCCGGGCCGGGTTTCGATGGCGCGGCGGCAGTCCATACCAATATGACCAACACCCGGCTGACCGATCCGGAGATCCTGGAAGCGCGCTTTCCGGTGGTCGTGGAGGAGTTCTCGATCCGCCGCGGCTCGGGCGGTCGCGGCCGCTGGTCAGCCGGCGATGGCGTCCGTCGGGCCATCCGCTTCCTGGAACAACTGGATTGCGCGATCCTGAGCGGGAACCGCAAGGTGGCGCCTTTCGGTGTGGATGGCGGATGCGAAGGCAGCCTGGGCCGCAACGGCGTGCGTCGGGCCAGCGGGCTTGTGGAGGAACTGGATTCCTCGGTGCAGCTGGTCGTCCATCCCGGCGATACGATCATCATCGAAACACCGACCGGTGGCGGCTTTGGCCGCGCCGTCGACGTGGCGCAACCCAATGAGAGCACGCCCGCATAACGGCCGGATAGCCGATGACTGACAGTTGGAAAAGCCCGCCTCGTTCCCGTTACATACGATACATCGACATTTTATCAACGAAACGTCGATTTACATTGACAGAGATTGTTATGCATGTGAGCAAATCTGTCAGGGAAGGCCTGCTGGAACGCCTGCGCGGAGCAGACGAGAACCATCGATCTGGCGAGCGACGTGTCGCGGCATGCCAACCCGGATGGCAGCCATCATGAATGCGCGACCGGAAGACAGACCAAGCTCTTTTCACGCAATGGACACAATAAGAACGGGGAACAACATGAGCGCTGGAGTTTCCATGGGTTTACGCCGGAGAACGTTTCTGGGCCTTGCGACGGCGATGGGCGTGGCCGCTCTCACCGGATCCAATTCTGAGCTGGCGCTGGCGCGGGATAGCGGAAAAACACTGACGTTCGGCCTCTCGGCCAATGTCGGCAATCTCGTCTACGGCCCGTCGCGGGGCGCTGCCCAGTTCATCGTCAATCAACAGCTCCACCGCGGCCTGGTGAAATTCGACGAGAACGGCCGCATCGTTCCGGCGCTCGCCGAGAGCTTCGAGGCCGTCGACCCTTCGACCTATCGGTTCACCTTGCGGGACGGCCTCACATTCCATGACGGAAGCCCCATCACGTCCGCGACCGTCAAGGCGAGCCTGGACTATCTCGCCAATCGCTCGGTCGGCGCGGCCATTTATGCGGCGCTCTCCACGCTAGCCTCGATCGAGACGCCCGACGCACGAACGGTTGTCATCAAACTGTCCAAACCGAATGCCTCGTTCCTCGATTATCTGGCCGATCCGAATGCCGGAATTTCGCCGGCGTCGGCCCTGGCTTCGGGCGCGGCGAACTGGATCGGCGCGGGCCCCTTCAAGCTTCAGGCCAACGACAGCGGTGTCAGCCTCACGCTCGCGAAGGCGGATACCTATTACGACAAGGACAATGTGGCGCTGGCCGGCATCAAATTCATCTACTATCCGGATTCGACCGCGCGGACGAACGCGCTCATCGCCGGCGACGTGCAGATGATCGATTTCGTCGGATGGGAGGATTTCGACCGCGTTGAGGCCGACAAGAAACTCGTGCTCGATGCGGTTCCCGGCCCCTTCGTCTACATGCTGTTCAACACCGAGCGCGCGCCCTTCGACAATCCCAAGGTCAGGCAGGCGGTTGCCCACGCGATCAACCGGGAGAATGTCGTCGCCGCCGCCTTCTATGGTCACGGCACGCCCCTGAACGGCATTCCGGTGTCGCCGGGCAACGACCGTTTCGACCCGAAGATGGGCGAGCTCTGGACATACGATCCCGACAAGGCGCGCGCGCTTCTCGCCAGCGCCGGCGTCGCCGAGGGATTGAAGGTCTCCCTCCTGACGTCGTCGACCTATTCGTTCTTCCGCGACATGGCATTGTCGGTGCAGGCCGATCTGCAGGCAGTCGGCATCGAGGCGGAACTCGACGCGCCCGACTGGCCGACCTACACGGCTTCCAAGAACAGCGGCAAATATGGACTGGCGGTGGCCGGCGGCGCGCCTTCGGTGACGGGGCCGGTCTATCTCCAGGCCTATGTGGTGGGTGCGCCGGCGTCCTCCTTCGGCAGCTACGGGTACAACGCCTCCGACATTGTTGCCCATATCCAGGCCGGCGAGGCCTTGAGCAACGACGCGGCCGCGCGGGCTGAATATATGAAGGCCGTCGACATCATCCGCGATGCCGTGCCCTTCCTGCCCGTGGCGCAGCGGAGCCAGGCTTTCGCTCGCAGCAACACGGTTGAAGGCTTCAAGAACCTGCCCGGCTTCCTCAGCATCACGGGAACCGGTTACATGCTCGAGAAGACGTCTATCCGCTAAGCATCCAGCGCTCCCGCTGGCCCGGCCGCCGGGCTGGCGGGGACGATCACCGACAGGTGCGTGCGCCGTGGCATGGCCAGCGCGCCGTCCCGGCAATCCGAAAGAGTTCATCGCCATGGGATTGGCTGCCTATTGCGCAAAGCGGTTGCTGGTCGGCCTGGCGATGGTCGTCTGTGTGCAGGTCATCATTTTCCTGGCGATCCAGGTCGTTCCCGGTGACCCGGTCGAGGCGATGATGAGCGAGACCGCAGGTGTCGGCCCCGAGGTTATCGAGGCGCTGCGCCAGCAGTTCGGTCTCGACAAGCCAATTCCCGTACGGCTTCTTGATCACATCGTCGGGTTGTTCCGTCTCGATTTGGGAACATCTCTCCAATACAATCAGTCTGCTTTCGCAATCATCACAAGCCGCTTGGCGGTGAGCATCGAACTCGTCGTCCTTGCCGCCTTTTTCGGGATTGTCGGCGGGATCTTCTTCGGCAGCCTCAGTGTCCGGACGCGGTGGGGCGACCGGCTGATTTCGGTCTGCGGCCCGTTCATTCTGTCGGTGCCGGGCTATGTTCTCGGCTCGGTGTTGATTTTGGCGCTGTCGCTGACGCTCGGATGGCTCCCCGCCGGCGGCATGGCGCCTTTCTCCGACCCGCTGGCTCACATGCAACGGCTGGTGCTTCCGGTGATCACGCTGGCGTTGCCGATTGCGGCAACCATCGCAAAGGTGACCCGGTTCGAAATTCTCGAGGTCCGCACGCAGGACTGGGTGAGGACGTCCCGCGCTTATGGCTTCCCGACCAAGGTGACCTTCAGGCGCGATATCCTGCGTAACGCGTTGACGCCCGTGCTGACCATATCGGCGCTGGAACTGGGCGGGCTCATCGGCGCCACGGTCCTCGTCGAAAAAGTCTTCAACCTTCCCGGGCTCGGCTCGTTGCTGGTCTCTGCTGTCGGAATCCGCGACTATGCGCTCATACAAGGTGCAGTCTTCGTGATTTCCACCTTCTACATCATCATCAATATTGCGGCCGACATCATGTATGGCTTCCTCGATCCCCGCGTGAGCAAGCGATGAAACGCTATATCCTGCCGCTGCTCGCCATAACGCTGATCGTTTTCGCCGTCGCCGGCCCGGTTCTGGTGTCCGCCGACCCGATCAAGCAGAACATCGTCGCGCGTTTTGCGCCGATCGGAACCCCCGGACATCTCTTGGGAACCGACAATTTCGGCCGCGACGTGCTGGCGCGGATCGCCGCCGGCGCGCGCGTCGAACTGTTCACCGCGCTGCTCTCGACGCTGATCGCGCTGACGGCCGGTGTGGTGATCGGCGTGACCGCGGCCTATTCGCAAGGGCTGACCGAAGGGGTGCTCATGCGCTTGGTCGACGTCATGCTGTCGATCCCTCCCCTGATCCTGGCGCTTCTGGTCGTCGCCTCGCTCGGCCCCAGCGTGCTGACGCTGATCGGCGTGCTGGCGCTCTTGTTCACGCCCGGCTTTGCGCGGGTGGCCTATGGCCAGACGCTCTCGGTGCGCAGCCGGCCCTTCATCCAGGCCGCGGTCATTTACGGGGCGCCGCGCCGCGCCATTGTGTTCGGCCAGATCCTGCCGAACATCGCCGCGCCCTTGTTGGCGCAGGCCTCATTGACCATCGCTTCCGCGATTCTGGTCGGATCGGGCCTCGGTTATCTCGGGCTCGGCATCCGCCCGCCCATGCCCTCCTGGGGCGGCATGGTGGCGGACGGGCAGCGCTATCTCGGCAGCCATCCGATGCTGATGATCGTGCCGGGCGTGTTTGTCGTATCGACCATTCTCGTGTTCAGCGTGCTGGGCGATGTTCTGCGGACCCTGTGGGATCCGCGTGAGCGCGGAGGCCGCTGATGAGCGCCGTGATACCTGTGGCCGGGACCGTGACCAATCTGGAGAAGGCCGAGCCGCTTCTGGCGGTCCGCGACCTCACCATCGATTTCGGCGACAAAAGCATCGTCAAGAACCTGTCCTTCGCCATCGAGCCAGGCGAGACGCTCGCCATTGTCGGCGAATCCGGCTCCGGAAAATCGGTGACCGCACTCAGCCTGCTCGGCCTGCTCGGCCCGCGCGCGAAGGTCGCGGGCGCGATCGAATTCCGAGGCCAGAATCTTCTGCCCTATGATTTCAAGCGCCTGGCGCATCTGCGCGGCAACGCGGTCTCGATCATTTTTCAGGAGCCCATGGCGGCGCTGAACCCGGTCTACAAGATCGGCCGGCAGCTCAGTGATGTGCTCCGGAACCATATGAACCTGACCGCCGTGGAAGCGCGCATCCGCGTGCTCGAACTGCTCAACAAGGTCAAGCTGCCGACACCGGAGGCCAAGTACGATCAGTATCCGTTCGAGCTGTCGGGCGGACAACTGCAGCGCGTCATGATCGCCATGGCGATCGCCTGTCGTCCAAAGCTCTTGATTGCGGACGAACCGACGACCGCGCTCGATGTGACCGTTCAGGCCGGCATTCTCGATCTGCTGCGCGAGCTGCAGGCGGAAATGGGGATGTCGGTCCTCTTCATCACCCATGATTTCGGCGTCGTCGCCGATATCGCCGACCGTGTCCTGGTGATGCGTCACGGCCAGCAGGTGGAGACGGGAGCGGTCGATACGCTGTTTGCCGCGCCGCGCGAAGACTATACGCGCATGCTGCTGTCGGCGGTTCCCTCCCTTGCGAAGGCCGGCTATCGCGGGAATGCCGCCACGGATGTGCGGTCGCCGGTGCTGCAACTGCGCAACGTCGGCGTCAGCTTCCGAGGCCGGCGCGGACACGTCCTCAAGGCCCTGGACGGTATCGATCTCGCCATCGCGCGCAACGAAGTGGTGGCGCTGGTCGGCGAGTCCGGCAGCGGCAAGAGCACGCTCGGCAATGTCGCGGCGGGCCTCATCCGGATCGACCAGGGCGAGGTGATCGTCGATGGCACGCCACGGCAGGGGGCCGGCGCTTCATCAGGCCTGCATTCACCAAGTCTACATTCCCCTGGCGTGAGCATGGTGTTCCAGGACGCCAATGCCTCGCTCAATCCGCGGATGCGCATCGGGGCGACCCTGCGTGCGGCGTTGAAGTGGGGCCGCCGCTACCGGCCGGATCTGGATGCGAGCGACAGCTATATCCGCAGCATCATGGCCGAGGTGGGGCTCGGTCCGGAGTTGTTCGAGCGCTTTCCCCACGAGCTGTCGGGCGGGCAGAAGCAGCGTGTCGGCATCGCCCGGGCCTTGTCCGTCAAGCCTTCGCTGATCGTCGCCGACGAGCCGACCTCGGCGCTCGACGTCTCCGTCCAGAAGACGGTGCTGGAACTCTTCCGCAAGCTGCAGCAACAGCATGGCTTCGCGTGCATCTTCATCACCCACGACCTGTCGCTCGCGGCGACAAATTCGAACCGGGTGGTGGTGATGAACAAGGGACGGATCGTCGAGCAGGGGCCAACGGCCGACGTGCTGCGCCATCCCTCGGATCCCTATACGCGCGCGCTTCTGAACTCCATTCCTCTGCCCGATCCGGTCGCCCAACGTGCCCGCAGAGCACAGCGGGAGGACGCGGGCGCAAACCCGTGACGCCGCCCCGTGCGACATCCATTGACGAGAGACAAGGCTATGAAGGCGATTATCATCGGTGGCGGAATTGGCGGCATCATCAGCGCGCTGACCCTGACCCATCAAGGCATTGATGTCGAACTCTACGAGCGCGCCGACGGCAACCCCGAGATCGGCTCGGCCGTGCAGTTCACCGCCAATGTGACGAACATCTTCCAGCGGATCGGCTCGCTCGATGTCGTCAAGGCCTGTGGTTCGCCGGTTGAAGTTCGCCATATGCGCGAGTGGAACACGGGCACTATCATCAGCACGAACCGTCTCGGCGATACCATCGCCGAGAGGGAACTGGGCTCGCCCTATCTCGTGTTTCAGCGGTCGGAGCTCCTCGATCGTCTCGGCGAACTGCTTCCGGCGGGCGTTGCCCGCTACGGCATGCGATGCGTGAATGTCGAGCAGGATCAGGACGGCGTGCGCGCGGTCTTCGAGAATGGCCATGTCGCCCAAGGCGATGTGCTGATTGGCGCCGACGGTATCCGTTCCACCGTGCGGCGTCTCGTCTTCGGCGAGGTCGAGCCGGTCTTCTCCGGCAAGGTCGCCTATCGCGGCCTCATCCCGCAGGACGAATTGCCGGACTTCGACAGCTACAAATGGACCGCCAACGCCTGGCCGGCACCCGGCCAGTTCCTCCTGCAGAATTTTGCCGGGCGTGCCTGCATCAACCTGAGCCTCTATCGCTCGGGACAGCGGCTGGAAGACCTCGATACCGGCCATCGGACCGCGGTGGTCTCCACCGAGGAGGTCGTGGCCTTCGTCAAGGATTGGGAACCGTCCGCCGTCGCATGGCTATCCAAATCCCGGGAATTCCTGCGCTGGCCCCTGTTCGACATCGAACCCCTGAAGACCTGGACGGAGGGGCGTGTCGCGCTTCTTGGTGACGCGGCCCATGCCACCCTCCCCTTCATCGGACAAGGCGCCGGTCAGGGGGCAGAGGATGCAAGCGCGCTCGCGGATGCCCTCGCCCTGACGCCCAGCGATCCGGTCGGCGCCTTGAAACTGTACGAGGAATTCCGGCTCCCGCGGGCTTCTCGCGTTCAGCTCGAATCGCGCGCGCGGTCGAATTACATGATGCTGCGCGATCCCTTCGCCATCAACCAGCGCAACCTGCAATGGCGCGAGGCTTCCAAGGCGATCACCGGCTACTTCGGCAATTCGGTCGACCACTGGATCTTGAATTATGACGTCTCAAAGGCGTTCCGAGACCATGTGGCCCTCAAGTCCGGCAACACGGCGGCCTGACGTCGATCCCTCATCTTGGCGGACAGTCAGCACAGGCTCAGTCGCGCCCGCCGACAGAACTACGACAGGACAAGGATTTCATCATGAGCAAGCCTCGTATCGGCATCATCATCGGATCCACCCGGGACACGCGCTTCGGCGAGAAGCCGGCGCGGTGGATGCTGGACCTCGCCTCCCGGCGCGAGGAGATCGACGCCGAGCTGATCGATCTGCGCGACTATGACCTGCCGTTCTTCAACGAGGTCTCGTCGAATGCCTGGCAGGCTTCGCAGGATCCGAAGGTTCTCGCCTGGCAGAAGAAGGTCGGCGAGATGGACGGCTACATCTTCGTGACGTCGGAGTATAACCGCTCCATTCCGGCCTCGTTGAAGAATGCGCTCGATCAGGCCTATGTCGAGTGGAACTACAAGCCGGCCGCCATCCTGGGCTATGGTGCGGTCGGCGGCGCGCGCGCCGTCGAGCATCTGCGGTCGATCACGGTCGAGCTCTACATGGTCCCCGTCCGTTCGACCGTGCATATCAGCGGCACCGAGTTCTTCACCGTCTGGCACGGCGCGGGTGATCAGCCGATGAGCGCGATCGAGGGCACTATCGGCCAGAGCGCGCAGGAGCTGCTCGACCAGTTGATCTGGTGGGCGGAGATCACCAAGGCGGGTCGCGAGGCCCGTGCGAAGAGCGCCGCCTGATCCGGCGGAACCAAGCGGAACCGCGGCTGAAGCGGTCAACGGCACGATCGTCCGAACGTCATCCGCAGGCGTCGGGAGTACTGAACTCCCGGCGTATGCTGCGTATGGCGGAAATCCCGCCGTCATTCCGAGGCCTCGCGTCAGCGAGGAGCCCGGAAGCGAAGAACACGAGGCCTGACAGGACACCCGCTAAAAACGGCCATAGCGCTCATTATATAATGAAACGCCAATTCTATTCTTGATTGCAATGGCGCGGAATTCTTCCATTTCTTAATATAATTTTGTCATCCAGCGATCTCCGTTGACTATCGCACTCCAGACCGAAGGCGCGTGAAGCCAAATCCGCGGGCCGGTTCGCGCCGGACAGCCAGGATCGCGCGGCGGGTTGGAGCGCGGCGCGCGCCCCATCATCAATCGCAGCCGCCGGCACCGCGCGATTTCTGCATGGCGCCGGCGCAGACTCCGCTTTCGGCTTGCGGAACACATCAAGAACGGCTATCGTCGTTCATGATTTGTTTCCTGATTCAGCTGCACTCTGCATCAATGGGGCATTTGCTTCTCGAAACTGATCGATCCCGGCGCTTGGTCGTGTTGAAAGCGGGCAAACGAAAAGGCGGAGTGATGACGACATGCTGACGCGTAAGCAGAATGAGCTCCTCCGCTTCATCCACGAGCGGCTGAGGGAAACGAGCGTGCCACCGTCATTCGATGAGATGAAGGAGGCCCTTGATCTCAAATCGAAATCCGGCATTCACCGCCTCATCATCGCGCTTGAGGAGCGGGGTTTCATTCGCCGCCTTCCCAACCGGGCGCGCGCGCTCGAGGTGATCAAGCTCCCAGACACGATCATGGGGGCTTCCCCGCGCGGAAAGTTCAACCCGAGCGTGGTGGAAGGTGGCCTCGGCCGCGTCCGCAATCTTCCTCCTGCGTCCGAGGCCGAGCTGCCGAAGACGATCTCCGTGCCGGTGATGGGGCGCATCGCGGCAGGCACCCCGATCTCGGCCATTCAGTCACGCAGCAATACTCTCGCCATTCCGGTCGAAATGCTCAGCGCGGGTGAGCATTTCGCGCTGGAGGTGCGCGGCGATTCCATGATCGAGGCCGGCATTCTCGACGGCGATACGGTCGTCATCCGTCGCCAGGAGATGGCGGAGACCGGCGATATTATCGTTGCGCTCATCGATGACGAGGAAGCGACTTTGAAGCGGCTGCGCCGTCGCGGCTCCTCGATCGCGCTCGAAGCCGCCAATCCGGCCTATGAGACGCGGGTTCTCGGCCCTGACCGGGTCCGCATCCAGGGCAAGCTCGTCAGTCTTCTGCGTCGTTATTGAGTTCCCTCCCCCCGTCTTCATCCATCGCATCCTGGACCGCGTCGAGCGGATCGGTCGTCTGGCTGCTCGATGGCGCCGTGGTGACGGGTGGTGTCGCGGTTCGGGGCGGACCGACCGACGCGTGCGGCTGTTGCGGTCTGCCGCCGACGATCCAGGGCCGCGATGCGGCGGGGAGCGCATGGACCGGGTGAAGGCCCATGTCGTGCGGGCTGCGTGCGAGGGTTATCGCGCCGCTGCGGTCGAGTGTCCTTCGGTCGATGACCGTTGGCGCCTTGCAGTTTGGCGGTGCCGGCAGCGGACTGACGATGACGTCGGCGCGGGCGCAATCCTCGGGAAATGCACGTTTGTCGCGGACAAGGGCAATCGTTTGTCCGCCTTGGAGGCGGCCCGTACAGCCAAGCCGGTCGCAGCGCGCCCCGCTGCGCAGGGATGGATCCGCGGGCGCACGGCCGTCCCCATCGGCGCGCAGCCACTGCTCGAGCACGAAGCCCGATGGTTTGCCGAGGATGACGAGCCGGCCGTCGGCAGCGCGCATGGCAAGGCCGCTCGCGCCACGGTCGATATAGATGTCGGGTGGCGTTAGGTCATAGGCCATGGCGATACCGACTGCGGCCGGCAGGAGCGCAAGCCAGCGCAGGACCGTGCTCCAGAGCGTCGCCCACAGGATGGCGACGACCATCAGGCTGAGGGCACCGACGCCAAAGGCCGGTACGATAACCCGCGAGCGTTCGAGTTCGGCGACGGCGCGCGCCGAGGCCAGCACCGGCACGGTGGCCTGGCCGATCAGCCACCAGATCGGGCGGTCGAGCTCGAAGAAGGACGCGAAGACACCGAGCACGGAGAGCGGCATCACCGCGAGCTCGATCAACGGCAGGGCCATGGCGTTGCCGAACAGACCGAACGGGTTGAATGTCTGAAAATGATAGGCGCTGAAGGGGGCCGTGGCGACGGTTGCGACCGTCGTGGTGGTGATGAGCAGGTAAGCCCAGCGCGCCCCGGCGCGCAGCCACCCCAAAGCGCCTGAGGACGGCGCGCCCGCCCCCACGAGGCGCCCCGAGGGCTTCACCGAAAAGGCGATCATGCCGGCGACGGCCGCGAAGGACATCTGGAAGCTCGGGCCGAGCAGCGCCTCGGGGCGCAGGATCAGGCAGACCAGCGCGGACAGCGCGAGGTTGCGCATGGAGAGCGCCGGCCGGTCGATCAGGATCGCGCCCATCATGATAAGGGTCATGACGAGCGAGCGCTGCGTGGCGACCTCCGCGCCCGAGAACAGGCAATAGCCGGTGGCGCCCGCCATGCCGACACCGGCGGCGATCTTCTTGACCGGCCAGGCGAGTGCGATCGCGGGCCACAGCGCGAGCAGAGCCCGGGCCGCCCAGAAGAGGCTGCCCGCCGCGAGGGCCATATGGAGGCCGGAAATAGACACGATGTGATAAATGCCCGCGGCGCGCATGGCGTCGTTGGCCTCTTCGGTGATGAGGCCGCGCTTGCCCGTCACGAGTGCGGCCGCCAGCGCGCCCTCCTGCCCGCCATAGGCATTCGCGATGCGCTGCGTCAGGGCATTGCGCGCCCTGTCATTGGCGATGGTGAGCGCAGTCCAGGCATCCGGCTCTTCCGGTGGCGCCCGGATCGTGATCTTGCCGACGAGCGAACCCACGGCGCCGAGCTCGGCAAAGAAGGCATCCCGCGCGAAATCATAGCCGCCCGGGCGCGCCGCCGTCGGCGGCGGCAGGAGGCGGGCGGTCGCCTCGATGAAGTCTCCCGGCTTGACACTTGCGCCCGGCCGCAGGGAGACCCGGACATGGGCGGGACGCAAGCTTGCATCGAGCCCGCCGAAGCTTGCCACACGCACCACGATCCGCGGCCCGGCCGGCCGCTCGTCGACGCCGAGCACAAGCCCGCTCAGTTTGGCGATCATCGGTCGGGCGAGCACCGGCGTTGTGACTGTGCGGGTTCGCCATGTCGCGGCGGCAAAGCCGGCCATAACGGCCGCGATGGCGACCGCCACGCCGAGAGCGTGGCGATGCCGGCGGGCGATGATCGCCGCCAGGGCCGCCAGGAGCGCTCCGGCCAGCGGCGGCCACAGGGACGGCTCCGCGTCGGCCAAGAAGTACAGGACGATGCCGCTACCGAAGGCAACGGGCAGCCAGAGGAAGGTCCGGCGACGCTCGGCCTCGACGGCGATGAGATGCCGCAGGCCGCGACCTGCGTCGCCAAGGACCAGGCCCCCCCATCCCGCGATGGCTCCGCCGATGGCAGGGCGCTGCGGCCTGCCGTGATCGGCGACGACGATGGCGCGAGGTTTCTGACGGGCCATGCGGGCAACGGCAATTCACAGAGGGCCAGGAAAAGGCCTGGGTTCAATGGAAAGGGATGAAAACGCAGGAACGCTGAAATGGGGGAATGCGGAAATGGCTGAATGCGTGGGACGAACAATGATTTTGGCCAGGCCGGACGAGACTTGTCGCGGCCTTGAAAGCGCCGGAACGCGAAACATATAGCCAGGGACGCCGTCTTGATCACAGCTTGTGCCGGCAGCGACCCGACGAACACCAGACGATGGCCGCAGCGTCGGTTGCCTGGAAAGAGCTTCTTACCCCCAGCCGAGCATCATGCTAAACGACGCCCGACCGTGAGCGGAAGCCGCCTTGGTCAGCCACGATCATCGCTTTGGCACAAGAGAGCACATATCTGAGATGACCGGAACCGTCGTTACGCGTTTCGCGCCTTCGCCGACAGGCTTCCTGCATATTGGCGGCGCCCGCACGGCCTTGTTCAACTGGCTCTACGCCCGCCGTTACGGCGGCAAGATGCTGCTGAGAATCGAGGATACCGATCGCGAACGCTCGACGGATGCGGCTATCGCCGCCATCCTCGACGGTTTGAGCTGGCTGGGGCTTGATTGGGATGGCGACGCCATCCACCAGTTCGCCCGCGCCGACCGGCATCGCGAGGTGGCCGAGGATCTGCTTGCACGCGGGCGCGCCTATTATTGCTATGCCACCCCCCAGGAGCTGGAGGCGATGCGCGAGGAGGCGCGGCGCGAGGGCCGGCCGCTGCGCTATGACGGGCGCTGGCGCGACCGGCCGGCCGCGGATGCGCCGGCCGGCGTGAAGCCGGTGATCCGCCTGCGCGCGCCGACCGAGGGCGAGACCGTGATCGACGACCAGGTGCAGGGCCGGGTCACGTGGCAGAACAAGGACCTCGATGATCTCGTCCTGCTGCGTTCGGATGGCACGCCGACCTATATGCTTGCCGTCATCGTCGATGATCACGACATGGGCGTCACCCATATCATCCGTGGCGACGACCATCTGACGAATGCCGCCCGGCAGAAGCAGATCTACGATGCTCTGGGCTGGGATGTGCCCGTCATGGCGCATATTCCGCTGATCCACGGGCCGGATGGTGCGAAGCTCTCGAAGCGCCACGGCGCGCTGGGCATCGATGCCTATCGTTCCATGGGCTATCTCCCGGCGGCGCTCCGCAACTATCTGGTGCGCCTCGGCTGGAGCCACGGCGATCAGGAGTTCTTTTCGACCGACGAGATGATCGCAGCCTTCGATCTCGGCTCCATCGGGCGCTCTCCCGCCCGCTTCGACTTTGCGAAGCTCGAGAACCTCAACGGCCACTATATGCGGAACGCCGATGACGAGGCGCTGGTGCGCGCCCTGGAAGATATCCTGCCGGAGCTCGGGCCGGCGCGCGGCCTCGGGCCAACACTGCCGCCGCACCTGCGTGAAAAGCTCCTGGCGGCCATGCCCGGCCTCAAGGAGCGTGCCAAGACTCTCGTCGAACTCCTTGATAGCGCGTCATTTCTCTATGCATCGCGGCCTCTGGCCTGCGATGACAAGGCGACAGCCCTTCTCAATGCGGAGGGCCGTGAACGGCTTGCACTGGTGCTCCCCGCCCTTGAAGGGATCAATGACTGGAGCAACACGGCGACCGAGGCCGCGGTGCGGGCGACCGCGACCGAAGCAGGGCTCAAGCTCGGCCAATTGGCGCAGCCCCTGCGCGCGGCCCTGACCGGCCGCGGGACCTCGCCGGGCCTCTTCGACGTCATGACGGTCCTCGGACGTGATGAAAGTTTAGGCCGTATCCGCGATCAGCTCCCATGAGGCATTTCAGTAGCTTGAACGATGCTCGTGGATGGGCTAGATGCATGGTCGGGGCGGGCTGGGATCTCGATGGATACTGGCATCAAGCCATTGATTTTGCGTGACTTGTTGTCTCACAGGGTCAATGGCAGATCCGCGACGGGCCGGCAGCCCACCGAGGTGGGTCCTCACCGGTTCGCCATTCATTGCCGTTGAGCTTCTATGATTTTCATCAGCAAGGGCATGACATTGAACGTGATCGTCACATGTCACGACATCTCCTGCCCTCGCTTGATGGGATCGATCACATTTCTGCGTTTGGACACGTCTCTCCAAAGTTTGGACAAGTCTCTCCAAGCCCATGAATGCGGTCTGGCGGTGACGGCTTCGCTGCGTCTGAGCAGAAGGATATATCCATGAGCGACAAGGCAATCACCTTGACTGTGGACGGCAAGGGCATCGATCTTCCGGTCAAGGAAGGCACGATAGGCCCGAGCGTCGCCGATATCGGTGCCTTGTACAAGCATAGCGGGATGTTCACCTACGATCCGGGCTTCTCCTCTACGGCGAGCTGCGAATCCGCCATTACCTATATCGATGGCGATGAAGGCATCCTCCTTTACCGTGGCTACCCGATCGAGCAGCTCGCCGAGCATGGCGACTTCCTGGAGACCTGCTATCTCCTGCTCTACGGGGAACTGCCGACGGCAAGCCAGAAGGCGGAATTCGACTATGTCGTGACCCGCCACACCATGGTTCACGATCAGATGAACCGCTTTTTCCAGGGCTTTCGCCGCGACGCGCATCCGATGGCGGTGATGGTCGCCTCGGTCGGCGCACTCTCTGCCTTCTACCATGACTCGACGGACATCTCGGATCCGCAGCAGCGCATGATCGCGTCCATGCGGATGATCGCCAAGATGCCGACGCTGGCGGCCATGGCCTATAAATACTCGGTTGGCCAGCCGTTCGTGTATCCGAAGAACGATCTCGACTACACCTCCAATTTCCTGCGCATGTGCTTCGGCGTCCCCTGCGAGGAATATGTGGTCAATCCGGTGCTTGCCCGCGCGCTCGATCGCATCTTCATCCTGCACGCCGACCACGAGCAGAACGCATCGACATCGACCGTGCGCCTCGCCGGTTCGTCGGGCGCCAATCCCTTTGCCTGTATCGCGGCCGGCATCGCCTGCCTGTGGGGCCCGGCCCATGGTGGCGCCAACGAAGCCGCCCTCAAGATGCTCGCCGAGATCGGCACGCCGGATCGCATTCCGCAATATATCGCCAAGGCCAAGGACAAGAACGACCCGTTCCGTCTCATGGGCTTCGGCCACCGCGTCTACAAGAACTACGATCCGCGTGCCAAGATCATGCAGCGGACGACGCACGAGGTTCTCAACGAGCTCGGCATCAAGGACGATCCGCTGCTCGACGTCGCCCTCGAGCTGGAGCGTATCGCGCTGCACGATGAATATTTCATCGAGAAGAAGCTCTATCCGAATATCGACTTCTACTCCGGTATCACGCTGAAGGCGCTCGGCTTCCCGGTGTCGATGTTCACCGTGCTCTTCGCCCTCGCCCGCACCGTCGGCTGGATCGCCCAGTGGAAGGAAATGATCGAGGATCCGTCCCAGAAGATCGGCCGCCCGCGTCAGCTCTATATCGGCGCGCCGGAGCGCGATTATCTGCCCATGGCGCAGCGGTCCTGACGGACATTTTAGGTCGCACGAAAAAGGGGCCCTGGGGCCCCTTTTTTTGTGTCTTGGAACGTCGTGATTTCCCGCGCAATCGCGGGGTCGTTCCGGCCTCCTCGCTGAGGCGAGGCCCCAGAATGAGCGCCTCAGTTGCTCAACCGATGGGTTTGCGCGCGTGAAGCAGATCGGCCACGACGGCAGCCGCCCTGTCGCTTGGCTTGTCCGCGCCGATGCTCATCGCCGCCGCCACGCGATCGAAGGCAGCAAGCTGTGCGGCGCGCGCCGGCGTCGCGGCGATCAGCGGCAGCAATGACCCCGCGAGATTGCTCGCCGTGCAGTCCCGCTGGAGGAATTCCGGCACCACGCGCGCGTCGAGAATGATGTTGGGCAGGCTTGCATGTTTCGCGATGATGAAATGGCGCACCTCTTCCTCGAGCCGCGAGACCTTGTAGCCGACGACCATCGGCACGCGCGCCAGCGCGAGTTCGAGCGTGACGGTTCCGGACGCGGCAAGCGCGGCCGTCGCGGAGCGGAAGGCCGCATATTTCGCCTCCTCGCCCATGACAATCCTCGGTTTGACGGGCCAGGATGCCAACCCCTGCGCGATCAGCGGTGCGACATGGGGAACCGCGGGCAGCACCCAGTTCACAGGCCCATCGAGCGTCGCGGAAACGGCGGCGACCGTCTCGCCCAGGACAGGCATGAGGCGCGTCACCTCAGAGCGCCGGCTGCCCGGCAGAACGAGAACGGTCGGCGACTCGACCTCATAGGGTGGCTCGAGCCGCTCCCCCGGTCCCGGGCGCAGGTCTTCGAGACGCTCGACCAGGGGATGGCCGACATAGGTGCAGGGCGGGCCGCCGAGACGTTCATGCGCGGCCGGCTCGAAGGGCAGCAGGGCCAGCACATGGTCGACATAGGCGCGCATCTTGCGCGCCCTGCCCGGCCGCCAGGCCCAGACGGTCGGACTGACATAATCGACGATGGGGAGATCCGGCTTGGCCGCCCTGACGCGCTTTGCGACACGGTGCGTGAAATCCGGACTGTCGATGATCACCAGCATATCCGGCCGCTCCGCGATGACGGCGGCGGCGGTCATATTGATGCGGTTGATCAGCGTCGGCAGGCGGGCGATGACCGCAGCGAAGCCCATCACCGCGATATCGGCCATGGGAAAGAGGCTATCGAGCCCCTCGGCCTGCATGGCGCGGCCGCCAACCCCCGTGAAGACGACGCCGCCGGGCGAAAGGCGCCGTTTGAGGGCCTGCATGAGCTTGGCGCCAAGCTGATCGCCCGATTCCTCGCCGGCGACCACGACTATCCGCGCGGGCATGGCCTCTCCTCGATCGCAGGAGATGGGTGGCAGAGGTCCGCGCGCCATCGTCAACGGCTTTGTGGCGGGCTTCCCGCCAAATCGACGCCGAACAGGAACAATCCGCGCCGATCGGCCTCATGGATTGTGCGCTCGATCTCGACGATCAACGTCGTTCCCGCGCCGACAGCAATCCCCTGGAGGCCGGCCGCTGCCGCGCGTATCACCGTCTTCGGGCCAATCGTCGGCATGTCGACCCTGAGGTCCTGCTCGCGCTTGGCGGTCTTCACCAGCACCCCGCCATGGGTTGCCCTGAGGCGCGGCCCCCGGCGCAGCCTCTGCACACGCCGCAACATGGCGTCCGTGCCTTCCGGCCCCTCGATGGCTGCGACCCAATGGGCGCAGATGACGGCCGCCTGCCCGACATCGAAGGGCGACAGGGCATCCAGCACGGCAAGACCGCGGGCGATGCTCGACCAGCTCTCGGAATCCGGGGCGACCGCGCCAAGCTGGCCCTGCGGCGCGAGCAGCTCGGGCGCAAGCCGGTCGATGCCGCCGACGGTGAACCCCTCCTCCTCGAGGACGCGTACGACACCGCCGAGCAGTCCGTCATCACCGGAACCGAGGATTGCGGCGATCTCCTCACGATTGCGATAAGCGGACAGCGCGCCCATGAAGGCGATCGGCTTCGGACGCGTGACAGTCCCCACGAGCACGATCTCTGACGGTTGCCACGCCTTGAGCGCCGCCAAGGCCCGCTTGTAGTCGATGAGGTCGATGACCAGATCGGCGCGACGGGCAAGCGCACGCGCCGCAAAACCACGGAAAGCCAGGATCTTGACGGCCCTGCCTCGGCGTTCGAGGGCCGCGATGAGCAACTCCGGGAGTGCGCTGCCCCCAGCCAGGAGCACTACAGGGGCCTCTGCGGCCGCCTTGTCATCGGTCGGCGCCGCAGCGGCGCTCACGCCTCTCGCGCCTCACGCGGCGTGCATATGGCGCGTTTTCCGCCGATCCGGATGAAATCGAGCATTTCCTGAACGACGGCAAGCTTGTCGAACTCCGCGGCCACGTCGTCGACGCGCTCCATCAGGGTGCCTTCGGCCGCGAAGAGAAGTCGATAGGCGCGCCGGAGGCTATGGATATCCTCCCGCGAAAAGCCGCGACGCTGCAGACCGACAATATTGAGGCCGGCGAGATGGGCGCGATTGCCGAGCGCCATCCCATAGGGGATGACATCGTTCTCGACGCCGGACAGGCCGCCGACAAAAGCGTGGGAGCCGACACGGGCGAATTGGATGATCGCCGCACCACCGCCAACGATGACATAGTCGCCGAGCGTCACATGCCCCGCCAGCATGACGTTGTTGGAGAGGATGACATGATCGCCGACCCGGCAGTCATGGCCGATATGGGAATTGGCAAGCAGCGCGCAATGGCTGCCTACAACCGTCTCGAGCCCGCCGCCCTCGGTGCCCGGATTGATCGTCACGCCCTCGCGGATCAGGCAGTCGCTGCCGATGGTCAGCGTTGATGCCTCACCACGATATTTCAGATCCTGCGGCTGGTGGCCGATGGATGCAAAGGGAAAAATGCGCGTCCGGGGGCCAATCGTCGTGCGCCCGGCGACGACCGCATGACTGACGAGCTCGCAGCCGTCACCGAGGACGACCTCCGACCCCACCATTGAGAACGGACCGATCCGCACGCCTTCGCCAAGGCGCGCGCCGGCTTCTACGACGGCGGTCGCATGAATGTCACTCATCGTCTCACTCTACAACCAGCATTGCGCTGACTTCCGCCTCACAGACGAGCACGCCGTCAACCTTCGCCTCGCCGCGGAACCACCACATGTTGCGGCGGTTGTTGATCTTCTTCATGTGGTAATAGACCGTGTCGCCGGGGCCGACGGGCCTGCGAAACTTGGCCTTGTCGATGGTCATGAAATAGACCTCTTTCGGCCGCGCCTTCTGCGCCAGCTTGGACGCGACGCACAGAGCCCCCGCCGTCTGGGCCATACCCTCGATCATGAAGACGCCCGGAAACATCGGCCGCGTCGGGAAATGACCGGCGAACTGCGGCTCGTTATAAGTGACGTTCTTGATGCCGATACATGACTCATCGCCCTTCATCTCGATAATCCTGTCGACGAGAAGAAAGGGATAGCGATGCGGCAGATAGCTCAGAATCTGCAGGATGTCCGCGGTTTCGAGCTTGTCCGGCACATCGTTCATGAAACTTTTCTCCTTATTGGCCCAGTTCAACGTCCGGCGCCGTCATCGCCCCTGTCGCCCGTATCGCGATGGGACGCAAGCTTTTCGATCGTCTTGATCTCGCGGAACCAATCCCGCAGTGGCTTGGCCGGCGTACCGCCCCAGCGCCCGCCACGCGGCACATCACTCGCGACATTGCTCGTCGCGGCGATCTGGGCACCCGCGCCGACCGTGACATGACCGATCACCCCGACCTGCCCGCCGAGTGCCACAAAATCCTCGATCGTCGTGCTGCCGGAGATACCGACTTGCGCGACAATAACGCAATGCCGGCCGATCACCACGTTATGGCCGATCTGGACGAGATTATCGATCTTGGTGCCTTCGCCGATCACCGTATCGCGGCTGGCGCCCCGATCGATGGTGGTGTTGGCGCCGATCTCGACGTCGTCCTGGATGATAACCCGCCCGATCTGCGGTACCTTGAGGTGCCCCTTGGGGCCCATTGCAAAGCCGAAACCGTCCTGCCCGATGCGCACGCCGCCGTGAAGGGTCACGCGGTTGCCGATGAGCGCATTCAGCACAGACGCATTGGCGCCGATGCTCACGTCGCGTCCAATCCGGCATTGGGGCCCGATGACCGCGTTGGCGCCGATGACACTGCCGCTGCCGATCTCGACGTCAGGGCCGATGACCGCGCCGGGGTCGACGATCACGCCCGGTTCGAGATGCGCACCAGGATGCACGAAGGCGCCGGGAGAGATGCCAACCGCCGCAAATGTGGACTGGGGACGGACCGCCGACGGGTACAGGCTCGCCATGACTTGAGCGAAGACACGATAGGGATCCGCGGTCACAAGGGCGACCGTCGTGGCCGGAACCTTGGCAGCAAAACGTTTCGATACAAAGCACGCGCCGGCATGCGTGGCCGCCAGCGCGTCGACATAGCGCGGATTATCCATATAGGCGACTTCAGTCGGTCCGGCCCATTCAAGGGACGCGGCGCCCGTAATCGTCAAATCCGCCTGCACGCCTTCCGGCAGTGAGATGCCGGCCGATACGGCGAGCTCCGCCAGGGTCGGCTCTGCCATACGCGGAAAGAACACCGGGTCTGTCATGAGATCGCGATATCTCGAATCGCGAAGGCGGCCTCATTCCTGAAGCCGCCTGTCGCTCTGTCCACTGGGCTTAGAAGCTCGTGCCGCCGGAGAAGCGGAAGGCCTGCGTCTGGTCCCCGGTGGCCTTCGTCAGCACAAAAGCGTAGTCGAACCGCAGCGGGCCGAGTGGCGATTGCCACAGCAAGCTGGCGCCGACCGACGAACGGATCGTCTTCTTGTCGAGCACGTTCACGCAGGTCGGCTGAGCGGTATAAGCTGTGACGGGCGTGCCAACCGGCGGGCAGTATTCCGGCACGCCATAGGGGGCGAAGTTGGTCGCGCCGTCATAGCCGAACAGCGTACCTGCATCCGCGAAGACAGCGCCACGCAGGCCGAGGTCACGCGGCAAACCCCAGATCGGGAACTGCACTTCGAGCGAACCGCCGAAATAGGTGTTGCCACCGAGCGCGTTGGCGGAAGAGTCACCATTCAGGTCACGCGGGCCGATACCGGAGGGCGCGAAGCCACGCACCAGCGACGGGCCGAGGAAGAAGTTGTCGACGATACGCAGGTCCTTGTCGCCGAATGCTTGGACGCGACCACCCTGCACGCGGATCATGCCCACGACGTCGTCGTACAGTTCGCGATAGTAGCGGGCCTCCGCCGTTGCGCGGATGAACCGGGAGTCGCCGCCAAGGCCCGCGACGTCCGGCTTGACCTCGACATAAAGACCCGAATGCGGGTTCCGGATGTTGTCGAGCGTGTTGTAGGTGAAGGTCGCACCCACCAGCGAGGTGATGGTCTTGCCGGCAGCTTCCTTGATCGCGACCGACGCCTCACCGTTGTAGATACAATCCGGATAGGGGCCGGTGAAACCGTAGATTGGATACCAGCAGTCGTTGAACGGATCGTCGTAGGTGTTCGGCACCTTGAGGTTCGACTGATAGAGCGAATAGCGCAGCGTAACAGTCGTGTCCTCGGTGATGGGCAGGCCCAAGCGGAGCTGACCGCCCGTCACGCGGTTGGTGTAGCGCGAGTAGTTGGTGTTGTCCGTGTATTTCGAGAACAGATCGAAGCCGGCCGCCATGCGCTGGCCGAGGAAATAGGGCTCGGTGAAGGAGAAGTCGACGCCCTGCGAACGCTGCCCCCACGACCCCGCGAGGCGGACGTACTGGCCCCGGCCGAGGAAGTTCGACTCCGACACCGCGACCTCACCGATGAGGCCGTCCGATGTCGAGTAACCGCCCGACACGGAGAACTGACCGGTGGCCTGATCCTCGACATCGACGTTCACGATGACACGATCGGGGCTGGAGCCCGGCTCGTTGGTGATACGAACCGACTTGAAGTAGCCGAGATTGTTGAGGCGACGGAGCGCGCGGTCGATCAACACCTTGTTGAACGCGTCACCCTCGCCGATGTCGAACTCGCGGCGCACCACATAGTCGCGCGTGCGCGTGTTACCGCGGATGTTGATGCGCTCGATATAGACGCGCGGGCCTTCCTCGACGACGTAGTCGATGCCGATCGTATGCGTATCGGCATCACGCACGCCGGCGGGGCGCACCTGCGTGAAGGCATAGCCGCGGCGGCCGAGCTCGGTCGTCAGCCTGTCGAGGGACTTCTCCACCGCTTCGGCGTTGTAGGTATCACCGGCCGAGGTGGTCACGATGCCCTGCAACTGCTCGGACGACACGTCCGGTATCTGGGATTCAACGCGAACGCCGCTGACCTTGTAGGGCTGCCCCTCGTCCACCGTGATGGTGACGATATAGCCGCCCCTGGCCTCGTCGAACTGGACGTCCGTCGAGACGATGCGGAAGTCGGCGTAGCCGTTCTTCAGATAGTAGCGGCGGATAAGCTCCTCGTCGGAGGCGATCCGGTCGGGGTCATAGACGTCCGACGTCTTGAGAAACGACAGGAAATTCATCTCCGTCGTCGTCATCAAGTTACGCAGCTTCGAGCCCGAATAGGCCTTGTTGCCGACGAAATTGATTTCCTTGACGCCCGTCTTGTCACCCTCATCGATGGTGAAAACCACGTCGATGCGACCATTGGGCAGATCGACCGTGCGCGCCGTCACCGAGGCAAGGCCTCGCCCGGACTGGCGATAGATTTCACGAATACGGGCAATGTCGGCGTCAACGGTCGCCTGACTGTAAGGCTGGCGCGCCTTCGTCTGCACCTCGGAACCGAGGATGTCCTTGTTGAGCTTCTTGTTGCCCTCGAAGGCGACCCGATTGATGAGGTCGTTTTCGGAGACGGTCACGACGAGGTCACTTCCGCGCCGCGCAACGCTTACGTTGGTGAACATGCCGGTCGCCATCAACTCGCGACGGATTTCAGCCGGCGAGTTGGATGGGCTCGTGATGTAAGACCGGACCGTGTCGGCCTCGACCCGCCGATTGCCCTGAACGACAATCGATTGAGCCAAGGCGCCTCCGGCGACCACCACCGTCAGCGGGAGCGCCACCAGTCCAGAACGAAGCCCTTTTACCAAGTGCCGGCCTCTTTTGGTCGTCAGCGTCATCAGATGCCGCCTCATTGTTCTTTTCTCTGCCGGAAAACCGGCCATATCAATCCCATAGGCGAATAACGCTTCTACAGAGTTTACTCGTCCATGCAAACGTACAAACACCGTTAACAAATTTTTCCCCGGGGACCGTGACCTCCGGGTCACGTGCCCCGCTGGCTCAGCGCCAGGCCGAGATGGGTCAGGTCATTCCATGTCACGAACAACATCAGCATCACCACGATGGCAAGGCCGATCCTGAAGCCGATCTCCTGGGCAGCCTCGCTCAATGGCCGGCCGCGCAGGGCTTCAATGGCGTAGAAAAGTAAATGCCCACCATCCAGCAATGGGATCGGCACAAGATTGATGAGACCGATCGAAACCGAGAGAATCGCCGCCAGATTGATGAGCGAGAAGATGCCCCCCATCGACGCGACCTTGCCCGAGACCTCCGCGATGCGGATGGGTCCCGACAACTGGTCCGTGGACTCCCGCCCGGTGACAAGCTTGCCGACATAGTCATAGGTGCGGGTGACGATGAACCATGTTTCGCTCAGCCCAACCCCTACGGCTTCGATCACGCCGAAACGCTGGACATGCCAATTGGCCGGATCGTTCGACGCCGCCTGGAGGCCGAGCACGCCGAGGCGCTGCTTGCCGAAAGGCGTGGTGATGTCCCTCAGCTCGGGCGTCGCCGTCAAGCTGGTCTCGCGGCCGGCCCGATCAACGCGGAAGGTCAGTTGCTCCTCGGCGCGGCCGCTGACGATACGCTGCATGTCGCCGAACGACGTGATCGGCTGGCCGTCGATGGCGAGCACCACGTCGCCAGCCTGGAAGCCTGCGCGCGCGGCCGCGCTGTTCTCCTGAACCGCGGCCACCTTCGGCACGAGGACCTGGCGGCCGTTGAAATAGGCGGCGCCGCCAAAAATGGCGATGGCGAGGAGGAAATTGGCGATCGGCCCAGCAGCGACGATCGCCGCCCGCCGTCCGACAGACTTGTGGAAAAAGCTGAATCGACGTTCCTCGGGCGTCAGGCTGTCGAGCGCTTCCCGATCCGGCATGCTGGCGGCGTTCGCATCACCGGCGAATTTCACATAGCCGCCGAGAGGAATGGCAGACAGCCTCCAGCGCGTCCCATGCCGGTCGGTCCAGCCGATGAGCTCCTTGCCAAAGCCGATCGAGAAAGCCTTTACCCCGACACCGCACCAGCGTCCGACGAGGAAATGCCCGAGCTCGTGGATGAACACCACAATGGTGAGCACGAAGAGGAACGGCACGATGTAGCCGACCAAGGAGGTCGCCGTCGCGCCCATGGCGTTTATGAATTCCATGAAGCTGAGTCTCGGGTCATCGGGATATCCGCCGCTGCGGCATGGTCGCCATCCATAGTCACGTTAGACGGACCGTCAAGCGTTGTCTATGCTTCACGAATCCGCAAAATGCAGCAATATCAAAATGTTCTCTGATATCTCTCATGCGCCGCATTGAATATTGGGCCTTCCTGCGTCCCCGGATGGCTCACACATCCACTGAAGGACATACAGGGGCAATCATGGCAAGATAGAGACCACATCTCAACGACAGCTGCCACCGTACCGCCCAAACCTGCTGCCAGCCGCCATCATTGCGGCCGACGAACGGCGGTTGAGACACTCAAAGCGGCCAAAACAATCAAGTTCATGCACGCCATGATTGCAGACCGTCGAAACACGCGCTCAGCGCGCGCATCACGTTAGCTCCACAGAGCGCGAAACACCAGCGCACACCCCACGAAAACTGAAACGGCCCAGAAGGAATCAAGGCGATCCATCAAGCCGCCGTGGCCTGGAATGATATGTCCGGAATCCTTGACGCCAAGATAGCGCTTCAAAATCGATTCTCCGAGATCGCCCGCCTGGGAGATCATGGCAGCGACGCATGACAGGGCGATCATTCCCGCGACAGGGAGGGGCGCAGGCCCTCCGGTCAGCGTTGCGGCGAGCACGATCCAGCCGATGATCGTGCCGGCGATGACACCGCCTATGAATCCCGACCATGTCTTCTTGGGGCTTACCCTGGGCCATAGCTTTGGGCCACCCAGGAGCCGGCCGCAGGCATAGGCGAGGACGTCCGTGCCCCAGACCACCCCGAACATCCACAGCACGGTCATGAGCCCGAACGGCGTTTCGCGGGCGGCGACCGGCACCACGGCGATCACCGCCGCGTAGACGAGTCCCCCTGCCCGCAGGCTGAGCCGCGCTCCCCTGCGATCCACAAGCACGAGAACGACGAGCGCGGTGACCACAAGGAGGACGGCAAGCCCGACACCTCCCCAATGCAGCGCGAAGGCCGAGGCGGCGATCAGCGCGCTGAGGATGACGCGTCGCGTCCGCCGTTCCGCCGGATCTTCCTCGGTAAGCGCGAGCCATTCGTAAGCCACCCCGCCGCCGGCAATAGCCCAGATCACGGTGAAGGGCAGCCCGCCCCAGAGCGTGGCCGCGAGCACCACCGAAGCCAGGACGAATCCGGACGCGATCCTGAGCGTCAGTTCGGATGTCGCCCGTGCCGGGTGCCCGCGCTCGAAGGGGGCAGTTCCGTTGTTTCTGCTCATCCGATCGCGCTGCTCAGTCCGCCGAAGCGGCGCTCGCGGCGTTGATACTCCGACAGCGCCTCCTCAAAGGCGCCTCGGTCGAAGTCCGGCCAGAGCACTGGCGTAAAGACGAGCTCCGCATAGGCGGCCTGCCACAGCAGGAAATTCGACATCCGTTGCTCGCCGGACGTGCGAATGACGAGATCGGGGTCGGGAATATCAGCCGTATCCAGCGCCTTGGCGAAACGCTCGACGGAAATGTCGTCCACCGCCAAACGCCCTGCCGCCACATCCGCCGCCAGGCGGCGCGCCGCCCGCGCCATCTCCTGGCGTGCCCCGTAATTGAAAGCCACCACCAGCGTCAAGGCGGTATTGTCGCGCGTCAGATTCTCCGCCTCGGCCAGAAGCCCGACGAGATCGGGCGCCAGCCCCTCATCCGTCCCGATAATGCGGACGCGCACGTTGTTGCGGTGAAGATCGGCGAGGTCGCGGCGCACGAAATGGCGCAGCAACCCCATCAGGTCGGCGATTTCCGCGGCCGGCCGGCTCCAGTTCTCGGACGAAAAGCCATAGACCGTGAGATAGTCAATGCCGAGGTCGCCGGCGATCCGCACGACATTGCGCAGCGCTTCCATGCCGCGGCGATGCCCCTCGAAGCGCGGCAGGCCCCGGCGCGCCGCCCAACGGCCATTGCCATCCATGATGATGGCCACATGCCGCGGCACGGGAGGCGCCGCCTCTGCCGGATTATGGGCCGGCTTCTCTGGCGATGCGCTCATGCCATCCTCCGCCGCGGCACGGACACGATGCCGGATGGGCTCGCCTGAAATCGCTCATCCCTGCTAACGCCCACAGGCTGGCACTCCTGCTATCGCCGCAGCACGCCACGCGCGTGCCTGCGAAATTCGTATCATTCCGGGGCGCGCTTCCAAACCCATTTTGCCATGCCCGCCGAGCGCAGGCCTATAGCTTTCCCGCATGCGGCGCGAGCATGGAGCCGATGATAGAAACTTCAGAGGCCCCGCGCCAGCCGGCGGCACGGCCCGATCCGCAGTCGACAGCATAGAAGCGGCCTCCCCCAAGCGCAGCTTCGAAACGCACCATCAGGGCGCCCCTCCAAGGTGCGCCTCAGCGGGTTCCACGTCAGACCTGCATGATTTCCTTTTCCTTGGCGACGAGAAGCTGGTCGATCTCGGTGATCGTCTGGTCGGTCGCCTTCTGCACCTGATCGGCCTGGCGGGTCTGTTCATCCTCACTCAGGTTGCCGTCCTTGACGAGCTTCTTCAGCACATCAAGACCGTCACGCCGCACATGACGCGCCGCGACGCGTGCCTCCTCCGCATATTTATGCGCGACCTTGACCATTTCCTTGCGACGCTGCTCATTCATCTCAGGGATGCGCAGCCGGATCACCTGACCCTCGGTCTGCGGGTTGAGGCCGAGATCGGAGTCGCGAATGGCCTTCTCGACCGCGGACACCATGCCGCGATCCCAGACCTGCACGCTGATGAGGCGCGGTTCCGGTATGCTGACCGTGGCGACCTGGTTGATCGGCATGAGCGCGCCATAAGCGTCGATCTGCAACGGGTCGAGCAGCGTCGCTGATGCGCGTCCGGTCCTGAGGCTGCCCAGATCGTGGCGAAAGGCTTGTACGGCACCCTGCATGCGCCGCTTGACGTCTGAAATGTCGAAAGACGTGGCAGTCATCTCGGATTTGCCCTCTTGTTCAATGTTTGCGCGACCTTGAGCGCCTGTGGCCCTCAAGGTCAAGCGCAACACAGGCTCCCGCCGAACAGCGGCGGATAGCCGACCGATAGGCCCCAGAGGATTGTCCTGAGGATGTCCTGCCGGGGAAACAAGCTTGGGGGCTTAGAGCATGACGGCCGGGAGTGGAAGACCGTTTTGCGGCGGAACGCATCGATTCAACGGGAATGAAGCGCCTGGCGGCCCCTCGACACGACCCGCCGCGCCGGTCGCCGCCGCGTGAGGCTCCGGGGCATCACGCCTGGCTTGCGAAAAATCTCCGCGACAGCACGAATCAAAGCGCCGTATTCAAAGGCGTCGCGTGCTGCCGCTAACGCCTCATCAGGGCGCGACGATCGTCGCACGGCCATTGCCTTCGAGCACCTGGCCGATGGCGCCGGCGTCGAGAATGGAAAACACGACGATCGGCAGGCCGGCCTCGCGCGCCAAGGCGAAAGCAGCCGTGTCCATGACCTTGAGGTTGCGGGCGATCGCCTCGTCATGGGTCAGGCTGTCGAAGCGCGTCGCGGCCGGATCCTTCTTCGGGTCCGCCGTATAGACGCCGTCCACATTGGTCGCCTTGAGGAGCGCCTCGCAATCGAGTTCCGCTGCCCGCAACACGGCCGGCGTGTCCGTGGTGAAATAGGGATTGCCCAATCCGCCGCCCAGCACGACGACCTTGCCATGGGCGAGATGATCGAGCGCGCGACGGCGCGCATAGCTCTCGCACAGCGACGGCATCGGCACGGCCGACATGGCGCGGGCGGGAACACCGGCTGCCTCGATCGCATGTTCCAGCGCCAGCGCGTTCATCACCGTGCCGAGCATGCCGATGGAATCCGCCGTCGGCCGGTCCAGCCCCTTGTTCAACCCCTGGACGCCGCGGAAGAAATTGCCGCCGCCAACCACGATCGCGATCTCATGGCCCTTCTTGGCCGCTGTCGCGATATCGGCGGCGATCTGGGTCAATGTCTCGCCGTTCAGTCCGGCACCGGCAGTCCCGGCCAAAACCTCGCCCGACAGTTTGATGAGCGCCCGTTTGATCCGCATGCTGGTGCCTCCGCCGCTGTTTCTGCCAATCCATCCCCATAGCGGGGCGTGGGGATCGCTGTCACCGTGCGGGCGCATGCCTTGCACAGATCTTCGCACAGGTCTTCACATGAAAACGGCGCCTTTCGGCGCCGTTGTCGTTAGCTGTCAGCCTTGGCTTCCCGCCGCCGCCGCCACTTCGGCGGCGAAATCGGCTTCATCCTTCTCGATCCCCTCGCCCAGACCGTAGCGGACGAAGCCCTCGAGCTTCACGGGAGCGCCGAGACGCCCCTCGGCTTCCTTGAGGACCTGCGCGATCGTCTTGGACTGGTCGTGGATGAAGGGCTGATCAAGGAGCGTGACTTCCTTGAAATAGGTCTTCATGCCGCTGTCGACGATCTTCTCGATGACATTGGCGGGCTTGCCCGCATGCTTGTCGGCAAGGATCGCCTTCTCGCGCGCGACCGTCTCGGCCGGCACGCCGCTGGCGTCCAGCGCCACCGGATTGGTCGCCGCGACATGCATGGCGATCTGGCGGCCGAGGGTCGCGAGCTCATCCTTGTTGCCGGTCGAGGCGAGTGCGACGAGCACGCCGATGCGGCCGAGGCCTTCGCCCGAGGTATTGTGCAGATAGGCCGAGACCACGCCATCAGCCACTTCAAGGCTCGCCGCACGGCGAGGGGTCATGTTTTCGCCGATGGTGGCGATGGCGCTCGACAGGGCATCCTGAATCGTGCCGCCGCCGGGATAAGCCGCGGCCTTCAGGGCCTCGATATCGGTGCCGGTGTCGAGAGCCGTCTTCGCGATGGTGCGTGCCAGCTGCTGGAACTGCTCGTTGCGCGCCACGAAATCGGTCTCGGAATTGATCTCGACGACGACGCCCTTGTTGCCGGCGAGCGCCACCGCGACGAGACCTTCCGCCGCCACGCGGCCGGACTTCTTGGCGGCCTTCGAAAGCCCCTTCTTGCGCAGCCAATCCACGGCCGCCTCGACGTCGCCGCCCGTCTCGGTGAGCGCCGTCTTGCAATCCATCATGCCCGCGCCGGTCTTGTCGCGGAGCTCTTTCACCATCGCCGCGCTAATGCTGGCCATCGTCTTCCTCTCGATCGTAAAGAGCCGCGACCTCACAAAGTCATTGCGAGGCGCGGCCAGACGTCAATCGTCAATCAACACATCGGACGAGCCGCCAGGTCCGGCCGGCGGCGATCCTGCTACCGAAACGGGATCTTCATATGGCACGTCCATGACGCTTCCATATAAACATCCCGGGGCCGATGATAACGCCGGTCCCAGCGACCGGCGTCCCTTCGATCAGCTCGCGGCGTCGGTCAGGGTGCGCGCCTGGGCGACCCAGCCATCACGGTCGATACGGCCATGGAGCTTGAGCTCGGCGTCAAGGGCTGCGATGTCGGCCGGAGCAAGGGCTGCAATCTGCCAGTAGTGGAAGATGCCAGCCTCGTTGAGGTTCTTCTCGAGCTCGGGGCCGACGCCGTTCAGGTTGGTGAGGTCGTCGGGCGCGCCGCGCGGCGCGCCGAGACGCTCGAACACCTCGTCCGCAGCGACTTCGGCTGCCGGCAGATCCTCGATGATCGGGGCTTCCTGCTCGCCCATATCGATGCCGATGTCGCCGTGGCCGCGAGAGATGCCGTCGATCGCCGCGCGGGCGACGAGGTCGCAATAGAGCGCAATGGCGCGGCCGGCATCGTCATTGGCCGGCACCGGGTACGTGATTCCGTCGGGATCGCAGTTGGTGTCGATGATCGCCGCGACCGGAATACCGAGGCGTTGCGCTTCCTTGATCGCCAGCTGTTCCTTGTTCGTGTCGATGACGAACAGGAGATCGGGAAGGCCGCCCATGTCCTTGATGCCGCCGAGGGCGCGCTCAAGCTTCTCGCGCTCGCGCGACAGCATCAGGCGCTCCTTCTTGGTGAGGCCGGTAGCGCCACCGTTCAGCGTCTCGTCGACCTTGCGCAGGCGCTGGATCGAACCGGAAATGGTCTTCCAGTTGGTCAGCATGCCGCCGAGCCAGCGGGAATTCACATAGTACTGCGCCGAACGCCTGGCTGCATCAGCGACCGCATCGGACGCCTGACGCTTCGTGCCGACGAAGAGCACGCGGCCGCCCGCCGCCACCGTGTCGGAAATCGCCTGCAGCGCGCGATAGAACGCGGGCACGGTCTGGGCGAGATCGATGATGTGAATGTTGTTGCGGGTGCCGAAGATGTACTGGTCCATCTTCGGGTTCCAGCGATGAGACTGGTGGCCGAAATGGGCGCCGGCTTCGAGCAGCTGCCGCATGGAGAAATCAGGAAGCGCCATAGTCAATTAACTCCGGTTATGATGCCGCCGCGGGGCCTTGGGCCGGACGATCCGGCCACCGGATGGCTCGTGAGAAACCTCATGAAGGCCCTTGTGATAGGACCTTCGCGAGCGAAACCCCGCGTGTGGAATGCGCGCGCTTATAAGGGCGCCAGCGTTGAGATGCAAGAGATGGCGTGCGGAAAGAAGGCATTCCGTCCGTCAGGATCCCGTTTAGCGGGCGATCGCTCGATCAAAGGCATCCCAGCTCCACGCTTCGCTGCACGGCAAGGCGGTCAAGAAACCTCTTGTCGTGGCTTACGACGAGGAGCGCGCCGTCAAAGGCGCACAGCGCCAATTCCAGCGCCTCCATTCCATCGAGATCAAGATGATTGGTCGGCTCATCCAGAATGAGAAGCGCGGGCGGGACGGGCCGCCCCAGGGTGCAGGCAAGCCCGGCGCGCAATCGTTCACCACCACTGAGAGCGCCCACACGCTGATGCGCATCCTCAGCACGGAAACGAAAACGCGCCAGGGCCGCGCGACAGTGGTTCTCATCCGTATGCGGGTTCAAATGCAGGAAGTTCTCGCGCAACGAGAGATCAGGAACGAGCAAGCTCAAATCCTGGTCAAGAAAAGCCAGGGGCACCAACCGATCAATAGTTCCGCTCTGCGGCTCGAGCTTGCCGGCGATGAGCGCCAGCAACGTGGACTTGCCGCTGCCGTTTGGGCCGGTGATAGCGACCCGCTCGGGACCGGTCAGGGTCAGAGACAGATCGCGAATGACGGGCCGCTCGCTCGCATATCCCCCCGTCACGTCTGTAAGACGAAGGGCGGTCTTGCCAGGCGGCATGTCCGTGGTGAGCATCTCCATGCGCAAGGGCTGCAGCACTTCGATTCTCTCGCGCGCGCTGGAGAGGGCGTCCTCCGCCATCTCGATCCGCGCGTCGCGAAGGCGGGCATTTGCGCCGCCGGATGTCTCGGCGCGGCCTCGCGCCGCATCCATCAGGATTTTCGGCTGATCGCCTTTGGCGCGTCGCTTCCGTCCATTGCTATCGCTTCTCGCTTTGCGTTCGAGCGCCTGCTGTGCGCGACGCCTGGTCTCCGCGCGGTTCCTTTCGGCGGTTGCGAGATCGTGGCGAGCAGCCTCGAGTTCCGTGGATTTTCGCGCACGAAAGGCACCATAGCTCCCGCCGTAGCGTGTAGCGCCAAGCGCTGTCAGTTCCACGATGGCATCCATCGTATCAAGCAGCTCCCGATCATGACTGACGATGATGGAGCTACCGCGCCATCCGCCGATGAAGTCCAGCACTGCCCGACGTCCTTCACGGTCCATATTGTTGGTCGGTTCATCAAGCAGGAGGACGTCGGGCTCAGCGAAAATTAACGCCGCGAGGGCTGCGCGGCTGCGCTGCCCGCCGGAGAGCGCAGCCAGAGGCACATCAGGCTCCAGGGACAGACCGCACCGCGCAAGGGCAGCGTCGATCCTGGCCGGTAGGGTCCAGTCAGCTCCGGCCAGTTCATCAGGCTCGGCAAGGCCCCTTTCAGCGCGGTCGAGCACTGCCAAGGCCGATCCCGCGTCAAAAAGGTCCGCGAGCGTGCCGGCATTCGCGTGTCCATCCTGCCGCATGATGCCAAGGGCGCCGGAGGCTTGGATGGAACCAGACGTCGGGCGTAGCTCGCCGGCGATCAGCCGCAACAGCGTGGTCTTGCCGGTGCCGTTTCGCCCGACGATGCCAGTACGCTCGGGACCGAAGCTCAGATTGAGATCGGAGAAGAGCGGCGTTCCCTCAGGAGTATGCCACGATAGATCGAACAGGGTGATGGAAGGAGGCAAGGAAGCAGGCATGGGACAGGATTTCTCGCGGCATGATCGACTGAACGACGGCGGCGAGAGACAAATCCATGTCGAAGCGACTCCAAATTCCTGCTGGATGCCCTTTTAAGGTAGGGCTAAGGCTCGCCCTTCACAAGCTCCGCCGGTGAAAATCCGCGGACATTCCGCAATGGAGCGCGTGACTGCGTCCGTTTTGCCCCGTGACAGACCTCCGCTATGGGCCGCGGAGGCATGTGGGCCTTGCCTCAGCGAAGCCAGCAGAACCTCCGTCGTCATGCCACGGCGGACTGCAGGCGCGGGGCCTGACGTGAAATCGGTGCTCCGCCAAGGCCAAGGGTGCCAACTCCTCACCGCTACAGCATCTCCACATGGACGACGCCGGGAATGGCACGGATGGCGCTCGCCATCTGTGGCGTCGTCGGGAAGCGGCCCTTCAGCTTCACCTCGACCTCCTGCTTCTCTTCCAGCATCAGCACGAGCGAGACGTCGCCGTCACCGCGATCCCTGAGACGCTCGGCGACGATGGGCAGCGGCGCCTCGTCGCGCAGGAAAATGCGCAGGCTCTTGTGATGCTTCGAGACGGCCGAATCGAGCGGCTCGACGGACTGGATACGCGCCCTCACCTCCTCGCCCTCGGCGGAGGCCTGGACCAGCAGGATAACGGCCTTGCCGGGCTCCAGCAGGTCGCGGAAATGCGACAGTCCCTCGGCGAAGATGATGGCCTCGAAATGCCCGCTCTGGTCGGACAGATTGACGATGCCCATCTTCGAGCCGCTTTTCGTGCGCCGTTCCGTGCGGTCAAGGACGGTGGCCGCGAGCCGCCCCATATTCACGCCGCCGCGCACCGCCTTGGCAAAATCCGCCCAGCGCTGCACACGCAGCTTCTCGAGCAGCGCGCCATATTCGTCGAGCGGGTGGCCCGTAAGGAAGAACCCGGCCGCGTCATACTCGCGTTGCAGGCGCTCCGCCGGCAGCCACGGCACATACTGCGGTATGCGCAGCTGCTCCGGCGCGGCCGCCGGTCCACCGAAAAAGTCGTTCTGGCCGTCGGCCGCCGCGGCAACCGTGCGCGCGGCGATCGCCGTGATGGCGTCGATGGCTGCAAAACTGCGCGCCCGGTCCGGCTCGAGCTCATCGAAGGCACCGGCCGAGATCAGCGCTTCGAGCGTGCGCTTGTTGACGAGCTTCGGATTGAAGCGCCGGGCGAAATCGCTGAGGTCGCGGAAGGGCGTGTCACCGCGGGCGGCCACCAGCGCCTCCACCGCCTGCCGGCCCACCCCCTTCAGCGCGGCGAGCGCGTAGCGGATCGAGCCGCGCGCCTCGACGTCATAATGCACCTCGAAGACCACCCCGGAGCGGTTGATCGACGGCGGCTCGACCTTGATGCCGAGCCGCTCCGCCTCGCGCCGGAATTCCGACAGCTTGTCGGTATTGTCGAGTTCGAGCGTCATCGACGCCGCCATGAACTCGACCGGGTGGTTCGCCTTGAGATAGCCCGTGTGGTAGGACACGAGCGCATAGGCGGCCGCATGGCTCTTGTTGAAGCCGTAGTCGGCGAATTTGGCGAGCAGGTCGAAGATTTCGTCGGCCAGCGCCTTGGTCAGGCCGCGCTCGATCGCGCCACTGACGAAGCGCTCGCGCTGCGCGTCCATCTCGGCTTTGATCTTCTTGCCCATGGCGCGGCGCAGCAGATCGGCTTCGCCGAGCGAATAGCCCGACAGCGACTGCGCCACCTGCATCACCTGTTCCTGATAGATGATGATGCCGAAGGTCTCGTTGAGGATCGGCCTGAGCTTCTCGTGGAGGTACCACTCCTCCTCCGGCTCGCCGTCCCCGTGCTTGCGCGCGCAATAGACGGGAATATTGGCCATCGGGCCCGGGCGATAGAGCGCCACGAGGGCGATCAGGTCCTCCAGACGGTCGGCGCGCATCTCGACGAGCGCCTTGCGCATGCCCGCGCTTTCCACCTGGAACACGCCGACCGTTTCGCCGCGGCCGAGATATTCGTAAGTTTTCCTGTCATCGAGGGGGATGGTCGAGAGATCGATATCCTCGCCCTTCTTCTTGATGAGATCGACTGCCGTGCGCAGCACGGTCAGCGTCTTCAAGCCGAGGAAGTCGAATTTGACGAGGCCCGCCTGCTCCACCCATTTCATATTGAGCTGGCTGACGCGCATGCCCGAACGCGGATCGCGATAGAGCGGCACGAGCTCTTCGAGCGGCCGGTCGCCGATGACGATGCCGGCGGCGTGGGTCGAGGCGTGGCGGTGCAACCCCTCGAGCTTCTGGGCGATGCCGAGCATGCGCCCGACGACCGGCTCCTCCTTCGCCGCACTCTGGAGCTTCGGCTCGTCCTCGATCGCCTTCTTGAGCGTGACGGGATTGGCCGGGTTCTGCGGCACGAGCTTCGTCAGCTTGTCGACCTGCCCATAGGGCATTTCCAGCACGCGGCCGACGTCGCGCATCACCCCGCGGGCCTGCAGCGTGCCGAAGGTGATGATCTGCGCCACCCTGTCCTCGCCATAGCGCTGCTGCACATAGGCGATGACCTCTTCGCGCCGGTCCTGGCAGAAGTCGATGTCGAAATCCGGCATCGACACGCGATCCGGGTTGAGGAAGCGCTCGAACAGGAGACCGAACCGCAACGGATCGAGGTCGGTGATGGTGAGCGAATAGGCAACGAGCGAGCCCGCCCCCGAACCACGGCCCGGACCGACCGGAATGTCGTGCGCCTTCGCCCATTTGATAAAGTCCGCGACGATCAGGAAGTAGCCGGGAAACCGCATGCGCTCGATGATCGACAGCTCGAACGCGAGGCGCTGGCGATAGTCGGCTTCCGTCAAACCCGGCGCCGGTGGATGCGTGGCGAGGCGGGCAGCCAGTCCCGCTTCCGCCTGCCTCCTGAGCTCGGCCGCCTCATCGGCCTCGTCACCGCTGAAGCGCGGCAACATCGGCTTGCGCGTGCGCGGCCGGTAGGCTGAGCGCATCGCGATCTCGACCGTCGACTGCAACGCTTCGGGCAGATCCTCGAACAGCTTGACCATCGCCGCGCGCGACTTGAAGTCATGCTCGCTCGTCAACCGGCGGCGATTGTCGTCCGTGACGAGACGTCCTTCGGCAATGGCGAGCAGCGCATCATGCGCCTCATAGTCGCCGGCCTTGGCGAAATAGGGCTCGTTGGCGGCGACGAGCGGCACGCCGTCACGGTAGGCGAGACGCAGGAGTTCCGCCTCCACGGCGCGCTCCTCATCCGTGCCGTGGCGCTGCAGCTCCACATAGAGCCGGTCTCCGAACACCTTTTGCAGACGCTTGAAGCGATCCGATGCCAGATCAGCCTGTCCGTCCCGCAAGGCCCTGTCGAGCGGCCCGCCCGGCCCGCCGGTCAGCGCGATCAGGCCCTCGCTGTGGGCTGCCAGTCGCGCGAAGGGCACATGCGTCACCTCCCCGGCCGTCGAATCGAGGAACGCGCGGCTCGTGAGCTGCATCAGATTGCCATAGCCAGCCTCGCTGGTCGCAAGCAGCACGACATGCGGCAAACTCCGCATCACCGTCTGGCGCACGGTGGGATCCGGCGGCTCGAACTCAACCGTGAGCTGCAGGCCGGCGATCGGCTGGATGCCTGAGCCGGCAAGCTTCTCGGAAAACTCCAGGGCACCGAAGAGATTGTTGGTATCGGTCAGCGCCAGGGCCGGCATGGCGTCGGCGATCGCCATTTTCGTCAGCGCCGCGATGGTCAGCGCGCCCTCCAGCAGCGAAAACGAGGAATGGACGTGCAGATGCACGAAGCCGATGTCCTTGTAGATCTCTGTCGCCGAAACGCTCATTCAACCACCCGATACCAAACCTGTCCGGAGCGGACTCAACGCCCGTCCTGCCCCGAGCATAAGGCGCCCGTCGCCGGGGCCGAACCCCATTCCCCGGATTACCGGTGGATCGCTCTTGTCATGTCTGCGTGCAGGCAAGCGGCTCCGCATTCTCGCCCTTCGTCAGGTCATAGAGATCAGCCGTCTTGCCCTTGGTCCACCAGATGTAACGGCCGCCGGCATATTTGGCGCCCGAGGCGGCCAGCACATTGGCGGCGACCACGAATTCGCCGGTCCATGACAGGGAAACGAGGGAGACTTCGCCGGCGTTGAAATAGGTGGCATCAACGATCCGGTCACCGCAGGCATAGTCCACCTTGACGGTCCGGACCGCGGCGGTCGACGGGACCTCGATGGTGATCGCCGCGCTCTGACGAACCCGCGCCAACAGCAACAACGGCTTGCCGCCATCGTCGCGCAGAACGAGCTTGCCGTCGCTGTCGACCGCCCAGCTTCGCACGCCCTGCAGCGTGCGAAGGAATTTCTGCTCCTGGCCCATGACCGCCGGCGGGCAGGCCATGCGCATGGTCGCGAGAAGACCGAACCGCAGGGTATCGCCGGTCATCTTCACCTTGCCCGTGAAACGATTGCAGCCGCCCGAGCCGTTCACCTTGCCGTCGCCGGTGAAGGTGACGGTCATCCGGACCCGGTCGACGACACCGCCGCCGCCAATGTCTTCGACCAGCCACTCGCCGACAAGAGCGTCGGCGCCGGCAGCCAGCGCACCCCCCACGGATCCAGCGGGGATGAAGGCCAGCACCACACCGATGAGGGCAGGAATCAGCCGCTTCCGCAGGAGACGTCCCCCCGGGAGAGCCGTCTGAAAGAGCTCCTCGTTTCGAACGATCGCGTGCATCGACATGGACTCCCCGCGGACTCCCCGCGCGACGTGCGCCTCTGTGCGCCATTCAAGTCGGATCTGCTCTAACTCACCCGCCCATGCTCGGCCAGGAAGTCAAGCAGCGCCCTCACCCGCGTCGGCACAGGTCCGCCCTGCCCGACATAGATGGCATGGAAGGCCTCCCGGTCCCCCGGATTGCAGTCTTCCATTACCGTCTGCAGCCGCCCGGCGGCAATATCATCGCGTATCGTAAAGGCGGCAAGTCGTGCAAGGCCCGCTCCACCTATCGCCAGATGACGGAGCGCCTCGCCGTCACTGGCTTGCACCCGGCCGATGGCCGGGACGATCTGAGGCGCGTCGGGCGGCGCCATCCCGTCGCTCAGGGGCCAGCCGTCCACAAGCCGGGTATAGCTGAAGCCGAGCCGGTTGTGCCGGGCGAGATCCGGAGCTGTCTTCGGCGTGCCGAAGCGCGCGAGATAGGCAGGTGCGGCAACGATGAGCATCGGCGTCTCACCAAGCTTGCGGGCCACCAGGCTCGAGCTTTTCAAGGGGCCCGCGCGCACGGCCACATCCGTGCGTTCGGCCAAGAGGTCGATCACCACGTCCGTCTGCGCGATGTCGAGCTGGACGTCGGGATAGCGTGCCAGGAAAGCCCCGACGAGCGGCGCCAGCACATGATTGCCGTAGGAGGCGCTGGTATTCAGCCTGATGCGCCCGACCGGACGCTCGCCGGAGAAAGCGCTGCGCTCCGCCTCGTCGATATCGGCAAGGATGCGCTTGACGCTGTCGTAGAAGGCGGAGCCCTCGGGTGTGAGCTGGAAGCGGCGCGTCGACCGGTTGACGAGCCGCGCCCCAAGACGGCTTTCAAGCCGCGCGATCAGCTTGCTCACGGCGGACGGTGTCATGCGGCGGGCGCGGGCGGCGGCGGAGAAGCCTCCCTGTTCCACCACATCAGCGAAGACTTCCATCTCGCCGGAGCGATTGACCTCGACACGCGCCATGTGACCTCAACTCATTATGTGAATTCAACTCACAGATGATTTTCTTTCAGGCAGTCTATCTCATAAGAGAGCCCAACCCTAGATGGCGTGAGACCCCGCGTTGTCCGATATGACGGATCATTGCCATGCCCCTTGCTCTCTATGCGCTGACCGCCGGCGCTTTCGGAATAGGCGTTACCGAATTCGTGATCATGGGCCTCCTCATCGAGGTCAGTACCGAACTCGGCGTTTCGATCGCCTCTGCCGGCCTCCTGATCTCCGGCTACGCGCTCGGCGTCGTCGTTGGTGCACCGCTCCTCACCGCCATGACCGCGCGGCTGCCGCGCAAGCATGTGCTGATCGGCCTGATGACGATCTTCACCATCGGCAATGCGGCCTGTGCACTTGCGCCCGACTACACCAGCCTGATGGTCGCCCGCGTTGTCACGGCGCTCGCGCATGGCACCTTCTTCGGTGTCGGCTCGGTCGTCGCGACCGGGCTCGTTGCCCGCGACAGGCAGGCCTCCGCCATCGCCATCATGTTCACGGGGCTGACCGTCGCCAATATCCTCGGCGTCCCCTTCGGCACGTGGCTCGGCCAGCAGTTCGGCTGGCGCGCCACCTTCTGGGCGGTCGCCCTCGTCGGCCTTGCAGCGCTCGGCGTGATCGCCGCGCTGGTCCCACGGGACGGTGCTCCTGTCGATGCTGCGGACTGGAGGGCGGACCTGCGTGCCATCCTGCGCCGCCCCGTCCTGCTCGGCCTCACCACCACCGTCTTCGGTTATGCCGGTGTCTTCGCGGTCTTCACCTATATCGCCCCCGCCCTGACGGACATCACCGGCCTTCCGGCCAGCGCCGTCTCGCCGATCCTGCTCGTCTTCGGCGGGGGCCTGGTCGTTGGCAATCTCATCGGCGGCAGACTGGCCGATCGCTGGCTGGTGCCGACCGTCCTCGGCACGATGGCGGCCCTTGCGCTGGTGCTCATGGCCATGACGCTGGCGCTCCATCAGCCGCTCGCGGCGATCATCGCGGTCGGGCTGCTCGGGGCGGCCGGTTTTGCCACCGTGGCGCCCCTGCAGATGTGGGTGCTGAGCAAGGCCGAAGGGGCCGGCCAGAGCCTTGCGTCCAGCTTCAATATCGCGGCCTTCAATCTGGGGAATGCCATCGGCGCCTGGGCGGGCGCGGCGGTGATCGACCATGGACCGGGCCTCGGCATGGTGCCGCTGGCGGCCGCACTGTTCCCCCTGGCGGCCATCGGAACGGCCTTGCTTGCGCTGCGCAGCGAGAAAAAGGCGTTTCCGGAGCCTGCGGCCGAGACCGTCGGCTGCGGCAACTGACCCTGTGCTGATCAGCGCATAAAAAAAGCGGCCCTCGCCGAATCGGGGCCGCTTCACGTCATCGAAGGCCGATAACAGGGGCCTTCTCAGAACCCCAGGTTCAGCGCCGGCTTGCCGCCCCGGAAACTCGGGCGAATGCCGGGGCCGCCCTCCTCCGTGCCCTGGGGCGCCAGGTCCTCGTAGCTCGGCTGGCGGAACTGCTGCACGGCGGGACGCTGCACGCGACCGGATGATTGCGGCTTCGCCGTCCTGGCGGCCCGCGCCGGCTTCGCCTTACCGGGCTTCGCGAGGGATTGGCCCTGCTGCGGCAGTTCAAGCGGTGCGTTCTGCGCCGCCGCCGGTGTGACCGCGGCTACCCCGAGGAGCAGCGCGACAGCAGCGGAACCGCCGACGAGGCCGAATGCGAGACGCCTGCCCACCGCACGCGGCCCAAACGTCATGGGCGCTGTCGTGCCCTTCGTCGGGGTCATGGCTGTCCTCATCTCCGGCTGCTCCGTTGCATGGTCTCACACCCTCGCGGGGCCCTGTCACAGGAATGGGGCCGCGTCATGACCTCCCGGCGGGCGCTTGACCCGTTATCCGGGGCGGCGGTCAGGCCCTGGCGTCGGCCATGAGGGAACCGCATCGGAGACCGGTGATTTCCTCTCTATACAAATAGACAGGGCCAGCGTCATGGATAGGGGTAAAGTTTCAGCATGGTGGTCAACTTATGCGGATTCTGATCGGGAGTCAGCGGAAGCCGCGCGCCAGCCATTCCTGTGCAAACCATTCCTGTGCAAACCATTCCTGTGCCAGCCATTCCTGTGGCTGTCGTTACGCGCATCGGAGCCGCCGGTGCCCGGGTCACCGCTGCCCGGTCCCTTTCCACGGCCACCGACGGTCGATCCCTCGGACCCTTTGAGACCGGTCCTTCCCCCTGTCGAGGAGCCCGAGCCTGACGATCCGGACAACGACCGGCCGCAGCCGAATCCCGACGAAAGAGAACCGGAAAAGCGCATGCTGATCGCCTGAACCGGCTGTCAACAAAGCTGACTGCGACCAAGCCGACTGCAACCAAGCTCGCTTTCGACGAAGAGCGATGTCACATCGCCTGCCGGCGTGCCACCTCATCGATCTCGGCCTGCTCTCTTTCGGCTGCCGCCGACAGCGTGGCGTGCATTCGTCCGCGCACATAGCCGCGCGAAATCAACCTCTCCGCCTTGGCAAGCCGCCGCTCCTTTTCCGCGAGATCGGCAAGCGCATCCCTGATAGCTGCGTTCAGGGCGGCAAGAGCATCCCCTTCAGCCTTCAGATAGGCTGCAACGATTTCGTCCACTGTCGTGCTCATTGCCGGGACCTGCGAAATCTGATCGTTGTTTTCAATCGCGTCAGGATAGCTGAACATGAACGAAAAAAGAACAAAAAAGAACAAACCGGCAATATCGCAGTGGGAAACCCGATTGACCCTTGTTTGCAGATCGTTAGACGGCGCGCGACGCCGTCCCCAGCCCTTCGCCAGCCGCGTGCCGGCGAAGCCCATGCGCTCCGGCCCGGCCCTGTCGCGGCCCCCGCGTGCGGCCTCTAGACCCGGCACGAACGATCGAGTAGGCAGGCATCAATAGCCGATGGCAGGGGAGCGACCGAATGAGCGGCAATCAGGGGTCAGAAGCCGGTCGTCCTCGCCTCATCGCGCTTGACTGGGGAACCTCGAGCCTGCGCGGTTTCCTTATGGGCAAGGACGCCGGGATTATCGACCAGCGCGCCAGCAGCCACGGCATCCAGAATTTACCGGAGCCCGGCATTCCAGGCTTCGAGAAGGCATTCGCGGCGCTGTGCGGCCCATGGCTCGCCCGGTGGCCGGACCTGCCGGTGGTGGCGGGCGGCATGGTGGGCAGCGCCCAGGGCTGGGTCGAGGCGCCCTATGTCCCCTGCCCCGCCGACGTCGCGGAGCTTGCACGCCATGCCGGCCGGGTGACGACCGCCGACGGCCGCACCATCCTGATCGCGCCGGGGGTCATCGACGATCCGGCTGATGCCCCGCCGGACGTGATGCGCGGGGAGGAGATCCAGATTGCCGGGGCCCTCGCCGACAACCCATCCCTGGCCGAGCGGGCGTCGATCATCATGCCGGGCACTCACTCGAAATGGGTATCCATCGCGGCAAGCCGCATCACCCATTTCGATACCTACATGACCGGCGAGGTCTTCGCGGTGATGACGACCCACTCGATTCTCGGCCGCCTGATGACGTCCCCGGCCGAGGGGACGACCGCCGACCCTGCCGCGGCGGACGCCGCCTTCTGCCAGGGCGTCCTGGCGGCGCGCGAGAGCCGGGCCGGCGACCTTCTCAACCAGCTCTTTTCGGTGCGGACGCTCGGTCTCACCAAGCGCCTCTCCGGCCTGGTGCTGAGGGACTATCTCTCCGGCCTTCTGATCGGGCAGGAATTGACCTCGGGCCTGGCGCGCCTGAAGCAATCCTCGGCCACGCTGCCCCCCATCGTGCTGATCGGCGACGACCGGCTGTGCAGCAGCTACCGCCGCGCGATGGCTCTGTTCGACATCACGCCGGCCGCCCTTCTCGGCAATACGGCTCCGTCGGGCCTCTTCCGCTTTGCGGCTGCGACAGGCATGCTTCAAAGGGCATGACCGGAATGTTGCCTGACCATCTGAAACAAGGAGTGGGACCATGAACCGGCCGAGCCGCGCGACGCGTCTGGAAGAGGCTTTCGCCGCGTTACCGCTGATCGCCATCCTCAGGGGGCTGAAGCCTGAGGAGGTGGGCGGCGTCGCCCCGGTGCTCTATGAGGCGGGCTTCCGCTTTATTGAAGTGCCACTGAATTCGCCGGACCCGTTCGACAGCATCCGCCTCATCCGAGACTTGCTGCCGGCCGATACGCTCGTGGGCGCGGGCACGGTCACGCGGCCGGCCGAGGTGGAGCGGCTCGTCGGGCTTGATGCCGACCTCGTGGTCATGCCGCATGCCGACACGGCCGTGATCCGCGCTGCGGCCGATGCCGGCCTCGTCTGCATGCCTGGTATTGCGACGCCGACGGAAGCCTTTGCCGCGCTCGCGGCAGGCGCGGCCGCCCTCAAGATCTTCCCGGCCGAGATGGTCGGGCCGCCGGTCATCAAGGCCATGCGCGCGGTGCTGCCGGCAGGGACGCGGCTGTTGCCGGTCGGCGGGATCACGCCCGCCACGATGGACCCCTTCCTCGCGGCCGGCGTTGCGGGCTTCGGCCTGGGTTCGGCCCTCTACAAGCCCGGCATGGATGTGGACGCGGTTGCGGCCAACGCGCAAGCTTTCGTCGATGCATGGAAGGCACGGCAGAGGCCGTGAAAGGGCGCGCTCCGGAGGGGGCAGTCCGCTTTTACTCAGCAGGCTCCGGATCCCCACTACAGGAAATCTGATCTCCCACGTCTCTGATAACAGAAAAACTTATCTGGCAGTGGACAACTATCCCTGCAGCACTACCCATACAGCGCGCCTAAACTACCATTAACCCATTGATTCGCTTGGGGGTGGCTGGCAATGGATGAGGAGAGGCTGCAAGGAAGGCTGCAAGGAAGACTGCAAGAGTTGATCCTGGCCATGTCGCTCGAACGACAAGAGGCCATCGCGCATCGCACCGATGAACTGCTGACTGCTTGGCAAGCATTCGAGCCGGCGCCCCTTGCGCCGTTCACCCCATCGATGGCGGCACTGTCCTGGCTTACCCTGGCACGCGGTGCCGTGCAGGACATCCGCCGGTCCGACGCGCTTCCGCAAGAAGATCCTTTGCAAGAGGATTCTTCGCCAGAGGATTCTCCGCTAGCGGATTCTTCGCCAGAGGATTCTCCGCAAGGCGAAGCGATTTCCCCCGAGGCACCCGGCGCGCCCTCGTCGGACGTGGTCCTGCTCGCGGATGACGTCCAGTTCACGGCACAAGCAGAAAGCACGGCCGATACGGCATCGGCCGGTCAGGCCGTGCCTCCGACCGCGGGTGAGGCGGATGTCGTGACCATCGACGGCGAGATTGTCATGGTTGCATTGCTGTCCGGCGGTACCGCCGACGATGAACCGGCTCCGGCGATGGCCGGCGCCGGTCAGCCCGGTGCAGCCGCGGCCGAGATGGACGACGGCGTGTCTGCCGTCGTCTTCACGGAAGCGATCAACTTCAATAATGACGACCTGTCGTTCCCGATGATATCGCCCTTCGAAGGCGATGACGCATCAGCGGCACTTGCGCGCGCCGTCAGCGAGGGCCTTGCCTTGCGAACCGAGCACAAGCCGAAAGCCAGAGACAAAAACGGGGCCATACCCATCACCGTTCATCCCGGCTCCATCCCCGCTCACATGGGGCCGCCGACTTCCGGAACGAGGCTGTCATCGCCGTAGCGATCGTCTTCCGGGAAAGGGGAAACGGCGTTGTCGAGCTGGTCTTCAACATAGTCCGGAGGACCGGACCGGCTGAAACCGCCCCCACGCGGGTTGGTGGATTGGCAGGCTGTGGCAGCGATACTGATCGCTACGATAAGGGCCAGTCGGTTCAGATGCATAAAGGCCTCTATAAAAATTGTTGGCGCATTCGATATGAGAGCGGCGTCCCATGCAAGCACCATTCATCGATTGCCCTGCGCAATCTGCAATCGTGCTTAAGAGTGACCGCATGCGGCCGCGCATGTGGCGACCGTGTGAGATGAAGCCTGCCTTCCCATACCCGCGTGACCGCACGAGACCCATACAGTCCATACTGTCGTTCCCAGCAGAGAGTTTTCACATGGCTCCCTCTCCCATCAACGCCATCCTGTCCAGCCGCGTTACAGAAGGTCTCGCGCGTATTCTCTTTACATTTCCCTTCTGGGGAAGCGGCTTGGCCAAACTGATCGATTTCCGCGGCGGTGTCGCCGAGATGGAGATGTTCGGCCTCTATCCCGGCTGGCTGTTCAACATGGCCACGATCATCGTGCAGCTCGGGGGCTCCGCGCTGATCATCACGCGACGGCACACCTGGCTCGGCGCCGGCGCCCTCGGGATCTTCACGGCGCTGACCATCCCCATCGTTCACCATTTCTGGTCACTCGAGGGGGAGCGCGCGCTCGTCGCCTTCCATACCGCCACCGAGCATATCGGTATGATCGGCGCCCTCATCCTGGTGTCCATCCTGGAGCAAGTCCGTCTGTTGCGGACGTGCTCCGATCCAAAGTAAACGAGCAAATTAACCGCCGTGGATGGAATCGTCCGATACCATCCACGGCGGATTTGCTCTGGCGCGGCGTCCGGCGCCGGCGCGTTGGCCGCATCGCTCGCGCAGGTCGCGCCGCCATCAGGCGATCGGGTTGGCCGCGAGATTGAGCGGGGCATGCATCTCCGGCGGCAGCGCGGACAACTGCACGCTCGCAGAGCGTTGGCCAAGGCTCGCCATCTGCTGTGAGAGAAGGCCTGCCGCCGCGTCGATCCCATAGGCTTCGTTCCCGACGCAGATGAAGCTGTTGCCTGTGTTCGCCGAGTGCAGCGCGATATTCAGCTTGCCGCCGACCGTCGCGATGCCGCAGGTCAAGGTCTCCGATGAATCGCGCGAGACCGTGAGGACGAGTCTATCGGCGGATTCATTGGCGAAATCGAAGGCGAGCAAATGGCCGGCTCTGGCGCGATCACGCCCATCAACGACGTCGAGCTCGCCGCTGTCGGTGCTGCCGAGACGAAAGACAGCATTGGCCGTGCCGAGATCGATGCTCTTGTGACCCCCTCCGGTCACCGCTGCGATCTCGATAAACCCGGCGGTCTGTTGCGACGCCGAGATCCGATCGTCACCGTCATTCAGTTCAACGCGCAGGGACGCGTCGCCGGCGACGCTCACGCTGTCGTCGCCTGGGCCAGCCACCACGACGACACCCTCCACCCGCGGACCGCCGGCATCCCCCGAACCTATAGTGATGCTGTCGTTACCGGCCTCTGCCGAGATGGTGACATTGCTCGCCCGCGACGTAATCACATCGTCGCCCGCGGCCGTGTCGACGGCCTGAATATCGAGGATTGCAGGGGCGCTGCCCGCGGCATCGAGCGCGAGTGCGACGCGGTCCGCGGCGGCGGTGAGCCACACGCCCTCGACGCCTAAAAGATGCGACACGGGGGCTTCGCCCGGCTTGGCAGCGCTCAAGGCAAGCGTCGCTTCGCCTGGGGCGGCGGATGCCGTCAGGGAAACCGCCTCCTTTACGGCGTCGGTGAGAAAGACGGCGTCTTGGCCGGCACCGCCAGTCACCCTCGAGCCGATCTCAGTCAGAAACGCCAGATCGTCGCCATCGCCGAGATCGAGCTGGCTAGCCCCTCCGGCAACAGCCTGATCATTACCGGCACCGAGGGTGATCTGGTCGTTACCGCCACCACTCCGGTAGATGTCTGCGCCTGCCGTGCCCATGACGATGTCGTCATAGGACGAGCCGGTGTAGAACTCGATGCCCTTTCCTTGCAGCGTGAATTTCTGGCCATTGCCGCTCGCCGCGAAGCGAACCTCATCTTTTCCCCCGACCCGGTCATCGATGTCATAATCGGTGCCATTGGCGACCTGGTAGACGTCGTTACTGTCGCCAGTCGAGGTGACCCGGCTGTTCGCAGCCTGCACCACAACAAGATTGTCGCCGCCGCGATCGAGCTCGACCGCCGGTCCTGCCGCGACCGCAGCGCGCGGCGTGTCCCCGTCGCCGACAGCCTGGTCGGCTGGACGCGCCGCAGACGGGTCGAAATTGGCTTGAATAAGAACTATGTGATCGACGACGTCGTCCTTCACGGCTGCATCGCCCCCGATTGCGACGGCGGCCCCGCGGACGGTCCTATCCTTCGCCGTATCGTGACCATTCTTGTCAAAGACGGCGACCGCGGTACCAAACAGGCTGCGCTCCTGTCCGAGCCAGTTGAAATCCGCGCGATTGTAGCTGATGTCGATCAGTTCCGCGGCACCGGTCTTGGACCGCAGCGCCTTCAGCGCCTCGGCATGGTCTGTGCCCTCGCGGATAACGGAGGCGGCCCGCTCGTCGAAGGCGCTCCAATACCATTCGGTATTCATCGAAGACCGCATGTCGCCCTGGATTTTCGGCGTGTAGACCCCGCTGAACCAGTTGACCATAGGGGTGGCATCCAGGGCCGCGATCGTGTGCAGGGCTTTGAGCACGTCCCATTCGTGGTGGAGCCCCTGCGCCCAGAAATCATCCTTGAGGGACTGGAGATCAATGGCGCGGCCGATGGCCCCGAAATCGGGCAGGAGAACTGTCAGCAGGGCCGCAGGCGGACAAACGACCGCTGCCACACCAGCGAAAACGGCGGCGCCGATCTGTATTGCGGAATTGGCGACGGCCCATTTTGCGGCGCCGGAGGTCGGGTTGTTCTGGAGATCGCGGATCGCACCGGCGAGGCCCACGGCCCCGGTGACGACACCCAGGGCGCATCCGGCAATGCCGAGCTTCGTCGCGACCTGCGTAGCCTTCGTGGTCGTAGCCAGTGCCCTGACCAGATCGCTCGACACATATGCCGCCGTTGCGGCAAGACTTGTACTGCTCTGCGCGATGAGGATCGGATCGCTGCTTGTGGCAATGCGCGTAGCGTCGCTCGCGACGCTGCCCAGCCCGGCGAAGAGGGAAATTCCGGCCGCTGCCTTCAAGGCTGCGCTCGACGCCCCGGGGCTTGCGGCGGTCCGGGCGGTCGACGACGGCATGGCGTGGAGAACGCCGGGATCCACACCTGCCGCGTAGCGGGTGGCGAAGGTCTTCAGAATCTCGCGCGGGCTCATACCCGTCGCCGCATCGATCGCGACGCCGCCAGCGATCTGGAGAAGCGTGCTGCCTTGTCGACATATATCCGCGATGGCGCGCGCCTTCGCCGCATCGCTGGCGTTGGGATCATCGATGATGGCGGCATTGCCCACGATGCCCAACACATCCCTTGTGCCGGCCAAGATGCGCCACGTAGTCGCCGTGACCGTGGATAGATCGCCGAGCAACGCCTGGCGTTGCGTCAGCCCGGTCTTGTCGAGAAGCGCGCTCGTCAGCCGGCCTTTCAGGGCCTCCGGCGACAGCTCGCCACGCAGGGCGGCGGGAGACGTGCCCGACGCGTAGCGGCTGGTGAGGGTCGCTTTGCTCGTTTCCTGCCAGAGCTCCTGGCGCAGGCCACGCCAGGCAACCGCCTGGGCGTCATCGCTGGTTGCGAAATCGGCGTTGAACGTGCTGCTCAGCGTCTTCTCGATCTCACGGACATAGCCGCGATACAGGAGCGAATCATGGACTGGATCCCCGTTGAGCTGCAGGCGCACGGATTGGATGCCAAGGCGCTGCTGCGCCGGTAATGACAGGACATTCTCGCCCGGTGCGGCGATCAGGAGATTGGGGTTCGAGCGAGTGGCCGAATCCACACCCTTTGTGATATCGGCAATGGTGTTGTCGAGGTTGAGCCTCAATCCCGACAGACCGGCCGACGCCACGATCGCGGTCGCAGCGCCCGTGGTCAGAGAATTGCGGCCGGGGAATGCGGAGGCGGCAGTGCCTGCCACCGCGCCGATCTGCGCCGCCGTCCATTCGAGTTCGTCCTTGATCGGCAGATCGATTACGGACGAGCTCAATGAACGCAGGATGTCGGCGATCGCCGCGGTCTCGCGCGCGGATTCCGCCCCAACGTCCGTGGTCAGGGAATTGGGGTTGGGGAACGTGGAGGCGGCGGTGCCTGCAACAGCGCCGGCCTGCTGTGCCATCCATTCGAACTCGCGCTTGACCTGCGGATCGCTTATGAGATCGCGAAGCGCACGCAGGATCTCGGCTGTCGTGAGTGGGGATGTGGACGTTTCCATCTCGGCCATGGTGCTTGGGTCTCCCGCAATCAATTCGGAAACACGCAAATAGTGGCGGAGCGCAGGGAGCAAGCCGTGCCGGCGCCCGCGAGATAATCTCGTTTTCGTCAATCACCCATGAATAGGTCCGCCGAACGTAGACCGGTCGCAAAATGCCGGCGCGTCGCAAATCGCGGACGAGATCATTTAGCCTGATCACCTGTCCTGTGCATGGCAAACCACGCTTTAGGAATGTGGATTCCGGCCGCGTCGCGCCACCGGCTGATTGGGGGCAGGCTTCGCCCGATGACCGCGGCTCCCGCCGCGGCCGGTCCACGGGTAGGATCGATAAGCTATCGCTCGCGGCCTGCCTCGGAGACGGCCTTGATGACGGGGGACAAAAGGAAATCGATGACGCGGCGTTCGCCTGTCTTGATCTCGACGGTTGCGCGCATGCCCGCCGTCAGCTTGACCTCGCGGCCATCCACGACGATCGTCTCCTTCTTCAACCGCACACGCGCCGCGAAAACGAACCCCAGCCGTTGATCGCTCACCGCGTCGCGCGAGACCGAGACGACCTCGCCGGGAAGCGTGCCGTAGCGCGTGAAGGGAAAGGCCTCCAGCTTGACCATCGCCGTCTGCCCGTCCCGCACGAAGCCGATGTCGCGGTTCAACACCTGCGCTTCGATCTCGATGTAGTCGTCACGCGGCACAATGACCATCAACGCCTGTGCCGGCTGGACGACGCCACCGCGGGTATGCACGGCGAGCTGCTGCACCACCCCGTCGACAGGCGCCGTGAGATGCTGCAGATCCTTGCGCTGTTCCGCCTTTGTCAGCTCCTGCGTCAGCTCGGCCACCGTCGCCTCGGCAGCGGTCAGGTCGGTGAGAAACTTGCGCCTGGTCTCCGCCATCGCCATTGCGCGCCGGCGCGTCACGCCGGCGACGGCCGCGTCTGCGGCCAGGCGCTGCGCTGCCAGGCCGTCGCGATCGCGCTTCATGGCGACCACCTGCTGGCGCAGCTCCAGCACCTGATAGCGCGGCGTCAGGCCCTTCTCCAGCAAAGCCTCACGCGCCTTCACGCGTTCCTCCAGCAAGGGCAGGCTCTGGTCGAGCTTGGCTATGCCAGCTTCCAGGGCCTTGGCCCCGGCCTGTTCCCGATCAAGCTCGCGATTAAGCGTCGCGAGGCGTTCCTGCTGCTCACGCGCCTCATTGCGCGCGAGTTCCCGTGCCCGAGCGACCTCCTCCTCCGTCGCTCCGAGCGCGTTGGCATCGGCTGTTGAGAGACCGCCTCCGGGGCGGCCGAGCAGTGTTTCGAGGCGCAGAACATCGAGCCGTGCCGTGGCCAGTCTGCCCGCAACCCGGCTGCGCTCGGCGCCGCTCGCCGTCGTGTCGAGCTCAACGAGAACATCGCCCGCACGCACAACGGACCCATCCGCAATGAGAATGCGGCGGATCACCCCGGCTTCGAAGGGTTGGATGGTCTTGGAGCGGTCCGAGGGAACGATGCGGCCCTCGGCGACCGCCACCATGTCGATCGCGCTCAGGCAAGCCCAGAGCACCGCCGAGCCGAGGAAGGCCGAGACCGCGATGGCGATCACGCGCGCCAAAGGAGACGGAGGCCTCTCCAGGATCTCGAGAGCGGCCGGGAGAAACTCCACCTCGTCGCGACGGTTGAGCTCGCGCTCCCAATCCCCGTCCCGCATCACGGCATAGTCCTCTGGCCTTGCTGGTATTGCAACAGACTGGCGAAGTGGCCGCCACGGGTGGCGAGCTCCGCGGGTGTGCCATCTTCAACCAGCCTGCCGTCCTCGATCGTCAGGATCCGGTCCGCCATCTGGACGGCCGACAGGCGATGGGCGATGATGATCGCGGTACGCCCCTTGGCCATCGCCTTCATATTGTCCTGGATGACACGCTCGGATTCATAGTCGAGCGCGCTGGTGGCTTCGTCGAAGATCAGGATCGCCGGCTTCATGATGAGGGCGCGCGCTATGGCGATGCGCTGCCGCTGGCCGCCGGACAGGGACGCGCCGCGTTCGGCGAGGATCGTGTTGTAACCGTGCGGAAGCTTGGCGATGAAATCATGCGCTCCAGCGAGCTGGGCCGCTTCGACGACCGTTTCGATCGGCAGCCCCGGATCGGCGATGGCGATATTCTCGCGCACCGTACCGGTGAAAAGCATGTTCTCCTGCAGCACGACGCCGAGCTGGCGCCTGAGCCAGGAAGGGTCCATCAGGCTGAGGTCCATGCCGTCGATGAGCACACGCCCGCGTTCCGGCACATAGAGACGCTGGATGAGCTTCGCGAGCGTGCTCTTGCCCGATCCGGAAGCCCCGACAATTCCAACGATCTGTCCGGCGGGAATGTCGACGCTGATGTCGGAGAGGATCTCCGGTCCCGTCGGATCATAACGGAACGAGGCATATTGGAAGCTGATCTGCCCGACGATCGCGGGCGTGGTGTGGCCGACCGCATAGGTTGGCTCGGCGCGCGCATTCAGGATGTCGCCAAGGCGCGCCACCGAAATGCGCACCTGCTGGAAGTCCTGCCACATCTGCGCCAGACGCAAGACCGGCCCATGGACCTGTCCAGCCAACATGTTGAAGGCGACGAGTTCGCCGACCGTCATCTCGTGCGCCAGCACGATGCGTGCGCCGCCGTATAAGATCAGGATCACCGTCAGCTTGTTGATGGCGCGCGCGATCTGTCCCGACCAGTTGGCGAGGCGAGCGACCCGGAAGGACGCCGCCGCGTAGCCGGCAATCTGGTCCTCCCAGCGGCGCTGCATAAGCTTCTCGATCGCGGTTGCCTTGACTGTCTCTATGCCGCTGACGGTCTCGACCAGAAAGGACTGGTTCTCGGCGCTGCGGTTGAATTTTTCCTCGAGCCGCCTGCGAAAGAGCGGCGTGACGACGAGCGACAGAATGGCGTAGAGCGGGACGGAGCCGGCGACGATGAGCGTCAGCAAGGGGCTGTAGACATACATCACCACGAAGAACAGGCTGGTGAACACCAGATCCATCGCGAGCGTCAGCGCCGACCCTGTCAGAAAGGCCCGGATATTCTCCAGTTCGCGCACGCGGGCCACGGAATCCCCCACATGCCGCGCCTCGAAATAGGCAAGGGGCAAAGCCGCGAGATGCTCGAACAACCGCGCCCCGAGCTCGACGTCGATACGGCTCGTCGTATGGCTGAAGAGATAGGTGCGCAATCCACCGAGCAGGATCTCGAACAGGGCCATGCCAGCCAGCCCGATCACCAGCACATCGAGCGTCGACAGGCTCTCATGCACAAGCACCTTGTCGATCACCACCTGGAAGAACAGGGGTGTCAGCAGCCCGAAGACCTGGAGAAAGAAGGAGCAGACGAGAACCTCTGCCAGCACCCGCCTGTATTTGCCGACGGCCTGCAGAAACCAGCCAAACCCGAAGTGACGGTCCGCCACGCCGGCCCCGCCGCGGCGCGCAAGCAGGAGGATGCGGCCGTTCCACCGTTTGCCGAAAGTCTCGGCGTCTATCAGACTGTTGCCTCTCTGCTGCGGTTCATAGACGAGCGCGCGATCGTCGATATATTTGGCGATGATGAAGTAGTCGCCATCCCTGGCCTGCGCGACCGCCGGCAGCGGCAGACGGTCAAGCCGCGACGGGCTGGCGCTGACCCAGCGCGCCTTCAGCCCGATCCGGCGGCTGAGCCGCAGGAGATCGGCCGGTTTCAGTTGGCCGCTCGGCAGGCCGAGGTTGTGGCGAAGCTGCTCGACGCCGACCGAAATCCCGAGGAAGCGCAGGACGAGCGCAAAACAGAGAAGGCCGCTCCCGTCCGGGGAATTCGCGTCCGCCGGCTCTGTATCGGAAAGACGATCAGCCACGCCCACACATCCTGCCGAGGCTTCGCACGGTAAGTCGGTGCCGGTCAGAACGCAGCGGCCTGGTCAACAAACGATCTGATCAACCACAAAAATATCGAACGAATTGAAAGCAATAGGTTTTATTGTAGGGGGTGGACACGGCGAATTCTTCGCAGATCGCGCAGTTCAAGTCGCGCGAGACAGCCCTCCTGGGCGTTAGAAGGCATCGCGGCCAGACGCCGGCACGGCAATGCGGCAGCGGCGGAGCGCGCCGCCACGGGCGTCGGTGGCGGTCGCCGCATCCGGAACACCGGCTGTGAGGGAAAGGGGCGCCGCGGGATCACGGAGGATCGACGGCGCCGTCCATGCCGGGCGGGATTTGCTCTCCGGCACGGCCTTCTGTCGCGGATAGGCTCCGCTCAGAAGCACAATATGCGCGCCAAATCCATCGGCTTGGATCGTGTCAGAGCTTGGATGATGCCAGAGATGCCCATCCAAGCCGGATCTGCTCTACCGGCTCATCTGACTGTCAATTGGTGACGCGCCGGAAAATCAGCGATGCGTTGGTGCCGCCGAAGCCGAAGGAGTTCGACAAGGCGACATCGACCGTCATCGTCTTCGCCTTGTGCGGAACGAGATCGATCGGCGTCTCGACGGAAGGATTGTCGAGATTGAGCGTCGGCGGGACCACACCGTCGCGGATCGCCAGCACCGAGAAAATGGCCTCGATCGCCCCGGCCGCGCCGAGGAGATGACCGACCGCCGATTTCGTCGATGACATCGTCAGTCGGCCGGCCGCATTGCCGGCCAGGCGCTCCACCGCCCTGAGTTCGATTTCGTCGCCGAGCGGCGTCGAGGTGCCATGGGCATTGACATAGTCGACATCGGCCAGCGTCATGCCGGCGCGCTTCAGTGCCATTTGCATGCAGCGGTAGGCGCCGTCACCGTCCTCGGACGGCGAGGTGATGTGATAGGCATCCCCCGACAGCCCGTAGCCGATGACCTCCGCGTAGATCTTGGCGCCGCGCGCCCTGGCATGCTCGAGCTCCTCCAGCACAACCACGCCCGCGCCCTCGCCCATGACAAAGCCGTCGCGGTCCTTGTCATAGGGACGCGACGCCCGCGTGGGCTCGTCGTTGAAGCTGGTCGAGAGCGCGCGACAGGCCGCAAAGCCGGCGAGCGACAGGCGATTGAGCGGCGATTCCGTACCGCCGGCAACCATCACCTCGGCATCGCCGAGCGCGATGAGGCGGGCAGCGTCGCCAATCGCATGTGCGCCCGTGGAGCAGGCGGTCACCACCGCATGGTTGGGCCCCTTGAGGCCATGCGCGATGGAAACATAGCCGGAGGCGAGATTGATCAGCCGACCGGGAATGAAGAACGGGGACAGGCGTCGCGGCCCCTTCTCGGCGAGCGTGAGGGAAGCCTCGTAGATCCCCCCGATGCCGCCGATGCCCGAGCCGATCAGTACGCCTGAAGCATACTGATCGTCCGCAGTTTCTGGATGCCAGTCCGCATCATCCAGCGCCTGCCTGGCAGCCGCCATGGCGAATACGATGAATGGATCCACCTTACGCTGATCGCGCGGATCCATCCATTGATCGGGATCGAAAGTCCCATCCGAACCGTCGCCGCGCTTGATGGAGCAAGCGATGCGACAAGCGATGTCGGACACGTCGAAGGCCTCGATGCGCGCCGCACCGCTCTCGCCTGCAACGATCCGCTTCCAGGTCGTCTCGACGCCACAGCCAAGCGGTGACACCAAGCCAAGACCCGTTAGGACGACACGTCTCATGTAATATTCACCGCGATGCCGCTGACGGACCCGCCAGCACGCGCGGATGGGCCGAAAAGCGCCGAACGGCCGAAGCCATCACGCCGAGGCATTCTTCTCGAGGAACTTGATGGCATCGCCAACAGTCACGATGGTCTCGGCCGCATCGTCCGGAATCTCGACGTTGAATTCTTCCTCGAAGGCCATCACGAGTTCGACGGTATCAAGGCTGTCAGCGCCGAGGTCGTCGATGAAATGGGCGCCTTCGACCACTTTCTCCGCGTCAACGCCCAGATGCTCGACGACAATCTTCTTCACGCGCTCGGCGATATCACTCATCGTTTCGTCCTCGTTCCACTCGCAAAAGGCCTGTGATCGTTAAGCCTGCGATTTCCAAGACCTGTTATTCAAGACATGCAGCAGGCAGACTTGCGCCAACTCGTGCAGCCCTCGGGTGAGTTCCATCAAAGTCGGTCCTGGCCTGGACGACCTCGTATCCGGCCGATTTCCAACCGAATGGCAAAGGTGCCCTGCCCCCACCGAACCCCGAACTTCTCAAAGGCTTGTTAACACACTCGCTTTCGGATGGCGAGAGCTTGGAACAGCCACGCTGGCGGCTACGCACAACTCCCGCAACACATTCAAATCATTGCCATTCCACCGTTGACGTGGAGGGTTTGTCCGGTCACGTAGCCTGCCTCGCGTGACGCCAGATAGACCGCAGCGGCTGCACAGTCGTCTCCGCTGCCGAGACGGCCTGCGGGAACATTGGCAAGAATTGATTCTCTCTGCTTCTCGTTCAGCGCATCGGTCATCGGCGACGTGATGAATCCGGGGGCAATGCAATTGACGGTGATGCCGCGGCTCGCGACCTCCGCCGCCAGCGCCTTCGACATGCCGATGAGGCCTGCCTTCGACGCGGCATAGTTGCCCTGGCCGGCATTCCCGGTGACGCCGACGATGGAGGTGATGTTGACGATGCGCCCGAACCGCCGGCGCATCATGCCCCTGACGGCCGCACGCGAGAGACGGAAGGCCGCGGTCAGGTTCACGGCCAGCACCGTGTCCCATTCCTCGTCCTTCATGCGCATGAAGAGATTGTCGCGGGTGATGCCGGCGTTGTTGATGAGCACGTCGAGCCCGCCGAGCTTCTCTTCCGCCGCCGGAATCAGCGCCTCAACCGCGTCCTTGTCGCCGAGATTGACCGGCAGCACATGCGTGCGCGCGCCGAGCTCGCCCGCCAAGGCCTCAAGGGCGTCGAGGCGCGTGCCGGACAGAACCACCTCGCCACCCTGCGCGTGCAAGGCCCTGGCCATCGCCCCGCCGATACCGCCGGTCGCGCCGGTGACAACAATCTTCATGCCGCTGAGATCGAACATCAGACCTGTTCCTTCCGCTTCTGCCGCGAAGCCGGCCTTGTCCCATCAGCCGGCGCGGGCGGCCGTGATGGCCGCCGTGATTGCCGCCGTGATTGCCGCGATGTCGGCCGGCGTGCCGATGGCGGTCGCGGTTGCCCCGGAAGCGATCCGCTTCGCGAGGCCTGTCAGGACCTTACCGGCACCGAGCTCATAAAACGAATCAACGCCCTGGGCCGCCATCCAGGCCACGCTTTCACGCCAGCGGACCGTGCCCGTGACCTGTTCGACGAGGCTCCCGCGGATGACCGCGGGATCGGAGACCGCCGACGCCAGCACATTGGCGACAAGCGGCACTTGTGGTGCCAGCAGGGTCACGGAGGCCAGCGCCTCGCGCATCGCATCGGCTGCCGGCTGCATGAGGGCGCAATGGAAGGGCGCGGACACGGGCAGGATGATGGCGCGCTTGGCGCCGCGGGCCTGGGCGAGCAAAACCGCGCGCTCGACGGCCGCCTTGTGTCCGGAGACAACCACCTGGCCGGGGCCGTTGTCATTGGCGGCGGCACAAACCTCGCCTTCGGCGGCCTCGGCGGCGATCGCCGCCGCTTCCGGGTAATCGAGCCCGAGGAGCGCCGCCATGGCCCCGACGCCGACCGGCACGGCCTTCTGCATGGCGTCGCCGCGAATGCGCAGGAGACGCGCCGTGTCAGCAATCGACAGACTGCCAGCGGCCGCCAGGGCCGTATATTCCCCCAGCGAATGCCCGGCCACGAAAGCGGCGTCCCTGGCGAGATCAAAGCCCGCCTCGGCTTCCAGCACCCGGAGCACCGCCATGCTGACGGCCATCAGGGCAGGCTGGGCATTGGCCGTGAGCGTGAGTTCTTCCGCCGGTCCTTCGAAGACGAGCTCCGACAGGTTCTGCGACAGCGCGTCATCGACTTCCGCGAAGATGGCGCGGGCAGGCGCGAAGGCTTCGGCGAGCGCTTTGCCCATGCCAACAGCCTGGCTCCCCTGACCCGGGAAGGTAAGTGCGAGCGACATCCTGGCTCCGTGGGCTCATGTCCGTAACAGGCGGGCCCTCTCGCATCGCCTCATCGGCCTGTCAAGCGGCACGTTCCCGGCACGGCCGATTTAACAGAAAAATGCAGGGGGCTGCTCGTTTCCTTCCGACCGCGCAGCGGGACCGGTCCGCCATGCGCCCGACCGCCCCTGTTCTACCTTGAATTTCAGGACCCAACAGCCCGGCTTCGACCGCAAAACTTGATTTCCGCAAGCTGCCATGGTCCGCCTTGCAAGGCCAGAGAATCCCATGTCCCTGCGAGGGAGGCCACTTTGACCGTCAAGACGAGAATCAACGAGGTCTTCAATCAGGCGCCACCCTTCGTCGGGGTCAATCTGGTCGCGCTGGATCAGCCCCTGCTCGATGCCCTGGGGCAGAATGGCGCCGATGCCATCAGCGGAGGCTTCCTGTCCTACGGCGAGGCCTGGGGCACGGCAGAGCGCTTCGACATGGCGCGTCTCGCCAATATCCATCCTCCCGTCCTCCATACCCATGATTCATCGGGACGGCGCTCCGACACGGTCGAATTCCACCCGGCCTATCACTGGCTGATGGAGGCAAGCGTCGAGAATGGCCTGCAGGCCTCGACCTGGGACACGCTCAGCGCCGCACCGCGCGACAACGGCCTCGGCGAGCCCGCGCAGCGCATGCCTCAGGTGGAGCGCGCCGCCCGCCTCTTCGTGGCCGCGCAGGTCGAAAGCGGACATGTCTGCCCGATGACGATGACCCATGCCTCCGTCGCAACCCTGCAGGCCGCGCCCGATCGCCTGCGGGACTGGCTGCCCCTTATCCGGTCGCGGGCCTATGACCCGCGTTTCCTGCCGTTCTGGGAAAAGCGCGGCGTCACGCTCGGTATGGGAATGACCGAGAAGCAGGGCGGCACGGATGTGCGCGCCAACACGACCGTCGCGGTGCCGACGAGTGGCGACGAATATCAGCTGACCGGCCATAAATGGTTCTTCTCGGCGCCGATGAGCGACGGCTTCCTCGTGCTCGCCAAGGTCGGCAAGGAACCGACGGCCTTTCTCGTGCCGCGTTTCCGGCCCGACGGCAATGTCAATGCGCTCCATTTCCAGCGGCTCAAGGACAAGCTCGGCAACCGCTCGAATGCCTCGGCGGAAGTCGAGTTCAAGGATGCCTTCGCCTGGCGCATCGGCGAGGAGGACAAGGGGATCGCCACGATCCTCAAGATGGTGCAGTTCACCCGCCTCGATTGTGCGGTCGCCTCGGCCGGGCTCCTGCGCATGGGGACGGCGCTTGCCATCCATCACGCCCAGCACCGCTCGGTCTTTCAGCGCAAACTGGCGGATCAGCCGGCGATGCGTGCGGTGCTCGCCGATCTCGCCCTCGAGCAGGAGGCTGCCACGGCGGTCGCGCTGCGGCTCGCCGCGAGCTTCGACCGGGCCGAGAAGAGCCCGCACGAGGCGGCACGGGCGCGCGTGCTCACCCCTGTCGTGAAATTCGCCCTGTGCAAGGCCGCGCCAGGTTTTCTCTTCGAGGCCATGGAATGTCTGGGCGGTAACGGCTATATCGAGGACAGTCCGATGCCGCGCCTCTATCGCGAGGCGCCCGTCAATGCGATCTGGGAGGGTGCCGGCAACGTTATGGCGCTGGATCTCATGCGCGCCGCGGGCAAGGAAGCCGAGGTCGTCGCCGCCACACTCGTCACCCTGGGCGAGGAGACGCGTGGATTGCCTGGCGCCGCCGAAGCTGCCCGGGACGTCGAGGAGGCGCTCAAGGATCCGCAGGCGGAAGCGCGGGCGCGTTTTGCGGTGACGCGGCTCGCGGCGCTTGCAGCCACGGCGGCTCTTGTCGGATCGGCTCCCGCGGAGATCGCGGAGGCCTATGCCCGCACCCGGCTCGCCAGGGCGCCATGGCCCTTGGGGGCGAATGATCTCGGGACTGTCACCGACCGCCTGATCGGCCGGGCATTGCCCCTGATCTAAGTTTTAACCGCGAGACCTCAAGGGCCTCGCACCTGTGTCAGTTCGCGATTCAGTCTGGACAACATCGTGCCGAAACACCGTAAGACGACTGAAGTCCGCAAGCCACAGGCAGCGCCCGGCAGCGCCGACAGCAATCTTCCCAGCAAGGAAGCCGTCATGGCCTTTCTGGCCGAAGCCAAAGGCAAGGTCGGCAAGCGCGAGATTGCGCGGGCCTTCGGCATCGGCGGCGGACAGCGGATCTGGCTGAAGCGCATGCTGCGGGAGCTCGAGGACGAGGGCCATGTCAGCCGGCGCGGCAAGCGCCTGGCGCGCGCCGAGGTGCTGCCGCCGGTGGTGCTCGCCGACATCATCGGCCGTGACCGGGATGGCGAACTCCTTGCCGAACCCGTCGAATGGAACGCGGAAGACCATGGCGAGGCGCCGCAGATCCTGCTGCAGATGCCGCGGCGTCCGCGTCCCGGCCAGAAGCCTCCCGGCGTCGGCGATCGCGCCGTCGTCCGCGTCGAGGAGAGCGGCGAGGACGAGGGGCCCCCGTATCTCGGCCGCGTCATCAAGGTCATCGAGAAAGCCAAGTCGCAGGTTCTCGGCATCTTCAGATCCATGGCCGGTGGCGGTGGGCGTCTCGTTGCCGTCGACAAGCGCAGCCTCGGCCGTGAGCTCTCTATTGCCCCCGAGGATACGGCGGAGGCGGAGGATGGCGACCTCGTCGCGGTTTCCGTGGCGCGGCATGGGCGCTTCGGCGCGCCCTCGGCCAAGGTGCGCGAGCGGCTGGGCTCGATCCGCTCCGAACGCGCGATCAGCCTCATCGCCATCCATACCCACGGCATTCCGGACACGTTTTCCCCCGGCGCTCTCAGGGAAGCCGAACTCGCCCAACCGGTGAGCCTGCGCGGCCGTGAGGACTGGCGCGACCTGCCGCTTGTCACCATCGACCCGGTGGATGCGAAGGACCACGACGACGCCGTCCATGCCGCGCCGGACGATGATCCCGACAATCCCGGCGGCTTCGTGCTGACGGTCGCCATCGCCGATGTCGCCCATTACGTGACGCCCGGATCGGCGCTCGATAAGGATGCCCTGCAGCGCGGCAATTCGGTCTATTTTCCCGACCGGGTGGTGCCGATGCTGCCGGAGCGGATCTCGAACGATCTGTGCTCCCTCAAGCCGCATGAAGACCGGCCAGCCCTTGCCGTCCGCATCATCATTGATGCGCAAGGCCGCAAGAAACGCCATACCTTCCACCGCATCCTGATGCGCTCGGCCGCCAAGCTTGCCTATCAGCAGGCGCAGGCGGCGATCGACGGCCATGCCGAGCCCGACGATCCGGCCGCCGTCCTGCTGGAGCCGGTGCTGAGGCCGCTCTGGGCCGCCTATGGCACGCTCGCCAAAGCGCGCGAACAGCGCGGCCCGCTGGCGCTTGAACTGCCGGAGCGCAAGCTCGTCCTCAAGCAAGATGGCACGATCGATCGGATCGTGACGCCGCCTCGCCTCGACGCGCACCGGCTGATCGAGGAATTCATGATCCTCGCCAATGTCTGCGCCGCGGAGGCGCTCGAGGCGACCCACTCGCCGCTGATCTACCGGGTGCACGACGAGCCGTCGCTGGAGAAAATGCGGGCGCTCGGCGAGGTTCTCGGCTCCATCGGCCTCAAATTGCCGAAGGCCGGCGCGCTGCAACCCGCGCTCTTCAACCGCATTCTCGCCGCGGTGGAGGAGACCGAACATAACGCTTTCGTCAACGAGGTGGTCCTGCGCACCCAGGCCCAGGCCGAATACTCCGCGGAGAATTACGGCCATTTCGGACTGAACCTGCGCCGCTACGCGCATTTCACCTCGCCGATCCGCCGCTACGCCGACCTCGTCGTCCACCGCGCGCTGATCAAGGCGGGCCGCCTCGGGCCCGATGGCCTGCCGGCGAGCACCACGCCGGAGCAACTCGCCGAGGTGTCCGCTTTGATCTCAGCGGCCGAGCGGCGGGCGATGGCGGCCGAGCGCGAGACCATCGAGCGGCTCATCGCCCATCACCTCGCCGACCGCATCGGCGCCACGTTCAGCGGCCAGATCTCCGGCGTGACCAAGGCGGGGCTCTTCGTGAAGCTCGATGAAACCGGCGCGGACGGCTTCATCCCTGCGGCGACCCTCGGCGCGGATTATTTTCGCTACGAGGAAGGGCGTCACGCGCTCGTCGGCAGCCGCACCGGCGAGACCCATCGTCTCGGCGACCGGGTGGAGGTGCGCCTCCTTGAGGCGGCGCCGGTCGCGGGGGCGTTGCGTTTCGAACTTTTGTCCGAGGGGCGACGCGGGGCCGCGTTGCGCGGCAAGCAGCGTGGGTTCAAAGAGAAACGCGGCAAGACGGGAACGAAGGCCCCGCGAGAGCGGTCGGCCGGGACCAAGACGTTGAATGCGGGCAAGGTGAAATCGACATGGCATCCGGCGGAGGATTGATGTTCGGCGACGAGAGCCTGCCCCGGCCGTGGTGGCCGGCCGCGCGGAACGGTCTGCGCTGCCGCTGCCCAGCCTGTGGCGAAGGGCGGCTGTTCACAGGCTTCCTGAAGGTGGTGCCGTCCTGCGCCCATTGCGGCGAGGATCTTCGGGCCCAGCGGTCGGACGATCTGCCCCCTTATATCGTCATCACCATTGTCGGGCATATCGTCGGCGGCGCCATTCTCCTGGCCGAGACCTACTCGGAATTGCCCTTGTGGATGCATGCGGTGGTCTGGCCGCTGTTGACGATCGCGCTCTGTTTCGCCTTGATGCAACCTGTCAAAGGGATGGTCGTGGCGCATCAATGGGCCTTGCGCATGCAAGGGTTCGGCGGGCATGGTTTTGGCGGGAATGGCTTTGACGGGCATGACCCTTCCGAAGCGCCTGCCGACAGGCCCCCTGGCGCAAGTGAGCATCGTCCGTGACCGAACCCCACACATTGGTGGCCGAGCCGCCCAAAGCCCAGGTGATGCGGCCGCGCGATGCGGCCACCCTCATCATTCTCGACAGCAATCGCCGCAAGCCTCGCTTCCTCATGGGCCGCCGCCACAGCCGGCAGGTCTTCATGGCGGACCTGTTCGTCTTTCCCGGCGGAGCCTTCGAGGCCGATGATCGCCGGATGAGCGCGGTCGGCACGCTCGACCGGATGATGGAGGCGCGCCTCCTCGAGCGCAGTCAACGCCGGGCGGCAGACCATCCTCGGGCGCTGGCGCTCACCGCCATTCGCGAAACCTTCGAGGAAACGGGCCTCCTCATCGGCTCAAAGGACTATGGCGCGCCGGACAACGCGCCACCTGCCTGGGGCGCATTTGCCAGCAACGGCGTGATTCCAGAGCTGGAGGGCTTGCATTTCGTGGCCCGTGCGATCACGCCGCCCGGCCGTTCGCGCCGCTTCGACACACGGTTTTTCGCCGTGCGCGACACCGCGATCGCGCAGGAAGTGCCGGGCTTCGTCGGTCCCGATGCTGAATTTGTCGAGGTGACCTGGGTGACCTTCGCGGAAGCCGAGAAGCTCGCCCTGCCGGAGATCACGCGGATCATCCTCAACGAACTCGCGCTGCGCCTGAAGGCCGGATTGCCGCATGCGGCACCCGTGCCCATGTTCTATCAGTCGAGAGGCAAGCGCCTCCGCGATGAACTCGTCGCCCTTCCAGCCTTTCCCTGAGGCTGGGGTCGGCGTCTGCCCCGTTCCGCCGCCGTCCTCACGAGAAGGTGCGTGCGGTATGGCCTGCCGCGAGGCCGAAAACCGCGGCATGGCCCGATCGCGCCCTTGCATCCGGCGATGGCCCGGTGTAGTCAGCGCGATCAAACTGATTTGTCAGACTTGCCATAGAAGGAGGCGCTCATGGCTCGCGTCACCGTCGAGGATTGCATCGACAAGGTCGAGAATCGCTTCGAGCTCGTCCTCCTCGCCAGCCACCGCGCGCGGCTGATTTCCGCCGGTGCACCGCTTACCGTCGATCGCGACAGGGACAAAAACCCGGTCGTGGCGCTGCGCGAGATCGCCGATTCCAAACTCACGCCGGAAGATCTGAAGGAAGATCTGATCCACTCCATGCAGAAATATGTGGAAGTGGACGAGCCCGAGGCCGATGCCGTGCCTCTGCTCGCTCCGTCCGCGGGGTCTGCCGGGAGCGATGATCCCGATATTGCTTTCGACCGGATGAGCGAGGAAGACCTGCTGCGGGGTCTCGAAGGCCTTGTCCCACCGGCCGGCAGCGACGACGACGAATAACATCTGCGTCGCTCGCGTTAACCCTGTTGCGAAAAGCCCGGCATTGTCCGGGCTTTTTTTATGCATCGGATGCCGCACGTCTCCCGTGTGACGCTTGTCCTCGGCTCGATTAGAGCCGATATTTCAATGAAATGGCTGGACGTGTTCAGCCAGCCCGGAATGTTCAGTCGATGATGCGGCAATATGAATTGGTCGAGCGCGTCAAGCGTTACGACCCGAATGCGGACGAGGCGCTGCTCGATCGCGCCTATGTTTATGCCATGCGCGCCCATGGCTCGCAGAAGCGCGCCTCCGGCGATCTGTTCTTCTCGCATCCGCTCGAAGTCGCCGCGATTCTCACGGATCTGAAACTGGACGACGCCACCATCGTCGCCGCTGTCCTCCACGACACTATCGAGGATACGGACGCCACGCGCGAGGAGATCGACCGTCTGTTCGGGGCGGAGATCGGGGCGCTCGTCGACGGGCTCACCAAGATCAAGAAGCTCGACTTCGTGTCCAAGAAGGCCACGCAGGGCGAGAATTTCCGCAAGCTCCTGCTGGCGATTGCCGCCGACGTGCGCGTGCTGCTCGTCAAGCTTGCCGATCGCCTGCACAACATGCGGACGCTGCATTTCATGCAGCCCGCCAAGCGCGTGCGCATCGCCGAGGAAACCTTGGAGATCTATGCGCCGCTCGCCGGCCGCATGGGTATCCAATGGATGCGCGACGAACTGGAAGACATCGCCTTCCGCACGCTCAAGCCCGAGGCGTTCGAAACGATCAACAAGCGTCTGGAGGAGGTGACCCGCAATAACGGACAGCTGATCGAGGCGATCGAGAACGACCTGACCGCGCGGCTCGCCGATCGCAATATTCCGGCTGTCGTCACCGGCCGCCGCAAGCGCCCCTATTCCATCTGGCGGAAAATGGAGCGCAAGTCCGTCGCCTTCGAGCAATTGTCCGATATCTTTGCCTTCCGCATCATCGTCAAGACTATCGACGACTGCTACCGCGCGCTCGGCGTCGTGCATACGACCTGGCCGATGGTGCCCGGGCGCTACAAAGACTATGTCTCGACGCCCAAGCAGAACGATTATCGGTCCATCCACACCACGGTGATCGGGCCCGGCCATCAGCGCGTCGAGCTGCAATTGCGCACCGAGGAAATGGACGCGATCGCGGAATACGGCATTGCCGCCCATTCCGCCTACAAGGAAGGCGCCACTGGCGCGACGCAGGGCGCCGGCGAAAGCCGCGCCTACCAGTGGCTGCGGCGCACCGTGGACCTTCTGGCGGAGGGCGACAACCCGGAGGAGTTTCTGGAGCACACCAAGCTCGAGCTGTTCCACGACCAGGTGTTCTGCTTCACCCCGAAGGGCCGCCTGATCGCCTTGCCGCGGCGGGCGACGCCGATCGATTTCGCCTATGCCGTGCATACCGACGTCGGCAATACGGCGGTCGGCTGCAAGATCAACGGGCGCATCGCGCCGCTTCTCTCGGAGCTGCAGAACGGCGATGAGGTCGAGATCATCCGCGCGCAGGAGCAGGTGCCCCCGGCAGCCTGGGAATCCCTCGTCACGACGGGCAAGGCGCGCGCCGCCATCCGGCGGGCGACACGCACCGCCGTGCGCCGCCAGTATGCCGGCCTCGGCCGCCAGATCATCGAGCGCGCCTTCGAGCGCGCCGGCAAGGCCTTCGGCGAGGACAAGCTGAAGGCCGCGCTTCCGCGCCTCGCCCGCATGTCCGTGGAGGATGTCCTTGCCTCCGTCGGTCGCGGCGAGATGTTCTCCGGCGACGTGGTGAAGGCCGTTTATCCCGAATACAAGGACGAGCGCCGGCCGACCGTGGACGGTGCCATCGGGCACGGCTGGTTCGGCCTGAAAAGCGATACATCCTTCAAATTCAAGGTCCCCGGCGGTCCCGAGACTGCCGGGGAAGGCCATGCCATTCCAATCCGGGGCATCGCGAGCGACCTGCCCGTGCGCTTCGCGCCGGACGGTGGCGCCGTGCCCGGCGATCGCATCGTCGGCATCCTGACCGCCGGGGAAGGCGTGACCATCTACCCCATCCAGTCGCCGGCGCTCGCCGATGTCGAGAACGAGCCGGATCGCTGGCTCGACGTCAGATGGGATATCGATGAGCACAATGCGCAGCGCTTCCCGGCGCGTATCAAGCTCAACTCGATCAACGAGCCGGGATCACTGGCGCAGATCGCGCAGGTGATCGCCGAGCACGACGGCAATATCGAGAACATCGCCATGAGCCGCCGAACGCCCGATTTCACCGATCTTGTCATTGACCTATCGGTGTGGGACCTCAAGCATCTCAATGCGATCATCAGCGAGCTCAGGGCCAAGCCCGTCGTCAGCAAGATCGAGCGGAGCGTCGGCTGATTTATCCCCCACAAAACCCGGGGAGACGGTGTATGCTCCGCGAGGCTGGCATATAGTGCCTCAGCTGCCGCGTTTGACGCCGACGAATTGCTCGCTGATATTTGTGAAACGGGGTTTTCTCGGTCCGCGCTCACCCCCCCGCTCCCACCCACAGGCCGAAACGTCCGAGAGCCCTGGGCTCCCGCTCAGGTTCTTTCGTGAGGCAAGGCTATTATTATGGGTCAGGTGACCACGCGGGCGAGGATCCGTTCAGAGTAGAGGTGTACGCTTTTATAGTTAATGGCATCAGCCATGCGAAGCGCCAGCGTAAGGGGGATCCCGCGGATGTCGCCGCCGCTGGACATTTCTGGACGGTGGGGCAAAATGCGCTTGTCATTTCTATCGCAACTGTGCGACAGCAACTGTTGAATGCCCGTAGCACGTTTGGTGATACTGATACATTTTTCACGATGCCGTCTACGGACGACAGGTTCGACTCTGTAAAACGCCTAATCGAGAAAAAATCAATGACAAGCCCGCAACGTCTCGCGTTATTTATCGATGGGGCGAACCTCTATGCGACGACAAAGACATTAGGCTTTGACATCGACTACAAGCGTCTTTTGAAAGAATTCAAGGGGCGCGGGAATCTGGTGCGCGCCTTCTACTACACAGCCCTGATCGAAGATCAGGAATATTCTTCTATTAGACCTCTGATCGACTGGCTGGATTATAACGGCTATCGCGTCGTGACCAAGCCCACCAAGGAGTTCGTCGATTCCGCCGGCCGCCGCAAGGTCAAGGGCAACATGGACATTGAGCTCGCGATCGATGCGCTGGAGCTCGCGCCCTATATCGACGAAATGATCCTGTTTTCAGGCGACGGGGATTTTCGCTCGCTCGTGGAAGCGATGCAGCGACGGGGCGTGCGGGTCTCGGTGATCTCGACCATTTCGACCCAGCCGCCGATGATAGCCGACGAATTGCGCCGCCAGGCGGACGAGTTCATCGAAATCATGCAGCTCGCCTCGCGCATCGGCCGCGATCCGACCGAGCGTTCGGACAGGCAGCGGCCGCTGGGCTTCGAGGACAAGGCCGATACCGTCCGCGCGCGCTACGCCGTCGAGAAACGCTACGGGATCCGGCAGCCCAACCTCGGCGACGAAGACGGCGTCGAGTCCCCTTGAGGGCCGCTTCGAGGGCCGCTTCGCAGCGCGCTGTGCAGCACCAGACGGAACAACCGGGCCGTGACTGCCCGCTTTGCCCGCGGTTGGTGGCCTTTCGCGAAGAGTGGCGGGCGCGCGAGCCGGAATGGCACAACGCGCCGGTCGCCGCTTTCGGCCCGTCCAACGCGCGGCTGATGATTGTCGGGCTCGCGCCCGGCCTGCGCGGCGCCAACCGGACCGGCCGTCCCTTTACGGGCGACTATGCCGGCGATCTCCTCTATGCGACCTTGACCGAGTTTGGCTTCGCGCACGGCCAGTATGCGGCGACGCCGGACGACGGCCTCACGCTTGATGACGGTATGATCGTCAATGCCGTGCGCTGCGTACCACCACAGAACAAGCCGACGGGCGTCGAGATCGCCACCTGCCGCCCGTTCCTCGCCGGCCAGATCGGCGCGATGCCACAGCTATCGGCCGTCGTCGCGCTCGGCCGCATTGCCCATGAAAGCGTCGTCCGCGCCTTCGGAGAAAGGCTTGGCCGCATCCCCTTCGCCCATGGCGCCGAACACGCGATCGGACCCGTCCGGCTGTTCGACAGCTATCACTGCTCGCGCTACAACACGAATACGCGTGTGCTCACCCCCGACATGTTCAGGGCCGTGTTCCAGCGCGTGCGCGCCTACCTCGATGGGCGGCCGTGACGGTGCCGCCGTGAACCGCTGCGCGAAGGGATCAGCCCTTCTCGCGCATCAAGCGTGAGCGCTCGCGATCCCAATCGCGCTTCTTCTCGGTCTCGCGCTTATCCCCGAGGTTCTTGCCGCGCGCCAGGGCGATCTCCACTTTCGCGCGCCCTTTGGGATTGAAATAGATCCTGAGCGGCACGACGGTGAAGCCCTGACGCTGGGTAGCGCCGATCAGCTTGTTGATCTGGCGTTTATGCAGGAGCAGCTTCCGCGGGCGCCGGGTCTCATGGTTGAAGCGGTTGGCCTGCAGATATTCCGGGATATAGGCGTTGAACAGCAGGAATTCCTCGCCCGAGGGACCGGCATAGGCTTCCGCGATGGTCGCCTTGCCTTCCCTGAGCGATTTGACTTCCGTGCCGGTCAAGGCAATTCCGGCCTCGATCTTCTCGACGATCTCATAGTTGAAGCGCGCCTTCCGGTTCTCGGCAACGTTCCGCGTCGTTTCCTTACCGGCCGACATTAGACCTCACCCATTGATCAGCCCGGCATGCACCAGGGCTTCGTGGAGCGCGTGGCGCGTCGCGTCGGAGACCGGAACCATCGGCAGCCGCGTATCCGGCGCCATGCGCCCAAGCAGCGCAAGAGCCGCCTTCGCCGGCGAGGGATTGGTCTCGATGAAGAGCGCCGTGTGCAACGGCATCAGCCGATCCTGGATGGCAAGCGCGGCCGCGTAGTCGCCCCTGAGGCAAGCCTCCTGGAACTCCGCGCAGAGCTTCGGCGCGACATTGGCGCTGACGGAAATGCAGCCGTCGCCGCCGTGCGCCATGAATCCGAGCGCCGTCGCATCTTCGCCAGAAAGTTGATTAAACTGCGGACCCATGGCCGCGCGTTGCAGGCTCACGCGCGCGACATTGGCGGTTGCGTCCTTGACCCCCGCGATGTTCGGAAGCTCGAAGAGCCGCTTCATGGTGTCGACGGACATGTCGATCACGGACCGCGAGGGGATGTTGTAGATCAGGATAGGGATGCCGATGGCATCGTTGATGGCCTTGAAGTGCTGATAGAGCCCTTCCTGGCCGGGCTTGTTGTAATAGGGGGTCACGACCAGCACGCCCTGGGCGCCGGCCTCCTCCGCATGGCGCGCGAGATCCACGGCTTCGGCCGTGTTGTTGGAGCCGGCACCGGCAATCACGGGAACACGCCCGCCCGCGGCGGCGACGCACCATTCGACCACCTGTTTGTGTTCGGCATGGGAGAGCGTCGGGCTTTCCCCCGTCGTGCCGACCGGAACAAGCCCATGGGTGCCGTTCTCGATCTGCCAGTCGACATGGGCGCGAAAAGCGGCCTCGTCGAGGGCACCATCGCGGAAGGGCGTAACGAGCGCAGTGATCGATCCCTTGAAGGGAGAGCGTGAAGTCATTGGTGTGGTTTTCCCGCGAGGGGAATCTCCCATGCAGCGTTTTTTCGTGCGGCGGTTGGCCACCAGCACGCGGAGGAAGTCATAGCCTCTTCACGGTGATGGCGCAAAAGGCCAGCATAGTAAAGGTGTGATACGGGTGATTTGGAATTCGTTAAGATCCAGGAGCGACAACTTTCTTAACGTGGGTATCGTGTGTCCGCGCTCGAGTTCGGGAGTGACCGGATGAAGCCGAGAGCACGCCTTCTGGCGGGAATCGCGGTTGCCGTTCTGTCGATCGCTGTCGTGTGGCCGGATAGGCTGCCGACACGGATGACGGCGCCTGGGCATGACATCAAGGTAGAGATGCCTTCGGCCGCGCTGCGGCTCCCTCTCCCGCCCCCTGCCCCGGCAACCGGGATTGCCACCGAAAGGCCTCGCCGCTCGGCGGCAGAGGCCATTGCGGAAGCGGACCCAATGGGGTCTCAAGCCGCGGAGGAGGCGTCTGCGCCAACCGGTACGGAGGGCACGACCCTCGCTTATGCCAGCCCCAACGAGATGTCCAGCGGCGACACCAAGCCGCCGTATGCCCCGCCGCTGCATGCCCCCTCGGTCGCGCGCCCCGATCTCGATGCCGTCACCGTCGAAGCGGATGCGGTCACGAAGATCATCGATCTCTACCGCAACGGCGACATTGCCGGCGGCGATGCCCTTGCCGCCGGTCTCTCAGGTGGAGCAGCGCGTACGCTCGTCGAATGGATCGCCATCAGACACAATGGCTCGCATCTCGGCTACAGCCGCCTGTCGTCTTTTCTCGCCGAACACGCCGACTGGCCGCAGCGTGACATCACGCAACGCCATACCGAACGGGCGATGTGGCGGCAGAAGGTGTCTCCGGCGACGATCCTGTCGTTCTTCGCCGGACGCCAGCCGGAAAGCGCCGATGGCAAGTTCGCGCTGGCGCTCGCCTACCAGCAGTCGGCGACTGACAAGAGCGGCGGACAAGGTGACGCGACGCTGGACAAAAAGGCCTTCGCGCTTGTCCAGGACGCCTGGCGCAACGATCCCGTTGATCGCGACCTCGAGCGCGCCATTCGCGAGAGTTTTCCGACCGTCCTGACCGCGGCCAACAATCGCGCCCGGTTGGAGCGCCTGGCCTTCCGCAAGGACTGGACCTCGGCGCAGCGGCTGGCGGCCGACATCGGCCCCCGCGAGGTCAAGCTTCTGAAGGCGCGGATGACCATCGAGCGTGGCGGCAATCTCAAGCCGGCGCTCAATGGCCTCAGCGCTGCGGAGCGGGCGGATCCGCTGATCCAGTTCGTCGAAGCCCAGGAACTGCGCCGCCAGGGCAAGCGCGCGGAAGCCGCGGCGATCATGCTGAAGGCCCCGACAAAGCCGGAGGCAGTCGTCGAGGGCGACCAATGGGCGAAGGAGCGCCAACGCCTGGCGCGAGGCCTCATCGAGGCAGGCGAGCCGCAGATGGCCTATGACATCATCAAGCCGAATGTGGCCGTCAGCGAGACGGACACGATCGAGACAGAGATGCTCGCGGGCTGGATTGCCCTGCGGTTTCTCGACAAGCCGGACATCGCAGCCAAGCATTTCGCCGCCGCAGAGCCGCATGCCGACCTGCCGATCTCGGTCGCGCGCGTAACCTATTGGCGCGGACGGGCCGCCGAGGCCGCGAAGGATGCGGCGGGCGCGAACGCCTTCTACGAAGCTGCCGCCCAACATGTCACGACGTACTACGGGCAGCTTGCCCGCGCCCGGCTCGGCAAGACGGACCTGCCCGTGAGCCCGCCGCCGAAGGGCGATATCCTGGCGCGCGCGACGCTGGAAAAGAGCGATATCGTCCAGGCCATCCGCCTGCTCTATCATCTGGATGAGCGGCGCATCGCCATCCTCCTCATCGACGAGCTCGCGCGCAACGTCGAGGGCGCCGACGCGATGACCGCGGTCGCCCATATCGCCGGCTCGCTGGGGGATACGCGCGCGGAACTGGTGGTCGGCAAGCGCGCGCTCTACCGCGGCTTTCCTCTCGACCGGACCGCCTTTCCGACGAACGGCATTCCGTCCTTCGAGGCGGCCGGCGACAGCGTCGAGCGGTCGATGACCTATGCCATCGCGCGGCAGGAGAGTGCCTTCGCGGCCGATGCCGTATCCTCGGCGGGCGCCCGCGGGCTCATGCAGCTCATGCCCGCGACGGCGAAAGCCACCGCGCAGAGGGCGGGCCTTCCCTTCGACGTCGACCGCCTGACGAATGATCCGGCTTATAACGCGACCCTCGGAACCGCCCATCTCGGCGAGCTCGTCGGCTATTGGCGGGGGTCCTATATCCTGACCTTTGCCGCCTACAATGCCGGGCCCGGCAATGTGCGCAAGTGGATCACGGCCTACGGCGACCCGCGCGACAACGGCGTCGACACGGTGGATTGGGTCGAGCGCATTCCCTTTCCGGAAACACGCAATTATGTGCAACGTGTTATGGAGAATCTTCAGGTCTACCGGCATATTCTGGGCGACCGGACGGCCTTGTTCATCGAGCGCGATCTCCGGCGAGGGGCGTTTCAATAGGCGAGCCTTGCCCGTGATCCGTCGGCAATCGGCCCCGGCATTCCCCTGCCGGGGCCATGTTTTTTTGGCGCTGTTGTCCTGCGCTAGTTGGGTGAGCGATGACTGTGAACGACGGCTACCGCGATGAGTTCATGAGTGCCAGCGATGGCCTTAGGCTCCATGTCAGAATCTACGGCAATCGCCCCAGCGGCCATCTGCCCGTCGTCTGCCTGCCGGGGCTTGCCCGCACGGCGGCCGATTTCCACGAGCTCTCGATCGCGTTGGCCTCGGATTCCCGCCGGCCGCGCCGTGTCATAGCCGTCGATTATCGCGGCCGCGGCCTTTCCGAATGGGACAAGGACTGGACCCACTACGATCCGCAGGTCGAGGTCGACGACCTGATCCAGGTCCTGACAGCGCTTGGTGTGCCGCAGGCCATCTTCGTCGGCACATCGCGGGGCGGCCTTCTTATCATGGCGCTTGCCGTGGCGCGGGCCGGTATCATCCAGGGAGCCGTTCTCAATGACGTGGGGCCGGTGCTCGATCCGCGCGGGCTGATCCGTATCCGCGGCTATATCGGCAAATTGCCGACGCCGGCGGATTTTCGCGAGGCGGTCGGCATTCTCAAACTTCTGTCGAATGCCCAGTTCCCGACGCTCGGCGACGCGGACTGGGATCTTCTCGCCCGACGCACCTGGGTGGAGGAGAAGGGCAAGCTCATTCCGGCCTATGATCCAGCCCTCGTCCGGACCCTGGAGAGCGTCGATCTCGAGGAGCCTCTGCCGGACCTGTGGAACTACTGCGATCTCCTGCGCCATGTCCCGCTGCTGACCATTCGCGGCGCCAATTCGGATATCCTGTCCGAGGCGACGCTGTCCGCCATGCAGGCCCGCTACCCGAAGATGGAAGCCCTGACCATTCCGGATCAGGGCCACACGCCCTTGACCTGGGAGCCGGCGGTGATGAAGGCTATCCTGCGGTTCGTCCAGAGCATCGATACGCAGGAGGCGTGATCGGATTAGAGCGCGTTTCGATCTGATCCAATCAGATCGGCGCTCTAGAACTCCTTGTTGAAACGCAGGCGCGCGTCGATCTTGCCGTCCAGCGTCATGTCCTTGAAGCCGACGCGCCTGTGCACGAATTCGCCGGTGCGCGCATAGAGCACCTCGAGGCCGAGATCCACACCATCGACTGGCGACCAGGTCAGCCGTGTACCGCTCCCGATCGTCAGCATCGCCTTGTCGTCCCCATGGCCGCGCAGAGCGGCGCGCGGAGGCTCCTGCCAGGCGAGACTTGTGAAGAAGGCGTGCCTGAGGTTCGGCAACCAGTGATAGAGAAGCCCCGCTGACAGGAACCATCCGTCCGGCTGCAGGCCGGCCTGTGGCCGTTCGGCTTGGCTCGCCCGGGGTTGGGGCTGCAAGGTCGCGAGGTTGTCCCTCAGGTCGGCTTCAGCAAAGGCGGCCTGGAACCACAAGAGATCTGCCGGGGATACGGTCTTCGCGCCGAGGCGGCTGACAATCTCGATGCCGAAGCGTGTTTCGCCTGCGGGGGTCGGCTGAACCTCCATCGCTTCGAACGAGAGATCCTCCACGCTGTCCATCGACTCCACCGCCGCAATGGTATCGCTGAGCCGCGCTTCTCCCCCACAGATCGCGGCGGTATCCGCAATGGTGCTGAGACGGCTGGCGCAGGCCGCCGATGCGGCGGTCGGCGCGATAGAGACGATGAGAAAAGACAGCCCGAGCCAGAGCGAGCCCGGCAGCCGCATGGCAGGCGAGTTCCTCTCAGCTCCATCGGACTTGGGAGTCCGGAATGGCCTGTCGCACCGCATGTCCGTCCATGTCTCGACCAAAACACGCTGGAGCTGTATACGCCAACGCGGTACAATCAATGATGGGCGAATGGAGCCTCGCGGCAATGCAGCCTGTGCAGACGGCCTCGCGGTGGGGGCAAGTCGGACGTTATCTCAACAGTTTACGAACAAAAGCATCGCCATCAGCCGGCAAAGCGGCCTTGCGCATCAGTGGAGGTCTATGCGGCCACTGGACGCCGGCGCTTCGTGCCGCGCAGAGGCGCGGCGGCGCCTTGAACGATCGCGATGCCTGATTGTTCGGCCGCAGCGCCGCGCGGTGCGATATCCGCTCAGTTGGCAATCGTGATCGACAGCCCGTCGTAAGCCGGCGCGACCGATACCGGCAACTCACCGGCGAGCTTGGCATAGTCGAGATCGTTGTGGAGATTCGTCAGGAAGGCGCGCCGGGGCGTGACGCGCGCGATGAGGGCGAGCGCCTCCGGAACACTGAAATGCGTGGGGTGCGGTGTATAGCGCAGCGCGTCCAGGATAAGGACGTCGAGCCCCATGACATAGGGAAGGCTCGCCTCGGGCATATGGTTGATGTCGGTCGCATAGGCGAAGTCACCGATGCGAAAGCCGTAGGCTTCGAGACGGCCGTGCTGCATGGCGAAGGGCATGGCCGTGATGGGGCCGCCCGCCCCCGCGATGACCGTAGCCCGTCCCGCCTCGAGCGAATGCTCGATCAGGAAAGGCGGATATTCACTGTCGAGCGGCGTCGCGAAACAATAGCCGAAGGTCTCGCGCAGGAAATCACCCGTCGCGCGGTTGGCATAGACGTCGATCGGCCGGCGCATGCGCAGCGACAGCGGCCTCAAGTCGTCGATGCCGTGGGTATGATCCGCGTGCTGGTGCGTATACAGCACGCCATCGAGATGGTCGACATTCGCGGACAGGAGCTGCTCCCGCAGATCCGGCGAGGTGTCGATGAGGACGCGGGTCACGCCCGCGCTGCCGCGTCGCTCGACCAGGACGGAACAGCGCCTGCGCCGGTTGCGCGGTTCGTCGGGGTCGCAGGCGCCCCAGCCGCCTCCCATGCCGCCGCCCACGCGCGGCACGCCGCCCGACGATCCACAGCCGAGCACAGTGACGGTCATGGTCACGCGGCGCTTCCTTCCGGATTGGCGATGAGTTCGTCCCGGCCGACCTTCGCGAAAAGGCGTTCGAAATTGGCGGTCGTCGCCTCAATCAGGGCAGCCTCCGCGATCCCCTTCACCGCGGCCAGAACGCGCGCGGTCAGGCCCACATGCGCCGGTTCGTTGCGTTTGCCGCGGAACGGCTCCGGGGCGAGATAGGGCGCATCCGTCTCCACCAGAAGCCGCTCCAGCGGCACGATCGCGGCAATCGCCCTGAGATCCTCGGACCGGCGGAAGGTCAGGATGCCGGAGAAGGAGAGATAGAGCCCAAGCTCCAACCCGACTTCGGCGAGTTCCCGGCCCGACGAGAAGCAATGCAGCACCGCCGTGAAGGCGCCTGCACGCATCTCGTCCCGCAGGATCGCGATCATGTCCTCGTCGGCCGACCGCGCATGGATGACGAGCGGCAGCCCGCTCTCGCGCGCCGCCGCGATATGGGTGCGGAAGACCGCCTGCTGCAGGTCGCGCGGGTTGCGGTCGTAGAAATAGTCGAGACCGGCCTCCCCGATGGCGATGCAGCGCGGATGGGCCGAGAGCGCGACGAGGCGCGCGGCGGGCACGTCGGGCTCCTCGCCGACCTGATGGGGATGCGTCCCCACCGAGAAGAACACGCCCGGGTTGCGCTCGGCCAGGTCGCGATAGGTGTCGAAATGAGCGACCCGGGTCGAGATCGTCACGAGGCGCCCGACGCCGGCCGCCTGGGCACGCGCCAGGATCGCCGCGCGATCGGTCTCGTAATAGTCGAGGTGACAATGGCTATCGACGAGCTTGACCGTCACGCGTTTTGACCCTCGCTTGCCGCCTCCGGCTCGATATAGCGCGGGAAGATCGGCGCGGGCGCCGGCAAGGCGCCGCCCTGCGCGAGACGGCCGACGGGTCCGAGCGCCGTGAAGGCGCGCGCCTCGGCGGGCACCGCGAGCAGGTCGAGCAGCTTGGCGGCTGCATGCGGTGTGACAGGCTGCGCCAGGATAGCCACCTGCCGCAAGACTTCGGCCGTCACATAGAGCACCGTTGCCATGCGGGCAGGATCGGTCTTGCGCAGTATCCACGGCTCCTGGGAGGCGAAATAGCGGTTGGCCTCCGCCACCACGGCCCAGGTTTCCGCCAGGAGGCTGTGCAGCGCAAAATCCGTCATGGCCGCTCGCGCCTTCGCCAACAGCCCGTCGACATCAGCCAGAAGCGCCTCGTCCGCCGGCGTGAAGGCCGAAGGTGCCGGCACCTTGCCCTCGCAGTTCTTGGCGATCATCGACAGCGAACGCTGGGCGAGATTGCCGAGATCATTGGCGAGATCGGCATTGGTGCGATTGACGATGGCCTCATGGCTGTAGCTGCCGTCCTGACCGAAGGGCACGTCCCGCAGGAAGAAATAGCGCACCTGGTCAAGACCGTAGCGTTCCACCAGTGCGAAGGGGTCGATCACATTGCCGACCGACTTCGACATCTTCTCGCCGCGGTTGAACAGGAAGCCATGCGCGAAGACACGCTTCGGCGGCTCGACGCCGGCCGCCATCAGGAAGGCCGGCCAATAGACCGCGTGAAAGCGCAGGATATCCTTGCCGATGATATGCGCGTTCGCAGGCCAGTACCGCCATTTCGGCGCCGCCTTGTCGGGATAGCCGGCCGCCGTGATGTAGTTGGTCAGGGCGTCCACCCACACATACATGACGTGTTTGGGATCGTCGGGCACTGGCACGCCCCAGTCGAAGGTGGTGCGGGACACCGAGAGGTCGCGCAGGCCCGATTTAACGAAGCTGATGACCTCGTTGCGGCGCTCGGTGGGGCCGATGAAGTCCGGATGAGCTTCGTAGAAGGCGAGCAGGCGATCCTGATAGGCGGACAGGCGGAAGAAATAGCTTTCCTCCTCGTTCCACTCCACCGGGGAGCCGAGCGGCTCGCGCCGCACGCCGTCCTCGCCGAGTGTGGTCTCACCCTCCTCGAAATAGGCTTCCTGGCGCACGGAATACCAGCCGGCGTAGCGATCGAGATAGATGTCGCCATTGGCGGCCATCGCCTTCCAGATCGCCTGGCAGGATTCATAATGGCGCGGCTCGGTGGTGCGGATGAAATCGTCGTTGGAGCAGTCGAGGTGCTTCAGCAGAGACTGGAAGACCGCCGAGTTGCGGTCGGCGAGCGCCCTCGCCGTCACGCCTTCCTTCTCCGCGGTCTGCTGCATCTTCAGCCCGTGCTCGTCGGTGCCGGACAGGAACAGGACGTCCTTGCCGTCGAGCCGCTGGAAGCGCGCCAGCGCGTCGGTCGCAATTACCGTATAGGCGTGACCGATATGCGGCGCACCATTCGGGTAGAAGATCGGGGTCGTGATGTAGAAAGTCTCGGCCATGCGCCAACCATCCGAGGCGACACCATCATGGCTCACGCGGCGCTGGAGCGCCGAACGGCCTCCGCGAGGTCGCCGAAAAGGGAGAATACGAACGGGCGACGATCGAGATTCAGAACCTGGACGTCGCGCGCCGCGCGGAGGCCTTTGTCCCATACCTCCACGAGTGGCGCAAGGCGTGAGGCACCGCCCGCCGCCTCGCTGTGTACGCGCCCGCCGATCCATTCGCCGACCGTTGTCAGGAAGGTCGCGAATCGCTCCTCGTCCGCACGCCCGGAAAGCTGTTCGGCGAGGCTGTAGAGTTCGGCGACGTCTTCCTCGGGCAAACGGGCGAGCATGCGCCGGACCCGCTCGACGAGCGCGATGACGTCCGGGTCGATCAGCCTGAGCGCCGTGCGCACGGAACCACCAGCCATGACTGCCGCCTGGCGCACGGCCGCCGCATCGGCTTCGCCATCCAGCTTTGTCAGGACGGTTGCCACATCGTCGGCGGCCAGCGGCCGCATGGTCATCTTGCGGCAGCGCGAGCGCAAGGTTGCCATCGTGCGTCCCGGGGCATGGGCAACGATGAGGAACACGGAACGCGGCGGCGGCTCTTCCACGACCTTGAGCAACGCATTGGCACTGGCCGCATTGAGATCTTCAACGCTGTCGACGATCGCCACGCGGTAGCCGCCGGCGCCGGCGGTCGTTCCGAAGACGGCGAGCGCCCGCCGCACGGCATCGATCGGGATGAAGGCGGACGGTCCCTTCTTGTCCGTGCCGGGCGTGCGCCGCAGCACCACGAGATCGGGATGCGAAAGGGCGGCCACCCGGCGCGCCGCGGGATGGTCCGGATCCACGCCAAGATCCGTGGCGCGCGCGACGGCTGGCGCGGAGGGATCCGGGTTCGCCAGCAGAAAACGCGCCGCGCGATAGGCGAAGGTCGCCTTGCCGATGCCCTGTGGCCCGCCGATCAGCCAGGCATGGTGCAGGCGCCCGCTCCGGAAGGCGTCGAGAAAGGCGGTTTCCGACGCCGCATGACCGACGAGGTCGGTCTGCTCGCGCGGATGGGGGCAATCCAGATAGCGATCGGCCTCGATTCCATCAGGTTGTGACACGCCGCCCCCGCTCTCCGTCGTCGTTGTGCGCCACCTTGGCCGGCGCCGCGTCCGGGACATCAAGGCGTTCGACCACCGCGCTCCAGATCGCCGTCTCGACCGCCTCTTCGTCGCCCGTGGCGTCGATGACGACACAGCGCTTCGGCTCGGCGGCAGCGATGGCCAGAAAAGCCGCGCGCAATGTCTCGTGGAAGGCAAGCCCCTCGGCCTCGAAACGGTCGCTGGCGCTATCGGCGCCGGCCCGCGCGCCGGCGCGCGCCAGCCCGACCTCCGGCGGCAGATCGAGGATGAAGGTCAGGTCCGGCATGATATCGCCCGCCACGACCCGCTCGAGGATTGCGATCTGCCGGGGATCGACGTCGCCCGACGCGCCCTGGTAGACCCGCGTCGAATCGATGAAGCGGTCGCACAGCACCCAGGTGCCCCGCGCCAGAGCCGGCGCGATCAGGGTATCGATATGGTCGATGCGCGCTGCAGAGAACAGGACGGCCTCCGCGAGGGTGCCGAACCGTTTGGCAGCCCCCGACAGCAGCAACGCCCGAATGCGCTCGGCCTTCGGGGAGCCGCCAGGTTCCCGTGTCATCACGGCATCGATGCCAAGCGTCTGGAGATGGGCCGCCAATCGCCGGATCTGCGTGGACTTGCCGGCTCCCTCCCCGCCTTCGAAGGTGATGAAGGGTGCCTTCGCCATGCGCTCCGCTGCCTGCTGTACCAAAAAGGGTCCGGATCTATAGCTTCTTGAACGCGTCGCGGATGAAGCCGGTCGACAATTCGAACATCGCACTGAATGCCCGCTGGGAAACGCTCCCCTTCTCGACCGCCCGCGCCGTGACGAGCGGGATATCGAGGACCTCGACGTCGCCGCGCGTCACCTTGAAGCGTGCCACTTCCTTACCCGCAGCGACCGGCGGCATCAATGGTCCGGTATAGACGATCTTCCCCACAAGCTTGTCGGCCGAGCCACGCGGGATGAGAATCTCGATCGGATTGACGGATACCAGGCCGACGCTGCCTTCTGCGCCGCCATAGACATCCGCCTCGCCCACCTCCACATTGGCGCCGAACAGGCGGCGCGTCTCGAAGGAGCGGAACCCCCAGTCGAGCAAGCGCCGTGCATCGTCCGCCCGGTCCTTCGCCGTCTTCAGGCCGTTGACGACGACGATGAGCCGGCGCCCGCCACTGACCGCCGACCCGATGACCCCGTAGCCGGCGTCCTTGAGATAGCCCGTCTTGACGCCATCGGCGCCAATGCTCATGGCGATCAGCGGGTTGCGATTGAGCTGCCGGATCTTGTTCCAGGTGAATTCCGGTTTCCCGAAATAGGCATAGAGATCGGGGTAAGTCCGGATGATATGGGCGGTCAGCAAGGCGAGGTCGCGGGCGGTGGTGCGCTGGTCGGGATCATCGAGGCCGGTCGCGTTCATAAAGGTGGAGCGCGAAAGGCCGAGTTCACGGGCGCGATCGGTCATCATCCGCGCGAAATTGGCCTCGTTGCCGGCGATGCCCTCAGCAATGACGATCGCCGCGTCATTGCCGGACTGGATCGCGAGCCCCTGCATCAGATCGATAACCTTTACCGAGCTGCCGAGCTCCGCATACATCGCAGAACCGCCGGACGGCGCGCCGCCGCGGCGCCAGGCATTCTCCGACACCACGAACTCGGTATCGAACGTGATGCGCCCTTCCTTGATCTCGCGGAAAAGCAGTTCGGCGGTCATGACTTTGGCCATGCTGGCCGGAATCATGAGCGTGTCGGCCGCCTTCTCGTAAAGAATCGTGCCCGATCCATAGTCCATGAGCAGGGCGAAGGGGGCGGCCGTCCGGAGATCCTGGGCGGCGGCCATGCCCGTCATGACCAGGACCAAGCCTGCGATGCGCGCCGCATGGCCGACGGTTGCACCAATCGCCTGCGTCACTCGGCCTCCGCGAAGGGGCCTTCCGGAGGACGGGCAAGGAACCGTCGCACGGATCCCGCGCGATGCGTGATGTCTCAGCTTCGAGCGCCAGCTGTTCGATACGCACGACATAGCCGCACTCCCCCCATCACCATGCAACGCCCGGAATCTTGCTCCGGGCGTTCCCTGAAATCAACAGGAGGGGGGAAACTTACTCGACCGAACTTGATTTGAAGGAAACAAACCTTTGCGAGGTTGTTTCGGTAAATCCGCCGGTTGCGCGAAAAACGTTCGGCAACGGCTCGGCCTCGGCGAAGAACAGCGCGGCCGCCCTGGTCGGACGGGTGGACTGGTTCACAGCCTGGCGCTGAGGCCCTGCGGGGGTGGCGCGGGTCGCCCGGCCAAGGTCAAACGGCCGCTCGGGCGGAAGCGGGATATTCGTGACAACGCGTCCCTGGCTCGGCACAGGAGCCGTCGCGAAGGACTGCACCGCTGCCGCGGCGGGAGCAGGCGTGGCGACCGGCGCGGCATAGGCCACCCGCTCGATGCGTGGTGCGGCCGGCGGTGGCTCCTGCCGCGGATTGAAAGCGAGCGCCTGGGGCCTCGCCGGCTCGGCGCGGGCGACCATCACCGGCGCGGTCGAGCCACCCGGAAGGCGGGCCGGCCCTTGATCCGTCAAGGTCGCAATCAGCTTGCGATCGTCGCTGCCTGCGAGCCCCGCGCGGCCGATATAGTCGACCTGCACGCGCGCGGTGCCGGCGCGTTTGAAGCCCAGCGCGTCAGCGGCGCGCGACGACACGTCGATCAGACGATTGCCATGGAACGGGCCGCGATCATTGACGCGCACGACCATCGATTTGTTGTTGGTGAGATTGGTCACCCGCACATAGCTCGGAAGCGGGAGGGTCGGATGCGCGGCGGCAATCGAGAGCTTGTCGAAGACCTCGCCATTGGCCGTCCTGCGGCCATGGAAGGCATCGCCATACCAGGAGGCCAGGCCGACGCGGGAGTATCGGGCGTCTTCACGCGGATGGTAGACCTTGCCGGCGATGGTATAGGGCTTCCCCACGTGATCGCGGCCGCCGCCCTTCGGGATAGGGCCACTGGCTACAACACGCGGGCTCGGTGATACGCCATATTTCGGATCGATCTTGGAGCCCTGCTGCTGCGGCGCGCTGCAATTGGCGAGAAGGAGGGCCGTCGCCGAAGCGGCTGCCCCTTTCAGCAGGGGCCGGGACAGAACCTTCAACCGGAAAAAACGTTCGGAAACATCGGGATAGGCATCGGCGACATCGTCACAGCTGCTCGTTCTCGGCGTTTTCTCGAAGACCGGCATTGGCCCATCCTGTGTCGTTGCGGTCTGGCCGATTTACAGGCCTCCAGGCAATGGCGCAACCCACCTTGCCCGGAAAGCCATAAAATGCAGCCGTTCCGACAGTTCTACCTCACCAGGCGGATAACAAGCCCTTGAAGCGTCCATCCACATTCGACGCAGAATCAAATGCATTTACGCAAGACGCACCTATCAGGAGCACGTCCAAATACGGCGAAAGGATGACACGACGACCTCCAGCCGGCTAGCAAATTTAGGCTGATCCATCATCCGGATGTCATCAATCCTTCTGCGGAACCGAACGGTTGGACAGGGGCTTCCCGGCGCCGCGGGAGCGCCGTCGTGTGAGCCACAGGATGCCGGCAGCCACGGCGATCACTGCGAGCGCGAGCGCACTCGCCCGCCAGGGGCCGATCTGGTGGAGGATCGCGGCGACATGGCCCATATGGCGGCCGAACAGGATGGCGCCCCCACCCCAGGCGAGAACCCACAGCCCCGCACCGATGACGTTGAAGATGAGAAAGCGTTCCCATCGCATGCCCGCCACGCCCGCGACAACGCCGTTCAATTGCCTGAGAATATTGAAGAATCGCGCGAACATGACGGCGATCGGGCCATAGCGCGCAAAGACCTCCTCGATGCGCGCGAAACGGTCCTCGGTGAGGCCGACGCGCCCACCGTAACGCAGCAGAACCCGGCGCCCGACCAGACGGCCAATGAGATAGCCTGCATTGTCGCCGAGGACCGATCCGACCCACGCATAGAGGAACAACCCGACCGGGGACAGGTCGCCGCGCGCCGCCAGAATGCCGGCTGCGACCAGCAGGGACTCGCCCGGCAGTGGTAACCCAAGGGATTCGAAGAACAGGACAAGGCCGACGACCGGCGTGCCGTGCGCGCGCAAAAATGGTTCAAACGAGGCAAAAAAATGATCCACGCGTCAGATCTCGCAGCGATATCGATAAGTGGCGGCCCTGGGGCACCGCGTTCCGAAGCCCATTCCGGCGCCACATCCGAGGCCTGGCTCGATCATTCGGTCTCCATCCCGGACAGATATCCTGACGTCAAAAGGCCGGCGAGGCGAGAGGAGAGAACAGATCCGGCTCAGCGGGCTCATTCGCGACCTGCACATTCTCGGCCTGCTCATTCTCGGCCTGCACATTCTCGACCTGCTCGGGCATCTCGATCGCCTGTATCAGCGCGGCATCGTCATTCGCCGGGGTATTCACCCGGCGTGATACCGGCCAGAGGGTCATGTCGCCGGCCGGATAGGGGCGCAGCATGTCACGCGGATCAGCCTCCTGCGGCGACAGCCATCGGTCATAGCCATCCGGGCCGATAATCACCGGCATGCGATCGTGGATTGCCTTGAGACAGGCATTGGCCTGCGTTGTCAGGATACAGAAGGTCCGCACCCAGCTATGCGTCGGATGCCGCCAGTTCTCCCAGATCCCCGCCAGCGCGAAGGGGGCCGCATGGCGCATGGCGATCACGTAGGGCTGCCTGGCCCGCGCGCCCGATAGGGCCTGCCACTCGAAGAAGCCATCGACGGGTACGAGACAACGCCGATGGGCAAAGGCCTGGCGGAAACTCGCCAGGCTGTGGACTGTCTCCGCCTTCGCGTTGATCGGCCGGCGCCCGCCTGTCTGCCCTTGCGACCACGACGGGATAAGGCCCCAACGCAGGAGGCCAAGCCTGCATTCACCGGTCTGAGGATGCTCGCGCAGCACCCATAACGGCTGGCCGGGCGCGCCGTTGTAGCGGGCCTTGAAGCGCGGCGACATCGGTTCGACAACGGCCCGCACAATGCCGAGGGCGAGACGTTCCGGCTCGCTGGCCTGAATGATGCGACCGCACATGGTCGGCGACTAGTGGTTCGCTTTCAACATTTGCATCCCATTGGTATCGACCTCGATGGCAAATGTTGAAAACAGGAGGACCACTCGTGTCCCCGATCCGCAATTCGTCTGATGTCCGGGAGGCGTCGTTGGAATTTCGAATTCGATGAGGACACGAGCAAGGTCATGATTCTCGTGCGGTTTTCGGATCTGAAATGCGTTCATCGCCGTCGATCCATTCCGTGACGAATTTCAAATCCACCACAGGAGGATGTTTATGATTCCCGTGGAATTTTCGAATTTGACATGCGATCACGCGATCGACATCGAGCGGGTACCGCCTATCAAATTCAATCAAATAGAGCATGTCCGGAAGCGGCAATCCAGCACCAACCCGCGTCACGCGGCGATGTCCGTCCGGTTCATCACAGGGTTCATTTGAATAGGCTTATCCGCGCGCGACGCGATGGTTTCCCGCACGCGTGCGGTCATAGCGCGGCTGGGCCGCAGCCCTCCTCCCGGCGTCTGGGCAGCCGGCGTGATGCCGGTCCCGATCGTCACGAATTTTTTCCAACGCTTTGAATTTCTTTTATTTTCACCCAAGCGCCGATCGGGCCTCGTCAGCCATCTTGCCAAAAGACGCATTTCCGCTTACATATGATGCACGATGTTGACCGGACGATGGGCCGGATGGATGCACTTATTCGCTTTCGCCAAGCTGCGTGCTCCTTCAGACTACCTCTCCAAATCGACAGAGTTCGACGGTCAGCGGATGTGGCTGCCGGCGTTTACCCATGGCCGAAAGGACTTTCTATGGCGACAGGTACTGTAAAGTGGTTCAACGATCAGAAGGGTTACGGCTTCATTCAGCCTGACGCCGGCGGGAAGGACGTTTTCGTTCACATCTCCGCTGTGCAGCGTTCAGGGCTCGTCGGGCTCGTGGAAGGCCAGAAGATCTCCTACGAGGTCGAGGCTGACCGCCGCACCGGCAAGGAAGCTGCCGTCAACCTTCAGGCCTCCTGAGCCGACTTGCGGATCTCGGGCGGCCCGGAACTGACGGGCCGTCCAGCCTGACGTGTCTATCCATCCAGGTGGCAACACCGGAAAGGATGGAGTTCGTCCAAGGTTTTGATTTTAGAGCAAGGCTACCAAAAGCAGCCATCGCCGGCCCCAGCCGGATTGCTCATCTCAACGACCGGTCGGCAAGACCCAATAACAAAGGATAATGTTATGAACTTTATATTCGCGCCTAGGCGCATTGCGAGTCGCCGTGTTGGCGAAAGCTTCACCGTCGAAAAGCTCTGGACCGACATGTCCGGGCGTCGGCAGGATCTCAGTCACCTTATCGATCGCAGCTACCGCTATCGCTCGCCCCGCGAGCTCCGTTGGCATCTGGCTGATCGCTTCGGGCTGAAGCCCGATCAATGCGCTCTGCAACCCGCATGAAACGAGGCGGCGCCAGGGTGTGATGCCCTCGACCCGCTCGATCGAGATTGCAGATGAGGTGAAGCACCAATGATCGCGTGCTCGCCTGTGTATCATGGCCCTGTCAGCGACGGGGCCATTTGCATGTGAGGGGACCGCTCAGAGATCGACGTTGTTGACGATAACGCTCACAACGATAAAGACAACGACCGACACCGCCGTCGTGACGAGGATCTTGCGGAGCAGCATCGGATGTTGCGGTGCGCCCGGCTCGGTTCCGGCGGGTATCTCATGGTTCGCCTGATCCTCGGCCTGGCTGCGGACCCAGAACGGCAGGATGGCGAAAAGTGTCGTCCACCAGATGATGAAGAACAGCGCCAACGATCCGGTGATCGTCGACATCGGCAGATAATCGTCCAACATTCCGGCCCAGGTCCCTTCGATCATCCGTCGCGCAGGCGCGGGGCTTCGCCATGATGACCGACCGGACGATCATGGCCACCTCCTGACGCGGACTGGCCCGCGCCTTCCCTGTCTATACGGCAAGAACATGCACGTGGCAGGTGGGCTTCTTGCCCCAGGCGTGCTGGATCTCCGAGCGGATTGCGCGCTCGATGGCCTTCGCGACACTGTCCGGATCGCGACGCTTGGCCCGCGGCAGGCCATCGAGGACGTCAGCGATCGCATCGCCGATCAGTTCGACTGTGCTATCGGCGCCGAAGGCCCCCGGCAACCCGCTGAAGGACACATGCGGATCCGTCGCCAGATCTCCCTTGGCGTCCAGGGCGAGCGACACGGTGACGACCCCGCTGAAGGACAGGCGGCGGCGCTCCGGCACGACAGGTTCGCCACTGTCGACGAGCACGGTTCCATCCTTGTAGACCCGGCCCACCGGCAGTTCATCGACCACCGACGGCTTGCCGGGCGCCAGTTGCACCACCTCGCCATTCATCGGCCGCAGGACCTCCGGCACGCCCATGGCGCGCGCGAAATCCCTATGCTCGGTCAGATGCAACGCCTCGCCATGCGCTGGAATGGCGATCGCCGGCTTCAGCCAGCTATAGAGCGCTTCCATCTCGCCGCGCCTGGGATGCCCGGAGACATGGACGAGATGATTGCGATCGGTGATGATCTCGATGCCCCGCTGGGCGAGACTGTTGATGATGCGGTTGACCGAACGCTCGTTGCCGGGAATCGTCCGCGACGAGAAGATCACGCGGTCGCCGGGAGCAAGCGTCATGTCGGGATGGCTGTCCGTCGCCACCCGTGCCAGCGCGGCGCGCGGCTCGCCCTGACTGCCCGTCAGGAGGGCGACCACCTTGTCGCGCGGCAGATAGCCATAGACGTCCGGCGAGCGAAACGCCGGCAAGCCCTCGAGATAGCCGCAATCCCCCGCCACATCGAGCGCGCGCTCCATCGCCCGGCCGAAGACGACGACCTCCCGCTCGGCCAAGGCTGCCGCCCGCGCGACGGAATGCAGGCGCGCGACATTCGAGGCGAAGGTCGTGACGGCGACGCGCGCCGGCGAGGCCTTGATGATCTCGGCAAGCGTGACGGCGACGTCCGCCTCGCTCGGGCTCGCCCCCTCGCGCAGAACATTGGTGGAGTCGCAGATCAGCGCGAGAACGCCTTCTTCGCCGAGTTCCCGCAGGCGGGCCTCGTCGGTCGGCAGGCCGATCGGCGGCGTCGGATCAATCTTCCAATCCCCGGAATGGACAACGAGACCGAGCGGCGTGCGGATGGCGAGCGCGCAGGCTTCCGGAATCGAATGGGCGACGGGGATGAATTCGCAATCGAAGGGCGGCAGGACGACACGCCCGCCCTGTGGGACGACATGGATCTCCACCTTGGGCGCACCAGGCTCGGAGAGGCGGCGCGCTTCCAGAAGGCCCGCCGCAAAGGGCGTGGCGTAGACCGGAACGCGCAGGCGCGGCCACAGATCGGCGATTGCGCCGATGTGATCCTCATGGGCATGGGTTATGACGATGCCGACGAGGTTCTTGCGCTCCTCCTCGATGAAACGGATGTCCGGCAGCACCAGATCGATCCCGGGCACGTCCTCGCCCGCGAAGCTCACGCCGCAATCGACCATCAGCCATTGGCGACGGTTCTCGGGACCGAAGCCATAGAGGCTCAGGTTCATGCCGATCTCACCGAGCCCGCCGAGGGCTGCGAAGACCAAACTGTCGGTGCGGGGCGCCATACCCTCCTGTCCTTCCTCAAAAACGACTAAAGCATCGGGCCAAAGCACTTGCCCTTATTAAAGCACTGGCCCTTGTTCCGGAGCCTCTACGACGTCAGGGCAAATCCGATGCATGAACATAGAGATAGAGCGGCCGCCTCCGGTCTCCGAGGGCGTCCGTCGCTCTGGCAATCCGCGACAGGGCTGTCCCGAAGCCGGTCCACCCCACAATGGCCGAAAACGGGCTGCGGATAGTCCAGGTCAGACCGCGCGGCAGGAACGTCGCGCATCCGCACGGTGCAACGGAATACGAGCGAAGCGCGCATGCGCTCGCCCTTCGGTCGGCCGCCAATATCGGGGAGATGGATCGAGACGTTGAGACCAAATGCAGTGCTGTGTTCCTGTTACACCCTGGCAGTTGCCGCAGCCCCGAAATGGACATCGCCGGCGGCGACCGCCACCGTGCCCCCCTCCGTCCTTCGTATGACGAGTTGGCCTGAGTCGTCGATGGTCTCGAAGGTGCCCCGCACGATTTCCCGCCCGATATGCACCGCTACGTCAGCGCCAAGGCCTGCCGCGCGCTTCAGCCAGCGGCTGCGAATAGCGCCTACGCCCCTGCCCTCGTCCCAGAGTGCCACGCCCTCGACCCAACTGTCCGTCAGCGCGGAAAACACGTCCTCCGCTGTCACGGGGGCGCCGAGCGACGACAGCGAGGCTACCTTATACGGCATTCCCTCCGGCGCCGCTGCGACATTGACGCCGATACCGACAACGACGATGCGCCGGCCATCGGCCAGTTGCTCGCTTTCGAGGAGGATGCCCGCGAGCTTCGCTCCATCGCCCATGACGTCATTCGGCCATTTCAAGAGCAGACGATGCCCGCCCGCCGCCCCGCTGTCGAAATAGGGAGCGATGGCGGCAATCGCGTCCGTCAGCGCGAGCCCCGCAACGAAACCGAGCGTCGCCGCCACCGCTGGTGTCACAGTGGTCACCATGACGAGCGAGGCCGCGAGATTGCCCGAACCATTGGCCCAGGCATTGCCGCGCCGGCCGCGACCTGCCGTCTGGCGCGCGGTGACCACCCATGTCGGCCGCGTCAGGCCAGCCTTGCCGATGGCCATCGCCTCGGCGTTGGTCGATCCGAGGCTCTCGAAGGCGGCGAGCGCGAAGCCGGCCGTGCGGGCCGCTTGCCCGAGACTGAACACCATTCTCAGAAGAGCGATTTCGCTGCGGCGGAGGCAGCCGCCACGATCGACGCCGGCGCCAGCCAGAACAGAATGACGACAACGCTCGATACACCGAGCACAAAGCGCACTTCCGGCGCCATGGGCTGGTAGGCGCCGGCCTTCGGCTCGTCGAAATACATGAGCTTGATGATGCGCAGGTAGTAGAAGGCGCCCACCACGCTCGCCAGCACGCCGATGACGGCCAACCCGTAGAGCTTCGCCTCGATGGCTGCACCAAACACGTAGAGCTTGGCGAAGAAGCCCGCCAGAGGCGGAATACCTGCGAGCGAGAAGAGCAGCATCGCAAACAGGAACGCCAGCACCGGCTGGCTGTTCGACAGGCCGGCCAGATCGTCGATGGTCTCGACCTGCCCGCTCTCGCGGCGCATGGCGATGATGCAGGCGAAGGTGCCGAGCGTCATGGCGAGATAGAGCGCGAGATAGATAAGGACGCCCTGAACACCGTTCGCGGTTCCCGCAGCCAGCCCCACCAGCGCATAGCCCATATGGCTGATGGACGAATAGGCCATCAGCCTCTTGATGTTGCGCTGGCCGATGGCGGCGAAGGCGCCGAGCACCATGGAGGCGATCGCCACGAAGACGATGATCTGGCGCCACTGGCCGATGATATCCGGAAAGGCGCCGACGAAGACCCGCACCAAGAGCGCCATGGCAGCGGCCTTCGGTGCGCTCGCCATGAAGGCGGTGACGGGCGAAGGCGCGCCTTCGTAGACGTCCGGGGTCCACATGTGGAACGGCACGGCGGAAATTTTGAAGGCGAGTCCGGCGGCAATGAACACAAGCCCGAAGATGAGGCCTGTACCGCCATGGCCGCCCGCGACCGCCGCCGCGATCCCGGGAAAGGCGACCGTGCCGGTGAAGCCGTAGACGAGCGACGAGCCGTACAGCAGCATGCCCGAGGAGAGCGCACCGAGGACGAAATATTTCAGACCGGCTTCCGAGGAACGCGCGTTGTCGCGGTCGAAGGCGGCGATGACATAGATCGCGAGGCTCTGCAGCTCGAGACCCAGATAGAGCGCGATGAGATCATTCGCCGAGATCATCATCATCATGCCGAGCGTCGCAAGCACGACGAGGATCGGGTATTCGAACCGGTCGAGCTTGGCGCGCTGGAAGAAGTCGCGCGCCAGAAGAAGTGCCGCGGCCGAACCGATGAGCGCCAGCATCTTCATGAAGCGCGCGAAATTGTCGACGACGAAGGACCCGCCGAAGGCCTCCGCACGCTCGCCGCCCTGGAAGGCCACCGCGATGCCCGCCGCCGCAATCAAAGCCACCGCGAGGGCCGAGACGAGGCCGTTGGAGCGCTCGCCGCGGATGGCGCCGATCAGGACGAGCACAAGCGCGCCCGCCGCCAGAATGAATTCCGGCAGGACCACACTGAAGGCTGGGAAGAGCGGTGCCATCGGTTCTATGCCTTAATGCGAAAGGAAGGCGGCGGTCTTGACGCCGGCGAGCGCAGCCTCGGTGCTGCGCAGGAGGTTGTCCGTCGACGCGGCGAAGGCCTCCAGAATGCCGTGCGGCTGCACGCCATACCAGATGATGAGCAGAACGAGGGGAACGAATATGACGACTTCGCGCGTGTCGAGATCGGTGATTGCCTTCAGGCTCGGCTTCTCGAGCTTGCCGAACACGACCCGGCGATAGAGCCACAGGGCATAGGCCGCCGAGAGGATCACGCCCGTCGCCGCGATCATGGCCACATAGGGATTGGCCCGGAAGGTACCCATCAAGGTGAGGAACTCGCCGACGAAGCCGGAGGTGCCGGGCAGCCCGACATTCGCCATGGTGAGGATCATGAAGACGAGCGCGTAGCGCGGCATACGCTCCACCAGCCCGCCATAGGCATCGATACGCAACGTGTGCGTGCGGTCATAGACGACGCCGACCGCAAGGAACAGCGCACCCGACACGAGGCCATGGCTGACCATCTGGTACATTGCGCCCTGGATGCCCTGCTCCGTCATGCTGAACAGGCCCATGGTCACGAAGCCCATATGGGCGACCGAGGAATAGGCGATCAGCTTCTTGATGTTCTCCTGCATCAAGGCGACGAGGGAGGTGTAGACGATGGCGATGACCGACAAGGCGAAGACGAGCGGCGCGAAATAGGCCGAGGCATCCGGGAACATCGGCAGCGAGAAGCGGATGAAGCCGTAGCCACCCATCTTCAGGAGAATGCCCGCCAGGATGACCGAGCCCGCCGTCGGCGCCTCCACATGCGCGTCCGGCAGCCAGGTATGCACCGGCCACATCGGCATCTTCACCGCGAGCGACGAGAAGAAGGCGAGCCACAGCCAGGTCTGCATCGAGACCGGGAACTTGTGGGTCAGGAGCGTCGCGATATCGGTGGTGCCGGCATCCCAGTACATGGCCAGCACGGCCAGCAGCATCAGCACCGAGCCGAGCAGGGTGTAGAGGAAGAACTTGAAGCTCGCATAGATGCGGCGATCGTGCCCCCAGATGCCGATGATCAGGAACATCGGGATCAGGCCGGCTTCGAAGAACAGGTAGAAGAGGATGAGGTCGGCCGAAGCGAAGACCGCGATCATCGTCGTCTCGAGCACCAGGAAGGCGACGAAATATTCCTTCACCCGATGATGGACCGAATGCCAGGACGCCAGCATGCAGAACGGCATCAGGAAGGCGGTCAGCACCACGAAGGGCATCGAGAAGCCGTCGACGCCAAGCTTGAAGGCGATCGAATCCGACAGCCAGCGATGCGTCTCGACCAGCTGGAAGGCCGGGTTCGCCGCGTCGAACTGGCTCCAGGCAAAGAGCGACAGCAGGAATGTGATGACCGTCGTGATCAGCGCGCCCCAGCGCGCGTTGGAGGCAACCGCCTCCTCGTCACCGCGCAAGACCAGGATGAAGGCTGCGCCAAGGAGCGGCAGGATGAGCAGGCCGGAGAGAATGCCGAAGCCGAACATCAATGCGCTCCCCCGACCAGATACCACGTTACGAAGGCAGCGACCCCGATGAGCATGGCAAAGGCGTAGTGATAGACATAACCGGTCTGCAGCCGCACGACCCGATTGGTGACATCGACGACCCGCGCCGACACGCCGTCCGGCCCGAAGCCGTCGATCAGCCAGCCATCGCCCTTCTTCCACAGGAAGGTGCCAAGCCACTTGGCAGGGCGGACGAAGAGGAAGTCGTAGATCTCGTCGAAGTACCACTTATTGAGCAGGAAGCGGTACAGGATCGGGTTGGACTGCGCGAGGCTGACGGGGATGCGCGGGTTGATGATGTAGAACCACAGCGCCAGCACGAAGCCGAGCACCATCATCACGAAAGGCGACCACACGACCCAGGTCGGCACGTCGTGCATCTCATGCAGGATGTGGTTCTCCGGCCCTGCGAACAGCGCGCCCCGCCAGAAGGCGTCGTAGTTCTCGCCGATGAAGAAGGACTTGAACAGACCGCCGGCGAACAAGGCGCCGACCGCCAGTACGGCCAGCGGAATGAGCATGACCAGCGGGCTCTCATGCGGCTTCAGGTCGTGGCCATGGCCATGGCCATGATCGTCATGCGCGTGATCATCCTGTGCGTGATCGTCATGGCCGTGCGCATGGCCATGGGCGTCATGGCCGTGCGCATGGCTCGCCTCCGCATGCTCACCCCAGCGCGGCTTGGCCTCGAAGGTCAGGAAATAGAGGCGCCAGGAGTAGAAGGATGTCATCAGCGCCGCGATCACGGTGGCGATGAAGGCAAAGCCGGCGGCGGGATTATGCGAGGCATAGGCCGCTTCGATGATCGCATCCTTCGAGAAATAGCCTGCCGTGAAGGGGAACCCCGTCAGGGCGAGATTGCCGACGGTCATCATCGCCGCGGTAAACGGGATGTAGCGCCGGAGCCCACCCATGTGGCGCATGTCCTGCTCGTGGTGCATCGCGTGGATGACCGAGCCTGCGCTGAGGAACAGCAAGGCCTTGAAGAAGGCGTGGGTGAAGAGGTGGAAGACACCCGCCGAATAGGCGCCGACGCCGAGCGCCACGAACATGTAGCCGAGCTGCGAGCAGGTCGAATAGGCGATCACGCGCTTGATGTCGTTCTGCACGAGGCCGACCGTTGCCGCGAAGAAGGCCGTGATGCCGCCGATCACCGTGACGAAGGTAAGCGCGGCCGGCGCATATTCGAAGACCGGTGACATGCGCGCCACCATGAACACGCCCGCCGTCACCATGGTCGCGGCATGGATCAGCGCCGACACCGGGGTCGGGCCTTCCATGGCGTCAGGCAGCCAGGTGTGCAGCAGGAACTGCGCGGACTTGCCCATGGCGCCCATGAACAGGAGGAACGCGGCCACCGTCAGCGCATGGTAATCATGGCCGAAGATATGGAATTTTGCGTCCGCCAGTTCCCCGACGCGCGGGAAGAGCTCATCGAAGGAGGCGGTGCCGAACAAGACGAAGAGCAGGAAGATGCCGAGCAGGAAGCCGAAATCGCCGACGCGGTTGACGACGAAGGCCTTGATGGCCGCCGCGTTGGCCGACGGCTTCTCATACCAGAAGCCGATGAGCAGATAGCTCGCCAGGCCGACGCCTTCCCAGCCGAAGAACATCTGCAGCAGGTTGTCGGCCGTCACCAGCATGAGCATGGCGAAGGTGAACAGCGAGAGATAGGCGAAGAACCGCGGCCGGGCCGGATCCTCATGCATGTAACCGATCGAGTAGAGGTGCACGAGCATCGAGACGGTCGTCACGACGATCAGCATGACCGCCGTCAGCGTGTCGATGCGGAAGGCCCAGTCGACGCTGAAGCTGCCGGAGACGATCCAGCTCGCGATCTTCACCTGCGCGTCCTCGCCGTAGAAGCCGACGCGGACGAAGGCGACCCAGGACAGCGCACAGGCGACAGCGAGCAGCGACGTCGTGACGACCTCGCTGGCGCGCGCGCCGATCTTATTGCCGAAGATGCCGGCGATCAGAAAACCCACCAGCGGCAGGAAGACGATTGCGTGGTACATCGCGCCGTCAGCCCTTCATCATGTTGATGTCTTCAACCGCGATCGTGCCGCGGTTGCGGAAATAGACGACGAGAATGGCAAGACCGATGGCCGCTTCCGCCGCAGCCACCGTCAGAACGAAGAGCGCGAAGACCTGCCCGACGATATCGCCCATATGCGTCGAGAACGCCACGAAGTTGATGTTCACCGCGAGCAGGATGAGCTCGATGGACATCAGGATGACGATGACGTTCTTGCGGTTCAGAAAGATGCCGAACACGCCCAGGGTGAACAGGACGGCCGCGACCGTGAGATAGTGAACAAGCCCGATGGTCATTGCCCCGTCCCCTTATACGCCCTGCCGCGACGGCACTTTGCGGACTTCCATCGCCGAGGCCTTGTTGCGGGCCACCTGCGCGGCGACGTCCTGACGCTTCACATTCGGCTTGTGGCGGAGCGTCAGCACGATGGCGCCGATCATGGCGACGAGCAGGATGAAGCCGGCCGCCTGGAAGAAGAAGAAATAGCGCGTGTAAAGCACCTGGCCGATGGCCTGGATGTTGGACACGTCCGTGGCCGTGGCGACCACCGCCGGCCTGACGCTCGCCGGATCAACCGAAAAGAGGCCGATGACGAGGACGAGCTCGACCAGGAAGATCACCCCGATTAAGGCCCCTATCGGCAGATAGCTCAGGAAGCCCTCGCGCAATTCCGCGAAGTCGACATCGAGCATCATGACCACAAAGAGGAACAGCACCGCGACCGCGCCGACGTAGACGACCACCAGGATCAGCGCCAGGAATTCCGCGCCCATCAGCATGAAGAGCCCGGCGGCGTTGACGAAGGCCAGGATGAGGAACAGCACCGCATGCACGGGATTGCGCGAGGCGATCACCATGAAGGCGGAGGCGATGCACACCCCGGCGAAGAGATAGAAGAAGAAAGCTTGCCCCGTCATAGGCACTGCCCCGTGCGGTGGTCCGTCGCTCCGTCATCGGGCCTCGCCGGTTGAGACCGGCAGCCCCCCGATGATGAAGATCGGCGGGAAAAACAATCAGCGATAGGGAGCGTCGCTGGCGATATTGCGCGCGATATCACGCTCCCAGCGGGCCCCGTTATCCAGGAGCCGCTCCTTGTCGTAGTAGAGCTCCTCGCGGGTCTCCACGGCGAATTCGAAATTCGGCCCCTCGACGATGGCATCCACCGGGCAGGCCTCCTGGCAGAAGCCGCAGTAGATGCATTTCACCATGTCGATGTCATAACGCGTCGTGCGGCGGGTCCCGTCGTTGCGGCGCGGGCCGGCCTCGATGGTGATGGCCTGCGCCGGGCAGATCGCCTCGCACAGCTTGCACGCGATGCAGCGCTCCTCGCCATTGGGATAGCGACGCAGCGCGTGCTCGCCGCGAAAGCGTGGCGAGAGCTCTCCCTTCTCGAAGGGATAGTTCAAGGTTGCCTTGGGCTTGAAGAAATAGCGCATCGACAGGAAGAATGCCGATACGAACTCCTTCAAGAACAGCGACCTTGCGGCCTGATCGAGCCCCATGACTGGCTCCATTCTCCAAACGGCGCGACAATCGCGCGAAACGCGTTACGATCAATCGATGGCTTCGCCCAGGGCGTAGCCGACGATTGGAAACACCACCAGCGACTTGGCGACCAGAAACCTGCGGAACCGCCGGGTCCTGGCCGCGAAGGTCGCCCTCTCCTCGTCCGTCGGCGACGCATCGTCGACAGCCTGCACGTATTGTTGGACCATCCTGAGGATGATCCACCGGTTCAATGCGCCCACCGCCAAACCGATGAGAGCGCCAGCTAATCCCGCGTCCGACAGCACCACCGCCTCACGGCGTCGGCGCCCATCCCGTCAGCTGCAGCACCGCCGCCACGATCACGACCATGGCCAGCGAAATCGGCAGGAAGACCTTCCAGCCGAGCCGCATGAGCTGGTCGTAGCGATAGCGCGGCACGAAGGCCTTCACCATGGCGAACATGAAGAAGACGAGGCAGACCTTCAGGATGAACCAGATGACCCCGGGAACCCAGGTGAACGGCGGCAGCGCGATCGGCGGCGACCAGCCACCGAAGAACAGGATGGTCGTCATCGCGCACATCAGCACGATCGACACATATTCGCCGAGCATGAACAGGAGATACGGGGTCGAGGAATATTCGACCATGAAACCGGCGACGAGCTCCGATTCCGCCTCTGCCAAATCGAAGGGCGGACGGTTCGTCTCAGCGAGCGCCGAGATAAAGAAGATCACCAGCATCGGCAGGAGCGGCAGCCAGTACCAGTTGAGGAACGTGAGCCACGGCACGCCGAGCATCGTCGCGAGGCCACGCGTCTCCTGCGCCTGCACGACCGCCGTGAGGTTGAGCGAGCCGACGCACAAAAGAACCGTGATCACGACGAAGCCGATGGAGACTTCATAGCTCACCATCTGCGCCGCGGAACGGAGCGCCGACAGGAAGGGGTATTTCGAGTTCGACGCCCAGCCGCCGATGATGATGCCGTAGACGCCGAGCGAGGAGATCGCGAGCAGATAGAGCACGCCGAGGTTGAGATCGGCGATCGCCCAGCCTTGCGCTAGCGGAATGACGGCCCAGCCGGCAAGCGAGAGGACGCAGGTCAGGAGCGGCGCCAGCAGGAAGAGCGCCTTGTCGGAGCCTGCCGGCACCACCGGCTCCTTGAAGACGAATTTCAGGAGGTCGGCGAAGGACTGGAACAGGCCGAAGGGGCCGACGACATTCGGGCCGCGCCGCAGCTGCACCGCCGCCCAGACCTTGCGGTCGGCCAAAAGGATATAGGCGATGAAGATCAGCAGCGCGACGAGCAGCAGGAGGCTCTTGCCGACGATGAGCGCGATCGTGAGGAGAAGGTCCATCAATCGAGCCCCTTATTCGGCGGCCTGCCGCACGACACCGAGAGCAAGGGCCGAACATTCGGCCATCACCGTCGACGCACGGGCGATCGGGTTGGTCAGGTAGAAGTCGTTGACCGCGGAGACGAAGGCCGCCTCGCTGACGGCACCGCCCGCGGCGGCAACGGCCGCGAGCCCGGCGGGGTCACCGACGAGCACGCTGTCGATATCGGCAAATTCCGGATAAGTGGCATAGAGCGTCTGGCGCAACTGGCTCAGGCTGTCGAACGGCAGTCGCTGGCCGATGACGTCGGAGAGCGCACGCAGGATCGCCCAGTCCTCGCGGGCATCGCCCGGCGGGAAGGCCGCGCGATTGGCGAGCTGGACGCGCCCTTCGGTATTGACGTAGGTGCCGGACTTCTCGGTATAGGCAGCACCTGGCAGGATGACGTCGGCGCGGTGGGCGCCGTTGTCGCCGTGGGTGCCCTGGTAGACCACGAAGGCGCCGGGGGCGACCTCGGCTTCGTCGGCGCCGAGAAGGAACAGCACGTCGAGCGCGTCCGCGCCGGCCATGGCCCGGGCATCGAGCCCGCCCTCGCCCGGCACGAGGCCAAGCTCGAGCGATCCGACGCGCGAGGCGGCCGTATGCAGCACGGAAAAGCCGTTCCAGCCGTCTTTCACCGCACCGACGGCAAGCGCGAGCTTGGCGGCCAGTGCCTGGACGGCAGCGCCGTCCGCACGCGTCAGCGCGCCCTGCCCCAGGATGATCAGCGGCCGCTTGGCCTCGGCGAGCACCTTCGTGAAGCTGTGGTCGCCGTTGACGAGGTCGGTCAGCGTCGCCGGCCCCGCGCCGAGATACTCATAGGGATAGGTCAGATCGACCGCTTCGCCGATCAGCCCGATCGATACCGGGCCGCTGCGCCAACGCTTGCGGATGCGCGCGTTCAGCACCGAACCTTCGATGCGCGGGTTGGAGCCGACGATCAGGATGGCATCGGCATCGTCGATGCCGGCGATGGTCGCATTGAAGAGATAGCTGGCGCGCCCGCCCTTTGGATCGAGCGCGGTGCCATCACCGCGTCCGTCGATATTCGCGGAGCCGAGCTTCTCCATGAGAAGCTTGAGGGCGAAGCTGTCTTCGACGGAGGCGAGATCACCGACGATCGCGCCGATCCGCTCGGGCTTCGCTGCCTTGACCTTCATCGCGATGGCCGCAAAGGCCTCGTTCCATGAGGCCGGGCGCAGCTTGCCGTTCTCGCGCAGGTAGGGTCGGTCGAGACGCTGGCGGCGCAGGCCGTCCCAGATGAAGCGGGTCTTGTCCGAGATCCACTCTTCGTTGACGGCGTCATTGGTGCGCGGGAGGATGCGCATCACCTCACGACCGCGCGCGTCGACCCGGATGGCCGACCCCAGCCCGTCCATGACGTCGATCGACTCGGTCTTCGTCAGCTCCCACGGCCGCGCCTGGAAGGCGTAAGGCTTCGAGGTCAGCGCACCGACCGGGCAGAGGTCGATGACATTGCCCTGCAGCTCCGAGCGCATGGCATGCTCGAGATAGGTCGTGATCTCCATGTCCTCGCCGCGGCCGATGGCGCCGAGATCCGGCACGCCGGCGACCTCCGTCGTGAAGCGGATGCAGCGCGTGCAATGGATGCAGCGGTTCATCGACGTCTTGACGAGCGGACCGATGTATTTGTCCTCGACGGCCCGCTTGTTCTCGGCGTAGCGGCTCGTGTCGACGCCGTAGGCCATCGCCTGGTCCTGCAGGTCGCATTCACCGCCCTGATCGCAGATCGGGCAGTCGAGCGGGTGGTTGATGAGGAGGAATTCCATCACCCCTTCGCGCGCGCGCTTCACCATCGGTGAGCGCGTGAACACTACCGGCGGCTCGCCGTTCGGCCCCGGCCGGAGGTCGCGCACGCCCATGGCGCAGGAGGCCACCGGCTTCGGCGGCCCGCCCTTCACCTCGACAAGGCACATGCGGCAATTGCCGGCAATCGACAGACGCTCGTGATAGCAGAAGCGCGGAATCTCGGCGCCCGCTTCCTCGCAGGCCTGGAGGAGCGTGAACTCCGCCGGGACGTCGATCTCCTTGCCGTCGACGATGATCTTCGCCATCTCGTCTTACTCCGCCGCCTGCAGGACAGGCTCGCTATGCGGATTGGCCGCATATTGGTCGATCCGCCGCTCGATCTCGGGGCGGAAATGCCGGATGAGGCCCTGGACCGGCCAGGCGGCCGCGTCGCCCAGGGCGCAAATGGTGTGGCCCTCGATCCGGGTGGTCACATCGAGGAGCGCATCGATCTCGCGCTTCTGCGCACGGCCCTCGGCCATGCGGTTCAGCACGCGCCACATCCAGCCCGTGCCTTCGCGGCAGGGCGTGCACTGGCCGCAGCTCTCATGCTTGAAGAAGTAGGAGATGCGCGCGATCGCCCGGACGATGTCGGTGGACTTGTCCATGACGAGCACGCCGGCCGTGCCGAAGCTCGACTTCACGGCGCGGGTGCCGTCGAAGTCCATGATCAGGTCCATGCACTGCTCGGCCGGAATGACCGGGCAGGACGCGCCGCCGGGGATGATGGCGAGCAGGTTGTCCCAGCCGCCACGGATGCCGCCGCCGTGCTTCTCGATGAGCTCCTTGAAGGGGATGCTCATCGCGTCCTCGACGACGCAGGGCGTGTTCACATGGCCGGAGATGCCATAGAGCTTGGTGCCGACGTTGTTCGGCCGGCCGAAGCTTGCAAACCACGCCGCACCGCGCCGCAAGATGGTGCCGGCGACCGCGATGGACTCGACGTTGTTGACCGTCGTCGGGCAGCCGTAGAGCCCCATATTGGCGGGGAATGGCGGCTTCAGCCGCGGCATGCCCTTCTTGCCTTCGAGGCTTTCCAACAGCGCCGTCTCTTCGCCGCAGATATAGGCGCCGGCGCCGTGATGCACATAGAGATCAAAGGGATAGCCGTGGACGTTGTCCTTGCCGATGAGCTTCGCCTCATAGGCCTCATCGACCGCGCGCTGCAGGGCGTCGCGCTCGGCGATATACTCGCCGCGAATGTAGATATAGGCGGCATGCGCGCCCATGGCGAAGGACGCGATCAGGCAGCCCTCGACCAGGAGATGCGGATCATGCCGCATGATCTCGCGGTCCTTGCAGGTGCCGGGCTCCGATTCGTCCGCATTGACGACGAGATAATGCGGGCGCCCGTCCGACTGCTTCGGCATGAAGGACCACTTCATGCCGGTCGGGAAGCCGGCGCCGCCGCGGCCGCGCAGGCCCGACTTCTTCATCTCGTCGATGATCCAGTCACGGCCCTGTTCCAGCAGGAACTTCGTCCCGTCCCAGTTGCCGCGCATCCGCGCGGCGTCCAGGCCCGGGCTCTGCAGCCCGTAGAGATTCGTGAAGATGCGGTCCCTGTCATGAAGCATGGCCGCTCACCCCTTCGCCTTGTCGTCGGGATCGGACGGCTTTCCCCCAACCGTCGGCACTGCACCCTTGTCCTTCGCCCGCTCGTGTTCCTCGGGCGGATTGGTGGGAGCAGCCTTCGTCTTGTCTTCGGCCGACACCGGCGCCTTGCCTTCCGCGACGCGCTCGGCGGGTGTATCGGCCGCCTGCTGCTCGGGCCGCGTGCCGGCGGATTTCGCCGGCTCCTTGACCTCGGCCGCCTCTGCTGCGGCTGCGGCGGCCTCGGCTTTCGCCTTTTCCTCGGCGGCGGCCTTGGCCTTGGCCTCTTCTTCCTCGAAACGCTTCTTCCAGGTGCCGATGACGGAACCGTCGTAAAGCGCGGGATCCGTCAGCGAGGTCAGGCCGCCCGCGGGCTCGGACGAGGTACGCCCGTTCTGCGGGCCGATCTTCACCGGCTTGCCGGCCGCCAGATCGTCGAGCAACGTGTTGAGGCTCTCCGGCGTCAGGTCTTCGTAATAATCGTTGTTGATCTGCACCATCGGCGCGTTGGCGCAGGCACCGAGGCATTCGACTTCGAGCCAGCAGAAGTTGCCGTCCGCCGAGACGTGGTGCTGGTCGCCGAACCGGGCCTGCAACGCATCGCGCAGCGCACCGGCGCCACGCACCATGCAGGGGGTCGTTCCGCAGAGCTGGACGAAATATTTGCCGACCGGCTCGAGGTTGAACATCGTGTAGAAGGTCGCGACCTCCAGAACACGGATATAGGCCATGCCGAGCAGCTCGGCGACGTTGCGGATGGCGGCTTCCGGCAGCCAGCCGCCGCATTGTTCCTGCGCCTTCCACAGGAGCGAAATGACGGCAGAGGCCTGGCGACCCTCGGGATATTTAGCGATCTGCTCGCCGGCCCAAACGGCATTCTCCGCCGTGAAGGCGAAGGACGACGGCTGGACCTCGGCAGGGGCAAGGCGGCGGACGGCCATATCAGCAGCTCCTCAGCATCATGGTCACCGGTCAACCTCCCCGAACACGATGTCGAGCGACCCGAGGATCGCCGAGACGTCCGCCAGCATGTGCCCGCGGCAGATGAAATCCATCGCCTGGAGATGTGCGAAGCCCGGCGCCTTGATCTTGCAGCGGTAGGGCTTGTTGGTGCCATCCGAGACGAGATACACGCCAAACTCGCCCTTGGGCGCCTCGACCGCGGCGTAAACATCGCCAGCCGGCACGTGGTAGCCCTCGGTATAGAGTTTGAAGTGATGGATGAGCGCCTCCATCGAGCGCTTCATCTCGCCCCGCTTCGGCGGAACGATCTTGTTGTCGACGGTCGAATGCGGCCCCTGCCCTGACGGCGAGCGCAACAACTCGCAACATTGCTTCATCAGGCGGGTGGACTGCCGCATCTCCTCCATGCGGATGCAGTAACGGTCGTAGCAGTCGCCGTTCTTGCCGACGGGGATGTCGAAATCGAGCTCCTCGTAGCACTCATAGGGCTGCGCCTTGCGCAGGTCCCAGGCCGCGCCCGAGCCGCGCACCATCACGCCGGAGAAGCCCCAGGCCCAGCATTCGTCTAGGGTGACCACGCCGATATCGACGTTGCGCTGCTTGAAGATGCGGTTCTCCGTGAGGAGGTCCTCGAGATCGTCGCAAACCTTCAGGAACGGGTCGCAGAAGGCATAAATGTCGTCGACGAGCTTCGGCGGCAGGTCCTGATGCACGCCGCCCGGCCGGAAATAGGCCGCATGCATGCGCGCGCCGGAAGCCCGCTCATAGAACACCATGAGCTTCTCGCGCTCCTCGAAGCCCCAGAGCGGCGGGGTCAGCGCGCCCACGTCCATGGCCTGCGTGGTGACGTTGAGGAGATGCGACAGAAGCCGGCCGATCTCCGAATACAGCACGCGGATCAACTGGCCGCGCCGCGGCACCGTGATGTCGAGGAGGCGCTCGACGGCCAGCGCAAAGGCGTGTTCCTGGTTCATCGGCGCGACATAGTCGAGCCGATCGAAATAGGGCACGGCCTGCAGATAGGTCTTGGCCTCGATCAGCTTCTCGGTGCCGCGATGCAGCAGCCCGATATGCGGATCGACGCGTTCGACAACCTCGCCGTCGAGCTCCAGCACCAGGCGCAGCACGCCGTGGGCCGCCGGATGCTGAGGCCCGAAGTTGATCGAGAAATTGCGGATCTCGTGCTCGCTCATTCTGATCCCGCCTGTTGTGCGGCGAATTCGGCCATGATCTCGGCACCGGTCTTGCGCGAGCGATCCCCCGCGAAACCATAGAGATCCGGCTTTTCGTCGATAAAGATCTCTTCGGCGAAGACGAATGACGACGTGTCGTCGAAGCTATGCATCGAAACCTCGACATGGCCGCCTTCACCGCCGCGCAAGCGCCAGACCAGGCTCGATCCGCAGGTCTTGCAGAACAGGCGCTCGCCCCATTCGGACGACGGATAGACCCCCAGCGCGCTCTCGTCGGCGAAGGTGATCTCGGTGCAGGGCACGGCCATGAAGACGCCGCTGCTCCATCGCCGGCACATGCCGCAATGGCAGACGTTCATCTCGTGCTTGGCCGGCACGGCCGAGAAACGGACCGCGCCGCACAGACAGCCCCCGGGGATGGCCGATGATGCTTGCGAAGCCATCGCGCTCAGTTCCCCTTCGCTTTTTCGTCGCCGGGCAAAATGTACTCAGTGCCCTCCCACGGCGACAGGAAGTCGAAGTTGCGGAACTCCTGGTTCAGTCGCACCGGCTCGTAGACGACGCGCTTCTCGCTGTCGTTGTAGCGAACCTCAACGAAGCCGGTCAGCGGGAAATCCTTGCGCAGCGGATGCCCCTCGAAACCATAGTCGGTCAGGATGCGCCGGAGGTCCGGATGACCGGAGAAGATGACGCCGTAGAGATCGTAGACCTCGCGCTCGAACCAGTCCGCCGCGGGAAATACCCCGACCGCGCTCGGCACACGGGTCGCCTCGTCGGCCTGGACCTTCACCCGAATGCGCCGGTTAAACGATGGCGACAGGAGGTGATAGACGACATCGAAGCGCATCGGCCGCGCGGGATAATCGACGCCGCAGATGTCGGTGAAATTCACGAAACGGCAGGCCGGATCGTCGCGGAGGAACGTCAGAACCCGGACGATGTCGCTGGCAGGGGCGAGAATGGCGAGTTCGCCGAAGGCGATGACCGATACGATGCCCTCACCGAGTGCGCCGGCAATATGTAAGGCCAGCGCCTCGAGCTCACCAAGCGGGGCCGGCGCCTCATGGGTCTCGTCCTTGGCGGCGTTGGGGTCGATATCCGTCGTCATGCGATCACCCGCAATCAGCGTTCAATGGTGCCGGTACGGCGGATCTTCTTCTGGAGAAGGAGAACGCCGTAGAGCAGCGCTTCCGCCGTCGGCGGGCAGCCAGGAACATAGATGTCGACGGGCACGACGCGATCGCAGCCGCGCACCACCGAATAGGAATAGTGATAGTAGCCGCCGCCGTTGGCGCAGGAGCCCATCGAGATCACGTAGCGCGGCTCCGGCATCTGGTCGTAGACCTTGCGCAGCGCGGGTGCCATCTTGTTGGTCAGCGTGCCGGCGACGATCATCACGTCGGACTGGCGCGGCGAGGCGCGCGGTGCGAATCCGAAGCGCTCGACGTCGTAGCGCGGCATCGACACCTGCATCATCTCGACGGCGCAGCACGCGAGACCGAAGGTCATCCACATCAACGAGCCGGTACGGGCCCATGTGATGAGCTCATCCGTCGACGTGACCAGAAAGCCCTTGTCGGCAAGCTCGTCGTTCAGGCCGGTGAAAAATGAATCGTGACGCGCCGGCTGCGCTCCACCCTGCGGCAGGATGAGACCACCACCCGCCGGCGCCACGCCCGGCTGCTTGGCGTCAGTGATCAATCCCATTCCAGGGCTCCCTTTCTCCACTCGTAGATGAAGCCGATGGTGAGAACGCCCAAGAAGAGCATCATCGACCAGAAGCCGGCCCAGCCGAGCCCACCGAAGACGGTTGCCCACGGGAACAGGAAGGCCACTTCAAGATCAAAGATAATGAAGAGGATCGCCACAAGGTAGAAGCGCACATCGAATTTCATGCGCGCATCGTCAAAGGCATTAAAGCCGCATTCGTAGGCAGACAGCTTTTCGGGATCCGGCCGCGAATAGGCCACGATGAAAGGCGATATCAAGAGCGCAAGCCCGATGACGAGCGATACGCCGATGAAAATCACGAGCGGCAGATAGTCGGCCAGGAGGCTTTGCATCCGGAACTCGCAGGCAGGGCCCGCAAAGCGCGGGCGAAAAACGACTCAATGTGAGCGATGTGACCCTCACGGCGCCCAGTCTATCCACGAAGCCAAAGCCCCGCTTGGAGAATTTGCGCCTTTAGAGTGGTTCGCATCTGCGGGGGAGGCTTATTCCATTGGGCCTCATCACGCAAGTGCTGCGCTGCCGCATTGGCTATCGCAGTTGCGTTATCGGGGCCTTAAAGGCCGAAGAAATGCGGAGCTTGGCTAATCGATTGTCCCGTCGCCCTTGCGCCGGTTGACGAAAACGCCGTTGCCGAGGCCTGTGCCGATCGTGAGGATGCCCCATCTCTCCACATCAGCCATGAAAGGCACCTCACTCAGCCCCTGCACGACGGCATCGTTGTGGATGAGCACCGCGGTCTCGTGGTCACCGATGACCGGAATCGCCTGCTGGAGTTCACGCGCCAGATTGAAGCGGCTGCCTTCCCAGTTTCCCGGCAGGTTTTGCGCGCCCTTGGTGATGCAGCCGTCGCCGGCGATCTCACCCGGGCAGCCGATGCCGATGAACGGCGCAAGGACAAGCTCGGCCTCGACCGACTTTTCGATGAGACCTTCCACCATGCCCACCAGCCTCTCGACGGCCTCCCGGCGCGTCGGCTTCTCGTCCCGATGGCGCCAGATCTCGGTCTCCCAGACCGAGGCCTTGCCGAGATCGGGGTCCTTCTTGTGCTTGAGGTGGACGACGCCGGCACGGATATTCGTCCCGCCGATATCGATCGCCAGAATACTGTCATGGCCGGCGAACATCCAGGATGGGGCGAGATGCACGGCCCCGATGAGACCGGCCTCGTCGGGATGGTTGCGGATCAACGCCAGTTCGACGCCATGACCGTCCTGCTTGAGAAGAACGGACGCCCGGCCGATGGCGAGTTCCCCGACACGGCTGTCGCGAAAGCCGCCTCCAAACACGATACGCTCCACACTGGACCACGACTTCTGCCGCCGGAAGCGGCGGATGACCGCCGTCAATTCCTGCGCGTAGTCCTCGATGGCACTCATCACCAATGCGGCGGCGGCCGAGTCGCCCTTGGCGAGGATGGCCTCCAGCTTGCTGCGCTTGATGGCGTCCGTGTCCGCCTCGCCGAGCGGATCATCGCCGTATTCCCGCAGCGTCTTGCGCAGATTGTCGAGAATCTCCGTGAAGGCGCCCTTGGCCGCACGGTCGCCAACAAAGCCCTCGTCATCCCGCAGTTCCGCGTTGTAGGTCTCGACGATCACGGACGGAAGGACATCGGCTCCGTGGACTCCCACGGCCGGCGGAGGGACCTCCGCGGTGTCGGGCGCGTTTCTGTCAGTGCCGCCCCCGCTCCTCACTTTGCCTGTCGGTTTGTTCGCGGGGGCAGGCTTCCTGGCGGGCTCCTTGGCAAGCTCCTTGGCAGGCCCTTTGGCGGGCTCCTTGGCGGGGGACTTCGCGGGGGTCTCGGAGAGTGTCTTGGCGGGGGACTCGGGGAGTGTCTTGGCGGGCTTCTTGGGGAGTGTCTTGGCGGGCTTCTTGGCCGGATCATTTGCCGAATTTGTCATCTGGGCCTTTGACGCGCGTGAGCGGGAGCCGTGAGGCTTGGGCTTGGGTTTGGGCTTGGGCTTGCCTGTCATCTCCCAACCCGCGACACCCCGCCATGGTTCCGATGACGCGGATCGCGGAAGGAGGCACCGGGCGAACCCATCCCGTCTTTGATCGTTCTCCTCTCGCTAACCCCATCACAGGAAGGAGGCTTGCATGCACGCCGAACTCAACAAGCCTGCGCGGTTGCAATATTGGTCGGCCAATCGCGAAGCCAGCGAACGCGACGCCATCGACTTCGAGACGCTCGACGATGCCGTGGCCTTCGCGATGACGCAGAAGCCGGGCAACAAGGATATCGCCTGGGTCCGGACGGAAAGCGGCGAGACGCTGACGCCCGAGAAACTGGCGGCGCTCTGGGAAATCACCCGCATGCGCCAGTAAAGTCCATGCATGCGGATTATGGCGGATCCGCATGCATCGCTGGCCTTGGCAAGGCAACTTTGCAAGCGCTGGCTTGGCAGAGCCAGCGCGCTCGGCACCTTGTCGTGCGCGATGACGATCCTCTATGGTCGGCGCGATGGAGGAGCGCACGCTGCGGCGGCAACAGGACGTCGCTTCTCCGTCTTTGAGCATCGCATTCGGCGGGTGCTCTCGGGAGGCGGCGATGCGGGATCAAGTCCATCAGGCGGGAACAGCCGACGCAGAGGAGCAAGCCTCCGCCCGCGGCTCGACCGCGCAGCCGCCGAATCTCATCGACACCCATCTCCATCTCATCGAACCGCACCGCTTCGCCTATCCCTGGATAGCGCATGAGCCGGGGCTCCAGCGCGCCTTCACGCTCGACAGCTATTGGCACGAGGCGCAAGCCCTTGGAATCACCGCGGCGCTGCATATGGAGGTGGATGTGGCGCCCGATCAGGCCGCGGCGGAAGCGGCCTATACGACGGGTCTCGGCGCCCCCGTCGTCGGGGCGATAGCGGGATGCCGGCCGGACCTGCCGGGTTTTGCCGAACACACTGAGCGGCTCGCGGCGAACCCTCTGGTCAAGGGCCTCCGCCATGTCTTCCAGGGCAAGCCGGAGATCTACGAAAACCCTTTGCTCGTGGAAAACCTGCGGCGATTGGCACCTCTCGGCCTCACCTTCGACCTTTGCGTCCTCGGCCACGAGCTGCCGCTGGCGACGGCGCTCGCCGCCCGCTGCCCGGACGTTACGTTCGTGCTGGATCATTGCGGCAAACCGGGCGCCGGGCCGCCTGATGCATGGAAGGCTGACATGGCGGCACTCGCCCGCCTGCCCAGCGTGACCTGCAAGTTCTCGGGGCTGATCTCCTATGCCGCCCCCACCGAGTGGACGGTGGAGGACCTGCGGCCCGCCGCCGCGCATGTTATCGACGTCTTCGGTTGGGACCGGCTCGTCTGGGGCAGTGACTGGCCGGTCTGCACGCTGACCGGCAGCCTGACCCGCTGGGTCGAGGCCACCCATGCGCTGATCAGGGGGAGTTCGCCGACCGAGCAGAGCCAGCTTTTCGCCACCAATGCCGCGCGGATCTATCGGCTGGCTTGAGGTCACCCCGCCGGCGAGAGGGAACGGCGGCCCCTCCGTGTCATCCCCGGCGTTGCGCAGCGACGCGAAGGGGATCCATGGAGCGGATCACGATGATGGATTCCCTTCCCGGGCTGCTGCGCAGCCCGCCGGGAATGACACCGCCCGTTATGCAAGAGCGCGCACCGTCACCGGCGCGGCTCGTTGCCGCCTTTCAGGCCGGCGCGGCGCAGGGCCTCGGCCAGCGCACCGCCTGTGTCCGTCTTGGCGGGCTGCTGACGCTGCGGCGGCCGACTGGCCTGCTGGCCCGGACGCGGTTGAGGCCTCTCCGGTCCCCCGCGGCGCGGTTCCCGCGCGACATCGTCGTCGAGGCGCATGGTCAAGGCGATGCGCTTGCGCGCCTGATCCACCTCCAGCACCTTGACGCGCACGATATCGCCGGGCTTCGCCACAGCGCGCGGGTCCTTCACGAAGGTCGAGGCCATCGCCGAGATGTGAACGAGCCCATCCTGGTGCACGCCGATATCGACGAAAGCGCCGAAGGCCGCGACATTGGTCACGACGCCTTCGAGCACCATGCCGGGCTCGAGATCGCTCAATTTCTCCACGCCCTCGCGGAAGGTCGCCGTCTTGAAGGCCGGGCGCGGGTCACGGCCGGGCTTTTCCAGCTCCTTCAGGATGTCGGTGACGGTCGGCAGGCCAAAGGTCTCGTCGGTGAAGCGCACGGGCTGGAGGCCGCGCAGCACCGTCGCATTGCCGATCAAGCCGCGGATATCGCTCCTGGTCGCCTCCAGGATGCGGCGCACCACCGGATAGGCTTCCGGATGGACGCTGGAGGCATCGAGCGGATCATCGCCCTTCGGGATGCGCAGGAAGCCGGCCGCCTGCTCGAAGGCCTTCGGCCCGAGCCGCGCAACCTTCTTCAAGTCGCTGCGCTTGCGGAAGGGGCCGTTCTCGTCGCGGTGCAGCACGATGTTCTGGGCAAGCCCCTCCCCGACGCCGGAGACGCGCGCCAGCAGCGGTGCCGAAGCCGTGTTCACGTCGACGCCGACCGCGTTCACGCAATCCTCGACGACGGCATCGAGCGAGCGTGAGAGTTTCGATTCGGCGAGGTCATGCTGATACTGGCCGACGCCGATCGATTTCGGATCGATCTTTACGAGCTCCGCCAGCGGGTCCTGCAGGCGCCGCGCGATCGACACCGCGCCGCGCAACGAGACGTCGAGATCCGGCAGTTCCTGCGAGGCATAGGCCGAGGCGGAATAGACCGAGGCGCCCGCCTCCGACACCATGATCTTGGTGAGCTTGAGCTCGGGATAGCGCTGGATGAGCTCGGCGGCGAGCTTGTCGGTTTCGCGCGAGGCCGTGCCGTTGCCGATCGCCACGAGCTCGACCTTGTGCCGTGCCGCAAGCGCCGCCAGCGTGGCGATGGCCTCGTCCCAACGCCGCTGCGGCTCGTGCGGATAGATGGTCGCGGTCGCGACGACGCGCGAGGTCGCATCCACCACCGCCACCTTCACGCCGGTGCGGAAGCCGGGGTCGAGGCCCATGGTGGCGCGGGTGCCGGCGGGTGCGGCCAGCAGCAGATCCCTGAGGTTGCCGGCGAAGACCTTCACCGCCTCATCCTCGGCGGCCTGCCAGAGCCGGCCGCGCAGGTCCACGCTGATATGCACGAGGATCTTGGTGCGCCAGGCCCAGCGTACGGTCTCGGCGAGCCATTTGTCGCCCGGCCTGCCCTGGTCGATGATGCCGAAGCGATGCGCGATGCGCCGCTCGTAGGTGCCGGGCTGCGGAGACGCTGTCTTTGCCGCCGCAGGCGGCGCCTCGGGCTCCGGCTCGATCCGGATGTCGAGAAATTCCTCCTTCTCGCCGCGGTAGAGCGCGAGAATGCGATGCGACGGCAGCTTCACCAGGGGCTCGCTGAAATCGAAATAATCCGCGAATTTGGCGCCGGCCGTCTCCTTGCCCTCGCGCACCTTGGAGGTGACCTTGCCGCGGGTCCAGACCTCTTCGCGCAAGGCGCCGATGAGATCGGCATCCTCCGAGAAGCGCTCGACCAGGATCGACCGGGCACCGTCGAGGGCGGCCTGCACATCTCCGACGCCCTTGTCGGCATTGACGAAGGCCGCCGCCTGCGCGGCCGGGTCAAGCGCGGGCTTGGTCAGCAGCGCTTCGGCGAGCGGCCCGAGCCCCGCCTCGCGGGCGATCTGCGCCTTGGTGCGGCGCTTCGGCTTGAAGGGCAGGTAGATGTCTTCGAGCCGCGCCTTGGTATCGGCGGCCTTGATCGCCGCCTCCAGCGCCGCGTCGAGCTTGCCCTGTTCGGCGATGCTGGCGAGCACGGCCGCACGGCGCTCCTCGAGATCACGCAGATAGCGAAGCCGCTCGTCGAGCGTGCGCAGTTGCGCGTCGTCGAGGGCACCGGTCGCCTCCTTGCGATAGCGGGCGACGAAGGGCACGGTCGCCCCGCCGTCCAAGAGGTCCACGGCCGCTGCGACCTGCTTTTCCTGCACGCCCAGCTCGTCGGCGATACGCTGATTGATGGATACCATCGGGCTCCCGCAATTTGCTGTGTCACGGTCGTCATTCCGGAGGCTATGAGGCCAGGCCCCAAAGGCCGCTCATGGTCTCCGATGTCTCTCCATAGCCAAAGGCCGGGCGCGTGGCCATTTCAAGACCTTGACAGGCAATTGCCGGACATCGCTCGCCTGCTTCTGTGGATTGCTTTACAGCGGGCAGAAGCGACAGCACAATTTGCTCCTTTAGTCGACAATGGACATCGCGGCCATGGCGAACTCGAAAACTGCGGCAGCGCCTCATTCTGCTGCCCCCTCGCCCGCCCGCGGCGTCACCCGCCTGACGCATAATCCTGCCGGCCCCGCCGGCCGCCTGACGATTCGCGTCGATCTCGGCAGCCAGGGTGCGCTCGGCCCCGGCAAGGTCCGGCTGATGGAACTGATCGCCGAAACCGGCTCGATCTCGGCGGCCGGGCGCGCCATGGAGATGTCCTATCGGCGCGCCTGGCTCCTGATCGACAGTCTCAACCGCGCCTTCCGGACGCCGGTGGTCGCGACCCAGCATGGCGGATCCCGTGGGGGCGGCGCCGTGCTGACGCCGCTCGGCCAGGACCTCGTCGCGCGCTATCGGCGGCTTGAGCGCAATGCCCACAAAGCGGTCGCGGATGATCTCGACGCCTTCGCCGAAGCCCTGGCCGCTGACTGAGCACTGCGGGTCAATCCGCGGCGTCTGCTGCGGAGCCCTCCCGCTTGCCGGGCTCTTCGGGAAGGAACGAGACCGCCTTGACCACGGCAAAGACCGTCCTGCCCGGCGCGAGCCCCAGGCGATCCAGCGACAGGCGTGTCAGCCGCGCGACGAGCGGCACGCCCTGGCAGTCCAGGCGGATCTCGACCGCCGCGCCCACAGGCGACCCGATTTCCGCAATGACGCCGGCGATGATGTTGAGCGCGCTCAACCCTTCCGGCCGCCGATCCGCCAGCATGACGTCCCGCGCCCGGATATGCAGGCGGACGGGCGCCCCGACCGGTTTCGCGACCGACGGAATGCGGAGCTCGCCCGCCGGGGTCGCCACGAGCGTCAGGCCGTAGCGTTCGTCCTGCGCGGCGACGGTCCCATCGATCACCGCCCCGGTACCCTCCGGACCCGTGAGAGGCGAGAGATCGAGGCGCTGCATCACCTCCGCCGCCGGCCCGGCCGCCGCCACCTCGCCGGCATTCAGCACGACCAGTGTGGTGGCGAGCCGCGCCACCTCGGCGACGGAATGGCTGACATAGACGATCGGCAGGCGCATCTCGTCACGCAGGCGCTCGATATAGGGCAGGATTTCGCCCTTGCGGCTCTCGTCGAGGGCAGCCAGCGGCTCGTCCATCAAGAGGAGCCGGGGACTGGCGAGGAGCGCCCGCCCGATCGCCACGCGCTGCTTCTCGCCGCCGGAGAGCCCGGCCGGCCGCCTCTCGAGCAGGTGACCGATGCCGAGCATGGCGACGATCGGCTCCACGGCGACGCGCTCGCCGGCCGGTACGAAGCCGCGTCCGTAGAGAAGATTGCGCCGCACGCTCATATGCGGAAAGAGCCGCGCCTCCTGGAAGACGTAGCCAAGGCGCCGACGATGTTTCGGCACGAAGATCCCACGGTCGGTATCGACGAGCGTGACCCCGTCGATCACCACGCGCCCCCGGTCCGGCCGCAGCAGGCCGCCGATGATATTGATGAGCGAGGTCTTGCCCGAGCCCGAGCGGCCGAACAGCGCGGTCACGCCGGCCCCGCCGGTGAAGCGGGCGGCGAGACGGAAGGCCCCGAACCGGTGGGTGACGTCGATGTCGATGCTCATGGATTGTAGGTCATGGATTGCAGGTCATGGATTGCTGTTCATGACGTCATCGATCATGCGGCCGCGATGCGGCGGGCGACGCCGCGCGCCAGGACTTCGGACAGGAGGAGCGCGGCCATGGCGATGACGACCGCGACGATCGTCAGCCGCATGGCGCCGGCGTCGCCGCCCGGCACTTGCGTGAAGGTGTAGATCGCCGCCGACAGGGTCTGCGTCTCGCCGGGGATATTCGACACAAAGGTGATCGTCGCGCCGAACTCGCCCATGGCCTTGGCGAAGGCGATGACCATGCCGGCGATGATGCCCGGCAGGATCAGCGGCAGCGTCACCGTCACGAACACCCAGACGGGATTGGCGCCGAGCGTGCCGGCTGCCACCTCGAGCCGCGTATCGACCGCCTCGATGGACAGGCGGATGGAACGGACCATGAGCGGAAACGCCATCACCGCGCAGGCGAGCGCCGCGCCCGTCCAGCGGAAGGAGAAGACGATGCCGAAATACTGGTCGAGGAAGGCGCCGATAGGCCCGCGCCGCCCGAACAGGATGAGCAGGAGGAAGCCGGTGACGACCGGCGGCAGCACGAGCGGCAGATGCACGATGCCGTTGAGCAGAGAATGCCCCCAGAAGCGGCCGCGCGCGAGCAGCAACGCGACGATGATGCCGAACGGCAGGCTGGCGAGCATCGCCCAGAACGACACCTTCAGGCTGAGATGGACAGCCGTCCATTCCGCGGGGCTGAGCTCAAGCCAGGACATTCATCGACGCCATGTTGGGTGCGGACAGGTGGAAAGAGCAATGGACATGATCTGGAGGGCTGCGTCCACTACCCATCCGCGGCCGTCATCCCCGGCCTTGTGCCGGGGATCCCGATGGGCAAAGTCGATGCCTCACCGTTCGGGATGGCCGGGACGAGCCCGGCCATGACGGTTTGGGCGAGAAACGTAGCGTGTCGTTCCCGGCGCGGGCTTAAAGCCCGCGGGAAGGGAACCCATGAACACAGTCCAACCTTGCCGGCGACCGACAATGTTCATGGATTCCGGGCCCGTCCTTCGGACGTCCCGGAATGACCCTTGACCATGGTGGGTTACGTCAACCCTTTTACTGCGTCACAGGCTTGCTCAGAACCGTGAACCCCTCCTTCTCGAAGAGCGGCCTGGCCTTTCCCGACTGCAGGTAAGCAAGGAACGCGGTCGCGTCCGGATGGCTCGAGTCCTTTGTCAGCGCAATCGGATAAAGAATTGGCGGATGTGAATTTTCCGGGAAGGTTCCGACGATCTTGACCTGCGGATCGGCGGCGGCGTCGGTGGCATAGACGATGCCGAGCGGCGCCTCCCCGCGTGAAACGAGCAGCAGAGCGGCGCGCACGCTCTCCGCCTGCGCGATCTTCTTCTCGACGCCGGCCCAGGCCCCGAGCTTCTCAAGCGCTGCCTTGCCATATTTGCCGGCCGGCACGGCCGACGTGTCGCCCATGGCGAGCCGCCCGTCGCCCAGTGCCTTGGCGAGATCGAAGCCCGGCCCGATGTCGATCTTGACGGGACTGTCCTTGGGCGCAATCAGCACGATGCGGTTGCCGAGAAGCGTTACGCGGCTGTCCGGCTTGATGAGGTCCTTCTTGGCCAGATAGTCCATCCAGTCGAGATCGGCTGAGATGAAGATGTCGGCCGGCGCCCCGGATTCGATCTGCTTGGCGAGCGCCGAGCTCGCCGCATAGGAGACGGTCGCCTGCTTCGCGGTCTCTGCCTTCCACTGGGCATTGATGGCGTCGAGGGCGTTCTTGAGGCTCGCCGCCGCGAAAACGACGGGATCCTTGGCCTCCGCCGCGGCCATGCCGCCGAAACTGATAAGCGCCGCGACGGCGATCGCGCCGGCCGCGCGCGTCATCTGCGCCAGCCGGCCCCGGATATTAGATTGATCGACCACCATCGGCTCCCCTGCCCCGCCATCGAAATATCTCAATGGATATATCGTTAGCCGATCGCGACGCGATTGGGGAGAGAGAAAGAGCGGAATTCCTCTCGTTAAGACCAGGAGAAGGCACATCGGGGTCGGCGCGTCATCCCCTTCGCGGCCGGCTTCACCGGCCGCCGGTCGTGATACGTCACCAATCGTTGGCGCCCCTGACCCCGCGCCCTCAGGCCTTCAGATGCAGCGTCACCAGCACCGTGACCGCCGCGCCGTCTGGCAGGTCGGCGGCGACGCGCAGCCACGTGCCGAAGCGCTCGACACGGGCGAAGCCTATGCCGTCCTTCTCGGTCGGCAGGTCGAATTCGGTGCCTTCGGGCGCCCAGCGCATACCGTCCGGCGAGATCTCGATGCGTGCGCGGCCCGGCTTGCCAGTCACGGGCTTCAAGGCCCGCACGAAGACGACGGCCTCGCTCGCCCAGCCAGCCTCGTAGGGCTCGGTGGCGCTCTTGCCGGTCCAGGTTTCGTTGCGCGCCACGATGGCGGCGAAGCTCTCACGCAGCATCAGAAGTCTCCCGACAGGCAGACACTGTCGACATAGAGGAAAGCCCGCTTGTCGGTGTCCGTCTCGGCGAAGAAGCCGAGATTGAGCATGCACCACAGGTTCTTCATGGCCGGGATGCGAATGGGCTCGTAGGTCGAGACATCAAACACCCGGTCATTGCAGCGGAAACCGGTGCATTGCATCGTCGCCAGATCAAAATCGAGGCACAGATACGTCCAGTTCACCTTGGTCGGGATCTCGTTGTAGCAAAGGCGCTGCTCGCCCCCAGGCAGGTCGACCCAGCCCTCCGGCGCCAGGTGATAATGGCTGACGGTCTTGTCGTCGTGGCCGATCGGCTTGAAGGATGTCGTCTGCGGCTTGAACTGCCAGCGCTGGATGTGCTCGCCGTCGAGCGCGTTGAGGAAGCGCATATGCGGCATCACCCGCTGGCCGCCATCGCCCGCCCCATCGCCGACCTGCAGATCATAGAGGAAGCCGAAGGAGCGCACGTCAGCTTCCGACAGCTTGAGTTCGCTCGCCTCGGGCTTGAAGGTGACATAGGCCTCGATGCGGATGGGACCGGCATGGCGGAACGTGAGGCGCTTGATCGCCACGTTCTGCGCGCCGCGCTTCGGCCGGGTGGCGATCTTGAGGGCATAGCTGCCGTCGAAGGACCCGTGCGAGCCCGCGTCCCAGTGGGGCAACGTCGACAGCATCGGCGACAGATGCTGCGCATAGCCGGGCAACATGCTGTCGAGGTCCTCCTCGTAATTGCCGACGAGCTGCGTCCACCCGCTGAAACCCCGGTCGAAATCATCGAAGGTGATGATCCGGGGCAAGGGATCGAAGCGGCTGAGCGACGGATTGGCCATTTGCATGGCTCGTCTGAGGTCGTTCCCGGCGATATCGGTCATGGATGTGATCCTTCGGACATTGTTTCCTCTGGGTTCCTGATGAGGCGTTGCCGCGATCTAGTGGAGCGAATTTGACATTTGAGTCCCGCCTGACATGGGGCTCCAGATCAAATGTCAAATTCAAAAGCTCCAATAAAACCAATAACTTGCTAGTTGCTCTCGTGACTCCGACATTTGCTCCGAGGCCCGTATCAGGCGGATGCAAATGTCGGAGCAGAACCACTAGCCTTTCGTCGATCCCGCCGTCAGGCCGGCGACGAGATGTTTCTGGGCGAGCACGACAAAGATGAGGACGGGGAGGAGTTGCACCGTCGAGGCCGCGAACAGGACGCCCCATTCGACGCCCTCGACCGCGCCGATCATCTCCGAGAGCACGAGCGGTGCCGTCTTGGCGCGCGTCGTGGTGAAGATGAAGGCGAACAGGAACTCGTTCCAGGCGTAGACGATGACGAAGACCGCGACCGCGACCATGCCCTGGGCGGACAGGGGCAGGATGAGCTTGTAGAGCACCTGCAGCCGGCTCGCGCCGTCGAGATGGGCCGCCTCGTCGATCTCCTTCGGGATCTGGTCGATGAAGGTGCGCATGACGAGTGTCCCCAGCGACACGAAGAAGGTGGCGTAGAGGATGATCAGGATGAAATGGGTGTCGTTCAGCCCGAGCCAGTTCACCGCCGGGAACAGCGGCAGGGTGATGACGATGGGCGGGATCAGGCGGATGAAAATGAGAAAGAAGGCCGAGCCCGCCAGCACCTTGTGGCGGAAGCGCGAATAGGCGTAGCCGGCCACCGCGCTCGCCAGCACGGCGACGATCGTCGCACCGGCGGTGACAATGAGGCTGTTGAGAAGACCGTGGAAGAAATCCCCCCAACGCTCCCATAAGGCTACATAATTCGTCCATGTCGGCTGGAAGGCAAGGCGTGGCGGCACGGCGAAGATGTCGCGATCCGTCTTGAACGACGACAGCATGATCATCGCGATCGGGATGAGCGACCAGGCGAGAACCACCAGGATGGCGAGGCCCTTGAGGGCGATGAGGAGCGGGTTACGGCGCATAGGTCGCAAACATCTCCTTGTAGAGGCGCCGGAGATACCAGAGCGCCAGGACGAGCGATGCCACGACGAGCAGCCAGCCGGTTGCGGCCGCATCACCGAAGGCGTTGTAGCGGAAGGCCTCGAGATAGAGATAGACGGCGAGCACCTCGGTCTGGCGCGCCGGGCCGCCGCCGGTCAGAAGCCACACCTCCGAGAACAGACGGAACGCGAAGATGTAGCGGAAGAGCATGGCGATCAGCATCGCCGGCACGAGCAGCGGCAGGGTCACCCGGCGGAAGCGCGCGAAATGGCTTGCGCCATCCATCTGCGCAGCCTCGTAGAGTTCGCCGGGAATGGCGAGCCGCGCTGCATAGAGGATCACGAAGGTGAACGGCAGGTGCAGCCAGATGCTGAGCATCGAGACGAGCAGCAGCCCCTGCCAGGGCACCACGGCCCATTCGAGGGGCGGCAGGCCGAGCGCCGCCAGCGCCTGCGTGGCGAAGCCGACCTCCGGATCGAAGAGGAAGCGCCACATCACGACCGCCGAGACCTCGCTGACCGCATAGGGGGCGAGCACGGCGGCCAGGAGCAGAGGCCGGAAAGGCACGCCGCTCGCGAACAGGAGCGCCATGCCGAGCCCGAGCAGAAGCTCCACATGCACGACGATCAGGACGACGATGACCGTGTTGGCGAGCGCCTTCCAGAAATAGGCGTCCGCCAGGACGCGGCCGTAATTGGCGAGCCCGACGAAGACCGGCGCCTGGCCGAAGGACGATTCGGTCAGGCTGAGCCAGAACACATAGAGCGCCGGAATGAAGATGATGATACCGACGAAGAGTTGGACAGGCGCGATGAAGCCGAGGGCGGGAAGAAGCGGCGAGCGTTGTTCCATCAGGCCCTCAAGCGATACGGTGGCGGGCGAGGACGTCGTAGTCGAGGGCGACGCCTAATCCCGGCCCCTGCGGAATGGCGACGCCACCGTCGATGATCTGACTATGCCCGCCGACGACAGGCGCGCAGAGTTCATCCCGCAAGGGATTATCATAGACCATGCATTCGAAGGTTCGAGTCGTCTCGGCCGCCGCGGCAAGTTGCAGGCTCGCGGCGACGCAGATCGCGCCGGACCAGCCGACGTGTGGCGCATAGGCGGTGTGATAAGCCGCGGCGAGTTCGGTGATCCGCCAGGTCTCGGTGATGCCGCCGGAGCGCGTCACATCGGGCTGGATGAGGCCGAGCGAGCGATCTTCCAGGAGTTGCAGCGCCTCGCTGCCGACATAGTCGCTCTCCCCCGCCGCCAGCCGTATCGGCAGATGCTGCGCGAGCCGCCGATAGCCGGCGCGGTCATGCGGCGCGATCGGCTCCTCGAACAGATCATAGCCGAGATCGGCGAGCGCCCGGCCGACGCGCATGGCATCGTCGACGTCATAGGCCCAGTTGGCATCGACATAGAGGGCGATGTCATCGCCGGCGAGGCGTCGCGCGAGCTTCGCCCGGGCGATGGCGGCCGGGACAGGCCGGCCGAGTTTGACCTTGATTTCGCGGAAACCTGATGCCAGCGCCGAGGCGATCTCGGCCTCGACGGTCGCGTCGTCCAGCCAGTTGATGGACGAGGCGTAAGCCGGCACATGGCTGCGTCCCATGCCGCCGAGCAGGCGATGGATCGGCTCGCCCGCCCGCTTGCCGGCGAGATCCCAAAGTGCGATGTCGATGGCGGCGAGCGCCTCGACCAGCTGGCCGCCGGGGCGTCCGGTGAGGGCATTGCGCATGCGCTGCCACAACGCGCGGCGATGGCTCGAATCCTGTCCCAGGAGGCGCGGCGTGAGCGCTTCATCGACCAGCGCGGCATAGCCCTTGGCGCCACGGCGCGCGAGCCCCTCGCCGATGCCGATGAGACCGTCGGCGGTCTCCACCTCGACGACCAGGATTTCCACGGCGGGATAGTCGCCCTGGGAGGTGCGCTGGGCCTTCGGCAGGATTGCCCGCAGCGGATGAGCCGTCACGCGTTGGATCACGGCACCCGCGTTGTGCATCTCCGCCTCGGCCACAGCCCGGCTGGCAGATGACACGCGTTCTTGATCAGTCACGCATTCCTCCCTGTCCGATATTTGCCTAGCAACTTATCTGCTAAGTTGGATAGTTGCAATGCCACATCACCTTTGTCATAGTCATTCGGCTGGCCGTAGCGATTTCTGCCGCGGAGGCACGCCGAAAGTGCCGCATGGCCGTTCGGCCGAAGACAGCATGCCAAAGGGAGCCGGCGTGAACGGAGCACTCGACATCGACCCGCTCGATGCCTTGCTGGGCGCTGAGGATGTCGCGCCGGTACGGCTCGGCGAAGCGGTCATCGAGAAGCTGACCCAGGCGATCCTCGACGGGCGTCTGAAGCCGGGCGATGCGCTGCCTTCCGAGGGGCGGATCGCCGCATCCTTCGGCGTCAGCAAGCAGGTGGCGCGCGAAGCCATCCGCGAGCTGGCGGCGATGGGGGTCGTGCATATCCAGCAAGGCAAGGTCACGCGTATCCGTGACCTCGATGCCGAGCCGCTGGGCCGCTTCTTCCGCTTCGCCGTGCGGGGCAGCGCAACCGGCATCAACGAGGCGATCGAGCTCCGGCGAATCCTCGAGCCGCCAACGTCGAAGCTCGCTGCAACCGCGCGCAGCGACGCCGAACTCGCCCATCTCGGCGCTATCCTGGCACGGATGGAGGCGAGCCTGGGGGACGTGCCGTCGTGGATCGAGGCGGATCTCGATTTTCACGAGACAATCGGCACGATGTCCGGCAACCGCCTGCTGAAGTTCCAGATCCGCGCGCTCCGGCCCATCATCTCGGAAATCATGGAGATCTTCAATTCGCGCGGAAACCGGGGACCTGTGGAATGGCGCGAGACCTATGAGCGCCACGTCCGCATCTTCAACGCCATCAAGGCGGGGGATGCGCATGCGGCCTTCGGCGCCATGAGCCAGCATTTCGAGGCCGCGGATGCAGCCGTGAAGGAACTGTTCTCCGGCGAATAGGCCGCTCCGGCGCCTTTGAGTCAGTGCGTCTGCTGCGGACCTGCTTCGCCTGGAAAGGGACGAGCACATTCATCAACTTGGATGGCCTCAGGCGATTCCATCGAAGCCGGATTGGCTCCAAAGGCGCGGATAGGCCCGACAGCACGATCGATCCCACAGCGCAGAAGCGCCGGGGGTCACCCAGAACATGTCGCAAGAACATGTCCCAAGACCATGTCCATTGTGGAGGAAACCGATGTCCCACATCCGTCCATCCCGGCGGGCGCTCCTGGCGTTCGGCGCGGGCGCCCTGCCCTTCGCGGCCGGCCTTGGCCCTGCCGTCGCGCAATCAAAATCGCTCAACATCATCGGCCATCGCGTCCACCGGACGGCGCTCACCGGCGACGCCGGCGGCAAGGGTGGCGACATCCTCGGCGAATGGGGCAAGGCCAACGGGGTCGCCCTGAACTGGTCGACGTTTGACGTCGGCCCGCTGCACGAGCGCCTGCTGCGGGAGGCGAGCCTCGGCGAAACCTCCTTCGACGTCGGCTTCCTGCTGAACACCAATGCCGTGCCGCGCAGCTTGCAACTGATGGCGCCGATCAACGCCTTCGCGGCAAGCGACCCGATCGAGGACTGGCAGGAGGTCTCGCCGGGAATGGTCAAGGCCGTCACGGTCGACAGCGAGACCTTCGCCGTGCCCTTCCGCCATGCCACCACCGGCCTTCACTACAACGAAGCCTTCTTCACGGAACGCGGCCTCTCCGGCCCGCCGCGCACCATCGAGGACATGATCGCCTTTGCCGAGAAGACCACCTTCCGACGCGACGGCGATGTGCCGGTGAACGGATTTGCGATGGAGGGCGTGAGCTATGTCAACATGGTCACGCTGTCGCTCGCCTATCAGGCCCCCTTCATCGATGAGACGCTGAAGGTCGTCCCCAACACGGCGGGGATGGTGAAGACCTTCGAGGTCTTCCGCGACCTTTTCGCCAAGCAGATCCTGCCGCGAAACTTTGCGGCGCTGCGGCAGGACGAGGTCATCACCATGATGCAGACCGGGCGCCTGGCCATGTGCCACTTCGCCTTCGGCCGCTATCTCGCCTTCAACGATCCCCAGAAATCGAACTACGCCGGCAAGATCAAGGTCGTCTCGCCGCCGGCCGCTGCGGGGTCCCCCGGCGGCGACATCGTCGGCACCACCGAGTTCTGGTCCTTCGTCATCCCGCGCAACAGCCGCAACAAGGAACTCGCGTGGCAGATGGTGAAGGCGATGACCGCCAAGGAGGCGGTCATCCGCGCCGCGCTCAACGGCAACGGGCCGATCCGCCCGTCCGCCTACGACGACCCGCGTGTCAAGGCGGCCGTGCCCTATGCCGCCGAGGAGGCCCGCGCCCTCGCCGTCGCCAAGCCGCCGCTACCCGCCTTCGACAAGGCGACCGAGGCCGGCGACATCCTCGCCCAAACCGTTCAGGCAGTCGCTCTCGGCCAGATGAAGCCCGAGGACGCCGTCGCCCAGTTGAAACAACGCGTTGAACCGCTTGTGAGGTCTTAAATGTCTGCGATTGTTCCCGGCCCGATTGCCCCCGGTCAAAGCGTCATCGGATTCATCGGCATCGGCACCATGGGCCTGCCCATGGCGCTCAATGTGGTGAGGGCCGGCTATACGCTGAAGGTCTTCGATCTCAGCGAGAAAGCGCTTGCCGAGGCCAAGGCGGCGGGCGCCACGCCCGTGTCCTCGGTGGCCGAACTCGCCCGCACCTCAGACGTCATCATCACCATGCTGCCGGATGCGCCGGATGTGGAAAAGATCGCGCTCGGCGAGGACGGCATCGAATCCGCGGCGAGACCGGGCACGCTCTATGTCGACATGAGCACCATCGATCCCGGCACCAGCCGCCGCGTCGCGGCCCAGCTCGCCGGGCGTGGCATCCGGATGATCGACAGCCCGGTGGCGCGTGGGGTGGAGAACGCGCGCGCCGGCACGCTCGCGCTGATGATCGGCGGCGACAAGGCAACCGTTGACGAGGCCATGCCGCTGCTCAGCACCATGGCCGACACGATCACCTATTGCGGCCCGCTCGGCAACGGCGTCGCCATGAAGCTCGTCAACAACTTCCTGTCCGCCGGCATCGTCTCGACGGTCGCCGAGGCCTGCGCCATCGGGCTCAAGGCCGGGCTGCCGCTCGACATGATCGTGGCGATCAGCGGCGCGACCGGCACCAACAATGCCTGGATGCACAAGCTGATGCCGTCGAAGGCCTTCCTCGGGGACTTCAGCCCCGGCTTCATGACGCCGCTTGCCCGCAAGGACCAGCGGCTGGCCTTGTCCTTCGCCGAGGACATGGGCGTGCCGCTGACCCTTGGCAAAGCCGTCTTCGACCTGCTGACCCAGACGGCGGAAGTCTATCCGCGCGAAGATTTCACGAGCATCCTGCGCGTCGTCGGTGATGGCGCGGGGGTCAAGATCAGGTTGGCCGAAGCGGACAAGCCGGCGGCCTGAGACGAGAACGGGAGGGGCCACGAGAGCCCACACCCCATTTGAGGGAGGAAATAGGATGTCAGGCCATCGACGTAGTCCCACACGCCGGGAGATATTAGCCCTTGCAGGTGCCGCGGGCGCCACGCTCGCGCTGCCGGGCCGCGGTTTCGCCCAGGCCAAGAAACTGACCGTCCTGTCTCACCGCGTCCATCATGCGGCGGCGACGGCGGGCCCCGGCGGCGACGCGACCGCCGCATGGCGAGCCGCGACCGGCACCGACGTCGACTGGGTGACGCTCGGCGACGTCAACGCCATCATGGAGCGCCTGCTGCGCGAGGCCTCCCTGTCGGAGACCTCCATCGACGTCGGCTATCTCCTCAACGGCCGTGCGGTGCCGCGCAATCTGAAGCTGTTCGAGCCGCTCGACGCGCGGCAGGCAAGCGCGCCGATCGAGGCCTTCGACGACTTTGCCCCCGGCCTCGTCGAACCCATGAAGCTCGACGGCGCGCTCTATGGCGTGCCGGTGCGTCACGCCACCAATGCCCTCATCTACAACGAGGCGCTGTTCGCGGAACGCGGCGTCGCCCTGCCGAAGACCTTCGAGGAACTGGTCGAGGCCGCGCGCAAGCTCACCTACAAGCGCGCCGACGGCACATCGGTCTATGGGCTCGCCTTCACCAGCGTCTTCGCGTCCAACTTCCTGACGCTGGCACGGGCGCTGGGCGGCGACTACATGACCGCCGACGGCAGAATCGTCTGTACCGAACCCGGCATGGTGAAGACGCTCGGCATCCTGGCCGATCTCTACAAGGCGGGCGTGATGCCGCGCAATTTCACCAATCTCAACAATGAGGAGGTGACGACCTGGATGCAGCAGGGCCGTGCTGCCATCACCGTCAATCCCTTTGCCCGGCTCGTCAGCTACAACGATCCGTCGAAGTCGCAATATCCCGGCAAGTTCAAGGCACTGACGGTCCCGGTCGCAGCCGACCTCCAGGGCAAGATCACCTATGCCCCGACCGTCGAGTTCTGGGCGCTCGTCATCCCGAAGGCGGCGCAGCAGAAGGATGCGTCATGGGGGCTCATCAGCGCCCTGTCGTCGAAGGCGGGCACCCTCGCCATGGCGCTCAACGGCAACGGCCCGACGCGCCTGTCGACCTATGACGATCCGAAGCTCAAGGCGGCCCTGCCCTATGCCGCCGATGAGGCCGCGGCGCTGAAGACGGCGCGCATCCATCTGCCGGCCTTTGACGAGCAGGCCCGCGCGCATGATATCTTCGTGCAGGCCAGCCAGGCCGCGGTGATCGGGAGCATGACGCCCGAGGCGGCGATGGCCGATGCCGCCGCGCGGGTGAAGCCGCTGCTGCCATCATGAACGACACGGGGGAGAACGGGGTGATTGACAGACAAGTCGCACTGGTCACCGGCTCGACGCGCGGCATAGGCCACGCGATCGCCGGGCGGTTGGCCGCCATGGGGGCCAGGGTCGCCGTCCATGGCCGCGATTCGAGCGAGCCGGCGGATGATCTGCCGCCGGGCGCCCGCCTGTTCACGGCCGACCTCGCGGACCGGGCGGCGACAGCCGGCCTGGTGCGCGATGTCGAAGCGGCGCTTGGCCCGCCCGACATCCTCGTGCTCAATGCCTCGATCGAGTTCCGCCAGACCTGGCAGAGCCTGACCGAGGAGGCGATGGCGGCGCAGGCCGAGGTCAATCTCTTTTCGACCATGCGCCTGCTGCAATCCGTCCTCCCCGGCATGATCGCGCGCGGTCGCGGGCGCATCATCGCCATCGGCACCGTGCAGGAGTACCGGCCGAACGACGTGCACCTGTTCTATGCCGGCACCAAGGCGGCGCAGACCAACATCATCCTCAACCTGGCGCGCAACACGCGCGTGCCCGGCCTGACCTTCAACGTCGTCCAGCCCGGCGCGATCCTCACCGACCGCAACCGCGCCGTGCTCGCCGATGCCGATTTCCGCCGGGGCGTCGAGGCCAAGATCCCGCTCGGGCGGATCGGCGAGGCCAGCGACTGCGCCGGTATCGTCGCCTTCCTCGCATCCCCTGAGGCGGCCTATATCAATGGGGCCGTGCTGTCCGTCGACGGCGGCATGCGTCTGTAGAGCCGAACTTTCGCAGGAGGGACATGGTTCCCTTACGCGCATTCGGGCGCCAGGCGTGATGACGCACGCCCGCCTGCCGCCTCAGCCGCTGGCGGATCGGGCGAAGACCTCGGGATAGGCGAGCCTCACCCGCTCCGACAGCTCAATCCGATTGCGCCCGTTCCGCTTGGCCATGTAAAGGGCCTCATCGGCTTCGGAATAGACCGTGTCGAAGGAAATCGACGGGTCGCGAATGGCGATACCTGCAGAGATCGACACATTCGCCACATTGTCGGCGGCAATGATCGCGGTTTTGGTCACAGTCTCGCGCAGATTGATCAGCGCCAGAACGATATCTTCCACCCGCGCATTCGTCGCGATCAGCGCGAATTCGTCGCCGCCCATGCGCCCCACGAGGCCGAACTGCGAAAGATGGCTCGCCATGATCTGCCCGATGGCGCGAATGACCGCATCCCCGGCACGATGACCGATGGTGTCGTTGATCGTCTTGAAGCGATCGACATCGGCGATGACGAGGACCATGGCGTCGAAGTCGGCCTGTTCGCTGGCTTCCATCAAGGCACGGCGATTCGGCAATCCGGTGAGTTGGTCTGTCCGGCTCAATTGCTCGAGTTCGCGATGGGCAAGGAGAAGGGCCTGCTGGGACCGCCCGAAGGTGAAACTCACCGGGATCGCGATGATGAACACGATGACGACCGTCAAGAGCCACGAGCGCAGGGCCGTCGGCCAGTCGGCGAAGAAGACGAGTTGGCTCGTGACATCAACCCCGAGCGCAATCACGAGACTGATCCCAGTCACGAGGATGACATAACGCGCGAGGCTTCTGGTCGTTGATATCAGCGGATGTGTGAGCAACCGGATCAAACTTCTGGGACGGAACAAGGCCGGCGCTCCGAAAGACGCAAATGGGGGTGTACCGATAACGCAACGCCTTGGTACATCAAACGTATTGATCTATCAATATAGTGGAATATGACGGCTCCGGCTGCCGTCGCAAGATGCGTCACACCGCCACGACACTGACAATTGGACTGCAACCCATGGTTACATTGAGAGTGGCCACGCTTTAGATCGCAAGACCAACAGTTTTTACTGTTCAAGCCATTGACATGTGCGCTCCGGCGCCTGCCACCATGGAGGCCCGGATGGGCGCCATGATACCCGGCACGCGAGCAAACCCGACTTGAACGGAAGCGTCTGATGCCATGCGAAATCGAATTGTCTCGACGGCTTTCGAGCAGGGCGAGGCCGCGGAAGACGCACTTGCTCAAAGCCGCGGGAGAGGGAACGCCGGATTGGCCTGGCTCGTCCGGCAGCGACGTGGACGGCCCGGCATGCTTCGAGGAACGGCTGCAAGCGTCCGTTCCGCACGCTCGGCGCGCCGTCCAACGGTCAATCCCCGCTCATTCCCCTGTGGATGCCTTGCCATTGCCCCCCGCCGGACAAGCACAAGGGGCTTGCCTCCCCGATCAGCTTCATCTAGAAGGCATCGCGAGCGCGATTTCTACCGATCACGCTCGGAACTTTGGAGACGGGCCTGAAAGGCCCACGTCTCCATTCCCTTGGTGGGGGATAGTTTAACGGTAGATTATCGTTACTCCCGCATCATCCCCTTGAAATCGCTAGGAAATTTGCACTCGGGTTTTTTCAACCTGGGCGCTTTGGAGCGATAAATATCTACGTTTTCCGACGGATTGAAAAAAACTATCCGCATTCGCCTATGCCTCCCCTCAGTCTCTCGTGCTCACTGTCGGTCGTTTACGGGTCTTTGCCTCCGACCACCTCCCGCGCCAACATCCCAGCTGGGACGCTCGGCGGGTCTGGCGAAGTCACGCGGTCAGTTAGGCGTGCGCTGCATGGCTCGTCACTGTATCGGCTTCACGTCATCGTCCTGGCGGCGCGCCGGGTGGGCGGGTCGGAAACGCAAAAAAGAACCCCGCGAGTCAAACGCCTCACGGGGGTAGTACCTTGATCGTGGCCAATCTTCTTCGGGCTGCCTAGCGGAGCGCCCTACCAGTCAAAGCCGCTTCAACGCGCTCCCGAATTTGGCCAAGGGTCTCTGACCTGAGCGCCTCGCCGCTCTCCCAGACGGGCTGCAGAAGGTTGAGGCGGCTGCCGAGATCTGCGAGTTTCACTGAGGTGAGCCGCCCGTCTTCCAATATGACCGCCTGCCGGCCGGCCAACGAGCGCTTCCTAGGATCAGTCGCGGGCGACTTGAAGGTGTCCCGCCAGATCCCGTCAGCCTCCTGGATGGCGTTCGCCTTCATGGCGAAGCTGTAGGTGTCACGGCTCATGTACTGGAGCAGCTGTCCTCCCATGCCAAAGGCGATGTTGTCGGCAGAGAAGCCTGCTGCCTCCAGGTTGGCGAGGATCTGAGAGATCGAGCCTTCATTAATCCCGTCGCCCTGGATGACGCGGACGCTCGGATGCAGCACCCTGTAGCCCTTACTATTGACGCTGAAGCCGAACGTCTCTGCCAGCGCCTTGACCGTTTCGACCGGGATCACGGTTGGGTCTCCTGAATCAGGCCGAACCACGAGCGTGGCGCCGGAGGCGATCACTTCGTCACGAAGCGCCTCGCCCCAGATGTTCCGCACAGCGTTCTCGAGATCGTAGCTATCCGACACCACTGCGAAGATCGCCCCCGGTTTGCCGAACTGCCGGACCATGTTGCGGAACGCCTCCGCCTCATTTTGCTCCCCCCAGCTCGTGATCGTGGAGTGCTCGGCTGCCGGGATCGAGAACCCTGCCATGGCCTCATGATACCGACGCCTGGCGTAAATGAGCGCTTGGACCGTGTCAGTGCCTCGGAATACGGCAAGGTGGGCGCACCCGCCGAGGGCCGCGGTGGCCGGCGTGGAGACGCCCCGAGAACCGAAGTCGTGGAGCTTGAACAACTCAGCCCCAGCCGCCTCATCCGACGTGCGTTCCATATACCGCCGGATCAACTTGCGGATCTGGAATGCGCGGGTCGCCACCGTCGAGGGATACCAAACGCGCAGGATCGCCGTCTCGAGGTAGGTCGTGAGCCAGGCCATCTGGGGATCTGTATTCACGACCTGGACCATCGGCACGCCCTCGGGGACAAGCATGCCCTCCGGGAGCGCCTCAACGCGTACCGGCAGGCTTCCGCCGTGCACGTCGACGATGCGCTGGAAGCCCTCGATGTTGAGAGGCAGACCGTGCGCTTCGAGCGTGCGCATCTCGTCAACGTCGTCCTGCGTAACGCGCTGCAGGCAATCCGCTAGAAGCCCTTGAAGCCCGAAGAAGATGGTCTCGCCCTTGCGCGCTGAGATGTAAGCCGACAGGCGTCTTATGCCAGGCGGATATTGAAGGAAGTGGCTGAGCTTATAGCTGTCGGTGTCGGCGAGAATGTTATAGGTCATGATCTGATCTCCTCAGATGCGGTGCAGCTGCAAACCCCTTGCAGCTGATAGGCGTCTAGATCCCCAGCATGCGCCGGAGGATGTCGTAGTGATCGGAGTAGAAGTCCGCCGGGTCGAGATTGCCCAGCGCGTACCAGGCAGCGTGCTGGGCATCGTCTGAGCCATACACCTTCGAGAGTTCGGTGCGCTCAGGGAGCCTGAACAGGAACGCGTGTGTGACGATCCGCGCGCGCTCGTCGCGATTGGGTTGATCGAAGATCGTGGTCTTGTCGTCCTCGATGTAGGAACGCAGCACGCCTGCCGGGATCTCCCCACGAGCGTCCGAGATGCGCGTTTCTTCCTTTAGCTCGCGCACAGCGGCCTCCATGATCAGCTCGTCACAGTTCACGAACCCGCCGGGTAGCGCCAAGCGCCCTCGCCCAGGTCGCGCGCCGCGTCTGATCAGAAGGACGTGGCCTGACTGCACGACGACCGCGTCGGCCGTGACAAAGGGCCCCCGGCCCCACTGTGCGCGATAAGCGCGGACCGCCTCGACGTCTCCGACGAGCTCCGCATAGTCTGGAGACAGACGGAAATCCCTCATGAAATCGACAACGTTCTCTGGACAGTTGTCCCGCGGAAGGACGCCGACGCGGCTGAAGTAAGCCTCGCGGACGTCGGACGAGTTGAAGAGGCCGTACTGGCTCTTGGCTGCCACGCTATCCCACTCGGGGAATTTCTTCAGGTAGAAGGAGGTCCCGTCTTTGGCAAAGCCAATCAGGCCAATCCTGAAGTCCTTAGTCCCATGGACGTGGAAGCCGCCTCCATTGCCGAGATGGAGCACCTTGTCCGACACGATGCGCTGCACCTCAGCGATCCATGCATCGTCGTTGTACTGGTTGTCCGTGATGGCTTCGATGATCAGGCGGTTGTTCTCGACCTCCCATTGATAATTGCCAGCTATCATCCCCCGCCGTTCCTCATAGGTGAAGGGATTCCGCGGCGTGCGGGGGCTGTCGGCCGAGCCAACGATCACGATCACACGGTCACTGTTCTCCAGCGCGGTGTCGAGAATATGCTTGTGACCGATGTGAAAGGGCTGGAATCGCCCAATGAACACGAGGAAATCGTGTTTTCTCATCCCGAGTCTCCCTCGGATAAACGTCTCCTCGACCCCCGAGGAGACTTGACGATCCTATAGCTCTCCCGAATCGTCGGTCAAGCCACCACGAACGCAGTCCAGAGACGCAAAAAAGGCCGCCCCCATCCCGAAGGACAGGGGCGGCGAGTCTAGGGAGGAAACGCCCAAGGAGGGCTGCCCCTCGCGGGGCTACGGATGGCGGCGCGCGCTCCGCCAAAACAGTTACGGCAGCCGCGATGGCAGCCTGGTCAGGATCTCGTCCACTTTCGTCTCAACCCGCACTACACGTTCGACGGTGGCCTGTTGGCGATCTACGAGCTTATCCAGAATGGTGTCAGTCTTGGCTCGTATGTCTTTCAGCTCGGCACGAACTGCTGAATCGTAAACTTTGATGTCGGAAAGGATCTGCGCATCCGTAGCTTTGAGCGCGACGATTTGCTCATTCTGCTTGCGGTCGTTCGCCTGCATCTCGGCCCAGCCATAGATGAGCGCGCAGACCAGAGCCGCGAGGTTGATGATGTTGCCAACCCCGATCTTCAGATCCAGCCATGATGGTTTGCTCATAGCGCTCCTCCCTTCACGCCGAAGCCGGCACGAACGGCTTCGTAGCTGTCGACGGCCAATGAGCGGCGGCTTTCGCAGACCGCAAGGGCGAGGCGATGTTGGACGGCCGCAACCTTTGGATCGCGATCCATCCCCGGATCATGGCATGGCATTGCCGCCTCGCTATCGAGCGGTGGGATCGGCACGCGCCCCGATCGGGATGTCTGATTGCAGCCGGCGGCGCTGATCATCAGTGAAGCCGCAACGACAAGCCGGAGGGGCCTTGCTCGCCTCGCGGCGTAATTCGTCCTCAAGGGCATCGGCCCGCTCCTGGAGTTTGGTCGCTTCCGCGCGGGTCGCGGCGGCCTTCTCGGCCATGCCGGCTTGAATGGAGATTGAGACCTGCTGCTGCCGCTCGGCTTCAGCCTTCTCGTCTTTCAGCCGGGCGATCTCGGCCGTCAGGGCGACGGCATTGCTGCGCTCGCGCTCGACGCTGGCGCCGGTGGCATAGGCGGCGATGACCGAGGCTGCGAAGGCCGCGATGATCGCGCCCGGCCGGCCGAGAAAATTCCAGGCCGCCACGACGGCGACGATGCCGGCAACGGCCCACACCCACAGCGGCAGGAAGGAGAGAAGCCACGTCACTTCAGGCTCTCCAGGCACAGCTCGAGCTCACCCAGCCGGGTGGCATCACCGTACTCGCGCCGGTTCTTCAGCCCAGCGATGACCTTGCCGCCGGCCCGGTTGAACCAGGTCATGGCGTGGCAGGAGCCGTGGAAGTCACCAGCCCGCGCGCGCTTTGCTGCAGTCGACGAGCAAGCCGCACCGACGCCGATGTTGTAGGCTTCATCGAGCATGGCGCCTTGCCAGCCGAGCGGGGCCTTGTCGAAGCCCGGAATGCAGCGGGTGAGCGGCTTGTGGAAGTCATTCTCTAGCCGGGACAGGAGCATCGCCTTGCACTCGGCATCGGTTTTCACCATGCCAGGCTTCACATTCAACGTTTCGCCCGTGCAGATGGTCCAGACCTGCCCGAGCCTGTCCCAGTAGGCTTTGTTGACAGTGCCTTCCCACGGTTCGGTCAAATAGGTGGCTGTCATGGCGAGGAGGCCGAGCACGGCCCCCGCCGCCAGAGCCTTGCGGGCGCGAGCGCTCATTGCTTCTCTCCTGACACGGAAGTTTGCGCGACGATGCGAGCGACGAAGGCGCCGCAGACCGTCAGCGCCGACAGCCCGGCGAAGACGCCGCGATGGATGGGAAGGATCTCCTGCAGGAGCGGCAGCGCGACCTCGGCGCCCGACAGTGCGCCGGCAAGGATGAGCAGCCTGATGCTCCAGGCGTAGCGCAGGACCTCGCGCCAGTTGGCGACGAGCTTCACCGGTCTTCGCCTTCGACGACATATTTCGTGCCATAGGCCACACCAGCCCAGTCGGTCTTGTCGCGAGACGCGCAGGCGCTCACGGCTGCGGCGACGAGCGCCGCAAGCAGCAGAATTTTCATTGGCTATCTCCGGAGGTCAGTCTTCGATGGGCGCGAAGATCATTTCCGCTTCCAGAAGCGCGTAAGGCAGCTCGAGCAGATAGGCGATCATGTCAGGCACATAGGCCTGATAGTCCGGGTCATCGACGATGCGCTTCGGCGCTGCGAACTTGCCCGTCAAGGAGACGTCATCGCCGACCGCGAAGCCGACCGCATCCGGGTTCAGATTTGTTGCTGTGCCAGGATCGGCAGCGTCGATGGCGCGGGGATTGATCGAGGCGTTGGGATCGTTCATGGCCATCAGGTCGTCGCGCTGACCGGCCGTCATGATGAAGAAATGCGCGGCCATCAGGAGTTTCCGATCGCTTGCATGAAGGTGTTGAGGGCGGAAAAGAGAGCGGTCTCTTTGCCCGTGAGCGAACCGGCTACTGCGGCAAAGCTCACGCGCTGGCCCGCGAAGGTCGACGGGCTGCGACCGCCGATGCGAAACTCGCCACTTGGGCGCCCGACAGATGCGGCCGAGCCCGACGCGATCTGCACGCCGTTCTTCCACAGCCGCTCATCCGAGGCACCTCGACGCTGAATTCCGGTCAGGCCGATCGACGATGACGTTGCGGCCGAGAGCGTCGTGCCCGTGCGGTTAAGCAAGCCCTCGGCATTGCCGGAGGCATTGCGCGGCACGACGGCGCCGACAAAGCCCGTGCCCGCTCCAACGGCCGGGACGGATTCCTGCATTTCCTCGCAGGTCCACACCCAGATGGATCCATCATCGACAGCCCAGCTTCCGCCGTCCGTTGCCGGGAAAAACCCACTGCCGAGATAGCTCGTCGCCCCGTCGCCCTTCCATCCCCGATCGACGAGGAAATTCGGGGAGTTGAACGGCGTGAGCATGAACTGGGAAGGGTCCTTCCAGTTGAGGCGCGAGGCCTGATTGGCGTGAGCGCCGGGCATCCACATTGCTCTCAGGCCGTTTCCGTCCCAGAGATCCCATCGTCTCAGCGTGTCGATGAGCGTGTTGATCGCCGCGACGCGCGCGGCGCTCGGCTCGTCGGTCATGGCCTGGAACAGAAGCTGCGCGGCCGGATCGAGTGCGCCGGGCACAGGCGCGCTGACAGGCGACACGGCGAAGTTGCGCAGCATCGGCCGGGCATTCGTCACCTTGTTGATGCTGAGGTAGCCCCCGCGAAACGTCGTATCGGTCAGGACGGCCGACTGCACAACCATGTCGTCAGCATCCAGCTTCTCGCCAATGATCTGGGTGGAGTTGACGCGCACCCGGCATTTCGTCGCCGTCACGCCATCGGTGGCGAAGGCCGGGCCGTCCGTGAACACGTTGATCGTCGCCGCTTCGTTGCGGCGGTAGATCTGGATGCGGCCGTTTTGCCGGAACAGAAGGAAATAGCCTTTCTGTCCGGTGGCGCCGGTGTCCGTGTAGATCTGGTCGCGCATGGTGGCATCGGCGATCCAGACGCCGAACCAGTCCGTGCCGGCCCCCACCGCATGAAACCGCGCCTCGAAATCGATGCTGAAATCGTTGGCGTCGTCGTGGCCGTTGATCGGGCAAGCCCAGCCCTGGAGGCAGCCGGCGACGCCGACATAGTCCGGCCATCCCCACCAACCGTCTTCCGCGAATGTGCCGCGGTTCTGATACCCCAGCATGCCGGGCATCCAGCGGAGCGTTGCCCAGCCGTCACGGGTCGCGATGGGCTTGTCGCCGCTGGTGTATTCCGCATCGTCGGAATAGAGGCCGCGCACGCCAAGGGCGAGATACCGGTCCCGGTCCTTCCGCCGCTCAAGGGTATAGACCAGGACGTTGAAGCCCTGCGTGACATATTGTTGGATCAGCGCGTCTGTTTCGCTGACCGCCATCAGCACCCAGCGAAAGCCCTCGCCCCAGAGCGCGGCCATGTCGGTGGCACCCGTGGCGACGACGGCGGTGGCATATCCGGCATTGAGCGCAATGCGTGCCGTCGTGAGTTGGAAGGACGATAGGACATACTGATCCTTGCGGGCACCGATCGCGGTGAGGCGATTGACTATCGCCGTCATGGCATCGGCGTCCTTGCCCTCGATATGGAACGCGACCCTGCCGTTGAATTTGTCGATCACGTCGAAGGCAAGCGGCGGGTGAAGCGTGCCGTAATCGCCGCCAAACCAGGAAGCATAGTCGACGGTGAGCGCCTGGAAGGCGGCGGCATTCACGGCAGAGGCGTTGCCCGTCCCGTCCGTGGTCCGATCGACCGTCGCGTCGTGCATGACGCCAACGGTGCCATCCGCGAGGATGCGCCCGTCGATCTCGAGCTGCCGCAGCCCGGCGGCATAAGCCCATTCATGTGACTTGTCGGAATACTCCGGGTACATGGAGCCTGAGCAGCGATGCGCGATGATGAGCGGGGCGGATTGGTTGATCGTGGGCGACGGTCCGCTGAGCCGTCGCGACAATCCCAGCCTGAGGTCGAGCGAAAGCCCAGCCATCAGACGAGCGCTTTCACCGCGACCTTGTGCCCCTCGGGGAGGAGCACATCCATTGAGCTGTTCGCCAAAAGGACGCGACGCAGGTTCGCATTGTCGACGTTGGGGGTCGGCCCGAACGCCAACCAGCAATCGGCATCAACGGTGATGCGGACCACGTTGAATCCGCGGGACTGAGCTTTGCCTGCCGCGTTGGTGGAGACCGCCGCGGATGACGAGATGGAGAGCGCTTCGGTGACGCGCGGCACGGCATCGTGAAGCGGCGGGGCGCTGCGTACCGCAGTCCCGAACTCGATGTATGCTTTCGGCATGGGATTTTTCCGCTGGTTGGTTCGGCCTGGGCGCGTCCCTCAACACGCCCAGGCCCGCCGGCAAGCCGGCGACCCGCCGTCCCCAGGCGAGTTCTGGCAAACGGTTGGACTATTCGATGCTCTCGTCGCCGCCGGCGTCTTTGTCCGCCTTGTCTCGCGTGCACTCGACTTCCGTGCGCCAGCCAGACTGATCGAGCACCTGCTCGACCCGCTCGACAGACCATTGCCCATCAGCGTTGGGACAAATGCCCACGACGTTGAGTTTCATCTCAGCGGCGATATCGCCTCGGCCGTGGAGCGTTAGCGTGAGCGTGTTGCCCTCGGTTTCGAGTTCGCGTGCGCGAGCGCCGGCTGCACGCTCCGCCTCATCCTTGGTCGAGAAGGGATGCCGAATGAAGAAATCCGGGCCGCCGTCTCCGAACTCTTTCGTGTAGAGCTTTTCCAGGCCTGTGCCGCGATCCATATAGGTCGTCTGCACCTTCCCGAACCGGGGCCGGTCCTTCACAGCGCAGCGCAGATATATAATGTCGGTCAGCACGACCGTTGCACTGCCGAGTGACGTACCGGTGGCCCCCTGCCCCGAGCCTTTGCGCGTGAAGAGAAGTCGCCGATCCTTCACAGCCGCAACGGCACCCAGTCGCCGCGCCAGGCGAGAGAGCAAGTGCATATCCGATTCCTCGGACTGCCCCAGGTAGTCCAGCTCAACCGACGCGAGATCCTGCCCAACGGCTGGCGTCAGGCTATTGCGCTGAGCGAGCTTGTTCACAAGCGCGCCGACGGTCGTTTTCTGGTGGTCCTCGGTCCTGTGCTGCTTGATCGTTTCGCGCAGATCGGCCGATTTTCCTTCGACACTCAGGGTGAAGGGCTGCTCGCCGCCCCCTTCGATCACGCTCGACTCGACGATATACTCGCCATCGACGTCATGGCTTCCATTCCAGCCGATCGCGGCATACATCAACGCGCCGCGGCGGGGCGCGACCAACTCCCGATCCTTATTGTCGAGCAGAATCGTGACGCAGTCGCTTTCCCGCCCGCTCGCATCGGTCATCCGCAGCTCCACCAGCCGCGAGACGAAGTTCGCCGAGACGTCTGTCCCGTCGACCAGCACGAAGAATGTAGGGATCATCAGTCGTAAAGCCTGACCCGACGAACCGGTGACGGCTTGATCTCCGGGAGAGCGATGGTCACACCAGCGGGAAGGGGATGGTTGAGCCCCGCGAGACCGCGGTTAAGCTCCAAGGTCTTCTCGACAACGCGATCCCGCGTATGGCCGAATCGCCTATGGCAGATGAGGTCGACCATATCGCCCGGCTTCGTCACATAGATTTCTGCCATCACGCGGTTCCGTAGCGCGAAGAGCCCTTTACGAGCAGCAGCGAAAACTCGACACGGCGAGGCAGACCGCCCCGATTAAAGCGCGCTTCTGAGCTCTCCACGCCAAGGATGATCCAGTTGCCGAACACATCGCCCAAGTTGGAGGCGAAGCTGTAGAGCGAGCCTGCCGCCGCGCTTCCACGCAACGCTGACAGCTCGTCATACCCTGACATCCACTCGGGGAAGATGAGCCCTTGAAGAGAGAGCTCATGGTCGTCCGGCCCCAGGAACTGATAGATCGGCTGCGCGCCGATCACCTTGTTGGCGGGCCAGCGAGCGGTGATCCGGTTCTTCAGATCTTGATAATTCGCAGCAGCCAGACCGAATCGGTGGGGCCCAAGACCCATCAGAATAGTGCTCATGCGAACGATCCACCGTTCAGACCATCATTGAGCCGGCGCGTGCGCCCCTCGACTGCGGCCACGATCTTGCGCGCGATGTTGTCCGCTCCCTCCCCGCGCGCATCGACCGTGACATTGATGGTCGTGTTGTTATCGATGGACTCGCGCCTCACGGGTTCGACATTGGTCGCTGCGGGTGCCTGCCCCGGGTCGAAAGCCAACGAACTTTGTGGCCGGCTCGCGGGGGCGGGGACTGTCAGCGTCGGCGCTGCTGGGCGCTCGACCGTGAGGTTCGGCGCGGGGACCGCTGGGAGCGGGATCTTCGGCACAACCGTCTGCACGGTCGGGGGAGGCGGTTTCGGAACAACCGCTGTCACATCGGGTAGATCGACCTCCGGCGCTCTCACGGTCACGGACGGGGGCGCGATGGATAGGCTGGGAGGCTTGATCTGCGGGACCGCCATCGCCAGAGCGAGCGTAGGTGCCGGCACAGGCGCCTGGCCAAGCGTAGTCGGCAGCGCCGGAAGAGCTCCCTGTTTGCCAGGTGGTGCGTCAGAGTCCGGCGCTCCCAAGACCCGCGGCTTCGATCGAAATATCCCAGCGGGATCGTTTTGGGGGGCGGTTTTCGGCGGTTCGCTATTCGGGGTGGCCGGCGTCGCGCTGAACGTGATGTTCGAGAACACGTTTTTGATTGAGGCCGCGAGACCCTTGGCCCAATCGAGGAGCGCCGCGCCGGCTTTTTTCATACCGGTCCAAAGGCTGTTGATCAGGGCAGCACCCAGGGCGCTGAGGTCGATCGAGAAGACTGACCGGATTTGCGCGATCACGCTCGCGCCCCAGGAAGCAATTTTGGCCTCGATGGCGTCCAGCTTGCCTGACAGATCCTCGATACCGAAGAGCTGGCCCGTCCAATCCGTCATCTGGCGCACGACCGTCGCGACACTCTGGTCGATCTTCGAGAAAATCCCGGTGTCGCTCTGCCAGATAGCGGCCAGCTTCTCCCAATTGGTCACCACCGCTGCAATAGCGGTGGCGACTAGCATGAACTTGCCCGCCAGCAAGGCGAATTTCCCAAGACCCGCGAGGAGACCGCCCGCCGTGAGCGTGTTCAGAGTGGCAACGCCCTGCAACGCAGCCCCTGCCCCCAGGACGCCGAGTGCCGCAGCGAGCTTGGAGACGCCAAGAGCCATGATGACGAGACCGGCGCCCATCTGGATGCCTGAGCTCAAGATCGGGAGAGCCAGGAGCGTGACCAGCACGGCCCGCCACCCACCAACCGCGTCGACCAAGGGGCTTTTGGCGACCCGGTCGAGCATCCCGTAGAGCTGGTTGAACGCTCCATAAACCTCCATGACGACATCACGGATCTGGCGGAGCGACTTGACGATTTCGTCGGATACCGTCTGCGCCAGCTTCTGCGCACCGGTCGCCTCACTCTGATAGCCGGAAGACATGGTCCCGGAGACCATCGGAAAAGAAGACGGGCCCTGCCGAGGCTGGAATGTCGGTGTGTCCTCTGGTTTCACGTTGTCCGGCTGCCAGGGCATCTTCTTGTTGAGGCTCCATTGCGGAGCCCCGATTTGCAGCGGCGCGGTCACTTGCTTGTTGAGATCATCCCACAGGTCGAGAATACTCTGGAGCTGGCGCTTGATCTCATCGCCCACGCCCGCCTCGACGATCATCTGCTTGAAGCGGGTCCAGGTGTCCGAGAGGTTCGACAGAATCCCGCCTAGAGTGCGGGACATCTTATCCATCGAGCCGGCGAACTTGCTGTCGAAGATGTCCAACAGCGCCTTTTTGATCGCGTTCCTGTCGCTCGCTTTAACCGATCGCGTGACCTGCTTTCCAAGCGCATCCGTGAAGGTGAAGGCAACCTTGCTGCCCTCTTTGTTCGCCAGGATGCCAAATTCCTTGAGGCGCTCATTTTGCCCGGTCTGGGCGTCCGACATTGCCTCGACCGCCTGCTCATAGGTCTTGCCCATGGCGGCAGCGGTATCACCGAGGACGCGCATCGTCTTGATCGCATCCTCCATGTTGGAGACATTCACGACGCCGTAAGACGACAGGCGCACAAAAGCGTCAGTGACCTCGCCCAGCTCATAGGGAGTGCGCGCGGCGAAGTCTGACATGGCCTGGAGGGCCGTCTTGGCCTTCTCGGGCGATTTCGTGACGGCTTCCAGAACAGCGCCGTATTTCTCGAACTCGACCTGGGTATCCATGAGCTGGGTTTTGACGAACGCCACAGCACCAGCCACTTTGCCGAGATAGATCGTCGTCCCGATCGCCCCGGCTCGCAGCGCTCCACCCGCGAGCTGCCGCGTTCCCGCCGATAGCGATGTCAAGCCGCTCTTCAGCATCCGAGCCGAGATGCCGCTCTCGCGGAGAGCCTGCGCCATCCTGCGCGCTGAAGCGGTCACCCGATCGAACTGACGGGCGAGCAGCGTGAGGCCATTAAGCCCCGATTGCACGGGCGTCGCTGCGGCTTGACGCAAGGCCCGCCCGAGCTCCAATGCCGGCCGGATAGCCGCCGAGAGACGGTCTCGCAGCCGCTGCAAGGGCCCGGTGGCCTTCTGGACGCCGTTAGCGCTGTCAGTGACGCCCTTCAAGGCGTTGGCGACTTGCTTCGCCGGCTTTGTGACCTCATCGATCAGACGAATGAGGATTTCAGCGACGTTGCTCAAAAGACTCTCCGGGCGGTGATCTTCAGACGCTCTATGCCCAGCTTATGCAGACGCAGGAGCTCATCGATCGAGAGGTCTCGGACGTCCCCGAAACCGCCCCCGAACGCGAACGCGACATCGGCCATCACGTCGTCGAGGTTTCCTGGGGCAGCTGCAACAAAGGGAGGATGCTCTGGGACAACTGCAGGAAGTCTCGCCCATCGAGTTCCAGCAAGAGATCCTTGGGCCGTTCGGTGAGATCGACCAGCAGGTTCAAAACTTTCTGGGATTCCGTGACGCCGGGACGATCCATTTTGATGAGATCGCGCCCCTTCGGGCGGCGGTAGGTCAGGACGGTGATGTTCTCACCGTTGAACGTAATGGGCTCAAGGAGCGTGTAGGTTTCCATGAGGGAACTCCAAAAACGAAAAGCCCGCCGTGTGGCGGGCCTTGTGGTTGGGGACGTGGTGGACGATTACCAGGGCGCTACCATCGCGCTCGGTAGTTTTAGTCGCTCCGCGAGATCGAGAATGGCTTGGCCGGCCGCCGGCATTTTCGCCTTCCCGCCTGATGCCACGAAACCGCGGAGCTCGAAGCCATTCGCTGGGTCTAGGGCGAGCAGTTCCGCGCGTGTGAACCCGGACCAGGAAGTCCAGCTCACTGAGCCGCCAGCCGATGCGGTCCTCCGCAACTCACCCTCGCGCAAGTCTGCAAGAATGAGTGTTTCTCGGGTGCCCGATTTGAAGGAAAAGCCAAGGACATCACAGGGGCGCCGGGCAAGCTCCTGAACCAGTTTGACCTGCGCGTCAGATCCGAAGCTTGATTTAGCGCCCAACTTCCGAAAGCACGGCTCTGCCGACAGCGCCGAGCTGAGGCTGAAGAAAAAACAACCTGCCGCGACCAGATATTTGCGCATTCCTCCCCCCTCCGTTTCGTGGAGAGGATGCCGGAACGGCGGTCACAAATAAAGGCGATCCTTCATCCACTGGGTCTGATCGATGCCGTCCGTCTTGATGGTGCCGAGCAACACATCAATCTCGAGCTTCTCCACGCCCTCCTCGAGACGCCGATAGTAATTGAGCGCGAGCTTGATGTTGGTCTTCGCGATCTCCTGGTTGACCCAGTCGCCTTCATCAATTTCCTCGATGAAGCCCCGCATATGCATCGTGATGCCGATCTTTGTGCCATCGCTAGACGCAAGTGCGCCGTGAATGGTGAACGGCTTGATGACGCCGGGCGCCAGGCCGAAGAGCGCGAAGCTCTGACGATGGACGCCATTCATCTCGATCTCGGCCCCGAGTTTCTCCGTTCCGAGATGCACCGGGAGCGGCGTATTCATGCCGCCGCCCATAAAGTCTTCAATGTGCATGGTCAGGACGGGCGGCCGAACCGTCGCCGCGTCGCCAATGCGGCCGACGCCATCAATGAAGACCGACATATTGTGGAGGACGTCGCGCATCGCGGACTCCCAAAAGAGAAGCCGCCCGGAGGGACGGGCGGCGAAAAACGATTGGGGACGTTAAGGATCAAGCCGCGGCGCGCTGGACCTGCGCGACGAGCTCTTCGTAGTAAGTGGCGTTCCGGTGCGCCCGGAAGGTCAGCCGCTCGATCGGCGCGGCCGGCTCAATGTCGAAGTCGACATGGACGTGTCCGGCCTGCAGAAGGGCTGGCGTGTTGATCGACGGGTCGACCCAGGCATTCCCGCCCACGATCGCGCCGTTGATCTGCAGGTGCCGCAGATACTCGCGGACGCTCTCCTGGATCTCGAGCAAAGAGTTCTTGCTGATGGGCCGGTCGATGGCCCAGAGCATGTTCGCTTCAATGCTCTCGTAGATCATATCCGCGGTGCGGCGGACGGACAGGAACGACCAGATCGGGTCGGTCGAGGTCGAGCGGTTGCCCCACAGGCGCACGCCCTGGTAGGCGACGATGGTCGCGACCTTCATTTCGTTCAGGTAGTTGGCTTCGCAATCCGGGTCGTTGGGCCGGAAGTCGATCGGCCGCGACGGGCCCAGAACGTTCAGAAGCTCCTGGTTGGACGCCGACCACCAGAACCCACGGTTGTTGTCCAGCCAGGCCTGCTGAGCGACCGCGTGGGGTGACGCAGGGCCATCGACGACTGCAGAAGTCGCGACGTCCCAGACTTGGGCGAGCGGATCGATGACGTAAAGACGATCGGAGCCCCAATCACTCGCGAAGGTCACGGCGGCGCCACGGGTCGTGCCGGGGCCGTCAGCCCAGACCGTGGCGCGGAAGCGCGGCGCCAAGCTAAGCAGCGCCGCGACAACGGGGTTCTTCACCGCGCCCAATGTGGCGGTCGCGGTAGCCAAGGTGCCCGCTCCGGCGATCGTGATGGTCGGAGCGCTTGAGTAGCCGAAGCCTGGATCGTCAACGACGATGGACGTAACAGCGCCCGCTACGACGACGGCATGCGCCTTTGCGGTGCGGCCACCAGCCGGAGCAGCCGCAACAGTCACGGTGGTGGTGCCCTGGACGTAACCGCTCCCCCCTGCCCCGACATTGATCGCGGCCACCCCCGTGGTCGGCCTGGCTCCGGTGAAACCCGGCGCGATCAGCATCCGCGGCTTGAGGCCGACTGGCGCGACGCCGCTGATCTGAGAGGTGTTCTTGAGGAAGGCATTCACCCCCGTCATCTGGGTGGCGTCGCCGATGATGTTGGACATCGTCTCAGGAGCCGTGGCGCCCTCGGTCACGCGGACGACGATGCACCAGGCCCAGACGCGCGACTGGATCGCGCGGAGCGCGTCTGGCAGCGTGCCCTCGACCCCGAGATCAATCGCATCACGCGGATTCAGTACGAGCACGGGTACGTCCAGAGGGAACTTTTCCACATCGGCGTCCGGGGCTGTGCCGATGATGCCGATGACAGACGAGCGCACGGTCTGGATGGGCCGGATGCCGTCCGAAATCTCGAGAGTCTCGAGTCCATGGAGGAATTGGGTCGCCATACTGGCCTCCAAAAGAAAAGGCCGCCTAGTGAGGGCGGCCTCAAACGTGGATTAGGTTATGCTTGTCGTTGACTTTGAGGGTCGAATATTCGCTAGAATTCGAGTTCCGGCGTCTTGATGTTGATGCTGTCTTTCTCGGCAGACCCGAGTACCACTTCGAGCACGGCCGGCGCTGATGTTCCCGCCGGACCGAAGATGCGGATTGAACGGACCCAGCCACCGTCGCCATCGGAGACGGTCTCGGTCACGACCACGTCGATCACCCCGGTGACCCGAAGCTTTTGGTTCATATGTTCGATGGACATGAGCCCCGCTCGCTATGTGCCGGGAACGCCGACCAGCTGGTAGGCTACGGTCGCGCCGTTGGTAGTTGTGAAATTCGAGCCGAAATTCGTAAAGCTTGCTCTTCCCCAGAGGCCACCACCGAAATCTTCGAGAGCCGATAGATCTATTGTGACGCCGTTAATAATGAGGGACCCAACGTTGGTTTTCATAATGAGGTCACCTCCACTTACTTGCGAAGGCGAGTCTGTCGTCCACGCAAACCGTGAAAAAACCAATGGATGCGTGACCGAACCGTAAGTGAACGCTCCGGTCGAGTATCCTCTACTAGAACTGTTCGATCCAACAGTTAGGGTGCCACCGACGGGCACCGCTGCGGCTGCGAAGACATACGGATTAATGATCAAGCTCACGTCTGGTACCCCACGAGCGTGACTTCCAGGCCGCGGGCCGACCCGTTGCCGATCTGGTCAACGTCAATCGTGACTTCATCGTCCGCAGAAAAACTCGACACCGAGATCACGGCAGCTGTGGCGGCCGTGGCGGAAGTCTTCTCGGTGTTGTCTATGGTGAGCTTCGTCGATAGCACCGTCGTGCCGTTCTTGTTGACGTCGACAGTGAAGATATTGCCGGACGCCTGCGCGGTCAGGAAAGAGGCTTTGACCGCTGTCAGGGTGAAGGCATAGGGCATACGGAGGTAGGCCTTGTTCGTACCCGCCGAAATCGCTGACGTGAGGTCGCTGCAGGCGAGGACGATCGTCTCAGGTTTGGCCTTGATGGCGGCGGCCTGTGCTGTCGAAACCGGCTTGTCTGCATCAGCGGTGTTATCGACGCTACCGAGGCCGACGTCGCCTTTCAGCAGGCCAATGGCGGTCTTGAGCGAGCTGCCTGTGATCGCACCTACGAGGCCGGCGACGGACGTCACCGCGTCGGTATTATCGATCTTGTCCCAGCTCGTGCCGTTCGACACGATCCAATCGCCGACACCCCAATCGCTGATCCCGCTGACAGAGGTCGTGCCAGCTGTCGAGACCTTGTAAAAGTAGCCCTTGTTGCCGCTGGACGCGGCCGGGATGGTCGGGCTATTGGTGTTGGCATTCCACGTGCCCTGGTAGGACATAGCGCCAAGAACGGCCGCAGGCAGTTGCGCCACAGGCACCTTGCCGCCACTGTCCAGTCCCGCATAGCCGTTGTTCGCGCCCTTGTTGGCCGCAGCCTCAGCGCCGATCACAGAGCGTGATACCGCCCCATCCGCGGCCGCCAAGAGCGATCTGGCGTGACTTGTCAGCGTCGCAAGCCCTACCGTGCCGGCGCCCGTCCCATAGATCAGCCGATCAGCGATCATCGTGAGCGCGGCGATATTGGTCAGGAGCGACGCAAGTGGTTGCTTGCCGTCCAGCGCTGTCTGCAGGCCTGAAACATCGCTGATAATGTGACCATGGCTGACCGGAGCGGCGCCTATATCCGCCGGCACAGAGGGTATGTTCGGCTTGTCGTCGAGGTCGACGTAGCTGTTACTTGTGGCCACGGTAGCCAGGTCAACAGCGTCCACCTTCGACACCAGTGCCATGGCGACATCGTCTGCATCAGCCTTATCCGCCAGCGCGGTGGATAGGCCGTCGATCGTCGAGATGGCCTGCGTTCCGGTGTGGTTCGCTCGGTTCAGCAGAGTGGAGTCGCTGGAGTTCGCCGTGGCGCCCGATGCGATCCCGTTGAGCTTCGTCTTGTCGGTCGCCGACATGAAGCCAGAGACTCCAGTCGTGGCGTCGGAGTGCCCGTGGCCGGCTGTGGCCAGGTCGCTGAGCTTCTTCCCCGAGTCCTTGCCAAGTTTACCCGTGCCACTCGCGAAAAGGATGATGTTGTCAGTTACCGCACCGGCCGGGCCGGAGAAGTCGCCGCTGCCAGCACCTGGCGGTCCAATGAGGCTGTAACCGCTATCTTGCCAAGTGCCAGATGCCTTCTCGTAGACGTTCCCGGTGACCAGATCGATCGCGAAGTCGTCGTTGTAGCCAAGACCAGCCGAAGGCGCGGCGTTGAAGGTCGCATACCAGCGGGTGCCGTTTCGGCCGTCCAAACCGGGCGGCCCCCGGAGCGCTTCGATGAACTCCGCTGCCGACCCGGTGTTGCCTTCGTCGAGCCAAGCTTGGTAGGCACTCGCGCCTGTAGGGCCAACGAGGCTCGCGAGAAACTCAGCTTCCGTGCCGACATTCCCCTGCGCCAACCAGAACTCATAGACGCTGGGGCCGGGGTCGCCTCGGTTACCGCGCAGAGCCTGCAGAAAGTCCGAGATCGACCCCGTATTTCCGGCGGCCAACCAGATCTGGTAGGCGCTGTCGCCGTTACTGCCAGGAGAGCCGGGTGGGCCAACAAGATCCGCGCCGTCCACAAAGCCTTCAGGCCCGAGAATATCGAGGCGGGTGCCTACCCACCGATGCGGGACCTTAAAGGAAGCCAGTGTGGCGGAGATCCGTGCCTCAGCGGATTGCGCGCGATCGTTCTGAGCAGTGGCGGCGGTCAGCGATCGGTTGGCATCAGTCAGGACACCACGAGCGATATCGATCGCCGCCAGCGCAGTCGCGCTGGCGCGCGTATCATACGATGTCATCGATGATTATCCCGCGTATGCAATTGCGCCGACGTAGGCGAGCTCGGCCGGTATCGTGATCGGCGACCAGCTCGCCCCGTGGTTCGTGCTCGTCTTCACAAAGGGGGTTGCCCCATCGTACCCCAGCAGGGCCATCCGACTGCCGCCAGATGTGATCTTGACGGGTTGCATGTCAGTCCATGTCACGAGCATCGACCATGCGGTGCCGTTCGTTGAGACGTAGCCGACATGATCTACGCCGTCCGTCGCTGCGGCGAAGAAAGCCGTGCCCGTGAAGGCAATAGTCATGACGTTCTTGCTTCCAGCGAAAAGATTGCGGACGGTCCAGCTGGTCCCATTATTCGCGGATGTGGCAAGAAGCCCTGCGGTCCCAATAACCACCCACATGCCCATAGCATAGATGGCGCCTGTTAGATTGCTCGCCGGTAGCGAGTTGGTCTTGGCTGCCCACGTCGTGCCATTTGTCGATGTGATGACATTTTGCGACGAGCCAACGGCCATCCAAATGCCATTCCCATAGGCGACGGCGCCGATCTGCCCGCTTGGGAAATTCGATGTCCGAAGAGTCCACGTCAGGCCATCGGGAGAGGTAACCAGGCGCCCGCCGGTGCCAGCGGCGACGAACAGGCCGTTCGCAAAAGCCATGCAATTGATCGTGGTGCCGTCCGGGACTGGCAGCATACCTGCGCTCGTCCAATCAAGCCCGTCGACCGATGTGAAGACCTCGTTGGTAGTGGCGATGGAAACCCAACGCCCAGCCCCCCGGCATACGTTGAACGAGGAGCCGGGGAAGGCGTCACCGCGGAACTCAAAGTTCACGCCATCAGAGGAGCCAGCCGCCTTCCACGGCCCGCTGTACGACGGGCCGCCCATCATCAGCCAGATATCAGGCGGCAGAGCCTCCTCACCCGAGCCGAGCATGTATTCCCAGAGCATTACTTGCTGTCCTTCTGGGACAGTGCCCAGCGGATCGTCGCGCCTGCGTCGCGGCTGATGCCGACGATGATGTCGACACCCGAGACGGTGAAGGCTGGCTGAGTTCCGCCCGGCCATTTCGCGCCGGACGGGAATGTCAAGGTCTTGGAACCGGGGTTGGTCAGCTCGAGAATGATTGGGAAAGCAACGCCGGACACTGGGGCTCCGGTGATCGTAAAGGTGGTGTTGCCCGTTACTGTCCCGCGAAAATGGTTCGCGTTGCTCAGGTTCAGGGCCACCGAGCCGGTAATGTTGTTCAGGTCGACGGTTGCGACGGACTGTGTCTTGACGTTCAGCAGCCCGGTCAACGTGCCGCCGGACAGCGCCAGCACCGCGGCCGCGGCAGCCTTCGCGGCCAAGGCGTCGGCCAGGCCGTTGATATTCGTCATGTCGTGAACGTGCGTGATCGCCGCCTTCGCGTCGAGCGCAGCTTGGAGGCCGGTGATGTTCGCAATGGTATGCAGGTGCGAGATCGCCGCCTTGAGCGCCAAGCCCTCTGTCAGCGCTGTGATAGTCGCCTTCTCGGCGAGCGCAGCCACTACGTCAGCTTGGTTCGCCTTCGACGCAAGCGCCGCTGGAAGGCCGGAAATCGATGAAATATCGCCGCCACCAACCTCGAGCCAGTCGCCCCAGGAGCCATCAGGACGGCGGAAGCGGATCTGACTGCCAGAGATCTCCTGCTCGGGAAAGAAGGTGTTGGAGGCCGAGATCCCGATACGCCAGTCCAGCGCACTACCAGCGCCGTTAGCCACAATGGCATTGACGGTGAGTTCGCCGGTATTCGCATCGTAGCCGCTGATCGGGCCACCCATTGAGAGGCTGGGATCGTTCGCAGCGGTCAGGTAAGCATAGGCTGGAATAGTCACCTGGCCGCGATATTGTGGCCACACCGTCACCATGCGCGGCCCGAGAGCGATCTCGACGTTGCCGGAAGCGCTGATATTTGACAGCGCGCCGACCTGCGCGATACCGGTGATCGACGCGACGAACTCCGCTAGAACGGCATTGACACGCTGATTGAAAGCCGAGATGGCCGCCTCTGTGCGCGTCTCGATATTGTCACGGCTGGCCTCACTCCCTTTGAGGCGGCCATCGATGTCCCCGAACAGACGGTTGAAGAAATCCGTCGTCAGTAGGGTATCGTCCGCGAATCGGTACAGATCGACCATTTCAGAGCTTTCGCGCTTCGCCGATCAGGTCTGTGATCTGGTTCAGGAGGAGTCCTTTGACCGAGGGATACTGCTGGTCGGGCCGCCACTGAATGCCCTGACGATCGGCTGGTTTCACAATCGTGACGGCGTAGAAGGCGTCGTCCTCGTAGGGCTTGTCGTCTTCGGGTTTCTTAGGCGTGGCCATTGATCCCTCACGTGGTCGCGTAGTGGCGGATAATCGAGACCAGGAACGGGTTGATGGCGGATGCCGTGGTCCCCGCGATCTTGATCTTGTAGTCGGTGATGTTGCCGCCGAGGGCGAAAGTGGACGTGCGCTCGATCGCGCCGCCCTCGACGATGCGATCCTGGACCGCGACGGCAGTGTGCGTCGTCGATCCTTCCTTTAGGGTGACGGCGCAGGTGTGGACGCCAGCGTCGAAACTCTCCAGCCGCGTCATGATCTTGAAGTTGTCACAGCCGGAGGGCAGGTGCTTGTTGTCAGACGCCCAGTTGAAAGCCGTCGCGCCGCGGCCATACAGCACGCGGGACTTGGTTCCAATGCCAATGCCGGGCATGAGATCCTTGGTGCCTGTGAACACGGCGCGGATCTGCAAGACGGCTGGAGGAACGGTGAAATCGACGCCGTTATCACCAGGGTCGAACGGCTGCCACCGGTTATCCACATAGGCTTCCCAGGTGAGCATGGTCGCCGCTGGGATATTGGCCTCATAGGTCAGATCGACCCACGTCACGCCGCCGACCAGCGAATAGGGCGCGAACTGTACGGTCGCGCGGTTGGAGCGGAATTGGGCCCCGTAGAACCGCAGCTTAATGTCAGTGACAAGGTCGCCGAGGAAGTAGCCGCCGTCGGTAGTGCGGAAGCAGGTCCCGTTAATGACGGCATTGTCGGCGGTTGTCGTCGCCAGATAGTGCTGGGCGTTGGCATTGACGATCAAGGCATAGCGCTGGCCGCCCTTGAGGAGGGTCGGCTGGATTGGCACCTTGGTCTCGCGAATGTTCGGGAGGCCCGCGCTGGCGTTGCCAGTGCCCACCTGGATGTCGGCGCGGTTCAGGGTAACGCGGGCGAGCACCTTGTTCATGTCGGGCTGACCGAGGAACGTCTCGGCGATCAGCACCTCCACATTGCCCGTAGCGGCGACGCGCGAGAAATAAAGCCCGACAGCGCTCAGCCAGCCATCGGCCGCCCATAGGAAGGTCTGGGCGACCTTCTGGCCCGAGATCGTGGCGGTCGAGGTGACCCGATCCCAGTAGTTCTCTTCGACCGTATCGACGAACATGCGCTTGAGGCGCACCTGGTAGTGCTGAAGGCGCAGGCCCTGCTGGTTCTGAACGTCCTGCCAGTTGACGACCTCGAAGGTCTCGCCGTTGTACCGCAGCGTGTGACTGATCGGATCGTATTGCCCAAGTCGCCAATAGTTGGAGTTGGTGCAGACGATGAAAGTCTCACCGTAGCGAATGCGTTCGCGCGTGCGGGTAAGCTGTACGATCTCAGTATTCGAGAAGACGTACTCGCCGATATTAATCTCGCCGGTATAGCCGGTGCAATCGAGGCGGATCGTGTCGTCGAACTTGGGGAGGATGAAGTTCGAGTTGATGACGATCGCCGGGTCGGTTGGATTGTAGAGAGCAAGAACATCAGGGGAGAGGAGATTGCTGGCCGCATTCGGGAAACGAATGCCTTCGTCGTGCACGGCCGAATAGCCAGCCTCAGCGGGATCACCGGTCGCCGGGTCGAGCAGATAATCCGTTTCATAGAGGACATAGGCGGCCGGCTGCGCGATATCTTTTTCGATCTGCGCGAACTTGTCCCAGATCTTGCGGATATCATCGTCAGTCGCGTAGAGCTCCAGCGAATCCTTGATGTTCGCCACGTCGGTGACGACGGTATCGATCCGTCGGCCTGTCTGATTGCGCCAGTTGGACAAGTCGGTGATCGCCGCGGCATTGCCGGCGACGGACGGGAGGCGGTTTGCCTCGACTTGCTCCACCTGAATGACTTCGTTGGGGTCGAGGGTCACATAGGCGATGATCAGATAATTCGCGTCGACCGCGGGAGCTTGCGGGTCCGGCGCTTCCGAGCCGGCCACAGAGCCGACCTCGGCGCGGCGCCGCTGCTCCATGGCCACGGATTCCGGCTCAGTCGCGCCTGTCTCGGGATCGACGAGGAAGTCACGCGGTTGAACGTCGACTTCGATCGTCGTGCCGTAGACCGTGATTGCGACCTTCTTCTTGGTCAGCAGCGGCATCACGTTGAACAGATCGATGACGGTGTCTTCCGCCTTGAAATAGACCGGACCGTTCGCATAGAAGCGCCCGCCCGAAACCGTCACCTGGTTGGCTCCGGTCTTCGTGACGGCGAAGCCGGTATAGCGGCGAACGCCGGCCGTCACCGCATCCTGGACAACGTGATCGATACTGTCGCGCGCAAAGCCCTGCTGGTTGCCAAGATCGCTGGACTGCAACTCTTGGCGGTCACGGAAGATGACCGAGCGCTCCATGTTAATTCCTCACAAGCATGCCCAAGCGGAAGCCGACCTTGAGACGGTCGCCGAGTCGGGGCGGACGTAGGGTTTTGGTTTCGAGAAGGATCTTGTCGCGGGCGCTCTTCGAGACGCCGACCGCGTGGCAGACCTTGTCGAGTGGCGCGCGGCTCGATTCCATGAGGTGACCACGCAGAAAGCGCCCTGCTGCGTACCGTGAGCGCTTGCCCCGGATCTCAACTTGCAGTTCGGCGTTGTAAGCCGGCATGCCGAGGCGGGTGTATCCGATGTGGGTCCAGCGCCGCCGAGCCTCCGGCAAGCGCGTCGGGTCCCACAGGTAAGTGCACTCGTAAATCCGCTCCCAGGCGGTCGAAGGCGGCAGGAAGGTCGTGCCGACGAAACGCGTGGGGAACGTCGCCTTCGCGGGCGCAACACCGGGTGCTTTCACGAGCTCGGGTTCGACCTGGATCGGGTCAAGCGATGGCACGATGGTCTGATAGCTGCGATTGCCGAGCGTGAAGGCGTAGCTGCGATCGATCCGCAGCGAGATGATCCGCTCCCGGACACCGGCCGGGCCGAAGAAGATACGCGTCTTCGGCCGTTGGCCCGCATAGATCGCGCCTGACGCGACTTGCGGAAGGATGATTTGCTCGAAATCGTAGGCTGTGAATCCGTCAAAGACTTCGCGGCGGACCTCCTTGTAGGTCAGCACCGTCTCAACGCCGCGATCCCAAAGCCGCGCCTCGCGGCGGTAGCGGTCGTAGGCGCGCGTGTCACGGGGGAACATGTGGCCGACAAAGGACATCTTCAGTCCCATCGACCCGTTGGTGGTGGTGATGAAGCGATCCTGTTCGCGCACGCGATAGGGATAGATGCGCAACTGCGGGAAGCGGGCCAGGAAGGACTGTCGCTCCTCATCCGTCAGCTTCGGCATCAGGAAGGTTTTCGCCGGAGGGACGGTAGCCTTAATGATCCGTCCGCCCATGATCGACACATGGGCTTTGATCCCTCCCAGCGTGCCTTTCGCGCGATGTAGTTGGAACGAGATCGATGCGATGTGGCGCTTCTTCTCGATCGGCCAGCTGTTGTCCCAAAGATCGACGGAGCGATCCCAGGCCAAGACCGGCAATACGGTTGGGTCGCACGTCAGCGGGCTGGTTTGCCTGACAATCCAGTGCGGATCGAGCTGTGACCACCGCCAGGCGTCAGTCAGCTCATGCGCGAGCTCCCAACGATTGGCTGAGGGAGGCAGCAGCGAGACCGGTTCAACCACGGAGCACCTGGATCGAAACGTTGACCCCCGTCAGACGGCCGAATTGGTAGCGTTCAGTCAGCACGTCATTCGTCGGCGTGACGTCTGTGACGTGGTCGACGCCACCCACATGGAGCGCAGCGACGACGGCCGAATGCGGCACGCCGCCAGCAAGTCGCTGGTAACGAGACGCCATGGCGTTGACGGATGTGATGGCTGCCTGGCGAATGACTTCCGGGTCAGGGCCTGACGGTACATGCAAGACGGCTGCGATCGTGTAGGGGATCGCGACAGCTCTCCGAACGGTCACGACGTCGGTGAGCATCTTGATATTCTCGGACAGCATCCGCCGCCGCACATCCTCCAGAAGGCTGTCGGAAGGCTCGCCGTTTCCGCTTGCGGACATGATGGTCAGCTCGACCGTGACATTCGGAGTGCCGCGGCCGAGCATCACGACTCCGACGTCATGGACATCGGGCGAGGTCGCCGTGGCGTGGTAGATGTAACCGCCGGGCGTCCCTGCCCCACCGAAGGCCTCAGGGGCGAGTTGGATGCGTGCGCGAAAGCGATCGTCGCTTTCCATGACGGCGTCCGCGCCGTTCATGGCGGGCGTGACCACAAGACGCGTCGTGCCGTATTCGATCCCCTTGAGATCGAGCAGGCGGCCCCGTCCAAAAGCCACGGTCAGATCGAGGGCGATATCGCGCATGGCTTGATGCGCGAGGAGCTCACGATAGGCAGACGTCTCCTGCCCCTTGATCGTGATGTCGCTTTCGAGGTTCTCGACGTTGAACGGGATGCCGGCAGCGCTAAGGCGGGCAAGGAGCCCCTCGGCACTGTGGATTCGCTCGTCCGTGAAGCCTTGGAAGGTGAGCGCCGGCCACAGCGAGGCCGGATCGAGGCTCGACAGGTCGAGCGTCGACGCGGTGAAGCGGGTCATGGGGAGCCCCTATGCGGCGCGCTGGATAGGGATGAAGATTGAACGGACGTCAGCCACCTTGAGATCGCCGAGGTGCGCCCGCGGCCGGTATTGCCCGATGATCTGCACGGTGAGGTGACCTGCGGTCGCGGCCTCGAGAAGCACCTGCGTCACCACGAAGCGGGGCTCCCAGCGATCCAGTGCTTCGTGGATGGCGAGCACGTAGTCGACGAGCGTGATGCGGTTCTGCGGCTGGTCAATGAGATCGGTCAGTCGGCTGCCGTAGTCTCGCAGCATCACGCGCGTACCGATGGGCGTGATCAAGATGTCCGCAATCGAGGCCTGGACGTGCTCCCAATCCGTCAGGAGTTGGCCTGTGAGCGGATTGGTGCCCGCCGAGTCCATCAGTCACCCGAGGGCTTCTTAGGCGACGGCTTCGGGTCAGGTTTGTCCTCTCGGGTGAGCTCGATCGACCCCGCGAGCAGATGGTATTTCGCCTGCTTCTCGGTCAGCGTGATGACGGCCTTCTCGTCCTGATAGGACTGGTTGAAGAAGCCGGCCTTGAGAACGGTGTAGCGGGGCATGATCATGTCTCCAGGAAGACGAGCGGTGAGCCGCTCGTGGCGTGGCCGCACGAGGCCTGGTGGCCCTCGCGGCACACGGGAATTGCGTTGATGAAGACGAAGGGCGAGCCGTGGACCATCGGGGGCGGCGGAGAGTGTGGCGGGAAGCCGTGGGCCTGAACGAGATCGCCCAGCACCACGACCTCGAAGCCTTCGCTGAAGACGAAATGCTGCTGGCCCGAGAGCTGATTCCCGCCCGCGATGTCCACGGGGCGGCGCGCGATGCCGTGCATCAGCCTTGCTCGAAATCCCAGCGGCCCATAACGGCCCTGATGCGATCAGCGCGCAGGGTGATGAGCCCATCCTCGACCGTGATGTACGAGGAGCCGCGCTTCATGCCGAAGAGATCTCCGCGGCTTTCGAAGGGCGGCTTCTTGTCATCCGTGTAGCTCGTCGGGAGGAAGAACCCGACGCCCGGCTCGCCCGACGGGGAGACTAGGTATCCCTTCTGTTTTTTCGAGGGCGGAAACCATGTCTGGTTGTCGCCCGCGACCTCGACCCACGGCACCTTGCTGGAAGGGAGCCCCCCGGCCGTGACAGAGACCCGATACTCGCTCGCGTGCGCTTCCGTGACCTCGGCAGGGCGAAACAGGTTGCGATGGCGCCGATTGGTCTCTTCGAGCTCGTTCCTCAGCCATTCGACCTCGCGCATGAGAATGCGGAAGGCTTGTTCGAGCTGGCTCATGGATAGACCTCGACGGGGATCTCGACATGATCGCCGATGTGCCCCGTGGCTGTGCCGTTGTTGATTTCCGTGATCTCGCCAAACCAGGGCGCTACATCGATCGGGTCATCGACCCCGCAGATGATCGGCACCTGAAACGCGAGGCCCCAGAGAGCTACGCCACGTTCCTCGAGCTCGGCGTTGTAGAGGTTGTCGGCGCGAAAGTTCTTGGGCCGCTCGGACTCAACGCCCGGTGTGCCCGGCTGCTGCCGGCGGACGGCGTGGAGCACCGCCTCGATCAGCTCCAAGGCCCCGGCGTCGCGATTTTTGCCCGGTACGTCGCTTGTCACGATGGCGGCGAGAAACTGGGTGTTGACAATGACGCGGCCGGTCGCCAGCGCCTCTGTTCCCGCGATCCCGACCACACCGATCTTCACGCCTGGCGGACGCAGGAGATGGCTATCCAGGCTTTTGCTGGTGAAGCGGCCCGCGAAGGGCTCCACACGCACCCCCGAGCCGAGCGTAGTCTGGACGCGCGTGACAAGCGCCTGGTGGTAGGTCGCGATGGTGCTCATTGCAGAACGTCCGCGATGAACGCTTCGATGACGTCGATGCACTCCTGCAGGTCGCCGCCTTCGAGCCCGAAGATCTCGCGCGCCGGCATGTGCTTGGTCCCGGTCTGGTGATAGACGCTATAGAAGACGTTGGTGCCGATGCGAGCCTCGAGCCCCACCACGTCGGAGGTGATCGAGTTCATAAGGCGGGCGCTCTCGACCAGGATGCCGCCGCCCTTGCGCTTTTGCGCGACAGTGGACGGCTTGAGCGGAGCCCAGGGCGTGCCGGACGGGTCGTGCTTGATGTTGAAGCGATCGACCGTCTGGCCGCGCACCGTCTCGGCGACCAGCATCGTCAGATTCGGAAGACCGATCCCAAGTGCGTTCAGCTTGGCTGTGATGTCGTCGAGCCCACTGATCCTGATCTCAATGGCAGTCACGCGCGTACCGCCTCACCGAACGTGCCCAGGGTTGGCACCGGGCCGAAAGTCGGCGGATCCCCCTCCCCTTCGGTCGATCCCAGGGTCGCCGTGCCCTTGGCGACGTCCTTCAGGAAGGAGAGCGCACGCTCATATCGGCGGGAGATCTCCAGCGTGATCGTCGCCCCGGTCTCGCCGGCCAGATAGTAGACGGCCATGTCGACGCAGACCCGGCGCAGCACGGTCGGAACCGGGGACACCGGGACCGCATAGCGCTGGCTGATGTAGGCGTCGATTTCGCCGGTTGCTTCTTGGAGCGCGCGGTCGACCGAAGGCTGGTCGACCGTGCCGCTGCGGTCTCGATCGGCGATGACTTTCAGGAGGTCTTCGCCATAGAGAGCGTCGATGTCGGCGGAGAGTGCGTAGGGCATGCGTCACCTTCATGGGTCACGCCTGGACCGCGCGAGCCTTCTCGATCAGCTTTTCGCGGCTCCATCGGCCATCCGGCCGAACGCCATTCTGAGCAAGGAAGAGCCGAAGGTCGTCGTCAGCCATCGCGCTGAAACGATCCGGCGTGGGTTCCGGGTCGACGACGGCGTCCGGTGGCACCGGCACAGGCTCAGGCTCCGCGGTAGGCTCGGGGCCGGGCGCCTCGGTGTCCGCGACGTCGCCAAAGGCCTCAGCCGCGAGACGCACTTCCTCATCCATGCGGTGGCGACGCCGGATCTCACGGATGTCCTGGCGAGACGCTTCGAGAGACCGACGATTGCGCGCCGCATCCTCGCGAGCTTTCCAGCCTTTCATGGGAATCTCCTTTCAGTCAGGAGAGGCCGGCCGGAGCCGGCCCCGCAGATCACGCAGCCAGCTTGTGGATGAACCGCACGATGCGGATGTCCTTGGCGTCGTAGATGCGTGCCCAGTTGGTGGCCGTCCCGAGCTCGGTGTTGCTCGGCGTCGCCTTGGCGGGAACACCGCCGCCAGGCGCCCACTTCACGCCGCGCGGATGCACGAGGTACTGGCGACGCTGGACGATGTACTCCATGCCGCCGCCTTGGAGGGGCTCACGCCCGGTCTCCACCGGCACTTCCGGGTCGGCCTGAGCGAAACCGAGCGCGCCTGGGCCGAACACGTAGGAGTGGTAGATGCCGCCCGAGAGCTTCGGCATGGCGTCGTCGACCACCACACGCTTGCCTTGGTAGGTCGGGACCTCGTCCTCGCCGTCCGACGGCTTTATGTACTCGATGAGGTCCGCCTTCTTCATAGCCGCCAGGGTATCGGAGTGCACCGCCACACCGCGCAGGCCGTCGGCGTGGTCCCCGAGCCTGTGGGTAGCGTCGATGAAGCTTTCGCCATCGAAGTACGCAGCCGCGCCGGAGAGCGCCGAGATGTCGAGGGTGTTGCCGGCCATAGAAGCGCCGGAAGCCGTGGTCGCCATCGCGCCCTTCACGACAGCCAGGGCAATCGCCTGGATGCGTCGGGACCAGTAGGCGGCGAAGCGATCCGCGATATGGCGCATCGGGTCAGCGCCGGAGATGTCGGCGGACAGATCGGAGGCACCGAAGACTTTGCCGCGGATCAGGCGAACAGCGACGTCCTGTCCTGTCGTGACGTTGTTGACCGACAGGTTGTAGCGATCGTCCAGAACTTCGTCTTCGCCCGTCAGGTCGTTGAAGTACGGCATGTTGACCGTCGTACCGCCCTGCAGGAGCGTAGCCAGTACAGTCGAGAGATCCTGCATGATGCCGGATTGAATGAAGGCCGTGAGCTCAGTCGTCCGCTGGGCCGTATAGGCCATGAAGACGCTGGGAACGATCATATTGGCGAGTTTCGTCTCGGCCATGGTTTAAACTCCAGAGCGGGGGCAGAGAGCCATTGGGGTGAGGGCACGCCGAAGTTCTCTGCTGTCCAGCCGGACAGAGAGCGAACTCGGTCTGCGATGTGAGGACGCGCGCGCAGCCAGCCCCGGCGGTAATCGGCGTGCCAATCCCACCAGTCGATGCCGCGAATGTGCCCCGCTGCGCCGTCGATCGGGACACCGCAGAGGACAATCTTGTGAAAATCGAAGATCTCGATTGCGATCTGGACCGCGTAAAGGCCCGACGAACCGCCCCAGCGATCCTCTCGCTGGAAGTCGATTCCGCCATCGTCGTCGTGACGCCAGGGCGACGCCGCGTAAAAGGGCGGTGCCCCTCCGCGGTGCCGCCGCCATCCGCCGAGCTTCTCGGGATGGAGTGTTGCCCAACAGAGAATCGGACCGGGGTAGTGAACCCCGGCGTCATTGACGGCGATGACAGCGTGCTGGCCTATCAGCGCGCGCGCCGCGGCGTATTCATCCCAAACAGACCGAGCCCCGCCGAGAACAACTACGCGGCGGATTTCAGACGCGCTGCGAGCTCCGGGTTCTCTCGGGAGATCCGCATCTGCTCGGTCAGGTTGAAGTTGTCCTTCGACCAAGGGTTTTTCTCCGTCGGGCGACCGCCACCGGCCGCGCCAGGCTTGGCGCCGCCACCAGAGGTGCCAGAGTTCGAGAACGCCTTGCCGAAGGGGTCCTTCCCGCGCATTTCGATCACGAGATCTTCGATGGTCATGAGAGCGCCCGACGCGTCCTTGATGCGGGCGATCCCCTTGTCGTCGATCACCTCGACGATGAAGCGGCCATCTTCGGTCTCCTTCACCCGCGTCTGCCGTTCGACATGCGGAAGAAGCAGCTCGATATCGCCGCCATGTTTGGCGAGTGCACCCTTCGCTTCGCTGGTGCTCATCAGGTAGTTGACCTGCTGCACGAGCCGCCCTTCGCGGTCCTCGTGCCTGGTCTTGAGCTCCTGAATGTCCTTCTGCACCTGGGTCTTGAAGGCGTCGATCTTCTCCGCGGCGAGCCGGTCCGATTCTTTGTCCGGGTCGATCTTGGAGACGCGTTCGAGGCGTTCGAGCTTCTGCCGCACGTCGGCGGCGTTGAGCCCCTCGAAATCCTTCAAGAGACGATCGTTCTTCTCGCGACGCTCGCGCTCGCTCGCCAGAGCGGACTTGAGCGTCTCGACATTCTCGATGCCGAAGCCGGCGACCGGCTCCACAGCGAGCACGAATTTGCCCCCGAGCGGGTGCTTGTCGTCCTCGACCTTGCGATAGAACTGGCGCAGGCCCTCATCCAGGGCCTCGATGTCATCAACGTAAGCTTTGAGCATGCATCACCTCTGGGCCTCACGCCCATCGGCTCCAGCCTCACGCGGGAGCCCATGAAAAACCCCGCCGAAGCGGGGGGTCGACAGCGGGCCTCGCGCCTCGCTGTATATACGGCAATGCCTTACTTTTTCAGTTGCCAAAACTACGGCAATGCCATAGTATGGAGTATGAAGAAGGCACCGCAAACTGTTATCCAGACAGCAGAATTTGACAGGCAAGCGAAGCGCATCGGCTTGAGCGAAGGGGAAGTCGCCGCCATGGTCGACGTGATTGCCAGCGACCCTCTTGCGGGAGATCTGATGGAGGGCACGGGCGGTGTTCGTAAGATGCGGCACCCCGGCCACGGCCAGGGCAAGAGCGGCGGGTATCGGACCATTCACTACTTTGGAGGCGACGATATCCCGGTGTTCCTGCTCGATGTCCTCGACAAGCGGGAGAAGACCAATCTGTCAAAGGCCGAGCGCAACCAGTTGGCCGGCGTGGTCACCCGCATCGCAGACGCATACAGGAAAGGCATCAAGCTATGACGAAGTTCGGAGAACGCCTCATTGCGAGCGCGAATGAGGCTCTCGCGATAGCCGAAGGCCGGGCCAATCCGGCAAAGGTGGTGCATGGCGGCGATGTCGATATCGCGGCCATCCGAAAGGGCCAGAAACTGACCCAAGTGGAGTTCGCACGCCGGTACGGCCTTTCGCTCTCGACCCTGCGCGACTGGGAGTATGGTCGCCGGTCGCCGGATGCGGCTGCCCTGACCTTGCTACGCGTGATCGATCGCGAGCCAGAGGCGGTCATGCGGGCCGTGAGCGCGAGCAAGGCGGCCTAGCCCTGCACCAGCGCGTGCCTGTATCGGAGTTCGAGCATGCCGATCGCGCCCCCGAGCGTATAGCGCGTGCCGCTGAGCCCGAGCCAGCCGGTGGCGATCTCTGTGTTGGGTGCAACGACCGCGTAACCGATCGCGGCAATCTCGCCCCGGCGAGCCTGGGCGAGCAGCTTTTCAAGGATCTGGACCATCTCGGGATCCGGCTCACCCGCCGGCCTGACTTCCATGCCGCGAATGGGGACGATGTCAGCCATCGGCTTCCTCACTTAAACGGCAGCCAGAGTTCAGCGCATGCTCGATAGGCAACATGCCACCAGAGCGCGATAATGAGGGCGTACACCACAACGCCAATCCCGATGTTGCATCAACTTCCCGCGTCCGGGACGCGATCAGCATGACGGCAGTGGTTATCGTTTTGCGCTATCAACAATTCGTCGGCGGATGGGTATTGCGACGCTCCCCTGGATCATACATAGCATCAGTTTTGACGTGCCGTGCATCGGCGTGATCTCAAGGGTCAGTTTCAGCAATGCACCTCATCTATTTCGACGAAGTGAAATATGACCCGCCTAACCAGACTTCCTTCTGGCTTGGGGGGATCTGTGTGCCACACCTCGAAGTCCAGGGCATAGAAAGGGAGTTGAACGAAATCTCATTCGACGCCTTCGGATCCCAAAACCTGGAGAAGAGTACTGAGTTTCACGGAATAGAGATATGCCGCGGGTCCGGGAATTTCAAAGGGAGACCTTATAACGACCGCCTAGAAATCCTGAAGAGACTGCTGACAGTTGCAGCGCGGCCCACAATTTCCAGGCTTTACGTCAAGATAAACCCCAAGAATATTGTTGCATCGAGCACGCCCCCTGACAAAATTGCGTTTATGTATTTTGTGGAACAGGCAGACGATTTGCTGTCCTCCAAGGAAACACTCGGCATGCTTTTTGGCGACTACGATGAACCGTCAATTAGCCCGTCTGTCGCGAGCTTGGCCGAATATAGGCTAGGGGTTACGCGTTGGGCTCGCGGTAAACGGATAAGGAATATCATCGATACTGTACATTATGCAAAGTCGCACCATAGTCGACTTATTCAACTGGCCGACGTGTTTCTATACTGCCTTCAATTTCACGCTCAAAATAACTCCGCCCCGTGGCGCCAGGGAATTGATTCCGTTATCTCAGGAAGCGGCATGCTCGCCTGCCGTAGAAAAATTTGGCCGCTCAGAGCGGAATGGCCCTAATATGAAGGACATGACCGGCGTTCCGAAGAACTGGCAAGGCTATGCGCCTTTGCGCTGCCGGTCATCACAGCCAGTATAAGGTGGGGTCGTTGGGTGTCAATTAGCGACGGCCTCCTTAGTGTGGACTCGCATCAGCGACAAGGTGGTTGCGAGACATCAATGACATGTAGTCCCGCAGGCATTCGCTGATCTACCGGCAGTGCCGGATGAAAAACTTGAGCCCGTGGCAGCGGGCGCAGGCCCACCAGAGCGAGCCGCCGTAGATGTTCCGCCCATCCTCTACGGTGCCCTTGCGAACCTGGATCAGGGCGGAGAACTCGTACTGAACCGAGTCGGAGCACTCTCGGCAGGCATAAGGCCGCGTCTCGCCTTTCGCGCGCGGCTTGCCAACGCGGGGCCGCGGGGCTTGCGGCTCGGGCTCTGCAGCTGGCCCGCCGTCTATGACGCGGAAACGAGACATCGCCGTAATATGACAGCGAGCGAATCACCGTGCAATCATGGCAAGTGCTCGATGTAGAGGGGGAGGCATGACACAGGCGCTGGAGCGGCTGTACACCGCGAGACGGGACCTGCAGCTTGCCAAGTTCTGTTGCGAGCATGTGCTCAGAAATGACTGGGACGCCGAAACGGTGAACTTCACTGGCCCGGTCGAGGATTTCTATCACCTACAGGCCTATATGACGGCGATGGTCGTCGCCTATGGACGCCCGTTCACCGACAGCGGATCGAAACATCGCCTTCCGCGCGAGTTTACGCCGCGCGCTTCAAAGCGCTGGCGCAACCTTCACGGCCGCGTCCTTGATGCCCGTCACAAAGCCTACGCGCACTCAGATCCCGGCCTTAACGAGGTCGCGCTGACCACCTCGCCGATCAACGTTACTTACACTCAGGTACTTCTGCTGTTCACACGTGAGGATCTTGAAGAACTATGCCAGATGATCGATGATGTGAGGGAGCGCCTGAAGGCAGAGATCGCTAGATATGTCTCTGAAGCCCCGCCCGCGCCCACGCCTCCGCCTCTCGCTTCTGGATCTCAACCAGCGTGAGCTCCTCGCCGGCCCGATTTACGAAACGGTCGATCTTGAGCTCGCCGTCGAGAAAAAGCTTCGCCTTGGTCGGCCCGAGGATGTCCTTCACGACTTCGCCGGGCTGGCGGCGCAGCCACGCGTCATAGGCGAGTTCCGATTCCCGCTTTGAGCCACGCGGCACGCCCACGATCGTCGAGCGGCAGTTTGGGTGGCCTGGCGGGACCGGTCCTTTGCCCGTCTCGTAGATCTGGCCAGCTCGAGCCCGGCAAATGGGGCTCGTCCGGCCATCCAGCACCGAGACCCACCGATAGCGCGGGAACAGCTGGATGTTCTCTTGCAGCGTCGCGTTGTGCGCGGCGTTCGTCACGTGATTGACGGCGGTGCGCACCACCATCTCGGCGGACCGACGGTTGATCTCGAAGACACCGTCCTTGAAGCTCGCTGCCCTGGTGCCACGGAGCCGGCGGATCATCTGGTCGATGCCCTCGCCTTCCGTGATGCCGATCAGGATCTGCTGCTTGACGCGGTCCAGAGTTGCCCGCTCGAGACCCGCCGCCCAGTCCTTGAGAAAGCGTCCCTGGAATGGGCGGCTGGTGACCAGGCTCCGCAGGGTCGCTGCCGACGGCACGTTGAACTGAAACCCCGCCCCCAGGGCCCGCGTGTACGCCTCGCGGCTCCAGTCGGCCTCGTGCTTGGCCGCATCCACCATGCCGGACGTGAGCTCGCCTCTCAGGGCTGCCTGGGCCTCGGCATTGAGGTCGCGGATGATCTTCAGGAGGTTCTGCAGCCGCTCGGACGTTGGGTCGAGCTCCCCTCCCCGATTGCCCAGGCGGTCGCGGATCTGGCGCTCCATGTCGTCCTCGACACGGGCGAGCAGCTTGGCGATGCGCAGCAGTACATGCGACGAGTAGCGCTCAAGTCCGACACGGTGGTAGGTCAGCGCCTCAGCGAGAGCTGCCTCATTCACGCGTCGTCACCCTCAGGGTCAGCCGGCTCGGGCTCAACGCCGCCATCGAGACCGCCCATCTGGAAGTCGGGCTCGCTGGCCAGCCGGCTATCTTCCTCGTCGGCGTCGAAGTCGGCGGACAGCACGCCCATGCGCTGCATTTCCTCGTAGGTGGTCAGGCGTGAGAGATCGCCGCGCCCGCGCAGGTCGAGGATCGCCTTGATGCGCTCGGCCTCGCCGGTCCCAAGCTGGAAGTCCGCGTTGACCATCACGAAGCCTGGCTCGTCGATGCCCGCCCACAAGCCCGTCACGACAAGAGCCTGATCCAGGGCGTCCTTCATCGCGAAGGACATTGCCTGGGCGGCCGAATGTGCCTCGGCCATCGAGATGGCGTTGAAGGTCGCGGTCACGTTGCCGGTCGTGGGCAGCAGCGGCTCCATCCCAAGAGCCTTCATCTCGACCTTGAGGGTTTCGAGATCCTGGTGCCCGGCCTGAATGGCGTTGCCTTGCGGCTCGACGTAGTACCATTTGCCGTTCGCGTCCGGCGTCTGCAGGACCTTCCGCGGGCCGACCACGAAGGGCTTGGGGTGGCCGTCGCTATCGACTTCCTGGGCCGTGCTGCCAGAGAGGGCCAGCATCGGGAAGCGCGCGAAGGTCAGAATGTTGCGCTGGTCGGAGGCTGACTGGAAATGCTCGAGGTTCTTGTTCGCGAGCTCCAGCAAGGGCGGAGCGGCCGTGTAGTCGTCCTCCATCTCGCCAGCGAAGTAAGAGATCAGAGGGACGCTGCTGAGGGGCCGCCCGCGGATCGTCATAGGGCGTTCGTCGGCGATGGCCCACGCGCCTTTACCGTCCGGCTTCCAGAGCCGGACAAGGCCGGGCTCCAGCTCCCGCACGACGGGCACGCGCTTCTGCACGAAGCCTTCGCGGATCGTTTCGCTCTCGAGAATGCGCGCGTAGGTGCAGACCATCTTGCCGCCGATCCGGGTCGCATCAGCGGCCAGGAGATTGAGCGCGGGCACGTGCATCCAGTAGGGCCGAGGCTCGAGCTGGCGCTCGGTCAGCGCATCGGCCTCCGCCGGCACGTCCGTATAGTCGACCAGGATATGCGATTGCCCGAAGGCGAGCGCATCCGCGAAGAAGGTCCGGGCGAAGCGATCGAGAGAGTTGCCCCGCAGATCGATGTCCTCGGTCCAGCCGTCGACGATCTCTGGCATGTCTTCCGACATGGAGAGCGGTTTGGCGAAGACGCGGCCGGTGATGTTGCGCACGGCCAGCCGAAAGGCCGGGTAGAGGAAGGACCGGCTCTTGCGGGCCGCGTAGGCCGCATCCGTCTCGGCCTCGTATTGCGGCAGGTATTCCGGCGTGCGGAGCGCCTTGGCACCCTTCAGCAACCCGGCGATGAGGCGCCAGTCGTCCGCCAGATCCTGTTGGGCGATGCCCGGTGTCAGCGGGTTAGCGCTCATGCGATCATGTCCCGAATGGCTGGTGTGCCGGTGCTGTTAAGGGCGAGGAATGCACCTGATGCAGCGTCGACCTGGTCGTCGTGCCGGCCGTTCGGGAACAAGCCGAACTCCTCGATGAAGTCGTGATTCCAGTCCGCCTTCAGGAGGACAACGTTGCCGGCCTCCGCCTGCCCCGCGAACGGGTCCGCGCGGGCGATCTTGTCCCCCATCTCGCCTTCCTGAGCGATGCGGGCCGGATAGGGTTGCAACAGCCTGACGAGGCGCTGCGCGACCATCTTGCCAGCCGCACCTGGATCTTGTGGGACCCACTGCGTGACACCCATCCCGTCCTGGCGGGCCGTGTTCAGGATCGCCTGCTCAACTTCCAGCGGCGAGCCGCGGAGCCGAACGACATCCTCGATCCAGAGCATGCCGTCGTGGGTCTTCAGCATCCGCACGCCGACGGTCCAGTCAGGGTCGGACTTCGGGCGCTTTTCGGTGGCTGCAAGATCCCAGCGTCGCGCCCGCACGCCGCCGCCAGGTGCCGCGCGCTGGATGACGAACCACCACTTCTTGAAGAGGCCGCCTTCGCGGGGTGCCGGACGCTGCTGGAGCTGGCCGGCGGTCGCATACGGCCCGAACTCGATTTCGCGCTCGCGATGAGCCTCGGGCGTGAAGCGATCAGACCAGAGAAGGTCACCCTCCCCGCGCGGGTCCGTGAACCCAATCGATGACCGCACCGGATGCGGATGCGTCCGCTCGTAGACCTCCGGCAGGCAAAGGTGATCCCAACCCATCTCGCGAGATAGGATGTAACCGGTCAGGTCCTGCTCGTGCAGGCGCTGCATGACAAGGATGAAGACGCCGTTGACCGGGTCATTGACGCGGCTCTTGATCGTCTCGCTGTAGGTGACGAGCGTGGCCTCGCGACTGGCGTCCGACATGCCTGACGTGGGGTGCGGATCGTCGATCATGACGATGTCGCCGCCCTCACCCAGGCTGCCGGCGTTGGTGGAGCCCGTGTAGCGGGCGCCCATCGCGGTGTTGCGATAGCGTCCTTTGGCGCCCTCATCCGGCGCGAATGCGACGCGGCGGCCCCAGTGCCCTTGATACCAGGGGCTCGTCATCACACGCCGCGACAGCATGGCGTCACGTTCGGACAGGTCGACCTTGTGCGAGAAGGTCAGGAACTTGACGCCAGGCCCCATCCAGGTGCCGGGCCGTATGGGAAGCCCGTGTCCCTCATTGTTCGGATCTGGGTTCTGGGCCCACACCCAGGAGGGGAAGAAGACGCCGCAGGACAGCGATTTCATGTGCCGCGGCGGGATATTGATGATCAGGCGCCGGATCTCGCGCCGCGCCACGGCTTCCAGATGGTCCGCAATGGCGTCGATGTGCCAGTTGTGCTGGTAGCTGGCCGTCTCGACCGTATGCCAGCCGCGCTTGATGTATTCGGAAAGGCGGCCCTCGGCGATCCTGCGGTCAAGCTCCTGCAGGCTGGGGATTTGCGGCACGCTTCGCGAGCTCTTCAAGTCTGAGGGCGTCGTCGACTGAAAGATTGTCCGCGCTGACCTGCACGCTCACCGGCCGGCCGTTCGGCCCCGTCACCTCAGAGCGCTCCACGTAGCCGCGCTGCTTGCCCTTCGTCTTCAGGTAGAAGATCAGGGCCGTCATGTTCTTGTCCCGAATCTGCTCCAGCAGGCCGGCCTCGGCGAGATCGAGCGTCTCCTCCTCGATCTCTCGGCGGACATCGTGCAGCTCTGGGTGCCGGTCGAAATACTGGTAGAGGGCGGTGCGTGAGATCTTCAGACGGGCGGCAGCGAGGCTGATGACGCCGGCTGCCTGGCGCAGCGCTTCTGCGATGGTCGGGACATCGAACTGCTCCCGCCGCCCGCCGAGACGCTCGCGGGGCGCTGTGGTGTCTTTATTCGTCAAGTTTGATAACCCTTCCGCTGAGCGGGATACTCACGCGAGTCGATCAACGAAGGCGTAGAGCGGGAATTTTGGCCATGGCTGAAGAAAAGCGCGAAGCTCTCAAGTCGGAGTTCGACGGGATCAAGCTGACTGTGCCAGGAACTTCACAGGCCTATTTTTCAGGCGCGCCGCGGAAGCGTCCTGTAGGTATCGAAGTCCGAGAGCTGTTCCTTGAAGGTATCGTATCCCGCGACGAGGCGGGCGAAACAAGACACATGCAAACCTTGTATGGCCGAGGGACAATAGACCCAGGGACTCGCCTCAGAGTGGCCGGCTGGGGGGATGGCTGCGACGAGCTTGTCATTGGCATCCATCGCTCCCCGACGCCAGGCACAGTGCGCCCATGGGAGGCGCGTATATCATTTCATCCCGTCGACGATGAAGGCATGCTCCGGGACGAATGGTGGTGTGACTTCTTCCTCGGGGACCACGAGTTCGACGCCCTTGTCGCAGCGCACCGAGCAGGAGAAGTGGAGACACTCCACGCACAGGTGAGGCTTGACGCTTGGGTGACAGAATATGATCTGTCGCCACACCCTGATGAAACCCTTTCTCGCTACCTTGTCCCGCGACGCGAACACGCCAGCAAATCGCCTGAACCAGCCCATGGGGAAGTTCGAAGACTGATTTGGAAGGACCTTAAGGCGCCTGAGCAGGACGAGCCGAGAACCACAATCGAGACGAAGGCGGACCCCGCTGTGAGCACGGTGGCCTCAGCAGAACTGGGTGCCTACCTGTTCCGGCTCGAGAAGACGTGCAGGTACGGTGCGATTCTCGTGGCGGCTGCCATCGTGGTCGGTTGGTTCACATAGCCTCGATCGGGGTCCAAATCGGTCGAATTCTTTTCGGGCGAAATTTTGATAACTCTCATCAGCCACGCAAGGGCACCGAGGGGGATCGCGAAAGGGGGACCCATGTCACTGAAAGAATTGAAGCCGGCGATCGAGCGCTTCTTGTACGCGCCGCGGCCAGAGGTTCTATGTGTTGTCGGCGCCTGGGGGGCGGGGAAGACCCACGCATGGAAATGGATTGCGGAACAGGCATCTCAAACGCCTGATCGCGCGCTGCGGGATTACGCCTACGTGTCGCTGTTTGGCTTAAAAAGCCTCGACGAGGTGAAGACCGCCATTTTGACGAACACAGTGCCTGCGTCAGAGATGAGAAAGCCACCGAGCTCGGCCCAGTTCATGAAAACGTGGGCGGGATCGCCAGGACGGCGTTCAACAATGGCGGAGGTTGCGAAGAAATTGCCGCTGGGCGGCCTTCAGCATGCAGCTCTAGCGCTCATGTTCCTTGATCTAAGAAACATTACGATATGCCTCGATGATCTGGAGCGCGCGGCGATCCCAATGAGCGATGTCCTCGGGCTCGCATGCCAACTCAAGGACGCGCACGGATGTAATGTGGGGCTGATATTGAATGAAGAACGATTGGAGAAGTCGGAGAGGACTACCTTCGACGCTCAGATCGAAAAGGTGGCTGACACTCTAATCCGGTTTGAACCAACACCTGAGGACGTCGCGCGGATCGCTTTAGATGAGAGATACTCATTTCACGACGAGCTGTTTGACCGTGTGTGCGCCCTGAGGATCAAGAACATCCGAACCGTGCAAAAGGCCGAACGGCATTGCCAACAAGCCTTGGAAATCTTGAAAGACTTTGGACCACCAATTCATGTTCAGGTGGTGCAAACACTTGCTCTGGCGGTGTTCAGCAAGTTCCAGCCTATCGATGCCCCGCCTATGAGCATGGTTAAAGACACAAGTTCTTGGCTTCTGAAGGCCATGAAGGAAGCGGAGGGTAAGGAGGGGCCCGAGCAAGATGGACTTGCCGAGAAGCGCCAGGTCCTGGCCGCATACGGGTTTTATTTCGATCGCCGATTAGACGCCGCGCTTATTGACGGCGTGGATCGTGGATACTTCGATGTGGATCAGCTGTTGAAAGAAGCTCGGGCTAAGGCCGCAGACATAGGAAAAGAGGAAGCAGTTAACAGTGTTCGGGCCGCTTGGCAGAACGTGACCTACTCGTTCGATTCTGAGGCCGGGGATCCAGTGGCAGAGCTATGCGCGACGATCTGCCGACATCTCGGTCACCTTCGGGTGAGTACCCTCGATCAAGCAATCACCTTGTTCTCCGAGCTTGGCAGAAGCGATCTTTCAGACCAGCTGCTCGGCGCCGTGGATCTTTTCTCCGGTGACTTTGACTACGAATATGCCGACATGGATGACGAAGTTAGATCGTTCAAAAGCTCCAGGCTCAAGGAACTGCTGCTCAGACGCGACAGCGCGCAAGCCCCTCGGCCGCTCGCGGAACTCCTCGTTGCAATTTCCAAAGGCGCGCTCAGCGACAAGCTGATTCAAGAGGCCGGCCAATACGAGGTTGCCGCCTACCACGACCTGTTCTCAAACAAATCGGGAAACGAGCTCCAAGCCCTGATTGCTGGTGGATTGAAATTTCGCCAAATGACCAACCCGACCGCGGACATGCGAGCTGTCGTTGAACGAGCAACCGTCGCCCTTCAGATGCTCGGCAGCCTAAGCGATCTCAACGCATACCGCGTGCGTCAGTTCGGCGTGGAAATCCCAGCGGTCCCGGCCTCTGCGTGCGAAGCAAGCGCATCTTCACCGAGTTGATCGAGACGCTCCAACGCCAGCTCGCTCATGACCAGGAACGCGAGCGCGGAGTTGACGATCCCGCGCTCGACTTTCACGCGCACAATGGCATCGAAGAGGGCATCGAAGTCTGCCAGGCGCGCCACGTGCGTTGCCCTCACCTTCTGAGCGCCGGCTTTCAGCCTGTCGATGTTGGCTTCCAGGGTCTGGGCATCATCAGGCAGGAAGGACAGCCGGATCTCCTCGTAGGTAGGATTCTGACTCGACAGGGCGGTGAGGTCGATGCGGTCGACGCCGTCCAGAATGTCGTCGGTCAGGCCAGAGAACATTTTCGCGTCGAGCGACAGGCTCCGGTACATGTCCTGCAGGATGGACGGGTTGTCCTTGCCCGTAATCGCATTGTGCGAGAGCTGCAGGGCCGCCTTGCGGTCCTCGTCCAGCGGAGTCGTGATAACGATGACGTCGATTTCTTCGACGCCGGCCGCGACCGCCGCTTCTGTCCGGTGATGGCCTGACAGGATCTCCAGGCTGCCGTCCGAGTTCTGGCAGGCCAGCACCGCGGACGTCAGGGCGCCATCAGTCGAGACGTTATCGACGAGCCGCTTGAACTCGCCGGGGTCCATATAGCGGGCATTCACTTCACGCGGCTTCAGGCGCCGGGGATCGATGCGCCTTTGTTCCGTCGCGAGCTGCGGCCACTTGCGCTTCGCCATCGCGATTCCACCACCATTCATAGGCCTGCTGAGGGGACTCATCGCGCACGGGCGAGCCGTAGTTGATGAGATAGCGGCTTGTACCGTCCGGGTTCTCCCGGCGGTTGATGACTTTCCAGCTGCCCCGGTACTTCATGGCCTCCGGATGATCCGAGAAGGCCGTGGTCAGCAGTCGGTCGAAGTGCTCCAGGGTAGCCCGCTCGAAGGGACGGATGACGCTACGCAGGGTTGCTATGCGGGCGATCAGCTTTGCCAGCCGCCCTGCCCTCGTGGTCGCGAAGTCACTCAGCAGGTAAAGCTGGTCGGCCGTCTCTGGCGTGAACGCGAAGGTGGAGCGCTGATAGATGATCGCGCCAGCGAGCATGTCGTCCAGGAAGACGAGAGCCTGGTAGTCGCCGGACGCGAACTGGATGGACTTCTGCAGATACGTGCTGCGGAGGAAGTCGACCTGCGCGCCAGTTGCCTTGACGATCCGAACTTCGGTTGCCGGGCCGAGCCGTGTGAGATCGATCGGCCTGTACGCGAAGGGTTTCCCGCCGTAGCGCCGCACCCGGAAACTCGTCTCCTTGGCGCGGCCATAGCCATAGATGACGCGCTTCCCTGCCTGGTCAAGGCGGATGACCGGGTCGAGACCGTCCACCGGCTGGTCGCAGTAGACGAAATAGGGCGAGGCACTATTCTCCAGCCCGCGCACGACCTCGCCGATGTCCTTCGGGTCGAACATCCGGTACGGCGGCGGCTGCCAGTCGACGTTGGCGTGCAGCACCTCGAACAGCTTCTCGTAGCCGCCCCGGAAGGTCGGCGGATAGGCGATGACCCCCGCGCCGCGCTCGATAGCCTCAGCGATGTGATCGCGGAAGTCCCCGCCGAAGTAGCTCGTAATGCGCATCTGGTGCAGCACCTTGTCGAGCTTCGGCCGGGTCGCCTGGACGAGATCCCAGAAATGCTCTCGGTAATGGGCCGCGTGCGCGACCTTGAACCTGTTGGCCTTGCCGCGCAGGAAGGCCGAATAGTCCAGTGCAACCAGGATCGCGGCCATCCGGTCGCGCGGGTCCTGAAGGCCAAGGTTCTCGATGAAGGCGAGATCGCCCTTGAACGTGAAGTCGAGCGGCTCAGTCGTCGCCAAGCGCCCAAGCGCTGTCGAGAAGAGACTGACGTCGTTGGAGCGCACAACCAGGTCGGGAAACCGCCCGGCCAAGCCGCGCTCCGTCCTGAACGTGCCCGAACAGGCGACGAAGACCTCCTTCCATTCATCGGGCCGGCAAAGCCGTATGATCGCCCCTACGAGCGTCGCGGGCACCACGCCCAGAAAGCCGCGTGCGAACATGGGTCACCTGAGGGAGGGTGGAGCGGCGCCGAGGAGTTGAACCTCGTCTCGGCAGGGGGTGCCCGCCGGTCTCGACGGAGGCGCCGCGCAACCTAATCTGTGATTCCGTTAAATGGCGGACGTTCAATGGCCGCTCTTACAGCCGCGACTATCGTGTTCCGATCTACTCCTGGCGCGCTCGCGTGAGTGATCGCTCCACGCCGTTGTACAGCTGGGGCAAAAAGGCCCAACCCATACCGCTGGGGGCTTCTCAGCCCCCAATAGCGACTGGAGCGCAGGCAAATGACGACTCGCTCTCCACGTTCCGCCTGTGGGAAAAGTATGTCCTGCGCCCACCCGAGGCATGCCCGGCTGGAGGGCAACGCCGCCAAGTATGTATAGTCGGTCATTTGCGAAGAATGGTACGGGCACATATTCAGATAGGCGATCTTGTCACGCAGGTGCCGCCACTCACCGAATATTCGCGTGCGCTCTTCCCACCATTCCCAAGCCGGCCGGTGCTCATCAGGCCCTAGCAGCGGCGAATAGCCAGATCGCGCCTGGAAATAACGAAACTGCGCGTTTAGATCGCCTGCGTCCAAATGATCTTGCGCGCTCAGACCTGGATTTAGAAATAGCAAAACGACCCGAGCGGTTCTTAGTGGGCCGCCCCAAGGCAATGGAAGGCACCCCAGATCGAATGGACAGTCAGCTAGCGTGGCGTTCACAAGCCTACCGAGCACTTCCAGGTCTTTGGGATGCACCCTGGCTTCGCCCGGAACTCCGCGCCAATACTCGAAAATGTCTAGTGTCACCCTAAACCCCGCCCGCTTGATCCAGCGCCTTGAACTCTTTCCCAGTCAGCTAGCGAAGGTCAAGGTCGAGGACTGGCACAATTTCGTCGCCCAGGTGGCAGCGCTAGCCAATCGCATGCAAATATCTGTAAATAAAGTGCTTTTTCAGTTTTTGACATCTATAATATTCCGGTTCCCCCTACCACGGAGCCAGAGATGTTAAAGCGCATTCCGCTTGAGAGGGTCGTTCCGAACCCCGACCAGCCTCGCAAAGAATTTGAAACCAAGGCTCTCCACGAGCTCGCTGCCTCGATTCTGCAGAACGGGCTGATGCAGCCCATCACGGTGACGCCGCGAGGCGACGGCACGTTCATGATCATTGCGGGTGAGCGGCGCTGGCGTGCGCACTGCCTGCTCGCCGGTCGTGGCCAGTTGGAGGATCAATCGATCCTAGCCCATGTTCGCAGGACGACCGATGACGAGGTGGCCGTCATGGCCATCGTCGAAAACCTGCAACGCCAAGACATCAGCCCGCTTGAGGAAGCGACAGCCTTCCAGGCGATGGTCGATCGCGGCTATGCGGTCGAGAAGCTGGCCGAGATGCTCGGGTGTGACGCCTATCGCATCCGCGAGAAGCTCGCCCTGCTGGGGTTAGACGAACAACTCCGCAAGCTGGTCCAGACCGGACAGCTCGGATACACGACCGGCGCTCTGATTGGACGCCTTGAGAAGCATCAGCAGCAAACCATTGCGAGCGGAATTGCGAAGGGCAAGATCGGCAGCGGTTATTACGACGTCGCCGCGGCAGTCAAAGCCTTCCAGAATCCCGAGACCCAGCAGAACCTGATGGACTTGCCTGTTGTCTCTCAGAAGGATCAGGAAGCTTTGTCGGCACTCGAGCGCAAGATCGAACAGATCAGCGTGATGGTGGCGGCAGGTTTCAAAGACGGCGAATGCGTCGCCGCACAGCGCGTTGATCCGAACCGCTACAAGCTGATGATCGAGAAGCTGGCCCTTATCAAGACGGCGATCTACCGCATGGAGCGGCAACTGCGCGATGCTGACGCCCAGGCCGCGCTCTTCGCCGCCTGAGGCATAAATGCATCAACGGGAGCTTTGAAGGCTACTTTCTCGCTTTTTGTTTGCCTTTAATGATGTAATCATACATCATTCTTGCATATCCCCTACCACGGAGATCGTGATGGATACCTTCACGGAACCAGCGCTCAATGCTTTGAGCGCGGCGGTCGCGCGCCTGAGCGGCAGCGACCGCTCATTCGCAGAAAGCTTGCTCTCGCAAGCCGCGAGCCGCCCGCTATCCGACAAGCAAATGTTCTGGGTCAGAGAACTGACCGGCCGTGCGTCGCAGCCGAAGCCTGCCCCCGTCGACATTGGCGAGATGGCCGGCATCCTGCGGTTGTTCGACACTGCTCAGAAGCACCTGAAGCGCCCAGCGATCGTGCTGCAGGTGGCTGGCGTCGGCGAGGTCCGCATTTCGCGCGCAGGGGTCAACGCCCGCGTGCCCGGCTCGCTGAACGTGTCCGAGAATGCCCCCTATGGCGTTGGCCGCTGGTTCGGACGCGTGCTCACCAGCGGGCAGTTCGAGACCAGGGGCTGCGCACCGGACGGATTGGTAGAAGGGCTCAAGGCATTCGCCGAGGACCCCGCTGGAGTCGCTTCCGAGCACGGCCGGATGACCGGGCGCTGCTGCTTCTGCAACAGCAAGCTGACCGACGAGCGATCGACCGGTGTGGGGTACGGGCAGACTTGCGCCAAGCACTTCGGCCTGCCCTGGGGCGCCAAAGTCCCGAGCGATGATCTCTTCGCGAGGGCGCTGTGATGGAGACGCAGTCCCCACAGGCCATGCCTGAGCGCGTCGAGACGGCGGCGAAGGCGACGAGGCAGACGCTGGCGGCTATCGCTCAGGCTCACGGGCTTCGGTACAGCGATCTGTGGTCGCGTTCTCGAGAGAAGAACTACTTCCTCGCCCGCCGGGACGCCTACCAGTACCTGCACGACGTCAAGAGCTTCAGCCTCTCGCGGATCGGGCTGTACTTCGGGTTTCATCACACGACGGTCATGAACGCCCTCGGCCGAGGTGACCGCCCGCGCGATCGAGCTGCTCGACGAGAAGTCTTGCTCGACCGGATGGCAATGGCGATCGCCGCAGCCCCCGCCACTCTCTCTGATCGGCGAGCCCTTCGCGCTGTCCTGCTGAAGGACGGCGTCACCAACGACGAGATCAACCGCCTGTTCACCCTGGCAATCGTGCGCGCCCGCAGGCTGCGACGCGCCGAGGATGAAAGCCAAGCCCAACTGGAGACCTCAAATGCTCGTTGAACAAGACGTTATGACCGCGCTCAGCGCCGCGGAAACGCAAGGCAATTGCCTCCGCCTCGTGGGACAGCTGGAGCGCAAGCTCTACCTAAGCGTGAATAAGGTGCTCGAAGCCGCGGGCGGCAAGTGGAGTGCCAAGGCCAAGGCTCACGTGTTCGATGGCGATGCGGCGGACGTCATTGAGCCCATTCTGCTCACCGGCACGTATCAGCGGACGAAGCAGGATTTCGGCCAGTTCGACAGTCCGCCCGAGGTCGTCGCCGCGCTTATGGCCCTAGCAGGCATCCAGCCCGGCATGAAGGTGTACGAGCCGAGCGCCGGCATCGGGAACATCGTCGAGGGTGTCGTCGGCGAGCTCAAAGGCGGCGCGACCGTCTTTGCGAATGAGATCGATCCGAAGCGCCTGACCGTGTGCCGCGAGCGCTTCTTCAATGCGTTCGGCGCAGGGGGGCTGACCTGTCGGGATTTCCTCTCGATTGACCCAGCCCCGGTCTTCGACCGAGTGGTGATGAACCCGCCCTTCGCGAAGCAGGCCGACATCTCTCATGTCCTGCATGCCGCCCAGTTTCTCAAGGCGGGCGGGCGGCTCGTCTCGGTGATGAGTGCGGGCGTCACATTCCGTCAGGACGGCAGGACCAAGCGCTTTCGCGAGTTCCTCACCGAGCGTGCCGGCGAGATCCAAGCCTTGCCCGCTAACGCTTTCCGCGAGTCCGGGACATCCGTGAACACGGTGATCGTCGCTTTCGACCAGTGACGCCAGCCCGCGCCGGCTCGCGAGGGCCGGCCAGGGGTGCCGTTGCACCTTCCCTACCACAGGAGATCACGATGAACGTTCACACGAGCCCATATCGCGTCGGTAATTTTGAGCAGGGCGAGATGCGTGGCGATGTCTCGCGCCAATGGTTCGCTAGGCCGGCCGATGAACGGTTTCTGAGCCTCGACGATCTGAGTGCCTGCGTTCACACCCGCGCTGCGGCCTCAGTCGAGGCCCGTGTTGCGACGAAGACGATCGAGCTGTTCGCTCCCGAGCCAAAGAGTGTGGAAGACGCTCACAAGCTCTATGTAGCCCAGCCTGCGGGCCTCGTGCCCTTCACGCACTGGTCATTCAGCCAGGTCGCGACGTTGGCGAAGGCCCCGGCTGGCTTCCTGCGCGAATTGCCGGCTCAGATGGTTGCCGATGTCTTGACCTATAGGCTGCGGTTCGCGCGCGAGGCCGAACAGATCAAGCTCTATTCGACACCGGAGGAACTCAGGGCCGCCACCGGCCCGGACTATGGCCGCATCTATGACCACGAGGTGGTGGCTGCCGTTCAGCAGATAGCCGGCAACGGAACGGGCGATACGAACTGGAAAGTGCCTGGCGTCCTGAACTGGCGCACGCACATGTACGATCCTGAGGCGCCCGTCACGACCGACAGCACGACGCTTTACGCGTCGGACCGCGACGTCTTCATTTTCCTCGTCGATGACCGAAACCCGATCGAGGTCGGGAAGCTGCCCGACGGATCGCCGGATCTAATGTTCCGCGGCTTCTACGTGCAGAACTCCGAGGTCGGCTCCCGCGCTCTCAAGCTTGCGGCCTTCTACCTGCGAGCCGTCTGCATGAACCGCAATCTCTGGGGCGTCGAGGGGTTCGAGGAAGTATCGATCCGCCACACCCGGCTCGCGCCCTCTCGCTTCATCGAGGAGATCCGCCCCGCGCTGCAGTCCTTCGCAAATGGCTCAGACAATAAGCTCATCGAGGGTGTTCAAGCCGCGAAAGACGCCAAGATTGCCGACAACGACGAGGAAGCCCTCGCGTGGCTTCAGAACCGCGGCCTGTCCAGCAAGAGGGCTAAGGACCTCATCGCCATCGTGGAGCGAGACGAGCAGCACCCCGTGCGTTCGGTCTGGGATGCCGCGCAGGGCATGACGCGCATGTCTCAGGACGTTCTGCACCAGGACGCGCGCCTCGACCTGGAGCTCGAAGCCAAGCGCTGGCTCGACAAGGTCGCGTAATCCCTTCCCCACCCCGAAACATCGGCCTGGGAGCCGCCCAGGCCGTCAAATGTGAGGCTCCAATGGATTCAAACCAGGACATTCGACTGTTGCTTCAGGACGTGGGAAGCACCATGAACGCCCATCTGAAGCAATGGCATGCTCGGGGGCAAACGACCCAGGAAATCGACGCCAGCCTTCTCAGCTTCGCAACGCAGATCGCTGGTGCGACGATCGGGATCGTTTGCGGCCACTACGTCGATTCAGGCCGCGTTCTCAGCGAATCCTTGCCCGAGGCGGTGGCCCAGATCGCGACCATCGCCGCCTCGGCGCTGGAAAAAGAGGAGACTAGGCAAGCGGGGGTGCAATGAAGTCCTACACCGCCCGCCAATTTGGGATCGTGTCGATCACTGAGGGCGCCACGCTGCGCCCTCTCCCTCCCCGCCTCGACCTACGCGATCACAGCCCTACCGGTTTTGCCTGGGGCTATGGGGGCTCGGGTCCCGCGCAACTCGCCCTTGCCCTACTGTGCGACGTGCTGGGCGATGAGGCGCGCGCCCTCCGGCTCTATCAGCGCTTCAAGTTCCGCGCGATTGCGCCTCTCCCCCAGAACGAACCCTTCCGCATGACATCCGAAGATGTGCTCGCCCATGTGCGAGACATCGAAGCCGAGGAGGCCAGGTATGCCGTTTGATAATCAGAAGCTTTTCGAGCTCGCACACGGCTATGCAGCCGGTTCGTTTCATGATCGCGGCCAAGTGCTCACCACGTTCTTCATGCAAAGCCCGGCCGGCGATCTCGTCATCATCGAGGCGCCATTCGAGAACGATCGGCACAGAGGCATCGTCTTGAACGCGCTGCGGAACAGCTTCCGTGAGGCTGGCATTCCGCGGTACGCCGTGGTCAGCGAAGCGTGGATCGCAAGCGCCGACGACGGCCGGCCCCCTGTTGCGCCCAAGGATAGCGAAGATCGCCAGGAAGGCGTGCTGGTCATCGCGGCCGATCACTCAGGGCATGTGGCCGGGCGGTGCCTGATCGAGCGCCCCTGGGACGGCAGTCACCCGACACTAGGCCCGCTGGAGACCTGGAATTGCGGAAGCGGCGCTCTCACGAACCTGCTCCACGACAGCTCCCCAGCGGAGGCATAAATAACTGACAAATAACGCTTTTAAGTGGTCCTGCGAGCGTATTGATGTATACTTACATCATCCCTCTACCACAGGAGCCAACCCAATGAACCGCGATGCCATCATCAGACGCATCAAGGCGCTGCTTGCGAAAACCGCCGAAAACGGATGCACGGAAGGCGAAGCCCTTGCCGCGGCCGAGCGCGCCCAGGCTTTGCTGAGGCAGTATCAGATCGAATTGGCAGGTCTCGAAACCGATGGTTTCGAGTACACCCGGTATCGGGAGCCTCGCAGCTACAAGACGTCGGCGGCGGAACGCATGGCATATTGGATAGGACAGTATTGCGAGGTATTACCCTGCAGACGTGAGGGCGCCGTTTACTTTGTGGGCCTCTCCTCAGACGTCATGTTCGCGACGTGGCTCACGGAAAGTCTCGATATCTTCGTGAACCGCAAGTCGGCCGAGTATCTGATGACAGCCGCTCGGCCGAAGCATAGCGGAAGCTGCCGGCGACGAGACACCCGCCAGGGCGACATGTTCGGCTCGTCGGCCCAGCGCAGCTACGGCTGGTCACCCTACGAGGTGGAGCGTCAGCGCCAATCCTTCCAGGAAGGCATCATTCGTCGGATCAATGAGCGCTTGAGAGACATCTGCGCGGCCCGCCCCGTCGACGCGCGCAAGCGCGACCTGATCACTGCCGAAATGGCCAAGCGCGATATGAAGTTGGGCACTCCCTACCGGCCGCATGGGCCCACACCCGGCGATTACGCGGCATACCAACAGGGTCGCGATGCTGGTGATCGAGCGGGGTTCGGCAAGCCCGTCAACGGCGGTGCGGCGCCGCTGCAGATTGGAGCTCTCTCATGAAAAAGAGCAGAGCCCAGATCATCAAGGAGCAGTCTAGCCGGTTTGCGAACCTGCTCGATCACGCTGTTCATGATTTCATCGCGACTGATGACAATCCGAGTAGCGACGAGCTCCGGCGCGTCGCCGACCGCTTCAAGCGCGCCGACGAAGCGCTTCTTGCCTTGCTGGCCTTTCTGGCCAGGGAAGTCGAAGCGCCGCTTGCGGATATCCAGAACCTCGACGCCTTCGAGGATGCCCTGCGGGCCCAAGCCAACCGGATAGACGAGGAAGCCGATCCCGAGCCGGTCGAGCGCCTCAGCGCCCGCGAACTCGGGCTTTCCAGCCGGAGGTGGCCATGACTCGCACCAAGCTCTGCCTCGTGTGGGCCGGCGAAGCGCTGGCCTTCCAGTCCCTCATTCTCGGCCTTGGCTGCCTTGTGGGGCTCCTGGCCATCGCGCTGGGGGCTTGAATGCCTGAGCCCTCCTACTACTCGCTTCCGGCCTTCTACGACCCGCGCACCCAGCATTTCCTGGCTTATGTGGTGGAAACCCGGAGCGGCAAATCCTACGCGCTCGCCCTCGACATGAGCGAGCGCCGTGCGAACGAAAAGGCGGCTGAGATTACCGCCGCGCTCAATGAAAGGAACCAGCCAGATGAGCGCTGACCCTATCACCATCTTCTCCGGCGAGGCGACCGCCGATGAGCTTCTCGTCGCTCTGATGAATGTCCTGCCATATGCCGAAAGTCGCGCCGAGGACATGATCGACGCAGGCGAGGACGAATACTCACGGAAGGCTGTGGCTGCCGTCAACGACGCCAAGGCGATCATTACCAGGATCGGCGGCTCCATCAAATCCGAGACCGACAAGCTCCGCGCCGACATCTCTGCGATCGGCGACAAGATGGACGCTGATCCGATCCTGCGTGCGGCGCCGGCGATGCTGGCGCTTCTCATGCGCGCCGTGAACGACTGGCCGCAATTCGCCGTCGCCTCGGATACGCCACCGCAGCCCGGATGCCAGCCCGACGACAACAACAGCGTCAACGGCGGCGACCTGGTCGAATGGTTCGGAGAATGGGTCACCACTGTCCGTGAGGTTGTCGCCAAAGCGGAGGGCCTGCAATGAAAGACCGTCGCTTTATGTGCGGCGCCTGTCACAAGCGCTTCACGACCATCCAGGCCGTCAAACAGCACGCTGCCACCCACAAACGCGCGTTGATCGAGATCTTCGAGCGCGTCGGGCGCGCACCAGCCGACGACGAGCCATCAATCGCAAGCCGCGTCATCGACGCCGAGCTTGACCGCGCGATGGGCCTGCCAATTGATCCAGACGTTGAGGGGTATTTGCTATGACCGACAAACCAGACGGCGGGCCGGTGTTTCCCAGCGAGCAAGGCCAAACACCGGACGGCGCATGGAATCAGACCTATTGCCAAGGCATGTGTCTACGCGACTACTACGCCGCCCATGCCCCGGTCGACTACCTGGCGGCGATGGCGGTACACGGCGGACGGCCTAACCTCAACAATGACCAGGAGCGCGCGGCGTTCTTCGCCGTATGGGCACTGATGCGCTACGAGTACGCCGATGCCATGATCGCGGAGGCGCATGGCAATGGCCGATGAACCAGATGCGCTCGAACTCAGAGAAGACCAGGAAGGTCGCGTCGGCGGCACATGGCGCAACTGCACCATCGCGTCATGGGAGGCGCTTCTCGAAGCATCCGGCGGTAACGCCAGGGCATTCGTGTGGCCCGATGAAGGGCGCTTCAAGCGCACCGGCTCGTTCGAGTTCAATGCGGACCATCAAGGCTTCCAGCCACTGCTGATCGACAAGATCTCAGCCGACATGATCCGCGCTCTGCATGACGCACTGCAGAAGCCCGAGAACCAGGCGAAGCTGCGCGAGTGGATCGGCAAGTGCCGCGGGCACTTCGCTAAAATTTGGGAGCTGACCCAGGAGCGTGTGACGATCATGGGCTTCAGGGCGCATAACCGTTGACATCTCCCGCAAAACGAGAGCTTACGCGCCCACATTGATGTATAGTTACATCATAGGGTGACATGAGGACCGGCCTTACAGCCGGCCCTCTGGTCCAATCCCTACCACAGGATCGCTCGCAGTTGCGGGCGGAGGACCTAAGATTGATGACACACGCAAGCCAGGCTCGCAACGAGCCCCGCGCCAGAAGCCCACCAGGAAGAGTGTTTGGTCATCCCCAGGGAACAGAAGAGACGTCAGATGATCGAAATCTATACCGCTTCGTGGTTCGCTCAATTGCCCGACGGCATCGTCCGTGTCGGGGTTTCTCGCGGGGTCCCACGCGGACAGCCCGCCGGCTATCGCCGATACACCAAACTGAACCCCGGCTCCTGGTTTAACAGTGTCGGCAGCGAGGAGTATTTGCGACGCTACAAGGCCGAAGTTCTCGGCCGCCTGATGCCCGACCAAGTCGCGAAGGACCTGGAGGCATTGACGGGAGGCAAGCCCGCCGCACTGCTCTGCTACGAGAGCCCGCTGAGGATCGAGGCGGGCAGCCAGTGGTGCCATCGGCACATCGTTGCCGCCTGGCTCGAACACCACCTCGGTATCAAGGTCGAGGAGGTGGATTATCCGCAGCTCGATCGCTTCGCTCAGTTGAAGCGAGAAGGGGTATCGCCTCCGACATTCGGCTGAGCGAGACCCCGCGTGCTCAGGGCAGAGATTGTGGGGTCTCGCCAGCGAAAGATCGGGTATTACCCAATCGCCGCGGGCAGGATGGCAGTTTGAGACACGGTGTCGAGCCAAAACGCTGACTCGTTTGGTCGGTAGCATTCAATCAAGAACGCAAGCGTTTCCCGCGCTTGCGTTTTTTCTTGTCACGTTTCGTCCGCCGCAAGCGCACATAAATCAGCCCTTCGGGCCCGGTCTGTCGCGGTTCGCCGTCGCTCCAGTGCTTTGGTGAGGCATCCGGGGCGAGCGAATCAGGATCGATAAGACCAAGCGATGCGAGATGGTCGAGGTCAGCGCTCTCGAAGCCGGCTTTGCTCTGGTTGAGCCCGTCGCTAATCGCCTTCAGCCCCTTCTCGAGGCGACGGTAGGCGGTTCTTGGCACCCAGCCGCGGGCCCTACAGACGTCCTGGAATGACGTCCCGAAGATCCGGCAGAAGCAAAAGCGCCAAAGCGTTCGCGCGATGACCTTGTCGAGGTAGCGAATATGCCAGTCAGCGGCCTCTTCGGCCCTGCGGATCGCGTCACGCTTCGGCCGCGCCAAGCGCGTGAGAGACTGGTGCCATTCCTGCTTTTCCCGTGTCTCCTCTTGCGAGTTCGCATCCGCCCAGGTCTCGCGGAGGACTTCTGGCATCTGGGATCGGTAGCCGGCCGGCCCGATATGAACGGGTAGGCGTCGCTCGGTATCCGCCGCCTCGATAAAGCGCAGTAGAACGTCCCCTGGGGTCCAGGTCGTCACTTGCATATCCATACCCAGGGGGCCTCCACTCCGATAATGCCGCGAGACCGCAAATGTGTGCCGGCCGCCGCGAAGACCTTGTCGAATTTCGCGTCGTCTTCAGTGAACAGAAGCCCACCGCGCCGGCACGCGTCCCGCCAGATCTGCCATTTCACGCGCTTGCCGCCGCCCGGCGCTCCGTCGGTGCCGCTATCGAGGATGGCCTGCACCAAGCACTGGTAGGCGATCTTGTTTTTCTCGACGAGGCGGGTCTCAGGCCGCTGGACGCGCTCGGTCTCATCAGTCGGCACGATCACGCAGGACGAGATCTCCCTGCCGAGGGCATCCTCTTTGATGACCAGGCGCTTCAGGCGGAACCTCACGCGAGATCCGTCAGCCTCATCCTTCACCTTAGACGCACGCGCTGTGATGAGCCGGGACTCGTCCTTCTGGAGTTCAATCTCCGCATCCACTGCCCCCTTCAGGCCAGACCAGCCGCGCGCGCCCCTCTCCCGGTCCTTTCCGGTATGGTGCACGGCCACGACTTGCGTGCGGGTCGTTTCGGAGATGCGCTGGATTGCCTCGACCGCCAGGCTCATGCCCTCGGCGTTCTCGTTTGCACCCGGCATCGATCGAGCCAGCGTATCGAAGACGATCAGGCCGGGCCGGATCAGCATGGTTTTCCCGAGATGTTCGACCTCGCGAATGAACTCCAGCACGGATTCGGGGTCGAGAAGGTTCACGCGCTTGGTCATCAGGATGAAGGGTGCGCCGGTCGGAGCCCCGTGCTCCTGTGCCCAGGCTTGGAACCGCTTAGGCACCCCCCACTGGCCCTCGGCCGAGACATAGATGACGCCAGCCTGCCGCACGTCGTACCCCATCCAGGTCCAGCCGAGCGCCACGTGCAACGCCACGTCGAGCAGGAAGAATGTTTTCGCTGTGCCAGGTGGACCGAAGACGACCGAGAACCCCGTCTCCTGCAGAAAGCCCCGGACGAGCCAACGCTCCTCTATTGTCAGGGTCAGCACCTCGTTGACGGTCATGGCGCCGAACGATGATCTAAAGGGCGCCGTCACGAGGGGAGCTGATGCGCTCTCGAAATCCTCGAAGCTCTGGATTGGAGGAAGGTCGGTCATGCCGCCACCCTCGCGCGAGCGCGATCAGCGGCTTCCTGCTTGGTCTTCGCCACATGCATCGCCGGCAAAAGGACCTGCAGATTGCTTGGGCCCCAGTATCGTAAGATGTCGGGCCAGCGGTGGCTCTCGGCCTCGGCACGCACCTGCCACAGAGGGATACGGTGGTCGATCTCGATGCGCGTCGCGTAACGTGTGGCCATCATCTCTGTCGTGCCATCCGGTTGGTCGATCTGGCGTTCGCGGATGATCTGCAGCGGCTCGCCCGAGATGGCGCATTTCCAGTTCTGGCGGGCAGAAAGATATCCGCCGAGATCCGAATATGCTGTCCAGTTTCGCCATGTCTGGACGCAGCACGCATGCCAGAATCGGTTATGCGTCGCGGGCCCAGCGACCGGCCACCAGGCTCCCATGTCGTAGGTCGGCTGGCGGCACAGCGGGCACGTGGCTTTTTCATGAACGAAGCGGACTGGCGGACGCCGCCCTCGCAGGAGGCTTCGCCAATCTTCGGGCTCCGGGCTTCGCCTCATCAGCGCCAGCGTGGCGGTCTCAGAAAGCAGCGGGTGTGTGACGCAGAAGGCCGCGAGCGATGTTGGGAGAATCATACCTGCTCCCTCAGAACGTCGTTGAAGTCCTTGCCGCCCGGCGCCATGCAGTAGAAGACTTGTCGGCCAAGGTCCTGGAATCGCCTCCCGGCAACAAGCAGGCGGGCCCGCGTCATGGCCTCGTCGCTGTCCCCGTCACCGATGAGCGTCACCTCCTCAATTTCGATCGGGAGTACGACGCCCGGTCGATCCGGGTCCGGTTCACCGTTTGGTATCAGGGCTTTCTCGCGGCTTGGATGCTTGATCGAGCCGGTGGCGCCGCCACTGAGGTTCCCGAGCGACACGGCCGATGCGATGGAGATGCCATCCCCGCCATATCCGAGATCGTACCATGACCGGGACGTCTCGATACCCTCGCCCATCGCCAGGTGCCGCGACGGGGGCGACAGACGGATCATCCCGCCCCGCATCTCGCCGAGCACTTTCTTGGCCTTGTTGCGCCGGAGATCGCCCGGAGGTGTCAGCTTCTGTTGACCGGACGAGTCCAGATAAGTGCGATGGACACCAATCAGGTCGCCGCGGACATCCCGGATGGCGGCCAGCATGGCAGGGAATTCACCAAGCCGAGTGGGCTCATCAGTGTTGGCGTCCGCAAAGCCGGTATAACGTAGAGCCGGATGGAAACGCAGATCAAAAGTCCAGGTGGGAGAGACGAAAAGCGCCCGCGCCTTGAGATACGCCTCAACCAGCGTGCCGCCGATCTGTTGCCCCTCATCGAACTGGCGCACCACCAAAGCGCGTGATTTCTCTCGCTCCCGCTGTTCCTCAGCTTCAATCTCCTCGCGGCGTTCCAGCACCGCGCGCTTTTGGTCAGGGGTAAGCCTCCGTACACCTCCCAGCTCCTCGACTGCCTCACGGAAGCTGACGCCCCGGAGATGCACGAGGGCATCGATATGGTCACCAGCCGCGCCGCAACCAAAGCACTTGAACGTCCCGCGCTTGTCGTCGACCAAACAGCTCGGGGTGCGCTCGGCGTGAAATGGGCAAGAGCACATCTGGGCTCTGCCGGATGCACGCACGCGGATGCCAAACCGTGCAAAAATAGAGGACAGCGGTGTGCGAGACTTCAGATCGTCAATTTCGTCGGGGTCGTAGCGGCCACGCGCGGACGTGCTCATTTCTTTGCGCTCTCCCGCGTCTTTGGCTGGTCCTCGCGGTGATCGGCGCAGTACCAACGTCCGAGCTTTCCCTCGGTTAGACGTACCCCGAAGCCGAATGAAGCGGGCTTTCCGCATACCAGGCAGATCTTGGTCGCGAGAAACTGACGGATCTCAGACATCGGCTTCCTTCTCCGCAAGCGCGCGCAGGCGAGCGCGGGATTTAGGGGGGAGTGACCATCCCTTTGCCCGGACGGTCTGAATGGGGATGCGAAATCGACGAAGCTTCCGCCGTATCCGCATCACGAACACGTCGAATACTTGCGGATTCGGTCGCTCATCTTTCGGCAAGTGGCTGTACAGTCCGCCGAGCAGGACCCGGCGTGTTACCATGGGTCGCGCCATCAGCATGCGCATCATGTTGCTTTCGCTGCGTGTAAGCCCGAGGCAGGCCGGGACCGCGTCAGCGGAGAACAGGGCGTCTTCCAGCTCCGCGATGCGCGTTCGCAGGCGCTCGTTCTCGTCCCGCAGGCTTTCGATATCGCTGGGCATCTCTGATCCTCGCCAGAGCGTTGTAGACAAAGGCCTCGCTGACTCGCAGACAGGCTGCGATCTCGGCTGTGTTCATGCCCCGGCGCCAGCCCGCTTGGATGGCCTCGACCACGCCGATCGTCATCGCCCGCTCCCAAGCACGACCGTAAGATCTTGAACGAGCAAGCGCGTCAGGGCTCCGGGTGTGCCAAGTTTCCTGGCCTCTGCTCGCAAGCGGTCTATCCTGAGCCCACGAAGGGCCGTCACAAGACCGCGCCAATCCTTCACCCAGAGGGGGTTCATGCGGACGATCTCAGCCAATGACCGAACGAGATCCGCGCGCGGGCCGTCGGAAAAGCCGACTTCGCAAAGCAACCGAAGCGTCGTGCTGACCACGATCTCACCGTGGCTTTCCACGAGCCGCATCGCCGTGCCAAGCGGATAGAAGTCCCGCCCGCGCCAACGGGACGGCTGCTGCCGGTGAGCGGGCACGCGCATTCCGGTCGACTTCAGGATCTGCTCAACCACCACGGCCTCGGGCACACGAGCTGCCACCTGTGCTGCGAACGTCCGCATCGTCAGCCTCCATAGCTCAAGAGCTTTTGGCCTGAGCTTCGCCAATTCCAGACGAACCAGGCATGGTTTTGCGAGGGACTGGCACCGTCGCGCTCGATCCAGACGATGCGGCGCGTGAGAACGATTTTTCGGCAGAAGGCAGGATGCTCGCGGAAGAAGCGCGCGCGCGTCTTAGCGCTGTCGAAATCAACCGCCAGCAACATGGCGACTGAGCCCATGTGCCCCCGCGTGTATTCCAGGGCTCGATGGATAAAGGCCTCGGCAATGCGCCCCTGCCGGCCATAGGGCGGGTTCGTGACGATGTCGGCGTCGATCGGCCAAGGGCAGGCCTCGGTGAGAAAATTGAGCCGTTTTGCCTGCGGGATACCGACCGGCTCGATGTCGGAGCCGTAGACGGTGTGCCCGCGTTTCCCGAGCGCCTCCATGATCGCGCCGTTCCCACAGGCAGGCTCCCAGATCACCGGCCGAAAGGCATGCTGACTCGCCACGACCTCGGTCACCCAAGCCGGCGTGACATAGAAGTCGCGCTCGGCTCGCTCGTACGTTGCACCTCTAGCGACCATTGGGCGCTCCCTTGGCTGGTGCTGGCCGATAGGCGACCTCGCAGTGAGCAGCACAGTAGGGGCGGATTCCGCTCCGAGGCTGTCCGCAGAACAGGCCTGGTGACGCTTGGAACGACCAAAGCGGATACCGGCAATGACGATCACGCAGTCCCATCAGATCGACAGGGCGATCTGGCTCGGGCTCGGGCACGAGCGAGATGCGATTGACAAACTCAGCCGGACGCCGCTGCACTATGGCTGATTTCGACGAAGACGAGGGCGCCGGGCTGCGCCGAGAGCGTTTTCGGCCGCGGAAGAGTTGGCCGCAATCCTTCGGCCGGCGCACTGTCATACCTTTCTTGATGCAGCGATCGATGAAGCCCGCCACAGCCGAGCGGCTGACGCTTAGGATCGTCCCAATTTCCGAGAAAGTTGCCCCGCGGTCCCAAAGCCGCAGGGCAGCTTCGCGACGGCCATCCGTCCAGGACGTGCCGGAAAGATCATGCCCCGAGGCGATCTGGGAAAAGATCTCGCTGTTGTCCATGGTTCGACCGGCGCCCCTGAGCCCACACCAAAATGCCTGCCGCTTCGGCCTCGTCCGGCCCGGACACATCGAACCCGCGCAGCCTGCACTCCTCCAGGGCACGGGCTTTCAGCCAGGCCCTGCCGTCCTTGACGCCCCTTGGAGCCCGCGCGCAGCCCAGGAAGGGCTTCCGCCATTTTGCGGGCTCGACCTCCGTGACCGACACGTTGCGTTCGTGCGCGACCGCGATCAGGTGGGCGCGAATACCAAACAACACGAGCCTGGAGGCGATCGAGACGGTCTTACCGTGAGGGAGGATTGGCGCTTCCAGTATCACTTCGTGGATGGGGCCCATCAGGGCCTCCCGCATCCATTGCCGGGCAGCGAGGAACACAGCGCCTTCGCTAGATCCGGTCAGGGACTGAACCCCGGTCTTGATGCCCCTGCTGTGCTCCGAAGCAAAGCCAAGGCTGCGTCCGGGGTCGATCGCCAGCAGCACTACGCGGCTTGCAACAGCTTGGCGCCGTCCAGGCGGCCAGCCTCCCAGCGCTGTCCGAGCGGGTTGTCGAGCGTCCAAGGGTTCGCAGCTGTCTCGACGCCGCGTTTCCCGGCGACGACGCCCTTCCCGTAGGCCTCGTCGAGCATCTCGTCCTCCGAAGCCTCTTCGGGGCGGAACATCTCAAGCTGCTGGATGACTGGCGTGCGCAGATACTTTGCGTATTGGATGAGCCGATTGATCAGCGACATCAGCTCATCGCGGGTGAAACCGTTGAGCTTGCGGATGAGGTCAAACTCCTTGAGGCTGACCCCAGCGCCTTGCGCCAGCTTCCTGGCGTTCCGCAGGCCGGAGACGCACTCATCCTTGCGCCGCTCCGCGCTCTCGATCTCACGCAGATGCGTGAAGAACTTGTTCTCGTCCAGATCCACGTTCGACGCTTGATCCTCGGCCATCGTCTTCCCTCAGTTTATGCCGAGCTTCGACCACCAGAGCTTCAGCCTCATCCAGACGAGCCTTAGCCACAGCATTGGTCTTCCCAACGGTTGCCTTCACGAAAAGGATGTCCTGCTCCAAACGGCGTATCTCGTCCTCGACGAGCTGGGCATAGATCGCCAACAGCCGCTCGAACCATTCTGTCTTGATGTCACGGGGCCGGTAGCGGAGCGCCCAGAAGAAGCTACGCGGGAACCCGAACCGGCTCGCTGCAGAGCTGAGGGCCTCGACCGTGCCCTCCCCGGTTCGGCGGGCCTCGCTTTCGACCACGCGATCAGCGAGGACTTGGGCGGCCTGCAAAGATTTTTTGCAGTCTTGCAAAGATTTGCGTGTCATTGAGGGAGGGCTCCTTCTTCAGGAGGGCTCGACTCGCCTTCGTCAAGCCTGAGAACTTCTGCGCGGGTCGAATTTCGATCCCCGCGTGGCAGTTCTTGAAGGATGGAGAGCCTACGCCTGAGACGCTCGTAGAGGTCGATCGTGAACCCGCCGCCCCCGATCATGTTGCGAACTAGCCGCTGGCATATCCCGACGCGTGCAGCAACGCCCGAAAGGGCGCATCCATGCGCCTCCATTACGGCATCCACATGGGCCCGTAGTTCGGCGACAAGTGTGGCCTTGATGGAGGAGCGCGGTGTGATCATGAGCCAAAGCTATGATGTAATCATACATCAAAGTCAAGCGCGTTGTACATCATTGCGCTCGGTCGCGGCCGGATTGAACCGATCGCGCGGGTCGGTCTAATGGCCATCGCCATGACCAGAGCCAAGGGCCCGAATTACTCGATCGATCCGCAGCTCCTTCGCGATCTCATCCAGAGCCGCGACTTATCGCTGCGCGAGGTCGCGCGACGGTCCGGTCTGAAGGAAACCTACCTGATCCAAATCGCCGCCGGCAGGATCAAGGCGCCTGGCATTGACAAGGCGCAAGCCATTGCCCGCGGTCTGAACGTGCCTCTCGAAAGATTGAGCGGCGCAAATCCGCCCCCTGTTAAGCTGATCGCGCCGGCTGTGTCCAAAATTCAGGTCACGGCTGGAGTAGCTGTCGGGATTTTTAGGGGGCGTGTAATGGAGTTGGAGGAAACGGTCGAAGTCGTTCCTGATAGCAGGTTCGGCGGGGCAACGCCAAGCGCATTTCGCATGGACGACGATTCCGGCTTGGGTGGTGGTGTTCCGCGAGGGTTCTATCTAATCGCCTACCGGCTCAGCGATATCGAGATCGAGCCTTTTGATGGAATGCAGGTTTTGGTCGAGCGCGCCTATGACGGCGGCTTGACGGAATGGACGCTTCGTCACGTGACGCAACGGCAGCGTAAGCTGTTTGTCGATCTCTACGAACCCATCCCGAAGAACGTCGCGGGTATGCCTGATGTATCCCTCCCGATCGATCATTCGTCGATCGCTCAGATCTGGTACGTGCGCGACGTGCTCCGCAGAAACCGGCTACCCCGCGAAAGCTAGCGCAGTCGTCCAAGTGTGAACTTGGGCCGCCACTCAGTTCTCGCGCGGAACCTCTGAACTTCACTACATTTCTGGTTTTGCTTCAACCCTGATGAAGAGCGCTACGCGCTTCAACGTTGGGAGCTAAGCTACACGTTCATCGTAGAGCCCTACGATATAGGTTTATAGGTTCGTGTTTCCGCGCGAGCGCTCGCATACGCGCGCGCAGACTTGTCCACAGTTTTCATCGGGCTTTTAGCGCCAAGCGTACATCGCGGCTTCGCCATTTTTGATGTATTTTGACATTGACGCCGATGCGTATCGATGTACGATTACATCATTCTCAAAGGGCAGAGATGATGGATTGGCAAACTGACATCCAGGGAATTGACGATGCAGCCCGGCTCTTCGCGAACCGGGCCCCCAAGAGCCTGGAGCGGAGTGTCCAAAGCTATCGGGAAAAGCGCCTTCCGAGTGTAGCGATCGGCATGGAGGTTGAGCTTCGCCTCTCCGGCATCGATCCCCGCATTTACGGCATCTACGCGCTCAGGACGGTTTCGCGGGCAGACGCGATGCGGCTCGACCAGATCGAGTTCGTACTGACGGTTCTGATCGAAGCCGGTCTACCGCGCGACAACGCCTTTCTCGCAAGGGCTCTCGCGCTCTCCGACGGGATCTCCCCAGACCCCTCGAACGTCATGCCCCTGATCGCCCGCATCCGCGAGGCGCACGCTGAGGTGCCAGCATGAAACCATCTCCCATCCGGCACGCTGACGGCGTCTATTTCAACCTGGATGCGGATGAGTACCACGCGGATGACGCGCTTGGCTCAACAGACATCCGGCGCCTGTTGATCTCGCCCGCGGAATGGTGGTGGCATTCGCAGCGGAACCCGGTCGCGCAGGAGCGGTCAGAATCCGAAGCGCTACTGTGGGGGCGCGCATTCCATGCCCTGATCTGTGAGGGGCGCGGCGCGTTCGAGGCGCGATACTTCCGCGGACCGAGCAAGAGTGACTTTGAGGATCTCCTCGTCACTATCGACGACCTGAAGCGCTGGCTGCTCCAGCGCGGGTTCGCGCAGACCGGTGCCAAGGCGGAGCTGGTCAAGCGCGTGCTTTCGGCCGATGCGAGCGCGCCCGTGTGGGATCGCATCGTGGAACAAGCCGAGGTATTGGCCCAAGGGCGCGAAGTCCTAAAGCCTGAAACCTACGACGAGATTTCTATATCGTCGAAGATGATCACGAAGAACCCGCATCTCGCGAAGGCGTTTACAGGCGGAATGCCCGAGGTGTCGGTGTTTTGGACACGCGATGGCGTTCGGTGCAAGGCACGCTTTGACTACCTGAAGCCCCGTGCCGTGATTGACCTCAAGTCATTCCGGAATGCGCGCGATATGCCGATCGACCGGGCGATCATGAATACCATCGCCCAGCGGCGTTATGACGTCCAAGCGGCACACTACATCGACGCGCGAGAGCAAATCGCCGGCTTCGTGGAATCCAAAAAGGTCTTCGGAGATCACTCCGAGGCTTGGCTGACGAAGGTCGTGGCGGCGCAGCAGTTCACGTGGGTGTGGGTATTCTACCAGGCCGAAGGCAGCCCCATCGCCCGCGCGCTGCAGTTCAACACCGACACGCGGGCCTTTGAGATGGCCCGGCAGGACGTCGATGCCGGGCTGCGCAGCTGGCGCAAATACAACGAGGTTTTCGGTGACGACATCTGGGTGGATGCGAACCCGGTGCACGTCATTGCCGATGAAGAATGGCCGGTATGGCTCGGAAGGGCGGCAGCATGAGCATGCAGATAACGCGCTCGGAAGGGGTGCCGATACAGCAGACCCAGGGCGGGGGGACGCTCGCGCCCAGGTCGATGGGCGAAGTCCTGAAGGCGGCTGAGCTGATGGCGAATGCCGGCCCGGCGGTGCCGAAGCACTGCCGCAAAGAGCCTGGCGTGTGCTTTGCGATCCTGATGCGGGCTTTGCGGTGGGAGATGGACCCCTTCGCGGTGGCGTCCAAATCCTACCTGGTGAACGACATCATCGCCTACGAGGCGCAGCTCATCAACGCGGTCGTGAATGCGCGCGCGGGTCTGAAGGGGCTCCTGAAGGTCGAGTATTTCGGCGAGGGCGCGGATCGCTCGTGCCGGATCACAGGCGAATTTCGGTCGGGCGAAATCAGGACTTACGACAGCCCGAAGTTCAAGGACATCAAGGTCAAGAACAGCCCCCTGTGGGTAGCGGATACCGACCAGCAGTTCTTCTACTACGCATCCCGCGCATGGGCGCGGCGCTGGTGTCCCGAGGTCATCCTCGGCCTGGTGACGCCCGATGAGGCGAAAGAAATCTCGCTGGAGCGCACCGAATACCGGGAGGTTGATCGCGTCACAGCTCTGCCGAAGGACAATCCCTTCGAGGATAACCCTTTGGACGACCCTGACGCGCCGGACGCCACAGCACCGCTGCTCCATCGCTACAGCTATGCGCTGGAGCAGGCGAAGACTGAGGACGAGGTCAAGGCCATCGCGCTGCAGTTCGATGACGAGATCTCGGAAGTATTTCCCGACGATCGCGAGCCCATCCGTAACCTTTATGCGGCGCACCTCAAGCGCACGCGAGGAGACGCACCTGAAGGCGAAGTGATGGCGTTCTCGATGTCTCTGCGCGAGCAAGTCCCGGAGTCCGTCCGATGAACACCGATGACATCAATTGGAACGCCTTGCAGCACGTTTACTGCCGCGACGCCCTCCGGCGCTACATCGAACACGGGATACAGCCAGGTGGCTTCCTGACTGCCGTTCTGTCCAACGATCTGCGCGAGGCGTGCGCACGTGCCGACGCCATGAACCGCCACCTCCTCTTTGACTACGTGCAGTTTCTCTACAACGAGGCGCCCGGCGGCTGCTGGGGTTCGCCTGAAGTTGTCGATGCATGGATCAGTCACGGCGGACTGACAGGGCTGCAGCGCCACCTGGAGGCTGTGTGATGCTTGCGATGATCCACCTGGACTGGAAGGCTTCCACAACCATCCGCGAACTCCCAAGAGACAAGTGGGAAGATCTCCGGCAGGGCGTGCGTCAGCTCAATCTCCCCGAATGGAAAGAGGCGGACGAGAAGGCGCCCTACTTCCATTTATCAGAGGAAATTCTAGTCGATCTCGCGACGCATGGCGGATGTCTAACCCGCAATGGCGTGCGTTTCGAGATCACGCATTTCGAGCACGCCTATCGGACCCGCGGAACCGACGAGCGCGGCGACGAGCATCACCTGCATGTCCATGTGCCCGATCAGTCCCTTTTGTCGATCAGCGAGGTCGAGCAGATCCCGAATGCGGACCTCTGGGACGTGCAGCGTCGGCTTGATGACGGCTGGCACATTCTTGCCGTCTGCCCGCCCAACGGCACCATGAAGCCAGACTTCATCATGGGTCGCTCCCGAAGGGCCGAGGCATGAAGACGGTCTTCGAGATCCTTCGGGCCGACGGCACGTGCGAGACCCACGAGACGGATCTCCCGGCAGAGCCAGGCTTCGAGGCGCTTAAGGCTCTGATAGAGCCACATCTCGAGGGTGGTCGGATGGAGCACGTGAGCGTGCTCGTCCAGAAATGCCACTGCGATATGTTCGTCGACGAAATCGGCTTGTTGAAAGACTTGCCGCGCAACGAAGCGGCGACCGAGGTTTATCGCGCCAACGCGCTGGCGTGGAACCCTGAAGTCGATCCCGAGGCGCTCCCCTACATCGCCGGACCCGCTGTCCTCTTCCATCGACGGGTGTGGTTCTGATGGGCTCGAAAGTTTCCATCTCCGTAGAAGTGGACAGTGACACTGTCACCGTAACGGTCACTGCCACAGGTTCGCGCGGGATGGACACGGTATCCTTGCCAAATAGGGCATGTGAGGCGGCAACCGAAAGGCCCGCAATGGTCGAGCCAAGCTCGGCTGAGTTCGAGGGAGAGGGGCAACCTTCGGTGATCTCGAACCCGACCGGACGGACAGCCGGCGCCAACGTCAGCGGCCCCACAAGGGCGGGCGTGACAGCCGGGAGAGACCGGCAATCGATTTCTGCAGCAACGCCAAAGCTGCCACCGCATCCAAACATCCGTCCCAAGCCAACGCCCGAAGAACTGGAGATCCCAGCCTGCCTGGATCGTCGGACGAAAGGGCCAAATAAGGACCCCCGTCATGTGTGAACGCTGTCTTGCCGGCCTGCTTGAGCAAACGATTTCGGCATACGCCGAGATCCGCGGTGAGAAGGTCAACGGAGAATCCGCCCTACATGCGACTGTCCTCTTTGGCGCGCTCGCAATCGTTGCCGCGGATGCCATTGTGAAAGCTCCCAGCGGTCGGCAAGCAGAGACGTTGGACTTTGTACACCAATGCATTGATGCCGCATTGGACGTTGAACGCACTGGCGAACCACGCGAGGTTCACGCCACGTCCGGGGCGCACTGATGACACTCCGGCCGGCCCAGCTCGGTGCCCTGCTGAAGCAGCCCGCAACTAAGCGGCGCGTTGCCAGGTCGGGGAAGTCCGAGAGGCACTTGGCGTTCCTTCGGGAACTGCCATGCCTTGGGTGCGGCTGCGAGCCATGCGGCGAGGCCGCGCACCTCAGGATGGCGAGCGCGGCATACCGCAAGCTTGAGACCGGCGTCGGCATCAAGCCGGCTGACAGGTGGGCGCTTCCTCTATGCGCGATATGCCACCGCGAGGGTAATGAAGCCCAGCATCGCATCGGTGAATTGAAGTTCTGGAGACGGCTGGGGGTCGACCCGTTCAGGGTCGCGTGCCGCCTTCACGAAGTGAGTGGAAACCGCGAGCACGGTCGGGCTGTGGTGCTCCAAGCCAGGAGGTCGCTGTGCAGCGAACCCTGAGGGAGGCCTTGCGGCTCGTTAATCGCGAAGGTGCCCGAAATATCAAAATCGAGGACGGCGGCCGGCACACCATCCTGGCCTTCGACAGCGAGGGAAAGCGCTTCCGCATCCCGATCCACAAGGGCGTGAAATTGAAAAGTTACGAGCTCAGTCGGTTGCGATCGCAGTTACGCGGTCGGGCCGGAGAGAAGCGGCCATAGCCGCAAAAAAGAGGCCCCGGAGAACCGAGGCCAGGCCACTAAGCAACGAGGAAAATGATGAACAGCATGTCACCTGTCAAGACCGACTGGTCAACCGTCGATACGCAGGTCCGCCACGACGGCAAAGAGATCGTGCTACCAGGCGATCCGACACGCATGGGTTATGACGACGCGATCCGCACGATCCAGCGGATCAAAGAGCAAGAGGAGCAAGTCTTCGACGTCACGGAGACGGTCGCGGGACCTGCCTGGGACGCCATCGTGGCACTCAACCGCGCGATGCAGGACATCTATGGCGTTGTGTTGGCCCAGAGCCGCATGACTTTCTTCGGGGAGATTAAACCCGACCTTTTGACCGTCATCACGGGCCCGCACGTCGCTGACCGCGTCCAGGTCCCGGTTGGTCAAATGTCGCTCCCGAATGTCTCGGCTCCGGTTATCGTCGGTCTCTTCGGTGGCGGCGCTTACATTAAGGGCGAAGTTCGGCGCAAGGACCGCACGATCCTGATCGAGATCGCCAACCGGGCCCGGCAGTTCATGCGGGAAGCGTCGATTTATCGGGGGCGGGCGATCAGCCTCCTGGTCGACGACGATGGCGATATCAGCCTCAGCCAGCAGCCTGAATTCATGGACCTGGCGGGCGTGACTGAAAGCCAGATGATCCATACGGCCGAGACGGAAGCGCTGATCAGGACGAACATCCTGTCGCCTCTTCGGAATACGGCAGCGTGCCGGAAGCACAAGATCCCGTTGAAGCGCGGCATCTTGCTGGAAGGTCGCTATGGCACCGGCAAGACACTCACAGCCCGCGTTACCGCCAAGGTCGCGATCGACAACGGCTGGACGTTCGTGATGCTGAATCGCTCGCAGGGCCTTAAGGCAGCCATTGAGTTCGCGAAGGCCTACCAGCCTTGCGTGATCTTCGCGGAAGATATCGACCGGGCGGCCGATCGCGAAGACGAAGAGGTCAATGATCTCGTCAACATGCTCGACGGCCTGATCACGAAAGATATGGAGATGATGGTCGTCCTGACCACCAACTTCATCGACAAGATCGATCGCGCTCTCCTTCGGCCCGGTCGGTTCGACGCAGTGATCTCGATCCAGCCGCCCGATGCCGCAACGGCAGTGCGTGTCATCAAGGCTTATGCGGGCAACCTTCTGCCTGAGGACACCGATCTGACAGGTGTCGCCGATCTTGTAGCCGGCCAGATCCCGGCGATGATCCGTGAGGTGGTCGAGCGAGCTAAGCTCGCCATGCTGTCGGAAAGCCGGGCCTCACTCAGCGCAGAGGACCTCTATGTCTCGGCACTGGGTATGAAGCGGCACCAGGAGTTGCTGGAGCCGAAGGAAAACGAGCCGACCGCGCGGGATCGACTGGCTGACGGCCTGATCGACATCATCCGAGAGGCTTTCGGTGAGGTTGACGTCTCGACGGATGATCTTTCGGGGCAGCTCAAGCGCCTTGATGACCGTGTCCGAGGCAGCTTCCGCAAGCAAGCCGAGGACCTTTCGACGGTCAAAAACATCGCCGCAGCCGGAGCCGAGAGCTCCAAGAAGGGCCTGGATAAGACGGAACAGGTCCTTAGGGCGGTCAACGAAGTCTAATCGGCCCCACCCTCCCCCATGGGGCTGATCGACGGCGGGGGCTCTCACTGCCTCCCGAGACCGGAGTTCCCGCCGTCACTTATCCCTCTTCGGAGAACTATCATGAAGATCACTGGACTAGGCATATACCCAGGCGCGTTGGGAGCCGAGCGGGACGATGAGGACAATGATAGGTCCTCCATCTTGCCCGAGGCGCAAATTGCAACGCTCCGGGAAGTGTACGAGCGCTATCGGGCGCCCTGCCCCTTCAAGCCCGGGGACCTCGTGACGCCCCGCAAGGGCATGGCAATGCGAGGCGAAGGGAAGCCGCATCTCGTCGTAGCGACCCAAGATGGGACGTATCACTGGAACGGCGAGACTTCGACCCGTGGGTACGGCGCCCGATTGGATATGCGAACGATCAAAATGTACGACACAAACGTCGTCGCGCACTGGGACGAGAGCTGGATGTTCGAGCCTTACGTGGGCGAGCCTGGCAATCAGGTGTCGTAACATGAGCGCCGCGGCTGAAGTCACGCGCGCCCTCACGCTTCTGAACGAACAGGGCGACACGTCGATTACCTGGACCGAGGACCAGGACGACGAAATGGAGGCCATCATCGAGAAGAAGATGGCCGAAGGGCTTACGTTCTTCATCGTGGAGCCGCGTGGCTTTGGTCTGCTGCCGCCTCGCAAGACCCCACTCAGCGACGCGACAGATGCCAGGAAGCATCGCGCGCTCATGATCAAGGACGAGGATCTCTCACGCTTCGTGTCGTCCGGATCCGGCGATGTCGTGAAGACGCCAGCCGAACCGGTGCGCAAGTCCCGCGTCAGCCGCAACGCCAAAGAGATCGCCATATCTCAGAGCGTCGCGGTCAAACCTATGCGGGGTGGCTGAGATGGACGTGCGAACCACTGCCCTCCCCGACCGCGCTGAGTATTTCATCGACAACGCGGGTGAATGCGGCGAGATCACCGATATGGCAAGCGTGGTTTGCCGGCTTTATGCCGATCCCGATCGCCTCATGGAAATCATCGGGGGGCTTGAATGGCGGGGTCTAAATAGCCGGCGGGAAATCTGCCTGGAGATCGAGCGCTATGCTCATACGCTGCTCTCGCAAGTGCCCGAGCCGCGACGTTCAACACTCACGCTCTACGGCATGAACGGAATATTGCGGACCATAAACGAGATCGCCGTCCTCTTGGCCGATTGGAACTACGAGGACGAGACGAAAGGCGGCTGCGCCAAGGATTTCCGCGACCACTGGCGCCTGCGGCGCAACATGACCCCCACGCCTCGGGCGATGCGCCATCTCACCAGCCCGCGCGCCATTCGGCGGTATGCCAAGCGGTCCGATGAGGTCCTGCACCTCAGGAAGCTGGTACGCATGCTCGCCGCTAACCGGGTTGAGGGCCCAGAGAATGTCGAGGAGGTGCAAGAGGACATCTTTCGCGACCTGCAGCTCCAGCACGCGATTGCGCGGCTCGACCGCGTCAAACTGTTCGATCGAAAACCGCGCGAGAGGCGAACAAGGCGAGTGCTAAAGCGCGCCGCCGTGATTGCCGCCGCTGTAGTTGGGGCCGCGAATGTGTCTGCCCTGGCGCGCGGTGAGCCGGTCTGCATCACAGGCGACAGCCTGGTGATTGAAGCTTCGCTTGCGCACGACATCGCGGCAGAGGGACACGGCGCCCTGAGGCTGACGCTACGGGGCCTCGATGGCAGCCGGCTCGCGGGCCTTTGCATGTACCAGGAAGCACCAGCTCTCGACCAGCTTACGAGCATCGCCTTGCATCTGTCGGCGGGCGAAGAACGCGCAGTGCTAAGCGCCGGGAATCTTTATGCCATCGACCCCGCCGCGATCTCGCACCCAGCTCTGCAGGATCGCGTGAAGCCGCCGCCTATCTCCGCTGACGACGGGAGAGGCTTCCTGGCGATGTTCGGCCGCAGGGCGGAGGAGCGATACCGTGCCGGGATGGTCGCGTATAAGGCCAAGTATCTTCCCGTCTATCGCGAAGCTGTCGCTACAGCAGTTCTCGGCGTTGTATCGCGCGGTCGCCTGGAAGTCATTGGGGCCGCTGGGCGTAGGCAATACGAGGCATAAGCCGTGCACTTGTTCGTCTGGACACTTCCAGTCACTGCAGCCGTCGTCCTCCTCATTTGCGTGGTTGCGAACCTTTTCTCGGGACCAAAGATCGACGAGTAGACAAGTATTGCTGAATCCGAAATTTAGACGCTATCGCGATGTATGTTTACATCATGGGCCGTTTGTTTGGCCTATCTCATCTCCCAACTGGTGGTGAAGTTATGAATGACACTCCAGCGGATACCGCGGCACCCCGAATTATCGTGACGGCGGACGTGCTCCGGGAGATCCTGGAGCGCCAGCCTGGGCTTGAAGTCGAGATCGCCAGATCTGCGATCGCCAAGATCGCGGCGACCATCGAGAGGCGCTTTGACGCGCCGAACCGTGACGTTGTCGATACGATCCAGTCCCGGATCATTGAGAAGGTCGAGTTGGATATACGCTCCCGCCTTCGAGAATATATGATGCCGAAAATTGAGGAGATTGCCGCCCAAGTTGTCAAGCAGCGCCTGAATGAAATTATAGCGGAGCGCTTTCAGAAGGAGGCCGACAAACTTCGCGAAGAGCTTTCACGTCAGTTCAACGCCCGGTTTGGGCGCATGGCGGCAGCTCTGCACCACAGCAAGGATCGCGCCGAATGATCTGCGCCCGCTGCAACACCGACACCGTCGAGTGGACGGGCAGTATTTTAAATCCGACCGGGATCAAATGCCGGGTTTGCAGTTGGTCTGCCTGCGGTCCCGCGCCTGAGCCTGTTGCAGAGCCAGAGGAAGGCGGCCCGTGCCCTGAGTGTGGGCATCTCGGGCTTGTTTTCGCCACGTCGGCGACGGCTGCTCCTGCCACGTCAACCCGGCGTGTGGCTACTGCACCAGCTCATTTTTCGCTTGTGATACCTGCGATTGGGAGGGCGAACGCCCATGACAACGAGTGAAGCAAAGACCTTCCTGCTTGCCGATGTCCTGTCATGCTCGACAGGCTTCCTGATGGGCGGGATCGATGGAGTATATCGGGTAGCCGAGTTCTTGTCCGGCGGCCCGGTATGGACGCATCAGCTCGTTCGGCTGTGCCCTCTGAGCGCGGACTATTTCAGCAACTCCAACGGCTCGACCAGCACTGATTATTGCGGCAGAAACTGCACCCGAACCGAAACGGATGAGATCGCGACGACGAGGGGCCTTAGGACTGACCACAGTGGGCAAGCTGATTAAGGCACTGATGGGCAATAATCTATCAGCTATGGAACGATCTAGCGAACGCCTCGGGCGAAAGTCATTTTGGTCTAAGGCGCACTCATAAGTGCTGATCCATTCTTGACAAGGTTTTGAACCCGCCTGATTCTAAGTCCTATTTTTTCTGACCGGGAGGGGCAGAATGAAAAATCAATTCGCGAGACTGTGCGTTTCGGTGGTTGTCACCTTCTTAGCAACCACAAGTTTGCAGGCGCAGCAGTGCGACAGTATATTAAACCGTAGTTTGATGAATAGTCATGATGTAGTTAATAAATCGTCCGCAAAATCCGCCATGACTAATCAATTTTGCAACTCTTCTTTTAACGATGCGAAATCTAGCGGCTCGCTGAGCGGGGGTGTATCGTACGGAATATTTGACGCAGAGGTTGCGCAATCTGACTCGTCATATCAAAGCTGGAAATCTGAAAACTGCGGTTCAAGCTCAAGCGCAGATCAGGCCGCCACATATCGATTTGAAGCCCAACGAGCTCTGTCGTCACAAGCAATCGCCGCCTGGGAGGCGTGCATGACGGAATCTGAGGGGTTATCTTGCTATGCAAAACCTAATCAAGATCCCAACGTTGTCGTTATTACAATAAGCTGGCGGCCTCCCGGCCCCGGCGCGAGTATTATTCAAGAGGCCGAGTTGATTGGAGGGCGGCGTCAAGGGGGCGCTGAGGGTTTTATTTTACCGCCAAACAGCGAGATAGCTTGGGGCAAACGAAACATCATGCTGACTCGGGATGGCAAGAAGGGCATTACGGCAGCGATCACCGTTCTATACGGCACCCAGCGCTCATATAGCTGCGAGGTGAGAGCCCCTGCACTTGATACCCCGCCGCCGCCCCCACCGACAATCCCGCCCGTCTCCGTGATCTGGCAGTCAGCGATGCCACCGATCACAACAGGGCCACTGCTGCAACCCTGCGGCTGCTTGGCACATGTCCAGGATCCGAACCAAACAACTGTCGAACTATCAAATGCGTGTAAAGGTGACGTATCAGGTATCGCGATCCGCGACGCTACCATGCCGGACACGCGGTTTAGCCCGTTCATGCCGATAGCGGGTCGCCAATTCGCGGCGCTCCGCCTGCCACCCGGACGCAAAGCGACGCTTCAGTCGCCGGAAGGTGGCATCTCGGGTTTCATAGCTTTCACTTGCCCCGGCCAGCCTGCCGTACCACTGCATAAAACCTGCGGGTTCTTCTCTGCCGATCAACAACGCTCAATTATCGCGGCGTGCCCCTATTCTGGGAGCAGCGCGCTCGGCGGATCATGCACATGTCCCAAGTTCGAGCCCAAGCCTGGCGGCGGTTTTGTGGAGGCGGGGACATGGGCGGGCAAAGTAATCCCCATACCACCTCCCCCGCCCGGCACCCTTCCGCTCTTCAAATAATACCTCATGCGGCGCGCCAAATGCTACAATATGGGTATCAGATTTTGTCATCCCAGCGAGGTCGGCAGCGTTGTAGAAAATATGCCGCGCTGCCTCAACATCCTCGGGCGCCTGACTGTTGATCGCAGCTTGACATGCTTCCATCGCAGCGACTCGGGCCGGCGCCACCTCTACCTCATCCGGCCACTTATCAAGGAGAATGCGCGCTTCCTCCTCCATGCTCGTAACGGTACGGCGGACGGTGTCGGAAACCCTGAAATCAACAGGATCGAACCAGAGGCGAGGCATGGCTCACATTAATACACACCAGTTTCGTCGCGGCGACATTGTCCGACACCGGCCCAGCCGGCGAGGAATGACTGCTCGACTACGCCGACTATGACACTGGCTATTTGTCGGTCGCAGGCTGGCCTTACAGCGAGGCGAAGATCGTAGATTGCGATCTGGTCAGCGCCGTGAGCGATGACGAGCACCGACGACGGGTTCGCGACTGGGAACCATACCATGACCGTCGCGGACGGATCGTGAAGGCGCTATACGGTGCCGCTCTCGCCCAGCCAAAGGATTGATACAATGACCACCCCAATCACCGGCGCCACCCTGATTGCGTGGGGTTTCAAGCCGGGCGAGTATTTTAAGGCTGCGATCGATCGCGCAAAACAGATGCGCGCAGGTGGCGCGAACGATGATGCCATTTTCTCGGACATCCAGTCGCTGGTGCCGGTGACCACGCTGATGCGGACAAACGCGATCGACTATGGCGTGTTCCTGGATGCAGACACCGAAGCCGAACGGGCCAATGCCGCCGATGTCGTGGCGCATATGGACGCCCTCATGCGCGTGCCAACCATCGTCTCTGGCGCCGTTATGCCCGACGCCTGCCCCTCTGGCATGCAGGAAGGCACGATACCCGTCGGCGGAGCGGTCGCGTGCAAGGACGCAATCCATCCCGGCTTCCACTCGGCCGACATCTGCTGCTCGGTCGCGATGACCTTGTTCAAGCGCGGCGACGATCCGAAGGTCGTTCTCGACGCCATGCAAGCGGTCACGCACTTCGGGCCGGGAGGGCGCAAGGACATGCTCCAACTGCCGCGCGAGTTCGCGGAGGCCTTCGATAACCCCTTCCTCAGGGGATTGGAGAACATGGCGCTTGGGCACTTCGGGAGCCAGGGCGACGGCAACCACTTCGCCTATGTCGGCCGACTGGCTTCGACAGGGCAGATTGCGCTCGTCACCCACCATGGCTCGCGCGGTTTCGGCGCCCAGCTCTACAAGCGAGGGATGGCAGTCGCCAAGAAGCATACTGCGATCACCGCGCCGAAGGTGCCAAGTCACAACGCCTGGATCAAGGCGTCGAGCGCCGATGGCGAGGCGTACTGGTCGGCACTCCAGTGGGTAAGGCGCTGGACGAAGGCGAGCCATTTCGCCCTTCACGATCTGGTTGCCAAGCGGATCGGGAACGCCGTCGTCGACCGCTTCTGGAACGAGCATAACTTCGTCTTCCAGAAGTCCGATGGCCTGTTCTATCACGGCAAGGGCGCGACCCCGTCGTGGGCCGGCTTTTCGGAAGACGATGACGGCCGCACTCTCATACCGCTCAACATGGCAGAGCCGATCCTGATCGTGTCGCATCGCGACCGTAAGGAAGCACTTGGCTTCGCGCCGCACGGCGCTGGCCGCAACATGGGCCGAAAGGCATTTCTACGCGATAACACTCCGGAGATACCGGCGGGCATTGACGCCCGCTTCTACTGCGGCATCCCTGATCTTTCCGAGCTGCCCGCAGCCTACAAGAACGCCGCCTCGGTGCGCGCGCAGATCGAGAAGTACCGTCTGGCCGATGTCTCCGACGTGATCGAGCCCTACGGCTGCATCATGGCCGGCGATTGGGAGCAGCAGGCGCCGTGGCGGAACAAGGGTGGTAAGGAAAAGCGATGATCCTCGCCGCCTTCCTTGCCCTCCTGTTGGCCACGCCAGCCGCCGCTCAAGAGCGCATCCATGCGCTCGACGGCGACACGATCGCGGTTGGTCGCGAGCGCATCAGGATCATCGGGCTCGATGCCCCTGAGACCTTCGACGCGCGTTGCCCGGCCGAGAAGCGGTTGGGAGACAGAGCTACCGCGGCCATGCGCCAGATGGTTGCCCAAGGCGTCAGTATCGAGCGCGCCGGCGCCAAAGACCGATACCGGCGCACTCTCGCGCGGGTCCATTTCCGTGGCCGGGACGTCGCCGACATCATGATCGAGCGCGGGCTCGCAATGCCGTATGATTGCCTGGCCGGGTACTGCCCGCGGCGCATCGATTGGTGCGCGAAGTTGGGAGGGTGAGATGGACACATTGCTCGATCAAGCCGTCGAAGCCGCAGCCGCCGCGTTCCACCAGGTCAACAAGGAACGCAATCACTTTCGCTGGGAGAACTGCAGCGGGCAATATCGGCGCGAGATCCGGGAGTTGATCCGGCCGGCGGCTGAGGCGGCGTTTCGGGTGGCGCGGGAGAAGCCCATTGAGCCCAGATGATTTATCAGCGGTTCGGAAGGCGTTGGGACTGACGCAGAGAGAGATGGCTGCGAAAATCGGTCTCTCTTTGCGTGCCTGCCAGCTTCTCGAGAATGGGCGGTCGGGGATACGGCTTCTGCACATCAACGCGACCAATGCCCTGGAGCAGCGGCGATGAACCTACGCGAGCTGACGGTAAACCGATGTCCCGCGCCGGGGTGGGCCCGGCCGGCATGGGGTTCTTGCAATGGTGGGAAATTCGGCAAGGGGTCGGCTCTTTAAGCCGCGCAAGAGCGTCGGAAAGATCCTCGACGCTACCGCCAAGCGGCTGGGTCTTCACTATCAGTTCCACGGCGAGGCAAAAGGCACCAAGAAATTGGCCTGGAGCTGGGCAGCCGACGTTCTCAAAGAAGAGAATGAGGAGGCGTAGTAGTGGGCGCCAGGAAGGACAGCCTGCGGCTCCCCACGAGAACGCCGGCATACGTTGACAGAGAGGTTGGTGCGGCCGAACTGCGCATATCTCCTGACACATGGGACAAGTGGGTCGCGGAGGGACGACTCCCGAAGCCGTCGCCGGGGTTCCCGACAACAACCCCGAGGTGGCGATGGGCCGACGTGGACGCCGCATTGAGCGGCGCCAAGCTCGTGAACTCGAGCTCGGTTGAAACCATGTCCGAGGAGGATACGATGAAGCGCTACTATGCCGCCGCTGAGTTGTACCGCAATGCCCCGAAAAAAGGTCGCCGCCGTGATCTCGCTGCCTCCTGAAGTGCAGTGGGTCCGCTCGGCTAAGGGCAAGGTCTACTATTATTGGGTTCCGAACCGGAACACGCGGCAGCAAGGTGCGCGGGAGGCATTGCCCGGCGACCCAATGGCAAAGCCGACCGACACGGCATTCAAAGCCTTCTGGGCGGCAGTCGAAGCGAAGGGGAGCATTGACCCACAGCGCCCCCCCGGATCAGTCTCGCGGTTGGTCTCGGAGTACCGAGAGAGCGAGGAGTTCAAGAGCTTAGGCGAAGGAACGCAGGCGACCTATGAAGTCCATATGAGGCGGTTTGAGAACCCAGAAGGATGGGGACTATCCCCTGCAAAGGATCTCTCCCCTTTCGCCGTTAAGCTTCTCCGCGATTCGATTAGGGGCACGCCGGTGATGGCGAACCAGATGGTGAGCGTGGGCCGCACAATCTGGGCATGGGGCATTCCGTTAGGGCTCCTTGGGAAAACACCGCACAACCCGTTCGAGCACGTGAAGGACCTGGATATCCCCGATCGCGGACATGTCCCGTGGCCGGAGTGGGCTCGCACTTACGTCATCGAGAACGCGCCAGCGGACCTCGTTCGCTTGGTGAAGCTTGGCGTTATGACGTGCCAGCGCGAGAGCGATCTCGTGAGGATGGGCCCAGAGCAGCGCGACGGGAATGGGATCTGGTGCCGACCTCAGAAGACGCGGCGCAAGCGCAGGGCATTTCGCGTCCCGTTATCCACAGCTGATGCATTCGAGCTGGATCGTTGGGCCGAGACGCCGATCCGCTTCGAGAATAGTCGCTGGAAAGCCCCGATCGAAAGGTATCGAGACGACCTTTACCTCTATACACCTCGTGCGCAGCCCTACACGCCCGATCGGCTTCGGGCGAGATGGGGCCGATGGCTCAACGAGACTCCAGCCGGCAAACAACTGTGCGAGACGTGGCGCGAGTGGCTCGCTGCACAGGTGAGAAAGTATCAATGGGATATCGACCCCGAAGACGTCCGCGGGCCAACGATACACGGGCTGCGAGGCGCAGGCGTCCTTGTGCGCCTGAAGGCTGGCTATGATGCAGACGCAGTCTCAAACGACATAGGTATGAGCCTCCCGATGGTTCAGAGGTACACCCGGTTCCGCGATCAGATCGATATTGCCGAGTCCGCAAGGGCCAGGATGAAGGTTGTCGAACGGGATTGACGGGGAACAAAAAAGCACTTATCAGGACCCCACCAACGCGCTGGATTGAAAAATTTTCCGGGTTGATTGAAAAAAACGCCGGAAAAGAATAACAATATCAGCAGCTTAGTTGGGGGATAGTTTAACGGTAGAACTGCGGACTCTGACTCCGTTAGTCCTGGTTCGAATCCAGGTCCCCCAGCCAATTGTAATCATTACGTTTTTCCCATTTTTAAGGTTGGACCGGAAACGGCATTTTGAGAAAATTTTGAAAAATCTGTTCTCGTTTCAGCCCCCTTCGACCACTCCTCGAGCTTCCTGACAGCGCTCTCCGCCATGGTCACATCGCGGCTCAGATCATGCGCGTCGAGGATCTCCTGCACGTCCCGCAGGGTATGCCCGGTGATGGTCGCGATCTCGGGCACACTGGCGCCGGCGAGGGCCAAACGGGTGACCGCGGACCCACGAAAATCATGGAATGTCAGCGCGGTGATTCCCGCCTTGGCACAAGCCTTGGGACAAGCCTTGGCCCAGGCGGCGACGATTGGCGGTGGCCTCGGCCGGCCCATCATCTCTGGCGGCAGAGATATTTCTCGGCAAATAGTCGCGCGCATTGCGGTACGTACCGCCTAGTGGTTCGACTCCGACATTTGCATCCGCCCGATAGCACCCTCGGAGCCAATGTCGGAGTCAAGAAAACCACTAGCAAGTTATTGGTTCTAGTGGAGCTTTTGAATTTGACATTTGATTTGGAGCTTGATGTCAGGCGGGACTCAAATGTCAAATTCGCTCCACTAGGCAACGCTGATCGCGGGCGTTAGCTTGGACGCGTGCCTATCTCAGTGCCGGAGGCGGTGGGACCATGAGCGAGTGCCTTGTCCGTAGGCTCACGGTGATCGAAGTCGAGCAACTCATCGGCTGGGCTCATGCTGAGGGCTGGAATCCCGGGCTCAATGACGCTGCTGCGTTCCATGCGACGGACGCCCAAGGTTTCATCGGTGCGTTTGTCGATGGCGAGATGGTCGCCGGCATCTCGGCCGTTGCCTACGGAACATCCTACGGCTTCCTCGGGCTCTATATAAGCCGCGCGGACATGCGCGGCCGCGGTTACGGGAAAGCCGTCTGGGACGAAGGCATGGCGTATCTCGACGGGCGCACAATCGGCCTCGATGGGGTCGACGCACAGTTCGACAACTACCGCCGAAAGGGCTTTGCTCCAGCTTACCGAACCATCCGTTTCGGTGGCCGCCTTGCTGGTCGTCCTATTGATGGCGGAACGCTGACGGCCGTTACGCCCGCTCTCTTGCCCGACGTTTTGACCTTCGATCGCAGAAGTTTCCCGGAGCAACGGGACGGGTTTCTCGCACGCTGGCTTGCGCCTCCGCATCTTGCCTGTGTCGCCGCCGCGCATGATGCCGTCACGGGGTACGGCGTGGCGCGTCGGTGCCGATCGGGTTGGAAGATCGGCGGGCTCACGGCGATCGACGACAGGACGGCTGCGGCACTCGTTCAGCATCTTGCGGTCTCTGTCGATGGCGACATCTTCATCGACGTTCCCGCCGCGCGACAGGCGTTCATCGGCTTCCTGTTGAACGCAGGCCTTCGGCCCGGATTTGAGACAACGCGCATGTATCGGGGCAACCCGATACCCCTCGCGCCCGCGTTATACGGCGTGACGACCCTGGAACTTGGCTAGAGCATTTTCGAGCGAAGTGGACACCGGTTCGCGTGAAGAAAATGCGCTAAAACAAAGACATGGAGCATTTTCGCGATTCGGAGAAACGCGAAAATGCTCTAGGCGCTCTCACGATTCAGGCGATATCGGGGAGATCAGCGGTTCGGCGATCCGCTCGATCGGCCAGGCCTGCGCCCCAATATCGGCCGGAGAGGCTCCCTTTGCAGTTTCTCAAAGCAGACCCATCCGTTTTCTGGCGATAGGGCCAGATGGCGTTGCTGAGAGCCACGCACAGGGGAAAACGATGGCGCAACCTCGAGCGCGTTTCGATCTGATTGCATCAGATCGGCGCTCTAACCTCTTTTATTTCAAGCATAATCTTATCGATCCTCGTTTCACTCCGGTCGGATTATGCTCTAGCGAGTTTGATCGGCTATGCGCGCGACGAGAGCGTTCCGGTCTCGGGGTGAAGCACGGATGCCGGCGCTTTAACGGGCGTCAGCCGTTCGAGGCTGTCGCGGTCCACCGCGCAGGCGAGCCTGTAGCTGGTCAGTCCGGAGGCGGTTCCAGCGAGCGCTTCGAGCGCGGCCTTAACGGCGGAAAAGCAGGCTGCGAGCGCGTCATCGTCATAGCCTTCCAATAGCAAGGCCCCGCCGCGGGGGAAGTCGGGGGCATCGCCACCGATGGTGAACGGCACGTCGGGGACGGCTTCCTCACGCACGAGGAGATGGACGGCGACGATGCCGGGCTGTGACGTCAGGCCCCTGACCGCCGCGAGGAAGGCCGAGGAACTGAGCGCTGGCCCATCCGCCAGAACCGCCGCGCCAAGGGCTGCACCAAGGCCGCCCCCGATCGACAGTTCCCGCCTGCAGCACAGGCGCATGAAGCCGCGGAACGACGGCCGCATGCTCTTCGACCACGGCGTCGGGTTGTTCAGCAGCCGGAGATAGGCTTCGCTCGACAGGACATGGGTGTCCGCCATGTCGTAGAGCGTGAGATACTCCGGCAGAGGCCCAGCGACGCGCACGTAACGGCGCGCGCCGATCATGCCGGGTACTGCGACGCGTTCCGGCACGTGCTCGCGCGTGTGCCAGAGATCGTATTCGGCACGTCGGGCAGGATCGATACCGTTCCAGAGCGCGAGGGCGCCCTTGCCGCGAAGATTCATGTCCGCAGTCTCCATCTGGCTATGCGCCTAATTAAACGCGTTCGCCATATAGAACAAGCCTATCCCGTCGTCTTCCGCGACTGGGCGATCTCGCGCAGCAGGATGCGGAGGAGCTGATGCGCTTTCGGTGGGAGCGGCACGCCCTCTTGCGAGATGATGCCGACGGTCCGCTTGATGGTCGGGTTGCTGATTGGAATGATGCGGACGGTGTCGCTGACCGGGATCGCCGCACGCGGCAGGACCGTGATGGCTAATCCGGCGAGGACGAGTGTACCAGCCATATAGGTGCGCTGCACTTCGTAGCGCCAATCGAGTTGGTGCATGAGGTCCGAAAGGCTTTCGCTGAGGATCACGCCATGACTGGTCGTGGTGGAGATGCGCGCGAGGGGGTAGCCGACGAGATCGGCCCAGGTGAGCTGCGCGCGATCCTCCAGCGGATGGCCGGCTGGCACGGCCGCGACGAAATCCTCCTCGTAGAGCACCCGCATTTTTTCCGCCCATCGCTGCGCGCCGAGGATCGTCAGCGCGAACTGCGCCTCACCCGCCGCCACGCGGTCGCTCAGCATCGCCGCGTGCTCGTCGTAGATGACGACGGTGGTGTCCGGATTCTGCTCGCGAAAGATGCGCAAGACACGCGGAAGGTAAAGCTCCCCCAGGGATCCAAGGCATCCGATGCTGACCCGCTCGCGTGCCCTTTGTCCTTCGATCCTGAGATCTTCATAGAGCGCGCTTAACCGCACCATCATGTCGCGCGCCTTCGGAAAGAACTCCTGCCCGGCGCGCGTCAGCGTCACCGTCCGGGTGGTGCGCTGAAGCAAGCTGAGCCCGATGTCCGTTTCGAGCTTCCTGATGCGGTGGCTCAGCGCCGTCTGGGACAGGTTCATCGCGACGGCAGCGCGCCGGAAACTGCCGGATTCCGCGATCTGGATGAAGGCCTGGAGACCGAGCACGTCCATTTCCGGCTCCTTTGATGAAAGTTCTTCATCAATTGCGCCAGAACATTCCTTTGATCAAGCTATTCTGCGGACATACGGTCCCTCCATCAGCCGGGGAAACGCCGGCCAAAGGGAGGATCCGATGACTTCACGCAGCGGGACCGCATGGTTCGTGTCCGCAGCAACGGCAGTGCTCATCGCCGCGACGGCCGCGGATGCGGGCGAAAAGATCGTCATTGGCACGGTGAACCTGCCCGCGACCGGCCCTCTCTATATCGCCCAGGACAAGGGCTATTTCGCCGCGCAGGATCTTGATGTGGAGGTGCGCTTCTTCGAATCGGCGCAGGCGATCGCCACCGCCGTCGTCTCGGGCGACATCCAATTCGGGGCGACATCGCTGACCGCCGGCTTCTGGAGCCTGGCCGACAAGGGCGGCCTCAAAGTGATCGCCGGCATGCTCGCGGATCGCAAGGATTACCATGCCGGCAATGCCTTCGTCGTGTCCAACGACGCCTATGCGGCCGGCGTGACCACGCCCGCCAAGCTGGGCGGCAAGGTGTTTGCAGTGACGACGATCGGATCATCCCTGCACTACGGGGCGTTGCGGGTCGCAGAGACGCTCGGCGTCGATCCCGCCACGATCCAGATCCGGCCGATGCAGCAGTGGTCCGCCGCGCTCGCAGCCGTCAAGACCGGGAAAGTTGACGCGACACAGGCCGCGGCCGCCACGGCGCGAGGCATGGAGGCGGCCGGGGAGGTGAAGATCATCGGTTGGCAGGGCGACTATATCCCCTTCCAGATCGCCGCGATCTTTACCAGCGCGGCGTTGATCAAAAAGGATCGGGGCCTCGTCGAACGCTTCATCAAGGGTTACGCGAAAGGCATCGACTTCTACACGGAGGCCTTCCTGAAGGGCATCGAGTCCGGTGCGCCGCAGTACGGGCCGGAGACCGACGAGGCCATCGCGATCATCCACAAGCGCCTGCTGAAGGACGATCCGGATTTCGCCAATAAGATCAAGGCATCGGTGACATATTATCATCCGAAGGGCGCGATGGATGTCGACAACATCCTCAGTCAGGTCGCGTTCTTCAAGGCCAATGACCTCGTCGCCAAGTCGATCGACCCTGGCAAGCTGATCGACGGCTCTTTCGTGCCGCCCCTGCCGCAGCAGCCTTCGCAACGGAACCCGGGATGACCCCATCTGTCCATCGTGGCGCGCTCCGCCTCGCATCGGGCGGCGCGATCCTGCCCGACAACCGCCCGCGCGATCGCGGACTTGCCCTCAAGGTCGACCACTTGTCGCATCGCTATGGCGACCTGAGCGTTCTCGATGGCATCGACCTTGCCATCGAGCCCGGGAGCGTTGCCGTGCTGGTCGGGCCCTCGGGCTGCGGCAAGTCCACGCTCCTCAACATCATCGGCGGGCTCCTGAAACCCTCCGATGGCAGCGTGAGCTATTCGGGCGAGATCGCGCCGGACTGCATCAACCCGTTCACCTATGTCTTCCAGGATTTTGCGCTACTGCCGTGGCGCAGCGTTGGCGGCAATGTGTCGCTTGTGCTGGAAGACTCGACGCTGTCGGCGCGCGAGCGATCCCAGCGCATCGACGAGGTGCTGGCGCTGACCGGGCTCAAGGAATTCAAGGATGCCTATCCCGGGCAATTGTCCGGCGGCATGCGCCAGCGCGTGGGCATCTCCCGCGCCTTGTCCGTTCGCCCCGCCTGCCTGCTGATGGACGAGCCGCTTTCGGCGCTCGATGCGCAATCACGCCTTCTCCTCCTGGAGGAGTTTGCGCAGATCATCGACCGGGCCAGAACGACGACCGTCTACGTGACCCATAACCTCAACGAGGCGGTAAGATTGGGCCACCAGATCGTCGTGCTGTCGCGCCGTCCGGGGCGGGTGAAGGAGATCATCCGCATCGACCGTCCGATCACCGAGCGCCGCGCGACGGATGCCGACATGGTCGAGATCGAGGCCCATGTGTGGGATCTGATCCGCAACGAGGCGGCGATTGCCGACAAGGAGCTGGGCCATGCGGGCGACGCCTGAAACCATTGTGCCCTTCCGCGCGAAGGGCTTTGCGCCGCGCAGCAACCCGGTCATGGGCGCGGCCTCCATCGCGGCCCTCGTCGGGCTGTGGCAGCTCGGCTCGTCGCTCGGCTGGATTTCGCCTGTTTTCCTGCCCGCCCCGCACGAGGTTGCCGGCGCCATCTACCGAATGGCCGTCAGCGGCGAACTGTGGCGCCATCTCTCCGTATCGCTCTGGCGCATCGTCCTCGGCTGGACGCTCGGCACGGTCGTGGGCGTGGCCGCCGGATTTGCGATGGGCCTGTTCACGCTTGCGCGCTCACCCATGCAGGCGTTCGTCGGCATTCTCTTTCCCGTGCCGAAGATCGCGCTCGTCCCCTTGTTCATCATCTGGTTCGGGATCGATGAGGGGTCAAAGATCGCCACGATCGCGATCGGCGTCTTCTTTCCGACGGTCATCAGCACCGCCGCCGGCGTCGAGGCGGTGCAGAAAAACCTGATCCGGCTGGGACAGAGCTTCAACCTTTCGCGCTGGTCGATCATCACGAAGATCATCCTCCCGGGCGCCCTTCCCTCGATCCTGGCCGGCTTCCGCATCACCTTGTCGGTTTCGATCCTGCTTCTGGTCGCGGCCGAGATGATCGGCGCACAGGAAGGGCTCGGGGCCTATATCATCCGGGCGGGCGACCTGTTCCAGACGGATTCGCTGATCGGCGGCGTCGTCATCCTGGCCGCGCTCGGCCTCCTCTTCGTCGGCCTGCTCGGCCTTGCCGAGCGGCGCCTGCTGAGGTGGCGATGATGCCCGCGACAGCGAGGGCAGAAGGTGGGGCCCGGCCAGCGTGGGTCCGCGTGCATAGTCCTGACGGGACGGACATCGCGGCAGCGTTCTCCGGCGCGCCGGTCGCCGACGGTATCGTCTTCATCCACGGCATTCTCCAGGCCGGTCTCTGCTGGAAGTATCAGATGGCGGACGCGTCGCTCGGCCGCTGGCGGCTCGCCGCCTATGATCTGCGCGGGCACGGCTTCTCGTCGAAGCCCGTCGGCCGCGAGCCCTATCATGATGGCACGCGCTGGGCCGACGACCTGCTGGCGGTGATGGACGCCGCCGGCATCGGGCGCGCGGTTCTCGTCGGTTGGTCGTATGGCGGGCGCGTGATGCTCGACTTCCTGGATCGCCACCTTGCGCTCGGCCGCGTCGCGGGACTCGCCTTCGTGGACGCCAACACCAAGAACGCGCCGGGCCACACCGGGGCAATCGGCGGCGGATTGCTCCGTGAGGCCGCGAGCGACGACATCGCCGAGGCCATTGCCGGCCGGCTGGGCTTCGTCGACGCTTGCTTCGAAAACAAGCCGTCCGCCGCGGATCTGCACGAAATCATCGCCTACAACATGCTTGTGCCGCCGCAGACGATGCGTGACCTGATGGGCAGGCCCCTCGAGCGCGACGCCCTGATGGCGTCACTCGACCTGCCCACGCTCGTCATCCAGGGCGAGCGCGATGCCTTGTGCCTGCCCCTCTCCGCTGAGCACACCGCGCGCAGCATACCCGGGGCGCGGCTCAGCATCTACGAGGGGATCGGCCATGCTCCCTTCCTGGAGACGCCTGAACGCTTCAACGCCGAGCTGGCCGCATTCGCCGATGCCTGCTTCGCGGCGGCGCCCCTCGTGCCCGCAATCCGCAAAGCCTGAACCTCGAAGGACGATGACATGGAATCAAGGACGATAACATGGGATCCATGACCGAAGACGGCGGGCGCCTGTTCTTTCGTTCCGAATCGTTCGCGGTCAAGCGCGGCGAGCGGCGGCGGGGATCGGACCGGATTGTGCAGGAACCGGCGCAGACGGTGCCCGTCCACACCGCGTGCGACGTCCTGGTCGTGGGCGGCGGGCCGGCCGGCACGGCAGCCGCCGTCGCAGCAGCGCGGCTCGGCGCCGACGTCGTCCTGCTCGAGCGCTACAACCATCTCGGAGGCCTCTCGACAGGCGGCCTCGTGATCTGGATCGACCGCATGTCGGACTGGAGCGGACGCCATGTGATCCGCGGCTTTGCCGAAGAGCTCCTCTCCCGGCTCACGCCGGACAAGATCGCAGGCCCCCCAAAGGCGGACTGGGGTTCCGGCGATCCGGCCAAGGTTGCCTACTGGTCGCTGCGATCCGCGGCCTACAACAACACGGTTACCCACTCACCCACGCTCGATCCGGAGTGGCTGAAGGCGGAGTCGCTCGCGATGGCGCTGGAGGCAGGAGTGCACCTGATCTTCCACGCATGGGGGGCAAGCCCGATCGTTGAGGATGGCCAGGTCGCCGGCTGCATCTTTGAAAGCAAGGAAGGACGGCGCGCCGTCCTCGCCAAGGTGACGATCGACGCGACAGGGGACGGTGACCTCTACGCGCGGGCCGGAGCCGGCTTCGTCAGCGACGTCGACGTCCGCGACATCCACGGCTGCATGAACACGGCCTGGCTGTTCGGCGGTGTCGATATGGACGCATTCCTGAAGTTCCGGGCGGAGACCCCGTCGCAGTTCTCCGACTTCATGGCGCGCGGTCGTGAAAGGTTGGGCTCGTTCGAGAGGCCGGTGGTGTCGTGGCGCCAGGACATCGCCGTGTTCATGGGGCCACGGCTCGCCGGATATTCGGCCTTGAAGGTCGAAGACCTCTCGGAGGTCGAGATCCGGAGCCGCAAGCTGATGCTCGCGCATTTCGACTTTTATCGTGAGCACGCCCCAGGCTTCGGCGACGCTTTCATCATGCTGTCAGCCCCCCAGATCGGCGTCCGCCACGGGCGCCGGCTTGACGCGGCCGGGCGGCTGACGCGCGAGATGTGGGACGGCCGGGTCGCTGCCGACGAAATCGGCGTGTCGCCATCGCTTGCGCCAAAATTCGCCAATATCTCCGTGCCCTACGGCGCGATCGTGCCGCGCGACGTCGGCGGGCTCCTGGCTCCCGGCCGCCATCTCGCCTGCGACGCCACCAGCCATTCCTTCATGCGCGAGATCCCGCAATGCTGGCTCACCGGCCATGCCGCAGGGGTCGCGGCAGCTCTTGCCGCCGATCGCGGATGCGCCGTCGCCGACGTGCCGATCGGCGAATTGCGGATGAAGCTCAGTGCCCAGGGCGCCTATCTCAACCCTTTGAACGCGATGGCAATTGACTGATCGATGAAGGCCGCGATTGGCGCAGGGCGCTGAGGATGCAAGACTGCTCGGCGCAGGACAATGATGCAAGACTGCTCGGTGCAAGACTAAGAAGAGCGGCCTCGGGCTCGATCAGGGAGAAGACGATGATACGGAGAATGAGTTTAAGCCGGCGCGCATTGATGCTCGCGGTGGGGGTGGGCATCGCGCTGTCCTCGGGGCCCGGGCGGGCCGCGGAGGTTGCAGCCCTTAATCCGCCGGCGCGCGTCAAGGTTGCCTATGTGCCGATCATGAAATTCGCCACGCTCTATGTCGCGGAAGGACGCGGGATCTTCGCGAAATATGGGCTGGACGTCACGCTGGAGCGCGTCAAGTCCGGCACCGAAGCCATCGCCTTCCTCGACCAGGGCAGCGTCGATGTCGGCGGCATCGCCATTGTCGCCTCGCTCTGGTCGGCCTGGGACCGCGGCCTCAACGTTCGCATCATCGCCCCCGGCGCGCTCGATCCCATGGAGAACGGTCCGACCAAGTTGATCATCCGCAAGGACCTGTCCGACGCCGGAGCGATCAAGACGATCGCCGACCTCAAGGGCAAGAAAATCGGCGTCGCGGGCGGCCCGGGAAGCGGCGGCGAATATTTCGTCGCGAAGGCCTTGGAGCGGGCCAAGCTGACGATCCGGGATGTCCAGCTCGTCAATATCGGCAATGCCGACATGCCGCCGGCGCTCGAGGCCAAGTCGCTCGACGCCGTCCTGACGAGTTCGCCCTTCTCCGACCAGATCCTCGGAGGCGGCACGGGCATCCTGCTGGCGCAGGACTTCACGCCGGGCTTGATGACCGTCGCGTTCGTGGCCTCGGGCAAGTTTATCAAGGAGCGGCCGGAAGTGGCGGAGCGCTTCGCGCTCGCGCTCGCCGAGGCCGCGCGCATGATGCAGGGCAACGACTATCTCTCGCCGGAGAACATCGCTGCCTACATCAAATACACCGCCTCCACGGAGGAGGCGCTCCGAAAGGGCGCGCCGGTGATCTACGACCCCAACATCGAGATCCCCGTCGATGGGCTCGCCGACGTCGAACGCGTGCACCGCGAGAACGGCCGCACGGAATATGACAAGCCCCTCGACCTTTCCAAAGCGGTCGATACCACCTTCGTCAAAAAGGCGATCGACGCCTTGGGCAAGCAATAAGTCTTGAGCAAGCAATAGGTCTTGGCAAGCAATAGGTCTTGGCAAGCAATAACGGCGTGACATGCCGCGGGAATCGCAGGATTCCCGCGGATCGGAGGACAATAATGGATGCGCAGGTGAGCGCCGGGCAAGTGCCGAAAATCGCGGCGCGGAACGTGTCGCGGATCTACCAGACCGTCGACGGCGACATGGTCGCGGTCGACGATTTCAGCCTGGACGTCACGGACGGCGAGTTCGTCTGTGTTGTCGGACCGTCCGGCTGCGGCAAGTCGACGTTCCTGCGCATGATCGCCGGGCTTGACACCATATCGGCGGGATCCATCCAGATCGCGCCCGGCGGCGTGCCCGGCAAGCCGCTGAATAGCGTGGTCTTTCAGGAATACGCGATCTTCCCCTGGAAGACGGTGATCGACAATGTCGCCTTCGGCCTGGAAATGCGCGGCATCGCCAGGAAAGAGCGCCTCGAGACCGCGCGCTACTGGCTCGACCGCGTCGGACTCGGCAAGTTTGCCGGCTATTATCCGCACCAGATTTCCGGTGGCATGAAACAGCGTGTCTCGATTGTGCGCGCCTTGGCCAATGATCCCGAAGTTCTGCTGATGGATGAGCCACTGGGCGCGCTCGACGCGCAGACGCGCGTGGTGTTGCAGGAGGAACTGCTGCGCATCTGGGAGGAAACGCGCAAGACGGTCGTCTACATCACGCACAGCCTGGATGAGGCGGTCCTGCTCGGCGACCGCGTGATCCTGATGACGGCCCAGCCTGGCCGGCACCTGGCCACCTTCGACATCGACCTGCCGCGCCCCCGCAGCATCGAGACGGCCAACACGCCGCGTTTCGTCGAACATCGCGCCCTGATCTGGGAGAAGTTGAGCCAGGAAGTGAAGCGAGCGATGGAGCAGAACCAATGACCGATGCGACGAGGCCCATCGCTCAGGAAACGCGCCTCGCCCGTCTGACCGGCAAAAGCGCCGTGAGCGATTTCCGTCTGATTGCGCTATTGGTGCTTGGCACGGTAGCCGCCAATCTGGCGCTCGCCGAGACCGGGTTCTGGCGAAGCTTGTCCTTTATCGCCATTCCGGCCGGCTTCGTCGTGCTGGTCGTCATCTGCGAACGGATCGGACGGCATGTGCGGCCCGCTCGCCGCGCCGCCTACGAGAAGGCGCTGGCCTTCGGTTTCCCCGCGGCGGTGCTGGCGCTATGGCAGATCGCCGGCGACACCGGGATGATCAACACGACCTGGTTTCCCCAGCCGAGCCGCATTGCGGCGGGACTGTGGGATATGACGATCCGCTACGACAAGTTCTCGCAGACGAGCTTGTTGGGACGTCCCTGGCTTATTCCTCAAGCCTTTTCAGAAGGCGGCTTCGCCGGCGTCTGGACGCTTCTGTCCGAAAGCCATGTGCTCGCCACCGTCGCGCGCGTGTTTATCGGTTTCGTGCTCGGCGCGATCCCGGGCATCCTGCTCGGCGTCGTCATGGGTGTGAACCAGACCGTCCGGCTCATGCTCGATACGACGCTCTCGGCGATTTACGTGCTGCCGAAGATCGCCATCTTTCCGATCGTCATGCTGATCTTCGCAGATCCTTTCGGCGAAGGCCCGAAGATCCTCGTGGTGGCGCTGGCGGTCTTCATCCTGATGACCATCAACACGATGGCCGGCGTCCGCGGCATCGACAACGTCTATCTCATGGCTGGCAGGAATTATGGCGCGCACGGCTGGCAGCTGATGCGCCATGTCATCCTTCCCGGCGCCATGCCGGTGATCTTCGCCGGACTGCGCATCGCACTCGGAACCGCCATGATCGTCATCATCTCGGTCGAGTTCCTGCGCGCCAAGCAGGGCGTCGGTTTCATCACCTTCTACTACTGGGAGGTACTGAATCCCGAGAAGATGTATGCCGGCCTCGTTGTCGTCATGCTGCTCGGCGTCCTCCTCACATACCTGCTGCAGTGGCTGCAGCGCAGGCTGATGCCATGGCAGCGATAGAGCAAACGCAACGCGAGACGCCCGGGATGGATGCGCTCTTTGCGGACTTCACGGAGCGGCGCGCGCAGATCGCCGACGGCACGACCTTCCGGCTGCTGTCCGGCGGCGAGGGTCCGGTCGTGCTGCTGTTGCACGGCTGGCCGCAGACGCTGGCGGCCTGGCACCGGATCGCCCCGCAGCTTCGCGCGGCCGGATATCGCGTCGTGGTGCCCGACCTTCCCGGCTACGGCCAGGGAGAGATCGGATCCGGCTCAGCGCTTGCACGCGCGCCGTCGCGGCGCGCCATCGCAGGTTCGATCGCGACCCTGATGGAAAGCCTCGGCCATCAACGCTACGCGGTCGTTGGCCACGACCGGGGTGCGCGTGCGGGCTACCGACTGGCTCTCGACCGACCGGACCCTGTCGCAGGCTATGCGTCCCTGGCGGTGGTGCCGACGCTCGACGTCTGGGAGCGGATCGATGGACGCTTTGCGCTCCGTGCACCGCACTGGTTCTTCTTCACGCTTCCGCCAGACCTGCTCGAGACGCTGGTCGGCGCTGACCCCGACGGCTATCTCGATCATGTCTTGACGGGAATGGCCGGCGGGCGCGACAGGCTCGATCCCCGGGCGGTCGCCGATTATCGCGCCGCCTTCGCGCGGCCCGCGGTGCGCGCGGCGATGTTCTCCGACTATTCCGCGGCGCTCGGCATCGACCTGGAGCATGAGCGGGCGGATCGCGAGACGGGCCACAAGATCGCCTGCCCGGTCCTCCATCTTTGGCCTGCGGGCGTCGCGGGCGACCCGCTCGCCGTCTGGCGACGCTGGGCGGACGATGTGTCCGGCGGCGATGTCGCGGGCGGCCACCTCCTCCCCGAACAGTCGGCCGATGCGGTCCTCGAGGCTCTCATCCCTTTCTTGAAGCGCTGCTTTCCCCGCTAGAGCAAGTCCGTCTTTTGCGGACTTGCTCCGCTTGAGAATAGACGAGCAAATTCACCGACTTGGAGGGTATCGGACGATTCCACCCAAGTCGGATTTGCTCTAGGGGGGCGCGGTTGAATTCACCTGGAGAACGACATGAAAATCGCCTTGATTACGGGCGGAGCCGGTGCGGTCGGCTCCGCGACAGCCCGCATGCTTGCAGCCGATGGATTCTCGATCGTCATCGTCGACCGGGCCGCGGAGGCGGCGGAGTCTCTTGCAGATGACTTGCGCCGCGACTACGGGGTGGAGGCGATCGCCTTGTCCGTGGACCTGAGCGACCTCGCGGCGCTCACCCCGCTGATGGACCGCGTGGCCACGCGCTTCGGGCGTCTCGATTGCCTCGTCAACAACGCCGGCCGAACAGGAGCCTCGCAAATCGCCGATGTCGACCTCGACGAATGGCACGACATCCTGACGATCAACCTCACCGCGCCGATGATGCTCGTGAAGGCGGGCCTGCCGCTCATGCGCCGTGCCGGCGGAGGCAGCATCGTCAACGTGGCCTCGCGGGTCTACCTGAGCGGGACCGGCGTCGGCTACACATCGAGCAAGACCGGACTGATCGGCCTCACGCGGGCCTTGGCCGTGCAACTCGGCAAAGACCGCATCCGCGTCAATGCGGTCGCGCCGAGCTTCCTGAACTCTCCGTTCAATAAGGGCATCGTGGACGCGAATGCCGGCCTCGCGGATGCCTTCTCGAAGATCACGCCACTCGAACGGCTCGGCACGTCGGAGGACGTTGCCGGCGCCATCGCCTTCCTCGCCTCCGACCGCGCATCCTTCATCACCGGCGATATCTTGCATGTCTGCGGTGGCGCGCAACTCGCCCCGCAGCCGGCGTGAGGACCAACATGACCTCGGCGCGCCCCGGCGACACCAGGCTTTCGCTTCCTCCCCTCGGCATCGGCTGCGGCAGCCTCGCCAATGCCGACGGCGAGGAGGCCTTCCGCGCGATGGTCGGCCATGCGCTGGCCTCCGGGATCGGCTACTTCGACACCGCGCCGCTCTACCTCGGCGGGCAGAGTGAGCGACGCCTCGGCGAGGCGCTAAGAGGTTTGCCGCGATCGCAGTTCCTGGTGTCTACCAAGACCGGCCGCTACCAGGATTTCGAGGAGCCGCGCCCCGATCGAGGCGCCAGAAGGTCACGCTTCGACTACTCGGCGGAGGCGACCTTGCGATCTGTCGAGGAGAGCCTCGGGCGGCTTCAACTCGACTACCTCGACATCGTGATGATCCATGACCTCAGTCGCTTTATCCATGGGGAGCATTTCGAGCGGCATCTCGAATTGGCGATGTGCGGTGCCTATGAGGCGCTCTTGTCGCTCAGACAGTCGGGCATCGTTCGCGCCATTGGCGTCGCCGCGATGGATTGGCGCGACTGCCTCGAACTTTCTCGTCTCGGTGATTTCGATGCCGTCATGCCGGCCGGCGCCTACACACTCCTGCACCGGGAGTGTGGCCCTCTCCTGGACCATTGCGCGGCCACTGGCGCAGCCTTTATCGCCGCCTCACCCTTCAACTCCGGGATATTGGCAACCGGCACGATCGTGGACGCGATGCATAATTTCGAACCGGCCTCGCCGGACGTTGTGCGCCGCGTCAAGCATCTGGAACGTCTATGCAGCGCAGCAGGCGTGCCGCTTTCCGCAGCGGCGATCCAGTTTCCCAAACGCCATCGCGCTGTGTCCTCGGTCGTTGTCGGTTGCCGCTCGGCGCAGGAGGTCGAGCGCAACACCGCCTTGCTCGCTCTCCCCGTCCCCGATGCCTTGTGGGGAGAACTGGAGGAGGTGGCGTCGGGGTGGGGGACGATGTCCGCCGCCTGATCTCGTCGGCCCTCAGAAAGATGAGCAGTATTCACTAATCAGCACGACAATACACGAATTCTTCGAGAGCAGGCTTGCTATCGTCGCGTGACAGGGAGATCGGAATTGTGACGAGCTACCACGTGCGCAGGATCAATGGCGTCCGCATTGCCTATGCGGCCGCGGGCGATGGCTTCCCCGTGCTGTTGCTGCACGGATGGCCGCAGACGGCTTACGCGTGGCGCAAGGTCATTCCGCTGCTCGCGCAGCGTTTTCGCGTCTACGCACCGGACTTGCGCGGGTTCGGCGCCTCCTCCAAGCCCGACACCGGCTACGACAAGAAGACGGTCGCGACCGATCTCGCCGGGCTGATGGACGCCCTCGGCCATCGGCGCTTCGCCGTGGTCGGCCACGACATGGGCGGACAGGTGGCTTATCCACTGGCCGCGATGCATCCCGACCGCGTTGAGGCCATGGCATTCATCGAAAGCGGCCTGCCGGGCTTCGGCCAGGAGCGGGCGATGGATGTCGGCAGCGGAGGCAGCTGGCATTTCGGGTTCAACATGGCGGGAGACATCTCGGAAGCGCTCGTGCGTGACCGCGAGGCGCTTTTCATCGGTTATATGATGCGCCGCGACAAGGTCGGAATAATGGGTGCCGACCGCGTCACCGAGGCCGACATCGAGGTCTACGCAGCCGCCATGCGTCAGCCGGGCGCGGCGCGTGCGATGTTCTCATACTACCGCACGCTCTTCGCGGACGCGGTTGACAATCGCGCGTTCGGCAGCCGGAAGCTCACCATGCCGGTGCTCGCCGTGTCGGCCGACCACGGATACGTCGGCGGAGCAGAGCGCACGATGGCGCAGGTGGCGGACAAGGTGGAGGAGGCGCGGATCGCCGACTGCGGCCACTACGTGCCGGAAGAACAGCCGGAGGTTTTGGCAAATCTGCTGTCGGACTTCCTCGCGCGCGCCGGAGTTGAAACGGCCATCTAGACACTCGAGCATTGTCGCGTTTCCCCGAATCGCGAAAATGCTCCATGTCTTTGTTTTAGCGCATTTTCTTCACGCGAACCGGTGTCCACTTCGCTCGAAAATGCTCTAGAGCAAATCCGACTTGAATGGAATCGTCCGATACCATCCAAGCCTCTGAATTTGCCCGTCTATTTTTGATCGAAGCAAGTCCGAACAAGACGGACTTGCTCTAGGGGCCCGGCCAGAACCGCCCGACCGAAGCGCCCTTAAGCTTCTGTCCAGACGCGGATGATGTTTGCGTCCGCAGCAACCACGGAGACAGTCATGCTCGAGCGCTACAGCGGTGCCACCCGCATCTACTTCATCATCGGGCATCCGATCGCGCAGGTGAAGGCGCCGGCCGGCATGACCCGCTTCTTCGAGGTGGAGGGACGGGACGCGCTCTGTGTGCCGATCGAGGTGCCGCCGTCAGGTTTCGATGCCTTCGTCACCGCCGTCACGGATCTGTCGAATGTCGACGGGTTGGCCATCACCATACCGCATAAATTCGCGGCCGCGCGCGCCTGCGCCACGGTGTCGGAGCGCACGCGGCTATTGACAACCTGCAATGTCATGCGCCGCGGTCCGGATCGCGGCTGGCACGGCGACATGGTCGACGGCATCGGCAGCGTGGCGGCGTTGCGCGCCAAGGGCGGTTCCATCGCGGGCAAGCGCGCCCTGCTCGTCGGGGCCGGAGGGGCGGGCAGCGCCATCGGGCTCGCTTTGCTCGACGAAGGCGCCGCACTTCTCGCCGTGCACGACACCGATGTCGGCCGGCGCGACGCGCTGATCGCCCGGCTTCGGCAACGCCACGACGGACGCGTCGTCGCCGGCTCGGACGATCCTACCGGTTTCGCCATCGTGTCCAACGCCAGCCCGGCCGGCATGAACCCGGCCGATCCGCTCCCGGTCGATGTGGGACGGCTGGAGCCGGGCACCTTCGTCTGCGATGCGATCACCCTGCCGGAGATTACGCCGCTCATTCATGCGGCGCGCGCGCGCGGCTGCCTCACCAGCACGGGGATCGACATGTTCGAGGCGGAACGCAGGTCCATGTTCGATTTCTGGTTTGCCACATGACGATGCCGCGCGGAACCGTCGCGCTCATCGGCGTTTGCCGCTTCGGCCGCCGGGCCGGGGGCCCAAGCGCTCCCGGCCCATGAGCCCGGCCCATGAGCCGGCATGGTGCCTTCGCGGCGCTACACCCGCAGTTGCGGCAGATCGCGGAACAGATCGAGCGCTTCGGGATTGGCGAGTGCATCCGCATTCTTCACCTCCCGGCCGTGCACGACGTCGCGCACCGCAAGCTCGGTGATCTTGCCCGATTTCGTTCGCGGAATATCGGCCACGGCGATGATCCTGGCGGGTACGTGCCGCGGACTGGCGCCGCTGCGGATGGCTTGGCGTATCGTCTCGACCAGGGCTGCGTCGAGGACCGCTCCCTCCGCCAGCCGCACGAAGAGCACGACCCTGACATCGCTGTCCCAGTCCTGCCCGATGGCGATGCCCTCCAGCACCTCGGGAATGCGATCAAGCTGGGCATAGATCTCGGCGGTGCCGATCCTGACGCCGCCCGGGTTCAAGGTCGCGTCGGAGCGCCCGTGAATGATGATACCCCCGTGCTCGGTCCATTCGGCGAAGTCGCCGTGGCACCACACCCCGGGGAAGCGCTCGAAATAGCTCGCGTGATAGCGGCTGCCGTCGGGATCGTTCCAGAAGCCGAGCGGCATGGTGGGGAAGGCCTTGGCACAGACGAGCTCGCCTTTGCCACGCGTCATGGGCCGGCCCTCGTCATCCCAGACCTCGATGGCCAATCCAAGCCCTGGCGCCTGAATCTCGCCCTTCCACACCGGTGACGTCGGCTCACCCAGAACGAAACAGCCGAGGATATCGGTGCCACCGGACATCGAGACGAGCTGGGCGTCGGCTGAAATCGCATCATAGACGTAGTCGAAGCTCTCGGGCGAGAGCGGCGAGCCGGTCGAGGCGATGACACGGATCGTCGACAGATCATAGCTGTCGCGCGGTCGTATCCCCGCCTTGTGACAACTGTCGATGAATTTCGCGGAGGTGCCGAACAGGGTCACGCGCTCGTCCTCCGCATAGCGGAAGAGCACGGCAGGCGATGGATGCAGCGGCGAACCATCGTAGAGGACGATGGTCGCATCGCTGGCGAGAACGGCGGCGAGCCAGTTCCACATCATCCAGCCGCAGGTCGTGAAGTAGAACACCCTGTCGCCGGCGCGAATGTCGAAATGCAGCCGATGCTCCTTCAGGTGCTGGAGGAGCGCACCGCCCGCCCCATGCACGATGCATTTTGGGGCACCCGTCGTCCCCGACGAGAAGAGGATGTAGAGCGGATGGTCGAAGGGAAAGCGCGGAAAGCGAACAGGCCGCGACGGGAAGGCCGCCAGCACCTCCGGCAGATAGACACCGTCCGGAATCGTGTCGGCGAGCTCTTCCGCATCGCCGAGATACGGGACAAGGGCCACCGCCTTCAGGCTCGGCAGCTGCGCGGCAATGTCCCTCACCTTGTCGCCCACAGCAATGCGCTTGCCGGCATACCAATAGCCGTCGACCGCGATGAGCACCGTCGGCGCGATCTGTCCGAAGCGGTCGAGCACGCCGTGAACGCCGAAATCCGGCGAGCAGGAGGACCAGGTCGCGCCGAGCGCGACCGTCGCCAGCATCGCAGCGACGGTCTCCGGGCGGTTGGGCATCATCGCCGCGACGCGGTGCCCCGGGCCGACGCCAAGGCTCTCGAGCCATTGCTGCAGGCGGGACACGAGGCTGTGCAAATCCGCGAAGGAGAGCCTGGCCTCCTCCTTGTCCTCCCCCCGGAAGACGATGGCCGTGGCATGGTCGTTCCGCTGCAGGAGGTTTTCCGCGAAGCTGAGGCGCGCGCCCGGGAAGAAGACGGCGCCCGGCATGGTGTCCTGCGCGAGCACCGTGTCGGTGCGTTCGCCGACGACGCCGCAGAAATCCCACACCGCAGACCAGAAGGCCGCGCGATCGGCGACGGACAAGGCGTGAAGCTCTCGGTAGGACGACAGCCGCTGCCCGACCCGTGCGCCAAGAAAAGCCATGAAACGCGCCACAGTCGACAGGGACGCGTCCGCCGGATCGGGCGTCCAGAGCGGCGACGATGTCATGATGTCTCCCCCATTCATCTATGGCTGATATTTGCGACCGGTACCGGCCGGCCAATAAAGCGCCACCTTTCAGGTTCACACAATATCTGCCAGAGTGCGTCGCGAGGGTGAGGCGGCTCTCTTATAAGGGTAATGGCCATAGGCTGTTACGGGATTTTTCGTAAGGTTTTCGGCGGGTCAAGTGATGATTCTCGGCCCACCTGACGTCCTCTCAGCAGTTTGGACGATTCGTTCGTCCCGTCCATTCGCCCCTTCATTGCTCTAGGTCATGACCCGACGGACATTTTTCCTCCTGGCATCGGTCTCATTCGCACTCGCGCTCGCCGCGGTGACACCGTGGTCTGTCCCAAGCCTCAGGCTCGATCGCCAGGTCGCCGGTCAGGTGGAGCGTGTGACCGGCCTGACCCTCGTATCGGACGGGGAGGTCACGCTGACCCTGTTGCCGGTGCCGCGCATCACGCTGCCGGACGTGACAATTCGCACAGCCAATGGCGAATCCATTGTCTTTGCCCGTCAGATGCGGGCCGATATCAATCTGCTTTCCCTCATCAGCGCGCGCCGTATCGACATCGCCGAGACGACGCTCATCGCGCCGACCATCCATCTGCGGCCCTTCACAACCGGGGATCTCTGGCCCGGTGTACAAAAACGCCTCAACAGCGGGGATGCATCGACCGCCACCACGCGGCTGACACTTCTGCGTGGCCAGGTGCTCGACGACGACAACGACGTGGCAGATAGCATCGATCTGTTCGCGAAATGGTCGCCCGAGGGCGATGATCTCGACTTCAATGGCCGGGCGCGCTGGCGCGGCGAGATGGTGGAATTCCGCGCCGTCAATCTCGCACCGCGCAATCTGGCGGCCGGCCAATCCTCGCCAGCCTGGATCTCGGTGTCCTCACGCCTCCTGTCCGTTTCGCTTCTGGGCACGATCGACGCCGCCGAGCAACTGCGCACGCGGGGCCGTTTTAGCCTCAAGACCCCATCCCTCTCCGACGCCGTCCAATGGCTCGACAGGCCTCTGCCGCTCGCAGCCCAGATCGGCAGCTTGGCGCTCAGTGGCGACGGGGATCTTTCACTGCGCGGCGGTTCAATTCCTGCAGCCACGATCGAACTCGGCAAGAACCCGCTCGAGGGTGCGCTCGTGCTGCGCGTCGAGGACAACCGTCCGATCCTGTCGGCGACGGTCGCGGCCGATACGCTCGATCTCGACCGGCTCCTTGAACCGCTCACACCCGTGCGTTCCTCCTGGGGGAGCTGGAGCCGCGAGAATTTTGCACCGATGCTCGGCAGCGCCAGTCTCGATGTCCGCCTGTCCGCCAATGCGGCGCGTCTCGGCGCACTCGTCTTCGAGAATGTCGCCGCCGGCATCATGATGAACGCCGGCCGCACGGAGGTTTCCGTCGGCCGTGCCACGCTTGGTCAGGGCAGCCTCAAAGGCCGGCTGATCATGACGCAAAGCCAGGCTCCCGCCGTGGATGCCAGGCTCATCGGCAGCTTCGACCAGATCGAGGCCGGCGACATCGTCAACGAGGTTTTCGGCAATCGCCGCTTCGCCGGACTTGCGCAAGGACAGCTCGCGCTGGAATCCAGCGGCCGTTCTTTCGCCACGCTTGCCAATGCGCTCAGCGGCAAAATCTCGCTCAGCCTGCGGCAGGGAGAGATTTCCGGTCTTGATCTTGCCGAGATCGCCAAACGTGTGCAGGCGAGGCCTCTCTCGACCGCGATGGAATGGCGCGGCGGCCGCACCAATTTCGATCAGATCGGTTTCGGCCTCACGATCACGGACGGCGTCGGCGAAATCACCGAAGGCACCATGAGCGCGCAGGGCCTGCGCGGCAGCCTTGGCGGGCGAATCGACTTCGGGGACCGCCAGTTCAACCTGCGCGGCGTGGTCGCGGCGCCGACGACGGCCGTGCCCGGCAAGGGCTTTCCCCTCGGCATCACGGGAAACTGGGACAGCCCGACGATCGCGCCGGATATCCAGGCCCTCATCGAGCGGTCGTCGGTCACGGCGCCCCTGTTTGCCGTTCCCGTCGACAGCCGCCAGCGCGGCCCGACGCGGGCCGATGCCGTGAAAGCGCAATAGCTGCAATTTCTTACGAACTAGACTTCAAGCATCTTGCCATCGACGCTCCTGGCCTTGGTGACGAGCGACGCAATGATGACGAGTGCGGTCACGCCCGCCAGCATCAACGTACAGAGCGCATTGATCTCGGGTGACAGGCCGCGCCTCGCCTTGTTGAAGATCTCGATGGGAAGCGTCGAGGTGCCCGGACCGGTGGTGAAGCTCGCGATCACCACATCGTCGAGAGACAATGTCAGCGCCAACAGGAAGCCGGCCCCCACCGAGGGTGCGATGAGCGGCAACGTGACCTTGAAGAAGGTGCGCACCGGCGGCGATCCGAGGTCCAGGGCGGCCTCCTCCAGGCTGCGGTCGAAGGCGACCAGCCGCGACTGCACGACGACCGCGACGAAGCTCATCGTGAAACTCGTGTGCGCCAGCGTGACCGTCCAGAAGCCGCGACCAACGTCGAGCGAGACGAAGAACAACAGAAGCGCCAGACCGGTGATCACCTCCGGCATGACCAGCGGCGCATAGACCATCCCGGTAAACAACGTCCGTCCGGTGAAACGCCCGTGACGCACGAGGGCCAGCGCCGCCAGCGTTCCGAGGACAGTGGCGAGGCTCGCCGAGGCAAGGGCCACGCCGATCGATGTCCACATCGCATCGATCAGTTGCGTGTTCTGCCAGATCTCGCGGTACCAGCGGGTCGAGAACCCACCCCAGACCGCAACAAGCTGCGAGCCGTTGAAGGAATAGACCACCAGCATGACGAGCGGCAGGTAGAGGAAGGCGAAGCCGAAGGTGAGGACGGTCGCATCAAGCCCGGAAAAGCGGCGGATCATCGCGCCTGCTCCAGTCGACGCAGCTCGATGGAGCGATGCAGCGTGATCGGTCCGATGATGATGACGAGCAGAACGATGGCCACCGCCGAGGCGAGCGGCCAGTCCCTGTTCTTGAAGAACTCGTCCGACAGCGTCTTGCCGATCATCAAGGTGTCCGCGCCGCCGAGAAGTTCGGGGATGACGTATTCACCCGTGATGGGGATGAAACAGAGCAGCGCCCCGGCGGCGAGCCCGGGCAGCGCGAGCGGCAGCGTCACCTTGCGGAAGCTCCGCCATGGCCGCGCGCCGAGATCGCCCGCGGCCTCGATCAGCGTCCAGTCGAATTTCTCCAGGGTCGCGAAGAGCGGCAGGATCATGAACGGCAGGTAGCAATAGACGAGGCCGATCAGTACCGCTGTTTCCGTCTGCAGCAGCCCCAGCGGCTCGCTGGTCAGCCCGAGGCCGATCAGCACTGCATCGAGCAGCCCTTGTGGGCGTAGAATGCCGATCCAGGCATAGACGCGGATAAGAAAACTCATCCAGAATGGCAGGATGACCAGGAGAACGAGCAAGGGCCGCCGGCTCGGATGGGCCTTCGCCATCGCATAGGCAAAGGGAAAGCCGATGACGACGAGGATCACCGTTGCGGTGGCGGCAATGCGCACCGAGGACAGGACGGCCTCGCCGTAGAATAAATCCTCCATGAGGAGGACGAAATTGTCGAGGCTGAGACCGGACAGGAAGGCCGAGAGACCCGCCAGCCCCGCGGAAAGGTCGAGGACGGGCTGATAGGGGGGCATGGCGCTCGCCGTCTGCGACAGGGACAGCTTGAGCACGATTCCGAAGGGTACGAGGAAAAAGACGAGCAGCCACAGGTAGGGAACAGCCGGCACAGCCGCCTGCATCAGACGTCGCACGGGGCTCTTCGGATGGGGTGTCGTCATGCTTCGGCCCGGACGGAGGAATCAGCGTAACCCTTGCTCCCAACAAGGTTTAAAGCCATTGATGGCTTTAGGGGAGTACCCGCGGCGCCACGATCTTCACTGCGCGCGTGGGCGCGGACCGGCACCACGTGTAGGATGGCGTCATTGACAGTCCCCCCGGTCGGACGGTTTGCTGCCCGAAGACCGCGGCACGAGACAGACAGCGAAGGAACGCATGGCGAAGGAACGCATGGCGAAGCAGGACAAAAAGGGCACCAAGCTCCCGCAGAACGAGCGCGGGGCCGCCAATATCGAAGCAGCGCGTGCGTTTGTGGACGCCCATGGCATCGAGGATATCGAGTGCTTCGTGCCCAATCAGGCCGGCGTCGCCCGCGGCAAGATGATGCCCACGGAAAAATTCTTCGGCAGCCCGAATCTCAGCCTGCCGGGGGCGATCTTCTATCAGACCATATCGGGCGATTATCCGGATGACGTCGTCGACAAGGAGATGCCGACGGACGGCGACCTGATCCTCGAGCCTGATCTCTCCACACTGACCGTGGTGCCCTGGGCGAGCGATCCCACGGCGCAGATCATCCATGACGCCTATTTCCGCGACGGGCGGCCCGTCGAGACCTCGCCGCGGCAGGTGCTGAAGCGCGTCGTCGACATGTACCGCCAGCGCGGCTGGCAGCCGATCGTCGCGCCGGAGATCGAATTCTACCTCGTCAAGCGCAATACCGATCCCGACTATCCCCTGGAGCCGCCGATCGGCCGCTCGGGCCGGCCCGAGATCGGCCGGCAGGCCTATTCGATCGCCGCCGTCAATGAATTCGATGCCCTGTTCGATCTCATCTACGACTATTCGGAGGCGCAGGGCCTGGAGATCGACACGCTGATCCACGAGGAAGGCGCGGGGCAGATGGAGATCAATCTGCGCCACGGCGATCCCATCGATCTTGCCGATCAGGTCTTCCTCTTCAAACGCACCATTCGCGAGGCAGCGATGGCGCATGACATGTATGCGACCTTCATGGCCAAGCCGATCGCCCATCAGCCGGGCTCGGCCATGCATATCCACATGTCGGTGGTGGATGCGAAAACGGGGGCCAATATCTTCACCAATCCCGCCGACGGCCAGCCGACCCCTGAGTTCTTCTCCTATATCGCCGGCCTGCAGACCCATCTGCCCGCGGCGATGGCGATGCTCGCCCCTTACGTGAATTCCTACCGGCGCCTCACACGGCACTCGACCGCACCGATCAATACGCGCTGGGGTTACGACAACCGCACGACCGGCCTCCGGGTCCCCCCGTCGAGCCCCGAGGCGCGCCGCGTCGAGAACCGGGTCCCCTCCTCCGACGCCAATCCCTACCTCGCCATCGCGGCGTCACTGGCCTGCGGCCTGCTCGGCATCGACCGGCGCCTGCGCCCCGGTGAGCCGGTCCCCGGCTCGGCCTATGACCTCGAGCACGATCTGCCGCTCGGCCTGCTCGAAGCGGTCGCCGCGCTGGAAGAGAGCGAGGCGATGCGTGAGATCCTCGGCGAGAGCTTCGTGCGCGCCTTCACCGCCGTGAAGCGTTCGGAGTTCGAAACCTTCATGGAAGTCATCAGCCCGTGGGAGCGCGAATATCTCCTGCTCAACGTCTGAGGCGAACGCTCCTCTCAAGGCCCATGCCGCATTACGACCGATGACCCAACCCGCACGCCGTGATGCGCATCTCAATCTCTATGAGGACGCGCCGCTCAACGCCGCGCCCGCCACGGCCTCCCTTAGCGACGGCGCGCGATCCGACATCTGCGTCATCGGCGCCGGCGTCACCGGGCTCGGTGCGGCGCTGACGCTGGCCGAGGGGGGCGCCGACGTGCTCGTGGTCGAGGCCAGCCGCATCGGCGGCGGCGCCTCCGGGGTCAACGGCGGGCAAATCCACCCCGGCCAGCGGCGCGACCAGGGATGGCTGGAGGCCAAGGTTGGCGAGGCCGAGGCGATGCGCCTCTGGCAATTCGCCGAGGAGGCCAGGCGCTGGCTGCAGGATCGCATCGCGCGCCACGGCATCGTCTGCGATCTCGAGCCGGGCCTCCTCAGCCTCGCCCATCGCCGCGACATCGCCGAGGGCATGCGGGCCGACGCGCTCCATATGGCCAATCGCTACGGCGTTGCCGGGCTCGAGGTCCTGACCGAAGCGGACTTGCCGCGCTACACCGGCGCCCAAGGCTATTGCGGGGGCCTGTTCGACCCCCATGGCGGGCATCTCGACCCGCTCGCGCTCACCCGCGGCCTCGCTGCGGCGGCCGCTGCCGCAGGCGCCCGCATTGCCGAGGAAACGACCGTGCGTCGCGTCGTCCGCGACGGCACCGGCTGGCGGCTGGAGACCTCGCGCGGCGCCGTCAGCGCCCGCGTCGTCGTCGCGACGGGTGACGGCAGCATCGGCAATCTTCTGCCCGAGGTCGCCGCGCATGTGGTGCCCATCGTGAATTTCATGGTGGCGACGGGCCCGCTCGGCGATCGCGCGGCAACGCTCCTGAGAGAGCGCCATGCGGCGTCCGATACCAAATTCGTGGTCAACTACTTCAAGCGGACGGTCGACGACCGCCTTGTCTTCGGGGGCGGCGAAAGCTACGGCAACGCAGTGCCGGCCGATATCCGCGCCCGTGTTCAACCGCGCATGCTCAAGGTCTTCCCCGATCTTGCCGACGTTCCGCTGACCCATGCCTGGGGTGGACGCCTGGGAATCACGGCGACCCGCCTGCCCTTCATCCGCCGGCTTGGGCCCGATCTCTACGTGGCGTCAGGCTTTTCCGGACAGGGTGTCATGATCGGGCCGTACACCGGCGTCGCCATCGCCGAGGCGATCGGCGGGCGCAGCGATCGCTTCGACCTGATGGCGCGGCTGCCGATACCGCGCTTCCCGGGCGGGCCGCTGCTGCGACGCGCCATCGTCATCGCCGCCATGGTGGGGGCTGGATTGGTGGACAGGCTGTAAACAAGAGAATCAATGCCTGAAAGACAGCGCGACGACACGGCCTTGATGCTATCGTTGAACTGAAAATTATCCAGCAACGATAAGAAATCAATGGTTTATTTTAAATATATTATCGCGGCGTTCCTCATTATTTTCATACCTGTCGGAACGTTTTTTCTATTCTTTATGGACGTCATACCAAGATCGTCACCGCACGCCGCGCGGGTCGCGCATGTGGTCCTCGTTCGCTTTCGACCAGATGTGGCGAAGCCCGAGATCGAAAGCGTGTTCAAGGCTTTGGAGGAGCTGCGAGACACGATCCCGGGCATCACACGCATTCGGACAGGGTCCAACAGCAGCCCGGAGGCGTTAGGGCGCGGCTATGACCACCTGTTCATCGTCGATTTCGCCAGTATTGCGGCGCGCGATGCCTATCTCAAGGACCAAAGACATGCCGCGGTCGCCCAACAGCTGCTCTCCCTCGCGGATGGGGGTACGGACGGCCTGATCGTTGCCGATCTTGATCGCGGAAAATGAACGCGCGCGCGGCAGGTGGGGCGGGTCAGGCCGTCAATGTCCCCCGCCGCCTCCCCCAGCGGCGGCGCGCGGTTTCTTCACCAGCGGCAGGATCACCACGAGGGCGAGGAACAGGAAGGTCAGGGCATAGAACACATCGGCGAAGGCCATGACCGTCGCCTGCTGGCGCACGATGCCGGCAAGCTTCTTGATGGCGGCAATTTCGGCATTGGAGCCGAGCGGCGCCATCCCCTGCGTGATCTTGGCGAGGGTTTCCTCGGCCGCAGTCCGCCCCCAGGCGACCTGTTCGTGCAACCTCACCAGATGCAGGTCGAGCCGATTGTTCAGAAGCGTGTTGATCAAGGCCAGTCCGACCGCACCGCCGAGATTGCGCGTGAGATTGAACAGACCGGAGGCGTTTTTGATTTCGTGAGGTGGCAGCGTGCCCAAGGCGACATTGCTGATCGGCACCATGCAGATCATCATCGAAACGCCGCGCAGCACCTGCGGCACGAAGAGCTCCCAGAAATCCCAGTCCGACGTGATGCTCGTGACCTGCCAGGTCCCCAGCGCGAAGCCGGCGAAGCCAAGCCCCATCATGGCGCGCGGGTCGAGCCTGGTCATCAGGCGGCCAGCAAGGGGGGCCGCGAAAAACATGGCGAGCCCCGAGACGAACATCGTCTCGCCGATCATCAGGGCGGAATAGCCGCGGATGCGCCCGAGATAGACCGGGTAGAGATAGGTCAGCCCATAGAGGCCGATGCCCATCACGAAGCTGAAGGCCGATCCTGTGGCGAAATTCCGGTCCCGGAAGGCGCGGATATCGACAACCGGCATCTTCGCCAGGAGCACGCGCGCGAAAAAAGCAACGCAGGACGCCGCCGCGAGAAGGGTGAACAGGACGATGAGTTCATCGTCGAACCAGTCGTTGGTCGGCCCTTCCTCCAGCACATATTCGAGGCTGCCGAGAAAGCCGGCCATGAACAGGAGACCCCACCAGTCGAAGCGGTCGAGCAGCTTGAGGTCGGGCTCGTCGAAGTCGACCAGGAGGAAGGTTGCAATCGCCACGATCACGCCCGGCACGATATTGACGAGAAACAGCCAGTGCCAGGAGAAGAGGTCGGTGAGATAGCCGCCGATGGTCGGGCCGATGGTCGGCGCCAGCGTGGCGACAAGCCCGATGATCGGCGAGACGACCGCCTGCTTGTTGCGGGGAAAGGCGCTGAAGGCTGTCGCAAAGACGGTCGGGATCATGCCGCCGCCGATGAAACCCTGCAGCGCGCGATAGACGATCATCTCGTTGATCGACGATGCCGTCGCGCAGAGGAAGCTCATGATGGTGAAGCCGGCGGCGGAGGCGGCGAACAGCCACCGCGTCGACAGCGCGCGCGACAGGAAGCCCGACAGCGGGATCATGATCACTTCGGCGATCAGATAGCTCGTCTGCACCCAGGAAATCTCGTCGGAGCTCGCCGCGAGGCCCGCCTGGATCTCTGACAGCGATGCCGAAACGATCTGGATGTCCAGGATGGCCATGAACATCCCGAACACCATGAAGATGAAGGCGATGAACTTGCGCGCCGGAATACCCAGCATGAGAAGGGGCGGCCGTTCCTGGCCGGCCGCGGCGATCGCGCTCATAGGCCTATGCCTTATTCTGCGCTCGACCGGGTGGGAGCCTTCAGGGCAGCCGTCCGGGGTGCGTCGGCGTCGTGACGTGTATCGACTGTGGCGACGACCGACATACCCGGTCGCAACACATGGTCGCTCAGGGCGTCGGCCGAGAAACGGATGCGAACCGGCACCCGCTGGACGATCTTGGTGAAATTGCCGGTGGCGTTTTCCGGCGGCAGCAGGCTGAACAACGCGCCCGATGCGGGTGAAATGCTCGCGACCTCACCGGTGAAGACCCGGCCGGGATAGGCATCGACGGTGATGTCCACGCGCTGGCCGGGCTTCAGGCGGCCGAGCTGCGTTTCCTTGTAGTTCGCGTCGACATAAACGGAATCCAGTGGAACGATCGCCGCGAGACGCTCTCCAACGGACACCAGCTTGCCGACCTGCACCGCGCGGTTGCCGATGACGCCCGACACCGGCGCCTTGATTTCAGTGAAGGAGAGATCGCGCTCAGCCTTGGCGAGGGTCGTCCTGTCCTCGTCGAGGCTGCGCTCGGCCTCGACGCGCTGGGCGTTGAGGACGCCGACATTGGCCGTCGCGGAATCGAGCCCGGCCTTGGCGCTGGCCAGATTGGCGCGCGTGCGACCACGGTCGGCTCGGGCATTGTCGAGGGCCTGCTTGCTCGCGAAATTGCTTTTTGCGAGCTGCTGCTGGCGGTCGAATTCGAGCTCGGCACGATCCACATCCGCCTGTGCGGCGTCGATCTGCGCCTCGGCCTGCTCGACAGAGGCCTGTCCGGCCTTGATCTGCTCGGCGATGCGCGCGATGGCCGCCTGCTGGGTGGCAACCTTGCCCTTGGCCGCATCGACCGCGAGCCGATAGTCGCCATCATCGATGCGCGCGATGATGGCGCCTTCGCGCACGAATTGGTTGTCCGTGACGTCAACGCTGGTGATGTAGCCAGAAACCTTGGCCGCGAGGATCGTCATGTCGACATGCACATAAGCGTCGTCGGTCTCGATCTCGAAGCGGCCCAGCGTCCACCAGTGATAGCCCTCGTAGCCGCCTGCAGCGAGTGCGATCAGGGCGACCGCCGCCAGCAAGGGCTTGCGAATGCGGCTCTTCTTCTTCGGCGCATCCTTGTCGTGGTGCTTGCCGCCATGGTGCTTGTGCCCCGACTTTCCAGCAGGAGCCGGCCCGGCCGGCGCTTCCTGGGCCGGGTTCTGGAAAGCACCCGGCTCTTGCGGTTTCTCGGCGCGCGACACATCGCGGGCAGGCTTTTCCGCCTGCCCCGACGCGCCACCGCCTGCGCGCGGTTCCTCGTGGACCATGAGACCGGACCCGTCGGCCATATCCTGGCGTCTATCCACGGCACTTGCCCATCTGTCAGAATGCTTGACCGAACCGTTCGGTCAGCACTACAACCACATAGATTGACCGAACGGTTCGGTCAATGACGGACATGTGCGCCACCGCACGCCACGGGAAAGTCGTCCAGCGCGCTTGCCACGCCTATCGCGCGCGATGCAAAGATCATGTGGCGACGCGTTCATGCGTATCAGCGAACCATCGGGATGGAGCCAATGGACCCCCTCACCCTCGCATCCAAGCGCGAGGACGCCGCACAGGATAGCTCGAAACGCCGCGACATTCTGAATGGCGCGCGGCACGTTTTCCGTGCCCACGGTTTCGACGGGGCCAGCATGGGCGACATCGCGAAAGCGGCGAGCGTCTCAAAAGGCACGCTTTACGTCTATTTCGACAGCAAGGAGGCGCTGTTCCGCGCCTTGATCGATGTCGACCGCCGCGATGCGGCGGAGCGCCTGTTCGACCTCGACCAGGACGAACCCGATGTGCGGGGCGTGTTGACGCGGCTGGCCACGAGCTTCATCAGCATGATGATTCAACCGGACCATGTTTCGTTGCTGCGCATGGTCATCGGCGCGGCGGAGAAATTTCCAGCCCTCGGACGGGCCTTCTTCGAGGCCGGCCCCTGCTATGGTGTGAAACGGCTTTCAACCTATCTCGCGGCCCAGCGTGCGGCCGGGCGTCTCCTGATCGAGGATACCGATCTCGCCGCCGCGCAGTTCATGGGCCTGATCCAGGGCAGCCTGACGAAAGGGCCGCTGTTTGGCGTCAACGAGCGGCCCTCCCCCGAAGATATCGAGGTGACCGTCGCAAGCGCGGTCCGCGTGTTCTTCGCCGCCTACGGACCAAAGGCCTCCTGGAAGCAGGATCCTTGAAAGCAGGCCTCTTGGAATGCAGGATCCTTGAAACGCGGCATCCCGCTGGCGCCTACTTGTCGTCGCGCAAGGCTTCCTTGACGCGCGCATCCAGCACCTCAGGCTGTTTGATGACGAGCGCGCCGCGCGTGCGTTCCACGAGCCCTTCGGCCGACAGTGCGCTGAATTCCCGCGTCACCTGCTCGCGCCGGCAGCCTATGCGGGCCGCAATGACGTGGTGGAAGGGCGGCGGCGTCACCACCCGCTCGCCGGGGTGGCCGGCGCGCGGCACTGACAGGCGTAGCAATTCGGCATAGAGGCGGTGCCGGAGATCGAGCACCGTATGCTCCATGATGCGGGCATTGAGCTCCCGCACGCGGCCGGCCAGCAGTTTGAGCAGCCGCTCGGCGACGATCGGCGAGGCAAAAACGATCTCGCGGAACACCACGGCCGGCATGATGCAGACTTCGCCGCGCGTCAGGGCCGTCACATTGGCCGAGCGCTTGACCCCATCGATGGCGGCGAGTTCACCGAACAATTCGCCCACGCGCATCTCGCCGAGGATGACCTCCTTGCCGGACTGGCTGCGGACGAGCACGCGCACCTCGCCGGAGACGATGAAATACACGTCGGTGGAAATATCCTCGAAATCCACAAGGATCTCGTCGGTATCGAAACGGCGCCAGTTACAGCGCGGCTCGAAGGAACCGAGATCCAAATCCGCGTCCTTGAAGAACGGAACACGCGTCAGCTGCAACATCGCCCCGATTCTCACCTTCCGTCCGCATCGTCCGGACCTGAGGGAACGGGGTCAAGCGGCTTTGGCCTCACATCACGAAGCCATCAGGCAAGTGCCATCGGATGAGCGTTGAAAGCAACAGATCTTCGTATGCACGGCGCACTTTTTGCCGCGAAGGCGCGTCGCCATTCCCGACATTCGCATCTTCATCGGCCAGAGCGCGTGGGTCCAGCCGCTTCAGACGGTCGGCGTCGCAACCCTGACAAGCGCCTTGCCGGGAGACCAGGCGTGCTGATCCACGCGCACGGCGTCGATGCGCGTGATCGCACCCGCGCCGCCGACCACCAGGACTATGCCCATCACAAGCCCCAAGACCGCGATCGTCAGGGCGGGAATGGAAAACAAACTGACATCAAAACGCATGGTCATCGAATCACATGTTATCCACAGCTTTTCAACACCCTGTCCTCAACTCTGTCCAAGGCAGCATCGCGACCGGACTATGTCGAAGGCAAGGCAGACCGGGACGACCTGACGCGCAAACGACCGGCCGTGACGCCTCGTGCGATAGACGGGACTTGCAGGCGAGGCCGGCAGACGGCACAAGACTGCCATGCTGCAGATCAACGAACTGACCTATCGGCTCGGGGCACGCCTCCTGATCGATCGAGCGACCGTCACCGTCCCCAGCGGGGGGCGGGTTGGGCTCGTTGGCCGCAACGGCGCCGGCAAGACGACGCTGTTCCGGCTGATCCAGGAGGAGATCGGCGGCGAGAGCGGCACGATATCGCGCCCGAAGAACTGGCGTATCGGCGCGGTGGCGCAGGAGGCGCCCGGCGGTCCCGAGACCCTGATCGATGTCGTGCTGGCAGCGGACACCGAACGCGCCGCGCTGATGGCCGAGGCCGAGACCACGACCGATCCCATGCGGCGCGCCGACATCGAGATCCGCCTGGTCGATATCGACGCCCATTCGGCGCCGGCGCGCGCGGCCTCCATCCTGCACGGCCTCGGCTTTGATGCCGAGGCGCAGGCGCGCCCATGCTCGTCCTTCTCCGGCGGCTGGCGCATGCGCGTGGCGCTCGCCGCCGTGCTCTTCACGGAGCCTGACCTGCTGCTCCTCGATGAGCCGACGAACTATCTCGACCTCGAAGGTACGCTCTGGCTCTACGACTATCTCGGGCGCTATCCGCACACCGTCCTTGTCATCAGCCACGACCGCGATCTGCTCGACACCGCCGTCGACCACATCCTGCATCTCGACCAGGGCAAGCTCACCATCTACCGCGGCGGCTATACCTCCTTCGACCGCCAGCGCCGGGAGAAGCAGGCGCTGCAATCCAAGGCGCGCATGAAACAGGAGGCCGAGCGCAAGCATCTGAGCGCCTTCGTCGAGCGCTTCCGCGCCAAGGCCTCGAAGGCCCGCCAGGCGCAATCGCGCCTCAAGCGGCTGGAGAAGATGGAGCCGATCGCCGCCGTCGCCGGCGAGGAGGTGCTGCCGTTCCATCTGCAGGGGCCGGACCGGCCGCTCTCGCCCCCTCTCATCTCCATCGAGGGCGTGGGCGTCGGCTACGGCGACCGCATGGTGCTCGACCGCCTCAACCTCACCCTCCTGCCGGACGATCGGATCGCGCTGCTCGGCTCGAACGGCAACGGCAAGTCGACCTTCGCCAAGCTTCTGTCCGGGCGGCTTGCGCCGATGAAGGGCCAGGTGATCCATTCGCCGAAGCTCAAGACCGCCTATTTCGCGCAACACCAGCTCGACGAGCTCGGCCTGGCGGAAACGCCGCTGCAGCATGTCGCCGCGCTCATGCCGGATGCGCCCCCGGCCAGGCAAAGGGCGCGCGCCGCCCAGTTCGGCTTTTCCGGCGCAAAGGCCGAGACGCCCGTGGAAAAGCTCTCCGGCGGCGAGAAGGCGCGGCTTCTCATGGGGCTCGCGGCTTTCGGCGGCGCCCATCTTCTGATCCTCGACGAGCCCACGAACCACCTTGACATCGACAGCCGCCAGGCGCTCGTCGAGGCGATCAACGACTACACCGGCGCGGTGGTCCTGATCAGCCACGATCGCTTTCTGATCGAGGCTTGCGCCGAACGTCTGTGGCTCGTCGCCAACGGCACCGTCAAATCCTACGACGGCGACATGGACGACTACCGCCGCCTCGTGCTCGGCCTCGACAAGTCAGGCAGCAGCGCAGCGCGCGAAGGGGATGCCAGCACGCGGGGCTCCGCGCCGACGCTCTCCACGCCGTCGCGCCCCACGGGTGCACCACGTCCGTCGCTCAATGCCATGCGCAAGCGTATCGGCGAGCTTGACGCCCGTCTTGCCAAGCTGTCGACCGCCATCGCCAAGGTCGACGCCGCCCTCGCCGATCCGGCGACCTTTCGCGACAATCCTGCAAAGGCCGCAGAGCTGGCGCGCATGCGCAGTGAGGCCGCTGAAGCGTTGGCGCGCACCGAAGACGAATGGCTGGACGCGACTGCGATGCTGGAAGCGTCGCAATTATAGCAGGCTGGACCATTGTTGTGACATAGCCTGCCTCGAAAGCGAAAGTTATTCGACGATAGAATCTCAGCGAACTTTGCTGATTTTGTCGGAGCTTCGCCTATGCGTTCCCCACGCGCCTCCGCCGCCTCATTCGAGTCCAAGCATTACGTCTATATATATGCGTCTCGTCCGTTCTTAGAACGGATCCCGCAATACTGGAACATGCACCGGTGGGGTAATCGATGGCCGAATTGTGAAATTATTCATGGCCCGGAGAAAATCGAAATCTTGGGGAAACTCGACACCGTTCTCAAGGCTGGCCGACGCGCCTTTTCCGGCAAGCTAGAAAAGCTGTCCCCGCATTGCACGCTTTACATTCTCACGGAGAATATCGGCGTCGTGGCGCGCAAAAAACATGGAACAGTACGACAGACGCACAAGGGAGCAGAAGCCCTTGCCAACCACCTCATGGGCGAGAGGCTCCCGCGCACGTGCCGGTTCATATACCTTTACAGAAACCACATTAATGAAACAGCAGAAGATTTAAGCTATGCGGAAGCTTTTGAGAAGCAACTCAAAATAAATGGATATGGCGCTGCGTTCGTCAAGACGTTTCACTTCATGCACGGCACTGACCAGCTGGGAGGCCCTGTAGACCTCCGATCCAATCCCACATACTTCAAAGATACTAGGAATATACGCGAGCGAGAGGCCAAGATTTTAAGTGCACGAGAAAACGAGCTCAGGTGCGCGCGCGAAGCCGAGATTATACGCGCGCGGGAAAACGAGATTAAGCGCATGCGAGCAGCGGGGATTGAGATTGAGGACGGAATTGAGGCTAAGGAAGACCTCCCCCCGACCGGATGCTGGTCGGCGATATGGCGCCACATCAAAAATTTCGCACCCGTTAAAGTCACGCGCCGGTAGCGCGGTCCGTTTATGTCATCCCACATTATTAAAAAAATGCGTCTGCCAGGTATTCGAAGAGGTTTCTCTCCATGGTTCATCGCCCTGAATTTCTGAAGCATCGCCCCATACTCGTTAAAAAGGCCATGACGCGTTTGGGATTTGAGAAAATAAAGAATAACCAGCCGGCTCAACTGGCCATAGGAGGCGCGGGCCCCTCCCAGTCCGGATCACTCATCCGGGGGGACGGCGATCCCACGCCAAACGTCACTTTTACGGGTGAGGACTGCAACGGAACAGTTGGACCAAATGGGGAATGCAGCAGGGCCCTTATGCCGCAGCCTAGTGCGAGCGATGACCCGCTTCGCGATAGCAGACGGCAGGGGCTCATCTATATTCCCGTGCGCTCCCGCAAGCTGAAAGGCCTGGCCCAGATCTGGAACCAGCACAGGTTCAGCACCGGCAAGGGCCTCTATGGCGTCCTCCATAAGCCCGACGACATGCTGGAACGCGCCTGGCTGGCGACACGCCCGCTCCGAGACCTCGATTGCGAGGCAAAGCTCTACGTTCTGCTCGATGCCGACGTTCCCGGCCATGCCGGCGAGAACATCGTCGGCGGCGTTGAAGACCCGGTTGCCTATTCCATGGAGAAGAAGGCGGGCACGCGAGAAGTGCGGTCGGCGAACCCGCTCTCGCCCCTTCTCAAATTCGGCAACAACTGCTTCGTGAGCGACGAGCACATCTGGTCCCCGAAGGACTTCGCACGGCACATGGGAGAGGCCGGCCTGCCGACCGATTTCCGCTTCCTGCGCGTGTATGTAGGCTTCTCACACTATGTGAAATCCAAGCACGAAGGCGCCTGCTATGACAGCCACCCGGGCTGCGCCTTCGTCAAGGAGTTCACGGCCGCCATGAACAAGAATGGGTACAAACATCTTGAGGTGCGCGGATACTTCGGCATGCTGTCGATGGGAGGCGATGACATGTCAAGAGATTATCGATATACAAAAATATATTTCGAAAATCCACGCCCGGCCGCGACGCCCGAGTATTTCAAGCCCAGCCAGAAGAGCTTTGTCTACTACAGCAACACGGATGACGTACGGTCGGGAACCGTGCTCGGTCGAACGACGCAAGCCGCCGAAAAGGCCGCGGCCTTCATCAGGAATCCAGCGGATTTTATGCGCAAAAGTATCAGGGACAGCGCGGCGAAGAAGCTCAATCCGCTGGCCTGACGACCACGGACCGGCCATCTTGCGTCCGACAATCGTGGATGGCTGGCAGGACGCCGCCACAGGCGGATCAGGATTTCCGTCCCACCGCCTTGAACAGCCGCTCGGCGCTGTCCCGCAACGCCTTGCGGCTGTCGTCGCGGGTGTAGAACATGTGCCCGCCGGGCACGACCTCGAGCCGCAAGCGTTCGGAATTCGCGATCGTTGCCGGGATGCGATCGAGCACCAGACGTGATTCCAGATAAGGCGTGACGAGATCGGTGAAGCCGTGGGTCACGACCACCACGAGCGCCGGATCGAGCGCCATGGCCGCGTTGAGATCGCTCGCAGCCTCCGGGCCCTCGCGACGGTTGCCCCATGACCAGCGCCGGTTGATCTCGCCGTTGAGAAGCTCGTAAGGGCGTGAAACCTCATATTTGAGCACACGCCTGGTATAGTCCACCGCGGCGCTCGTCAGCGGCGCCATGCTGGCGTCGAGGACGGGATCATCGAAGCTCGCACGCGGGGCCGAGGGCGCTGGATCAATCCCGGAGATCAGCGCGTCGTAATAGCTTGCAACCTCCGATCGTGGCCGTCCCAGCTCGCGTGCCACGCTCGTCATATCCGGCTGGCCGCCGCTGCGGGTCAGGAAATCCCGGTCAAGGCCCGTGAGCGCCTGCACCCTATCCAAGATCCGCGCCACCGCGGCCGCGTCGCGCGGCCCCTTGAGCGCATCGACGAGATAGTCGCCCAGCGCATAAGCCTCGACCTCAGCCAGGGCCTCCCGCGTGATGGCCTCTCCCTTCGCGGCGCGTGCCGCCGCGACGAGGCTCGGCAGCCGCGCCGCGCTCGAGAACGGCAAGCCATCGGCCTTCAGATTGAAATCGAGCACCGGCGAGATGATGTAGAGGCCGTTGATCCCGACACCGTAGTCCCCCTGCAGGGCGCGGGCGATCTTCGGCACGCGGAAGCCGCCGTAACTCTCGCCGACGAGGACCTTCGGCGAGCGCAGCCGGTCGTTCTCGGTGAGATAGCGCGTGACGAACCGCGACAGCGCGGCGACATCGCCGCTGACCGACCAGAATTGCTGGCGCAGGTCCTGGTCGTCGCGCAGGAAGCGGCTATAGCCGGTGCCGACGGGATCGACAAACACGAGATCCGTGAAGGGCAGCCATGTCTCGGGATTGTCCGTGAGGATCGGCGGGCTCGATGGCCCGTCGCCCTGATTGCCGAAGGCGAGCCGCTTTGGTCCCATGGCGCCGAAATGAAGATAGGCGGAGGCCGCCCCTGGGCCACCGTTGAAGGCGAAGGCAATGGGCCGCGTCGCCGGGTCCTGGCCCTCGAGACTATAGGCCACATAGGCGATCTCGACCGTCGGCCGGCCGGCCTGATCGCTGAGCACGATGCTGCCGGCGGTGGCTTGATACTTCCCGGAGCCAAGCGCCGCCGGCAGGCTATGGCTGGTCGTGACCGGCGCCGGCAGGCGCTCCCCCGGCTCGGCCGCCGGTCGCTGCCGCTGTCCCGGACCCTGCGACATCTCCTGCTGGCCGCCCGGCCTGCCGGATTCCTGGGCCGCGATCGGCGACAGCAGCGCGAGCCCCAGCAGCGCACCTATCACGGCAGTCCTGGCGAGAGGCCTGGCGCGACGGCCGTCGACGCCTTCATTCTCGCGACAGCGGTGGAAACGGATCGGCGACTGCATAGGGACCCTCCGGGCGAATGACGGATCGTACCGGGACGGTGCCCTGTTCGATCAGGCCTTCTTCTGCCAGCGCCCTTGCTCGTCCTGCTGCCAGTAGGTCACATCATAGCCCTCATCACGGGCAACGCGCCATTGGCCGCGGGCCTCAGCCAGCGCCTCATCGTCATTACCGTCAAATAGGACGACAATGCGGTCGTAGCTACCGGCCTCCACACCCAGTGTCGCGCCATCGACGAGGAAGCGGACGGCCGCGGCATTAGGATTGTCGGGCGAGGCGGTCAGCACGACGGGCTGGCTCGCCGCATCCGCATCGGCTTGCGTACCGTGCGGCAGGAAGCTCTCCTCCCGATAGGTCCACAGGTGATCGTCAAGCGCGGCAAGGCGCTCGCGATCGGGAACCTCGATCGCAACCCGCCAGCCACGCTCCAGGCTCTTCTCCACGAGGGTCGGCAAAACGGCTTCGAGTGGCTGCCGCTGCAGATGATAGAATAGCACATCCGTCATGGGTGGCCCGCTCCCACGCTCACCAACTTTTTATCCCGTCGCGCGGGCGCTCAGCCTTCATAATGGTCGCGCACGAGGCGATCGAGCAGGCGGACCCCCCAGCCGGAGCCCCAGCTCTTGTTGATGTCGGTCTGCGGCGCATTCATGCCCGTGCCGGCGATGTCGAGATGCGCCCAGGGCGTATCCTTGACATAGCGCTGCAGGAACTGCGCCGCCGTGATCGATCCGCCGAAGCGGCCGCCGGTGTTCTTCATGTCGGCGAATTTCGAGTCGATCATCTTGTCATAGGCGGGCGCGAGCGGCAGGCGCCACACCTTCTCGCCGGTCTCCAGGCCCGCGGCGGCAAGCCGATCCGCCAAGGTGTCGTCGTTGCTGAAGAGCCCCGCATGCTCCTGGCCGAGCGCGACCAGGATCGCCCCCGTGAGCGTGGCGAGATCGACCATGAAGGCCGGCTTGAAGCGGTCCTGCGCGTACCACAGCACATCCGCCAGCACGAGGCGGCCTTCGGCGTCGGTATTGATGATCTCGATCGTCTGGCCGGACAGCGAGGTTACGATATCGCCGGGACGCTGGGCACGCCCGTCCGGCATGTTCTCGACGAGGCCGATCAGGCCGACGGCGTTGACGCGCGCCTTGCGCTGGGCCAGCGCCTGCATGAGGCCGACGACGCAGGCCGCGCCCGCCATGTCGCCCTTCATGTCTTCCATGCCGGCGCCGGGCTTGATCGAGATGCCGCCGGTATCGAAGGTGACGCCCTTGCCGATGAAGGCGACCGGCTGATCCTTCGCGCCTGCGCCGTTCCAGCGCATGACGACGACGCGCGCCTCCCGATGCGACCCCTGGGCGACGCCGAGAAGCGCCCGGAAACCAAGCTTCTTCAGCTGCTTCTCGTCAAGGATCTCGACGTCGACGCCGACCTTCTCCAGCGCAGCCGCCCGATCGGCGAATTCCTCGGGAAAGAGGACATTCGGCGGCTCGTTGACCAGTTCGCGCGCGGTGAGCACGCCGGCGGCGACCGCGTCGCGTGCTTTCGCGACCTGCCGCGCCGCCGACGGGTCATGGACGAAGAGCGTGACCTTGAGCGGCTTCGATGCCTTCTCGTCGGCATCCTTCTTCGTCTTGTACTTGTCGAATTTATAGGCGCGCAGCTGCATGCCGAGCGTCAGATCCGCCGCCGCCTCCGGCGTGACATCGTGGCCGGGAAGCGCGACATAGAGACTGGCGCGGGCGCCCGAAAGCATAGCCTGCACGGCGCCGCCGAGCTCGACCCAGTCGAGCTTTGAAAAATCGGCAGCCGGGCCGGTGCCGACGACGACGAGGCGATCCGCCTCGATGCCCTGCGGCGCGGCAATCACGAGGGCCTTCTTGAGCTTGCCCTTGAAATTCTCCGCTGCCGCCGCCCTGGAGATGGTTGCCAGAGCATCCGGCCCGAGTGCCTTCGCCGCATCCTCGCCTGTTTCAAGCGCATCATTCACAAACACGACGACGCTGCCGCCCCCCGGCTGACCAAAAGGCTTGAACTCGAATTTGCTGCGCTCGACCATACGATCCTCTTTCAGTCCCTCGCCCGACCGCTCTGCCCGGGGGCAGACAGTGGTATAGCATGGCAGGACCAGCCGCCAATGGTTCCTCCCCTGCGATAAGCTCAGCAGGCATGAGCCACCTTCTGCCATCAAACCGCCAAGCTTGCCGCCGATGGCTGGTCGCCACGGCATCGTGGCTTACATCGTGGCTTACATGGCGGCGTGAACGGCGGCGTGAACGGCGGCGGCAATTCAATGGGGAGAAGCAGGCGCTGCTGATCTGTTGTGCGCTGGCTCACTTGCCCTATTGTGCTCGACACGGTAGCTCGGCTGTCGGCGAAGAAAGTATGGGACTGGTAGAGTAAGCGAGCCATGGGGCTGATCGACCGCTACATCCTTCGCAATGTCGTCGGAGCCTTTCTGGCCTGCCTGTCGGCGTTGACGCTCGTGATCTGGATCACCCAGATCCTGAAGGAGCTCGATCTCGTCACCGGCAAGGGCCAGACCATCGGCATCTTCCTCGTCGTCACCCTGCTGTCGCTGCCCGCCCTCATCACCATCATCGCACCGGCTGCCCTGTTCATCGCGACGCTCTATGCGCTCAACCGCCTGAACGGCGATTCCGAGCTGATCGTCATGAGCGCCGCCGGCATTCCTCCGGTGCGCCTGCTACGGCCATTCGCGCTCTTCACCGTCACGGTGACCCTGGCCGTCGGTGTCATGACCGTCTATCTGATGCCGCAGAGCTTCAATTCGCTGCGCGATCTCGTGACGAAGATCCGCGCCGACTTCGTTGCCAATATCGTCAAAGAAGGCCAGTTCACCACCCTCGACACCGGCATCACCTTCCACTACCGCGAAAAATCCGGCGACGCCCTCCTCGGCATCTTCCTGCAGGACCAGCGCGACCGTAACAAGGTCGTCGTCTATATCGCCGAACGGGGCCAGGCCGTCGACGTCAAGGGCCAGAGCTATCTCCTGCTCGAGACCGGATCCGTGCAGCGGCAGGAGCCCGGCAGCAAGGATTCGGCGATCGTGACCTTCGAGCGCTACGCCATCGATCTGTCGGTCTTTGCGCAGGAAGGCGCCGACGTCATCTATAAGCCGCGCGAGCGCTCGACCTGGGCCCTGATGACCCCGGACCCGAACGAGCCCTATTTCAAATTGCAGGAGGGGCGGTTCCGCGCCGAATTGCATGACCGATTTTCCGCGCCGCTCTATTGCATCGCCTTCATGCTGATCGCCTTCGCCGCGCTCGGCGAGGCGCGCACCACCCGTCAGGGGCGCGGCGCCGCCATCCTTGCCGCCATCCTCGGCGTGATCCTGGTGCGGGTGGCGGGCTTTGCCGCGTCGAGCGCCGCCGTCCGGTCGCCGACAGCGCTCATCGGCGTCTACGGCGCACCGCTGGCGGGATGCCTGGTGTCGCTCGTCATCATCTTTTACGGACATGGCGTCGGGCGTCTGGCAGCCGCGCTCGTCCGCAGGCGCGGTGGCCGCCCGGTCGGATCCGTCGCGACGGCAGGGTCGTCCTGATGCTCATCGGTGTGACGCTCGGGCGCTACCTGTCCCTTCGCTTCCTGAAGACCATCCTGGCCGTCTTCGCGACGGTGTTCCTGCTCGTCTACACCCTCGACTTCGTCGAGCTGATGCGGCGCGCCGGCGATGCCCAGGGCGCGAGCACCGGGCTCATGGTGACGCTGGCCCTCCTGCGCACGCCGGCGGTCGTCGAACAGGTGATGCCTTTCGCGGTCCTCTTCGGCAGCATGGTGACCCTGCTCAACCTGAGCCGGCGGCTGGAACTCGTCATCGCACGCGCGGCCGGCATCTCGGCCTGGCAGTTCCTGCAGCCCGGCGTCTTCATCGCCCTTGCGCTCGGCATCGCCGTCGTCACACTCTACAACCCCCTTTCGGCCATGCTGAAGCAAAGGGCCGGCGTTATCGAAGCACGCGTCTTCGCGCGCAGCAGTGCGGCGACGACGGGCCAATATATCTGGGTGCGCCAGCGCAGCGTCGACGGACAGGCGATCGTCCGCGCCGACGCCGCCAGCAATGACTCCGCGACGCTCGTCAACGTCACCTTCTTCCTCTTCGACCCGCACGGGCAATTCACGGAACGCGTGGAGGCGCGCGAGGCCGATTTGCATAGTGGTTACTGGGAGCTTAAGGACGCCCGCGTGACCTCCGCGACGAGCGAGCCGGAGACCCATACAACCTATCTGATCGCCACGAACCTGGAGCCTTCGCAGGTGCGGGAATCCTTTCTGCCAGCGGGTTCTGTGCCATTTTGGCGACTGCCGTCGGTAATCGAGCGGACCGAGCGAGCAGGCCTCGATTCCACGCCTTACCGGCTCCAGCTCGATTCCTTGCTGGCGAGGCCTTTGCTTTTCGTCGCGATGGTCATGGTGGCCGCGTCTGTTTCATTAAGATTCTTCCGATTTGGTGGTGTAGCACGCATGGTTCTGAGTGGCGTCGTTGCCGGGTTCATGCTTTATGTCGCTACGGAGCTCATGGAGGATCTCGGGGCATCCGGGCTTGTAAGCCCAATGGTGGCGGCCTGGTTTGCGGCCGTTGTCGGGAGTCTGCTCGGTACGCTTGCGCTTCTTTATCAAGAGGACGGGTGATGCCGGTTCGTGCGGATTGGAGCGTGTGGACAAGGAGGGCGCGCTTGCATCTCGGCAAAGTTGGGTGGATTTTATTGTCGACTGTGGCCGCTGCTGCGCTGACCTTGCCGTCGGCCGCACGTGCACAGACCGTGAACGAACGTCTTGCCTCCAAATCCCAGCCCAATAAGACTGACAAGCTCCTCGTCGAGGCGCGTGAGATCGTCTACGACAACGACAAGAACACCGTTGCCGCGGTGGGCGACGTCCATGTCTATTATCAGGGCCGTGCCCTGCAGGCCGATCGCGTCGTCTACGACCGTAACACCAGCCGCGTGCATGCGGAGGGCAACGCCCGGCTGACCGAATCCGACGGCACGGTCGCCACCGGCGACCGCTTCGAGCTGACCGACGATTTCAAGGACGGCTTCATCGACACCTTGCGTGTCGAGACATCCGACAAGACGCGCTTCTCGGCCCCGCGCGCCGAGCGCACGTCCGGCGAGACGACGGTCTTCCAGCGTGGCACCTATACGGCCTGCGAAGCCTGCAAGAAGGATCCGTCCCGCCCGCCTCTGTGGCAGGTGAAGGCCGCCAAGATCATCCACAACAACAGCGAGCGGATGATCTACTATGAAGACGCGACGATCGAATTCTACGGCATTCCACTCGCCTATATCCCCTATTTCTCGACGCCCGACCCGACGGTGCGGCGCAAGACGGGTTTTCTGTCGCCGCGCTATGTCTATTCCTCGGCGCTGGGCTATGGCGCGTCGGCACCCTTCTTCTGGGCGATCGCGCCTGACTATGACCTCACCCTGACCCCGACAATCCTGTCACGGCAGGGTTTCCTCGGTCAGGCGGAATGGCGCCAACGGTTCGAGACGGGCTCCTACAACATTCGCGCCGCGGGTATTTTCCAGCAGGACAAAGCCGCGTTCAGCGAGCCGCCCTATGGTGCCGCCAACAAGGATTTCCGCGGCTCCATCGAGTCCACCGGCCGGTTCAACATCAACCAGCAGTGGGCTTGGGGCTGGGACGTGGCGCTCCTTTCCGACAAGTGGTTCCTCGAGAACTACAAGGTGCGCAGCGAGAGCCTGACGTCGACCTTCTTCAAGGAATCGACCTCCACCGTCTATCTCACCGGTCGCAGCGAAACCGGCTATTTCGACATGCGTGGCTATTATTTCCGCACGCTGTCTTACGACGACTGGCAGAAGCAGCAGCCGGTCGTCTACCCGACGCTCGACTACAACAAGCGCATCCAGGCCCCCTGGGCGATCGGCGGCGAGATCGAACTCGACGCCAACGTCACCCATCTGAGCCGCTCTGCCGCGCAGTACCAGGCGGTGCCTGGTATCGTGAATGGCGTATACCCGACCGGGTCGACTTACGAGACCTGCACGGTCTTCAACTCCACCCAATGCCTTGTGCGCGGCATTGGCGGCAGCTATACGCGCATTTCGACCAGCGCAACCTGGCAGCGTGAATTCGTGGATCCGCTCGGCCAGACCTGGAAGCCCTTTGCCGGCATCCGGGTCGATGGTTTCGCGATGAACCTGAAGACCACGAACTACCAGAATTCGGAGATCAGCAATTTCCTGAACCCGAACGACAACCTGTCGGCGCGCGTCATGCCGACGGTCGGGCTGGAATACCGCTATCCCTTCGTCGCGACCACGCAGGGCTGGGGAACCCATATCGTCGAGCCGATCGCACAGATCGTGGTGCGGCCGTCGGAGACGCGCATCGGCAAGCTGCCGAACGAAGATTCCCAGAGCCTGGTGTTCGACGATACCAACATCTTCGAATGGAACAAATTCTCGGGTTATGACCGGGTCGAGGGCGGCGTGCGCGCCAATGTCGGGGCGAAATACTCCGTCACGACGGAAACCGGCGGATACGGCGACGTCCTGATCGGCCAGTCCTACCAGATCGCCGGCCAGAACTCCTATGCCGGCACGGATATCGCCCACACAGGTATGGACTCGGGCCTCGAGACGAACCAGTCGGACTATATCGCCCGCGTGCATATGGCACCGAACGAGAACTTCTCCTTCACCGGCCGCGGCCGCTTCGACGAGCAGACATTCGCCCTCGAGCGTCTGGAATTGCAGGCCAATGCCAAGGTCGGTCCGGTGACGGCCAATGCGATGTATGCGCGCTATGCGGCACAGCCCCAGCTCGGCTACCCCTATCGCCGCGAGGGCTTGCTGACCGGCGCGACGCTCCAGTTGTCGACCAACTGGTCGGTGAACGGCTCGGTCCTGTTCGACCTCGACCGCTACATCACCGAACGCGCGAATTATGCGACCGTGGGCGTCACAAACGGCTCATCCAACCGCTGGTCGGTGGCCAATATGTCGATCGGCGCCAGATACCAGGACGAATGCCTGACGTTGGGCGTGACCTATCTCTCGTCCTACAAGAATGATTCAACCGGCACGCGCAGCCCGGACAAGACCGTGATGGTCACGCTCGAGCTCAGGACATTGGGTGAGATCAAGTTCAGCCAGAACCTCAGCTCTTCCAGCTCGACCGACGGTATCGCCAATTGAACGTGACGAAAGCCCGGCCGACGGGGACGCCGGCTGCGAGCGCTGGCTCCGGCGCTCTCCCGCTGGCGCTGACCCAGGGCGATCCCGCAGGGATCGGGCCCGAGATCGCGATGAAAGCCTGGCTGCGGCGCAAGAGCGAGGCGTTGCCGCCCTTCTTCCTGTTGTCGGACCCGGCCTTCATCGCCACCCGCGCCGCCCGCCTCGGGCTTGACCTGCCGATTGCGGCCGCGACGCCCGAGACAGCCGCTGCGGTCTTCGCCGCAGCCTTGCCGGTGGTCGACACGGGCCACTCCGTCACAATCGAGCCGGGCGCGCCGTCAGCCTCGACGGCTGCGTCGACGCTGGCAGCCATCGATGAGGCGGTGGCCTTGACCTTCGCCGGCCGTGCCGCCGCCGTGGTCACCAACCCGATCGCCAAACACGTCCTCTATGCGGCCGGCTTCCGCCATCCCGGACATACTGAATATCTCGCGGCGCTGTCAGCGGCCTATCTGCCCGCCGGTACCCCCGCGCCGCTGCCAGTGATGACGCTGTGGTCGCCGGCGCTGGCTGTCGTGCCCGTGACCATCCACATCGCCCTGGCCGAGGTGCCGAGCCGGCTCACCACCGCCCTGATCGTCGAGACAGCGCAAATTGTCGCGCGGGATCTTCAATCGCGCTTTGGCATTCCGGCGCCGCGCCTCGTCGTGGCCGGGCTCAATCCGCATGCCGGTGAGGGTGGGGCGATGGGCGGAGAAGACATCGCGATCATCGCCCCGGCCATTGCCGCCCTGCGCGGCGCGGGTATCGATGCGCGCGGTCCGCTTCCCGCCGATACCCTGTTCCACGCCGAGGCGCGGGCCGGCTACGACGCCGCGCTCTGCATGTATCACGACCAGGCGCTCATTCCGATCAAGACCATCGCCTTCGACGATGCCGTCAATGTCACGCTCGGGCTGCCGATCGTGCGGACGTCGCCGGACCATGGCACCGCCTTCGACATCGCCGCGCGCGGGATCGCCCGCCCCGCGAGCCTGTGCGCGGCGCTGCGTCTGGCCGCACATCTCGCTGCAACGGAAGCGGCTCGATCGTCATGAGCCCCGCTCCGGACAAGGCGCTGGCCTTCGACGGCCTGCCGCCGCTGCGCGAGGTGGTGCGCACACACGGCCTCATGGCGATGAAGTCGCTCGGCCAGAACTTCCTGTTCGACCTCAATCTCACTGGCCGGATCGCCCGCGCGGCAGGTCCCTTGGAAGGCGTGACGGTCGTCGAGGTCGGTCCCGGCCCGGGCGGGCTGACGCGGGCGCTCCTCGCCCATGGCGCCGCCCAGGTCGTGGCGATCGAGCGGGATCAGCGATGCCTCGCCGCGCTGGCGGAGATTGCGGCCCATTATCCCGGCCGGCTGACCGTCATCGAGGGCGACGCACTCGAAGCCGATGTCACGCCCTATCTCGGCAAGGGTCCCGCCCGGATCGTCGCCAATCTCCCCTATAACGTGGCGACGCCGCTGCTGGTCGGCTGGCTCACGGCCTCGCCCTGGCCATCCTGGTGGGATTCGCTGACGCTGATGTTCCAGCGCGAGGTGGCCGAGCGCATCGTCGCCGGCCCGAGCAAGCCCAAGGACTACGGGCGCCTGGCCGTATTGGCCGGCTGGCGGACGGAGGCGTCGATCCTCTTCGACGTGCCTGGCTCGGCCTTCGTGCCGCCGCCGAAGGTCACCTCGTCGATCGTCCGGCTCGTGCCGCGCGCGGCCCCCCTGCCCTGCGCGACGCGCGCCCTCGAAGTCGTCGCCCAGGCGGCATTCGGCCAGCGGCGCAAGATGCTGCGCCAGAGCCTGAAGAGCCTCGGCGTCGATCCGATGGCGCTGCTCGAACCCGCCGGCATCGCGCCGACGGCCCGCGCCGAGGAAGTGCCCGTCGCGGGTTTCATCGCCATGGCGAACGCCTATGCCGGATTGACGTAGGGGCGCGCACCGGACAAGGCCGTCACACCGGGACGTCGATATCCAGAAGCGGCGCATATTGCTGCGCACCGAAGATATCGCTGTCGCCGGCGCTGCCGCTCGGGCTCGTCCGATAGATCGTGAACTTGATCGCGCAGGCGGGATCATATTCCACGAAATCGGCGATGCGCTCCTGGGCTATTCCATAGAGGCTGGAAATTTTCGCGGCCGTGATCGCCCGGCTGGCGAGCACCTTCTCGTAGACCGCGCGATCCGTGAAAATGATATCGAAGGTGATCTTGTCGACGCCGGCATTCTTGCTGCGGATGGTCTTGGCGAGTTCTGAAAGCTTGGTCATTGTTATCAACCCTCTGTGCCGACCGTCTCGGTGTGCGTGGGAAAAAGCTCCAGCGGATCGTCGACCGCCAGGGTGTGGTTCACCGTCCAGCGATAGGCGGGCGAGGCCTTGAGCACTTCGTCGAGTACGAAGGCGACGCCGCCGGCCGTGCCCTTGACCTCCGGCAGGCGGGCATAGAACAGCTGGCGCGTCGCGGTCATGCAGAGTTCCTCTGCCATCTCGGCCGTCGGTGCGACCCCCTGCACGACGATGCAGAGCTCATGCGCCGGCGTCTTCACGGGCTCCATGTCCCCCATGACGCCGTTCTTGCCGAAGACGTTGAAATGCAGCTCATAGCCACTGGCACCGAAGCGTTCGACGACCTGCGCCTTCGCCCAGGCGATGACCGCGTCGATATGGGCGATGGTATAGGGGTCGCGGACCGAGGCGATGCCGACATAGCGCTCACCGACCTTGCCGGAGCCTTCCAGCTTGACGCGTACGCGTTTGGCCGGCTCGAAGCGCTGGCCGGTGACGCGCGTGGTGCGGGGATCGATCTGCGTGTAGTGGCAGTCGCGCATGTCGAGGCGCCCCCCCGCGACGAATTCGTCATAGGGATTGGAGCGCTCGTACATGGCGTGGCCGGCGACCGAGGCGATGGTGCAGCGCTGGTCCGGGTGCATCGCCGTCACGGTGACGCCGGCATCGTCGATGGCGCCCAGCACCGTCTCCTTCGCGCCATAGGGCTCGGCGCAGAACGACGCGCATTCCAGGACCTTGCCGAGGTAGTAGGCGTCGGCCTCGCGCGCGCCGCGGTGCAGCGCGGCCGCAGCGAAGATCGCACAGTCACTCGAGCGGCCGCCGATGATGACGTCGCAGCCCTCCTCCAGGAGCTTCCGAAAGGGATGCACGCCCGCCATCGCGACGATGCGGTCCGTGGCGTCGAGCTCCTTCTCCGAAAGGGGCTCGCGTCCGTCGAGCCCGAGCACGGGCTCCGACGAGCCGATGGCGCGACGCACGCGGTCCTTGCTCACTTCCGAATAGAAATAGCCGAGCTTGAACGGTGCAAGCCCATGCTTGGCGGCGACCTCCTTGATGATCGCGACATAGCGGTCGACGCGGCTGTTCGTGCCGGTGTCACCCGCCGAGCCAATGATCATCGGAACGCCGATGCGCCGCGAGGCCAGAAGCATCGCCTCGAGATCCTGCCGCTGCCAGGCCTCCGGGGAGGTCGACGTGTCGCTGCCGAGCGGCACCGGTCCGATGTCGTCGCTTCCCGAATCCGCCGCGATGAAATCCGGGCTCGCCTCGACGCCGCGCAGAAAACTGTCGGTCTTGAGAGGCGCGAAACCCAGATGACCATTGGGGCAGATAATGCGGATCAGTGACATAGCCAGGAACCTCCGAAAGTCACATCACAGGATGTGCATTCCGGGCTCAGCAGATTTTATGCCATGGCGCTAATTCTCTATATCACCTTGATATAAAATAACTTTCTTCGCCCGACGGGCAAAAGCCGGCGCCGAACGGCCGGCCGCATCGCGCGTTTCGCGCAGCCTTGCGTGAAACGCGCGCGCTCAGGCCATGCCAAGCTTCAGCATCTGGTGCCTGAGCGCGTGGCGCGTCAGCCCGAGGCGAGCCGCCGTCTCGGTCAGATTGCCCTCGGTGGCAACCAGGGCCTGGCGAATGACCTGCGCCTGGAAGGCCGCCGTGACCTCGTGGTAATCGAGCGGCTCGTCCGGCACTTGCATGATCCCCGGCGCTCCCCCCTGCGGCGGCGCCCCGGAGTTCAACGGGCCGTCCATCTCCCGGACGTCGCGCAGGATGCGATCCGGAAGATGGCGCGCGAGAATGATGGCATCGTCCTCGAGAATGAAAATGCGCTCGAGCAGGTTTTCGAGCTCCCTGACATTCCCCGGCCACCGGTAGCGCCGGAAGATGTCGCGAGCCTCCGGGGACAGCCCGCGCACCACCCGCCCGTAGCGACTGCTGAGCCGGCGCAGGAAATTGTCGGTCAGGACGAAGATGTCGTCGCCGCGCTCCCTGAGCGGCGGCGAGTTGATCGCCACCACCTGCAGCCGGTAATAAAGATCCTCGCGAAAGCGGCCGGCCTTCACCTCCGAGAGAAGCACCCGGTTCGTCGCCGCGATGAAGCGCACATCCACATCGACCGCGGCCGTCGCGCCGACGCGGCGCATGCGCTGCGTGTCAAGGACGGTCAGGAGCTTCGCCTGCATGACGAGATTCATGTCGCGGATCTCGTCCAGGAAGATCGACCCGCCATTGGCCGTCTCGATCAGGCCGGACTTGCGCATGGCCGCGCCCGTGAAGGCGCCCTTCTCGTGGCCGAACAACTCGGACTCGAGCAGCTGATCGGGAATCGCTGCGCAATTGACATCGACGAAGGGTTGCGGCGCGCGCGCCGACTGCTGGTGGACGAGACGGGCGATGAGCCCCTTGCCGGTGCCGGTCTCGCCATAGATCAGCACCGCCCGCGCGGCGCTGCGCGCCACCCGGTCGATGAGCCGCCGCACCTCGACGATGGAGGCGTGTTCGCCGATAAGCCCCGCTTCGTAAGCCAAGATCGCCCCGCTCTCGTCAGGGCCGGCAGTCGTAAAGGCTCCACGCGCCGGCGCAAGGATGTTGCGCTGAAAAGTAGAGACGGCGCTCCGAAGGTGCAAATACGGAACAGGAGATCGTGCTGGAATCCCCATCCTGTCCGTGCCGGCACAGCGCCTCCTCGCCATCGGCGCCATGGCCGCCCATCAGCGCCGCGATGTCGGCCAGCGGCGGCCGCTCCCGGCGGTCCCCGAGCCACGACTGGAGGCGGGCGTAGCGCCCCAGCGTACTCCTCGCCATCGGGTCGGAGCCGACCGGAAACCAGAAGGGCGCGCAGGCGGGATCGACGAAATGGTTGGTCTTCAAGACGAAAGGCGTCCGCCGTTCCACGGCCTGCGCGCTGTGGCCGAGCTCGACGGCCGCGATCCCGCCCCCGGCATCGGCGAGGACGATGCATCCGCCGCCGGCATGCGGCAGCGCGGCGATGAGGCCAAGCGCCTCCTCGACGTCGGCGCAGGTCCAGAGCAGCCACGTCATCAGGAAATAGCGCAACAGGCCCGGACCATGGTCACGCGTCGACACATGGGTGTCGACGATCGCGAGGCCCTTCGCATTCATGCCGCTCGAAAACGCGCCGGGGCTCCCAAGGCTCCCGACGCACAGCAGGGCCTCCCCGGGTCGCGCGGGATCGCGATGCAGGAAGACCCGCTGCAGCGCCACATGCTCGCCGCGGTAGTCGCGGTTCTTGACGAGGACCGTGTCCGCGCCAGGCTTTCCCCAGGCCCATGCGGAGCAGCCATCCTCGGCGAAATCCCGCAGCAAGCCGAGATGCAGATAGGTCAGAAGGGCCGCATAATCGATGCCGAAGCCATCGGCGATCCCGCGCGTCTCGGCGGCGGCATTGGGATCGAGCCCTTCGAGATCCGCCTCCTGACGGTCGAGGAAGGCGCGGACATCGGCACGCGCCAGCAAGGAAGTGGCTTGCCCCAAGCGCAAGCTGACGGCTTCGCGCACCGCGTCGGCCAATACCGGCCCGCAAGCCGCCTGCGCCCGCCCCCGCGCATAGGCATTGCCGGAAAGGAGCATGGGCGTTCCCGTCTCAAGCTGCATGCTCAATCTCCAGAAGGTGGCAGGCCGCGAGCGCATCGCGGCCGTTCTTGCGCAGGACGGGGGCCTCGCGCCGACAGACGTCCATGGCAAAGGGACAGCGCGTGTGGAACTTGCAGCCGGAGGGTGGCGCCAGGGGCGACGGCAGATCGCCGGTGAGCTTGACCCGCTCCCGCCGGCTGCCGGCATCGATCTGCGGCACCGCCGACAGAAGCGCCTTCGTATAGGGATGGCTCGGCGCGTTCAGCAGGGCGCGCGTCGGCCCGATCTCGACGATATCGCCGAGATACATGACCGCGACGCGATCGCTGACATGGCCGATCACCCCGATATCGTGGGAGATGAACAGATAGGTCAGGCCGAGCTCGCGCTTCAGCGTCCCGAGCAGCGCGATGATCTGCGCCTGCACGGATACGTCGAGCGCCGACACCGGCTCGTCGCAGACGACGAAGCTCGGATTGAGGATGAGCGCGCGGGCGATGCCGATGCGCTGCCGCTGCCCACCCGAGAACTGATGGGGATAGCGGCCGAGATGCCCGCTCTTGAGGCCGACGTTTTCCAGCATGGCGACGACGCGGTCGCGCAGCTCGCCGCGCTTCGCCACGCCATGCAGGGCGAGCGGCAGGCCGACGATCTGCTCCACGGACTTGCGCGGGTTGAGCGAGGCGTAGGGATCCTGGAAGATGATCTGCATGCGCCGCCGGAGCGCCGTCATCTCCGCCAGCGGGATCCGGGTGATGTCCTTTCCGTCGAAGACGATGCTGCCGGATGTCGGCTCATGCAGACGCAGCACCGTGCGGGCGAGCGTGGACTTGCCGCATCCGGATTCACCGATGAGACCGAGCGTTTCGCCCGGCTGCACGGAGAAGCTGACATAGTCGACGGCGCGCAGGACGCGCGGCGGTTCGCGCATGACCCGCTGGAGAAGGCCGTCGTTGAGATGATAGACCTTCTCCAGGTTGCGGACGTCGAGCAGCGGCGGCGGCTCCTGGTGGGTCATGGCAGATCCTCCCCGGCGCGGATACAGCGCGCCTCATGCGCGGCGCCCACGGGCCGCATCGGGATGTCCTGCCGACATTCCGGCAGACGGAGTTCGCAACGATCGGCGAAGCGGCAGGTGCCGCCGAGGCCGATCAGGTCCGGCACCTGCCCCTCGATCGGCTTGATGGGCGCATCGAGATCCGACAGACGCGGAATGAGGCCGATCAGGCCACGGGTATAGGGATGGCGGGGATGCGCGATGAGATCCCGCGTCGGGCCCGTCTCGACGATCTGCCCCGCATACATCACCGCGACCCGGTCGGTATGCTCGGCGACCACGCCGAGATCATGGGTGATGAGCACGACGCTCATGCCGAACTCCCGGCGCAGATCGGAGATCAGGTCCAGCACCTGCGCCTGGATGGTGACGTCGAGCGCCGTGGTCGGTTCGTCGGCGATCAGCAGTTTCGGACGGCAGGCGAGCGCAATGGCGATCATGATGCGTTGACGCATGCCGCCCGAGAACTGGTGCGGATAATCGTCCATCCGGCTTTCCGCGGCGGGAATGCCGACGAGCCGCAGCATCTCTATCGCCCGGGCGCGGGCAGCGCGCCAGCGATTGCGGCGCGGAAGATCCTGGGCATGGGCAACGAGCACCTCGCAGATCTGCTCGGCGACCGTCAGCGCCGGGTTCAGCGCGGTCAGTGCGTCCTGCATGGTCATCGCGATGTCGCGCCCACGCAGGCGCCGCCATCCGCCGGGATCGAGCGTCCTGAGATCGGCGCCGTCGAAATGGATGGAGCCTTCGGCGATCCGCCCCGGCGGACGAATGAGGCCGATCACGCTGGCGAAGGTCACGCTCTTGCCGGAGCCGCTCTCACCGACGATGCCGAGGCATTCGCCCGGCTGGACGTCGAGATCGACGCCGTCGACGGCGGTGACGAGCCCCGCGCGCGTCGGGAAGCAGGTCTTCAGGCCACGGATCGACAAGAGCGGCGCCGGCCTGTCAGTCGCTGAACTTCGGGTCAAAAGCATCACGCAGGCCCTGGCTGGCAACATTGATGGAAAGAACGAGCGCGAGAATGGCGAGCCCCGGAAAGGTGCTGACCCACCAGGCGTCGAGGACGAAGGCGCGGCCATCGGCGACCATCGAGCCCCACGAGGCCGTGGGCGGTTGCACGCCGATGCCGAGGAAGGACAGGCTCGCCTCGAGAATGATGACATGCGCCATGCGGATGGTGGACACGACGATGACCGGCGAGAGGATGTTGGGCAGGATCTCGCGGAACATGATGTAGCGGCGCGGCGCCCCAACGGCGCGGGCCGCCTCGACATATTCCATCTCGCGCGCGGCCAGCACCTCGCCACGGACGACGCGGGCCGGCACCACCCATTCCTTGAGGACGAGCGCCAGGATGATGTTCTTGAGGCCCGGCCCCATCATCGCCATCAGGGCGATGGCGAAGATGAGATAGGGAAAGCCGAGGAGAATATCGACGATCCGCGAGATGACGATATCGACCCAGCCGCGCAGATAGCCGGCGGCCAGCCCGAGGACGATGCCGATGACGGTCGCGATCATGACGACCGCGAGGCCGATGGTGATCGACACCCGCGCGCCGTAGATGATGCGCGACAGGATATCGCGCCCGAGCCCGTCGCACCCCAGGACGAAGCTCCATTCGCCGCCCTCCATCCAGGCGGGCGGCTGCAGGCGCCGGAACAGATCCGTCTCATAGGGATCGTGGGGGGCGATGAAGGGCGCGAAGACGGCGAGCAGCACGAAGAGAAGGACGATCCCCATCGCCGCGGCAGAAAACCGGTCCGCCAGGAAGCGCCTGAGGCTCTGGCCGGTGGGGCTTTCGATGCGCTCCCGGACGATCGCCGCGTCGTTTGGCACGGCCGTCATAGTTTTACTCGCGGATTGAGGACGGTGTACAGAATATCCGCGACGAAATTCAGCAGAACATAGGTCACGGCGTAGAAGAGGACGGCGGCCTGCACCAGCGGATAGTTGCGCACGAAGATGCTCTCCACGACGAGGCGGCCGAGGCCCGGCCATCCGAAGACCGTCTCCACCACCATGTTGCCGCCAAGCAGCGAACCGGTCTCGATGGCCGCCACCGTCACCGTCGGCACGAGCGCGTTCTTGAGCGCGTGCCGCCAGAGAATGCGTCGCCGCGACAGGCCCTTGGCTTCCGCGAAGGTGATGTAGTCCGACCGCAGCACCTCGATCATCGCCGTGCGCTGCACGCGCGTCAGCACGGCGGCCATCGGCAGGGCTAGCGTCAGCGCCGGCAGCACGAGATGCGACAGCGCATTGGTGAAGCAGTCGGGCCGGCCCCTGAGCAAGCTGTCGATGGTCAGGAGATAGGTGACGGGCGCCACCTCGCAGGCAAAGTCCATGCGGCCGGCGACGGGCAGGATCTTCAGATGGACGGCGAAGAGAATGATGAGGATGATGCCGAACCAGAACCCAGGCAGCGAGATGCCGAAGAGGGAGCCGACCGCCGCCAGCCGGTCGACCAGGCTGTTCTTCTTGATCGCCGCGATGACGCCGAGCGGTATGGCGATAACCAGCGCGAGAAGAAGCGCGGCCAGGGTGAGCTCGATCGTCGCCGGCAGGCGTTCGGCGATCACGTCGAACACCGGGCGCCGGTGGAAGAAGCTCAGGCCGAAATTGCCGGTGGCCGCATTGCCGAGAAAGACCCCGAACCGTTCCAGTGCCGGCCGGTCGAGCCCCATGTCGTGACGCATGGTTTCGACCTGCTGCGGTGTCGCCTGCTGGTCGGCCAGCATGATCTCCACCGGGTCGCCCGGGGTCAGCAGCATCATCACGAAGACGATGACGCTGACCCCGAGGAGAACCGGAACGAGCTGGAGCGTCCGCCCCAGGAGCGCCAGTGGCTTCATTGCGCGCTCTCCCTCAAACCACCTCGCGGCCGGTCATTTCACGCAGGCGTCGTGCAGGTTGATGCGGCTGTCGGCACTCGGCTCCCAACCCGTGACGCGCTTGGACACACCATAGATGTCCTGCGGCAGCCACAGGAAGATCCAGGGCGCGTCCTTGTTCACGAGAACCTGCGCCTTCTTGTAGAGGTCCGCGCGCTTGACCTGGTCGAGCTCCACATTGGCCGCATCGAGCAGGGCGTCGACCTCCTTGTTCGAATAGAAGGCGGTGTTGCCGCGGTCGCCCGTCCGCAAGGTCGGCACGAAGATGTCGGCGGGGTCCAGCGAGCCATTGCCCCAGGAATTGAAGAACATGTCGCCCTTCTTTTCGCCGCCTGGCGCCCATTTCGCGCGGATGGTCGAGCCTTCGCCGACGACCACCTTGGTGCGGATCCCGATTTTCGTCAGCATGGCGGCTACGGCCTCCGCCATGTCCTTGAAGGCACCGTCCGTGTCGAGGGTCACATCGAGCCCGTCGGGATAACCGGCCTCGGCGAGCAGCGCCTTGGCCGCCGCGATATCGAAGGCATAGGCCGGCAGATCCGGATTGAAGCCGAAGGCATCCGGGCTGAGCACGCCGTTCAGGGGGACGGCTGTTCCCAGCAGGATCTTGTCGATGATCAACGCCTTGTTGACGGCCATGTTGGCGGCGCGGCGCACGCGCGGATCGTCGAAGGGCTTCTTGGCGTTGTTCAGCGCGACGAAGAAGGACCGGGTGCCGTTGACCGTCATGACCTTGGTGTTGGCGTTGGCCTCCACCTTCTTCATGTCATAGGGCGGTAGTTCGGCGATGATGTCCGCCTCTCCCGCGAGCAGCGCCGCCACACGCGACGCGTTTTCCGGAATGATGCGGAAGATGACACGATCGACGCAGGCCTTGCCGACGGGCGCGATATCGGGGGAGCCGCCATAGTAGTCATCGAAGCGCTCGAGGATGATCGCATCGCCCTTGCGCCATTCGACCAGCTTGAACGGGCCGTTGCCGTTGGTCTGGGTGGCCAATCCCTGCGAACCGACCTTCTCGGTGAAGGCCTTGCTCACGACCTCCTGCACCGGCAGCATGGCGGGCAGGATCGGCCAGGGCTCCTTCAATTTGAAGCGCACCGTGTTGGCGTCGACCTTGGTGATGGACTCGACCGGCCCGACGAGATCCTTGCGCGGGCTCGTCTGGCCGCCCATCGCGCCGTCCTTCGTCAGGCGCTCGAAGGTGAAGACGATATCGTCCGCCGTCATCGTTGAGCCATCATGGAACTTCACGCCCTGGCGGATGCGGAAGTCGTAGGTGAGCGGATCGACCTGCGTCCAGGATTCAGCCAGTTCCGGGACCACCTTCATCTTGGCATCGCGCGTCAGGAGGCCGTCATAGATGTTGCGGAGAATGGTCTCGGTCTGTCGGTTGCGGTGGTTGGCCGGATCAAGCGTCAGGGCATCGAGCGTGAAACCCACGCGCAACTCACTCGCCATCGCCGGTGCGAGCGGCACCGCAGCCATCATCGCAATGGCTGCGACAGCAGAAACTCTCGAAAACATGTACCCCTCCATGCCGTGTTCTGTATCTCGTGGACTTCTGACAGGGAGGACGGCAAGAACCGTACCACTATCCCAGGAATCCAGCACAGCACTGATTTATATATATAATTCCCATGCTCTGCGCAGCGCTATGCGGGTTCATGCGTGAAAATCCCGCATGCTGTGTTTGTCTCACACGCGCCTCTGATCCTACCAGAAAGCCGCATGTGGCTGCCCGCCAAATCGGATCGGACCGGAAGTGGCTCGCCGCCGCAATGCCCTCATGCCTCTCATGCGAAAGGCGCGGAGAGCGCAGGCTTCCTGTGGCGCTGGACGGCGCCCCTTCGATACGCGTCACCGCAGCATCAGTCGTGACGTCGCCCAGGCCAATGACCGGGATCGGCCGTGCCGCGATGGTCCAGGATTGTTGGGATCGCGAGCGGACTTGATAATGCCCGCGAATCGGGCCTTGTCGGCTGTCGGCGCCGATGTGGCAGTTCTGAAGCCGAAACAATCGGGAAGCGTTTGCGATCATGTCTGCCAGCAAGAAACCCGACAGCCAGAAGGGCGACGGTGGCCCGGCCGCCCAGGCGCCGGACGTGCCCCGGCCGTCGGTCTCGTCCGCACAGGACATTCTCCAAGCCGTCGTCACCGAGGCCGCCGACGAACTGGTGAGGATTTTCTACGACAGGTTCCTGCAGCACCCCGAAGCGTCTGCATTTCTGAGTCATGCCGTGGTGCACGAGCGACTGAGTACATCGCTGCGCGCCTGGCTGATCGACCTTGCACGGATAGGCGATACAGAGAGCTTCGCGGATCGCCAGCGTCACATCGGTGAAGTGCATGCACGCGTCAGGATACCGATCCATCTGGTGCTGGAAGGAGCAGGCCTGATCAGGAGCCGGCTCATCACACTCCTGAAGGACCGAGCCTCTTTCGACCCGACGACATTTGCCGACGTCGTTCTGCTGCTCAGCCAGCGCATCGACCATGCCATGAGCCTGATGAGCCGCGCCTATGTCACCCGCGCGACAAAGGGCGCTCAAGCCGATGAGGCCTTCCGGCTGTTCGCGCTGGGGCAAGACATCGGCCTTGAACGCGAAAGCCAGCGCGCCGCATTGATGGAATGGAGCCAATCCGTCGTCTTTGGACTGTTTGGCGAGGAGAACGCCCGCCGTCAGCAGCCGATCATGAACTCCTCGTTCGGCCTTTGGTTGCGCCACCGGGCAGGCGTCATGTTCCAGGGCACGCCGGCGATCGACCGTATCAACGAGACAATGCTGCACATCGATACGGTCCTCCTGCCAAAGCTGGTGGAGGCCAAGGCGGCGGGGCCGGCAGAGACGGCGCCGGCCATCGAAGCGCTGCAGTCCTGCATCAAGACGATCAAGCTCCTTCTCGCGGATCTCTTCCAAAGTGTCGCGGGCCTCGAGAACGGGCGGGATCCTCTGACCCGCACGCTGAACAGGCGCTTCCTGCCCTCCATCCTCGGGCGGGAGATCGCGATGGCGCAGAAAAACAATTCGCCCTTCACCGTGCTGATGATCGATATCGACCACTTCAAGCGCATAAACGATGGCTGGGGGCACAGCGCGGGCGATGTCGTGCTACGACAGGTGGCCGAGATCATTCTGGACGCCGTGCGGCTGAGCGATTTCGTGTTTCGCTATGGCGGCGAAGAGTTTCTCGTTGCGCTCGTTGAGACGGCGCCTGAGGGCGCCCACCAGATTGCCGAACGTATCCGCTCCGCGATCATGGATCGCAGTCTGCTGTTGCCCAACGGCGAGACCCTGCATGTGACAGCATCGATCGGCCTCGCGACATTCGAAGGTCACCCCGACTTCGAATTCGTCGTCAGAGCGTCGGACCAGGCGCTCTACCGAGCCAAGCGCCTCGGCCGCAATCGCACGGAAATGGCCTAGAGGCGCGATTTGGCCGCGACACGGCCGCGACTTGGCCGCGACTTGGCCGCGACTTGGCAGCGACCTGGCCCCTGCTGGCCGCTTATCTCGCCGTCCCCTTGGCTGCTCGCGGACTTCTCAGAGCCGGCCGAAGATCACCGACGCGTTGACGCCGCCGAAACCGAAGCCATTCGAGAGTGCATAGGTGATCGTTTTCTTGCGGGCGTGCGGGCCAATCAGATCGAGATTGCCGGCGGCGGGGTCGCGCTCCTCCAGGTTTAGCGTTGGCGGCAGCATCGAGGAGCGCAAGGCCTGGATGCTGAAGATCGCCTCGACCGCGCCGGCTGCTCCCAGAAGATGGCCGGTCGCGGATTTGGTGGACGAAATGGAGACGTCGGCATGCGGCCCGAAGATGCGTCTGATCGCCGTCAGCTCAGCCGCGTCCCCCATCGGCGTCGAGGTGGCATGGGCGTTGATATAACCGATGTCCGACGGCGCGATGCCGGCGGCTGCAATGGCAAGACGCATCGCGCGCTGCACGCCCTCCCCATCCTCGGGCGCTGCCGCCATGTGAAAACCGTCCGAACTGGTACCGTAGCCTGCGAGCTCCGCGAGCGGCTTGGCGCCACGGGCAAGGGCGTGATCGAGCGCCTCGATCACCAGCATGCCGGCGCCCTCCCCCATCACGAAGCCGTCGCGCCGCAGGTCGAACGGGCGTGAAGCGCGCTCAGGCGCATCGTTGAAATGGGTCGAGAGTGCATGCGCCGCGGCGAAACTGCCAAGGCTGACCCGCTCGATGCAGGATTCCGCACCTCCGCAAATGGCGATGTCGGCCTCTCCGTTGGTGATCAGCCTTGCGCCATCGCCAATGGCCTGGACGCTGGCTGCACAGGCTGTCACCGGGGCTCCTATCGGGCCCCGGAAACCGTGCCGGATCGACACCTGGCCGGCAGCCAGATTGACCAGGAACGAGGGCACCGTGAAAGGCGACAGCCGCCGCGCACCCTTGGTCTCAACGGTGATCATCGCCTCGCTCATCGTCGTGAAGCCGCCGATGCCCGAAGCGATGATGGTCGCGGTCCGTTCGCGTTCATGGGCGCTCGCCGGCCGCCAACCCGACTGGAGGATCGCCTCCTCGGCTGCGGTGAGCGCGAGAAGGATGAAGGGATCCATACGCTTCTGGTCCTTCGGCGACACCAGCAGATCAGGATCATAGCCTGCTTCCGGGTCTTCCTCCCTGGTCGGAACCCGCCCGCCGATCTTGGCCGCCACATCATGCACCATCTCATCGGGAAGCCGCCTGATGCCAGATCGGCTCGCGATCAGCCGGCGCCACACGGGGCCGACGCCACAGCCGAGCGGCGACACAACCCCTAGACCTGTAACCACTATGCGGCGCTTGCTCACTGAAATGTCACCTCCCGACGGGGGAATACTTTCGCTGCGCGGCGCGAGAATTGGAACATTGGCCGATCAAGGAATGGGGGATAAGGTAAAACCGGCCTGCTTGAATCCGTCTTGCCCAAGGGAAATGCGGCTTGTCTACCAAAAATTCGGCTTTTCCTTCGCAGGACGCCGACAACGCTTGCAAGGGCTTTGCCGGGCGTCAAGACTGCGGCCCGTCGAGGGTCGCCATCGAAATGGGGTGAGATGCTGCTGCTGTCCAATCTTTTGACCAAGTTCGTCCGGAACGGATCCCTGCATCTGACCGACGCCACCGGGAAGCGCCATGTGTTCGGTGGCAAGGGGCCCGGGCCGGAGGTTCATGTCAAGCTCCATGATAAGGCCCTCCATACCAAGCTCTTCCTCAATCCCGAGCTGCATGCGGGCGAAGCCTACATGGATGGCACGCTCACTTTTGAACAGGGCTCGTCGGTCTACGATTTTCTCTATCTGTTTTCGATCAACCGGGCTGGGCTCGGCGCCCATCGATCGCAGAAACTGCTGCGCGGCCTGTGGCGCGCCCTGAAACGCCGCCAGCAGGCCAATCCCGCCAAGGTCGCCGCCGCCAATGCACGCCACCATTATGACCTCTCGACCGATCTCTACCGGCTTTTTCTGGACGAGGGGCTGAACTATTCCTGCGCCTTCTTCGAACATCCGGAAACCGACACGCTGGAGGAAGCCCAACGCAACAAGCTCCGCCGTATCGCGGCCAAGCTGAAGCTTGAGCCCGGCATGCGGGTCGCCGAGATCGGCTCGGGCTGGGGTTCGCTCGCCATTGAGCTGGCAAAGAACGGCGCTGACGTCACGGCGATCAACGTCTCGCCGGAGCAGTTGCGCATCGCGCGCGAGCGCGCCGCCGAGGCCGGGCTTTCCGATCGGATCGCATTTCGCGAGCTCGACTACCGTGCGCTGGAGGGGCACTTCGACCGTGTCGTATCCGTCGGGATGATGGAACATGTCGGCATCGGCCATTTCGACGACTATTTCGCGAAGATCGCCGCGCTTCTGACAGAAGATGGCTATGCCTTCGTCCATTGCATCGGTCGCATGACGCCGCCCGGCACCACCGGGCCGTTCATCCGGAAGTATATTTTCCCCGGCGGCTATGTGCCGGCCCTGTCCGAGGTCTTCGCTGCGACAGAGCGGGTCGGGATGTGGATTGACGACATGGAGGTCCTGCGGCTGCACTACTATTACACCATCAAGCATTGGCGCGAGCGCTTCGAGGCGCGCCGCAGCGAGGCCGCCGCCCTCTATGACGAGCGGTTCTGCCGGATGTGGGAATTCTATCTCTGCGCCGTCGAGCTCGGCTTTCTCAACGGCTCCAACATGGTGTTCCAGCTGCTCCTGTCGGGGAAACGCGACGCGGTGCCGATCGTGCGGGACTTCATGGTCGAGACGCTCCGAAAGGCCTGAGTTCTCACTTCCTTCCTCAAGCATTTTCGAGCGAAGTGGACACCGGTTCGCGTGAAGACAATGCGCGGATACAAGGACCTGGAGCCTATCCGGTGAACCGGGGCTCACCGGATAGGCTCTAAAAATCCCCGGCGTGACCGGCCTTCATGCAAGGCCGCGGCACGCGCTGCTGCGTTCGGTTGTCGCCCCGGTTGGACCGCGTGTGCGTCGGCCACGCCGCAGACCTGTGGGCGCCCCACATCCACACCGAAGTACCGCTGGCTATGGCTTTTTGGTAGTGTTATTCATTACCCTCGGCAAGCCACGGCACGGCGGGCAATCTCCAAGGAATGGCAGGTCTTTAGTTCCATCTAAGTTTAGGGGGGCATCAATGGCGACCAAGACATATAATGTCGGAACGAACGGCTATAGCGTCATAGCCGGAAATTTCTCGCAGCAGACCGATCTCGTCATCAAGGGCAATGGCAGCAATGCCAATGTCGTCATCGAGTCGACGAATATCTTTGGTTTCAACATTCCGACGACGCTGAACGGCTCCGTCAATGGCCAGTCGAAGTTTCTGGCAACACTGATCACCAACGGGGTTTCGTTTTCAGGAACATCCGGCAGCGAGACGTTTAACGCCGCGAAGTATCTTGGCGATGTGAAATTCAACGGCGGAGCCGGCAGCAACAAGCTGGTAGGCGCGTCCGGAAAGAATACCTTCACCCACGATTACAGCAACGGCGGCGTTGACACCATCATTGGCGGCGCTGACAAGACGGTCAGCTGGAAACTGCTTTGGTGGAACTACAGCAAGACCTATCTCGCGTCGAACGAGCTTGTGGTCAACGGCACGGCGGCGGCCGACGTCTTCAATTTCTCGGGAAGCGGCAGTGCTTTCAAGGTCTTTAAAGATAATACCAACAACCATGTCATCGACGCGTGCCAGTTCAACAACGGTGCGATCAAGGTCAATGGCGGAGCGAGCGGCGACCAGGTCGATCTGCGCGCCTTCAGCGGAATCCTGACCTTCAACGGTGAGGCCGGCAATGACACGCTTGTCTACAAGGACGGCTTCAGCGGTGTGGGCTCGACCTACAACGGCGGCGCCGATCGCGACGGGCTGGCCGTGGACGCCAAGGACGCGGGCAGCACGCTGATCCTGTCGGACAGCGCGCTGACCAATGGGAATTCCACCCTCATCTATCTGTCGAGCGTTGAGGATTTCAATTTCGTCGGCGCCGCGGGCGATGACGATGTCGATGCCAGCCAATTCAGCGGACGGGTCATCTTCCGCGGACGCGGTGGTGAGAACGACTTCAAGGCGGGCAAGGGTGACAACGACGTCATCCACGAGCTCGCCTATGGCGGCCATGACACCATCACCGGCAATACGGTGAGTGGCCAGACGTCATTGGAAATCGTCGGCGACGGCGAGGCCAACAGCCTTGCGTTCGCGGGCGATGCCAATACCTTCAAGGTGACGCATAATTCCGTCGAAATCATCGATGCGACGGATGTCAACGGCATCAAGACCGTCAATGCCGACGCCGGCGCGGACGCGCTTGATCTGACAGCCTACAAGGGCAAGGTCGTCTTCAACGGCGGGGCCGGCGATGACCTGCTCACCGTGCGCGACAAGGTGAGCGGCGCCGGCACCACCTATGATGGCGGCGCCGATACCGACACGCTGAAGCTCGTCGCCTCCCTTGGCGGCAGCACCATCACGGTCGATACGACCAGGCTGGTCGATTCCAACGGCGCCGATCTCGTCACGTTCCAGAACGTCGAGCGCTTCGTGTTTGACGGCAAGCTCGGCGACGATTCGGCCGACGCCTCCGGCTTCACGGGCTTCACCACGCTCAACGGCGAATGGGGCTTTGATACGCTGAAGGCCGGCAGCGGCGGCAGCGCGATCACCGGCGGCTTCGGTGGCGACCAGATCCATCTCGGCAGCGGCGTCGATAAAGTCTACTATACCGGAGACATCTTCCAGTCGATCTTCCTCGCCATGGACGATGTCACCGGCTTCGACACGACGGCTGACGAGCTCGTTTTCAACGATGACAACGCGATTCAGGCTGATGCGGCTGTTAAAGTTTTCGGCACGACGGTCGCCAACTTCGACGATGGCATCCTGAAATTCGGCACGAATTTCGCGGGCAATACGGCCAAGACGACGTTCAACAATCTGTCTCTCCTTGCCGCCACCGAATTCGTCGCGGGCTACGCCGCCGACGATAGGATCGTCGGCTTCCAGCACAAGGGTGAATGGTATGTCGCCGAATTCGGCGACGGAATCATCATCAACAACATAGTCCACCTGACGGGCGTCGACCTCGCCAGCACGAATCTCGCCGACTACGTGAGCTTCGCCTAAGGCAAGTCCGCTTCGTCTAAGGCAAGTCCGCGTTTTACAGATTGGCTCTGCGCGAAAACAAGCGGCGAGCCAATTCGCCGGCTTGGGTGGTATCGGACGATTCCATTCAAGTCGGTTGTGCTCCGGACAGCCCACAGACGGTCCGATCCGATGACAGGGCTGTCCGCCCAATCAGCCCAATACGCCCATGAGGGCGTGATTGGCTGGAGACCCGGTCATGGGGCAATGCGAGTGGTATACCCGCCAGCCTCTGCGGCGTTTTGCGCGCCCAACGGCAACCGGAGACGATTTGGCCGCAGAGCCTCCTCTCCCCGCGTTCCGACGAACGCGGGGCCGCCGTTGTACTGGTTGTTCTCGATTGGACCGAGCGGGTGCGGCCACGCGCCGGAGATGGCCGCCTCGTCCGGAACAGACGAAGCCCGCGCCGAACCGTGGCGCGCCGCCCGGCGCGTTGATCAGCGCGAGCTCTCCCACACGATAGTCGTCGGTCTTGAGGGCGAAGCCGCCCAGCAATCGTCGCCGCCGCGTGACGGCGCGCGGGCGATGTCCATGGTGTCCGGAACGATCAAGCCGATCCGCGCAGGAGACACGCACCGTGGAACGCCCGCCGACCATGGTTCCGGACTTTTCCAGGACTTTTTGGTCCGAAAGTGCGCCAGCGCGTCCGTTATGTTCTGTGGACATACGAATTCAGGCTTGCGCTCTGCCGCGAAAAATCCTACGTCATCAACGCCGTCAAGGCGTCGGAGCGTAGCGCAGTCCGGTTAGCGCACTAGTCTGGGGGACTAGGGGTCGTGGGTTCAAATCCCGCCGCTCCGACCATTAAAATCGACGGAATTACAATTACTTATAGACGACGCTTAAAGAGAACTATAGGTGAACGACTGGCGACCTGGCGACCGCAGTGGCGACCAAACGTTCTAGGATCGTTCTTGGCACGGCATGCTGGTCCGCGTTGCAGCGATCGATTGGTGTTCTCCGCAAGAGAATCACCCCAGGCTCACACGCATAAAGGCTGAGGCCTTGTCAGCCTGCTCGGCTGTCTTCGGCAGGTAATGCTCCACGATATCGTAGCCCTGTTCGATCGTATGGCCTGAAATCGAGCACACCCACTCGACAGTCGCACCCTGCGTGATGGCATGGACGAAGCCCGATCGTCGTCCGTCGCGGAGTTGCCCGCCTTTGAGGTGTGCCCATTTCTCCGGGTCACGCTCAATGGCTTTGGCGACAATACGTGTGAACACGCGGCTAATGGTCTTCTCGTGATACGGCGCCTTCGTTTCTTCGGAAATGATCCAATTCCTGCACTCCGGGTCTGCTGACTTAACGCGATGCTTGGACAGCAATTCCGAAATGACACCTGGCAGGAGTATATTCACCTGAAATCCGGCATCGAGCTTGCCCGCCTTTCCAATCTTAGCCGATTTCGACTGTGTGAATTTGAGCCTGGCAGGCGCCGCTCCGGTGGCAGGCGCAATATGGTCATCCGTGAGGGTGATCACATCGGTAATCCGCTGGATGCATGTGAAGCCGACAACGAGCGCGATGCCCACGGAAGGGCGTTTTTCTTCGATTGCGGTGTTGAGGATGTGAAGCACATCGCCCCATAGAAACCGGAACTTGCGCTTTCCACCCGAGCCAAGCCCTGCCCCCTTGAAAGGGTTGTGACCTCGAGGAATGTACTTTTTACGGGAGGCCCATTCAAACAGCGATCGGGCACGGCTCGCCAGGTGCCGAACTGTTTGCGGTGCGTGAACGCGGGCCACCTCCAACCATTCGTCAACGCGCACTTCGTCGATCGATGCCGCCAGTTCGTGTCCAAATTCGTCTTCAAGTCGTTTCAATTCGTAGCTGTACGTTTGTCGGGTCCGCTCGCGAAGTGTCTTCCAAACCGGCGAGGAACGGTAAAGGCCGCTAAGTTGCCCGACTGTGAGAGGGCCCGTCCGCACACGAGGCGATTTATCGATCGTCCGAGCTCGATCACTCAACCAAGCGTCGGCTTCGCGGTTGAGACGCCGTGCCTCGGCTCTGGCGCGATCGACATTGTCACCAAGTGAAATGCCTTTCCAATGCGGTCGCAGTCGCTTGTCCGGCTTCCAATGCCAGTAACCGTGCTCGTTCTGAAACAGTCTAGGAACCTTGTGGCTCTGGCCGTTAATATTGGATCTGGATTTTGGTGATGAGTTGCGCATGAGGTGCCCTCCCTTCCGCGCTTAATCGACTATCCTGCCGGCTTCCGGCGGATATATTCACGATGTTCAATCGTATGTGCCGGTGAAGCTTGGCACGGGGCGGCCGCCCATTCAGCCGTCCTATGCGAAGTGTCGCACGTTAGCCGCCACATGGCGTGGCAAGCGTTGCCTTTGGCGTCGATGGGCTACGCCTTTCCCCTCTTTCGGAGGAACGCGTTGTAGCGATCAGCTAACCTGAGTCTTATTATTTGATTTAGCGGAAGCTCTCGGGCGGCGCGCAAGAACGATGTCCCCGTCATCCGTTTGCTCATGGATGACTTCATGGCCGTCTGATTTCAAACGACTGACCAGCATGCGCGCGCGGGTGGTTTTTCCGCTTGCAGGCGGACCATCAAAGATCCGCCGAACCTTCCAGCCTTCGGCTTCCAGCTGGCCTATCGCCGCTTTCGAGATCATGATTGACCGCCCTGTTGGGGCACGAGCTCCGGCGGCACAGAGCGGTTGCGTCGCTCTTGCCTGTCTTTCCAGGCTAGGACTGCGGCGGGGTTCCATCGCTTTTCGCGCGTGCACCAGGGAAGCGGCCGCGGGAAATCAGCCGCTTCCCATTGCGGCATGAGTTTGCGTCTTAGCAGGTCAATTGACACGCTGAAGACTTGGGCGAGGTCGGGATAGGTCCAGAAATCCCGGCGAGGATCGCCGGGCACGGTGGTTAAATGTGCGGGCTGTGCCTTCACGGCGAAGCCTCCATCTGTCTGCCGGCAGCGCGCGCGTGATAGTGGCGCTTGTGCTGCTCGTTGCTGTGATTGATCGGTGGACGCATCAATGCGGCTCTGCCGGCCGCGGTGATGCTGACGGCACCAGGGATATCAGACTGAGCGATCCATCCACGCTCGCCGATCCTGGCAATCGTCTCATTGGCATAGCGGCGCGAACCGCATCGCCACGCGCCATCATGATAGGATAGTCGTCCTGAGGCGAGCGCAGCCAGTGCCTGGCGCTGTGCGCTCTGCGAAATTGTTGCCATCACACCCCCCGCATGAGTGGGATGCGGCGGTACTCCACCGTCGCACCCATGTTGTCTGTGAGGCGCCGGCTCTCGATGTGTCCTCGGGCTTCGAGCCGGCTCAGCGCATTGTGCAGCCTCGCTGGCACTGAACTCAGGTGCTGCCACGACAGGTGACGCATCCAAGCCATAGCCGCGGCCTCGTCAGTCTGAAGTGGCCGCAGATCGGGCTCCAACTCGACCAATATCGGCAGGCCCGTAAGCGCCCGCACGACTGTCGCGCCGCTGCTGCTAACGCCGATCAGATCGCCGTCCAGACCTCGGCGGCGTGTTGTGACATATTCGAGGAGCCCGTGCTTCAACAGGCACCCAATTGGCCCTTGGTATTCGCGATCGATGGTCGCCAACGATATCAGCGGCGCGACAGCGACCATCCGTAGGGCAATCTGCTCTGACAGGGAAAGCGACGCACCAAGAGGCGGATGCAGCGCTGTCATGGCTTCTGTCCCTCCGCCTTCTGTCCGGCATTCCGCAGCGCGCGAAGCTGCGCGATACGCTCCTTCATGACACCCTGGACGTTGTAAAGGTGGTGGATACGCGCGGTCGTGAAGGTTGTTGCCGAGGCCAGCGCGCTATAGGTGAGCTTCACTTGCCTCAGTTCGTCGTCGATATGTTTGAGAACGTCTTCCAGTTCGCGTTCGAGATGCGAAGGATCCTGCCAGCGATTGCTTGGGAAAGGGATCATCATTGCACCGCCCCCTAAACTGCCGGCCGGGAAGCGGCGATCGGAAGCACGTCCGTATCGATGCCGGCGGCAATTGCATATGCCTGTCGGGCTGCGGCGTGGTTGAGCGCGAAGAGCGCAGGGCCAATTGCGCCGTCTCGCACTTGTAGTTTCACCGCGTGAACCATGGCATGCGCAAAGCCATGGCAAATTGCATCGGAAATCTCGTGTTCCTGGATGCCGCGCTCTCTTTCCGTGGCAATGAGATCGGCGATAGCCTTGGACAGCGCAGATGAAATGTGATCGCGCAAGGCCATCATGTCGGTCTTCAGCGCTTTCCTTCTTTGAGCAGCGCGCAGGTTCGCAATGACGCGCGTGACCGCGCCTCTATTCGAGTCAGCGATTGTCATGATTGAAACCGGATTCCTGCCGATATACGGCATATTATCTATCAATGACCGCGGGCTAAGCCCCCGCGAAGTGAATGGCTTTCACGCAATACGATAGACAGCCGTGTTGAGAGTGCACGCTGTCGCGCGATGTAATGGGCAACGCGTTCGACAGGGAACCTCCAACGGAGAACACGGGTATCACAGAGATATGCGTAAAAGCAAACGCAAAAATCCGATTGAAGTGTGATTTCTGACGGGCCGCCGCCGCTTGATGGTTGCCTTGCGCGCCCTGAGAGCTACCGAAATTACGCTGAATACGAGCGCAATATGCTGGAAAACACAGTGATCATTGGCGCCTGGCGACCGTCCTCGATGCGCTAAGGACGTCCGCAAAGGTCAGGCGTATCCTGGCTCGCCCCCTGTCAGGCAGCTACTTTGACCGCGCTGCGCCCGCGCAGGCTCATGACCACAACACCTTTGATCTGTGTGCTTTGCTCGTCGAGAAAACGGGGCCGTCGCGCCGCGTCATCGGAGCCCGCACCAAGCAGGAAGGGCGGGTGATAAAGCCGAAACACCGTCTCCCCGCCGCGCTGCCAATCGCTGACATGAGCGCAGACGACATCGCCAACATCCGGGCGCGCCTCGCGATCGACGATGACGACATCTCCCGGCCTATAGCCCTCGAATTCAAGGGCACGCCCGCGTAGGGCCCAGATCTCGAACCGCGCTTCATCCTGGTAGGGCTTCAAAACGGTCTGCCATTCCGGGCTTGCCGCCTCAAGCGGCACGGGCTCGGCCTCGCGCGCCCGATGGATAGCCTTGAGCGGCAACTCCCCGCCAGGTACTGCGATGGGCACGCCGGTCGTTTGGGAGATCGAATTGACCGTGAGCGGTGTCAGCGTGCCCTTGTGGTCGGGCTGATTACGAAACCGCGTCAGCGTCGAGGGGTTTACGCCAGCTTCCTTGGCGATTTCTGTCAGGGTAAGGCCTGTGGCCGCGCATACGTCATCGAGCCATTTGCGCTGCGCTTCGCGCAAAGCCACCTTCACATCAGTTTTAGCGGTCGCCTTTTGCATTTTCATATCACATTCCTTATCGATCACCGCGTCATGTGTCGATATTTCCATCTGGGATACCGGATAGAAACCGCTTGACGTGCAATTGCAAATCACATGACAATGTGCAATCGCATATTGCATTCTAGGGCGCGATGGTTACCAAAATGACATCGGTGGAAATGGATCTCCGCATCAGGCGCATCCGCATGCCCATCAAGGGGCTGGCAAGCGCGGCGGACGTCCATTCCGACAGCATCTATCGCTTCGTCAAAGGCCTGCATTGCCTCCGGCGGAGCACGAACAGGGCAATTGCCGCGGCTCTTGTTAGCGAGGAACTGGCGCTCCGCGACCATCTTGTTTCGCTCCATGGGCCGGGTAAGGCGGCGGGCATCTGAGCCATCGCCACGTCGTCGCTTGTGTTGTGTTGCGTCGGTCGTATGCGCCGCGTGCGTTTTTGCGTTTCGCTGCATGGTGGCGCCCTCCCACTCCGTGCAGCCCGCCTGGAGAGGTCGGCGTAATTTGCGTCGGCCTCTCCATTTTGCCAGCGGAGACGCGCTATGCAGCTCGACACAATCCTCAAAATCGAGTTCTCAGTGCCCTATGCCGGCGGAGAGGCGCGCTTCGAGGCGACGCGCCTCGGTCCTGCCGGCAATCTTCCCCTCCTTGCGTTTCTCGATCCCTGGCATGACACATCGCCGGCGGTGTCGAACATTCGCGCCGCGTGCAAGATCTATTCGGGACTGCGCGACTATGGCGATGTCGCCCATATCCGTAGCCTCGCCGAGGCTGATCGTCTGTTGGATCTTATCTTTCGGCCCGCCCTCGACCTCATGGGGCGTGTTTGATGGCGGGCAATTGGCAATCGGGGTGGCGTGTCAGCCGGAAGCGCGAGTTTCAACGCTTCGATGCCCTGCCACCATCGGTCCGGCAGATTGTCAGCCGCGCGCCCTATCCATATGTCGTCGCTGGCATCGTGCGGCAACTCCGCAAGCATTTGGCAAACGGAGGCGATGCAGCGACGTTCCGGAACTCGCTCATTGCCGGCATATGCCTGGATATTCAGCGCAGCGCCCGCAAGACTTACGGCAAACACCATCCCGATGCGCTGCGATCACGGCTTGAAGGTCTCCGGGCAGGAGCGCGGCCGTGAGCTTTGCCGTCTCGATCGACCTGATCAAAGCCAAGCTCTGCGAGCGCATCGACACGCTCGTGCCCGAGCTGTTCCCGAATGCCACGCCAGAGGGCAAGGAATGGACCATGGGCGACGTCTATGGCGCGCCCGGGCGCTCATTGTCCATCTGCAGGGTTGGGCACAAGGCAGGCTGGTGGCGTGATTTCGGTGGCACCGCCAAAGGCGATGTGCTCGATCTCGTGGCCGCCGGCGCCTGCGAGGGCGATATCAAGGCGGCGATCCCCTGGGCTGTCAACTGGCTCAAACTCGGCGGGATGAGCGCGCAGGAGCGCCGGCGCCAGGAGGATAAAGCTAGGCGTGTGGCGGCGGATCACGCCCATCGGCAACGCTCTGACCTCGCGCAGCTGCGGCGCCTGGCAAAGGGACACTTTTTGAGCGCGGCCCCCCTGCCTGGCACGCCGGCCGAACGCTATTTGCTCGGCCGCGCCATTGATCTGCGCCGCCTCGGCCGGGCGCCTGGCGCTCTTCGCTTCAAGCCGATGAAATGCCCCGAAACCGGCGAAATGCGCCCGTGCATGCTGGCGGCCGTCAATCACGGCATCACCGGTGAACTTCTCACAGTACATCGCCATTTCCTCGAGCAGCATCTAGACGGCCGGGTGACCAAGGCGTCCATGGCCAAGCCGAAGCGCGCCTATTGCGAATATGCCGGCGGCTTCGTCCCGCTCTCGCGCGGTCGCTCCGGCAAACCGATTGCGCAAGCGCCCCAGGGCGAATGGGTCGCCTGTGCCGAGGGTGTCGAAAATGGCCTGTCAGTTGCGTTGGCGCGGCCCGAGCTGCGCGTGCTCACCTCAGTCAGTTTGGCCAATCTCGGCAATATAACGCTGCCGGACCATATCGGCGGGGTCTATGTTATCGCCGACAACGATAGCGAGCCTGACGCGCTCCGGCAGCTGAATGCCTCGCTCGCTTTACTTGAAACGCGCAATTTTCCGACACGCGTCGTGCGTGCGCCAGAGCCCCATAAAGATTTCAACGACTGGCTTCAGGTTCTCGCGGCGCAATCAGGCAAAGAGAGGCAATTTGCCCATGTCTGATGTCGCATCGTCAATATCGATCGGCGCGCAGGCGGCGAGCACGCGCGCCATGCTTGCGTGTTCTGCGGCCTCTCGCAAATCTGTCGAGAGTTTCCGAGCCTGCTCGATTGTAAGCGAAAGCTCTATTCCAAGGCAGCTAGATTTAGCGAAGGGGCAATATCCCCTTTGTGAAGCCACAAATAAAGAAAGTTTGTCTTGGCAGCTGGCATCAACTTCAAATGCGGTCGCCACAATAGCGTTCCCACCATTGCACTGCATTGCTCCCCCCACGGGCAATCAAATTATTAAGCAATCCGCAAACGTTAACACAACGCCAGGACTTGGCCAGTCCTGTTTCGCACGCCTTGCGACTTTTTTTGCCGGCGCAGAAAAGGGGCCACGGTGAGCGATCCGCCTCAACCCATCGCGCCGTTTCTCGCCCCGATTGCCGAGGCGTTCGACGCTGCGGATGCCGCCGCCCGCGCGGCGCGCGCTGAAGAGGCGCAACGCGAGGAAGACAGGCAATCGATCAGGCGCGCTTTCAAGCGCGGTGGCTTCAAGATGGCGGTGTCAGTCGGGTCCACCTATGGCTGGAGCCGCGACGAAGTCGAGGCCTTGTTTCGGGCGCCAGCCGAACCCGAAGATGGTGGAGATGGTGACGATGGCGAACCGCCCGTCGTCGATCCCGATGATGAAGACGGCGACGAGGAAAAGCGTAAATGGACGCGCATCAAGCATCCCATCAAGGCACTGCCGCCTGACTGTCCGGTGATCCCGCTCGGCAAAAGCGGGGGGCATTTCCACTACCTGGACCCATCGCGCGAATATGTGGCGCTGCGCAAGCACGGCGCGGATGAACTGCGCGGCCTCTTCGCCGGTCGCAACGACTGGCTTTGGGCGTTCATGCCGAAGTTCAACGAAAAAAACCAGACGCAGACGGGCTGGAAGGCCGACCGCACTGCCGACAGCCTCATGGATGCCTGCGGCAAGATCGGCATTTTCGACCCGGCCAAGCGCCTACGCGGCGTCGGTGCCTGGCGTGGTGATGACGGCGGGCTCGTCCTGCATGCCGGCGATGTGGTGTATTTCGGTGGCGAATGGCGTGAGCCTGGCTATCTCGGCGAGCATGTCTATCCCGGCCAGGATCGGCTGCCGCGGCCGGCGGATGAGCCCGCGCCCCCGGCCAGCGCGTCAACGCTGCTCAACCTGTTCAACGCATGGCCTTGGGAACAAGACGCCTTCGCCGATGCCGACGTGTCCACGGTCGAGATCAACGGCGCGGCCTGGGCAGTCCCCTCCGTTCTCCTGCTGGGATGGGCGGGTTGCGCCATGGTCGGCGGGGCGCTCGACTGGCGCCCGATGATGTGGATCACGGGCGATGCCGGCTCGGGCAAGTCCACGCTGCAGAAGGTCATCCAGTACCTGATGGGGCCGGCTCTGGTCGCCTCGTCGGATGCCACCTCCGCCGGGATCTATCAGGCGGTTGGCTATTCCTCGCGCGCGGCGGCGATCGATGAGGCGGAAGCAGATCCGAACAGCCTCAAGATGAAAAACATGGTCGATCTGGTGCGCCAATCGGCATCAGGCGGCAAGATCCTGCGCGGATCTAACGACGCCAAGTTCAAAGGCTTCGAGGCACGATCGACCTTCCTCCTGTCCTCGATCATCGTGCCGCCGCTCAACACGGCCGATCTTACGCGTATCACCATCCTGAGCCTCGGCCGGCTGAAAAGCATCACGCCGCCACGGATCGACGGCGCCGAGCTCCTGCATCTCGGCCGGCAACTGCGCAGGCGTGTCATGGATGGCTGGGGACGATGGCAAGAGACGCTCGACGTCTATCGCCAAGCCCTCGCGCTCACCGGGCATGATGCCAGGGGCTGCGACCAGTTCGGCGCGCTACTCGCCATGGCCGATGTCCTGCTCTTCGACGCGGCTGCCGACAGCGACACGGTCGCCTTGCTGGCGGCCGCCTGCGGCAAGGCCAAGATGCTCGACCAGCAGGAAGAGCCCAGCAACGCCGAGGCCATGCTCAACTGGTTGATCTCCATCCCGCTCGACGTCTTTCGTGGCGGCACGCGCATGACGATCGGCACACTTGTTGCCGGCGCGGCGGACATTGTGCAGGTCGATGGGCAGCTCCCTGTGGCCTGCGCCCGCGCCCTTGAGGCGCATGGGGTGTTCGTCCAGGGCCTCAAGGATGCGGCGACCGTCACGCTGCCGAACCAGCATGCGGGCTTGGCCCAACTCTTCGACCGCTCAGTTTGGGCCACGTCGCCGGGCGCGGCCACGTCAGGCTGGAGCCAGGCCATGCGACGGCTTTCCGGCGCCCAGCGCGTCAACTCCCGGCGCCTCGGCGGGCGCGGTGTCAGCATCCCTGTCAGGATCTTCCTGCGACAGGATGAAGGCGAAACAAGGTAATCGACAATGGGCGCAAATCACCTCACGCTCGCGATTCCTGTACCTGTTTGCTGCGCGAACAGGAATTCGCAACACTTCGGGGGCGGGACGCCGAAACTGTTGCAGGGTTGTTGCAAGCGGAAGGCATTGCAATGGTTGATGTATTTCCGATCTGCAACACTGCAACACCTGCAACACCTCCAATCGGCCTTCACATGTACACGTGCATGCGCGCGCCCACGCGCGCGAGCGCACGGGGTGTTGCAGGTGTTGCAGTGTTGCAGAATACATATATCTATTGAATATCAATGGATTAGCCTTGCAACACCCTTGCAACACTTTGCCGGTCCGGCTCGGAAAGTGTTGCAGCGCTCGAAATTAGGGCTTCGGTTCGATCCATTCCGCGCATTGTGGCGGCACCGTCTCAATCAATCAGGGGCGCTGGCGACCTGTTCGGGTGCGTCGCCTCGCGCCGATCGAATTAAATATTCCCGTATATTCAATGTTTTAGGGGGTGTGGCGTGAGCGGCGCGGCCGACGACGGCGCGCGCGGCGAGCGTGGCGTGATCGCGGCGGCCGTGAGCGAGGCCGCCGGCGCGGTCGCGGCCGATCGGGCGCCCGATGAACAGCTCGGGCTCTTCGAGGCGCCAGCCGGGCGCCGCATGGATGTCGAGCAGGCGGCGGAAGACCATGCGGCCCGACGCGGGCGCGGGCGGCCGCCTGGCGCGGCCAATCGCTCAACGCGCGAGCTCCGGGAATGGCTCATGCGCGGCGGCGTCCTGCCCCAGCGCTGGATGATGGATTGGCTCCTGCTATCGGTCGAGGAACTGGCAGCGCGGCTCCAGTGCTCGCGGCTCGAAGCCTTCGATCGGCAAGCCTCGCTTGCCGATCGCCTGGGCCGCTATTTCATGCCGCATCTGGCACCGACCGACGCGCAAGGCGCGGCTGTGCCGATGGTCGCGCTCATGGTCGGCGGACAGGCCGTGAACGGCGCCGCGACCGGCTCCGCGCCGCCATGGGCGCGCGCCTTCGAGGATGTGGAATATCAAGAGCTTAGCGACGGCGATGCGGCGCAGTCGCCGCTCGATCAGTCGCCACCTGAGGAAAACCCGTGATGGTTCAACACCTTCAGCGCCCATTGCGTCTAGTCACGGTCACTGAACGCACCTTCGTCACCAGCGCCGCCGCCGCGCGGATGGCGGGCGCCGCGACCGACGCGCGGATCCCACCCCCCCGGTCTCGCCGGGAGGGTACCCCCCAGGCGGCGCGGGTCGATTTCTCAGAGACAGCCTCGCCGATATTTTCCAGCGGCTGGCCTGTCCGGGAAGACGGCGGCCGAAAAACTCGCCCGTGTGGAACCGGGGCCGAGGGACATGGGCGCCGGGGATTTGGGCTCGGGCATATCGGGCGCGGGGGGCACGCATGACGGTGACCTTCGGCTCCCTCGACGATGCCCTCAAGCGCTATCCTGATGGCGCCCGCCTCCTGCTCTCGGCCGGGGCGGTGTCCGATGCCTTCATCATGTCGAACGGCACGCGGGATCTGCTCAACGGGCCGGTGGGATCGGGCAAGACGACAGCTTGCGTCAAGCGCGCCCTGCGCTCGGCCATCCAGACCCCGCCGATGATCTCGAGCGGCGTGCGGCGCTACGTGCTGGCAGTTTGGCGCGAAACCTATCAGCAGCTTTGGGGAACGACCATCAAGAGTTGGCGGAAGGTGCTGGACCCCGACAAGGGCATTGGCACCTTCACCGGTTCGTTTCCGCGGGCGGCCGAACATGTCGTCGAGTTCGAGGACGCTTTCGGCAAAATCCAGCTCATTGCCCGCTTCATGGCCTTCGGCGCGGACGCCGACCCCGACGACCTCGGCGGCACGGAATATACCGACGCCTACCTCAACGAGATGGACAAGCTGCCGGAAGCGCTGTTCATCAACCTCGCGCGCTCGGTCGGCCGCGATCCGACCCGTGGCGAACTCGGGCTCCCTGATCGGCCGGGCATCCGCTACGGCCGCATCTTCGGCGACTGCAACGCGCCAAGCCCGCTGGTGTGGGTCTATCGTGACTGGTGGTCGCCGAAAAAGCCCGCCGGCTATCATCTCTTCCGCCAGCCCGGCGGCCGTCATGCCGAGGCGGAAAACCTCGCCGCGGTCGGCCGCCAATATTACCATCAGCAGGCGGAAGCGAATGCGCATCGGCCCTGGTGGATCCGCGTCAAGATCGACAACGAGCCCGGCTTCAACCGGGACACCGACGTCGTTTATCCGAAGTTTGTCGACAGCCGCATGGTGGCGCTGGAGCCCCTGACCGTCTTCCCTGATATCCCGGTCATTGTTGGCTGTGACGGCGGTAATACGCCTGCGGCCGCCTTCCTGCAGGAGATGCCGGACGGGCAATTGCGGGTTCCGGCAGAAATCGCGCTCGATCGTGGCGACGAGCTGGATCTCGCTCGCGCTGTAAACGTGGTGATGGCCTCGCGCCGCTTCGCCGGCTGCGAGTTCTACGTGGTCGCAGACCCTGCCACCTTCGCCGGCGACGACACGACGGGCGGCTCCTGGGCAGGGCGTCTCGGCAAGGCGATCGGCCTCAAGGTGCACAAGCCCCCTGTACGCAACGAAGATACCGAGGGGCGCCACCGCGGCGCGCGCGAAGCCATGGAGCGGGCGCTTGTCGGTGATAGGCCCGGCTTTCTGCTCGATCCCAGCTGTTCCGCCATCCGGCGCGGCCTCAACGGCACGTTCCACTATCACCGCATCAAAGGCACCGACGCGCGCGGCGGCATCGTCAAGACGCCCGACAGCCATGTGGTCGAGGCAATGGAATATGGCGCCTCGCTGTCCGGCTCGTCGGCCGCGCGCCACCGCACGTCCGAGCATGAAGCGGAGAAGCGCCGCAAGCGCGAGGCCTCGCGCAAGACGCAAGGGCGCTACAACGCGTTGCGGAGACAAGCCTGATGTTCATTCGCCCTGCCACCGTCGCCGATATCGAGCACATCTGTCGCAATCTCAGGCCGATCGATCGCCATGAAGTCATGGCTGTGCGCTTCAACGACGATCCTGACGCGCTGGTCGATGACATCCTCATGCTCGGCCCGCGCAAGCTCGGCCTGTTCGCGCTCGCCGATGCCGGCCGGGAGCCGGTCGCCCTGGTCGGCGCCCATCTTATGACGCCGACGACCGCTGCCGCGTCGATGATCGCCACGGCCCGATGGAATGCGATCGCGCGGCCCGCGCATCGATGGGTCCGCCGCGTCTTCATGCCGGCCGTTCTCGCCCCGCATGTGGCCCGCGCCGAATGCCGCGTGTGGGACGGCAACACTGTCGCGCGGCGCTGGCTGCGGCGGCTCGGCTTTGCCGAGGAAGGTCGCGCGCCGGCCTTGGGGCGGCACGGCGAGGCTTACGTGCAGTGTGCGTGGATCAATCCATCATGGACATTCCCGGAGGTCTGACATGTCCTTTTTGAGCAAGATCTTTGGCGGCGGCTCGAAGCGCAAGCAAAGCGCCCTTCTGTTTCAACAGCAGTTGGAAGCCCAGGCGGCGGAGGCCGACCGCAAGGCGATGACGCAAGAGCTCACCGCCGCGCAAAACCGCATCGCCGACCAGCTTGCCGATCAAACAGCCGTGGCCCAGCAGGCCCAGCAACAGGCTGAGGAAGCCGCCCTCAAGGCAGCCGAAGGGCCAGGCGACAGCGAGGACGCGCGCCAGGCGGCCGAAAAGAAGATCCGCAAGGCCCTGTCCGCCAAGGGGCTTGCCTCAACCATCCTGTCGCGCGGCGGCGGCGATCTCGGCGCGGCGCCGGTCGGCACGCGAACCCTGCTCGGCGCCTGATCTCACCTTCAGTCAGGAGGCCGCAATGTTCGGCATCAATCACATCCTCGATCGGCACGGCGAGCTCAAGGCGGCGCGTCAGCCGGCCGAAACGCAGTGGCGCGATATCGCCAAGCTCATGCGGCCCGAACAGGAGGATATGTTCTCGGGCAACAGCAAGACCAGCGCCTATGACGATATCTATGACAGCACCCAGCTTTATGCGCTGGAAAGCTTCTCCGGCGGCATCTTCGGGCAGCTCACCAATCCCGCCAACCGTTGGTTCGAGCTGAGCCTGCAAGACAAGGACCTGGCGAAATGGCTGCCGGTGAAACACTGGCTCTACAGCGTCGCCAATGTCATCTATGCCTCGATCTCGCCGAGCGTTTCGAACTTCTACAGCGAGGCGCCCGCCTGGTTCGCCGACCTCGGCGCCTTCGGCATGGGCACGCTCTATCAGGAGGAAGTGCCCGGCAAGGGTCGTATCCTCGATCGCGTCATGCCGCTCGGCGAGACCTACATCGATATCGACATGGATGGCGATATCGACACCGTGCACCGCGAGTTCAAGCTCAAGGGCGTGAAGGCGAAGCGGGAGTTTCCCGACCTGGCCGAACCCGCTTCGGGCTGCCAGGACAAGAGCGAATACACTTTCATCCATGCCGTTTCGCTCAATCCCGAATTCGAGGCAGGCCGGCTCGGACCACGCGGCATGCCGTGGGTGTCGGCATATGTGAGCCCCGATTTGCGCAATTTCATGCGGCTGGGTGGTTACTATCAACTCCCTTATCACGCCGTGATGTGGAACCGCCGGCCGGGTCGCGTCTATCCGGTCGGTCCCGGCCATATGGCCCGGCCGGACGTCGCGATGCTCCAGGAAATGGAGCGCTCGCATATCGTCGCGGCGCAGCATGCCGCTGAGCCGGCCCTGCTCTTGCCGGATGAAAGCACCATCACGGCCGCCGATGTGGTGCCGAATGCGGTGCTCTACGGCGCCGTCAGCGAGGATGGGCGCGAATTGGCCCGCCCGCTCAACCGCGCGCAGAACCTTGGCCTGTCGCGCGAGCAATCCCAGCAGCGGCGGGATGCGATCCGCGAGGCGTTCTTCTTCGGGCTGATGCAGCTCATGAACCGCCCGCAGATGACTGCAACCGAATTCCTCGGCTTCCAGGAGGAAAAGCTGCGGCTCATGGGGCCGAACCTCGCCCGCATCCAGGGGCAAGGCTTGTCGCCCTTCCTGTCGCGGCGTTATCGCATGCTGGAGCGCGCCGGACAGTTGCCGCCGCCGCCGCCGGAGCTCGAAGGCCATGCCATCGAGGTCGAATATGTCTCGCCGCTCGCCAAGATGCAGCAGGCGGCGACGGGCCGGGCGGTGCTGAGCTGGATCGGCGCTGTGGGACAGGTGGCGCAGACCACCGGCGATAGCGGCGTGCTCGACAATATCGACGGTGACGCCGTCGTGAGCGTGCTGCACGACGCCTTCGGCCCGCCGCCGGCGGTGCGGCGCGATCCCCGCGAGGTCGAGAAGATCCGCAAACAGCGGGCAGCGCTTGCCGCCCAGCAAACCGAGCTTGACCAGCAAGAGCAGTCGGTTGCCATCCAGTCCGAGGCGGCGCATGCGGCTCAGGCCCAGACGCTGGCGGCTGATCGGGTGCAGCCATGAACCTGATCGGCTGGTTTCGCACCGCCTGGCGCAACGACGGCCACCGCGCCGCCGTGCTCTCCGATTACGCCAAGGTGGCGGAGTTGCGCCACTTCATGGCGGATTTGGCCCTTCGGGGTTCCGTCTTCGCGCCGCTACCGCCGGCGAAAGATCTCTATGCCGCCGGCATCGCGGAGGGGCGACGCCAGCTTGCCTTGGAAACCATGCGGATCGCCGGCACCGATCCCGCAACCTTGCAGCGTCTGTGTTTCGAGCCCCTGAAACAGGAGAATTCCCGATGACCGATCTCAAGCAGTCCCTCGCGCCCGCAGCGTCCGCCGCCTTCCTGTTCGCCAATCCGATCGGCCCGCGCATGGTGCTGGCGGCGGAGGGGGGCGCCGGCGCTGCGGGGGTGCAACCGGCCGCCGGCGGCTCGCCAGCGGGTGGCGATGGCGCCACGCCGCCAGGCGCCTGGTACGATACCGCGCCGGGCTTCTCGGATGAGCAACGGACATTCCTGGCCGGCAAGGGGTTCACGGACCTAGCCGCTGCCGTCAATGCCCATATGCAGGCCGATAGGATGGTGCGGGAACGGAATATCCTGGCAAAGCCGGATCCGACGCGCATGGCAGAGTGGGAAGGCTGGGCGGAACTCGGCTGGAAGGCGGATCGCAACGACTACAGCCTCAAGAAGCCGCGCGTTCCCGACAGCTTCCTCTATGATGCCGGTTTTGAAAAAGCTTTGGTCGATGCGGCTCACACGGCCCGTGTGCCATTGCCGGCGGCGCAGGCCATGCTCGATGCCGTCGTGGGCTATGCTGCGCACGCGATCGACGCTGTGGATGCCAATGGCGCGAAGGCCAATGCGGATCTCGCGGCCGCGCTCAAGAAGGATTGGGGCGCTGACTACGCGCGCAACACCGATCTTGCCCAGCGTGCGGCGCGGCATCTCGGGATTGGCCTCGACGACGGCGCCGAGCTCGAAGCGATGATCGGTGCGCCGCGTATGATGCAGCTTTTCCACAAGCTCGGGGAAATGCTTGGCGAGGACCGCCTCGTCAGCACCGCCGGCGGCGGCAGCGCGGCGATGTCGGCCAGTCAGGTGCAAGCCGAGCTCGACCGGCAGGCTGCCGATAGCGACTTCATGAAGGCTTTCGGCGATCCGCGGCACCCGCGTTATGCCGAAGTCCGCGCCCAGCGCGAGGCGCTGTTGATGCGGAAGGCGAAGATGGCCGGCTGATTGGAACACAGGGAACGACAAAAAATGAGAAGTACCTCAGCGGCGCGGAGAAGCAGCTAGCCGGATTCCGAGGGCAAGGTTTGGGAACAATGAGAAGGGTATGCTAAAGACTATATTGATGATCGCCGTGGACATTCCGACCGCCAACCTGCGGTCGGTGTGCTCACTATGCCCATCGTGATCGCTCACTTAAGCGGACCGGACGTCGCATTTCGGAAGCTCTCGACTAGCCATTTTTGCCGCGGCTTTTGCATTTGCCTTTGCGCCTTTGCTCACATTCACCAAGTCCGGGAGCGATTTAGGCGGAAGGCGTGCCACGCGCGCGTTCAATTTTCCGTCCATTTTTTGGAGAAATTTTTGGGATCGGAGCGTCGCCTTGAATGATCCATACTCATCTCTATCGTATGTATCAAGAGCGGCATCGTAAAAAAGGTCCGTCGCCTTAGACACATACTTTGTAATTGCAGCGATGAATTCGGTCGTATTCATTGTGTTTAGATCTATATGCACCGATTCCAAATTTGAGAATTTTGCGATTAGCTTATATGTGCAGAATATTATCCAATATGAACTCGTCACACTTAGCAAGTTCGTGTTATGATCTTTATTCAATTTCTTGAGCAAAGACTGCCGCTCGCTATCAGCCTTTCCACCGATGATCCAGGCTAGGTACACAGTCGATGCCCTGATCCCAGCAGGGAAAATTTTCTGATAGGGCCGATCAAATAATTCGCTCTTATTATCGATCGCCTGGATAAGAAACTCAGTCTCAGACGACGCGATATACTGCGCAACCTTATCAAGCTCGATAATTTTATCACCTTTTTTCCGTCTTGACCCTTCCTGCTTTGGAGCATAGTCCACGTTTATTTTCTTAAATTCACCACGAAGCACTTGCTGTACATGATCCGCAGATCTTACGGTCCATATTTTAATAGCGTTCTGAGAGTTATTATATCTAACAATATCTGTCTTTATTGAGTTTTTCGCAGCTATTACCCTCACTAGCACCTTGGCTTCTGCGGCAGCCTGGGCTTGAACGAGGCTTGTTGTCGTTTGACATCCGTTGACGATGCTAAATCTCTTGAGGGATAAAATATTAATTTTACCGGAAGGTTTCTTTGCAGTCGCCGTGTCCGCTACTATTGTTACTCCGTTGTTCAATGCCCAAAATATTCCGGGAGAATCTGTAGCCGTGTTGATAATTTGCTCGTTGATTCCACCCTTCCGTGCACCTAAAAAGAGGCGCACATTACCAGCAAACAAATCGCTCCCATGTTTTCCATGCAGCCGCTGCAATTCGGTCGCGCTTACGGACCCTATCCACGCCCTTCCATACTCACCCTTATCTTCTATTATTCCCCCACAAAACTCCAATGTATCCTCAGGAACTCCTTGTCCCGCCAATACAAGCGCTTTGTATCGCGATATTATATCTTCCTGAGGAACAAATAAAAACTCGATATCCTTCTGACGCTTACTGTGAGCAACAACAGACCCCCTTATCTCGTCGGAGTTCTTACCCAATGTTATTAGACAAATCATAATCTGAAAATCTGGATTGCTTTCTTTCAATGAGGAAATTGTTTCCTCAAGGTCAGGGCGTCCATTTTTGCCTAGATTTGAAGGATCGATCACAAAAGGCACCGAGCTTAAGACGGCGTCCCACTTAGCTTTCGGGCACTTCTTTGTTGTATTTTCTGGGCAATGAGCTTGAATTACGATTATTTTCTCAGTTGTGGCGTCCGCAAACGCAAGATCAATCCCTTGATCATTGCCACCATCAGCAGCCGCTGCCTCTAGCGCGTCATCCTCATCGAGGTTGTAGAAATTGATCGCGTACCAGGCCGCGAACGCTCGGCCGCGTGGTATTCCACCGCGAGTAGATAGCTCGTCCAGAGATTCTAAAATTTCGTCCAAACTGCCTGCTTCGACCATAACGTTCCCCCAATGCAACGACGCAAGATCATTATCTCAGACAACCGACCAAAAGAAAGTGTGAAGTAAGGATCTTCTCTCCTTTACGTTTTGTCATACACTTGACAGATTCGGCAGATTAGCTTCAATAGACAAACGTTCGCGAGCGTCGCGCCCCTGTCCGCAGGTTGCGCGTCCCAACTGCCGCACCGTCCGAGCTCGCGCGGATGCCCGCTGGATGCCCGTCACCATAACCGGGCCGCCGACCGCAGGCGTTAAACGACAGGCGTTGCCCGCTGGGTGGATTGCGATCCTGCCAGCCGCACCTTCGCCGGAACCTCAGAACCCAACCGTTCTTTCGTTTCGCAGGTGCTGCCATGCCCCAGGAATTCGGTCCCATAGAGGCCGTGCACAAGGTTCGCTACAACGATAACGTCAAGCTGGCGCTCCAGCGCATCCGCTCGGTTTTCCGCGAGACCTTCTCGCTCATCCCCGACGTGAAGGGCAAGGAAGCCCAGGCGGTGGAGCTCGTCGGCCGTAGCCGAGCCCGCCGCAATGCGCCCAACAATGCCCCGACGCCGAACATCCCGCCGTCGCATGCCGGCATCTGGGTCAAGCCGCAGCGCCTCGACTGGGGCCGCACCATCCCGTCGAGCACGTCCCTGCTCACGGCGACCCAGTATGAGAGCATCTATGTGCAGGAGGGCGCCGCCGCCATGCGCCGCGGCGAGGATGAAATCCTGTCCGAGACCTTCTTCGGCATTCGCCTGGTCGCGCAGGACGATACCGGGCTCTATACGCAAGTGCCCTTCGACACGGCCAATCAGCAGATCCCGGTGAACTACAAGGCCGGCGGCGCCACCGGCCTGACGGTCAAGAAATTCGTCGGCGCCCTGTCCAAATTCATCGACAGTGAGGTTGACGTCGATCACGAGGAAATCTTCTGCGCTATCACCGGCAAGCAGAATGAAGACCTCTACGCCGAATTGCAGGTGTCCTCAAAGGACTACCGCAACAAGGCCATTTTCGAGGACAAGCGCGTGTTGTCCTTCATGGGCGTGCAGCTCGTCACCTATACCGATCTGCCGAAGACCGGAGAAGGCCACCGCCGCTGCCCGTTCTGGCTGAAGAGCGGCATGCATATGGGTGATGCCCTGCCGATCTCGACGGTGATCGAACGCAACCCGTCGATGCAGTATCAGCCGCATCCCTACATGGAGCAGTGGCTCGCGGCGACCCGCTCGGAAGACGAGAAGGTCATCGACATTCTTTGCGCCGAGGCCTGAGGCGTCGCTCGTCGGGCGCCTGGCGCCCGGCCTCTCCATCCCGATCGTTTCGCTTTTATGGGGGCCGCCATGGCCGTTCGCACTGTCTATAGTCAGGCGCATCCTGACCCTGCCACCAATGTTCGCCCTAAGGGCATCAATGCCGAGGCGCGCGTGGTATCAGCCATCGCCACCTTTGCCGTGCTCAATGGCGACAGCGCCAACACCAAATTCTTCATTGCGAAGGTGCCGAGCTGGGCGCGCATTCTGCCGCTCTCCGCTGTTCGGCATGCCGGCATCACGGGGCTGACCGATCTCGATATCGGTACGGCGGAAGATGCCGACGCGCTCGCCGATGGCCTCGATGTCAGCGCGGCCGGCACCAAATCGCTGATCGCCGCGGTGACGGTCGCCGATCTGCACAAGCCGTTGTGGCAGCTCGTCGGCCTGACAAAGGATCCCGTCCGCGAGCTCTCGCTCTTCGCCACCATGAAGGCGGCCGCCACCACCGCCGGCGCGGTGCAATTCGAGCTCTATTTCGCGACGGAAAACTGACCCATGCAAAGGGCGGCGACCGAGACGGAAGCGGCATCGGGGGCGCTGGCGCATGTCAGCCATCCCCCGATCGTCGATATCAACGCCGCGGTTGCGGCCGCCATCGCCTGCCGCACGCGCTTCGGCGACGTGCGCGATGCGGTCTTGCGGGAATACCCCTGGAATTTCGCCGGCGCCTGGATGCGGCCGGCACGCGAGCCCGCGCCAGCGCTCGGCCCGCTCAAGAACCGGTTCGCCCTGCCGCCCGATTGCGTCGCGGTGCGGGCTGTCGATGGCCTGAAAGAGGACGAATGGGCAGTTGAGGGCGCCGCGGTCAATCCCGGTGAAATGCCGGTCTTTGCCATGGTGCTCGTCACCAATGCCCCGGCGCCGCTCGTTCACTACACCCGCATCGTCGAGAACCCGGCGTTGTGGGATGCGTTGTTCCTGTCCGTCTTCCAGCTGCGCCTTGGCGCGGCGATCGCGCCCTTTCTCGCCAAGGACCGGGCGCTTGCCAATGATTTGACGGTTCGCGCCGATCTCCTCATTGCCAAGGCCAAGCGCGCCGATGCGAAGGAACGCGCCCGCACCGAAATCCCGCGAACCACAAGCTGGCTGAGGGCGCGCCGATGAGCCTCGCCAATGTCGAGCGCAGCACCTTTGCCTCGGGCGAACTCGACAAGGCCTTGCATGCCCGCGTCGATCTCGCGCGCTATCAGACCGGCCTCAAGATCTGCGAGAATTTTGTGGTGATGGTGGAAGGCGGCGTGACGCGCCGGCCGGGCACCCGCTTCGTCACGCCGCTCCGCAAGGAAGGCGAGCGCTCGCGTCTCATCGGCTTCGAGTTCTCGGCCGACGACAATTATGTGCTCGTCTTCAATGACGGGCATATGCGCGTGATGCGCGCCGGCGGTGTCGTCGAGACGGCGCCCGGCACGCCCTACGAGCTGGCCGTGCCCTTTTTGGAAGCGGATCTCACCAAGCTGCGCACGGCGCAATCCGCCGATGTCATCTTCGTCGCCTGGGGTGGCAAGCCGAAGGTCATCAAGCGCTTTGCGCATACCAACTGGACGATCGGCGACTATGAGAATGAGCGCGGTCCGCTCGAAATCCAGAATGTCGACCGCGCCAAGCGCATTCGCGCCTCCGCCACCTCGGGCGATATCACGCTTGAAGCGGATTTCGATGTGTTCGCTGCCGGTCATGTCGGCTCGATCTGGCGGTTGGATGAGAGCAACGTCGCCAATGTCCCGCTGTTTAAGACCAATGAGACAGGGCTGACATTCGGGGCGCTCCGCCGCAACAAGGGCAATGTCTATTCCGTCGTCTCCGGTTCGGATGCCGGCCCGAACACCCCGCAGCACGACGAGGGCGACGTGTCGTCGGGCAATGGCAATGTCGTCTGGCGCTTCGTCCACGGCGGCGGCGGCTTTGTCCGCATCACCGGCTTCACCGATGCGCGGCACGTGTCTGCCACCGTCATCTCGACCTTGCCCGGCGATGTGGTTGCGCCGAACTGGACCTTTCGCTGGCATGAGCCGGCCTGGTCCGATGTGAAGGGCTGGCCGACGCATGTCATCCTGCACGACAACAGGCTGGTCTGGGCGCGCGGTAATCGCCTCTGGCTGACCAAGATCGGCGATTTCTATACATTTGAGATCACCGATCTCGACGATAGCGCGGTGACGACGCTCTTGACCTCGCCCGATGGCAAGATCGTCGACATTCAATGGATGATGAATGCCGGTGTCATCGTCGCCGGCACGCGCAGCTCGGAATGGATGGTGCGCGGGGCGGATGCCTTCGACACCATCACCGTGTCGAACGTCCGCGCCGTGCCGGACGGCACGGAAGGCTCGGCCTCGCATACGCCGCAACTCGTCGATGGCGGCGTTGTCTTCATCGGCCGGTCGCGCCGGCGGCTGCATTTTGCGCAGTTCGATCGCGTCGGCGAAAAGATCGGCGTGGATGAGCTGACGCTCTATGCCCGCCATATCCTGAAGGGCGGCGCCATCGGCGTGTTCTATCAGCGTGATCCGCACCGCATCCTCTGGATCCCCCAGGAGAACGGCGAACTCGTCGCCATCACGTTCCGGCCGGATCAGCAGGTCATGGGGTGGCATCGCCACCCGATGGTCAACGGCGCCATCGAGGACATGGCTATCATCCCGTCCGGCGACGCCAGCACCTCGGAGCTGTGGTTCACCGTGCGGCGGACGATCAAGGGCGAAACCCGGCGCTATGTGGAAGTCATGCAGCCCTTTTTTGAGCCGGTCGATGAAGTGCAGCCTGACGCGCGCGCGGCCTGGTTCGTCGATAGCGGCTTGAGCTATCAGGGCGCCGCGACGACGGCGCTCGCCGGTCTCGATCATCTCGCCGGGGAAATGGTCTCCATCATCGCCGATGGCGTCGAGCATCGGCAGCTCGTCGTTGGCGACGACGGTACGCTCACCCTCGATCGCCCGGCGGCGCGCATCGTCGTCGGGCTGTCCGTGCGTAGTCGCGTCCGCACATTGAAGGCCGAGGCCAATCTCCAAAGTGGCTCGACGAAGGGCGGCACCAAGCGCGCCAGCCATGTGTTGATCGAGCGTCTTCATGCGGCCGGCGGCGAAATCGCCATCAATGACGGCGACCATTGGGAGCCCTTGCTCCAGGGCGGCGGCAATCCGCTCGGTGTGCCACAGCCACTGGTGACAGACGGAAGGCTCACGACCCTGTTCGGTCCTCCCTCGGATCAACTGGAATTCGAGCTTGTTTGCGACAGCGTTTATCCCTTCACGCTGCTGGGCCTTACGCCGTGGGTTGATTTCACGGAGGCGCGATAATGTGCGAAGCCTCCATGCTCGTGGCGCTCGGGGCCTCGGCTCTGTCGAGCGGGATCGGCGCGGCGGGCCAGCTTTCCGCCTCTCGCAGCCAGGAAAAAGCGAGCCTCTGGCAGGCTATGGAAGGCACACGTGCCGCCTATGGCGAGGCGCGCGACATCGGCCGCGCCACGATTGACCAGGCCATGCGCGGCACCCGCGCCTATACCCTCGCGGCCAGTATCGCGCAGAAGAACGCCGAATTGGCGCTGGCGCGCGGACGCCTGGATGAGAACCGCGTGCGCGATGAAACCGATCGCGCCACGGCCTCGCAGAGGGCTTTCTTTGCCGGCGGTAATATCGATCCGGCATCCGGCTCGGCTTTGATGCTGGCGGCATTCGGGGCCGCACAAGGCGAAACCGATGCGCAGATCACGCGCGCGAATGCCTTTCAGGAAGCCGCCGGCGCACAATGGTCAGCCTATGGGGCGCTCGACCATGCCGAGGATGGTTTGCAGGCGGCGAGCCGCACCATCGATAGCAGCTTCAAGGCAGCCGACAGTCGGTCCCGTGGTCTCACGGGCGGCGCGGCGATGACGGCGGACGCCAACCGCAAGGCCGGCATGTTTGGCGCCGCGAGCACCTTGCTGAGCTCAGCCTCTCAATGGGCGACGCTCGGCGCGCAACGCGGTTGGTTCAGCACGGGCAAGACGCCAAGCACCTTCGCCGGCTCCATCGACATCTTCAAGGGGATCTATTGATATGGCCGGCGCGCCCCTCATCATTTCGCGGCAGACGCTCGGCACCGGCATTCAGGGGCCACAGCTGTCGAGCGGCCAACGCAGCTATCAGGCCGCTCTATCCGGCGCACAGACGGAAGCGCAGGCGGCCGAATTCGAAACGCGCGCCGTTGCCGGCGGCATGGCGCAACAGGGCCAGGCCGAGGCCCGTTTTGGCCAACAGGTCGCGGGTGGCGTGACTAACCTCGCCCTGATGGTGGCGGAAGCGCAGCGCAAGACAACCCTCAGTCAGCGCAAGGCGCAGTGGCTCGAAAGCACGGCGGCGGCCCAGGCCGATTTCGACGCCGACCCGGATTGGCAGGCCGCGCCCGAACGTCTGCGCGCGCGGCAAGAACAGATCGACGCCAGCCTTTATGAAGGCCTCGGGGAGATGGACGCGCAGGAATTGCGCCTCGACACCATGCGCCCGCGTATCTCGCTCAATCGCCATGCGACGCAACGCACGGTCGCGAAGACACAGGACGCCTGGCGCGCCTCGCTTGCCAGCCAGACGACAACGCTGTTGACCCATGCGGCTTCAGCGAGCAGCCCGACCGAGCGTGCTGGTGTCATCGCCGATCATGACAAAATCCTCCGCGATGGCATTGCTGCGGGCATGCTCGGCGCCGCTGATGCGCAGCAGCAAAAACAGGCTTTCGCCGGTCAGGTCGACAACACGGACATCATCCGCGGCATTCGCGAACGCCCGCGTGAGACGCTGGCCATGTTGAGCGATCTGAACAATTTTCGCTCACTGACGCCGGTCCAGCGGGAAAGCTTCAAGGCGCAGGCCGGGACTTCGGTTGACGAGCAAACGGCTCTCCAAGCCCATGATCTGGTCAAGCGCGATCCCACGGCGGCCGCCGCCACCTATGGCCGCAATCTCTCGCCGACCGTGACGGCGGCCATTTTCGATCGCGCCATCATTCCGCAGGAAAGCGGCGGCGACGCCACTGCGGTCAGTAACCGCGGCGCCTATGGCATCGCCCAGGTCATGCCCGGCACGGCCCGCATGATGGCACCCAGCATCGGCCGCAAGGATCTCGTCGCCCTGTCCGATGGCCAGCTCAAGGCGCAGCTGCTCGCCGACCCCACCCTCAATCGTCAACTGGGGCTCGCGTATTTCCAGCAGAACGTGAAGAGCTTCGGCAATCTGGCCGCGGCGATCGCCGCGTACCACGCCGGCGCCGGCGGCGCCGTCAAGGAAGCGCATGACAAGGCGCTCGCACAGCACGGCGAAAACTACACGCCGGCCCAGCTTATCAGCCTGTTGCCGGATAACCTGACGGATGGGACCAAGAAGACGAAGGAATATGTCGCGGACGCCTTCGCCCGCCTCGGCGCTGATATGACACGCGGCGGCGTCTCGACCAATGCCAGCTATCGCATCGCCAGCCTGGTCGATAGTGGCCTTGCCGCGCAGGATGCGGCCAGCAAACGCGATTTGCATGATCTCGTGACCGCAACGGGTGATGAGCGCAATGCCGTTATTGCGTCTTTTCAGGCTGGCTACGCCACCGACCCGATGGGGGTGCTCGCCATCAAGCAACCCCTGATCGCCGCGGCGGCAACCGGTGATGCCAATGCGGCCAACGAGCTGCGCCGTTTCGAGGCGATCGAGCAGAACGCGCCGCTCGTGCGCCAGGCCTATCAGATGCCGCCGGCCCTGCTTGAGGCTGGCGTCGCGGAACTCCGCGCCAAAGCCGCGACCGGCGGCGCCGATGCCACGGAACAGCGCAGGCTTGCCGTCTTCGAGAGTGTCGCCACCGAAGTCGCGCGGCTCGCCAAGGCCGATCCCGTCCAGCTCGAGGAACGCGCCGGCCGGGCGCCGGCAACCCTTGTCGCGCCGCCGCAGGACGGCCGCGATCCCGTCTTTTCACAGCAGCTTGCGACACGCGCCGCCATCGCCGCACAAGCCGCCTCGCGCTATGGCAGCGAGCTCCAGGTGCTCAGGCCGCAGGAGCAAGCGGCCTTCCGCCCATGGTTTGCTAGCCAGTCCCCCCAAGGGAAGGTCGATGCCCTGAATGCGGCGGCACGGGCCATGCCGGAGCCTGCCTATCGCGCATTCGTCAATCAGGTCGCCGGCGATGACAGCCTCAGCGCCACCGCCGGCTGGCTCGGCCGCCGCGATCCCGGATTGGCCGCGGATATCCTGAAGGGTGCCAGCTATCTGCAACAGCCCGGCATCAAGGAAAAGCTGTCGGACGTGCGCAAGGCCATCGCGGAGGCACTGCCCGGCAATGTCTATCCGCCGGCGGTGGCTGGCGACATGATCGAGGCGGCAATAGCCGTTTATGCCAAGGACAAGGCGGGCGGCGCCACCTTCGATGCCGAGGATGGCGCGGGACTGACGCGGGCGCTCGAACGCGTCGCCGGCCATCTGGTCAAGGTCAATGGTGCGTATGTCCCGGTACCGGTCGGCACGGCCGACTGGCTCGTGCAAGACGGCATGCGGCGCCTGAATGCCGAAACCCTCGATCGATTTGGCGGCGCAATCGCCGCCGATGGCTCGCCCTTCGATCCCGCCTTCATCGGCCGTCATGCGCAGTTGCGGACGATCGAGCCCGGCGGCGGGCGCTATGAGGTCTTCATTCCCCTCGGCGGTGGCCGTATGGCGCCCGTCCGCAACCGCGTCGGGGAAACGCTGACGATCAATCTCGATGGTCTCATTCATGGCTCGCGGCTGGATCAGGCCGATACGCCCAACGCTGCACGACGTCGCGCCCGTGCGCGGCTTGGCGAGGACCTTGACGCCTTACGCGGGGAAGGTACGTCACCATGACCTGGGAAGCGGCCTTCACGGCACAATCGTCTGAACTCGCGGCGGCTCCAGCCGCGCGCCAGCCCGCCACGCTCGGCGAGATCTGGCGCAATGAGTGGGACGCCGCCGGCCTCGGCACGAGCTTCGGTGTCGGGCGCCCGCTCACCGACGCCTATGGCCAACTTGTCGATCGCCTGACCTCAGCCCTCGATGGCGAGCCGCTAGGAGTGGCAGCTGCTAAACGTGGCAAGGATCTCGTCGGCGGCTTCGATCGCACGATCGACGTTCTGAAGGATATTGCCAGCGGCCTGCCGGATCAGAAGTTCAGGCAAGTCGAGCCCTTTCTCGATGTACGCCGCAAAGCCGCCCAGGCGGCAGCTGCGAGTGAGGCCAAGGCCGCGGACAGCCGGGAATGGGCTTATGGTCTGAGCGGTCATGCGGTTGCCTTCGCCGCTAATGTGGCGCGCCAGGCTGTCGATCCGGTCAATCTCGCAACGCTTCCGCTCGGCGCGGCGCGCGGCGCCTCGATCCTGCGCATGCTCAGCACCGAGTTCGCGGTTGGGGCTGCCACCCAGGCGGTGCAAGAGCCCTATATCCAAACCATGCGGGGCGAGCTTGGGCTGTCGTCCGGTATAGAGGACGGGCTGGTGAACGTCCTCGAAGCGGGCATCGGCGCCGCTGCCCTGTCCGGCCTCCTGCGCGGTGGCGCGGCGATCTATCGGCACCTGCGTGATACCGGACGCGCCGCGCCCCTTGAGGCCTCGGGCCTATCGCCCGATGACCTTGACGCCGCGGCGGCCCACGCCGCTCGCGATGAACTGTTTCAGAGCCTCGCGGTATCGCCCGATCATGCCGGGCGCCGCGTCGACGGCGATCATATCGACAGCGCAGCCGCCGCCCTTGAGAGCGGCCGCGTACTCACCGATGCGCTTGAAGTGCCGCGGGTCATGATCGAGGAGGCCCCCGCCACTGCCGACGTAGCCGGCGCGCCGGCAGCTCCGCCGCTCGATCGCATCGCCCAGAACCGCGCGGCGCTAGCGGATCTCGATACGCGCATCACCGTCTTGGAGGCGGAAGCCGCCACGCCGCTCGGCGCCGGCGATGCCAGCTTGCGCTTCGAACTCGATTCTCTCCATGCGCTTCGTGGCGATCGGCAAAGCATTCTCGACGGGCTTGAACGTCAAGGGCGTGATGTCCCACCGGTATCTCGCGAGCCGATTGATAGTGCCGGCGGCGACCGGGCTGCCGGTGCGGAAAGCATTGTCCCTGTGACTGAGCCCGACCGCGTGGCGAGCATCGCCGCGCGCCGCAACGACCCGACCCGGCGGCAGACCAACCGGCCACGCCGCCCGCTTTCCCTGACACAGTTCATTGCCAAGAATGGCGGCCTCGCGCTGGACGGCGATGCGCGTGGCGGCGATTTCCAAAAACTCTTCATTCCCGGCGGCGGGCCTTTGGCACGCAAGAGCGGGCTTTCTATCGACGGCTATTGGCGGGAAGCCCTGATTGAGGCCGGCTATCTGCCGGCCGATGCCGACGGCGGCATGGCCCGCGACATTACCAGAGAGCTGTTCGACCTCATCGAAAAGGAACGCGCCGGCCAAAAGACCTACGCCGCGCGCGATCGGGATGCGGTCGCGGAGCTCGACGCGGCCAGGCTCGACACCTGGTCGCAAGAGGTCGAGGCCTCGGCACAGACCATTCGCCGGGAGGCTGAAGCGCTTGGACTTGGCGAAATCGACAGCGGCACACTCTATGATGCCGCCGAACTTTTAGCCCGCGGCGATGAGCCGGACTGGGATCATGCGCTTGAACGCGCGTATCTAACGCGCGAGCTCGATGCTCCGACTGGTCCGGATACGGCGGCGGTTGTATATAAAGATGATCTGCCCGGCTGGGAGAACGACCATGCGGTTCAGCGCCGAACAACATCAGAAGATGGCGGACCTCCTGACAGAGAGGGCCGAGGCCGAGACGCGCCCGGATCACAAGCAAAAGCTCTTAGAGCGAGCGGGGACAGCGCGGGCCTTGGCGAAACTCGCCGCCCTGAAAGCGGCCAAAGCCAAAGAGACCCAGGCGGACAAGACCCAAGCAGCCTAGGGCCGACCCGCCTTCCCAACGATCCGGTCATTCTGGAGCGCGCCGCCCGGCGCGCGGATGCCGAGCGCGCGCTTGAAGCCGTCGGCGGCGATTACGAGGTGCTGCTCGACGACGGGCGGCGCGCCTCCGCCCGCGACCTCCTGGACGATCTCAATATCGAAGACGCCGCGGCCGATAACGTCCTCGACTGCATCTTGCGAGGGCCGGCGCCATGAGCGTCAAATTCTGCCTGCGCGCCAAGATCAAGGTCGGCCGCGTCGATGAGAACGCAGGCCGGCAAATCCTCGCCTGGATCGAGGCGACCGAGGCCGAATATAGAACCCGTATGACGGCCGCCGAAGCCGCCCGCGCCGCCGCGATCGACGTGGCGGACGCGGCCAAGAAGGACGTGGCCCGCCGTGAAGACTTGTTGCTGCGCTCGATCGAAGCGCAGCTCAACGTCTTGAACACGGTTGCGAGCTATCGCACGGCGATCGAAGGCCTGCGGGCAACACCTGGTGATTTCGGTTTTGGCAACAAGGCGCCCTTGCGGCTCGCCGGCGAAAACGTCTCGCCGCTCGGCGCTGCCGTGCTCTCCCTGTTGACGCGTGATCCCCATGAGATCGCCACCGGGGTCAATGTGCATTATCTCGCCCGCGATATCCGCGGCCGCGCCCATGCGCGATTTGCCGAGGCGATCGAGACCTTGCGTCCCAAGGCCCTCGGGCTGAAAGCTGAGACCCTACGGGAAACGGAAGCCCTGCGCGCCCTGTTCGGTGAAACCGACGTGTCGCCGGAAGCCCGCCGGGCGGCCGAGGCATTCGCCGGTGTGGCCGAGGATCTGCGCCAGCAGTTCAACGCCGCCGGCGGCAACATTCCCTTGCGCAAGAATTGGCGGCTTCCCCAGCATCACGACGCCGACAAGGTGGCGGCGACCACGCGCGAAAGCTGGATCGCCTATATCAGGCCGCTGCTCGACCGGGCCGATATGCTCGATTTCGCCAGCGGCAAGCCCCTGTCTGATGCCAAGCTCGATGCGCTCCTTGACCAGGTCTATGGCGCTATAGTCTCGCGCGGTGCCTCTGGTCCCCCGACCATGGGCGTGACCGGCCGGCCAATGCTGGCGAACTCTCGGGCAGAAGCGCGCGTGTTGTCCTTCAAGGATGCGGCCTCCTGGTCCGCCTACCGCGAGGCCTATGGCGTGGCCGATGGTGTCTATGAAACCATGATCCGCCACATCGCGGATATGGCGGATGATATCGCGCAACTGCGCGTGCTTGGGCCAAACCCGAACGGCCTCAAGCATTATATCGATAGCCTCTTCGATCGCGAGATTGCGGCCTTGGCCGGCAAGGCCACGCCCGATGATCCGCAAGCCGCGGCGGCGGCGGTGAAGGATATCCGCAAGGCGGCCTCACGCCTGAAAGCAGAGAAGAAGGCCACCACCCATCTCTGGGAGGAAGTCACCGGACAGGCGCGCGCACCGGTGAATATAGAATGGGCGCGGCATATGGGCGACATGCGCGGCTGGCTCGTCGGCACACAGATGGGCTCGGCCATCATCTCGTCCCTGACCGATGTGCCGCTCATGGCCCAAATTGCCCGGTTCAACGGCCTGCCGGTGATGAATGTCATCCGCAATGCCACGACCATGATGGCGGAGCCCGGCGCGGAAATTCGCGCCGCCCATGCCGGCCTCATCGCCGACAGCCTGGCGCAGACGGCACGCGAGAATGATCGCTTCATGGGGGAAACGATCCGCTCTGGCGCCGTCGCCAAGATGGCCGGCGCAGTCATTCGTGCGTCGGGCCTGCGTCGCTGGACGGCGACCCTGCGCAATGCCTTCGGCATGGAATTCATGGCCCATGCAGCACGCCTGGCGGAGCGCCCCTTGGGCGAAATCGAGCCGCGCTTTCGCGAGGCGATGGCCCGCCATGGCATCGGCGCGGCCGAATGGGATCTAATCCGGGCTGCCGAACAATGGGAGCCGCGCGCCGGCGCCACCTTCATCCGGCCGCTCGACGTGGCCCGCCTCGGCACGCCAGAAGCACGGGCCGCGAGCGAGCGCTATGCCCAGCTCATCAATACCGAAATGGATTATGCCGTCATTGAGAGCGACCCAGCCACACGGGCGATGCTCTATGGCGGCGCACCGGCCGGCACCGTCAAGGGAGAGGTCGCGCGTGCGGTTGGGATGTACAAGGCCTTTCCCATCACCTTCGTGACGCTGCATTTCGCCCGCGCCTTTGCGCGCGGTTGGGACGGTTCGCGCCTCGGCCATGCCGCCGCGACCCTGACGGCCATGTGGGGCTTCGGCATCCTCGCCATGCAGGCCAAGCAGATCGCGCAGGGCCGTGACGCCTATTCGCTCGATCCGACCGATAGCAACGGTCTGCGCGCCTGGGGTGCTGGCCTCCTGCAATCGGGCGGCCTCGGCATCTTCGGCGATATGCTGTCCCAGGACAAAACCCGCTATGGCAATTCCTGGGTCACGACGCTCGCCGGCCCGCAATTCGCGGCGGTCGAAAGCGTGCTGGGGACGTGGCTATCCGCCAATATCGGCCGCTCGATCAAGGGCGAGGAGACACATTTCTTCGGCGATGCGCTCTATACCGCGGCGCGCCTCATGCCCGGTTCCTCCCTCTGGTATGGGCGGCTCGCCTTTCAACGCGCCGTCGTCGATCAGCTCGCACGCATGAGCGATGACCGCGCTGCGGATCGCTTCGCGCGTATGGAGCGCGAAGCAGCCAAGAGCTGGGGCCAAAAGTTCTGGTGGCGGCCTGGCGTGAGCACGCCCGATCGCGCGCCCGCCATCCTCGGGGAGCCCTGACATGACGGTCAGCACGGAAATCGCCTATCGCGAATTGCCTTGGAGCGGCGTCGAAACCGTCTTCGCCCTCGGCTTTCCCGCAGACAAGCCGGCCGATGTGCACGTGCGCTTTCGTGCACCTGACGGCACGGTGACCCAGCTCGCCGCCGGCGTGAACTTCACGGTGATGCTGGCGAGCACCAGCAAGCTGGTGACGGTGACGCCGATCGCCCTGCCGCCTGCGACCGGGATCCTCGTCTTCGAGCGGCGCACGCCGGCGATCGTGTCCGAGGTGCTGCTCGACGGCCAGCAATTCCCGGCGTCGGTGCACCAGGCCCTGCACGATCGCGCCGCCATGCGCGATGCGGAAATGCGCAGCGCCACCGATCGCGTTGCCGAGCGGCTCGACAGCGTCGAGCCGACGCTCGCGGAGCTGGCTGCCTTCATGGAGGTTGTGCTCCCGGAGGTCACCGCCCTGCATGACGAAACCGAGGGCTATGCCGCCTCGGTTCGGATCGATGCCGACCGCGCCGCTGTCTCCGAGGCGGTTGCTATCGGCGCGGAAGAACAATCGGCCACGCACGCCGCCGCTGCCGCAGCCTCCGCTGCCCTAGCTGTGCCGGCGGCCGCCGCCGCCGATGCCAGCGAGCTGGCGAGCAAGACCCACCGCGATGAAGCGGAGAGCTTCGCGATCGCGGCCGCCAGCCATGCCGCGGCACTGGCGCAGCCCGACTACGGCTTTGTGACCGACGTCGCCACCGACAGCCGCGATTATGGGAGCCTCCTATGAGCATTGCCGTCCAGCGCCGCCGGGGAACAGCGGCCGAACATGCCAGCTTCGTCGGCTTCCCGGGTGAACTTACCATCGTCACCGACGATTGGTCGCTCCGTATTCATGACGGGCTGACGCCAGGCGGCCATTCCTATGGCGCCTCATCAGGCTTGCAGCCCTTCCAGAACCTCGCCGATCTCACCGATGCCGACACCGCTCTTTTGAACCTCGGCGGCAGCGCGATTGGTCGCAACCTGTTCAAGGCTGGGAACGATGAAGCCGCGCGTGACCTGCTCGGACTGAAGACGATGGCGCTCGAACAGGCGAGCGACTTCTACACCAAGACCTCCATCGACAATCTCGATGGCAAGAAGCTGCGCGTCGATGCCGAACAGTCCTTCAGCAGCGAGGAAAAAGAGCGCGGCCTTGCCAATCTCGGCGCCTCGGCCCTCGGCGCGGCGGTGTTGCAGGCCGACGATGCCGATGCGGTGCTTGACGAACTCGGCGCAACGACAACGGGCAAGGCGCTCGTCGCGGCTGAAGACCCGGGGAGCGCTCGCGCCCTGCTGGAGCTCGGCAGCATGGCAGTGGAGGCTTCCGCAAGCTACATGCCCAAGGCCGGCGGCACCTTCACCGGCCCTGTCACCTTTCCCGGCTCGGCCGGCATTGATGCGTCAGGCCGCATACTCGCTCCCGCGCAACCCGCCTTCGCCGCTTTGAACCAGGCGAACACGGGAGTGGGCAACGGCACCATCAACGGCTTCCCCTTTGCAACCGTCCACCTGAATGTTGGCAATCACTATAACCCGGCGAATTCACGGTTCACGGCGCCGATCGCTGGAATATATCAGTTCACGGCATCTATTGGGATAAGCGGAAACTCCGCAACCGTGAATGCTGGATCGCTTTCCATCGGCATCAGGAAGAACGGAACGAATATAATAACCGTTGCTTCGTCGGGAACGTACTTCATCCATAAGATTGAATCGATAATAACCTACCTCAATCAGAATGATTACGTCGACGTTTCATTCACGATGGACGCACTTGCGGGCACTGTCTTTTGCCGCAATGGCTCCTTCACCGGCCATCTCATAGGATGATGTCACCCATGCAGTGCACCGTTAATCTCACCGAGGCCGAGGCCAAGGCTCTTTCGGCCGTTGCCCTCGATCCCGCCGCCTGGATCATCAATGCAGCCAAGGAACGCGCGCGCCTCGCGATCGATGCGATCGCCGCCCAGGAGATCGACCGGCGGCTTGCCTCTGGGGAGGCGATCGCCGGCAGCAAGGAAGACATCGTGCTCGCCGCTTTCGCCGGCGGGTATGTGATCGCGCTCGCCGATCAGGACAACATTGTGTAACGCGCCGGCCTAGCGGCTCCCCCTGTTTGCGTCATCTGCCGCGCTCAGCCGTGAACCTCCCCAAGGCGGCTGCGTCCTGCCGCCTTCCTGTTCTCATTCGCAGGTGACGCTATGTCTTTTAATCGCACGACATTTTTCAATTATGTTCGCAAGGCTCCTTTGGGCGGGCGACTCAGTCAACAGCAGGTCGAGGGCCTGACGGCCTTGCTCGATAGCTGCGCCGAAGAGGCTGTGACCGACCTTCGGCACATCGCCTGCATTCAGGCCAATGTGTTTCATGAGACGGGGGGGCGCATGGTGCCCGTGCGCGAGACTTTCGCGTCGAGCGACCGGGAGGCCATCGCTAATCTCGATCGCGCCTGGAAGGCGGGCAAGCTTGGCAGCGTCGCAAAGCCTTACTGGCGTGAGGGCTGGTTTGGTCGTGGCCCGCTTCAAATCACGCACCGCGAGAACTATGAGAAGGTCGGCCGGGCGCTCGGGCTCGATCTCGTCGCCGCGCCGCATCTCCTGCTCGATATCAAGATCGGCGCCCGCAGCGCCGTCGTCGGCATGAAGCTCGGCCTGTTCGCGGCCGACAAGAAAGGCCCGCAAACACTCGATCGGTATTTCGCCGCGAATGTCGTCACCGATCCCGTCGCCTCCCGCGCCATCGTCAACGGCCGGGACAAGGCAAAGCTCGTCGCGACTTATTATGAGGCGTTCCTCGCGGCGCTCAAGGCGGCCGCTGCCGACCAGCCGCAGCCCGCAGACGTGCGCGCCGAGGCGGCCTTGCCGGACGATGTGAAGCCAGTCGACAGCGGCCTCATCCAGGCGGCCGGCGGCCTGTTTGGCTCCGGCGTGCTCGGCCTGTCCTTCCTCGGCAATATCGACAACGGCTTTGCACTCGGCGCCTTCGCGCTCCTTGTCGCCGCGGCCGGCGCGGTGGCCTGGGCGCTGATGACCGGGCGGCTGACGATCAACCGCAGGGCAGGCGCGGCATGATCGCCCTCGTCCTCAAACACTGGCGCCTGGCGAGCGCCGCCGGCGCCGTGCTGCTCCTGCTCGGCTGCCTCGCTCTCTACCGCGAGAGCCTTTTGCGCGACGGCGGGCGCCGCGCTCTCGACCAGGTGGAGATGAAGAATGCGGCGGCCAAGGACGCGGCGCAACGGGCGCAACGCGGTGTTGATGATTGCTATGACGCTGGCGGGCTGTGGTCCACGATTACCGGCCAGTGCAGCCGGTGAATGCGCCGTGTTCGAGGCGCCCGGCTTTGCCGTGCAGGGCCAGCGTCCGAAAGACCGTCGATGGATCGACGGCCAGATTGAGCGCGGCATCGCATCCTGTAGCTGGAAGCGTCCCACTTCGGACTGACAACCGGGAGGCCGGCATGTCTGATCTCGGCGGCTGGGAGCATGTCTTCGGCATCAAGAGCGTCCATCTCTGCGCCGGCTTTGCTGGTGGCATCGTGCGCGCGCTGATCAATTCGCACTACACCTTGGCTGCCCGCATCAGCGCGGCCGTGGTCGGCGGCCTGACGGCCGGCTACGGCACCCCGCCGGCGGCGCAGATTGTGCGCCGCTGGCTCGACCTGTGGGGCTATCCGATCGGGGAGCTCGAAGGCTCAGTTGGCTTCCTGCTCGGCCTCGTCGGCATGACCGTCTGCGAGGCCGTGATGCGATGGGCGCGGCGTTGGCGAGATGGGTTACCCGAACGCTGACAAATTTAACGGAAGTAATCTCATTTTCCCCAAGGAGGACCTCGCGCAGCTAAGACTTGCGAATCTCAGAGCATTTGATCCAAATATAACATTTGGGTCGCCTTCTATGGGGGATTGAATGCCAGCTGATTCTACGCCATTCAGTATATACATGCAGCCCAGATCCCCTGGGGGAAAATACAAATCAATCTCGGCATTTACTTGGGAGAATATCCCTCCACTTAGTATCATAACAGGTCGAAATGGCTCAGGAAAAACCCAGCTTCTTAACCTAATTAGTCATCATTTAACAAAAACGATACCAAATGACCTGAATCAGCATGAAGTTATTCCTCTCGAAATTACAACGACGGGCCCCGAATATAGCCCAGACGAAGTGGGATTTATTGGCAGCGACGGGTGGACACCAAGCAACAGCTATTCATCTGTCAGCGAAATGCCCAATATGAGCCGATATGTTTTGCAGTTTGCGAAGAATATCGCCTCATACAGGAGCGATCCGACCAATACGTCAAAGGCTTACATGGTTCGTAAGCTGTTAAAAAATATAGACATTAGCAGCGCTTCCGACGAACAATTATTCGATTTGCTTCCCGATGATTTTCGACACACCATTGCGGGTGTCGACGTAGTGAACGGGATGGCAAGTGTTTTTCTTGCTTATCATTACAAGGCAGTGGAAGCAAGAGAGCGAAACACTCCAGGACTTGACATTGATGGCAATGATATTGGACGTGCGCCTTGGGACTTCGTAAATGAGGCTCTCAAAGCTGCTGATTTTTCGTACAGAATTACTCCGCCACATGGAATGTATATCGGCAAGACATACCAGCTGGAATTTGTCGATCAATTAACTAATAATTCTGTTGGAGCCATTGATCTTTCATCCGGAGAGCAGGTCATATTACGACTTCTTTTATGGACTTTCAGCTCAACAAAAGAAGATATTTTCCCCAAGATACTTTTGCTTGACGAGCCGGACGCACATTTGCATCCGTCAATGACGTCACAATTCCTTAACGTGATCACAGAAGTATTCATCAAAAAGTACGGAGTGCGAGTAATTATGACTACGCACTCGCCGTCTACGGTTGCTCTGGCGCCGGAAGGATCTGTTTTCCAGATGGAACGCGGCGCGAATCAATTGATTCGCGTTTCAAGCCACGACGATATCATACCAGTTCTTACTTCGGGGCTTATAACAGTTAGTCGTGCAAGCAAGTTCTGCTTCGTCGAAGATAATGGTGATGTCGATTTTTATAACCTGATCCGCGACCTTTTGACTGACTACGGCCCAAGTAAGGATCCTATGTGCTTACGAACAACTCCGTCGTTTGTGTTTATTTCTGCTTCGGCCGGGAAAGGAAGTGATAAGGTTTCGGGCGGCTGCACCGTAGTGAGAAATTGGGTTGAAAAATTTGAAGGCTCCCCGCTCCGGACGACATTTTTTGGCGTTACGGACAAGGATGTCAATAACCCCGAATCTTTACGCGTCAAAATTTTGACTAGATATAGTATAGAGAATTATCTTCTCGATCCAGTTAATATATTTAGCTTGCTTCTTGATGGTGGTAGGGCACCAGAAGTTGAAGATATAGCAATATCCCCTGGTGATGACCATCTTCTTAGAGCAATGAATAACGCGCAGCTTCAGGCTATTAGTAATACTGTAACATCTTTGATGGGAACTAGTTTTCCCGGGGAAGCTGCGAACCAGCTTGTCGAGGTTGAATACACAAGGGGGCAGAAAATCCAGGTGCCTCATTGGGTTGTTAATCATCAGGGGCACAGCCTGCTGAGCATAGCTCAGGGTGCATTCGGGCAACAGGTCGTAACGCCTCCGAAACTTTTAGCGGCAATGCGACGGGTAAGGCTTATCCCGATCGAGCTAGCGAACATGCTTGCTGCAATTCAGAGCCTGTGACCAACAGAGGCATCCTGCGATCCAAAAACATACCATCCTCCCGTCAGAGAGATGGAAGAGCACCGTCGTTCTTGACGCCTCGGGCCACGATCTGGAGCGAGCCATCCGGCAACGGGCGCTGTAGGTCTTTGGCCTCGCTCCACGGCGCGCGCATCCAGATATCGCGCTCCTCCTCGGTGGTGAGGATGACCGGCATCGCCTTCGGATGGATCGCGCCCACTTCCGCATTCGGGTCCGTGGTCAGGAACGCATAGAGATCTGCAACCTCCATCCCGGTCTTGACCTTGCGCACGCTTGGCCAGCGATCCGTCCAGATCCCGGCGAAGAAGGCGAGCGGCCTGCTATCATCGAAGGCGAACCAGATGTCGCCGCCGGCCGCCTTGTTGAACTCGCTGAATGAGGTGAAGGGCACCAGGCAGCGGTTGTCCGGCCCAAGCCAGCGCTGCCAGTGCTTGCTGTCGGTGTTGCGGACGTTGGTGGTGCCGCTGTCCGGCTCCATCTTCAAGATCTCCTTGAAGTCGACTGCCTGGCCCTTGGCCTCGAGCTTCTCGGCACGCCGCTTGGCGGCCTGCATCAAAGCGAACTGCGAGGTTGGCATCCCCCATCGGGCCATGGCCAGCGCCCGCCCGTTCGGCCCGTGGCGAACGATCGGCGCGGAATAGTCGGGGAAGACGCCCGGCATCCGTTGCAGGTTGCCCGTGTAGTCCTCAAAGGCCTTGGCCAGTTCGCGGATGGCCTGCTGGCCCTTGGTCATGGAGTAAAGATTGCACACCGCTTCCTCCGTTCATCGTCCCAGCTTTGCACGGTCCTTTTTCCACAGGCAAGCGGGCGGGAGTGCCACGCAGCGTGTCGAATGGCACCGAATGAGCGTCTATTTGTTCTTTTTTTGTTCTCATTTTGAGCCGCCGGGATACAATGGCCGGCCATGAGCCACCTGGACACCGACAAGGCCGTGGAAGCGATCGCGGCAGCCTATCTGGAAGAGGAGCGCGACGCCCTGGCGGCACTGGAGGCTGTCGTCCGTGACGCCCTGGCGGATCTGACCGAGCGTGAGCGGCGGATTGGGGAGGCGGCACGCTTTGTCTCGCGCGGCTATATCCGCGGCCGGGAGATCGAGCGGTGATTGTCGCGCACAAGCTGTCGGACTTCCCATGGGTTTGGGTGCGCATCGGCTGCGACGCATGCAACCGCTCCGGGAAATATCGCCTGGCCCGCCTCGCGGAGCGCTTCGGCGCCGAGATCCCGCTCGACGACCTCGTGAGGGAGCTGTCGCTCGATTGCCCGCGGCGCCGCATGGGTACGATGAAGCGCAGCCGCTACAATGGCGAGCCGTGTTTCGCCTGCCTCATCGATCTCTACAAGCCGCCTGGGCCGCCTGACATTCCGCCGGCCATGGTGCAATTGCGTCTCGTGGCGGGTGGGAAAGGATAAAAAAACGAGTGGCGGAAATCGCCACTCGCAGATTGCGCATAGATGTGCAAAGAGTGCACGGCGGAAAATACAACCGACCTTCTATAAGTTATTGGAATTGAACACATTATCGCTCCCTGGGGGACTAGGGGTCGTGGGTTCAAATCCCGCCGCTCCGACCATTAAAATAATTGATTTCCAATAACTTACCATATCGGCGCAAAAAGAACATTGAGTGAACAACTGGCGACCTGACGACCCCAGTGGCGACCAATCGTCCAGCGTCGGTCTTGGCACAGTATGCTGGATCCTCGACACGGATCGATTCGTGTAGGGTGTCATCTAGGCGCGCATAGCCCCTCAAGTATCCTGATGTCCGCGCGGTCGGAAATCGCCACGTCCCCGCACCTCTTCGGTGAGAGCGTGATCCCGGCGAGTTGCCACCCCTCCCCGGCTTGCTTGAACTGTACCGCAGGTCAGGGGCACCGTATTGAAGAATATCAGGCTAGGTGGCTATCCAGCCAAATGCCGTTCGATATGGTTCCGATTGTATTGGCCTTGTTCTCAGGGCTTTCGGAAAAACTTATCAGCAGGTCTTCCCTCGTCAGCCCGTCGTCCATCGCCCCGGTCCAAAAGAGATACCCGGATTCGTCCGGCTGACGGTCAAGAACATTCTCATAAATCAGCCGGATATAGTCGCGGCTTGTAGAGTTCTCGCCATAGCGGCCGTTAAACTCGGGAGATGAGATGAATGAATGCGCCAGGTCTTTCAGGCTGATCCCCCCGTCCATAGCACCCGTCCAAAAGGTCAGGCCCGCGGTGTCCGGAGCGCGGCCGAACGCCGCCACGTATATCCGATAAGACTGGCCGGCACTGCCATCGAGATCCAGCGCGAGTGTTTTGTCCGTGAACACGATGCGCTCGGCATCGATGATGTCAGCGTTGTAAGACGCGCTCAAATTACTAACTGAAAGCTCACCTGCATCGTAGGAGAATGTATATCCTGAGCTTTCTGTGTTGAAGCTGACACTATCGAAACCCGCTCCCGCCTTGAGGGTTTGACCAGACTGTGGCGCGGTAAGACTATCGGAGTTACGCGTCCCGATGCCGAGGTCGGCCAAAATTGCGAGAACAAGGTCGCTTATGGGATAAGCTGTCGCGGCCTTGAAGATCACCCCGTTCATCAGGTCATCCACCAGATCCGCGCCCGGCTTTGGCGCCGGGTTTCCGAGATGAAACATGTTCCCATAAGTCAGAGGCACAGGTCCTCCATAGACCTTTGCAGCATTGACGCCCTCGAAATACGGAAATCCGTCCTTCATCAGGATATGCATGTCGAAGGGTGTCTGATAGGCCCCCGGCAGAATGCCGGTCGTGTGGTCGCGCCAGCCAACAAAGCCGATTCCGTGCCCGAGCTCATGGAGAAAAGCGGAAACCGCGCTAACTCTATCCGGAACGGAATTATTTCCAAAATAAACAGAATTCAGGAGATAGTCGATATCGGCCTGAATGACTATATCGTGCTCCGTCCCTAAATCGATCCCGGTTCTCAGTTCGTATGAGGCCGCGCCCTCCAAGACCCTCATCCCATCGATTGTGCCGACAGGAACCATCAAAGCCGGCCTACCCTGAAGCCTGCCGCTTGTGGTCTGGTCCAATATTTCAAATCTGACGTTGAAATTGACGTTCGCTGCCAATGCGGGCGACCATACTTCAAAAGCCGTCGCAAAATCCGCCCGAATGAGGTCTATCAGATCTTGCTTTGCTCCAGCCTTGTTGAGCACGTCTACCGTCGCCATGATCATATCTCCTCCGCACCGAGCCGCCCTTGGCTTCAATGGGCTCAAACAGAGCGGATCTCACAAAGTAACAATACATCAGACGCTTAGCTGAAAATCCCATGCATCTGAGGCAGGCCGCTCGGACCTCGATGGCCGCCTTGCACCGTCAGCCATCACGCGCCGCCATCCGCACAGGTCCGCTCCACGCCGGTCGCCCGGGCTGGGGCGCGATTCCATGTCATCCCGGATCGACGCCTTTTCCTACCCTCAGATCACCCCTGCGGCAATATTCACGCCCATGGCGAGGATCGCTGTGTTGAACAGGAAGGAGAGAACCGTATGGCACAGAACGATGCGCCGGATACGGCGGGATTCGATGACGACGTCCGATGTCTGTGCCGCCGCCCCGAGATTCGCGGCGAAATACATGAAATCCCAGTAGTCCGGCTGGAAATCGCCGTTCTTGGCGGAGGAGGGAAAGCGGATGCCCGGATGCTGCTTTTCACGCGCGTAGTATTCATGCGCGTAATGCAGCGCGAAGCTGACATGGACGATCAGCCACGAGATCAGGATCGTCACCGTCGCCAGTGCGATATGCAGATTGCGCATCGTCGGCGCGAAGTTGTTGACATTGCTGAATTCCACCACGATCGCCACGAGGCTCATCACGCTGGCGATGATGGTGAACATCAGGATGGCAAGGGCGCCGTCATCCTCCACGGCCGCACGACGGCGCATCACGGAGATATCCGCGATGACGGCCATCCGGGCGACCAGGACGAGATAGACGAGCGCGCCGCAGTCCCACGCGATGAGAAGCCGCGACGACGTGGCGAGGTCCCGCGGAAGAGCAATGGCCAGACCGATGACGATTGCGAGGAAAATGATGATGCGCGGGCGCGCCCGGAGGCTGTTGATGATGGACATGCGTCGATGACCCGGTTGGGAACGGCGCGGGATCCCCTCGCCAGGAAAGCTTCAGCAGGCTTCAGGCGCGGAAGGGCGTCCCGTTCAGCCGCGCAGCCGATACCAGATGACAGCACCTGCGAGCGCAAGGACGACGATGAGGATCAGGGTCAGGATGAGGGCGGACTGGTCGAGCCAGGCGACCGTCGGCACAGCAAGGCCCATGACGATCCCGTTGGCGCACATCCGCCAGGAGCCGATGTGAACGCCCGCGACGAAGGTGCTCAACGCCAGGATCAGAAGGATGATCAAGCCGGTCGAGTCGATATTGGCGATGGCCTGCACGCTCGGCAGAAAGACGAGATACATGGCGAGCAGAAATGCGCCCCAATGGAGCACCTGTCTCCAGATCAGCCGCCACCGCCGGCTGGTATCACGCGCCTCGGGCCATCCGACCACGATACAGATGATCGCGATAACGATCGCCATGAGCTGCCAGTACAGCGCGATCGGCTGACGGGTCAGGCTGACGTAGCCGACACCGCAGGCGGTCATGATCAGGATGACGAGATAGGGCATCTCCCGCATCCAGAAATCCGAATGGCGTGGCGCGGCCGCCGGCGTGGCGTTTCCGAAATTGTCGAGGTCGGCCATCTCTACTCCCTGCCCGTCCGGTGATGCATCACCCCCGTCGTTCCCGGTCTAGATCATTGCGCGATGCAGTGCCACAGCAATCCCTATCGTCCGACGCGACGTTATAAGGCTCCGCTCAACCTTACGAAGAATTCATGGGTTTGAGAGGGTGCTGTAAGGGGCGGCTTGTCATTGTCGGTTGCGAAGAGGGGCGCGATGTCCGCGTCCTGCGCCGGGGAGCCCGGGGGGATTGGGCTTCCTGGCGAGCGTGACTGGAAAGACGATGATGATGGACAAGAATTCGCAGACCCCTGCCTCGCCGCGCACGAACCGTCGCAAGTCGCTGCTGCTGGGTGCGGTGGCGCTGGCGGCTCTGGGCACGGCGGGTGTGCTGCAGGGGATGGTGGCCCCGCCCTATGGCCCGGCCTATGCCCAGCAGATCGCGCCGGCCCCGGCGGTGACGGTGCCCGGCCAGGCCTCGTTTGCCGATCTCGTCGACCGGGTGAAGCCGGCGGTGGTCTCGGTGCAGGTCAAGGTGGCGATCGATAACGTCCGCAACGACAGCGGCATGCAGCAGTTCGGCGGCCAGCAGGGTGACGAGCAATTCGGCGGTCCCGGCATGGGTCCTGGCATGGGTGGTCCCGGCAACCCCTTCGAGCAGTTCTTCCGCCGCTTCGGTGGCGAGGGCGGGCCGCAGGGCGGCCGTGGCGCGCAGCCGCGCCGCTTCGGCGA
>NZ_QJJK01000002.1 GCF_003201475.1 Chelatococcus asaccharovorans | reverse complement strand
CGGAACCAGGCGATGGCGCGGGCCGTGAAGGCGCAGGTGGTGTCCTTTTTCTCGTCGGCGAGCACCTCGGTGTAGGCAAGCCGCGAGGCATCGTCAATGGCGACATGCAGGCACTCCCAGCCGAGCCCTTCGCCACGCCCGCGCCGGTTGCTCTGACGGGTGCGGTCGCCGGTGATGCGATGGCCGATGCCCTGGATGCGGCCGAGCTTCTTGGTATCGACATGGATCAGCTCGCCGGGAAGCTGCCGCTCGTAGCGGTTCTCCGGTGCCCGCGGATCGAGCGCCGACACGCGGCCGAGCCCGAGCCGCCGCAGGATCGCGCCGACGGTCGAGCGAGGCAGGCCGAGCTCGCGCGCGATGGCCGGGCCACTCAGGCGCAGCCGGCGAAGTCCCTCGACGGCCTCGATCGTCGCGACCGGTGTCGCATGCGGCATCAGGCCGGGCGCCGAGCTCCTGTCGTGCAGCATCCGCTCGCCGCCCGCCCGGAACCGCGCAAGCCACTTGAACCCTGTTCGCACGGAGACGCCCGCTGCCTCAGACGCGGCTACCACTGTCCAATCTTCTTCCACGACACGCCGCACGAGAAGGACTCGACCATGCACCGTCAGGCGCGCATTCTTATGAACGTTCATCCGGGTGCTCCGGTTAGGGTTGGTGCTTCGCAACCCCAGCCTCACATCCCGGCCCCGGATGAACAACCTTCATAGCTTCGACAGCTAGAGCATTCCCGGTGAACTCCGGTTCACGGGGAATGCTCCAGATCTTTGATTCTACGCATTTTCTTCACGCGAACCGGTGTCCACTTCGCTCGAAAATGCTCTAGACGCGAGAGCCAACTTCTGTTCCGCAAGTCCTCATCGCGAAAGCCTGACGAGCGTGCATTCAGAACGTGTCCTCGCGGCCCCCAGTCTCCCGATCGGCGCGCCGCGCGGCAATGAGCGCTGCGAAATCGACCTTGTGGGTCTGAACCGCAATATGCTCCTGAAGGGCGCGCGTTACCGCATCGATATGCCCGCTCCGGAAAACGTCCAGCAGCACGACATGCTCGGCGATGATCTCGTCCATCGGCTTGACCAGCGTGGACAGCCCGAAGTAGATCGTCGCCTGCTTTGACAGCCCCTCCCACAATTCGCACAGCACATCGTTCCGGCTGAGCTGGCATAGCCGACGATGAAACTCCGTATCCGCATTGGCAAAACCATAGGCGTCACTGCGCGCGAAGGCCGCCTCCATCTCACGAATGCATTCAGACAGCCGTCCGCATCCCGCCGCGTCATTGAGCCCATTCCTGATGGCGCGGATCGCGGCCGTCGTCTCAAGCGCCACGCGCGTCTCGATCAGGTTGTCGATCCGCGCCTGAGTGACCGGCATGAGCCTCATGCTCTTGTGCGGTTCGCTCAGGACGAGGCCCTGACTTTGCAAAATCCGCAACGCTTCCCTTACAGGCACGCGACTGACGCCGAGGCGCTGCGCAAGCTCCGTCTCGACCACCCGGTCGCCCGGGAGGATCAAGCCGCGTGAAACGGCCGCCACGATCGCGTCGATGACCATATCGACCAGGGTCCTCGGCTTCAGCGGAACCCACCCATCCCCCCGATCACTTTTCGGACGCTGAGATGCTGCCATCGACGGATTTTCGCTCCGATCGCCTCAATGCCTATTGACCATCTGCAAATCGTATACTGTTATACAATCCAAAGCAAACCGACATGGCTGCATGAATCTTCCCGGAAGGTGGCCTCATGGGCATCGCGACGGTCGGTATACAATTAGACAGCTTAACCCGCGGAGGAGACATCAATGCCAGAGGGGACGCCGGAACTGTTGGTCGTAGGAGAACGTCCGGATTGGTATCTTGAGCGGCTGGCGTCTGAGTTCACGCTTCATCTTTTGCCATCCGGACGTCCCGAAGAACTCGACGCGGCGGTCGCGCAGCGCGTCGAAGCGCTGACCTCAGGCGGCGTGCTATCCGGCGAGCTGATCGCAGCGCTTCCCCATCTGCGTCTGGTTGCGCACGGCGGCGCAGGCTATGACAAGGTTGACGTCAGCGCCCTGCGCGCCCGCGATATCCGCCTCACGAATACGCCGGGCGTCACCGACGGCTGCGTCGCGGACATGGCTTTCGCCCTTCTTCTCGCGGTTGGCCGACGCATCACCGCCGGAGATGCCTTCGTGCGGGCAAGGGCTTGGGAAAGCGGGGATTTTCCGCTTGTCCCGCGCGTGCACGGCCAGCCCATCGGCATACTCGGGCTGGGGCGGATCGGCCAGGCGATCGCCCGCAGAGCCGCGGGCTTTGATATGCCCGTTTTCTATCACAATCGACGCGCGGTGGAGGGTGTGCCCTACACCTATTGCGAGACCCCCGTGGACCTCGCGGCAAGATCGACATTCCTCGTGGTCGCCTGCCCCGGCGGCGCCGCGACACACCATCTCGTGGATGCACAGGTCCTGGAGGCACTCGGCCCGGACGGCATTGTCGTCAACATTGCCCGCGGATCGATCATCGATGAAGTGGCGCTCGCGGACGCCCTGGAGAAAGGCGTCATCAAGGGCGCCGGTCTCGATGTTTTCGAGCACGAGCCGTCCGTGCCTCAGAGGCTGCTCGACAATCAGAATACCGTGTTGATGCCACATCGCGGCGGCGGAACTTTCGAGACATGGCGGGACGCCTGCGACCTCGTCCGGGCCAATGTGCGCGCCCATTTCGCCGGGCAGCCGCTTCCGACCCCGGTTTTCTAAACGCGGGTCGCGTCAGCAAGCCCGCATCCGACATCCGCATCAAAACAGCGCAAGAGGGGATACAAGCATGGCTGAATGGACCCGCCGCCGACTTCTCGCAACATCGGCAACCGTCGCTGCGGCCGCGACACTCCCGCGAGCCGCATCTGGTCAGGCGGCTGCGCAACCCAAGCCGGGCGGGCGCGCCACTGTCGCGATGAGCGCGGCAACGGAGACCGTCGATCCGCATTTCTCGCGCTCCCAGGTCGCCCGAAACGTCCTGATGCACATGTGCGAGACCCTTGTGACGATCGACGAGCGGGGATCGGCGCAACTTCAACTGGCCGAAGAACTCGCTATATCGCCAGACTTCAAGACCTTTACCTTCCGCCTCCGGAAGGACGTGCCGTTTCACAACGGCAAGAAGATGACATCCGAAGATGCCAAGCGTTCCCTGGAGCGCTATGCACGCGTCAGCCCCGAGAAGGCACGGCTAGCGAATGTGGATCGCATGACGACGCCCGATGCGAGCACCCTCGTCGTCGAGCTCAAATCCTCGATGCCGAGCTGGATCGAACTCATCAAATCGCCGGCATCCCCGATGACGATCATTCCGGCCGAGGAATGCGACAAGGACGCCAATCAGGTAAGGCCCATCTCCACGGGCCCGTTCTCCTTCGTCGACTGGGACGGCGTCACCCAGCTCCACGGGCGCCGCTTCGCGGACTATGCCCCCAACAAGGCCTACGCCGGGCGCGACGGCTACGGCGGACGCCGGCAAGCCTATCTCGACGAAATTACATTCGCCGTGGCTTCCGAGGCCAGCGGGCGTGTCGCCGGCCTGCAGAGCGGTCAATTCGACATACTCGACGAAGTGCCTGTCCAGGCGGCCGCGCGCCTCGCAAAAGATGAGCGCTTCAAAATATATGAACAGACCAAGCGTAGTATCAATGTTGTTCCGGTGAACGTCCAAAGAGCGCCGACCGACAATCTTCTGGTGCGGCAGGCGATCCAGGCCGCCATCGGCCAGGAGGAGGCCATGGCCATCGCCGCCGAGGGCGCCTTCGCACTCAACCCGTCATTCGTCTACAAGGACAGCGAATTCTATCCGGCCGAGGCCAATCGGCTGATCTATAACCAAAACGATCCAGCCCGCGCGAAAGCCCTGCTCGCGGAAGCCGGCTATCGCGGCGAAGAGATCGTGATCCTGACAAGCGGTGACATTCCGTCTCTCCAGGAGGTCGCCGTCGTCATCGCGGAGCAATTGAAATCGGCCGGCATGAAGGTGCGCCTCGACGTGCTCGACTGGCCGGGGGCGAATGCGCGCCGGAACGATCCGACGACGCATAACCTGTTCAGCACGGCCTATGCCATCCAGCCATTACTAGGACCATTCCAGTATCAGAGGCTCTTCTCGGGTCCGAGCAACTGGTCATTCTATAAAGACGACAAGGCGATGGAAGATGCCTGGCAAAAGCTTCTCTCTGCGACATCCAAGGAAGACCAGCGGAGTGCCTGGCAGGACATTGAACTTCGTGTCAACAACCAGGTCCAGCAGATCAAAATTGGTGATCGCAATCTGAACCAGGCGACGAAATCGTCGATCACCAACTTTGTTCCCTATGACGGCATTCGGCTTTGGGACATCTGGTATAGCTGACGCATCTCACAAGCGATCACATAATGTTGATTTACGTCTCACGACGCCTGTTGGGGGCTGTACCAGTCCTCATCATGGTCAGCCTGCTTGCATTCGCCCTCATTCATATCATCCCGGGCGACGCCGCCCAGGTGATAGCGGGACCGGACGCAACTGCCGACCAGATCGCATCGATCCGCGCGACCCTCGGTCTCGACCGGCCCATCCTGGAACAGTTCCTGGTCTGGCTCGGCAATCTGGCGCGTTTCGACCTCGGCATGTCCTTCATGCTGGGTCGCAGCGTCGCCCAAGCCATCGTCGAGCGTCTACCCGTGACGCTCCTGCTCACGCTCTATTCGATGGTCCTGACCGTTCCGCTCGGCATTCTCGCAGGCCTCATCGCTGCCTATAAGCACAACCGCTGGGCCGATACGGCGATCATGACGGTCGCACTTCTAGGGGTTTCGCTTCCGACATTCTGGCTGAGCATTGCCGGCATACTTTTATTCTCCGTCCACCTCAACTGGTTGCCGTCAGGGGGCTATGTCCCACCAACCGAAGACCTTTTGGCCTGCATCCGCTCGCTCACCCTGCCGGCCCTGGCGCTCGCCGCCTTCCAGATCGGGCTGCTCGCACGGATGACGCGTGCAACAACCCTCGAAATCCTCCGCCAGGACTATGTCCGCACCGCGCGGGCCAAGGGCGTGTCCGAAAACAAGGTCCTCGGCCGACATGCATTCGCAAACGTTCTTGTGCCCGTCGTCACGGTCATCGGAATCATCGTCAATGTGGCGCTGTCCGGCGCCGTCGTCATCGAGGAGATCTTCTCGCTGCCGGGTCTTGGACGTCTCGTCGTGCAGGGAATATTGCGCCGGGACTATCCGGTGATCCAGGGTTCACTTCTCGTCGTCGCCATGCTGATGGTTTTCATCAATCTCATGGTCGATCTTCTCTATGCCTATCTTGATCCGCGAGTAGAGAATGACTAGATCCGCCGCGATCGCCGATTCAGTCGCGCCTGCAACGGTCGACCATATGGGGGCGCCGGCGCGCCGCCGGATCCTCTCAAAGCTCCTCTCCCACAAGGGGCTGACCATCGGCGCGACCATCGTATCGCTTGTCGTCATCGCAGCCCTCGTCGGCCCCCTGGTCATGCAGGGGGATCCGATGAAGCTCAGCTTCCGCACCCGCTTCCTTCCCCCCTCCGCCGAGCACTGGTTCGGCACCGATCATTACGGACGCGATATCTTCACGCGCGTCATCTATGGCAGCCATCTGTCCCTCGCCATCGGCCTTGCCGTCGTCCTCATCGCCGGAACGGGCGGCACGCTGATCGGCGCGCTGGCGGGCTATTTCAAGCGGCTGGACGCGATCCTGATGCGCGTGATGGATGCGCTCATGGCCTTTCCGTCCCTCATGCTGGCGATCGGCATAGCGGCAGCACTCGGCAGCGGAATAGCCAATGTCGTCATCGCGCTGTCGGTCGCCTATATGCCGCGTACGGCACGGATCGTCAGGGCGAGCGTGATGACGTTGCGGAGCGCGGAATTCGTGGAATCCGCACGGGTCGCAGGCGTAGGGCATATGCGCATCCTGTTCCGGCATATTCTGCCGAACAGCATGGCGCCGCTGATCATCGATCTGACGTTCATCTTTGCCTATGCGGTTCTGGCAGATGCTGCGCTGAGCTTTCTCGGCGTCGGCCCGCCGCCGCCCGCGCCGAGCTGGGGCAACATCATCGCGGACGGGAGGGACTATATCGTGGAAGCGCCCTGGATCACGATCTGCCCCGGCATCGTGATCGGGCTCACGGTGCTTGGCTTGAACCTGTTCGGCGACGGCCTGCGCGACGTGCTTGATCCCCGCTTGTAGGCTGTCCTGTGCGGACCACGCCGGCAGGATGCCGGGCGGATGCCCCTGGCCTGCGACAGGAGTGTTTGCGAAAGCGCAACAATCGATATATGATAAAATTGATCGATTTAGTATGATGTAAAGAGAGACACATAGCGGGGACCGCGGGCCGTGAGGCTTGTCCCTGGAGAGGGATCACGATGCGTTCCGCACGTCAGAGCATGGGTCTGGCCGATCCGATCTGGCTCACAATCCAAGCCGAAGCGCGTGAAGGCGTCGCGCATGAGCCTGAACTGGCGAGCTTGCTATACGCGGGCGTTCTGCATCGCAGCAGCCTGGAGGAGGCGGTCGCGGCGCGCGTGGCCAGTCGCATCGCGCATGACTTTCTGCTGCCCGACTTGATCGAGGCGGTCTTCCTACAGGCTCTTCGTGCCGATCGAGGCATGCGGCAGGCCATAAGGGCCGATCTGGCAGCGGTTCTCGATCGGGACCCAGCCACCACGCGATACCTTGAACCCCTGCTGCATTTTAAGGGGTTTCATGCGCTCCAGGCCCACCGGTTGTCTCACTGGCTCTGGAGCGAGCGGCGCAGGGATCTCTCGCTGGCTGTACAAAGTGCGGCCTCCGAGGCGCTGCAGGTCGATATCCATCCGGCGGTGAAGATCGGCCGTGGGATCTTTTTCGATCACGCAACGGGTATCGTGATTGGGGAGACGAGCGAGATCGAGGACGATGTATCGATTCTGCAGGGGGTCACACTGGGCGGCACCGGCAGTCAAGGCGGTGATAGGCATCCCAAGATTCGCTCGGGCGTCCTGATCGGAGCCGGCGCCACGCTGCTCGGGCACATTGAGATTGGCCATGGCGCGATGGTCGGCGCGGGATCGGTTGTGCTGCATTCGGTCCCGCCCTTTACGACGGTCGCCGGCGTGCCTGCAGTCAAGGTTGGTACGGTCAATCGTATGATCGAGCCGGCCAAGAGTATGGACCAGATGTTCTATGACGTCGGATTGTAGCGATCTCATGGGCACGCGGTATAAGGCAGCGCCCTTGCGGGGTAATGTCCCCGCGAACACCTGTTCGGTCTCCATCAAGACTGGCTCGAGGCAGCGAGAGGTTCGCGCATGCTGACCAAGAAAGGAAAATATGGTCTGAAGGCGGTCGTATTTCTCGCGAGCTTGAAGCCTGGCGAGTCAGTCCAGGTCGCCGATATCGCGGAGGCCAACAACATCCCGAAGAAATTTCTCGACGCAATCCTCGCCGAGCTTCGCAACGCCCGCTATCTCAACAGCCGGAAGGGGAAAGGAGGCGGATATATGCTCGCCCGCCCTGCCGAAGAGATCATTGTCGGCGACGTCATTCGGGCGCTTGATGGTCCACTCGCGCCTATCCAATGCGCCAGCCGCACCGCCTATCGCCGATGCGATGACTGCAACGAAGCCGGCTGCGAAGTCCGCCTCGTCATGCTCGAAGTCCGCGAAGCCATCGCAAAAGTCCTGGACAACCGTACGCTCGCCGACATGCGTGAGCTGACTGATGATAGAATGGCATCCTTCGTATATCACATCTAGAGTACTCTCGCGCGAACCGGCTTCCCCTTCACTCGAAATGCCCCGGCGCGCGGCTGATCTCGATGCGGGGTCGGTAAAGCCGACGAAGCCATCGCTCCGAACGCCGGAGCGGGCCGCACCGTGGCATCACAAGGCCCGGCGCCTTGAGGGAGCGTCCGACGGCCACGCAGCGCATCCGCGATGCGCGCGGCAGTTCGCTTGACAGCCGAATTCAGTCGCAAATATACTCTAAATTGGCGGGGGACAACTTATATTTAGGCATATTTATCATAACAATTGCCACTCGCGCCGAGGGGATAATCATGCATGATATCGTTGGAAGCCGGCGAAACCTCTTCAAAAGCGGGTTGGTCGGCGGACTAGCGCTCGCCGCGACCGCGGCTTCGGCCAGAACCGCTGCGGCCCAGGCCGCTCCGAATAGCCTGCTGCGAACAGTGCTCGATCGGGGCAAGCTGATCGTCGGCACCGGCTCGACGAACGCCCCGTGGCATTTCGAAGACGACAATGGCCAGCTCGCGGGAATGGATATCGCCATGGGGCGCATTCTCGCGAAGGGCTTGTTCGATGACGACAAGAAGGTGGAGTTCGTCCGGCAGGACGCCGCCCAGCGCATTCCCAACATCAATACGGGGAAGGTCGATATCGTCATCCAGTTCATGACCATGTCACCGGCCCGCGCCCAGCTCATTGCATTCTCGCGGCCCTACTATGTCGAAGGCATCGCGCTCCTGACACGCCCGGACAGCGACAAGAAGACGTTCGATGCGCTGCTCGCGGCCGGTTCTTCGGCCCGCGTCTCGATCCTGCAGAACGTCGACGCCGAGGCCTCGGTCAGGAAGGTCCTGCCGCAGGCGAATGTCATGCAGCTCGACAGCCAAGCCAACGTCATCCTCGCGCTCGACTCCAAGCGCGCGGATGCGGCCGCCGTCGACCTGTCGACCGTCTGGTGGTTGTCCAAGCGTCATCCCGACAAATATGCCGACGCCGGCAAGTCCTGGAACTCGATGCTCTATGGCGCGGGCATGAAGCAGGGAGACCCGGATTGGGTCCGCTTCGTCAACACGACGTTCGACGTCGCAATCCACGGCCACCAGAACGAGATCTACGATAGCGCGATCCGCGACTATTTCGGCATCGCGCCGCCGGCACGCGCGCCGGGACTCCCGAAGTTCTGAGAACCTCGCCGCCGTGTGGAAGCGGCCGAGCACGGCCGCTCGCGGTCCCGTACGCGCGACAAGCCGGCAGGCGCGCATCATGATGAACTATCACTTCAACTTCGCCATCGTCTGGCGCTATGCCGGCAAGCTCTTCGACGGATTGTTGCTGAGCCTGGAGCTGGCGGCGGCGACAGTCGCCATCGGCATGGCGATCGGCCTCGTGCTTGCGCTCGCGGAGCTCGACGGTCCGCGCTGGCTGAAGCCGCTGATCCGGGCCTATGTCGAGTTCGTCCGCAACGTACCGCTCCTGTTGCTCGTCTATCTCGTCTTCTATGGCGTGCCGAGCGCGATCGACCTGCAATACGACGCGACGACGTCTTTCGTCGCGACGTTGGCAATCTATGCGGGGGCCTATCTGGTCGAGATCCTGCGCGCCGGCCTCGAGGCCGTTCCCAAGGGGCTGATCGAGGCTGGCAAGGCGATCGGCCTGACGCCTCTGGGCGTGCTCGTGCATGTGCGCCTCCCGACCGCCCTGCGCATCGCGCTGCCCTCGCTCTCGAACACCTATGTCGCCCTGTTCAAGGACACCTCGATCGCATCTGCGATCGCCGTCCCCGAACTCGCCTACAGCATGCGCTGGATCGAGACGCAGACCTTTCGTACGGTCGAGGTCTATCTCATCGCCACGCCGATCTACCTCCTCACGAGCTACGCGATGCTGCTGCTGCTGCGGCTGGCGGAGCGTCGCTATGCCATTGCGCGGTGAGCGGCATGGCGCTGTTTTTCCAGACACTTCCTTTCCTGCTGGACGGCCTGCTGACCACCTTGCTGGTCTCTGTGAGCGTGGTCGTGCTGTCGCTGGCAATCGGTATTCCACTGGGTTGCATGCTGGTCTTCGGACCGCTCTGGGCCCGCCTGCCGATCCGGCTCTACGCGGATTTCGTACGCGGTGTGCCGATCTTGGTGCTGCTCTATTTCGTCTATTACGGCCTGCCCGTGATCGCGGTGAATCTGCCGAGCCTCCCCGCTGCAGTCGTGGCGCTGACCGCCTTCAAGACGGCGCAGATCATCGAGATCGCCCGCGGCGCCTTCCAATCCATCCCGGTGGACCAGATGGAGGCGGCAAAATCCATCGGCTTGACCCTCCCCGACCGCTTCGTCCACGTCCTCGCCCCCCAGGCGGTGCGGCGTTTCCTGCCACCATTCGTCAACAGTGTCGTGGATACCGTGAAGGGCTCGTCGCTCGTCTCACTTCTCGGCGTCGTCGACCTGATGCTGTCGCTTCAGCAGGTGATCGGGCGCACCCATATCGCGCTGCCGCTCTATGGCATCGGCGCCCTGATGTACTTCGCCATCAACTTCCCGCTCTCGGCCCTCAGTCGGCGGCTCGAGAAACGCTTCATCTAAGAGCGGAAGGACCACCATGACCGCGGCCCCGGCCGAGCCTGTGATCCGAATTGCCGGCATCACCAAGTCTTTCGGATCCCACCAAGTGCTGAAGGGCATCGACCTCGCTGTCGGCAAGGGTGAGGTCGTCGCGATCATCGGTCCATCCGGCAGCGGGAAGACGACGCTCCTGCGCTGTATCAATTTCCTCGAGGAGTACGACGGGGGCTCGGTTCGGATTGACGGGGTCGAGGTGGGCTACAAGGACACCGCCGACGGCCGGCGACGGCGTAGCGACCGCGAGCTTGCCCGCATCCGCGTCGAAGCGGCGATGGTGTTTCAGCAATTCAATCTGTTCCCCCACCTGACGGCGGCGCAGAATGTCATGCTCGGATTGGTGAAGTCGCGCGGCAAGAGCAAGGGCGAGGCGCGCCAGATCGCCGAGAAATGGCTCACGCGGGTCGGCCTCGCCGCAAAGTTCGACGCCTTGCCGTCCCAGCTCTCCGGCGGCCAGCAGCAGCGGGTCGGTATCACCCGTGCCGTCGCAATGGAGCCGAAAGTGCTGCTCCTCGACGAGATCACGTCCGCGCTCGATCCGGAGCTCGTCGGCGAGGTGCTGGCGGTCGTCCAGGAACTCGCGGCCGAAGGGCGGACCATGATCCTGGTCACCCATGAGATGGCCTTCGCACGGGAGGTTGCCGACCGCGTCGTCTTCACCGATCAGGGGCGCATCGTGATCGACGCGCCACCGGCGACCGTCTTCGACGACCAGCCCAACGAGCGCCTCCGCAGCTTCCTGTCCCGCTTTGCGGCGTTCCACCGACCGCGCTGATCGCCGCCTTGGGGCAAGCCCGCTTTTTTGGAGGACAGTCTCCGCCCGGAAGTGCTTTAGACGGCGCGCAGGACGATCTTGCCGATATGGGCATCCGCCTCCATCAACCGGTGCGCGGCAGCGGCCTCAGCGAGCGGCAGTGCAGCATGGATCACCGGCCGCACCGCGCCGCTTTCGATCAGCGGCCACACCCGGCCTCGCAGTGCCAGCGCCAGCGCACCCTTCTCCGCGGTGGTACGCGGCCGCAACGTGCCGCCCGTCAGGACCAGTTGTTTGGTCATGATATCGGCAAGGTCGATCGTTACCACGCTGCCGCGCAGGAAGTAGATCTGCGCGATACGGCCCTTCTGGCGCAGAAGGCGAAGATTGCGCGCGGTATAGTCACCGCCGACCATGTCGAGAATGACATCGACCCCCGCCCCGCCGGTTTTCTGGCGGATCTCCTCGACGAAATCCGCCTGCCGATAGTTCACCGCATGCTCGGCACCCAGCCTGACACAGGCGTCGCATTTCTCGGCCGAGCCGGCCGTTGCAAAGACGCGCGCGCCGAGCGCCGCGCAGACCTGGATGGCCGTCGTTCCGATACCGCTGGCCCCGCCATGGACGAGAAAAATCTCACCGGGCTTGAGGCCGCAGCGCGCGAAGACATTGGCCCAGACAGTGAGAAAGGTCTCGGGCAACGCCGCCGCCTCGACCATGCTCAGCCCGCTTGGGATCGGAAGACACTGCGGCGCGGGGGCGAGCGCATAGGTGGCGTAGCCGCCTCCGTTCACGAGCGCACAGACCTTCTCGCCGGCCAGAGGCCATTCCACGCCCGGCCCACAGGCGACGACCTCACCAGCCACCTCCAGCCCGGGAAGGTCGGAGGCGTCGGGCGGTGGGGGGTAATGCCCCATGCGTTGCAGGACATCGGGGCGGTTGACGCCAGCGGCGTGCACGCGGATGAGAACCTCGCCCGCGCCGGGAGATGGGCGTCGGCGCGTCACCGGCGCCAGCACCTCGGGTGGGCCCGGACGCGCGATGGCGACGGCCAGCATATCCGGCGGAAGGTCGATCATGGGGTCTCCAGCGTTTCGCCGCCCGCCGAACGCGCGGCTTGGTGCGGCCATCACGCGGCGATGCGGAAGAGGCCGTACTCGAGATCATACAGGCCTGACTGGATGGGCCCATCGGCTCCGGCCGACGCGAGCGCCTCGTCCGTGAGCAGCGCGCGTGCCACTTTGTCGAGCGTGTTCGCATCGCGGCTGCCCTCGATGAGGATCAGCCATTCGGGACCGATCTCCTGCCCCGGATTGACCTTGAACTGAATGCCCTGATTGACCGAGGCATGCATAGCCCGCGCGTCGATGCGCGCGAGATGGCAGCTCGCGATACCGGGCTCGTCAACAAGCTTCGGCAAGAGGCTGTGCGCGAGCAGGCGGCGTTGCTCCTCTTCGCGCCCCTCTTTGACCCGGTAGCGCAAGGAGAGGATCGATCCGCCCTGTCCGCTGCCGAGGGAGAAAAGCACGCGGAAGATGGCGCGGTTGTTGTTGAGCAGAGACTGCCGCTGCGACCAGGCGCTGTTGAAGCGGACATTGTTCATATATTCGGGACCGGAGATCGTATCGGGGCTCTTCGTCTCATACAGGACAAAGAACTGCTTCGGCGCACGGACCGCGACGAAGCGGCGGCCGGAGCGAAAGCCCGCATTGCCGAGACGTTCGGGCATGTGCTCCCGGTTGTGCCATTCGTAGAAGTCGTCCAGTTGTTCCGGGGCTATGTCGAACCAAAGACCAAGAATTCCATCACCGGCAAGTGCCATTTCGTTCCTCCCATGAACCATATTGGTTTCGATTCCATTGAACCTGATCAGGAACAATGTCTCCGTGTGTTCGCATTGTTCTTACGCGAGAGCGCGCTCGCTTCGATCGACAAAGCGGTCATTCCTCATAGCGCGTCCTGTTCTCGAAAGGCCGGCCTCAACTATCCCGCGCGCATGCTCTATTCCGTAATTCGTGCGTCGAGAACGTCGCGCAGGCCATCGCCGACAAAGTTGAGCGCAAGAACCACGCTAAACAGCGCGACACCGGGGAAGACGCTCATCCACCAAGCATCCCAATACTGCATGCCGGATGACAGCATCGATCCCCAACTGGGCGTCGGCGGCTGCGCCCCGAGGCCAAGAAAGGACAGCGAGGATTCCGTGATCAGCGCGGTCGAGGCGGTGAGTGACCCGTAAACCAGCACATTGCCGATCACACTCGGCCAGATATGGCGGAACATGATCCGGACCCGGCTGGCGCCAAGCCCGCGGGCGGCTGACACGAAGTCCATGTGCCGGATCGAAAGCACCTGCGCCCGCACCAGCCGGGCGAAGTTCGGGATATTGACGATCGTGATCGCGATCATGGCGTTGACAAGCGTCGGCCCCAGGACAGCCACGATGCCGAGCGCGAGGATCAGGGTCGGAAAGGCGAGCATCGCGTCGATCACGCGCATGATCGCGTCATCGATCCACCCGCCGGCATAGCCTGAGATCATACCCACGACGCTGCCGAGGACGATGGCGCCGGAGACGGCGATGAGGCTGACCTGAAGCGAAACCTGCGTGCCCCAGACGATGCGCGACAGGATATCGCGGCCAAGATCGTCCGTGCCGAGCCAATGCGTCAGGGATGGCGGAGACAGGATCGCCTCGTAGTCGCTCACGCTCGGATCATAGGGCGCGATCCAGGGCGCAAGGAGCGCCGTGAAGACGACGAGTGCACATACGCAGAGCCCGAAGGCGCCCAGTCGATGATGGAGCAAGGCCGTCAGCGCCAGACGCCATCGCGGAGCCGAGCCCAGTGTTTCCATGCGCGTATCGCCTCCAACACGGATAGCTGTGTCGTCCACGACGATACCAGCAGACTGAGATTGTCCCCCGGTCATCGCAAAACCCTCTTGTCGATCCATGAATAGGCGATGTCGATTACGAGATTGAGGAAAAGAATAGAGGTGACGATAACCAGAATAGCGCCCTGCACGGCCGGGAAGTCGCGGTTGAAAATCCCGTCCACGACCATCTGCCCGAGCCCGGGGATCGAGAAGATGGACTCCGTGATCGCCGCTCCCCCGAGCAGCGCGCCCATCTGTAACCCGACGACCGTCACGATCGGGATCAGCGCGTTGCGGAGCGCATGGCGCAGGATCGTGCGCCGCTCACTCATGCCCTTCGCGCGCGCGGTCCGCACATAATCGGCCGAGAGGACAGATAGCATCGAGGTTCTCGTCTGCCGCAGGATGAGGCCGGCGAGGATGGTGCCCAGCGTAACGGCGGGCAACAGCATCAGCCGCAGGCTGTCCATAGGATCGCGGAGGAACGGCACATAGCCGGAAGGTGGCAGCCAGCGCAGATGGATCGAGAACATCATGACGAGAAGCATGGCGAGCCAGAAGCTGGGCATGGCCATGGCGAACATGCCAACCGACGTGGCGGCCACATCGCCGAACGAGTTCCGGTTGAGGGCGGCAATGATGCCGCAGGGAACGCCGATCAGGATCGCGAGGATGATTGCCATGATCGCGAGTTGCGTCGTCGCAGGCACCCTCTGCAAGAGCATCTCGCTGACCGGCTCGCCGTTGCGCAGGGAACGGCCGAAGTCGCCCTCCACCACGTTCTGCGCCCATCTGAGATACTGGACCGGCAAGGGCAGATCGAGACCCAGCCGCTCGCGCAGGGCCACCCTGTCCGCCAGGGAAGCGTTCTCACCCAGCATCGATAGTGTCGGATCACCGGGCAGGAGCAACGTCATCGAGAACACGGCAACGCTGACCAGGAACAGCACCGGCAGCATCTGCATAAGACGGGAGGCGATGTAGCGGATCATGGGATGGCTCGGGAGGAGGTTGTCGACGCGATGGCCTGAGGCGCGGAGCCGGACATCAGATCGTCGCGAATGCAGGCAGCCAGGCGGCCCGCGCCCACGGGGCGCAACGGCGGCACAATGCGCGCGCAGTCCGCGAGCGCGTGCGGGCATCGTGTGCGGAACACGCATCCCGACGGGGGGCGCATCGGGCTTGGAATTTCCCCTTTGAGCACGATGCGCTTGCGCCGCGCGGTCGGATCCGGGACAGGAATGGCGCCGAGCAGCGCCTGGGTATAGGGATGCCGGGCTTGCGCGAACAGGTCCTCGGTCGGTGCTACCTCGAGGATCCGCCCGAGATACAACACCGCCACCCTGTCCGCGACGTTCTGGACGATGGCGAGATTGTGGCTGATGAAGAGCACCGTGAGCCGCAGTTTGCGCTTGAGGTCGCTGAGGAGGTTGACCACCTGCGCCTGGGTGGACACATCCAGCGCCGACACGGCTTCGTCAGCGACGATGAATTCGGGTTCCACGGCCAGGGCGCGCGCGATACTCAACCGCTGCCGCTGACCGCCTGAGAATTCATGGGGGAAGCGGCTGGCCAGCGTGGACGAGAGGCCGACGGCTCCCATGAGTTGTTCGATCCGCGCGCCAATTGCGTTGCGGCCCCGTGCCAGCCCGTGGATCTGCAGCGGCTCGGCCAGCATGTCGCGGACCCGCATATGCGGATTGAGCGAGGCATAAGGGTCCTGGAAGATCATCTGCACATGACGCCGGAAAGCGAAGAGCTGCCGCGCGTTCAGGCTCGCAACATTGGCCCCGTTGTACAGAATTTCGCCGGCCGTCGGCGTATCGAGCCGCGCCACAAGCCGCCCGAGTGTGCTCTTGCCAGACCCTGATTCCCCGACCAGCGCCAAGACCTCGCCCTGCACCACATTGAGACTCACGTCGCTGACGGCATTGACGCGCGAGACCTTGCCGAACAGTCCCTTCCTCAACACGAATTGCTTATGCAACTCCCGCACCTCGACCAGCGTCATAGGGCCGATCCTCTTTGGCTCGCCGACAGGGTGTCAGTGGGAGCAATTTCCCGCCAGCGCAGGCAACGCACCTCGCCGCCGTCCTCGGTCACCTCGATCTGCGGCACCACCCTGTCGCACAGACCGGCACGGGCGTGGGCGCAGCGGGGATGAAAGCGGCAACCGGCTGGCATCCTCGCGAGTTCCGGGACCCGCCCGGGGATCGAATAGAGCGCCGCGCCGCGCGGCTGTGGTCTGTCGATGCGTGGCACCGAGGCCACCAGACCCATGGTGTAGGGATGGCGTGCACGGAGCAGGATGGCGCCGACGCTGCCGGACTCGACCACCTGGCCCGCATACATCACATGCACCCGATCGGCGACCTCGGCGATCACGCCGAGATCATGGCTTACGAACAGCATGCCGCGGGATCGCTCCTGGAGCCCACGCAGCGTTTCGAGGATCTGCGCCTGGATGGTCACATCGAGCGCCGTCGTGGGCTCGTCGGCGATGACGATGCGCGGGTCGCAGGCGATCGCGATGGCGATCATCACCCGCTGGCGCATGCCCCCGGATAGTTCATGCGGCATGGCCGCGAGCCTCGCCCGAGCTTCCGGAATGCCGACGCGAACCAGCATCTCTTCGGCATGATTCTTCGCCACCTGGCGACTTTCTCCGCGATGCACCATGAACATCTCGGAAATCTGCTCACCCACGGTGAGCAGCGGATTCAGGCTTGTCATCGGCTCCTGAAAGATCATCCCGATCTCCAGGCCGCGAATGGACGTGAGTTCCGATCGCGGCAAAGACGAGACATTGACCTGCGCGCCGGACTGGCGACGCAGAACTATGCTTCCGGATACATGCATGCTGGACGGTAAGAGGCGCATGATCGCGAGGCTCGTCAGCGACTTTCCGGACCCGGATTCGCCGACCAGCGCGGTGCATTCGCCGGCGCGAATGGTCAGCGAAACCTCGTCGACCACTGTCCGCGCGTGATCGCCCGCACCGAGGTGGACGCTCAGCTTTTCAAGTCTCAGGATGGTGTCGTCAAGACTTCGCGTATCCGCATGGTGCGTCGCGCCAGGCACCATCACCCCGGTGGAAATTTCGGTCTGCATAGACAGGTGCCGCCCGTTGTCGATTCAAGAGGCGCGGGGACGAATTGATCGTCCCACGCGACCTCCCGCAATCATTTTTTGAGCCAGAGTTTATCGTAGGTCAGCGACTTATTGGCGTCGAGACTGATGTTCTGCAACCGCTTCGACACGGCAGCCTGATAGGGAATGCGGATCAGCCAACTATAGATATAGTCCTTAAGAACGCTATCTGTGACCTGCCGATAGAGGCTGCGACGTATCTCACGGTCCAACTCGCCCCTCGCCTGCTGCACCAGCCTCGTCGTTTCAGTCCTGTCGACACCCGTGACGTTGAATACGCCGCTCTTGTCGAAGAACTGCGAGTAGAGATTGTCAGGATCGACGTTGTGCTCCATCCGCGCGATCAGAAAATCATGCCGCAAGGAGTTCATCTTGTCGAGAAACCCTTGGCGCTCGACCACCTCGATCTTCATTTTCAGGCCAATGGAGGCAAACATGCCCTGGACGAGCTGCGCAATCTGGATGTCCGGATCACGCTGGATCACCATCAGCGAGACCTCACCGTTGAAGCCTGACTTCCGGAAGGCTTCGCGCGCGCGCTCGAGATTGTAGGAGTGGCCAACGACGGAGGGATCATAGACCCACATCTCCTCGGGCGACTCGACATATCTCAAGACGCTTCCGACGGTCGGCGCCACGACTTTGACCAGCGCTTCCCTGTTGATCGCCAGCGACGCGGCCTCACGCAGGTCCCGGTTGTTGAACGGTGGCTTCGACACGTTGAAGGCGATGTATTCAAGCATGCCTTTGCCCGTATCGAGCAGCGCCAAGTCCGCGTTCTTGGTGATCTGATCAAAATCTTTGGGCAGGAGGTAATCGATGAACTGAACATTCCCGGACCGCAGCTCGACCAGGCGCACGGCAGAATTTGGCTGGACCGTAATCTGGACTTCGTCGAGATAGGGCAGCGGCTTCCCGTCGGTCCCCTTCTGCCAGTAGTCCGGGTTCCGCTTTGCGATGAACTGATTGCCTGACCACGACGTCATCTTGAACGGTCCGGTGCAGACCGGGCGGCGGCCGAAATCCTCGCCCAGTTCAGCAATCGCCTTCGGCGAGCAGATCGAGCCTTCGGCGCTGGCGATACGCACCAGCGAGAGGGCGCTGCGCACCTTGAAGTTCACGCGAACGGTATAGTCGTCGATGATATCGACCGACTCGAAGAGTTCGGCCGAGGCGCGCTTCCGGTGCTCGATCGACGGATTCATAAGCCGTTCGAAGTTGAACTTGACCGCCGCGGCATTGAACGGCGTGCCGTCCTGGAATTTAACGCCCTGGCGCAGACGGAACAGTAGGGACTTGCCATCGTTCTGGAATTCCCAGCTCTCGGCGAGCCCCGGCTCGAAATCGTATTTCCCATTCTGGAAGACGAGCTGTTCGGCATAGAGGTTCAGAAACGTGCGGTCGGCGCCCGCAGCGTTGCCATAGAGAGGATCAAGGCTCGCGGTCGTCAACTGCACCGAAAGGCCTAAGGTCCCGCCCCTCTCCGGCGTATCGGCCTTGCCCGGCAAGGCCAGGGTTGCGCCCATCAGCCCGGCCATGGCGGACACCGCCAGCAATCTGCGGCCGACACTTCGTAGTGGCTTTAACGCCGTATTGTTCATCGTTTCCTCCCGTTTCCAACCGCGCCGGCCTGAGCGGCCGTGCATTGTATTCAATCTGTCCGAAGCCCCTCGGACTTGCCCTTGATCTGGGCACTCGCTTGGTTTTTCTGTCTTGCGCGAGTATTATTCTCCTGAGAAACTTGCGATTAGCCTTCCCCGTCGTCGAAAATTGGTCGATCTGGCCCGATAAGATCCACACTCAGTCGATGGTGTTGCCGCCGTCGATGACCCAGGAGGCGCCGTTCACATGCCGCGCCTCGTCGGACAGGAGAAAAGCCACCACACCCGCGACATCCTCAGGCTGCCCGAGCTTGCGGGCGCTTTTCGGCGTCGACGTGCGGCCGCGCTGTTCATGCTGGGCGAAGAGCGAACGGATCATCCGCGTCTCGATCGGACCCGGCAGCACCGCATTCACCCGGATATTATACGGCGCCAGATCGAGGGCGGCGACACGGGCCAACCCGAGCGCCGCGTGTTTTGAACTCACGTATCCGGCGTTCGCCTCGCGTCCGCGGATTGCCGAAGTCGAAGCCATCACTACTATCGCCCCGCCGCCGCGGGTGATCATCCGCTGGCTCACGTATTTTATCCCGAGGAAGACACCGCGCGTATTGACCGACCACACCTTCTCGAAGACGTCGTCGGAATAATCCCAGATTGGCCCGACCACACCTTCGATCCCGGCATTGGCAACGAAAGCCTCGACAGGTCCCAATTCGCCCTCGGCCCGCGCGACGGCTCTGTCCACCTCCTCGGCGCGCGAGACGTCCGCGCCAATCGGCAGCGCACGCCGTCCCGCCGCCCTGACCTGGTCAGCCGTCTCGGCGGCGGCGTCCGCATCGATATCGACAAGGGCCAGGTCCATGCCGTTCGCGGCGAGACGCAGCGCTATCGCGCGCCCGATCCCCGCACCTGCCCCCGTAATCAGACCGACTGTCACTGGCGCCCCCTCATGTGCGCAGATCTCAGATTCAGGCCGTCGCCTTGCGTGTTTCCAGGGCCTGCCGCACCACCCGGCCGCGCCCATTCGCCGGGTCCCAATCCCCGCCGACACTGGCGCCGCCGTCGACCACCAGTGCATGTCCCGTGACGAAGCTCGCATCCGGCGAAGACAGCCAGGCGGCGGCGGCGGCGATATCCTCCGGCCGCCCGGCGCGTTTCAGCGGCTGCAGATCGACGAAGGCGGCGCTGGCCGCCTCCACCGACGCACTCAATTCTGCGCCTGCCAATCCCATTCCGCGACCGAACAGCGGCGTGGCGATATAGCCCGGACAGATGCAGTTGACCCGCACGCCATGACGCCCGAGCTCCAGCGCCGATGTCTTGGTCAGGTGAACCACGGCGGCCTTGGCGGCGCTGTAGAGGTGGCCTGAATTGATATGGGTCGAGATGCCGGCGATGCTGGCGATATTGATGATCGAACCCGAGCCTTGTGGCAGCATTGCCCGCGCGGCATGCTTGATGCCGAACACCACCCCGTTGAACAGCACGCCGTTGGTGCGCAACAGGCGCTCAGCGTCGAAATCGACGACGCTGCGGCTGCCGTCGCCGATGCCGGCGTTGTTCACCATGACGTCGAGCCGGCCGAAGCTCTCGACCGCCGCGGCCACCAGCGCGGCCACGTCGCTCTCCTGCGCGACGTCGGTCCGCATCAATCGGCTCAGCGCAGGGAGAAGGCCCAACGCTTCGATCGACGTCGTGTCGGCATCGATGCTGCCGATCACCACACGGTCCCCTTGGGCCACATGCCGCCGGGCGATGGCAAGCCCGATGCCGCTGGTCCCGCCGGTAATGGCAACCACCCGTCTCTCGCTCAAGTCATGCCCTCCCTTTCCTTATTATGTTGACCGGCATTCTTCACCGGCAAACTGCAGAGGTCAATCATAAAAGCGAACGAACGCTCGCTTTATTATTGAGCTGGCGCGCGTCAGGCCACCCCAGCGGCGGCGAGCCCGCGGCGCGCGAACTGGCGCGAGAGCGGCCCCACCCGCGCCGCATCCTCTGACGCGGCGTTGCCGGCGCGCGCCCGGTCGGCAATCCCGATGAATATGACTGCGAAACGGAACAGCGCGAAGGCAACGTGGAAAGGAGCCAACGCGGGGCCTGCCCCGGCGACGGCGCGATAGCGTTCGACGAATTCCTCCTGTTCGGGCAGGCCAAGCTCGGGCCGGTCACGTCCCAGAATGCCGCCGTATTCGTCCGGCGCCGTATGCCAGGGCATGCAGGCAAACCCGAGATCGGCCATCGGATGGCCCAGCGTCGACAGTTCCCAGTCGAGAATGGCCACCACCCGCGGTTCGACGGGATGGAACAGCAGGTTGCCGAGGCGATAGTCGCCATGAGCGATCGACAGCGCGCCATCATCGGGCGGCATCGCCTCTTCCAACCACAGGATGAGCGCATCGAGCTCGGCAATCCGCGTGCTGGGCGACTCGGCATATTGCCGGGACCAACGGGCCAACTGCCGCCGGAAATAATCACCGGCCTTGCCGAAATCGCCCAGGTTCACGGCGTCCGGGCGCACGGCATGCAGCGCCGCCAGCGCCTCGGCTGCGGCAAAATACATCGGCCGCCGCTCCGCCGGCGCAGCCGCCGCCAGGGCGCAGTCGTGGAACGCGCGCCCCTCGATCCGCTCCATCAGGTAGAAGGGCGTCCCGATGACCGTATCGTCCGCGCAGAACAGGATCGTCTCGGGGACGGGCACCGACGTCAGCCGCAGCGCCTGCAGCACCCTGAACTCCCGATCGATGGCATGGGCGCCGGGCAGGAGCACGCCTTCCGGCTTCTTGCGCAGCACCATGCGCCGGTTGCCGTGATCGACGAAATAGGTCGGATTGGACTGGCCGCCGCCAACCCTTTCCAGATGCAGCGGCGCCACGCCGAATTCCGCGTCGAGATGGTCACGCAGCCTGTCCAGGGCGAAGCTGCTCGCCACAGTCTGATCAGCCATTGTCTGTCACCCGCATTGCGGTGCCGTTCGCGGCTAGGAGCGGCAGGCTAGTGGTTCGCTTCCAACATTTGCATCCCATGTGTATCGGCCCCGACAGCAAATGTTGGAAGCAGAGAACCACTCGGATGTTTATGATTCCGCGACCGGCCACGACCAGAAGTCGGGCCCCTCGGCATTCAAGAGCTTGTTCAGCACCATCATGTGAACCTCGTCCGCGCCGTCAACCAGCCGTGCCTGACGGGCGTAGCGATAGATCCATTCGGCCACGGTATCCTTGGAATAGCCCCGCGCGCCATTCACCTGAATCGCCCCATCGGCCGCGTTGTGCAGTAGATTGGCGACATGAATTTTGGCCATTGAGGTCTCCTTGCGCGCGAAAGAGCCCTGGTCCAGCGCCCAGGCGGCTTTCATCACCAGGAGCCGACCGATCTCGATGTCCATTGCCAAGCGGCCGAGCAGCATCTGGATCGACTCGCGGTCCGCGAGCCGCGCGCCAAAAGCCGATCGTTCGGCGGCATAGCTGCCCGCGATTTCCAGACAGCGCTTGGCAAGCCCCAGCCAGCGCATGCAATGGGTCAGCCGCGCTGTTCCCAGCCGGATCTGGGTGACTTTCAGCCCGTCGCCCTCGCTGAGCAACATGTTTTCGGCCGGGACTTCCAGGCCCTCGAACACAAGCTCGCAGTGGCCGCCGTGTTCCTCGGGGCCCATGATCGGAATGCGCCGCTCCACGCGCCAGCCGGGATCGTTGCGATCAAACAGGAAAGCCGTGAGTCCGCGCCGCGGATCGTCCGACGTCCGTGCCACCACGATGAAATGCTGCGCCCCATCGGCCCCTGTGATGAACCACTTGCGGCCTGTGATCACATAGGTGTTGCCCCGGCGTTGCGCCGTCGTCCGGATCATCGAGGGGTCGGAACCTCCCCCCGGCATCGGCTCGGTCATCGCGAAGGATGAGCGTACCCGGCCGGACGCGATCGGCTCCAGCCAGCGGGTGCGCTGTTCCGGCGTGCCGACGGCCTCCAGCAGCATCATATTGCCATCATCCGGAGCGGCCGCGTTGAAGACCACCGGCCCGAAGATCGAGCGGTTCATGGCCTCGTAACACACTGCCATACCAACCCGCCCGAGGCCCTGGCCGCCGTTCTCGGACCGCAGTTGCAGGCACCATAATCCCTCGGCGCGTGCCTTCGCCCGCAGTTCTTCGGCAAGGTCGAACCGGATGTTTTCGTGCGTGTCGTAGTTTGCCGGGTTGCCTTCCAGCGGCAGCAGATGCGTCTCCACAAAACGAGAGATGCGGGCGCGGTAGCGGTCGATCTGCCGGGAAATCCTGTAGTCCATTGCGCTTCCCTGAGAATGCGGTCCGAGAGCATCTTCGCGCGAAGCGGACACCGGTTCGCGTGGCGAAAATGCGTGAAAACAATAACTTAGAGCGGCGAGACGAGATGTCCCCCATCGACGACTAGAGATGTCCCGGTCATGAAGCTGCCGGCGGCCGACACCAGCAGCAGCAGCGCACCGTCCAATTCCTCCGGGCGCCCCAATCGCCTCTGCGGGATGCGCTTGATCAGCGCTTGACCGGCCTCGCTCCGGAAGAAGTCGCGATTGAGATCTGTTTCGATATAGCCGGGGCATAGAGCATTGACGCGGATTCCATGACGGGCCCACTCCACCGCCAGCACCTCGGTCAGGCGCACAAGTCCGGCCTTGCTCGCGGCATAGGCGGCGAGGTTCCCCGCGACACGGTGGCCGAGGATCGAGGCGACATTGACGATTGCGCCGCCCCGCCCCGCAGCAACGAGCCGTTCTGCAACGGCGCGCGAGACAAGAAAGGCGCCGCGCAAGTTGGTGTTCTGCGTGCTGTCCCAATCCGCGCAGGAGAGCGCCAGCGCCGGCTTGGCAGGGCTGATCCCCGCGGCATTGACCAGGATCTCAGGCGGTTGCGGCAGCCCGGCGATCGCCAGTTCGACCGCTTCAGCATCCGTCACGTCGAGCGGCAGGGCCGAGGCGGAGCCACCCGCGGCCGCAATTTCCGCGCACAAGCCATCCAGTGCCTCCCGGCGCCGTGCCGCCACGATGACCTCTGCCCCGCAGGCGGCCAGGAGCAGCGCGAAATGCCGCCCCAGACCCGACGACGCGCCGGTCACCAGCGCACTCATTCCCCTCAGTTTCATGTTCTTGCCATTTTTCGAGCGAGTGCTCGCTTTATATCTGAAGCGCGAAACTTTGCAAGCGCCTTCCCGCGCAAGCGTCTGGAGAAAGGGATCGGACAGCGTCGGCAAGGGGCCCAACTCAGCGCAGATGCAGTGTGAAGGGAATTCTATGCCATCCTTCAAGCTGGTGATTCGGCTTGCTAATTTTCTGGCAGGGCCAGCCGCGAACAGCGGATCGGCACGGGCGGCACGGGCGGCACGGGCGGCTTGTGCGCGCGAAGCGGCAACCGGTTCACGTGAAGACCATGCGCAGAAACGAAGACCTAAAGTACCGCCGGTGAGCCGGGGTTTACAGAACCTGACCTAAGCCTGCGGCCGCGGGGTCTCCTCCGCGCGGCTGCCAGGTCTCACGCCAATGGCCGCCTCGATGAACGCGCAGACCATTTCAGAGTATTCCGGCGCAGAAATGCTCCGTCGCCGCCATTTCGACCGCTTCACATACCAGTCTTGCAACATTGGCTTGATCAGCGAGGCGGTGAATTCCGGTCGGTCGATCGCGAACACACCCGCATCGACGCCCCGGCTCAGAACATCGGAAAAAACCCGTTCGGTCCATTCCTCACTTTTGACAGCCATTTTTCGCCCGACCGGCGGAAAGGACTTGGCCTCCATGAACGAGAAGACAAACCATGGCAGCATGGTTTCGGTCAAAGTCACATGAGCCTTGATGAGCCAGCGCAGATGGGCGGCCGGATCGCCCGCGACCGAGGCCGGGGCGCTTTCGAGCACGGCCGTGACCGAGGTCGACACCTGCCCCAGGATCATCATCAACAGCGTATCCTTGCTGTCAAAATAGGAATATAATCCCCCCATACTGACGCCCGAGACGATGGAGATCTCGCGCAACGATGTGGCGTGGAAACCTTGCTTGTTCGAAAGTTTGAGAATGGTGTCGACGATCTTGGCGAGTTTCGCCACCGCGACATGCGGCTTGCGCGTGCGGATTGTGCTCTGATGCTGTTCGAGGATGGCCGAGCAGAGACCATTCATCGAGAAGTCGCCGATGCGCGTCAGCTCCACCTGCTCGTCAATCACTGCATATCCCTCAGCCACCACCGCCGTACCACCGAATCTTCACCCCGCATGACGTGATAGGCTCGAGAGTGCCTCACGTTTCTTTAGCCTTTACGCGCCTTCTGAGGCAACCGCTTGCGTTTTCCCATCGGGACGCGTCGCGAATCCGGACCTTTTCAGCGACGTGACATCCACCCTCGTCATTCCAGAGGCGGGCCGCAAAGCCCAAGCCCGGGACGGCGGCGGATTTTCCCTATCAAATCAGCATGGTCCAGCCGGTGCGCGACGCGGTCAGGCTCACGGTAGCCTGCGCCGGTTCGCGTCGAACAGCGTTGTCTTGGAGGGAGTGGCTGCGATCGCCTCACCAGGGGCCGGCAGCCCGACGCGACGCCGGCCTGGGCGGTACCGACTATCCCGTCAAGCCGGATCGCGGTGCTGGCCGCCAGCCGTGGCCGGCCGGACCGGCACATCGACGCGATGGAGAAGCGCGCGCCCGGCGGCGAAGCGGCTGGCGTTTTCGGCGACAAGCGCGGCCAGACGCCCATCGAGGGCGCCGCTGCCAAAGCCCGCGATATGCGGGGTGATGATGGTGTTGGGTGTCGTCCAGAGCGGATCGGTCGCGGGCAGTGGCTCCGGCTCCGTGACATCGAGGGCGGCGCCCCCCAATCGACCTGCCTTGAGAGCCTCCGCGAGCGCCACCCCATCCACCGTTCCGCCGCGCGAGACGTTGACCAGCACGGCATGGGCGGGCAGACGGGCAAGCCTATCCGCGTCGATGATATGCCGCGTCTCTTGGGAAAGCGGCAGCGTCACGATCAGCGCGTCACTTTCAGGCAGAAGCCGGTCCAACTCGCCAACCGCGGCCATGCGATCAGGCGCCGGGCCGGCCTCCGCCGGCTTGCCGCTGCGGGTGACGCCAACGACATGCGCGCCGAACGGGCGCAGACGTGTCGCGATGTCCCGCCCGATGCTGCCAAAGCCAAGGACGGTGACGGTCTTGCCTTCCAACGAGCTGAGGCGCGGACGTATACCCGCATCCCAGCGCCGTTCATCCTGGGCCTGGTGGCAATCCGTCAGCCGCCGCACTAGGGCCAAGAGCAGCATCACGGCGTGTTCGGCAACGGTCGGCGACCAGCACTCGCCCGCATTAGTGAGCACGGTTCCCGCCGGGATGCCGTGAAGCCGAGCCCCGTCGTAACCGGCGGAGAGGAACTGGATCCACTTGAGCGCGCCGCCATGACGGCACAGCTCATCGGCAAATTCCGCCGTATAAAGACCCGGATTGCTCATCACCAGAGCGTCCGCGCCGTCGATCGCCTGGTGAAGATCCTGCACGTCGGCAACCAGCCGCACGTCGCCGAAGGGCGCGAGAGAAGCCGCGATGCTATCGCGCGCGATGCTGGTCAGCAGCGCCGCCTTCATGACTGTGCGGGCGAATCTGAGGCTTTATTTGCAGTCTTCTTGGCGAGACGGTCACCAAAGCGAGCAATATCTACGATGAATCTGTCGTGACTGCATGTCCCGATCTTTTCATGCTCATCATGGGCATCGAGCGCGAAACTCACCCGCTTGCCCTCGACTCCGGTGATCCGCGCGATGATCGTCACGCGCTCGCCGAGCGGCGTTGCTGCCAGATGCTGCAGCGATGCGCCAGTCCCGACCGAGCCTTCGCCGGCCGCCAGACGATCCGCCATGGCAGCGATAGCCGCCTTCTCGAACAAGCCGAGGAGCGCGGGCGTCGCCAGCACCGGGAAACCGGGATTGCCATGCTGCTCGGCGCTCATCTCCGGCGTAACGACAAACGTGGACTTATGCTCGCTCATGGAGAATTCCTTCGAAGATCGCGTATCAATGGGCTGGCTGCGTTGACGTGGAACGGCGCGGAATGATCAGCGCATCGACCGCCACGCATCCCCGGCCGCGCTCCAACACCTTGATCGGGTTCACATCAATTTCGTCGATGCTGTCCCGGTTGGCCCATGCAAAATCGGCAAGGGCATAGATATTCGCCGCCAGCGCCTCGATATCGGCAGGCGGCGCGCCGCGCACACCATTGAGAACCTGAGCCGCCACGGATGTTTCCGCAATCATGGCCTCGGCATCGCCCTGCCGCAGCGGCAGCGGCCTCAAGGAGATATCGCGCAGGACCTCGACGAGCGTCCCGCCCAGGCCGAAGGCGAGGACCAGTCCGAACTCGGGATCCCGGTTCACGCCCGCAAACACCTCGACGCCGCCGGGCACCATTTCCTGCATGAGCATGCCTTGAACGACAGGCTGGCCCGGCACGGCCTTCAAACGGTCTTCGAGACGGGCCCATGCGGCACGAAGCTCCGCCTCGTCCCGGATGTTCAGCGCGACGAGACCGTATTCGGACTTATGAGCAATGTCGTCGGATGCAACCTTCAGCACCACGGCGCCGCCAAATTTGGCGAAGGCCGCCGTCGCCTCGTCCAACGAGCGCGCCAGGCATTCCCGGGTCACCGAGACGCCGGCTTCGGCGAGCAGCACTTTGGCATCCCGCTCGTTGATCGTGGCGCGGTCAGTCGCGATTGCTGTCGCCTTCAAGCTGACATGGCGCTCCGGCAAGGGCGGACGCGCCCAGTGCGCCAGCTTCCTGACAGCCCCCAGTCCTTCGACGATGCCGCTCAGCACGCCGCCGGCCCCGGCCGCCCGCATGATCGCCTCCTGGTCCCGCCGAAAAACGCCGGCACGGGTAGACAACAGAAAAAAGGGCTTGTCGCTCGCGCGCGCCGCATCGGCAACCATATGCGCATAGACGAGATCCTCGGCGGGTTCGTCGAGCGGGTGCCCATCCATGCCGTCGCAGAGAAGCGCGACCGCGTCGTAATGCGGGGATCGGCCAAGCACACGGAGCGCGTGGGGATAATTCGTGTTGGGGTCGCCCGAACCCCAGGCGTCGAGCGGATTTCCATCGCCCGTTATGCGGCCGACGACAGATTCGACCTCTTCGCGCTCGGTGGGAGCCAGTGCAGGAAGGTCGAAGCCCGCTTGCTCGGCGATATCGAGCACGAGTTCCGCCTGCCCGCCGGAGCCGGTCATGACCGCAAGCCGCGAGCCCGCGGGGTAGCGCCCGCCCTGCACCGCCGCCAGCACCTCTGTCATCGCCCCGAGCGTCTCCACCTCGATCGCGCGATGGGCAGCGAGCACGGCACTGAAGACCCGCGATTCGCCGGCGAGGCCGCCCGTATGCGTCGTGATGGAATGCTTGGCGCGTGCGCTTTTGCCCACCTTCAGGGCGACGACAGGCTTGCCGGCATCGGCCGCACGATCGAGGAGCGCAACGAAGCGGTCCGGATCGCGCACGGACTCCAGGAACAGGGCGATGGTGCGCGTCTCAGGGTCGGCGATCATGTAGTCCATGAAATCGCAGGTCGTCAGGACCGCCTCATTGCCGGACGAGACGATGTGGCTGAAACCGAAGCGGCGGCAATCCGAGGCCAAGGCGATGCAGATCGCCCCGCTCTGGGAAATCAGGCCCACATTCCCATTCACCCCGGCTGGGTCGAGCACCTCATGCAGGTAGGTGGAGGTGCGAGTCGAGGGGCTCAGCGCGCCCATGCAATTGGGGCCGCAGAGTGCGATGCCCGCCTCGTTGCTCAATCCCGTGATGAACGCGCCAAGCTTCTGGGCCTCGGGATCGCTCGATTCCGAGAACCCTCCGGCATAGATCGCCGCCGCGCCGACACCTTTCTCGGCAGCGTCCTGAAAGGCCGTCGGCAAATGCGCGTTCCCGAGGCAGAAGGCCACCGTATCGATATGGCCTGGTACGTCCGTCAGGCGCGGAAACGCCTGATATCCAAGGATCACGTCGCGCTTGGGATTGATCGGATAGATCGCTCCCGGAAATCCCATGCGCTGCAGCGAAACGATGATATTGCGTCCAGCAGACGGTCGTTCAGAGGCGCCGACGATCGCAATCGACCGGGCATTCAGCAAGGCATCGATTGTCATGGGAGCTCCGGGCGACAGGCGATCACGTCTTAAACTGGTTGGAACGCCAGCCGAGCGCGGCCTTGAAGCCGTCGCGCTCGACCATGCTGTTGAATTCGCGGCCGACCTGCGTTTCCGTGGCATAGAGAGCCGCCACGATGTCGTGACCGGCATTGATGGCGTTACGGAAGCCGGCGGCCTCGAGCCCGCGTTTCAGGGCCAGTTTCGTGCGCATCAGGACCTCGGGGCCGACGAGCGACAGCCGTTTCGCATAAGCGTGCGTCGCCGCGGACAGGGTGTCGGCCGGAACGACCTTGTTCACAATGCCATACGCGTGAGCAACCTCGGCGGTGATATGATCGCCGAAATAGATGAATTCGCGGGCGCGCCTGAAGCCGGCGATCCACGGCATGATGAAGGCCGGACCCGCATAGCCCAGCCTCACTTCCGGCTCGCCAAACTTGGCCGTGTCGGCCGCGATCACCAGATCGCAGAACATGGCAAGTTGGCAGCCACCGCCGAGCGCATGCCCCTGAACCGAAGCGATCACCGGCTTGGCCGCCTCGAACGGCGCCATCTCGGACCTGACGCTGCCGGCGAGGTGCTCATGCCAATTGATGGCGTTTTCCTCGTGATTGTCTTCGTCATCGCCGGAAATATCGTGTCCGGCACAGAAGCTGCGCCCCTCGCCGCGCAGCACTGTGACGCATGTCTCCTTGTCACGATCGGCTTCGGCGAAGGCCTCGACCAGCATGGCCTTCATTGGCTCGGAAATTGCGTTTAGCTTGTCGGGCCTGTTGAGGACGACATAGCCAATGCCGTCCTTTCGCTCATAATAGATGGGTCGTGTGTCGGACATGCGGGCTCAACTCCCGAAAGGCGGTCGGTCCACGATAGGGTCGGCGAGCGCCAGGACGATGGGACCTTGATAACGCTGGACCAAAGCGCAGATCAAGATTTTTTATTCCTATTAACAACCATCCGCCGGCCAAAGAGCCTCTCGCCCTAGCCGTTAATACGTTGTTTTTTAATGATTCTCTGGAGGCCAGCGGATCGGCGGCGCGACCGCTGAATAATTTTTTGAAGCGGATATGTTGAACATTATTAAATATGCGGCTAGGCTGAGCCCACTCATGCGAGTTTCATAATTCCAGCGGGATAACTCGCAGAACGTCCGACCAGACGGACATGAGGGGAAATCATAATGGGCAACGAACAGTTCTCAAGCACCATGAACCGTCGCAGCTTTCTCGGCGCAGCGGGAGCCGCCGGCCTCACGATAGGCTTCGGCGCGCCCGCGCAGGCCCAGTCAAAGGAATTTGTGTCGACGGTGTTTGGCGGCGTCTATGAGCGCGAATACCGTAAGCACATCATCGACCCGTTCGAGAAAGAAACCGGCATCAAGGTTTTGACCAAGACAGGATTGTCGAGTGAATGGCTGACAAATTCCATCGTCAATCGCAGATCTCCGGAAATTGATCTTCTTCTTCTGCCCTATCCCGATAGTATCAAGGCGACGATGGAAGGCCTCGGGATGCCGTTGACCGTCGCTGATATCCCGAATATTTCCCAGATCGCACCCGAATGGTATGACCAGTACGACAAGGCCGGCATTGGCCTCGATTATGTCGGATACGGCATCGCCTATCGCGAAGACCTCGTGCCGACGCCGCCCAAGTCCTGGCAGGACCTGTGGAATCCCGCCTATAAGGGCAAGGTGACCGTCCCGGAGATCGGCCAGTGGGGTTCATGGGAGCTGCTCGTCGTCGCCGCGCGCCTCAACGGCGGAAGTGAAGACAATATGGAGCCTGCCTTTGCCGCGCTGAAGCGTCTCAAGCCCAATATCAAACAGTTCTTCAAAAGCGGTGTCGATATCGCTAACCTGCTCGGCAGTGGCGAGGCCTGGGTTTGCGGCATGACGACAAATATTCCGGCCTATGGATTGATCGATGCCGGCAAGCCGGTCAAGTTCATCTATCCGTCCGAAGGCGCAATGGCGGGTGCAGTATCTTACCACATTGCGAAGAACTCCAAGAACGCCGACGCATGCAAGAAATTCATCAATTTCGCGCTCGGCAAGGATGTGCAAGAGAACTTCTGCAACGGCGTCGTGGCCGCACCGACGAATATCAATGCGGTCGTCAACGAACGGACCCGGCAGCGCGTGCCCTCGCGTGAGCATCTCCAGCTGTTCAGCTGGGCCAAGATCATTCCCCAGATGTCGGAGCTTGCCGACCGCTGGAATCAGGAGGTCGCCTTTTGACAAGAGGGCGCGTTTTTGAAATGAGATTCAACCAGCGTATGAGTTGACCCATCAATGACGCGTTCCATCTTTCCTCCTGCAGCAGACACAGCCGTTTTCATCCTGTGCGGATCGGCTCAAGATGCCTCGCTCCAGGACGGCTGGCGACAGGACGGCTGGCGCCAGGCTGCGGGAGAACGCGGCTGGCTCATCCTGGACCTCCATGAGGTCGCTGCGCCCGACGGGCCCTGGTGCGGTCCAGCCGCACCAGGCCAGCCCAACGGCTGCCGCGTGGTTCCGGATATGGACGCCCGCCGATTTGTCATCCATGGTGATGCGGCCGGCGTTTATCTGGTGTCTTGCGTCGATCTGCTCTTGCGAACGCATGGGGTATCCCGCCTGCTCTTCACCGGCAGCTGGAACCCGGAGTTTCGCCGGACCCTCGACACCTTCGCCGGCCTGCAGGGCTACGCGATCGAATGGCGGACCGGGCCGTTTGACGACCGCATCGATCAAGCGCGCGACCTCAGCGACCGGCCGCCCACCGTCCTGCCGGATCTGGCCGCGCGGGTGTCGCCTCGTCACGCGGCTCTCGTCCTGATCGATTTCCAGAACGATTTCTGCGCCGATGCAGGGGCGACCGGGCGCAGCGGCCAGCCGATGACGATGATCAAGGCCGCCGTCGAGCGCACCCGCGACCTGCTTGCGGCGGCCCGCAAGGCCGGCCTCTGCATTGTTCACGTCCGCGCGGAATACGGGGAAGCTTTCAGGTCGATCGGGTCCCCCTACCGTTTTCCGACGCCCGGCGGCCGGGAACCTGCGGTCTGGACAGCATCCGCAGCCGACCTTTCACAGGTGGACCGCTTCGCGAATACCGCGGTCGAGGTCTGCCTGTCCGGAAGTTGGGGAGCCGAATTCGTCGATGGCATGGAGCCCCAGGCCGATGAAGCCGTGATTGCCAAACATCGTTTCGGCGCCTTCGCCGACACGGGACTTGATCGGCTTCTGCGCGCGCGCGGCATCTCCAGCCTGATCGTCGCCGGTGTGACGACCAATTGTTGCGTGGAGACGACGGCGCGCGAGGCGGTGATGCGCGGCTTTCATCTGGTCGTGGCGGAGGATTGTGTCGCGGTCAAGGACCACCTCGCTGATCTCCACCGCGCAACCCTCGAGTCTCTCGGGCTTTATTTCGGTCTGGTCCGACCTTCAGACGTCATCATGGCGCAGTGGGCTCAAAGCGAATTCGCAAAGGGCACTGTCCTTTCGCCGGCGTGAGCGCGGCAGTCCCGAGGATTACCGAAGTCATGTCATCCGTTCTGGCTATCAAGCCACTCTCGAATACACCCGCCTCGACGCGGCGCGTCCGGCATGTGGACAAGTCTACATTCCTCGTACTGCCCGCCTGTATCGTCATTGCGGCTGCTCTGCTTATCCCTCTTGCCAATGTACTCTTGCTCAGCCTGAACCGGTCACAGCCCGGCGTCATCGAGCTCAGCAGCAATTTCACGCTCGCCAACTATACCCGCTTCCTCTGGTCGCCCTTCTACATGCGGGTCCTCGGCAAGACCGTCTACATCGCCGCCATGACGACGACGCTCTGCACGGTATTCGGGGCCATCCTGGCGATGGCCATCTGGCGGGCGCCGCAGCATCTGCGCGGCGTGATCGTCATCGTGGTGATCTCGCCGCTCCTGGTGAGTATCGTCACGCGAACCTTCGGCTGGATGATCGTCCTCGGCGACAACGGGCTGATCAATTCCACCTTGATGTCGCTCGGCGTGATCAATGAACCGCTACGCCTCATGTTCACCGACGGCGCCGTCATCGTCGGGCTCCTGCACGTCTTCCTGCCGTTGATGGTCTTACCCATTCTCACGGCTCTCGACCGGATCGACCCGAATGTCCCGCAGGCTGCCAACACGCTGGGCGCCAGCCGGTTCACCACGGCGACCGAGGTGGTCCTGCCGCTGGCGGCACCCGGCCTTGTCAGCGGCATCACCATCGTCTTCAGCCTGTCGATGTCATCCTATATCACGCCGGCCCTCATGGGCGGGCCCGATTCCGGCATGATCACGACGCTGATCTATCAGCAGTTCGTCGTCACCTTTAACTGGCAGTTCGGCGCTACGCTGGTCGCGATCCTGCTGGCGGTATCGCTCGTTCTCGTGGCCGTGATCCTTTTTGAATTCGCGCGGCGAACGCGCAAGTGGATGGTGCGGCAATGACCGACATCGTGCAAGGCTATAGCTTCCGCATCGTCGTCTGGGCGCTCTACATCTTTCTCTTGGCTCCGCTCGTCTGTGTCGTCATCGTATCGTTCAACTACGAGCCGGTGCAGAGCTTCCCGCCTTCTGCCTGGTCGCTGCGCTGGTATGGCGAGGCGTTGCGCAACAGCAATTTCGTCAACGGCGCCTTCGTCAGTGCCTGGGTTGCCCTGGGAGCGACCCTCATCGCCACACCGATCGGTGTGATGGCGGCGCTCGGACTTTGGAGCAGTTCCTCGCGGTTCAAGCCCGCGCTCGAGGCCCTCTTCATCGCCCCGATCATCGTGCCGGGGCTCGTGACGGGCATTTCCCTGCTCGTGGCCCTCTCAGCCGTGGAGATGCGGGCTGCCCCCGTCAAGCTTCTGATAGGGCATGTGCTGATCGTGCTGCCCTATGTCATCCGGACGACGCTCGCGAGCCTTGCGCAGATCAATCCGTCGCTCAAGGAAGCGGCCGAAACCCTCGGTGCCAGCTATCGCCAGACATTGTTCGAAATCATCCTGCCGCTGGTGCGGCCGGGCATCGTGGCGGGAATGATCTTCGGTTTCATTCTGTCCTTCGATGACGTCAATGTCTCGCTCTTCCTGGTCGATGCGCGGACGACGACGCTCCCGATCTCGGTGATGTCGTATCTGCAATACAGTTTTGATCCGTCGGTCGCCGCGATTTCCTCGCTCATGATTGCGATGACCTTTGTGATCACCCTTGTGCTCGAACGCATGTTCGGCCTCAAACGGCTTTTTGCAGGACACTGATATGGCGCAGGTCGCACTCAAGAACATCGTCGCGCGCTACGGCAGCTTCCTCGCCGTTGATCATGTCTCACTGACAATCGAGTCGGGCCAGTTCGTCACGCTCCTGGGTCCGAGCGGCTGCGGCAAGAGCAGCACGCTGCGCATCGTCGCGGGTCTCCTGCAGCCTGATGAAGGCGCGGTCGAGTTCGATGGTCGCAACGTCACCGCGGTAAGCGCGGCCAAGCGCAACATCGGCATGGTTTTCCAGAGCCTGGCGCTGTTCCCGCACATGACGGTCACCGATAACGTCGCCTTCGGCCTGCGCATGAAGAAGATGCCGCAGGCGGACATCGAGAACCAGGTTCGACGGATGCTCCAGATCGTCCGGCTCGACCATCTCGCGGATCGCTATCCGGCGCAGATGTCCGGCGGACAACAGCAGCGTGTGGCCCTCGCGCGGGCGCTCGCCGTGACGCCAAGCATCCTCATTCTGGACGAGCCCTTCGGCGCTTTGGATCGCAAACTCCGCGAGGCGATGCAGGTCGAGTTGCACGCACTCACCCGCCAGTTGGGCATCACCGCGCTCTTCGTGACCCACGACCAGGAAGAAGCGCTGATGCTCAGCGATTCCATCGCCGTCATGAACAAGGGGCGCGTCGAACAATTCGGTACCCCGGCAGAGATCTATCGCGCGCCGCGAACGGAGTTCGTGGCCGATTTCATGGGCATGACCAACTTCCTGCCGGGCGAAGTCGTCGATTCAGATTCGAGCTCGGCCAAGGTCCGGGTGGGATCGGCTGTGTTCTCCACGAGCGTAAAGGACACAATCGCGCCGGGCGAGGCAGTAAAGCTGGCGATACGGCCCGAGAAAGTCATGATCGGGCATCTATCGGCGGCGGATATGTGTTTCCTCGAAGGACATATTCGGCAGATCACCTATCACGGAAATGCATCCCGCTATGTCGTAGACCTCCCGGATGGGGGATCCATCATCGCCCTTCAGCAGCAGAGCCCGGAGGCGAGCCTCGCGGTCGGCAGCAATGTCCGGGCGCACTGGAGCCCGGAGGACATCCATCTCTTCCGGGCGTAACGCAGCTCATCCCCTCATCTCCCCACACAGCGGGCGGCTGGCGACATACGCCTCTCCAGGACGACGAACTGCGTTACCACCCGTTCATAGGGACGTGCCGGCGTCGCCAAAATTGATCCACAAGGCCGTCGCTTCCTTCTTCGTGTGGTTCCATATGCGATGCGGCCGGTTGGAATCGTAGGAGATCAGATCGCCCTCACCCAGTATATAGGCGGTCCCATCCAGCTCGACGGTAAGACTACCGCTCAAGATGAAGCCGTGCTCATAGCCGGCATGCGCCCGCAGAACAGGTGAACTGCTTGTATTGGGTCTGTAGTGGGTCGTGGAGATCAATGCACCGTTGAGGGCATCGTCACGGAGCACGCGTCGCAGGAGCCGCTGCGACGTCTCGACGGCAACAACATCACGGGATCGCACAACGACATCATTTGTCACCCATTTGCCATCGGAAATCAGGTCGCCGACGCTGACGCCAAGCGCGTGACTGATAGCAATCAGTGACCCTATCGACGGGATCGTTCGGCCGCGTTCAACCAGGCTCAACATCGACGGCGTGAGGCTCGTCTGGTCGCTGAGCATCTGCAGGGTCATCCGCCTGGTCGTGCGGATGGTGCGGATTCGGTCCCCGATTTGGGGTAGGAGCTGCGCGGCCGCCTCGCTTGCGGCGGTCGTCGCACTTCCCGGGTCTTTGCGTCGAATACGGGCCAACGGTTTCCCCACTTTAAATCCGAGTGAAGACTACACGATTCCGGCGTCCGAGGCACGCGGTCTGCTGAGCCGGCGTGCCCTGCAAGAAATTGCCGAAATCGGTCCGGCAATGCCGGCTTCGCCGACGCGGGCTTTCCCTTCGAATCAGCGGATGAGCTTGCTGAGTGCCTTGAAATGAGGAGAAGCCGCCGTGCGCATCCATTCAAAGACAACCATCTCCGTCGTGACGATTGAAACGGATGCGGCCGCGAGGCGCGAGAGGGCCGTCTGTACGCTGGTCGCCCTGCGTGACGAAACGGCATCGGCAACGACGAAAACCTCGAAACCATCCCGCTGAAGGTCCATCGCGGTCTGCAGAACGCAGACATGCGCCTCGAGGCCGATGAGGACGATCTGTCCGCTCGCGTTCAGATCGAACCATTCCCGCATTCGGGGCTCGAGAGCGCAGGAGAACGTCGTTTTCGACAACCTCGGGACATCCGGTGCGAGGCTCGTGATCGGCGCGATCGTCGATCCCAGCCCTTGCGGATACTGCTCGCTGATGAGGCTCGGAACACCAAGCGTGCGTGCCGCTTGCAGGACGATCGCGGCATTCCGGACGAAACTCTCCTGCGCGTCCATGGCGGGAAGAAGCTTCTCCTGGATGTCGACCACCAAAAGTCGGCATCGATCGCGATCGAGCAGCGGCATACCTGCACTCCGTGCATTGGAAATTTGAATGACAATAAAAAATATCGAACACCATCACAATAGCTATAAGTTTGCCCGGATTGGATCGTGCCGCGCGGACCGACGATCCACGGAAAGCGGCAGACGGCGACGCTCGAACATCGCGGGCGAAACCTGCAACCTATCCAGTGACGCTGCGTTCACAGGCGCACAGATCTCGGATCTGGATCACGCCGTGTACAATAAACCGCCGAATTGCAGCGCGCCGCCTGCGATGTGAGGCTGGATCTAGCTGTCGCATTCGCTTCCCGAGAGCCGGGCATCTCGGCACGGATCAGAGCCCGGCCGGAAGAAATCCAGCTGCAAAAGCGTCGACAGGGGATCCGCGCTGATAGCCCAGCTGCGCGGAAATCTCGGATGCCGTCGCCTCGACCATGGCGAGCAGATCCGCCTCCCGCTCGGGCGAAAAGCGATACATTGGCAAGGTCACGGTCACCGCAGCCCTGGCCCGGCCATCCATGTCCCGCACGATTGCAGCGACGGCGCCCACGTCGATCGCGAATTCCCCCCGGTTCACGGCTCTCCCCACGCTGCGTATCTGCGGCAGCTCGCGCGCCAGGACAGCCGGATCGGTACAGGTGTTCTCCGTATAACGTGTGAGCGGCTCCGCCAGAATGTGCTCGATCTCCCCCGGTGAGGCAAAGGCCAGCAGCAACTTGCCGGAAGCCGTGCAATGGGCCGGGTTACTTTGCCCAGGCGCTGCATAGTGGGTGATCGCGTTGGTGCCGAGGGCCTGGAAAACGCTGATCGCCTGCGCGCCATCCCAGACACTGAGATTCACCGTCTCACCGGAACGCTCGGCGAGCGCGGTGATCCGGCTACGCGCGACTTGCGGGAGGCCCGTGCCGGACAGAAGGGGCGCGGCCAGGGCCACGAGCCCGAAGCTCAGCCGCACGCCATCGGTTTGCGGATTGCGCTCCACGAGATGCTCGGCCACGAGCGTGGCGATCAGCCGCGAGACGGAGCTCTTGTGGAGACCCACACGCCGCGCCGCCTCTGAAATGCTGATTTCCGGCTGTGCCTGCGCGATGCAACGCAGCAATTCCACGGCATGGCGCACGGCGTGGACGGTCGGCTCACGCTTGGCCGTTCTTTGAGCGGAAGGCTGCTTATTTTTTACGCTCATGGTCGCTTGCCAAACCTTGACTGAATCGGACGCGGCGTGGAACTATAGTTCTGCGCAACGACGTTGCGCAATAGCCAACACATAATAATCCGCGAAGCGCGGTCAATCAATCGGTACGGTGGCATGCAAGCGATGGAAACGTTTCGCCAGTTGCTCGACTGGATGGATCAGAAGGGCGATGTCGCCACGGTGTCACGCATCGTCGATCCCCGGCACGAACTGACGGCGGTGATGCGGCACATGCAGAAGGGCGACAACAAGGCGCTTCTGTTCAAGAATGTTAAAGGCAGCGAAATCCCCGTCGCCACCAATGTCTTCGGCTTCCGCAGCGCCGTGGCCGCCGCGCTGGGCCTCGAGGAAGGCAACCTGCTGCGCACTCTTGTCGCGCAGGAAAACCGCCGTTTGCCGGTCGATCGGGTCACGGATGCTCCTGTGCAGGAGATCGTCAAGATCGGCGCGGAGATCGACGTCGCGCGCGACCTGCCGCAGATCGTCTATGCCGAACATGACGCCGGCGCCTATATCACGGCCGGCGTGCTCATCGCCCCCCATCCCGAGACCGGCGTGTACAACGCGTCGTGGAACCGCTGCCAGCTTGTCGGCGACGACAAGCTGCGCGTGCGCATGATGCCGCCGCAACATCTCGGCCGCTATCACGCCGAGGCGGAAGCCAAGGGCCAGAACCTTCCCTGCGCCATCGTCATCGGCGCCCCTCCCGGCCTCATGTTCTCGGCGGCATCCAAGGTGCCCTACGAGGTGGACGAGCTCGAGGTCGCCGGCGCCTGGCAGGGCAAGCCGCTGCGTGTCACGCGCTGCAAGACCATCCCCGTCGATGTGCCGGCCGATGCGGAAATCGTCATCGAGGGCGAGGTCATCTGCGGCACGCGCGAAGATGAAGGACCGTTCGGCGAATTCACCGACGGCTATGTGCCGGTGATGAAGAACCACGTTTTCAAGGTGAAGGCCATCACCCGCCGGCGCGACGCGGTCTATCACGCCATCCTCGCCGGCGGCACCGAGGATCTCAACCTGGTCGGCGTGCCGATCCAGACCGAGATTTACAAGAAGGTCTCGGCCTTCGTGCCGAAGATCAAGGATATCGCGACACCGGGCTATGTCTTCGGCTGCGTCATCGCCATCGAGAAGCAGAACGAGGACCAGCCAAAGAACGCGTTGCTGGCGGCCATCGGCGGCTATTCCTGGACGAAGGTGGTCGTTGTCGTCGACGAGGACGTCGATCCCTTCAATGCCGCCGACGTGCTTTGGGCCATCCAGACCCGCTGCACGCCGGAGACCGGGATCTATACGGTGCCACGCATTCCGAGCTACACGCGCGAGGATGTGCGTGACGTCCACCGCGGCAAGGTCGGCATCGACGCGACCGTGCCGGTCCATCTCAAGGGATTGTTCGAACGCAGGCGTTTCCCCGGTGAGGAAAGCGTCCGCCTGGAGGATTACATCGATGTCGGGCATTAGTATCGAACGGATCGGCGAGGCGCTCGACCACCTCGTCACGGCACCGATGTCGAACTGGACGATCCTCAAGGACATCCCGCTGCTCAAGCTCTACGCTGCGGCGCGCGAGAAGGCAGGCGGCCAGCCATTGACGCTCGCCGCGAGCCGGCTGCTCGCCGACAATGTCGGTGAAGGCGACACGGTGCTCATTCTCTCGGGCTTCATCATGCGCGGCTATGGCCGGCCGGAGACCGACGGGCCGATCGGCGCCGCCGTCATCGCCAAGGCGCTTGCCGTCGGCCTCGGCGCGATCCCGGTCGGCGTGTCGGAAGACTCCGTCGTGCCCTGCATGGAGGCCTGCTTCTCCACGACAGGGCTCATTCCGGCCTCGCTCGACGAGATCCATTCCGCGCGCAATCGCTGCGCGCTGGTGGGCTTTCCAGTCGACCCGGCAGACGCCGAGGTTGCCGCGATCGCCCTTCTCGACCGCCTGCAGCCGAAAGCTCTGGTCGCCGTGGAGCGGCCGGGCGCCGGCAGCGACGGCGCGTATCACGGCGGCGGCGGCTTCGAGATTTCGTCCTTCACGGCCAAGACCGACATCCTTTTCGCCGAGGCGCGCAAGCGCGGCATCCCAACGATCGGCGTGGGCGATCTCGGCAACGAGCTCGGCATGGGCGTCGTCGCGGAGGAGGTGCGCCGCGAGGTGCCGCTCGGCGCGACCATCGCGGCGGTGCAGCCGGCGGATGTCGCGGTCATCGCCAATATTTCCAACTGGGGCGCCTACGGCATCGCCGCCTGTCTCGCGGCACTGACGGGCAACGACGCCGCCTTCCATGACGGCGCCGAGGAGGTGCGGCTGATCGAAGCCTGCGTGCGCGCCGGCGCGATCGATCCGGTCGGCGGCCAGTTGCGCCTTTATGTGGACGGCACCGACGCGCGCACCAATGCCGCGATGGTGGACCTGCTGCGCTCCCTCGTCGTGCTCAGCCAGCGGGAGAGCGGCAACATCGCGGGCTATCAGACATCCTGGCAGAAGCTGAAATGAACACCGCCTTCCCGAGGCCTGACAGCGCGCGCCGGGTGGGGCTCATCATCCCCTCCGTCAACGCCGTCATCGAGCCCGACTGTGCCGCGATCGCCCCGCCGGGCCTGACCTTCCACGCCACCCGCGTGATGCTGCGCGAGACCACCCCCGAGGGCTTGCGCGCGATGAATGAAGGCGTCGCCGCAGCCGCCACGCTGATCGCGTCCGTTTCTCCGGAGGTCGTCGCCTTCGCCTGCACAAGCGGCAGCTTCATCGACGGTGAGGCGGGGCTTTCACGGCAGATCGAGGCCATCGGCGCCATCACCGGCTGCCCGGTGGTCGCGACATCACGGGCGATCGTCGAGGCATGTGCGGCCCTTGGTTTGCGCCGCCTCGCGCTGGCCACGCCCTATCTCGACGTGATCAACGAAGCGGAAAGCCGCTTTCTCGCAGGCCGCGGCTTCACCGTCACCGCAGTGCGGGGGCTCGGCCTGTCCGGCAAGGCGATCCGCGAGGTGCCCCCCGCGGAGGTGGCCGCACTGGTACGCGCGACGGATACGCCGGACAGCGAGGCGATCTTCGTGAGCTGCACGGATTTCCGGGCTCTCGAAGTGGCCGGCGCCTTGGAGGCGGAGCTCGGCAAGCCCGTGCTGACCAGCAATCAGGTCACGCTCTGGGCGATCTTTCGCGCGTTGGGCGTCACGCCGAAGCTCCAGGGCTATGGGAGGCTCATGGCGTGACACTCAATCCGCGCAATGCCGAATTTGCCTCGGTCAGGCTCTACGAGGCCGAGACATCGGTGGCGACAATCGCCGCCAAGCATGGTCTCGACCCTGCCGCCATCCTGGACTTCTCGCTGAACGTCAATCCCTTCGGGCCGCCGCCGGCCGCCATTGCGGCCGCACAGGCCGCGCTTGCGACCAGTAATCTCTATCCGGACCTTAGGTTTGCCCGGCTCCGCCAGGCGGTGGCGCTGCGCCATGATGTTCCCGAAGATTGGCTCTTCTTCGGCGCCGGGCTTGACGACGTCATCAAGCTCGTCATCCATGCCTGGACCACCGAGGGCTGTACCGTCCTTGTCCACGTGCCGACCTTCCCGCGCTACGAGCTCGAGGCCAATCTGCGCGGCTGCCGCGTCGTCGCCGTCGAAAGCCCGTCGCCCGAAAAGACGGACCTCGCGGCCTTCGATGCCGCACTCGCCCGCGAGAACGTCGCGCTCGCCTTCATCTGCTCGCCGAACAACCCGACCGGCGAGCGCTTTGCGATCGAGGCGACTGCCGATCTCGCGACACGCCACGCGGATACGATCTTCGTGGTCGACGAGGCCTTGATCAATCCGGCCGAGGATGGCGCTATGGCCCTGCCCAAGCGGCTCTCCAACGTCGTGGTGCTCCGGACCTTTTCCAAATATTTCGGCCTGGCGGGACTGCGCATCGGCTATGCGGTGGCCGACCCTCATCTCGTTGCCGTGGCCGAGGTGGGACGTCCGCCTTTCAACATCGCGGCGCCTTCCGTCGAAGCCGCTGTGGCGGCTCTGGCGGACGAGGCATTTCTCGCAAGCTGCAAGCAAACCTTCACCGCCGAGAAGGATTTCTTCATCACAGCCATGGAGGCGACGCCGGGGATCTCCATCCGCGGCAGCAACGCCAATATGATCCTGATGGACCTCGCACATCACGCACCCGCGGCGGCGGCGGAAGCCCTCGCGTCCCAGGGCCTCGTCGTTGCGGACGCGACCTCATTCCGCGGCCTCGAAAATCATCGCGCCCTCAGGGTGTCGTTGCGCGGGCGGGCGGACAACGAACGGCTCGTCGCCGCCATCCGGACCATCGCTTAAGGGGGAGTCACCATGGACCGATTCCGTATTCCCACCTCGCTTGATGGCCCGATCGTTGGCCTTCTCATCCTCATCGTCTGGGAAACAGGCGTCAGGATTGGGGGCGTGCCGGCCTATCTCCTCCCCCCGCCCTCAGCAATCGCACAGCGTCTTTTCACCGATTGGGACCAGCTTCTCTACCATTTCGCTGCCACCACACTCGAGGTCGTCATCGGCTTCGTCCTCGCGATCGTCGTGAGCATTCCGCTCGCAGCGCTCCTCGCGCAGATCCGGATTTTTGAGCGGATGCTCTATCCCGTGCTGGTCGCCTCGCAGACCATCCCGAAGGTCGCCATCGCGCCGCTGCTCGTCGTGTGGTTCGGCTTCGGCCTGATGCCGAAGGTGCTCATCGCCTTCCTGATCTGCTTCTTCCCGATCGTCGTCGATTCCCTGGTCGGCTTTCGCTCCGCCCCGAAGGAAGTGAGCTGGTTGGCCCGTTCCATGGGCGCCTCGCGCTGGCAGACCTTCGTGAATTTCCAGGTCCCGGCGGCGTTGCCGCATATCTTCGCCGGCGTCAAAGTGGCGAGCACGCTTGCCATCGTCGGGGCCATCGTCGGCGAGTTCGTCGCGGCCGACCGTGGCCTCGGCTACCAGCTGATCGTCGCCAACGGGGCGCTTGACGTCACCTTGTCCTTCACCGTGCTCGTGGTGCTGAGCCTCATGGGCGTCGCCCTGTTCGCACTGGTCGATCGCGTCGAGCGCTGGGCGCTGCCCTGGCATGTGTCGCAGCGCCTGAAGCATGGAGGCAGCCCATGACCGCGGCGGCACTCGCGCTGACCGAGGTCGGCAAGATCTACCGCACGGCAAGCGGGCCGGTGCAGGCGCTGGACGGCATCGATTTTCGCATCGCCGAGGGTGAGTTCCTCTCCATTCTCGGGCCGAGTGGCTGCGGCAAGAGCACGCTGCTGTCGCTTGCCTCGGGCCTCGAGTTCCCGACCTCCGGAACGGTCGAGCAAGCGGGACGGCGCATCGATCGCCCCGTGACCGATATCGGCATCGTCTTCCAGACAGACGTGCTGCTCGACTGGCGGCGGGTTCTCGACAACGTCATGATCCAGCCGCAGATCCGCGGGCTTGATCTGAAAGCTTACGAGCAGAAGGCGCGCGATCTGCTGGCACTCGTCGGCCTCGCCGGCTTCGAGGACAAATACCCGTATGAGCTATCGGGCGGCATGCGCCAGCGCGTGTCCATCTGCCGGGCGCTCATCCACAACCCGCCGCTCCTTCTCATGGACGAGCCCTTCGGCGCGCTCGATGCCCTGACGCGCGAGCAGATGGTGATGGAGCTCCACCAGCTCTGGCTGAGGGAGCGCAAGAGCGTGATGTTCGTCACGCACGATATCCAGGAGGCGATCCTGCTCGCGCAGCGCGTTCTGGTGATGACCCCGCGTCCCGGACGGATCGCGGAGATTGTCGAGGTCGACCTGCCCTTTCCACGCAGGCCCGAGACCATGGAATCGCGACGTTTCGTCGAGATCGTGGCGCATGTGCGCCATCTCTTCGAGCGTCACGGCGTTCTCAAGAAATACTGACAGAGGGGTAAGACCACATGTTTTCCAGGCGTTCATTCATGGCCGGCACCGTTGCTGCCGGCACCTTCGGGTTGACAGGCGGCTTCGCCCGCGCTCAAGGCCTCACCAAGGCGACCGTCCGGCTGGCCTTCAACTACAACGGCCATCGCTCCCCTTATCTCCTCGGCGTGGACAAGGGCTTCTACCGCGAGGAAGGGCTCGATGTGGAGGTCCTGGAAGGCAAGGGCGTCACCTCCTCCATGCAGCTCGTGGCAAGCGGGCAGGACACCTTCACCATCGTCGATCCGCCGTCCCTCATGCTGGGCGCGGCCCAGGGCATGCCGGTGCGCACGGTCGCCCAGATCTACCAGGTGAGCCCCAACGCGCTGATCAGCTGGAAGGACCAGAACATCACCAAGCCGTCCGATCTCGTCGGCAAGGTGGTGGCGACGCTGCAGGGCGACACGACCACCACGATGCTCTATGCGCTCCTCGCCAAGAACAACGTGCAGCGCAATGCCGTGCAGATCGTCGCGTCCGATGGCGGCACCCGCACCCAGACCTTCCTGGCAAAACGCGCGCAGGCCATCACCGGCTTCACGAACGATTCCTATATCGGGCTGGCGGCGACGACGAATAACGAGGTCCAGTGCTTCGCCTATTCGGAATTCGGCATCGACACGATGGGCGACGGCATCGCCGCGCATAAGGACACGATCGCCTCCTCGCCGAAGGTGGTCGCCGGCTTCGTCAAGGCCAGCATCCGCGCCTATCGCTACGCCATCGAGCATCCCGAGGAAGCCGTCGCCGCGCTCATCAAGCGCGCGCCTTCGCTGAAGGCCGAAGTCGAGGTCGCCAAGCTCAAGGCGACCGCGCCCCTGCTGGAGACCCCGGACACCAAGACGCACGGGATCGGCTATTCCAGCAAGCAGCGTTGGGAAGAGGCGCAGACCCTGATGAAGGACTACGGCGGTCTGACGAAGACCGTTGACGACGTCTCGGTCTTCTACACCAACGACTTCCTGCCGAAGATGTGAGACGACAATGACACGCGCAACGCACGACGGTGAGGGTCCGCGCCGGCTGATCGTCGGCATCAGCGGCGCCTCCGGCATCGTCTACGGCGTGCGGGCGCTCGAAATCCTGCGCCGGCTTGGCATCGAGACGCATCTCGTGATGACCCGCTCGGCGCAGATCACGCTCGCCCATGAAATGTCGCTGAAAGTGGCTGAGGTTCATGCCCTGGCGGGTGTCGTCTACAAGGCGGAAGATATCGGCGCGCCGATATCCTCCGGGTCGTTCCGGACGATGGGTATGCTGGTCGCGCCGTGCTCGATCCGCAGCCTGTCGGAAATCGCCAGCGGCGTGACCGCGGGGCTGTTGAGCCGTGCCGCCGACGTCGTCCTCAAGGAACGACGGCGCCTCGTCCTCATGGTTCGCGAGACGCCGCTGCATCTCGGGCATCTGCGCAGCATGACCCAGGTGACTGAGATGGGCGCCATCGTCATGCCGCCTGTACCCGCCTTCTACGCGAAGCCCCGGGATCTCGACGAGATGGTCGCCCATAGCGTCGGCCGGGCGCTCGATCTCTTCGACATCGACACCGGCACCGTTCGCCGCTGGGGCGAGCCGCGCGATCCACGAGGCCCTGATGCTGACCACATCTAGAGCCGGCTAAAGAGGCGGGGCACGGGGCCGCGGACACCAGACCACGCGGCCGTGCCCTGGCCCCCTTACGCTCATTCCGATTCTCCGCCCCAGCTGATCTGTCGTGATCCAGGCGTATTGCGCAGTGCCGCCTGAGGCATACACCAGCCAGCCAACCTCGCCTTGCCGGTAGGTGCCGTCATGCCCAACCCGTGCCGCGGGTCATGGCGCTGGAGCGACATCTTCCTGATCACCGTGACGCGACCTGCGCACCATCAGTTGACCGGCGCGCAAGCCCCGTCGTTGGGCCGCGCGCAAATTCGACACGGTGCGATATTGACCATTATTCCGAGCTGTATAATGATGCGCATACAGAGTTGAACGCGGGTGAGGAGTAGCGGTCTGTCAGGTGATAAGCGCATGAACGGCGCGGACACCGTCGTGGAGATGCTGAAGGCTTGTAAGGTCACCCTCATTTCAGGCCGAGCGGAGACACGCGTCCTCCCCAGACGCGCTTTGCGGGCTCGATCACGACATCTCCCATGTCCCGACACGCCGCCGGGCTCTACACGCCGTCAAGACGTTCCAGAGGGGCGCGCAGGGAACAGCCGCCTTTGACAAGACCGGCGGCAACGCCGGCAACCCGTGAAAGGACATAATAATGACAGCCATAGACAAATCCGGCGCCCGTTCAGCAATCAGCCGCCGCGCGATGCTGGCAGGCGCCGCCGGTGCCGGCTTATCGAGCCTCCTGCCGGGCAGGAGTTCGGCCCAGGCGGCGACGAAGGTCACCCAGTTCATCTGGACAGGCGCGCAGGAGCCGGTTCCCCGTCGTATCGCGGCCGAGTATGTGAAGGCGCATCCGGGCGTCACCATCGACATCATTGCCGGAACGAACGGGGCGACCTATCCCAAGCTCGCCGCTTCGCGCGACATCGACCCCAAGGCGCCGCTCCTCAACCTGGGCTTCTTCAATCTCGATGCCTCCGAGCGCGGCCGGCTTGTCGACATGTGGCTGCCGATCGACCCGGCAACCGTGCCGAACGTGGCTCACATTCTGCCGCAATTCCGGCAGAAGGGGGATCTCGGCGCGTTCTTCTGCATGGATGCCGGCGGGCTCGTCTACAACACGAAATACTTCGGCCAGTCGGTCCCGGATAGCTGGGACGCCCTGTTCGATCCGGCGCTCAAGGGCAAGATTGCGCTGTTTGACGGCTTCTGGCCGGGCAACGGGCTTGTCGTCATCGCGAAACTCCATGGCGGCAGCGAGGATAACATCGAGCCCGCCATCGCCCTGTACGAGAAGGCCGCGCGCGCGGGCCAGTTCCATTCCATGGTGACATCGAACGCCCAAATGCAGCAGCTGCTGGTGTCGGGAGAGGTGGTCCTGGCACCGCATTTCCGGGGCGTCGCCTTGCCCTGGGCCAAGGCGGGCGCGCCCATCGGATATGCGATGCCGCGCGAGGGACAAGTGGCGTTCCCGGAAGGCTTCCAGCTCGTGAACGGCACAAGCGAGACGCAGCTCCCCGTCTGCCGCGACCTCATCAATATCTCGCTGTCGCCCGAGAACGTGCTCGACTACTGCCTGACGGCGGACGTCATCCCCCTCATGGATAACGTCAAGCTGCCCGACAGCGTCGCTGCGGATCCCACCATCCAGCCGAAGGCGATCGCATCCGCCATTCAGCTCGACTACGCCAAGATCGCCGCGAACGGCCCGAAATGGGCGGATATGTGGAACAAGCGCGTGAAGGCGAACATGTAACGCAGCGCGACACGGGTGCCGCTGCGTTTCCCGCGGCGGCATTCCCTTATCCCGGTGAAGGGTCAGGAACAACCAATGGCCGATGTTGTGCTGAAGGCGGTCGAGAAAGTCTTCGGCTCCGAGCGGGTCGTCAAATCCATCGACCTGTCCGTCAATCAGGGCGAATTCTTTTCGCTGCTTGGTCCTTCGGGCTGCGGCAAGACGACGACGCTGCGCATGATCGCCGGGCTGGAAACCCCCACCTCGGGTGACCTCCTCATTCGCGGCGAACGCATGAATGATGTGCCGATCAACCGGCGGCCGACGAATCTCGTGTTCCAGAAACTGGCGCTGTTTCCGCATCTCGACGTATTCGACAACATCGCTTTCGGGCTGAAGCTCAAGGGCCTGCCGCGCCCGGAGATTGCGCGGCGGGTCGATGACATGCTGGATGTGGTCAGCCTCGCGGGGTTCGAGCGCCGCCGTGTCACGGAATTGTCGGGCGGGCAGCAGCAGCGCGTCGCCATCGCGCGGGCGCTGGTCAACGCCCCGGCGGTGCTGCTTCTCGACGAACCGCTTGGCGCGCTCGATCTCAAGCTGCAGCTCCGGCTGCAGCGCGAGTTGAAGAGGATCCAGCGGTCGACAGGCACCACCTTCATCTATGTCACGCATAACCAGGCCGAGGCGCTCACGCTGTCGGACCGGCTGGCGGTGATGAACGAGGGTCGCGTCGAGCAGATCGGCTCGCCGGCCGACATGTACCTTCATTCGGCGACGAGCTTCGTCGCGAGCTTCATCGGGCGCACGAACCTGATCGCGGGCGAGGCCACCTTCGCCGGCGGCGAGGCCCGCGTCACAGATGGGGCTCTGTCGGTCGTCCTCGACGACGCGGACGCCCCCGCGGACAACGGCCGCACGGTCCTTTCGCTGCGGCCCGAGCGCATCGTGATCGCGCCGAAGACGCCGATGGCCAATGGTATCGATGCCACCGTCGCAGAGGTCGAGTTCCTCGGCGCGACGGTGCTCTACCGCATGCGGATCGCCGATGGCCGGATCCTGTTCGTCCAGGCGCTCGCCGATACCCCGCCGCTCGCCGAGGGAACGGCGGTCAGGCTCGGCTGGGGCAAGGATGCCGCCGTGTCGATCCGCAGCACGACGGTCGCGGAGGACGTCGAATGAGCGCCGTCGCGGCGGCTCCCGCCAGCGGACGCAGGCTGTCGCGCGGCGCGCGGCTCGGGCTGCTGCTCGGCCCGGGCTTCATCTGCGTCGTGCTTCCCTTCGTGGCGGCGATGGCGTTGCTGGGGGCCTATTCGCTGAACCTGCGCGATACCACCGGGGCGGGATTGGGCCTGTCGGTCTGGTCGCAATTCCTGGGCGACCCCTTCAACTGGCGTGTCATCTGGAGCAGTGTCCAGCTCGCCGCACTGTCCACGGTCATCACCATTCTCATCGCCTATCCGACGGCCGCCGCCCTCCTGCGCGTGCGCAATCGCTTCTATCTCGTCGTCGCCTATGTGGCACTGTTCTCGCCCCTCCTCGTCAGCGTGATCTCACGTTCCTACGGCTGGCTGCTGCTCTTGTCGGATACCGGGTTCGTCAACCAGACCTTTGGCCTTTTCGGCCTTGGTCCCTATCGCATGGTGTTCAACGAGACGGGCGTCATCATCGCCCTGGTGCATGTGCTCTTGCCCTATGCGGTGCTGCCCATTCTCAACATCATGACCCAAGTGCCGCCGGTCTACCGGGAAGCCGCGCTCGATCTCGGCGCATCCGGCTGGACGGTCTTCCGGCAGGTGACGCTGCCCTTGACATTGCCGGGCGTCATCGTCGCGGCAGAGATCATCTTCGCCTTGTCGATCAGTGCTTTCGTGACGCCGAGCCTGCTCGGCGGGGGGCGTGTGCTGACTTTGTCCCGCATGCTCTATGACAACATCGGATTGATCGAATGGGGCATGGCGGCGGTCCAGGCGATCGTGCTGCTGACAACCGCGCTCGCGGTGCTGTTCGTCCTGGAACGCGTCAACCGCGCCACCCATGCCGCGCGACAGGACTAGACCGATGCAGGAATCCGCCATCAAACGCTGGGCCTTGCACATCTTTCTCGCGGCCACCCTCGCCTTCATGCTCGCGCCCATCCTGATCGTCGTGGTGAACTCGTTCAACGCGAGCGCCTTCAACGCCTGGCCTCCGCATGGCTTCACGCTGGACTGGTACAGGAAGGTGCTCGCCAATCCGGCGTTCCAGCGCGGCACCGTCAACTCACTGATCATCGGCGTGATCTCGACGGCAATCGTCCTCGTCCTCGGCACGCCCATCGCCTATGCGCTCGCGCGGATCAGGCTCCGCGGCGTGACGGGCCTTAAGGCGATTCTCTTTGCACCGCTGATCGTGCCCCGCGTGGCCATCGGCTTTGCGATGTTTGTCCTCTTCGTCGCCCTGGGCACGGCGACGGGCCTCAGGCTCTACGGCACGTTCACCGGCGTCATTCTCGCCCATTGCGTGCTGATGCTGCCCTTCGTGGTCGCCATCCTCACCGTGAGCTTCGGCGAGGTGGACCCGATCGTCGAGGAGGCCGCACGCGATCTCGGCGCCTCCCCGATCGCCGCCTTCAGGCTCGCGGTTCTGCCGCAGATCAAGGGGGCACTGCTTGTCTCCGGCATCTTCGCCTTCATCACGTCGTTCGATGAGGTGGAGACGACGCTCTTCGTGGTCCGGCCCGCCGTGAACACCCTGCCGGTGGAGATGTACCACTTCCTCGAGCAATACCAGGACCCGACGATCGCGGCGCTCTCGACCCTCCTGATCGCCTTCACGTTCTTCATCGCTCTTGCCGTTCCCTTCGCGGTCAAGGGCAATGAGCTGCTTCGCATGATGACCTCAGGCAAACAATGACCCATCGTCCGCGCTACCGCCTCGGTGTCGATATCGGCGGCACCTTCACCGATCTCGCCGTCGTCGAGGAGGACAGCGGGCGGCTCCTGACGTTCAAGACGCCCTCCGTTCCCGCAGATCCGGCGCGGGCGGTGCTCAACGGTATCAATATCCTCAGCCAAGAGCACGGCATTGCGCCCCACGAGATCGACTACTTCGTCCACGGCACGACGCTTGGTCTGAACACGCTGCTGCAGCGCAACGGCGCCACAACCGGTCTTCTCGTCACGCGCGGCTTCCGGGATCTCCTCGAAATCGGGCGCCTGCGCCTCCCCGATCCGACGAATTACTATGTCGAGCGGATCAAGCCGCTCGTCGCACGCCGGCATGTGCGCGAGATCGATGAGCGGCTGCGCGTCGACGGCACGATACTCACCCCGCTCGACCTCGACGCCGCGACCGACGCGGCGCGCGGTCTCATGGCCGAGGGCGTCACATCCGTCGCGATCGTCTTGATGCATGCCTATCGCAACCCCGTGCACGAGAAGCTGCTGGCCGACCATCTGCGCCGCGAACTGCCAGAGCTTTATGTCTGCGCCTCCCACGAGGTCTGGCCCCAGCAGCGCGAATACGAGCGCGGCCTCGTGACCGCCATCAATGCCTTCATCGGCCACCGCATGCGCCGCTATTTCGACCGCCTGCACGACGACATGGCGGAGGTCGGGCTGAAGGCGACGGTGCTGACGACGAAGTCGAACGGCGGCATCATGGCGGCCGCCTCGGCGGCCCGGTCGCCGGTCGAGACGCTCCTGTCGGGGCCGGCCTCGGGCGCCATGGGCGCTCTGATGACCGGCCTCGCCAGCGGCAACCGCAAGCTGATCGGCTTCGACATGGGCGGCACGAGCGTCGATGTCGCGATCATCGACGGCGATATGCTCTATTCCACCGAGAGCCATATCGGCGACTTTCCCCTCATCATGCCGGCGGTCGACATTTCCTCGATCGGCGCCGGCGGCGGCTCCATCGCATGGCTCGACAGCGCCGGCATCCTCAAGGTCGGGCCGCAGAGCGCCGGTGCGATGCCGGGGCCGGCGTCCTACGGCCATGGCGGCGACAAGCCGACCGTGACCGACGCCTATGTGCGGATGGGCCTCTATTCGCCCGGCCGGGTGCTCGGCGGCGGCCTGACGCTCGATCACCAGCGCGCGGAGACGGCGCTCGCCACCCTTGCCGGACCGCTCGGCCTGACGACGGCCGAAGTCGCGCAGAGCATCCTGGACGTGACGACCGCCAACATGTTCGCCCAGTTCATGCCGCTGATGGCGCGCAAGGGGCTCGATCCCCGCGACTTCCGCCTGCTCGCCTATGGCGGTGCGGGGCCGCAGCACGCCTTCCTGCTGGCGCGCGAAATCGGCGTGGAAGCGGTTGTGGTGCCTGCGTCTCCGGGAACCCTCTGTGCCCAGGGCAGCCTCGCCGCCGACCTCCGCCAGGATTTCATCCGCACGATGCCGGCGGGTCATCCCAACGCCCAGGCCCTTGTTGCCGGCTATGACGAACTCGTCGTCGAGGCGTCGCAGTGGCTGGCAAACCAGCCGATCGCGGTCCTTGAGAAGCGTATCCGCCTGTCGGCCGATATGCGCTATCACGGCCAGTCCTTCGACCTGACGGTCCCGCTGGACAGTGACGCATTCGATCCGTCCGGACTGCCGGCCCTGATTGAGGCGTTCCACGCCGCCTATGAGCGGATCTACGGCTTTTCGGATCCTGCCGGGGCGATCGAGATCACGAACGTCCGCGTCACCGTTCTCGGCATCACGCCGAAGGTGCCCCAGCCCGCGCTCACCCGTCACGCGGCGCCGGGGTCATCGCCCGAGGCTGTCCGGCATCTGCCGATCATCGAGAACGGGATAACGGTTCAGGCGGCCTTCTACGACCGGGCGACATTGGCCGCCGGACATCGCATCGACGGCCCCGCGGTCATCGAGGCGCCGGACACAACGATCTACCTGCCGGGCGATTTCACTGCGGAGATCGATGCATTCGGCAATCTGATCGGGCGGCTGCGCGCTCCGGGAGACGAGGCATGAAAACGAGCCCGGTCCAACTCGAGATCTTCCGCAACCGCTTCCAGGCGATCGTCGAGGAAATGGCGTCGGTGACGCTGCGCACCGGCTTCACCGTCTTCGTGAAGGAGACATCCGACTTCGGGGCCTGTCTCGTCGCGCCGTCCGGCGAGGTTCTTGCCGCACCGACCGAGACCTCGGTGAGCCTGATGGTCGGCCTGCCCGGCTGGGAGGCGATCGGCGCCTTCGACGACTACGAGGACGGCGATGTGTGCATCGCCAATGACCCCGACACCACCCGGGGGCTGTCCACCCATCTGCCCGACATATGGGTCTGGCGGCCGATCTTCGTCGATGGCGAAATCATCGCCTTCGCCTTCAACTTCATCCATTCCTCGGATGTCGGCGGGCGCGTGCCCGGCTCCATCACGCCGGTCGCAACCGATGTCTGGCAGGAGGGATTGCGTATTCCTCCCCTGAAGCTCGTGCGCGCCGGCCGCATCAACGACGATATCGTCAAGCTCATCCTGACCAATTGCCGGATTCCCGACCAGAACTGGGGCGACATCAAAGCGGAACTCGCCTCGCTGGCGACGGCCGACCGTCGCGTCAAGGAACTCGCGAAGCGCTATGGCCGTGATGCGGTGCGTCATGGCATCGAGGACTTGCTGGCCAGCGCGGAAGCGCGCGCCCGCAAGATCATCGCCAGCATTCCGGACGGCCGCTACAGTGCGTCCGACTATATGGAGATCGGCGACGGCAACGCCCGGCCCATCCGCATCGCGCTCACCATGGAGGTCCGCGGTGACGAAATCGCGCTCGACTTCACGGGATCCGACATCCAGGTGAAAGCGGCCTTCAACCTGCCGACCTATGGCCAGCCCGGTCACTACATGCTGAGCCTCGCCATCCTGAACTACTTCCGCACGCTCGATCCGGAAATCCCCTACAACTCGGGCCTCACGCGGCCGCTCTCGATGGTGCTGCCGCGCGGCACCATCGTCAATCCGGATCCCGGCCGGGCCTATGGCGTGCGCGCGGCGACCTTCATCCGGGTCATGGACTGCATCATGGCCTGCCTCGGCCAGGCGCTTCCCGCGGTGACGCCCGCCAACAGCGCGGGGGCGATCGCAATCATCCTCGTCTCCAACGTCGATCCGGGCACCGGCCAGCGGCGCATCACGGTCGCCCAGCCGCTGTCGGGCGGCTCCGGCGGCCGGCCGGTCCAGGATGGTATCGACGGGACGAGCTTCACCGGCGGTTGGCTGCGCAATGTGCCCAACGAAGTGCTGGAGGCGGAAATGCCGGTTCTGGTCGAGGAATACGGCTATGCGACCGACAGCGCCGCGCCCGGCCAACGGCGCGGCGGCGCGGGCATCCGCTTCCGCATGCGCAACCTCCAGGCCGGCACCGTCCTGACGGCCCGGGGCCTGGAACGTTTTCGCTTCAATGCGTGGGGGGCGCTCGGCGGGGCGCCCGGTGCCAACACGCGCGTGACGCTCAACCCCGGCGGGGAGGCAAAACCGCTCGGCCAGATCGATCTGGTGGAGCTCGGGCGCAACGACGTCGTGGAATTCGTCTCGCCCACCGGCGGCGGCTATGGCGATCCCTTCCTGCGCGACCCCCAGCATGTCCTTGACGATGTGCTGGACGCCCATATCAGCGCGGACGCCGCCCGGTCGGGCTACGGCGTGGCGATCGACGGCAATGTCGTCGACGCGGCCGCGACCGGGGCTCTGCGCAGCGCGCATCGGCCCACGTCCGGCACCAATAAGGGCGACGCCCGGGCGGACTTCGAGCGCCAGTGGCCGGAGACGGTGCAGCATGACCTGATCATGGCGCTTCTCGCCCTGCCCTCCGCTGTGCGGGATGCGGTGCGTGCCCCCCTTGAAGCCCGCATCCAGGCCAGCCTGCGCGCCGGCGAGATCTGCGGCCGCGCGGAGATCGATGCCATGATCGCAGACATGACGCATGAGGCAATCCAGTGATGAACGCACAGCCCCAGTCCAGACCCTGCGACATGGCACGGTTCCGCAGCTTGATGGAGGCAGCCCGGCTCGACGCGGTCATTGCCTGGGGCGGCGCCAATTTCCACTATGTCACGAGCTTCCAGAACTATTTCGACAATCCCGGCGCATCGCTCGCGCTGATCCCCGCGGATCCCGCGCGGACCAGCATGATCATCGTCGCAAGCTGGGTGGAGGATGCGGCGCGCGCCAACAGCGCCATCCCCGATATCCGGTCGTTCCCGCTCTGGCTCGAAATCGGTGACATCGCAGACATCCGCGCCGGCACCGCGGCACGTGAGCCCAAACCGAGCCCGCGTTTCGATCTTGCCCGCAATATGGCGACGCTGGCCGATGCCGCCATCGAGCGGGGACTGGCTAGCGGGCGCATCGGCATCGAGATGAACCTCGTGTCGGCGGCGGCATTTGCCATGTTGCAAGCCAAACTGCCGAACGCGACCTTCGTCGAATGTTCCAGCGTGTTCACCGATCTGCGCGCGATCAAATCGCCCTTCGAGATCGATTGCATCAGGGAGGCGACGACCTTCGCCGAGGACGGCCTGCGCACGGTGGTGGCGACGCCGCTCGGCGGGCTCGATACCACCGGTCTGAAGATGATCTACGATAGCGCCTGCGCCCGGCGCGCCGCGGCGTTTCCGGATCTCGGCTTCATGGGGACGCGCGTGACCGCCTCCATCGGCGCCGACATTTCGCCGACGATCGCCGCCGGGCCGCGCATCACCGGGAATGAGGCCGTTTTCTTCGACTGCGGCGTCTCGATCCAGGGATACGGTTCCGACACCGGGCGGACCTTGCTCTTCGCGCCACCCACGGACGAGATGCGCCGCATCATGGATGCGATCTGCGCCGGCATGGATGCCGCCATCACCCTCATGCGCCCGGGCGTCGCGATGTGCGACATCTTCCATGCGGGACAGAATGCGGTGCGCCAATCGGGGCTCGATTGGTACACACGCGGCCACATCGGCCACGCCATGGGGTTGGGGCTCGGCGAACAGGCGCCCTATCTTTCCCCCGTCGAAACACGCGTGCTGGAGCCCGGCATGGTCATTGCCCTGGAGACCCCGCTCTATGTAAAGGGTTTGGGAGGCTTTCAGGTGGAGGAATGCTTCGTCATCACGGAGACCGGGCATGACAAGCTGACGAGCTTGCCGCGCGACTTCATGATGGCGACCGTTTGATGCCATGGCGATGAACAACAGACCATTGAGCGAGGTCGCGATGGCCGATGAGGACCAGACGAGCATCGTCGAGCGCGTTTATGCGCAGCTCAGGGAACTCGCCATCCGCTTCGAGCTGTTGCCGGGGGACCGGGTCAATGAGGTCGAGCTTGCGCGCCGTTTCGGCGTAAGCCGCACGCCTCTCCGGGAAGCCCTCAACAGGCTCGTTTCCGACGGCTTTCTCGTCTTTGTGGCCGGCAAGGGCTTTTTTCGGCGGTCCCTCGACGTCAAGGAGGTGTTCGACCTCTACGAGATGCGCCAAAAGCTCGAGATCGCGTTGGCAGAACTGGCCGTGGAGCGCGCCACCGAAGAGCAACTGCAAGAGATCCGCGACTTCCTCGCCGTCAGCCGGAAGGAGGATCCGGCGCGGACGGTCAATGATCTCGTTGCGCTCGATGAGGCCTTCCACGAGCGGATGGCGGCGCTCTCGGGCAATGCCGAGATGCAGCACACCCTGCGGGCCATCAATGCGCGGATCCGCTTCATACGCTGGGTCAACATGGAGCACGGCCGCCGCACGCAGACGCAGAGCGAGCACAGTGCAATCCTCGATGCGGTCGCTGCCAGAAATCCCGCGCTCGCGCGGACGATGCTGCAGGCCCATATCGACGGTCGCCTCGATGAGATCACACGTGCCATCCGCGAAGGCTACGCGATGATCTACATGAACCGGGCGCAGTCCGGGATCGGTGGTCCGAACCGCGCCTAACCCGTCGCGGTCGACCGCGTAACGCCGGCGCCGCTCAGGCCTTCGCGCAGGATGCCAGGAAATCGAGCACGCCGCGCCGCCGGGTGTGCGCGGTGATGGACACGAGTTCGTCAGGCTTGAGCCCGGCGACGACGATCCGGCGCGGAAGGTCGATCAGGCCATCCGCGGGCGTGACGGTGAGGACTGGAGCAGACATACGCATGTCCCGGACGATGACGAGGGGTCAAGGCGAGGAGACCTAGAGGATGCGGTGTTGATATGGAATCCCGCCGTCATTCCGGGGCCTCGCATCAGCGAGGAGCCCGGAAATGACATGGTGGTTCCGGATAAAATCAGCATGCTCTAGAACGCGACCGCCTGGCCGTCCTTACGCGGATCGGAGCCGGCGACATAGGACAACGGCCCGTTACGCAGGATCGCCTGTGCACCGCCAAAGCCGAAGACCGCATCCGGCGTCTCGACCACGACCTCGTGACCACGCTGACGCAGACCCTCGACGAGCGCGGGGTCGAAGCTCGCTTCGACGGACACCGAACGCCCGTGCATGACGCGCCAGCGCGGCGCGTCGGCCGCCGCTTGCGGGTTCTGGCCATAGCGCAGGATACGCAGCGCCATCTGCAGATGCCCCTGCGCCTGCATGGGGCCGCCCATCACGCCGAAGGCCATCAGCGGGTTGCCCCCGTGATCGGTGACGAAGCCCGGGATGATGGTGTGGAAGGGACGCTTGCGCGGTGCAACCACATTGGGATGATCCGGCTTGAGGCTGAACCCCTTGCCGCGGTTCTGCAGGCTGATCCCCGTTCCGGGCACGACAACGCCCGAACCGAAGCCGGCAAAATTGGACTGGATGAACGACACCATGCGACCGGCGGCATCGGCCGTCGCGAGATAGACCGTGCCGCCGGGACGCGGGGTGCCATGTCCGGGATCGCCGGCGCGATTCCGGTCGATCAGGCTAGCCCGCGCGGCGATATAGGCCGGATCGAGCAGGTCCGCGGGCCGCGCCCGCATCGTCTCGATATCGGAGACATGGGCGGCAATATCGACGAGCGCGGATTTGGTCGCCTCGATCGCCAGATGCAGCGTCTCGATGTCGTCGACCGGCTTGTCGCCGATGCCGAGCACGTCAAGAATCGCCAGCCCGATGAGCGTCGCGATGCCCTGCCCGTTCGGCGGGATTTCATGCACCGTCGCGTCGCCGAAGCGCTGCGACACCGTGCCGACCCAGTCGACCTTGTGGGCGGCGAGATCATCCAGGGTCATCGCGCCGCCGTGCGCCGCGCCATGCGCCACCATGCGCCCGGCCAGCTCGCCGCGATAGAAGTCCTCGCCCTTGCTCGCCACAATGGCCTCAAGCGTGCGCGCATGGTCGGGCAGGCGCACGATCTCTCCGGCCTTGGGGACACCGCCCCCGGGCATGAAGGCTTCCGCAAAGCCGGGCTCCTTGCCGAGCCGGCGCGCGCCCAGCCCCCATTGCACGGCAATGATGGGGCTGAGCGGAAAGCCGTCGCGCGCATAGCCGATGGCCGGCGCCGCGATATCCGCGAGCGGCAGGCTTCCAAACCGTTCCCAGAGCGCGATCCAGGCCGAGACGGCGCCCGGCACGGTCACACTGTCCCAGCCCTGTTCCGGCATCTGCTTGAGATGCGCGAAGCGCTCCTGCGTCCAGGCCGCCGGCGCCCGGCCGGACGCGTTGAGGCCGTGCAAATCCTGGCCGTCCCACAGGATGGCGAAGGCATCGCTGCCGATGCCGCAACCGGTCGGCTCGACGACCGTCAGCACCATCGCCGCGGCGATGGCGGCGTCGACGGCATTGCCCCCGCGCGCCAGCATCTGGAGGCCGGCCTGTGCCGCCAGCGGCTGCGACGTGGCGACGACATTGCGGCCGAGGACCGGCGTGCGTTGCGAGGGATATGGAAGGGCGTAGTCCATCAGGCTTCCCTGTTTCCGTGGGACGAGGCGGGCGTGCCGCGCATCAGCGACATGTGGCTGTGGTTGGCCACGAAGGCGTCACCCACCTTGGCACGAACGAACGACACTGTCGCGCGTCCCTGCCGCGGAAACGGCGTGCCATCTTCGCGAAACCCCGTTGAATCGAAGAAGGCAAGGCCAACGGCAAAAAGCTGATCGGGACGTGCGGCTCACCACCATCGTGGACGGATAGGGCAAGCGCGTGCGCGGAACGGGTGCGAAGCTCGTTATCGGCGGGTTGGTCGGCGCATGCAGATCCGCATCACCGGGGGCGACCAGCAGCGCGGCGCGCACCGGCGAATAGGGTCGCGTCGCCGCGTGATGCGCGACCAGGATCACCCCCGAGACTGTGGGCGATCAGCATCGCCTCGTCCACGCCGGACAAGGCCTCGTCGAGACGCGTCAGCCAGCTGTCCCGATCGGGGTTCGTCCAGTCGTCCTGTTCGACGACCACGGCGTCCGGCTCGCGCTCCAGCCAGAGCCGCTGCCAGTGCCCCGCCCCCGAGCCGTGCCAGCCCGGCAACCCCGGCTAAAAGTTCCACGATGAGCCCGAGCAGAGAGCCGACATTGCCATCGCGCGGCAGGAGCGCCGCGACATCAGCCGCCACGGTCGTCGGGCGTCCTGCACGATCGAGGGCGTTGCCGGCCGGCAACTCAACCCCCGTGGCGCGGGCGTTGCGGATATCGGCCATGGTCGCGCTGGCGCTCGCCAGATCGATGACGACGCGGTCGTCGCCCTGTCCCATTGCAAAGGCGATCAGGTTCCTGCCAATCACCGCCATGTTGCCGGGCGGCAACTTCGAGATCGAGCGTCGTATAAATAATCCATGAGAAGGCCGAACGCTTCGTCGCCTTGACCAAGACGGGATCTTGGTTCGCACCGCTCGCAACTGACGGTTGGCAGAGGCGCAGGCGGAATGAGGTCGTCGGACCGACCTTCAATCCCTGGGCGGGGCAGGCCCCATCCAGCCCGTCAACGATCAGTCTTCATCAGATAAATCAGGCGGCCGCATCGGTCGCAGACAGGGTCAAGCAACATCATCGAGCGCTTGGACCTCCTGCGCCTGTTATCGTATCATGGAGCAGATTAAACAGATTGGCCGCGTTGTTCGCTATGAAAGCTTCCACGATTCGGCCCGCGCGCAAGGAGCGCCTGGGCGAAATCATCTACGGGCAGATTCTTGAACAGATTCTCGCCGACAATTATGGCGAGGGCGACAAGCTGCCATCGGAAGCCGAGCTGTCTTTGGCTTTCGAAGTATCGCGGCCGGTGATCCGCGAGGCCTTGATGCGTCTGCAGGCGGATGGGCTTGTCCAGGCCCGCCGGGGGATCGGCACCTTCGTGTCCCATCGTCCATCCAGCCGCCTGCCGGAACTCGTCAGCGCCACCGAGCTCTCCGGCTACCTCAGAACCTTCGAGCCGCGCATCGTGCTGGAGGCGGAAGCCGCGCGTCTTGCTGCCAGCCGGCGGACGAACCACCAGCTCAAGCGCATGCGCGACACGATCGAGGCCCTGCGCGCGGCAATCCAGGGCGGCCATCTGGGGACGGAAGAGGATATCGCCTTCCATGAGGTCATCGCCGAGGCGACCGGCAACGACTATTTTCCGTCGCTGCTGAACGATCTGCGCCGCCCCGTCGTCAGCACCATGGCGATCGGCCTCGAACTCGCCCGCGAGCGCTCCCCGGCCCGGCGCAATCGGGTCGTCGAAGAGCATGGCAAGGTTTTTGATGCCGTTCTCGCCCAGGACGGCGAATGCGCCGCCGCCTATATGCGCCACCATCTCTATCAGGCGCGCGCGGCCGTGACGGACGTGCATCACCTGGAGCGGGAGCCGTTCAATGCCCCCAACCATCCGCTGGATGAGGCTGGTGACGGCTCAGTGCATCACCCAGGAGAGAAACTCGCGCGCACGCGGCGTCCGTGACTGTGTGAAGAATTCTTCCGGCGGTGCGGTCTCGACGATCGCTCCGGCATCCATGAAGACGACGCGATCCGCGATCTTCCGGGCAAAGCCCATTTCATGGGTCACGCAGATCATCGTGGTGCCCTCACTGGCAATCTCGGTCATCGTGTCCAGCACCTCGCCGACCATCTCGGGATCAAGCGCCGAGGTCGGCTCATCGAACAACATCACGTCCGGGCTCATCGCGAGCGCCCGGGCAATCGCGACACGCTGCTGCTGCCCGCCCGAGAGCTGCGCGGGATATTTGTTGATCTGATCCTCGACATGGACGCGCCGGAGATAGGTCTCGGCCACCGCGCGCGCTTCCTCGCGCGTCAGCCCCCTGACGCGCATCGGCGCGATCATGCAGTTCTCGACGGCCGTCATATGGGGGAAAAGGTTGAAATTCTGAAAGACCATGCCCGTACGGCGACGCACGAGATCGATCGACCTGCGGGTATTCGTCAGGGCGATCCCGCACACCGCGAGCTTGCCGCCCTGGTGGAGCTCAAGGCCGTTGAGGCAACGGATCAGGGTGGATTTCCCCGATCCGGATGGCCCGCACAGCACGACCCGTTCGCCGCTCTTCACCTGCAGATCGATGTTCCGCAAAACGTGAAAATCGGAGAAGTATTTGTTGAGGCCGGCGGCCTCGATCATCATCTCGGTCATGCAATGCTCTGCGAATACGCCGTTAGTTGATCTTCGGGTCCAGCGCGCCCGACGCGTAGCGGCGCGCCATATCGGCCATCGGAACGACCTTGATCTTCGATCCCTGCCCCGCCGTATTGAACTCCTCCAGCCGCTGGCGGCACAGCTTGCTGATGGCATCCATGCCGGGCTTCATCATGTTGCGAATGTCGAACTCGCCCGGATCCTCCTGCATAACGCGGCGGATCTGGCCGATCAGCGCCATGCGGTTGTCGGTGTCGATATTGACCTTGCGCACCCCGTGGCGAATGCCGCGCTGGATCTCCTCGATCGGCACGCCCCAGGTCTGCGGGATATTCGCGCCGTATTTGTTCATGATGTCCTGCAATTCCTGCGGAACCGATGAGGACCCGTGCATGACGAGATGCGTATCCGGCAGGCGGCGATGGATCTCCTCCAGACGATCCATGGCCAACACCTCGCCATCCGGCTTGCGCGAGAACTTGTAGGCACCGTGGGAGGTGCCCATGGCGATGGCGAGCGCATCAACCTTGGTTGCCTTCACGAAGGCGACCGCCTGGTCGGGATCCGTCAGCAGCCGCTCGTCGCGGCCATTCTCGAGCTTGCCGAGCACACCGATTTCACCCTCCACCGAAGCGCCCATGAAATGGGCGAAGCGCGAGACCGAGGCGGTGACGCGGACGTTGTAGTCGAAATCGGAGGCTGTCTTGCCGTCCTCCTGCAGCGAGCCGTCCATCATCACGGAGGTGAATTTGCGCTGCAAAGCCGTCGCGCAGGTCGCTTCGCTGTTGCCGTGATCCTGGTGGATGCAGAGCGGCACATGCGGGTACATCTTGATGAGCGCCTCGAACAGATGCTCGATCATGATGTCACCGGCATAGGCGCGGGCCTTGGTGCCGACCTGCAGAATGACGGGCGCGTCGACGGCATCGGCCGCCGCCATCACGGCCAGCATCTGCTCCATATTGGTCACGCTGAAGGCAGGTACGCCGTAGTGATGCTCTGCGGCGTGATCAAGCAATTGGCGGAGCGTGATGCGGGACATGGGAAGAAACCTTTCGAGAGGAGCGGCGGAGCCATCTCCGCCGCAGGAATCAATCAGAAGCGCGGCAGGTTCTCGTTGACGATACCGAGCCATTCCTTCTGCGCGGCCTGGATCTCACCCGCGTTCCAGAGCAGCATCACCTCGGTATTGAGCCACTGCAGCAGATCGAATTCGCCACGGCGCACGCCGATGCCCATGGGTGACTGGCGCACGGCGAACTTGCGCTGGAAGTCCTGCGTCTGCTTGTTGATGGCATTGGCGGCCGCGACGCCGGAGACGATGGCATCGACCTGGCCGGAGAAGAGCGCCTGGTTGGTCGCGGCATCATCATCGAAGCGCTGGATATTGGTGCCCTTGACGGCCTTCTCGGTGATGATCGTGTCGTTCGTCGTCGAGCGCGTCACACCGACCCGCTTGCCGACGAGGTCCTCGAGCTTGGTGATGTTGGACTTCGCCGGGGCGATGACCATCTGCTCGTCGACATAGATGGCGTTGGAATACATCACCGCCTTCGCACGCTCGGCCGTGATGCCGAAGGACGAGACGAGGATGTCCACCTTGCCGCTCGTCAGGTTGGGAATGCGCGCCTGCGACACCTGGTCGACGATCTCGAGCTCGACGCCGAGGTCGCGCGCCAGCAGCTTGGCAATCGCCACGTCGAAGCCCGCCGGCTTCAGGTTGGCATCGGTCATGCCATAGGGCGGCGTCGACAGCGAGATGCCGACGATCAGCTTGCCGCGCTTGATGATGTCGTCGAAGGCCTTGCCGGTCGCGTCCGCAGCCTGCGCCACACCTGCAGCGAACCCCGTCATCATCACCGCGACGGCACCGACAGCGGCCGCCTTTTTGAGATAACCACCAATCACAGACATGCCCATTGCATTCCTCCTGGAATTACTTTGTTTGGGTACCAAGGCGCCGCTCGAGATAGCGGCTGAGAAGGGTAAGCGGAAAACACACGACGAAGTAGAAGGTCGCCGCCGTCAAATAGACGTCGAGCGGCTTAAAGGTCGCATTGCTGACGATCTGCGACGTACGCGTGAGTTCGACGATGCCGACGACAGAGGCCAGCGAGGTGTTCTTGATCAATTGGACAAAGAACCCGACCGTCGGCGGTGTCGCGATGCGGATGGCCTGCGGGACGATGATGAAGCGCATCGCATCCGCATAGCTGAGGCCAAGCGCATGCGACCCTTCACGCTGTCCATGCGGCACAGATTCGATCGCACCGCGCCAGATTTCGCCGAGAAAGGCCGCCGCGTAGAAGGAGAAGGCCACCGCGATCGCGACGACAGGCGCGACATCGATGCCGATCCAGCGTGCCCCGAAATAGGCGATGAACAAGGTGACGAGGAGCGGTGTGCCCTGCACCACGAAGATGTAGAGGCGCGCAGCGTTGCGAAGGAGCGGATTATGCGCCACCCGCACGAGGGCAAGGATCGATCCGGCGATCGAGCCACCGACGAGCGCGATCGCGGCAAGCCAGATGGTCGTGCCGAGCCCGCCCAGCATGAAGAACACATGGTTCCAGGTGTAAGGCTGAAACATCTCAGCGACCGATGAACTTGTAGCTGAAAGCCCATCGCTCGATACCGAGCATCAGGCCCCGCAGAACAGCAACGAGCGCCACATAGATGACGGCGATGACGAGATAGATCTCCATGTTGCGCAGGGTCATGCCCTGGATGTCGTTGCCGACGCCCGTAAGCTCCGGCACGGAGATCGCGGAGACGACGCTGGATGACAGCAGCAGGAGAATGAACTGGGCGGAGAGCGAGGGGAAAACCGCCGCCAGCGCCGGCTTGAGAACGACATGCCGGAACGTGCGATAGCCGGACAGTCCCAACGCCCTCGCCGCCTCGATCTGTCCCGTGTTGATGCCCTCGATGCCGGCCCGCACGATCTCGCTGATATAGGCCCCGCCATAGACAGACATCGCGGTGATCGCCGCGGTGATGGGATCGAGCCGCAGACCGAGAGCCGGCAAACCAAAATAGATCAGGAAGACCTGCACGATGAACGGCGTGTTGCGGATCGCCTCGATATAGGCCAGCACCACGATGCGCAGCAGCCGATTGCCGCTGAGCGTCAAACAGGCGGATAGCACGCCGATGACAAGACCGATCACCATGGAGGCCAGCGAAATCTGCGCAGTCAGCAGCAGGCCCTTGGCGAGCAGATCGCCTCTGGCCAGGACACCGCTGAAATCGAGATAATCCACTCCTCGTCCTCCCGGATGCGGGTCCGCGATGCCCGCTCCTTGATCTTGGCTGGCACTCTAGGTGTCCAGCCAACTTGTCGTCAATAAATATTACATGTCGAGAGCGGGTCGCCGCCGTAAGCCGCCACGAAATCGCGACCGTGCGGGCTCATCTCTACCCCATCCGCCCAGCATGCGTGCTTGTCCCAAGGCGTGGCCAGGCGATCCGTCAGCGCATTGAGGCGTTCCATGACATCGGATTGGGCGAGGGTTTCGTCCATCGCCTTCATATCGGGAAAATGCCGGAAAGCATCGGCCCAGATTGCACGCCCGGCAAGATACCCGTTCGCGCCCGAGCGATAGGCATAGGTGAGCAGGCGCATGAAATCGGCCGGGCTGGCGCCCCCGCTGAGCAGCACCCATGGCCGCTTGATCCCGCGAGCCAGCCTGTCGAAGGTTGCCTGCACCGCGGCGCCCTGGGGTCCATCGGGATCGGGGACGTCGTGAACCGCGACAGGCGGCTCAAGCTTGTAGAGATCGACCCCGGCAGGGTCCATCACGTCGCTATCGGCAAGCGCCTCGAGAACGAGCGCGACGCGCCGGTCGGCAAAGGCTTCAGCGCTTTCCCCCGGGAAGGGGTAGACGAGGAACTCCAGAACGAAGGCGATGTCATGGGCCGCGCAGGCACGTTTCACGCCCTCGAGATAAGCGATCTGATGGGCACGGACGTCGGCGCTGACATCGGACCGGAACCACAGATTGACCTTCACCGCATCGCCGCCGATGCGGCGAATGACGCCCGGATCCCAGCCGGGAACGCTGCGTGACTTGCGGCCGGTCTCGGTCACCTCCCACACCGCCCATTCGCTGCCGATGACGAGGCCGGTCCGCGCGGGAATGTCATTGATCGCGGCGGCGTAGCCAAAGGGAGGATCAAGCAGCACCGCCGAGGCGTGCGGCGCAAGGTAGCGCGCGAGGCTGGCCTTCACCCTTGCGACATCGGCATAGGGGGCGTGATCGAGACCGCGCTTGTCCTTGATCGGATTGACGATGGGACCGGTCTGGTCCATCGCCAGCATCTTGAAGCGGCCGCTGTCATCGGCGAGGCGCCGGAGGCCCCAAAGCTTGCCGGGCGAGATCTTCATGGCACACCTTTCATCAAGAGGGCATCGACCGCCGCACGATCGGGAATGCTCTCCCAACCGCTGCCGCGCGCGCATTTGAGCGCCGCGGTGGCACTGGCCAGCCGTGCGGCGCCTTCAACATCGAGCCCCTCGGCCAGGCCAAGCGCGTAGGCGCCGTGGAAAATGTCCCCTGCCCCATTTGTATCGACGGCCTTCACCGGAAAGGCCGGGACGTGACGCGGGCGTTCGCCATCGAACCACCAGAAACCCTTCTCGCCAATCGTCACCGCGACCACGCCGCGGCAAAGCTGCGACGCATGGCGAAGCCCCTGTTCGATATCACCGCTTCCGGACAGCCGCTCCAGGCAGGCAGCCGAGAAGACGATATGATCCGGCAGGGCAAGCAGTTGCATGACCGCGTCCATGTCGCCCACATCGGCATCGAGGACCGTCGTGATCCCGCGTTCGCGCGCCTCCTGGAACACCGCGGCCGCCCCCTGCCACCAACTGTAGTCGGCCATAATGGCATCGACGCCGGCAAGGTCGTCGAGGGGCAGCCAGCCGGCGTCATCGGAAAGGTCCCGGCCGATAAAGCCAAAGGCCATCCGCTCCCCGTCCGGTGACACGAGGACGGTGCCGATGGGGCTCACGCCACCTTCAATACGGCGAACATGGTCGGTACGGACCCCCACGACGCCAAGGCGCGCGAGAATATCATCGCCTGCCGCATCCCGTCCGAGACGTCCCCAGTATTGGGTATCGGCCCCAAGCCGTGCCGTCGCATAGGCGGCCGTCGCAGCGATGCCACCGCCGGTGCGCAAGACGTTGTTGGCCCGGAATTTACAGGGCTCTGTCGGAAGGCGCGGCAGATAGACGATCGTATCCAGAAAAGCATTTCCTAGAGTGACGATACGTTTTGTGGCCATCGCGCTTCTTCCCACAACATTTCACGGCCGCTCGCAGAGATCGGGCCGTCCGTGTTAGGCGCCTTGTACCGGCGCCGGCAACATGTCGTCAATATTTATTACAAGTAGTCTGCGCTCCGCTTCTCAGGAATGTCGAAACGTCGCTATGCCCTCCCCTGCGCGGCCAGCCTTTGCCATCGTGGCCTCCCCGGATCGGGACCATCGCCGGCGATAGCCGTGGCGCCTCTCCCGGACCGAGCCCGACACGGATCATCGACCGCGGGTGGGGCCGGGCAATCCGGCGTTGATTCTTCAATGATTGCAGCGATTCGACGCTATCGGCCCGGGGACGTCGAGGTCCAGCGCGCTATCCTGATCTTGACAGCGAAGCACGCCACGCTGGGTCGCCGCGCGCGGCGCAATCGCAGAATGGTGCCAAGATCTTGAATTCATGAGAAGAATCGAACAGGATCAGTTTGTGTTTGGGTGATAGCCGCGCGGGCTCGCCAGGGCTGTTAACCACTCCTTTGTTGCAATATGACGGTTCATCGCTATCGTCACGGAAAAAGGTCCGGCATGGCCCTTTTTCCGTGACGAGAGATTAAAAACGTGAGCAGCGCAGCACAGACGTCACGGCAGGCCCTTCCAGCCGTGGATGACACGATCGGCGAGCAGGCGGAGCTACTCAGCTCACAGCTGCAGGCGATGAGCGACGCGTTGTTTCCTCCAACATCGCGGAAAACCCTACGTCGTTTCACCTCAGGCGAGGCGGCACGCCTGATGGGCATCTCCGATTCGACGCTGCGCAAAATTAATTTAGCCGGCGAAGGACCTCAGCCTGAAGTCGGCGCGAACGGCCGCCGGCTTTACACGCTCGGCCAGATCAACGACATCCGTCGCCTGCTTGCCGTGAGCACCCGCGGGCGCGAGAGCATCGATTTCGTGCCGCACCGTCGCGCGGGAGAACATCTCCAGGTCCTCGCGGTCACGAATTTCAAGGGCGGCTCCGGCAAGACGACGACGTCGGCGCATCTCGCACAGTATCTTGCATTGCAGGGTTATCGTGTCCTGGCGGTCGATCTCGATCCGCAGGCCAGCCTCTCCGCATTGCTCGGCTTGCTGCCCGAAACCGAGGTCATGGCGAATGAAACGCTCTATGCGGCCATTCGTTATGATGACGCCAAGCGCCCCCTGTCGGAGGTTGTCCGTCCGACCTATTTTGACGGGCTGGACCTCGTACCCGGAAATCTCGAACTGATGGAGTTCGAGCACACGACGCCGAAGGCACTGACCAGCGCCAACCGCACAGGCGAGGGGCTTTTCTTCACCCGCATAGCGCAGGCCTTCGACGATGTGGCTGACCGTTACGACATCGTCGTCATCGACTGCCCTCCCCAACTCGGGTTTCTCACGCTCAGCGGGCTATGTGCGGCGACCGCGATGATCGTCACGGTGCATCCACAGATGCTCGACATCGCGTCGATGAGCCAGTTCCTGCTGATGACGCGCGACCTTCTCGGCGTCGTCCGTGATGCCGGCGGTGAATTGCGTTACGACTTCCTCCGCTATCTCTTCACACGCTACGAACCGCAGGATGCGCCGCAGACGAAGGTCACCGCGCTCCTTCGCAATCTGTTCGGGGACTATGTCCTGACCAATACGATGGTCAAGTCGGCGGCCGTGTCGGATGCCGGGCTGACGAAGCAGACACTCTACGAGATCGGCCGGGAGAATTTGACGCGCTCGACTTACGACCGCGCCATGGAGGCGCTCGACGCCGTCAACCGGGAGATCGAGGGACTTATCCGCGCCGCATGGGGACGGACATGACAGCCTCTGATCACCCTCCCCACGCCGGACGGCATTTCGCTCTGACGCTGTTGGGAGCTCCCAACAGCGTCACGTCTCCTATCCACGTCCCGGATGGAGGCGCGTACAGCTGCTGTCTTAGCTTTGCCTCTTGCGTTGGGAGCTCCCAACGCGCGCTCTGTCCTGTCCATAGCCCTTGCCGAGAAATGCCATGAGCCGCAAGGACGCCATCAACTCCCTCTTCCTGCAGCGTCCGGCTGCCCCTGCCGCGCCGGTCAAGCCTGAGCGCGTGCGCAGCGGCGCGGTCGCAGCCATGGGCTCGTCCCTCCAGGAAATGGCTGAGAACGCCAAAACCGCGGCGCGTCTGCAGCAGCAGCTCGCCGAAGGAGAGGCCGTCGTATCCATCGACCCGACGAGCATCGACGGGTCTCCCATCGCCGATCGGCTCCCGATGGATGTCGATCCAGGCTTTGACCAGCTTGTCGCCAGCATTGCCGAGTTCGGACAGCAGATCCCCATTCTCGTCAGACCCCACCCGAGCATCACCGGCCGCTTCCAGGTCGCCTATGGCCGCCGGCGTCTGCGGGCAGCCGCCCAATTGGGGCGGCAGGTCAAAGCCATCATACGCAAGCTGAACGACGACGAACTCGTCGTCGCCCAGGGTCGCGAGAACCTCGACCGGGAAGATCTTTCCTTTATCGAGAAGGCGCTTTTCGCGCGCCGCTTGGAAGATTCAGGGTATGACCGCGCGACCATCATCGCCGCGCTCGGCACGGACAAGGCGGACCTCAGCCGATACATCGCCATTGCGCGCAAGGTCCCCGAGACGCTTATTCAGCGGATCGGCCCAGCGCCGAAAGCGGGGCGGGCACGCTGGGCCTTGCTTGCCGAAAAGATCGAGGCGGGCAGGGCACAAAAATCGCTGGAACCGCTTTTCGCCAGCTCCGTCTTTCAAAGCGCCCAGAGCGACGCCCGCTTCGTTCAGGTTCTGAAAGGCTTGACCGGGGAGACAGCGAAGCCATCGCGCGACCGTCAGGTATGGACGACACCGACTGGCAGAAAAGCCGGACGCATCGAGCGCCAGCCCGGACGCACCGCCCTCGTTTTTGACGAGAAGATTGTCCCAGACTTTGCGAGCTTCGTCTCCGATCGGCTGGACGATCTCTATCGCGAATTCCGAGACACCCACGATGGAGGCGCTGACTGACAGATTTTGACGTTCGATCGATGAAGGAGAATCCGGCAGTTCCGCCGCTTCGGCCCTGATCGAGACAACGGGCAAAAAGAAAAAGGCCCCCGAAACACATTCCGGAAGCCCTTCTCCTAGTTTGGCGACTGTGAGAATCGCACTTCCCCGAATCATCGTCAAGAGCCGTTGAGGCTCAACACCGTTTCGGTGCGCCAATTTCTTTTGCCTATTCACAGGTGAAAGAGAATGTCGACGCATGTTTCAACGACGCCCTTTGGGCGGCGAACGCTGACCTATGCCCAACTCAATGGACAAGCCACCGCCCGGAGCCGAAACCCGGATATCGCCGTTCATAAATGGGCGGTCTTTCGGGATATTTGTGCCGCCCGCCCCCGGCTCCACGTGTCGGAACGGGCGCTGGCGGTGCTCGACGCCCTTCTGAGTTTCCACCCAGAGACCGCGCTCACGGGGAATGATCTCGTCGTCTTTCCATCAAACCAGCAGCTCTCGCTGCGCGCGCACGGGATGGCACCTGCGACACTCCGCCGACACCTCGCCGTTCTGGTCGAGGCCGGCCTGATCGCCCGGCGGGATAGCCCCAACGGCAAACGCTACGCTCGCAAGGACGCGCGCGGTGGCATCGAAGTCGCATACGGCTTTGATCTCTCGCCGCTCGTCGTCCGCGCACCGCAATTCGCAGCCTGGGCCGATGAAATTCGGGGCGAGGCCCGCGCCACGAAGCAACTGCGTGAACGCATCACCCTCACTCGCCGCGATATCGCGAAGATGATCGCACATGGCCAGGAACAGGGCATTCCACTCCCTTCGTCACAAGCCCCCGCTTGCGACTGGAACGCCGTTCACGCGCTCTTCCGCTGCATTCTCACCCGGATCCCGCGCACCGCGACCAGCCAAACCCTCAAGCCGCTGGCCGATGAACTTGGCACCTTAGCGCACGAATTGGCTATCATCCTGGAAGAGCACGCACAATCAGCATGCTTAAGCGCCAATGAGTCCCATTTTGAGCGGCACAAACAGAATTCAGAATCAGACTTCTATTCTGAATCTGAAACCGCATCCGAGAAGAAGCCATGCCATACGTCACCCCCGCTGGTCGCCGTCTCCGCGACATGCAGCCGGGAAATGCCTTCGCGCGGCAGCATCAACCATCGACAGCATTCCGATCCCCTGCCATCACAAGCATTTCACCGGCCAAAAGCCCCTCCTGCCGCGTGCCAGCTTGACCGGAAAACCAGCGCGCAATCGCGCACGCTCCTGGATACCGGCATGTCCCTCTTCCGCGTCGGGCACGCCGCTGAAACACGATATTCGCCCAGCTTCATCAAAGGGCTGTGCCGGGAGCTGAGCCGCTATAGCCGGCATGATATCACCAGCTGGGGTGATCTCTTCGACGCTGTCGCCCTCGTGCGCCCCTTCCTCGGCATAAGCCCAAGTGCGTGGGATAGCGCACGCAGCGCCATGGGAGAGATAGACGCTGCGATCGTCGTCGCCTGCATACTCGAGCGATCAGATGTAATTGCCAATCCCGGTGGTTATCTGCGCAATCTTGCAGCCAGAGCGACAATCGGCGCGTTTTCCGTCGGGCCGATGCTGGCCGCACTCATCAAAGGCCAGAACAGTCCCATTGCACCGTCCAACCCCATCAAATCGGAGACTCGTGCAAAGCATCAGAATTTCTTTAGAAAGGACGATTATACCGAATGCGCCAATATAGTATGATTGAAGACTATATGAGGAGAATCGCTCATATAGTCCGGTCGCAGTCACGGAACAAATCCGTCGATTGGCTTCCGTCGGACGAAATAGATTTGTTACGTCAAAGACTTGAAGGATGGACGCAACGAGTGCGCCCACGCCTCGGAAGGTCATTGAAGATCGGCCTGCGCCGCCTTCGAACCCCGGATTCCTCTCCCGTTAATAGGACTATCTATAGTGCTGAAGACCTGACAATCTCGGGGAATTCACGCAAAAAGTTTTCACGCGTCCGTATCCCCGGGCTCACCGCCTCACGTTTCTCGTCCTCAATCAAACGGGCGAAGAGCAGCGTCCGGTCACCCTTCGTCATCCAACCGACGAACCAACCATAGCTGTGGCCTGGTTCAGGCGATCCGTCCGCGCGCCGGACCGGACCAGCGCCTGTTTTGCCGTGAATGGTCCAACCTGCGACGTCCTGCAGCGCAGTGAGCTTACCCGTCATGGCATAAGACTGCTGGCTGACTGAGAGCTCCTGCCGAACGAGCTTACGCAGAAAGGCAATTTGCTCGAGTGGGGATATTTTCAGCGACGAACTCAACCAGGAATTGGTCAGGCCGTCATTCTTGCCGGGGTTCCCCGAAACGTCCTGATTGCCGTAGCCGAAACGCCGGACATAATCGCGAAAGCGCGCTTCCCCGAGCGCCTCGGTGATCAGCCGGGAATACCAGACGACCGAGTTCTTCATCCAGCTGGTTGGATCTGTGGTCTGTTTCCAGGATTCGATCCAGGCTGCGTAGCCCTTTTTGAAAGGCCGCGACGGACTATGTTCGTTTGCGAGAAAGCCTGCATCAAAACCCATCAGGCTGAGCGGAATCTTGAAGGTAGAGGCAGGCGTGACACGGCTGTCGCAATTGCCCTCCTGGCGAATAATCTTTCCTGTCGCTGCATCCGCAATCACTGTGCAAAGCGTTCCGGCTTGTACCGAGAAAGCACCTGCAGAGAGTGAAAGGAATCCAGCCATCGCGCCGAAGAGCCAACGGTTTCCGGGACGAACCGTAATCCTGAAAGTAGTCATCAATCACCATTTCAACGCTGGGGAGGTTATTTCCCGTTAAACGAACGATCCCAGCATGGTGCTGAAATAAGGCGCGCTCGTTGCTGAGATCGACCGAGCCGGAATTGTCCCCCTTTTCAACAGCTGCATCTCAGCTCGCCGTATGGCGATAAGCGCGGCGTGCAGCACATACGGCGTCATGATTCCGGTCCGCCCAGGTCATCAAATCGCGCAGCGGCACCATAAGCGAGCGCCCCAGCGGCGTAAGCGCATAATCCACTCGTGGCGGGATGACGGGATAGAGCGTCCGCGAGACGAAGCCGTCCTGCTCCAAGCGCTTTAGGGTGCGGGCCAGCATGTGCTGCGAGACATCGCCGATTGAGCGCCGCAACGCGTTAAACCGCAGTGTTTGGGGCTCCAGCGCCTCCAGCACCAGAAGGCTCCACTGATCGCCGATGCGATCCAGAACATTCCGGATAGGGCAGGGCGAGAATGAAAATTCATCATCCGCAACCGACGGCTTGATCTCTGTCTGCCTTGCAACCACGCCTGAGTTTCTCCTCGATTCACATCGGAGGTCCGCGTCACCGATGGCCGCGTTGGACAGGGCGGTAAGACCGCGCTGACCGAGGATCCTTCCGATGACTTCTTGTCACGAATTTCGGACCGCCTATGTTAGCGCCCAATCATGCGAACTAACTCTCTTATCTGAACTTGGTCTGAAAATGAACCACCGCGCGCGTCCGTCGACCAGAGACCCTGCTATCGGAACTCTGACCTATCTCTATGACCCCCTTTGCGGTTGGTGCTACGGAGCCACCCCTGCCTTGGAGACCTTGCAGGCGAGGACCACGATCACCTTCCTCGCAACCGGCATGTTCGCCGGGGAGGGAGCGCGGACCATGGACGCAGGTTTTGCCGCCTATGCCTGGGACAATGACCGGCGGATCGAGGCCCTGACCGGACAGCCCTTCTCACACGTCTATCGCGAGCGGATCCTCCAGCCGGGGATCGCATTCGATTCCACCGCTGCAGCGCTTGCGCTGGCTGCCGTTGGCCTCGATGCGCCGCAGCGCGTCTTCGACGCCTATAAGGCGATCCAGCACGCGCGTTATGTCGATGGACGCGATACATCCGTCCGGGAGGAGGTGGCGGCGGTTCTCGACGGTGCGGGACTATCTGCGCCCGCGAAGAGGATGCGTGCCGCCGATCCTGAAGTCCTGGCGTACGCCCAGTGCCAGATCGCCCATGGCCGGCGACTGATGGCCGCCCACGGCGCGCGCGGCGTGCCGACGTTGATTCTAACGGCAGGTGAGGAGCACCGCATCCTTCCGAGCCAATATCTCTACGGTGATCGCGAGACCCTGCTTCGCCACGTCAATATAGCCTGACAATCACCATCCCCCATCAAAAAGGACGCAGATCATGAAAGTCGCTCTCATCGGTGCAAGCGGCAACGCCGGCTCGCGCATTCTGGCGGAACTCACCCGCCGCGGTCATCATGTGACGGCTATCGCCCGTCATCCGGAAAAGATCCCCGCGGGGCCAAACGTCACGGCCCGACAAGGGGACGTATTCGACGGCAAAGGACTAGCGGACCTTTTAAAAGGGCATGACGCGATCATCAGCTCCGTCCACTTTACGGCGAGCGACCCCGACATTCTGATCGCGGCGGTTCGCGCATCCGGTGTCAGACGCTATCTTGTCGTCGGTGGCGCCGGCAGCCTGGACGTCGCGCCAGGCGTGGCCTTGGTCACCACGCCGGACTTCCCCCAGATCTACAAGGAAGAAGCCACCAAAGGCTTCGATTTTCTCAAGAAGCTCCGCGGCATCGTTGATCTCGACTGGACCTTCCTGTCACCTTCTGCACTGTTCATACCCGGCGAGCGCACGGGCCAGTTCCGCCTGGGCAAGGATGATCTGCTCACGAACGACAAGGGAAGCTCGATCTCATTCGAGGACTACGCCATCGCGCTTGTCGACGAGTTGGAAAAGCCCGCCCATATCCGCCAGCGTTTTACGGTGGGATACTGAGAAACGGATAGGGCCGGCGGTTCGCTTGCGGGCGCCGGCATGTCCGCAGGATCTCTGGGGCCGAGCATGATCTCGCCGGGACGTCGTCGTCAATTGCGACGGTTTGCCAGCGGGCACGCAATGCGAGCGCGGGCGGGCCAATCAATGTGATGCGAGCCACGCCTATTAACTCTGCCTATGTTTTCGCACGCCGCAACTTCCGAGATCACCGATTCTACCTTGCTGAGTTGCGTAAAACTTCGGAGAGTTTCTCTGTAGATTCTCTGGGGGCTGGGATGGATCTCTGGGGGAACTGCGTCGAGAGACCTATCCCGTGGAGAGCACCGTGACGACGGCCCTGGCAGGTAGCACTTTCCTTGATTTCATCGGCGACAATACCGGTGCGACGGGTACGCCCGAGAGCGCCTTCGGCCTGACGAGCACGACGGCCCTGGCCGGCGATACGACGATTACTTTGGCGCTGGTACTCAACCGCGCCAACGATGCCTCCGGTCTCCTCGGTGCCGATTGGGGAACGCGCCAGACGGCCATTCTCCAGGGGCTGGCCGACGGTACCTTGTTCAAGACCTATGGTGCCAGCGACGAGACCTGGGCGGCCGTGACGGCCGTGCTCGCGGGCGCCGGCATCACGCCGATGGAGAATAGCGCCGACTATGTGACGGGCCAGGAGAGCCGCACCGTCTGGCTGACCCTGACGGTCGACCAGTTCAACGCCCTGTTCAATGTCACGCTGATGCTGGCGAACGCCGGCAAATACGAGGGGCTGGTGTATTGGGACGGCGAACTTTCGGTCGCCGACGAACTGGCTGGCAGCATCGCCGGCCTCTATCTCGCCCCGATCACGAGCAACGCCGACGCGACTCTCGGGGCGACGCCGCCGGTTGTGCCGGTCAACACCACGGCGGAAACCCCGGCGCAGGGGCCGCAGAGCCCCGGCAACGCTTCGTCGGCGCATAACGACTATACGCCTAACGTGATCGCGGCCGGCTATGGTGCGCCCTCCCAGAGTGGCATTTTGCCGCCCGGTACCGCCACAGGCACGATCGGCCTGATCGAGCCGGGTATCGGTGGGGCGATGCCGGCCGGGGCAAGCGATCTGCCGACGGCATTGGCCAGCTATCTCGCTTCCATCGGCGTGAATGCCACGCCGACCGTCTATTATGCCGACCAGGGCACTTACGGCACCGGCCACGGCGAACGCGACCTCGACATCGGCATCGTCTCGGCCGTCACGCCGACCAGCGCGGTCGCGCTCTACGCGCAGAATGCGGTGTTTCAGGCCTGGCTGTCGGCGGTCTGGGACGATACGGCCTCGCCGGAAGCCATATCCGCGTCCTATGAGCTGGGCACGCCGCCGGTGGCCGGCTCGATTTTCGCCAATGCCTATACGTCGCTGTTCGAGGATCTGGCACTGCACGGCATCTCCGGCTTCCAGAGCTCCGGCGACCGCGGCACCAACGCCCATACCGGCAACGGCATCGCCAATATCAAAAACGTCAGCGTCAGCCCCTATCTCACGGTCGTCGGCGGCACCTCGTCGAGCGACGCCAACAGCGCACCGCACGATACGACGCTCGACAATTACGTGCAGTCGCTCGGCAACGGCGACCTTACCACACTGGTGACGGCCATTCGCTCGGGCTACCAGGGCTTATCCTCCAGCACCTGGCTGGAGACCGTGTGGAACGAGGCGACCCTGACCGGCACGACGATGACGAGCTACGTCACCAACGGGATCTCGACCGGCGGCGTCGACACCGGACAGGCGATGCCCGGTTACCAGACGGATGCCGGGCTCGGCGGGGTCATCGTCACGGCCGACGGCGTCTCCGGCCGCGGCTCCCCGGACGTCAGCGCCAATGCGGGCGGCAATCTCTTCTACACTGTGCCGACCGGCGACTACAGCACGACCATCGGCAACGGCGGCACAAGCGCCTCGACGCCGCTGTGGGCGGCATTCACGGCGCAGCTGAACGGCGTCTTTGCTGCGCTCGATCTACCCCGGCTCGGCTATTACAACGATCTCCTTTATACGGCATCGCTCATTGCGCCTGCTGCCTTCAACGATGTCGTGCTCGGCAACAACGCCTCCTCCTTCGTGGAGGACCGCAACGGGCCCCTGGAGTTCAGCGAGGAATCCGCGGGCGGCCCGCAGCAATATGTCGACGGCTATGCCACCGGCGTTGGCTATTCCGCCGGCGACGGCTATGACCTCACCACCGGTCTTGGTACGCCAAACGGGCCGATCCTGACGCAGGCGCTGGCGATGATCGCGACCAACCAGCTCGCGTCGAAGTCCCTGCCGGAGGTGCTCGTCGCCGATGGCGGCGACTGGTCGGCCGGCAGTACCGGCCGCCTCATCCTGCAGGCGCAGACCTCGTCGGTGCTGTCGATCGACGTGGGCGGCACCGTCACCGCGACATCGGGTGAGGCGCAGGCCGCGTTCGCCTGGGACAGCTACCTGGCGCAGGCGTTCCTGAAGCCCGCCTTCGATAGCGACATCATCATCGGCTTTGATGGCCAGAGCCAGGGCAGCAGCATCGGCGTGTCGGTGGCTGCAGGCGCGGCAGTCGATGTCATGGAGGGGGGAACCTCCCTTGATACGGCAGGCGCGACGCTGACGTCGCCGTATGGCTTCGTGAATTACGGCGGCACGGGAGAGGATACCGAGGCAGTGCTCGCCCGGCCCGTCGCCATCGCCCAGTCTTCCGTCGACGACGGGCAGGCCCTCGTGCGGCTGCGTCAGGTGACGCAGGATGACGTGTCGATCTCCTTCTACCGGGTTGACGACCTCGACGGCAGCATCAACGGCATCGCCGTCGGGGCCGCCGGCTATGCGGAGGCTGTTGCCTCCCGCCTTTATGCGACGACCACCGGCCTGACGAGCATCGACGGTCCGGGCTATGGCGGCTATGCGGAGGCGCTCATCACCGGTGTCGGCAGCGGCGATATCGTCGCGGCGGTTCTGACGACCGACGGCAATGCCTTCTATGCCTTCGACCAGGCCAATGAGAGCGTGAACGGGAATAGTGTCAACCATCTCTGGAACTACGGCGCCAATACCTGGGGGTTCGAAGCGACCTATGGCGGTGGCGACCGCGATTTCAACGATCTCGTCTACCAGATCGATTTCGTGCAGGCCAAGGGCACGGGCGTGCTGACGACCGGCGACGTGACGGGTGTGGCCGGCGAGCTCTACGGGCTTTATCAGCTGGCCGTGGACCGCCAGCCCGATTCGGCCGGCATGGGCTACTGGATGGCGGTGGAGGAGGCCACGAGCCTTCTCAGCGTCGCCGAAAACATGATGGGCACGTCCGAATTCCAGGCCAACTACACGCCCGGCGAGAGCAACACCGACTTCGTGACGCGTCTGTATGACTATGGCCTGAACCGCGCCCCGGACCAGGCCGGCCTCGACTACTGGGTCAATGCGCTCGACAATGGCATGAGTCAGGCGCAACTGCTGGTCGAGTTCGCGAGTTCCGCGGAGCGCTTCGCCCTGCAGGGACCCTATACCCAGTACGGCATCGCCTATCAGCCCTTCGACCTCGCCTGATAGAGCATTTTCGCGTTTCTCCGAATCGCGGAAATGCTCCATGTCTTTGTTTTAGCGCATTTTCTTCACGCGAACCGGTGTCCACTTCGCTCGAAAATGCTCTATAGTCTTGCCCCGCATCAAGCCCGGATCGCGGCCGCCCCTATGTGCCATAGGGCGGACCGCTGGTAGGGGAGGGGGAACGCCGGCGCATCCGGCCCCGCCGCTTCTCGGCGGCGGCCGCCGCGGGGTGATCAGGCCATGCCGGTCGGCGACGGTTCGGCGTGGCCGCGACGGTTGACTTCGCTCCGCTGGGAAGCCGTCTCGGTAAAGCGCTGCCGGAGCCCCGGATTTCGCGCCAGGAATTGCAGGAAGTCACGCCGGCTCATTGTCAGAAGCTCGCAGTAGTCGAGCGCTGTCACATCGGCTGTGCGACGGCTGCCTGACAAAAGCGCCATCTCGCCGAAAAAGTCGCCGGGCCCGAGCGCGACTTCACCAGCGTCCGTGTCCACGGCCGCTTTTCCGGACGAAATGAAGTACATTCCGTCTGGCTTGTCGCCCTTTTGGATGATGCGCTCGCCGGGATTGGCGCTTCGCGGCTTGAACAGCAGCAGGAATTCCTGGCGCTGTTCGGGATCGATGTCCGCGAAGATCGGGAAGCGCTGCACCACCTGCTGCACTTCGAGGACATGGGCATGCTCGCGCTCCTGCGCGCGGGCCTGCGCCGCCTCGAGGTCCGCCTCGAGCGCGCGGTAGCGATGTTCCCCGTGACGGGCGAGGGCGCTCCAGGCACTGAGCCGTCGGATCAGACCTGGCACCACCACGAAGGCAAGCGGATTGAGCGTGATTGACAGCAAGGCGCCCGCAAGAATGAGATCGCTGCCTTCCTTCGGCAGGAGCCCGAGCGCCGCACCGAGCCCCGCGAGGATGAAGGAGAACTCGCCGACCTGCGCAAGGCTGGCCGCGACCGTGACGGCTGTCGTCAGGGGATAGCCGAGGACGAGCACGATCAGCATTGCGGCCAGCGATTTGCCGACCATGATGATCGCGAGCACCGCGAGCACGGCCAATGGCTCGCGGACGAGGATCGATGGGTCGAACAGCATGCCGACCGAGACGAAAAAGAGAACCGCGAAGGCATCCTGCAAGGGAAGCGAATCATGGGCGGCACGATGGCTGAATCGCGATTCAGACAGCACGACGCCGGCGAAGAACGCACCAAGTGCGAAGGACACGCCGAAAATGACGGCTGAGCCATAGGCGATGCCGAGCGCAACCGCGAGCACCGACAATGTGAACAGCTCGCGCGAGCCGGTGCGGGCAACCTGCCCGAGAATCCAGGGCACCACACGCGGACCAAGCGCGATGGCCAAAACGACGAAGCCGACGACCTTCGCGAGCGTGATGCCAAGGGTTATCGCCAGGCTGCCGTCTGCCGCAGCCTCGGCGCCGTGGCCGCTCGCGGCATGGCCTCCGAGCGTTTCGGCGAAGGCCGGCAACAGGACAAGGGCGACCACCATGGCGAGGTCTTCGACGATAAGCCAGCCGACGGCGATGCGGCCGTTGGCCGTCGGCAGCATGTTGCGCTCTTCGAGAGCTTTCAGCAGCACCACCGTGCTTGCCACGGACAGGGACAGGCCAAAAACGAGGCTGCCACCCAGGCTCCAACCCCAGATCGTACCAACCCCGACGCCGAGAAGCGTCGCCAGGACGATCTGGCCGATCGCGCCGGGAATGGCGATCCATTTGACCGCCATCAGATCGGAAATGGAGAAATGGAGCCCGACACCGAACATCAACAGGATGACGCCCACTTCGGCCAACTGGCCGGATAGGCTGGGGTCGGCGACGAAGCCGGGGGTAAAGGGTCCGAGGAAAATGCCCGCGATGAGATAGCCGACGAGCGGAGGCAATCGGAAGCGATCGGCCAGGAAGCCGAAGATGAAGGCCAGCACGAAACCCACTGCGACGGTCGCGATGAGCGTGGTCTCATGCGGCATGAACAAATCCTCCGGACAGGTTCGGCTACCATCCTGCAAATGGCCAATAACGGCATGGTATGACTAAGGCAATAACCCCCCGGATGAAAAGCCGCTTGGGGGAACCGCACTGCCGCAACGAGATAGCTGCGTTTTATACATGCGAGCCCGGCCGGTAACGAGCCAAAAAAGCGCATATCGGCGGTTAACGATTGATCCTCCGGAGGGTCACTCGCCCGCCCGTTGGAACGAGAGCCCGTACTGCGCCTCATACAATCGCCGATAGGCGCCGCCGACGTTGAGAAGCTCGGCGTGACGACCTTCCTCAGCAATGCCGCTGTCATCAACCACGATGATCCGGTCGGCGTTCTGGATTGTGGCCAGGCGGTGGGCAACGACGAGCGTCGTGCGTCCCTTCGACAGGTCGGCGAGGGAACGCTGTATGGCCCGCTCCGTCTCCGTGTCGAGCGCCGAGGTTGCCTCGTCGAGAATGAGGATAGGCGGGTTCTTCAGGAAGACGCGGGCGATCGCCAGCCGCTGCTTCTGTCCGCCCGACAGCTTTATGCCGCGCTCGCCGATGATGGTGTCGTAGCCGTTCGGCAAGTCGGCAATGACCTTGTCGAGCTGGCTGCGGCGCGCGGCCTCCTCGATATCCGCGTCACTGGCATCCAGACGTCCATAGGCGATGTTCTCGCGGATCGTCCCTGCGAACAGGAAGACGTCTTGCTGCACGATGCCGATCTGTCCACGCAGGGACGCGAGCGTCATCGACCGGATGTCGATGCCGTCGATGCTGATCGCGCCGCGGTCGATTTCGTAGAACCGCGGCAGGAGCGAGCAGAGCGTCGTCTTCCCAGCGCCGGAAGGGCCGACGAAAGCAACCATTTCACCCGGCCGGATCTCCAGGTTGATCCCGCGCAGGACGGGGCGGTTCGGCGTATAGCCGAAGGTGACGTCGCGGTAGCGGATATGGCCCTCAAGGCCCGAGACGGCCCGTGCATCCGGCTTGTCGGCGATATCCGGCTCGATCGCCAGGAACTCCATATAGCGGCGAAAGCCGGCGATGCCCTTCGGGTAGGTTTCGATGACCGAGTTGATCTTCTCGATCGGGCGGAAGAACACACCCACGAGCAGGAGAAAGCCGACGAAGCCGCCGTTGCTCAATTCGCCGCGGAGCACGAAATAGCTGCCGGCGATCATGACCACCATCTGCGTCAGCCGCATGCTGAAATAGCTCAGAGAGGTGGTGACGGCCATGAGACGGTAGGCGGCAAGCTTGGTCCGCCGGTAGTTCTGATTGTCGGATGCAAAGAGTTTGCGCTCGTGGTCCTCGTTGGCGAAGGCCTGGACCACGCGGATGCCGCCCACATTATCCTCGATGCGGGCATTGAAGCTGCCGACACGATCGTAGAGCTGCCGCCAGTTGCGGCTCATGCGGCCGCCGTAGCGGGTTGTCACCCAGACGATCAGCGGCACGATGGTCGCGGTGATCAATGCAAGCTGCGGATTGACCATGAACATCAGCACGAAGGCGCCGATCAGCGTCATGATGGCGATGAAGAGGTCTTCCGGCCCGTGATGGGCGATCTCGCCGATCTCCTCGAGATCCTTGGTGAGGCGCCCCACGATATGGCCGGTCTTCTGGTTGTCGAAGAAGCCGAAGGACAACTTCTGCAGATGATCGAAACTGCGCCGGCGCATCTCCGTTTCGATGTTGATGCCCAGCATGTGGCCGAAATAGACGACCACCGCCATCAAGCCGGTATTGGCGAGATAGACCACGAAAAGCCCGGCCGATGCGAGCAGGATCAGCATCCAGTCGCCGCTCGGCAGGAGGCTGTCCACGAAGACCTTCACGGCCAGCGGAAAGCCGAGCTCAAGCAGCCCGGATGCGACCGCGCATGAGAAATCAAGGGCGAACAGACCCTTGTGAGGCCTGTAGTAGGAGAAGAAATTGCGGAGCATCACAGTCATCGCGCACTGAATCGGCGCCGCACCATATCCCCGTTGATCATGAAATGCCCGTTCAAAAAGGATACCCGTAGGATGGCCCATGCGGCCATTGCATGGCCGCTGCGGTGCCGGGGGCGCGAGGACCGGGGCTTTCGTGCCCGACTGGCAAATCAGAGGAGGGCGATCAGGCGAGGTCCTCTTATTCTAGAGCAAATCCCACTTGGATGGAATCGTCTGATACCATCCAAGTGGGTGAATGTGCTCGTCTATTGTTGAGCGGAGCAAGTCCGCAAAACACGGACTTGCTCTAGAACATTTTCGAGCGAAGTGGACACCGGTTCGCGTGAAGAAAATGCGCTAAAACAAAGACATGGAGCATTTTCGCGATTCGGAGAAACGCGAAAATGCTCTAGGAGGGACGGGAGAAGACGTAGGCAAGCCCGCAGAGCATCAGGATCGCCACCGCGGCGGTGAGAACCGGACTCGGCTCGCTGCCCGTCAAGAACAGCAGGAAGCCTGCTGTCATCCCGGCGAGCGCCATGAACTTCGCCCTCCGGGGTATGGCGCCGCGCAGGCGCCACTCTTGCAGCATGGGGCCGAACCAGGGATGCTCGATCAGCCAGCGTTCCAGCCGGCGGGACGACCGGGCAAAGCACGAGGCGGCCAGAATGAGAAAGGGTGTGGTCGGGAGCACCGGCAGGAATGCGCCGACGAAGCCGAGGACCATAAAGAAGAGGCCAAGAGCAAGATAAACGCCGCGGATCACGCGCAGTTATCCTCTCGGTAGACACGGCCACGCGTGCGTATGCCCCGGATTGATCGCTATGTCAGAGGAGACGCAAATCATGATGGCGGAGAACTGCTAGCCAGAGTACGGGTATGGTCGAAGAGGCCATATTGTCAATCTAGCAGGTTGCGCCGCTGGTCACACCGTCTGACCTGTGGCGGGTCGCCGCCACGCTGGGCGATCGTATAACGCGCTGTCTGTCAGTGGGCCAGGCAGCATAATGGATCGCCGTGATGGCAGACAGTGGCCGCGCGTTATGGGCTTCTTCCTTGTAGCCAGACGGTTTCGGGCGCGGCTCCCTTTCAGGCCGTTCGACGGATGAACCATGCCGGCCAACATCTCCTCAGAAGCGCTGTGTTCGTGAAGGAAGGTCGCGCTGTCTAACATCCATCGGGGATGGCGAAGCGGCGTCTATACTCGAACTTTAACTAATTTCGAAGAAAATAGCAGCGCTTGGCTTGCGCGTTGCATTGGTGGTTTGCTCCGGATCTATCCGATGGCACAATGAAAAGAGCGAAATATCCAACTCCCGTCGATGCACAGCCCTTCGAAGAGGATCAGCGCGTCATGCCGACAGTCAAAGACGTCACCTTCGCTCTGCTGCGCAAGCTCGGGCTAACGACTATTGTCGGCAATCCAGGCTCGACGGAAGAGACTTTTCTCAAGAATTTTCCCGCCGATTTCCGCTATGTGATGGCGCTGCAGGAGGCGAGCGTCGTCGGCGTCGCCGACGGACTGTCGCAGGGGCTGCGCAAGCCCGTCATCGTCAACGTGCACACGGGCGCCGGGTTGGGCAATGCCATGGGTACGATTCTCACGGCCTATCAGAACAAGACTCCGCTCATTCTCACTGCGGGTCAACAAACGCGCGAGATGCTGCTGCTCGAACCGCTCCTCACCAATATCGAGGCTGTCAACATGCCGCGGCCGTGGGTGAAGTGGTCGTATGAACCGGCCCGTGCGGAAGACGTACCCGGTGCGTTCATGCGCGCCTATGCGACGGCGATGCAACAGCCGTCGGGCCCGGTCTTCCTTTCCCTGCCGCTCGACGACTGGGATAAGGAGATGCCGGAGACCGATCCCTACCGCACCATTGCCACCCGGCAGGGCCCCGATCCCGTCCGCCTCGCGGAGTTTGCGGCGCGCCTTGATGCCAGCCGCAATCCGGTGCTCGTTTACGGAGCCGACATCGCCCGCGCGGGTGCATGGGATGCCGGAATCGCGCTGGCGGAGCAGCTTCAAGCGCCGGTCTGGGCGGCGCCCTTCTGCGAGCGCACACCCTTCCCGGAAGATCATCCGCTGTTCGCGGGCGCTCTTCCGGCGGCGATCGGGCCCCTGAGCGAGAAACTTGCGGGCCATGATCTGCTGACGGTCGTCGGCGCTCCCGTGTTCCGCTACTATCCCTATGTGCCAGGCCGCTATCTGCCGGACGGCGCAGCGCTCATCCAGGTGTCGGATGACCCTGGCATGACTGCCAAGGCGCCGGTCGGCGACAGTCTCGTCGCCGATGCGGGCTTGTTCCTCACAGCCGCCCTGCCGCTCTTGACCCGGCGTCCGCCGCGCGGGGGCGCGCCGCTGCGCCCACCCGTGACGGTGCCGGACATGGCTGCCTCGCCGCTGACGCCCGCGGCGCTGTTCGCCACATTGCGCGCGTGCTGTCCCGAAGACTTCATCCTGGCCGAGGAATCCCCATCCAACGTGCCGCAGATGCAAGACCACTTCCGCATCGACAAGCCAGACGCGTTTTATACCTTTGCCTCAGGCGGCCTCGGCTGGACCATGCCGGCGGCCGTGGGGTTGGCGCTGGCCGAAAAGGAGAGCGGCCGCAACCGGCCGGTCCTTTGCCTGATGGGTGACGGGTCGTTTCAATACTCCGTCCAGAGCCTCTACACGGCGGTCCAGGAAAAGGCGCACGTGATCTACGTCGTTCTGCAGAATGAGGAATACGGCATCCTGAAGGAATTCGCCGTGCTGGAAGAGACTCCGCACGTGCCTGGGCTTGATCTGCCGGGCCTCGACATCGTGTCCCTGGCCAAGGGCTACGGCGCCAGGACGACATTGGCGAAAACGGCCGCCGACGTGACGGCCGCCTTCAAGAACGCCGTCGCTGCCCAGGGGGCCAGCGTGATCGTCGTGCCGATCACCAGGCAGTTGAACAGCCTTCTCTAGGATCGACGAGCAAACTAGCCGGCTTGGATGGCATCTTCTGATGCTATCCAAGCGGGTTTTGTATTGGCGGTGGGCGCCTATCGCGGCCGGGCTCATTGCTTTTGCGCTCCGGCGCCAATGAACTGTTGGGAAGTCTGCGATCAGCCGTGTGCGCCCGTCAACACGGCGGTGGCGTCCGGCACCGCGCTGTTCAGCGCCTTGAGCGGGATCACACGCGGCTGTTTAAGGCCGGCGAGCGCGGCGAGGTCGAAGCGCGTGAAGTTGAGGCCCGCATAATCGCGGATGAAGAACAGCTGCCTGTCGAGATCCGACAGGCTCGTCCAGCAGGTGAACTCGGTTGCATAGGACGCGGCTGTTTCGTCTTTGAGGCCTTCGACTTCGAGATGGCTGCCGCCTTCGTCCGGATAGTCGATGGTCACGCCGCGCGCGCGGTCGAAGGTGTTGAGGATGTGCGCGAGCGCGCCCACGGCGGCATCGGGCGTTGCGGCCTTCTCGGCATACTGCGCATAGTAGGCAGCGCGTACGAAGCGCCCGACCGAGGTGTTGGAGGCCGGCAGGCCGGCCGTGGCAATTCCGGAATCCGGCTGGATCGCCTTGTAGCTGCCGAAAATCCCCGTCGGCTTGTCCACATTGGTGAGGAAGCTGTAGTTGTTGAGGTTGGTGAGGTGCCAGGGGAAGTCTGGCCCGTTGGTCATCACCCCGACCGGATTGTCATAGACCGACATCTTGCCCCGGTTGAACTCGATCACAAGCGCCGCCCCCGTCGTATCGTGCACGACATAGTGGAAGGGCGATTCCACGCCGCCGAGAATGGCGAGCGGCTGCACCATGACCGGCTGCGTGGCGAGCGCCGCCTTCACATCGGCCACGCTGGTGAACTGGCCAAGCACCCAGGCGCCGAGATCGGAGGCGCCGAGGACGCTCATCGTCGTCGCGGCAGGATGGTGCCCGCCGCCGGCGGCCGGGTAGGAGAGCAGGCTGAAGGTGAGGCCCGCGTCGTTCATCCCCTCGAGAACCTTCAGGTCGGCGATGCCGGCAGGCTTGTCCGGGGTGGGCACGCGGCATGGCATGGTGACGGCAAGTACACCGTGGCGCCCCTCGAAACTCATCCGAGCTGCGCCGTCGACCTGCGAGACAGTGGAAAAGCCGGTCGGGAACCAAGTGATCTGATAGGGCAAGTCGACCGTCAGTTCCAAAGTCCGTCCGAAATAGACGTTCCCGGCGGCGTCACGGTAACTCAGCGATGTGCACATTCGTCTCTTCTTCCCTACTGGGCCTCGACCGATAGACCTTATAGCCCGGAGCGGGCGTGCGTCTCAGTCTGATTAACCTCAATCCTCACGCTTGATCCACGCGTCGTTTTGCGTGCGGCGTGAGCGCCGTCATTGTTCGGGGAGCGCGAGCGCCGTCACGGCGGTCCATCCGCGGGCATCAAAAAGGCGCGCCCATCGATAAGAGTGAAGTCCGCCGCTCTCACGATCGGCGGAAATTTGCGGGGGCGAAGTCACGCGTTTTGAGTCAGGCGGGTCGGAAGAGATTGAGCCCGAGCTGTTCGGCGACTTTTGCCACCGCGACCTGGCCACGAACGCTGTTGCCGACAGGATCGAGCGGAGGGGAGAATGCCGCGATCGCCAGCTTGCCGGGCACGACCGCCAGGATGCCGCCGCCGACACCGCTCTTGCCGGGAAGGCCGACCGTATAGGCCCAGTCGCCGGACGCGGTGTACAGACCCTCCATCATCATTTCCGCGAGGATCGGCGCCACATTGGCGGCCTTGATGACCCTGGTGCCGGTGACGGGATTGACACCGCCCGAGGCCAGCGTCGCGCCCATCATTGCAAGATCGATGGTGGAGACGAGGGTCGAGCACTGGCGGGTGTAGACATCGACCGCCTGCATCGGGTCGCTGTAGCAGGCGCCGGCGCTATATAGCAGCCACGCGATGGCGCGATTATGAAAATTCGTCGCCTGTTCCGAGCTGTTGACGTCAGGGCTGAGCGCAATTGTGCGTCCCGCGAAGCGGCTCTGCGCATCCTTGATGGCTGCCCAGATCGCATCCGCGTCATTGCCGGGCACGAGGCTTGCCGTGGCGATCGCTCCGGCATTGACGAGTGGCGACAGCGGCTTTCCGTTGTGCAGCTCAAGCGCGATGACCGAGTTAAACGGGAGGCCGGTGGGATCGGCGCCAATCTTCTCGCGCACCGCCACGGGGCCGATCGCCTCCATGACGAGCGCCAGCGTGAACACCTTCGAGATGGACTCGATGGCGAACTGATAGTCGGCGTCGCCGACCTTAAACACCTCGCCAGAGGTCGTTACAACGGCGACGCCGAGGAGATCGGAGGGGACGGAGGCGAGGAATGGAATATAGTTCGCATTCTGCCCGCCAGACGTGGCCTTGGCGGCCTGATACCCGACGTTGACTGCGGCTTCGATGTCGATGTGTGACACGTGTCGTTCTCCGGTTGCTAATGCCACCGGGCGGATGCGTGGCATCCGTCCGACGGCAATCGTTCCGTATGGGGCGGCGCCGTGCTCAGTTGTCGTTCGGGACGATGATATGGGTCGGCCGGGCGCGGGGATTGATCACGAAATGGCCGGCCGGGGCATTGTGCCATTTGATATGCGTGAGTTTGGCATTCACGGCCTTGCCGCGCTTGTCGTGCAGGGCATAGACGATGAACGGTATGACAAGCACGATCAGGAAGCTCACCACCAGCAAGCCGACATAGATGTCGTTGCTCTCGCCGCCCGGCAGGCCGCTCGGTGGGACGAACGAGATCACGAAGGCCAGTGCCGAGATCGCGAAGCCGACACCGGCCAGCGTCAGCTTGAAGCCGAGGCTGCCAGGAACGCGGTAGCTGCGCTTCTTTTCCGGATGCTTCAGTGTCAGGTTGATATAGGCGAGGAACAGCAGGAAGTAGGTGATCAGATAGAGTACGACCGTGAGCGACATGGCGATCAGGAACGACAAGTTTCCGCCCGACATGTTCGTAAAGACGATCAGCGCCACGGTGGTGATGCAAAGCTGGAAGATCACGAGCGGAACCGGCACGCCGTTCTTGTTCACCTTGGCCGCGATCGCAGGCAGAATGCCGTGCTGTGCTGTCACGTACATGCCGCGCGAAGGGCCGACGATCCATGCCGCGATCTCGGCGAGCACGCCGAGCACCAGCAGCGTGGCGACAATGCGCACCGCCCATTCAAAGCCGGGTCCGTGGCTGGAGATCAGCGCCTGGAAGGTCTGCACCACGCCCGCGGACAGGTTGATCTGGTCGAGCGGCACGACCGAGGCGACCGACAGACCGCCAATCGAGCTCAGCGCGATGGCCGCGACCATCAGCAGGAACATCGCAATCGGATAGTCGCGCCCTGGATTCTTCATCTCGTTGACGTGGGTCGCGGAAGCTTCGACGCCCATATAGCTCAGGATGAAAGCCACGAAGACCACCAAAGTCCCGATCTTGGTGAAATCGGGGAAGAAGGTCGATGCGTTCATCGCGATCTCGAGCTTGTCGCCGCTGGCAAGATGCCAGATCGCCAGCACCACCAGCAACAGCGCCGGCAGAAGAATACCTGCGAAGAAGCCGACTTTGGCGATCTGCGCCGTGTATTTTGTGCCGCCGAATTGCGTGAAGGCGAGAACCCACAGGATGACGATGCTGCCGATCGTTTTTGTGACCGGGTCGTTGTTGAGGGCCGGCCAGTTCAAAATATAGGACAGGGCGCCCAGCACGAAATAGATCATCGGCAGGAAGCCGAAGGCTATCTCGAGATAGGTGAATGAGATGGCGGCGAAGCCCCATCGTTCGCCAAGCGTGTTGGTGACCCATGCGAAGACGCCGCCCTCTTCCCAGCCTTCCACCGTGGCCATCTCGGCAGCGCACAGCGCGACCGGAATGAACCAAAGAATGCCGCCGAGGAGAAGGAAGAAGACGAGGCTGAATCCCGACGTTGCAAAGGTCGGATACTCGTAGACCGCCATGACCATGGAGGCGGTGATGGCGAAGAAGCCGAGGAGCGTCAATTGCTGTGTCGGTGAGGCGGGATTGGATTGCGCCAAGATGATACCCCCAAATTGGTTCCGTGATCCTCAAGGAAAACGGAAGCGCCCAACGGTACGTCCGGGCCAGGCGGCACGCGCGCCGTGCCGCCGGGATTATGCTGAGGACATCTTCGGGTCAGTTGTGGTTGAAGCCGCTGGCCTCTTCTTTCGTCAGCGGCTTGACGACCGGATGCTTGGCGAAGAAGTCGATGGCGCGGCGCATGTCGTCGAGCAGTAGCGAACCGAGGTCGAGGCTGACGCCGTGACGCACGAGGATGCGCTGAATCACCAGATCCTCACGGTTGGCCGGCATTGAATAGGCAGGAACCTGCCAGCCGCGGCTGCGCAGGCGATCGGCGAGGTCATACAGCGTGTAACCGCCAATACCGTTCGTTTCCTTCAGCTTCCAGCAGAGCGCCGGAATGCCAGCGGTCTTGTCGCCGTCGAAGAGCACCTCGAACGGTCCCATCGCCGCGATCTCGCGGGCAAGGTACCCGGCCGTTGCATAACACGCGTTCTGGACTTTGGCGTAGCCTTCGCGGCCGAGGCGGATGAAGTTGTAGTACTGCGCAATCACCTGGCCGCCAGGGCGGGAGAAGTTCAGCGCGAAGGTGGGCATGTTGCCGCCGAGATAGTTGACGTTGAAGATCAGATCCTCGGGGAGGTCGGTCTTCTCACGCCAGACGACCCAACCCACACCCAAGGGGGCGAGGCCGAACTTGTGGCCGGAGGCGTTGATGGACTTCACACGCGGCAGCCGGAAGTCCCAGGCGATGTCCGGGGCGCAGAAGGGCGCCAGGAAACCGCCCGATGCGCCGTCGACATGGATCGGGATGTCCAGCCCGGTCTCAGCCTGCAGCTTGTCGAGCGCCTCGTTGACCGCCTTCACTGGCTCGAACTGGCAGGTGAAGGTGACGCCCATGGTCGGGACCACGCCGATGGTGTTTTCATCGACGCGCTTCAGCACCTCCTCGGCATTCATGATGAGCCGGTCGCCCTCGAGCGGGATCTCGCGCAGTTCGACATCGAAGTAGCGGGCGAATTTGTGCCAGCAGATCTGGACGGGACCACAGATGAGATTTGGTTGATCGGCGGGCTTGCCAGCGGCAAGCCGCTTCTTCCGCCACTGCCATTTGAGCGCCAGGCCGCCGAGCATGGCCGCTTCCGATGAGCCGACGGTCGAACAGCCGAGCGTGCCGACCGGATCGGGTGAGTTCCACAGGTCGGCGATCATCGCGACGCAGCGCGCCTCGATCTCGGCCGTCTGCGGATACTCGTCCTTGTCGATCATATTCTTGTCGATCGACAGCGCCATCAGGTCGCGGATCTCGTCGTCGACCCAGGTTTGGCAGAAGGTGGCGAGATTCTGACGGGAATTGCCATCGAGCATCAGTTCATCGCGCACTGCTGCGAAGACGTGCTGCGGCTCCCGCTCCACCGCGGGGAAACCGGACTTCGGTAGGCGCAAGGACAAATCTTCAGACGAATAAACGTCATCGAGAAGTTCGTTGCGGATTCTTGTGCTTGCTTTCTCTCGTGGCACGGCTTATTCCTCGGTGATTATGGTATGGTTAATAAGATGAAAAAGAAGATATTTTTCTTATACGCGTGAGCGTGTTCATCTACCCGCTTATGACCACTGAACGGACGCGGAAGATCAAAGAAGTGAGCCATGTTATATTATATCAAGCATAATTATAGTGTCTAGGGAAGAAGATATTCCCGAGTTATGCCTACAGCGTGGATTTCATGTCCCACGAGCGCGCACATAGCGGCCGAGTTCTTGCATCTGCGCGACAAGCTCGGACTGACGATGAACTCCGACTTTTCTAAAGACCTGGTTTAGGACGAAGCGGGCCGTCCCTTCGGTCAAATCAAGCTCTTTTGCTGCGTCCTTGACGGTGCGACCGCTGACCAGCAGCGACGCCAACCGGGCCTCGCCGGTGGATAGGCCGTATATGCTGCGAATGATGGTCGGTTCAATCACGCGATTACGTTTGAGCGGCTGGGCCAAAACCAGAACGTTGTTCTTGCCCGACATAAATCCCAGCTTGTCGGCTGCAGCGCCGACGAGCGGAGATATCCAGACCACAATGCGTTCCTCCCCGTGCCTGTCACCGATCGTGATGGGGTGAGGGGCATCCTGTACACCGGGCTGGATTTTGTGAGCGGCCTGGATGGCAGATGTAAAGGCATGGGCGTCTTCGCGAGACGCCGGTGCCAGACGCTCCTTCTCATGATTGAAGTAATTCCCGATGAGGGCCTCTGCCTCCCGGTTCAATTTGACGAGACGTTGATCGCCGTCCAGTACAATCATGGCATAATCGACGGCATCGAATATCTCGGCGTAAGAGCGGTTCTCGGCTTCCTTCTTGACGAATTTTGAGGTGATGCGGAGGGCTTGTTCCACATGCCTCGCCACCAGAAGATGAGTCTGTAGTTCGTTCTTTCTGAAAGGTCCCTTTGCCATGCCCCTGTGTGAGACGAGGCAGGTCGGGTTCCCTATATCCGAATAGATGATGGCAACCATCTGCCGGCCAAGACCAAATTTGTGCAGAAACTCCGTGTAAAACGGATTGGTCCTCATTTCCCGCGGCGTGACGATATCGAGATCGCGATAGACGTCGCCCACCCGGTATCCCGCTTCCATGCGTCCTTCGAGCCAGGGGTTCCGTAGTGACCAGCCCTCGGCAACGTAGTCGTGCAATGCCGAGCTGATCTGCGCGGAATGCATCGGGAAGGTCCAGCCGTCCCGCCCTTTTACGTAGAGTACCGCGCCCGTCGACCCTGAAAGGCCCGCCACCGCGTCAAGAGCCGAGTTCCATAGATCAACATCCAATGTTGCGTCATAAATACTCTTTACGACATCGCTGAAAGCAGTTCGCGCCGACAATTCTGGACCTCAATGCATTGGGACGTCCATTATTGTCGATCCGCTCTCTCCGAGCAATGACAATGGCCCCCCGGCGAACGAGAGCAAGTCCGTCTGTCGCGGACTTGCTCCGCTTAAAAATGCGACGAGCAAATTCACTGGCTTAGATGGTGCCAGACGATTCCATCGACGCCGGATTTGCTCCAGCGCGACAAGCGACCGCTGATCGCAATCGATGGGAGTGTCACCTCCGTCGAGGTCGCTATGCGGGCCGACAAGGGTGGCATCCTGGTATCAAAGCTATGCGTCCTCAGATCGATCTTCGACACGTAGTGCACTCCTCGCGACGCCATTGCTATCGGTTGCAGGTGAATTTTACTGCTTGACCTTGCGGTATTCTATTCATGCACGATCAGCTGGCCATCTATCATTTGATAGGTGTAAAACGACCGGTCAACAGGTCGTTGTTAGCATAGATGTCAGCGAGGCAAGCATCCGCGAGACCCGCTCCCTCAATGATAAGCATGGGCTCGACGATCTCGCGTTGAGGCATTTGGCCGTCGAGCAGGTTGGCCAACGCGGCTAGTCGTTCGACCGGAACATCTGTACCGGCGTCCAGGTTGTTTTCAGGAAAGGCGATCGGTCCTGATCGATGATATCTGCAGCGTGAATGTTGTCGGGAACATCGTCAACGCGCAGCCTGTTCCTCTGCTGCAAGCAACGGATCGCCGACACTTCGCTGCCATGCGTCGAGCGCCCGTGAGAGCCGGTCCCGATGGGCGGCATAGGCGGGCAGGGCGGCGAGATTGATAGTCTCTCCCGGGTCCGCTGCGAGGTCGAAAAGCTGCTCCGTCTGCGAGCCGCGCGAGGGTGTATTGTCCGCCCGATAGGGCCCACGCCCCAGCGCGTCCTGATCGATGTAGCGGACCAGTTTGTAGCGGCTGTCGCGTATCATGCGCTGGCTGAAGCGATAGGCGGCTGCGAAGCTGTCGCGCCAGCCGGCTTCGGCGTCGTTCATGATCGGCAGGAGGCTACATCCCTCAGCCAACGGATCCGGCGCGCAGCCGGCGAGGTCAATGAGCGTCGCGCTGGTGTCGGCATGCCAGACGAGATGCGGCAGGCGTTGTCCATGGGGCAGGCCGGGACCGGCGATGATCAGCGGGATATGGAGGCTGTGCTCATAGAGGTTCTGCTTGCCCATCAGCCCGTGTTGGCCAAGTGCCAGGCCGTGATCCGCCGTGTAGACGACAATGGTGTTGCCCTCATCGCCGTTGTCGCCAAGGGCCTTCAGGATGTCGCCCACCGCCGCGTCAAGATGAGCGATCATGCCGTAGTAATCGGCGATATGTTGCCGCACCGCGTCGGGCGGGCGGGGAAAGGCCTCAAGCAATTCGTCCCTGACCAGCATTTCGCCGTTGTCGAAGGGATGGATGGGCAGAAAATTCGCGGGCAGTGAGACGGAGTCGCCTGTCCGCGCATAGGCGTCCGGCGGCGTTCGCGGATCATGCGGCGCGGTGAACGCGACATAGAGACAGTAGGGCTGGTCGGGCGAGCGCTTGCGCAGGAAATCCAGGGCCGAGTCCCGGAAGAGGTCGGTTGACAGCCCCCCCTCGAAATAGATGTCCGCATCGGGAAATTGTCCTGCGGGGTCGTGGCGGCGCAGGGGCACACGATCATGGTCGCTCATGCCGCCGAACATCAGCCGGTCGCCCGATGTGAACGAGCGCGCGAAGGCCTCCTTGTCATTATGCCATTTGCCGATCGCATGGGTCACGTAGCCCTGCGCACGCAAGCGCTCGGGGAAGGTCTCCAACGAAGCCGGGATTGCGAAGGCTGATGCCTCATAGTCATCACCGGTGGGATCGACCGCCGATGCAAAGATATTGCGCCCGGTCAGGAACGAGGCCCGGCTCGGCACGCAGACGGCCGGATGCATGCCGCCCTGGCAGTGGGCTCCGTCAAAGGCGACACCACGGCGCGCGAGAGCGTCGAGATTGGGTGTCTCGACCTCGCTGTTGCCGTTGCAGCCCAGCGACTCATAACGATGGTCGTCGGCGATGAGGACGACGATATTGGGCGCGCGACGGTTCATCTGGAAGATCTCTTCAATGCGATCGGGATTTGATCAGACGGACAGCGGCTATTTCACGGCACCCGCTGTCAGCCCGGAACTCAGCCGTGCCTGCAGCGGCAGAAAGAGCAGGAGCGTCGGAATGGTGGTGACGACCGAGGCGGCCATCACCGCCCCCCAGTCGGCGCGATCGTCGCCAAAAAGCTGGTAGAGCCCGATGGGCAGGGTCTGCACCGCGGGCTTGGTCAGAAAGGCGAGCGCGAAGAGATATTCCGTCCAGCACAGCATGAAGGCATAGGTCGCCGTCGAGACGATACCCGGCATGAGAACCGGAAAGACGATCCGCCAGACGACCTGATAGCGGGATGCGCCGTCGATGAGTGCCGCTTCGTCGAGTTCCCGCGGGACCGTCGCGAGATAGCCGGTCAACATATAGACCGAGAACGGGATGCTGATCGCCGTGTAGCAGAAGATCATGCCCGTATAGCTGTTCGTAAAGCCGGCCTGGGTCAGCAGGATGAACAGCGGATTGACCAGGACGATCCACGGGAACATCTGTCCGAAGAGGACGCTGCCGAAGATCAGCCCCTTGCCGCGGAAGCGGAAGCGCGAGAACACATAGGCCGCATTGACCGAAACCAGGGTCGACAGGGCTGTGGCTGCGACGCAGATCACGAGGCTGTTCACGAGGAAGCGGCCAAATCCGCCCGTGAACAAGGTGATGTAGTTGGCCCAGGTAAAGGCGGTGGCACTCGCCAGCAATCCGCCCTGCGTCTTGAATGAACCGAGCAGGATAAAGACCATCGGGTAGACGAGGGCGAAGAGGATCGCCAGGAGGCCGGCGAGGATGAGGAGCGGCTCGAAGAGGCGGCCGGGGCGCCCGAACATGCGACGGTGCCAGTGGGACGTGACATCCGGATCGCGGTTCAGCGGCGCAGAGGTCAGCGTCATAGAACCTCCTCGATCTGCCGGCGGCCGATCATGCGGAAATAGAAATAGCCGAAGACGGCCATGATCAGCGCCATGACGATGCCGATGGCCGCGCCATAGCCGAGCCGGAAGTCTACGAAGGAGCGGATATAGATCTCCGTTGCCAGGACATTGGTGAAGGTCCCGGGGCCGGCGCCCGTCGCGAGCCAGACGTAGACGAAGTTGTTGAAGGTCCAGAATACGGACGTCAGGCCGAGGACGACGATCGTCGGCTTCAGGAAGGGCAGGGTGATATGCCAGAACTTGGCCGAGCGGGTTGCCCCGTCAAGTTCGGCGGCCTCATAGAGGTCAGCCGGAACGGCCTGCAGCGAGGCGAGCAGCGACAGGGCGATGAGCGGCACCGTGTTCCAGACAACGATGGCGATGACGGAAGGCCAGACCGTCCTGAGGTCGGCCAGAAAAGCGATCGGCGTGTCGATGAGGCCGAGGGCGAGGAGGACGGAGTTCAAGGCCCCGTTGGGCGCCTCGAGCAGCCAGCGCCAGATGATGATCGCGACGACCGGCGGCGTCGCCCAGGGCACGAGGATCGCGATCCGCGCGAGCGTCGCGAGCCGGAGATGGCGCACGAGCGGCGTGTTGACGATGAGGGCGATGGCGAGGCCCAGCAGAAGGCGCACCGCAACCGAAATCGCGGTGAGCCAGATGAAGGTATTCATCATGAGACGCCCGGTTTCGGGGCTCGTGATGAATTCCTCGTAGTTGGCAAGACCGATCCACTGTCCGCCGACCCGCAGACGTAGCAAGGTCAGGTCCGTGAAGCTGACCCGCAGGTTCTCCACCATCGGCCAGAGATAGAACAAGGCCAGGATGATGAGCGCCGGGCCCAGCATCACGGTGATGAACAGGCGGTCACCCCGCATGGCGTCATGCTCCTGCCTCGAGGCTCAGCGGCCCGCGTTCAACTTGCCGATTTGGGTAAGGAGATCGCCTGCCGCGGCATCCACCGACGTCTGACCCGACAAGGCGGCACCGAAGGCGCGGCCCGTCAGGTTCCACATGGACCCCATGGCGTAGGGCCCTTCCGCATAGGGCCCCCAGGTGCGGGCATGGGTGAGCTGCTCGGCAAAGCCTTTCAGCTCCGGACCGAAGTCGACGCTTTGCAGCAGGCTGCGCTGTGCCGGAAACTGGGACTTGTAGGCGCCGGTGAAGATGGAGGGATCGTTCAGGAACTGAACGAGCTTCCAGGCTTCTTCGGGATGCTTGGAGGTGGCGCTGATCCCCAGCATGCGGCCGCCCAGATGCGAGGTCCCCACGGTCGTTCCTTTCGGCACGGGGCCGGACTTGAACGGGGCGGCCTTGCCGGGGTTCGCCGCGGTATAGGCGTTGATGGCCTCGCGGAATGAAGCGGGCGGCATGATGCCGATCGCGATGGTGCCGTCCGCGAGGCCGCGGATGATCACGGGGTCCGCCCAGTCGCTCACGCCGAGCATTGACTTGGGCGTGTCGCCGTTGTCGAGATAGCTCTTGAAGTAATTCATGGTGCCGACGACGTCGGCCTTGTCGACGCCGACCGAGAACGTCTTGTCCTTCTCGACGATCAATGCCTTGCCATTGGACCACCAGTTGTAGTTGGCGAGGAACCACAGGCTGCCGGAGGAGGCGCTGCCGGCGGGAAAGCCGAAGCCGGTCTTGCCCGTTTTCGCATGGACGTCGCGGCTGGCCTGGCGCAGGTCGTCCCAGGTCGTGGGCAGGGTCTTGACGCCGGCCTGATCGAGAAGATCCGTGCGGTAGACCATGGCCCAGGTGTCGGTGGTCCAGGGCAGGGCATAGACCTTGCCATTCTTGCCCGTCGCCAGGTCCATGGCGATGAAATCACTGAGGCCCTTGCCGGGCGGCTTGGCCTTGATCAGCGCATCGAGCGGGGCCAGCGCGCCGGCCTCGCCCATCTCCTTGGCCCACACAAAGGCGATATGGACGACGTCGGGCGTTTCGCCGACCGCCGCTTCGCGCAGGAACTGGTCGCGGGCGTCCTTCCAGGCCATGCGCTCGAGATTGACCTTGATGCCGGGGTTGGCCTTCTCGAAGGCATCGAGCGCTGCGCGCATCTCCTTCTGCTCGGGATCGTTGAAGCGGAAGGTGAGCGTGACGGGGTCTGCGGCCTGCGCCACGCCGGGCAGCAAGGCGGCGCCGACCATTAACGCTCCTATGACACCGCGCGCGCCGATGCCAAGGCAGGCTGTAAGATGCTTGAAGATCATGAAAACCTCCCTGTCTATGAATCGCCAGAGATCCATATTTTTGTTTGAATGCTAACGTTGTCATCATGCAGGGTCAACGGACTTCAGACGATAAGAATATCTTGAGCCGCAGGGGTGGGGGATACACGACCGGGATGGGTAAACGAGTAAGGACGAACGCCGAGGGCCGGCGCAAGATGGAGGATGTCGCACGGCTGACGGGCGTATCGCTGTCGACGGTCTCGCGGGTGATCCGCGAGCCCCATCGCGTGGCCGAGCCGACGCGTCTCAAGGTCGAGACGGCGATTGCTTCGACCGGCTATGTGCCGAATCTCGTCGCGTCCAGCCTCAAATCCGAACGGTCGCGCCTTGTCGCCTGCGTTGTCCCGAGCGTCGAGCACTCCTTCATCGCGGATGTCGTGCGCGGCGCGTCCGAGGTGCTGCGCCCGCAGGGCTTCCAGCTGATGCTGGCGACGAGCGATTTCCGGCCGGAGGAGGAGGAGGATGTCGTCCACGCCTTTCTGTCGCGCCGGCCGGACGCGATCATACTGACCGGGCTGACGCATACCGACCGGACGCGGGCCATGCTGGGTGCGGCCGGCATTCCCGTCGTCGAGGTCGGCAATCTCAGCGATCAGCCCATAGATATGGTTGTCGGTTTCTCCAACAGGGAAGCGCAGAAGCAACTTACAACGGCGATGATCGACGCCGGCCGCCGCCATATCGGCTATCTCCTGCACGACGGCTCCGCCCAGAACGAGCGCAGCCGCGACCGTTACAACGGCTATCGCGCTGCGCTCACGGAGCGTGGCATCGCCTGTGATGACCGGCTGACGACAGAAGTGGAATTCAGCTATCGCGGGGGCGCTGTGGGCTTGGGGCAGCTTCTGGCGCAGGGGCGTCCGATCGATGCCTTGTGCTGCTCGAACGATATCATCGCGCTCGGTGCGCTCTATGAGCTGCAGCGTCGCGGCATCGCGGTTCCGGATACCATCGCGATCGCCGGTTTCGACGATCATGAGGCTTCGTCCCAATGCGTCCCACCGCTCAGCACGGTGCGCATTCCGCGGCTTCTCATGGGGCGAGAGGCCGGCCGGCTGATCGAGCAGACGCTGGCAGGCGAGCCGCCTACCAGCAAGATTGTCGATGTCGGGTTCGCCCTGCAGATCCGGCAAACCTTCTAGGGCATTTTCGCGTTTCTCCGAATCGCGAAAATGCTCCATGTTTTTGTTTTAGCGCATTTTCTTCACGCGAACCGGTGTCCACTTCGCTCGAAAATGCTCTAGGGCGAGGCTGTCGGTTGCGGGCTGCCCTAGTTCCGTGTCTCCAGGAAGCGCTCCATCGCCTCGGCCGCTTTCAGGAGATCGGGCAGATAGCGATCGATGATCGTCGGGCCGTCGTAGGTCAGGGTGGCGCTGGTCGAGAGCCCGTAGCGCACGCGCCCGCCGACACGGATCGGAACCGCGAGCGAGGCCATGCCGAGCGCGGTCTCCTGACAGGTGTAGATCCAACCCTGCCGGCGCGCCTCCTCCATCTGGGTCTTGAGCCGAGGCCGATCGGCGACCGTGAACGGGGTGACCGCCGCAAGCGGCTTCGTCCCGTCATAAAGCGCCTCGAACTCCTCCGGCGGGAGATCGCCGAGGAGAAGTTTCCCGGAGGAGGAGGCATGCGCGGGAAAGCGCGTTCCGACCGACATGTAGTCGCGCTGCAGACGCTTTGCCGTCGCGCGTGCAATGCAGACGACCTCGCGCCCGTCGCGCGTCATTACCGAGCAGCTCTCGTCGAGCCGGTCCGACAGTTCGGCAAGACGCGGCTGGATCAGGCTGAAGGCCGGTAGCGAGGCAAGATAGGAATAGCCGAGCTGGAGCGTGCGGGCCGAAAGGTGAAAGCGTCGGTCTCTCTCGTCGTAGGTCATATAGCCGAGCTTCGAGAGCGTCACCAGCACGCGCCGCGTGGAACCGGGACTGAGCCCCACTTTCTGGGCCACGGCGCTCAAGGTCATGGACGGCGCATCCGGTCCGAACGCTTCTATGACGGCTAGGCCCTTCGCCAAGGACTTGATGAAATCGGGATCTTCGCCTTCGGACATATGCTTCGACACACCCAACCTCATTCAGTCGCGACAGCGATTTTCATCCGAAAGCATGGAACGCCCGTCAAGATACAAGTGAAGGCCTCGCAACGTCGAGACTGTCATTATCGAGCGCCGTTCTCCAGCGCAAAGGCGAGGTCCCGGCCGGCTCGGGTGGCAAGTCCCAGCGGCTTGGGGTGCCTGAATAGCACACGATCGGCAGAGGATGTTCGACGGCGCCGAACGGCGTTGCGGTGACGGTCAGTTCGTCCGGGCGCGGCACGGGCAGCTCGCTGACGCCTTGCGGGCCATCCGGCCACTGCGCTGCGGGCAGGCGGCCGAGATCCTGCAGCCACATCGAGCAGGCGGTGAGCGACACCTTGACGTGGTAGCTGCCTCCGACGCGCGCGCGCTTCAGCAGTGCGCTGGTCACGCCTGCGGCGGCGAGATAGCCGGCGAGATAGTCGTTGAGCGTGAAGGTCGGCGCCATAAGCGGTGCTGTGAGCGAGCCTTCACCGGCGACAAGCCCGCTGACGACCTGGCCGAGGGGGTCGTAGCCGGCCCGCGTCGCCCAAGGCCCATCATAGCCGTAGCAACTGACGGAGACGTAGATGAGGCCCGGCTGCAGGTCCGCAAGCGCCTCCGGCGACAGCCCCCGCGCGTCGAGCGAGCCGGGCCGCCACGAATGGGCGAAGACGTCCGCGCCGGCAATGAGACTGCGGAGGCTTTCGGTATCGCCCGCGCGGTTGAGATCGACGAAGGCCGACCGCTTGCCGAAGCCGGTGTCGATCTGGATATGCGGGGGATCGGGCTGGTAGGGTGCCGAGACGTGCAGCACCTCCGCGCCCTGCTCGGCGAGCTGCCGCGAGGTGACGGGCCCCGCGAGTACATGGCCCATGTCGACCACCCGGATGCCCGAGAGCGGGCGCTCGGCCGGCGGGAGCGGCACAGGCGGCCCATCGCCGATCCGTTCGATCTCGACGGGGACGCGGGGCGCGAGGTGCCGGCCCTGGGGGCTTGCGAGCCATTCGTCGCGCGTGCGGACCATCGCGCCGATCACCTTGGCGTCGGCCATTGCATCTTCGAGCTCCTCGGCCTTCCAGCGGCCGATCGCCTTCTCCAGGGATGCCGTGGCGGGGGAGCAATCGAGAAAGGCGAGCAGGCGGCTGAAATGCTCGTGGTAGAAGGCATGCCGCAGCACATACATGAGACGCCCATCGGCGGTCTCGAAGAAGACCTTGTCCTCCGAGGCCGGGCGCATCAGCTGCAGCTTGTGGCCGTCGCGCTTGACATAGGAGAGCGTTCTCAGCCCGGGCACGGCGGCACGTCGCAGATCGATACTGATCGATTGGTGATCTCCGCCCCGCGCCATCCAGATCCCGCGAACGCCGATCGCATGGGCGGCGAGCGCCACGGCGCTGGCGAGCCCCGGCCGATAGCGGCTCGGCAGGACGGGATCGGCACCGTGGATCGCCACGGCTCCTTCGGCATCGCCCAAGGGAAGATCAAGGCGCTCCAGCAATTGGGCCAGCACGTCGCGCGCCAAAGTTTGCATGGCCAAAGTCATCCTCCGCTATGCGGATAATTATCCTCTATCCGAAATAATGCGTAGCTGGTGTCGGAGCGACCTGTCAATCCGGCTCGCGCAACCGCCCAAAAAACTCAGGCGGGAAGCTTGACACTCCCCCTCAACCGGCGCAGTCTTCGAATAACGGAAAGATTTTCGCTATACGGAAACACGGGAGGAGCGCCAAATGTTCATGAGACTGGTTGGCCTGTCGCTGGCCATCGGGATGGGATCTGCTGCCCAGGTCCAAGAGGCTGCCCAGGCCCAGGAGGCCTATCCCAACAGGGCGATCCATGTGATCGTGCCGCTGCCCGCAGGCTCGGCGGCCGATGGCGTGGCCCGGATCGTCATGCCCGCGGCCGAGAAATTGCTGGGCCAGCCGATCATCATCGAGAACGAGGGAGGGGCGGCCTCCATACCCGGCACGGCACGCGCCGCCAAGGCGAAGCCCGATGGCTACACCTTTCTGTTCGGCACGGTCGCGACACAGGCTTCGAACCCGAACATTTTCAACAAGTTGCCCTACGATCCGTCCAAGGACTTCACGGCTGTCGCGCGGGTCGCCGGCCAGAGCCTCGTGATGGCGGTGCCGAAAGTGAGCGGCGTCAAAACAATCGATGAATTCGTTGCCAAGGCGAAGAAGTCCGGGAACATGAGCTACGCATCGGCCGGCATCGGCACCTCGGCTCATCTTTCCGCGGAGTTGCTCAAACTTCGCACGGGGATTCCGCTGCGCCACATCCCCTATCAGGGCGGTTCGCAATCGGTCCTCGATCTGATGCGGGGCGAAACGGACGCCATGTTCTACTCGCTCGCCCAGTTCCAGCCCGGCCTGCAGTCGGGAGAACTGATCCTGCTCGGCAACGCCGGCGAGACGCGCACCAAGTTCAAGTCCGACCTGCCGACTTTGCGCGAGCTTGGCTACGACGTCGTGATCAATTCCTGGTACGGCCTCTACGCGCCGACGGGTACGCCCTCGGAAGCGATTGAAAAGATGGCCGCCGCCGTCAACAAGGCGCTCACCGAGCCGGCCGTGATCGAGGCGCTCGAAAAGACCGGCACTGAGGTCTATGCGAGCGCGTCGCCGGCCGAATTTCAGAAGTTCACCGATGCCGAGCGTAAGCGCTATGGCGAGCTCATCGCCGCGGCGGGCATTCCGAAGAAATAATTCGACAACAACCGCCGCGCGCATCTCCCGACTTCCGCAGATGCTGCGGCGCGCGCCTCCAGGCGCTACCCGTCTTGCCGCGGGCTTGCCCCGGCAGAGAAGCCACTCTCACCTTCCGGAGCGTTTCAATGCCCCACCCCGGCGCAGAAGCCGTGATTGCCGGCCTCGGCGAGCCGCCTGTCGGACGCCTCACCGGCTCCAATCCGACGGAGCTGCATGTGGAAGCAGCGATGCTTGCAATCGAGGATTCCGGCATCGACAAGCACGATATCGATGGATTGATGACGTCAGGAACCTTCCTGAACGACAATATTCGTCATCACATGATCATCGGTGAACATCTTGGACTGCACTGCAAGACCTTTTGCGATACCTTGCGGACCGGCGGGCAGTCCTATCTCAACGGCGTGCAGATCGCGAAATGGGCCGTTGAGACTGGCCAATGCAAGGCTGTTCTGCTCCTGCGCGGCGACAATATTCTGACCGGCGTTCCGAAGGGTACCGGGCTCAAGGCTTATATCGACTATGGCGCGCATCCCCTGGAGTTCGAAGTCCCCTTCGGTATCACCGTACCGGGCGTCTACGCCATGGTGGCGCAGCGCCATATGCATGAATTCGGCACGACCTCCGAGCAACTCGCCGCCATCGCGGTCGCCTGCCGCAAGCACGCGTCCATGAACCCCAAGGCGTTCAAGCGCGAGCCGATCACCATTGCGGATGTGCTGGAATCGCCCATGGTCAGTACGCCGCTGCGCCTTCTCGATTGCAGCCCGATCTGCGACGGCGCAGGTGCGCTCCTGATCACCTCGCTCGAGCGGGCGCGCGACCTCAAGACGAAGCCGGTGCGTATCCTGGGCACCGGCCAGGCGCAATCCTACTACCACCTCGCCCATCTCGCGCGGGCGACCGGCGCACGCGCCGAGGACAAGGCGCGCTTCGGCCTGACGCGGACCGTTCAGTCGGTGGCGGCCGAACAGGCTTTCGGCCGCGCCGGCGTCAAGCCGAGCGACATCGACGTCGCCGAGCTCTACGATTCCTTCACGATTACAGTGCTGCTGCAGCTCGAGGACCTCGGCTATTGCGCCAAGGGCGAGGGCGGCGCCTTCGCGGCCGGCGGGCGGCTCGAACTCGGCGGGGAGCTGCCGGTGAATACGCACGGCGGACTGCTCTCCTTCGGCTCGAGCGGCGGCATCAATCATATCATCGAGGCGGCGCGACAGATGCGCGGAGAAGGTGGCGAGCGCCAGGTACCCAATGCGCAGCTCGCTTTGGCGACCAATGTCAGCGCGGTCGCGTCCAACCATTCCATCGCCATTCTCGGCCGCGACTGAGGGGTTTGCCATGTCTCGCTCACTGCCTGTTCCCTCCAAGATCTCGCAGCCCTTCTGGGATTCCTGCAAAGCCGAGCGCATGCAGCTCCAGCGGTGCGACGATTGCGGCACCTACGCTTACTACCCCGTTTACGTCTGCCCTGAATGCGCCTCGCGCGCCCTGACCTGGACGAAGGTCAGTGGCGCGGGGACCATCCACACATTCACGGTCGCGGCCCGTTCGAGCTTCGACATCGCGGGGCCGCTGGTGGTCGCCCTCGTCGAGCTCGACGAAGGCGCGATGATGGTCAGCAATATCATCACCAATGCGCCGGAGAGCGTGCATATCGGGATGCCCGTGCGCGTTCGATACGAGAAGGCGTCGGACGACATCACCTTGCCGTTGTTCGAGCCCTCATGAATTCGCGCCCGCATGAATTGGCGCAGCTCCGGGCAACCGGCGCCCCGCAAGGATCCAAAAAAGATGAGACTGGCAACCATTGCAACCGAGGCCGGCCCGCGACCGGCCGCCGTCGTCGGCGAGCGCGTGCTCGACATCGCGGCGGATTGGCACGCTGATAGCCCGCCTCCGCACTCCGTGCTGGACGTCATCGCTCGCGGACAGCCCGCTTTGGCGCTTCTGCAGCAACAGATCGAGAGGGCGGACGCGGGCGCCTGGCAGCCGCTCGACAATGTCCGCCTGCTGGCACCCATTCCCCGCCCCGCGAAGAACGTGGTCTGCGTCGGACGCAACTACAAGCTCCATGTGGAGGAGGGCGCGCGCGCCCGCGGCGTGCCTGTCGACTACCCCAAGGTTCCCGAGTTTTTCACCAAGCCGCCGACGGCTGTGATCGGCACCGGAGCCGACATCGAGCTGCCCGGCATAACGGCCAAGCTCGACTACGAGGTCGAACTCGCCTTTGTCGTCGGGCGCACGGCCCGCAACATCCGCGCCGAGGACGCGCTCGATCATATCTTCGGCGTCACCGTTCTCAACGACGTGACGGCGCGTGATCTGCAGCGCAGCCACGGCCAATGGTTCAAGGGCAAGGGGCTTGATACGTCCTGTCCGATCGGACCGTGGATCGTCACCACGGACGAGTTCGACCTTCGGGCGGGCCATCGCCTCTGGCTGACCGTCAACGGCGAGCTGCGCCAGGACTCTGTCACGTCCGACATGATCTTCGACTGCGCACGCATCCTCGAAAGTCTCTCGGCCGGGATGACCGTCGAGGCCGGCGACATCATCACGACGGGCACGCCGTCCGGTGTCGGCCTCGGGCTCGACCCGCAGATCTGGCTGAAGGACGGCGACGTCATCGAGGCCGGCATCGACGGGATCGGGCATATCACAAACAGGGTTCGAGCCGTCTGGGGCGCAAGCGCCGCTCGGCTGCCTGCCACAGCACAGGAAACGTGAGTATGGTCTCTTCCAATACGATCGACGGTTCGGGCGCGCTGAAGAAAGGTGCGCTCAACGGCATCCGCGTGGTCGATGTCTCGCGTGCGCTCGCCGGACCCTTCACCACGATGCTGATGGGCGATCTGGGTGCCGACGTCATCAAGCTTGAAATGCCCGGCACGGGTGACGAATCGCGCTATTGGGGGCCTCCCTTCGCCACCTACATGTCGTCGAACCGCAACAAGCGTTCGGCGGAAGTCGACCTGCATACCGACGAGGGCCGAAACATCTGCCTCGACCTCATTCGCAATGCCGATGTGCTTGTCGAGAACTTCCGCCCGGGGACGATGAGGCGTTTCAAGCTCGACTACGAGACGGTTGCGAAGATCAAGCCCGACCTGATCTATTGCTCGATCAGCGCCTACGGGCAGACGGGCCCCATGTCGCACCGCCCGGGCATCGACCTGATGGTCCAGGCCGTCAGCGGACTGATGTCGCAGACGGGCGAGCCGGACGGCCGCGCCATGAAGGCGGGCGGTCCGATCGCCGATATTGTCGGCGGATTTTCGGCCGTGGTCTCGATCATGGCGTCGCTGATGGAGCGCCGCGAGACGGGACGCGGGCGCTATATCGACATCGCGATGCTGGATGCCTTGATGATGGTGCTCAATCAGCAGATCGTGACCTATACGGCGACCGGCAAACCCTATGCCCGCGTCGGCAACGCCCATCCGCTGATGGCGCCTTACGAGAGCTTCCCGGCGTCCGACCGCGAATTCGTCATGGCCGTGACCAACGAGAAGGCCTGGAAGGCCTTCATCTCCATTCCGGAATTCGCGCATCTCGACGAAGTCCCGGAGTTCAAGGCGCAGGTCGACCGCAATATCAACCGGGTGAAGATGCTTGAAGAGATCTATCGCGTCTTCAGGGCAAAGCCGGCTGAATACTGGCTTGCGGAACTCGACAAGCGCGGCATTCCGTCAGAGCCCATCCTGACCTTGCCGGAGGTCGTGTCGCACCCGCATATCAAGGAACGCGGCTCGCTCATGGAGATCGAATATCCGCCGGGTTCCGGGACACGCGTCGTCATTCCGGGCATGCCATGGCGGGATGTCGCAGCCCCCCGAATCCAGCGGGACCCGCCCGGTCTCGGCCAGCACACCCGCGAAGTGCTTGAAGAACTCTACGGGCCGGGCGGCATAAAGGCCGCCGGCTAAAGCATCTTTCGATGCGAAATGGGGCCCGTTCCGCGCGATGACATGCAGCGAAACAGGCCTTGAGTGATCCGTGCGAAATACCGTTCATGGCATGGGCGCAGATTGCGTGAGCGCGATCATTAAAAAAACGGCAAGTGCCGGGTACGGAGGAGATCATGACGTGGAACAGGGCGGACGTCGCCGCGGGGCTGATCTTTCTGGGCATCGGAAGTGTTCTGGCCGCCTATGCGCTGGCGACGCTGGAGATCGGCTCGGCCGCCGCGATGGGGCCGGGGTTCTTTCCGCTCGCGCTTTGCGTCATCCTCGTCGTGCTGGGGGCCGGCATCCTCTTCGGTGCCCGCAATGACGAGGCCGAGCCGGCCGCGCCGGTCAACTGGCGCGCGGTGATCTTCGTCATGGCGGCGCCGATCGCTTTCGGGATGACGCTGCGCAGCCTCGGCCTCGTGCCCTCGCTCGTCATCGCCATGACGCTCGCTGTCACGGCGAGCCGCACCATCGGCTTGTTGAAAGGCGCTGCGATCGTCGCCGGCATGACGGCCTTCTGCGTGGCCGTCTTCTATTACGGATTGCGCGTGCCGGTGGAGCTCGTGAATTCCGGCCTCTTCTCCTGAAAGGCAGGCGATATGGGTATCCTGGACGGTATTCTGCTTGGCTTCTCCCAAGCCGCGACCCCAACGGCGCTCCTGTTCTGCCTCATCGGCGTCCTCCTCGGCACGCTGATTGGCGTGCTGCCCGGTATCGGACCGAGCGCGACCATCGCCATGCTCCTGCCGATCACCCTCGGGCTCGACCCGCTGACCGCGCTCATCATGCTCGCCGGCATCTATTACGGTGCCCAGTATGGCGGGTCGATCACGGCGATCCTCGTCAACCTGCCGGGGGAGCCCTCGACGGCGGTCACCGCCATCGACGGCTATCAGATGGCGCGCCAGGGTCGTGCCGGCTCAGCCCTCGCCATCTCTGCGATAGGCTCTTTCGTCGCCGGCACGATCGCCACCGTTGTCCTGGCGGTTGCATCGCCCGCGCTGAGCCAGGTGGCGCTCAAATTCGGAGCTCCCGAGTATTTCGCGCTGACCCTGCTCGGCATCGTCCTCGTCGTGGTGCTGTCGCGCGGCTCTCTCCTCAAGGGGCTGGCGATGGCTACCTTCGGCCTGCTGCTCGGCCAGGTCGGCACGGACGTCTTCACCTCCGATACGCGCTTCACCTTCGGGCTCGACGACTTGCGCAGCGGCGTCAGCTTCATCGCCGTGTCCGTGGGCGTCTTCGGCATCGCCGAGATCCTGCGTAACCTGGAACAGGATTCCACCATCCCGCGCGCACTGCACAAGATCAATCGTCTCATGCCGACGCGCGAGGACTTCCGCCGCAGTGTCGGGCCGATCCTGCGCGGCACGTTTCTCGGCTCACTGCTCGGCGTCCTGCCGGGCGGCGGGGCTTTCCTGTCGTCATTCGCGTCCTATGCGGTGGAAAAGCGGTTCTCGCGGCATCCCGAAGAGTTCGGCAAGGGCGCGATCGAAGGCGTCGCGGGGCCCGAGAGTGCGAACAACGCCGGTGCGCAGACCTCGTTCATCCCCATGCTGACCCTTGGCGTACCCTCCAACGCCGTGATGGCGCTGATGATCGGTGCGATGGTCGTGCAGGGCATCCAGCCGGGGCCGCGCGTCATCGTCACCCAGCCCGAGCTGTTCTGGGGGCTGGTCGCTTCCATGTGGATCGGCAATGCCATGCTGGTAGTGCTGAACCTGCCGCTCGTCGGAGCCTGGGTGAGCATGCTCCGCATCCCCTACGGCATCCTCTTCCCCGGGATCCTGGCTTTTTCCTGCATCGGCACCTTCAGCGCCAACGGCAGCACAATGGAGCTCTATATTCTCGCCGCTGCGGGTCTCGCCGGCTATATCTTCACGCGCATCGGCTGCGATGCTGCGCCGTTTCTTCTCGGCTTCGTCTTGGGCCCTATGGTTGAGGAGCATTTCCGGCGGGCGATGCTCATTTCCGAGGGAAACCTCGGCGTATTCTTCGAACGGCCGATCAGCGCGGTGCTCATGCTGTCGGTCGTCGTGCTCGCCCTGCTCACCTTCGTGCCCTCGCTCCTGAGCACCCGCAAGGTCGTCTTCAGCAACGCCGATGATTAGGCTGGGATCATGCGCCCGATAACACTGACGTTCGACAACGGTCCCGATCCCGAGGTAACCCCAGGCGTGCTGGATACGCTCGGCCGGCACGGCATCCGGACGACATTCTTCGTCGTCGGCAATCGCCTGGCCAGCGCGCGCGCCGTCAGCGCGCGCGCTCATGATGAGGGGCACTGGATCGGCAACCACACCTGGAGCCATTCCCTGCCCTTCCGCGAGAGGAGCGACGACGCCTTCGTGCGCGCGGAGATCGACGATACGCAGGCGGTCATCGGTGATCTCGCCCATCCGGACCGGCTCTTCCGGCCCTACGGCGGGCAGGGGCGTCTCGACGGTGCGCTCACCACAAATGCGGCTGCGCATCTCGAGAAGGGCGGCTTCACCTGCGTCCTCTGGAATGCAGTGCCCGGCGACTTCAAGGATTACGACGGCTGGCCCGCCACCGCACTCGCGCAGGTCGAACCGCTCGCCTGGCCGCTGGTCGTCCTGCATGATGTCCACGCCGCCGCCATGCGCCATCTCGACCGCTTCCTCGGCACGCTGAAGGATCGCGGCTTTGCCTTCGAACAGGCCTTTCCACCGGATTGTGTCGCCATCGCGCGCGGGCGCGCCACCGAGGTCCTCGCGACCGGCGTCGTCTCCGACGGAGGTTGATCCGACGAGAGCAGATCCGACCAGACTCGATCCGGTTTGCACGGATTGGCCTGATACGGGCGAAGTCTGCGGATATTTTCGTCAAACCTTGACGTGGGCAGGTTCCACGACCGCTGGACTTGCCTTCACGCGGCGTGGCCTTCGGGAGGAACCGGGGATGGCGGGCAACAGGTTGCAGATCGCGGTGATCCCCGGCGACGGCATCGCCGCGGCGGTCGCCAGACGCCGCGACCGATCCGCATGTGCGCCCGAACGGCTTTTATCCGTGCGGCCTTTCTCCGTGACGATGACGAAGCGTGACCGCACGGCCGCTCCCGTGTCAGCGAACTGACGGTGCGGGTTGGGCCTCAAGCCGCGCGCGCAGCGCGTCGAGGTCGGCACCGACGCGTTCGAGGTCCATGACGTCGAAACCGTCAGCATGGGCGAAGCCCTCTGCTGCAAGCAACGCCTGTAGCCGGCCCGTACAATGCGCGCGCGTCCCCTCCACGACGAGGCCGCTTTTCTGCTCGAAGGCTGCATTCCAGGCGATGGCCTCCGCTGCACGAAGGCCTTCCGGAAGGTCGAGGGACAACCGGCGGCCGGACAGGCGAACCGGATAGCCGCCGGGAAGCCCGTTCGGCCCCGGCGCGTGGCCGTGCCATTCGCGGTCGGCGAGATAGGCCTGCATCAAGGTGACGCCGCTTGCGCCGGATATCTCGATTGCCGGTTCGCGGGTGAGCTTCAGCGCCGCGAACCGCGCGTATACGTCGGGCAGTTCCTCTCCGTCGATCCAGACCCGTGGCGGCACGCCTCCACGCTCCGTCGCGGGCTGCCGCCACGCCGAGAGCTGCTGGTAATGCGCAAGCACGCGTACAGTCTGCCGCGGATCCGCCAATGTGCCGTTGAAGGCATTGGAGAGGATGGCCACATTACCGGTTCCGCAGAGGACCTCGATGCCGCGTGCCTCGAGCATCGCGTTCACGACATCCGGAAAGCAGCAGTTGATCAATGCGCAGGCGACGCCGGCGGCCTGGATGGCCTCGCCGACCTTCAGCGAGAGCATGGATTGGGCGACCGCGGTGACACTCAGCCCGCCTGCGGCAACCAACGCAGACCAGGCGTTACCCTGCTCGCCGATCACGGCCGAGGGCTGCGAGGAGGCCGTCTGAACGGCAAGCCGAGGCTGACACTGCGCGAGAAGCCTGGTGACTTCTGTGCTGTCTGTGACGTCGCGCTTCGCGCCCGCGAAGCGTGACGGGCTGCCGAACATGGACGCGCGTGCATTCGCTGCCGTGACCAGCCAGTCGAGACGGTCGCCGTTGCGTCCAACAATGAGGGTGCGAACAGGCTCTCGCGTGGTCGCCGCAAGATCGAAGACGATACGGGCGGCGAACTGGCCGGTCCCGAATACGATGAGATCAGTGTCTTGGCTTTGCAAGCGTTCGGTCATGTCCGGCGCAATCCTTCACGTCATCGGCTAGCCAGCGGCATCGGATTGGAATGGGATAGGGTCTTGGCAACCGAGACGAGGAGAGGGACGAATTTCTCCACCGCCTCGGCAGCTGAATAGGTCAGCTTGTTGACGGCGATATTGATCGCGGCGACTGCGCGCTGACGGGGTCCGAAGATCGGTACGGCAATCGAAACGTCGTTCAGATAAATCTGGTCCTGCACGAGCGCGAAGCCTTGGTGCGTGCTCTCTTCCAGCTTGGCGATGAGCACTGGTAGCTCCGTCGTTGTATGGGGCGTGTAGGCGATGCGATTGGATTGCTCGAGGATGCGCTGCGCTTCCGTTCGGGGCAGCCCCGAGAGGATTGCGAGCCCTGGCGCAGTACAATAGGCTGGGAGATGAGTGCCGACGATGACGTCTGTCGTCAGCATGTTGCGGCTGACGAGACGATAGACGTAAACGATATCCGACCCGTCCAGCATTGTCAGGCTGACAGCTTCTTCGGTGATCTTGGAAATATTGAGCAGATAGGGCGCCGCAGCGCGGATCAGCGGATTCGAGCGCGTATAATGGGCGCCAAGCTCAAGCACACGGGGCGTTAGCTCGAAGCGGCGGCTTTCGGGATCTTTCCGCAGATAGCCAAGTTGGACAAGCGTGTGGGTGAAGCGCTGCGCGCCGCTCTTGTCGAGCCCGGTAATCGCCGCCACTTCGGTCAAGCCCAAGCTCGACTGGCCGTTCTCGAAAGCTGTGAGAATGCGCATGGCCTTCTCTACCGAGCGGACCATGAGATTGTCCTTCTCGCTCAATCTCCAACCTCTCCGATCACGAAACGCGCTCTCGTCTCTTCTTAGGCCATCTGAAGCGGGATGCGATTTTTTTATTGACAGGGCCCGTCCTCTAGGGCGCTAATTAAGATACAACGTATCACAATGCAATACGCAAGGCCCAAAATGGAAAATTTTGTCATATCTGAGCGCCGGGGAGACGTCGTCGTTTTGACATTGAGCCGTCCCGCGGTGCTGAATGCGTGGCACCGGCCTATGCGTGATGAGCTCTACGCACGTCTGGAGGAGTGCGAGGCCGACGCCACCTGCCGCGCGATCGTGCTGACGGGGGCCGGCGAGCGCGCTTTCGGTGCGGGACAGGACCTCAACGAGACCAAGTCATTCGACGAAGAGCGCGCCGAAGCTTGGATCGATGAATGGCGCCGGCTCTACCTGCGCATTCGCACGCTCTCCAAGCCACTGATCTGCGCCCTGAACGGGCTGGCGGCGGGCTCGGCCTTCCAGGTGGCCCTGTTGTGCGACATTCGCATTGGCCATGCGGGGTCCAAGATGGGCCAGCCAGAAATCAATTCCGGTATCGCGAGCTCCCTGGGGCCCTGGATCATGAAGGAGATGCTGGGGCTGTCGCGGACGACCGAGCTCGTGCTGACCGGTCGCATGATGTCGGGTGAGGAGGCCCATCAGATCGGACTGATCCATCGCCTTGTCCCTGCCGCCGAGGTCATGCCGGTCGCGCTCGAAGTCGCCCATGAGTTGGCCGCAAAGGCACCTCTTGCCATGCGGCTCGACAAGGCCAGGCTTCACGAAATGACGGTCGACGGGCTGCTCGAAGGTCTTGACGCCGGCGTCCGCATGCAGCGCGAGAGCTACGGCAGCGGCGAACCGGCGCGTCTGATGGAGGCCTTCCTGAACCGCAGCAAGAAGGCCGCGGAGCAGGCCTGATGCCGCGAGCCGAAACGTCTCCTTTCTCCAGGCTGGACGCCGTTGCGTCGGCGACCCCGGGGCGCCTCTATGCTCGCTTCGGCGAGCAGGACATCACCTGCGGCGAGCTGTCCGCCTGGGCAGATCGCATTGCGCGCGCGCTTGTCGGCGCCGGATTACGGCCTGGAGCGCATGTCGCGGTAATGATGGCGAACAGGCCGCTCTCGCTGGCGCTGATTTTCGGCATAGCGCGGGCGCGGATGGTCTGGGTGCCGGTGAACACCCGGCAGCAGGGCACTTCGCTGCGTTACATCCTCGAACATTGCGGCCCGGCGCTCGTCATCGCCGACGAGGCGCTCGTTCCGGCCATCACCGAGGCGCGGGCTGAACTGCCCGGGACGCGTATCCTCGCGCTTCGGTCGGACGGCAATCACCTCGATCTGCCGGGTGATCCGGAGACTGCCGCGCTGCCGCAGCCTCCTGTCTCGTCTGATACCTTCGCTATCATGTATACGTCCGGCACGACTGGCCAGCCGAAGGGTGTTTGCGTCACCCACCGGATGTTCGATTTTGCCGCCCGTGCGGTGTCCATGGCGGCCGACATCGGCGATGGCGCCGTTCTGTTTGTCTGGGAGCCGCTCTTCCATATCGGCGGAAGCCAATTGCTGCTGCTTCCGCTCGTCTATGATCTCCACCTGCATATGGTCCCTGGCTTCAGCGCGTCACGCTTCTGGGATCAGGTGCGCGAAAGTGCTGCCACGCATATCCATTACCTCGGGGGCATTCTGCAGATCCTGCTCCGCCAGCCTGAAAGCCCGCGCGACCGCGATCATCAGGTCCGTGTTGCCTGGGGAGGGGGCTGCGTGCGCGACGACTGGGAGGCGTTCGAGAGGCGCTTTGGCGTCGACATCCGCGAATGCTACGGCATGACGGAGGCCTCCAGCATGACGACGGTCAATGTTGGCGGCCCCGTCGGCTCGGTCGGTCGGCCGGTGCCCTGGCTGCACGTCGAGCTTCTCGATTCCGACGGGCGACCTGTACCGGCGGGCGAACGCGGTGAGATTGTCGTGTCCGAATATGAACAAGGCGCGCTTTTCGAAGGCTACCTGGACGATCCCGTCGCGACGGCCAGGGCGCTGCGTGGAGGACGGCTGTTCACGGGGGACGCGGGCAGTTTCGACGCGGCTGGGAATCTCATTTTTCATGGGCGTCTCAACGACAGCGTCCGGCACCGCGGCGAGAACATCTCGGCTTGGGAGATCGAGCATGTCGCCGTCCTGCATCCGGCCGTCGCTGAGGCGGCGATGATCGGCGTGAAGGCCGATATCGGCGAGCAGGACATAAAGCTCTTCGTCGTGCTGCGGCCCGGGCAAAGCGTGGCGGCCGCCGAGCTTTGTGCCTGGCTTGCCGAGCGGCTCGGCCGCTTCCGGACGCCGCGCTACATCGCATTCGTGGACGGCTTTCCCAAGACGCCGAGCGAACGCATTCGCAAAGGCCTCCTCCCAAGGGACGTCGCGGACAGCTGGGACCGCGAGAACCCGATGGAGCGCGCCCTCGTCCAGAGCGCCTGAGGACAACGACCGGGAGGATGACCGAAATGGAGCACGGAACAGACAAGATGGGAACGTCTCCAGGTCAGTTGCACAGGCTGTGCCGGCGCCGGACACCGGACGTGACCTTCTCTTTCGACGGCGTCGCGATGCACGCGCAGGAGGGGGATAGCCTGCTCTGCGCCATCACTACGCTGGCATCGCATTTGCGCGTGCATGAGTTCGACGGGCGTCCCCGCGCGGGCTTCTGCGGCATGGGGGTCTGCCAGGACTGTTGGGTCTGGATCGAGGGCGGCCACCGGGTGAGGGCCTGTACCACGCAGGTGAGGGAAGGTCTGCGTGTCACCACCCGTGGGCCGCTCCTGCCCGGAATGGGCGCGGAGACATCGGCATGAGCCACATGGATGGGCCTGGGATCGTCATTGTCGGGGCAGGCCCCGCCGGGATAGGAGCGGCCGACGTTCTTGTCCGCGCGGGGCTGCGTCCCGTGCTGATCGACGAGGGCCGCCGACCAGGCGGGCAAGGCTACCGGAAGAGCGATCCGACGCTCGGCCTCTCACTCGGCTATGCGCGGGCGGCGAACTACAAGCGGATCCATGCCGTCTTCACCGCATTGGAGACGCAGATCGACTATCGGCCGGAGACCCTTGTCTGGTCGGTCGACGGCAGGGCGGCCTATCTTGCGGAGCGCGGTGCGGTGGTCGACGCGGGCCTGTCCTATGATCGACTGATCCTTGCGACCGGCGCGACTGACAAGATCGCCCCCGTGCCCGGCTGGACGCTGACCGGCGTCTATACGCTGGGTGGCGCCCAGGTCATCCTGAAGGATCAGGGCTGCTCCATCGGCAGGAAGGTTGTCTTCTACGGATCATCGCCCCTCCTTTATCTCGCCGCAGCCCAGTATATCGAGGCTGGCGCAGGCAAGGTCACCATCCTCGACACGACGCCCTTTGCCCGGAAAGCCGCGGCTAGCCTCAAGATTGCGCGCGCGCCTTCCGTGTTGTGCAACGGTGTGGCCTTGCTGGCGGGCCTCAAGGCGCGCGGGGTGACGATCGTCAGCGGCGTCAGCGGGCTGCGGATTGACGGAGAGGACGGGCGCGTCGCCGGCGTGAGCTTTCAGGCGGGCAGGCGACCGATGCGGCTCGACTGTGATGCTGTGGCGATCGGCCATGGGCTGCGCGCGGAAACCCAGCTCGCGGAGCTCGCGGGAGCGGAACTCGCGTATGACGCGACTTTTGACCAGTGGCTGCCCCGGACCGATGCCGACGGTCGCGCGGCGGATGGCCTCTATCTCGCCGGAGACGGGGCTCGCATAGGCGGTGCCGCCGCTGCCGAGCTCGCGGGACGGGTGGCGGCCATGGCATGCCTTGCCGACCTCGGCCGCAGCATCGACAAGGCCGAGCTCATTCGCCTGCGCACCCGGCGCGACGCCTATCATGCGTCCCAGGAAGGGCTTGCGCAGGCCTTTGCCTGGCCGCGCCACGCTTTCGCCGACCTGCCGGACGAGACTGTCCTCTGTCGCTGCGAGAATGTGACCGCAGGCGCGGTGCGGGCGGTGGCGCGGAGCCTGGAAGGCGTCAGCGATATCAACCGTGTCAAGGCGTTGACCCGCTGTGGCATGGGCCGATGCCAGGCGCGGATGTGCGGCCTGGCGGCCGTGGAGGTTGCAGCGGCCGCCCGGCAGGAGGCTGCCGAGGCGCTCACCTACTATCGTCCGCAGCCACCCGTGAAACCGATCTTCATCCCCGAGCCGGCGCTCAGCGAGGTATGATCATGACAAGCCGGCGTACCGAAATTGCAATCATCGGTGGCGGGGCGATGGGGGCCTGGACGGCCTTCCATCTTGCCAGGCGCGGCGCACGCGTCATGATCGTCGAGCGCAGCTTCCCGGGTGCCCAGGCAAGCGGCGTGAACTACGGCAGCATGCGCATCCAGGGCCGCTTTCTGCCGCAGCTGCCGCTTTCGCTGCGCGCGCAGCGGATCTGGGAGGAGAGCGAAAGGCTCCTTGGCACAGATGTGGAATTCCGTCGGACCGGTCACCTGCATGTGGCGGTCGATGCGGCCCAGCAAGCCAAGATCGAACGCTATGCTGCGGATGCTCTGGCCTATGGCCTGGGCGTTGAGATCCTGGCGCCGGCGGCGATCCGCCGGCGATGGCCCTGGATCGCTCCCCATGCGATCGCCGCCTCCTGGTCGGCGATCGACGGCGCGGTCAATCCTCGTCTCGTCGTTCCCGCCCTGGCCGCCCGCCTCGCCGCGCTGGACGTGGCCGTGCTGCAGGGCCGCCGCGTCACGGGCGCGGAACGCCTCGGGGCCGGATTTCGGCTTGAAACGGCGGAAGGGGATGTCATCGAGGCCGACATGCTCGTGAATACCGGTGGTGCATGGGGCGCGGATGTCGCGGCGTGGTTCGCGGAGCCGGTGCCGATGTTCGTGGCCGGTCCTTCGGAAATGGTCACGGAGCCGCTGCCCTACTTCATGCAGCCGACCCTGCAGATCGTCGATGGCTCCATTGTCATCCGTCAGGTCGAACGGGGCAATGTGATCATCGCGGGACACCCTCGCGGCCCGGCTGATGCGCTGAAAATGCGGGCCCGGATGCCGGGCGCGAAGACGCTGACCAATCTTCAGCGCGTTGCCGACATCATTCCGTGTCTCTCCGGTGCCTCGATCATTCGCAGCTGGTCCGGTATCGAGGGCTATATGCCGGACATGATCCCGATCATCGGGCCAAGCGCAACCACGCCCGGACTGTGGCACGCCTTCGCTTTCTCCGGCCACGGCATGCAGCTCTGTCCCGGCCTCGGCGCCGTCTTGAGCGAACTCATTCTGGACGGACGTTCGGAGACGCCGGTCGGAGCCTTCGCGATCGACCGCTTCCGCCAGACCCAGACAGTGGACGAGGACTATCTCCGACAGGAGTTCGATGCAGGTGTCGTAAAAGCCTAGTGGAATGAATTTGACATTCGGTACCCGCTCGATGTCGGCCTCAAGATCGAATGTCAAATCCGAAAATTCCACGAGAATCATAAGCACCCTGGTGGTTCTTCTGTTTCCAACATTTGCCCTCGGGGCCGATACCAATGGGACGCAGATGTTGGAAACGAACCACTAGAATCGAACCCGGTTCCAAGTCGCCAAAAAGTCCGGACGAAACCGGATGCAAGATCCAACAGAATATGAGGGGATTCACGATGAACCAGCACGATAATAGCAATGCCACCGGCGTGTCGCGCCGCAACGTTCTGGCTGGCGCCGCTGCTTTAGGCGGCGGGATGCTGGCCACCCGCTTTGCTGCCGCGCAAGGCAAGCCGGTCTCCGGCGGGGTGATCCGCGTCGGCTTCGCCAGCACCCCCGACAGTCTCGACCCGCAGAAGACCGTGGCGGCCGCAGGCAACCAGGTCAGCTACCTCATCTTCGACAATCTGACGCGGCTCGACGAGAACAATGTTGCTCATCCCATGCTCGCGACGAGCTGGACGCCGGAGAAGGGCGGTCTGGAATGGGTGTTTGAACTGCGCCCGGGCGTCAAGTTCCACCACGGGACCGAATTCACCTCGGCCGATGTCGTTGCCACGATCGAGCGGGCCTATGCACCTGAAGTGACATTCAGGGCCAAGGGCGCTTTCGGGCCCGTCGAGAAAGCCGTCGCGGAGGGCCCTCACAAGGTACGCTTGATCCTCAAGCAGCCCTTCGCCGAGATTCCGGTGGTCGTCGCCGGTCGCTGGGCGCGCATCATTGCCGCCGATGCGATCGATACACTCGAGACCGCGCCTTCCGGGACAGGCCCGTTCAAGTTCAAGAATTCCCAGGCCGGCAGCAGCGTGACGGTCGAGAAGAACCCGAACTACTGGATCCCGGGGCAGCCCTATCTCGATGGCGTCGAACTCGTGGGCATCAAGGAGTCCATCGCTCAGCAGGCGGCGATCCGGGGGGGCAATGTCGACATTCTGACCCAGATCCCCATCGAAACCTTCCTGTCGCTGCGCAATGCGTCGAATATCAAGGTCTTCTCAAAGGTCACCGGGCAGTATCAGGTCATGATGACCCAGTCGAACATGGCGCCGTTCGACAATCCTCTCGTCCGCGAAGCATTCCGTTACATCGTCGACCGCAATCTGCTGGTCGCCTCGGCGCTGCTGGGTCAAGGGACCGTGGGCAATGACGTACCCCTGCCGCCCGGCAATCCGATGCTGCCGGAACTGCCGCAACACAAGCAGGATCTTGCAAAGGCCAAGGAACTTCTGACCAAGGCCGGCATCAATACGCTGGACATCGAGCTGTGGACATCATCCGAGCGCCAGCCCACGCCGAAGATGGCTCTTGCCTTCAAGGAGGCCGCGGCAAAGGTTGGCGTCAACGTCACCATCCGTGACGTACCTTATACGGAATACGTCTCCAATGTTTCGCGGAAGAAGCCGTTCTACACGACCCAGTGGAGTGCTTATCCGACGTTCTACGAGCGGCTCTATTTGATGTATCGCTCGGGCGCCAACTGGAAATACGGTGTGGTGGAAGACGCGCCGGGCCTCGATGCCATCCTCGACAAGATGATTTCCGAGCTGGATGAGGCGAAACGCAAAGAGTTGATCCAGGAAGCGTTGGTAAAGATTCACAAATCCGGTGAGCGGATCATCCCGTATATGATGAACTATGTGGGGGCCGCCAGCGCTAAAGTACAAGCCTATACGCCGCCGAATTACGACGTCATTGACTTCCGAGAGGTGTGGTTATCCTGACATAAAGAAAAAAAATCGCTCCGAGGATCTCTGTAATGATCGAGCTCATCATTCGGCGGACCGGACTTCTTGTCCTCGTCCTGCTCGCGGTGTCGTTCATGACCTTTATGATCGTGAACGTCCTGCCGGGAGACGTCACCGCCGTGGTCCTCGGAGATACGGCCTCACCACAGCAGGCGGCCCTGTTGCGGGAGCGCCTGGGCCTGAACGAGCCGGTTCTCGGGCGCTATATCGGCTGGCTCGCCGATATGCTGCGCGGGAATTTCGGCGTCTCGCTGCTGTACAACGTGCCGATCGCGCCGATGCTGGCGGGCCGGCTGCTCAATTCGACAATCCTTGCGGTTCTTGCGCTCGCCGTCGCCATCCCGGTGGCGATGGGGCTTGGTGTTTTCGCCGCCATGCACCGTGGCAGTACGGCGGATCGGGTCATTACCGCGATGACCGCGGTGACTTTCTCGGTTCCTGAATTCGTCAAGGGGCTCGCACTCATCCTGATCTTCGGGATCTGGCTGCAGATCCTGCCAGGCTCGAGCCTCCTCGCCCCGGGCCAGAGCCCGTTCTCGGACCCGGCGATCCTCGTCCTGCCTGTTGCGGTCGTTGCCATCAGCATGCTGCCGTATTTCGTCCAGATCACGCGCGCCGGCATGATCGATGCCTTTGCCAGCGACTATGTGAGAACGGCAATTCTCAAGGGCATGCCCCGCCACGTGGTGGCGCTCAAGCACGCGCTGCGCAACGGTATCCTGCCTGCCGTCGCGGTGATTGGAATGACGCTGGGCAATGCGCTCGGCGGGCTCGTGGTGGTCGAGACGGTCTTTTCATACTCCGGCATCGGACAACTCATGGTGAGTGCCATCAACGCCCGCGACATTCCGATCATCCAGTCCACGGTGATGATCGTCGCGGCGACCTATGCGGTTGGCAACCTGCTTGCCGATGTCGTGTCGATCGCACTCAACCCCCGCCTGCGTCCCTGAGGTCCAGTGATGTCCACGAACGATATCCCTCTCGTCGCAGAAGCCGAGGCCAAGGTCCCGCCTGCCGTCACGCGGGGGAGCAGGATGGGCAAGGCGTCCCGCCAGACGCGCGGCATGCTCGTCTCCGATGTCGTCCTCATCGCGACGCTCCTGGCGGTTGTTGCCATGGTGCTCGTGCCCGGTTGGATTGCGCCGTACAGCCCCACCGAGTTCAATCCGGCGGTGGCGATGATGCCGCCCAGCTGGGAGTACCCGTTCGGAACGGATGAGTTCGGGCGCGACATTCTCAGCCGTGTCATTCACGGCGCGCGCCCGACCCTGGTGGTCGCGATCGCAGGAGCCATCATGGGAGTGGGGCTCGGCACGGTGACGGGCTTGCTCGCCGGCTATGCGGGCGGGCGGACCGATGAAGTCCTGATGCGCTTCATGGACGCGCTCATGTCGTTCCCGACGCTGATACTGGCGACGTTGATCGTCGTCATGCTCGGTTCGAATCCCGTCAACGTCATCGCAGCGATAGGTATCGTCTTCTGGCCGCGCTCGGCGCGGATCGCGCGGGCCGTGGCGCAGGACGTGGCACAGCGCTCATTCATAGAGGCGGCCTGGGTTCGCGGTGAAAGCCATGCTTACATCCTGTTCCGGGAACTGCTTCCGGGCGTGCTCAACGTCGTCGTCGTTGATCTCAGCCTGCGTATCACCTACGGCACGATGCTATCGGCCTCGCTGAGCTATCTCGGCATTGGGGTGACCCCGCCTACACCCGCCTGGGGTCTCATGGTCAAAGACGGACAACAATTCATTCAATTTGCGAGCTGGATGGTGATCTGGCCCTGCGTCGCGATCTCCGTGGTGGCTGTGGCCGCCGTCCTCGCCGGCGAACGCCTCAGGCAGATCCTCGCCCCGACCGAACGGGGGAACTGATCCATGACGATTGCGATGATACCCATGCCTATCGCCGCCCGCGTGGCGCCCACCCTTGCCGTCGAAGGGCTCTCGATAGACTACGGTCCCGTGCAGGCCGTTCGCAACGTCAGCCTCGCCATCGCACCTGGCGAGGCATATGGGCTGATCGGCGAGAGCGGCTCGGGCAAGTCAACGGTCGCCTATGCTGTCATGGGATATCTGAACAGCGGCCGCGTGAGCGGCGGACGGGTCGTCCTCAACGGGGCGGATGTCTTCGCGATGGGCGAGCGTGGGCTTGAGGCTGTGCGCGGCTCGGTTGTATCGATGGTCTTCCAGGACCCGATGAACGCACTCAACCCGTCGATCCGCGTGGGTGAGCAGATCGCCGAAGGGATCCGCCGCCATGCGGGCCTTGACCGCCGCGCGGCCCGGAAGCGGACCCTGGAGCTGATCGGCCTCGTCAACCTTCCGGATCCGGAGGCGATCACGCTCCGCTATCCCCACCAGCTCTCGGGCGGGCAGCTGCAGCGCATCGTCATCGCCATGGCGCTCGCGCTCGAGCCGAAGCTTCTCGTCCTTGACGAACCGACGACCGGCCTTGATGTGACGACTGAGGCGGTCATTCTGGACCTCATCGCCGACATCAAGGCGCGCAGCAATGTCGCGCTCCTCTTCATCAGCCACAATCTCGGCGTGGTCGCGCGCATGTGCGATCGGGTGGGGGTGCTCTATGCCGGCACGCTGGTCGAAGAGGGGCGGACCGATGACCTGTTGCAGAGGCCTCATCACCCCTATACCCGCGGCCTGATCGACGCCATGCCCAGCGTGACTGCGGCGCGCGAAATGGTCGGGATCCCGGGTCGCCTGCCTGATCTCGCCCAGGTGCCCGACGGCTGCATCTTCCAGGACCGCTGCGTGCTGGCCACCGCCGACTGCCGCCACGGCGTCATCCCGATGGAGACCATCGGGCCGGGCCACAGCAGCCGCTGTCTTCGCTGGCGATCCTGCGCAACCGAGCTTGCGCCCGCCCGTCCCGCGGTGCCGCGCGCATCTCTCGCAGGAATGGCACCCCGCCTCGAAGTCGCCGATCTGACCCGCGACTTTCCCGGCGCACCTCTATTTCCCTTCTTCCGGTCGCGGCCGGTGGTGCAGGCTTTGCGGGGCGTTTCGCTCGATGTTCGTGAAGGCGAGACCGTCGCGATCGTCGGGGAGAGCGGCTCCGGCAAGTCCACGTTCGGTCGTCTCGTCGCAGGGCTTGATCGTCCCGGCGGCGGACGCATCCTGTTCGACGGCCGGGACATTAGCGCGTTGGCGCGCGCGCGGGGCAGGGACGACCAGCGCGACGTCCAGTTCGTTTTCCAGAATCCGCATTCGGCGCTCAATCCACACCACAGTGTAGAGGCGATCATCGGGCGTCCGCTGCGCCTTTATCTCGGCCTCCGGGGGCGGGCGCTGCGCGAGCGCGTGCTTGAGATCCTGACAGCCGTGCGGCTTGGCGAGCGCTATCTCACGCGCGCACCACGGGAGCTCTCGGGCGGCGAGAAGCAGCGCGTGTGCATCGCCCGTGCCTTTGCTGCCAATCCCAAGCTTGTGATCTGCGACGAGCCGACCTCGGCACTCGATATCTCCGTGCAGGCGGCAATCCTGCAGGAATTGCGCAGGTTGCAGCGGGAATCGGAGAACCAGACGTCCTACCTCTTTATCACCCACGATCTCGGCGTCGTGCGCCAGATCGCCGACCGGGTCGCGGTCATGTATCTCGGCGAGATTGTCGAGTTCGGCGAGACGGCTGATATCTTCACGGCGCCTCAACATCCCTATACCGAGGCGCTGCTCGCAGCCGTGCCGGAGATCGGGCGGGCCGAACAGGCGAACCGGCGCGACATGAGGCTCGAAGGGCCACTGCCAAAGCCGACCAATCCGCCAACGGGCTGCGGTTTCCACACGCGATGCCCGCGTGTCCTTGGTCCGCTTTGCGAGACCATGCCTCCAAAACAGTCGAAAGCCGAGGGACACTGGCTGAAATGCCATATTCCGATCGCGCAACTGCGTCGTCTCCAGGAAAGCGGCTGACTTCCGCTGTATCGCAATCTTTATCTTCTTGCCGCGTCGCCATCCGCGCGTCTTCAGGACTTGTCACATGACATCCAGCTTCAAGCACCTGCTCTCGCCGATCACGATCGGCAACAAGGAAATCCGCAACCGGGTCGTCTCCACCGCGCACGGCACGGGTTATGCCGTGGATGGCAAGGTTTCGGATCAACTGATCGCCTATCACATGGAGCGGGCGAGGGGCGGCGTCGGGCTCATCGTCATGGAGGCCACGGGCGTCGACTCGGCTCCCATCGGCGCCAAGGGCGGTTCCTATCTGCGCAACTCGGACGACAGCGTCATTCCGGGCTATCAGCGCCTTGCCAAGGCGGTTCACGCGGAGGGAACGACGGTCTACACGATGCTCTCGCATTCAGGCCGCAACACGGTCATGGGGATCGACGGCGCGCCGCCGCTCGCTCCTTCGCCGGTTCCCTTCGACCGCTCGCGGGATATTCCGCGCGCGCTGGAGGTCGAGGAGATCGCCGGTATCGTCCAGGCTTTCGCCGCCGCCGCCGTGCGCAGCCGCGAGGGTGGGCTCGACGGCATCGAGCTCTCCTTTGCGCACGGCAATCTGGTGCAGCAGTTTCTTTCGCCGCTGACCAATTTCCGCGAAGACGAATACGGCGGATCCGAGGAGAATCGGCTGCGCTTCGCCCGCGAGGTGCTCCAGGCCGTTCGCAAGGCGGTCGGCGACGACTTCACGCTCGGCATCCGCTTCAGCGCCGACGAGCTGGTGCCGGGCGGCTACACCATAGAGGACGGCACCCGCTATGCGCGCATGATGGTCGAGTGGGGTAGGCTCGACTTCGTCGATGTTTCCGCAGGAACAAATGGCTCGATGTGGAGCCGCGCGATTCACTATCCCACGATCGCAACGCCTGAGAAGCGGCTCGTCCCTTATGCCAAGGCAGTCAAACAGGCGATTGACACGCCGGTCTTCTGCATCGGCAAAATTACGGATCCTGCCGAGGCGGAAGGTATCCTCGCCGCCGGCGAAGCCGACATGGTGGGCATGACACGCGCCCATATCGCCGAGCCCGCGATCATCCGCAAGCTGATGGAGGAGCGGCACGAGGATATCCGTCCCTGCATCCACGCCAACGAGGTCTGTTTCGGCCGCAAGCAGCGCGGAGGCAATGTCGGTTGTGTATTCAATCCACGCACCGGCCGTGAAGACAAATGGGAGCGGATCGAGCCGACGGAGGACTACAGGAGCGTGTTGGTGATCGGCGGTGGTCCAGCGGGCCTGGAGGCGGCACGGGTCGCCGCCAAACGTGGACACGACGTGGTGCTGCACGAAAAGGCCGGTCATCTCGGAGGGCAGGTGCCCCTCCTGTCAAAGACACCGCACCGGCGCGACTATAAGATCATCACCGATTGGCTGGAACGGCAGGCACGCCGCTCGGGCGTGCTGGTGCGGCTCGGCAGCGAGATGACGGCTGAGAAGGTGCTGGCCGCCAAGCCCGACGCGGTGATCGTCGCGACCGGCGCGCGCGACACCCGGCCGCGTCTTCCCGGCGCCCATCTCCCCCATGTGTATACAGCCCGCGAGGCGCTGGCCGGCGCCCCGCTCGGATCGCGGGTCCTGATCGGCGATTGGGATGGCCGCAATATGGGAATGTCCATGGCGGAGTGGCTCGCGGTGCGCGGCCACGCGGTGGAAATCGTATCGTCCGCCTTCCGGATCGGCGAGGACGCCGAGCTGATGACATGGCATCCCGCCTATGAGCGACTGATGAATCTCGGCGTCAAGCTGTCCGCGATGGAGGAGCTGGTCGAGATCACAGAGGACCATGCGGTGATCAGGCTGTTGAACTCCGACACCCGCGAGGCGGCCTGCGACAGCGTCGTGCTGTGCAGTCGTGGCAGTGCCGAGAACGACCTCTATCACGCGCTGAAGGGGCAGGTTCCGAGCCTCTGGCTGATCGGCGATGCCTTCACGCCGCGGCAGCTCGAACAAGCCATCTACGAGGGGGCCAAGGTGGCCCGCGAGATCTGAGCGCTGTCAGGCCGCGCGGAGCAAGCCCGCGACAGACGGACTTGCTCTAACGCTGGATCCAGCTGTTCCAGGCGTCGAGCATTTTGGTCTGGTTGGCGGCAATCCAGGCGGAATCATGCTTGACGATGGTCTTGAAGGCCTCAGGTGAACTCGGAATATTGGCGCGTGCCGCTTCACTCATGAGCGCGACCGCATCGATGCTCGGCGGCGTGACGTTCAGCCTCTCCGCAAGCTTCGCCTGTACTGTTGGATTGTCGAGGTAATACTTCAGCAGCGCTTCCGCACCGGCAGGGTTCGGGCCATCGCGCAGGATCTGCATGGTGTCGGCGAGCAGGAATGCGCCGTCATAGGAGATCCGAACAGGCTGGCCTTCTGTCTTCAAGGCCGAGGCGCGCGTGCCCCAGATCATGCCCATGACATATTCGCCATTCCGAAAGCCTTGCTGGCTCTGATCGCCCGTGCGCCACCAGAGCTGAACCTCAGGCTTGATCGCGTCGAGCTTTTTGAGCGCCCGGTCGATATCGAGCGGGAAGAGCTGGTCGGCGGGCACGCCATCGGCCAGGAGCGCCGCGGCGAGCACCCGCCAGGGATCGTTGAAGCTCGGCAGTGCGCGCGCCCCCGGGAAGCGCTTGGTGTCCCAGAAATCCGCCCAGGTCCGGGGGGCGCCATTCTTCAGGCGATCCGCATTGAAGGCCAGCAGCGTCGCGTTGAGCTGTATGCGAACGCCAGCTGGGTTGCAGGCCTTGTCGACGAGATCCTTGCGCGTCTTGAACGGTTCGCAGAAGGACGTGAGGTCGCGCGTGAAGGCGCGATTCTGGTCGGATTCCGCGATGATATCGACGTTGTTGATGATATCCCACGTGACGCTCCCGGCTTTCGCCATGGCTTGAGCGCGCGCCCGTTGCTCGGCATCGGTCGCCGTCACCGTGTTCACCTTGATGCCGGTCGCCTTCGTGAAAGGTTCGAACCAGATCTCCTTCAGCGCGCGGTCGTAGACCCCGCCGGTCGTCGCGACGACGACTTCGCCGGACTGGGCTGCCGCTGCCGTGGAGAGCAGGAGGCCAAATCCGATCTGGCGGATCAGGGTTTTAGCCAATCCCCGCATGCGCGAGCGTTTGTCGATGGCTGTCATGATCGCAGTTCCCCTTCTTGGTTGGATATGGAGACGGTGTGGATGAAGGCGGGTTCGGCCGTCAGGCAGCCGTGGACCGCCGGCGTGGTGGGAAGATCTCAGCCGCGAAGCGCGGGTCCGGGATCCTGTCCTCGGGATAGACGGGCCGCCGCTTGGTGAAGGGCAGCAATCCCGGGCGATAGTTCGCGATGCCTGGCGTATCGACGACGACGCAGGGGCCGATCGGACCGAACGAGATCTTGAAGTGATAGCCCGACTTGGCAACGACCAGGTCCTGGGCGCCGAGATCGATGCCCTGGCTGCGGAAGGCGGCCGGATCCTGCGTGAAGCCCGGCAGGCTGGTCGCGAGCACGGTGAGGTTGCCCGCGCGGATGACAGCCGTGTCCCCGAGCGTGGCTGGTTCGTTTTGCAGATAAGGTCCGTCGTGGATGAAACGGCCGTCGCCGAGACCCGCGACGGTCCATTCCGCTCGGAACGGTGTGACGCCTTTGGAGAGGCCGCCACCCACCGCCGCTTCGAATACGCCGCCGATGCCGACCCGCTGGGCGGCACGAACGGCTGCGGGATCAGTGACCGGGACGACGGCCTTGAGGCCGGGCCAGTGCCGGGCGATCTCGGCCATGATGACCGTGCCATCGCCGGCCGCGCCGGCCAGGACGCGATCGCCCTGGTCGCCGAGGACGGCGGGTCTCGGCAGTCTACCGGCGGCGATATCCGCGAGTACCGTGTCGAGCGGCGCGAAATCCGGGACGAAGTCGTCGCGGAGTTGCCACAGCATGCGGGCGAGTTCCTCAACGGCGCTGCGCGCGCTGCTGGCGTCGCCGTCCGCGATGGCGGTGATGCATTGGTCCCCGGCCGGCACGTCGACGAGGGTGGTACAGTTGCAAATCGAGATATCGAGAAGCGACGGATGGGCCGCGAGGATCTCGCGCCGCCGCGCATGGAGGCTGGCGAGCGGCCCCCGCGCCGTCTCCATCTGCGCCCCGAAAATAAGCGGAAGCCAGATCGCCGCCGTCACCGGCGCGATGCGGCGTTGGCAGGCCTCGACAAGAAGGGTCGCGGCCCGTTCGCCGGCGATGTCGTAGTCCGTATGGGGATTGTCCTTGCAGGCGAGGACGAGATCGGCGCCGTCCAGCATGGCGGGCGTGACATAGGCGTGCAGATCGAGGCTGACGGCGATCGGTGTCTCCGGCCCGGCAACCTCGCGGATGGCCGCGATCAGCGCGCCTTCGGGATCGTCGAGGCTCTCGGTGATCATCGCGCCGTGGAGATCGAGATAGACGCCGTCAGGCCGCGTGGCCCGAACCCCCGCGACGATCTCGTCGCAGAGCTGCGCGAACAGCCCATTTTCCACCGGGCCACCGGGCGGCGACACGGCGGAAAGGCCGGGCAGGATCTGGCAGTCGAGACGCGTCAGGGCACGGCAGGCGCCGCCGAGCGAGGACCGCGACCCGGCCGCCTTCTCGAGCAGGTCTTCGCCGCGGGTAATCGCGAAACTGCCCGCGCCGGTCCTGAGCCTGCTGAAACTGTTGCCCTCATGGAAAAGGCTGGAGACGAAAATGCGCATGCCGAATGCCCCGCCAGGCCGGTTTTGTTCGATTCAGGAACTGAGGGGTCGAGATGGTCGCCTACTGCTGGAGCCAGGCGTTCCAGCGATCAAGCAATCGCGCCTTGTTCGCGTTGATCCACTCGGAATCCGGTACGATGAGGCCTTTGAAGACCTCGGGAGCAAGCGGCAGGGCCTTCTGGGTCTCCGGACTCATCATCGCGGCCGCCTTCCGGCTGGCGGGCGTACAGGTCTGCGCCTCGCAGCGCTTGGCCTGGCCTTCGACATTCGTCAGGTAGAACTCCAGGAAGCGCAGCGCATTGTCCCGGTTCGGCGCGCCCTTGATGAGCGCCCAGCGGTCGCCCACGAGAACGGCCTGATCAAGGCTCCAGGCGAGCGGCTGGTTCTCGGCCCGCAACGCAGAGGCGCGCGTCTGCCAGATCATGCCCATGACATATTCGCCGTTGCGGAAACCCTGGACGCTCTGGTCGCCAGTTTTCCACCAGACCGCCACATGCGGCCGGATCTCGTCCATCTTCCGGAATGCGCGGTCGAGGTCGAGCGGGAACAGCTTGTCGGCCGGGACGCCGTCTGCGAGCAGTGCGGCGGCCAATACCCGCCACGGGTCGTTGAAGTTCGGCAGCGCGCGTGGGCCAGGGAAGTCCTTGACGTTCCAGAAGTCCGCCCAGTTGTGGGGTTTGGCGCCGGGAAACTTCGCGTCATTATAGACGAGCATCGTCGTGCCATAGGCCGCCAGCACGCCGGAGGCGTTGCAGGCGCCGGGAAGAAGATCGTCGCGACTGGAGAACCGGGTGCAGAACGCGGCCATATCCTCGTTCAAGGCGCGATGTTCGGCCGAAGACGACTGGATCTCACCGGCCTGATAGAGGTCCCAGGTCACCTTCCCGGCCGCGACCATCGCTTTCACACGCGCGACGTTCTGGGCGTCCGAGCCGGAGACGGAGACGATCTTGATGCCGGTGGCCTTCTCGAAGGGCTCGTAGAAGGTCTCGCGCAGGACCTGTTCCTGAACGCCGCCCGTTGTCGTGATCACGAGTTCGTTCCGGGATTGGGCGTGGCTGCCCCCATTGGCAAGACCCATCCCAATCAGGGCCGAAAGAAGCAATGCTCTGCGATGGACCATGCGGATCTCCAGGCTTTCAGGTTGTTATGGCGTTCAGGTTGCTTTGGCGTTCAGGCGGGGGCGAACTCGCCACCGTTGATGTCGAGGACTGCGCCGTTCACGAAGCCGGCCTCGGGTGCGGCGAGAAAGACAACGGCGCGCGCGATGTCCTCCGGCTGTCCAAGGCGGCGGACAGGGATGCGGGACAAGGCTGACTGGTTGGTCGGAGACGAGGCCTGCCCGGTCATCTCCGTCAAGATCCGACCGGGGCAGATCGTATTGGCCGTTATCCCGTATTCGGAATATTCCGACACGATGGAGCGCGCCAATCCGGCCAGCGCCGCCTTGGAGGCGACATAGCTTGCACTAGCGATGCGCGGGGTCGTGCGCCCGGCGATCGAGCCGATCAGGATGATGCGGCCGTGACGCCGCTCCACCATGCCAGGCAGAACCGCCTGGCAGCAGAGCAATGCACCGGTCAGGTTCACCGACAGGACGTCGTTCCATTCGGCGAGCGGTATCTCGCCGAGCGGTGTGCGACCGCCCGGCCGTTTGGGCGAGAAGCCGGCATTTGAGACAAGCGCATCGATCCGCCCGAAGCGGCCGCTGACCTCTCCGAAGAAGTCAGCGATGGCGGCCGGCTCGCGGAGGTCGAGGGTTGCGGCCAAAAGCCTGTCGTCACCGAATTGTGCGGCCAGCGTCTCGCGGGCGCTGTCCACATGGGTGCGCTGCTGGCTGAACAGCCCGACGGCCCAGCCTTCGGCCAGCAAGGCCTTGGCTGCTGCCAGTCCGATGCCAGAGCTGCCGCCTGAGACGACGGCCACCGAATGAGCATGTTCCATCAGACAAGTTCCGGTTCAGCGGCGACGGGGCGATCCAGCGTGCCGTCGTAAAGGGAAATCGCCGGATGGGCGCCGGGATCGGTCATGATTTCAATCAATGTGGGCTGGCTGCTGGCGAGCGCGTCACGCAGCGCCGGCAGGATCTCCGAAGGCGTATCGACGCGGATGCCCACGCAGCCGCAAGCGCGGGCGATCGCCACATGATCGACCGGGGCGAAATGGCAGGCGGTTGTATAAGTGCCGAACTTCACGGTCTCGGCGTCCTTCTGGTAGCCGAGAATGCCGTTGTTCAGCACGATGACCGTGAGCGCGATGCCCATGCGCACCATCGTCTCGAGTTCCGCCCAGGAATGGGCGAAGCCGCCGTCGCCGACGAGCGCGACGACCCGTGCGTCAGGCTTTGCGACCTTCGCGCCCATCGCGAGTGGCAGGCCCCAGCCGAGGCCGGCAAGGCCGCGCGGGGTCAGGAAGCGCATGCCCGGCGCCAGCCCGCGCAGTTGCCCGACGATCCACATCGAGGAGTAGCTGGCATCGGCGGCGACGATCGTGTCGGGCGTCAGCAATGTCTGTAGCTCGGCCATCACCCGCTCAGGCCGGATCGGGCTCGTGTTGTGCTGCACCAGCGGGCCGCGGGCGGCCTCGAAACGCCGCCATGCCGTGGCGATCCGCGTCTCCAGCGCCGGCCGGGCGCCGGTGCGCGCCGAAAGATCCATCCGCCGCAGCGCCTCCGTCAGCGCGTCGAGCGTTTCCACGGCGGTGCCGACGAGGCGGGTGGCCTCGTAGTTGCGCCCGATCTCCTGCGGATCGATGTCGATCTGGATGAGGCGCGCCGTCGGCGGGATGAGACGCCAGCTGTCCGTGCCGTTCTGGTTGTTGCGTGTGCCGACCTGCAGGATCAGGTCAGCCTCGGCAAGCAAGCTACGGGTGTAGCGGCCGAGCGAAGCCGGCCCGACGAGCGCGCCGAGGACGCCGCAGGACAGGGGGTGGCGCTCGTCGACGGCACCCTTCCCCATATTGGTCGTGAAGACGGGCAGGCCCGCAAGATCCTGAAGCCGCGCCAAGGCCTCCGGCGCGCCAATCGACAGCGCGCCGCCGCCGGCCATCACCACGGGATGACGCGCCGCGACGATCGCCCGTGCCACCGCCTCGATGTCGGCCTCGGCCGGACGGATGCGGTCGAGGGGAAACCGGCCGTAGCATGCGCTGCGTTCAAACTGCGAGGGGACCGCAGCCTCGCGCAGAAGATCAGCCGGGAGGAGCAGCACCGCCGGTCCGGGGCGCCCGCTCGCCGCTGCGGCAAAAGCGGCATCGACATAGTCCTCGACGCGATCCGCGCCTGACAGCCTGCGTGTCCATTTCGCACAGGATGCGAACAAGGCGATATGGTCGAGCTCCTGGAAGGCGTTCTTGTCGACCTGGGGCCGCTCGACCTCTTGGACGAGCGCGACGATGGGGATGCTCGCTTTCATCGCTTCAGCCAGCGGCGCCACGAGAAGGGTTGCGGCCGGGCCGTTCTGCGCGGCAACGACCGAAACGCGCCCGGAGACGCGGGCGAAACCGTCGGCCATGGCGCCGCCCATGTTCTCCTGGCGATAGGCGATCTGTCGGATGCCGATCGCTTCGGCGGCGAGAATTACCGCCGACGGCAGGCTCTGCCCAAAGATCACGTCGACGCCGTGGCGCTTCAGGGCATGGGCTATCGCTTGCGCGACGGTGGGGGCGGAATTGGTCATGCTGCGAGGCTTTCGATGAGGTCGCTGCGCGTGGCGAGAAAGTCGTCGAAGACCGAGGCGACGCGATCGGTATCCGCGGTCGTCATCGGGGTGGAGAGGCAGGCTGCCGCGCCGTGGGGAAGAATGATGCCGTTCTCGCTGAACGTGCGGCTGAGCTCCTTCAGGACATGCGCTTGCGCCGCCGTCGCCGTCGCTTCACGGAAATCGCTCGGGAGAACAGCCTTCGGATGGATCCGGAAGAGGGATGCGGCGCCCGAGACCGAGAAGGGAGCCCGGTTGCGCGCGATCGCGGCTGTGAGCTGCGTGCGCAGCCGATCACCCAGGCTTTCGAGATGCGCGAAGGCGGCGCGATCCAGCGCGGTCATCGACGCGAGGCCGGCAACCATCGACAGTGGATTCGCCGAGAAGGTGCCGCCCTGGGGCAGAAGGGGTCGGCCCTGCGACGCATCGAAGACGCCCATGACGGCGCGGTTGCCGGCGATTGCGCCGATGGGGAGGCCGCCGCCGATGATCTTGCCGAAAGTGAAGAGGTCCGGGGTGAGGCCATGGCGTGCGGAAGCGCCCTCATAGCCCTGCCGGAAGCTCAGAACCTCATCGGCGATGACGAGAACGCCATGTTTCCTCGCCACCCGTTGGATCGCCGCAACGAAATCGGGCGTCGGGGCGATCAGCCCGGCGCGGCTCGGCATGGGGTCGAGCACGATGGCCGCGAGATCCGCAGCATGGGCCGCGATCAGCCGCTCCGCGCCCGTAACGTCGTTGAAGCGGAGCGGCACCACCTCGCCCAGAACCGAGGCCGGCATGCCACGATAGTAGGGCACGGCTGCCGGGGCATCGGCCGGTCCCCAGTTGCCCGGCGTGCTTGCCTGGCTGACCTCGACCCAGTCATAGGCGCCGTGGTAGGCGCCCTCGATCTTGGCGATCGCCGAACGCCCGGTGAAAGCGCGGGCCGCCTTGATGGCAAACATCACCGCCTCGGAACCCGTATTGACGAAGCGGATCGTCTCGACGCCGGGAACGCGGTCGCAGATTAGCTCGGCGAGGCCGATCTCGGCGAGCGTCGGATTGGCGAAGCAGGTGCCGGACTGGAGCTGGCGCGTGACCGCCTCGATCACCGGTGCAAAACGATGGCCGTGAATGAGTGTTGTGAAGTTCCCGTTCAGGTCCAGGAAGCGCCGTCCGTCGATATCGACGAGATAGGCGCCTTCGCCCCTGTCCATGTAGCGCGGGATAGGGTCGCGCTCGATTGTCACGCGCGTCGTGCCGTCGATGAAGACGCGCTGCGCGCGTTCGAACGCTTCCCGCGAAGCGCTCCCTACGGAGTTGTGACCTTCGGTCGTCGTTGCCGTCATTGTTCTCGATCCAAGAGCCGCTGGAGAGCGAGCGGTCGAGACGAGCTAAGTATAAATTGATATTTGATGCAACAAAAATATCGATCCAGCCTGCGATTGGGTTGGCGATGGTCAGCCACGGGACGTGATCATGGCCTTCAGGCGCACATAGCCGTCGCGGATGTCCTGCTCCATGGCGAATCGGACCTTCGCGCCGTCCTTGGCGCGCAGGCCGTCGATGGCGGCCATGTGATTGGAAACACCCCGCCGGTTCTGGGCGAAGTCCGGATAGAGTTCGTTGAGAGATGGACCTACCCGCAGCCAAAGCGATTCGATCATCGCCACGAGACGCGGCCAGCCGGACAGGCGGTAGATCAGGAAATGGAATTCGCGGTTGACCTTGAGGACCTCGCGATAGTCCGCAGCGTCCAACCCGGAATTGATGGCCGCCTGCATCAGCTCCAGCGCCGTGACATCCGCGGGCGCCGCCGCGAGCACGGACCGTTCCGCGGCAAGCCCTTCGAGGGCGAGGCGTGTGGCGGTGACCTCGTCGAGCGCGTCCAGCGTCAGGGAGGGGATAACGACCGTCTTGGGGCCTTCGTTGACGAGCGCGCCTTCGGAGAGGAGCCGGTTGATCGCGTCCCGGGCCGGCGTCGTGCTCACGCCAAGGGCAGCCGCGACCGACCTGACGGTGAGCTTCTCGTTCGGCGGAAAGGAGCCGGCGACAATGATCTCCTTCAGGCGTGCATAGGTCAGTTCACCCAGGTTCGACTGGCGGGCGATGGGTGTGACGACCCCGGCGAGCAGATGCTCCGACATGGCAATCCTCATGTTGCTTGATGCATCAAATAGCGGCAGTCTCGTTACGCCGCCAGTCCAACCGTGGTCGATGAGCGAAATTTGGCGGTTGACAAGCATAGCCCAATAAATGATACATCAAACATCAAAATTATCCGCGGCCCTGTCTTGATAAGAAGGCCGGGTCCAGCGCACTTGCAGAGGTTTGAAGCGGGAACATGAACGGGATGTCCAGCGACGTCTTGCAGGCAAGCCGAGGCCTGTCGCCTCCGAAAGGCGAAGCTATTGCCATCAAAGGCATATCGAAGCGGTTTGGGTCCATCGTCGGCGTCGATAATGTCGATCTTCATGTCGAGGCCGGAGAATTCCTCTCACTCCTTGGTCCCTCAGGCTCGGGCAAGACCACGCTTCTGATGATGCTGGCAGGGTTCGAGACGCCGAGCTCAGGATCGATCACGCTCGGGAGCCGGGATCTCACCCATGTTCCGCCGAACAAGCGCGGCATCGGCATGGTCTTTCAGCGTTACGCCCTGTTCCCGCATATGAGCGTGGCGCAGAACGTCGCCTTTCCGCTCAAGATGCGCGGCCTGGCCAAGGCCGAGATCGCCCCGCTCGTCGAACAGGCCTTGGCGCGTGTCCGGCTGCAGGATTACGGCGGCCGGGCGCCGGCGCAGCTCTCGGGTGGGCAGCAGCAGCGCGTCGCCGTGGCGCGGGCGCTGGTCTTCCAGCCGCCGGTCCTTCTGATGGACGAGCCGCTCGGCGCGCTCGACAAGAAGCTGCGCGAGGAGCTGCAGATCGAGATCAAGACGCTGCATGCGAGCCTCGGCGTCACGATCATCTATGTCACGCATGATCAGGAAGAAGCGCTGACGATGTCCGACCGGATCGCGGTGATGGACAAGGGGCGCATCCAGCAGCTCGGCAGCCCGGTGTCGCTCTATCACGAACCGAACAGCAGCTTTGTCGCCGACTTCATCGGTAAGATGAATTTTCTGAAAGGGATCGTCAGCGGGCTGGATGATCGCTCGATCGCCATCACGGTTTCAGGACAGACGATCAGCGTGGCGCGGTCCCAGCTCGGCGGACGCGATGATGTCGCGATCGGGCGCCCCGTGCAGATTGCCGCGCGTCCCGAGAGCTTGAGCCCGACGCAGAATGGCGAGGGGGCGATTGCGGGAGATATCGAAACCACCATCTTCCTGGGGTCGCATCGCACCCTGATCGTCAGATCCGACGACGGAACGCAGCTTCAGGTGCAGGTGCCCTCGTCCCATCGGGACAGCGGCGTCGAGCAGCGCGGCCGGGCGTTCGTGCGGCTCGATCCCGGCGCCGTTCGCGTCTTCGCGGGCGAGGACTGAGCGATGGCCAATGCGACAGTTGCCGCCACGGATCGCGCGACAGCCGGGCAACTCTCAAGGCCCGCCTCGCTGACGCTCGCGCTGCCACTCATCCTGCTGCTCGGCCTCGCCTTTCTGCTGCCCGTCGCCAAGCTTCTGTGGGGCAGCGTGTTCACCCCGTCGCCGACCGCGGAGAACTATCTGCGCATCGTGCAGGAGCCCATCTTCCTGAAGATCCTGCTGCGCACCGTGCAGACGGCGGCGGTCGTCACATGTCTCGCCTTCGTCCTGGGCTATCCCGTCGCGCTCGTCATGTCGAAGCTCGGCGGACGCGCCGCGATGCTGGTCGCTGCCTGTGTCCTGATACCGCTTTGGACCAGCGTTCTCGTCCGTTCCTACGCGTGGATCGTACTGCTGCAGCGAACCGGGGTCGTCAACAGTACGCTGATGAGCTGGGGCGTGATCAACGAGCCGCTGAAGCTGATCTACACCGAAGGGGCCGTGATCGTGGCGATGACCCATGTGCTCATGCCCTACATGATCCTCCCCATTTTTTCCTCGCTCCGATCGATCCCGCCGGAGCTCGACCGCGCCGCGCGCAATCTCGGCGCCGGGCCCTGGACGAGCTTCATCGCCGTCACGCTGCCACTCAGCCTTCCCGGCATCTATGCCGGGTCGATCATGGTCTTCATCCTGGCCCTGGGCTTCTACGTCACCCCGGCCCTGGTCGGTGGGCCACAGAACCTGACCATCGCCACCCTGATCGGCCAGCAGACGACCGAACTCCTCAACTGGCCGTTTGCCGGCGCGCTGGCCGGGGTTCTGCTCGTGGTCACATTGGGTCTGGTCGGCCTGTTTCGGCGGTTCCTTCGCTTTGGAAAGGGTGCCTGATGTCGACACTCTCCGAAACCCCCGCTTTGGACGTGTTGCAATCGCCCCCGGCATCCCGAGCGGCCTTGTCACCGCATCTTGGCCGCTGGCTTCTCCACGGATTCGTCGGTCTCGTCCTCATTTTCCTCCTGTTGCCGACCCTGCTCGTCGTGCCGATGTCGCTGGGGGAGGCCTCCTATATCCAGTTCCCGCCAAAGGGTTTCACGCTGAAGTGGTATCACGCCTATTTCGCTGACGCGGACTGGATGAGCGCAACCTGGTTCAGCCTGAAGATCGCGGTGGCGACGACCGTCTCGGCGACGATTGTCGGGACGCTCGCATCCTTTGCCATCGTGCGCGGCAGCCTTCCGGGTGCCGCCGCGCTGCAGGCGCTGACGCTCGCGCCGCTGATCGTTCCCCATATCGTGCTGGCGGTCGCGCTTTACCTCGTCTTCGCGCCAATTGGGCTGACGGGCAATTTCTTCGGCTTCGCGATCGCCCATACCATGATGTCGGTGCCCTATGTCATGCTGACGGTGTCGGCCTCGCTGCAGCGGATCGATCCCGCTCTCGAACTCGCCGCCTTGAACTGTGGCGCCACGCGTGCCCAGGCCTTTTGGCATGTGGTGCTGCCGAATATTGCTCCGGGCGTCGCAGCCGGCGCGGTCTTCGCCTTCCTCGCCTCCTTCGACGAAGCGACGGTTGCGTTCTTCATCTCCGGCGTCGAGGGCAAGACCATCACGCGCAAGCTCTTCGAGGACATCGACTACAACCTGACGCCGGTCATCGCTGCGGCATCGACGGTCATGGTGGTCATCTCGCTCGTCCTGATGGGCGGGGTCGAGTGGCTGCGCAGCCGCGGCGCAAAAGCCGCACCGTAGCATTCCCGCCATCGAGGCTCGCCGGCTCCAGAGCGTGTCCTCGGAGCCAAGCCGGAAATACCCTCTTGTCCGAACCAATGGATGTCCGAGATGAACAGGGCCGTTCGTAATCCGCCGCGCGTCATGGTGGCGCGGATCTTCCATGAATCGCACGGTTTCAGCCCGATCCCGACGCCGGCGGACTGCTTCGTCCTCTCCAGAGGGGAGGGCGTGCTGAGCGAGGCGAGAGGATCAGGCACGACGCTCGGCGGCATCATCTCCGTCCTTGATGAGGCTGGCGTGGAGCTCATCCCGGCGCTTTCGGCCTCGGCACCGCCGAGCGGGCTCGTCGACCACGATTTCTATCTCACTCTCAAGGGGGAGATATGCGCGGCCGTCGCGGCCTATGCGCCCGACGCGATCGTGCTCGAACTGCATGGTGCGATGGGCACCACCGTGCTGCCGGATGCCGAGGGCGATCTGCTGCGCGACGTGCGCGCGGCGGCGGGCCGGGAGGTCGTGATCGGCGTGGGGCTCGATCTTCATGCGCATGTGACGGAAGCCATGCTCCTGGCCACCGACATCTGCATTGCGTGTAAGGAGAACCCGCATTCCGACGTGGTCGCCTGCGGCGAGAAGGTCGCCCAAGGCGTTCTCGCCGTGCTCGACGGCTCACTCCGGCCGGTGCGCACCCTGGTTAAGGTTCCCATGCTGTTGCCGGGCGGCAACGAGACCGCGATAGGCCCTCTGCGGGAACTCCACGACATGGCCCGGGACCTCACATCGCGGACGGCCGGGATCTGGGACATTTCGCTCTACAACGTATTTCGCTTCCTGGACGACGCGGGTATGGGCCAGGCCGTCGTCGTCACGAGCGCCGAAGGGGCAGAGGACGGCGCGCGGAATGCAGCCGCGCAATTGGGCGAGGCATTCTGGCGCAAGCGCGAGGAATTCGTCGATGACCTGCTGACGATCGACGAGGCGCTCGCGCGCGTCGCGGCGAACCGGGGAACCGAACCTTATGTCCTCGCCGACATGGGCGACCGGGTGCTCGCCGGCGCGCCGGGGGATTCCACCGCGATCCTGGCTGCCTTGCTGGCGCGTGGGGACGGGTTGCGCGCCGCTGTGCCGATCACCGATGCCGCCAGCGTCGCCAGGGCGCAGACGCTCGGGGCCGGGCAGGTTGCGCGGTTTCAGCTCGGCGGCGGGATGACGCCGGGCTTTGCGCCCCTCGACGTCGAAGCCCGCATCGTCAGTCTCGGTGACGGCCTGTTCGAGATGCGCGGCCCGTATCGCGGTGGTGAACCGACGGCTCTCGGGCCCGTTGCTGTACTGGAGATCGATGGGCGCATCAGGGTTCTCGTCACGAGCAAGCCGGGCTTTACGCATGATCCGGCCGCCTTCGAGAGCAACGGCATCATGATCGCGGATCAGGACTGCATCGTCGTCAAGTCCGGCTATCATTTCACCTTGAACTTTGCAGGTCTCGCGAGGCCCTTGATGCTGCGGACGCCCGGGATCGGCTATTTCACCCGCGGGCAGTTCACCTGGACGCAAGGGCGCTTCTGGCCCGAGCATGACGTGGGTGCGATGCCGGTTGAATCTCCGATCACCTTCCCCGCACGAAGCGGGGGTGCTCCTCGCCAGCGCCAGGGCTGACGCGAAGAAGCCGGACGGATCTACCCCTGCCGCCCGCGCAGGTGCGATCGCCGCCACGATCTGCGACAGCGGGCAGTCTCGCGTGAGTCCCCGCGGCTCGTCGCGCAGGGAAGGATCCCTGACGGGTTGGTCGCGGCACGCACTGGCGAGATCAAGCCCTTAGGAGGGATCAACGACTCCTGCCGCGGGCGCGAAGGCTTCGCGCACGGCATCGTAGCATTCGTCGCGCTCAACGAAAGGCGTCGGCGGGGGAGTAGAGCCGCGGTATTGACCCGTTAGAGCGAACCGAAGGCGGAAGATGACGGGCTGAAACGCACGATGAAGCGGTGACGGTCGCCCGGGTAAATCAATCTTACAAAGGTGATGAGCTCGCCATTGAGCCAGGTGCGGCGCGCGATGGAGATGCAGGCGGTGCGCTCGACGATCTGCAGTTTCTTGGCGATCATGGCATCGGCAGAAATGGCCCGGATCGAATGTTCGCCCTCGCTGAACGGCACGTTGCTCAATAGCCAACTCCCGGGGGGCTCGCTTTTGAACTGGAGGCGCTCGACCTGAGGGACCGCATCCAGATTGATCTGCCGGGTCTCCATCGTGAAGGGCAGATTGTCTGCGAAATGCATGACTTCCAGATATAAAAGTCGCGTGCCGACGGGTACGCCGACATGCCGCGCGTCGATGGCCTCGGTGACCTTGCGGATGCTGCGGTTGGCGATCTCGAAACGGTAGGACCGGTCCGTGGCCAGAATTTCGGCGCGGATATCCTGGATATAGGTGAGGGGCTCCTCGATCCGGGGAGGTGCGACATACGATCCCGAGCGCCGCTTTCGCGTGATCATACCGGCTGCGGCCAGGCTGGACAGCGCCTTGTTAACGGTCATCCGCGAACAATTATAAACCTCGACAAGCTCCGTTTCCGGGGGGATCCGTGTGCCCGTTCCCCATTCGCCGGTCATGATCTTGCGTTCGATGTCGCGCTGGATCTCTGCATATAACGGCATGGCCTGCTTGTCCGCGCGCGCGTCGCGTTTTGCGGAGGGGGCAACCGCTGAAGCGTCCTGTTCGTCCACCAACCAGACCTCTTGGGGCAAAATCACCGCAACTCAACTGTCATCTATAACACCCGGATCCGGGGCCGCAAAACTGATCCAATCTGTATCAATATTCCCGATCCGCGGCTTCAGGAACTTAAATCGAGTAAAGCTTTACGTCTCTGTTGATCGCCACAGCCAAGAGTGATCGCGACAGCCAGGAGACCAAAGCACCAGCTGAAAACCAGGTCCTGCTGCCCCGCGCCGTTCCATGATCGGCGGCGACGGCGCCTGACGGTTGCGTGGGGCAGCCCGATCCCCGGCCTGCCCCGCGTGTTGATCAGGACTTCACGGGGTTGAAGCGACCCGGAAATTCCTGGCCGTTGATCTTGCGGCCATAGAACATGCCCAGGTACCATGGAAAATAGTGATAGGACCAGGCGCAAAGGCGATTGCCATACATGATGAACGTCCGCATCAGGGTGCGCAGTTCTTCCTTGTCCTCGGTTTCGCGGATAGCAGCGCGCAATTTGACCGAGAAATCGAGGAGAGTTTCGAGCCCGGAATAGCCGAGGTATTCGGAATAGGCCGGATCGAAAGCATCAACCGCCGCGATAAGATCCTTGTGCGATAGTGTATCAACCAGCTTCAGCAAGGGATATGCCGTGTACATGATATAGTCGCGCAGCATGCCATTGGCGAAATCCCACGCTGTAAAGTACTGTCCATACGTGCCTGTGTCGCCGATCTCACCAGACCGGATGCGGCGCAAGTCTTCGGGCTCGACCGTCTGGATACGCTTGGCTTCTGCATAGAATTCCGCGGCCGCGCCCTTGAGATTGGCGAAGCGCCCTTCACCCTTGAAGGCTTCGGCGGGATCGTGGGGGCTAACTTCCACGAAAATCTGCTCTTTCGCAAAGAAGAGATTGTTCCAGATGGCCTTGCCGACGACGGGTAACAGATGATGATACTCCGGCAGGACCATGCCGAGAACAGGCTGCGCGAGCGGCTCCAGGCCCTTGCCGTACTGGATCGAGAATTTGTTTCCCGTTGCCTGTGAATACCGCAGCCGTCCCACCGGGCAATCCACGATGCGTTCGCGGTGCCGCACGGGCGCCGTGCTGATCGTCGGCGTCCACGCGTACAAGGACTCGCCCGACACAACCGGGTGGGCCTGCATGACCTTGAACGGCAGATCCTGCCAGAACTCCTCGCACATCTCGGGGTTCTGCTCGTCCGCCAATTCGGCGACGACCATGATGTCGAGCTCAGGCCATCTGATATCGATTAATCTGCCCATCGTTGCAGTCCTTTCATGGTGGGAAGGGCGCGAAAGTCGACAAAAGCCCTTAAAGGTATATACAAAATGAAACCCACCACGGGCGCAAGCGGTTTTCACGCCAAGGTTCGTCGTTGGTCGAAATTTATTATAGACATAATGCTGCTTATGTCTACTTTACTGGGCTCCTGAGCCCTTCAGCAGCCGCTCTCCCATCACGAAGGCTCACCCGCCCCGCCGATGGATAGCTGTCGGAAGCCCAAAAAAAGCGCATTGCCAGAGCTGATCCGCCGTGCGTTATTGTATGTACAAATATGATCTAATGGTATATCCAATGCAGGCGGCGAGGCCGCCATGCCATCAAGGTTACGGGGTGAATGGACATGTCATTTCAAAGTTTGCGCGATGTTGTCAAGGCGACGAAGGAGCGGACAGCCGCCATCCTTCACAACGAGCCGCAGGAGATCCGCGCGTTTCGCAGTGGTAATCTGGAGAACAAGGCAGGTAGCTACGGGCAATATTTCGGTACATGGGATATCGCTGCCGGGATGATCCGCGATTATTCGATGTATACCTACTATCCGCTGGTTCACATTATCGAAAACAGAGATATCTCGCTTGAACAGTTTTGCTTTATTCTGAACTCGTTTGATCATTCCTATAGCAACTATCTCCGCTATAGCGGGTTTCCGGACATGGGGCTTCTTGCATTTGCCCTGCGCGAACACCTTCCGTCGGCGGAAAGCCGCGAGGAGGCGATCGATGCGGTGAGAGCTTTTTGCGCCTATACAAATCAGCTCGCCGCGTGGTCCTTTCACTATTTTCCATGGGGGCTCGGCAAGCAATTCGTCTACGATAAGCCCGAGGAGCAGGTGCCCTCGCTCATGGATCTTTCGCGTCGCGTGCCTATCCGGGATGGCCGGAGGATCAGGCTGACGTGGGATCCGCTTGGTATCAGCGTCGATGCGTTTCTCGCGGTCAACGAGAACCCGGAGCTCTGCCGGGATGTCATCGCGGCCTTGCCCTTCAGGATCCTCCAGGACCACGCGGTGGTGACCGGGGAATCCATGTATGCGTGGACGCCCTTGATCAGCACGGCGCCGATCCAGGTGCGTGAGCGCATCTGCGATGCGCCGAAGGGCCGCATCCGGTTCTCGCAGTCAACGGGCCAGAAGTTCATTGTGCAATATGGGCCGACGACTGAGGATCTTGCCCAGCCCGTCCTCGGCGAGGTCATCCCCGAGCACGCTGATCGCCTTGATGAGGTTGGTCGTCGCGTCTGGCAGAGCACCTTCGAGACCAAGGAACAGATCTGGCTCACCGTTTCGCTCGTCTGATCCGCGAAGCTGTAGGCTGGCGGATGCCCAGGGTGAGCACGAGGCCGGCCGGAACGGTTGCGTCAGAGAGCCCAGATAAGCCGGGCATTCCGAAATGATGCTTGCGCCCCTCTTCAGCCTGTGTAAATGTATATACTAAATGGCGATATGCCTTCGACACAGGAGGTGCTTGTTTCAGCATTTCGGTTGGAGCTGAATATGTCCGAGCCGGCGGGGCGGTTGCTCGCGAGGCCGGCGCCGATACCGACAGCCATCCTCCAGCTCCCACGGGCCCTGTGCCTTGTGTCTCGTCTTCGAAGAACTGGCATCTGTGTGTCGATAGCTCGGCGGCATGTGATCTGGCGCGAGGCGGAGCGTATCATGTTGGTCGTCAGTAAAAACGTCATTGTACTGAATAGTCGTCGCAGTGTCATGGTTTGAGTGTGACGCGACAATAGCAGCGTTAGAGCATCTTCCGCTCAGATCGGACACGATCGTATTCCACCGCCCGTTGTAGTCGACATGGCGGACAAAAAAGCCAAAAAAGGGGAACGAGTCATGAAGTGGATAAAGAGTCGGGCCGTGCTTGCCGGCCTGATCGTCACAGCGGTTGCGACTTTCGGCTCTGTCGCTGCGGCGCAGCAACGCGAGCTGATCTTGAGCGGCTTCGGCGGCGCCTATGATGAGGCGATGGCCGAAAGCGTGAAGTCCTTCGAGAAGGAGAACAACGTCAAGGTCACGATCATTCCGGGATCGGGCGCCAATAATATCGCGCGCGTCCGCAACAAGGAGATCGATGTTATCGTTTCCGATCCGGTCTTCGCGCTGCGCATGGAGGCGGAGGGGTCCTTCGCGCCGTTGGATGCGAAGCTTATTCCAAATCTAAAGGCGCTTCATCCCAAGGCGATCTACTCGGACGCTGTCATCGCCGCCAATTTCGGTGCTTATGTAATTGCCTATAATCCAGCGGAGGTGAAGCCGCCGGAATCATGGTACGATCTCGCCAAGCCGGAGTATAAGGGCCGTATAGCGCTGCGCGGCTTTCGCCCGGAAAATATCGAGCTAATCACGTTGTTCGCGAAGCTCGCGGGCGGCAGTGAGCGCAATCCGGACGCCGGCTTCGCCGAACTCGCAAAGATCGCCCGCAATATCGATGTGTGGATCAATGCCCATGCCGATCATCTTGAGCTTTATCGCAACGATCAGATTGCGATGAGCATGTGGACCGACGGCCGCATTGCCTGGGCGCGCGATGTCGAGGGGGTCAAGATCCAGGGTGCCATTCCGAAGGAAGGGTTCTTTCCCCTGTCCTCGACCCTCAGTGTTGTTGCTGGCCGGCCGAATGGCGAGTTGTCCCAGAAGCTCGTCAATCATCTGCTCAGCCCGGAATCCGGGGTCCGTATGGCCGAGAAGCTCGGCTACTTCCCGACGAACCGCAATACGGTGTTGCCTCCCGAACTGCAGGCAAAGCTTATGCTCAACCCGAAGAACATTGACGATCTCCAGAGCGCCGACTGGAAATACATTGTGACGGTTTATGATCAGTGGCAGTCCCGCTGGGACCGGGAAGTTCAGCGGTAATGTCTGACAGTATCGATATAGAACTTTCGCATTGCGGCAAGCGATACCGAAACGTGGACGTTCTCAACGACGTTTCGCTGCAGATCAAGCGCGGCGAATTTGTCACGGTTCTCGGCCCGAGCGGTTGCGGCAAGACGACGACACTTCGCATCATCGGGGGGTTCATTATCCCCGATGAGGGCCAGGTCACGATACGGGGAAGAAATGTGACGCATCTTCCGCCCTATCGCAGGAACATCGGCGTTGTTTTCCAGAACTATGCCCTCTGGCCGCATATGACGGTCTTCGAGATCCTCGCGTTCGGTCTGCGCATCCGCAAGCTGGCGCGCGAGGAGATCGCCCGCCGGGTTGATCGGGCGCTTGAGATGGTGCGCCTGACGGGACTGAAGGATCGTTACCCGCGCGAGTTGAGCGGGGGGCAGCAGCAACGCGTCGCGATGGCGCGCGCTCTGGCGATCGACCCCGAGGTCATCATTCTTGACGAACCTCTGTCCAACCTGGATCGACGTCTCCGCGAGGATATGCGCATCGAGCTCAAGCGCCTGCAGCGTTCCCTCGGGGTGACGATGCTGTTCGTCACGCATGACCAGGAGGAGGCCCTGTCGATGTCGGACAGGGTGGTCGTCATGCAATCCGGCCGCATCCAGCAGGTGGCTGATCCCCGTACGGTCTACGAGCGACCGGCCAACAGTTTCGTTGCCGGCTTCCTCGGGAGCGCCAATTTCATCGATGGCGACGTGCTGGCGATCGAAGGGAACGAACGCGGCCGCGTGAGGCTCGCCGGCGGGTCGGTCGTCGACGCCTATGCGCCGAGCGGGGTGCGATCGGGTGACAAGGTTCGCGTCATCGTGCGGCCGGAGTGGATGCTTCTTCGTCGTGAACCATCTCCTGTCGCGGCAAACGAATTCAGTGGCGTTGTTCGCGAGGTCATCTACGAGGGGGCAGCTGTCCGTTACGGCCTCAGTCCGGATGACGGGTCCGACACGCTCCTGTTCCTGCAGGAGCGCTCCAATGCCGACGTGCTGGAGCCCGGAGACAAGGTCAGGATAAATGTCAGCAACGCAGTCATTGCAGAGGACTGAGATCCGCGGGCGTGGCCTTGGGGTGAATGCGGGTGAACTGCTCGGCCGCAGCTCGGTGTTCTTGCCTTTCGTCTTCGTGGTCGTGTTCTTCTTCATTCCGATGGGTTGGCTGGTCGCCACCAGTCTCTCCACCCATGAAATCGGCAGCCCGCCGGAATTCACCGGCACGCTGGAGCACTATGCGCGATTTTGGACAGATCCGTTCTATCTCGAGACGGCGCTGTGGACCACAATCAAGCTTTCTGTTCTGTCGACAGTATTTGCGTTACTGATCGGATATGTGCTGGCTTATTATATCGCCGAACTTCCGCCGCAGCGGCGCGGCCTGATAACGAGCATGGTTGTTGTGTCGCTGGCGGTGAACATCGTTATTCGCATATTCGGCCTCAACGTGCTCCTGATGAACGGCGGCCTTGTTCACAGCGTCTTCGGACTGATCGGGATGCCGCGTATACGCATCATGTACACGGAGCTTGGCGTTCTCATCGGCCTCATACAGATCGCCGTCCCTTATGTCGTTCTCCCGCTGATTGGCGTCATCGCGGCCATTGATCCAGCCTTGAAGGAAGCGGCGGCCAGTGTCGGGGCCAATCGCTACAGAACCTTCTGGGCTGTAACCTTCCCGCTTTCCCTGCCCGGCGTGGTCGCGGGAACGTTGATCGCGTTCACGCTCAACGCGGCCGCCTTCGCCATTCCGGCCCTGATGGGCGGCGGGCGGGTGCGCATGATGGGCATGATGGCTTACGAGCAGGCCGCCATCCAGGGCAATTTCCCCTTCGCCGCGGCCATCGGGATCAGCCTGACAATTCTGAGCTTACTGATCACGGCGATCTACCTGTTTGTCGTCAGCCGAACGTTTCGGACCTTGAGGTGAGTCCATGGCCGCCGCTTCGCACAACCTCAATCGATCGACGTTCCGGCTCCGCTTGCCGACGGGCCTGGAGATCGCCGCGTTCTGCAGTTTTATCTTCGTCGTCGCGCCGCTCATCGTCGTGGCGGGTTCGGCCCTGAACGCGGATTCCATGACCTTTCCGCCGCGGTCGCTGAGCCTGAAGTGGATGGTGATGGCGCTGACCGAAGGCAGCTTCGTCAACGGCGCCATGGTCAGCCTCGTCGTTGCGCTCGTCTCTGCATCGGTATCGACGCTGTTTGCGCTGCCCGTGGCCTTGGTGTTACGCAGAATGTCGCCGGCGGTGGGGCGCGTCTTGACACTGTCCTTCATGGGCCCGCTTCTGGTCCCATCGGTCATCTTCGCGCTCGCCCTCTATCAGGTCATGATGTATATCTTCGGCCTGACGAACCTGTTTGTCCTCATGATCGGGCATATCATTATCACGATGCCCTACCCCGTGAGAACGATTACGGCTGTTACCGAAAATCTCGACCCGGCCTTGGAAGATGCGGCAAGCAGCATCGGCGCAACGCCCTGGCGGACTTTTCTGTCCATTACGCTGCCGCTGATCAAACCGGGCGTGATCGCCGGTTTTCTATTCGCTTTCATCACGTCGTGGAACGACTTCTCGGTGTCAATCTTCCTGACACCCCGGGAACTCCAGCCGCTGCCGATCAAGATCTATGAATATCTCCTTTATCAATATCGGCCGATCATTGCGGCGGTTTCCACCTGGTCCGTCATCGGGTCGGCCATTATCGTCATCGCGATTGATCGGCTCGTCGGCTTGAATGTCTTCACAGGCCGCCGGGCCTGACGGCCGCCGCTTCGAGTGGCGGCCGATGGCTGCGCGTCGCGAAAGTCGCCGGCAAACGATATTCGATAGTCGCGCCCATTATTGCGCGTCGGCGAACTTCCGCTCGGCCTCCTGAAGGGCGGCCTTTGGGTCAACCTTGTCAAGGACGACCCGACTGACCGCCTCGTTGAGGGCCGATTGCAAGGTGCGCGTGTTGCATTCGGTCGGTTCCATCCAGCTCGACGTGCTCCAGGCATCGACCATGGTCGTCATCCAGCCGTTGGCGGGTTGCTTGAGGAAAGGACTGTCGAGAAGGGACTTGCGGATGGGCACCTGTCCGCCGACCGTCATCCATTTGGCGATGGAGTCTTTGCTGGCGAGATAATCGATGAACTTCGCGGCTTCGGCGAGGCGCGGCGATTTCTGCCAGGCGGCGATCCACCAGCCGGACACCGGCATCGGTGCGGGCTTCTTGCCGGACCACGATGGCCAGGCGATGATGCCGATATTGTCGCCACCAAAGGCGGCAGCCTTGGCGATGACGCTGAATCGAAGATTGGACGTGATCGCCATCGCATAGCGCCCGGCGGTGAACTGTTCGGTAATGTCGTCGACATTCTGGACGAGGGCCTCCTGTGGGGTCACCTTGTCCTTGGTGATGAGATCCGCCGTGAAGCCAAGGGACTTGATACCCTCGGGCGTCGCATAGTTCGCCTTGCAGCCTTTGAAGGGGCCGCCGTCCTGATCCAGCATGCCGATAAGCGCTGGAGTGCTTTCCGTCTTGATGGCGGCAAGCGGCATGCCGAAGCCCCAGACGTCGACACGGCCGTCGCCGTCCTTGTCGGTTGTGAGCTTCTTTGCGGCTGCGGCGAGCGCGTCCCATGTCGTGAGGCTGGCGGGATCGATGCCGGCCGCCTTCAACAGGTCCTTACGATAGTAGATGACGCTCGCGCCATGAAAGAGCGGCATGGCCGTCAGCTTGCCGTCCTTCAGCGCGGCATTCCAGCCCGCCTTCACGAAGAAGTCGTCGCGGTCGGCCTGCGACCAGGCTTTGGTGACGAGCGCGTTGAGATCGGCTCCGGCGCCGGATTGCGAGAGGCCGCCAAGATTCTTCGCGTCGATCCAGACGAGGTCCGGATTGCCACCGGTCCGGTGGCCGAGGAAGAACTTGGGCGGCATCTGCGCGAAGTCCTGCGGCTCCACCTTGATCCTGATGGACGGATTGGCCGCTTCGAAGCCGGCTATGATCTCCTTGAGCGCCACCTCGCGCGGCGATGTCTTGTTGGGATCGAGGAACGTCCACATGGTGACCGTGGTCTGGGCCGCGAGCGGCCCGGCGGTGATCATGCTGGCGACGATACCCGCGAGCGCAACCGCACGCGACGTCAATCCACGCGATTGTTGAGCTGACATTGGTTTCCTCCCGTTGGTCTCTGGCGGTCAGGTTGCGCGTGCTTAAACCGGGGCACGCGTCCTGGCGCGCCCCTCAGGCCGTTCTTTGGACGGCGTCCTTGTAGGCGAATGCGGCGGCCGCGGGTTCGCGGCGGCCTTGGCTATTCTCCAGGGCCGGCAGCGCGATCGCGGCCCCTGTCTCCGGATCGAAAAGATGCAGCGCCTCCGGCACGAGCGCCGCATGCAACCGGTCGCCGCGCGCGATCGGGCGGTTTGCGGGCACGCGGCAGCAAAGCTCGATGCCTGTGCCGGTCGTGGCATAGACGATGATATCCGGCCCGGCGAGCTCGATCTGTGAGACGGTGACGGGGAAAGCGGCGGGGGCGTCGGCGGGGACGAGCTCGACAGCCTCCGTGCGAAGCCCGAGCTTGAGCGGGCGCCCGGCGACGGCGCCGAGGTTGGTTGCGCCCGGGCGGATCGCCAATGCCTCATCGCGGCAGCGAAAGCAAAGCGCGGGATCTGTCGCGATGGCCCCGTCAAGGAAGAGTGTCTCACGCTCGCCGACGAAATTGGCAACGAAGATATTGGCCGGACGATTGTATATCTCGAAGGGGGATGCGTATTGCTGCAGCTTTCCCTTGTCGAAAATGGCGATGCGGGATGACATCGACAAGGCCTCGGCCTGGTCATGCGTGACATAGATGATCGTCGAGCCGATCGCTGCATGGAGAGCCTTGATGTCGTGGCGCATGCGGATGCGCAGCCGCGCATCGAGGTTCGACAAAGGCTCGTCGAGCAGGAAGACCTTCGGTTCGCGGATCATGGCGCGACCGAGCGCGACGCGCTGCTGTTGTCCGCCCGACAATTCGCGGGGATAGCGATGCAGCAGGTCGGGCAGGCCGAGCGCATGGGCCACCGCCGCGATGCGGCTCTCGATCTCGCTCTCCGGGCGCCGCCGCCCGCGGGCGCGCAAGGGAAAGGCGAGGTTCTCGAAGACGGTCATATGCGGATAGAGGGCATAGTTCTGGAACACCATGGCGATGTCGCGGCCTTCAGGCCCGATATCGTTGACGATGCGATCGCCGATCAGGATCTCGCCTTCATCAGCCTCGATGAGCCCGGCGAGAAGGCCGAGCGTGGTCGATTTTCCCGACCCCGACGGGCCGAGCAGCGAGACGAACTCGCCGGGCTCGACCTTGAGATCGAGGGCCGAGAGTGCCTCGGCGGAGCCGAAGCGTTTCGTGACGCCGCGGAACTGGACGGATGTGGTCATGGCATTCAGCTCTTGACGCCGCCGCTCGTCATTCCGCCCAGGAAGAAGCGCTGGAAGACGATGAAGACGACAATGACGGGAATGGTGGAGAGTATCGCCGAGGCCGTCAGCGGCCCCCACTCGCGGCCATAGAAGCCGAGATAGCCGTAGATGGCGACGGGCAGCGTTCTGACTGCATCGGACGAGGTCATCGCCACGGCGACGACAAAGTCGTTCCAGGCGAATGTAACGACGAACAGGCCGGCAGCGACCAGGCCCGGCCCCGACAGGGGCAGGATGACCTTGCGCAGCGTCGCAAAGCGGGAATAGCCGTCGACGCGCGCGGCATGTTCAAGCTCGATCGGAATGGTGAGGAAATATCCGTAGAGCACCCAGACGGCGATCGGCAATTGATAGGCGATATAAAGCAGCGCAAGGCCGGTCAGACTGTCAAGAAGCCCGAGTTGCGCAAGGAAGGTGAAAGTCGGCACCAGGAGAGACGGCAGCGGGATACTCATCAGCGCGACGATAACGAGAAGCAGCGTGTTTCCGCCGCGGAACTTGACGCGCGCCATCGCATAGGCCGCGAGACTGCCGAAGGCGAGACAGCCGATGACCGTCGCGGCGGACAGGAAGACGCTGTTCAGCATGTAGCGCTCGATACCCGTCCGAAACAAAAGCGCGTAGTGCTCCAGAGTGGGATGCGCGGGCAGCAGCGTGGGCGGGAATGTGGCAAGCTCGGGGGTCGTCTTGAAAGACGTCGACAATCCCCAGAGGATCGGGAAGAGGGCGACGAGTGCGATGGCCAGATTGATGGCGCGGCGCACCAGCGCGCGCATCCGCTGGCGGCGCTTCCAGAGCGGGATCGCGGCCTTGCCTGGCGAATCCGGCCTCATGGTGCAGCCCTCCGGCGTTCGCTGAACAAGACGACATTGATGGCGATGAGCACGATATTGAACAGGAACACGAGGATGGCGAGTGCATTGGCTTCGCCGATGCGCGCGTCGAGGAAACCAAGCCGATACATCGCCAGCCCCATCGTCTGTGTCGCCCCGTTCGGGCCTCCGCCGGTCAGCACCAGCGCGAAGGTGAGCACATTCACGAAATGGATCAGCAGGCGCACCACCGCGATCAGGATCGGAATGCGCATGAGCGGCAGCGTGACGTGGCGGAAGCGGTACCACGCGCTTGCACCATCGACACGGGCGGCAGCATGCAGCTGGGGCGGAATGCTCTTCAACCCGGCGAGCAGCAGGATCATGGCGAAGGCGCTGTCGCGCCAGCCGGCGTTGAAGATGAGCGCGCCCATCGCCGCCGTGGGGTCGGCGAGGATTGTCGTGTCGCCGAGCCCAAAGGGGCCGAGTGCGGCCGCCACCAGCCCCGAATCCGTGGAGAAGATCCAGCGGAGCAGAAGCGAGCCCACGAGCATCGAGATGACATAGGGCACAAGTGCCGCAGCCCGCGCAAAGATGTTCCAGCGCGTATCCTGCTCGAGATAGAGTGCGAGGCTCAAGCCGACAGACAACGTCAGGATGAGCGCGCCGATGGCGAAGATGGCAGTCGCGGCGAGACTTGCGAGAACCATCGGGGATGTCAGGACGCGCCAATAGTTGTCGAAGCCCCGGAACGACGTCAGTTCGAAGTAATCGACCCGATGCAGGCTGTAGTAGAAGCCGATCACCAGCGGCGTGACGACAAACAGGATTTCAAGCACCACGAGCGGCGCGACGAAGCCATAGGCGCGGATCTCGTCGGCGGATAGGAGCGGGCGCCGCCGTCGCGGCATCACGAGCGGCTGCGGCGGCCGGCTGCCCCAGTAATCCGCCGTTTCTGGCAGGGCCATAGGACGTTCCCCTTATCGTTTCGAAGAGAATGCTGCGTGGCTTGAGGGGTTACAATGACGGTTTGCTGCAAAACGCATGGAGCCGGAACGTGCGTCGGCTGGTTGCGGTTTAGGTTCAATCGACATTCAGCGTTCTCAGCTGTCATGGCCGGGCTTGTCCCGGCCATCCCGATAAATCGGGGCGCCTCTCCGGTCGGGATCACCGGGACAAGCCCGGTGATGACAACGTAACTCTTGCGGCAATTCGGTTGATCCTAGGCCGCCCCTCGTGCTTTGCCACGATTGAACAAGGTTCTCGGTCCCCATCGCGGTTATCGTTCCTGCCATTCGCATCGGAGACGCCGCCACTGGCGTCTAGAGCAAATCCGTCTGAGATGGAATCGTCTGATACCATCTCAGACTTTGAATTTGCTCGTTAATTTTCGATCGGAGCAAGTCCGCAACAGACGGACTTGCTCTAGCAGGGAGCGATCAGATGAGACCTGTCGCCATCGTCACCGCCGGTAGCCACGGGATCGGCGCGGGCATCTGCCCGGTCCTCGGCCGCAATGGGTGGGATGTCGCCGTGAACTACAATACGTCCCGCGCGGCAGCTGAGGAGGTCGCGGCCGCCGTCCGTGAGGCGGGCGGGCGTGCCATCGCGGTCCAGGCCGACGTGACGGATGAGGCGGCCGTCGTCGCCATGTTCCGTCAGGTGGATCTTGAACTCGGCCCCATCGCCGGCCTTGTGAACAACGCGGGCGGCGGCAAGATCGTGCTCGGGCCTGACGGCGCCCGCGTCGAGGAGGCGACCGTCGCCCAGATGCACGGCATCATGGCGCTCAATGTCGTGTCCACCATGCTGTGTACGCGCGAAGCCGTGCGCAGGATGTCGACCCGCCATGGCGGCAAGGGCGGCTCGATCGTCAACATCTCCTCGGATTGTGCCCGGCGCGGCGGGCCAACGAGCCGCAAGGCGACGGCCGAGGGGCTTGTTCTCTATGCCGCCGCGAAGGCGGCGGTCGACGGCTTCACCTTGAACGCCGCGGTCGAAGTGGGCGGCGAAGGCATTCGCATCAATGCGGTGCGCCCCGCCACGGTGATGACGCCCGCCCATGATGTCGATGGCCCGGGGCATTATGAGCGCATGGGGCGGATCATTCCGATGGGCCGTCCCGGCCGCCCGGAAGAGATCGCCGAAGTCGTCCTGTTTCTGCTGTCCGAACGGTCGTCCTTCGTGACCGGTGCCTTCATCGACGCGACCGGCGGCCGCTGACCTTTCACCGCCCATCGGTGCCTTTGATGCGCTCCAGCGTATCGAGGCAGGCGCGCACGCTGCCGTGCAGGGCCTCGATGAGCGGCGCGGCGACATTGCGGCTGGCTTGATAGCGCGGCCTCCAGCCGAGCATGAGGGCGAATTCGATGCCGAGCTCCTGGCCGAGCACGCGCTCCAGCCGGAAGTAGCGCGCGAGGTTGGGGCAGGCGGTACCGGCGACATAGGCCTCGATCACGCCGCGCGAGATACCGGTGGCCTCGGCGATGCCGCCGATGCTCCTGTTGCCCTCGCCATCGAGCATGCGCCTCAGCCGATAGCTCAGCCTTGCGGCGATCGCCGCCGGCGTGATCGCCTGGGCAGGCAGTGCGCGGGCGAATTCAGGCCGCGTGTCGGCCACGCGCGCGGTGGCCGTGTGGGAATTTGGCTTGATCAGACCCGACGGGCCGGGTTGCCGCGCGCGGTCAAGGCCGGCGAGCGCTTGCTCGGCGCGCAGGAGCGCGGCCTCCAGCGCGCCGAGGTCGAGCGCCTCCGGCGGATCATTGCCGATGCGCGGCTCCCAACCCAACATCCGGTTGAGGTCGATCGCGACCTCGGGGCCCATCACGACCACGAGCCGTTTGTACTTGGCGAGATTGGGGCAAGCCGTGCCGCGCACATAGGCCTTGAGGGTGCGGACATCGATGAGGGTGTGCGCGGAGATCTCGGCGTAGCTCCAGCGCCGTCCGGGCCCCACCAGGTCGCGCAATCGGCTGGACAGGCGGTCCGTCACCTCGGCCGGTGTGATCGCGCGGGCCGGCATGCCATCGGGCGCCGTGCCCGTCCTCGGCTTCAGGCGCTTCGGCGGAGGCCAGGCAACAGGCGCCGTGTGAACAGTGTCAGCGAACGACGACATCGATGAGCCCTCCCTTATTCTCTCAAGTGTTCCCTCATTCCGGCGCGATGCGTTCGATCCCTTCCGGCGTCCATCGCCATTCTGCGAGGAAGCCGAGGTCCTGGCGAGCCCTTTCCGGCGTAAAGACGGCCTGTCCGGGATGCCAGCCGGCGCGCATCGGGATTGTGCCATACGCGATGGCGAGCTTTGCCTCCGCCTCGGCCATCGCGAAGGGCCAGGGCGCTGCAATGTTGTAGAGGGTAAATCCGCGCTGTCCCTCATGATCGATGGCAAGCCGGCAAGCGCGCGCGGCATCACGCAGGTCGACATAGGCCCATTGGCTCTTGGCGGCCTGGGCGGGATCGCCGAGGCGTTTGGCCGTGTGTTCGGCGAACCGCTCGGCGGCCCAGATCACGGGGAAGCGCAGCGCCGTGACGGCAACGCTGGAGCGTCCGGCGACCATCGCGCAGATCTGCTCGCCCACGTGCTTGCTCAGCGCATAGCCTTCGCGCGGGCGGCAGGGATGCGTCTCGTCCACCGGCAACCTGTCCGGCGGGATGATCTCCGGTGCATAGGCGAGGCCGAGCGCCGATTGGCTGGAGGCATAGACGAAGTGGCTGATGCCACTCGCTTCCGCCGCGAGCAGAATATTCGTCGTCGCCGTGACGTTGCCCGTGAAGACGATATCCTCCCGTGCAGCCTGCGGGATCGCATAGGCGGCGCAGTGAATGACGCCGTCGATGCCGGTCAGCAGATGTTCCAGCCGCTCGCGGTCGCTGAGGTCGTCGACCACCGGGCGCACGCCATCCGGCACGGGGGCGTCGACGCGATCGAGCGCGGTGACCCGATGCCCCGCGGAATTGAGGGTCGAGACCACCGCGCGCCCGAGCAGCCCGGCCGCACCCGTGACGAGGACGCTGCGGATCTTCGCTGTCATCGCTCAGAACTTGCCGAACGTCTTGTAGAGATCGGCCAGAGACGTATTGTCCTGGATCGCGTCGCGGATGCGGTTCTCCTTGGAGCAGACCTCCTCCGCGCGTTCGAGAACCTCCAGCGTCAATTCGCGCGGGATGATGACGACGCCGTCTTCATCACCGAAGACATAGTCGCCGAAATTGACGCGCACGCCGCCGATGGACACGGGGCAGCCGAAGTCGACGATGTTGAAACGGCCAACGGCATCGCCGGGAATGCAGTATTTATGAAAGATCGGAAAGCCGGCGCGGCGGATATAGGCGGTATCGCGGATGCCACCGTCGACGACAGCGCCGACGCAGCCGCGTCGCACCGCACCGGCGCTCCAGAGCTCACCCCAAACACCCGTCTCCTCGTCGCCCATGGTGTCGTAGCAGGCCACGACATGCGGCAGGAAGCTGTCGATGACACGCGGGCCCATCCGCTTCGTCTGGTCACGGGTCGAATTCGACGTGCCGACGATGGTGAAGGCCGGCCCCGCGACCATCAGACGATGATCGAGCGGGCGAATGGAGTGATGCACGAACTGGAAACGCAGTTCGTAGGAATCGAGGACGTCGCAGACGGCCGGCGTATAGAGGCGCTTGAAGCGCTCGGCGATGGAAGGCCAATCGTGAGTGTCGAGCTGCATTGTCGTGTCTTTCTTATGGGGGCATCACCAGGCGGGGCTGTGGGGTGACCAGCCCGGGCGGGCGCTATCGGCCAGATTGGGATTGAGGTAGCGGTCATTGGCAGCGCCCGATGTGGCCAGCGCGCCATATTTGGCGAGCTTGTCCTCATCGATCTCGATGCCGAGGCCGGGCCCGTCCGGCGGCGTGACAACGCCATTGCGCGGCACGATCTTGCCACCGACGATGATGTCGTCGGCGAGATGGAGATTCATGCAGTCGATGGCGAGCTTCATGTGGGGCATGGCACTCGCCACGTGGATCATCGCGGCCCAGGCCACCCCGAGTTCGGCGCTCGAATGCATGCCGAGATCGATGCCCGTGGCGTGACACATCCGATCAGCCGCCATGGTGGCGCGCACGCCACCCCAGTACCAGATGTCGCTCAGCACCACATCGACCGCGCCGAGCTGGGTCGCGGGATGAAACTCCTCGAACTGGGTGACGCACATGTTGGTGGCGAGCGGCGTCGTCACGGACTTGCGGACCTGGGCCATTGCAGCGGCGTTCCAGCAAGGATCTTCGTAGTATTCGAGATCAATGGCGTCGAGCTGCCGGCCGATGCGGATCGCCGTGACGGGCGTCCAGCATCCCTGCGGATCGAGCCTGAGGCGCATGTCCCGGCCGAAGGTATCCCGCAGGGCATAGAGCGTATCGCGATCGGTTTCCGGCGGGAAATAGCCGCCCTTGAGCTTCAGGGCGGAGAATCCATAGTCGGCGACTTGCGCCTTGGCGAAGTCGACCGCCTCTTCGACAGAATGGATCTTACCATAGCCCTCGGCATTCGCATGCCGATAGAACAGGTAGGAGGCGACGGGCACCTCGTTGTGGATCTTTCCACCGAGAATCCGGTGCAGCGGTTCGCCCGTGGCCTTGCCGACCAGATCGAGACAGGCGATCTCCAGCCCGGCCATCAGCGGTTCCGGCTTCTGCCAGGGATAGTAGTTCCAGTGCTTGATCCGGTTGATCAGGCGCGTTGATTCCCAAGGGCTGGCGCCCTTGAAGATGTTCTCAAACATCCGGAACGTATCGGCCTTGTATCGGGCTGACGTCTCGCCATACCCGACGAGGCCATTCTCGGCGACGATCTTGATGATGACGCGCGGATAGGAGCCGAGCGAGCCGTAACAGGTGAGGATAGGGGCCTCTATCGGCACCGTGACGGGTATGCATTCAATCGATTCAATTCTCAGGGAACTCACGGCAGCATCCTCATTGCAGGATTTTCACTCCGCAGCCTCAGTCCATATGCAGGCCGCCGTTCACGTCGATGAGCTCGCCCGTGATGTAGCGGGCGCCTTCGGAGGCCAAGAACACCACGGCGGGGGCGATATCGTCCGGCTGGCCACGGCGGGCGAGCGGGATCGAGGCGCGCAGCACCTCCGGATCATTGGAGAGCTCGAAATCCTTGGAGAAGGCCGTGCCGATGACGGAACCGGGCGCCACGCCATTGCAGTTGATGTTCCAGGGCGCGAATTCATGTGCGGCCGCCATCGTCATCGTCCACACCGCACCCTTCGACGAGGTGTAATGCGCATAGGGCAGGCGGCCGCCCGTCTTGCCGGAGACGGAGCAGAGGTTGACGATCCTGCCCCAGTTCTGGGCCTTCATCGAGGGTACCGCGGCCTGCATGCACCAGAGCTTGCCCTTGACGTTGACGCCATAGAGCCGGTCGAATTCCGCGTCGGTGATCTCCTCGATCTTGGCGAGGCCGACCACGCCGGCATTGTTGACGAGCACATCGATCTTGCCGTGCTTGCGCGTGACCGTCCCGACCACGGCGAACACGGCGTCGCGCCTGGCGACATCGAGCCCGTGGGCGTCGGCCTCGCCGCCGGCCTCGCGGATCTCCGCGGCCGTGCGTTCGGCCGCCGCCGCATCGATATCGGTGGCGATGACGCGCGAGCCTTCGGCGCCGAAGTGCCGGGCGATCGAGCGGCCGATACCGCCACCGGCGCCGGTGATGAAGACGACGCGTCCCTTCAAGCCGTTGTCCATAGTTGTGTTCCTTCCTGGGATATGACGGGTTGCGCCGATGAGGTCACGGGACCCGTGGCCGCGATCGCTTCGGCGTGATGACAGGCGACCTCGCCGCTGCCGGCGATGCGGCGCAGGACCGGTGCCTCGGTGCGGCAGCGATCGCTGGCAAAGGGGCAGCGCGGGTGAAAGTGACAGCCGGATGGCGGGTTCGCCGGATCGGCGACCTCGCCCGTCAGGCGAATGCGGCGTGAATGCGCCGACTTCGGCCGGTTGACGTCGGGCACCGCCGACAGCAACGCGCGGCTGTAGGGATGGAGCGGCTGCCGGAAGATGTCCGCCGTCGGCGCGATCTCGACGATGCGGCCGACATACATGACGGCCACCCGGGAAGCGATGCGCCGGACAACGCTCATGTCGTGGGAGATGAACAGATAGGTGAGCCCGAGGCTCGCCTGCAGCTCCACGAGCAGGTTGAGGATCTGCGCGCGAATGGACACGTCCAGTGCCGAGACGGCCTCGTCGGCGATCAGAAGCCGCGGCTTTGTGGCGATGGCGCGGGCGATGCCGATGCGCTGACGCTCGCCACCCGAGAAGGCATGGGGATAGCGGTCGATGTATTCGGGCCTGAGGCCGACCTGGGCGAGGAGCTGGCCGACGCGCTCGCGCCGCGCCGCGCCGCTGGCGAGGCCGAAATTGCGCAACGGCTCGCCCACGATGTCGATGACCCGCATGCGCGGATTGAGCGAGGACTGCGGATCCTGAAAGACGAGACGGATCTCCCTGAAGACGGCGCGGCGTGCCGCCGGATCCGCTTGAACGAGGTCGATCGTTTGCCCATCGGTGCATCGGTAGAGAGCCGATCCGGCCGTGGGACGGTAGGCGCCGACGATGGCGCGGCCGGTGGTCGATTTCCCGCAGCCGGATTCACCCACCAGCCCGAGGGTTTCACCCTCGATGAGATCAAAGGAGACGCCGTCGACGGCGCGGACCGTGGTGGTCTCGCGCTTCAGGAAGCCCTTGCGGCGGTGGAAATGCTGCTGCAGGTCCTGGACGGAGAGGATCGGCTCAGCCATGGACTGCCCCTTCGGTTACATGCGGCTGGCCGCTCGACCACAGATGGCACCGGACCCGGCTCTCGCCGTTGATCGCCAGCAGTTCGGGAGCCGTGGTGTCGCAGAGGCCGGGCATCATCTCCTCGCAGCGCGTGCTGAAGGGGCAGCCGGGTGGGCGGGCGAGGGGATGCGGGACGATCCCCGGAATGGCGCGCAGGAGCCCGTCGCCCTCGATGTCGGCGACGCAGCGCAGGAGCCCGCGGGTATAGGGGTGGCGGGGATGGCCGAGAATGCCGCTGGCAGGCCCGGCCTCCATGACCTGGCCGAGATACATGACGACAACGCGATCGGCGATCTCCGCCACGACGCCGAGGTCATGGGTGATGAAGACGATCGCCATGCCGAGCTCGCCCTGCAGGCGCAGCAGGAGCTCGAGGATATTCGCCTGGGTGGTCACGTCGAGAGCCGTCGTCGGCTCGTCCGCAATCAGAAGGCTCGGCTCGCAGGCAAGCGCCATGGCGATGCAGACGCGCTGGCGTAGCCCGCCGGACAGTTGGAACGGATAAGTATTCAGCCGTTGGCGGGCGCCGGGAAAGCCGACCTTCTCGAGCGCATCGACCGCGCGTTCGCGCGCCGCCCGCGCGCCAAAACCGAGGTGCAGACGAATGCCTTCCTCGATCTGGCTGCCGATGGTGTGCACCGGCGACAGGGCGGACATCGGCTCCTGGAAGATCATGCCGATCTCGCGTCCGCGAATGGCGCGGTAGGTCGCCGAATCCGGCGGGATGGCCGCGAGATCGACCGTCGATCCGTCGCGCAGGCGGAAGTTCATCCGTCCGCCGACGACCCGCCCCGGCCGCCGGACGAGCCCCATGATCGAGCGCGCGGTGATGGACTTGCCGGACCCGGATTCGCCGACAATGCAGACGGTTTCCTGGTGGCCGACCGTGAAGCTGACGCCATCGACCGACTTCACGAGGCCGCCCGGCGTCGTGAAATGGGTGCGGAGGTTGTCGACCTCGAGCAGGGGCGCGGCGGTGGGCGCTCTCATCTCAGCCCTCATTTCTGATAGGGATCCGCGGCATCGCGGAGGCCGTCGCCCAGGAAGCTCAGCGACAGGACGGCGATCATCACCGCAACGCCGGGCGCGAACAGCCAGGGTGCGCTCGCCAGCGAGCGGATGTTCTGCGCTTCCTTCAACAGCACGCCCCAGCTCACCATGGGGGGCTGCAGGCCGAGGCCGATGAAGCTGAGCGCGGTTTCCGAGAGGATCATCGTCGGCACGGCGAGCGTCGTCGCGGCGATGATGTAGCTGTAGAACGACGGCAGCATGTGCACGAGAATGATGCGCGTTTGCGAAGCACCGTCGAGCCGCGCCGAGACGACAAAATCCTCGTTGCGCAGGGACAGGAATTTGCCACGGACGATCCGCGCGATGGTCGTCCAGCCGATCAGCGACAGAATGACCGTGACGGCGAAATAGACGGCGAGCGGATGCCAGGTGAGGGGTACTGCGGCAGCGAGCCCCATCCATAACGGGATCGTCGGGATCGAGCGGATGATCTCGATGGTGCGCTGGATGGCGCTGTCGACGAGGCCGCCGAGATAGCCCGAGAGGCCGCCGAGCACCACGCCGATGGCGAGGCTCATCAGGACGCCGACGAGGCCGATCGACATCGAGACGCGCGCGCCGTGGATCGTTCGGCTCAGCACATCGCGCCCCAGCCTGTCGGCACCGAGCAGGAAGAACGGCTGGCCGGCCTCGATGGGGCCGAAGAGATGGAGGTCGCTCTCGAACAGTCCGAGGAAGCTGTAGCGATCGCCGCGGACGAAGAGCCCGACGGGGATGACCGTATCGGGATCGGTCACGAAGCTGCGTCGCATGGCACGTGGATCGATCTGGACGCGATAGCCGAGGACATGCGGCTCGAAGCGCCAGCCGTCATCCGTCGTGCGAAAGAGATGCAGCATCTGCGGCGGTGCATAGGTGTATTGGGGTTTCGAGGCCTCGGTCGAGGCCGGCGCGATCGGGTCGGCGAGGAGCGCAATCACGTAGATCGCGAGGACGACGATGCCGGACGCGAAAGCGAGGCGGTGGCGGCGGAAACGCCACCAGATGAGGCGCCACTCGCTGGCGCCGGCCAGGCGGCTTTCCTGTGCGGCGATCGCGGCGGGAACGGCTGGAGCCGGCGCGGCGGCTGTCGTGTCAGTGGCGGACGACATGGCTACTCCATCGCATGGCGGATGCGCGGATCAAGCAGCGCAAGCAGGATGTCGGAGATGAGCGTTCCAATGACCGTCAGGAATGCGAGCAGAAGAATGATGGCGCCGGCGAGATACATGTCCTGTGCCAGCAGTGAGCGCAGGAGCAATGGACCCATCGTCGGAATGTCGGCAACGATACTGACGACCGCTTCGCTCGATACGATGATCGGTATCATCCACCCGAGCTTCGACACGATCGGGTTGATCGCGATGCGGGCGGGATACTTCATCGTCAGACGGGCTTCGGTGAGCCCCTTGGCGCGCGCGGTGTCCACATAGGGCTTTGACAACTCGTCGAGCATGGTGGCGCGCATCACCCGGACCACCTCGGCGGTGCCGGCCGTCGCGAGAACAACGGCCGGGATCCACAGATGCGCCAGGAGATCGAGGACGCGCCCCACGGACCAGGGCGCATCCTGATATTGCGCGCTGAACAGGCCGCCGGGATTGCTGTCGAACAAGGTGAAGCTCGCATACATCAGAACCAGCGTCATCAGGACGTTCGGCACGGCGAGGCCGAGAAAGCTGAAGAATGTCGCCAGATTATCGCCGAGCGAATACTGGCGCAGCGAGACATAGATGCCGCAGGGAATGGCAACGACGGCGGTCAGCGCCAGGGACAGCAGCGCAATGCCAAGCGTGACCCAGAAGCGCGGCGCGATGACATCGAGCACCGCCTTGTTCCACTCGAACGACTGCCCGAAATCGAGGGCCGTGACGATATTGGTGATCCATTTGAGATACTGGACGAGGATCGATTGATCGAGCCCATAGCGCTCCCTGAGCAGCGCGATCTGCGAGTCGGCCAGTCCCTCCCCCTGCGATGCGAGCTGGGAGGCAAGGGTGTCGAGGAAGTCGCCGGGCGGCAGCTGGATCACCACGAAGACGATGGCCGAGATGATGAGCATCGTCGGCACCATCAGCGCGGTGCGCCTGATGATAAAAGCAAACATGGATGCGACGTCCCTGTGCGGGATGGGCCGCCCCGGCCTGACCGGGGCGGGATTGGCTCTACTGCGCCTTGAAGAACTGCTCCGGCTTGACGACCCCGATATACGGAATAGTGCCGATATCGGTAATCGAATCCGGCACGTTCCGCATGGAGTTGGCAATCAGGCCATAGCCGGGCGGTGCCAGCGAAATGCCGATATTGAAGAACTCGTCACCGCTGATCTTGACGATCTCCTTGATCGCTTCGCCCTGGACTTTCGGATCGGGCGATGACTGGACCTTGCGGTAGAGCTCAAAGGCTCTCTTGATGTTCTCCGGAGGCTCCTCGGATGGCTGTTTGCCGGCGAACCAGTTGGACCACAGCAGCGCGAAGGTGCGGTAGCCGGTCTGGTCGTAAGGCAGGAAGTTGTCGGGATGCATGACGAGGTCGATGTCCTCGCCGCCGTTGCCGAGGAAGACGAAGGCCTCGTGCTCGTTGGCCAGCGCCCGGTTGCGGATCAGTGCGCGGCCGAGCGGCCTGATCTGCAGATCGACGCCGACCTCCTTCCAGTGCTTCTTGACCGTCTCGAGCACGTCGATCCAGTCGGGCCGGAAGTCGGACGGTGCTTCGACGATGATGCTGAGGCGCGATCCATCCGGGCCGATGCGGAAGCCTGCGGAATCACGTTTGTCCAGCTTCAACTCGTCGAGGATCTTGTTCGCCTTTGCCTTGTCGTATTCCGTATATTGCTTTGCGACCTTTTCGTCGTAGCCGACGGAGCCTTTGCGCGGCGCGACCTGCCAGGGTTCACCTTGGCCGTAATACACAAGATCGATGATTTCCTTGCGGTTGATCGCGTGGCTCAGCGCGATGCGGAAGTCCTTGTTCTGGATCAGCGCGCGCTTCTGCGGATTGGCATGGTTGTGGTTGAGAAACAGCACCATCGTATTGTGATGCGGCTGCGGCACCTCGAAGAAGTGATACTTGCCCTTCTCCTGGTTGTCGAAAAGCACCGACTTGTTGCGCAGGCTGGCGAGCGTACGGTCCTGGAGATCGATTTCGCCGGCGGTCGCGCGCAGGACCATTGCCTCGGCGTCGTCGACGACCCGGAAATCATAGCCGTCCAGATAAGGAAGCTGCTGCCCGTTCGGATCGACCTTGTGGTAATAGGGGTTGCGTTCAGCAGCCACCCGGCGCTTGTCGTCATAGGGCGCGGTCAGAACCCAGGCTTGCATGGTCGGCAGGCCGGTGAAGCGCCAGCGGCTCAGGGGGCCGGTCACCGTCGTGAAGCGTTCGACCCAACCGGAGAAGCCGGCCGCCTTGGCTTCAGCATCGGCGTTCGGATTGTGGTCGGCGTGGAGCTTGGCGAGGAAATGCTTGGGAAACCCTTCGATCGGGGGATTGTCGCCGATATTGGAGTTCGACGCGAGGTTGCGCAGGAAGAGGCCGTTCGGTTCCTTGAAGACGAATTTGACGGTGCGCGCGTCGGGAGAGGTAATCTCCACGGGTCCGCTCGCCGTACGCAACCAGGAGGGCAGGCTTGGCGTCAGCTGGGAATTCTTGGCGACGCTGTCGAACCAGAATTGGATATCGGCCGATGTGAAGGGCTGGCCATCAGACCATTTCAGTCCGTCGCGCAGCTTGAAAGTAAATTCCTTGCCGTCCGGCGAGGCCTCGAAGCTTTCCGCGAGGTTGCCGACATAGCCCTTCGTATCCAGATCGTAGCGAATAAGTCCATCATAGGCGATCGTCTTGATCAGCCACCAATGGTCGGAGGCGCCGAGCATCGTCGCCCGCCACGTCCCACCGTAGCGACCGATTTCCTTGTTGGGCTTGATGACCTGCGGGTTGGTCGGCAACCGTTTGGCGACCGGGGGCAGTTCGCCCTTGGCAACACGCGCGGCGAGTGCCGGCGCTTCCTTGTAGGCTTCCTGTGCGGCCGCGATATGCGGCACCAGCAGGGCGATGGCTGCGGCGCTGCCAAGCAAAAGGCTACGCCGTGACGGCGTCATGCGAATGAGCCCCATCCTTCATTCCTCTCCGTTGTCTTGCAGGCATCGGATTTCTTCGCGGAGCCGGCGTGGCTTTGCTGTCCGATTGCCGTTGATGCGACGTTTCCTCCCCGCGTCGCCGGGGCTTTACTTCAACTCTTCGTCGTCGGGCCCGAAGTAGCGCCGCTCGGCGCGATCGAGCAGCGCGATCATGGCCGCTTTGGCGCGTACGGGGTTGCGCTCGGCGATGCCGGCGACGATCTCACGACGATCGATGACGACCTGGCGCCGATTGTCGGGCGTGACGACGCGGCGGCGCAGATGCCGCCACATGTCGCTGTCGCGCAGCGTCCAGAGATATTCGACCACATTGGCGAGGACGCCGTTGCGCGCGGCGCGGGCGAGCGCGGTGTGGAAACGGAAGCCGAGCTTGTCGTCGAAGTCGTCAAGCGTGGGATAGACCCGCGCCATCTCTTCGACCAGTGCTTCCAGCTCCTGGATTTCCCCCGCGGTGGCACTGACGGCGGCGCGGGCGGCCATCTCGGTCTCGATGAGGCGACGCGCCTGAAACTGCTCCAGCGGCCCAGGCCCCGGATCGGCGCCGGCCGACCATGGCATCACGCCGGTCGTCGCCGCGGCCTCCCGGACGTAGGTGCCGTCGCCCACGCGAACCTCGATCAGGCCTGCGGCTTCCAGCGCGATCATCGCCTCGCGGACCGAGGGTCGGCTGACCCCGAGCAGCTTGGCAAGATCCCGCTCCGGCGGAATGCGGTCGCCCGCGCGATACTGCTCGGACCGGATCATGTCACCGATCTGCTCGGCGATCTGCTCATAGACACGCTTGTTGCGCACGATCGACAGTGCCGGCGTTGTCTTGGTCGCTGGATTGGTCATACCGCTTCCCGGAAAGATCTATTGGTCAGGACAATATCAAGGAGAATTCGGGCGTCAAGCGGCAATCTCGCAGATATGGGTCGGATAATAGGTAAATTGGACAGGCCAATCGGCGCGCGGCCGCCTCGCGACCTCATGCATCCGGTGCTCAAGCGCCTTTCGGCTTATTACAGATCGACGATGCGGTCGAAGGCGAGGCCACTCGAGCCTGCGCCCCGGCCGGTCTGTTTGCGGAGCCCGAGCCACAACCACACGCGGCCATCGCGCCAGCGCGTGCGTTGGAAGCTCTTGGTCACGCGCACGCCGGCGCGCGAGACTTCTTCCTCGTGCAGGAAATAGGGCTGTGGCGGTGCCTGATCGAGCCCATGGCGCAGCAGCGATGTGCGCGGCCGTACGCTGGCTGGAGGCGAGGGATCGCCCTCGATGATGCGCGGCATGGACGCGCGCTGGAGCTGAACCTCGCGATTGTCGCCGGGCACATGCACCGGGATCATGGGGATCCAATTTTCAGGTACCGTGCTCATGACCTTGTAGCGGATCTTGGCGCCACTCGCCGCGGGTGGCGGTTGCGGTGGGGCGCCGAGGCGCCGTTCCACGTCCTTTTCAAAGAAGAGCCGCGTTTCGCGGGCGGCGGCGGCGCCGGGCTTCGGCATGCCGGACGGCAGGGGCACGGTCTTCTCCAGTCCCCAGACCATGTTCGCCATCTCGTCGCGGACGAAAATGACCTCCTCGAGGGGAGCAGCTTCCAGCGTCTTCTGGGCGGTCGGGGGTATCATGAGGCTCAGGTCCGCCGCCTGGTGGCCCTGCCCCTTGACGCTCGTGAGGAACAGGGCCCAGCGCTGCCAGTCGTCATCGGCCCCGCGACCAGCCGCCTCGATCCAGATGCGCTCGCCGAAGACATTTGTGACGGCCATTCCCTTGATCGTGGCGATCGCGCCGGCCGGCACGACGAAGGGCACGACGAACCAGTCATTGGCATAGACGAGGCCGAACTCGATCAGGAGGAGCTTGGCGAGGTCCGTCGTATCGGGTTTGATGTCGCCGAAATTGGTCCGGCCATCCTCAAAGGCCCACCAGCGTGTGTTGGGCATGCCGTTGAAGGTCGCCTGCGCCGGCAGGGTCGTCAGGGTCGTCACCTCGGGCTCAACAGCCTCAGTGATCTCGCCCTCGGCTGTTGCCTCGCCAAGCGTCGTCTGCGTGGGGTCGCTGTCGAAATTGTACCAGTCGAGATGTCCCTGGAAGTATTGATCCGCGACATAGACCTTATCCGTGCCGGCGGCGGCGGGCGTCGAACAGCTGAACTGATACTCGAGCCGTTCCGGGACGAAGGCGGAACCCTCGGCGGGCTGGTGCAGGAGTTTCTCGAACCAGGCGAGGAAACGCACGCCCTGCGCGTCGGCCTGCGCCTCACTACCGGCGAGGGCTGCGATGCCGTCGGAGGCGCGGTGCGCCGGATCGGCCTTCAGATAGGCATAGAGCCTGGCTCCATCCATCGCCCGGCCGGCCACGGCGGCGAATTGCGCCCAGGCCTCCGCGTGAGCGAGCGTCGGCGCATCGCTCGCGTCATTCGGGTCGGGCGCATGGATGGGATAGGCCGCGATATACTGGCCGCGGGCAGCCTGGGGCAGAGCCTTGATCAGCTTCAGCCAGTAACGCCCCAACATCAGCCGGATATCGAGGGCAATGTCGTGGTCGCCGAGGGAGAGGGCGAGCGGCAGCGGCTCGACACGCGCCTCCAGCGGCAGCGATGTGTCGAAGGCCTCGGCCGAGCCATGGGCGGCGCGATAGCCTGTGAGCCGCGTCGTTTCGATGCGGGTCCTGGCAAAAATCGGGGAGCCGGCGTCATCGCCGCGGAATTCACCCATCTGCCACTGGCGGCTCAGAAGCCATAGCGGATCGCGGATTTCCGCTCGCAGGGCCCGTTCAAAATTCTCGGTGCGCGGACGGCCCTCGAGCCTGTTCCATTGGGTGATGCCCGGCAGGGCGCGCGTGGCGATCGTTGAGGCCAGATTGGCCGTGATGAGCTTCTCGGACATCGCGGATCCTTAAGGCCGGACAAGGTTGAAGCTGTTGTTGAGCACGAGATTGGCGGCGATGGTCAGTTGCCGCGCCTGGGCGGCCATCACGGTCGCCGGCAGGAAGGGCGCATAGGGCGTGGCGTCGATATGGGCCGGCTCGATGGCGCGCAGCTTGGCGAGGTCGAGCGTCTCGTTGAGGGCGTCGACCAGGTCGTCCCACTGCCATGCCCCCCGGAAATCGCTGGGCGTGACGAGAAGCATGGTCTGCGGCGCCTCCGTGTTGGGCCGGTCGTGATGAAAGGCGATGCCGGTGGTGGCGGCGGCGCCGGGGATCGTCTCCGTCCATTCGTCGAGGAGCAGGCCGCATTGGCTCGCCGTTCCGTCGAATGGGGCGGCGAAGACCGCGCTATAGAGCAGCCGGTCCTTGTCCAGCGCGAGATCCGGTGGGAATTCCAGCGCAAGCCAGCGGTCATCCGGCTGGAAGGGCAGTTGCAGGGGCGTCAGCTCCGGTTCATCGAGACCGAAAGCGCCGGTAAAGGTTGCGATCTGCTCGAAGGCGCGAAGCTTGTCGCGCACCCGGGCAATTCCCGCGAGCCAGGTTTCCACGGGCAAGGGCGCGACGGGGGGCGTTGCGGGGTCCGGTGCTGCGGTCAGATAGGCAAAGAGATCGCCGGACTGGCTGGCTGCCAGCGCGTTCGCCAGTTCGCTACCCTGGGCCGCGCCGAGGCGGAATGTCGGGATGATGCGGAAATCCTCGCCGAGGAGGGCCTTTGCCGCCTTTTCCAGCGCGGTGGCGGCTTCAGTCGCTGTCGCGGCCGCGTCGTGGGCGTCGAAGTGGTTCTGGCATAGGGTCAGGCGGCGTTCAATCTCGGCCACGATCGTGGCGCTGAGCAAGGCCGCATCCTCGGCAAAGCGAATGATCTCCGCTTCGCGCTCCGCGAGCGTGAAGGGCAGGGGGTCGAAGCTGTCGATCGGGAGATGGCCGGCGGCCTCGGCGAGGAGGCCGGCGAGCCCGGTTTCCGTCGTGACGTCAAGGCTTTTGAGTGCCGTCTGCTTGGCGACGAAAGCGGCGCGTTTCGTTGTCAGGTCCGCGAGGAAGGCGGCCGGTGTCAGCGGCAGCACCTCCGTCGCCCTCGCCGAAATCGCCTGTTCCGCCTGGACGAGCAGCCTGAAGCGCTCGTCGTCGCTCGTCACCACCGGCAGGGCGCCATAGGTGGTGACCGTCGCATCGAAGACGGCCAGCTGGGCGTCCCAGCGCGCGACCCGCTCGCTGAATTGCGCGAGCACGGCGGCATAGCTGCGCCGTTTGAAGTCGTAGGCCATCCCCCAGCCGGCTTGCGGTATGGCGAAGAGCGCCGCCCGCGCCAGGAGCGCGACCAGCGCCGTCACGTGATCGTCGATAGGGTCGAGGATCTCGCCGCGGCGGTTGTCGAGATCGGCGAGCGGCCCATCGAGCGCGGCCTGGAAAGCCGTGAGATCAGCGTGGAGGCCCGCCATCGCCGTCTCTACCAGATCGAGCCTTGTCTTATCGATGACCGGCGCGGCGTCCTGGGCGACAGTCGCCTCATTCATCAGGGTGAGGTCGCTCGGCTTCAACGCGCGCGACTTGGTGGTGAGCTGCCGCAACGCCCTGAGCAGCGGGCTGAGCGCAAAGATGGAGATGGGGGCGGCCTGCGTTTCCATATAGCGGATCGTGACCGGCTTGTCGGGGCGCGGCGCGAAATTCTCCATCACATGGCGGAGGACGCGGTCATCGATCTCGCGCATGGCCTGATCGCTGTCATGGCCGATGAGGGCGAGGCTGTCGCTCGGCTGGAGGCCGAGATCGGCGAGTGTCACCTCGCGCGTCCGCGCTGCACCCGTGGCGGCCTCGGTGAAAGCAACGACGCAGCCGACATCAGCGGGCGGGGGCAAGACGCTTGCGAGCCAGCGGTTCAGGGCGGGCTCGGCCTCAGCGCGCGGGGTCATCGCGACGCCCGCAAGCGGCGAGGCGGTGGGGCTCGCGGTCGCATCGAGATGCAGGCCGACGCGATGGGTCAGGCCGATGCCGTCGAGCGGCGTGCGGACCACCTCCGGCTCCGGCGGGAAGTTGCCGCGTGCATAGGCATCATAGGTGGCGGCCACCCGGTCGTAATTGCCGAGCACGGCCTGGTAGACGCCCTCGGCGAGCGCAAGATCCGCGACGGCGTCGTGGGCATCGACCAGGGCCTGCGCCTCCGCGTTGATCGCGGCGGCCTCGGCGGCGGTGGCAGGCGGCAGGTTCGCCTTGCCGAAAGGATAGGTCGAGGCGCCACCCGCTTTCATGTGGTTGACCAGGGCGAGGCCATCGATGACGTTGCGCGCCTCGATCGCTTCGATGGGCACGCCCTCCCCGGTGCGGGTGGAGGCCATACGGTCGGCCCGGATTGGGAAGGCCTTGCGCAATTTATAGATGAACTTGTCGACCTCGATAGGCCCATGGCGGTCGTGCAGTCCCCGCTCGAACTGGTAGCCGAGGAGATCGCCTAGGCCCTGGCCCGCACGTACGCCTTCCAGCAGGGCAAGCGCAGTGCGCACGCGCTCTGAGGAGAGGTTGACCGCCATGGTCTCGCCGTTCGGCTTGCCCGCGTTGGTGATATAGCCGTTGCGCAGCACCGCCGCCGCGACGGCGTGATTGAGCGACGGCGCATGGATAGAACCCTGGTTGGTGTCGTCGCGCATCAAGGGCGGGGCGTCCGGATGACCGAAATCTGCGGCGAGGGCAGGGTCATCGAGCCTGACCGGTGTCAGATGCTTGTTCTCCGGCCTCAAGTCCTCCAGCCAGCCATAAGCGCCGAGATAAAGGCCGCGCCGGGGTTCACGGTCCTCGCCATCGGCGATATTGCGCATGCGCGTGAGCTGATAGGTGACAAGGCCGAGCAGCCAGGCATCCGGCCGGTAGCTCAGGCAGTCGATATGATCGGCGAAAACCCGCTCGAGGCGCGCGGTGGGTTCCGTTTTCAGGCGCTCGAGGGCGGCGCGCTGGTCCCGCAGATGCAAGGCGAGGTTCAAGGTCGGCAACTGCGCCGTGATGAAATCGGAGACCGTCTGGGTCGCCGAGCCCGTGATCGTGACCTCGGCGTTGTGGAGAATCTGGTAGCGGCTCTCGCTGACCGTGTTCGCTGTCTGGATATGAAGAAAGGGACTGTCCTGCCGGGCCAGGACGGCTGCGGCCGGCGTCATCAGGGCGGCGTTCTCATAGAGGCGGATGCCGACATCGTGGTAGCCGAGCTGCAAGGCATGGCGCAGCATCAGGTAGAGCAAGGCTTTCGGCGGCGTGTCGTCGAGGAAGCCGTCCTGGGCATAGAGCACATTGAGCGAGGTGCCGCAAGCCGCGCTCAACCATTCGATGTAATTGCGGCCGTCGGCGGTATAGGCGCGGATGGGGGCCGTCTCCGAGAGCGGGACGTCATCCACGACGCCGCCCTTGAGGAGGTTGTGGCGGCCCGAAAAGAGCTTGTCGAAGATCTCCGGCGTCTCCTCGCCGGCATAGCCGAGATTGCTCAGGATCTGGCGGGCGGCCGCCTGGCGCACGCTGATATTGATCTTCTCCATGAGCCCGCCGAGGCCGAGCAGGTTGAGGCGGTTGAAGACCGTCTTCAGGCTTTCGGCATAGCGCTGCGACCATTCCACCGAGCCGGAGTGAAGCCCGACGATATCGAGCAGGATCTGGTGCGGGTCGCCCGCCTTGCCGACATGGGCGAGGCCGGCGCCCATCGCGCGCCAGTCCGTCTCGAAGGCGGCGATGATCCGGCGCAGCTCCCGCAGAAAGGCGAGTGTCGGGTCCTCGCCGCGCAGGAGCGGGCGCTCACGCGCGTCGAGCCATGCCATGCGTGAGAAGGCCGTTGCGGGCAGGATGCCGTAAGGCTGGGCACCGATGCGCAGCGCCGGCACGGCGCCGCCGGCGATGACATAGCGATTGAAGAAGCCGCGCGTTTGTTCGATCACCCGACGCCGAAAGACCGGCGACATCAGGCTTTCCATCCAGTAGCCCAGGGTGGCCGGCCAGAGCGCGGTGTTCATGGCGCGCGCGGCGAGCTGGTCGGTCGCGCCGGCGCCATGCACATGCGCGAAGACTTGCGCGTCGATGCCGAGATAGTCCGCCAGCCATTCGCCGTCGCGCTTGTCGAGCCAGTCGGCATCGGGCGTGAAAAGCGCCGACTTGCGATCGTCGAAGGCGGCATCCGGATCGTCGAGGCGGGCGTGACCGGAGGAGACCGTCTCGGTGTTGTTGGTCGGCGTGCCCTGCGGCAGGACGGCGAGCCCGGTCCGGCCGCAGGCGTGGCCGCGCAGCAGCTCCGCGAATTGTGCGGCCCCCTCGGGGGCGTCGGCACTCAGGCGCAGGCCGACAACGAGCACCCGGTCGAAGCCACCCCTGGCCTCGTCCGGATCGAGCGCGATCCGCAAGCCCATGCCGTTCTCGACGGCCTGCGGGAAGTCCGTCATCCATTTGAGTTCGTCCGGCATCACGATATCGCCGTCGTCGTCATGCCGGATCTGGCTCGTTGCGTCCGCCCGCGGATCCGGCCCGACGAAGAGCGTTGCCGGTACGGGGTTGCCGAGGACGATGCGCGGAGCCGCATTGCCGCGATAGCCGATGAAGACGAAGCGATCCGGCAGGAGCGTCATCTTCGGCGCGCTCGCCCAGGCGCTCTCCTTGGTCTCGACGGGAGGAAAAACGAGGAAGGCGACGGCGACATTGAGGCTCGCCGGATCGTTGCCCGCCGCCGGCGTCACGTCAAAATTGACGGGCGTGGTTTCGGCCGCGATCGCCGCGGCGCGCTCCACGCCCAGGGCCGCTTCAAGCGCCTCCCGTGCCGCCGTCAACGCGGTCGCGTCGCCCTGGGCACGCCAGGCAGCCTGCCAGAACGGGGCGAGCGCCGTCGCCTCGGCGGCGGGCAGGGGCGTCTCGGTGACGACGGTCAGGATGATGTCCTGCGGCCTTGGCTTCGTCGGCCGGGCCGCGGCCGCAATGTCGGGGAACTGATCGACGATCCAGCCGGCCCGCCCCGCGCCATGGGTGGTGGCGATGGCCCGCCAGGCGGCGCGTTCCTCATCCTCATGGCCGCCGGCTGACCAGATGCCGGCCCAGCAGCTCCGCGCATCCGCCGCTTCCGCGGCGGTCAGTGCCGGATCGAAGGTGGTGATGAAGCAGTCATCGGGATAGATGCGTAGCCAGAGTTCATCGGTACCCGCGCCGGTCTCCCGCGCAGGCTTGAAGCGCGTCTCAAGCCGGATTGGCATCATGAGGATCGGCGTCGCGTCGCTGAGGTTGGCTATCCCCCTGCGCGGATCCGTGAAATCGGCGAAATCGGTGCGGATGCGGATTTCGTCAGTCAGGGCCGCCTTTTCGCGCGCGCGCAGGTCCGCGAGCGCGGATGCGAGACGGCGCTTGTCCGCCGCGCGGCGCTCCCGTGCCGCGACGTCGGCTTCGTCACGCGGGTTGAAGTGGCGGGCAGCCGCGGCGTCCGCGTCCTCGAGGCGTTTCAGGCGCGCCCTGAGCGCCGCGATCTCACCCTGGAGACCATCGAGCGCCGATCGTGTTGTGTTGAGGGCGGCACGCAGATCGTCGAAATCAGCCATGACGCCCTCTCACTTCGGAAGCATTTCGCTGGCGTGGACGCCAACGAGGACAGGGGCCTGGAAGAGGATATAGGCAAGCTCCGCGGAGCTCATGGCGCGGCTCCAGGCGATCTTCTTGTCGTCGGCGAATTGCACGGCCTTCTCGCTGTCGGTGCCGGTCGGCGTCACGAGCGTGAAGGCGGCGGGCGCCGTCGCGATCTCGATATGGCTGCCCGGCGCATTGGGCTGTACGTCGTCCCACGCGAGATCGTTCCAGACATTCAGTTTTGGCTGCTTCTCGATGTCGAGGCCGAAGCGCGGTTCGCCGGGCCGCTCCTTGATGACGAAGAACCAGCCTGGGTCGTCGTCGGGATGGGCGCCCGTGCCCCCCTTGGCCTTGTCGACCGTGAGGTCGAAGCCGAAGAAATGGATGTCGGGCTCGACGCGCGCCTGGTAGAGCGGCGTCAGGACCTTGGACTTCGGCGGATTGGCCTCCTCGGCGGCGGTGAGGGGGGCGAGGCGCCGCTCCTTGAGATTGTCGATTGGGCCATGCCGATCCCACGGCTCGCGGGCCTTGTCGGCCTCCGTGCCATCGTCCTTGCGTTGCCAGACGGCGCGATGGGCATAGATCACGGCGGTCGGATAGCGTTTCAGCAATTCGCCGCGGATGACGAGGACCAGCTCTTCCTCCGTCGCCCCGGCGACCGCCTCCCGGTTGTCGTGGCTGCCGAGCGCCGAGGTCCGGCTCCATGTGTGGAGAGGCTTGATGTCGCGGAGCTTTTCCTTCAGCGCCGCGTCGTCAAGATTGTCCCTGTTGAAGAACGAGCGCACATCCCAGAACTGGCGGAAGGTCGAGCCGCGCTGGTCGGTCGGATATTCCCGCCAAAGAAGTTCGCGCGCGAATTCATGGTTGAGGCCGACCATGTAGGATTCGATGAAGCGCTGGTTGGTTTCCAGCAGCGTGATCGAATTATTCGCGATGAGATTGATGTTCGGCAGGAACAGCTCCGAAGACCGCGCCGTCAGCGGCTCGTACATCGGCTGGTCGATGACCGGATAGGCCATGGGCTCGACGAAGGCTTCGCCGATCTCGGCGATCAGGCGGGGCGGAACGAAGAGGCCGGCGCGAATCCGGCGCGGGATGGTCTGCGTGGGGTTGATCGCCTTGACGGCTGTCGCGGTGAGGTCGTCGAGATCGAGCGGACGCCGGACCGGGGCGCCGCCGGCCACGGCGCTTGCCTGCACGAGCGCGAAACCCTCCTTCAGGGCGGTCTTGAAACGCGTCGCCTCCTGGCTGTCCGGCCCGCGACCGGGCACATAACCCGAGTCCGGCTCGGTGATGACGAAGCCTCCCGCCCCCGGCATCGCATCGACCGCCTCCGGCGTCTGGTTGTCCTCCTTCAAGGCCTCTGACGCGGCGACGGACGGAGCCCATTGGTTGAGCCACCGCCTGAGATAGACGGCGACGGCGATGACGAGGGCCGCCAGGAGGACCCCGATGGTTGGTGACAGCAGCAGGAGGCAGAGGAGAGCGATGAGAATGGCGACGAGGATGACGAGCCATGGCAGCCGCGGCAGGCGCTTCAGCCAGTCCACCACCCAGGGCGGCGCGGCGGCCGGCACGAGCGCGTCTGCCGCCTGATCGGCGGTGAAGAGGCCGGGCGGTGTCTGTTTGGGAGGTGCCGCGCTCACCTCGCCTCTGTTGACGCGCTCGATGAGCTGGTCAGGCGGGCGTGCGGCGTCGAAGGGAAGGGCGCTGATCAGCCGCCCGCGCGGCCGGATGACGCGGCGGAGTGGCGCCGATGTCATGACCGGCTGCAGCAGGCTCGACGCCTGCGCATGGTGAATGGTGAAAGCCCCCGCCAGGATACGCTTGTTCAGCGGCGCCATGAGCAGAAGGGCCTTCTGGCGGCTGACGCCGACCAGCGGCAGCAGATGGCGGTCATACCAGATCTCGCTGACCTTGACGGCGAACTGGCCGAAGCGGATGCGGCGCTGCGCCTCGAGGACGTTGCCGACCTGCTCCCAGGCCGCATCCATGTATTTGTCCTGGTTGTCCTGGATGACGCGGGTGCCGAAGCCCGCCGGCACGCGAAAGCGCGGATCGAGATTGAGCCGGTGCACCCAGTTGTCCGGGTTCGCTGCCGGCGCCCCGTCAGCCTCGTTCAGCACCCGCTTCGTCAGGGCGTGCCAGGTTCCGTAAAGGGGCGGCGCGATGATCGGGTCTGGATCACCGGCGCGCTGGTAGTCGTCCGGCAGGTTGATGAGCTGGGCGAGATCCTCCTGCAGGGGTCTCGGAAAGGGATCGTCCCAGGTCTCGAACATGTCGGGCGGCGCGGCCGGCACCTTGGCCGGCGGCCGCAGCGCGCCGCCGAGCTTGAGGATGCCGCCGAGCTCCGGCTTGTCGAGCCCTGCGACATTGGCGCCGGGATATTGCACGTCCATCTCCCGCGTGCCGACGCGCGGATCGACCGGCTTCGGTTTGAGCAGGCGGACGAGCATCTCGAAATCGCCACGTGCCCCCGTGTGGAAGAACCAGCGATGATAATAGGGAAAGCTCTGCGGCTCCGGCCGGGGACCCGCGTCCCAGGCGGACAGTGTCGCGGGCACATCGTCGCCGATCTCGATCTTGAGGCCGGCGCGACGCCCCGTCTCGAAGGTCGGCACGAGAAAGGCGTGATAGGCAGTGTTCTCCGCCAGCTTGCGCGGCGAGATGATGCGCGAATAGGCAAGGTCCGGATTGTCCGCGAGAAGGGCGCCGAGCCTGGCCTGCACCGCATTCGCATCCGTCGAGACGAACTCACCATCGCCTGCCGCGAGACTGCGGTTGACATGGACATGGGCCCAGGCCCAAAGCTCGTCGGCGCGGGGAAAGGCGGCGAGATTGCCGACGTCGATATAAGGGAGCGGCCGGTCGAGGCCTGCCTTGCCGTCCTTGAACTCGCCTTCTGCCAGGACGACGAGGGCGAGCCATGGCCGCAGGCGCCCCCGGCCGAGATCAGGCGCAGCCGGTGTGTAGCGCCAGGGGAAGTCCTCGTCATAGAATTCGATGGCCGGCAGATAGTTGGGCTCGAAATTGGTGACCCAGTCGCGCGGCTCGACACGGACGATGGCGCGCTTGTCGATGCCGACGATATCGCCGGGGCCGAACAGCGCCATGGGTCGGCTCACCGTCTCGGATGCCGTGCCGCCGTCGAGCTTGTCGCCGGCCAGCGTCAGATCGATGCTGACCGAAGCCCTGACCTTCACGCCCGGATCGAAATCCGCGGAGGCGATCTGGTTGGCAAGACCCTGGCGCAGCCACGGCAGGAAGGAATAGGTGCCGATGATGCTCATCCGATCGCCCTCGTCCCCGCCTTCATGCCGCCCGCTCGTAGCTTGGAATGACGTGCACGGCGTCCACGAGCGCGGGATCGTTTGCGACGACGTCATTCATGAACTGGCGGGCGCTCGCCTCGCTGCGGAAGGCGCCGGCATTGGCGGCGAAGGCCTTGTTGGTCGCCTGGAAAGCCACCGTGAAGGTCTCCGGCATCACGGTGATCTTGTCCGCGAAGGGATCGAGCTTCGTCTTGGCTGCCTTCGAGAGCGCGCAATGGGTGATCGCCGCCCCGTCCAGGAAGAAATTGAACAGCGTGCCGGCGAAGAGGAAGAAACGCCGCGTGAAGCGCTTGAAGTTGTTGTCGATGATGATCTCTTCATAGCGCACGATGCGTTTCACCATGCGGCTTGTCCTGAGATCCGCGCCTGCGGCCGACAAATGCAGGCCGGATTTCTCCGGCGCGAAGGCTGGCCGCGACAGCTTGTCGGCGTCTGAGAAATTCTGGAACAGCGCCGGCGCAAAGGGCTCGAAGGCGTCGTCGCGCTTGGCGAGGCCCCCGCCGCCGACGTCGATGGTCAGCCGATTGACGTCGCTCGGCGCCTGATTGCCGATCTTGTCGAGCTTGATGGCGAGCGGAACGGCGCGCTGGCTGATCGCCAGATGGCCGACGGGATGCAGGACGAGCGCGGCTTCCTCGGCCGACATCTTGCGCAGCGTGACGAAGAGCCCGTTCGCCGGGGGCAGGATTGCCCGCCAGTTCTCCATCTTGGCGTATTCGCCGGCGAGCAGCGGCAGCACCGCGACCGGCGGCAGCAGGGTATCGGCGCTCTCGCCCCAACTCTCGTTGATGTCCACATCGACATCCCAGAAGAGCAGAGAGATTGACCCCTGGCCTCTGATGCGCCATTTCGCGGGACCCTGCAGCTCGCCCCGGACGCGCACCGAGAACAGCCCCGCCCCGAAGACATTCGCCGATAGCGAAGCGGAGATCTCGATGATGAAGCGGAAGGGCGAGAACTGGAACAATGCGTCGAAGGCGAGATGGCCTTTGACGTTGAGGGCGCTGAAGCCGAAATAGACCTCGACGCGGGCTCCGAATTGCACGGTATTGGCGGTGACGGCGAAATAGCCCTCGATCCTCACCCGCGACACTGGTGTGCTGAGGAGGCTGACGCTGATGCGTCGGGGGCTCGGGAAGGGCAGCGGCGGCGGCGCGAAACGGGGGTGGAAACCACCGACGCTGACGACGAAATTCGCGTCGTCGCCGAACGCGACGAGCAGCCCCATTTCGCCGTCGATGGTAAGGAACACAACGCGGGATTCAAACAGCGACGCGAAGAAATAGATGCGCTGCTTGTCGAACTCGATCGCGCCGGCGAAATTGACCTGAAGGATGATGAGCGGCGCATCTTCGGCCGGGATCGCCACCTTCAGGACGCCGATGATGGCGATATTGCCCGGGATCTCGATGATGATCCCGAGCGAGACGCTGACCAGCGTCGGCGTGCCCCAGCCGAGCTTGGCCATCGGCCCGATGAGGAAGGTTCCTTCCTGAGCCGGGAACAACGTCCGGAGATCGCTGATGATCTTCGGTGCGTTCGCCACCACGTCCCGCGGGAACATGATGGATTCGATCGCGCCGGTGCGCACGCCGTCCATCAGCGCTTCGAGATTCATCGTCCGGTTGAGGCCGATGAGGCCGCCGACCGCCAGCAGCGTGAAGCCGAAGCCGAGCTGGATGCCGGTGCCGAACTCGACCGAGATGATGATGACGAGGGAAAAGCCCTTCGAGCCATCGGGCATCCTGGTCGAGATGAGCCCGAAGGCCTTGAGCGCGACGATGCCGCTGAAGCTGAGCTCGATGGCGCCGGCATATTCGCCCCGTTCGGGATCGAGGCTGAGATAGCCGCCACCCGTGACGACGCCCGCATCCACGGACAGTCCGACGCCCTTCGGCGGCTTGAAGCCGACAGACAGGTTTGCGGGGCCGAGATTGCCGGGACGAAAATCGAGGCCGGTCGAGAGGCCGATATCCTCGACCACCGCCTTGAGCGGTCCGAGATCGAACTTCAGCAGCGCCCCCGTATCGAGGCTGAAGCGGTCGTTGCTCGGGCCGAGGCCGAGCCGGATGCCTTCGATCTTGGCCGGGCCGAGATCGATATGGGTGCTGAGCTCCAGCGCGAGCTTGCCGCCGCCGCGGAAAGTGAAGCCCGAGAGCAGCGCCATGCCGAAGGCGAGGTCTGTTTCCGCTTCCACATGCAGGCCGGAGAGAACCTTCTGCAGAAAGCCGTCTGCCTCGCCGGCATCGATGACGAAACGGAAGGCGCCGATTTCGGCTTCGACGCCGAGGTCGAGCTTGCCCTGCGGCGTGCCAGCGAAGACGTTGAAGCCGAGGCCCTGGACGGACAGGCGCGTGCCGCCGGGCGAGCCGATGAGGATGACTTCCTCCGCGCGCGCCTTCTTCTCGCGGATGGCGAGATTGGCGCCAAAGGCGCCGGTGAGGTCGAAGAGCCCTTCCGCCGAGAGAGGCGGCCGCAGGGCAAAGCCGACCTTGCGAATGTCGGCGGTGGACGAGAAGACGAGCTCACCCCGGTCGCAGACATTGAACTGGAAGCTGTTTCCGCCCCGGATATAGGGGAGGAGCGCCACGCCCTTCTTCTTGCCCCCCGTGGCCTCGGCCGGCGAAATGGTGATGCCGAACTGGCTGTAGGTCTCGGGCGTGAAGCCTTTCTGGAAGAAGGGGAAACGCAGTTCGGGCAGTCCGGTGCCCGCATTGCCCAAAGCGGCCTTGGTGGCAGCCGATTGCGGGTAGCGCCCGCCCGGCATGCCGGAGGCGCGCATCAGCGCCTCCAAACGTGCAAGGAGCAGGTCGATATCGAGGTTGGTGTCGAAGCGGTAGACATCCCGGGCGATCTCGCCGGGTGCGGTGAGCAAGGCGCTCAGGCGCCGCCAGTTGATGCGCCGCATGGGCTGGCCGTTGGCCGGCGTCGCATTGCAATCGATCAGCCCCATGAGCAGGAGGCCCTCGTGCAGCTGCGGCAGCGCGCGATCGATATGGTCGAGCAGGAGCTGGTCGGTCAGCCGGGGCACGAGCTCGCCGAGATTGGGGACACCGGCGCCTTGGAGGGCCGATTGGACCTGGCGCATGGCATCAGTGACCGCCGCGAGCCGCGCGACGAGATCGATATTGGCGGCCAGCTTGCCGTTGTCGCTGTCGATGCTGGCGGAGGCCCGGACGCTTCCGCCAAGCCCGGCCACCGCGCTCTTGAGGCCCGAGAGCGCCCCCAGCGCCGCCGCCCCTGGCACGGCATAGCCGAGCTTGGCGAAGAAGGCTGCAGCCCGCTCGGCTGTATCGATGTCGGCGATCGATCCGAACGCCACCGCGATGTCACACAGCAGGGAGGTGAGGGCGTTCTGGGACATGATGCAGGGCTCACTCCAGACAAGGGCTATGGCTTTTGCAGGGTCACGATCTGATAACGGTGGCGTTTTGGGTGCTTGGTATGGTGCCCGCTGATGTCGACATCAGAGAGATCGTTGAAATTGAGACCGGTCGAGAGCTTCGGCCGGGCGGCATCGGAATTGTCGTAGAACAGAACTCCGATAGCAGGTCCAAGTTTCCCGCTCAGTTCAGCGATATCGGTGACCGAAACATCCGGGTCCCAGAACAGAAACGTATTGTCGTCGGCAGCAAAGAGAAGAATGTAATGTTCGGGAAACGGATGTTCTCCGGCTTCGTACTTGCGGCCGCTCAAGCAGCCGGCGACAAGATAGCCTCCGCCGCTGAGAAGCGTCCTCGCGGCCGCGACGACAGTCTGCAGCTGGCTGGGCGTATAGTTCAACATCAGATTGGTTGTCGTCGATCGGTCGTCCTTGGCATTCAGATTGGTCAGGGTGACCGGCGTGAATGCTGGCAGCGACTGCGCAGCGACATTGCGCGTTTTCAAGAGTTGTTTCGCGGTGAACTGCGACGCGGAACCGCACATAACGAGCGAGTCAAGAAACAGCGCGCATTGCCGGGGCAAGGACACCTTGTCGAATGTCGCAGCGGCGAGCTTGGGTTGGCCGAGCCATTGGTTCACTCGACCATAAGCCCACGCGCCGTTGGCGGTACTATCGTTGAGTACGGCGGTGGCGACGGCCTTGTCGGCAGCGGAGACCTGCGCGGCATTCATTGTCGCGCGTGCGGAGGTCGTTGCCGACGTATAGGCGGTGGTGCCTGTGACCGTCGAGCCAGATCGCAGCACGCCGAGCGGCTTTGTCTTGTCGGGGTGCCCGGCAGGCAGGCCGTTCTGGTAGGCCTGGCCGATCCGCACGCCGGCCGAGCGCAGCGCGCCGGAGAGATCACCCCAGCCATCGCCTTCGACAAGCGCCAGGAGTGCCTCGCGCAGGGCGGTGTCGTTGATATCGTAAATCCTGGTCTTGAGGGCGGCGCGCATGGCGCGCACCAGGGCGAACTGGCCGCCAAGCAGGTGGTATTCCGAGCCATTGTCCGTGAAGAGCTGCTTGAAGGCTTGCGCGGCGGTCTCGAGCGCCGGCGGCAAGGGAAAGGTCGAGACTGGCCCGCCACCGGGATCAGGCCCCGGCCCTTCGGGAGCCGTATTGGGCGCAAGCTGACGGATGGCCTCGTGGCCGGCCGTCTGCGAACGCTTGCTCGTCCTCCCCATTCCGACCCTCCAGCCCGCACGGATCGGCGGGAATGTTGCCTGTCACCCGCGTTTCAAGGGGCCTTCCCGGTAATGTCTGTTGATCCAGTGAGCGCGCGTACCGGACAATTCGCTCAGGACCGTATTGAAATCGATCCCGTTGAAATAGCGGTCGCGCAGGGCCTCGATCACCCGCCCGCAATGCGTGATACTGCTTTTGGGAAAGCGGATGAGGTTGAAGAGGTCGATGCGCACGGCCTCAGGCAGCGCGGCCGTCTTGCGGCGCAGTTCCTCATTGGCGAGGCTGCGGGCAGGCCCTTCGCTGGGCAGTTCCGTCCAGGGCAGATAGGGGCCGACTGTCATGGCGAGGAGTGCCGGACGCAGCCCCGCCACCCCCAGCCCACAGCCCGCGAGGGTCGCGAAACCGGCGGTGCCCGCATTCAGCACCATAGCCAGCGCAGCAAGGTCAGCCTTGCGCCGCACGGCATCGCATTGCAGCGCGCTCTCCATCAGGACGGCGAAGAGAAGACGCCGGAAGCCGTCATCCGCCGCGGCGGAGCGCGGGGCCGCGTTCTGATAGTAGATATTATAGTCGTTGACGAGCTCGCGCGACACATCCGGATTGGCGGCCGAAGGGCCTGCCTCGTCAGCGCCCGCCGCGATCATCGCCTCAAGCCCCGCATGCGGCTGAACCACCGCCTGCGTGAGCGTGAGGGTCGCGAGCGCGGTTCCGCCGCCGTCAAGGCAGCGCACCGTTGTCGTCAGTCGTCCGGTCGCCTGCGGACGATAGCTGATCTCGCCCATGGTCGTCGTTTCGACATGCGGCGGGCTGCCGGTTTCCGCGAAGGACCATTCAAATGACTGCAGAGAGGCAGCGACAGCCGCATCCGTCACGAAGACGACGAAAGTATTGTCGCGGCCTATAACGAGCGGCGATGTAATGAATGATACAAGGATCGAGCGCCCATCGGCCGAAAGGCTGGCCTGTCCGAGATCGGAAGCCTGACAATTCTCCGGAATACGGCTTTCGGTCTTGCGAACGGGCATGATCGATGACAACCCCGATCCGATGTCCATGCAGGATGGCAGAATGCTACCCGAGCCCGGCAACGATGACCAGCAAAATAAGGCAATTCGATTGCCGTTGCGCGCGACGTGTGTGGAGGCGGCGCATTGAAACCTATTTCGGTTCCTTCGGTCCCTTCTCCGCGCGGGTGAGGATTTGCACACAGCGCGCAGCCGCTTTATCCGATCCGTCGGCGCTTCCGGCCGTCAGATGCCGGATGATCTCACCCCGACAGCAGTTAAGCCGGGCAGCGGTATCCTCGGCTCTCGTCTGCGCCTCTGATACGTCGGCCTGCCAGCCGGTGGTGGGCGCATAGCCGATCCTTTGCATGGTTTCGGAGATGTCCCAGCGCGTGCCGGGATTGTCTGAAACAAGATTGAGCACGCTCGCGCTGTCGATAGGCGCGGTGAGAGCCTTCTCGATCCCCTCGCAGAAATCCGTCCCGCTCAGCCACATCCCCTGCGACCAGCGGCGCAGCGACGGAAGCCGACGGGCGGCCTCCAGAGGATCGGCGATGACCATGCCGATCCTGAGGGCGACGAAGTCGAAGTCGCCGGCCTCGGCCAGCGCGACGCCCACGCGCTCGATCGCCAGCTTGGCCATGCCGTAGGGGTTGATGGGATCCGGATCGCGATCGGCCGTGATGGCCCCCTCCGTGAAGCGGTGGCCCGCCATCACCCAGTTGGAACTGAGGAAGACAAAACGGCTGACCCGTCGGCGCGCGGCCATCATCAGCCGCAGGCTCATATCGAGGTTGAGGTCCTGGGCCTCCCGCCAGGTCGTGTCGGGCCCGCGATGGCCGGCGCAATGGAGGATGGCATCGACATCCTCCAGGAGCCCCGCCCATTGGAGGGCCGGTTGGGTGAGATCGGCTGCCACGCCGTCAGGCAGGGGCACCCGGTCGGTCGCAATGACCTGATATCGGCCCGCTTGGCTGAGATGTGCGACGGCCAGCCGTCCAAGCCTCCCGGCGGCACCCGTCACCAGCACCCGGGACGGGCGGGATCCGTTCTCCTGTCCCACGGTGGTCCTCTCAGGATGTGCCGAGGTCGAGCTTGGAGTCGGATGCATCACGCAGCGCATCGCCGACGAAATTGAAGGCCAGAACCGTCAGGAAGATCGCCAGGCCCGGAAACACGCTCATCCACCAATATTGCCAGTGATCCATGCCCACCGCGATCATATAGCCCCAGCTTGGGGCCGGCGGCCGCACGCCAAGCCCGAGGAAGGACAGCGAGGACTCGGTAATGAGCGCGGTGGATCCACTCAACGAGGCATAGATAATCAGATTGCCCGTGATATTCGGCCAGAGATGCCGCGTGATGATGCGCTGATTGGTGGCGCCGAGGACAATCGCAGCCTTGATGAATTCACGTCCTCTCAGGCTCAAGACTTCACTGCGCACGATACGCGCGAAGCCGGGCGACTTGGCGATCGCAATGGCGATCGCGGAATTCTGTACGGACGGTCCGAGGATGGCAACGATTGCCAGCGCGAAGATCAGGAACGGAAAGGCCAGGATAGCATCCATGATCCGCATCAGAATGATATCGAGCCAGCCTCCGACATAGCCGGCGATAAGCCCGACGGTTGCGCCGACGATGGCGGCGCCCGCGATCGAGTAACCGACGACCTGCAGTGAGATCTGTGATCCCCAGACGATCCGGCTGAAGACGTCGCGACCGATCTCGTCCGTGCCGAACCAGTATTTCCAGGACGGCGCCTGGAGCGCGCGCGTCAATATGCGCTGGGGCGGGTAGGGGGCGACCCAAGGCGCAAAAACGGCCGCGATGACCACGAGTGTGAGGAAGAGAAGGCCTATGACCCCGAGCTTGTGGGTCGCGAAACGCCTGATATAGCGTTGGGTCGGCGAAATGGGGATCGCCGCAACGGCCATCGACATGGCATGCTCCTCAATATTCGATGCGCGGATCGACGACGGCGTAGAGCACATCGACAATCACGGTGACGAGCAGGACGCAGCAGACGCTGAACAGGACCGCGCCTTGGATGGCCGGATAGTCGCGCGAGAAGATGCTCTCGATCATCATCGAACCGAGCCCGGGGAGGGAGAACACGGATTCCACCACAACCGCGCCGCCGAGGAGCGCGCCGGTCTGCAGCCCGACGACGGTGATCACGGGTATGAGCGCATTGCGAAGGCCGTGCCGGAAGATGACGCGCATCTCCGAGGCGCCCTTGGCGCGCGCCGTGCGGATATAGTCGAAACTCATGATCTCGAGCATGGCACCGCGCACCTGCCGCATGATCAGCCCGGCAAAGGAGGTTCCGATCGTGATCGACGGCAGGACCATGAGCTGGAGGTTGCGCAGCGGGTCCGTCGTGAAGGGCACATAGCCGGAGGACGGCAGCCATCCGAGATGCAGGGAGAAGACGATGATCAGCAGGATGCCGGCCCAGAAGAAGGGCATCGCGACGCTGGCCATGGAGAGCACGCTGACCACGATATCGGCGGTGCTGCCGCGCCATTTGGCTGCGACCACGCCCGCGGGGACGCCGATGGCGACGGCGAGCGTGATCGACATAAGGCAGAGCTGGAGGGTTACCGGAATTCGGCCGATCAGCATGTCGAGAACATACTGGTTGCGGTAGAGTGATCGTCCGAGATCCCCGCCGAGGATCGTCGTTAGCCAGCGAAAATACTGCACCGGCAGCGGATCGTTCAATCCGTAGCGGACCCGTGCTGCCGCGCGTTCGGCCTCGCTCGCCGTCTCGCCGAGCAGGGCGTAGGTCGGGTCGCCGGGGAGCAGATTCGTAATCGCGAATACGATCACAGATGCCAGGAACAGAACGGGCAGCATCTGCGCGAGCCGGCTCAGGAGGAACTTCGGGATCTTGACCATCGCTGTCTCAAAAGATCTCACTCAGGCGGGATTTGTCGTTCACGATGGCGGCGACGAAGGGCAGGACGTAGCCGAAATGCTCGAACATCAATGTTCGCGTACGCCCCGGGTCCCCCGCGATAATCGCCTCGGCGATCTTTTCGTGAAGGCGCATGTTGTAGTCCGGCACGCGCATGTCGCGCTGCATGTGGCAGACGCGCTGGACATAGCGGACATGCTCGCTGATACCGTTGAAGGTCTGCAGGATCAGCTTGTTCTTCGAGGCCCTGACGATGGCGGCATGGAATTCATAGTCCGTCGACAGCCATTCGGCTGGCGAGTAGAGGCCCGCGCGCAGCCGCTCCGTCAGCGCCTTCAAGAGCTGCGCCTCGTCGTCCGTGATGCGCTCGGCGGCGAGCGCGGCGGCCTCGGTCTCAAGCCCCCGGCGAAGCTCCACGATATCGTAGAGGCCTTCCGGATAGGTTTGCACCGCGTAACGGAAGAAGTCCTCAAGCACCAGCGAGTTGAGAGGATTGACGGTGGTTTGCTTGCCCTGCTGGACCTTGACGATTCCCATCACGCTGAGATTGTCGATAGCCTCGCGCGCGGTCGGTTTGCTGACGTTGAACTGTCGGCAGATCTCAGCTTCCGGAGGAAGTGCATCGCCGGCCTTCAAGGTTCCGTTGATGATCCACTTCGTGATCTCCTGAGCAACGATCGATGACAGTCTACGTCGGTCGCTTATCCTGGCTGCTACCACAGGCCTGGTCCCTTTTCTCTCTGCCGCTATCCAATCGATCCGTCGCCGCCCCCGGCGTCGGGGTCCTGCCTCCAATATCGCAGTTGCGGGTAGTGGTCGGCGAGGTCTTCCCAAATCCCCACGCGTTCTGCGGCCCGACGCACGTGTTGTGCTGAATCGGCGGACAGGGTGAAGCCCGCTTCCATTGCCTGATGGCGCGCCTTGCGGGAACGATCCCCGGGCAGCATGACAGCGTCGCCGCCGGGCACGGGCGGGCATGTCACGATGCGCTCGCGATAGGCCGCAAGGCGCTCGGAATAGTCCCCCATGTCCATCAGCATTTCGACGGAGAAATAGACGGAGAACAGGCTGTTGGTCGCGGGCTTGGCGTCCCCGGCGGTCGCGACGATGGTGGAGAGGATCTCGCTGAAGACCGAGAGACCGAAGCCCTTGAAGCCGCCGAAAGTCATGACGGCGGCATCGCCCGTCATGAAGGCAGCGGGATCGGCGGTGACGGTGCCGTCGGTCCTCACGAGACAGGGCGCGTCCAGCAGGCCCCCGCGATCATGGGCCTGTTTGATCGTACTGCCCGATACGGCCGAGGTCGCGCAGTCGAGCACGATCGGCGTGTGGGGCGTGGTGCCCGGCAGGCCGAGTGCGATGGGGTTGGTATTGAGCCGCCCCTCGCGGCCGCCATGGGGAGCGACAGGGCCGCTCTGCGCAATCCCCTGGCCGAAATGGAGCGAGCCGACGTTCTCCGCGGCGGCGATCTCGGCCCATCGGCCGTTGCGGCCAAGGTGGCCTGATCCGGCAAGGCAGATCAGGCAGAGGCCATCCCGCCTTGCACGCTCCGCGCCGAGATGGGCGGCAAATGCGCCGGCGATCTGGCCGAACGCGCGGTTGCCGGCAATACGGATCAGGCTGCCCGTGTCGCTCGCGATGGTCGGACGGGCGTGCCCGTCGACCTCGCCGCGCTTCAGCCGTTCGACGTAAAAGTCGATCTGGCGCGATCCGTGGGTGCCGTGGCCCGAGAGATCGGCATCGACCAGCGCTGCAGCCACTTCTCCCGCGATATCGGCCGCGCAACCCGCGGCGCGAAGGACGGCGGCGAGAATATCCGCGAGGTCATCGGGCTTGAGCGCTCCGGCCCGCATGGCGCTTTGATCTCCTGCCATTCCGCTAGGTTCAATCGACATTCAGCGTATCCAGCTGTCATGGCCGGGCTTGTCCCGGCCATCCCGATGTATGGAGGCGCCTTTCCGGTCGGGATCACCGGGACAAGCCCGGTGATGACGATGGTATGGCTTGGGCAATTCTTGAATGTCGATCGGTCCTAGATCGCACCGGTCATGGGCACCCAGTCCGGGCGCCGGGCGTCGCGCGGCCAGCTCCCGTAGTAGTCGCCCATCTTTTCAAAATAGTCCGCGTAGAAGCGGAGCTTGTCCTGGTCGATCGCGACCCCGAGGCCGGGACCCTGCGGGACCGCGATCATGCCGTCCGTGTAGGTCATCTTTCCACCGGCGATGATGTCGTCTTCCAGGTAGTGGTAGTGGGCATCGCCCTCGAAGGTCATCTCCGGAATGGAGGCTGCTGTGTGGATCATCGCGGCGAGTTCGATGCCGAATTCGGTGCCGGAATGCATCGCCATGCCGAGGCCGAAGGTGCGGCACACAGCCGCCAGTTCCAATACGCCCCGCGGGCCCTCCCAATAGTGCAGATCGGTGAGGATGATATCGACCGCCCCCAGGCGGATGCCCGGCGCCAGATCGTCGAAGCGCGCGGGATACATGTTGGTCGCGATGGGAATACGCACGGCGGATCGGACCGCAGCGTTGCCGGTGAGGCCCCAGGATGGGTCCTCGTAGAACTGCAGACCGAGCGGCTCGAGACGCTGCCCGATCCGCGTCGCCGTCGGCACGGACCACACCCCGTTGGGATCGATGCGCAGCCCGAAGCGGTCACCGAGCTTCTTCCGGCACAACTCCAGCGATCGCGCCTCTTCCTCGGGCGCCATCACGCCCGCCTTGAGCTTCATCGCCTTGATGCCGAGCGTTTCGCTCAATTCGACGCAATGATCCGCGACATCCTCCGCGCAGGTGTCGTCGCCGCCACCGGGCCTGTCGTAACGCCAGAACAGATAGCCGATGAACGGGACAGCCTCACGGACGGCGCCGCCCAGCAGATCGTGAACCGGCCGCCCGAGCGCCTTGCCCTGGATATCGAGACAGGCCATCTCGATCGCCGCGTAGATGAGCGCATTGGAGATATAGTAGGTCGAGCGCAGCACGCGCAGCTTGATGGTATTCAGGTGGAAAGGGTCCAGCCCAATCAGATGGGGGCGGAACTTTTCCATTGCGCGACGCTGATCACCGCCCCCGACCTCGCCGATGCCGATGATGCCATCGTCGGTGATGAGCTCGATGATCGTGCGCTGGAAGCGGCCTGGATGAACACCACGGTTGTGGCGCAGCTTGGCATTCAAGGGTATGGCGACACATGTGACGCGAAAGTCGACGATCTTCATGATGTCTAAGTCCGCTCGTTTTCTTTGACGGCCGCAAAGCCGACTATGCGGTGATGGCAGAGGGTGCCTGATCTACGTTGCTGTCCCGGCGCCGCAGCGCGCAGGTCACCTAGGCGAGCCATGCCTCGGCCATATTCCACACGCCACCGCCGTCGACGTTAAGGTTCCGCAGGTTCTTCCGCGCGACGTGGCGTGCCTCCCTGAACAAGAGGAAGGCATAGTAGGATTTACCGACCAGAATGTTCTGCACATCGAGATAGTATTTTTTGCGCACATCCCGATCGAGATGCGTGCGGCCGGCGTCAACCGCCGCGAACAAATCCTCGTCCCCCTCGATCAGCGCAAAGTTCTGGCTCGCGTTACGTCCATAGTGAAAATCATAGATCTGAACCGGATCGGGCCGCGGAACATTGAAGCGCGCCATATAGATATCCCAGGCGCCGGATTGCCGGATGGCGCCGACCGCGCTGCGGTCGGGCGCGTTGATTTCGACCTCGATGCCGACATCGGCGAGCTGCTGCTGGATCACCTGGGCAATCTGCGTGTCCGGTTCGCGCTGGATGATCAGCATGGAGAGCTTCAACCCCTTGCCGTACCCGGCTTCGGCCAGCAGGCGGCGCGCTTCCTCGATATCGTGCGGCGGAATTTTCGGCTGTTCGGGGTTATAGTCCCAGCCCGAAGGGGCCGCCGGTCCGCGCGCGACCGCGCCATAGCCATCCGCCACGAGGTCGAAAATAAAGCTGCGATCGACCGCGAGGCTGACGGCGCGGCGCACGCGCTCGTCGGTCATCGGTGCGCGACGTGTGTTGAAGGCGAGCCATTGCATGACGCCCGGCGGCACTTTCAACAGGGTGAGGTTGGCATCGCGCTCAATGCCCGGATATTCGTTGGGCGGGATGTTGTCGGCTACGTGCACGGAGCCGGCCTTCACCTCAATCAGCTTGACCGCCGGGTTCGTGATGTAGCGCACACGCAGATTGTCCGCATAGGGCAGCGCCTTGCCGTCGACGCCCTGGCGCCAGTAGGAGTCGTTGCGGCGCAGCTCGACATGGCTACCCACCACCCAGTTCTGGAAGACGAAAGGCCCGGTCCCGACGGGCTTCAGCCCGTAGTCGGCGACGCTGTTCTCCTTCAGAGCCTTGGGCGAGGACATCATGCCGGGCTCGACCGAGAAGGCGGCGAGCATGCCTGCATTGACTTCCTTGAGCGCGATCTTGACGGTGTGATCGTCCAGGACTTCAACCGACTCGATCCCCATGAGATCGACGGCGCGGGTGGCACCGACCGCGGGGTCGCGCGTCCGATCGAGGTTGATCTTCACCGCTTCGGCGTTAAATGGCGTTCCGTCGTGGAACGTGACGCCGCGGCGCAGACGGAAGACGATCCCCTTGCCGCCGTCGGTGACCTCCCAGGATTCCGCCAGCCAGGGAGAAAGGCTCCCGTCTTCTTCCTGGCGCAGCAGTGAATCGAAGATATGTCCGGTCGTGTAGCGATCACTCGTGGGCGCGTTACCCATCACCGGATCGAGGCTGCGCGGCTGGACATCGGTCGACGCGACGATGGTGCCGCCGCGCTTCGGCGCCTCCTGAGCCCGGGCCGGCAGGCCCGTCAAAACGACACCCGCGCCCAAACCTGACTGCAGCAACCCCCGCCTGCTGATGCTCGCGATCGAGATCACCATGATGCGTCCCTCCCATTAGTGTTCTACTTATCTAGATATCTGTGCGACTTTCTGCCGTCAAGTGGGGGAGGTGCGCGCAGCTGTTATGCTTGTCGCGATCGCACGAGATTCAGTAAAATATTATTAATCAAAGACTTAATAATATCGACGAGCGATTTGACGGATGAGCGGTAAGCCGCGTCGCGTGCTGAGTTGACAGCTAATCACAACATATCTAGATATCTAGAGCAAATGAATTGGGAGGGCGCTCATGCAGCCAATCAACACCATTGTCCGGCCTCGCGCAGAGCTGGTTGAGGGTCTGAAGTCGATCGGAACCGCCAAGCTTTCGAGCGTCATCTATCGGATGGGCTATCAGAACGTCTTCATGGCCGGGCCCATCAAGGCGCATGCGGCTGGCGTGACGGTCGCCGGTCCTGCGCTGACGTTGCAGTTCATGCCCAAGCGGCGGGATATCTACGGGGATGACGAGTACGGTAATCCGGAAGCGCAGCTTCACCGGCATGTGCTCTACCAGACGGAACCGGGCGACGTCGTCGTGGTCGATGCGAGGGGCTGCATGACGGCCGGCATCTTTGGCGAGATGATGCTGGCCTATTTCAAGGGCCGGGGCGGCGCCGGCATGGTGGTTGACGGCTGTCTCCGCGATTTTCCCAATGTCAGCAAGCTTGAGGTTCCGCTCTGGGTGCGTGGCTTCACGCCGAATTTCCACACCCAGACCGAGCTCATGCCCTTCGCCGTCAACGTCCCCGTCGCCTGTGGCGGCGTCCTTGTGCTGCCGGGCGATATCATCGTCGCGGACGACGACGGCGCGATCGCCGTGCCCGCGGTCGCCGCCGAAGAACTCCTGCAGAAAGGCTCCGTCTGGCACGAATGGGAAGACTACTCGCGCATCCGCCTGCTCGAGGGCGGGGATCTCCGGCGCTATTATCCCCTGGCGCAGGACGCGCGAGGCGAATTCGAGGCGTGGAAGGCAGCGCAGGTCAGTCGCCGGTAATCCGGCGGCGATGAAACAGGCGCGGCTGTGGAGGATTTTCACCAATGTTGAGGCGAAGAGCGGCATCCGTGCACGACTATCGCCTGACCGCGCGATCGGTTCTGCCGCGCACCCTCTTTGAATATGTCGATGGCGGGGCGCTCGATGAGTCGACGCTCGCCCGCAACACGGCAGATTTCGATAACATCTATATCCGCCAGAAGGTGCTGCACGGCCGAACGGTGGACACGGCTGGGCCTGTCCTTGGACGCACGGCTTCGTTCCCTGTGGCCCTCGCACCGATCGGCTCGCTCGGCATGCTCTACCCGCGGGGGGAGGTTCTTGCCTTTCAAGCAGCGCATGCTGCGGGCGTCAGCGCATGTCTGTCGAGTTTTTCCGTGTGCAGTATCGAGGAGGTGGCGCCGGAGGTGCAGGAGGGCGACGCTTTCCAGCTCTACGTGCTGAACGACCCCGGGCGCACGGAGGAGCTTCTCTGGCGCGCCGCCGAGGCCGGGTTCAAAAACCTCGTTGTGACCGTCGATACGACACATCCCGGCATGCGCGATCGCGATCTGCGCAACGGGTACCGCTCGGCGGCGCGTCCGCCGCTCAGCATGGTCCTTGATTGCGCACTCCATCCACGCTGGTTCGCGCGTTCCTGGCGGGCTCTCGGCCGCGGGCTCGGCAATTATGCGCAGTGGGACGATGTCGGGCGCGGGTTGATCGCGCAGGCGGCCCACATGTCGCAGCAGCTCAAGAGGGACCTGACCTGGAACGACCTCGAGGCGGTGGTGAAGCGCTGGCAGGGAAGGGTCGTCGTGAAGGGCATCACCGATCCCGAGGACGTCGCGCGTGCCATCGGGGTCGGAGCGCGCGGCGTCGTTGTCAGCAACCACGGCGGGCGACAGCTCGACGGCGGCATGTCCTCGATCGCCGCCCTGCCGGCGATCGCCAGCCGGTATTCGGGAGAGCTCGAAATTCTCTTCGACAGCGGCATTCGGCGTGGAAGCCATCTGCTCAAGGCGATGGCGCTCGGGGCTGACGGCTGCCTGCTCGGGAGAAGCTACGCCTATGGTCTCGCGTCGGCTGGCGCCTCAGGCGTGGTCGGCGTGCTGGAGATGCTGCGGAAGGAATTGACGATGAGCATGGCGCTGGCCGGCATCGCCTCCGTCGACGATCTCGCGCAGCGCCGCAGGGAGTGCCTCTCCACCCGCGAGCGTTCAGCGTGACGGGATCGCGCTGAACACGGCACCTGCCCCGGGGGGTGTGCTCGAGCGATGCGGATGACGGTGCCCTGGTCCGATGCGTTTCGCGATAATCTCCGGGTTCTGCACATATAATCCCTGAGCTATAGATCCTCGCTACATTTTCATTTCTCCCGATGGGGAGGATTTGCAAAATGTTCGGATCAGGGGCAACCGTGCCAAGCGGTGCCTCAGGGCTGTCCGGCTGAGGTGAGCGTCCGGCATGCCCGCGGTTTCGGGAGGACTGATATGAAACGGCTGACCTTACTCGCGCTGGCTCTCGTCCTGAGCGGTGGCGTGGCCATCGCCGATACGATCAAGATTGGTGTGGTCGGCCCTTTCTCGGGCCCGGCGGCCCAGCAGGGCCGTAATTTCCAGGCTGGGATCGACGCCTGGCTTGCGCTGAACGGCAACAAGATCGGCAACGATACGATCGAGATCGTCTACCGCGACCTGCCTACGGCCGATCCCGCCAAATCCGCCGCGCTGACGCGGGATCTCATTGTCGGTGAGGGCGTACGCTATCTCGCGGGCTATTATTACACGCCCGATGCGATGGCGGCGGCGCCGATTCTGGTGGAGGGCAACGTGCCGATGGTGGTCTTCAACGCAGCCACCTCGGCCATCATGAATGCGAGCCCCTATGTGGTGCGCACGTCGTTCACGACCTGGCAGACGTCAACGCCGATGGCCGCCGTCGCGCGGGAACGTGGCATCAAGAAGGCCATTACCGTCGTCACGGACTACGGCCCAGGCGTCGACGCCGAGTCCGCCTTCGTCAAAGGCTTCAAGGATGCCGGCGGCGAGATTGTCGCCTCGGTGCGTATGCCCATGAATACCAACGACTTCAGCCCCATCATGCAGCGCATCAAGGACTCGGGGGCCGAGGCGGTGTTTGCCTTTCTGCCCTCGGGGCCGGCCACGCTTGGTTTCATGAAGGCTTTCGCAGAGAACGGGCTCAAGAAGGCGGGCATCACCTTGCTGGCGCCGGGGGACCTTACGCAGGAATCGGATCTGCCGGCGCTCGGCGACAGCGCTTTGGGGACGCTCACGACCTTTCACTATGCTGTCAGCCATGATTCACCGGAGAACAAGGCCTTCGTCGCGGCGGCATCGAAGGCGATCGGCGATCCCGCGAGCCTGACCTTCCCGGCGGTCGGCGCCTATGACGGCATGTACGTCATTTCCAAGATGATAGAAGCCACAAAGGGCAAGCAGGACGCGAAAGCCGCGGTCGAGGCGGTCAAGGGCCTTTCGTGGATCAGCCCGCGTGGGCCGGTGACGATCGATCCGCAGAACCGCCATATCACCCAGAATATCTATCTCCGTGAAGTGGCTAGTGAGAACGGCAAGTCCATCAATAAAGAAATCCGGACCTTCGAGAAGCAGGGGGATCCCGGCTGGAAGGCCCCGTAACCTCAGCCGTGGATGACATGATGAAGCGCTCGTTCCCCCGAAAGCGCGCGTAGGTCGGTCGGGAGGCGCAATGCAGACAGTCCTCTCCATCGCGGCCGACGCCGTTGCCTATGGCATGGTGCTCTTCGTCATCTCCATCGGTCTCAGTGTGACGATGGGATTGATGAAGGTGGTGAACCTGGCCCATGGCGCTTTCGCGATGATGGGGGGCTATATCGCCGCCTTTGCCACGCATCAGCTCGGCGTGCCTTTTGGCGTTGCCATCGTTGCGGCGGTGGCGGGCACGGTGCTGGCCGCCATCCCCGTCGAGCGCGTCCTTTATCGCCCTATCTACGGTGCGCCGGAACTCACGCAGGTGCTGATGACCATTGGCATCACCTTCGTGATCATCGGGATCGCGAATTACGCGATGGGCCCCTCGATGAAGACGATACCCCTGCCCACGATATTGGAGGGGCCGGTGGACATCGGCTTCCGGTCGATCGCCGCGCATAAGCTCTTCGCGGTGGCGACGGGTCTCGTCGTGGCCGCCGCCGCGTGGCTCGTGATTGAGCGGACGGCCTTCGGCGTGAAGCTCCGCGCGTCCGTCGACAATGCGACGATGGCGGCTGCGCTTGGCGTCCGCACGAAGGTGGTCTACGCCGTCAGCTTCGCGGCGGCCGTGGGGCTTGCCGCGCTCGGCGGGGTCGTCGGGGCGCAATTGCTCCCCATCGAGCCCTATTATGCGCTGCGCTACATGGTCACGTTTCTGGTCGTGGTGTCCGTGGGCGGCGCAGGCTCCATCCCCGGGGCCTTGCTCGCCTGCCTGCTGCTGGGGGCTGTGGAGACGACGGGACGCTATCTGATGCCGGAATTTGGGGAGTTCTTCTTCTATCTCGCCGTCATCGCGATTGTCTGTGTCTTTCCCCACGGCCTGCTGGGACGTCGTGGATGACGACGGACGCAACGGTCAAGGCCCGGAATGCAGCAAGTCTGGGGAGGGTGCGTCGCAGTGCGGCTGTCGATGCGACGGCCGTGGTGATTATCCTTGCCGCAGCTGCTCTCCTCTATGTCCTCTTCCCCGGCAGCCTGGCGTTGTTCACGCGCATGGTCGCGATCATGATGCTGGCGCTTTCGCTTGATCTCGTCACCGGGTTCGCCGGTATCGCGACGCTCGGGCATGCGGCGTTGTTCGGGGCGGGCGCCTATGCGGCCGGCATCCTGGCTTCCAAATTCGGGTTCACGGACCCGTTTGCCATGTTGGGCGTGGGTGCTGTGGCGGGCGCGTTGGCCGGGATCGTATCGAGCGTCGTCATTCTGCGCGGCCGCGGCTTGGGCCAGCTGGTTCTCTCCATTGCCATCGTCCAGCTTGCCCATGAGGCGGCGAACAAGCTGTCCGCCTGGACGGGCGGGAGCGATGGCCTCTCCGGCATCGCGCCAGCGCCGATATTCGGCCTTTATCGGTTCGATCTCTGGGGGCGAACCGCCTTCATCCTGGCGGTCGCGCTCCTCGTGGTGGTCTTTGTGTTGTTGCGCGTCATCATACGCTCGCCCTTCGGTATGCTCTGCCGGGGGATCAAGCAGGACCCGGTCCGGGTGCGCGCCATGGGCGCGCCGGTCTATGGAACGCTCGTCAAGCTTTATGCCATCGCCGGCGCGGTTGCCGGCCTCGGTGGGGCCTTGTCGGCGGTGGCGACGAAAGTGGTCGGGCTGGACAGTCTCTCGTTCACGCTGTCGGCGGAAGCGCTCGTCATGCTGGTGCTCGGCGGCGTCGGGAAGTTGTTCGGAGCCCTGATCGGGACATTCGTGTTCATCTGGTTCGAGCATCTCGTTGCGGCGATCAACCCTTTCCACTGGCTGACCATCGTCGGGGTGATGCTGATCGTCGTGGTGCTGTTCGAGCCGCGCGGGCTGACCGGCGCAGCCGAGGCGCTCTGGACGCGGGCGCGGGGGGGCCGGCGATGAGCCTTCTCGACGTGCGCCAACTCAGAAAGCGGTTCGGGGGGCTGGTCGTTACCCGCGACGTGTCGATCACGCTCGGGAAGGGGGACCGCGTTGCGCTGATCGGCCCGAACGGCGCGGGAAAAACGACCTTCGTCAATCTCGTAACGGGCCATGTCAGGCCCGACGGCGGCACGGTCCTCCTCGACGGCAAGGATGTCACCCGCGCGTCGCCGACCGCGCGCGTCAGGGCAGGCCTGGTGCGCAGTTTCCAGGTGACGCGCCTGTTCTCCGAGATGACCCCCGAGGAGCATATAGCTCTCGCCATGCTCCAACGTCTTGGACGATCGAGACGTATCTTCGCTGACTTCCGCAGCATGCCGGATGTCGTTGATGAGGCCGACCGAATCCTCTCGCTGTTCAATTTGAGCGGGATTGCCCGGGTTCCTGTTGGCGCCATCGCCTATGGCCAGCAGCGCTTGCTTGAAGTCGCGCTGGTCATGGCGTTGAAGCCCAAGGTGCTGTTGCTCGATGAGCCGGCAGCCGGCGTGCCGAGTGCGGATATCGCGCTTATCGAGCGGGCACTCGCACAATTGCCCGCGGACCTTGCGGTGCTGATGATCGATCATGACATGGATTTCGTGTTCCGCTTCGCCCGCAAGGTGATCGTGCTGGCTGCCGGGGGCGTCATCTTCGATGGCACCCCGCAGGCCGTCGCCGCGGATGCTCGGGTGCGCCAGGCCTATCTCGGGAGTTATGCCGATGACCGCGGCACCGCTTGATGTGCACGGGCTCAGTGCTGGCTATGGTCCGACACGCATCATCGAGGACGTGACCTTCCATGTTCCGGCGGGCGGCAGGCTCGCCGTTCTCGGCCGCAACGGGGTGGGCAAGACGACGCTGTTCGCTTCCATCGCGGGACAGACGAAGCGTTACGCCGGACATGTCACGCTCGGCGCATTGGACATCACCGCACTCGATGGCTCAGCGCGCGCGCTCGGCGGGCTCGGCTATGTCCCGCAGAACCGGTCCATCTTCCAGTCCCTGACCGTGGAGGAGAACCTGCAGGTCGGCCTCAAAAGCCGCCCCAGATCGGCGATCGAGGAAAGCTACGCGATGTTTCCCCGGCTCAAGGAGCGGCGCAAGAATCTCGGTTCGCAACTGAGTGGCGGGGAGCAGCAGATGCTGGCCACGGCGCGGACGATCCTGGGCCAGCCGACCGTGCTGCTGCTGGACGAGCCGCTCGAGGGCCTGGCCCCCGTCATTTGCGACGAGTTGATGGCAGCCCTGACCGCCCTGGCCGCCGACAGGACGACGACCATCCTCCTGGTCGAGCAGAGGATCAAGGCGGCGCTGGATTTCGCCGATGATGTCATCATCCTTGAGCGCGGGCGGATCGCCTGGCAGGGAACGCCCGCCGCTCTCGATGCTGACCAACGGGTCGTGGAGCGTCTGCTCGGCGTTGGCCATTAGAGCATGCTGTGTTTGGAGGAAATCCCGCCGTCATTCCGGGGCCTCGCGTCAGCGAGGAGCCCGGAATCCATGAACACGAGGTCCGAGATGAAGGCGCATCGGACTGTGCCTCCCCGGTTAAGCGTGGTGTTGTTGAACCTGGTATTCTTGGGTTCCGGGCTCGGGCCTTTCGGCCCGCCCCGGAATGACACGGTGGTTCCGTATAACATAAGCATGCTCCACACCACGATAAATGAGCAAATTCACCGACTTGGATGGTATCAGACGATTCCATTCAAGTCGGATTTGCTCTTGCGCCGCGTCGCGGCCAAGGGCGCTGCGCTGGCGGGCGCCTCAATCCGGAAATCCGGTGTAATTCTCGGCCAGGCTCATCTGCGCGGCGGTTGATTGCGTCAGATAGTCGAACTCCGCTCTCTGGATCCGGCGGCCGAACGGCCCGGTCTCCGGGAAGCTATGCAGGAGGTTCGTCATCCACCAGCTGAAGCGTTCGGCGCGCCAGATCCGGTGAAGCGCATGGGCCGAATAGGCATCGATGCCTGCCGACGACGTCTCGGCATAATATTCGGCCAGGGCATCGGCCAGTGAAGCGACATCGCGCATGGCCAGGTTGAGGCCCTTCGCGCCTGTAGGCGGAACGATATGGGCTGCATCTCCGGCGAGGAAGAGCCTGCCGAAGCGTAGGGGTTCGGCGACAAAACTCCGCAACGGCGCGACGGATTTCTCGATGGAGGCGCCTGTCTCGACCGCTGCCGCGACGTCGGCGGGCAGGCGCGCCCGCAACTCGTCCCAGAAGCGATCGTCGGACCAGTCTTCCGCCCGTTCGTCCGTGGGCACCTGGATGTAATAGCGACTGCGGACGGGCGAGCGCTGTGAGCACAGCGCAAAACCCCGTTCATGGTGGGCATAAATGAGCTCCGGCGCGACCGGTGGCTTGTCGACGAGAACGCCCAGCCAGCCGAATGGATAGACGCGCTCGAACGATGTGATCGCACCCGTCGGCACGCTCTGCCGCGAGACGCCGTGATAGCCGTCGCAGCCGCAGATGAAATCACAAGCGAGGCGGTGGCTTTCGCCGCCCGCCTGATAGCTGATCCACGGATGCGAGGTGTCGAAATCGTGCAGGACGATGCCCTCGGCGCGATAGATCGTGGTCGCCTGCCGCGCCGCCATCAGGTCCCGTGTGACCTCAGTCTGCCCGTAGACCATCACCTCGCGTCCGACGAGCCGCGAAAAGTCGAGGCGATGACGATCACCGTCAAAGCTGAGTTCGACGCCGTGATGAATGAGCCCCTCGACATGGAGGCGTTCCCCGACTTGGGCGCGGTCCATGAGATCGACGGTGCCTTGTTCCAGAATGCCGGCGCGGATGCGGCCGAGCACGTGGCTTTCGCTCCGGCGCTCCAGGACGACGGTATCGATGCCGGCAAGCTCCAGCAATCGACCCAGCATCAGGCCAGCCGGCCCGGCTCCGACAATGGCGACTTGCGTGCGCATCAGTTCCTCCCTTGTTAAGCCGGATACTGCGCGCAAAGGTCCGCGACGCCAATGGACGGAGCGGGCAAAATGTTGGACGATCCGACCATGAAAGCAATTCCGATCTATGCGCTTTTTGGCGAGTTGGTCGCGGACCAGGAGCATGAGTGGCTTCACTGGGAGACGATCGCTGCGCGCAGCAGTCGCCACGACTTCCGGATCGCACCCCATCGTCACGAGCAGCTCTTCCAGATCCTCCAGATCACCGCCGGGATCGCGCGGGCGACGATCGACGGCGCGACCTACGATCTCTCGGGCCCCGCCGTCATCGTGGTCCCGGCGCTCACGGTGCATGGCTACCTGTTCAGCCGCGACGTCGAGGGTGTCGTGCTGACGCTGATGGAAAGGGACGTGCTCGGCGTGGGGCGCGCCGTCAGCGAGATCACCGCCCAACCGCGCGTGCTCACCGGGGGCGGGTTGGCCGAGGTCAACCGGGCGATCGCCGCACTGATTGCCGAGGCGGACCGGCGCGACATGGGGCACGGCCTGGCGATGCCCGCGCTGATTTCCCTCTTGCTCGTTGCGTTGCTGCGCGCCCGCCGGATGTCCGATGACCGCGCCGGGAGCCGGCACGACCGGGCTGTCCGGCACGCCCTTGCCTTCCGCGCCCTGGTCGACAGCCGCTTTCGGGCAACGCGCGCCATCGGCGACTATGCCGACGCACTGGGTATCAGCCCAACTCATCTCAACCGGATCAGCCGTCAGATCCTCGGCGTTTCCGCCCTGCAGCTCATCGAGCGGCGCATTGCGCTGGAAGCGCGCCGTCAGATGCTGTTCTCGTCCCTGACGATCAGGCAGATCGGGGCCGAGCTCGGCTATGATGATCCCGCCTATTTCACACGGTTCCTGACACGGATGCTGGGCATGGCACCGAGCCGATACCGACAGGCCGCGCGCGCGTCACTCTAGTGGTTCGACTCCGGCATTTGCATCCGGGCTCGTATCAGGCGGATGCAAATGCCGGAGTCGAACCGCTAGCAAGTTACTGGTTTTAGTGGAGATTTTGAATCTGACATGTGATCTGGAGCCTCATGTCAGGCGGGACTCACATGTCAAATTCGCTCCACGAGATTAAGCCCGCGCAGCTTTGCGGCCGCGGTACGCACGGCCTGCATGAAGCTCGCGGCCGCCACCGACTGTCCGGTATCCGTGCGGGTGGTGAGCCCGACGGGGCCAACCGTTTCACCGGTGTCGACCGGCAGGGCGACGAGCAGTCCTTCGGCCGTGTCGTTCGCCACTACGCCTTCGGAAATGATCCAGACCGCGTCCGTCTGCCGGGTATAGGCGCGGCCAAAGGCATTGGACACGGTTTCGACATTCGCACGCAGGTTGGTGATGCCGTTGGCGAACAGCATGCGGTCCACCGAACGCCGGATGACCGAGTCGGGCGTCGGCATGAGGGTCTGGTAAGTCTCGATCATGGAGAGGTCGAATTCGGGCTCCTGAAGCAAGGGATGGCCGGGCCTGACGACCATCACCACGCGCTCGGAGTAGAGATGCTCGAAAGCGAAGCCGAGCATGGCGTCCGGTTCGGCCATCCGGCCAATGACGAGGTCGACGTCGCCGGTGCGCAGGAGAGACAGGAGATACGCGTTGGGGCCTGTGATGATCCGTGCGCGGGTATTCGGCCCCTGCAACGAAAAGGCCTCGACGGCTGCCGGGAGGACGCGTGCGGAGACCGTGGGCAGGGCGCCGACCTTGACGGTGGTGACGGCGCTCGACTGCCTGACGGCATCGATGCCGTGACGCAGCGCAGCCAGGCTCGTGCCGGCATAGCGGTAGAACACGTCACCGAAGGGCGTGAGCATGAGGTTGCGCCGGCTGCGATCGAACAATGCGGTGCCGACAAGCTCCTCCAGCTCCTGGATGGTTTTGGACACCGCGGGTTGGCTGATGTTGAGCATGTCGGCCGCCTTGACGACGCTGCTGAGCCGCGCAACCTCAAGAAAGCAGGTGATGTGGCGGAGCTTGATACGGGGATCGATAGGGGGGTGCGGCATTCTCGACCTCCGGTTATAGATCGTGGCGACAATCAACGTTGCACACGGCCAAGTGCCGTATCTCATAATCACTAGGTTATAGGAATCTGTGAAGTAATCATTTTACGCGTGCCCTGCCGGCATCTTAAATCGCGTCAACGAGAGGCGAACATGGCTTTTGCACGTATCGATGGCGTCCTGCTCCATTACGGCGTCTGCGGGCCGGAGGGGGCACCGGTTCTGGTCCTGGCGAACTCGCTGGGCACGGATGCACGCATCTGGGATGACGTGACGGCGCGTCTTCAGGATCGTTATCGGATCATTGCCTATGACAAGCGCGGGCACGGGCTGAGTGACGCGCCGGACGGGGACTATTCCCTCGACGATCACGTCGGCGACCTCGCCGGATTGCTCGACCGTCTCGGAATCGATCGGTTCGTTCTCGCTGGCGTCTCTGTCGGTGGCCTTATCGCCCAGGGCCTGGCGCTGCGTCACCCGCGCGGTCTGGCCGGCATCATTCTATGCGACACGGCCGCCAAGATCGGCGAAGCCGCCATGTGGAACGAGCGCATCGCGCTGGTGCGGGCTGGCGGGATGCCGGCGCTCGGTGAGGCTGTCGTGATGCGTTGGTTCTCGGAGGGATATCGGCAAGAGCGGCCGGAGGACGTCGCCGGGTGGCGCAACATGTTCCTGCGCACGCCGGCTTCCGGCTACGCGGGAACCTGCGCGACGCTGCGCGACACCGACCTGCGCGCTGAGGTCGGATCAATTTCCGTGCCGACGGTGATGGTGGTCGGTGCCGACGACGTCTCAACGCCGGTGGATCTTGTCCGGGATACCGCCGCGCGCATTCCCGGTGCACGCTTCTCAATCATCGCCAATGCGGGCCATATCCCGAGCATCGAGCAGCCCGGGATTCTCGCGGAGCACATCAGCACTTTCCTACGAGGGACCAACGATGGCTGACACATCCCGTTTCGAGCAAGGAATGGCCACGCGCCGGTCGGTCCTCGGTGACACCTATGTCGACGGCGCCACGGCGCGAAAGACGCCCTTCGACGAGGATTTTCAGTCCTTCATCACCGAGGCGGCCTGGGGCACGGTCTGGTCGCGCCCGGGGCTCAGCAAGCGCGAGCGGTCGATGCTGACGGTCGCCTTGCTGGCGGCGATGGGCCATGATGAGGAACTCGCCATGCATGTGCGCGCCACGGCCAATACCGGCGCCACGCCGGACGATATCAAGGAGGCGCTTCTCCACGTCGCGGTCTATGCCGGCGTTCCGGCCGCGAACCGCGCGTTCAGGATCGCCAAGGAAGAATTGGCCAAACGAGGGGGAGGAGACAAGTGAACGATATCATTTTGCCGGGTGACGATCAGGGAGCACTTTTTGCGCGCGATCGTTCGTGGCAGCCGCCCGCCTATACGCCGGGTTACAAGAGCACGACTTTCCGCGCACCGCGCCATGCGCTCCTGTCTCTTCCGGGGACGGCGTCCGAGCTGACGGGCCCAACTTTTGGCGACATGCCGCTCAATCCGCTCGACAACGACCTGATCCGCAACTACAGCCAGGATGGCGGCGAGGCGATCGGTCAGCGGCTGATTGTCTATGGACAGGTCCTTGACGAGAATGCCCGCCCGGTCCCGGGCACCCTGGTCGAGTTCTGGCAGGCCAACGCCGGAGGCCGCTATCGCCACAAGCGCGAAGGCTATCTTGCGCCGCTTGACCCCAACTTCGGCGGATGCGGCCGCGCGATAACGGATGCCAACGGCTTCTATCATTTTCGCACCGTCAAGCCGGGCGCCTATCCGTGGCCCAACGGCGCGAATGACTGGCGGCCGGCCCATATCCACTTTTCAATATTCGGCCATGCGTTCGCCCAGAGGTTGATTACACAGATGTATTTCGAGGGCGATCCGATGATATGGCAGTGTCCGATCGTCGGCAGCGTGCCCGACAAGGCCGGGATCACGCAATTGATCGCGAAACTCGACCGCCACAACACCACCCCCATGGATGCTTTGGCCTATCGCTTCGATATCGTCCTGCGCGGGCGGCGCTCGACCCTGTTCGAGAACAAGCTGGAGGGGAATTGATGCTGCACCCTGTTCCAACCTTGAAGGAAACGCCATCGCAGACGGCGGGGCCTTATGTCCATATCGGCATGACGCCCAACTGGGCCGGGATCCGCGGCGTGTACGACGCGGATCCCGGGGCGACGATGGTGTCGGCGGACACGCCCGGCACGCGGATCATTCTGTCCGGGCGGATCATCGACGGCGCCGGCGTGCCGGTCAGCGATGCGGTGGTCGAGATCTGGCAGGCGGACGGAAACGGCTCATACGGCCGGCCGGTGGGGTCGAGCGCGGAGGCGCGACCGGCGTTTACGGGCTGGGGGCGGCAACCTGCCAACGGCGAGGGTGAATTCCGCTTCGAAACCATCAAGCCCGGGCCGGTCCCCGGTCCTGACGGGCGGCCGATGGCGCCGCATGTGGCGGTGTGGATCGTCGCGCGTGGCATCAATATCGGCTTGCAGACCAGGATCTATTTTGCCGACGAAGAGGCGGCGAATGCGCGGGATTTCGTCCTGAACCGCATTCCTGATCCGAAGCGGCGGGCGACCTTGATCGCGCGGAAAGAGGAGGGCGACGTGCCGCAGTATCGCCTCGACATTCATTTGCAAGGGGATAGTGAGACGGTATTCTTCGATATGTAGTAAGATGTATTCGCGCGGAATGGAAAAATGCGGATTTGAGCAAGCCTATGTCGCTTCTTGCCTCGCTTGTCGGCGATCGTGACATCGAAGAGCTGCTGTCCGACGACGCACAGCTGAAGGCGATGTTGCGCTTCGAAACAGCGCTCGCGGGTGCGCAGGCCGAGGTGGGATTCATCCCGGCCGAGGCGGCCGAGGCCGTGGCGGCGGCGATTTCGCTCTACCGGCCGGATTGGGACGGCCTCGCCGCCGGCATTGCGCGCGATGGCGTCGTCGTGCCGGCTCTCGTCGGACAGATCCGCGCCGGTTTGCAGCCCGCCTTCCGGGAGGCGCTGCACAAGGGCGCCACAAGCCAGGATGTCGTCGACACCGCGCTCGTCCTGCAGCTTGCCGCCGTTCTGGCTGTCCTCGAAGCGCGTTTGGTGGCCGTGCTGGGCCGGTTGGACGCCATCGATCGCCTTCATGGCGGCCTGTCGTTGATGGCCCATACGCGCATGCAACAGGCGCTGCCCTTCACCTGGCATGAGAAGTTGCGGAGCTGGAGCGAACCGCTCGAGCGTCATCTCGCGGCGCTGGCCGAGGTCCGCAAGTCAGGCCTGGTGGTTCAACTCGGCGGTCCGATCGGTGACCGGTCCAGTTTCGCGGGGCATGGCGATGCCATCGCGCGTGCGCTGGCCCGTCGTCTCGGCCTTGGCGATGCTCCTCCCTGGCACGCCGCGCGGGATCGGATCGCCAACCTGGGGTCGCTGATGTCGCTGGTGAGCGGGTCGCTCGGCAAGATCGGTGCGGACGTGTCCCTGATGGCGCAGAATGAAATCGCCGCCGTCCGGCTGACCGGAGGTGGCGGCTCATCGGCCATGGCGCATAAGTCGAATCCGGTGGCGGCCGAGATCCTCGTGACACTCGCACGCTACAACGCCGGCCAGGCGGGCCTCCTGCATCAGGCGATGGTCCATGAAAATGAACGATCCGGGGCAGCCTGGACGCTGGAATGGATGACCCTGCCGGCTATCGCGATTGCGACCGGCGCGAGCTTGCGGCTCGCCGCCTCTCTGCTGGACCAGCTTGCTATCAGGACTGAGAGCAGATCCGGCCTGGAATGAATCGGCCGAGGCCATCCAGGCCGATGAATGCTTGTCAGCTTTCGAGGCATATCTGGAGCTTGACGTCGGCCGGGCGGCCCTCGGCGGCACGCTCGAAGGCGGCAACGGCGTCTTCGAAGGGGAACGTCGCGGAGATGAGGCGTTTGAGATCCACGCGTCCAGACCCCATCAGGGCGAGCGCCCGATCATATTGATGCGCGTAGCGGAACACGGTCTCGACCCTGAGTTCCCTGGTCGACAGTCCGGCGATATCGAAGGGCACAGGATCAATGGGCAAGCCGACAGCCACGATGGTACCGCAGGGACGAGGCAGGGCCGCGATATCCGACCAGACCGCTGCAGCGCCTGAACACTCGAAGACGACGTCGGCGCCCCATCCATCAGTCAGCCGCGCGACCTCCTCCTGGAGATTGCTCTCGCGCACATTGACGGGGATCACGCCGTCATAGGACGCCGCGATGTCGAGCTTCGGCTGGGCGAAATCTGCAACGACCGCCCTGGCGCAACCACCGGCCAAGGCCGCGATCGCCACCATGATCCCGATCGGCCCGGCGCCAATGACGACGGCTGTGTCTCCCGGCTGGATCCGTGCCTTCGCGGCCGCCTGCATCCCGACGGCGAATGGCTCCACCAGCGCCGCCTCGGCGAAGCTGATATGATCCGGTATCCTGAAGGTGAAATTCGCCGGGTGCACCACGAAGGGTCGGATGACGCCATGGATCGGCGGGGTCGCCCAGAACGTCACGTTCGGGTCCACATTGTATATGCCGAGACGCGAGGCCCGCGAGTGAGGGTCGGGGATGCCCGGCTCCATTGAGACCCTGTCCCCCGGCTTCAGGCCGGTCACATCCTCTCCGACGGCGACGACGGTGCCCGCGGCTTCATGGCCCAGCACCATCGGCGCCTCCACGACGAAGGGTCCGATGCGGCCGTGCGTATAGTAATGCACGTCGGAACCGCAGATACCCACAGTATTCAGCCTGATCTTGACCTCGCCGCGTCCCGCCTCGGCTTCGAGACCGATATCGCGAAGGACGAGTTTGCGTGGGCTTTCGAGAACAAGGGCTTTCATGGAAACGGCTCCGGTGCCGGGCCTGACCGGCGAGAGGTGGGAGAACGATGCGGGCCTGACCCGATGGGCCGGGGAAGAGCCGCCACCTTGAAAGGAGGTGCGCCACGCATCAGCCGGGGTAATCGATGATTGCGTCCTGCTGGCGCAATACCCGCTGGATAAGCGCCGCATCAAGCGCGCGGGGTTCCGTGGAGCGTGCCGCGGCAATCGCCGCAGCGACGCCCGCCGCGTGCCCCATCGCGGCGCAGGTTGCACCGACCCGGGCTGAGCCCAGCGCCTCCCGGTCGGCCGAGAAGCAGCGTCCTGCCACCAGCAAGCCATTCACGTTGGTCGGCAGCAGGGAGCGATAGGGAATGCGATAAGGCAGCGGCACATACATGGCATGATGGCCGACGGCGTCCGTCGTCGGATGCACGTCGATCGGCCAGCAGCCAAGCGCGATGCCGTCGTCGAAATCCGTGCGGCCGAGAATGTCCGCGGCTTTCAGCGTATAGACACCCTCCAGCCGCCGCGTCTCCCGGATGCCGATCTGTGTGCTGGTCTGGATGAGCCGCCCCGCGGCAAAGCCGGGGAGGTGCTTCACGAAATAGTCGACTATCTCAGCTGTTTCGCGACGGCCTGCGAGCTCGGCCCGCGTGAGGTCCGACGCGACGGAGGCATCGCCGGTGATCCGTGTCGAATTCACCCAGATCACATCCGCGTCGAGGCCGCCGAACCATGGCCCGCCGTAGCGCGGCAACCGGCCGCTCTCGCGCTCGGCCCGCATGTGGTCGGCATCGACCACCACGTCCTGCCGCACGGACGCATATTGGCTGAGCGTGGGTTCATGCAGATAACCGGGCTCGGGGCCGATGGGGGGCGACACAGGCTTGTGAATGTCGTTGTCTGTCTCGATCCGGAGGTTGCCCATCCGGAAGGACATGGTCATCGGCTGCAGGGATTGCCCTTTGGTCCAGCCTGCGCCAGAGCGCGCCATGACGTCGCCGTCGCCGGTGCAATCGATCGTGACTGTCGCCCGGATGGCCTGCCGACCCTCGACGTTCTCGATGCACAGGCCCTTCACCACGCCGTCTTCACAGATCGGATCGGCGCCCCAGCAGTGAAAGAGGAGTTCCACTCCCGCTTCGGTGACGAGATCATCGGCGACGCGTTTCATGATCTCCGGATCGGAGTTGAGGACGAAGCCGGTATGATCCTGGCATCCGTTCTGGGCGGCCGCCCTGCGGATCCATTCTCCAGCGATCCCGCCGACACAGCGGTGGTAAGGCCGCAGCCATGAGTTGAAGCCCGCAAGCGTCAGAACCATGCCGGCGGTCCACATGCCGCCGAGAAAACCGTGGCGTTCGACGAGGAACGTGCGGGCGCCCGCACGTGCCGCACCGACCGCGGCACAGACACCGGCCGGCCCGCCACCGACGACCAGAACGTCGACGTCGGCGATGACCGGGAGATCTTTGGCCGCTTCGCGATAGACTGTATCGTTCATCGTCATTCCTTCAGCCCTTCACGGCGCCCGACGTCATTCCGCCGACGAGATAGGGTTGCGCAAACCAATAGACCGCAAATACGGGCAAAACGGATAGAACACCCGCTGCCATCAACTGATTCCAACTCGTCTGCACTTCGCCGATGAGTGAGGCGATCCCCACGGGGACAGTCCAATTCTCAGCCGACAGCAACAGCGTCCGCGCGAACAGAAGATCGACCCAACTGGCCGTCGCGGCGAAGGCAACCGTGGCCGCAATCCCGGGCCTGGCGATCGGCAGGACCACGAACCAGAGTGCCGTCATGGCGGAACAGCCATCGACCTTGGCGGCTTCGTCGAGCTCCCGCGGCACGTCATCGAAGTAGTTCTTCATCATGAATGTGGAGAAAGGGATGATCATCGACGCGTTGGCAAGGATCACGGCTGTGTGGGTGTCGAGGATGCCCGCCCAGCGGAACAGGACGAAATAGGGGAGAACCAGGAGCGTGCCCGGCAGGACGCGCCCCAGCAGGAGCACGAAGGCGATGCCGCTGGCGGTTCGAGACTTGAACCGCGACAAGCTGTAGCCCGCGAGCGTGGCGCAGACTGTGCTGAGCACGGCCGAGCCAACCGTGATCGTCGCCGAATTCATGAGCCACCGGGCAACGGGATACTGCCGCACCAGCGTCTCGAAGGCGGACAGATTGATGTCGGCGAGCCTCGGCACGAGGTCGGGGTTGCGCGACAGGATCGATGACGTTGGCAGGATGGACGTCTGAGCCATCCAGTAGATCGGAAACAGCAGCAGCACCGTCAGCAGCCCCGCAAGGAAAAGGCGAAGCGTCGACGCAAGGCGGGATCCGGCGTCACCGGTCATCACCGTTGCTCCAGTTTCATCTGCCAGCGGACGAAGCCAAACACGCAGATCGCGACAAGGACGAATGTGAGAACGCCGAGCGCCGAAGCCGCGGCCATGTCGAAGGTCTCGAAGGCGAGGTTATAGATGCGGATCGCGATCGTATCGGTGGCGCCCTGCGGGCCGCCTTTGGTCGATGCAAAAATGAAGTCAAACTCGCGGAAGACATACATCGCGTTGAAGACGAGCGCGACAATCGCATAGCGACGAAGACTGGGCCAGGTGATCCACTGGAACTGACGCCATTTGTTGGCCCCGTCGATCGAGGCGGCCTCATAGAGCTCCCGCGGGATTGTCTGCAGCGCGGCCAGCAGCATGATCGTGAAGAAGGGATAGGTCTTCCAGACCGTCGGAAAAATAACCGCGAGAAGGGCAAGCCGTGAATCGCCAAACCAGTTGATGTCCTGGGCAGCAAAGCCGAGCGTCCGCAGCATGAAGTTGAAAACGCCAAAGGACGGTTGCAGGATCCACAGAAAGGCGATCGTCGCTGTGATGCCTGGGACGGCCCAGGGCAGCAGCATGAGTGTTCGAAACAGTCTCTGTGCCGGGAACTTCTCATTCAGAATCAGCGCCGTCGCAAGGCCGAGCCCGAAAGCCATGATCGAGGACCCCAGGATATAGGCTCCGCTGATCGAGAGGCTATGCCATGTCGCCGGATCCGAGAGAACCCGAATATAGTTGTCCCAGGTAAAGTCCGCCCTCAGGATCAGGGCGATATTGCCAAGCTTGACGCTCTTGAAGCTGATGATCAGCAGCAGAACAAGAGGTGCCAGCAGGAGCGCGCCGATAAGCGCGGACGACGGCGCGAGCAGGGCCAGCGCAAAGCCATATCCTTCGCGCGGCGGCGCGCCATGCCGCGTCCTCCGTGGGCGCATGAGAGCGACAGCGCCTGCAGGCGCCGCCGTCGCTGCGACACGTGTCATGGCGTGATGCCTTTGGCGACCAACCGTTCCTGAAGTGCGGCAAGGGCCTCCTTCGTCGGTGCCTGTCCCTGCAGGACGCTGCGAAGGGCGTTGGTCAATTCCGTGGAAAACGCCGCGTAGTTCTTGCGCACGCCATAGTATTCGTTGGGAACAAGGACCTGCGCATTCTCCGCGGATTTGGCGATAACGACGGTATCCCTATCCTTCAACAGCGCTTCATCGACCCCCGGCCGCGCCACCGGTGATTTCACCAGTTCGACATAAGATCGCATGAGATCCGGCGAGGCGGCCATTTCGGTGAAGGCCCAGGCAAGCTTTGCGGTCTCGGCATCGGCTTCCTGGGGGATGGACAAGCCGTGGCTGACATCGCCCGGCACCACCTTGAAGGGCATGGTCGCGAGGTGCAGATCGCCGACGACACCGGGCTTCGCGGCCGCAGCCACATTAGGCCATACCGAGGGGTTCTCGATCATCATGGCCACGTTGCCATCATAGAACGCCTGCCGCTTGGCATTGATATCTGTGCCGCGCGGCGCGTAGTTCTGGCCGATGTCGCGCCATAGATCGATCGCCTCGACGACCTTGGGATCCGTGAAATTCCAGGCGCCATCTTTCGCCCACTGGCCGCCGAGACCGCTGACGAACTCAAGCGCATCGCGCATGAAGTTGACCGTGTTATCGTCGGTAATGGCAAAGCCGTATTTGCCGTCCTTGGTCAGCGCCTTGGCCGCGGCAAGCAGTTCATTCCTGTTCGTTGGAATGGCTATGCCGGCATCCCTGAACATCTTCTCGTTGACGAAGAAGACGTAGCCGTAATGCACGAGCAGAACGCCATAGTCGGCGCCCTTCCAGGACATCGCTGCCTGGTTGGCCGGCCATTTGCTGGCGATGTCGGTTCCGGCAATGCGGTCATCGACACCCATCAGAAAGCCCGCTTCGGCCCAGGCGGGCAGATTGATGGTCGGCAAAGGAACATGCACGATCGAGGGCGCGCTGCCCGCGACAAACCGGGTGGTCAGGGTGCGAATATAGTCGCCGAAGGCGATATTCTCGATCTTGACGTCGACTCCCGGATTGGCCTTCTCGAATTTCTCCTCGATGACTTTCCACCAATCTTTCAGGCCCGGCGAGGTCGCCGTCCAGGTCGTGACGGTGAGATCCTTCGCTACCGCGCCCGAAATCAGCGAACCGGCCAGGATTGAGGCGCCGAGCGCCAAGCCGAATCGTCGTGCAAAAGTCGTCGTCATCGTATTCTCCTCCCGCTTATCTTTGGTCTCGCGGCGAACCGGGACGACTGAGATAACACCATTCCGGGGATCTGCGCGCCAGCATCAGGCTTGCGCAAAACCTATGATTTTTTGCGCAAAGAAGATCGAAAGATCGGCGCGAGGCGCACTAAGCCTGCAAAAATTTGTAGACGGAGGCGCCGATCGTTAATAGTCATGTCTGGGATGATTGATCGCGTCCGGTGCAAAGGAGCGCCGGGTGATCTGATAGGGAGGGGCTCGTCCCGCGCGTTTCCCGGTTTTACCGGGCAAAAGGCGCCGCCGTTCAATCCATTTCAATCGATCGCACGCGAAAGTCTGCGGTAGGCGCTCGGCGTCATACCGCGTTCCTCACGAAAGCTTCGGTTGAAACTGGAGATGTTTGCATATCCAACGTCAAAGCAGATGTCCGTGATCGGCCTTTGGGTTTCGGCCAGCAGCCTGCTGGCTTCGCCGATCCGCAATTTCCGCATATAGTCAACGAAGTTATGCGCTGTATTGCGTTTGAAAAAGCGTGAGAACGAACTGGACGACATACCGACATGGGTGGCCACCTCCTCCATACTGACCTCGTGCGGAAGCCTGGCGAGGATGAAGCGCATCGCTTTTTCGATCTGGTCCGAAGCGGCCTGATCGAGGGTTGGGACGTAGCTGGGGGTGGCGAGCGGCGTTCGGTCTTTTGTCGTCGCCAGAAGGTGGAGCAACTCGAGAAAGCGTATCAGCCTGGTTACGCCGGTTGCCGTGCTGATGTCTTCCATCAGGCTCGCTCCCGCGCGCGCGCAGTCGTCATGGAACTGCCAGCTGCGGTTGAAAACCTCCAGGCTCGGCAAAAAGCTGCGCAATTCCGGAAAGAGGCTGGCCGCCTTTTCGAGGAGACCGGGATCGAACTGGATGACCAGATCCCGATCGGCCACAACTTCATCGGGGTGGAGATCGCTCACCCAGTTGTGGGGAACGTTGGAGTTGACGAAGGCGAGATGTCCCGGGCCGAAGGTTCCAATATAGTCGCCGACGAACACACGGCCGGTCGAGCGCCGGATGAGGTGAAGCTCATGTTCGGGATGGTAGTTCCAACGCGCGACCTCGCAGGGAAAATCGTGCGAGACACACCGAAAGCTATGTTCGGGACTTGCTATGATGCGTTCGAGGGCGGGGCTCTTGCTGATCGATCGGGGCATGATTTGCGCTCATAGAGACCAATCGCATCAAATCCGCGGGGCTTCCCCTCGGGCGGCCACGCAACGACCTGATGCTGAAATCTGCATATGTTTCGTTATCGCAACCGCAGTAAACCGCAAAATCGCGGCATCAGCTTTTTCTGTCTAGCCCTTGAATGAGTAGCCATCATGATTCTTGTCTGCGGCGAGGCCCTCGTCGATTTGTTTGTCTCGGTTGATCCGGTGAACGACGTGGCGACGGAGGCGTTGCTGGGGGGATCTCCCTTCAATGTCGCGGTTGGCCTCTCGCGGCTCGGTGCGCGGGCGGCTTTCTTCGGGGGGATCTCCACTGACCCGTTTGGCCAAGCGATCGGCCGGAAACTCGCGCGAGAAGGGGTTGCGCTCTCCTTCGCCAAGAAGAGCGAGCGCCTTTCGACAATCAGCGTCGTGGCGACCGACGCGAACGGCCAGCCGAGCTATGCTTTCCACGGCGAGGGCAAGGCCGACCGGGATATCACGCAAGCCGATCTTCCCGGTCCGGAGCATGAATTCGAGGCGATCACCGTCGGATCCTACACGCTTGCCGTGCCGCCCGTCGCGGACGCCCTGCTGACGCTTGTCCAGAGGGAGGCGGGACGCGCGACGATCTCGCTCGATCCAAACGTCCGGCCCACGGTCACACCCGACATCAAGGCGTGGCGTTCACAGTTCGAGGCCTTCCTGCCTTACGCTGATATCATCAAGGCGAGCGAGGAGGATCTTTGCACCGGCTATGGGACTGCCTGCGTCCCAGAGGACTTGATCGCCGGATGGTTGCTGCGGGGCCCCCGCCTTGTGGTTCTCACGCGGGGCGTGCATGGAGCCTCAGCCTTTCTGCGCGGGCAACCGGAGATTCGCGTGGACGCGCTCCCGGTCAAGGTGGCTGACACCGTTGGTGCCGGTGACAGTTTCCATGCCGCGCTGCTCGCCTCTCTCAGCAAGATCGGCCGTCTTGCCCGTCCTCGCTTCATGGAACTGGAGGTTGCCGATCTCCGCAAGGCGATGAATTTCGCGATCGCCGCCTCGTCCATCACCTGCTCGCGCAAAGGGGCCGATCTGCCAACGGAATCGGATATCCTCGCGGTCATGCAACCACGGTTCGCGAGCGGCGGGGCGGTCAGGCCTGACGATCCGGGCACGGCCGGACCTGAAGGGTCATCCCGCTAGTTGAATCCGGACCGGCGGTTCCAGCAGTGGAACCGCAAACGGACGGCATCGCCGCTTGTCACTCTGAGCGGGTCGTCCGCTGGCGTTTCCGTCCGCGCTGCACCTGCGGCGCCGGTTCCGGGGGAGGAATGTGGCTCTCGCTGGCCGGGTTGTTCTCGCCAGCATGGGCCGGCACCCCTATCGGCTCTACCGCGGGCGCCGCGGCAGCATCGACCACCTGTCGATCGTCCGTATATCCCTCCTCGTATCTCTCCTCGATCGCCACGATCTCTTCGGCCTGCTACCAGTGGCGCTCGGCACGCCCTTCCGGCCGGCCTTCCTCTTCCCAGAGCCGGTGGGCGCGTTCGCGGATGCGATGTTCTCTTTCGTCCATTCTGTCCTCCAATGGGGTGCAGGGAGAACGCACGTGAAAGGAGGAACGTTCCGAACAGAACCGTACGCCGACGTGCCATGTTGAGCACGCCGCCTGCGGTTCTTCTTTCTCTGCGCGGAAGCCCGGCCACGGTGACCCGCGGTCTGCTGCAGTAACCTTTGCCGTGCGCTGACGGAACTTGTTCTGACGCTCGTGGTTGTTACTGCAGAAGCAGCGTCCGAGCCGGCTTCCACTCCCACAGCAAAACAGGCCCCCTGCAATGATAAAATCGTGCCGTTCGTTGGTTTAAGGGGATATGAAGAGACATAATATGCCAGCGAATCCGGCATCTCCATGCATTTATTACGTCGCACCGATATTCTTCTGCGATGATAGGCTGGATAAAAAGCTATCTGAAATCCTTTCGATGGGATTCACGCATATATGTACTGCGCCAATTTTCAAGGCAGGCCGTCGATGTGATGTTTTCCGCACCGCGACTTTCGCGAGTGTGGCCGACGCGCTCGCAGAGCTGGGGCATGACAATGCCCCCGCCGCCTGGATCGCGCGGAAGGCGGAGGCCTGCCACCGTCACAAACTTGAGCTTCTCATTGACGTCGTCGTGGGCCGTCTGGCAGAGGAAGCGAATATTCCCGAGCTTCACCCGTACTTTTCGGAAAGCAACTGGCCGGACGTTATCGACCCGCGCCATTTGACCGCGCGCGGCTCCCGAACCCCGCGCTGGGATGACCCTGCAAGTGAGCACAGCATCGTTGCCTATTTCGCGCGGGTGCTCGCGCCCCTGTACGTGAGCGGCGCATCAGGTTTCCGGTGCGTCGGTTCGAGTGAAGTGCCGGCCCAGGTCTGGTCCAGATTGATGGCGCACATCCGGCAAGACGCGCCAGACTGCCTCTTCATCGCTGATGTGACGGGTGTCAAGCCGGCGGAGATCGAGCGCCTGCGTGGATGCGGCTTCAACCTGCTCCAATCCTCGCTTGCGGGCTGGGACTATCGTTCCGCCGATCTTGCCGCTTGCCAGCAGGCTGGCCGGTTCGTCGCGCCCTTCATCTGGGCGGTGGAGACACCCTTCGGCCGCCGCCTCGCTGCTTGTGCCGGAGAGCATCGCCTATGTGCGGCGCAACGCGCGTTGGAGGTCGCCGCTTTCGCAGGCTCCGGAATCCTCGTCCCCCAAGGCTTCGAGCGCGGGGCCGCGACGCCCATGCGTGCCTACAGCCGTGAGGAGAGCAGGCCCCTCCCGGCGGATTTGTCCGGCAGGTTTTCCAAGGTCCTGGGCGACGTCAGGAAAGGGCAATATGGGAACCGCACAGATACGCTTCATGGACTGAGCGGACCCGATGCGCCCGTGACCGTCTTGCTGCGCGCCGATCACGCTGCTCCCCGCGCAGCGAGGGAAGCGGCGCTTGCTCTCGTCAATCCCGCACTCGACCGTCCAGCCATGATCAAGGCGGAGAGCCTCGGCCCTCTGCCCTCCGCATCGCTCCAGTTCGTGGCTGGCGCTATCCAGGTACCGTCGACCGGCAGCATTCGCCTGGAACCCGGGGCCGCCTTGCGACTGAGCTCTCGGGCCGCGCCGGCGGTCGTCCGCTCACCGGGTCCTGACGCCGTACACCGTGCAGCCGAAGCGCCGCGTATCGTGATCGAAAGCGTGGCCCCTGCGGTCGACGGTGGGCGTTTTGCCGTCAAAGAGCTGCTTGGCTGCCCCGTCGCTGTGACGGCCGACATCTTCATCGATGGACATGACAAAATAGCCGCTCAAATCCTGTGGCGTCCTGTCGACGAAGCGGAGTGGCGCCGGGCGCCGATGGCATTCGAGAACAACGACCGCTGGCGAGGCAGCTTTATGCCTTTACGCCTTGGCCGCCACGTCTACACCGTGGAAGCCTGGCGCGACGCTTACGGCTCCTGGCGTGACGAGGTTGAAAAGAAGCGTGCTGCCAGGCAGCCTTTGGATCTGGCACTGGCGGAAGGGCTCCAGCATTTGCGCCGGGCCTCGGCCGGTGCCCGGCACGCGGATGGCGACGCCCTTACCGCAGCGATCGAGGCCGCCGAAGCCGCGCCCACTGTCGATGCGGCGATAGACCGGCTTCTTGCTCCCGACGTGGCGCAGTGCGCTGCCGCCTGTGACCCGAAGGACCATCGGGCGCGCCATCCTGTCGAGATACCGCTCACGGTGGAGCGCCTGGGAGCGGCTTTCGCGAATTGGTACGAGTTGTTTCCCCGCTCCGAAACCAGTGACGCCCGTCGGCACGGAACGCTCGCCGGCGTCATCGAACGCCTGCCCGCCATCCACGCCATGGGCTTCGACGTTCTTTATTTTCCACCGATCCATCCGATCGGACGGAAGAACCGTAAAGGCCGCAATAACGCCCTGATTGCCGGGCCCGACGAGCCGGGCAGCCCCTACGCCATCGGCAGCGAGGAGGGCGGCCATGACGCGATCCACCCGGAGCTCGGCACGCTTGAGGATTTCCGACGGCTGCGCGATGCAGCCGCTGCTCGCGGCATCGAAATTGCGCTCGATTTCGCCATTCAATGCTCGCCGGACCATCCGTGGCTGAAGGAGCATCCCGAATGGTTCGCCTGGCGTCCGGACGGCAGTATTCGCTATGCTGAGAACCCTCCGAAGCGCTACGAAGACATCGTCAATGTCGATTTCGACGGCGAGGGCGCCATTCCCGGGCTCTGGCTCGCCCTGCGCGACATTGTGCTGACATGGGCCGCGGAAGGCGTGCGCCTGTTCCGGGTCGACAATCCGCACACAAAGCCGCTCCCATTCTGGGAATGGATGATCGATGAAGTCTCGTCCCGCTATCCCGATGTCATATTCCTGTCGGAAGCCTTTACCAGGCCGAAGATGATGTACCGCTTAGCCAAAGTTGGCTTTTCGCAATCCTACACATATTTCACATGGCGAAATGACAAGCAGGGCCTGATCGACTACCTGTCGGAGCTAACAAGCTCGCCGGTTCGGGACTTTTTCCGGCCGCATTTTTTCGTGAATACACCGGATATCAATCCGATTTTCCTGCAGACGTCCGGCCGGCCGGGATTTCTCATTCGCGCCGCCCTGGCAACGACATTGTCTGGCCTGTGGGGCATGTATTCCGGCTTTGAACTCTGCGAGGCTGAGGCGTTGCCCGGCCGCGAGGAATACAAGGACTCGGAGAAATACGAGATCAAGCCGCGCGATTGGACGAAAGACGGACATATTATCGCTGAGATAACGCAGTTGAATCGCATCCGAAAAAACAATCCAGCTCTCCAAACGCATCTTGGATTGACGTTCTACAATGCGTTCGACGATCGGGTTATTTATTATGGCAAGGCAACGGCCGCACGCGATAGTGTTATTCTGGTGCTTATAAACCTCGATCCGTTCAACCAGGCGACGTTTTCGTTCGAGCTTCCCCTCTGGGAGTGGGGACTTGGTGACAACGCCGCACTCGAGATCGACGATCTCCTCAACGATCGATCGTCGGTGCGCGAGGGCAAGCTGCAATGGCTGACCCTTGATCCCCATCATCAGCCCTACGCCATCTGGCGCGTTCGCCCGGCTGGAGGGCATTGACATGGCGAAACGTCGGAAGATCTCACCGCTTCCCGCTGACCCGCAATGGTACAAGGACGCGATTATCTATCAGCTCCATATCAAGTCGTTCTTTGACGCGAACAATGACGGCGTGGGTGACTTCAAGGGGCTCATCGACAAACTGGATTATATTGCCGGTCTTGGTGTTACCGCGGTTTGGCTGCTGCCTTTCTATCCGTCCCCCCGACGCGATGACGGCTATGACATCGCCGCATACAGGGACGTACACTCAGATTACGGGGTCATGGCCGATGTCAAACGCTTCATAGACGAAGCCCATGCGCGGGGACTGCGCGTCATTACGGAGCTCGTGATCAATCACACGTCGGATCAACATCCATGGTTTCAGAAGGCCCGCCGCGCCAAGCCGGGTTCGGCCGCCCGCAATTTTTACGTCTGGTCGGATAGCGACCAGACCTATGCCGGCACGCGGATCATATTTCTCGACACGGAGAAGTCGAACTGGACGTGGGATCCCGTGGCGGGTGCCTATTACTGGCATCGCTTCTATTCTCATCAGCCGGATCTCAACTTCGACAATCCGCAGGTTGTGCGGGCGGTGCTGAGCGTCATGCGCTTCTGGCTTGATCTCGGCGTCGACGGTCTGCGCCTTGATGCAGTGCCCTATCTGGTGGAGCGCGAAGGCACCATCAATGAGAACCTGCCGGAAACGCATACCATCCTGAAGCGTATCCGCGCCGAGCTCGACGCGGCCTATCCCGACCGGATGCTTCTGGCGGAAGCGAACCAGTGGCCGGAAGACACGCAGCAGTATTTCGGTGATGGTGACGAATGCCATATGGCGTTTCACTTCCCGCTCATGCCGCGCATGTATATGGCGATCGCCCGCGAAGACCGCTTTCCCATCACCGATATTCTACGCCAGACCCCGGAAATTCCGGAGAACTGCCAATGGGCGATCTTCCTGCGCAATCATGACGAACTCACGCTCGAAATGGTCACCGACAGCGAGCGCGATTATCTGTGGGAAGTCTATGCGGCGGATCGGCGCGCGCGTATCAACCTTGGCATCCGCCGCCGCCTTGCACCCCTCCTCGAGCGCGACCGCCGTCGCGTCGAGTTGATGAACGCCCTTCTGCAATCGATGCCGGGCACGCCGGTGATCTATTACGGCGACGAGATCGGCATGGGTGACAACATCCACCTCGGTGACCGTGACGGCGTGCGCACGCCCATGCAGTGGTCCGCCGATCGCAATGGCGGCTTCTCGCGGGCCGACCCTGAGCAGCTCGTCTTGCCACCGATCATGGACACGCTCTATGGCTTCGAGGCCATCAATGTCGAGGCGCAGAACAGAGATCCGCATTCGCTGCTCAACTGGATGCGGCGGATGCTGGCGACGCGCCGCAAACATCCAGCCTTTGGCCGCGGAACTCTCAGATTTCTCTACCCGAGAAACAGAAAGATTCTTGCGTACCTGCGTGAATACGAGGACGAAACGATCCTGTGTGTCGCGAATCTGTCGCGCTCGCCGCAGGCCGTCGAGCTTGACCTGTCGGCCTTCGCGGGCCGCATTCCGGTGGAGATGACAGCCGATTCGGTCTTTCCGCCGATCGGACAACTGACCTATCTGCTGACCCTGCCACCCTTCGGCTTCTATTGGTTCTTGCTGGCGACCGAGACGAATCTCCCCTCCTGGCATAGGCCGGCGCCCGAGCCGCTCCCGGAATTCGCGACGATCGTGCTGCGTCGCGGGCTCGATGAGCTCATGGACAAGCCGATCCGCCGCATTCTCGAGACGGAGTCGCTGCCGGCCTATCTGCCGAAGCGCCGCTGGTTCGCGGCGAAGGATGAGGCAATCGTCAAGGTCGAGATCGCAGCGCTCGCGCCCCTGCCCAAGGTCGCCGATACGGTGATCGCCGAGATCGATGTGACCACCAAGCGCGGCACTGCGCGCTATCTCATGCCCATGGGGATCGCCTGGGAGGACGAAATCTCCACCCCGCTGCCGCAGCAGCTCGCGCTGACGCGTCTGCGCCGCGGCCGGCGCGTGGGTTATCTCACAGATGCTTTTGCCCTGGAGCCTTTCATCCGCAGCACCTTGACCGCGCTTGTCGATGCCAAGCGGATTGTCCTCGGCGACGGCGAAATCCGCTTTCTGCCGGCACCGCAGCTTATGGATGTCGATATCGCGGGGGATGCCCCGCTGACCTGGCTTTCCGCCGAGCAATCAAACAGTTCCGTCATCATGGGGGATGTGCTTGTTGCCAAGCTCATTCGGCGACAGCAGCCGGGTATCCATCCTGAGGCTGAGATGAACCGCCATTTGGCGGAGCTCGGCTTCAAGAATTCCCCACCGTTTCTTGGCGAAGTCGTCAAGATATGGGGTGAAGACGACGCCCGGACGATTGCTATCGTGCAGGGTTTTATCCGGAACCAGGGCGACGGCTGGCACTGGACGCTCGATTTTATCAAGCGCAATTGCGGTGAGGCAGTTCGGGACGAGAGCATGACCGATGAGGAACTGCTCAAATCCTACCGGGTTATGGCCGCGGCACTCGGCCATGCGCTATCGCAGATGCACGACCTCCTCGCGCGCCCGAGCGATGATCCGGCCTTTGCGCCCGTCGTCGTCGACAAGGCCGGCACGGCCGCATGGGCCGCGGCCGTCGTCGCGCAGATCGAGAAGGCCTGCGCCGTCATCGAGGCCAGGAAGGAATGGTCGAATGACGAGGACCGGTTGCGCGCCGAGCGCATCGTGCGCCACCGTGGCCGTCTCGAACAGGAGGTGACGCGGCTCGCCGCCGCCGGCGTCGGCTCATTGGAAACCCGCATTCATGGGGATTTCCACCTCGGCCAGGTCCTGATCTCGCAAAGCGACGTTTTCATCGTTGATTTTGAAGGTGAGCCGAGCCGCAGTCTTGTGGAACGCCGCGCTAGAGCAAGCCGCTTCCGCGATGTCGCAGGACTTCTGCGTTCGTTTGACTATGCGGCTAAGGTGGCGGCGCGGACAGAACTTCGCGGTGAATCGACGGACGCGCGTAAGCAGGCCTTCATCGAGAAGTTCCGCGAAGTGGCCCATGATACATTCTTGCAAGCCTACCACGGCGTCCAGCCGGAGGCCGACGACCGGCAGCCGCAACGCCGCGACTCCCGCGATGCAGCCCTCATCGATCTCTTCACGCTCGAGAAAGCCGCCTATGAGCTTTGCTACGAGGCCGCCAACCGTCCTGACTGGATCGATATCCCCCTTCGCGCGCTGGCCGCACTGACATCCCGGCTCGTGGGCAGCCCGGTACGGGAGCCTGCATGATGCATGAGGAAGCGCCCCTGTTTCCCGCACCTTGCGACCACCCGCTCCTGCGCGTCGATGAAGCGACCGTCCAGGCGCTTGCACAGGGCCACATCGAAGATCCCTTTTCGGTGCTTGGCCCGCACGAGGCTGGGGAAGAGCGGGTCCTGCGCGCCTTCCTGCCAGGCGCGCGCGCGGTCTCGGTCATCGCACGCGACGACGGCCGCCCTCTCGCGACGCTCGTCACGCCCCAGCATCCCGCGCTGTTCGTCGGCTTCCTGCGCGACGCGGCGCCCTATCGCCTGCGCGTCACATGGCCCGGAGACGGCGGCGCAGCAGTGGTCGACGAGCGCGCCGACCCCTATTCTTTTGGGCCCATTCTGGGCGATCTCGATCTTCATCTGATTGCCGAGGGCCGTCATCATACCCTCTGGCAGGCGCTGGGGTCTCATCCGCGGGTGATTGACGGCGTTGAGGGTGTCTCGTTCGCGGTTTGGGCACCAAACGCGATGCGGGTCTCGGTCGTCGGTGACTTCAATGCCTGGGACGGGCGCAGGCATCCCATGCGTCTGCGCCATGCGGCGGGCGTGTGGGAGATCTTCATCCCGGGCTTGCGCGCCCGGGAGCGCTACAAATATGAGATTGTCGCCCGCAATGGCGATGTCCTGCCGTTGAAGGCTGATCCGGTTGCGCAGGCAACTGAGCCGCCCCCGGCAACGGCATCAATCGTTCCGGCAAAGCCGGCCCATCACTGGACCGATGCGGATTGGATGGCCGGACGCGCGGCTCGCCACGCGCCCGACGCGCCGATCGCGATCTATGAGGTCCATTCGGCGTCCTGGCTGCGGAAGGATGATGGGTCTGTTCTCGGATGGGACGATCTGGCGGAGCGGCTCGTGCCCTATGTGGCGGAGATGGGCTTCACCCATGTCGAGCTCATGCCAATCATGGAGCATCCTTTCGGCGGCTCCTGGGGTTATCAGCCCCTCGGCCTTTTTGCACCGACGGCGCGCCATGGCGGCGCTGACGGCTTTGCGCGATTTGTCGATGCCTGCCATACGGCTGGCGTCGGTGTCATCCTGGACTGGGTGCCCGCCCATTTCCCCTCTGACGTCTACGGTCTCGCGCAATTCGACGGCACCGCGCTCTACGAGCATTCCGATCCGCGCGAGGGATACCACCCGGATTGGAACACCCTGATCTATAATCTGGGTCGTCGCGAGGTGGCGGGCTTTCTCATTGCCAGTGCCCTGTTCTGGCTCCAACGCTTTCACGTGGATGGCCTGCGCGTCGATGCGGTGGCTTCAATGCTTTACCGCGACTACAGCCGGGCGCCCGGAGAATGGGTGCCGAATATCCACGGCGGGCGGGAAAATCTCGAAGCTGTCGCTTTCCTCAAGCATCTGAATGCGGTGATCGCGGAGGCCTGTCCCGGCGCGATGACGATCGCCGAGGAATCGACGGCCTGGCCTGGCGTCTCCAGACCCGTCGACGAAGACGGGCTGGGCTTCTCCTACAAATGGAACATGGGCTGGATGCACGACACGCTGCAGTATATCGAGCGTGATCCTGTGCACCGGAGCTATCATCATGACGAAGTCGGCTTTGGTCTCGTCTATGCTTTCTCCGAAAAATTCGTTCTTCCTCTTTCCCATGATGAAGTGGTTCACGGAAAGCACGCGCTCATAGGCAAAATGCCCGGCGATCGATGGCAGCGCTTTGCCAACCTTCGCGCCTACCTTGGCTTCATGTGGACCCATCCCGGCAAGAAGCTCCTCTTCATGGGCGGCGAGATTGCCCAGGAGCGCGAGTGGGACCACGATCGCATGATCGACTGGGACCTCATCTCCCAGCCCGAGCACGGCGGCATGCAGCGCCTTGTTCGTGACCTTAACCACGTCTATCGCAGCCAACCCGCCTTGCACCAGCTGGACTGCGAAGGCCGTGGCTTCCGCTGGATCGTCGGTGACGACCGCGCCAATAGCGTGTTCGCATTCCTGCGGCTCGGCCGCGAGGCTTCACCCGTTCTCGTCGTCGTGAACATGACGCCGGTGCCGCACACGCGCTATCGTATCGGCGTGCCGCAAGGGGGGCGCTGGGCCGAGATCTTCAACAGCGACGCAGCGATCTTTGGCGGCAGCAATATGGGCAATGCTGGCGGCGTCGCCGCCAGCGAGCAGCCGAGCCACGGCGAGCCTTTCTCCATCTGCCTCACCATCCCGCCCCTCGCCACCGTCCTTTTCACGCCGGAAACCTGACCCCATGCCGACAACGCCCGATCGCCTAGAGCCCGGATCACCTTATCCGCTGGGAGCCACCTGCGACGAACTCGGCGTGAATTTCGCGATCTTCTCCGCCCATGCCGAGCGCATCGACCTGTGCTTGTTCGACCCCTCCGGCCGGCGCGAGATTGCGCGATTGACGCTGCCCGAATGCACCGATCAGGTCTTTCACGGCCATCTGCCCCTGGCGCGCGCGGGCTTGCTCTATGGCTACAGAGCCTATGGACCGTATGAGCCGCGTCGCGGACATCGCTTCAATCATCATAAGCTCCTGCTGGATCCCTATGCGCGCGCCATCCACGGCCAGGTGCGCTGGTCGGATGCCCTGTTCGGGTACCGGCTGAATTCGAACCGGGCGGACATGTCCTTCGATCGCCGCGACAGCGCGGCCGCCATGCCGAAGGCCGTCGTCACCGATGATAGTCCAATTCAGCCGCCGTCACGGGATGGGCGCACATTGCCCCGGGTCCCGTGGTCCGAAACCGTGATCTACGAAGCGCATGTGCGCGGTCTCACCATGCATCGTGACGATATTCGTCCGCATGAGCGGGGTACATTCGCGGCGCTCTCGGAACCGGCCATTATCGAGCACCTCGCCAAACTTGGCATAACAAGTATCGAGCTGCTGCCCGTCCATGCTTATCTGCAGGATCGGCACCTTCTCGAAAAGGGCCTGAGGAATTACTGGGGCTACAACACCCTGTCGTTCTTCGCTCCGGAGCCCCGCTATCTCTCGGACGGGTCGCGCGACGAATTGCGTATGGCGGTCAATCGCCTGCATGCCGCGGGTATCGAAGTCATACTGGACGTCGTTTACAACCACACCTGCGAGGGGAGTGAACTTGGCCCAACATTGTCGTTCAGGGGCCTCGACAACGCAAGCTACTACCGGCTCGTCGACGGGAATGAACGCCATTGCATCAACGATACCGGAACCGGCAATACGGTGAATCTCTCCCATCCGCGCGTGCTGCAGATGGTGATGGATTCGCTGCGCTACTGGGTCACCTTCTACGGCATCGACGGTTTTCGCTTCGATCTCGGCACCACGCTCGGACGTGAGCCCTCCGGCTTTGATCCCGGATCGGGGTTCTTCGACGCGCTCCGGCAAGATCCGATCCTCTCGACCAAAAAGCTCATCTCGGAACCCTGGGACATCGGGCCGGGCGGCTATCAACTCGGAAACCATCCGCCGGGCTTTGCCGAATGGAATGACCGCTACCGCGACGGCGTGCGCCGCTTCTGGCGCGGCGATCCCGGCGTGCGCGGCGATCTGGCCGCGCGTCTTTCCGGGTCCGGCGAGATCTTCGACCGCAACGGCCGGTCGCCCTGGGCCTCGGTCAACTTCCTGACAGCCCACGATGGCTTCACGCTTGAAGATACCGTGAGCTTCAACGAACGCCACAACGAGGCCAATGGGGAGGACAACAACGACGGCCACTCCGAGAACTTCAGCAACAATTGGGGCGCTGAGGGCGAGACCGATAATGAAGACATCCTCGCGGTTCGTCAGAAGATCAAGCGCGCGATGCTCACCACCCTTTTTGCTTCCCACGGCACGCCGATGCTGTTGGGCGGTGATGAATGCGGACGTACCCAGGGCGGCAATAACAACGCCTATTGTCAGGACAACGCGATATCCTGGTTCGACTGGTCGCTGGCAGCGACACCTGAGGGCCAGAGCCTTCAAGCCTTTGTCGCGAGGCTGATCGCCGTGCGGCGTGATTATCCGGTGATCCGCTGCAAGTCCTTCATGCACGGCCGATCCGAACCCGCGCCCGGCGTCATGGATATCGCCTGGTACGACGAACGCGGCGAGGGAATGACGCCGGAAGCCTGGAACGATCCGGAGGGCCGGCGGCTTAATCTGCGCAGAGCCGGTCGGGATGCAAACGGCGCGGTCGAGGTCGTGTCCCTGCTGATCAATGGCTCCGCCGAGGATGCCCTCTTCACCCTGCCGCCGCCCGTCTTGGCGTGGCGCCGCGTGATCGACAGTGCCGATCCCTGGCGCGCGTGGGAAACCCTGGACGGCGAGGGCTTCATGGTTGCCGGCCATAGCGCAGTTGTTCTCGCGGGATATATCGGAGAAGGCGGATGAGCACGGGTCAAAGCTTCGCGTATCCGTTGAGCTTTGGTGCGACGAGTGAGGGCAGCAGGACCCGGTTCGCGCTCTGGGCTCCCGGTGCCGACGCCGTGGACCTGGTCATCGATGGAATGCCGCCCATCCCCATGGCCCCGGCGGAGGGCTGGTGGTCGTGCGAGGCGGCGGTGGGAGCGGACACCGCCTATCGCTTTCGCCTGCCCGATGGCACATCCGTGCCGGACCCGGCGTCGCGGGCCCAGCGCGACGATGTCCACGGTCCAAGCGTGGTCATCGATCCGCGGGATTACCGCTGGCAGCAGGCTGACTGGCTGGGACGCCCATGGGAGGAGGTGGTGCTCTATGAGCTTCACCCCGGCCTCCTGGGCGGCTACGCCGGCGTGGCGGCCCAGCTGCCGAAACTCAAGGCGCTCGGCATAACGGCGGTCGAGCTGATGCCGATCGCCGATTGTCCGGGGCGGCGCAACTGGGGTTACGATGGCGTCTTGCCCTTCGCGCCGAATTTAGCCTACGGCACGCCTGATGATCTCAAACGGCTTATTGATCGCGCCCATGCGCTTGAGATGATGGTATTCCTCGACGTCGTCTACAATCATTTCGGGCCGGACGGAAATTACCTTGCCTCTTACGCGCCGCAATTCTTCCGCGAAGATATAGCGACCCCCTGGGGCGCGGCCATTGACTTTCGTCGGCCCGAAGTGAGGCGGTATTTCACAGAGAATGTGCTTTACTGGCTGATGGAATATCGCTTCGACGGCCTGCGCTTCGATGCCGCGCATGCCATCACCGAGCCCGACTGGCTGGATGAGATGGCCGCAACCGTCAGGCGAACCGTCGAGCCTGGCCGCCATGTGCATCTCGTTCTCGAACACGACGGCAATATTGCCTCGCATCTTGCCGGGGACTTCGATGCCCAGTGGAACGACGACGCCCATCACGTCATGCATGTTCTATTGACGGGCGAGACGGGCGGCTATTACGCCGATTACGCCGACGCGCCTGCCTCCAAGCTGGCACGGGCCTTGTCGGAGGGCTTTATCTACCAGGGCGAGCCATCGCCGCATCGCGCCGGCGAGAAGCGCGGCACGCCAAGCGGTATGCTGCCGCCTTCGGCCTTCGTGTTCTTCCTGCAGAATCACGACCAGATCGGCAACCGCGCCTTCGGGGAGCGCTTGACGACGCTGGCTGATCCCGGCGCTCTCAAGGCGGCGGTCGCGCTCCAGCTTCTGACCCCGCAGATCCCGCTGATCTTCATGGGGGAGGAATACGGCAGCGAAACACCGTTCTTCTTCTTCACGGATCACAATCCTGAACTGGCAAAGGCCGTTCGGGAGGGCCGTCGCCGCGAATTCGCGGCCTTTGCCGCCTTCAACGACGTCGGCGTGGAGGCCCTGCCGGATCCCAACGCCGTCGACACATTCGAGCGATCGCGCCCCGTGGCGCCGGACGCGGCGCACGGTGAGGCGATGTTCGCTTATTACAGGAATTTGCTCGATCTGAGGCGGCAGCACATCGTTCCCGGAATTCGCGCTGCGCAGTCCATGGGCGCGCAAGCGCTTGGGGATGCAGCCGTGATGGCCTCCTGGCGCCTCGGCAATGGCCGGCGCTTGACGATCGCCTGTAATCTCGGTGCCGATGCTGTGTCCGTCGCGCCGGTGGCGGGGGATGTCATCTTTGCGAGCGATCCGGACGTGAAGGCCGAGGTCGCTGCCGGACGTCTTCCCCCGCGGGCGACGATCGCCACTTGCGGCCCGGCGGAAGGCACGGAGCCATGAGCGGCGGGGCGTCTCCCGATCTCCGTTCGCTGGCGACGGCCGCCGGCATAGCGGTCGATTGGACCGATGCGTTCGGCAAGCGCCGGACCGTGAAGTCCGTCACGCTGCGCCATCTCTTGGGGGCGCTCGGCCTCGCCGCGCACACGCCGTCAGACATCGCCGCCAGCCACAACCGTCTGCGCCAGGCTTCGCACGCAGCGCCGACCCTCGTCACGGGCGAGGTCGGCAAACCGTTTCCCATGCCGGCCGGCTTAAGGTCCCCCGGCGCGCAAACACGGCCGTTCGAAATCCGCCTCGAGAACGGCGAGGTTATAGAGGGGCGAGGATCCGCCATTCCTGCGATCGGCGTGCCGGGGTACCATAGGCTCCGGTATGGCGACCGCGAGGTGACCCTCGCCATTGCACCGTCACGATGCGTCTCGGTGGAGGAACTCACGGGCGCCGGACGTCGCTGGGGGGTCGCGGCGCAGCTCTATGGCCTGCGGCGTGAGATCGATGCGAAGACGCCCGTCGGCAATGGCGGCATCGGCGATTTCCGCGACCTGGCGGATCTCGCGGGCGTCGTGGCCGATGCGCGCGGCGAAGCGGTCTCGATCGGGCCGGTGCATGCGCTCTTCAGCGCCGATCCCGGCCGCGCCAGCCCCTATGCACCTTCAAGCCGGTTGTTCCTCAATCCTCTCCATGCGGACCCCACGGCGATCGCGGATCTGTCGCAGATCGAGAAGGCGCTCGATCAGGCCGATATGCGGATGGCCATGGTGCGCCATAACGAAAGCCGCCTGATCGACTGGCCGGCGGCGGCCAAGGCCAAGCTGGCATTCCTGCGCGCGCTCAAATCGATCATGGCGGCGGATCTCGCTCCCGGCGGCTCCTACGGCGGAGATTTCGCGGACTTCGTCGCGCGCGGCGGGCGAGCGCTGCGCGATCATGCCGTGTTCGAAGCCTTGCACGCCGCCTGTCTGAAGAACGACCCCGGCGCCCATCACTGGCGCCAATGGCCGGCCGAATTTCATGAGTCCGGAAGCGAGGCGGTGGCCGCTTTCGCCGCGGCGCAGGCCGAGGAGGTTTCCTTCCATCTCTTCCTGCAGTGGCTCGCGGACAAGAGCCTCGCGCGCGCCCAGGCCGCGGCCCGGGATGCAGGGCTCGGCATCGGCATTCTCTGTGATCTCGCCATCGGCACCGACGGCGGGGGCAGCTATGCCTGGGCCCACCGCGATGAGGTCATGGCGGGGGTCAGCATTGGCGCGCCGCCTGATCTCTTCAACCAGCTGGGACAGGACTGGGGGCTGACGGCCCTTTCGCCGCGAACCTTGGTGGCCCGCGATTTCGCACCCTTCCTGGACACGCTGCGCGCCGGCATGCGTCATGCCGGTGGCCTGCGTATCGACCATATTCTGGGTTTCGCGCGACTGTGGCTCGTTCCTGACGGCGCGACGCCGGATGAGGGGGCCTATCTTGCCTATCCGCTCGCCACGATGCTGCGGCTCGTCGCGCTCGAATCCTGGCGGCATCAGGCGATCGTCATCGGCGAGGATCTTGGCACCGTCCCTCCCGGCCTGCGCGAGGCCCTGGAGGACATTGGCGTTATCGGCATGCGCGTGCTCTGGTTCGAGCGGGACGAGAACGCCTACAAATCTGCCTCTTCCTGGCCGAGAACAGCCACAGCGATGACGACGACCCATGATCTTCCGACCGTCGCGGGCTGGTGGACAGGGCGTGACATCGATTGGCGCGAGAAGCTCGCGCTGTTTGGCCACGGCGGGTCCGCCGCCACGGAGCGGGCGGCACGGGACGAGGACCGCGCCGCCCTATGGTCGGCGTTCACGACGGAGGGGCTCGTCACGGATAGAGAGCCCCAGCCCGGCGCACAAGCCGAGCCCGTGGTCGACGCCGCTATCGCCTTCGTCGCGGATACGCCGGCGGATCTGGTTCTCATCCCGCTCGAGGACATCCTCGGCGAAACCGAGCAGCCGAACCTGCCCGGCACCGTGGCCGAACATCCCAACTGGTGCCGACGCCTGCCGATTGCAACGCAAGGACTAGCGGAACCGCCGGCAGCGGCACGCCGCCTGCGCAGCCTGTCCAGACGAAGAGGAAAGCCATGAACGGGAGCGGCAGGACTTATCCTCGCGCCACGATGCGTCTGCAACTCCATGGCGGCTTCACCTTCGACGATGCGGCCGCGATCGTGCCTTACATGGCCGAGCTCGGCATCAGCCACCTCTATACATCGCCGATACTGACCGCGCGTCCGGGCTCCATGCACGGTTATGACGTGGTCGATCCGACGACGGTCAACTCGGAGCTCGGCGGAGAGCCCGGGCTCCTCAGGCTGGCTGAGACGCTTCGCGGCCACGATATGGGCCTCATCGTCGACAGCGTGCCCAACCATATGGGTGTCGGGCGCGATAACGCGTGGTGGATGGACGTCCTGACCTTAGGGCGCGCAAGCGAATACGCGCGTTTCTTCGACATCGACTGGGATGCCAATCCCCGCGTCGTCCTGCCAATCCTCGGAGATACGCTCGACACCTGTATCGACCGGGGCGAGATCACGCTTGTACTTGACGCAGATAGCGATGCCCTCGCGCTCGCCTACGGTGAGCACCGGCTGCCGTTGTCTCCCGACAGCGCGCTCGACGCGCACGCGTCGACCGACCTGTACCAGCCGACCGACCTGCGCGCCCTTCTCGCCCGGCAGCATTATGAACTGGTCTTCTGGCGCGAGGCGGCTACGCGGCTGAACTGGCGGCGGTTCTTCGACATCAACGAACTGGTGGCGGTGCGGGTTGAGGATCCCGTCGTTTTCGAAGCCACCCATGCGACCTTGTTCAGGCTCTATGCCGAGGGGGAGATCGACGGACTTCGCATCGACCATATCGATGGCCTGACCGATCCCAGCGGGTATTGCCGTGCCCTGCGCCAGCGGCTGACGGCCCTGGAGGGGCGGCGTCCGCCGGGCGCACCGCGCGGCAGCTACGTCATCGTCGAGAAGATCCTTGCTGACCATGAAGAGCTCCCCCACGAATGGGGCATCGACGGCTCGACCGGCTATGACTTCATGGACGAGGTCGGGTCGTTCCTGCACCATCCGGATGGGGAACTGCCGCTCACACGCCTCTGGCAGGAGGCCAGCGGCCGCACGCTCGACTTCCATGCCGAGGAAAGGAAGGCGCGGGACGAACTTCTGGACGGCAGTCTGCGGCCGGAATTCGAACGCGCCGTTGCCGCCCTCGCCGCGGTCGCGCAGGCGCGCCAGGCGGGGATCGAAGCGGACGCGATCGCGGCAGCCCTGCGCGCGCTCGTCGTCCATTTTCCCGTCTATCGCACCTATGCCGGGGCGGCCGGCCGGCCGGCGCAGGACGCCTGGGCCGTGGAGAAAGCGCTGTCTGCGGTGCAGGCCGCCTGTTCCGAGGACGCCGCGGCTGCTCTCGGGGCGATCGACGCCTGGCTCGGCGGCGAGGCTCCGGATGCGGTCGGCTCCGACGAGGAACGCGCCAAGCGGGTCACGGCTATCAGGCGGTTCCAGCAGCTGACGGCGCCATTGGCCGCCAAGTCCGTGGAGGACACGGCGTTCTACCGCCATGGCAGGCTCCTCTCGCGCAACGAGGTGGGATCGAACGCCGGGCTTTTCGCTCGCGATGCGGAGGCCTTCCTCACAAGGTCCCGCCGTCGCGGGCGGGAATTTCCCGGCGCCATGCTGGCGACGGCGACCCATGACCACAAGCGCGGCGAGGATCTGCGGGCGCGGCTCGCCGTTCTCTCCGAATGCGCCGGGGAATGGGCGGAGCAGGTCGAGGCATGGCGGAACGACCATCGCGCGTTGCGTATGCAGGTCGGCGCGACGGGTGAGGCCGGCGAACACCTGATGCTCTATCAGATGATCATCGGCGCGTGGCCCTATGCCCTGCGCGCTGATGATCATGATGGCCTCGCGCTGTTTGTCGAGCGCTTGGCGGGATGGCAGGAAAAGGCGCTGCGGGAGGCCAAACTGCGCACCAGCTGGACATCGCCCGACGTGGCCTATGAAGGGGCTCAGCGGCAATTCCTGGCCGCGTTGCTCGATCCCGCGCGCTGTGCTTTCAGCGGGGAAGCGGAACTCTTCGTCCGGCGCATCGCACCTGCCGGCGCGGCCAACAGCCTCGCCCAGACCCTGCTGCGCCTGACCCTGCCCGGGGTGCCGGATACCTACCAGGGAACGGAGTTCTGGGATTTCAGCCTCGTCGATCCGGACAATCGCCGTCCGGTCGATTTTGCCGCGCGCCAGGCAGCGCTCGCGACCCTCTCCACGGCCGCCGAGCGCGCCGCCCATTGGCAGGACGGCCGCGTCAAACAGGCTGTCGTGGCGCTCGCGCTGCGCGCCCGGAAGCTCGATCCGGAGCTCTTCATAGAAGGCGCGCTGGAGCCGCTCACCGTGACTGGGCCGCGAGCCGCGACAATTGTCGCCTTCGCGCGTCAGGTCGGACGTCGCGCCGCCATTAGCATCGCGACAAGGACGGCCTTTCGGCTGCTCGACAGCACGCCGCAGATCCCCAGCGCGGCGCTGGCGGGCACGCATGTCTCTATTCCACCGCAATTGAGGGGTGAATATCGTGATGTGCTGTCCGGCCAGACCGTGACAATCACAACCCATCTCAATCTCGCCGACGTTCTTGTCGATTTGCCGGTCGCCCTCATCATGAAAGAACCGCCACGGCGGTGAGCTTTGCTCTGGGCGGCGTGGATGATGCGTGACGATCAAACATCCGCGTGCTCCTGCCGGGTCAGGCGTGGGAAGCAACGGCTGGCCGGCATCGACCTCAGAAACGCCACTAGCGCATTTTCGAGCGAAGTGGACACCGGTTCGCGTGAAGAAAATGCGCTAAAACAAAGACATGGAGCATTTTCGCGATTCGGAGAAACGCGAAAATGCTCTGGCGCGCGCCTGGGGGCTCCGCCACTCCCGAAAGCCGGCACGTCATGAAGCCGTCACCATGCCGCCGCTCGGCTCGGCCGGGGCTTGTGTGCAGTTTGGGAAATTCCTGTTGTCCGGGGTGAAGCGATCTGTTCCAAGTGCAACGGCGAGAGCTCAGGCTCCGGATCGCTGTCGATGAAGGGACGTCGGGATGAGCAGAACGGTTGTCATCGCCTCGGGTGTTCGCACTGCCATCGGTGATTTCGGCGGTGCGCTCGCCGGGATTTCGCCTTGCGAACTCGGCGCGATCGTGGCGCGGGAGGCCATCGCGCGGGCAGGCATCGCCGGGTCGGACATCGGCCAGACGGTCTTCGGCAATGTGATCCATACGGCGCCTGAGGACATGTATGTGTCGCGCGTGGTGGCGATGCGGGCCGGCGTGCCCGAGACGGCGCCCGCGCTGACCTTGAACCGTCTCTGCGGATCGGGAATGCAGGCCGTGGTGACGGCCTCGGAGCAGATACTCCTCGGTCATGCCGAGATCGTGCTCGCAGGCGGCACCGAGAACATGAGCCGCGCGGGGCATTTGCTGACGCAAAGCCGCAGCGGGCAGAAAATGGGCGACATGGCGGCCACCGACATGATGATCGGCGCGCTGACGGATCCTTTCGGCTCTGGCCACATGGGCATCACGGCCGAGAACATCGCCGCGCGGAGAGGGATAGACCGGACGGTGCAGGATACCTTTGCCCTGGAATCGCATCGCCGCGCGTCCCGCGCCATCGCGGAAGGGCGGTTCGTCGAGCAGATCATTCCCGTCGCTGTCAGGAAGGGACGAGAAGAGGCCCTGTTCGACACCGACGAGCATGTTCGCAGCGAGCTGTCGCTCGAGGATCTGACGCGGCTGCGTCCGGCTTTCCAAAAGGATGGCACCGTGACGGCCGGCAATGCGAGCGGCATCAACGACGGCGCGGCCGCGCTCGTGCTGATGTCGGGGGAGGCCGCCGCCCGGCATGCCGTGCAGCCGCTGGCGCGGATCGTCTCTTCGGGCCTCGGCGGGGTCGCACCGGACGTGATGGGGCTCGGCCCCATACCCGCCGTGCGGCAGGCGTTGACGCGCGCCGGGCTCTCGGTTTCCGACCTCGACGTGATCGAGTCGAACGAGGCCTTCGCCGCCCAAGCCTGCGCGGTCTCCCAGGAACTCGGGCTGGATCCGGCAAAGGTCAATCCGAATGGGGGTGCGGTGGCGCTGGGCCATCCGATTGGCGCCTCGGGGGCCATTCTTCTGGTGAAGCTCTGCTACGAACTGCAGCGGATCGGCGGTCGCTTCGGAATGGCCACCATGTGCATCGGCGGCGGCCAGGGCATCGCCGTCGTGGTCGAACGCACCTGACACCGGGCGGACTTGGCCTAAACGAGCTGAGCGACGGCTGGCGAGGAGGACGTCGCGAGAACGGTCTGAAGCGAGACGGACGGGTCGGCAAGACGATCAGGCGTTATGGCCATGGCGCGGCGGATCATCCGCGTCGCGGCCGCGACCTCTTTGGGTGCGTTCCAGCCGAAGGCACCGATCACATGCGATTGCGCGTCGAGAAAGAAGGCGCAGAACGAGGGGCCGTCCCGCTTGCCCCTGTCGACAACCTGTGCGGCCGCCGCTCCGGTGGCATCACCGACAACCTGGATATTGACGCCGTACTGGTCGCTCCAGAACCACGGCACTTCGTTGTACGGCTGGGCCGCGCCCGCCATGACGCGCCCGACCAGGGCGCCATGGTCCTGCGCGTGCTTCCAGCTTTCCCATACCCCATGACCACCGGCGAGCGGGAATTCGGCGACCTCGCCGGCGGCATAGATCCCGTCCGCGCTGGTGCGCCCGTAGGGATCGACGAGGATGCCCGCCCGTGTCGCGATGCCGGCGGCGCGGGCGAGGTCGATATTGCGGACAACGCCGATGCCGCAGACCACCGTATCCGCAGGCAGACGGCGCCCGTCGCCGAGCACCACGCTGTCCCCCTCGATCGCCGCGACCGCCACGGCACCCTCAAAAGTGACGCCATGGTGCTCATGCAATTGCTGGACCAGCACCCCCAGCTCGGGCGCCAGGGAGCGCGACATCACCGTGCGTTCCACATCCAGCACGGACACTGAACAGCCGCGGGCCTGCGCTGCCGCAGCCACCTCGAGCCCGATGACGCCGGCACCGATACAGACCACGGATTGTCCCGCGATCAGCCGCTGGCGCAGCTGGCTGGCGTCATCGAAAGTTCGGATCGCCAGGCCACGCTCGCCGCCGGGTACGTTGAGGCAACGGGGGCGGCTTCCGGTGGCGAGGAGCAACGCGTCGAAATCAAGGCCACCGCCGTAGGTCAGAGCAATCCGCCGGGCGGCGAGATCAATGGCCTCGACCTTGACCCCGACCATGGCCTCGATGCGCAGACTGCTGAAAACCGCCGGCTCGAAAAAATGCGTCAGCCTGGGCTCATCCTCGGCAAGAAGGAAGCTCTTCGACAGCGGCGGCCGATCATAGGGAAGGCTGGCCTCCTCACCAATGAGAACGATGCGCCCGCCAAAGCCTGCCCGCCGCATCGCCACGGCAGCATGCGCGCCGGCCTGGCCGGCGCCAACGACGACGTGCGTTCGCATCGCTTGTTGACCCGCTGTCATTGGGGGAGGGCCACGAAGATCTCGCCGTCGCGGACCTCCACGGCAAAGACCGCGATGTCGCGCTTCAGCGGCTCGCACAGAGCCCGCCCGGTGCGCACGTCGAAGCGTCCGGCGTGGAGCGGACATTCCACTTCCGAGCCTTCCAGCCAGCCGTCACTCAGCAACGCGAATTCATGCGTGCAGACATTCTGGGTGGCGCGGAAGCTGTCGTCGTCCAGATGATAGATCGCCAGCTTGAACCCATTGACACTCACGCCCAGCATCTCGCCGAGCGGTACCGCAGCGGTCGTGGCCACCCTGACCCACGTCATCACATTGCTCAAGTCACGCTCCCTATTAGGGTCAGGACCCATTCATCTGGTTGAAATGGTGTGAGGCCATTTGGCCGGATACAAGAAGCGGAGGTGAAGGAAGCCTTTCGGCTTTCGAGCCCTCCGCGACGCAGTTGCCGGCCAAATGGACCACATCCGAAGGACGCCGAAACGGCTGCGACCTGCGGCGTCGAGCCACTCGGCCGATGGAACCCCATCGACCTTCGCGTCTCTCCAGGAATCTCTTTTCGGCATCTCTTTGCCGTTTCAGGCGCCATTTCCATCATATTAATGGGTCCTGACCCTAAGACGCGCCGCGACTAAAGACGATAGAGGCCAAGTGCATTGCTGCGCATGACCTTGTTCATCTTGTCCTCCGGCATCTCCGTCTTGAATGCATATTTGGGATCATCATAGTCCCAATGGGGATAGTCGCTGGCATAGAGGAGCCTGTCCCACCCGACCTGCTCGAAGATGTGCACCAGATCTTCCGGCGCCTCCGGCTCTTCAATCGGCTGCGTCGAGAAGTAGAAATTCTCGGCGACATAGTCCGACGGTGGACGCTTCACATGCGGCACCTCGGAACCCATGCTGCGCCACAGCCTGTCGATACGTTTCCTGAGCGGAATCGACCAGGCCACGCCGCCTTCGATAAGGACGAATTTCAACTGGGGGAAATATTCGCAGACGCCTTCGAAGATCAGGCTCATCATGTGGGTCTGCATGGTGGCGACGAGCGACAGATGCTCCTCGTTATAGTAGGCGGGCCAGCCGCTCGCCGTGCGCGCGCCCGCCGGCCCACCGACGTGGATGCCGATGGGCAGGCCGTATGCCGCGGCCTCTTCGTAGATCGGCCAATAGCGTCGACGTCCCAAGGGCTCCGCCGCAAGCGACACAAGCTGGATCTGCGCATAGCGCCGGTCCGGTGCGCGACGCCGGATCTCCGCAACGGCGGCGCGGGCGTCTTCATGGGCGATGACCAGGGACGCGCGCAGCCGCGGTTCCTGATCCACGAAAGCATCGACCTGCCAGTCATTGACAGCCGATACCAACGCCGCGCCAAATTCCACGTTATGCGCGGATTGCCCGAAGCCGAGCGGCTCCATGATGCCGAGAGCCACGTCGTTTCGGTCCAGATGCTGTGCGCGCATCAAGGACAGATCGGATCCGGGCAGGCCGCCGTTTTCAGGCCAGGCATCACGCCGCGCCGTTCCCGGCATGTAGCGGGGATAGCCATAGACGCTCGCATAGGGGCCGTTGGTCTGCTGGCCGTATAGGTCGAGATGGTCCTGCCAGCGCCGCGCCATATAGGGTTTGAGCGTCTCGCCTCCCTGTGCGGGGGCCGGATGAATGTCCGAGTCGATGATGCCGGCGCCGACCTTGTCCGCCGCAACCGGTCTGTCCAAAACGGCCGTGCTCATGACAGGCTCTCCCTCAAGCGTGGATAGGTATTCAGCGGGTTCTGCCAGGCGATCTTGCGGGCGAGCTCCGAGGAGAGGCCGGGTGGCATCGCGTCGGAGCCCTCAAAATGCCAGTGCGGATAATCCGATGAGAACAAGAGGATATCGTCCGAGCCCAACTGCTCGATGAACCGTTCGAGGTCAGGCCCGGCATCCGGGCCGTCAAACGGCTGAATGGTCATGCGGATCCGATCCCGCACCTCGTCGATCGCTGGGCGCTTCATCCACGGCACTTCGCCGCGCACGCCGCGCCAGGTCTTCGTCGAGCGCCACATGAAGGGCACCACCCAGCCCACGCCGCTCTCGATCAGCACGAAGGTGAGATCCGGGAACTTGCTGAAGACGCCTTCGCACAGAAGGCTTTGCACCTGAGCGCAGAACATCTGCGGCGCGCTCGCGTAGTCCTGCAGAAGATGCGTCGGCGACCCCGTCGGCGTGGCGGGGTAGCGCTGCATGCTACCGGCATGGATGCCGATGGGCAGTCCGTGCCGTTGCGCAGCCTCAAAGATCGGCCAGTAGTAGCGCCGCCCCAGGGTCAGCTCGTTGGCGACGAGCATCAGCACCTGGACAAACCGGCGATCGCTGCTCGCACAGCGGTCGATCTCGGCGGCGGCTGCGATCGGATCCTGCGCCGCCACGACGATGGAGGCGCGCAGGCGCGGCTCGCGGTCCAGCCACTCATGGCGGATCCAGTCGTTCACGGCGGCTGAGACCGCCGTGCCCATGTGCTCGCTCATGGCGACCTGGCCGCCGTAGAGCGGGTTGCAGATCGCCAGGCTCAATCCCAGCCCGTCCAGCGCCTGTCTGCGCACGGTTTCCAGGCTTGAGCCGGGGGGCCGCCCCTTCTCCCGCCAGTCCGGGCGGCAGCTGATCGGCGCGGTCGGCGGGTAGCTCGCCAACTCCATGCCGTCGATCTCGCGGTTGACGAATTGCTCGCGCCAGAAATCCGACATGTAGGGCAACAGTGCCTCCACCCCGGGAACGCCGGGATGGATATCGCAATCGATCTTCATGCTGTCGCTGCCGGTGTTCACCATGATCATCGCCTCTGTTCAGATCAGACCGGCCCGCCGCAGCGTGCGCTTCCACTCCGCCGCGGCCGCGTCCATGGCCTCCTGCGCAGTGGCCTGGCCGAGGAGAACCCGCGATATATGGGGGCGGATCTGCTGGTCGCAGACCGTGAACACCGGGTCGTCCGCCGTCGGGAATGCGATGGACACCTTCGCCATCTCGGAAAAGGCTGGCGCCCAGCCGAGGGCCTTGACGACATCCGGGTCGTTGAGCACCGAATTGCGCGGCGGCGCGTTGCCATCCCTGGTCGTGCTCTTCATGGCCGCCTTGCTGGTCGCCATCTTCAGGAATTCGAAGGCCCAGCGCTTGTTCTTGGAATTCTCAGACACGCCCATGGCCCAGCCGCCGGCGGACGCCGTGGCCTGTGACGGATCGGTCGCGCCCGGCACTTTCGCCCAGGCCCATTTCCCCGCGGTCTTGGACTTCGCCGGGTCGCCCATCAGGGTAGCGTAGGGGCCGATCGTGACTGTCATGGCATAGCGATCCGCCTGGGCACCGGCCGTCAAACCATCCCATTCCCAGGTCGAATATTCGGGTGGCACGACCTTGTCCTTGGCGAGCCCCCCGTAGAACTGCAACGAAGATACCGCTTCCGGCTTGTTGATCAGAATGTCCCAAGTCTTGGGATCGTAGTAACGCCCCCCGCTCGATAACAGAAACGGATGCCACCCCCGCACCATGGCCTCGGATTCACGGCCGTACATGCCGATGCCGAAGCGTTCGGGACCGAACTTCTCGGTCACGGCGAGACCGGCCTGGCGATAGTCCGCGAAGGTGGACGGGGCTTTACTGATCCCGGCCTTCTCGAGAATATCAGGCTGATAGTGCTGGATATAGGTGGTATAGCGGAACGGAACGCCGACAAGCCGGCCGCCGACAGTGTAACCGAGCCGCGAGGACAAGAAGATATCCTCGAAATCATAGCCATCGGGCGCGCCGAACTCCTTGAAAAGAGCAGTGTGATCGGCGAGGCCGCTGGCCATGGCATTGACGTTGCCGGTGTTGAACCAGGCGACATCGATGCCGCCGTCGCTTGCGCTGAGCTGGGTCTTCAGGCGGGCCGCCAGAGCATCGATGGGCAGCCACTCGAACTGCACCTTGATGCCCGTCTTGTTCTCGAACAGCGGCGCGATTTCCTGCTCGAACGTGCGGTTCCAGTTGATCTTCAAGCCCGTGACGACAATCTTGTCGGGCTTGGCCGCAGCCAGCGCCGGCGCGCCGATGAGGGGGGTCGCCGAGGCGCCGGCGCCGAGCGCCGCCGTCCCTTGCAGAAAATGCCGGCGTGACAGTGATATGCCCCGCCCCCTTTGATCGCATGATGTCATTGTTTTCCCTCCCGATTATCCTTTGACCGCGCCGGCCGACAGGCCGGCCAGCAGGTGCCTTTGCGCCATGACGGCGATGATCAGAACCGGCGCCACCACCAGCATCCCGGCCGCGGAAAGCTGCCCCCAGTCGACCCCGCTGTCGGCGGTGGAATAGCTCGCCAGAAGCACAGGCAAGGTCTGGGTGGCGTTGTTGGTGAGCACGGCGGCGAATAGAAAATCGTTCCAGGCCAGAAGCAGACACAGAATGCCGATCGCCATCATGCCGGGCCGCGAGAGCGGCAGAACGATATAGAGAAATATTGCCCAGCGGCTGGCGCCGTCGATCGTGGCGCTTTCCTCGATCTCATGCGGGATCTCCTCGAAGAAGCTGCGCATTACCCAGACGACCAGCGGCAAGCCGAAGGTGGTATAGGCCAGAACAAGGCTGATCGTCGTGTTCTGCAAGCCGAGGCTTGAGAACAGCATGAACATGGGGATGAGGACCGCGATGGCCGGCAGCATACGCATCATCAACAGCGCGTAATAGATGGTCGCCTTGCCCCGGAAGGACACGCGCGCCATGGCATAGGCCGCCGGCGTGCCCACCACGAGCGAAAGCAGGACGGCGCCGCCCGCCGTCAGCAGGCTATGCCAGAGCGCGGGCAGGAAGCTCGCCGTGGCCAGCACGGCCTCGTAGTTCTCCCAGGTGGGCTGCCAGAAGAACAGCGGCGGCGACGCGAAGGTCTGCAAGCGCGTCTTCAGGGAGAGGCCGAATATCCACAGGATCGGAAACAGAAAAATGGCGATCAAAGCCAGAATTCCGGCATATATGCCGATGTAGGGGAGGGCTCGCCGCAGGCGGACAATGAGATCAGGGGACATCCGTGTCGCATGCATCAGCGCGGCTCCGTCAGCCTGAAGACGAGAATGGGCAGGGCGCATAATGCGAGGCAGGTCACCAGCATGATCCAGGACGCCGCTGCGCCCATGGTGAAATCGAACTGCCCGAACGTGAGCGCATAGGTGTAGATGGACAGAAGATTCGTCGAACCGGCAGGACCGCCCCCTGTCATGACATAGACATTGTCGAAGGAGCGAAACTCGAAGATCGTGCGCAGCAGCAAGGCTACGAGAATGGCCGGCCGCAGCGCAGGCAAAGTCACGTGGCGGAACACCTGCCAACGGCTGGCGCCGTCGATCTGCGCCGCCTCGCGGGGCTCTGTCGGCAAGGAGCGCAGGGCCGCGAGCAGGAGGATAGCGACATAGGGCGTGTTCTGCCAGACATTGACCAGCGCGACCGAGAAGGGCGCCAGGGTGGTATTCCCCAGCCAGACGATCTTGCTGCCGATCAGGAAGTTGACGAAGCCGTATTCGGGGTCGAGCAGCAGCTTCCAGCACAGCGCCGCGACGATGGGTGTCATCATCATCGGCATGATCAACAGAGATCGCGCCAGCCGCATGAGCGGCACGTCCTTCATGAGCAAGGTGGCGACCGCGAGGCCGAGCAGCATCTCCGATGCCACCACCGCGATCGTGTAGATGACCGTCAGGACAAGGCTTGCGACGAAGGCCGGCTCGGTCAGAAGCAGCCGGTAGTTCTCGATTCCAACAAGGCCGCCGCCATACAGGCTGCGTGTGGCGGTCCACCCGCGGAAGCTGAGATAGAATGAAAACAGTAAAGGAGCCCCGAAAACCAGCAACATGATGATCACGGTAGGAGCGACGGCCGTTATATGAAAATATCGATCGAGCACATCTGCCAGGCGTGAGCGGCGGGAGCTCGTTCGTTGTGTCGTCACATCGATATGGGGTGAGCGGGCGGCATCGGAGGTCATCTGCAGCGCGGTTTCGCTCATGGTCAGGCATCCACGATCAGATAGTCACCGTCGACACTCACCGGGATGGCCTCCGCCTTGTAGGGGCCCTCAACGAGCGCGCGCCCCGCTTCAACGCGCACTGTGAAGGGGCGCACCTTGATCCTGGACGGGTCGCACCAGGACTGGCCGGTGCGGATGTCGAATTCCCACCCGTGCCAGGGACAGCGGATGAATTCGCCCGACCGTGTGCACACCGCGTCGCCCGGCTCGTCAGAATCCGCAATGCCCGTCGCTATTCCGCGCGACAGGTCCGCGCTTTGATGGGGGCAGCGATTCAGCAGGCCAAAGTATTCGCCCGATAGATTGAAAATCACGATGGGGCGCCCCTTGAGCGTCACCACCATGCGCTCACCCGGCGCTATATCGGCGGCACGTCCGACCACGTGCTTCGTCATGCTCCGCGTCTCCTCCGGGGCAATTGTTCTTATGGGGGACAGGCTAGCCGCATTGGGTCTGTATTAATATAGACAGGATCAAAATTTTTTTCTAATACAGATCTATCGTCTGTGTTGGTGTGAGAAGGCATCGTCAAACGCTCGCCTCGTGTTTCAACTGACATCAGACGGCCCGGCTGTGTATCATAAGAATTCACGAATCTTGGCAGATCCAATACAGAATGTACCGCTACGAGAGCGTCGCAGGGCAGGTGAGGGAGTGGATCGCGACCGGGACGTTGAAGCCGGGCGACCGCCTGCTCTCTGTCCGCGACATGGCCGTGAAGCTTGGCTACAGTACAGTCACCGTGCATCAAGCCTATGGGGTGCTCCAGATCGAGGGGCTCCTAGAGGTGCGGCCGCGGTCGGGCTTCTTCATCTCCGACAGTGCGCGGCAGCTGCCGGAGTTTGCGTCCGAGCCCGCTGATTTCAGCCCGGAGGACACCGAGCCGGAGGCGGTCGACGCGCTCCTGTCGGACTTTGACGACCTGCCACGGGAGGGCCTCGCGGGGACAGCCATCAGCAGCGATCTGACGCCGGCCGTGGAATTGTATCGGCTGATGTCGTCCGCCTTGCGGCGCGAGGTCGCCCGCCACGAAGAGGTGCCCTGGCAAGGCCTGGACGCGCTGCGGGAAGTTATCGCGCGGCGGCTGGGAGCCTGGGCGCCATCCCGCCGCATGCGCGACATCACGGTCACCCCGGACGTCGCCGCGGCGCTTGACCTGTGCTTGAATCTGCTCGCCAAACCCGGGGAGAAGGTTCTTGTCGAAACCCCCACCGATCCCGCCACGGTCACGGCGCTGCTCGGGCGGGGCCTCGGCATCGTCGAGATCTATTCTCATCCGCGCTTCGGGCTTGATCCCGATCAGCTTGAATATCTCCTCGACACGCAGGATATCGCGGTCTGTATTCTGTCACCGATCAACCATGTCCCAACGGGTGTTTCCTATTCGCTGGATGTCGCGCAACGACTGGTGGACATTACGGGCCGCAGGAGCGTTCCCATCATCGAAAATCTTGCGGCGCAGGCGCTTCTCTACAACGACGATGCTCCCGTCTTTGATCTGACAGCGTTCGATTCCCGCAATCTGGTCTTTCAGATCGGCGGATTCGCGGGAACACTCGGGCCGCGCTTCGGTGTCGGCTGGGTCGCCTTGCCGGGGAAATATCGCTTGAATCCGAGCGTGCCGGCCTGGCCACGCCATGGCGCCGCGGGCCAATGGGCCCATCAGAGGGCGATTGCGGATTTTGTCGGCAAACGCTCCTACGACCGGCATCTGCATGTGTTGAAGCAGACGCTCGCGGCGCGCGTGCGCAAGGGTATGTCGCTGATATCCCAGCGCTTTCCGGATACCTGCACGGTATCGCGGCCCTCGGGGGGGTATATGTGCTGGGTCCGGGGTCCCAAGAATTTCAGCGCCCTGTCGACGTCGTCGCGACGGCGCGACAGGCCCACCTTCATTCCCGGGCCGATGTATTCGGTAACCCGCGCCTTCGGCAATTTCCTTGCGCTCAATCTCTCTAGCGCCTGGACGCCGCAGCGCGAAGACGATCTGATGGACATCGGCCGGATGCTTGCGCGATTGTCTTGAAACGCGCTTCGCCGTCAATCCGGGTTCGGGCCTCCTGGCCCGCTCCGGAATGGCGCAACGGCTCTGCTTAAGATCAGCCTGCGGGAGCAAGTCCGTCTTTTGCGGGTTTGCTCCCCTCCACAATAACGGGCCAAGTCAAAGACTTGGGCAGCATCGGTTGATCTAATCCAACCCGGATTTGCCTTGGGACAGGAAATCTTCCATGCGTCTCAAGGCTTCGTCTCGGCCACGTTCTGGGCGATCGAGCAGAATATAATGCGTGGTATTCGCCGGCTCCCAGATGCGAACCTCTTCCGCGTGAATAAGATCGTCCTTCAGAGCCGCGAGATCTTCGCGTCTCGTCCAGGTGTCGTATTGCGGACTGATCACCATGACACGGCAATACACCTGGTTGGCGTGGACCAGCTTATGCCCGAGGCCCATGTAGAAACTGTCTTCCAACATGCCGTTCGGGCTGCGATAGGTCGGAGGGTCGCGATCGAGGCTTGTCGGATCGCCATTGAGGAGCGCCTGCTCGAAGGCGGCAAGCACTGCCGGATCACGCCACGCGTCCTTGTCCTCGATCGGAATCTGGTTATCCCAGCCCTTGCGCAGCATATCGACCTGATTGAAGTAGTAATTGCCGTATTTTTTCTGGTTGAATCGCGCCGGTCTCTCCGGGTCCTCCCAGCGGGATCCGCGGCCGATCTCAGGATGATCGGGAGCGCCACCATAGAGCGGATTGTACAGGATGATGTGGCTCACGTTCTCGGGCCACAGCGCCGCGTAGATCAACACCACCGTCCCGCCCGTGCCCCAACCGAACAGGCCGACGCGGTCTGCGCCGGTCTCGGCGCGCAAGGCGTTCACCGCGGCATCGACGTCGCGCGTGATCTCCAGAGACCGCACGATCGGTTTCGTCGGGCGGGGGGGCTCGTTCATCGCGTCCGGACGGGCTGAAGCGCCGAAGCCGCGAGCATCCGGGATGTAGCAGACGTGACCGGCCCGCGCGAGATCCTCAGCCAGCGAGCCCCCGGCAACCGGCAGGTCGAATTCGCTGATACCGGGAATGCGTGTCCCATGCATCAGTATCATCGGAACTGCCGGCTCGTCCGGCGGGCTCTTCAGTTGAACACTGCGGATCCCGATCTGGACGCCGTCGACGGTCTTGACGGTGAAATCTCTACGGACACATGCCATTGGTCTCGGTTTCCCTGGAGGTTCGGGATTGTCATTCAAGCTTCGTCGTCGACGAAAACCTGCTTTCGTGTCTGCGCGATGGCCGGCATCGCGATGATGATAAGAACGACAACGGCGATCGCGAGGAGCGTCGCGCTGATCGGACGCGTCAGGAAGACCAGCGGATCACCGCCCGAAATCAGCATCGCGCGCCGCAACTGGTGCTCGAACATGGGTCCGATGACGAAGCCGAGAAAGAACGGCGCCCACTCGCAGTCGAATTTCTGCAGGCCGTATCCGACAAGCCCTGCGAGGACGATCAGGTAGACGCTGAAAGCTGAACTGGAGACGCTGTAGACGCCGATGCAGCAGAACGTGACGATGGCCGGGAACAGCCAGTTGTATGGTACGCGCAGAAGGCTGACCCATATGCCGATCAACGGCAGGTTGAGCACGATCAGCATTGCATTGCCGATCCACATCGATGCAATCAACCCCCAGAACAGGTCGGGCTTATCGCTGATCACATTCGGACCCGGCGTAATGCCCTGGATGGTCATGGCGCCGATCATGAGCGCCATGACGGGTGTCGCGGGGAGGCCGAGTGACAGCATCGGAATGAACGATGTCTGCGCGGCTGCATTGTTGGCCGCCTCGGGCGCGGTGACGCCCTCGATCGCCCCATGTCCGAATTCCGCGCGATTGGGTGAGATCTTCTTTTCCAGATTGTAGCTGACAAAGGAGGAGAGCAGGGCTCCTCCGCCAGGCAGCACGCCCAGCAGGGAACCCATCGCGGTTCCGCGCAGGATTGGCCCCGTCATGCGCTTGAGATCGCTGCGGCTCGGCCACAGATTGGCGACCTTGCCGACGATGGCGCGGCGCGTTTCCCCGCTTTCCAGATTGCGGAGAATCTCCCCGATACCGAAGACGCCGACCGCGAGTGCCACGAAATCGATGCCATCAAGCAGATCGACGACGCCGAAAGTGAAGCGCGGCTGGTTGGTATAGATATCCGTCCCCGTCAGGCCAAGGAGCAGCCCGGCGCAGATCATGCCGATGGCCTTGATGATCGATCCGGATGCAAGCGCGATGGATGAGACGAGCCCGATGATCATGAGCGCGCAGTATTCGGTTGCGCCGAAACTCAGCGTGAGGGCCGTGAAGGGTGTGGCCACCACGGCGACACAGAGCGTTGCGACCGTCCCGGCAACGAAAGATCCGATCGCCGCCGCGGCGAGCGCCGGCCCCGCTCTCCCGCGCAGCGCCATCTGGTATCCGTCGATCATGGTGACGGTCGAAGAGGCCTCGCCAGGCAGGTTGACGAGGATCGCGGTGGTCGAGCCGCCATATTGCGCGCCATAATAGATGCCCGACAGCATGATCAACGCCGTGACGGGCGGCAAACCGAAGGTCAGGGGCAGAAGCATGGAGATCGTCGCGAGCGGCCCGATGCCGGGCAGCACGCCGATCATCGTGCCCAAGAGGGCGCCCAGCAGGCAGAACGCGATATTCAACGGCAGCAGGGCGACGGAAAAGCCGAGTTCAAGATTGCCGAGAAGTTCCATGTCGCTACCCCGTGAACCATGTTCCGATAACCGGTAGCGGGAGGCGAACGCCGTAGGCGAAAATGCCGGTACACAGGATCGCGAGTACAACGGCGAGATAAACACCGCTTTTCCAGGCAAATTGTCGGCTCGCGAGCGAGCAGATGAAGGCGGTGCCGAAGACACTCAAGAAAAGACCGAGCTCCCGGATGAAGGTTCCGAAAATGATGACGGCGAGGCAGATGGCGGTGACAGGGCGCCAGGAAAAGCGGCTGGAAAGGCTGATGCGTTGCGCTGCGCAAAGCGCGCGAATTGTCAGAAAAGACCCGATGACGCCAAGGAGCATGCAGAGGACGATGGGGAAGTAGCCCGGTCCCATGGCGAGCGCGCTGCCGAAAGGCAATTCGCGCAAGGCAACCCGTCCATAGACGATGGCCATGCCGAGAAAACTCAAGCCGGCGCCAAGGTCTTTTTGATTGACGATCATTCAGCCCACCAAACCCTATGCAGGTCGATTGCTTCCGCCGCTGTCCTGAAAGAAGCGGAATCGCGGTTTCCACGCAGTGGCTCCACGTGGACCGGCGTCCACGTCTCGCGAAAATATCCTAGTGGTTCGTCGTCGACATTTGCATCCGCCTGATACGAGCCTTGGAGCCAATGTCGGAGTCACAAGAACCACTAGCAAGTTATTGGTTCTAGTGGAGCTTTTGAATTTGACATTTGATCTGGAGCTTGATGTTGAGCGGGACCCAAATGTCAAATTCGCTCCACTAGTTCTTGGCTAGTATCTTCGCGTAGAAATCGGCGAGCCTTGCGTTGAGGTCACGATTGCCCTCCTCGCCTAGATTCAGGGCCTCGTTCTCGAACTTGTCCATCTGTGCCTTGTAGTCCGGTGTCCGGATCGCCTCGTCCAAGGCTTGCTTCAAGCAGGTCTTCACGGGGTCCGGCAGGCCGCGCGGCGTGATCAGCATCGTGTGAGAGTTGAGAGGCTCCGCTTTCGAGCCCTGTTCGGCCAGCGTCGCTGAATTCGGCGCGTAGGGTACCCGACGGTCGATGATGGAGGCGAGCTGCTTCATCTTTCCGGATTTGATCTGCGCAACATGCAATGTACCTTGCGTGGTTGCGTCAACATGCCCGCCAAGGGCGCTGGTCATGGCTTCGGCGGCGCCGGCACCCGGGATGGGGACGAGATTGACGTTGTATTCCTGCGCAAGCTGGCGAACGAGCACCTCCTGGTTGATGCCGGCCACCGCGATTGTGGCGCGTCCCTTGTCCTTGGCATAGGCGATCAAGCCCGCAAGGTCGTTGTAGGGCCGGTCGGACAGGGCCACGAGCATCGGTGCCCAGGATACCGACGACATTGCCGTCTGCCGGTTGGCTCTTCAGCCAGACGGCCATGGCGCCCCCGTTGGCTCCCGGCTTGTTCTCCACCACGATCGTCCATTTCTGTTGCTTCTCCATAGCATTGGCGATCGATCGTGCGATGAGATCCGTCCCGCCGCCTGCGCCAAAGCCGACAACAAAACGGATCGGCTTCGCTGGGAAGCCATCGGGGCAGGTGGCGGCTTGCACCGGTGACAAGCCGACCGCGACGGCGCAGGACAATAGCATTGTCGCGGATAGCAGAAGGCGCCTGGCGGCTCTCATGGTCATGACGTCACTCCCTCGATTTATAGAATTCTTTGAGCGCAGTGCTATTGAACGCGTTCATTCTCTGATTATAGAGCAATGCATACATATTTATTGAATTTGACCTGGCTCAGGTGAAATAGAGGCGCAAGGGCGTGCTGCCGCAGATGCGCGCGCGGACCAGCGGGTCCGGCACCCAATCCTCGAGCGCTGCGAGGGTGTCCGCGTAAGTCACTTTGCCCTCGAAGGCGGCGAAAGGCCAGTCGCTGCCCCAGACCAGCCGCTCGCCTCCGGTGAGGGCGACCAGCGCCTGCGCATATTGTTTGGGCGCCGCTGGGGGTTCGAAGCGGAAGCCCGCGGACAGTTTCACCCATGTGCGCCCGCGTTCGACGGCGGCCATCACGGTCCTGAAGGCTTCTCCGTTGATCCCCGCAGGCGTGTCGAACAATCCGAGATGATCAATGACGAGTTTCGCACCGGAGGCCTCGATCGCGGCAATGGTCGATGCGATGCGATGCTCCCGATCCGTGAGATGCACATGCCAACCGAGATCCGCGACGCGGCGTAGCAGCGTTCTGTATTCGCCAGATCGGAGGTCTGGTATCTCGTCCAGGAGACCCCACACGAAGCGGATTCCCACAAAGCCATCGTCTCGCATCCGCTCGAGTTGGTAGATATCGGTTTGCGGTGTCACGGTCGCCGTGGCGCGAAAACGGCGGTGAGCGCGCAAAGCCTGCCTGACATAGTCGTTATACGCGCCGTGCAGGCTGGCGGCGGCGATGACGCCGAAGATCACCCCATGGCGATCAAGAATTTCGATGAATTCGTCGACGCTGGCGTCAGTGACCTTGAGGTGCCAGGCGGTGTCGGTCAGGGGCAGATCGGCGCGCCAGAGATGAAAGTGTGAATCGACGAGCGGTTGATGGATCACGCTGCACCCCCTTTATCCCGATCATGGTACGTGTGGGCCATCGCGGGATCCAAGCACATTCGCGCGTGTCGTTGGATTATTTCGGCGCATGAAACGAGATCTGCGCCCGACCTCCCGGAGGCTTGCATGCGCGAAGGCCCGGGGGAGGGGCCTTCGCTGCTTTCAGGGGGAAACGCAACGCGTTGGCGATGTTACTGTTCACATAGCGGTCTGAAAAGAAGAGGCGTAATCGATGTGCTCATCGCAATGATAAAGCGAAATCGGTCAATGAACAGTGGTCATGCGGTTGTTGATATTGGTGAATGTCAATGTTTCACGGGATGAAAATCCCGATCGGTTCGGTTTCCTCCCTTTTCTCATGGGTTAGGAGTAGCGCACCGCGGGGCCCGGCGCTTGCAGCGGCTCGCGCGCGCAATGAACTACGGGAGAGTTGTTGATGACCGGCATCCGTCCTGCGGCAATCGAATTCCGCAATCGTGTTATGCGCAAGGAGCATGTGCTCGGCACCTTCATCAAGACACCCTCCAGTCATACGACAGAGATCATCGGCTCGGTGGGCTATGATTTCGTGATTATCGATCAGGAGCACGCGCCTTTCGATCGCGGGACGATCGACCTCGCATGCCTCGGGGCGCGCGCGTCGGGGATTGCTGCGCTGGTGCGGGTCGCCGAACCGACGGCGGCCAGCATCCTCTCGGTCCTCGATCTTGGCGCGACGGGCGTTCTCGTCCCGCATGTGGACTGCGCGGAAAAAGCGCGGATGATCGCTGCGGCATGCCGATATCGTGGCGGGGCGCGCGGCTTTTCCAACACCACGCGTGCCGGCGACTTTGGCGGCGCCGCATTTGCCGATCACATCGCGTCGCAGGATGCGCAGACGACCTGTATCGCCATGATCGAGGATGAAGCGGCGCTTGGCCAGCTGGACGAGATCGCCGCGGTTGAAGGCCTCGACGCCTTCTTCATCGGGCGCGGTGATTTGACGGCGGCCCTTGGCGTGGAACGAATGGAGGAGGCCGTCAGGCAGATCACCGCGGCGGCGCGAAAGGCCGGGATGACGACCATGGTTCTCGTCTCCAGCAAGGCGGATGCGCGTGCCATGAGACAGCTCGGCGCAACCGCCTTCGTCGTGTCCAATGACCAGAATTTTCTCAAATCCGCTGCAGCCGCCGCGCTTCAGGACTACGGCGACCCAGCCGCATGGTGACATCGCCGCAAGCATGTCCAGCGCGGGTCACGCGCGTTATCCGGGCGCAAGTGGGGCCAGGCCATGGGGCACGGGTTCGATGGCGTCCCCATGGATGCCGGTGCCGCGCATGAGCAACGCGAGATTTTCTTCGATCTTCTGGCGCGTTTCGCTCAGCGGGGCAACGATCTGCTTGCTGATGTTCTGCAGAGGGACTGCGGACTTGTAGAAACTGACGGAAATGGCGGCCAGCACGCGGTCTTCAAACATCAAGGGCATGGCGAGGGTCGTCATCTGCTTCGGCTCGGTCCGGGGGTCGCGTACCGCGAAGCCGCAGCTGCCCCCGTTGCGCAGGCGCGCGAGCAACTGCCGGAATTTCGTCTCCTTCTCGAGGTCGAAATCCTGGAGCGGATCCGTTCGCAGGCAGGCAAGGATCTTCTCGCGCTCGTCGTCCGGGCAGAAGGCCATATAGGCGCGCCCCATGGCGGAGCTGAGAAGCGCGGGCCTGAGCCCCAGAACTGTGCTGGTGTGCGCCCAGGGGCTGATCGCTCCCGTCCAGAACTGGATCGAGATCGCCAGCCCATCGAGGACGCCGATGCCGATCGGCCATTTGATGCGCCGTGTGAGTTCGATCGCCGGCGCGCGCGAGGCCTCGATGATCATCGAGATGCCGTCGTAGCCCTTGGTGAGCTCATGCACCTTGCAGGTGACCCGGTAGCCGCCGAACATGTTGTCCCTTGCGACATAGCCGTCGGCCATCAGCGTTTCGAGCATGCGGATGATGGTCGGCTTGGGGAGATGGGTTGCGGCGTGGATGGCCGTGACGGATGCGATGCGAAGCCGATTGACGGCTCTCAGGATTTCGAGCGCACGCCTGACGGCTTCGACGGGGGGATAGGAACGACGACCCGGATCAGAGAGCCCGCGGCGTGAATTCGTCCGGCATCGGGTGGGACTTTTCTCCTCGCGGAGCTCGGGGGCGCCGAAACACGCGGCGTTTGCTTCATCCGAATGAGCCATGATTGCAGGATGGCTTAAACCTTCCATAGCGCATCTCCCATTGTGGCGTCCGTGTCCCGGAGGCCTTATCTTTGGGAGAACTGTAACATGAAAGGAGCCGCACTCGTCCGGTGGCCTTATCCATTTCGTACCGCGAAATGCGATAGTCAGAACCCGACGCCTGCAGCACCTTTGAGCGAGAGAATCGCCCGGGCGTCATCGGGGGTGGCGATCTCCAGGCCAAGCCCCTCGACAATACCGCGGATGAGAGCGACCTGCTCGGCGCTCGATTGCGCGAGCTTACCCGGCCCGATCCAGAGGGAATCCTCGAGACCGACGCGGACATGGCCGCCCATCGTGGCGGCCATGGTGGCAATCCTGATCTGGTGACGGCCGCCGGCCAGAACGGACCAGCGATAGTCTGCGCCGAACAGACGATCGGCGGTTCGCTTCATATGCATGACATCCTCGGCGTGGACGCCGATCCCGCCCAGGATCCCGAAAACGGACTGCACGAAGAACGGCGGCTTGATGAGGCCGCGGTCGACGAAATGCGCCAGGGTGTAGAGATGGCCGATGTCGTAGCATTCGACTTCAAACCGGGTCCCGTTCTCGGTGCCCGTGGTCAAGATATGCTCGATATCGGCGAATGTGTTACGGAAGATGCGATCCCTCGACCCCTCGAGATAAGGCTTCTCCCAGTCATGGGCGAAGTCCTTTGTGCGATCCAGCATGGGAAAGATCCCGAAATTCATCGAGCCCATGTTGAGTGAGGCGAGTTCCGGCTTCAGTTGTGCCGCCGGAGCCAGGCGCTCTTCTATACTCATCGTCGGCGCGCCGCCGGTGGTCAGATTGATGATAGCGTCGGAGCGCTGCTTGATCGCCTGAACGATCGGCCGGAACGCTTCTGGGGATTGATCGGGTTTGCCGGTCTCGGGGTCGCGGGCGTGCAGATGGACGATCGCGGCGCCGGCCTCGGCGGCGGCGATCGCCTCATCCGCAATCGCCTGAGGTGAGACGGGCAGGTGCTTCGACATGGACGGCGTATGGATCGCGCCTGTGAGAGCGGCGCTGATGATGATCTTGGCCATGGGAATGGTCCGCTTGTCGTAGGGGGCTGCCGGGGAAGAGATGCGACCTGTCAATCGGGCCTGAAGAGTGTTCTGGCGATATGGCGGACGCCGCCGTTGAGCTGAATGGGGTCGTCGCGGGTGTTCATGTAGTAGGTCGTGAGCAACTGACCGGGCTTGACCTCGATGATGCGGGGGTAGCCAAGGTCCCAGCTGCCGCCGTCGTCGCGCAGGATGAGCTCGGAGCCCCAGCTGCGACCGCCGTCTTCGCTGACGCGAGCACGGATGCCATAGGGCGCGAGACGATAGCCGTAGACACAGACAATGCGGCCGTCGGCCATCTCGACGATGTCGCCCGGCGCTCCCCAGTCATTCACCCGCGACAGGAAATGCCACGTGCGCCCGCCGTCCTCGCTCTCAAAGATATCGGTCCAGAAAATGCCCCGGGCGTCTCTTTGGAACCGAAGAGAGGCGAGTACGCGGCCGTCGGCGAGCACGAGCGGGCGCGTATAGAAGTGGCGGATGGCGCCGAAGAGTGCCAGCTCTTGCCTGTCGCTGACAGCCGAGCCGCCTTCGATCGCGGGCGTGACGAAGGACAGGAAGTCCCATCGCCGGCCGTCCGTGCTGGCATAGAGGAGCGGCCTGTTGGTCCAGCCGTCGGGGGTCGTCGTCGAAAGTCCGAGCAGGGCAACCCCGTCCGGCCTCACGGCCGGCGGGCCATGGCCGGTCAATGAATTGAGACCCTGCAAGGGGAGCAGGATCGTCCTGCGCCAGCTGCGCCCGGCGTCCGTCGAGATCTGCAGCCAGGCGCGGCTGTCGGATTTCAGCAGCGCGGGCATCGCACCGGACATCGTGATGACGTTGGGATCGAGAAAATCGACCGGCAATTCATCAGCGTAGTCGTGTCCGCCGGACTGCGCGATCGCTTGCGCCGATGTCCCCAGGTCAAAAACGGTCTGCAGGCTGTCGTCGTCCCAGCTGAGGCCTTGGTCGTAGGACCGGATCGTCCTGAGATGGCCCTGTCCGACGGTGAGCTGTGTATGACTGATCGCATCGGCTTGATCATAAGTCTTCGCGATCTTCTTGAAGCTGGCAAGAAGGCTTCCATCGGGGAATTTCCACAGCCCGCAATAGAACGGCCAGCCACAGAATGCGGCGTTGTCGCGGTGAACAATGCCATGATCCATATCGGTGCAAGGCCGTGGCTTGTCGAAACGCATCCAGACGCTCATTTTGGCCTCAGTTGACTGCCTGTGGGATCGGGTACCGCAAGAACGCCCCCACGGGATGGCCGTGGGATGTCCCCGCCGAGCTATTTGTCGTCGAGATTGGGATTGGTGGTTGGAACGCCCCCCTCGAACCAGGCGTCGAATTTGCGGTGGGCATAGAGCCAGCGGCCGTCCGGCTGCTTGACGCAAGTATCGGTCATATGGGCAATCTGGATCGGCGGGTTGGTCGGCAGGATCGGTTTGCCGTCCGCGGCAAACAGAAGCAGATACCAGTTGCACGTGGCACGGGTCGGGCTTTCCAGCACGACGCGGAAGTTGGTCACCGCGTGGACGGCGACACGCGGTCCGCGATCCAGACGATACTGGTAGAATTGCTTGATCTTTGCCTTGCCATGATAGCTGGCATAGGTCGACTCGAACACGGCATCGTCCGTATAGTATTCGCTCGCATTGCGCCCCCAGTTGGTGTCGACGTCATGCCAGTATTCCATCAAGAGCGCTTCGAGCTCCTGTCTTGCACGCATGTGATCTTGGACGTCCATTTGGTCCTCGTGTGAAATCATCTGGGAGCGATGTGATCGGCCAACGATATCGCGACGATACTGATCGCAAGGCAGTGATTTCCCTTGTTTCATCCGTCGAAAATGACGTCGGATCACTGGCCGGCGAAGGCAGTCCGGCGCGTTGTTTTCGGTGATTGAAATAGCGTTGAAAGCCGTTGGCGAGGGGAGGGGGGCCTGCTTACCGTGCATTGGAGAGGTTTCGCTGCAGAGAAGGCGGGATCCGGCACAGGCCAGAGCATTTCGCAAGGAGAGTAGGGTGACGGAGAATGCAGCACGTCAGGCATCGGTCGCCTGTTTCGACACCATGAAGCCGCAGGAGACAGATGACGCCGGTACGCAGACGTGGATCACGCGCGGCGGCAATTTCGTCGTGGCGGTTTCGCGGGTGAAGCCCGGCGCCAAGCTGACGCGCGAGAATAATGCTGATGAATACATGGTTATCCTGCCGCCTGGGACGCAGGCGACAATCAAAACTGCGGATGAAGAGGTCGAACTCGGCGACGATTCGCTCACCATCGTGCCGCCCGGCCCGAGCACGATCACCGCGCGAACGGAAGGCTTGATCGCCCGGATCATCACCAGCAATGCGACGGATCTCCTGGACAAGGCCTGGAACGCCGCCACATACGCCGACGGTGCTCCAGAACTCGCCCCCGTCGAACCCTGGCCGGATCCCGTTGGTGGTTTCAAGCTGCGTCATTATCCGTTGGCGCCCTATGCCGACCCGAACGGCGAGCGCATCCAGCCGCGGCTGTTCCGCTCCACGAATATGATGGTCAACCTCTTCGCGCATTATCATACGCGGCGGGATACGACAGCGCTCAGTCCGCACTGGCACGAAGACTTCGAACAGGCGTCGCTTACACTCCATGGTCGGTGGATCCATCATCTGCGCTGGCCGTGGAATGCCAATCTGGCGGACTGGCGGCCTGACAATCATGACGAGATCCCGACGCCCTCCGTCATCATCATCCCGGCCAACGTCGTCCATACATCGCGCGATGTCGGCGAGGGAGAATCCTCACTCTACGATATCTTCTGTCCGCCGCGGCTCGATTTCGCCAGCAAGCCGGGCTTCGTGATCAACGAGAAGGAGTATCCCATGCCGGACCTGCAGGGCGCGAAAACAGTGACCAAGGGGACGCTTCTTTCCTGGCAGAAAAGCGCATAGAGCATTTTTCGCGCCAAGTGAAAATCGGTTCGCGTGAAGCAAATACGTAGAAGAAAATTCGGAGCACTTCCGGCGGGCTGGTGCTGGCCGGAGATGCTCTGAAACTGTAGATGATCTCTCAGAAGCGGGGCTCCGGTTGATCGGCATGATGGTCTTTGGCGTGATACACCGCGCGACGGAACCACAATCCACCAGTCCACCCGCGGATCCCTGACTGCATCAGATGAACAGGACTATGATGGCAAATCGTTTCCAGCGCCCCAGGCCCGTCCAAGATGCCAGACACGGCATTGTCTATCGCAACGACAGCGAGTTCGCGGCCTGGGCCTTTCTCGGGGGCCTGTGGCTTGGGGCGGATGGCGATGTCGTGGCTGCGTTCACGCGCAACGACTGCGTCTACACCAGTCCCGATGATGTGCACCACGACATGCTGTCGGTGTCACGCGGCCGCGTGTCCACCATCCGGTCTTCGGATGGTGGGGAGTCATGGGATGAGGCTTCTCTCCGAACGGTCTTCGACATGTCGACGTCTGCCGAGGACATTGCGGCAAACGGCCCGCCTGACTACGGTCAGGAGGAGCCTGTCGACTTTCTGGACAAGAACGTCTTCATCCTTTCCGGGGCCGTGCCGGCGCATTTCGTGCCGACCGCCCGTCCCTGGATCTCTCTCTCGTCGGATGGCGGACGCTCGTGGCGCCGGCCGGTCGTCCTGCCCCTCGGGGGGCTGCATTCCCTTTCCGGCCAGGGCTCCACATCCGTTCGCTCCGACGGCGTCAGCTTGATCGCCCTGACCAGCGTCACCCCCGACGGCTGGACGCGCCGGCCGCTCGTCTATGCCAGTGCCAACGGCGGCCAGTCCTGGCAATTCCTGTCCTTCATCACGCCGGAACAGGATGACGGCACCGCCGTCAGCGCCAAGCAGGGCAGTCCGCGTTTTGGCGCGCATCGCTATTTCTACCCCTGCCCTCTGCCGCTCAGGAACGGGCGGATCCTCTGCTCCATGCGTTCGCAACGGGATCCGACGAGCGTGCTCTGGACGGAGATGTTTGAAAGCGAGGACGGCGGGCGCACCTGGCATTTCCTGTCGCGGGTCAATGATTGGGGCGCGCCGGGCGACATCGTCGAAATGGCCGACGGCCGCATTGTCTGTGTCTACGGCTATCGTCTCGCGCCCTATGGCATCCGTGCTCGCGTCAGCGAAGACGGCGGTCGCAGCTGGGGCTCCGAGCTCATCCTGCGCGACGACGGCGGCAGCTGGGACCTTGGCTACCCCCGCGTCATCGAGGTCAAGCCAGGACTGTTGCTGACCACCTATTACATGAATACGCGCGACGACCCCATTCAGCTCAACGGCGGCGTCCGCCATATCGCCAGAACATTCTTCAGGCCCGATTGAACGACGGCCGCCGCGTCGAACACATAAAATAACATAAGACTTTGGAGGAACCCCATGATCTCACTCTCAAAGTCCCTGGCCATCGTGTTGACAGGGGCGATCGGTCTTGCGGCGCTGCCGGGCACGTCCGCGGCGGACAACTATCCGAGCCGTCCGATAACCATGATCGTGCCATTCGGCGCCGGCGGCGGGACCGATATCATCGCACGCACGGTATCCGATGATCTGAGCAAGGCGCTCGGCCAATCGATCGTGGTGGAAGCACGGCCTGGCGCCAATGGTTCTATCGGCTCGGCGGTCGTCGCGCGGGCAGCGCCGGATGGTTATACGCTTCTCTTCACCGCGCAATCCACCTATTCCCTCAATCCCAACCTGATGAAGGCGCCGCTGCTGGACCAGCTCAAGGATCTGGTGCCGGTCGCCTCAATCGGTCGCAGCCCGTGGCTGATTGCGGTGCAGGCCGAGAGTGCGTTCAAATCGATCGCCGATGTTGTTGCCTATGGCAAAGCCAATCCCGGGAAGCTCGTCTTTCCCTTCTGGCAGAGCAGTGTGCTCGTCACCGCCGAGACCTTCGCGCGGGCGGGCGATTTCTCGATCCGGAAAGCGCCCTATAAGGGCCAGGTCGAGGCGACGACGGATTTCCTCGGTGGCCGGCTCCCCATCATGGTGACCGACATCGCCGGCGGAAGGGCACCTGTGGAGGCCGGCAAGATGCGCCTTCTCGCCACGACCACGGCCAAACGGACGCAGGCCTTTCCGGACGTCCCGACAATGCGTGAGCAAGGGCTGGACGTCGTGACGGATTCGATGCTCGCCGTCTTCGCGCCGGCGGGCACGCCGCAGCCCATCCTCGACAAGCTTAACGCGGAACTGACGAAGATCATCCTTACGTCCGACAAGGTCCGCGACCGGCTGCGGCAGCTTGGTCTCGAGCCAACGGCGATGACACAGGCCGAAGCCGACGCCTTCGTACGGTCCGAAATGACCCGATGGGCGGAGATGATCCAGCGCGCGGGGCTGCAGAAGGAGTGAGCGGATGGCCGGCCCGGGGGACGCGATGCAACAGCCAGTGGGTAGCGCGGGAAGACAATGGGTGCGGGGCCCGCAGGATGTGGTTGCTGGCCTTGTGGTCATCGCGATCGCAGCGGTGATCTTGCGCACCCTCTCCCTGATAACAACGACAAGCTATTCGACCTTTTCACCGGCGTTGTTTCCTCGCATCTGTACGTATTGCATTATGCTGGGCGGTGTCGTGCTGGTGGCGCGTGGGCTCGTGAAACATGGGCCTGGCCTCGAGCGGATGCCGCTTCGACCGCTCGCGCTCGTTGTTCTGGCCGTTGCCGGCTTCGGATTGATCGCGCCGCTCTTCGGCTATGCCATCGCTGGTCTCCTCACGCTCATCGTGTCCGGTCTTGCTGCTCCGGATCTGCGACTGCGCCAACTCCTCATGGTGTCCATCCTTCTCATCGCGGCGAGCGTGGCTCTGTTCAGCTACGCGTTGAAGCTGACGATGCCGATCGTCATGATTCCCGGTTTGAGTTTTTGATCGAGCGTTTTAACCATGACATCGCTTCTCGCAGATCTCGGGCTTGGGTTTTCGATTGCACTCACCTTTGACAACCTTCTGCTGTGCTTGCTTGGTTGTCTGATCGGTACACTCATTGGTGTACTGCCTGGTATCGGTCCGATCGCGACGATTTCGATCCTCTTGCCGTTTACATTCGGCATTCCCCCCGTGGGATCGATGATCATGCTCGCCGGGATCTATTATGGTGCCCAATATGGCGGGTCGACGACCGCCATTCTGGTGCGGATGCCCGGCGAAGCAGGCTCGATCGTCACCATCATCGATGGCAATGCAATGGCCCGGGCCGGGCGGGCCGGCGCCGCACTCGCTCTCGCCGCCCTGAGCTCGTTCGTCGCCGGCTGCGTCGCGACGATTGTCATCGGAACCTTCGCAGAGCCGCTCGGCCAGGTCGCACTCTACCTGGCACCGGAGGATTATTTCGCGCTGATTGTGCTCGGGCTCGTCTTCGCCATCGTGCTCGCGGGTGGCTCCCTCCTCAAGGCCATACTGGCCGTCCTGTTTGGAATAGTCCTCGCAACCGTCGGCACTGACATGGAGACGGGCGCCCAGAGGCTCACCTTCGGGCTGCCCTCTCTGCTTGAGGGGTTGAACATTTCAATACTTGCCATGGGCATTTTCGGCATTGGAGAGATCCTGCATAACGTGCAAAAGGCGGATGATCGCCCGATTGTCCAATCGACGATCGGGCGGCTGTGGCCGAGCCGCGACGAGATCAGGCGCTCGGCGGGGCCCGCAGCCCGCGGGACGGTGATCGGTTCCTTGCTGGGCGTTCTTCCCGGCAGCGGGACCCTTCTGGCGCCCTTCGCATCCTATGTCATGGAAAAGAAGCTCGCGCGGGACCCCAGCCGCTTCGGCCGCGGCGCTCCTGAAGGCGTCGCGGGACCGGAGGCGGCCAACAATGCCGCGTCACAGACCTGTTTCATTCCTCTGCTCAGCCTGGGCCTCCCGCCGAATGCGGTGATGGCCCTCATGCTCGGCGCCTTGACGATCCAGGGCATCGTTCCCGGGCCGCAGGTTTTCACCAAGAACCCGGATCTGTTCTGGGGCATGGTTGCGTCCATGTGGATCGGCAATGCCATGCTTCTCGTCATCAATCTGCCGTTGATCGGCATTTGGGTATCGCTTCTGAAGGTTCCCTATCGCCTGTTGTTTCCGGCGATCATCCTGTTCTGCTGTATCGGGCTTTATTCCGTGAACCGCTTGCCGGAAGACATCTATTTCATGGCGGCCTTCGGGGTGGTCGGGCTCGTGCTTTCCAAGCTCGGCTTCGAGGCGGCGCCGCTCCTGCTGGGATTCGTCCTCGGCGACCCGCTGGAGAGCAATTTTCGCCGCACGCTCATCCTGGGTGACGGCGACTGGTGGAAATTCGTATCGAGCCCCATCGCCGTCGCCCTGTTGCTGGGCGCGCTCGTCATGGTGCTCGTCATGCTGTTTCCGAAAGTGCGCAAGGGGCGCGAGGACATCCTCGTCGAGGAATAGCGCCGGCCCTGCGTCTCGTCTGTCGCGTTACGATCCAGGCGGATAATCAGCGCTTAGCGTGACGCTCTCGAACCTGTCGATATCGGATGCGAGCCGTGCGATCTTCTCGCGCGCGGTCTCCAGCGCCTTCCGGCCGAGCAGGAGATGGCGCGGTGGCGATGCGCTCAGGGCAATCGATCTGATGATGGTGGCGGCCTTCGCGGGGTCGCCCGCCTGATGCCCTGAACTGGCGCGGATTGATGTGGCCCGTTGCTGGGCGGAGTCGTACCCCGGCGCCGACACAGGTGTTTCCTTCAGCGAGCGACCGGCGAAATCGGTGCGGAAGGGGCCGGGCTCGACACAGGTGACATGGATGCCGAAGGGTGTGAGCTCATGCATCAGCGCATCGGAGACACCTTCGACGGCATGTTTCGTCGCCGCGTAATAGCCTGTGCCGGGATTGCCGTTCAGCCCTGCGATCGATGTGATGTTGATGATATGGCCGTGCCGACGCGCCCGCATACCGGGAATGACCGCGCGGCAGAGCGCAAAAAGGCCGAATACATTGGTGTCGAACATGGCCCGGATCTGCCGCTCGTCGCCGTCCTCGACGGTCGATACATAGCCGAAGCCTGCATTGTTGACGAGAATATCGATCCTGCCGAAGCGGGCCGTGGCGGCCGCGACGGCGGCCTCGATCTGATCCTGGCGGGTCACGTCGAGCGCCGTCGTGAGGATGCTCCCGGGATAGCGGTCGGCCAGGGCGTCTAGATCCTCCGGGCGACGGGCCGTTGCGCAAAGGCGATGGCCCGCTTGCGCGACCTCTGTAGCGAGCTCGCGCCCGAAGCCGGTGGAACAGCCGGTGATGAGCCAGACGGGAGGCGGCTGGTCGTGGGACATGGTGCTTTCCTCTGCGGATGGGGCCCGCCGCGGCTGCCCTTGCGGCTCGTGCGGCTGGCTCAGGTTTCCTCGGTAAAGATCTCTTCACGCTTGCGGGTGATGGCCGGCAGGGACACCATGACGAGGACCAGCGCGGCGAGGGCGAGCAAGCCTGCGCTGATGGGCTGGCGTATGAAAATGCTCGGATCGCCGTCCGAGAAGACCATCGCGCGTCGGAAGTGCTCCTCGAGCGGTCCACCCAGGACGAACCCCATCAGGAACGGCGCCGGTTCGCACTGCAGGCGGTGAAGTCCATAGCCGATCAGGCCGAACAGCGCGAGGATCGCCACGTCGAACCCGTTGTTGGATACGGTGAACACGCCGATCGCCGAGAAGATGACGATCGCCGGCAAGAGAAGCCGGTACGGAATCTTCAGGAGCGACACCCACAGCCCGACAAGCGGCAGGTTGATGATGATCAGCATGGCATTGCCGATCCACATGGACGCAATGACGCCCCAGAACAACGCCGGCTGGTCTCGCACCACATTGGGGCCGGGCGATATGCCCTGGATCATCAGGGCACCGATCATCAGGGCCATCAAGGGGTGAGACGGAATGCCGAGCGTCAGCATCGGGATGAAGGAGGTCTGGGCGCCGGCATTGTTGGCGGATTCCGGGCCAGCGACGCCCTGAATCGCTCCCTTGCCAAAGCGCTCGGGGTGTTTGGACAGCCGCTTCTCCACCGTGTAGGAAAAGAAGGCAGAGAGGATTGAGCCGCCGCCCGGCAGCGTGCCAAGGACCGTGCCGAGACAGGTTCCGCGGACGATCGCGCCCATGGATTCACGGATGTCGCTCCACCGCGGCATGAGGCTGGTGATCGGGGCGGTCCCCGAACCACTCACCGGCATGGATTCGACGTTTCGTATGGTCTCGGCCAGGCCGAATATCCCGAGTGCGACGGCGACGATACTGAGGCCGTCGGTCAGGTCGATGACACCGAAGGTAAAGCGGTAGGCGCCGCTATCGACATCGGTGCCAACCATGCCGAATAGCATTCCCGTCACGATCATGGCCATGGCCTTGACCACGGACCCATGCGCGAGGGCCGTCGATGTGACGAGCCCCAGGAGCACGAGGGAGAAGTTCTCCGGAGCACCGAACTGCAGCGCGATCCGCGTCAGGGGGATCGCGACCAGCGCGATGACGAAGGTGGCGAAGGTGCCCGCCACGAACGAGCCGATGGCCGCGATGGCGAGTGCCTTCCCGGCTTTGCCCTGCCGCGCCATCTGGTAGCCATCGATGGCGGTGACGGACGACGACACCTCTCCTGGGAGGTTCATCAGAATAGCCGTGGTCGAGCCACCGTATTGCGACCCGTAATATATCCCCGCGAGCATGATGAGCGAAGAGGTCGGGGACAAATAGTAGGTCAGGGGCAGCAGCATGGCAATTGTCGCTGTCGGGCCAATACCGGGCAGAACGCCGATGAAGGTTCCGAGCAATGCGCCAGCAAAGCAGTAGAAGAGATTGCCTGGCGTCAGCGCCGTCCCAAAGCCAAGGGCAAGATTGCTGAAAAGATCCATTGGCAAATTCCCGACAGGTCGTGAAGCGTATATGGTTCAGTATGCGATGTGCAAATGCGACTGGGATGCGCCGTCGCCGAACCAAGGGGCATTCGCGTTATTTCGACCCTTGGCGCCCGCCTAAAAGCCGAGCCAGGGTCCGATGATCGCGTAGGGTAGCCGAAGCGCAAACACGAAAATGCCGATGTTGAAGAGGGTGAGGACAATGCTGAGGAATGACGCATTGCGCGGCGTCAGTTGTCCCGTTGCCATCGCAGCCATGAAGGTCGCGATGAGGAGCGACGGCGCCATGCCGAGACCGCGCGCGGTCATCCCGAAGAACAACGCGGCGCCCGTGACGAGTATGATCGCCCGCCATGAGATAGGCGGCAGGGCCGGCGCCTCGTGATCCTCTCCGGCGAGCGCGATGCCCGTCCCAAGGGCGCAAAGAATTGTGCCAAGGACGATCGGGAAATATCCGGGCCCCATCGCTGCAGCGTGACCGATCGGCAGGCCCAGCAACGCATTGATTCCAAAAAACAGCCCGACGCCCGTGAAAACTGCGCCACATGCGAGATTGCTCCGACGAACGCGCATCGTCCTGATCTCCCAGGTCCCCATGATCTGCCATAGCACGAGTCATGGCCAAAGCTGGCGCAATGCTCTTCGTCTAGCGATTGTTTCGCAAGGCGTGGCAGTGTTACTTTCGAGTATCAAACATGGCGCCCCAGACAATGCGCCGCTCTGCCCAATTTCGCCCCGCGAAACTGCCGCCCTCTTGGCCCGGTCTCCTTGAGCCTGTGATATTCTCCCGTGAATCCACAGAGATGGATGCTTCAATGGAGGTGGACCTATGCCGCTCGATATCTCCCGCAGAGCTCTTCTTTTCGCTGGCCTCCTGCCACTTGTGCCGTCCGGCGCAGCCTTCGCGCAGGCCTGGCCGTCGCGTCCTGTAACTCTCGTCGTGCCCTACGCGCCCGGCGCCAGCAACGATACGTTCACCCGCGCCCTGGGAGACGCCCTGTCGAAGCGGTTCGGCCAGCCCTTCGTCGTCGATAACCGGCCGGGCGCCGGCGGGGTAACCGGGGTCAATACCGTGGCACGGGCTGCCCCGGATGGCTACACATTGGTCGAGATGCCGAACAGCATCCTGGGCTTCAAACCGATCATGAAGGTCGATATCGACCCCCTGAAGAACCTGACGCCACTGGGCGCGATGGCCAGTGCGCCGACGGCGCTTGTCGTCCCGGCAGCCCTGCCCGTGAACAATGTGGACGAGTTCATCGCCTATGCGAGGGCCAATCCCGACAAGACATTCTATGGCTATGCCGGTATCGGAACGACACAACATCAGCACATGGAGCTGTTCAACAAGCTCACGGGGCTGAAGATCAAGGGGGTCAACTACAAGAGCTCTTCTGACGCCCAGACCGATCTTCTCGCGGGCCGGCTCCAGGCGATGATTGTCACCATCGCGAGCACCCTGGGACAGATCGAGGGGAAGGAACTGCGGCTCCTTGCCTATACCGATGACAATTATCCACCAGGGGCGCCCAAAGCGCCGACAATGGCGGAGGTGGGCGTCAAAGGCATGGAGAAGGCGCAAATCTGGTGGGGGATCTTTGGCCCTCCCGGAATGCCGGCCGATCTCGTGGCGACGATCAATGCGGCCATCAACCAGAGCCTCACGGACCCCTCGGTCGTCGCTCTGCTGGCCAAGTCGGGAGCCACCCCAATGCCCGGCACGTCGGAGCAATTCGTCACCATGATCAAAGACGAAGCAGTCCTGGTGGACGAATTTGTGAAGCTCTTCGGCACGAAGAATCCCTAGAGCATTTTCGCGTTTCTCCGAATCGCGAAAATGCTCCATGTCTTTGTTTTAGCGCATTTTCTTCACGCGAACCGGTGTCCACGTCGCTCGAAAATGCTCTAGATGCCGGCGATCGTCTACACGCGGTCCATGGTTCTGCCCGTAAAAGACGAACGGTGAATATCATTCCTGCGCGAGAGGTTTACGGCAGAATGATGCTCACCGGCTGCTGAAATGGATTATTCAGAGGTAATTTTATACTTCCCGATGATGGGCCGCCATTTCATCGCATTACTTCAGATGCCAGTGGCTCTGTGTGGACCTTGGCTGGATTGGTGAGCCATGGACCTTCTGCACAACTTGACGCTTGGGATGACCACAGCGCTGAATCCTGTGAATATGCTCTTTTGCTTCATCGGGGCGTTCCTGGGGACTGCGGTCGGCGTGTTGCCGGGCGTGGGGCCGCTGGCGACCATCGCCATGCTCCTGGCCATTACCTTCAAGGTATCACCCGAAGCATCGGTGATCATGCCGGCCGGCGTCTACTATGGCGCGCAATACGGCGGCTCGACCACGGCCATTCTGATCAACCTGCCCGGCGAGGCCTCGTTTGCGGTCACTGCGATAGACGGCTATCAGATGGCCCGGCAGGGGCGGGCCGGCCCTGCGCTCGCGATCGCCGCGATCGGTTCCTTCGCCGCCGGCACATTTGCGACACGGTTGATCGCCGCAGTGCAACGATGCTTGTACTGGCTGCGATCATGCTCGTCATAGCGATGCTTCCCAGCGTTTCGATGCGTCGCAAGGAGATCTTTGCCGATGACGAAGGATAGGCGCGCGTGTAAGCGCCGCTATCCGACCGTGGCGTAGCCACCGTCCACCATGATCCCGGCGCCGTTGATGAAAGCGGAGGCGGGGCTCGCAAGAAAGATCGCAATACCCTCGAAATCCACGGGTTCTCCCCATCGTGCGGCCGGCGTGCGCGCCAGGACCCGGTCGTTCAGCTCGAGAAAGGTGGCGCGGGCGCTGCGGCTGAGATCGGTGTTGATCCAACCGGGAAGCACGGCATTCACAGCCGTGCCCTCCGCGTTGCGGCCGCGCATGAAATTTGTCGGCTCCAGGGCGACGGACTAGACCCCCAGTCGATGCCTGCTGTTCACCGCCAGCAGATGACGGACTTTTGGTCCATCGTCGAGCCCATGAAAGCGGCGTACTTCGCGTTGGACATCGGCATCGGCGCTGGATACGCGACGATGCTGGCGCAGATGCTCCGCCCAGGACTCGACCATGAACCACTCGACGATCGTCTCCGGATCGGACGCATCCTCTGTTACCCCCCATCCATAGGCGCCGTCGCGGCGGCGGGCCTGAGACAGCCTCTCCAGGGCAGCGAGAAAGGCCGCGCGGTCACGCTTCGCTATCCGGTACTCGATGAGGATGAGGACCGGACCGCGGTCATCGGCCACCGGTTCGGCGATGAGGGGCTCCGGCCAGTGGTGCGAGGGCGTCAGGTCCGCTTCGCCCTTCGGCAGGGCGACACGATGGACGAGCAGCCCGCTCACGACGAGGCCTGCCGCTGATGCCACGAGCGCCCATGACAGTCCAACCTCCTGCGCGATGAGGCCCCAGCAGAGGCTGCCCCCCGCCATCGCGCCGTTGAACACCGTCAGGTAGACGGCAAGCGCGCGCCCCCTCACCCAGTTCGGCAGGATGGCCTGCGCCGTCGCGTTCAGCGTCGTCAGGGCAATGATCCAGGCACAGCCCATGGCGAGCAGGATCACCACAGCGGCCCATTGTGGCGGGGCCAGCGCAAGCGCGAGCGCCGCGCACCCCGTGACGATGGCTGCTGCCAGCATCAATCCATCGGTGCCGAGGCGCGAACGCAAGATCGGGAGCACAAACGCCCCCCCGATGGCGCCCAGGCCGACCGAGCCGAGGAGCACGCCGTAGAACGCGGCATCGCCATGGAGGAGTTCGCGCGTGACGAGCGGGAGAAGGGCCCACACGGCACTGGCGAAGGCGAAGAAGACCAGAGCGCGAAAGAGCACGATATGCAGCTCGCGGCTCGCCCGCGCATAGCGCAGGCCGGCACGGAAGGCGCCCGCGAAATGTTCGCCCAGGTCGTCCTCAGCATTTTTCGGGCGTTTCCACCAGAGGAGGGCGGCGACCACGACGAGATAGCTTGCCACGTCCGCGCCGTAGGTCACCGTTGCGCCGAAAGCCGCGAGCAGGAAACCACCGGCCGCCGGCCCGATCGACCGCGCGATGTTGATGCCGAGCGAATTCAGCGCGACGGCGGCCTTGAGTTCCGACCGCGGCACCAGCTCCGGCACGATGGACTGCCATGTCGGCCCCATGAGCGCGGCGCCGATACCGCCGGTGAACGTCAAGCCGATCAACAGCGATATGCTCATGAGGCCGGTATAGGCGAGCAGCATCAAGGTCGCGCTCACACATCCGAGCATGATCTGGATCGCGATGAGGAAGCGGCGGCGATCGAGAATGTCGGATAGCACGCCCGCAGGAATGGCCAGCAGGAATACCGGGATCATTCCCGCAGCCTGCACCGCAGCAACGGCGGTTGGCGACGAGGACAGATCGGTCACCAACCAGGCGCTCGCCACATCGCGCATGAAGGTGCCGGTATTGCCGAGGACGGTTGCGACCCACAGCACAGCGAAGACGGGACGCCGCAGTGGTGCAAACCCGCCCGGAGGAGGCGCGCTGCCAGAGGGCGTATCGATGTCTTTGGCCAAGTGTTACTCCACGGATACGACAGCCTATATGGTCGAGGGCAATGCCGGGCGCGAAACCGCTGCACAGGTCCACAGGTCCGCTGGATCTAGACGGCCCAACATGCGCAGCCGAGCGCGCCCCAGAACGAGCGCGCGTCCGATGCGGGGATATCGGCACCCCAGGCCGCCGCGTGACCGTGCCCATGCACATTGCAGCTATTCGCGCAGCCGCACATCCGCGCGAAGGCTGTCGTTCGCCCGTCCGGCCGGGAGCGCGCCTGGTAGCCTCCGAACTGGCGCACGGGCGACCAGTCGGGCATCGGCGGTGGCAGTTCGGGCGCGAGGGTCTTGAAGTCCCCGTCGCCATGCACCGGTTTCCCGTCAAGCAAGGTCAGCACCGACGTGATGTCCTGGATCGCATCCTCCGGCACCGCGAAGTAGTCCGCCGACAGAACGGCAAGATCAGCCAGCTGGCCGACCTTGATCTGGCCCTTCTTGCCGGCCTCGCTGGAGAACCAGGTGTTGGCTGTCGTCCACAAGGTCAGCGCGGCTTCCCGGTCAAGGCGGTTCGATGCTGGATAGAGCGAGAGGCCGCCGACGGTCTTGCCTGTGACGAGCCAGTACAGCGAGATCCAGGGATTGTAGGAGGCAACGCGTGTCGCGTCGGTGCCGGCGCCGACGGTGACGCCCATATCGAGCATGCGCCGGATCGGCGGCGTCCGCTCGGCTGCGCGATGGCCGTAGCGCTCCGCGAAATATTCGCCCTGATAGGCCATGCGATGCTGGATGGCGATGCCGCCGCCGAGCGTCGCGATGCGCTCGATATTGCGATCCGAGATCGTTTCCGCATGGTCGAAGAACCAGTTGAGGCCCTCAAGCGGAATATCGCGGTTCACCTTTTCGAAGACATCGAGCGCGCGGTCTATGGTTTCGTCATAGGTGGCGTGCAGCCGCCAGGGCCAGCGGTTCTCGGCGAGCAGGCGGACGACGGGCTCAAGATCATCCTCCATGTTCGGTGGCATCTCGGGCCGCGGCATCTGGAAGTCCTCGAAGTCGGCCGCACTATAGACCAGCATTTCGCCGGCGCCGTTATGCCGATAGAGGTCGTCGCCGTCGCCAGGTCGGACCTGTTTTGCCCAGCCCGCGAAATCGCCCAGTTCCTCCTTCGGCTTTTGCGTGAAAAGGTTGTAGGCAATGCGCAGGGTGAGCTGCCCTTCGCGATGCAGTTCCTCGATGATCGCATAGTCCTCGGGATAGTTCTGGAAACCACCGCCGGCATCGATGACGCTGGTGATACCGAGGCGGTTGACCTCGCGCATGAAATGTCGCGTCGAGTTCTTCTGGTACTCGGCTGGCAGGCGCGGCCCTTTGGCGAGCGTGGCATAGAGAATGGTGGCGTTGGGTCGCGCGATCATGAGCCCGGTCGGGTTTCCCCGGGCATCCCGCACGATCTCGCCGCCGGCCGGATCCGGCGTGTCCTTGGTATAGCCGACGGCGCGCAAGGCGGCGCCGTTCAGCAGCGCGCGGTCATAGAGGTGGAGAATGAAGACCGGTGTGTCGGGCGCCGCGGCATTGATCTCGTCAAGTGTCGGCAGCCGCTTCTCGGCGAACTGGTGCGCGGTGAAGCCACCGACGACGCGCACCCATTGCGGGGGTGGCGTGACGGCGACCTGCGCCCTCAGCATGTCCATGGCATGGGTGAGCGAGCGCACGCCGTCCCAGCGCAACTCCATGTTGTAGTTCAGCCCACCGCGGATGATGTGCATGTGGCTGTCGATCAGCCCCGGGATCACGCGACGTCCGGCCACGTCGATCCTTGCTGTCTCGGGGCCCGCATGCGCCATGGCATCGGCATCGGCCCCCGCGAACAGGATGCGTCCATCCTTGATCGCGACGGCTTCCGCCTGAGGATTGCCACGGTCGAGCGTGGTGACCTTGCCATTGAACAGAATGAGATCGGCGGTGGTGGCCATGATGTCACCTTGGGTAAGCGTGGGCCCGCGCGGCGGCGCGGCCGGTCCGTGACCGCCGGCTCATGATGGGGGGCGACTCGGGGGCCACCCGCACCCCATCGGTATCTCGGCCTTGCGCCAGCGCCGCGGCTTATCCCTGGATGAACGCCAACAGGTCGGCGTTGATGGTATCGGCATGGGTGGTGCACATGCCGTGCGGGAAGCCGGGATAGACTTTCAGTGTCGCCCCCTTGACCAATTTGGCCGACAAAGGCGCGGAATCGGCGAAAGGAACGATCTGGTCGTCGTCGCCATGCATGACGAGCGTCGGCACCTCGACGGCTTTGAGATCCTCCGTAAAGTCGGTCTCCGAAAAAGCTTTGATGCCATCGTAATGCGCCTTGGCGCCGCCCATCATGCCCTGGCGCCACCAATTCTCGATCACGCCTTGCGAGATCTTCGCCCCTGAGCGGTTGAAGCCGTAGAACGGGCCTGTAGGGACATCGAGGAAGAACTGCGCGCGGTTATCGGCCAGCGCCTTGCGGAAGCTGTCGAAGACCTCGATCGGCAGGCCACCGGGGTTGGCGTCGGTCTTCAGCATCAGCGGTGGCACGGCGCTGATGAGCACCAGTTTGGCGACGCGGCCCTTGCCATGCCGGACGGTGTAGTGAAGCGCCTCGCCGCCTCCGGTCGAATGGCCGACATGAACCGCGTTCTTCAGGTCGAGATGCTCGACCATTGCCGCGGCATCGGCGGCATAGTGGTCCATGTCGTGGCCATCGCCGACCTGGGTGGACCGTCCATGCCCACGCCTGTCATGGGCCACCACGCGGTAGCCCTTGGCGAGGAAGAAAAGCAACTGCGCGTCCCAGTCATCGGCGCTCAGGGGCCATCCGTGATGGAAGACGATGGGCTGCGCGTCCTTCGGACCCCAGTCCTTGAAGAAGATCTCGACGCCGTCTTTGGTGGTGATGCTGGGCATGGAGGCTGATCCTTCAGTGTTGCAATGGAAGCGATCACGGCCTGGCTCTGCAAACCGCGGCGGAAGGCACAGTAAGGCGTCGCGCTGGGCCGTAGCTGGTCTTCAATGCCCCTCGGACGCGCCGAACATCGACTTGGCATAGATGATGCCTAGACCATACGCGCCGCCAAACCTTTTGGCGATACCTGTTGTGAGGTCGTAAGTCTCGGCCCGACCCCAGTCGCGCTGGAGCTCGAGCAGATACTGCAGAGACGTCATGGGTACGACGCCGGCCTGGACCATGCGCGCCATCGCGCGCTCATGCGCTTCCGCGGAGACGTCACCGCAGGCGTCGGCAACGACATAGACCTCGAAGCCCTGCGCGAGAGCGGAGAGGGCGGGGCCGACGATACAGACACTGGTCCACAGACCCGCAAGCACGAGCCTTGGCTTGCCGATTTCATTGACCCGCGCAATGACGGCGGCATCCTCCCAGGCATTCATCGATGTCCGATCGAGCATCGCCTGGCCCGGGAAAGCCTCGGTGATCTCATCGAACATCGGTCCCGAAAAGCTCTTTTCGGCAACGGTCGTCAGGATCGTCGGCACCTTGAAGCCGGCCGCGGCCTGGGAGATCAGCGCGGCGTTGTTGCGCAGGGTGACGGCGTCGATCGACTGGGTTGCGAAGGACATCTGCGACTGGAAGTCGATGAGAATGAGCGCGTGGTTGCTTGGATCGATCAGGCGATTATCGGGAACGGGCGTGGCGGTCGGCATTGGGGGGTCCTTTGCGGGGCCTCTGCGTGCGGGCACAGCCATTTTACCGACAGGTTCTCCGGCGGCACAGTTGTCCGCAGATCTAACGGCTATTGGACCTGAGTATAGGATCGCTTGAACGGATCGTGGGGCGGCGCGGGTTCCTCACTGACGCGAAGCTTTGGAATGACGGGGAATTCAAGAAGAACACCGCAGCTCTAGGCAAATGCAGCCTGGAGGAAGGCGAGCAGGTCGTCGGGCGATACCGGCTTGCTGACGTAGGCCGATACGCCATGCCGAAGGACATGGGCCCGTGTCGTGTCATCCGGATAGGCCGTCATCAGCATGGTCGGCAATGTGATGCCGCTTTTCACCAGGGCATCATGGAGGAGAACTCCGCTTATTCCAGGCAATCGAATATCCGCGATCAGGCCCTGCACATTGCGCAACACATCCGAGGCGAGGAAATCGGCGGGGTTCGCGAAGCAGCGCGTGCAATAGCCGAGTGCGTTGACCAGGCTGGATATCGCCGCAAGGCAGGCTTCATCGTCATCAACGATGGCAAAGACTTTGCGATCCGACATGATCCGTTCTCGTCGGGCCGCCGCTCGTCCTGCGACCCGTTCTGCCTGTCGTGAATGCTAAGCAGCATCGCGAGCCGCCCCGGTCAACGCAACTCTACAAAGGGGTCGCTCGCCTACATCCTGGGGATAGCACTCTCGAGCCGGTCGACGATGCGCACGAGATCGGGCAAGGTTTTCGCGCGCATCTTCGCCATGACCTGGGCGCGATGAACCTTTACGGTTACCTCGCTGAGCTTGAGATCCATGGCGATCTGCTTGTTCATCAGGCCGCTGGCGACCAGGGGCATGATTTCGCGTTCCCGCGGCGTCATGGATTGATAGCGATCGCGCAACTCCGCGATCTGCTGATCCAGCATGCGTCGCCGGCGGTCTTGCTCGATGCCGTTGTGAACGGCATCGAGAAGATCCTGGTCCCGGAAAGGTTTCAGCAGGAATTCAACGGCGCCGGCCTTCATGGCCGCAACGGACATCGGCACATCACCATGGCCGGTGATGAAGACGATCGGCGTCAGGATGCCGGCGCGCCCAAGCTCGCGCTGGAACTCGAGCCCGCTCGCGCCGCGCAGGCGCACGTCGAGGACGAGGCAGGCGGGCAGCTCAGGATGGATTGCATCCAGGAAAGCCTGCGCCGACTCGAACGTCCGCACGGTGTATCCCTCCGATGACAGCAGGCTGTCGAGAGACATCCTCATGGAATGGTCATCGTCGACGACATAGACAAGGGAATCCGTCATCGGTTTACCTGCGCACTCACATCGAACGGGACTGGTTCCACCGCCGATACAATGGCGGCAGGCAGGGTGAAATGGAAGATGGCGCCGCGCGGGTCCCGCGATTCCACTGAGATACGGCCTCCGTGGGCTTCAATCACCGATCGGCAGAACATCAGCCCCATGCCCATGCCGCCCGGCTTGGTGGAGACGAAGGGATCGAACAGGCGATCGGCGATCGCGCGCGGGATCCCGCTGCCGTTGTCCTCCACGCTCACCCGCACCTCGCCCATCGCCTCGGCCCGGGTGGTGACACGGATGTGGCGCGGCCGCTCCCCGCCGGATTTTACGGCATCAATGGCGTTTTCGACGAGATTGCGGAGCACATGAAGCAACTGGACGGCGTTGCCGATCACGGGTGGCAGCGTCGGGTCGAGGTCGAGTTCCAACGCAATGCCCCAATGGCCGGCCTCTGGCGCGGCCGTGCGTAACGCATCCGACACCACGGTATTGAGCTTCAACGCGGCGCGTTCCTGCGTGCCCTTGCTGAACGTCGCGCGGATACCGGCAACAACCTTGTTGGCACGATGCCCGTCGTCGACGATGCGCCGCAGCGCGGCTTCGGCGTTGTCGATCCGTGGCTCCTGCCTGGCGAGCCAGCGCAGGGCCGCGTCGGCGTTGGTCACCATGCTGGCGAGAGGCTGGTTGATCTCGTGGGCGATCGATGCGGACAGGGCTTCCATGGCGATCAGGCGGTTCTGGCGTATGCGTCGCTCGGCAGCGATGGTCTGCATGAGACGGGCATGAAGACGTGTGGTCTCCGAAAGAAGAACCAGCAGGATCAGGCTCGCGGCGATGAGCCCGTAGATACGTCCCGTCCACCAGCCGACACTGAAGCGGATCGCTCCGCCCAGATAGGATATCAACAGCAATTCTATAACGAGCGAGAAGAGGACGAGGCACACCCAGATGTCCAGCAACGCCCGGCGTCGGTAGAGAAGCAGGACAATGTCGAGGCCGTAGAGCCCCATCGCCAGCGAAGGGACATGGAACCACAGGGCGTTGACCTGGCGACCATCCAGCATGAAGGCGGGCAGCCGGGTGTAGTTGGCGAGGACGAGACCCGTCATGGACGCCACGGCCAGGCAGACGCCGAGGATGCTGATGCCGATGGCGCGGCCCGGCGGCCCCTTCGCCTGCCCACATAGGGGAGACAGGGCATAGGCCAGAATGAACAGGGGGAAGCCAAGCCGCCGCATGCTTGCGAGGACCGCTGTGGTCTGCAAGCCGAGGTCGATCCCGAGGCCGTCGAACACGCCGGGAAATGACAGCGCCCAGGTCGGCACGGTCAGGGCAGAGAACAGATAGCCTGCCGCGAGCAGGAGCAATGCGCGCGTGCGTTGCGCATTGAACAGTGAAAAGAGGAGCGCGGCGGTGATGATTTCGAGAATGAAGGTCGCGGCGGCGTAGGCGGGCAGGATGATCTCTGTGCCATGTGTGGGCCGGCGCGCAAAGGGCAGGGATACCGTGAGGGCGGCGACGAGGCCAAGGGAAATGGCGATCGCGGCGAGCACCTGAACGCGCGTCGCTCGCGGTGAGGCTGCGAATTCGTCGTTTCCGTTCAGTCGTCCCTCCGCGCGTTCAATCGCACCTTTGCCCGATCGCCTTCTACTGGTTCGTGGAACCAGTATCGGACCAGATGAACTCCTGCTTTTTTCCCTTTCGGGTCATCGACATCTGGTATTCATAGATGTCAGGCCTGTAAAGCGCCTCGAGAAACTCGATGGGCGTGCCATTCTCGTCGCGGACAATGCGCCGGATACCGAGCAATGCGGCGCCGATGTCGACATCGAGCAGCGGCGCGACCCGCGTATCGGCGAGCTTCGCCGTGATGGTCTGGTCCGCGCGCGCAACCGTTAGGCCTGCCTTTTCAAACAGGCTCAGCAACGGCCTTTCGAGCAATTGGTCGGCTCCGTAGTGACGCCCCACAGCCTCGGGCACATAGGTCGTGAGGAACGAAAAGGGTGTATCCTCATGGCGCCGGACGCGTACCGCGCGCTGCACGATGGCACCTGGTTCCAGTTCGAGCCGCGCGGCGATTTCGGCGGTCGCCGGCACATAGTCGAATTCGATCAGATCGACCCGCGTCTTGAGACCCATGGCGAGCAAGTTCTCGAGCATGCCGCGCAGGCTGGTGTCGATCGGTGGCGGGGTGATCACGGGTTGCGCAAAATTGCCCTTGCCATGGCGACGTACGATCAGTCCTTCCGCCGCCAGGCGATCGAGGGCACGTCTCACGGTGATGCGCGAGACGTTGAACAAGTCTTCGAGCTTGTGCTCGGACGGCAAAGCTTTACCGGCCGGGTAGTCGCCATCGACGATCTGCTGCCGCAGGACGACATAGACTTGATGATGCAGAGGAGCAGCGACCTCCTGCCGCACGTCTTTCGGCCGCTTGGTGATGCCGATCGCCATTGTTGCTCCACTTTCCCCGTCACGATGATACGCTTTTTCTTCACGGCAGCCTGCACGCAACGATGGCGATATCAAGCAGCTTTGTGCCTTCCTCTTAAGCCGCCGTCACACCGCCGTCCACACAGAGGATCTGCCCGGTGACGAAGGAAGCGCCTGCGGAGGTCAGGAAACGCAGCGCCTCGGCGACCTCATCGGCCTCACCGAAGCGGCCAAGCGGGATGCTTGCCGTCAGTTTCTCCGCGCGGGCGGCATCGGCCCGGGCAACGGCGGTCATCGGGGTCGTGATGGGGCCGGGCGCGACCGCATTCACGCGAATGCCGCGCGGCGCAAGTTCCAGGGCAAGCGCCTTGGTGAGCCCGTTCAGTCCGGCTTTCGACGCCGCATAGGCGGCCGCGCGCGGATGCCCGACGATGCCGATCTGGCTTGAGACGAATGTGATGGCGTTCGGCGCGCCCGCACCCATGGCGAGCGCGCAGTCGCGCGCGAGGGTGAAACCGGCCGTGAGATTGATATCGAGGACGCGCTGCCAATCTGCAACGTCCGTCTCAAGCCCAGGCCGGTGATCGAAAATGCCCGCGCAGGACACCAGGCCGTCGAGGCCGCCGAGGCGGGTTGCCGCGCGCTGCACACAGTCGGCGGACCGCGCGAAGTCCGTCAAATCCGCGGCGATGACGTTCTCTGCGGCGAGCCCGGCGAGGCCATCCTCCCTGACAAGCCTGTCGCCTTCGGCCTGGTCGCGAACAAGGGCGACGCAGTGCGCTCCGTCCGCAAGCGCCAGACGGAGGAACGCCAGGCCGATGCCGGAACCCGCACCGGTAACAAGCAGGCGACGGGAGGCCAGACTTGTATTACTTGTCATGTCCGAAAGACCTTGCATGCTGATTTGAGGAAAAGTCTCGATGGTAACCACGCCGCTCGACCTGACAGAGCTGTTGTCCGGCATCCGTGCCAAGCGCGGCTATCTGCTGCCCCACCACGGACTGATGGCCATTACCGCGCCAGCGCTGCTGGAAGCCTATGACGCCGCCTATACCGCGATGGCCCTTGATGACCGCGTCTTGAGCCACCACGATCGCGAGTTTGTATGGCTCGCCATTCTGATCGCGACCGACGAGGCGATCGCCACCCATCATATCGCCAAGTTCAAGGCCGCGGGCGGCACCGACGAGGAGATCGACGTTATCCTGACGGTCACCGCGCTGGCGCTCGGCTTCGAATCCTATCGGTTCGTCAACAAGAACTGGCTTTCCCACCTGCCGGCCTGCGATCCGCCTGCCATCTATCAGCGCGCCTTGCGCTCCGCGGCGCGCGACGTTTCGATGCGCCTTGTGCACATGGCCGCGGCCGCCGTGTTCGTCTGCAAGGCGGGCTGGGATGCGCTGGCCCTGCAGATCGTGGCGGCCTACGCGGATGGCGTGCCGGAACTGGATCTGGCGGAAGCGGTCTCCCTGACGATGTTTCCCGGCAGCGTCCCGCATTTCGTCGAGGCCGCGCGTGTGTGGCGTGAGCTCATTGTCGACGGCAAAGTCCCTGCTTCGCAATCGTTCCACGACTGGGCGCATCTGTCGGGCCAGGGTGGTTTCGACGAGGCGAGCCGTGCCGCGCGTTGAAAGCCTCGAGCGCGGCAGGCTTGCCGCGGTGCTCACGCCGGCTCCCCGAGGATGAAGTCGCTGGCGCGTTCGGCGATCATCACGGTCGGCGCATGCGTGTTGGACGACGGCATGCGCGGCATGACGGACGCATCGACGACACGCAGCCCCGCCACCCCGTGAACGCGCAGATGCTGATCGACAACGGCCCCGTCATCCGTGCCCATGCGGCAACTGCCGACCGGATGAAAAACGGTGTCGGCCACCCCCCGAAGCCATTGCTCGATATCCCTGTCCGAGACCACATCGGGGCCGGGGGCGAGTTCGGGGCCGCGGAAGCGATCAAACGCCGGCTGCGCGAAAACGCGCCGCAGGGCCTTCACACCTTCCCGGAGGACGCGTAGATCTGCCGGATCCGAGAGGTAATTGGGCTTGATCAGGGGTGCCGCCAGCGGGTCGGCACTGCCGATCGTGATCTCGCCCCGGCTGTGCGGCCGCAACTGGTAGACATTGGCGAAGAACCCATGGCCGTCGTAGCGGCCCTTCGGTTTGGCCAGAAACGGCAGCCGGAGTGCGGCCGTCGAGAGGCCGGGGAGGAAATGCGATTGCAGGTCCGGCTCGTCAAGCGCAGGATCCGACTTGAAGAAGGCGCCACCCTCGAGCGGGAAGGAGGATGCCGGCCCGCTCTTCAGAAAGATCGCCCGGAGGAGGGCGAAAGCCGCCCGGTCGCCGCGCAGCGTGCCGTAAAGCGTGACGGGTTCGAGGCAGGCATGTTCCACCCTGGCGAGGAGGTGGTCCTGCAGGTTCTTGCCCACGCCTTTGAGATCCTGCACGACCGGGATGCCAAGACCGGCAAGCACCGCGCCGTCGCCGATCCCGGAATGCATGAGCGCCGCGGGCGAGTTCACCGTGCCGCAGGATAGAATGACCTCGCCATCCGTGCGGATGGTCTGCCGATCGCGCCCGGCCAGGACCTCGACGCCTGTCGCGCGTCCGTTCTCGACGATAACCTTCAGGAGGCGAGCATCCGTGCGAATCGTGAGATTGGGGCGGCGCCGTGCGGGATCGAGGAAGGCGCGCGCCGTGCTCCAGCGCTCGCCGTTCCTGGTGGTGAAATCGTAGCGGCCGAAACCCTCCTGGCTTTCACCGTTGAAATCCGGATTGAAGGGATAGCCGGCCTGCTGGCCTGCTGCCACGAAGGCATCGAAGAGAGGATTGGGGGTGTTCGGCCGCGAGATCGGCAGAGGCCCGCCGCCGCCGTGAAAGGCGTTCGCCCCTGGCTGATAGCTCTCGCTGCGCTTGAAGGCCGGCAGAACCTTGTCGAACGACCACGCCGGCAGGCCCATCTGCGCCCAGCCGTCATAGTCGAGGGGCGTGCCGCGGGTATAGACCATGCCATTGATGGCCGATGAGCCGCCGAGCACGCGACCGCGTGGCCAAAACAATTGCCTGTTATTGAGATGGGGCTCGGGTTCCGTACGATAGAACCAATTGGCGTAACGGCTGCGCAACAACACGCCGGTCATCAGTGGAACGCGGAACAGCGGGTTCCAGTCCGATCCGCCGGCTTCCAGCAGGAGCACACGATGACGCGGGTCTGCGGACAGACGGTTGGCGAGGACGCAACCGGCCGAGCCAGCGCCGACGATGATGAAGTCGAATCCCACGGAAGCCCCGTTTGACAAATAACTTGTACTTTGTTTATAACAAGAATAACAGAACTTGAGGGTAATAACAACTTGTAAAGGCCGCATGCACGTCGAGGCGCCAATGCCTTGAATTGCACAGCGGGGGAGAGGGTTTGATGCAGGTTGATTCAGGCAAGGGGCCGCTCGCGGGACAGGTTGCGCTCGTCACGGGCGGCGCGCGCGGTATCGGCGCTGCGGTCTGCCGGGCTCTCGCCGAGGACGGGGCGACCGTCTATGCCGCTGATCTGTTGTCCTGCGATGAGACTGTCGCCGGAATCGCCGAGGCTGGCGGCCGGGCCTATGGGTGTCGGCTCGATGTCGTCGATCGGGCGGCCTCTGTCGCGCTGGCCGATGACATTATCGCGTCCGAAAAGCGTCTCGATATTCTTGTCTGCAATGCGGGAATCTGCCCACCCGGCACGGTCGCCGGCGACTGGGAGCAGTGGGATCGTGTCATCGATGTGAATGTCAATGGAACCCAGGCCTCCATCGCCGCCTGCTGGCCGCATATGAGCGCGCGCCGTTACGGGCGCATCGTTCTGGTGAGCTCCATGGCCTATTATCAGGGCGGCGTCATTGTCGGCACGGAGTATTCCGCGTCGAAGGGCGCGGTTGCGGCGATGGCCCGCCATGTCGCGCGCAACGGCGGTCCGTATGGTATTCTGTGCAATGCTGTTGCTCCCGGCGTGATCGCCACGGAGATGACGGCGGGTTTCTCGAAGCCCGATCCTGACGCCATTCCCCTGCGGCGCATCGGGACGGCCGACGACGTTGCCGGTCCGGTCCGCTTTCTGTGCGGACCGCATTCAGCCTACATGACCGGCACGATTTTGAACGTCACGGGCGGCATCGTGCTGGCAGCGTGAGGGGAGCGTTATGGGCGTTGATCATGCGGCTGCCAAAGCCGCCATCGAGGCGGATGAGCGTCTCTTAGCAAGGCTGGCGCTTGGCGCGGATGTCTTGCATGAGCTCGGCCGGGACTTGCTGGCGCAAGCGCCGGCCCCACTCTGCGTGAAGATCGTCCTGGGGCGACGGACCGTTCTGATGCTCGCACAGGACGGGACCGGTCTGGACAACGCGCATTTTCTCGATCTCAAGATCAATACCGTGTTCAACTGCGGACATAGTTCACTTTGGTGGTTTCATCATCTGCGCGCGACGGGGCGTGTCCTGTCCGATGTTGGCTGGGCGGATCCGAAGGCGGTGATCGACATGGGCGGCGGCGTCCCGCTGTTCGCCGGACGGCAGATCGTTGGTGCGCTCGCGGTTTCGGGCTTGCCCCACGAGGAGGATCACGCCCTCATCATGGGGGCGGTCCACCGGATCGTCGAAATTGGATCGAACGCCGAATTGCTTTGGCAATAACGACATAATCTCAACAGATAAAGGGGAAGAGAAGCATGGCAAGCAATTCAGTTTTTTCTCGCCGTTCGGTTCTGGCTTCAGCAGGAGGTCTCGCGGCCGCGAGTTTTCTGCCCAAGACCGTTTATGCCCAGTCCTCGATGCCCGAGCTGACGACTTTGCGGTCGACGTCCAAATCCTGGCTCTGGGCAGCCGAGGACTATGCGAACGCGGCTGGCTTCTTCACCGAGGCGCGGGTCAAGGTCAATTCCAATGCGTCCAATCGCGGCACCAATATCGCTGCGCTACAGGGCGGCGGTGTCGACATCGTGCTGGGCGATCCCGGTGAGGCCCTGCGGGCGCGCACCCAGAACCTGCAGATCCGCACCTTCATCGCGACCGTCAATCGGTATGCGAGCCATATCCTCCTGAAAAAAGACATCCTGGCGAAGCGTGGCGTCGACGAAAAGTCGCCGCAGAACAAGAAGATCGAGGCGCTCAAGGGGCTCAAGCTCGGCACGACCGGCCCGGGCGCGGCGCCTGACGCGCTCTTCCGCTATCTCGCCTCGACGGTCGGGCTCGACGCCAACAAGGATTTCCAGCTCGTACCGATCCAGGGCGGCGGGCCGGCGATCCTCGCCGCCCTGCAGCAGGGCGTGATCGAAGGTTTCTGCCTGTCGTCGCCCACCGCCGACATGGCTGTGCAGAAGCAGGACTGTGGTTATCTCTTTCAGATGGCGCTCAATCCGCCGACTGAAATGAAGGAGGTGCAGTATATCGTGGCGTCGAGCGGCGAGGCGACTATCGCCAGCAAGCGCGACGCGTTGGAACGCTACGCGCGCGGCATCGCGCTCTCCCTGCGGTCTATCAAGAACGAGCCGGAGAAGTTCAAGGCCTGGGCCAAGGACTGGTTCGAGGGGCTCGAGCCGGCCACCTTCGACCTTGCCTTCGCGAACAACGGCGCGATCTACTTCGATGATCCGACCCCGAAGCGCGCTTTGCTCGACAAGAACATCGCTTTCATCAACACCGTCAACCAGCAGATGGGCGCCGCGGCCCTGCCGAGCACCATTTCCTTCGACACGGTCTGTGATCCGTCGGTGGCGGATGCAGCGATGAAGGGACTGTGATGCCCGAGGCAGCCATCCGCATTGAGCAGGTGGACAAGCGATACGTGGGGCGCGGCCGCGAGGTTGTCGCGCTTGACCACGTCTCGTTGACGATCGAGGAAGGCGAGTTCGTCGCCTTCGTCGGCCCGTCCGGGTGCGGGAAATCGACGTTGCTCAATATGATCGCCGGCATCATTCCGATGACCTCGGGCGAGATCGTTCACGAAGGCCGCCAGGTTGCATCGATCAACCGGCGTGTCGGCTATCTGACCCAGGCCGACAGCGTGTTGCCGTGGCGGACCGTCGAGCGCAACATCAGCCTTCCGCTTGAGTATCGCGGCGTGCCGTCGACGGAGCGGCAGAAGCGCGTCGAGGAGATGCTCGCGCTCGTCGATCTCCGCGGGTTCGGTAAGGCCTTTCCGAAGGAACTGTCCGGCGGCATGCGCAAGCGTGTGGCGCTGGCGCAGATGCTGGCCTATGAGCCGAAAACGCTGCTGATGGACGAGCCTTTCGGCGCGCTTGATGCCCAGCTGAAGCTGGTGATGCAGCAGCAGCTCCTTCGCATCTGGCAGGAGCACAAGAAGACGATTGTCTTCGTGACCCATGACCTTGCCGAAGCGATTGCCTTGGCCTCCCGCGTCGTCGTCTTCTCCGGGCGTCCTGGGCGTATCAAATATATCGAGCAGATCGATATTCCCTATCCGCGCGATGTCTTCAAGGTTCGCTTTCTTCCGCAGTTCGAGGCTGCTTACGATAATCTTTGGCGTGAGCTCTCGCCGGAGATCGCCAAGGGTGAAGATCTGTGAGCAAAGGACAGGCCATGCAGATCGATGAAGGGGCCGCAGTCGGCACGAGTGCGCCATCGAAGGCCGTGCGCGATTTCGAGGCCGGCCTCGTGCGGCGCAAGGTTCTGGTCTATGTCTGCCAGCTGGCTTTCGGTGTCTTTTTCCTCGCCTTCTGGCAATGGGCGTCGGGCCGTTTGATCGATCCCTTCTTCGTGTCCTCGCCCAGCGCGGTCTTCGGCAAGATCTATACTTGGCTTTTGAATGGCGAACTTGTCCGCCATCTTTCGATCACGCTCTATGCGACCGCCATCGGCTTCCTCATAGGCTCGGCGATCGGCTTTGCGCTCGGGCTTCTCTTCGGCAAATTTGCCTTTCTTGCCGAGGTGCTCGATCCCTATATCACCGCTCTCTACAGTATTCCGAAGCTCGCGCTGGCGCCCCTTTTCATCATCTGGTTCGGCATCGGAATCGAGTCGAAGATCGCCGTCTCCGCGTCGATCGTTTTCTTTGTCGTGTTTCTCAACACGTTCTCCGGCGTGCGCGAAGTGAACCCAATCTATATTCACGCCACGCAGATCATGGGCGCCTCGCAATGGGGCGTGATGCGCACGGTCATCATTCCCTCGGCGACGGCCTGGGTCATCACGGGGCTCAAGGTTTCGGTGCCCTATGCGCTGGTCGGCACCGTCATTGGCGAGTTCATGTCGGCCAACCGCGGCATCGGCTTCATCATTGCCCAGGCAACGGGCCTCTTCGACACCAATTCGGTCTTTGCCGGCATCCTGATCCTGGCTGTCGTCGGCGCGATCATCAACGGGCTGCTCAAGGTGACGGAAGGCTGGCTCCTTCGCTGGCGGAGCTGATCTGATGGCGCAGGATAATGACGTCCCGGCCGAACTCAAGGAACGCATCGAGACGCTGCGGCGGGGGCGAGGCTTTCTCCTGCCGCATCACGGCGCGATGGCGGTTGCCGCGCCGGACCTCCAGGATGCCTATTTCGCCATGTACAAGGCGCTGACGCAGACGGACAGGCATCTGTCCGGCTTCGAGCGCGAGGTCGTCTGGCTGGCCATCCTGATTGCGGCGAAGGAGGCGATCGGCACCCACCACGTCGAGCTCTTCTTCAAGGAGGGCGGCACGCAGGATCAAGCGCGCTTGCTGACGCGGCTCGCTGCCTTCGCCTTCGGCGCCGAAGCCTTTGCCTTCATGGACCGGAGCTGGTCGTCGTCCTTCCCGGGACTTGCCGGCCAGGACGCCTATCTCGCGGATTTCGAGGCGCTGATCGACGAGAGCCTCCTGCCGGCCGGGCTCAGCCACCTCGCCATGGCCGGGATGCAAGCAGCACTCGGCCATAAATGGGGCCTGGCCGCCCATATCCGCGCGATTTATCGCCTTGGTGGTTCGGAGGACGCGCTGGTTGAGGCCATGAGCCTCATCATGTGGCCGGTCGGCGTGAACCATTTCCTCGATGCCTGTGGCGTATGGGTGGACCTGATGGCGCGCGGAGACGTCACGCCGTCGCCGCGCTATCGCGCCTGGGCGGAGACGCCGCGCCAGGGCGGGCATCCCGATCGCGTGTGAGATATTGCCGGCAGTCCCCCGGGGCTGTGTCGTGTCATCACGCACCCCGCTTCCGAGAGTCGCAGCATCGTCGTGGCATTAGAGCAAATCCGGCTTGGATGGAATCGTTTGATACCATCCAAGTTGGTGAATTTGCTCGTCTATTGTTGAGCGGAGCAAGTCCGCGAAAGACGGACTTTGCCCTAGACTAGACCGGCGGCATGAGATGGCGTGGCCGGCTTTGCTCTTGTCTGTGAAAAAAGTGGCATCTATAATACCGCTTTAAAGGCCGGTGCGATTGCGATGCAGGAGGAGCAATGCCGGATGCACGTGACTCACAAAAGGTCCTGCCGCAATTTGATCGCGATCAAAGCGTTTGGCGGAGTTTCAGCGACATTGCATTTGGCTTTGTCGCCATGATCTGGCTCGGGGGGCTGCTCGGCGTATCGTTTCTGGCAACACCGGTGAAGTTCCAGGCGCCATCGCTGGATCTGCCAACCGCGCTCGACGTTGGTCGTGTCACCTTCGCATTGCTTTCGAAAACCGAGTGGGCCCTTTGCGCAATAGTGTTCGCAACCACACTTCTCTCGCCGCAGTCGCGCAACCTGCGCCTGGGCGTCATTGCCATCCTCGCTCTCGTGCTGATCATCCAGGCCGTATGGTTGCTGCCTCTGCTCGATGCACGGGTCAGCCAGATAATCGCCGGAGTCATGGTGCCGGGCACGCCTCACCATCGCCTCTACATCGCCGCGGAAGCCCTGAAGGTTGTGTTGCTGGTTGGGCTGTCGATCGACGCGCTCTCGGCGCTCCGCGCACCGCGGGACGTCCAGCGATGCGCATGACGTTTCATACCGACTATGCGCTCAGAATGCTGATCTATGCCGCATTGCGGCCGGACGGTGTCTGCACGGTGAATGATGTCGCTGTGACCTATGGCCTTTCGCGGAACCACCTTCTCAAGGTCGCGCTTACGTTGCGCAACCTTGGTTTGATCGAGACGATCCGTGGGCGATCCGGCGGCATCCGTATCGCCAAGGCGCCGGCCGAGATCAATATCGGTGCGCTCGTGCGCGCGACGGAGGAGGATTTCTCGTTGGTCGAATGCATGCAAGGGGTCGGCGGCACCTGTGCGATCTCGCCGGCCTGCAGGCTGAAGGGTGTGTTCGCCGAAGCGCTCGCGGCCTATCTCGCAGTCCTCGACACGTACACGCTCGCTGACATCGTCCGCAACAGGGCTGTGCTCAAGCCCTTGCTCGGTATCAGCGAGGCGATCGCCTAAACCTGGGGAAGGGCAAATAAATGGTCTCAGGACTAACGGTTTCGGAGCGAAGGCTCGCCCTTGTGATAGCGGGGCTCATTGCCGTTTGCGGGCTCGCCATGGCGATTGTCGGGCGCAACGATCTCATCGGCGCACATGGCTTCATCGTCCTGGCTTTCAGTCTTGGGGTCATCGCCCTGGTGGCCACCCGGTATCTCGATCCGGAACCCCCGGAAGATCGCCTTTCGCAATACTACGATGATCCGACGAAGGCCGGCATCGTTCTGGCGATGATCTGGGCCGTGATCGGCATGTTCTTTGGGGTCTGGGTGGCTGCGCTTCTCGCCTGGCCCGATCTGACCTTCGATGCCGCCTGGGCCAGTTTCGGCCGCCTCCGGCCTGTCCATACCTCGGGCGTGATCTTTGGCTTTGGCGGTAATGCCCTGATCGCGACATCCCTCCATGTTCTTCAGCGCACCTCACGGGCGCGGCTGCCGGATCAGTTCAGTCCGTGGTTCGTGCTGATCGGCTACAACCTGTTCTGCGTGCTGGCGGCGAGCGGCTATTTCATGGGGGTGACCCAGTCAAAGGAATATGCCGAACCCGAATGGTATGCAGACCTCTGGCTCGTCATCGTCTGGGTCGTCTATTTCCTGATCTATATCCGCACGCTGCAGCGCCGCAAGGAGCCGCATATCTATGTGGCGAACTGGTACTACATGGCCTTCATCCTGGTCGTGGCGATCCTGCACATCGTCAACAACCTCGCGGTGCCGGTCTCGCTGGGGCATGCCAAGAGCTATTCGCTGTTCTCCGGCGTGCAGGACGCGATGACGCAATGGTGGTACGGGCATAATGCCGTGGCGTTCTTCCTGACCGCGGGCTTCCTGGGCATGATGTATTACTATCTGCCGAAGCGTGCCGGGCGACCGATTTTCTCCTACCGGCTGTCGATCATCAGCTTCTGGGGCATCACCTTCATGTATATGTGGGCGGGCTCGCATCACTTGCACTATACGGCCTTGCCGCAGTGGGTGCAGACGCTCGGCATGACCTTCTCCATCGTGCTCCTGGTGCCGTCATGGGCCTCGGCCGGCAATGCGCTGGCGACGTTGAACGGCGCGTGGCACAAGGTGCGCGACGATGCCACGCTGCGCTTCATGATGGTTGCGGCCGTCTTCTACGGACTGTCGACCTTCGAGGGATCGTTCATGGCGATCCGCGCCGTCAATTCGCTGTCGCATTACACGGATTGGACCATCGGCCACGTCCATGCCGGCGCGCTCGGCTGGGTGGCGATGATCACCTTCGGCTCGCTCTACGCGCTCGTTCCCTGGATGTGGAAACAGGAGCGCATCTATTCGCCGGCGCTGGTGGAGGTGCATTTCTGGCTCGCGCTGATCGGCACCATCATCTACGTCTTCGCGATGTGGAACTCGGGCATCATCCAGGGGCTGATGTGGCGGACCTATAACGACAGCGGGACGCTCGCCTATTCCTTCATCGACAGTCTGGTCGCGATGCGTCCCTATTATATCGCGCGGACGGTCGGCGGGTTGTTCTTCTTCGCCGGGGCTGTCGTTGCTTCCTACAATATCTGGATGACGATCCGCATGTCGCGGCGGGCCGAGGCGGCCGGGCGTGACACGGTCGACGTGCCGGCCAGCGCTGCACTCGTGCCGGGGGAATAAGACGATGCCGAATTTTCACCGGAAACTCGAACGCAGCGCCATCGGCTTCGTCTTGGCCATTGTCGGCGTGTCGGCCATCGGCGGCTTCGTTGAGATCGCGCCCCTCTTCACGATCCACGAGACGGTCGAGCAGGCGCCCGACATGCGTGTTTATACGCCGCTGGAGGTTGCCGGCCGCAACATCTACATCCGGGAGGGCTGCTATGCCTGCCACTCCCAGATGATCCGAACGCTGCGCGACGAAGTCGAGCGCTATGGCCCGTTCTCGCTGGCGGTCGAATCCCAATATGATCACCCCATGCTGTGGGGGTCCAAACGCACCGGCCCGGATCTCGCGCGCGTCGGTGGCAAATATTCCGACGCCTGGCAGGTCGCGCATCTCATCAACCCGCGCGATGTCGTGCCGCAATCGGTGATGCCGCGCTACGCCTGGCTGAAGCGCAATGGACTCAAGACCGACGATCTCGGCTTGCATCTGGCCGCGCAGCGCAGGGTAGGCGTTCCCTATACCGACGACATGATCGCCAATGCGGGCGCCGATGCCTACGGACAGGCCAATCCCGACAGCCCCTATGCGAGCGGCGTGACGGCGCGCTATGGCGAGGCGACCAACGTCCGCGCCTTCGATGGCAGCGCCGGTCGGCTGACGGAGATGGATGCGCTCGTCGCCTATCTCCAGGTGCTGGGCCGCCTGACCGATGCGGCGCAGAAGACCGCAGCGGCACAGGAGTGAGACGATGACGTTCGATCATCAAACGCTCGTGGCCTTCTCGAAGAGCTGGGGCCTGTTCTACCTGATCGCGCTGGCCGCAGTGGTCCTGGTCTATGCGCTGTGGCCCTCGAATCGAAAGCGCTTCGACCGGGCCAAGAACAGCATTTTCAATAAAGACGACCGGCCGGGGGATTAGGCGATGGGAACGGAACACAGAGACCCCGTCACAGGTCGGATGACAACCGGCCATGAATGGAATGGAATCGAAGAGCTCAACACGCCGGTTCCGCGTTTCGTCCTGTTTTTTCTTGCAGTAACGACGCTATTTGCGATTATATACTGGATATTCATGCCAGCCTGGCCGCTTTTCAGTACGTATACGAAGGGTATTCTGGGGTTTGACCAGCGTGAGGTGGTGACCCGCCAGGTTCAGGAAGCCGCGGCGGCGCGCGCCGGCTGGATGGATAAGATCGCCAATAAGAGCTTCGCCGAGATCGCCGGCGACGAGGCCCTGATGCGCCATGTGCGCGAAACCGGGCCTACGCTCTTCGCCGACAATTGCGCCGTCTGTCACGGCGTGAAGGGAACGGGAGGCCCCGGCTTTCCCAATCTCACCGCGGGCGCGTGGCTCTGGGGTGGCGATCCCGAGACGATCGCCCAGACGATCCGCGCCGGCATCAACTCCACCGACGGGGGCACCCGCGTCTCGCAGATGCTGGCCTTTGGGCGCGACGGCATCCTGACGTCGGATCAGGTGAACAGCGTTGCCGCCTATGTCCGCTCGCTGTCGGGCCAGCCGCTCAATGCGAGCGAGCAGGCGCGACTTCCCGCCGGCAAGGAGGTGTTCAAGGCCAACTGCGTCTCCTGCCACGGCGAGAATGGGAAAGGCATTCGCGATGTCGGCGCGCCGGACCTGACGGACCCGCACTGGATCTACGGCGGCGACGCGCAGTCGGTCTATACGACGATCTACGGCGGCCGGCAGGGACATATGCCGCATTGGCAGGGTCGCCTGTCGCCGGCTGACATCAAGCTGCTCACGCTCTACGTCGGCACGCTTGGCCAGGATGGGTCTCTTGGCAAGGATGGGTCTCTTGGAAAGGATGCGTCTCTTGGAAAGGATGCGTCTCTTGGCCAGGATGCGTCTCTTGCTGAGGATGCTTCGCTTGGCAAGAACGGAACCGGGGGTGGGGGAAAGCCATGACCGGGCATCCAGCGACGACACCCCACGTGTCCCGCATCAACTGGCGCTTTGTGGCTCTGGCGATAGCCGGCGCCGGCATCGCGCTGCTCATCGCGGCCAATGCCCATCTCGTCTATGTGGCGGTTGTCTCGCAGCCGGACTGCGTGCCCCACGAGAAATCGACAGGGGCTGCAGGTACTTTCCGTGCCGCCCGGTCGGCCTGCTGAGGGAGGGGACAGTATGGGAACGAACGACACCATCGAGGCTATGCCACTGCCGCTTGCCGCCCGCCGCCGGCGCAATCTGCCGGCCCGTGCGGCCTTTGATTGGCTGGCTAAAGGTTGGCGCGACCTCTGGCACAAGCCCCTGCCCAGCCTCGCCTATGGGCTGGCCATATTCGCCGTATCCATTGTCATCGTCTGGGAGCTGTTCCGGCTCAAGCTCGACTATATTCTCTTCCCGGCGCTGGCCGGCTTCATGGTCGTGGGCCCGCTTGTCGCGATTGGCCTCTATCAGAAAAGCCGCGACATCGAGGACGGTCGGTCCGTCAGTCTTGCGCGGATGCTGTTCGTCAAGGCGGCGTCCGGTGCGCAGGTCTGGTACACCGGGGCGATCCTGTGCCTGCTGATGCTCGTCTGGATGCGGGCGGCGGTGATCATCTACGCGCTGTTCTTCGGGCTGAGGGCCTTTCCGGGCCTCGACGGCGTGGTCGCCATGCTGCTCAACACCCCGGAGGGGTGGGGGATGCTGGTCGTCGGCAGCGCCGTCGGCGGCCTGTTCGCGGCCTTCTCCTTCGCCATCAGCACCTTCGCGATCCCCATGCTGCTTGACGAGAAGACCGATGCCTTCACGGCGATGGGCACAAGCATCTCGCTCGTATGGAACAATCTGCCCGTCATGCTGGCCTGGGGGGCCATCGTGCTGGCGTTGTTCCTTCTCAGCGTGGCGACCGGCCTGATTGGCCTGATCGTCGTGTTCCCGCTGCTCGGCCATGCGACCTGGCACAGCTACAGGGCGATCGCATGAGCTGTTGCGCGCTACCGGTCGACACGCTGGCGGACGTCGCCCGCATCGCCGCGCGCGAGGAAGTCCGGCTCGCAAGCCGGGATCTGGGTGACGGGCTCTATCAGACGGATCTGTCGGTGCCGGGCGTGCACTGCGCCGGCTGCATCCGCACCGTCGAGCACGGCCTGATGCAGCTGCCGGGTGTGGACCATGTCCGCGTCAATCTGTCGACGAAGCGCGCCACCGTGAAATGGCGCGGCGCCGCGCCGCCGGATGTGCTGGAGACGCTGGAGCGGCTCGGCTTTCCCGGCCACCTGTCGGAGGTGGATGGTGGCCGCAAGGATCCGGAGCTCGGACGCCTGATCCGCGCCCTGGCGGTTGCCGGTTTCGCGGCCATGAATATCATGCTGCTGTCGGTCTCCGTCTGGTCGGGTGCCGATACGGAAACCCGCCAAGCCTTTCACTGGATCTCGGCGGCGCTGGCCTTGGTCTGCCTCCTCTATTCCGGGCGCATCTTCTTTGCCTCGGCGTGGCGCGCGCTGCGCCATGGCCGCACCAATATGGACGTGCCGATTTCGGTCGGCGTCTGTCTTGCCTTCGGCCTCAGCCTCTATGACACGATCCACAATGGCCGACATGCCTATTTCGACGCCGCGACCTCGCTGATCTTTTTCCTCCTGATCGGCCGCACGCTCGACCATGTGATGCGGGACAAAGCACGCGCCGCCGTCCGTGGTCTCGTGCGGCTCGCACCACGGGGCGCGACGGTGCTGCGTGCGGACGGCAGCCGGGACTATCTGCCCGTCGCGGCGATCGAGCCGGGGATGCGCATCCTGCTTGCCGCCGGTGACCGCGTGCCTGTCGATGGTGTGGTGGAAGAGGGCATGTCCGACCTCGACTGCGCCATCGCGACCGGGGAAGGCGTTCCGCGGCGGGTCGAACCCGGCGCGACGGTCCAGGCGGGAACGCTCAACCTCTCCGCACCCCTGACGGTGGTCGCGTCGGTTCGGGCGGAGAACTCCTTCCTGGCGGAGATGGTCCGCCTGATGGAAGCGGCCGAGGGCGGTCGCGCCCGCTATCGCCGCCTCGCCGATCGTGCCGCTCAGCTCTATTCACCGGTCGTCCATGCCACCGCCTTGCTGACCTTCATCGGCTGGATGGCGGCGACCGGCGACTGGCACCGGGCTGTCACCATCGCGATTGCGGTGCTCATCATCACCTGCCCCTGCGCCTTGGGGCTTGCGGTGCCGATCGTGCAGGTGGTGGCGGCGCGCCGCCTGTTCGAGAATGGCATCATGGTCAAGGATGGCGCGGGGCTCGAACGCCTGGCCGAGATCGACGCCATCGCCTTCGACAAGACCGGGACCCTGACGCTGGGCCGACCACGACTTCTCGACAGGGACGCCATTGACGGTGGGGCGCTGGCCATCGCCGCGGCGCTCGGCGCGCGGTCGAAGCATCCCTATTCGCAGGCCATCGCGGCCGAGAGCGCGGTGACCGCCATTCCCCTCGCGGACGTCGTCGAGTGGCCGGGCCTCGGCATCGAAGCGTGGATCGGCGGCGCGCGCTATCGCCTGGGGCGAGGGGAATGGGCTCTCGCGGATGGCGCGGCCGCCGACAGGGCGGCCGGGACGGTGCTGAGCCGCGACGGGGCGCTTGTCGTGCGCTTCACCTTCGAGGATACCCTGCGTCCCGGCGCCGATGAGGCCGTCAGCCGGCTGCGCGATGCCGGCATCGGCCTCACCATTCTGTCCGGTGATCGGGAGGCGGTGGTCAGCGCCGTCGCGAGGCGGCTCGGCATGGGAGACTTCGCGGCGCGGTTGCTGCCGGTCGGGAAGGTGGAGCGCTTGAGGGCGCTGGCCGCCGCCGGTCACAAGGTCCTGATGGTTGGCGATGGTCTCAACGATGCCCCGGCGCTCGCCGCCGCCCATGTCTCGATGGCACCGGCCACGGCCGCCGATATCGGGCGCAACGCTGCGGATTTCGTGTTTCTGCGTGATAGTCTCGATGCGGTGCCGACGGCGGTCGCCGTGGCGCGGGACGCCGGCCGCCTGATCCGCCAGAATTTCGCACTGGCCGTTATCTACAACATGATTGCCCTGCCGATCGCCATTGCCGGCCTGGTGACCCCCTTGATCGCGGCCCTGGCGATGTCGTTGTCGTCCGTCATCGTCGTCGCGAATGCTCTGCGCCTCGGGTCCGGATGGACCGCCCGCCCCCGCGCGCGGCCCGCTGGCGGGGATGCAGCTGCACTGGGGCCGGCATTGGAGCCCGGCCGATGAGCAGCCTCGTTTTCCTCATTCCCCTGGCGCTCGTCCTCGGCGGAGCCGCGCTTGCGGCCTTCTTCTGGTCGTTGCGCGCCAGCCAGTACGACGACCTTCAAGGCGCGGGTGAGAGAATCTTCCTTGATCCCGACGGCGATCGGGCAGGGGCCGCATCCGGCGGCTCGCGGTCTGCCGAGGCGGGAACCACGGAGCAGAAAGGACGAGAGCCATGAAGGGCCGACCCGCGCCGCGCACATTCCTGGCGGACGGCACGCCGCTTCCCGCCGTTCTCGACGAGGCGATGATCCATGCCGTCGTGCATGGCTTTTATGCGCGGATCCGCGAGGATGAACTGCTGGGGCCCGTCTTCAACGGCGCGATCGCTGCCGAGCAATGGCCGCGTCATCTGGCCAAGATGTGCGATTTCTGGTCCTCGATGCTGCTGCGCACAGGCCGTTACGAGGGACGGCCGCTTGCTCCGCATCTCGCCATCCCCGGCCTCGGCGAGGAGCATTTCCGGCGTTGGCTCACGCTCTTTCAGGCAACGGTCCGGGCGCTGTGCCCCTCGGATGTGGCGTCGATTTTCATGGATCGGGCGCTACGCGTCGCCCATTCCTTCCGCCTGGCCGTCGCCTTCCACCGCGGCGAGAATTCACTCGAAGTCCGGCCGATCCTTGCGGAAAGCCTGTGAGCGAGAGGGCGGGCCGTCGCCAATCCTGAAGCTTGTCCAGTTCGGTCGCTGCCGACGGGTTTCGCCAGCGACGCGCGCGGCTTCGAAGAGCGGCCAGCGACGCGCAGCATCCATGCGGGCCATGATCGCGATGGTCAGCGGCCGGCGTCATCGGTCAGGCTGATCCGGACCTTGCCGATGCTGCGCTTGTCGAGCGAGACGATCTCGAACCGAAGCCCATCGGCCTCCAGGGCTTCGCCTGCCACCGGCAGATGCCCGAGCTGTGTGAGGATGTAGCCACCGAGGGTCGAGTAGCGATTCTGGTCGTCGACCAGATCGTGACCGATCGCGCCGCTGAGCTGGCGCACGTCGATGAACCCGTCGACCAACCAGGTGCCGTCGTCCTGGCGGTCGAGGGCGGCCGCTTCCTCATCCATGTCGGGAAATTCCCCGGCAATGGCTTCGAGCACATCCGTCGGTGTGGCGATGCCTTCGAAGGAGCCGTATTCGTCGACGATCATCGCCATCTGGACCGGCGAGCGGCGCAACTGCTCCATGACCGTCAGCACATCGGTTGTCTCGTGCACGATGATCGGCTGACGCGAGACGCGGGCCCAATCGATGGCGCTGCCGTCGATCAGGGCATTCAGCAGTTCCTTGGTGATCGCGACGCCGACGAAGTCGTCCACCCTGTCGCGCGCCAGGATGACCCTGCCGTGCGTGAGCTTGCGGACCGCGGCATGGAGTTCGTCCGTGCTCTTGTTGAGATCCAGCCACTCGACCTCGTTGCGCGGCGACATGATCGAGCTGACGGGACGTTCACCCAGGGCGAGCACGCCGCGGATCATCTCCTTTTCCTCGGGCTTGAACACCGCCCCTTGCATTGCCTGCTCGGCGATGACGTCGATGGTTTCTCCCAGCGGCGCCTCGCCCACCTGGCCACCGAGCATGCGCAGCACCGCTTCTGACGTGCGTTCGCGGAGGTCCCCCGTCGTGATCAGCTTTTCCCTGTTGTGGCGGCCGAACTGGTTTGCGGCCTCGATCAGAACCGAGAAGCCGATTGCCGCATAGAGATATCCCTTCGGGATATGCAGTCCGAAGCCCTCGACCACCAGGCTGAAGCCGATCATGAGCAGAAAGCCCAGGCAGAGGATGACGACGGTCGGATGCTTTGAAACGAAGGCCATCAGCGGTTTCGATGCGGCCATCATCACGGCCATCGCCACGCAGACGGCGGTGATCATGACCCAGAGATTGTCGGCCATGCCGACGGCGGTGATGACGCTGTCGAGTGAGAAGACCGCATCGAGCACGACGATCTGCACGATCACCTGCCAGAAGACGGCGTGAACGATTTTCCCCGCCTTGGGCTTGTGCGCTCCCTCCAGCCTCTCGTGGAGCTCCATCGTGCCCTTCGCCAGGAGGAAGACGCCGCCGATGATCAGGATGAGATCGCGGCCCGAGAAGGAGAAGGTGGCCAGGCTGAAAAGCGGTTGCGTCAGCGTCACGATCCAGGTGATCGAGAACAGGAGGCCGACGCGCATGATGAGGGCCAGCGAGAGCCCGATAATGCGGGCCTTGTTGCGCTGGCTGGGGGGAAGCTTGTCGGCCAGGATGGCGATGAAGACAAGGTTGTCGATGCCGAGAACGACTTCCAGGACGACAAGGGTGATGAGGCCGATCCAGATATTCGGATCTGCGAGGAATTCCATCGGTGGGCCTTCTTACAGGGTATCGGACAAGCGCAAAAAGCCCCGGACCAGATATCCGAGGCGCACGTCTTGCCACTTGTAGCTTAGGACATGAGAGTTGTGCTGGCGACGCAAAATCGGCACCAGGCTAGTGGTTCGTTTCCAACATTTGCGTCCCCTTCGCATCCACGCCGTGGGCAAATGTTGGAAACAGAAGAACCACTAGGGCTTTTATGATTCGCGTGGAATTTTCGAATTTGACATTCGATCTTGAGGCCGACATCGAGCGGGGACCGAATGTCAAATTCATTCCACTAAATCGGTATCGACTATCGTCTGTACTGTCACCGTCTTCGGGCATGCTCTCAGATCATCTCTGCGCGCGCAACACTCTCGTGCTTGATGGTTAGCATACTGCTCGGCGAGAGGAAAGAACTGGACCCGGCCGCCGGTCTGGAGTGTTGAGGGGGGCCCGCGTCACGGGTCTCGGATGCCCCGCGGGCGGCTCGATCATGAGGATGGCCGCCAGCGCGCTTTCGCGCGGCTCACCGCATGCTGTCAGCGCAGGCCGAAGCCGAGCGCTTCGAGGATGGCGCGCATTTGATCGCGGCCGGACAGTGACCCGGCACCCGCCACCCGCTGCAGGACGCGTTCGGACCAGGGGATCGGCCCCATGGCTTGCTCCCGTTGGAAAGCCTCCATGGTTTCGTCATAGTCCGCCACCTCATCGCGGGCGGGCACAACGTATCGCTCGCGGTGCAACACCACGTTCTGTCCGAGCCGTGGCTTGACACCGGATTGCCGCGCGGGATCGGGGTAGCCGATGCACAGTCCGAAGACCGCAAAGACCTGTGGCGGCAGCCCGAGTTCGGCGGCCACCTCGGCCGGTCTGTTGCGCATGGCGCCGATATAGACGCCGCCAAGGCCCAGGCTCTCGGCCGCGACCAGGGCATTCTGCGCCGCAAGTGCGGCATCGATGATGGCGACGAACAGCAACTCCAGATAGGCGAGGCCTTCGACCGCCCGGTCCCGCGCGTCGCCGAGGCGCTGCAGGCGGCTGAGGTCCGCGAGCCAGACAAGCAGGAGAGGCGCTTCACGCACGGCATCCTGATCGGCTGCGAGGGTGGCGAGGCGGTCCTTGCGCGCCGGATCCGTGACCGCAATGACGCTCCATGTCTGCAGGTTCGACGAGCTTGACGCCGACTGGGCGGCGGCGACCAACGTCTCGAGCGTACCATCCGGCAGCGCCTTCGGCAGATAGGCCCGTACGGAGCGATGGCTGAGCAACGTGGCGATGACCTCGTTCCACGGGAGCGCCTGGTCCGACCAGGCTCGGCCATAGCGTGCGGCCAGCAGCTGCTCCGGGGTGTCGCTCGCGTCGACGTCGGAACGAAGGACTAAGGGATCGCCGGTCGTGCTCGCAGCCTCGGCGCTCATGATGCGGATCCCGCCGGTCGAGGGTGCCCTATCATCATCGGGAATGGGCTTCTGATGTGATCGCGCATGGAGGATCCACCCGTTCGAACTGAGCCGTCGCAAGAGACCCTCCACCAGTGGGAGGCCTTACCGATCCGGGATAGCCCGAACCGGTCGCGCTGTCGATGCCGATGCCCCGTTGTCCGCGGCGGGTCGCCCGTGGCCGCTCAGCGCTCTTTCGCGATTATGACTGGCGTAGAGATGATCCGGATGTCAAAGATTGGCTGGAAAAGACGGCTGATCAGCCGCGCGCAGCCAGCGGTGCTGACACGGCGCCAACGACGGGATGGACCAATGAGCGAGCATTCACACGATCATGCGCATGCGCATGAGGATGCGCCGGCGGCGGATCGCTGGAAGCACGATGGCGTCCGCGTCATCAAGGGCGACCAGCTTGATGCCAATACGGCCCAGACGCCCGGCATGTTTCGACAGGCCGCGATCAATCACGCCCGTGTCGGCGCGCAAAAGATCTGGGCGGGCACGGTGACGATCCAGCCCGACGCCAAGACCGGCGTGCATCACCACGGGGAACTCGAGAGCATCATCTATGTGCTGCGCGGCAAGGCGCGCATGCGCTGGGGCGAGCGGCTCGAATATGTGGCGGAAGCCGGGCCGGGCGACTTCATCTTTGTGCCGCCCTATGTCCCGCATCAGGAGATCAATGCCGACCCTGCCGAGCCCCTCGAATGCGTGCTGGTGCGTTCGGACAACGAGGCGGTGGTGGTCAATATCACCGACGTCGATCCGGTGGAGCGGCCTGAAGAGGTGTACTGGGTAGACCCCATCCACAAGGCGCCGGGTGCCTGATCAATCGCCGGCGCGGTCGCCGGCCCACGCGGGGTTTAGAGCAGTGCGAATGGCGCGGCGATCCCGTCGCACAGCCGCTCCGTCCTCGCGCGCGACGGCGGAAAAATTCCGCCGTTGACCCTTTACGGAAGGTCGTGTAGTCAATCGAAAATGTAATGTTATTACATATCATATGCGACCGGATAGCACTCGTGAAATTGCATTGCAGTGGCGATGAGCGTGCACTACAAGCAGGCTGTGTTGGTGCCCCGCCTTGGCGGGGTGAAACGGGAATGCGGTGAGCGTGGCAACCCTTGAGGTTCCATCGCGAAGCCGCAGCTGCCCCCGCAACTGTAAGCGGCAGGCAAAGGGCATCGAGCCACTGGTCCGGATGGACTGGGAAGGCGCCCGGCGCAAGCAACCGCGAGCCAGGAGACCGGCCAACACGATAGTGCCAATCCGTCGGTGGGACGGAAAAGGAGGTCCTGTGGCTTATCCATCAGCCATGCCCAAGGCATGGGAAACGTGTGTCGCGCCGTCTGCGCGGTTGGATCGTCATTCGCCGACGAATGACTGATCCATGGCCTCGCTAGATCGTCCGGCGGATTTTTCCCCGTATCAGGCCGTGTCCACACCTGGACACCGCTCCATGACCGGTGGGGCGAGCCTCGACGCTGTCGATCTCGACTTCTCGATCGCCCAGCGCAAGCTGCTCGACGGTGTCGCCCTGGCGCTTAACCCGGGTGAGCGCTTCGGCATCATCGGGCCGAACGGCAGCGGAAAATCCACGCTGCTGCGGTGCCTCTACGCATGGCACAGGCCGGACAACGGCAGCATCCAACTCGATGGCCAGGATCTGTTCGCCATGGATTCGGCCAGGCGCGCCTGCGCGGTGGCCGTGCTGGCCCAGCACGCGGAAGCGGGCCTGGGGCTCACCATCGAGGAGGTGGTGGCGCTCGGGCGCCTTCCCCATCGCCGGCTGCCGCGGAGTGCGCGCGCGGATGACGAAGCCGCGATCGAACAGGCCCTCGTTGCGGTGGATCTCCTGGCCTGGCGCAAACTGCCTTTCGCGCCGCTTTCGGGCGGCGAGAAACAGCGCGTGCTCTTTGCCCGGGCGCTCGCGCAGCAGCCATCCCTGCTCATCCTCGACGAGCCGACCAACCATCTCGATATCCGCCATCAGCTCGCCGTGCTCGATGTGGCGCGCCGATTGGGCATCACCGTCGTCGCCACGCTGCATGATCTCAATATCGCGGCGCGCTGGTGCGATCGCCTCTGCCTTCTCGATCAGGGGCGCATCCGCCGGATCGGCCCCCCGGACCATGTGCTGGAGCCTGCCCTCATCGCTTCGGTCTACGGCGTCGATGTCGAGCGCGACCAGGACCCGCGCACGGGCCATCCGCGACTGAGCTTTCACCTTCCCGGCCCGGCATAAGGGCATTCCACTGGCAACTCTCCAGGCAACTCCCGATGATGGTTTCCATGACATATTCCAGACAGCGGCTGCGGCCGGCGATCACGGGCGCCTTCTTTGGCGTCGCGGCGGCGGTCGGGCTTCTCGATGCGGCAGGGTCCAAGGCGATGGCCTTCCCGGTCGAGGTCCAATCCTGTTTCGATAAGGTGACCTTCGACGCGCCGCCAAAGCGGCCCGTGGTCAATGATTTCAACATGGTCCAGACCGTTCTCGACATGGGGTTGATTGACCGGTTCGTTGGTGTGGCCGGCATCGGCGGCGTCGCCAAGGGCGTCGACGATCCGGAGGGCAGGCTTGCCCGCGTGCCGCAGTTTTCCGAGCGCTATCCGACGACGGAAGCCATTCTCGGCCAGGATGCCGATTTTTACTTTGCCGGCTGGCAATATGGCTTCAGCGAGGCGTCCGGCGTGACGCCGAAGAAGCTGGATGACCTTGGCGTCAAGACTTATGTGCTTTACGAAAGCTGCATCCGCATCGGCCCGCGCCCGCCCATCTCAATGGACACGATGTACGCCGACGCGCTTGCTCTCGGCCGCATCTTCGATGTCACGCCGAAGGCCGAGGCGATGGTCGCGGATTTCCGCAAGCGCGTCGCGGCGGTGACCGAGCGCACGGCGCAGGCCAAGCGGCGTCCCCGCATCATGTATTGCGGCGACTGCAACAGCGATACCCCGCCTCGCTCGATCGGTGCGGAGGGGATGCCGCGCCATCTCTTCAATCTGGCGGGCGGCGAGAATATTTTCGACGACATCAAGGATTCCTATGTACCGGTGAGCTGGGACGCGGTCATCGAGCGTGATCCGGAATGGATCGTCATTTCCAATCCGCGTATTCCGCCCGAGCAAAGCATCGCCTACCTGACGTCGGCACCTGCCTTGCGGAATGTATCTGCGGTCAAGAACCGCAATTTCCTTTTCATGAGCTACCAGGAGCGTTCGCCATCGACGCGTAACGTCCAGGCCCTGGAGCGGCTCGCGCGCGCTGTCCATCCCGAACTCTTCAAGGACTGAGCGCCAATGACCTCCTCCCCGGCGCGGACTGGATCGGCCACCGCGAGGCCGGACCCGCTGATATCGCTCGCCGTCATGCTGGGCATTGCCGTCGTGGTGTCGACCGTGCTCACGGTGGGCATCGGGTCGGTCCATGTGCCGCCGGGCACGGCCTTGGCGATCGTGCGGGAAGCTCTCTCGCCGACCGGGGAGGTCGCGAGCTGGTCGCGCGGACAGCAGCACATCATTCTCGATCTGCGCATCCCCCGCGCGCTCCTCGGCGCCATGGTCGGCGCCGGGCTCGGTATCGTCGGGGCGGTCCTGCAGAGCATCACCCGCAATCCGCTCGCCGATCCTTATCTCTTCGGCGTCTCATCCGGCGCGGCCGTCGGCGCGGTCACGGTCATCCTCTATACCGGGGCCTTTCTCGGCGCGCTGACCCTGCCGCTCGCAGCCTTCGCGGGCGCGCTGGTGTCGATGGCGGCGGTCTTCGTACTGGCGCGCGAGAACGGCGGCTTCGGGACCGAGCGACTGGTTCTCACCGGCGTCGCCGTGCATTTCGTCCTGATGGCGGCGACCAATGTTCTGATCTTCAATGCCAGCGATCGCGGCGCCGAAGGCGCGATCTTCTGGATGATGGGCTCTTTCGGAAACGCGCGCTGGAACATCCTCGCCGGTCCGCTCATCGCGCTCATCCTCGGGACGGCCTGGGTGATGCACCGGGCGCGTGACCTCGATGCGCTCTCGCTCGGCGACGAGGGCGCCCACACGCTCGGCGTCAGCGTGAAGAAGCTCAGGCTCGAAATGTTCGCGGCGACGGCGCTGATGACCGGTGTCTTCGTCGCGGCCTCCGGCGCGGTCGGCTTCATCGGTCTCATCATCCCCCATTGCGCGCGGTGGCTGGTCGGCGCGCGCATGCGGCGCACGGTGCCGATCGCCGGGCTGATGGGCGCGATATTCGCCGTTTGGGTCGACGCGGCATCGCGCTGGCTCATGGCCCCCCGCGAGTTGCCGCTCGGCGTGATGACGGCGGCTATCGGCGGATTGTTCTTCGTGGTGGTGCTGAAGCGCCAGCGCAATCTATGACTATCGAACAGGGGCCACGCGCATGACATGTCCGGCACCACGTATTGCGGCCATCCTCCTTGCCCGATCGGCCGTCGCGGCCGCCCCGCATGCCGAACTGGCGGATCATGTCGCGCGCCTGCGACAGACGCGGGCAGCGGCTGCGGTCGAGGATGTGTCCTATGCTTTCACGGAACAGGGGACGCCCTCTCTGCGCGAGGCCATGAGCCGGCTGCGGGATGCCGGTTATGACGAACTGTGGTTGATCCCGCTGTTTCTGCCTGCCGAGCCCAGCCTGAAAGCCTGGCTTCTGCGCGTCATCCAGCGCTGGGCGGAGGAGGAGCCGGCGGGCTGGCCGCTGATTCGCATCGGACCCTTGCCCGCGGCGCTGCCGGCCTTCGCGGCATGGCTCGAAGAAGGGTTGGAGGCAGCGGCTGTGGCGCCGCCCGTGCCGCCACGGGCCAAGGCGAGCCAAGAGGGATCGGTTGTGCCGGCGCATGCGCGCCGCGTTCTCGTCTGCCAGGGCGGTCCCTGCAACAACGCGGGAAGCGCCGTCCTCTGGGGCCATCTGCGCAACGCGCAGGCGCGGCTCGACCTGCGCAACGTCGCGGGGGGCACCATGAGCGCCAAGACGACCTGCCTCGGCCCGTGCAATCTGGCGCCGGTCATTCAGGTATATCCAGAAGGCAGCTATTACGGCGGCGTTGACGAAGCCATGCTCGATCGCATCATCGCGGAGCATATTCTGGAGGGCGAGCCTGTCGCGGATCTCGTCTACGAGCCCGCGCGGCACAAGCAATATCTGCGTTAAGTTTATTTTATCCCGCTGAAACGGATCGAAAGCTTTCGATCATCGTTACGCCGATGGACGCGCCGGCAATCCTGCCGATGGGATGGATGACCCCTGTGTCATAGCGCTGCAGAGCCGCTATACTTCCGTCATGATGGACACATTTGCTTCTCCCCCACGCCCGGCGCGTATCGTCTGTGTCGGCACCACGACGATGGATTTCATCTTCGGCCTGGACAGCTTCCCTGTCGGTCCATTGAAATTTCGCGCGAAGAGCTTTCATGCCGTTGGCGGCGGCAATGCCGGTACGGCCGCGGTGGCGATCCAGCGGCTCGGCGGCGAGGCGCATCTGATGGCGCGGGTCGGTGACGATCCGATCGGTCGGCAGGCGCTCGACGAACTGAGGTCGCGCGGCATCAACACCGATCTGATGATGGTTCATCCGGGCGCGAAGACGACCCTGGCCTCAATCATGATCGACGGGGCCGGGGAGCGGCAGATCGTCAGCTATACCGATCCGAACCTGCCCACCACGGTCGCGAATGTGGATCTGCCCGCGGGCACCGATGCCCTGCTCGCCGACGCCCGCTGGTCGAATGGCGCGCTCCATATGATGCGCCGCGCGCGCGCCGCGGGCGTTCCAACGGTCCTCGACGGCGACATTCCCGTCATTCCCGATGAGCTTCTCGCGCTGTCCTGCATCGCCGCCTTCTCGCGGCAGGCGCTCGCGGAGAATACCGGGAGCCCGGAGGTGGAAGAGGGCCTGAGGCGACTGGCCCGGCGCACGCCGGGGGTCCCGGTGGTCACGGACGGCGCGAAGGGACTCTACTGGCTCGAGCACGGACAGTTGCGGCACATGCCCGCGTTCAAGGTGGATGTCCGCGACACGCTCGGCGCGGGGGACGTCTTCCATGGCGCGCTCGCCCTGGCGATCGGCCGCGGCGAGGACGTCGCGCAGGCCTTGCGCTTTGGATCCGCCGCAGCCGCCGTCAAGGTGACACGCTTTGGCGGACGCGAAGGCTGCCCGGACGCCGACGAGGTCGAACGCCTGCTGGCCGGGGCAGCCTGAACGCCCGAGGCCGCTTCAGTTTGTGCGGTCTTGCGTCAAGAGTTCCGCATGGGGGAAGAGGGCCGGCGATCCGCCGCAATGGACGAACAGCACCTTGCTGCCCTGGGGGATGGAGCCGCGTTTGACGCAGTCGAGCAGACCGGCGACGGCCTTGCCGGTATAGACCGGGTCGAGGAACATGCCCTCCGCCTGCGCGACCTTGGTGATCGCGGCGTTGCCCTCTAGGCTCGGGATTGCATAGCCCGCGCCTACATAGTCGTTCTCGATACGGATATCGGCAGGATCGAAGCGCCTGTCGAAATCGAGCAGCTCGGCCCCGGCATTGGCCATGACGGCAATGCGCTCGGAAAACGGCACGGCGCTGCCGCTCACGGCAATACCGGCGACCTTGGTGTCGGGCCAGAACAGGGCGCAGCCGATGAGAAGCCCGGCGAGCGTGCCGCCCGAGCCGACCGGGGCGACGATGAGATCGGGCGCGGCCTCTCCGGCGGCGGTATATTGCGCGGCGAGTTCCTTCACGGCTGCGACATAGCCCATTGCGCCCAGCGCACTCGCGCCGCCGAGTGGGATGATATAGGGCTTTTCGCCACGGGCCGTGGCCTGATCCGCGTGATGCTGCATGCGCGGATTGATCTCGGTGAAATAGGCGTCCGGATCGAGGAAATCGATCTCGGCGCCGAGGAGATGGTCGAGCAGCAGATTGCCCTGCAGCACCGCCGGGCTGTTGCCGCGCAGCACGAGGATGGGTTTCATCCCGAATTTCCGTGCGGCCGCGGCGGTCATCCGCGCGTGGTTGGACTGGTGTCCGCCCGTCGTGATCAGGACCTTGACGCCCTGGGCGACGGCGTCGGCCATTAGAAATTCGAGCTTCCGGACCTTGTTGCCACCCCCGCCGAAGCCGGTGAAGTCGTCGCGCTTGACGGAGAGATCGATGCCGAACTCGGCGCTGAGCCGATCGAGCTTTTCGATCGGCGTCGGGAGAAAGCCGAGGGAGAGGCGCGGAATGTCTTCGAGCTTCATGGGATGTCCTTAGGGTCGCGCAGCCTACGGGCCGGCGTCAGAGAAGGATGGAAAGAAAATATATCATATATCGAAACTGTCAAAACTGCGGCGCGGTGGTTTCGCCGTCATCGCCGCGGGCACGTCTCCTGCTGCGCCGAATGGCTCTAGGCTGAATCGACATTCAAAACTGCAAAAAGTTTCCACCGTCATCACCGGGCTTGTCCCGGTGATCCCGATAGGGAAGGCGTTTCGATACATCGAGATGGCAACGGAACTCGGCTGTTGCCGAGTTCCGCGTTGGACAAGTTGAAGTCGAGCAAGCCCGACTTCAATGACAAGCCCGGCCATGACAGCTAAAAGTGCTGAATGTGGATTGATCCTAGAGATAGGGCAGGGTAGCGCCTATGCCCCCAACCTCCGCTTGGTTCAGGACGCGTGCCGCCAGGGCGATGTCGAACAGGTTGAGGCCAAAGCTGGAGAAATAGAGCGAAGCCCCTGCCGGCGGGCGCCAGCCATCCACGACCAGTCGGGCGAGATCGGCGGCGACACGCGCGGGCGGAAACTGGCCGGCGCGATACATCTGGAACAGGCTTTTCGCGCTCTTCTCGGCAAAGTCGCCCCACAGGTCGACGGCGACCACGTCACTGGCGGCGATCGCGGCAAAGGAGACCTCGTGATAGCCGACCTGAACGATCAGCCGGCCGGGCCGCACGGCCTTGTCGTCGAGGATCGGATCCGACGCGGACGTGCAGCTCAGGATGACGTCAGCCTCCGCGGTGGCCTCTGCAATCGCGGCGCAGCGGACGAGCGTGACGCCGGCCCGCGACGGCTTGCCCGCAAGGAGCGCCTCCAGCCTGCTGCCGGTCCGGTTCCACATCCGGATCTCGGATACGGAGGGAAACAGCGCCAGCACCATGGCGAGATGCGCCTCAGCCTGCGCGCCGGCGCCGAGAATGGCGACGCGGGCAGGCGGGCTCGGCAGGAGATGCTCCATGGCGAGAGCGGAGACGGCGGCCGTGCGCATCCGTGTGAGATAGGCACTCTCCACCAGCCCAAGCGGGCGTCCGTCGCTGAGGCGATTGATGAAGGTGGTGTTGGTGATGCTCGGCAGATCGCCCCGGCTTTCCGGTCGATGCACCGCCCATTTTAGGCCCGCCGCATCATAGGAGCCGCCAACGAAGGCCGGCAGGCCATAGGCCTTGGCGCGTGGATCGCTGCCCATGGGCATCACGCTCTCGGCCTCCATGCCGGCCTCGCCCGTGCGCAGCAGGCGGGTCGCCTCGCGCACATCCGCGACGGCCAGCGGCCAGTCGCCCCCGCCGGCCGCGATGACATCGGCGCGCGAGAGATAGCGCAACGTGATCATGGGCTCCTCTCCGGCGCGGGTGCCTTAGCCATCTCGCCCAGCCAGATCGCAATGGAGGTGAGGAAGCGCTCAAGGCCTTCCAGCGTCATGAATTCACCAATGCCATGGGCGTTGCCGCCGCGCCCCGCGCCGCCGATGAGAAACGAATCAGCGTGGCGTGCAAAGGCATAGCCGGGCGCCGCGCCGATCGCCCAGGGCCAGATTTGCGGCGGTGTTGACGTCGCCGCATAGGCCGCCAGCAAGGCCGCGACGCCGGCCGCGTCCCGGGCGAAGCGCGTCCCGGGATAGCTATCCGCGACGGTCAGCATGACGCCGTCGAGGGCGTCCGCGCGTAGGGTTTCGCGGAAGGCGTCGAGATAGCGCGCGGGATCGAGGGGAGGCGGACAGCGCAGGTCGAATGTCGCCCGGGCCGCGGCCGGAATGATGGCGTCGCCGGCGACGGGCTCCGTCGCGAGCGCGTTGATCGTGGCGGACGCGGTCGTCAGAACATGCGTCAGCAGGGCTTCCGCGTCGCCGTCCAGCGCGAAGCGATCGGTCTTGCGGAAGCGCAATTCGGCTTGCAAGTCAAAGCTTGCCGCAAGCGCGGCGACGATCGAGCGCGCCTCCGCGTCGAGCGTGACCCTGTCGAGTTCACCGGTCGGCGACCGTCCAAACAGGGCGAGGGCTTCGATGAGACGGCTCGCGGGATTGGCGATCCAGGGCGCATTGCTCGAGTGGATGGCCGCGCGCGGACCACCCCATGCCCCGCCTTCCACGCGGATCCCGCCCTTGGCGATGCCGGAGAAGCCGAGATAGACGCGCGGCGGGCCGCCGCCGTATTCGCAGAGCGACGGGAACAGCCCGCCGATGCTGGCGCGGACGGGGCAGGCGGGATCGAGCAGATAGGCGCGCAGCGCGCCGCTGCCGCTTTCCTCCTCGCCATCCACCAGGATCTCGACATTGACGGCTAAGGCGCCGCTGTCGGCCATCTGTTTCAGCACGGCCAGCATGCCGGCCAGCGGGCCCTTGTTGTTTTCCGCCCCGCGGGCAATGAAACAGGAGCCGATGTCCGGCAGGTCGACGATGCCACCGGTAAAGGGCGCGACGGACCAGCCGGCGGGATCGGCGGGCATGACGTCGTACATATTGTAGAGGATGACGGTGTGGGGGGCGCCCACATCGAGCCGCGCATGGATGACGGCGGGCCGGCCGTCGCGGCGGCGATCATTGACGATCTCCGCGCCGAGCTCACGATTGAGCCAGTCGCTGATGGCGGCGGCCTGGCGGTCGAGCGCCTGGTCGTCACCCCGCACCGACGGAATCCGGCACCACGCTTCGGTGAGGTCGAGCGCGTCCCGGGCGAGGTCTGAAAGCGCCGAAGTCACAGCCTGATCCTCGGATTGAGCCAGAGATAGGCGAGATCGACGAGGAAGTTGACGACGACGAAGACGAAAGCCGCGAAGAGGACGACGGCCTGGACCACGGGGAAATCGCGATTCTGGATGGATTCCACCGCCAGCCGCCCGATGCCGGGCCAGGCAAAGATGATCTCGGTGACGAGCGCGCCGCCGAGCAGGGACGCGAAATAGATCCCCTGTACGGTGATAACCGGGATCAGCGCATTGCGCAGAGCATGGTGGACCACGAGCGACCAGCCTTGCACGCCCTTCGCGCGGGCGGTGCGAATGTAGTTCTCGCCCAGCACCTCGATGAGACTGGCGCGCACCAGCCGGGTGATGGCGCTAAGATAATAGGCGCCGAGCGCGATCGACGGCAGGATCAACTGCTTGGCCGTGCCGATGCCGCTGCTCGGCAGCCAGCGCAGATTGAGCGCGAAGACGATGATCAGGATGAGCGCCAGCCAGAAGACCGGGATGGCCTGTCCGAGCAGGGAAATCACCCGGATGGCGAAATCGATCGCGCTGTCCTTGCGGACGGCGGCGATGGTGCCCAGGAAAAAGCCGAGCAGCGAACTCCACAGCAGGGCGGTGCAGGCGAGAAGCGCGGTCGCGGGCAGGCGCTCGAGGAGCAGGTCCAGCGCCGGGCGCTGGAAACGCAGCGAATTGCCAAACTCCCCCGAGAGGACGCCACCGAGGAACCGCCCGTATTGGACCCAGATCGGATCATTGAAGCCCATCGCCTGGCGAAAGGCCTCAATCTCGGCGCGCGAGGCGTCGGGCGACATCATCAGGGCTGCGGGATCACCTGTCAGGAAAAGGGCAAAGAACACGATGGCCGACACGCCGAGCATCACGATGATGCCCTGCGCGGCGCGGTTGGCAATGAAGATCAGCGCTTTCACGGTCAAGCGCCTCTGCGGTCGGCGCGGCGGACCAGCCAATCCCCCAGGAGATTGCAGCCGACGACGAGGCAGCCGATGACGAGGCCGGGGTACAGGACGAGCCAGTTGGCAAGGAGGATGAAGGATCGGCCCTCGCCGATCAGATTGCCGAGCGTCGGCGTCGGCGGCTGCACGCCGAGACCGAGAAAGCCGACGGAGGCCTCCAGGATGATCAGCCGCGGCAGGTCAAGCGTCAGCAGGACGATCTGCGAGCCAGCGATGTTCGGCAGCACATGCCGCAGGAGGATGGCGAAGTTGGGTAGTCCGATGGCGCGCGACGCGTCGATATACTCGAGCTCGCGCACTTCCAGCGTCCTCGCACGGGCAACCCGCGCGAAGATGGCCCAGCCTGTGACGCCGAGCACGACGATGAGGTTGAGCATCGAGGGCCCGACCACGGCCACGATCAGCAGGATGAGCAGGATGAAGGGAATGGCGAGCTGGATATCGACGGCGCGCATGATCACGACATCCAGCCAGCCGCCGAAATAGCCTGCGATCATCCCGAGCGTCGTGCCGAGCACCACGGCGATGACCGAAGCGAAGAGGACGATGCCGAGGGAGATCGCGGTGCCGAGGCCGAGCCGCGCGAGGAGATCGCGGCCCAGCTGGTCGGTGCCAAGGGGGTGCAGTTGCCCCCCGACGACACTCATCGGCGGCCGGAACGTCGCCGTCAGCTGGCCGCGGATCGGGTCCAGCGGCCAGAGCAACGGCACCAGAATACTGAGCGCACAGACGGCGACCAGAAGGCTGATGGCAAAGATAGCGTCGGCGTTCCGGCCGGCGTTCCAGAACCGCGTCATAGTCTTCAGCGCTTGCTCATCTCGAAGACCGGGATGCGCGCATCGGGCCGTCCTTCGAAATTAAGGCTCTTTGCTTTGCCATAGAGCGAGTCCTCTTGATACAGCGTAATCAGAGGCACCTGCTCGGCGGAGAGCTCCTGAATAGCGTGGAGGACTTTCTTGCGCGCCTCAGGATCGACAATCTTGCGGCTTTCGTCGAGAAGCTTGTCGAGCGCGGGGATGGACGCGGTCGAATAGGGCTCGCCGGTCCGCAGGATGGCATAGACCGCGGCATCGGCATCAAGCGTCTGCGTCGAACCCCAGCCAAGCATGAAGATCGGCCCCTTGCGTGGCACCTGCTGCACATAGACGGACCAGTCCAGCACCTCCTGGTCGACCTTCACGCCGATGTCGCCGAGCTGCTGCGCGATGGCCTGGGCGACCTCGCCGTCCTTCATGTAGCGCAGGGTCGACTGCATCTTGATGCGGAAGCCATCCGGGAAACCGGCCTCTGCGAGCAGCGCCTTGGCCTTCTTGGGATCATAGGCGGGTGGAGGAATGTCGAGATAGCCGAAGTCGGCCGGGCCGACCTGCGTGCCCTTCGGCGTCGCCATGCCCTTGAGGATGTTGTCGACGATACCCTTGCGGTCGATCGCCATGTTCAGGGCCTGACGGACCTTCACGTTGTCGAGCGGCTTGTCCTTCATGACGAGGCCGAGATAGATGGTCAGGCCGCCGTTCTTGACCTGGACGAGGTCGGCATCGCTGCTGCCCGCAATCATCGGCGCGAGATCGACGGGCACGCCCTCGATCAGATCGACTTCGCCGGTGACAAGCGCCGTGATGCGTGCCGTTCCGTCGGGGATGGCCCGCCACGTCACCTGCTCGATCGCCGGCTTGCCGCGCCAGTAGCCTGGATTGGCCTTCAGCTTGACGTGCTGATCGGGGATGAACTCGACGAATTGGTAGGCCCCGGTACCCACGGGCTTCGTGGCGAAGCCGTCGTTGCCGACCTGCTTCACATAGCCCGGCGGCACGATATAGGCGGGGTAACGGCTCATGCGCGTGGGCAGGAGCGGGTCCGGCTCGGTCGTCCTGATGCGCACTGTGTAGGGGTCGATGACGTCAACGCCTGCGACGGTCCTGATGTAGGACAGGGTCGGCGACTTCGCCGCAGGATCGATGATGCGATCGATCGTGAATTTCACCGCATCCGCGTTGAAATCCTCGCCATTGTGAAACTTGACGCCCTGGCGGAGCTTGAATTCCCAGGTGGTGTCGTCGATTGGCTTCCAGGACTCGGCGAGCCCGGGAACAAGCTGCATCGACTTGTCCCGCATGACCAGCGTGTCGAAGATGTTGTCGACGATCGTCGCCGCTTCGCGGAGGAAGCCGGGGTCCATTGCGGTGGTCGAGACCGGCCGTGCAATCGTGATCTGGCTGCTCTGGGCCAAACTGTCTTGCACCCAGGCGGTGGAGGTCGACAGCAGCACAGCCGCCGCCAAGGCAAACGCTTTCAATTGTCTCATGACGGTGACCTTTTCTCTGGTGGCTGCAGCAAGCTGCGCGACAAAAGGCAGAAAAGTCTGTGAGTGTTGTGACGATATATGATATATCCGAGATGCACAAGGTGTGAGCGGCGAGGGTGCCATGGTAAAAATTCAGGCAGCTATGCAAAGCATGAGGGCATTGTGAGCATTGGTTCCTTCAGCGCGGCGCCGCGCAAGAGCCTTGTCGGCTACGTCGAAGAAGAACTCCGCAATGCTCTGATCGAAGGGCGCCTGGAGCCTGGCACGCGCCTTGTCACCAAGGAACTTGCCGATACGCTGGGGATGAGCATCACCCCTGTCCGGGAGGCGCTCGTGCGCTTTGCCGCGACGGGCATTCTCACGGCCGAGCCCGCCCAATCCTTCCGCGTACCCGCGCTGAATGCTGCACAATATTTGGAGCTTTCGGAAGTCCGAAAGGCGGTCGAGGGACTTGCGGCGGCAAAAGCCGCGATTGTCATCACCGCCGTCGATATCGCGCGGATGGAAGAGCTCCTGGCGCAATATCTGGCCGCAAAATCTGCCGGCGAGCCCCACGCCGCCCTGATGAAGAACAAGGAATTCCGCTTTGCTCTCTACAGTGCGGCCGCGATGCCGACATTGATCAGCGTCATCGAGACGCTGTGGCTGCGCGCAGGCCCCGGTTTCAACTATCTCTATCCGGAGGAACGCCGGCCCCTGACGGTCCATGTCAATTACAACGAGCTCCTCGACGCCCTGCGTCGGCGATCCGCCGGCGATGCACGGGCGGCGATCGAGCGTGCGATCGACGATGGCGCCAAGCGCGTCCTTGCCGCCATCAACGCGCGCGAGAGCTCCAGCGCCGCGTGAGTCCTTTCGTCGAGACGGACTTGCTTTATCTAACAGGCTTTTGAAAAGCTCAGCGCTTCCTTGAGGCGGTGTCATTCCCGGCCGAGGGCCGTAGGGCCCGAGGGGAAGGGAATCCAGGGCAACGCGTCAAGCGCTTGATATGTCTGGATCCCCTTCCCTCGATTGGCTTTGCCAATCTCGCCGGGGATGACACGCGGGCGGCTTGCAAAGCCTTTATTCAACTGCCTGCTGGAACCACGAAACGGATGGCCGCGCCATGCGTGAGCTTGGGATCGGGGTCCTGCTGGGCGATCGGCGTGGCGATGACCGCCTCGAAGAGGCCGCCCGTTCCGTTGTTGACGGATAGATCCTCGAAAACCTCGACCCAACCCGTGCCAAAGGACAGCCGCGTCGCCGGACGGCCATGCGCCTCTGTGCGCGAGAGCGCGATCGCTTCGCCGAGGATGGCCTGCAGGGTCTGGATCACCGTATCGGCTGAAGGGGTCGCTACCCTCACGCCGGCGATGCCGGTCGCTCCGTTGCGGTGATGGGGCGCGGCCGGAATGCGATGCATGCGCCCTGCGCGGTCCTCGACGATGAACGGCAGGGCGTCGTCGCCGCCTGCGCCAATACCCGTCATCAGGAGGTCGAGCGACCAGTTCTCGCCACTGGCGACCGTATTGGAGACCTGCACCGGCCCCCGTATCGGCGCATGCTGCGCCTGGAGCTGAGCTGTTATCTCTTCGATGCCCGCGATGGCGAAGGAATAGTCGGCCCAGCCCTCGCCGCGTTGCAGGAGAGGGCCAAGCCGGTGCTTCTCGGCCGCTGCAGGATCGGCAAAGGCGCTGAGCAGCAGGTAGGAGCCATCCGCAAAACTTATGAAGCGGTTCTCCATGGATCCGGCGACACTGTCGTGACGCTCGCTGATCGTGAAGCCGAGCTTCTCAAAATCTCGCGCGGCCGCGTCGAGATCATGCACGAGGACGATGAGATGGTCGAAGGCAGCGCTCACGGTGGCTCCTCGTGGCAATCACAGGAAAGGCGGCGGACGGCTCAGCCGTTGGCATTGTCCGCCGTGCCGAGGGATTCCCGCGGCAGGTCGCTGCGGCGTCCCCATTCGTTCCAGGAGCCGTCGTAGATCGTCCAATCCGTCTTTCCCATGCGCAGGAGCTGGAAGGCCAGCACGGCGGCGGTGACGCCGGAACCGCATGTCGCGATGATCGGCTGGTCCGGGTCGACGCCGGCCGCGCGGAAGGCCGCTTCCGCTTCCTCGGGAGAGCTGAAGCGGTAATCGCCGTCCTGATGCAGCATGGTCGTCCAGGGCAGATTGACGGCGCCGGGCATGTGTCCCGGCGCAAGGCCTGGATAGCCCGACGGCAGAGCGCCGGAGAAGCGCTCGGGTGTGCGGGCATCGACCACCTGGGCCGTGCCTTCGCTCAGCGCGACGGCCACGTCGACCCAGCCGGCTATATCGGTGACCGGCGGCGTGGCTTCGAAGGTCCTGGCCGCAGCAGGTGCTGGCTCGCCGCTCTCGAGCGGCCGGCCTTCCGCCTTCCAGCGGCGCAAGCCGCCGTCGAGAATGTAGACCTTCTCATGGCCGAAGCGGCGGAACATCCACCACACGCGCGCGGATACATAGCCTGCGTCGTAGATGACCACCGTCGTGGCATTGTCGATGCCGAGCGCACCGGCAACGGCCGCAAACTGGGACAGGCTCGGCATCATGTTGGGGTAGGGCGAGGCCGCATCCGATGCGACATTGAGATCAAAGTGGCGCGCCGTCGGAATATGTTCCGCCCGAAAAGCGTCCAGCCCGCTGCGGCCGGCCTCCGGCACAAACCAGGCGCAATCCAGCGCGACCAGATCATCCGAGCCGAGCTTCGCTTCGAGCCACGACGGCTCAACGAGAAAGCTTTCCACGCCACACACCCTCCGTTCGCGCCAACGAATATATCATATATCGTCTGGAGGAAAGGGCGGTCATGTCTCCAGATTCACAGGTTCGCGGCGCGGAGGGCTGTGGTCAAGCTACGATGTCGTAAAGCGCCCCCCAATCCTGCGTGCGTTCGCCGTTCTCTATGCTCTCCACGATCATTTTCAGGCGTTTGAGATGCGGCACAGGCACGCCCACGTCGTCGGCGATGCGAATGACGGCTCCGACCTGGAATTCCACTTCTGTCTTGCGGCGATGAATCTTCAGATCCCGCCAGACCCCCGTATGCGTGTTGTCATGGCTCCGCCAATAGACGCGCTGGGCGTCCCAGGACGCGGCCCGTGCCGTTTCGTCGGCAGGCTGATCGAGCCGGAATGCCTTGGGGTCGAAGCCGTCGCAGTTCTCGGTCCGGACACCGCTCGCATCCGCCACTCCTACGGCTTCTCCCGCAAGGACCGCCAGGATCGACCGCGCGCGCGGGTCGTCGTAGATGTCAAGGACAGGGGCATCGACAATGGCCGTGCCGAAGTAAACGGATCCCAAGGCTATCTTCGACCAGAGATAACCGAAGATATTGTTCGTAACATCGATGGGCTGCTGTGCGGAGAAGGCCGCTTGCAGCGCCAAGACGCGCGGTGTCTCGCGGCCGTCAAGCTCGCCCAGTTTGAAACTGCCGGGCCCGCCATAGACGATATGGCCGGGTTCCTTGTAGTAGCCGCCGAACGTGAGATAGGCGCCGATCGTGCGTTCCCTGCCGATGATGGCCGCGATCTTGTCTTCCTCAAGCCCGTTCTGCAGTGAAACGACATAGCCGCCGGCCGCAAGGCGATCGGCGAAGGGCGTGAGGGCGGCAATCGTGTCGCGCGACTTCACCGCGAGCAGCACATGCTCCATCGGTCCGTCATAGGCTGACGGCGCGTGTACAGCGGGCCGGACCACCGCGTCGAGATGGCCACTGATCCTGAGGCCGTCGCGCCTGATGGCATCCGCATGGGCCGCGTTGGCCTCGATGAAGACGACGTCGTGACCGGAGCGGATCAGATGCGCGCCGACGATGCTGCCGATCGCCCCGGCACCGATGATGACGAAGGGGGAGGCCATCACCGCATGTTCCTTGAGAGCGGCATGTGCGTGCGGCCGCAGTGCGAGCCGCCGGTGACCTTGAGGATCGACCCGGTCGTCCAAGGCGAGGCCTTGGACGAGGCCAAGAACGTGACGGCCTCGGCGATATCGTCCGGGTGTCCTGTGCGTCCGAGCGGGGTGCCGCGCAGCATGAGCTCGGCATAGGGATGCAGATCCGCGCCGCTGTCCCTCTCCCAGACCTCGTCCATCACAAGGCCGGGCGCCACCGCATTGACGCGGATGCCGTGCGGCCCGAATTCGATCGCCATCACCTCAGTCATCATGCTGACGGCCGCTTTCGAGCCGTTATATCCGGCGCCGCCCGCCCGGGCTGACGTCGCGGCGCCCGACGACAGGTTGACGATCGAGCCCTTGACGCCCCTGTCGATCCACCGCTGCGCAAACGTCTGCACCGGGAGCATTGTCCCCCGCACATTGATCGCAAAGATCCGGTCCCAGTCGTCGACCTCGACCTCGAGAACCGGGATGTTCGGGAAGATCCCATGCGCATTGATGAGAATGTCGGGCAGGCCGAGCGCAGCCTCCGCTTCATCGACCATGCGCAGGACGTCGTCCTTGCGGGAGACGTCGCCCGCGACCGCGGCCGTGCGGCCGGATGAGGCGAGATCCGCCGCGACCGCCTTCGCCGCGGCGAGGTTCAGGTCCGCGATGACAACCGCGGCACCTTCCCGCTGGCAGGAGCGGGCTATGGCCCGGCCGAGGCGACCGCCGCCGCCGGTGATGAACGCCGTCTGACCGTCCAGAAGCATGGCAATGTCGTCCTATCGCGCAGTGGCGCCGAGAGTGTGAAGGCAGGCTTCGATGGCCCGGATAGCCTCCGCCAGGGCCGTCGCGGTGCGATTGTGGGCTCGCATCATGCCGACATGCAGGAATTTGGCGGCGTCGCTGTCGGGATCGAGCGTCGCGAATTGCCGGATGGGCTGCAACCCGGGATAGGCCCCAACCGCGAGAGCCGGATCCTGGGTGAAGCGATCCTTCTCCGTGTAGTCCACCGGCACCAGCGCGCGGGCGACCGCCTTCAGCGTCGCGTTGATGGTCTCGGCGCTTCCTTCATCGGCCGTCTGCGAAAGGGCGTTGAGCTGGCTCGCCAGCGCCTCCAGCCGGGCCGCGCGCGCCATGAGCAGGCTAAGGTCGAAGCGAGAGCCTGCCGCATCCTGCAACTCCTTGAGAGTCGCGGCGAGATAGCGGGCATGTTCCGCATAGTCGAGCGGCAGAATTCTGTCCGTGAGCAGCCGCCACACGGCGTGCATATAGATCTTGGTGTCGCGGACGAGGATCGCTTCATCGATCTTGTCCAGGGTGTCCGCCGGATTGTGCCACCACCATCCCGTGCCGTGGCCGACGCGGTTGCCGCCGCCGAACACCGAGGCGGAGGCATTCGTCTCCGCATCCGGGGAAGCCGGCTGCTCGCTCATGTTCTGGAAGATGCCGGGAACACCGATGCCCCAGAAGGACTGATCGCCCGCGCGGCTCTGGCGCCTGTTGTTGAACGTCTGGCCGCTGTAGGCCATGACAGCTTCGGCCGCGAGGGGTCGCAGTTCAGCGGCGCAACTTGTGTCCCCGACGACAGTATTGCCGAGGCCGCCGGTCGAGTCGACATTGACGTGAACCAGGGCGCGGGCGTCGATGTCTTCCCAATTCTTGTCGGAATACCAGGACGAACTGGAATAGCGCCCCTGGGAGTGGCCGGACCAGAAGACGACACGCAGGCCCCGCCGCCAGGCGGACCGATGAAGCGCCGCGATCCGGGACACTTCCATCATCGTGGCATTGGCGCCGCCATTGTCCATGACGCCGTAATACCAGGTGTCGTGATGGCCCGTATAGAAGATGTAAGGTTGTTCCTGTGGCTCCGGCCCGGTCATCAGATCGGCGACCAGTATCGGCGTTTTACGCCATCCCGTATCGACCTCGGCGTGGACGGTGACCTGCAGCGACGGGTCTTCCTGTCGCCGGCGGCGTAACGCCTGCCCTTCGTCGAATGGGATTTGCACAATGACCGTCTTCGGCAGGCGATCGACCGTCTCATGCGTGGGGCTGCCCCAGACCGGGGATACGCACATCTCGTGAAGGTGTTCGTGCGGACTGACATGGATCTGGCCGGCAGCGCCGGCCTGCGAGGCGCGTAGCGCGGCGGCGGGATTGGCGATGCCGTCGATCAGTACAAGCTTGCCGGTGACATCCTGGCGCGCGAAATCGGCGGCGGTTCCCGACCCGAGATCGACCACCTCGGCCGTGAGGCCGGCGGCGGGTGACGGTCGCGAGAAGGAATGCGTGATGGCGCGCAACGCGCGCCCGTCGAGAATGACCTCGCCCCTGACGGGAATGCTGATATAGGCGTCATGGAGGATGATCTCTGTGGTGAAGCCGTAAGACTTCATTTCACCTTCGCAGTAGCGCAGGCTTTCAAGTTCGGTCGGCGTCCCCGCGACCTTTGTATAGCGATCGAAGAGACGCATATGGCGCATCATCAACGGGCCGTCGACGGCCTCGGTGACGGCTTTCAGTGAAGGGGCGCTCATGCCGTCGTTTCCTTTGCCGTGGTTTCCGTTCGAGAGCCGCCCACATCGAGCGGTAGCTTCTGGTCGCGCAGAACAAGGCTGAGCCCGCCGATGATGGCGACGGCAAAGAGAATGAGAACCGTCGACAGGGCCGCGATGGTCGGATCCTGCCATTTCTGCAGGTAAAGAAACATTTCGACGGGCAGCGTATTATCGCCGGGCCTGACGAGAAAGAGCGTGGTCTCGACCTGGTCGAAGGAGGTTACGAAGGCGAAGACCCCGGCAACCACGACGGAAACCGAAATCTCCGGCAGTATCACCCGGAAGAAGGTCTCCAACGGACCGGCGCCGAGATCCATCGCGGCCTCCTGCAACGTCCAGTCGAAGCTGAACAGAGCCGCGGCGATCAGGGAGATCACGAAGGGCAGCACGACGAGCATGTGGGTGAAGAGAAGGCTCGAATAACCGCCCAGGGTGCCAATGCGCACGAAGAACATGAACAGCGCCACGCCGAGGACGATCTTCGGCATGACGATGGGTGACAGCATGAAAGCCTTCACCAGGTTCGGCATGGGCAGGCGATAGCGCACAAGAGCGTAGCCCGCCATGGTTCCGATGATCAACGCGCCGAGGGTGGCCAGTGTGGCCAGAACGAGACTGCGCCAGGCACCCGCATAGAACGCCGCCTGGCCGGCGAGGTTCTGGTACCAGCGCAGGGAGAAGCCTTCCGGCGGGAAGACGTTATAAGCGACCGACGAGAAGGAGTTCACGACCACGACGAAGAGTGGCGCGATGATGAACAGAACACCGAGCAGCGTAAATGCCCAGAGAAAAAGGTAGCGTATTCGAATGCCGGATGCTGCAGCCTGCATCTCACGCCTCGCTGTATTTGAGAAGACGGTTGCAGAGCGCGACCACGATGATCGCGATCACCAGAAGGACGAGCCCGCCGACGGCTGCAACCGGCCAGTTGATCTCCGCTGTGGCATTATAGACTTGTAGTGGCAGAACCAGCACGCGGCCGCCACCCAGCATGGCCGGCGTGACGAAGGCACCGAGGGCGAGGGTAAAGGCGATCTGCACGGCTGCGACGACGCCCGGCAGGGTCAAGGGCAGGGTGATGCTGCGGAACGTGCGCAGCCAGCCGGCGCCGAGATCCATCGCCGCTTCGCGCAAGGCAGGGTCGATCCGGCTCATCGAGGAATAGATGGGGAAGACGACAAAGGGCAGGAACACATGGGCCAGGCTGAGGACGACCCCGACCAGGTTGAAGACGAGGGTCACCGGCTCGGCCGCGAGGCCTGACGTTTTCAGGATCCAGTTCACGGGTCCCTGATCCGCCAGCAGCACGATCCAGCCGTAGGAGCGCACGACGACGCTGACGATGATTGGCGAGAAGATGATCAAGGACAGCCATCGTTTCATCCAGGGGCGCTCGAGGCGCCACAGGGCGAAGGCCAGCGGGTAGCCGATGGCGAGTGCCAGCAGCGTTGTCAGCGTGGCCATCCACAATGTATCGAGGACGATGGTCTGGTAGTAGGCATCGAACAGGAAGCGGCGATAGGTGGTGAGCGAGAATTCGTCGAGGAGCTTTCCGCGCCGGAATGTATAGAACGAATACTCGAAGAAGGTGAGCATCGGCAGAACGAAGGCGTAGAGCATCAACGCCAGGCTCGGCGCCAGCATGAGCCAAGGCATGGCACGTCGGCGCCATTCGCCGCGAGCTTTCGGTGCGGCGAGGCCGCGCGCCGCGAGATCGACCGTGGCTGCCTCAGACATCGCCGAACAGCCGCGTCACGCCCGGCTCCCAACCGATGTCGACGAGGCTGCCCTGCATGAGCGGGCTGGACAGGCCGTCATGTCCGGTCTCGACGGTGATCTCTGTGCCGGCCGGCTCGATCGCCATGACATAGTGCACTGTCGAGCCGGCAAAGATCGCGTCGCGCACGCGGGCCTGCGTGCGGATCGGCATGGCGCGGGCGGCGTCGCCGACGCGGATGCGCTCGTAGCGGATGACGATCCAGCCTTTGTCGCCGGTCGGCTCCTGCGCGATCTGTGTCGGAAAGGTAAAGCCCCCCATCGACACGGTTGCCATTCCAGCACTCCGGCCGGCGCCTTCTGCGGCGAGTTGGACGGGGAGCAGATTGGCATTGCCGATGAAACCCGCCACGAAGCGCGTGGCGGGATGGTCATAGATCTCCTGTGGTGAGCCAAGCTGGTCGATGCGACCGTTGTTCATCACGGCGATCTGGTCGGACATCGTCAGCGCTTCGCCCTGATCATGGGTGACATAGATGAATGTGGTGCCGACCTCGCGCTGAATACGTTTCAACTCCAGTTGCATCTGCATGCGCAGCTTGAGATCGAGCGCGCCGAGCGGCTCGTCGAGCAGAAGGACTTTCGGGCGCTTCACCAGGGCGCGTGCCAGCGCAACGCGCTGCATCTGGCCGCCGGAGAGTTGCCGGGGCTTGCGTGATGCAAATTGTGTGAGCCCGACGAGTTCCAGCGCCTCGCCGACGCGACGACGGATGATGTCGCGCGGCTGCCGCTCGACGCTCAGCCCGAAGGCGATGTTGTCGAAGACGGTCATATGCGGGAAGAGCGCCCAGCGCTGGAAGACCATGTTCGTCGGGCGCCGATAGGCGGCAATGCCGGCCATGTTCTCACCCGCAATCAGGATGTCGCCGCGATCGGGAAATTCGAATCCGCTCGTCATGCGCAACGTGGTGGACTTGCCGCAACCGGAGGGGCCGAGAAGCGAGAAAAAGCTCCCGGCCGGTACGGAGAAAGAAATGTTGTCGACTGCGGCATGGGTCCCGAAGAATTTCGAGACATTGCGGAATTCAACGTCGGAGGTCACGTGGCATTCCTTGTCGCCGTGGGTGCGGGCGGCGTCTGCCGCCCGGCTTATCTCAACGGAGTTTGAACTTGACCTCGCGGTCCCAGCGCTCGCGCCATTCCGCGGCATCCTGGCCGATGGAGCCGTAGTCGAAGGGAATGGAGGTCGCGGCAAGTTCCGCGTTCAGCAGCGGATCGTTCTTCTGCTCGTCATCGAGCGTGGCGTTCTTCACCAGCGATACCGCAAAAGTAAGCTTTGAATAACGCCCGGCATTGGCTGGCGACATCAACGCGTTGATCAGGTCCTCGCAGACGGCTTTCTGCGCGGGATTCACGCCCTGGACCATGCTGAGATACAGCGGAAAGCCGATCGTGCCTTCCTTCGGAATGGCGAAGCCGAGGGGAGCGCCTTCGCGGATCCAGACATAGGACAGGCCCGAGAACCAAGGGGCCATCCATGCATCGCCTGAGACAAGGAGGTTCTTGACGGCATCATTGGAGTCCACGAGAGCGCGGAAATTCTTGGCGTTCTCCGACCAGACCTTGAAGCCGGGGTCGATATTGTCTTCGCCGCCGCCGTTCAGCCGTGCTGCAATCACGAGCATGCGGTTGTCATAGTCGAACATCGTGATGCGGCCCCTGTTCTTGGGGTCCCACATGTCGGCCCATGTCGTCGGCGGTTCCTTCACGACATTCTTGTTATAGAGAATGCCGATGCCGGACATCATATAAGGCGTGCCCTTGTTATCGGGGCGGGCGTATTTCGGTTCGATATTGGCCAGATTCGTCACGCGTTTCGGGTCGAGAGGGGCCCATAGACCCTCGACATCACCCTTGGTGATCGAATCGACGTTAAAGAACCCGCAATGAACCAGCGGCTTGTCCGGTGTGGTGCGATAGGCCGCGACCATCTTGGGATAAGTGATCGTATTATTCGATTCCAGGATGTTGATCTTAACATCCGGATGATCTTTCCGATATTTCTCGATGACTTCAGTCGGCACGATGCCCTGGTTCGAACCGGCCCAGATGAAAAAAGTGATTTCCGTGGGCTCGGCGCTTTTGGCCGGATATGTGAGCAAGCCGATGCCGAGCGCGGCGCTGGCCATCGCGATGATGCGAGACACCTTCATTCCCCGTCCCCTCTGTTATGGGTGACTGTGATGTCAGTCCGTTACGCTTTGCGTAAAAATAGTTGCGTGTTATTGCGGAATGCGAAAATGATATGTCGATTGATGACGGTCGTCAATGTGGTGATGGAGACGATCTGCGCATATAACGTGAGCGGACCGCCGAAAATTTGAGCGTGGCAAAATAGGAGCCCGGAGTGCCCGGACCATTGGACAAACTGGACCGGCGGATCGTCGCCGCCCTGGCCCGTGATGGGCGACGGACCTTTCGGGATATCGCGCGCGAGCTCGATATTTCCGAGGGAACAGTGCGGTTCCGCGTGACGCGACTACAGGAAGAGGGGCTCATCCGCGTGACGGCGGTCGGTAGTCCGCTCGCACTCGGCGTCGAGGTCTATGCGATGATCCTGATCCGCGTTAAGCCGGGACATGTGAAGGAGGCGGGGATGATCCTCTCCTCCTATCCCAATGTGCGCTTTGTGGGGTCCGCCTTCGGATCGGTCGATCTGTTCATCCAGACGCTGCACCGCGATACTCGCGACCTTCACCGCTTCGTCAGCGAAGAGCTGCCGCAGCGCATTCCGGCGATTACCAGCATAGAAACCTGCCAGCTCGCCGAGGTTCTCAAGAGCACGTGGACCTGGGGCGACTGGTTTGAATATCTCGATGGGGCGGACGCTGCCCGCGAGCCGCTGCAGGAGGCGGCTGAGGCCTGACGTTCCACGCGTTTCCCATTCTTCATGGCAAGGGTTCAGCGATGCCATCACGCGCGCCAGCTTTCACCACGCGCCCTGAGATCGAAGGCAGTTTCGGTGTGGTGACATCGACGCACTGGATCGCGACCGCCGTCGGGATGTCGATGTTGGAGCGCGGCGGGAACGCGTTCGATGCCGGGGTGGCGACGGCGTTCACCTTGCAGATCGTCGAACCGCATCTTAACGGGCCGGGCGGCGACACGCCGATCATCGTCCACGACAGCCGCTCCGGGCGCACCGACGTCATTTGCGGGCAGGGGCCCGCGCCGGCAGCGGCGACGATCGAGGCGTTCGAGCAGATGGAGCTCGATCTCGTGCCCGGCACCGGGCTGCTTGCAGCCTGCATCCCCGGCTCATTCGATGCATGGATGCTGTTGCTGCGGGACTATGGCACGCTGCGTTTGGCGGAGGTTCTTGCGCCGGCTATCTACTACGCGGAACACGGCGTGCCTGTCATTCCCCGGATCGCCGCCGGCATCGCCTCCGTCGCCTCCCTTTTTCGTGAGCATTGGCCGAGCTCGGCTGAAGTCTTCCTGCCCAACAATGCGGTGCCGAAGGTCGGCGAGTTCTTCGCCAACACGTCCTTGGCGCGCACCTATGCCCGCGTTCTCCGCGAGGCCGCGGGCGGCAGCCGTGAGCAGGAGATCGAGCGTGCGCGGCGCGTGTGGAGCCAGGGCTTCATCGCCGAGGCCATCGATCGGTTTTGCCGGACGGAGCGGGTATTCGACGTGTCGGGCCGCCGCAATCCCGGCCTGCTGACAGGGCAGGACATGGCAGGGTGGCAGGCCCATGTGGAGGAGCCGGTCAGCTACGACTACGGCCGTTACACGGTGTACAAGACGGGGCCCTGGAGCCAGGGGCCGGTGCTTCTCCAGCAACTGGCCTTGCTGGCCGGATTCGGGCTTGACGGCCTCGATCCCAGCGGTGCGGATTTCATCCATCTGCAAGTCGAGGCGGCGAAGCTCGCCTTCGCCGATCGCGAGTCCTTCTATGGCGATCCGGATTTTACTGCGGTGCCGCTGGAGGTCTTGCTATCGGCGGACTACAATGCTGCGCGCAGGACGTTGATCGGCGAGCATGCATCCCTCGCGCTTCGTCCCGGCCAGGTGGGGGAGCTCGGACGGCCCATTCCCGTCGTCGCGCATGCTGCCGTTCCTGCCGCAGTCGAGGGGGCCGGGGAGCCGACCCTGGCGGACCTTCCCGCCGAACGTGGGGATACGGTGCATTTCGATATCATCGACCGCGACGGCAACATGATCTCGGCCACGCCGAGCGGTGGCTGGCTCCAGAGTTCGCCCGTCATTCCGGGGCTTGGCTTTCCGCTCGGCACGCGCGCGCAGATGTTCTGGCTCCAGCGTGGCCTGCCGAATTCACTCGCGCCGGGAAAACGGCCGCGCACGACGCTGACGCCGTCATTCGCGATGCGTGACGGCGAGCCTTGGCTCGCCTGGGGTACGCCGGGGGGCGACCAGCAGGACCAGTGGAACCTGCAGTATTTCCTGCGGGTCGTCCATGGCGGCATGAACCTGCAGCAGGCCATCGATGCGCCGGCCTGGCACAGCGAGCATTTTCCGGCGTCGTTCTGGCCCCGTCAGGCCGAACCCGGGCTGCTCGTGGTCGAGGAGAATGTGCCTTCGGCGACGATCGACGAACTCCGGGCAAGGGGTCATGTGGTGCGCGTTGGCCCGGCCTGGAGCGAGGGGCGCTTGTCCGCGGCCTCGCGCGAGGGCCGGCACCTGCGGGCGGCCTCGGGCCCCAGGGGCATGCAAGGGCTGGCCATTGGCCGTTGAGGCGAGGAAACCATGCGCGCGGCGTTCTTTGACAGCTTTGGCTCTCCCGATGTCCTGACAATAGGTGACATCCCGAAGCCGGACTTGCGCCCCGGCGAGGTGCTGATGCGCGTCGCAACCTCCGGGATCAATCCATCGGATGTCAAACGCAGGGCCGGCTGGGGCGGCGCGGCGTGGCCCGGCCACAGGATCGTCGCACATTGTGACGGCGCGGGTGAGGTTGTCGCCGCGGCCGATGCGGTCGGACAGCCCTGGGTCGGTCGCCGCGCTTGGCTGTGGAGCGTTCCGGGCCGAACCTTTCTGCGTCCAACGATTGAATATGGGACCGCTGCGGAATGGCTTGCGGTGCCGGTCGCCAATCTTGCACCGCTTCCGGACGGGGTGGATTACCGCGTCGGGGCCTGCCTCGGCGTTCCCGCCATCACGGCGCATTTTGCCGTCTTCGCGGACGGGCCCGTTGCCGGCAAAACAGTCCTTGTGCAGGGGGGCGGAGGCGCGGTCGGCGAGCTTGCGGTCCAGATGGCGAGCGCCGCGGGCGCACAGGTGATTGCGACAGCGCGTTCAGATGCGCGCGCGGCAATCGCCCGCGCGGGCGGGGCGGAGTGCGTGATCGACACGCGCGCCGCGGATGCTGATGAGGCCGTGTTGGCCGCCTGTCCAGACGGGATCGACAGGCTGATCGAGGTCGATTTTGGAGCGAACATCGATTTCGACATGCGCGTCATTGCGACCGGCGGAATGATCGTCAGCTATTCGTCGACGAGCCAGCCCAACCCCGTGATTCCCTATTACGCTCTCCAGCGAAAAGCTGCCCTGATCCGGCTCGTGTCGAACTATATCCTGTCGCCGCAAAGTATTGGTGCGGCGGTCGACCACATAACAACCATGCTTGAGGCGGGCAGCTTGCGCCCGACGATTGCTACGGACATGCCGCTCGCGGCCATTGCCGATGCCCATCGAGCCCAGGAAAAGGGCATGAGCGGCAAGATCGTCCTGCAATGCTCCGAATGAAGGGTCCGGTCGATCGTCTCCCGCGGCCCCGAACAAGTCCGCTTGTTGCGGGCCAATCGCTTTTCAATACACAATCGGCGAACGCATGGCGGTAGATGGGATCGGACGATCCCATCCACGCGGGTCAGCTCCGGGATTGCGGCCGCGTCCCCAAGAGATAATGGCATCGGTTTCCGATCGTCAGGCCTTGGCCAGGCGGCGGGCCTCATCCGCCGACTTCTTGATCGCCTCGGCGATGCCCGTGCGACCCATCATGGCCTCCTGGAACTGGGCCATCATGAAGAGCTCCCACTCCGCGTACCATGCGGTCTTGGTCGCCTGGCGCAGACGGGACAGGCGCGAGAGTTTCTGGAAGTCGCCGTCATCGCCGCCGGTCATCTTGGCGACGAGCTCCTTCACCGCCGCGTCCTGATAGAGGGCGGGATAGGGGGAGCGGCCCCCCTCGCCGAGCAGGCGCTCCCGCGGCAAGGTGAACTGTCCGTCCTTGTCGGTTCCGGCGTAGTATTTGAGAATATTCCACGCGTGATCCGGATTTCTTGTCGTTGCCGCGAGGCCGACGCTATGAGCGTAGCTGACCGTTGCAATGCATTCCGGACCGAGGCCAGGCACCAGTGCCATCTTGATTCGTCCGGCGACTTTTGAATCCGGCCAGACGTTGAATTCCGCCAGGGCATACTGGGCCATGTAGCCGAATTTGACGATGCCCGTGCGAATGCCGGTGCGTGACGCGCCCCAGTCACGTTGCATATCCTCCTGGCCGACGATCTTCCATTCGTTGAGCGCCGCGGCGTACCACTCCAGGATCGCCTTCAGCGGATTGTCGGCCTTGTCGAAAACGGGTTGATTCTCGGCGTCGAACATGTCCCCGCCGGAGGCGTACACGGTGGCCCACAGGCTCCAGAAGTTGCCGGGCTGACGCTTCATGGCGAGACTAAGCGGAAACTCGTCGATGCCTGCCTTCTTGATGGCGAGCATCTGGGTTTTGAGTTCATCGAGATTGCGCGCGGGCTTGTCGAAGCCGGCCTTGTGCAATGTGTCCTCATCATAGGCCAGGCCGAAGGCATCGCTTAGATAGGGCAGGCCATAGACCTTGCCGTCGACGCCCTTGACCCCTTCTCGCGCCGCCGGTGTGGCTGCCGCGAGGAGTGCATCGAGGCCGGGGGTGCCATCGAGGGGTTTGAGCCATCCGCTGTCGGCCCAGGCGGCGATTTCACTTTCCGGAAGTTGAACGATGTCGAGCGGAGCCTGCGAAATGAATTCCGCAATCATGCGGTCGCGGTAGCGGGAATAGGGTGTGCTCACCCATTCGATGGAAAGGCCAGGTGTCGCGTCGAGATAGCGATTGAGGCCCGGGATGTCGGCGGCCGGATAGCGCTCCCAGGCGCGCATCTGCAGGGTTGTCCCGCCACGCTTGAGGGAGGCGGGCGCGTTGCGGTCCTGGGCATTGGCCCGATGCGCCAGGGCAAGTGCCCCACCGGCGGCGGCAATCTGGATCAGCCGGCGGCGTGACAAAGGCCTCCGTGGATCGTGATACATGGGCTCCTCCCAAATAGACGAGTCATTGTGATTTATCGTTGGAATGCAGGCGCCGGCCGGCCGCGGCCGGGCCGGAGATGGTTCTGATCTGCGCGGTGAGTTCGCGGGGCATCTCAAACAGTTCCGGCCGCAGATCCCGCAACAGGTCGACGCGATGCAGCACCTTGGCGATATGGGCATGCATGACGGCCGCCGCCTCATCCGGCGTGCCGGCTGCAATCGCCGCAACAAGCTGGCGATGCTCCTCGACGATCGGCGCGAGGGGGTAAGTGCTCGCGCGTGTCAGATGGGCGATACGCACGCGGTCCAGATGCACCTTCGCGTTCTGCACCACGCTCCAGACGCTGGGAACACCGGCAATGGTCATGATCTCCAGGTGGAAGGCATCGTTCAGCGCGAAGAAGGTGCTTTCGTCCGCGACAGCCAGCGCGGCCGTGTGCGCGTCGACATGCTGGCGCAGGCGGGCCACGTCGGCCGGCCCGGCGAGCCGGGCCGCCTCAGCAGCGGCGGCGCATTCAAGTGAGGAGCGGACGAAGTAGGCCGAGCGGAACTCGTCGAGATCCAGCGGCGCGACAACGGTGCCGCGTTGCGGAAACACGAACAGCAGCCGGTCGCGCTCGAGCCTCTGGATGGCTTCGCGAACGGGTGTGCGGCTAGCGCCGAGTTCACGGGCCAGCGCATTCTCGGAAATAGTGCTCCCCGGCTCGAGCGTGAGGTCGAGAATAGCACCGCGAATGGCACGGTAGACCTCCTCCGAAACGGAGGCCGATGCGGGTGTCTGGAGGGGGGTGGCGATCATGGCTGTGTTTTAGCACGTGAAAAATAAGCATACAAGATTATTTGTGTTCTTGCATACAAGTATGCGTGGCGCTAGCTTCCTTGCGGTGTATCCCTTCCCGATGGACAATCGCATGCCTGATGCTGCCGCCCTTCGCTCGGCGCTCGTTGCCGCCAATCCTGCCCTCAGCCGGTTCAATCCGCTGCCGCGCATCCTCTTTCATGACGATTTCGACTGCGGCGTGAACGGCTGGTGCGAACTCATCGGCAACCATGACGGTGATCTCGATCATGTGCGCACGGTCCTTGCCGATATGCGTCCGCCGCAGCTCAGCACATGTTCGTTCTTCGACATCGGGACGCATGGTCCGCTAAGCGGGACCTATGCCCTGAAGCTTGCCACGCGACCGCGGCCCAATCATATGGCGCTTGCCATCAAGCGCGCGACGTCGGTCAAGTCCGGCCTCGTGCAATTCGAGACCTATTTCTGCTTCAAGGCGGAGCAGTGGATCGGCGCGAGGCCCGACCATCAGGTGTCCGATGGTAATGTGGATCCCAGCGTCTATGATTTCGGCGATTTCACGATCGGAAACGACGTCTGCGACCGCGAATACGGCCGGCGTTATCATTGCTCTCTGCGCTATCAGAACACGAATGCGTCCGGAGAGCTTACGCGGAAGTGGCTTTACAAGACCTCCGTGCAGACAACGACCTTGATGGAGAAGAGCGGGGGTGCGCCCGTCCAGGACTATCACGTGGCGCATCCCGACGACTGGGCGGATGTGCCCGACGGCCAGCAGGCCCTGTGCTACAACGAAGTGCCGACCAAGTTGAATTGGCACTATCTCCGCTATCTGTTCGATACGGAAGCCGGGCGCAATGTGGAGCTTCAGGTCAACGACAAGATCATGGACCTCCGCGCCATTCCGGTGCCACGTTTCGAGCATGGATACTGGGGCCTGGAGCGCCTGCTCAACTTCACCATCGATGTGAAGACCCATAGGGCTGTCCGCAACTTCCTGTTCCTCGATTCGGTCCTCGTCTCCGTCGATTGGTGATTCCGATGCTCCCTCGCGCTTTCACGGCCGTTATCGAACGCAATGTTCCGCTATCGGGCGATTTCCAGACCGAGCCCTATGAAACCGCCTGGGCGGCGGAGGCCCGTTGGTTCATCCATGTGCTTGAAGCCGATGCGGGCGCCACCCTGGCGGTCAGGGCCGATATCTCCCCGGAGGGGCTGACCTGGTGCCCGCACGAGGCGGGACCTGTCACGCTGGACCGGGCAGGGCTGCTGTCGCTGCCCTTGAGTCATGTCGGGCCCTGGCTCCGGCTCAACGGCCGGGTGGACGGTCCGGACGGCGCCCGGATGAAGGCCATCATCTACCTCACGTTGCGAGGCTGAGCATGGCGGTCAAGGGCGAGCATCCGTTTCCAGCATTGGCCAGATCGACAAACGCCCAGCCCGGGAAGATGTGGAGCCTCGCGCGGGCACGCTCCGGTCCGGGACGATGGGTGGCGCCACGCGAGCCCCAGCCCTTCCTGTTCTTTGCTCTCAACACGCCGGCCATCCTGCTGCTGCTGGCTTTTGTTCTCTACCCGATCATCTATTCGTTCCTGCTCTCCCTGCACCAGTATAACCTGTGGCAGCCGGCGCGATTTCGTTTCATCGGGCTTGATAACTACATATCCATACTCGGCAGCGAGCAGTTCTGGAGAGCCGCACAGACGACGGCGCTCTTCTCGCTCGGCTCGATCACCATGACGATCGTCCTCGGAACGCTGTTGGCCCTGCTCCTCAACGAGGTCTTTCCCGGCCGGGCGCTGCTGCGCGCCATCATCCTCATTCCCTGGGCGGTCCCGCCAGTGGTCAACGGCCTCATCTGGCAGTGGCTGCTCGATGGGCGCTACGGGCTCATCAACGCCGTGCTCGTTGGCGCCGGCGTGCTCGATGACTATCGCTCCTGGCTCACGGACGTGAACACGGCGATGCCGGCGCTGATCGTCGCGCAGGCATGGAATCACATTCCCTTCGTCTCGCTCGTTGTTCTGGCAGCCCTCCAGACGATACCGGACGAACTCTATGAGGCGGCCCGGATGGATGGCGCCAACGTGTTTCAGCGCTTCGCGGCGATTACCCTGCCGTGGTTGAGCCATTCGCTCCTGCTCGTGCTGATCACGCAGACCATGGTGGCCCTGCGGACCTTCGATATCATCTACGTCTTGACCGGCGGCGGACCCGGCGACAGCACGACGGTGCTGGCGTGGCTGACCTATGTCACGACGTTCAACTTCGCGGATTTCGGACGCGGCAATGCCTATGCCTATCTGATCGCGCTGACGACTTTCGCTCTGTCGATCATCTACATCAGGCTTTTGTGGAAGCGCGGGGAGTTGGCCCGATGATCTCTCGCCGGACAGACATCCTGCGAACCTGCGGCCTCATGACGGCGGCCGCGCTCTTCTTCCTGTTCATGTTCACGCCCGTGTATTGGATGGTCGCGACCAGTCTCATGACGGAGGCGGAGATGCTGGCGGTGCCGCCTCATTTCATTCCGCAGGCGCCGACACTGCGCAACTATGCGACCATTTTCGGCATCGGCGATCCGGAATACATCGCCTTCGCGCAGAACAGGGCGCCGGCCGTCTTCGATATCTTTCCCGCGATGATCAACAGCCTGACCGTCGGCTTGTGCGTCGCGCTCGCCAACCTGCTGATCGCATCGCCTGCGGCCTATGCCTTCTCGCGCCTCAACGTCAGGCGGTCGTTGCCGCTGCTGATGGTTTATCTCGGCAGCCGCATGCTTCCCCCCATCATGCTTGTGGTGCCGATGTTCCTGCTGATGCGCAATTTCGGCCTCATCGATACCCCGCTCTCCCTCATCGCGGCCTATTGCATTCTGACGGTGCCGTTCTCAATCTGGCTGCTGCAGGCTTATTTCAAGACGATGCCCGTCGAATTGGAAGACTCAGCCGTCATCGATGGGGCGACACGCTGGCAGACCATGCGCTATGTGGTCTTGCCGCTGGCCCGTCCTGGATTGACCTGCGTTGCCATCCTCGCATTCATGGCCTCATGGAGCGAATTTCTCTTTGCGGTCGTCTTCACCAAGACGACAGCCAGCAAGACGCTTCCCGTCGTCACCGCGAGCTTCGTCGATACGGCATCAATCCAGTTCGACTATGTCATGACCGCCGGCGTTCTCACGGCGTTGCCGCCATTCCTGCTTGCGCTGATCTTTCAGCGTTACATCGTCGGTGGATTGGCCGCCGGCGCCGTGAAGGGGTGACGGGGAGGCTGACGGCCGCCCCCTTGATCCCATCACGCCGCCACGCACTTTGTCCGTGGATGCGGGATCGTTTCCGGCATGCCCCTCGGCTTGGCCGTTGCCGCGCTTGCGACCCCCACTGCGGAAGGTCTGTGATGATCGATTGCCACCTCCATTGCTGGACGCCTGGCGATGGCTTCCCCGTCAGGATCCGCCAGCGCTTTCCGCGGCTCGATCGGGCGTTCGGGCTGGCAGATGCGGCGCCCCTATGCCGGGATGCCGGGGTGTCCGGTGTCGTGCTCGTGTCGTCGGCGCAGGATGCGGACGAGACGGAGCGGCTCTTTGCCGAGGCGCGGCGCGGCGCCTTGCCCGTCGCCGGCATCGTGGGCTTTCTCGACCCGGCCACGGACGATGTCGAGGCGCGTCTCGACCGCTGGATGAGCAACGCGCTCTTTGCAGGTTTGCGGCTGCCTTTGCCGGTGATGCCGCCCGGCTGGCTCGATGCGCCCGACACGCAAATCCTGCTCGATCGCCTGATGCGGCGCGATCTCATCGTCGAAATTCTCGCGAGGCCGGGGCACTTGCCGGAGGTCTTCGATACGCTCCGGCGACGTCCCGCATTACGCGCCATCATCGATCATGCCGCCAATCCGCCGGTGGCGAGCGGCGTCTTGTTCCCATGGGCCGGCTGGATGGAGCGGCTGGCCCGTGAGACCTCTGCGGTCTGCAAGGTCTGCGACTTCCATGAGGCAGGGGAGGCAGGGCTTGCGGATGAAGCGATCCTGCCGTTCCTCGGCCATCTCCTGAACGTCTTCGGGCCGGGGCGGCTTATCGCCGGCTCGAACTGGCCGGTCGCCTCGCTTCATGGCGGTTACGGCGACAGTTTCCTGCGTTTGCAGCGCCTTATGCGGCGCTTGGACCTCGACGCGGCCGGGCGTGCGGCGATCCTCGGCACGACGGCGCGCACGCTGTTTCCGGCGGCCGGGGCAGTTGCGCGTCTGTGAGTGCGGCTGCCGAACTTTACCAGCTCCGTCCCGCAGCGCAGAGACCCGTCAGATTTCCGACGCGACGGCAAGGCCATAGAGACGCGCTGCGTTGTCGCAAAGAATGGCACGCTGTTCGCCCTCGCTCAAGTCAGCCACCGCCGCGCGGATGGAGCGGACAAGACTGGGATAATCTGTCCAGAGCTTCTCGATCGGGAAATTCGAACCCCACAAGCAGCGCTCCGCACCGAAGATCGCGACGGTTTCCGCGGTGATTTCGGCGATGAGCGCGGCGTCATTGCGATGGACGAAGGTCCCGAGGCCGGAGAGCTTGGTCGCGACATTGGGACAATCCGCAAGCCGTCGCATGCCATCCCGCCAGCGGGCTTTGCCGGCATCTGAAAGATCTTCCAGCATGCCGGCGTGCTCGAGGACGAAGGTGATGTCCGGGAGTGCCGCGGCAAGCCGTGCGCCGGAGGCCATCTGGGACGTGAAGATCTGCAATTCGAAAAGCCAGCCGTGGTCGGCAAGCCTTGCCAGATTGCGCCGGAAGCGTGGATCATCGGCAATGTCAGGCCGATCCGCGAAACGATACAGCGTCTTCTCATGCCAATGAATCTGCTGACGGATCCCGCGGACACGTGGAAAACGGGCCTGGGCCGCGAGCAGGGTCACGACCTCATCGTCGAGGAAATCCGCGTAGCCGACGATAGCCTGCGGCCAGCCGGTGCGCGCCGCCTCCGCATCGACCCATTCGACTTCGGCGAGGGCACCGCCCGGCGGCCAGTTGGTCTGCACATAGACCGAGGCCACGACCCCCGTCCCTGCGATGTCCGTCAGATATTCGTCGATCGGGTAATCCCGCTTGATCGGCGCGTAGTCCCCGAAGATGCGGGGCTGGCTTGGGCCCTGCAGCCAGGTGAGGTCCTTCTGCCGCCAGATATGATGATGGGCGTCGACGATGGGCAGGGTGTTCGCTGGCGCTGACATGGGTTGCTCACATCAGGTGATCGAGGATTTCGGGGTTCTGCAGCAGCGTCTCGGCATTGTCGTGATAGCGGACGGCGCCTGTTGCGAGAATATAGATGCGATCGGCCACCGAGCAGGTGAGTTTGGCATTCTGCTCGAACAGCGCGACCGTCAGGCCCTCCTCGCGCAGGCGCCTGAGCGCGCGTCCGATCTCGCCGATGACGATCGGCGCCAGGCCAAGCGATGGCTCGTCGAGGATGAGGAGCCTGGGGTCGGCCATGAGGCCGACCGATACGGCGACCATCTGCTGCTGTCCGCCGGAGAGCGTACCGACCGCCTGCCAGCGGCGCTCCTTGAGAATGGGAAACAGCTCAAAGCAGCGATCGAGGTTGCGATCCCGCCGCGCGCGGTCGCCTATGGCATCGGCGCCGATGACGAGGTTCTCCTCAACCGACATGCGGGGGAACAGCCCGCGCCCCTCCGGCACGATCGACAGGCCACGGGTGATGCGTTGGTAGGGCGGAACGGCGAGCAGGTCTTGTCCATCAAAGGTGATCGCACCGGTCTTCGGCGCCACCAGCCCACCGATCGCCTTGACCACGGAGGATTTACCGGCGCCGTTGGGACCAACAATTCCGACGATTTCTCCGGCACCGACATTCATCGCCAGGTCATCGACCGCGAGAAAAGGGCCGTAGCGGATAGTCAGGTTAGCAACCTCAAGCATCTCCGCCCCCCAGATACCGATCGATCACCCGCTGGTCCGCAAGAATCTCCGCGGGGGCACCTTCCGCCAGCTTCTCGCCAGCGAGCAGCACGACGACCTTGTCGGCCAATTCGCGGATCACCTTCATCGTATGCTCGATGATGAAGATCGTGCTGTGTGCTTTCAGCTCCGCAAGAAGCGCGATCATTGCCCTGACCTCGCTGGAGGACAGACCGCCGACGGGTTCGTCCAGCATGATGAGCTTCGGTTGTTGCACAAGGCGCATCATGAGTTCGAGCCGGCGCTGCTCATCGAGCGAAAGACTGCCGGCCTGTGTCTGGAAGCGATGGGCAATTCTCAGCCAGTCGGCGAGCTCCGCGTAGCGCTCCGGCGACACCGGATCGACGGCATCGACCATCGCGATCGCGATGTTCTCCGCCACGGTGAGTTCGCCAAAGATCCGCACGGCCTGGTAGGTCCGCGTGAGACCCACCCTGGCGAGCTCGAAAGGCTTCCGTGCCGTTATGGCCCGGCCGCTGAAGCCGACACTGCCGGAATTAGGCTTGAGATGGCCCGTAATGCAATTGACGAAGGTCGTCTTGCCCGAGCCGTTCGGACCGATCATCCCCAATGTCTCGCCGCTATACTGGGTCAGATCGATGCTGCGCAGGGCGACGACACCGCCGAAGCGCTTCGACAAGCTTCTGACGTCGAGAAGGACATCGCTCATGCCGCCCTCCTCGGGTCGAGCCGACGCGCGGGGATGTCCTGCGCGACTGCCGCTTTCGGCACCTTGCGCCTGAAGCCGCTCGCGAGGCCTCCCGGCATGAGGATGGTGACCGCAATGATCAGGACGCCATAGAGGATATCCTTCACGGTATAGTAATCCTGCAAAAGGAACGGAATGGGCGCCAGCAGCATCGCGCCGAATACCGGACCCCAGATCGTTCCGCGGCCGCCGAACGCAACCATCAGCCAGATATTCATCGAGATCAGCACATCGAACGACCGCGGCGATATGAAGCCGATATAGGGAGCGTAGAGCGCGCCGCCGACACCCGCATAGAGGGAGCCTATGAAGAAGGCGGCCAGTTTCTGGTAGGTGACGTTGATGCCGAGCGTCTCTGCAAGGCCGTCGTCCTCGCGTATCGCCGCAAGGCGGCGCCCAAAGGGCGAGCGTACGATCAGCATCAGAACCGCAATGCCGATCGCGGCCATGACGGCAATGACGATTTCATAGCCGAGGCCGGTGAGCTCCCCGCCGCCGGGGATCGAGGGACGCGGTATTTGTGAGATGCCGGTGTCGCCGTTCGTGATGCTGGCGAAATAAACGAAGCCGAGCGTGATAACGGTCTGGATGACGAGCGAGCACAGCGTGAAGTAAAACCCCTTAAGCCGGAGAGACGGCAGTCCGAGGATCGTGCCGGCGACAGACGCCGCGAGCGTCCCGACAGGCAAGGCCAGCCAGAACGACCAGCCGATCGATGTAAGGTTCACCACGAAATAGGCGCTGATACCGGCAAGACCCGCGAACATCAGCGGCATGAGCCCTGTGTAACCATAGAGCAGGTTCATGCCGGTCGCCCACAGGATGTGAAGCAGCGTCATGCCGGCGACAAAGGCGAGATAGCGGTTGCCCGAAAGAAGTGTGGGCACCAGCACGGCGGCCACGGTGAAGGCGGCAAGGGGCCAGTGAACCGCAAGGCCGCGCGGTGTGTTTTCGGCAGGCATAGCCGTCATCGTGCGAAAACCCCCGAGGGCTTGAAAAGCAGGATCAGCAGCATCGCGCCGAGATAGGAAAAGGCCGCGATGGTGGGACTTGCGAAAATCGAGACGATCGCCTGCGTGAAGCCGAATACCATGCCGACCACGACGGCACCCAGCACGGAGCCGGGCCCGCCGATGATCATGATGGCGAAGGCCGTGATCGCCATCGTCCAGGCGACGGTGAGATCGAAGGAATAGGCGAGTGCAAAGAGGACGCCGCCGGCGAAAATCACCGCATTGCCGAGGATGAAGGACAGGCTGTAGATGGCTCGGACGTTGACGCCGCGCAATGTGGCCGCCTCCCGGTTCTGGAAGACGGCGCGCAGCGCCCGGCCATAGCGGTGGAAACGCAGGAGGATGAAGAGCGCGGCGAGGATGGCCAGGGCGATCGCCAGAACCATGAGCCGGTTGTTGGCGATGGGGAAGGGGCCGATCAGCGTGATGCCGCCGACAAGCGGCGGGAGCTGGAACTGATCGCTCCAGCGCCCGTAGGTGATCGCATAGATCCCTGCGAGGATCTGCGTGATGCCGAGGCTCAGGACAAAATAGGAAATATTGCGGTTCGGCACGTCGTAGAAACGACGGATCAGCAGTATTTCGAGAATATACGAGAGCGGTACGGACAGGCCGATCACGAGGAGCGCGGCGACCCAGGGACTGAGCCCCCAGCCGACCGTCATCGTCCAGCCGAAGAGTGCCGCCAGAACGAAGAACTGTCCATTGGCGGCATTCGGCATCCAGATGCTGCCATAGACGATCGTCACGCCCGCCGCGACCAGGGCGAAGATCGCGCCGAGTATAAGGCCTGTTGAGAGCGTTGACAGAAGAATGATCAGGTTGGCGTTAGACATTGCCCCATCCAACATGGTCCGTGATACGCAGTCCCGCGCGCATCGTCGCGGGATCCAGCGTCCGGTGGACGCCACCGGCTATCGTGCCGGCGGCGCGGCGATCACTTCACGAGTGTATAGACAGGGATGACTTCCGGATCCCATTCCGTATAGAAGGTCTGCTTGGCCTTATAGCTCTTCTCGCCGACGTCCTGGATCTGCATGAAGTAGATATACTCCTTGCGCGCGCCATTCTTGTCGAACTCGATCGGGATGCCCGACGTCGTCTCCTTGGTCTTCAAGGCCGACATCGCATCGCGGAATTTCTCACGGTCATCGGCGACATCGGGGTTCTTGTCGATCACTTCGCGAATGACATTCGCGGTGACGTAGCAGAAATTCTCGACATAGGAGGGAGGACGCCCGTTCTGCGCGGTGAACTGTTCGACGAAGGTCTTTCCTTCGGTGGTCAAGGCGTCGAGATTGGAATCGAAGAACGTGCCGTAGAACGAGCCGACGGAGCGCTTCCCCCAGTTGATGACCTGCGTGGTGATGCCGAAGGGATGGATGATCTGCTCCGGCTTGATGCCGAGGTCGAGGAGCTGATTGGTAATCGTATTGTCAAAGCCGCCAGCGCCTGAGACGAAGACATAGTCAGGCTGGGCGGCCAGCACCTGCGCCGCCTGCACGGTTGCGTCGTTGGCGCCCTGGGGAAAGACGATATCGGCGACAATATTCAGTTTGGAGAGCGGCGCCTGATATTTGAGGCCGGCCGTGATAGCCCGCATGAGCGCATAGTCGGAGTAGATCAGCGCAATTTTGGCACCCGGCTTGCGTTGCTCCACGAATTTGGCAATGGCGTAGCCCCAGCCGGCGGCGTTGGGCTCCAGACGGAAGGTATAGCGCGTGCCCGGCTTCGTGAGCTGCGGGAAGGCAGCCACGGGGGCGATGAAGGGAACCTTGTTCTGCTCGGCATAGCCATATTGGGCGAGGCCGGTGTCGGAGCTCGTCGGGCCGGAGAGGGCGAGGACCTTGTCCTGCACATCGAGTGAGCGCGAGGCGGCGACGGCTTGCGCCGGATTCGTCTGATTGTCGGTTATGACAAAGTCGATACGCCGTTTGCCGGATGTATTGATCTGTTGTTCGGCAAGTTTCAGACCCGCGACGCAACTTGTACCGAAGAACGACCATGGGCCCGTTAGTTCGGTAACGAAGCCAATCTTGACGGGAGGCTTTTCCTCGGCCTGTGCGGCCAGTGACGCGGTACCAGCGAGCAGCGCGAGCGCCACTGATCTCAGAACCATGCTCATATGTGTCTCTCCCCAGGTGGCGCCGCGCTCTTTCGGCCGGTCGCCGGTTGAAGCTGTCAGGCGGCGCGGCCCTCCCGCGTCCCCCCCAGCAGTCCGGATTCCAGCAAGACCGCGCGAATACCGGCGATTTCGTCGTTGGAAAGCTTGACAAGCGGCGGCCGCACCACCGCGCGCGGCAGCTTGCCAAGCAGTACGAGCGCCTCCTTCATGCGATTGTGCATATCGACGAAGGGCTCTGCGTAGAAGGCGCGTGCGAGCGGATGGATGCGGTCGTTCAGGCGGCGCGCCTCGGCGAGGTCGTTCGACTGGACGGCTTGGAACAGCCTGGCCTGCAGATCGGCGATGACGCTGCCCGAGCCCGACAGAAGACCGTTACAGCCCAGAACGAGCGAGGACAGGAGCCACGCACTGTTGGTGGACAGCACGTTGACGGGCCGATCGCGCCCCTGCAACGCGCGGATCGTTTCCTCATGCTGCGGCACGATCGGTGTCCAGTCCTTGATGGCGCGCAAGGTCGGAATTTCATCGGCGAGCTTGTGCAATGTCGCGAGCGGATAGCCCTGGCCGGTCGTTCGCGGATACTGGAAGGCGATGAGCGGCAGGTCGCTCGCATCGGCGATCCGGTGGAAATGCGCGAGAACCATCGCCTCGGTCTGGCCGAGCGTGAACGGCGCGGGCGGGAAAACGAGCAGGGCGGATGCGCCCCCCGCCGTGGCGCGGCGGGCGATGGCGGCGGCCTCCAGGCTGCCGTCCGCCCATATGCCGTGAACGATCGGCAGGCGGTCGCCGACGGTCTCGGCGCCGATCTCCATGATCCGGCGCTGCTCGTCGGCGCTGCAGGAGGCGACCTCGGTCGAGTGTGCGTTCAAGGTGATGGCCGAGACGCCCGCAACCGCCGCGACGTCATTGAGATGGGCCTTGAAGCTTGCCTCATCGATCGACAGGTCGTCATGGAAGGGCAGCAGCACGGCCGGGATGACGCCGGCCGGCAAGTCGTTCGCGAAACGCGGCATGTGCATCCTCCTCAAAAGCGTTGCGGGAAAGGCCCGGATCGGGCGCGGGCCTCGAGCGGCCAGATCCGGCCGAGCTGCTCGGTGGTGCGGATGAGGGCCGGGCCCCAGGCCTCAAGGTCTTCCCGCGTCGTGCGGTTGGTGGGCGCGGCGAGGCTGACGGCACCGACGCATTCGCGGCCGTCCTGGAGCGTGTCGGCCCAGATCGGCGCGGCGATCGCGCTGATGCCGATCTCGTTCTCCTCGAAGGAGCCGGCGAAGCCCCGCCGTGCCGCCTGTTCAAGATCGTCGCGGATCACCTCCGGGTCGGTCTTGCTGTACTGCGTACGCGCCTCGATGCCCTGGGCCGCGATCAGCGCCATCGCGCGTTCGATCGGCATGGTCGAAAGCCAGGCCTTGGCAATCGCGTGCGTATGGAGGCTGATCTCCAGCGAATAGTTCGGGTCGATCTGCAGCGTGCGTTTGGCGCCCGAGACGAGATGGACCCAGGTCAGCTTGTCGCCACCCGGCTCGACGACGGCGAGGCGGACGAGTTCGCCGCTCTCCTCGGCCAGCGACTTCAGAACTGCCGCGCATTGGTCGAGTAGCCGGCTGGTCTGAAGATGGCGAAGGCCGATGTTACTCACACGATAGGTCAAGTAAAAGCGCTGCACGCGATCGTCGCGCCAGATATAGCCCGCATGCTCCAGCGTATCGAGCAGCCGTACAATAATGGCCTTATTGAGCTCCAGTTCGCGCGAAATCTCGGCAAGGCTCATTCCATCGGAGGAACTGGAAAGGAGCTCGATCAGATCGAGAGCGCGCGCCACGGCAAGGATCGTATCCTCGCCAGACCGCTCCGCCGCCCGCCGCTCGCCTGCACCAACACTTCGCATCCACATGTCTCCGTCTAGCAGCATCGCCACCGGCTCAGTCCGTTGGCGGCCGCTTCGCGGGCCATCTGCTCGGCTTCGGGATGCGGCCAAAGCATCCTATCGCAATAGGGACAGCCGCCCCAGTCGGAATGATCCTCTGTCGCGAAGGGGCGATCCTTCGGCAGGCCACGCCGCCTCATGTCGGCGCGCCGGAGCGCCGTTGCGTCGCGATCGATGCGGCCGTCCTTGTCGAAGACAGCACCGTAGAACTCGGCCGCGGCCTTTTGCGAGACATAACCCTGCCGGACGTCGTTTTCGAGGTCGGCGAGATTGCGCTCGAGCGGTGACCCGAAACCGCCTCCGCCGCCCGAGCACACCGTGTAGACGTCGCCCGCGGTGAGCTTCTGCGAGAGGACCTTGCCGGTCGGAAAGCGCTCGACTTCACCGTCGCGCTCGAGCCGGACCTCGTTGCCGAGTGCCGACAGGCCGCCGAAAAGGCCCCACGGTCGGCAGTCGACACGATCGATCTGGGCATTGAACATGATGTCGTGGCGGGCGCGCACGACCTGTTCCGTGCCAAGACCTCCGCGATATTTGCCGGCGCCGCCTGAGTCCTCACGTAAGGCGTAACGTTCCACGATCAGCGGATATTTCGCCTCCACTTGTTCCGAGGGACCGTTGTGGGTGTCACCGTCGTTGATCGCGACGGTTGCGCTCATGCCGTCCTCGCCCATTTTCGCGCCCCAGCCGCCACCGATCAGGCCGCCGAGATAGAGATAGAGCTGATTGTCACGGGGCTGCCGGCCATTGATCGAGGCAATCACGAGATCGGCGTGATGCCCGGCAATCACGCGGGTCGGAACCGCCGGCGCCAGCGCCTTGAAGATGGTGTCGACCACCGTCATGGGATAGGTCATCCACCAGCGCATTGGCGCGGGACGCTCCGCCGACACGACCCGACCCGCCGGCAGCACGATCGTGAGGTTGCGGAAAGCGCCGTCATTCACCGGGAGTTCCAGCCCCGAGGTCAGACATTTGAAGGCGACCTGGGCGGCAGAGCGCCCGGCCGTTTCGCCGGAATTGTAGAACCCGCGGACCTGGGCGCCGACATCCGTCAGGTCGATGGTCATCGCATCGCCCGCCACCGTCACCTTGACGCGGATCGGTATACGGCGACCAGCTTCGATGCCGTCGTCGTCCATGAAGCTTTCCGCTTCATAGACGCCATCCGGGATCTGCGCGACGCTTGCGCGCGCCACCGCCTCGCCATGGTCGAAGATCGATGCGATGGCGCCGTCGACAGCCGCCTCACCATATTTGGCGACGAGTTCGAGGAAGCGTTTCTCGCCCGTCCTGACGGCGGCCACCTGCGCCTTCAGGTCACCCATTGCCCGCTCGGGCAGGCGGACGTTCATGCGGATGATCGACAGGATCTCCTCGTTCGGGACGCCTGCCCGCCACGCCTTGACGAGAGGCATTTGCAAGCCTTCGGAAAAGATGTCGGTCGTCATCCCGTCGAGGGTGCCGCCGATATCCTGCCAATGGGCCATGCAGGCCGAGAAGCCGATCAATCGGCCGTCGTGGAAGATCGGCACGGAGAATGTCATGTGGTTGAGATGGCTGCCGGTCGTATAGGCGTCGTTGGTGAGGAGCACGTCGCCCGGCGCGATGCCGTCCGCACCGAAATGTGCCAGCTTCGCCTTGATCGTCTCGCTCATGCCCCGGATGAACATCGGCAGGCCGAGGCCGATCGACACGGTGTTGCCATGGCGATCGAAGAGACCGACCGTGAAGTCGAGCGCCTCGTAGATGATCATGTTATACGCCGTCCGCATCAGGTTCGTCTTCATCTCTTCAGTTGCAGCGATGAAGCCGTTGCGGATGATCTCAGTCGTGACCGGATCGGGACCTTTGTATGACGTGCTCATGAGCCGACCTCCACCGCGACGTCGAGATTGCCCTGCGTGTCGACCCGGGCAACGTCGCCCGGCGGCAGGACGGTGGTCGAGGCATATTCCTGGATCAGCGCAGGGCCGGTGATGCGATGGCCGGCGGCAAGCCTGGCGCGGTCGTAGACCGGGGTGTCATGGCGACCGCCGAGCGCGCCGAAATCGACCACGCGGATCCCGATCAGCGCCGCATCGATGCCATGTTGTGCTTCCGGCACTGCTGCCAGCGATGGTTTGACGATATGGCCGATTGCCGAGAGGCGCAGGCTGACAATTTCCGCCTGCTCGTCCTGCGAGGAATAGCCGTATCGCGCTGCATGCACGGCATCGAACGCGGTCTTGATCGCGGCAGAATCCCTGCGCGCGAAGGCGTCAACCGGTACTTCCACCGTGACCGCATGTTCCTGGCCGACATAGCGCATGTCGGCTGCATATTTGAGCTGAATCTCCAGCTTCCCGGGAGCCGCTGCCTCGATTTCCTCTCGTCCCTGATGCTCCATTTCTTTGAAAATCGCATCGAATACGTCGAAGGGAGCTTCCGTGAGCCGGGCGAAGAGCGTGCGCACGAAATCACGGCGCAGGTCACTGACCAGCATTCCGTAGGCGGAAAAATGGCCCGGTGCATTGGGAATGATGACGCGCGGAATCTGGAGTTCGCGTGCCACGAGCACCGCATGAAGCGGCCCCGCCCCGCCATAGGCGACCATGGCGAAATCGCGCGCGTCCAGCCCGCGCGCGGTCGTCACGCGTTTGACGACATTCGCCATCTGGGTGACCGCGATGCGGATAACGCCGTCGGCCGCCTCGGCGGTCGTGAGGCCGAGCGGACGCGCCACGCGCTCATCCATGGCGCGGCGCGCGCCCTCGACGTCGAGCTGCATTTCGCCGCCCAGAAACAGATCGGGTGCGAGTCGCCCGAGCAGGAGATTGGCGTCCGTGACGGTCGGCTCGCTGCCACCTCCGCCGTAGCAGACGGGGCCGGGCACGGCGCCGGCGCTGTCTGGCCCGACCCGCATCTGGCCGTGCACCGCACGGGCGATCGAGCCGCCGCCGGTGCCGACCTCCTCGATGTCGATCATCGGGATCTGGATCGGCAATCCTTCCGCGTAACCGCCCACCATGACCTGATTAGCCGTCAGTTCGGCGCCGTCGAGAATGACGCCGGCCTTGGCTGTCGTACCGCCCATATCAAAGGCGATGACGTTGCCGAGGCCGATTTCGGCGCAGAGGGCGCGGGTGCCGATGACGCCCGCTGCCGGGCCCGATTCCAGCATGCGGATGCACTCGCGGCTGGCCTGTGCTGCGTCATAGAGGCCGCCGGTGGACTGGACGATGAGAAATTTGCCGGTGAAATCGACGCTGTCCAGTACATCCTCGGCTTCCGCGAGATAACGCATGACCCGCGGGCCGACGTAAGCATTCGCCGCAACTGTCGACGACCGCTCGAATTCGCGATATTCCTGTGAGAGTTCATGCGAAGCCGTGACGAAAACACCCGGTAACATGGCACTGAGCAGGTCACGCGCACGGATTTCGTGGGCCGGATTGCGGTAGGAATGCAGGAAGAGGATTGCCACCGCTTCCACCTTCTCGTCGCGCAGCACGCCAGCGACGCGTTCCACCTCGGCGTCGTCGAGTGGCCGCAGGATGTCCCCGGCCGCGTCCAGACGCTCGTCGACCTCGATGCGCAGGGCGCGCTCGACCAGCGGCCGATGCTTGCGAAAGAACAGGTTATAGGCTTCGGGCCGGTTGATCCGGCCAATCTCATAGATGTCCCGGAAGCCCTTCGTCGTGACAAGGGCGGTGCGTGCGCCCTTGCGTTCAAGAAGTGCGTTGATGGCGACCGTGGTGCCGTGCAGGAACAAGCCGGCGTCGGCAAATTGTGCGCCGGCCTTTTCCACGCCGCGGTTCATGCCCGCAATGAGGCTCGCCGGTGTCGTCAGGGTCTTGCCCAGACGGATTGCGCCGGTTGCTTCGTCGAAAACGGCCACGTCCGTGAATGTGCCGCCGACATCTGCAGCGATACGCAGGTCACCCGCATCTCTACCGGATTTTACATCCCCGCTCACGATGCGGCCTCGTCGACGATCGGATTGACGAGCTTGCCGATGCCCTCGACTTCGACCTCGCAGACGTCGCCGGCCTTCATGAACAAGGGCGGCTTGCGGGCAAAGCCGACGCCGGCGGGGGTCCCGGTGACGATGATATCGCCGGGTTTGAGCGTCATCGCTTCGGATACACGTGCGATCAGCTCCGGTATGGGGAAAAGAAGGTCATTTGTATTGGCGTCCTGGACGATCTCGTCATTCAGGCGCGTGGTAATTCTGAGGCCTTTTCCGTCCGTGGGCACCGCGTCGGACGACACGAGGAAGGGACCGATCGGCGCAGTGTTGTCAAAGTTCTTTCCGAGCGTCCATTGCGGCCCCTTGAACTGCCAGTCGCGGATCGAGCCATCGTTGAACACGGTGTAGGCTGCGACGTGACCGAGCGCCTGTTCCTCCGCGATACGCCGCCCACCGCTCCCGAGAACAACAGCCAGTTCGGCTTCAAAGTCGAGATGATCAGAAATCAGAGGACGTATAATCGGATCATTCGGCCCAATAATGCCGGTATCCACGCGCAGGAAGAAGACCGGAAACTTCGGCCGATCATAGGGGCTTTCAGCTGCGTGATCCGCATAGTTCAGCCCCACACATATGATCTTGCCGAATTCCGCCAATGGCGGCAGGAGTCGCATTGATGCGGGATCAACGGCTGGCGCGCTCGCAATCGCCGCGCTGGCCTTTGCCCTGAGCGACAGGTCGATGAGGATCGCGAGTGGATCGGCTGGTAGCCCGCCACCAGGGCGGACGACAACGCCATCGCGAAGAGCGACCAACGCACGCACGCCGTCAATCTCGGCCAAGCCAAGGCGCATATAGCCCTCCCAGGTTTTGGATGATTATCAGTAACGTCGTTACGGTAACGGCGTTACGTGTCGCATGTCAAGCGCCATTTTCCGCCGCGGGGCCCGCTGCCGCCGCGTGGGCCAACTCGCGACAGGGCGGGCGAGGTCGATGCGCCAGCGATCGCGCCTGAAGCGGCTGGTAGACGCGGATTTCCAGGATGCGGCCGATCGGGTCGTTCTGATATGAAACAGTCCGGGCATTCGGAACGCCGCGATTCCCCCCGGGATCCGCCGGCGTTCCCGCTTGATGGGGACCGACCAGGAGGACGTATCGCGTGCTGCGCCATTATTCTTATGCGGATGTGGAGAAAGGCCTCGACTATCCCAGGCTGATCGAAGCTCTCGCCGATGCTTTCCGGCGTGGCGGCGAGCCGATGCCCGTTCGGTGCAGCTACGACGTCGGCGTGGACCCCGCGCCAGGTCACCTCCTGACGATGCCGGCCTGGCATCGCGGCAAGGCGCTGGGCGTGAAACTTGTGACCGTGTTCCCCGGGAATGCCACGCGTGGCCTTGGTGCCGTTTCATCCCTCTATGTTCTGTTCGATGGCGAGACGGGCGAGCCGCGCGCGCTGATCGAAGGCGAGGCCTTGACGAACAGGCGGACGGCGGCGGCCTCTGCGCTTGCTGCGCGTTATCTGTCGCGCGCGGACAGCCGTACGTTGCTTATCGTCGGCACCGGCCATGTCGCGGCGCATCTGCCGATGGCGCATCGCGCCGTGCGGCCGATCGAGAGGGTCCTGGTCTGGGGACGCACGCCGGAGCATGCGCTGTCGCTGGCCGATCGGCTGGCGGGCGAAGGCTTCGATGCCGCCGCAATCAGCGATCTACCCGCTGCGATCGCGCAGGCCGATATCATAAGCTGCGCCACCACGTCCAGCGTCCCGCTGGTTCTCGGGGAACACCTGCGGCCGGGCACGCATCTCGATCTCGTCGGTGCCTTCACGCCGCAGATGCGGGAGAGTGACGACGAGGCGGTGCGGCGTAGCCGGGTCTTCGTGGATACCTACGCGGGCGCGCTCGCCGAGGCGGGCGACCTGCTCCAGCCCATCGCGGCCGGACAATGGCAGGCGTCCGAGGTCTGCGCGGATCTCCACGAACTGACCAGCGGCGCGAAGGCCGGGCGAGCGAGCGACGCTGAGATCACGCTGTTCAAATCCGTCGGTACGGCTATCGAGGATCTCGCCGCCGCGACGCTGCTCGTTGACGATAAGAAGCCGGAGAGCGTCCGCTCGACGCCTTGAGCGCACAACGGCGATCGCGGGTGTTGTGTAGGCGCCGCGTCACCGCGCTCAGGCATGGTGACGCGGGCAGGCTTGTACTGGCCGACTGTGACGGCTTCAGAGCTGAACGGGGTGATCGAGCGCGCCTGCCGCAAGAAACAACGCAAGCAACTGATAGTAACCGGCGATCGCAACGAGCTCGCTTGCCGCCGCGGCGCCGACATACCCGACCAATTCCTTGAGCCTGTCCTGATCGACTTTGCTGTTCAAGACAGCGTCGCGGCAGAGCGCTATAATGGCATGGTCTTCGCGCGTGGCAGCATCCTCCGGACGCCCCGATGCGGCGGCGCTTATCGTCGCTTCCGCCACGCCCAGGTCGCGCGCGATGGGGAGATGGTAGTCCCACTCGTAGCCGGAGCCGAACGCAGCCGCGGTGGCGAGAATCGCCACCTCGCGCCACGGCGCGGGCAACGCGCCTGAGAAACGGATCGCCGCGCCCACCGACTGGATCGCATGCGCGAGATCCGGCACGTCGAGCATGGCCAGGAACGGCAGTGGAACCCCGGCGCGTGGCCCGGATGCGATGGCATCGTGGACTGCGCGCTGTGCGGGCGTCATCTCCGCGATGTCGCGAACGCCGATCAGCATCGCCTCTCTCCGTTCAGCGCCCGTCCGGTCCGCCGGACATCATGCCCGAAGCGATCTGCCGCGGACCGAAGATGGCTTTGGCGACGTCGCCGATGGCTTCGACATCTTCCGGGATGCCCTGGAAGCAGACGATGCGGCAGGGGCAGGCCTCGAGGCCTTCATAGCGCCAGGGGAAGGCGCCGATCACTGCGCGCTGGTTGAGCATGAGCTCGATATCGCCGCCGACATTCTCGGCGTGGATCAAACCTTCCTGGAAGGCTTGCGAATGGAAGGGGAAATAGTCTTCCACGACTTTGCGGCCGGAACGCTTGTGCACATAGCTGTTCTTGCCGAAGAACTCATCGCAGCTCATGCGGACCTTTTCCTCGAACTGCTTGGCGAGATCAGGACGCATGCGGCGGATCGTCGTGTTCATGGCATGGTCGCCCGAACCGCAATCGATGCCGAACCACTTGATCTTCTTCGCGATCATCCAGTCGAGGAGTTCCTGCTTGCCGCCGGGATGCATGCAGAAATACTTGACGAGATCCTGCTGCGGCTTGCCTTCCCAATAGCGATGCCAGCCGGTGTGGATGATGAGGATGTCGCCGTCCTTTACATCCACCGGCGCGCTCTCGATCATCTCAGGGGTGATGACCGCCCAGTCATCCATGTGCTCGGACACATCGACGACGGCTCCGGGGCCGACCAGGAAGTCGAGGGGATAGGAGGCCATGTCGCCCATGCCGTCGGTGCCGTGCATGGCGCCGTCGATATGCGTCCCGACATGGAGCGCCGTGTCGATGCGCTGGGCGACGATGTGGATCGTCTGAAGGTTCTGGGCATAGTACATCTTGTTGCCCGCATAACCCACCCAGCCCGGCGTATGGACATTCATGAGATGGGAAAGGTCGATGATCTTCATCGGTTGTCTCCAGCTAGGATAGGATGAGAGCCCGTTCGCGCGACGTAAAAGCCGGTTTGCGCGAAGACGATGCGTTGAAAAGCTTAGTGAGCCCGGCGCCCGAACAGCGACGCGAGCCAGGATTTCAGGACGGCGACCATCAGGCCGAAGCCGCTGATCGGCTTGGCGACCGTCTGGGCCGACGACGGGGCGGCGCCGCGTGCCGTCTCGGGTTCCTGCGCCGAAGCGGGGGTTGGCGCAGCGGCCATGTCAGCCGTATTGTCAGCCGCCAGCGCCGCCTCGGCGTTGCGGACGAAGTCGGCGATGAGCACGTTGGCGACCTCGGTGATGATGCCTGTCCGGCCGAACTGCGCGATCGCGCCGGAGAGTTGCACGTCGGCGTCGACGACGACCTTCGTCTTGTCTTCTTCGGCGAAGAGGCGGCAATCCATGATCATCTTGCCACGGCTCGCGCCTTTCTTGTCGACGCCCTTGCCTTCGACATGGACTGACTTGGCGTCGTCGTCATAGACGACATCGGCCTCACCCTCGAAACTCGCCTGGAAAGGGCCGATCTTGGATGAGACCTTGCCGGTATGCTTGCCGCCCTCCTTCGGGCCGAGATACTCCGCGCCGGGCAGGCAACGTGCGACATTGGGGATGTCGTGGAAAAAGCTCCATACGGCAGGCATCGGACGTGCCACGGTGAATTCCTGTGCGATCTTCATGGCTGATACCTCCTCAGAGAACGGCGGGGACAATGAACTGCGTCATGCGCGGTCATCGGCGTGCCTGATGACGGCGTGGCAGCGCGCCGGCCGCTGGTGTTCGAAGCCCCCGGTCGAATAATGGAAATATTGGCAAGTGGCCCGATGATATCCCGAGCCTTCGGCGTCGAATTACGTTCCTCTGGAATCGATCGCGCCACTAACGAGTGGCGTGATACACACAGTCCGGCGCCAGGATTTGCTTGCAGATCCGTTCCGTAAGGTGGATCCGGATCACATCAGAGCATTCGTCCTCCAAGCGTCACGCCATAGACATCGGTTCGTCTGTCCTCTCGCGGCTTCACCCGCTCGCTCCGCACCAATGCGGCCTGAGCGATGGCGGGGTCCATGGGCGCGATGGCCGCGGCCTCGGTGTCCTGCGCCAGAGGGCCCGCCAGGATGCGCCCATAGGGGTCCGCCACAAGCGACGAGCCGAGAAAGGCGATGTCGCCCGCTTCCCCGCCCTGTGAGGCGCAAGCGATATAGACCTGATTGAGATTGGCCTGCACGATCGCGCCGCGCGCCTGGCCGATGAGGCCGTCGCCGTCGCGATCGACCTTGTCGAAGCCGCGCACCCAGGCCGTCGGCACCGCGATGAGCTCGGCGCCCTGCAGCGCCAGCGCACGCATCACTTCGACGAAGCGCAGATCATAGCAGACGCACAGCCCGATACGGCCAAAAGGCGTGGTGGCGACGGTGAGGCCTCGATCTCCCGGCGTGAAGATGAGCTTCTCGCCGTCGAAGAGATGGAGCTTCCGGTAATGCAGCAGGAGGCCATCCGGCCCGACAAGCAGCGCGGAATTGTAGAGACGGTCTCCGTCGCTCTCACAGAAGCCGCCGGCGATCACCACGCCGAGGCGCTTGGCAGCCGCAGTCCAGGCGGCCAGGGTCGGCCCGTCCAACGGTTCGGCCGCGGCTGCGAGATCGTCAGGGTTCAGCGTGTATCCGGAGACCGCGAGCTCGGGCAGCACGATGACGCGCGCGCCGTCGGCGGCCGCATTCTCGATCAGTTGCAGGCTGCGCGCCCGGTTCTCCAGCGCTCGCCCGGGCATGGCTGTGAACTGAACGACCGCGACCGGGAAAGTCATGCCGGCGGTTCCGCATCTGCCGGCAAGGCGCCGACCGCCTTGAGCAATGGCACATCCGCCGGGCTTGGGCCGCCGACACTCACCACCTCGACGCCCCGGTCGGCGGCGATGGCATGTTTGACCCCAACGGGCACATGCACCACGCAGCCCGCGTGAAACGTTAGCTCGATGTCGTTCGTATAGTCGTAAGCGGTGCCCTCGCCCTGAAGGATAAAGATCGTATCCTCCGAGATCGTATGGACATGCGGCGTATTGGCTTCGCCGGCTTCCAGCCGCACATAGTTCAGATTCGCGTGCCAAGCGCCGGTGCCTGGCCATATGACGAAGCGTGCGTCTTTGGAGATCAGCGGAAGGCGCAACGAGGGCGTGTCGCGATGAAAAATCCTGATGGCCATCACACGGTCTCCCCGGCCTTGGCGAGATGCGCATAGAGCTGCGGGTCGGCGGGGCAGGGGCCGCCTATCAGCTTGAGGCCGGCCGTTGCGGTAGCTTCGAAGCGGTAACGGTCGCCCTTGTCGATATGCACCATCGCGCCCTCGATGAGCGGCATGCGCTCGCCGGAGACGAGATCGGCGATGACGCCGGAGCCGGCGGCGACGTAATAGGCGCTGTCGGACGGATGCGCGAGGTCGATCGTCTTGTCGTTCTGCTCCAGCTCGATCACGTGAAAGGTCCGGTGGATGGCGCCGTTGCCGGGCCACATCACCACTTTGGCGCGGCCTGAACCGACCACGATCGGGAGGTCGGGACAGTCGGCCGCGCTGTTCAAAACGCGGACTGTGTTATGGGATGGGGGGCAAGCCACGGCTCGAGTTTCCATTTGAATATTATTCACATATTTTAGTATGATCAAAATCGACCGCCGTGCAAGTGCTATTCGCCGCTCGCTGTGCGCCGGTGACGACGACTGTCAAATGATCAAGGATACGGACATCGTGAGTGAGCCTTCGCTGACCCCCCAGGACGATCCCGCTGGGACGACCGCCAGTACGCTCGCGGCAATCGGGCTTCGCATTCGCGATGTGCGGCAGGCGCGCAATATGACGTTGCAGGCGCTTGCGGATGCCTGCGGGCTGAGCGCGTCGATGCTCAGCCTGGTCGAGCGCGGTCGGGCTTCCCCTTCGATCGGGTCGCTGATCGTGATCGCCAGCGCGCTGGGCGTGCAGATGTCGGATTTCATCGTCGATCAGGCTGTGGACGACGAGAAACTCGTCGTCACGAGTTCCGAGCAGCGTGTCATCGAGACGGCGGCTCATGTGATCCGCAGGCTGATCAAGGAGGATCGCGCGCGGGGCATCTCCATCGCCATCAACGAATACGCGCCGCATACGGGCGCGACCGAAAAGCCAATCACGCACGACGGTTTCGAATACGGCTTCGTCCTCGAGGGCAAGCTCACCGTCGAGGTCGACGGGCTCTTGCATGTGGTGGAGGGCGGCGACCTCATCTCTTACAGTTCGCGCCGCCCCCACCGCATCTGGAACCATGGCAAGGAACAAGTTCGCACCCTCTGGATCAATCTGCAGCGCGATTAGGGCCAATCGACATCCAGCATGTCACCGTCGCAGCAGGGCATGAAGGCGGCGCGGTGAAATCGGCAGGCTCGTAATCAGCCCCGGCCTGCCGAGCGCGTCGTCGACGGCCGCCGCGATGGCCGCGCCGACAGCTGTGATGCCGCCTTCGCCGGCGCCTTTGACGCCGAGCGGGTTCTGGGGGCTCGGCGCATCCTCGCGCAGCAGCACCTCGACCGGCGGCATTTCGTGGCAGGTCGGCATAAGATAGTCGGCAAAGCTTGTGGCGAGCGGCTGGCCTTCCTCGTTGTAGATGAACTCCTCGAGAAGCGCGCCGCCGATGCCTTGCGCGGCCGCGCCGACGATCTGCCCCTCGATCAGCATCGGATTGATCGCGCGCCCGACGTCATAGGCGACGAGATAGCGCTCCACCTGAATGCCTGAGACGGCTTCGTCCACGCGCACCTGCGCGACGTGAATGCCGTAGGGATAGTTCATGTGATCGGCGCGAAAGAGGCCCTCGGCGTCGAGGTCCTTGCCGGATTGTGCGACGATTTCGGCAAGTCCGATCGTTGCACCCGAATCGCGGGACACCACGCATCCCATTTCGAGCGTGAGCGTGCGGACATCGGCCTGCAGCAGGGGCGCGGCAAGTGCGATCGCCTTATCCCTGAGCGCTTCGGCGGCGATCTTCACGGCCGAGCCCGTCATCACCGTGACGCGGGAGGCGAAGGCGCCGAAGCCGATGGCAATGCGATCGGTCTGGCCATGGATGACGCGGATGCGTTCGATCGGCACGCCGAGCACGTCGCTGCAGATCTGCGCCATCGCGGTCTCAACGCCCTGGCCGACGGATGCCGCGCCGGTGACGATCTCGATCGTATCATCGGGCTGGACCGCCATTGTCACGAGATCATGCGGGCCAAGGCCGCTCTTCTCGACGAAGAAGGCAATGCCGAGGCCGACAGCTTCGCCGGCCACGCGCCTGCGGGCCAGATCAGCCTTGAGGTCCTGATAGCCGATACGGGTCAGGGTGCGATCGAGCAGGTCGTGATACTTGCCCGAATCATAGAGCACATGGGTGCCGAGCGCCTCGATGCCGCGGTCGAACGGCATCCGATCCTCGGGAATGAGGTTGACCCGGCGCACCTCCATCGGATCGAGGCCGAGCCTGGCGGCGATGGCATCCATCAGCCGCTCGCGGACGAAGGTGGTCTCGTAGCGGCCGGGCGCGCGATAGGTGCCGGACGGTGTCTTGTTGGTCAGCCGGATATGGCCTTCGACGTGATAGGCCGGGATCAGATAAGGCCCCGGGAGAAGCGCTGCAGCGAGATCTGACACCGTGCCGCCGTGGGTGCGGACATAGCCGCCCTGGTCGGTATAGAAGGTGTCCACGAGCCCACGTACGAAGCCATTCGCATCGACGGCCGCCTTGATGCGATGCACCTGGTCGCGCGAGTGATTGGCCGCCATGAGATGTTCGCGCCGGTCCTCCACCCATTTGACGGGCACGCCGAGCCGGCAGGCGGCGGCGCAGACCAGAACGTCCTCCGGATAGAGCTCGCCGCGAATGCCGAAGCCGCCGCCGACATGGCCCTCGCTCAGCCGCACCTGCTCCGGCTCCAGCCCGAGCATGCGGGCGATGCTGTCCCGGTTGTAATGCGGCACCTTCGCCGCGCCATACATGGTGAGCACACCCGTTTCCGGGTCGCGCACGGCGAGTGCTCCGCGCGTCTCCAGCGGCACGCCCGTATGGCGCCCGACCTTCAGTTCCATCTCGATGATGGCGGCCGCGCCCGCGAAGGCGGCCTCCATGTCGCCGTAGGATTTGGTGATGACCGCCGCCTCGCTCAAAAGCGCGGGATCGCGTTCCGGCATGAAGGCGACCGGGTCCGCGGTTGCATCGAGGCAGGGCGTCTCCTCCTCGATATCGCAGAAGACGAGTTCGGCTGCATCCTCGGCGATATAGGGATTGTCGGCGAACACAACCGCAACGGGATCACCGACATAGCGCACATAGTCGCGCGCCAGAACATGCTGCCGATAGGGCTCGAGGCCGGCAATGCGCGTCATGCGAAAGTCGATCGGCGGAAGATCGGCAATATCGGCGGCCGTCCATACGGCAATCACGCCGGGAAGCGCCTTCGCTTCGTCCGTCTCGATATCAAGGATGCGGCCGAAGGCGATGGGCGAGCGCACGATGCGCATATGCACCTGACCATCGGCGCGGTTGTCGGCGGCGAAACACCCGTCCCCGGTCAGGAGCGGGCGATCCTCCAGCCGCTTCAGCGATCGGCCGATGGCGGACATGCACGCATCTCGTTTGCAGCAAGACAGACGGACTTGATGATGTTCTGGTAGCCGGTGCAGCGGCAGAGGTTCGACGACAGGATATCGCGGATCTCTTCCTCGCTCAGGTCCGGGTCGGCCTCAAGCGCGCCCGCGGCCAGCATCAGGAAGCCCGGCGTGCAGAAGCCGCATTGCAGCCCGTGGTTCTCCCAGAAGGCCTTCTGCAGGAGATGCAGCGCGTCACCCTTCGCCAGGCCTTCGACGGTTCGTACGGAGCAACCCTCTGCCTGCACCGCGAACATCAGGCAGGAGCGCACCGGCTTGTCATCGACCAGAACCGTGCAGGCGCCGCAGACGCCATGCTCGCAACCCAGATGCGTCCCCGTGAGCCCGCAATCGTCGCGCAGGGCATCGGCGAGTGTCCGCCGCGCCTCCACGGACAGGGTGTAATCCTTGCCGTTCACGATGAGCGTGATGACATGCTTGTTAGCCATGGGCGTCTCGTTCGGCCTCGCGGATCAGCTTGCGGATATATTGCGGGGTGGCTGGCATCCGGACGATCTCGATACCGAAGGGCGACAGCGCATCGACCATGGCATTGATGATCGCGGCCGGCGCGCCGATGGCGCCGCCCTCGCCGACACCTTTGGCCTTCGTGATCGTGGCGTCGGAAACCGTCTCCAGATGCTCGATCTCGATTGTCGGGACCTCGGCCATCGTGGGCGGAAGATAATCGGCGAGCGAAACGGTGAGCAGATTGCCCGTCTCGTCGTAGATCAACTCCTCGAACAGCGCATTGGCGATGCCTTGCGCGACGCCGCCGTGAATCTGGCCGTCGACGATCATCGGATTGATCAGGAGGCCGGCATCCTCGGCGACGATGAACCGCTCGATCTTGACGCCGCCGGTTTCTATATCGACCTCGACGATGCAGGCATGGCAGGCATTTGAGAATGTGCCGCCGGGATCGTAGGTCGCGTTCTCGATCAGGCCCGGTCCCGATTGAGGGAACCGATGGCTCTGGTGGTAGGCGGCGCGTGCGACCTCGGGAATTGGCAGAGACTGGTTCGTCCCCGTGACACGGGCCAGCCCGTCCTCCAGCACGATATGGTCCTCACTGGCCTGCATCATGACCGCCGCGACGGAGCGCAGCCTGGTGGCGACCTTGCCGGCGGCGAGCTTGCAGGCTCCACCCGCGATCACCATCGAGCGGCTGGCGAAGGTGCCCCAGCCATAGGGCGTCGCGTCGGTATCCCCGGAGAAGACCTTGATTTTGCCCGGCTCGACGCCGAGCTCGTCTGCGATGAGCTGGGCGAGTGCCGTCTTCAAACCTTGCCCGTGCGGCGAGGAGCCGATCCGCGCCTCGACGAAACCGGAGGGATCCATCGCGCAGGAGACGATCTCATAGCCGGGCACGATGTTCATGCCGCGCGCGGCATAAGCCGGCGTGCCGTAGCCGGTGCGTTCGCTGAACACGGAAAAGCCGATGCCGAGATACCGTCCCGCGGCGCGTGCCTCCTTCTGCCGGGCGCGGAAGCCTGTGAGATCGATCGCCGCGACGGCCCGGTCCATGGCTTCCTTGTAGCTGCCCTCGTCATAGACGAGACCGGTCGGCGAGCGGTGCGGGAAGCTGTCGATGAGGTTGCGGCGGCGGATTTCAATCGGATCGATACCGAGCCGCCTGGCCGCGACATCCATCATGCGCTCCATGGTGAGCGTCAGCATGGGCCTTGAGACGCCGCGATAGGGCGCCATCATGCCCGTGTTGGTGGTGACGCCGCGCGAGCGGACGCCATATTCCGGCACCTTGTAGGGGCCTGGCAGTTCGGCCAGCGCCATCAGCGGCTCCACGCCGCAGGTCACGGGATAACAGGAGAAGGCGCCGACATTGCTTTTCAGGTCGGCGTCGATGCCGAGCAGCGTACCATCTTTCGCGAAGGCGCCGCGCACATGGAAGGACTGGTCGCGGCTGTGGGAGGACGCCAGGAAGTTCTCGCGGCGATCCTCGATCCAGGCGACGTCGCGCTCGAGCTTTCGCGCGAGCCAGACGAGTGCCACATATTCGGGAAACAGCGACATCTTCTGCCCGAAGCCGCCGCCGACATCCGGGGCGACGACCCTGAGATCCGCTTCCGGGATCTGCAGCACGTCGGCAAGACCCGTCCGCAGCATATGCGGCATCTGCACCGAAGCGTAGAGCGTCACACGCCCGGAAATCCGGTCGTACTGCGCCACGCCACCGCGCCCTTCCAGCGGCATCGCCGACTGCCGGCCGGAGCGCAGGTCAAGTGTGACGATCTCGGCCGCATCCGCGAAGGCAGCGTCGAGGCCGGGGCTGCGCAGCACCCCCTCGACGAGGACATTGCCCGGTGCGTGGGCGTGGACCGCCACCGCGCCTTCGGCAAGCGCTGCCTCCATATCGACGATCGCATCCTCGGCGTCGATGTCGGCATAGACCTCTTCGGCGAGATCCTCCGCCAGGCCCTGGTCCTCCGCGACCACGACAGCCAGCGCCTGGCCGCAGAACATCACCCTGTCCTTGGCCAATATGGGCTGTTCGACCGCGATATAGTCCGGCCGGTGCAGGATGGGACAGATCGGCTTCACGCCGTCGAGATCCGCTGCCGTGAAGACGAGTTCGCCGTCTGGCACGTCGATGCTGAGGATGCGCCCGGCGGCAACCGGGCTGCGCACGAATTTTACCGACGCTGCCCCGCGCGCGAGGTCCGCGACATAGCGCCCGCGCCCCATCAGGAGCGAGGGGTCTTCGAGCCGCGGCAGGGATCGGCCGATCCAGCTCATGCCGCGGCCTCCGTCAAGGCCCTGAGAACGACGGTGCGGATGAGGTCGCGGCGATAATCGGCGGAGGCGTGGATATCTTCGCTCGGCTTGATCGCGGCTTTCGCTGAGGCCGCCACATCCTCGAACAATTCGCGCGACGGAGCCTTGCCGGCGAGCTCGTTTTCGAGGGCGTGCAATCGGATTGCCCGGTCGGCCACGCCGCCGACGCCGAGCCGCGCCTCAGTGATGCGTCCGTTCTCCAACTTGAGCGCGGCGAGCGACATCGCCAGCGCGAAATCACCCGCTCGCCGCGAGAATTCGTAGAAGCCGCTGCGCCAGCCGTCGTCGAGCAAGGGCAGCCGGACTTCGGCCAGAAGATCCTGCGCGCCGACGGCCGTGGTGAAGGTCCCCTTGAAGAAATCCCCGGCGCGGCAGCGCCGTTCGCCTTCGGCGTTGACGATGAGCATCTCGGCGTCAAGCGTCGTCGCGACCAGGCACCATTCGGACGCCGGATCGGCATGCGCGAGGCTTCCGGTGAAGGTGCCGCGCTGACGGATGGGATAATGCGCAATGTTCCGGACGACCTTGGCCAGCAACGGGCCAAGCGGGCCATCGACCACCGGCTTGTGGAAGGCCGCGTGACGCGTCAACGCGCCGATCGCAAGGCTGTCGCCGGACGGCTGGAGGTAATCGAGGTCTTTCGTCCCGTTGATGTCGATGAGCACTTCGGGGCGCGCCAGACGAAAATTCATCGCTGCGACCAGGCTCTGGCCGCCCGCCAGGATCTTCCCGTCATCACCGTGGGCGGCGAGGGCGGCGAGGATTTCGGCGCGTGATCCCGGTCTGATGTAGTCGAATGACGCAGGCTTCATGAGTCTTATTCGGTCCCGAATGATGGCGCAGGCAGCATCCCACTCCCTCCGGCGCGTGCCGGGCGGCCCGTTTCGTTCATGGTGCAAGCCGTGCGAGCCCCGGCCTTCGCGGCGCGCGATCGCACGTCCATTCTGATAATTCTATCCTATGGGCTTTTTGAATATAAGCAAGGCGAATTGAAACAGAATAAAATTCATCGTCCGGCGTTCCAATGCCCGAATATCCGGAGTTTCAGAGCGTTACGACGGCATCGGCGGCGCGCGGCGTCTCGACGCGCAATCAAAAATTGTGAATAGTCCTTAAAACAGCAGCGCGTCCCCGTGCTGTCGTGGCGATGCGTTCCGGGGATCTCAACCGTTTGCAAGGCATAAGGCCGAGAAGCCACAGGTGACCGATGGCGATGCTCCCTCTATGGTGCTGCGGTGACCATATGAGCCTTTATGATGAAGTTGCGCCTCGACAATCTGCTTGTCGGCCCTGTTCGGCCGCTCGGGCAGACCGACACCCCAAGCGGCATCGACAAGCGCCCCGTGGACGCCCCGCTGCAACTGGGATTTGGCGGTTTCGAGGGTGACGCGCAGGGAGACCGGCGGCATCACGGCGGACCGGACAAGGCCGTCCACCACTATCCCTTCGCGCATTATGAGGCTTGGCGCCGCGAGATCGGGCCCATGCCCCTGCTCGCCCGGCCCGGCGCCTTCGGCGAGAACCTCTCGATCTCGGGCCTCGATGAGGCTGCGGTGGCGGTTGGGGACGTCTTCCGGCTGGGCGGTGCCGTGGTCGAGGTCTCCCAGGGGCGGCAGCCCTGCTGGAAGCTCAATATCCGTTTCGGCGTCGACGACATGGCGTCGCGTGTGCAGGCGAGCGGCAGAACGGGCTGGTACTATCGCGTCATCGAGCCGGGACAGGTCGGACCGGGCGACAGCCTCGTGCTGCTTGATCGTCACTGGCCGGAATGGACGATCAGGCGGCTGTGGCGGCTGCTCTATGTCACGCCGCTGGACGACGCCGAATTGACGGCGATGGCCGATCTGCCGGGCTTGCCGGAGAGCTGGCAGCGGCTTGCCGAGCGCCGTCTCGCGACGCGTGCGGTGGAGGATTGGACGTCGCGCCTGTTCGGGCCGGCGCCGGCCCGAACGGAATAATGCGGCGGGCCACGTTCAGGCATGGTGCTCGCCATGCGGCGGGCGCAGCACCCCGGGCGCGGCGATGACTTCACCGCGCCCGCGATAGCCTTAAGCCGCCTCGGCGCGCTCGGGAACTTGCAGGCCGAGCCAGTCCTTGTAGAAGGTGTCGATGTCCGGCTCGAAGTCACGGATCACCGGATACCAGGGGGTCGGCGCCTCCACATCATGCAGCGTTCCGCATTCCGGACAGTAGTATTCGCGCAGCACCTGCCAGGTCGAGGTGGGCGCCATCAGCCGCGGATAGATCTGTTCCAGCTTTTCCGGCGTGTCGCGAACATGGATGCGCGCATGCAGCTTCCAGTTCTCGCGCCAGCCGCAGAAGTCATGGCCGCATTCGCAGCGGATCATCCATTGCTTCGACGTCTTGAGCTGGACGATGTAGAGCTTCGGCCCCAGTGGCAGCACGATGCGGTCGTCCCAGGGCACGCGGTCCTGCAGGATCTCGATATAGGTCGCGAAGCGTTCCGGATCCTTCGGGGTGGAGAGCATCTGGTGGAGCGTGTCGTGGTCGATCTTGCCGTCGACGAGATCGGCGATCTTGGCGCGGGTATAGGCCATGGCTGTTTCCTCAAATGTTGATTGTTGAACGGGCGGGCAAGCCGGGCCGCGCGTGAAGCCGGCCCGGCGCCTTCATCACTCCTCGACGAATTGCACCGTCTTGACGTCGGGCAGTTCGGAGACGTCCATGGAGTAATGCGAGCCGTAGTGCGGGATGCCGATCTCCTCCTCGGTCAGGCTCCAGCTTGCGGGCAGGTTCCAGAACGTCCGGAAATCCTTCTCGAAACGCGGACCGAGCTTGAAGGACGCCGCGAACATCTGCTGGACCTGGGTCGCCGCTTGTTTGGCGACAATCTTCTCGCGCTCGCCCTTCAGCCATGTCGCGGTCGGCACGGACATGGCGATCCGCTCCTTGCGGATGGCCTTGCGTCGCTTGTCGGTGGCCGCCGTGTCGAGCACGAAGGCCCCGTCGGCGCCCTTCTTCGCCACCACGCCGTAGACCTGGGAGGCGAAGCGCTCGAGCAGATAGCCACCGTTGAGATCGTCGACCACCGATTGCGGCTCGCGGTCGATCGGATCGCCGAAGCCCGGCCCGCCGCGCATGGAATTGAGGTAGAGATCATAGTCGGCAAACATTTCCTCGGTGGTGATGGCCTGTTTGTCGCGTTTGATGAGGGCATCCTTCAGGAGCCCGTCCCAGACCGGATGCTCGGGATCGGTGTCGCCGCCGAGCGGGATGGGCTTGCCCTCAGCGATCAGGTCTTTCAGCCCCGTGTTATGCGCGGCGAAGCGATAGCCGGACGCCGCGGGATAGCCGCCCATCAGTCCCCAGTCGGAGGAGATGTGACCGTTGCCCATGAAGAACATGGTCCAGTCCTTGGCATTCCAGACCAGACGCAGGCTCTCGAAGCCGCAGCCGCCGCGATATTTGCCGGCGCCGCCGGAAGACGCCTTGATCTGGCGGCCGAGATAGACGAGCGGCTCGGCCAGCTCCCAGATCTCCATGTCGCCCATGTCGCCTTCCGGGTTCCAGATCGCGGCGGCGTGGCTGAGGCCGTCGCTGACGGCGGTCGCCCCGGTGCCGTTGGCGGCGCATTCGAACGAGTTCACGGCGTGGATCTCGTCATACTGGTTGAAGCCGCCGCCCTGCAGCCAGTTCGACGTATTGGCGTTGCCGGCATTGACCTCCTCGAGATAACCGCGCCCGAAATAGGAGCGCGACAATCCCCGCCACAGCGCCGTCCAGGCCGAGACCAGGAAGTGCCAGGAATAGGAGAAGGCGACGCGCCGGTCGTCCGGGTTCATCCAGGTGCCTTTCGGCAGGCGGAACTCGGTGCCATAGGCCGCGCCGTCGTTGATCATCTCGGAGGGGATTAGCGTCTGGGTCATCATCACCCAGATGCCCGAGGTGAACGAGACCTGATGGGCATTGTAGGTATGCCAGCCCCAGCGGCTCGCCCCCTCGAAATCGAGGCGCCATGTGCCATCGCCCCGAATGGTGATCTCGGACGGCGCATGCATGATCGTGTCGAGCTTTGCGAAATCGGAGGGAACCCGCACGTCCTCATGCGCATAGGGCACGTCGACGAAGCCGACCTGCCGGTAGGTGCCGGGGATGGTCATCGCCTTGATGCGGTTCTGCAATCCGAGCCGGCCATGCTCGACGGCCTCGTAGGCGAATTTCCAATAGGCGTCGATGCCCTCCTCGGAAATCACCTCCTCGACCAGTTTGCGGATCATGTGACAGCCGGCGATGCGGGTGCGTTCGTCGAGCATCCAGTAGCGCGTGGTGCGCACCATGCGCTGGCTCTCGTGCAGCCAGTCGCGGAACAGCGTGTCGTTCTCGCCCACCTTGCGGCAGGTGATGGAGTAGCCGTCGCCGAAGCGCTGCACCTGCCCCGTCGCCATCGAGCCAGGCCCGACGGCGCCGGTGTCGATGACGTGGGTGACGCCGCCGACCCAGCCGATCAATTCGCCCTCCCAGAAGATCGGGACGATGGTATGGATATCGCAAGGATGAACGTTTCCGATCAGGGAGTCGTTGTTGCAGAAGATATCCTTGTCCCTGACGCCGGGGTTACTTTCCCAGCCGTTTTCGATCATGTATTTGATCGCGGCCCCCATGGTCCCGACATGGATGATGATGCCGGTCGAGGTCAGGATGCTGTCGCCCGCCGCGTTATAGAGGGTGAAGCAGAGTTCGCCTTCCTGCTCGACGATCGGGGAAGCCGCGATCTTCTTGGCGGTTTCGCGGGCGTCGACGACGCCGGCGCGCAGACGCGAGAACAGCTTGTTGTAGAGGATGGGCTGGCTGTCGCGCAGCTCCATCGTCTCCAGGCCTGCGTAGTGCTTCGTCCGCTTGGTCGCCTCCATCAGGCGGTCGCGGTGCTCCTTGAGCGTCTCACCGCCGCGCACGATGCCGCGCGTCGTCGAGGCGAGGTCTTTCTCTCGAACATTGACGTTCATGATCGTATTCCTTCGGATTTTGCGCGTTCTGGGACCGGTCAGACTTCCCTCAGGTGGAAGAGGCGATGTCCGTCCAGGAAGGTCTCGAAGCCGTCGGGAACGACGAAGGTGGTGGCGTCGGATTCGATGATTGCGGGACCGGTGACACGGTTGCCCGGGCGCAGGGCCTCCATGCGGTAGAGCTGTGCATCGACCCAGCGCTTCTTGCGGTAGAACTTGCGTGTGCCGGTTTTTGCGTCCTCGGGCGGGGTCTCGCCTTCGAGCGGCTCCTTCGGGATCTTCGGCTTGGGGATCGGCACCGCGCCGCGCATGATGGCGCCAGTCACGGAATAGCCGAGTTCGGGCGAGCGCGCCGAGGCGGCATAGACGCGGCCATAGGTGGCGTTGAACGCGTCCTGGAGTTGCTCCCAATCATCGGCCGTGCCGGCATTGCCGAGCGGCGATTCGATCTCGAGGTCGTTGAGCTGGCCGCGATACTGCATGCGGTAGCCGGGAGTCAGTGTCACCTGCTCAGGTTCGTAGCCGTTGAGCTTGAATTCCTCGAGCACGTTCCTGGTCAATTCCTCCCATGCGGCTTGCAATGTCTTTGCTGCAGCTTCGCGTTGCGCGGCTGGCGCATCCGGCGCGAGGTTGATGTCGAGCGACTTGTCGTAGCGATACTCGAAATCAGCCGCAGCGCAGCCGAAGGCCGAGAAGCCGGCCGCCCAGGCCGGGACGATGACGTCCTCGAAACCGAGCCCTTCCGTATAGCCATAGGTGTGGACGGGTCCGGCCCCGCCATAGGAGAAGCACACGAAGCTCTGGGGCGAGTAACCTTTGCCGGAGATCATCGAGCGCAGGTAGTCGCGCAGGTCGGAATCGAGCAGTTCGATGACGCCGGCCGCCGCATCTTCGACGGAGAGACCGAGCGGATCGGCGAGTTGTACCTTGATGGCATCAACCGAGCGCTGCCGGTCGAGCTTCACCGCGCCACCGAGGAAGTTGTCCGGGTTGAGATAGCCGAGCACCATGTGGCAGTCGGAGATCGTCACCGTTTCGATGCCGCTTTCCTTCCAGCAGACGCCGACCCGGTAACCGGCCGAGTCCGGGCCGAGCTTGATCGCCTTGGTATAGGGATCGAGCCGGATGAAGGATCCGGCGCCGGCACCGACCGAGTCCATGGCGACGAGAGGCAGCGACAAGACGAGCCGCGCCATGTCCGGATCGTTCTTGATCGTCAGTTCGCCCTGGGTGATCAGGGCCACGTCGAAGGATGTGCCGCCGATGTCGGAACAGGCGATGTTGTTGTAGCCCAGCACCTCGCCGAGATATTTGGCGCCGATGACGCCGCCGATCGGCCCGGAGACGATGGTGCGGGCGAGCTCCTTGGCTTTCCAGGAGATCGTGCCGCCGTGCGTCGCCATCACCCGGAAGTCGAACTTCGTGCCATGCTCCTTGAAGGCGTCGGAGATCTTCTTCAGCGTCTGGCGTGATGGCTCGGCCGCATAACCCTCGAGAATAGTCGTGTTCGTGCGATGCGTTTCCTTGCGCACGGGATAGTAATCCGCGGAGGCGAAGACCGGGATCGACTTGCCGCTTTCTGCGATTTCTTCCGTCACGATATCGCGCACCCGGCGTTCGTGATCGGGGTTCTTGTAGGAATGCAGCAGGCTGATGACGATGCCTTCGACATCGGCCGCAATCAGTTCGCGCGCCGCTTCACGCGCGGTCTCCTCCCGCAGGGGGATGACGACCGTCCCCGACATGTCGACACGCTCGATGACGCCGCGCGTCAGGTTGCGCGGCACCAGCGGCGGATCATAGCGATGGGTGTTGAGGTGGATGCGGTCTTCATAGGCGTAGCCGAGATAGGCCTGGATCGCCCGGCCCATGCGGTGGAAATCCTCCATGCCGCGATTGACGATGAGGCCGCACCGCAATCCCTTGCGCTGGACCACACGATTGAGCATCGCGGTGCCGGAATAGACGCCGGTCTGGAGCTGCTTCAGCGCTGCATCGAGCGACAGGCCCCAGGCTCCGAGGCCGTCCTCGCTGGAGGCGATCAGGCCGAGCGCCTCGTTCTGCGGGGTGCTCTGGGCCTTGCCGACGACGAAATCACCGTCGGAATCGACAAAAAAGGTATCGGTCATGGTGCCGCCGGCATCGATGCCGAGCACCTGCACGCTTCTTTCGGTGGGCGTATGGATGTTCACGAGCGTCCTCCTTTGTGAGGTCGGCCTCTGACGAGCCGGTATCAAAAGGAGGGCAGGGAGCGTGCCAACACCCTCGCTGGGTGGCGGCTTCAAATTTTCCAGTCGCTTGCCGCATGTGCGAAGGTCGCTATTCGCGTCCGCACACCGTCCGATCGTCGGACGCCGGACGGCTGGTCCGTCCGATCGACGGACGTCGCGTCATCGTTCGGACGACGGCGCGGCCCGATATTCGGCGAGCTTGAGATAGAGGGTTGACCGCGCGATGCCGAGGCGTTTCGCAGCTTCGGTCAGATTGCCGCCGCAAGCCTCGACCTGGGCAAGGATGGCGGCGCGCTCGGCCGCGCGCAGATCGGCCTTCGCGGCGGGACGCGGCGCTGCCGCCCGCGGGGTAGACTGCGTGCCAGGCGCGGGACCCAGCGCAAGCTCCGGCGGCAGGTCGGCGCATTCGAGCCGATCGGTCTCGGCCAAGGCGACCATGGCGTCGACGACGTTGCGCAGTTCGCGGGCATTGCCCGGCCAATCATGGGCGGTGAGGCGTTCGAGCAGCGCGGGCGCGAAGTCCGGCGCTGGCCTGCCGAGCCGTCCCGCCGCCTTCGCTGCGAAGCTGAGCGCGAGCGTGGCTATATCCTCCCGCCGCTCGCGCAGCGGCGGAATGCGCAGCCGTGCGGCTGCGATGCGGTAATAGAGGTCACGCCGGAAGCGCCCGGCCTCTACCTCCGCGCCGAGGTCGCGATTGGTCATGGACAGGATGCGGATATCGACACGCCGTCCCACGGCTTCGCCGATACGATAGACGATCCCGTCCTCCAGCACGCGCAGCAGATAGGATTGCAGATCGAGCGGCATCTCGCCGATCTCGTCGAGGCAGAGTACGCCGCCGTCGGCCTGCTCGATCCGGCCGGCCCGGCCGTTGGCATCGGCGCCGGTGAAGGCGCCCTTGGCATAGCCGAACAGCTCGCTGGCGATCAGATCCCGTGGCATGCCACCGCAATTGAGCGGCACGAAGGGGCCGTCAGCGGCGGGCCCGGCGCTCTTGATCGCGCGGGCGAACAGCTCCTTGCCGACGCCGGTCTCGCCCTCGATCAGGATCGGCAGGCTGTTGGCGCCAAGCTTGCGGGCCCGCGTCCGCGCTTCCGCGATGGCCGTGCTTCCACCAAGGATGCTGTCGAAGCCCAGGCCAGGCTCGACGGTCTCCTTCGGCTGCGGTGCGGCAGGCCGGCCGCGCGGGCGATGCAGGACGATGAGGCAGCCGATCGCGTCGCCCTCGTTCTGCACGATCTCCACGCTGGCATTGGGAAAGCGCCGGCGGCAATTCTCCTCCCAGTCGTCCCGCGCGGTCGAACCGATGATTTGCCGCAACTCGCGCTTGAGGCCGTCCGGGTCTGCATCCAGCCGCCGGCGGGCGCCTTCGGCGGCGTGGACGACGAAACCGCGCTTGTCGATGACGAGGATGTCCTCGCTCAACCAGATCGACCGTTTGGAGACGAAGCCGCGCAGGAGGAGCTCATGCTCGGTGCGGGCTGCCTGCCCAAGGGTTGCCTCGATCTCCTGGCCGATGGACATGGCGAGCGCCAGGCTCTGCGGATTGAAATGCGCAACCGGCCCGGAGATATCGACAACGCCGAGGATCTCGCCATCCAGGGGATGGCGGACGGGCGTGGCGGCGCATGTCCAGCGCTGGACATCCTCGCAGAAATGGGCGGCTCCGCGGATCTCGGTCGGCTTCCCGTCGACGAGGGCCGTGCCGATGGCATTGGTGCCGATGACCGCCTCGTCCCAGCGCCCGCCGGTCTCGAGATGGTTGCGGCGGCCATTGTCCACGATACGCGGGTCGCCCGCGGTCTCGACGATGAAGCCGCTGGCATCGGTCAGGATCATCATCGACGATGCTTCGGCGAGAAACAGGCCGGAGCGGTTCAGCGCGGGGCGTGCGGCCGACAGGAGGGCTTTGCTGATAGACCGTCGCCGGTAGATTTCCGGCTCGGTGGAGATGGGAGCCTCGCGACGCGACGTGCTGACGCCCAGCGCGCGTGAGCGCATCCAGGATGCGACAAGGGCAGAAGGGAGCCCGGGAGGGGCTTCCCCCTTGCCGAGGAACGCCTCCCACGCGTGACGCATTTCGCGCTGTCTGTTCATGCGTCCCTCCCGATGACCGACAACGGCTTAAGCGCTGCTAAGGACGACGATGGCAGGCAGGCCGCATCACCGGGCTCGGAACCAGCTTACAAGCCAGGCCTGGATGCCGGAGCAGCCATGGCGGAACGCTGTTTCCGGGTCGGTCGACGCCGCTTGCATGTCCCCTTTGCATGTCCTTTGTCCGTGGGCTTCTCCGGCCCGCTTGGGGCAGACTATGCACAGCGCATAGGCATCCTGCAAGCTGGCCGTCCGGCCGGGGCAGCCGGGGTCGGCAGGCGGCGGGCCCAGCCGCGCGCCGGAGATGCCTATTTCAAGATTATTTTTTTGCAAGAAATGAATATAGATTTTATTTTATTCGCTTAACTATAATAATAGAACTGGAAATTGGATGAGTATATTAATATTTACGCATTATTTTATTTGTCGTTAAATGTATGCCCGTATCATAGTCCATCGCCGACTTCGGCAGACTTCGGTGTGCCGGGCGGCGAAAGGGCCTCGGGGGTGAGCACGTCCTTCAACACGTTCACGAAGGTCTGGGCTGCGAGTGACAGCGGTCGGCGTTTCGGAATGATCATGCCGATCGAGACGGGAATGCGCGGCTCGAACTGGCGCACGGCGATGTGGTCGAATTCGCCGGCATCCCAGACCGAAAAATGGTCGACCAGCGCCACGCCCCGCCCGCGCTCCACCAGCCGGCGTATCAACTGGCTCTGGTTGGATATCAGGTAGTTGGAGGGCCGCACGCCTTCGTTGGACAGCGAGCGGAAGATCGCGGCACCAAAGGGCACGGACCGCGGATAGGTGACGAAGGGCTGCCCGGCCAGATCGCTCGCCAGGATGATGCGGTGTTTGGAAAGCTCATGCGCGTTGGGCATGATGCACACCATCGACGCGGTCTTCAGCGTCTGGGTCATCAGGTCCGATTCGTGCTCGGGGTGGTGGACGAGGCCGAAGTCGTAGTTTCCGCGGCTCACGTAGCTGTGAATCTTGTCGGAATCGAGCAGGTCGACCTGCACCTGGATGCCGGGATACTGGCTGTTGAAACGCTCCATCGCCATCGGGATGAGCGCCGTGCTGAAGGCCGACAGGATGCCGATATTGACGTAACCCTGCGCCATCGTCGTCAGGTCGAGGGACAGATTCTCGAAAACCGTCAGCTCGTCCATCAGCCGGGCGGCGTGGGTGAAGAGGAGCTCGGCCTCCGGCGTCGGGCGCAGCCGCCCGGCCCGGCGCTCGAACAGCCGCACGCCCGCGAAATCCTCAAGCTGCTTCAATGATTTACTGGCGTTCGGCTGGGTCGTGTGGAGGACCTGTGCGGCTTCCGTGACCGAGCCCGTCTTCATGAAGGCCGCGAGGGTATCGAGGTGGCGCAGCTTGATCCGGCGCATGCTTCGCAAAGCCTCCATCATCATTCCATTATGGAATGGAAAGCTCGAATAATTGAATTTTACGGGATAGGGAAGCCCCTCCTACAGTGTGGGTGATCAACGGAGAGGGCGGCTGTCCCGGCCGCCGGAAAGACGAAGCCGCATCATCATGGGCACTATCAGGGTTGGCATCGACGTCGGCGGAACCTTCACGGATTTCACCGTGCTCGACGACGAAACGGGCGCCATGCGCCATTTCAAGGTGTCATCGACGCCGCATGATCCGTCCGAGGCCATCGAGACCGGCATCGCAAGCTTCCCCGAGCGCGGGCTGTCGGCTGCCGACGTCGTGCATTTCGGCCACGGCACCACCGTCGCGACCAACATGGTCATCGAACGTCGGGGCGGCAGGACGGGTCTCCTGACCACGGAAGGGTTCCGCGACGTGCTGGAGATCGGCCGCCAGACCCGGCCGGATCTGTTCGACATGAGCGTGCGCAAGCCCGACCCGCTGGTGGCGCGCGCCCTGCGCCTCGAAGTCACCGAGCGTCTCGGCCCGGATGGCGCGGTGATCTTGCCCCTTGACGAGGACGGCGTGGCGACTGCCGCGCGCCGCTTCAGGCAAGAGGAGGTCGAGGCCATCGCGATCGGCTTCCTGCATGCCTATCGCAACCCGGCGCATGAGCAGCGCGCCGCGGCGATCATCCGGGAATTCCTGCCCGACGTCTTCATCAGCCTGTCGAGCGACGTGCTGCCCGAGTTCCGCGAATACGAGCGCATCTCCACCACGGTGATGAACGCCTATCTGATGCCGCGCATGGATGGCTATCTCGACCGCTTCATGAAGCGGTCGCGCAAGACCGGCGTCGAGGCAAAGCCCTACACCATCCATTCGAACGGCGGCCTGATGTCGACCGAGACGGCGCGCAACTATCCCGTGCGCACCTGCCTGTCCGGCCCGGCGGCCGGCGTCGTCGGCGCGGCCCTCGTCGGCAAGGCTGCCGCCTTCCCCGACATCATCACCTATGACGTCGGCGGCACGTCCACCGACGTCGCGCTGATCGCGGGCGGCAAGCCGGCCTATTCCGCCGACCGCGACGTGGCGGGCTATTCCATCCGCTGTCCCATGGTCGACGTCAGCGTGATCGGCGCCGGCGGCGGCTCCATCGCCTGGCTCGACGATGCCGGTGGCCTCAAGGTCGGCCCGCAAAGCGCAGCCGCCGTCCCCGGCCCGGCTGCCTATGGCAAGGGCGGCACGGAGGCGACCATCACCGACGCCAATATCGTCCTGCAGCGGCTCAACCCCGTCGCCCTGCTCGACGGCGCCATGCCGGTCGATCGCGAGGCCGCACTCAAGGCGGTCAGCGCGGTCGCCGAGAAGATCGGCCGCAGTGTCGAGGATACGGCCTGGGGCATCATCCGCATCGCGGTGGCCAATATGGCGCGGGCGATCCGGGCCGTGTCCATGGACAAGGGCCATGACCTCAAGCAGTTCGCCTTGATGGCCTTCGGCGGCGCAGGCCCGCTGCACGCCGCGCTGGTGGCGGCCGAGACCGGGCTCGAGACCGTGATCATCCCGGAATCGCCGGGCACCATGTGCGCGCGCGGCGTGCTGTTGTCCGACGTCACGCGCGACTTCGTCTCCACCCAGATCAAGCGCGCGGAAGGCGAAAGCTGGGAAGAGATCACGTCGGCTGTCGCCGCGCTGGAAGAACAGGCTAGCGCATGGCTGGAGGCCGAGACCATTCCCGATGACAAGCGCGCCTTGCAGCATATCGTGGAAGCCCGCTACGCCGGCCAGAACCACGAGATCCGCGTGGAAGGCGTGCTCACCACGGCCCAGGATTTCGCGGCCCGCTTCGCCGAGGCGCATAAAGTGGTCTACGGCTATGCACTCGACGATCATCCGGTCGAGATCGTCAACCTGCGCGTCCAGGCCATCGGCCATGCCGGTCGCCCGCTGCAGACGGTGGCCAGCGCGACGGGCTCCATCGCCGCGGCCAAGGTGGGTGAGCGGGAGGTCTATGTCGGCCCCGAGCGCGGCTGGCTGACCCTGCCGGTCTACAAGCGCGCGCTGATGCCCCAGGGCGAGGCCTTCTCCGGGCCGGCCATTATCGAGGAACTGACCTCGACGGCTTATGTGCTTCCCGACCAGGAGGGCGTCGTCGACGCCTACGGCAACATCATCCTCAAGTTTGTGAAGGGTCGTGCGTGATGCAGCAGCACGTCAAGCCTCCGCGCGAGTTCGACGCCATCGAGATGGAGGTCTACTCCAACCGGTTCATGTCGATCACCGACGAGATGGGCCTCAGCCTCGTCCGCTCCTCCTTCTCCACCAATATCAAGGAGCGCAAGGACTGCTCCGTCGGCCTGTTCGACGGCAAGGGCCGCCTGATCGTGCAGGCCTCGCACATCCCCGTGCATCTCGGCTCGCTCCAGGGCGGCGTGGCCGCGGTGCTGGAGAATTTCAAGCCCGAGGACATCCGGCCGGGTGACGCCTTCATCTGCAACGATCCCTATCTCGCCGGCGGTTCGCATACGCCCGACATCTCCATTCTGACGCCGGTCTTCCACGACGGGCGGCTTTGCTTCTTCGCAGCCAATCTCGGCCATCATTCCGACGTCGGCGGCGGCGTGCCGGGCTCCTGCGATCCGAGCCAGACCAGCATCTTCGCCGAGGGCCTGCGCATCCCCGTATTGAAGATCGCGCGCGAAGGCGTGCTCGACGAGCAGATCGTCAAGCTGATCAGCACCAACAGCCGCGATCCGCTGGAGCGCGTGCTGGATCTCAAGGTGCAGATCGCCACCAACGAGATCGGCCGGCGCAAGCTGGTGGCGCTCGCCGACCAGTTCGGCATCGCGACGGTCGAGAGGGCGGTCGACGATCTCATCGCCTATTCGGAAAGCCGTCTGCGCAAGCGCATCAAGGACCTGCCGGACGGGGTCTACACCGGCGAGGCCTTCATCGATGGCGACGGCGTGGGCCATGAGCCCTGCCGTATCCAGGTCGCCATCAAGGTCGAGGAGGACGGCATCACCTTCGACTTCACCGGCACCGACGTGCAGGCGCGCGGCGCCGTCAACATCCCGAAGACGGCGCTTGATGCCACCTGCTACTACACCATCAAGGCCCTGCTCGACCCGACGCTGCCGCCGAACGAGGGCATGGCGCTTCCCGTCACCATCGTGGCGGAGGAGGGCACGCTCGTACGGCCGAAGTTCCCGGCCGCCGTCGGCATCCGCTCCACGAGTTGCCAGCGGGTTGTGCGTGCGATCTTCCAGGCCTTCGCCGATGTCCTGCCGAAGGAAAAGGTCTTCGCCTCGTCCGCCGACATGAATGCGACGATGATCTTCTTCGGCCCGCACAAGATGCGTGAAGGCAACTTCGTCTATCTCGAGACGGTGGGGGGCGGCGCGGGCGCGAGCCTGACCCATGACGGGATGAACGGCATCCAGGTGCATATCACCAATACGTCGAACCTGCCGGCCGAGGCGCTCGAGATCGAATATCCGCTCATGGTCCGCCGCTACGCGCTGGCCGATGGCTCGGGCGGCGAGGGGCATACCGTCGGCGGCATGGGCATCATCCGCGAGGTCGTCGCGATGACCGACGGCATCCGCGCCAATGCCTCCAGCGAGGGTCTGCGGACGCCCGCGGACGGCGTTTTCGGCGGCGGCGCCGGCGAGGTGGCCCATCTCAAGTTCGGGACGGTGGACGGCAAGACAACCGAATACGACATCTCGATCACCAACATCCTCATGAACCGCGGGGACAGCCTGTTCCTGCAAACGCCGGGCGGTGGTGGCTTCGGTCGCGCGTCCCGACCTGAAGCCTCTGGAGAATGACTGACATGGCCCTCGAAAACCTGACGCCGAGCGACGCAGAGATCAAGTCTGCGCCCAATCCCAACTATCTGGAGGGGGACTATCTCAAGGGCGTCCTGGAGATGGCGTTCCGCGACGGCAACCCGGTCGCCGAGACGCTCGTGAACGCGATCTTCTCGTCGCGCGAGATCGAATCCGTCTATCTCGTCGGCGCCGGCGGCTCCAATTCCTACATTGAGCCCGTCAAGTATATCCTCGACAAATACTGTGATCTGCGCATCGAGCGCATCAATGCGACGGAGTTCGAGACACGGCGCCCCAAGCCCGTCAACGAGAAGGCCGTGGTGCTGCTCACCTCGCATAACGGCGAGACCGAAGACACCGTTGTTGCCGCGCGCTGGGCCAAGACGACCGGCGCGGTCACTGTCGCCCTGACGTCGGGCCATGAGAGCGGGCTGGCCAAGATCTGCGATCACCTGCTGCCCTACAGCCGTGAACTGCCGGGCATGCCGAAGACCCTGGTCGCCTATCTCTTCGCGGCGCATCTCCTGAAATATCTCGGCAATCCGGTTGGTGCGCGTCTTCTGCGCGACCTCGAGGCAATGCCGGCCCGCCTGCACGAGATCAAGGATGCCGAGCGCGAGCGCGGCATGGAGCTCGCCCGCCGCTACAAGGACGAGAACATCTATTATGTTCTTTCTAGCGGCATTCTCTCGGCGCTCAACTACCAGTATTCGATCTGCATCTTCAACGAGATGCTGTGGCTCGACGCCTCCGACATCCATTCCGGCGAGTTCCGCCACGGGCCATTCGAGGTCGCCGACGCGGACATGGCCTATATCTTCCTCATGGACAATGGCGAGAACCGCAAGATCGACCAGCGCGCGCTGAAATTCACCCGCCGCGTGACGGACAAGATCATCACCTTCGACGCCGGCCGCTACGAGGACGTATCGCCGCTTCTGTCGCCTTTCGTCATCGGCGTCACCTGGTACTGGTTCGCCCATACGCTTTCGGTGCTGCGCGAGCATCCGCTCTCGGTGCGCCGCTATATGTGGAAGGTCGATTACTGATGGCGAAGCGCCCGCCAGCACTCTTGCCGGACCACCGCGCGCGCATGCCGCATCGCGTGGACAGCGGCTTGCGGGCGGGCGCCTGCCTCTTCGACCAGCGGTCAGGAGGCCGGCATGACCGGACGTGACGAGCTGCGCGGGTTGCGGGTGCTGGGGCTCGGCGACAATGTCGTCGATCGCTATCTCAACGCTGGGGTCATGTATCCCGGCGGCAATGCGCTGAATTTCGCGGCCTATGCGAAGATGCTCGGCGCCGACGCAGCCTATCTCGGGACGTTTGGAACGGACCGGGCGGCCCGCCATGTCCGGGACACGCTCGAGGCTCTCGCGATACCGACCCCGCATTGCCGTGTCGTCGAAGGCGCGAACGGCCATGCGGATGTGCGGATCGTCGACGGAAACCGCGAGTTCGTGTTCTCCAACCGGGGCGGCGTCGCGCGCGAACATCCCTTCGTGCCGGATGCGGCCGATCTCGACTATCTCGCGACCTTCGCGCTGGTACATACGAGCTGCTACAGCCACCTCAATCCGCAGCTCGCTGTGCTGCGTCCGGCCTGCGCGCTCCTGTCCTACGACTTCTCCTACCGCTGGCAGGTGGATGATCTGATTGCCCCGGTCGCTCCTCATCTCGATTTCGCGGCGCTGTCGGCCGGGGACGTCGGTCGCGAGCGCGCGATGCTCGCGCTGCGCGAGACCGTGGCCCAGGGCTGTGGCCTCGCCCTGGCGACGCTCGGCGCAGAGGGCGCGATCGCCTATGATGGTGAGCACTTCATCACGGTCGTGCCGGAGCCGACGGACGTGGTGGATACGCTCGGCGCCGGTGACGCCTTCATAACGGCCACTATGCTGGCGCTCATCGCCTCCGGCTGGCGCCGGGGGATGCGTCCGCCGCCGGATGTCCTGCGCGCGGCGCTCGGCCATGGCGCCCAGTTCGCGGCGCGGATCTGCCGGATCGAGGGTGCGTTCGGCCATGCCGCGCCCATCGACGCCGAAACGCTGACGTGAGGCGGAGGCGCGATGCTCGAGATCAGGAACCTCTCCATCGCTTTCAAGACCGCAGCGGGTCTCAAACCCGCCGTGCGTGACGTCAGCTTCACCATCAGGCCCGGTGAGATCCTCGGCCTGGTCGGGGAGAGCGGCAGCGGCAAGACCCTCACGTCGCTCGGCGTCATGGGTCTGTTGCCGCCGAACGCCGTTGTCACGCGCGGTGAGGTGCTGGTCGACGGCGTGGACCTCATCAAGTGCACGCCGGCCGAATTGCGCAGGCTGCGCGGCGGCCATGTGGCGATGATCTTCCAGGACCCGATGGCATCGCTGGACCCCATCTTCACCTGCGGCGACCAGATCGTCGAGGCGATCCTGCTGCATGAGCGCATCGGCAAGGCGGCCGCCCGCCGCAAAGCCCTCGCGCTCCTGGAGAAGGTCCATATCCCGGATCCGGCCCGTTGCATGCGTGCCTTTCCGCATGAGCTCTCGGGCGGGCAATGCCAGCGGGTCATGATCGCGATGGCGGTGTCCTGCAAGCCGCGCATCATCATCGCCGACGAGCCGACCACGGCGCTGGACGTGACCGTCCAGAAGCAGGTGCTGGACCTGTTGCGTGGGCTCAACGCGGAAGTCGGCGCCGCCATCCTGTTGATCACCCATGATCTCGGCGTGATCTATGAAGTCGCCGATCGCGTCGCCGTCATGTATGCCGGCGAACTGATGGAGGAGGCGGCCACCCCTGACCTCTTCACCAATCCCCAGAACGACTATACCAAGGCGCTGATCGACTCCATGCCGTCGCTCGGGCTGCGGCAGGAGCGCCTGCCCGTTATCGAGCGGGACGCGGCGGGCAATGTCCGCAGCGTCAGGCCGCAGCCGCGCACGCGGCCAGCCGGGGGCGACGTGCCGGTTGCGGTTGATCCGCACCCGCTTCTCGAGCTCAAGGACCTGCGCAAGTCCTATTGGGTGAAGCCGACGCCGCTGGCGGCTGCCGTCGCCATGCATGCGGTGGACGGTGTGAGCTTCTCGATCGCGCCGCGCACGACCCTGGGGCTCGTCGGCGAGTCCGGCTGCGGGAAGACGACGCTGTCGCGGGCGATCATGCGCCTGTCCAATCCCGATTCCGGGCAGATCCTGTTCAAGGGCCAGGATATCGCGCGGCTGTCCGAGCGGGCCATGCGTCCGTTCCGCCGCGAGATCGCGATGGTCTTCCAGAACCCCTATGGCTCCTTGAACCCGCGGCAGACTGTGGCGGACCTGATCGGGGCTCCCCTGGCGATCTTCGAGGAGGGCACGCCGGCCGAGCGCAGCAAGCATGTTCTGCAACTGCTCGACGCCGTCGGCCTGCCGCGCGCAGCGGCCGCCAAATATCCGCATGAGTTCTCCGGCGGCCAGCGCCAGCGCATCGCGGTTGCCCGCGCGCTCGCGCTCAAGCCGTCGCTCGTCATCTGCGATGAAGCCGTCTCGGCACTCGATGTGTCGGTCCAGGCGCAGGTCCTGAACCTGCTCAAGGACCTGCAGGTTGAGTTCGACCTGACCTATCTCTTCATTTCGCACGACCTGTCGGTGGTCGAGCACATCAGTGACACGATCGCCGTCATGCAGAAGGGACGCATCGTCGAGGCAGGACCTGCCGAGGCGATTTTCGCGGCGCCGCAGCACGCCTATACGCGCCTTCTTCTCGATGCGGTTCCCACCGTCGGCGCTGAGCGCGCGAGGAGGGGACGGGCATGAACGCGACGCTTTCGGGTGCTCTTGTCCTCGTGGGCCGCAAGCTGCTGACGGCCTTCGTCCAGCTTTGGCTGGTCGCGACGCTGATCTTCTCGGTGATGTATATCATGCCGGGAGATCCGGTCCTGCTCCTGCTCGGCGCCGAGAGCAACCCCTCGCCCGAGGCGGTCGCCGCGATGCGCGGCCAGCTCGGCCTGGACCAGCCGGTGATCAGCCAGTATTTCGTCTGGCTCTGGAACGCGCTGCATCTCGACTTCGGCAAGTCGCTGACCAACGGCTATCCGGTTGCGAAATATGTCACGAGCAACCTGCCGCGCACGCTTGAACTGGCTTTTGCCGCCATCATCGTGGCGGCGCTGATCGGGGTTCCGCTTGGGATTGCGGCGGCGCTGAAGCGCGGTTCCCTGCGCGACACGGTCCTGACCTCGATCGCCACGATCGGCATCTCGGTTCCGGTTTATATCCTGGGGACGCTGCTCGTGCTGTTCTTCAGCATTCAGCTCGGCTGGCTGCCGGCGAGCGGCTATACCGATATCTCGCGCAACGTGGTCGAGCATTTCCGCAAGCTCGCCCTGCCGGCGTTCGCGCTCGGCTTCGGCCTGGCCGCGTCGATCGCGCGCATGACCCGCTCCTCGATGCTCGAGATCCTCGGCCGTGACTTCGTGCGCGCGCTCCGGGCCAAGGGCATGTCCGAGCATCGCATCATCTGGCAGCATGTGCTGCGCAATGCGGCCATTCCGATCGTCACGATCATCGGCCTGCAGCTCGGCAATCTGATGGGTGGCACCGTCCTCGTTGAGGCGATGTTCAACTGGCCGGGCCTCAGCACGCTTCTCGTCAGCGCGGTCTCCGCCCGCAACTATCCGCTGGTGCAGGGTTCCATGCTGGCGATCGCTGCCTTGTTCATCCTCATCAATCTGGTCGTCGAGCTCTTCTACAGCCTGCTCGATCCGCGCATCCGCAGGAGGCGCTCATGACGGGCAGGCTCCTCAGCCTATCGCGCAGCCAGCCGGCCTTCGCGGCGAGCCTTGCGATCCTGGGCGCGGTTGTCTTCGTTGCCATCTTCGGCACGTGGCTCGCGCCGCAGAACCCCTACGCCATCAATCCGTCCGCGGTGAACCAGGGCAGCTCCGCCGCGCATTGGCTCGGCACCGATGAGTTCGGCCGCGATCTCCTGAGCCGACTTCTGATCGGCGTGCGGCCGACCATGCTGGTGGCGATCGGGGCGACGGTGATCGCCGGCTTTTTCGGAACCCTCCTCGGCATCGCCGGGGCCTATAGCCGGCCGGCCCTGTCGTTCATCATCATGCGCGGCGTCGACATCATGTTGAGCTTCCCGCCGATCCTGCTGGCGCTGCTTGCCGTCGGCTTCTGGGAAAGCGGGGTCTTCAGCCTCGCGGTGGTGATCGGCGTTCTCTATATCCCGCATTTCGCCCGCGTCGCCCATTCCGCGACATTGCAGGTCACGCGGCAGGAATTCATGGAGGCCGAGCACGCGATGGGCGCCTCGGTGCAGCGCGTGGTGCGTGTCGCCATCCTGCCGAACATCCTGTCGCCGCTGGTCGTGCAGGCGACCCTGACCGTGGCGGCCGCCATCCTGCTCGAATCCGGCCTGAGCTTCCTCGGTCTCGGCATCGTGCCGCCGGAGCCGTCCTGGGGGCAGATGATCGGCACGGCACGCGGCTATCTCAGCCAGCACCCGATGTATGCGATCTGGCCTTCGCTTCTTCTCGCGCTGACCGTGCTCTCCATCAACGTCCTGGGAGACCGGCTGCGCGACACCCTCGATCCACGGCTCAGGGAGGAATAGCCGCCATGGAACAAGCATGCGGAACCATAACACCAGCAAGGGGTAGCATCATGAAGAAGCGGGTCCTGGGAGCGCTGTTCGCGCTCGCATCGAGCCTTGCCATCAGCCAGGCCTTCGCGGCCGACGGCGGCACGCTCTATTTCGGTCTCTCGGGCGAGCCTTCGACGCTCGACACAACCATCAACGCCGGCACGCCGGCGCGCACCATTCGACTGGCCATCCATCGCGGGCTCGTCAATTACGGCGCCGACGGGAAGCTGTCGAACGAGCTGGCGGCGTTCTACGATGTCTCGCCGGATGCGCTGACCTATACCTTCAAGCTGCGCGACGCCAAATTTCACGACGGATCGCCGGTGACCGCCGCGGACGTCAAGGCATCGCTCGAGCGCATCAAGGCACCCGACAGCAAGGCAACCTATCGGAACGAAATCGGCATCATCGACACCATCGAAACGCCTGATGCGAAGACCGTCAAGCTGACGCTGGCGAAGCCGTTCGTGCCGTTGATCCATTATCTCGCCCTGCCGGAATCGGCGATCGTCCCGGCGGCCTGGCTCAAGCAGCATGCCAACGATCCCAACGCCACCCCGATCGGCGCCGGGCCGTTCAAATTCGCCAACTGGGAGCGTGGCCGCGAGCTCACGGTTGAAAAGTTCGACGGCTATTACAAGCAGGGCAAGCCACATCTCGATGACGTGCATTATGTGTTCTACGGCGACGAGAACACGCGCGTGAATGCGCTGAAGTCGGGCGACGTGGACATCATCGACTACGTGCCGTGGAAGGATGCCGCCGCGATCGAGGCCAATCCCGATCTGAAGCTTGCGAGCACCTCCGGTCCGTTCATGATGTTGCAGTTCAACACCAAGTTCGAGCCGTTCTCCAAGCCGGAAGTGCGCCAGGCGATCGCCTATGCCATCGACCGCTCGGCGATCATCAACACGGCCTTCAACGGCCGCGGCACGCCGCTGTTCGGCATCGCCATTCCGGAAGGCTATCTCGGCTATTCCAAAGACAAGGCGAACTACTTCAGCCACAATATACAGAAGGCCAAGGATCTCCTGGCGAAAGCTGGCTATCCCGACGGCTTCCAGGCCCGGCTTCTGTCGACCTCGCAATACGGCTTCCACAACAACACCGCCGTTGCCGTGCAGGCGGAACTTGCCAAGATCGGCATCAAGGTCACGCTCGACCTGCCGGACTGGTCCGGCCGCATCGCCAAGAACAACGCCGGCGACTATGACTTCCTGGTGGCCGGTACCGCCGGCGATATCGCCGATGCGGACTGGCTGAGCAATTTCTTCTACGGCGGCAAGCAACTCGTGCGCCTGAACAACTCGGCCTATTTCGACGATCCGACGATCAACGCATTGCTCGACAAGGGCCGTGTGACGCTCGACCCCGCGGAGCGCGAGAAGATCTATGGCCAGTTCGTCGATCGCGCCCTCGAGTTGTCACCTTTCGTTTATCTGATGTGGCGCGACCAGAGCTTCGGCCTGCGCAAGACCGTCAAGGGTTTCACCAATATTCCGGGCTTCCTGACCTTCCAGTCGGGCATCACCGTCGAGGACACCGAGGTCAAATAGGCGTCCTCAGGTCTCACACGCCTGTTCACGGTCGGAAAGGGCGGCACGATGTGCTGCCCTTATCCTTTTTGCGGCGCAGGCCCGTCAGGTCTGGTGTGGCGCCCGCTGCGGCCCGGAGACGTCCGCCGCCTGCCTCCCATCGCGCCAGCGCGCGATGGCCATGCCAGCCGCCATCGCGGCGACAAAGATGAAGGCCGAAGGCAGCCCAAACCCGAGCAAGGTGAGCGCCGGCCCCGGGCAGAGACCTGACAGCCCCCAGCCGATGCCGAAGATCGCCGGACCGACGACGACACGGGCGTCGACGCCGCTCGCGGTCGGCAGATGGAAGCGCTTCGCAAGGATCGGCTGCGGGCGGCGCAGGGCGAGCCGGAAGCCGAAGAAGGTCACCGCGATGGCGCCGGCCATGACGAAGGCGAGGCTCGGGTCCCAGGTGCCGGTGAGATCGAGGAAGTTCAGGACCTTCGCCGGGTCGGCCATGCCGGCGACGATGAGGCCGAGGCCAAAGATGAGGCCGGTGAGGAATTGCAGCAGAATAGCCATGGCTCTTACAAGATGTGACGCGTCAGAAAGACGGTGATGATGGCGACGGCCATGAAAACGGCTGTTGCGACCATCGAACGCGGCGACAGGCGGGCGAGCCCGCAAACACCGTGGCCGGAGGTGCAACCCTGGCCCCAGACCGAACCGAAGCCGACGAGAAGCCCGGCGACCACCAGGACAGATGGGCTGGCGGCAATCGTCGGGGCCGGCAGGCTGCCAGCCACCGCGGCATAGGCCAGCGGGGCGAGAATGAGGCCCGCGACAAAGGCCAGGCGTCCGGTCGGACGACTATCGCCATAGGGCGGCAGCAGCCGTGCCGCGATGCCGCTGATGCCGGCGATGCGCCCCGCGAAGAGCATCAGCAGCACCGCCGACAGTCCAATCATCGTGCCACCAAGAAATGAGGCGATCGGCGTGAATTCAGTTGCCACCTGATGATGCTCCCGTCGGCGGATGTGTATGGTGGTTCCTTCGGCGGAAGGAAATTCAGGCCTGACATTGGCTCCGAGGCCTGTATCGGGCGGACGAGCCTATTCAGGCCGTTGATCGTCCGCAACCGGACCGCCCGACGCGCGCCAGCCCAATGCGGAACTGATGGTCATTGCCGTCTCCAATACGTCACGGGAAAGCGTCTGCATCCGCTCCGGCTGCATGTACTGGGCGATACTGGATACGCTGACCGCCGCCACGATGGCGCCGCTGGCGTCCCTGATCGGCGCTGCCACGCAGCGCAGCTGCGGTTCCGATTCCTCGAGATCGTAGGCCACCCCCGCTCGCGCATAGGTCCGCATCTGTTCAAGAAAGGTTTCCCGCGCTTCGAGGGTTGGCGGAGGCAGGCCGGCGCCGCGCGCGTCGAAGAAGCCGGCCCACCGCGCTTCGTCCATGTCGAGCACGAGCGCCTTGCCGAGGCCGGTTGACCACACCGGGCGGCGATCGCCGATGGTGGAGCGGATTTCAAACCGGCGCTGGCCAGGCACCTTGTCGATGTAAAAGACGACGCCGTCATCCAGGATGCCTAACTGGACCGTGTCGAGCGTTTGCTCTGCCAGGCGCACGAGGTGACGATGGGCTGTCTTGCTCAGGGGCATGTCACGCCGCGCCTGAAAGCCGAGTTCGAGCAGCTTTGGTCCCAGGCTGTAGCCTTCGCGCGGTGTAAAATTGAGATAGCGACGATCGACGAGCGCGGACGCGAGGCGGTGCGTGGTCGTGCGCGTGGTGCCGAGTGTCTTTGCGAGCGCGGGAAGATCCGTGGCGCCGGCCGCAATCGCTTCCAGCACGTCGAGCCCCCGCATGAGCGTTTGGGCGCCCTGGGTGCTGTGGATCTCCGGCCGGTGCTCTTTCGTCCGGCCGGGCTCAGCGCTGCTCTCTCGCGAGCCGGTTGATAAGGGCTTCCGCATCGATCGTTCAGCCTCCTCACGTCTAACGCCCCATACGTTGCACGGGTCTCCCCCGAGGCCTCGCAGGGTTCCTGAATCGACAATGCTTCTTGACATCGCTGTGATTCAGCTTCTTATTATCCCACAATATGAAATAAAATACCATATGTTGGTATTAAAATGGCGGTGATACAGAGGGCCGATAACGCCATCCAATGTCATCGCCATGGCGCAATGCTCGCATGGGAGAAAAAGTGATGACCGATCCAACACGTTTCTCGGGCCGCACCGCGGTCGTCACCGGCGGCGCCGCGGGCATCGGCCTTGCGGTGGCGAGCCGCATCGCCGCCGAGGGCGGCAAGGTCGCCCTCTGGGATCGCGACCCGGCCGCCATCGCGGCCGCCACGGCGACGCTGGGCAGCGCGAGCCTCGGCATCGCGCTCGACGTGTCGGACTGGGAGGCTGTCGAAGCAGCGGCGAAAACCACCGCTGACACATTCGGCGGCATCGACATCCTGGTCGCAAGCGCCGGCATCACCGGCCCCAACACCACCACCTGGACCTATCCGGTGGAGGACTGGCGGCGGGTGATCGACATCAACCTCAACGGGCTCTTCTATTGCGACAAGGCCGTGGTGCCCTTCATGCTCGAGAAGAGCTACGGGCGCATCGTCAACATCGCCTCCATCGCCGGCAAGGAGGGCAACCCCAACGCTCCTGCCTACAGCGCCTCCAAGGCCGGCGTGATCGGGCTCACCAAATCGCTCGGCAAGGAGCTCGCCAAGAGCGGGGTCACCGTCAACTGCGTGACGCCGGCGGCCGTGCGCACCGCCATCTTCGACCAGATGAGCCAGTCCCATATCGACTTCATGCTGTCGAAGATTCCCATGGGGCGCTTTGGCCAGATCGAGGAAGTGGCTGCGTTGATCTGCTGGCTCGCCTCTGACGAATGCTCCTTCACCACCGGTGGCGTGTTCGACGTCTCCGGCGGACGCGCGACCTACTGAGGCGCCTGTGAGGCCGGCGCCGCCGCTCGCGGCTATTCCTCGGAGCGAGGATGTGCTTGATCGCGCACGCGCCCACGGTGCGTGCGATCCTCCGCGAGGAGTTCGCGTCTCAGCAGGACTTCGAGCCAATCTGCGAAGACCGCAAGCCGCCGGGACAAGTGCTGACGGTGCGGGTAGAGCAACGTCATGGGCATCGGCTCGGCGCAATGCTCCGGCATCACGGCGATGAGTTCGCCGGCATCGATATGATACCGGACGTCATAAGCGGGAACTTGAATCAGCCCAAGCCCGGCGAGGCAACACGCGATATAGCCTTCCGCGCTGTTCACGGTGACACGGCCGCGCATGGGCATGGCACGTAGCGCATCGCCCTCGACCCACTCCCAATCTTCAACCCGGCCGGTGGAAGGCGACGCATAATTGACGGCCCAGTGGCCGGCGAGATCCTCAGGCGACCGCGGCACGCCGCAGCGATCGAGATAAGCGGGGCTGGCGACGTTGATGAGCGGCAGCCTGCCGATGGGCCGGGCGATCAGACCTGAGTCGCTCAGGTTGCCGACGCGCAGGACGCAGTCGATGCTGTCCTCCACGAGATCCATAGCGCGATCGGTGACGCCAAGATCGATATCGATGCCTGGGTGCCGATCGAGAAAATCCGGCAGCGCCGGAGCGACGATGAGACGTCCGATGCGTCCGGGAACGTCTATCCGCAGCTTGCCCGTCAGACCCGCATGCGTCTGGCGAAACAAATTCTCAGTCTCTTGCACATCGGCGACAAGACGCTGGCACCGCTTGTAGAAGTCGAGGCCATCCTGCGTCGGGGAAACCTTGCGCGTCGTGCGATGGAGAAGGCGTGCTCCCACCCGTCCCTCGAGCTCGATGACCGCCGCTGATACGGAAGAGCGCGGCAGGCCGAGCGTGCCGGCCGCTCGGGTGAAACTCGAACATTCGACCACCCGCGTGAAGATGCGGAAAAGCTCGATACGGTCCACGGACGATGGTTCCTATTGTTCGTGATTTCTGACAGCTTATGTCAAAATGCGCGACTTTATCAGCTGATCCTAGACGATATCCTCTCTCACATGCGGCGGCGGACATTCGGCCGTCTGTTGGTGAAGGAATCCGATTGTCATGACCGATCACGCTGTCAAAGGTAAGGCTTTGGTCATCGCTGGCGGCGATATCCGCTTCCTCGTCTCGGAAGGTCTGTGGATGACCGGACAGACGATCCTCGTCAACGGCGGCTAGACGACCACATGAGCCGTGATGATTGGCCGCGCGCTCTCCCGCAACTCAGGTCATGTCAGGGCGCATGCCGCCCGGAGGGCCCTGATGCCTTCTTCGCCTTGAGGGTCTGAAGACGATAGCCGTTGTTCTTCTTCCCTCTGCGCGTGGCCGGCTGCGCCGGCCAGGAAAGGGACCTGGCGGTCATGCCCCCATGCCTCTGGGTCCCTTTCCATGTCATGTTCGGGAGTATCCGGTGTCGGGAGCGAATCCGACGCGATGGGAACTGCGGCTGCATCCTGTCGTGGCGTTCAATCCCTTTTAAACCCTATGCGCTAAGTTCCGATCGCCCGCAGCGGCAGATGCCGGATGTTGTCCGCATTTCGCCCCGCGGCTGGTCGCGACGCGTATCGGTAGGGTGTGAATGACTATGCGTTCGAGTGTCGCCCTTGCGCTCATCTCCGGTGCCTTGTTCTCCGGCATGCCAGCTTTGGCGGCGCCCGAGGCTGGCCGGGATCGGGCTCAGACCGCCGGTGTCGGCGCCCCGGCCTCTGACAGGCCGGGAACAACAAATCCGGTGAAGGTGGCACTCCCGGCGACGCGCGACGAATGGGTCGCGGTGACGCGCGCGGCAGCCTTTCCGCGGCCGCTGCCGATGCAGTCCGAGGTCAGCCCCGCGATTGTGAAGCTGCAGATTATGCTTGATCGGGCCCATGCATCTCCGGGGGTGATCGACGGGCATCTCGGCAGCAATGTCGCGAAGGCCATTGCCGCCTTCCAGGCCATGCGGAACCTGCCCGTGAACGGCGTCCTCAACCAGGCGATCTGGGAAGCGCTGGAGCGGGAGAGCGCCGAGCCGCCGCTGATGACCTATGCGATCAAGGTGGAGGATGTCGCCGGGCCGTTCGTGCCGGATATGCCGAAGGACTATGCCGAGTTGGCGACGCTCTACCGGCTCGGCTACCGTGGCCCCGTGGAACTGCTCGCCGAGAAATTCCACATGGACGAGGACCTGCTCCGGCGCCTCAATCCGGGCGCGACGTTCCAGGCGCCGGGCGAGACGATCGTCGTTGCCGATGTTCGCCAGAAAAAGCCCCGCGCCAAGGTCGCCAGACTGGTCGCGGACAAGTCGACCAAGCAGCTCCTTGGCTACGGCGGTGCCGGTGAACTGGTCGTCGCCTATCCCGCGACCATCGGCAGCCGGGACCTGCCATCTCCCACCGGGGTTCACCTTGTGGGAGCCGTCGCGGTCAATCCGGAATATTGGTATCGCCCCGCGGTGAATTTCCAGCAGGGCGACAACACCAAGGCGCTGCGCATTGCGCCAGGGCCGAACAACCCCGTCGGGTCGGTCTGGATCGGGTTGGACAAGCCAACCTACGGCATCCACGGAACGCCGGAACCGAGCCGCATCGACAAGACGAATAGCCACGGCTGCATCAGGCTGACCAATTGGGATGCGGAGGAACTGGTCAAGCTCATCGAGCCGGGTGTCCCTGTCGAATTCCTCGACGGCGTCGAGGTCACCAGCGCGATCCGATAGCCCGAGAGCGTTCCGTTCGGATTGAGACGCCAGACATCGCTGGCGTCATCCCCCGGCTTTGTGCCGGTGATCCCGGTCGTAAGGGCACGCGCGTCAGCTGTCGGGATGGCCGGGGCGAGCATCTTGCGCGACCCCCTGGACTATCCTATCGCTGCCCCGACAGCTTTTGGCGGCAGCCGGGCCATCTTCGACGCGGCACGGGAGGACGTGGGTTTGACCTGCACGCCAATGATAGAGACGAATTCCATGCATGTATTGGCGGGATTTCTGGCTGCGGGTGCAGGCGTTTCGATCACCGCCCTCGGTCGCGCCCAAATGTGTGTGGGTTCAGGCATCCTGACGGTCATTCCCGTGGTGGGCGCCGCTCCGGCGCGTGGCCGTGTCGCGTTGCCCATGTGCAGGGGCGCGAGGCTCGCCCCCATCGACCAGGGCGCGTGATATGGGGCGCGAGAGCCGCGGGGCCGCAGGGCATGGCGCCTATCCGCGCGTGCGTCCCTGCGGCGATACGGCGCTGACGATCGAATTCGGGGAAACGATCGATCCCGATCTCAACGCCAAGGTTCTGGCGCTGGATGCCGAGCTCACGGCGCACCCCGTCGCCGGCGTTCTCGAAACGGTGCCGACCTATCGCTCGCTGCTCGTCCACATCGATCCGGTCATTGCGGATCCTGAAGCGCTCGCGGCCGATCTCCTGGCGATGGCGGCCAATTTGCCGCCCACCGGCGAAGCCGTGCGGCGGTGGCGCATTCCGGTTGTCTATGGCGGTGCATTCGGCGTGGATCTCGCGGATGTCGCAGCCCGGCACGGCCTCTCGCCATCCGCTTTGATCGACGCCCATTGCGCGCCCGTCTATCGGGTCTACATGATCGGCTTCATGCCCGGCTTCACCTATCTCGGCGGCCTCGACCCCCGGCTCGCGACGCCGCGGCGGTCAGACCCGCGTCCGCTTATACCCGCGAGTTCGGTCATCATCGGTGGTGCCCAGGCTGCGATCAGCTCCATCGCAGGGCCGAGCGGCTGGCATCTCTTGGGCCGCACGCCCGTCCGGCCGTACCATCCCGGTCGCGATCCGGCCTTTCTCATCGCGTCGGGTGATGAAATCGTGTTTGAGCCCATCGCCGAGGACCACTGGCGGGTGCTCGACAAGGCGGCCGCTGCCGGCGAACCGGTTGCCGACATGGTGGCGTCGTGAGCGCTCTCATGATGCGCGACTGCGGGCCGGCAACATCCTTTCAGGATGGGGGACGGTATGGCTACCAGCGTTTCGGCGTGTCGCCGGCAGGTGCGATGGACCGATTGGCGCTCGCGGCTGCCAATGTGCTCGTCGGCAATGGCGCGGAGACCGGCGCGGTCGAGTTCATGGCGCAGGGAGGTTCCCTGACCTGCGCGGACGGCCCTCTGCTGGTATCGCTCGCCGGTGGCGGTGCGACGCTCTCCGTTCAAGGCCATCCCGTGGCGCCGTTCACCTCCACCCTGGTGCGTGAGGGGGACAGGCTGACCGTGAGCCCCTGCCGCACGGGGCTTTTTGCCTATCTGGCGGTCGCGGGTGGTTTCGACGTCGCGCCGGAACTCGGCAGCATCGCGCTGCATCGCCGCTCGGGCATGGGGGGAATGGTCGGTCGCCCCCTGGCCGCCGGCGATCGCCTGCCCTGTGCGGCGGCCGGACATGTCGCGCCCCAGGTTCTGATCGATGGCCTGACCGATGGTCTGTCTCGTGCGGACGGGCCGATCCGCGTCGTCCTCGGGCCGCAGGATGACTATTTCGCGCCCGATACCATCGCCCGCTTCCTCGGCGAGTGTTACCGCGTGTCGGCGCGCATCGACCGCATGGGCTATCAGCTGGAAGGGCCGGCGCTCATCGCCGCGCGCGGCCACAATATCGTCTCCGACGGCATCGTCTGCGGCCATGTGCAGGTCCCGGGCCATGGCCAGCCGATCGTGCTGATGCGCGACCGCCAGACAACCGGCGGCTATCCCAAGATCGCGACGGTGATCAGTGCCGATCTCGATCGTCTCGCGCAGTGCGTTCCCGGCAGCGAGGTGACGTTCCGGGCCATCGCGCATGAGGAGGCTGTCCGGCTCGCCCGTCAGTATCGCGCGCGCATCGCTGCCCTGGCGAGCCGGTTGAAGCCCGCCCAGCCGGACCTCGATTCGCGCCGATTGCTCGGGCTCAACCTCATCAGCGGCGTGGTCGACGCGCGTGACCCGGCGGTGAACCCTTAGGAACGCCGGCCCCCGCAATTTCAGTGGCGTGATTTTACAAGCCGGCGCAAACTTGCCGGGAAACGCGGCCGGGGCACGACAGCACGCCAGGACGACACGCCGTGAAAGAGGGAGATGGTGCGGCTGATGACGACACTCGCGACCTCGGTCGATCGCGACAGCGAGACCTTCCGCCGCAACGCCGCCCACAACCGTGCGCTTGCCGACGAGCTCCGCGCCAGGATCGCGGCAGCAGCCCGTGGCGGGCCGGACAGTGCCCGCGAGCGGCATGTGGCGCGGGGCAAGCTCCTTCCGCGCGACCGCGTGGACAGGCTCGTCGATGCAGGCTCGCCTTTCCTGGAGATCGGCGGGCTCGCCGCCAATGGCCTCTATGGCGGGGAGGCGCCCGGTGCCGGCCTGATCGCCGGGGTTGGACGGATCGCCGGACGCGAGGCGATGATCGTCGCCAATGATGCCACCGTGAAAGGCGGCGCCTACTTCCCGATGACGGTGAAGAAACACCTGCGCGCCCAGGAGATCGCCCGGGAGAACCGCTTGCCCTGCATCTACCTGGTCGATTCCGGCGGCGCCAACCTGCCGCATCAGGCCGAGGTGTTTCCCGATCGCGAGCATTTCGGGCGCATTTTCTACAATCAGGCGACGATGTCGGCCGAGGGCATACCCCAGATTGCCTGCGTGATGGGGAGTTGCACCGCGGGTGGCGCCTATGTGCCGGCGATGTCGGACGAGACGGTGATCGTGCGCAATCAGGGCACGATTTTTCTGGCCGGACCGCCGCTGGTGAAGGCGGCGACCGGCGAGGTCATCTCGGCGGAAGAGCTCGGCGGCGCCGACACCCATGGTCGCCGGTCCGGGGTGGTGGATCATGTGGCCGAGAACGATGAGCATGCGCTGCTCATGGTGCGTGAGATCGCCGCGACCCTCAACAGCGTCAAGACGCTCGATATCGACATCGCCGCGCCGCGCCCGCCGCGCCACGATCCGGACGATATCTACGGAATCGTGCCGATGGATGTGCGTGCGCCTTACGACGTGCGCGAGATCATCGCGCGGATCGTCGACGGCTCCGAGATGCATGAGTTCAAGCCGCTTTACGGCACGACCCTCGTCTGCGGCTTTGCGCGGATCTGGGGCATGCCGGTTGCGATCCTCGCCAATAACGGCGTGCTCTTCTCGGAAAGCGCCCTCAAGGGCGCGCATTTCATCGAGCTCGCCTGCAAGCGCCGCGTGCCGCTTCTCTTCCTGCAGAACATTTCCGGCTTCATGGTCGGCGGCAAATATGAGGCCGGCGGCATCGCCAAGGACGGCGCGAAGCTGGTGACGGCTGTCGCGACGGCGACCGTGCCGAAGATCACGGTGCTGATCGGCGGCTCCTTCGGCGCGGGCAATTACGGCATGTGCGGCCGCGCCTACGGGCCACGGTTCCTGTTCTCCTGGCCGAACAGCCGCATCAGCGTCATGGGCGGCGAGCAGGCGGCCTCCGTGCTCGCCACCATTCGCCGCGACGCGCTGGAGGCCAATGGCGGCACATGGTCGGCCGAGGAGGAGGACGCCTTCAAGGCCCCTGTCCGCGAGCGCTATGAGGCCGAGGGCAATCCCTATTACGCGACGGCGCGGCTCTGGGACGACGGCATCATCGATCCCGTCGAGACGCGCGACGTGCTGGGGCTTGCCCTCGCGGCGACGCTCAACGCCCCCATCCCGCGCGAGCCGCGCTTCGGCCTCTTCCGGATGTAGCTGATGTTCGAGAGCCTTCTCATTGCCAATCGCGGGGAGATTGCCCGCCGCATCATCCGCACCGCGCGCCGCCTCGGCATCCGCACCATTGCCGTCCACTCCGATGTCGACGCCGCCATGCCCTTCGTGCGCGAGGCCGACACGGCCATCTGCATCGGGCCGGCGCCGGCACGCGAGAGCTATCTCGATGGCGCGAAGATCATCGCGGCCGCAGAGGCGGCAGGGGCCGCCGCGATCCATCCGGGTTACGGCTTTCTCTCCGAGAATGCCGGATTCGCGGAGGCGGTCGTCGCGGCGGGGCTCGTCTGGGTGGGCGCCCCCGCCACGGCGATCCGGGCCATGGGTCTGAAGGATGCCGCCAAGAGCCTGATGCAGGCAGCCGGTGTGCCGGTGACGCCGGGCTATCTCGGTGAGGACCAGGACGAAAAACGCCTCAAGGCTGAAGCGGATGCGATCGGCTACCCCGTGCTGATCAAGGCGGTCGCGGGCGGCGGCGGCAAGGGCATGCGCCGCGTCAATGCGGCAGCGGATTTCGCGGCAGAGCTTGCGGCCTGCCGGCGCGAGGCGGCCGCGGCCTTCGGCGACGACCGCGTCCTCATCGAGAAATACGTACTCAATCCCCGCCATATCGAGGTGCAGGTCTTCGGCGACAGCCACGGCCATGTGGTGCATTTGTTCGAGCGCGATTGCTCCCTGCAGCGGCGCCATCAGAAGGTCATCGAGGAGGCGCCCGCCCCCGGCATGGACGCGGCAACGCGTGCGGCGATCTGTACGGCCGCGGTGACGGCGGCACGGGCGGTCGATTATGTCGGCGCCGGAACGATCGAGTTCATCGCGGATGCTTCCGCGGGCCTGCGGGCCGATCGCATCTGGTTCATGGAAATGAATACCCGGTTGCAGGTGGAGCATCCCGTGACCGAGGCGATCACGGGTCAGGATCTGGTGGAATGGCAGCTCAGGGTCGCCGCTGGCGAGCCGCTGCCGCTGCGCCAGGACGACCTTGCCATTCGCGGCTGGGCGATGGAGGCGCGGCTTTACGCCGAAAATCCGGCCACCGGCTTTCTGCCGTCAACGGGACGGCTCGATCGTCTCCACCTGCCGGCGACGGTGCGCGTCGACAGTGGCGTCGAGGAGGGCGGGGCGGTGACGCCCTACTACGATCCGATGATCGCCAAGCTCATCGCCCATGGGCCGGAACGGCGCGCCGTGCAGGCCACTCTGGCCGAGGCCTGCCGGTCGGTGGAAGTCTGGCCGGTCCGAACCAATGCCGCTTTCCTCGCGCGCTGTCTCGATGATGCCGATTTTGCGGCTGGCCGGGTTGATACCGGCTTCATCGAGCGCCACGCCGATCGTCTCGTGCCGGGCGGCGAGCCCGACGCCGGCATTCTGCAGGCGGCCGCGCGTGCGCTGCTTGAGCCGGGCGACGGAGGACCCTGGACGGCGCTGACGGGCTTCCGCATGGCGGCGCCGGCGCAGCGCACGGTCGCGGTGACGGTCGCCGGGAAAGGGCATCGCGTGATCCTCGATCAGGATGGCCCGGCGGACGGCGACACTGTCGCGGTGATGCCCGACGGCACGCGTGTGCTGTTCGCCGACGGCGAGGCCTGGCCATTCGCGGCACCGGCTGCCGATGTGGCTACGGGCGGCGCGGCGTCCGACGGCGCGCTGCTGGCGCCGATGCCCGGCCGCGTCATCAGCGTCGACGTGGCGGAGGGCGACGCGGTGCGCCAGGGCGAGCGCCTCATCGTGCTGGAAGCCATGAAAATGGAGCACGGGCTCACGGCGCCCTTCGACGGTGTCGTGACCGAGTTGAAGGCGATGACGGGCGAGCAGGTCAGCGAGGGAACGCTGTTGGCCCGCGTCGCGAAGAACGGCTGACCCTGCCACGGGCGGCACGACCGCCCACGCCCGCCCCCCCGGGGGGCAGGTCCCCGCGGAGGGCTGTTCTCAGCTCAAATCCGAGAGATAATGCAGGTCCTGCGTCAGGCAGATGCTGAGCCGCCTTTCGACCGGTGTCTTGTCGAGGGCGAGCGCCAGGCGGTCGATCCTCAGCACAGGCGTTCCGGGGGTCACACCAAGGATCGCCGCATCGTCCGGTGAGGCGCCGACGGCCTTCAGCTTCTCCTGCGTATTGGCAATGGTGATGCCATAGTGCATGGCATAGAGGCCATAGAGGTTGTTCGGGACCGCCATGCCGGCGAGATCGGGGAAGAGCGCTGCGGGCAGGCTGATCGTCTCCGCAATGACCGGCCGGTCCTCTATTGATCGCACACGTTTGATGCGGATGACCTTGCTGCCCGGCGTCAAGGCGAGCAGCGAGCGCTCATTGGCGTCGGCACGACCCTGGGACAGGGAAAGTACCCGGCTATCGGGAAAGCTCGGTACGCCGCTGTCGGGGACAAGCTTGAAGAACTGGAAGAGGATACGCTCTTCATCATGGCGCGCGACGAAAGTGCCGCGGCCCTGGCGACGGACGACGAGATTTTCGGCCGCCATGGCGTCGAGCGCCTTGCGCACGGTGCCCTGGCTCACGCCGAGATCCGCCGCGAGCTGCATTTCGCTGGGCAGCGCCTCGCCCGGAGCCCATACACCGTCGACCAGATTGCGGATGAGCCGGTCGCGGACCTGGCGATAGAGCGGCCGGAAGCCGAGGACTTCTGTCTGATCCAGAATGCGTGTCATCGGCGGTGGGCCAGCGCCGGCGCGATGGGGGCGAGCCGTTGGGCGACGCCGCACAGGTTCGTCAAACTTGGCACTCCGCTCCGTCCCGGCTTCCGGCCCGTCCCACCCGGAGACAGGCGAGTGGGGCGGCGGTTCAATAACTCTTCTATCTTATAGCAGAGCTGGCCGTCCAGGCGAAGCAGCGCACGCTTATCGTCCCTCACAACGATAAGCGCAACACTAGTGGTTCTGCTCCGACATTTGCATCCGCCTGATACGGGCCTTGGAGCCAATGTCGGAGTCAAGAGAACCACTAGCAAATTAATGGTTTTAGTGGAGCTTTTGAATTTGACATTTGATCTGGAGCCTCATGTCAGGCGGGACTCACATGTCAAATTCGCTCCACTACATGATCTCTCATTTCGATCAGTAAATTTGGAAATGCACGGCATGAAGCTCTCAGGCCGACCGCTAGTGTTATATAAGATATCTGTTATATTATCGTCCGGCCCGCAGAAGGCTGACAGGCGATCGGGCCTGACGTCACAAGCCAGCGACAGTCTGGCGGACGGATCGTGCACACGCGCATCTGACGCAAATGCAACGCTCAAACGAGGCGGGAGGAAACGAACCCATGCGAATACTGACGAGAGCCATCGCGGCCGCTGCACTGGTCCTTTCCAGCGGCGCGCTCCATGCAGAAACCTATCCAGCACGCTCCATCACCCTGATCGTGCCCTTCGCGGCCGGTGGTCCGAGCGATGCGATCGCGCGCCTCGTCGGCCAGTCCATGTCGCAGTCCCTGGGACAGCAGGTGGTGATCGAGAATGTCGCCGGGGCGGGCGGTACCGCGGGCGCGGCACGCGCCGCCAAGGCCGATCCCGATGGATATACGCTCCTGATCCACCACGTGGCACTTGCTGCAGGCGCTTCGCTCTATCCCAAGCTCACCTACGATACGATGACGGCCTTCGCGCCTCTCGGGCTCGTCAATTCCGGGCCCATGGTGCTGATGTCGAAGAAGGACTATCCGGCCAATGACGCGGCCGCGCTCATCGCCAAGCTGAAGGCGGATGGCATGAAGGCGACGATTGCCCATGCCGGCGTCGGGTCGAATTCGCATCTCTGCACATTGCTTCTGCAGAAGGCACTCGGGGTCACGTTCACGCAGGTCGCCTACCGGGGCACCGGCCCGGCCATGAATGATCTGATGAGCGGACAGGTGGACGTTCTCTGCGACCAGTCGACCACCGCCGTCCCGCAGATCGAGGGTAACACCGTCAAGGGTTTCGCGGTTACCTCGAAAGAGCGGCTCCCGGTTCTGAAAGACTTGCCGACATTGCAGGAGGCAGGACTGAAGGACTTCGCGTTCACCATCTGGCACGGCCTTTATGCGCCGGCGGGGACCCCGCCCGAGGTGGTGGCGACGCTCAACAAGGCGCTGCTGCAGGCGCTGGATGACAAGAACGTGCAGGCGCGCTTTGCGGAGGTCGGCACGCAGCTCTTCCCGGCGGACCAGCGGACGCCGGCGGCCCACCAGGCCCAATTCGCCAGGGAGGTCGCGACCTGGCAGGCCGTCATCGGCAAGAATGAAGCGAAGAACTGATCGAACAGATCCGGGCACGCGGGCCTCTGGTTCCGGCGTGCCCGATCCCGCCTCGTGTCATTCAGTCAGTCGCGCCTACAGCGCCCGAATATCCGCAATGAGGCCGTCGGCGACGGTCAGGCCTTCCGCCTCCGCCCTGGCGCGCAGGGCGAGACGGCGCGCGCCAGGCAGCCGCGCACCGTCCTGTGCGGTGATCGCCTCGGCCAGCACGGCGAAGCGCGCGATCGCATCGGGCCCGCCAAGACGCACGGGGTCGAGGGCGAGGATCAACTGGCCGGTGTCCGGCGCAGGGCCCTCGGCGTCGAGAAAGGATGAGGCCTCGGCGGCATAGTTGGCGCCGGTGAGGCCAGCCGCCAGCAGCTCGACCATCAGCGCAAGCGCGGTGCCCTTGGCATCGCCAAGCGGCAGCATGGTTCCCTTGAGCGCCGCATCAGGATCTGTCGTCGGCTGGCCGGAGGCGTCCAGTGCCCAGCCGGCGGGGATGGCCTCACCCTTCTGTTTGGCGGCCAGGATATTGCCGCGCGCCACCTTCGACACGGACAGGTCGACCACGATGGGGGCCGCTTCCGCGAGCGGGCAGGCGAAGGCAATGGGATTGGTGCCGAAGACGGCACGGGACCCGCCCCAGGGGGCGATGGCCGCCGGCGTATTGGCGAAGAGGAGGGCAACGAGCCCACCCTCCGCCAGCCTCTCGACAGCATGGCCGGCGGCGCCGCAATGGTGCGAGCGGCGGATCGGCGCGACGGCGACGCCCTGGCTCCGCGTGACCTCGGGCAGCGCCGCGAGTGCGGCGTCGATCGCCGGATAGGCAAAGCCGTGCGCGGCATCGATCGCAACAACGCCGGGCGCGGGACGTGTAATGGCAGGCCGGGCGAAGCCATCGACCTTGCCGACCTCGGCCTGGGCCGCATAGCTCGGCACGCGCGAGAGGCCATGACCCTTCAGCCCGTCCGCTTCGGCGGCGACCAAGGCACGAGCGACACTCGCCGCATTGGCTTCATTGACGCGCGAACGCACAAGAGCGGCTGCGACGAGATCGCGGGCTTCGGCAAGTGACAGGACAGGCATGGCATACTTTCAAAATAGACTATGCTGCGGAACAAGAGGAACCCGGCGCTCCGACAACAGCTTGCGATGACAAAAGCGTGGAGTGCTGACGGCTTTTGTGAAGAAGCGGGGCATCGCCCAGGCTAGGCCCCGGTGAGATGGCGGCGGATGTTGTCCACCGTGACCCAGGAGACGCGCACGTTCGATTCCACGGTCACCCCGGCAATATGCGGCGTCAGGATGAGGTTCGGAATGCCGGCGAAAATCGAGCCGCGGTCCGCGTCGAGCGGCTCGTCCTCAAAGACGTCAAGCGCCGCCCCGCCGAGATGACCGGCGCGGAGCGCAGCGGCCAGGGCGTTTTCATCCACCACGCCGCCGCGCGCCGCATTGATGACCACGGCATCCTTCTTCATCCGGGCGATGGCGGTGCCGTCGACCATTCCGCGGGTTTCATCCGTGAGTGGCACGTGCAGGGAGATCACATCGGCCTCGGTGAGGAGTGAATTCAGCGGCTGCGCCTCAACACGACCCCACGGTTGCGTCCACGCCTCGGCGGAGGGCGGCAGATGGGGATCATACGCGCAGATCGTCATGCCGAGCGCGGCGGCGCGGCGCGCCGTCTCGCGGGCGATCGAGCCGAAGCCGACGAGACCGAGGCGCTTGCCGGCGATCTCCCGCCCGACAAGCCGGTTGCGCGGCCAGGCGCCGCCCGCCACCTCGCTGGTCGCGCCATAGGCGCCGCGCAAAAGCAGCATCGCGGTCGTAATCACATATTCCGCGACGGATGTGTCGTTGGCGCCGGAAGCCGGATAGACGGCGATGCCGCGTGCCGCGCATGCGGCCATGTCGATGTTGTCGAGCCCGACGCCGAGGCGCCCCACAGCCTTGAGATTGCGGGCGGCGTCGAGCAGAGCGCCACGGACCTGGGTGCGGTTGCGGACGATGAGCGCATCCGCCTGGCCGACGACGACGGCCAGATCGTCCGGGCGATCGACGAGGCTCGGATCATAGAGCACCTCGAACCCGTCGAGACCGCTGCGGATGGCCTCCTCATCCATGAACTCGGTGATCACGATCATCGGCTTGGCCTCGATAGGTGCATATGGCTGTGCGCGGCTCGCGCCGGCTCAGCCACTATAGCGCCGCGGGGACTGTGACAAAGACCGCTCAGGCACTGCGATAGAGCTTCGTCAGGACGAATTCGCGGTGACCGAGGGATTCGGCGGCAGTCAGGCGTCCGTTGGCCGTGCGCTGGATCATGCTGATCAGCGCGTCGCCCGCACTGTCCAGCGTCTGGTCACGGCGCAGAATGCCCGTCACGTCCACATCGATATGCTCGGCCATGGTGCGCATGGTTTTTGGATTGCCGGTGATCTTGATGACCGGCAGGATCGGGTTGCCGATGACATTGCCCTGGCCTGTCGGGAAGGTGTGCACGACATAACCGCCGGCCGCCATCAGGGTCACGCATTCCGCCGCCGCCGACGAGGTATCCATATAGTAGAGCCCCGGGCCCTTCGCAGGTGCTTCGGCGGGCTCAAGGATATCGATGAACTTCGAGTTCCGGCCGATCTTCTCGAGATTGCCGAGCGCCTTTTCTTCAATGGTCGTGAGACCGCCGACAATATTGCCCTTCGTCGGCTGGCTGTCGGAGAGATCGTCGGTCTTGTACGCCTCGATCACATCGTCCTGATAAGCCTTCCACATCTTGTACCAGCGTTCGCCGAGCTCGGGGGTCGCCGCGCGCGCCTTGCAGAGATGCTCGGCGCCGGTGATCTCGGTGGTCTCGCCGAAAACGCCGTAGATCCCCCTGGGGATCAGCTTGTCGTACATGTTGCCCACGGTGGGGCAGGAGGACAGGCCGGTGGTCGTATCGGATTCACCACATTTGGTGGACACCCAAAGGTCGCTGATCGGGAATTCCTCCCGTTGCAGTTCGGTCGCCCATTGCAGGTACTGCTTGGCGGCATAGGAGGCGCGGGCGATGGTCGCGATGTCGCCGTGGCCTTCGATCCCGAAGCCGGTCACGGGCTTGCCTGTCTTGGCGATGCCGTCGACGACGCGCTTGGTCCAGCCTTCCTCGATGCCGATGACCACGACCGCAGCGACATTCGGATTCGAGCCGATGCCGATCAGCGTGCGGAAGAAGACTTCGAGGTCTTCACCGAATTGCAGGCGGCCATAGGCATGCGGCAGGGCAAGCGTGCCCTTGATGCTGTTGGCGACCGCCTCGCAGGCGGCATTGGACAGATCGTCCAATGGCAGGATGACGACGTGATTGCGGACGCCGACGCGTCCGTTTTCGCGCTTCCAGCCGTAAAATGTCAGCTTGCCATAATCCCCATCGGCCAGGAGGGATTGTGTCTGGGCGGTCGAGGCTGCGATTGCAGCTTCCGAATTGCTCTGCATGGCCTCGTTCCTCACCAGCGCTTTGTCTTGACGTTATGAACGTGCAGGTGCTCGCCCTTGCCGATATCGGCGATCGCCTTGCCGATATCCTCGCCGTATTTGATGATGGTGTCGCCGGCCTTGATGTCCTTGAGGGCGACCTTGTGGCCGATCGGCACGTCGCCCGTGGCCTTGAGTGTAAAGGTCGTATCGTTTTCGGTGATCAGACACAGCATGTCTGTGCCCGCTTTCAAGTCTTCAACGACCACAACCCCGCAGCTGTCCTGGGGGGTGTGAACGAGGCATTGCGGAATGCTCATGGGACTATTCCAACCTCCCTGTAATGATCGTGCTGGCCTGTCGTGGCCTGCTTTCGGGCTCGGCCGCTGACGTGTCCGTGCAGCAGTCGGGATTTTTCCTCTGGTGTCGGGAGCGCGTGTCGCGAATGCGACCTTCACCATTGTTCAGACGCCACACGACCTCATATTCATATCTTATATAAGACATAAGATCTGACGGGGAGTCAACATGGCGACGATGTCTCGCCATGCGTCGCCAACGCACGGTGCTGCACGATTTCTTGATCAGGATCAGGACGAAACAGATTGTTTCTGCTTAGCTGGACCATGATGGCAACGGCAGAGGGGTCTGCCGCGTTGAGAATAGACATACCGGTCCGGCCGATCCGGGCCCTAAGGAGGTTGACATGGTCGAGCTGCCCGCGAATTTTCGCAGGATCAGGTTGGAATTGGCACGCGAACCCGGCCATCCCGTGGGAAGCCCGCTTGATGGCTACGAATTCGCCGCGCCGCTGTTGCCGGATGGGCATATCGATGCCGCGTCGTGGAAGAAGCATGCCGAGCACTGCCGCGTCCGGCGCTTCCGCGCCCATGAGGCGGATCAGCATGGCCGTCTCGCCCGCAAGCCCGGCGGCAGCTGGTATTTCGACTACGATCAGGGCAGCTCTTCCGATGACGAATCGGGCTTCCGGTTCAACAAGGAAAGCTTCCAGCCCGGGGAGTATGTCTCGATCAGCGAGGACGAGCACATGCATACCTACCAGATCGTTTCGGTCGAGCCGCTCTAGCGGCGATGATGGATGCTGATCCGACACGGCTGGATGCCGCCGCACTGATCTTCGGCCGCGGCATCGGAGCCCCGGAGCCAGGCCCTGTCGTGCAAGCCAGCCCTGCGTCTCAAGGCGGTTGCGCCTGTGCTGCGTTGCACTACGCTGCGCCCGCCTCACCTGCCCAGTCACAGCCTGGATGAATTGCGCCTGGTGCGTGTTCGCCGCTCCCGACGGGGTCGAGAGGGCGAACGGGGCAATGGCGAGGTTCGGCGTGTTCAGTCTGTCACTCCTGTGGATTCCCGCAACGCTGGTCGCGGCTTTGACCCAGACGGCGCGTAATGCCATGCAGCGCAGCCTGACCGGCGCCCTTGGCACCGTCGGGGCGACGCAGGTCCGTTTCCTCTACGGGCTGCCCTTCTCGCTTCTCTTCCTCGGTCTCGTCCTCGCCGTCGGCGGCGAAAGCCTGCCCCGTCTAGGTCCGCAGGCCGTGCTGTTCACGGCCATGGGCGCTGTCTCGCAGATCCTCGCCACGGCGCTCATGCTCGTGACGATGAAGGAGCGCTCCTTTTCCGTGACCATCGCGCTGCTCAAGACCGAGCCCATCCTGGTGGCGCTCGCCGGCATGGTGATCCTCAGGGATATCCCGACCCCCTTGGCGGCCGCCGGCATCGTCATCGCCACCGCCGGGGTCGTCCTGTTGTCCGTGAAGCCGGGATCGGCGGCGAACTGGCTCAGTGGCCGTTCGGTGGCGATGGGCATCGTCGCCGGCGGGCTCTTTGCGCTCTCGGCCATCGGCTTTCGCGGGGCGATCATCGACCTGCCGTCGGGCTCCTTCGCGGTGCGTGCGACGACGATCCTGGCGCTCAGTCTCTTCCTGCAATCGGCGATCCTTGTCGTCTGGATGCTGGCCTTCAACCGGCCTCAGCTTCTCGCCACGCTGCGCGCCTGGCGCGTGTCGATCCTTGCCGGCCTGACGGGGGCCTTCGCCTCGCAGTTCTGGTTCATCGGCTTTTCGCTGACGAGCGCCGCGAATGTGCGGACGCTGGCCCTCGTCGAGGTGCTGTTCGCCCAGGCCGTATCCCATCGCCTGATGGCCCAGGACACCAGCCGGCGGGACATCGCCGGCATGGTGCTGATCGTGGCGGGTGTCGGCCTTCTGCTCCTCAACACCCATTGAGTGAAGAGGCACTTGGAGCGAAGAGGCACTTGGAGTGAAGAGGCACCTGGAGTGAACAGACACCTGAACGGGCCCGGTGCGCGAGAATCGCTTGACGGCGGTGCAGTCCCCCGTGGCAATGGGAGCATCGCTCAGCGGTGGTCGCGAGGGGACCTAGCCACGTGTCAGGAACGGTAGAACTGGTCGGCGTGACGAAGCGTTTCGGCTCGCATCTTGCGGTCGATGCCATTTCGTTCGGGATCGGCAGCGGGGAGTTCTTCTCGCTGCTGGGGCCGTCGGGCTGCGGCAAGTCGACGACGCTTCGGATGCTGTCCGGTTTCGAGGCGCCCGATGAAGGCACAATCCGCATCGCCGGACAGGACATGGCCGACGTGCCGCCCTATCGGCGGCCGACCAACATCGTCTTCCAGCGCTGGGCCTTGTTCCCGCATATGAGCGTGGAGGCCAATGTCGCCTTCGGGCTGGAGGCGGAAGGCCGGCCGCGCGCCGAGATCCGCAGCCGGGTGGGGGATGCGCTGGCGCTGGTTGGGCTGTCGGGCTTTGCCGCGCGCAAGCCCGGCCAGCTTTCCGGCGGGCAGATGCAGCGCGTGGCGCTGGCGCGCGCCCTGGTGAAGCGGCCGAAGGTGCTGTTGCTCGACGAGCCCCTGAGCGCGCTCGACCTCAAGCTGCGCCACCAGATGCAGATCGAGCTGAAACGCATCCAGCAGGAGATCGGCACGACCTTCGTCTTCGTCACCCACGACCAGGGCGAGGCGCTTGCCATGTCGGACAAGGTCGCCGTCATGAACGCCGGCCGGGTGGAGCAGATCGCCTCCCCGCAGGAGCTTTATGATGCGCCGGCGACGCGCTTCGTGGCGGGCTTCATCGGCCATGCCAATCTCCTGCCGGTGACGGTGGAAGGGGCGGCGGACGGCGCGGCCAATGGGCTGGCGATGGTCCGGCTCGGCGACCTCCATTTTGCCGCCGCGGTGCGCGAGACGTCCATCGGGGACATGCCGTCCGGGGAGGCGATCCTGGCGCTGCGCTTCGAGCGGGTGCGCATCGGCGCGGGACCTGCGGCGGAAGCGGCCGGGGCAGCGGGAGCCGGCGTCGCGCGCGCGACGGGCGTCGTACGGCAGATGATCTTCGGCGGCGCCAGCGTGCAATATGTGGTGGGGCTCGATGCCGCACCGGTGGAGATCACCGCCGAGCAGCCCCATGGCGCCGGCGCCCCGGTCTTCGCCCAGGGCACGCCCGTCACCCTCTCCTGGGAGCCCGCCGATGGCCGCCTCTTCAAGGCGTGAGGGCGGCCATAGTGAGGATGGATTGTCTCGCTTCTTCTTGAATCGGAGCAAGCCTGCGGGAGACGGAACTGCTTCAGGGCAAATCGACAATCAGCGAAGAAGAGCCGTTCTCGGCTGGTGTCATCCCCGGCGGCGCGTAGCGCCGGGAAGGGGATCCAAAGATCATGCGCGCCGGTTTATGGATCCCCTTCCCGGGCTGCAGGGCAGCCCGCCGGGGATGACACAAAGGTTCCGGTGCTAACCTTGCCTGCAACATGATAGCCAGGACTTGATGATAGCCAGGACTTGATGATAGCCAGGACTTGGGCCGGCTTTCCTTGAGTATCGATTGATCTACCGTCCCCATTGTGCGTTCGGGCGGACATAGATGCTCTCGCCGCGTTCGCCTTCGCGGCCGTCGGAGGTGAAGCGATGGTCGGCCGGCGGGTGGGCACGCTGCTCGCAATCAAGCCGCGGGCAGATGCGGCAGCCGACGCCGATCGGCACCGCGAGCGCCGGGTTGTTGAGATCGACCCCGTCCGAATAGATCATCTGCGTCGCCTGGCTGATGTGGCAGCCGAGGCCGATGGAGAAATGCCGCCGCGGCGCATTGTATTGCGGGCCGCTCTTGGTCAGCGTCCGCGCGATGCAGAAGTAGCGCTGGCCCTCCGGCATCTGGCTGATCTGCACGTTGATCTGTCCTTGCTGCAGGAAGGCGCCATAGACGTTCCAGCGCGGACAGGCGCCGGAATGGCGGGGAATATGGATGCCTGACAGCGAGAAGCGCTTGGAGATATTGCCGGCAATGTCGGTGCGCACGAGATGGAGCGGAATGCCGGCCTGGCCCGGGCGCTGCAGGGTCGTCATGCGGTGGCAGACCTGCTCGAAGCTCACCCGGAAGCGCCGGCCGATGCGCTCGATGTCGTAGCGCATGTCCCGGCATGCCTTGAGGAAAGGCTCGTAGGGCATGATCAGCGCGGCGGCGAAATAGCTGGCGAGCGCATTATGGGCCAGCACCGGCGCGTCCGCCGGCAATTCGCTCTCCGCGATCAGCCGCTCCATGTCGAGGGCTGCGGCCAGGAGGCCGAGATGGTGGGCGGCGGCGAACAGGCTCGTTTCCGGGGGCAGGGCCTCGGCCGTCAGGAACTCGCGGCCGGCCGCGTCGACGCGCTGCATGATCCCGGGCGGCAGCGCCGCTGGACGCCAGTTGAGCCCGAAGACATTGAACAGATACGAGCGCAGGCCGTGCTCCAGGGTCTCCGACATCTGGTCGATGTCGGCGCGCACGCGCTCGGCGGCGGCTTCGAGCGTCGGGAAGTGGTTGGCGTTGAGCTGAATGAAATCGGAGACCGCGTCGGTGGCGACGTGGTGCCCGACCTCGGCGGCCGCGCCGGAGCCGAGCCGGCTGTTGGTCTTGAGCTGGCGATACTGGTCGAACAGGCGCACGACGGCGCGTCCGACCGCGGGGTTCGACGATGCGAAATCGCGGATATCCTGGTTGGTCAGCGCGCTGTCGGCGAAGAGATCGTCCCCGAAAATCTCCATGAGGTCGCCGGTCAGGCGCGTTTCGTCACTCTCGACGAGTTCACCCGGCTCGACCCGGAAATGACCGGCGATCTTCATCAGGAGCGGAACCGTGATGCGGCGCCGGTTGTGCTCGATGAGATTGAGATAGCTCGGCGAGATGCCGAGGATCTCGGCGAGCTCCGCCTGGGATGTTCTGGCCTGCCGGCGCAGCCGCTGGATGCGAGCCCCGATTTGTGGATTGTCCTTGGCCATAGGCGAGTTCCCGATCACGCGCTTTACAAAAATGGATGCCGATCTTCACAAGGGTTTACAGCTTAACACCCTCATATCGTTATATATCTTGCTATCGGGCCGCGCTTGTCAAATATTTACTGACAGCAAACAGCGAGGTTCGCCATGAACATTCAGCACCCCCACGACGACACCGAATTCGTCACGATCATCGGTGCCGACATGACCGAGATCCACCGGGCCTTCCAGGAACAGGGTCTTTCTGAGCGCCAGTTCTCCATCGTCCATCGCACGGGCCGGCACAGCTTCACCATGGCGGATGCCGACGGTGGCCAGCGCATGTTCGAGGGACGGCAACTGATCGCCGCCACCTATGCGCGGCGGACGGCTGGCTGAGGCATCCCGCCGGATCGTCCCAAGGCCTTGATCTTCCCAAGGCTTTGATCTTCCCAAGGCGGATCCTCCCAAGGTGGATATGTCCGAGGCGGATCAGCCCGATGGGCGCCGCCGCAACGGCGCTCCCCTCGGTTTTACACAGGCCCGCCAGCGGGCGCATTTTTTTCTGAGAAAGCGAAAGACAGGACCATGCTCGACAAGGCTCCCTCCACCTCTGCCGAGGCCTTCCCCGCACCCTCTTGGGCGCCGGATCGCTGGCGCAATATCGCCCGCACCTACACGCCGGAGGATGTGCTGCGGCTCGCCGGGTCGCTGCCCGTTCGCCATACGCTCGCCGAGAACGGCGCGCGCCGCCTGTGGGAGCTCCTGCACCGGGAAGACTTCGTGCCGACGCTCGGCACCTTCACCGGCAACCAGGCGGTGCAGCAGGTGAAGGCCGGCGTCAAGGCCATCTACCTCTCCGGTTGGCAGGTCGCGGCCGACGCCAATACCTCAGGTCATATGTATCCGGACCAGAGCCTTTATCCCGTGGACAGCGTTCCCTCGGTCGTGCGCCGCATCAACCGCGCGCTGCAGCGGGCGGACCAGATCCAGACCATGGAACGGCATGATCGGCGCGACGGCGAGGCGGGCGGTCGCGAGATCGACTATTTCGTGCCGATCATCGCCGATGCCGAGGCCGGCTTCGGCGGTCCGCTCAACGTCTTCGAGCTGATGAAGGCGATGATCGAAGCCGGCGCCGCCGCCGTCCATTTCGAGGACCAACTCGCTTCGGAAAAGAAATGCGGCCATCTCGGCGGCAAGGTCCTGGTGCCGACGCGCGCCTTCATCCGCACGCTCAATGCGGCGCGTCTCGCCGCCGACGTCATGGGGGTGCCCACCCTCATCATGGCGCGCACCGATGCCGAAGCCGCGCGGCTGATCACGTCCGATATCGACGATTATGATGCGCCCTTCGTCACGGATGAGCGTACGCCGGAGGGGTTCTATCGCCTCAAGGGCGGCATCGAGGCGGCGATCGCCCGCGGCATCGCCTATGCGCCTTATGCCGATCTCATCTGGTGCGAGACGTCGACGCCTAACCTCGAGGAGGCGCGCCGCTTCGCCGAGGGTGTGCACAAGGTCCATCCCGAGCAGATGCTCGCCTATAACTGCTCGCCCTCCTTCAACTGGGCAAAGCACATGGACAAGGCGGCCATGAAGGCCTTCCAGCGCGAAATCGCGGCGATGGGCTACAAGTACCAGTTCATCACGCTCGCCGGGTTCCACAACCTGAGCTACACCACCTTCGATCTCGCCCGGCGCTATCTCGCCGACGGCATGGCAGCCTATTCGGAGCTGCAGCAGGCGGAATTCGCAGCGGAAGCCCAGGGCTTCACGGCGACGCGGCATCAGCGTGAGGTCGGCACGAGCTATTTCGACGCGGTGGCGACGACCTTGAGCAGCGGCCAGAGTTCGACGACGGCCATGCACGACTCGACGGAGACGGCGCAGTTCTGACGGATCGAGACTGAGGGCGAACCAATAACTTGCTAGTGGTTTTCTTGACTCCGACATTTGCTCCGAGGGTGCTATCGGGCGGATGCAAATGTCGGAGTCGAACCGCTAGCCTCCGCCTGCGACGGCCCGCGATGGCGAATTGATGCCGATCAATGCGGACATAGATCCAACCTCTTAGGTTGAAATGACGGATAGAGCGGCGTAGCTCTGATTCTCTCAGGGCTGCGCCGCTCTATCTTTTTGTTCGTGCGTCGGATCTATCAACGTCACTTACCACTTTTTGGTCCGATGCTCTCAGCGAGGAGTTGATATGTCGAATACCCCCCATACTCTCGGCGAAGAATTCCCGGGCCAGCTCGAGGCAATCCATGAACTCAAGGCGAAGGATGCCGGATTCGCGAAGATCCTCGCGGAGTATGACGCGGTCAACGACCGGGTGCATCGGGCGGAGACGAATATCGAGCCCGTCAGCGAGGATGTCGAGAACACCCTGCGCAAAGAGCGTCTTGCCTTGAAAGACGCCATCGCGAGCGCGTTGGCCGCAGCGCGCTGAGCGCCGTCGTTCAGCTTGCGGGACGGCCGTCCAGGAACAGGCGATAGGCCGGATTGTCGGTCTCGTTCCAGAAGGGGCAGTCGAGCGTGTCGAGATAGCGCTCGAAGGCCGCCTGCCCGCCGTTGCGGACCTGCACGCCGGCGAGCACCCGCCCATAGTCGGCGCCGTGGTTGCGATAATGGAACAGGGAGATGTTCCAGTCCGGCCTGAGGCCCTCCAGGAAGGCGAGCAGGGCCCCCGGCCGTTCCGGGAACTGGAACCGATAGAGTTGCTCGTCCTCCAGCTGCGCCACGCGCCCACCGACCATGTGGCGCACATGGAGCTTGGCGAGCTCGTTATCGGTCATGTCGACCACCGGAAACCCCTTGCCGGTGAGATGGCCGATGATGTGCTGCTTCTCCCGGTCGCCGTCCGCGAGTTTCACGCCGACGAAGATGCGCGCGTCGGCGCCGGGCGCGTAGCGATAGTTGAATTCGGTGATGGAGCGGTCGCCCAGCATGCGGATGAAGGCGCGGTAGCTGCCCGGCTCCTCCGGGATGGTGACGGCAAGGAGCGCCTCGCTGCGCTCGCCGATCTCGGCGCGCTCCGCGACGTGGCGGAGACGATCGAAATTCAGATTGGCACCTGAGTTGATGGCGATCATCACCGCGCCGGGGGCCGCATTGTCCTCGCAATAGCGCTTCAGCCCGGCCAGCGCGACCGCGCCGGCGGGCTCGGCAATGGCGCGCGTATCGTCGAAGACGTCCTTGATTGCCGCGCAGATCTCGTCGCCGGTGACACGGACGACGCCGTCGAGGAGGTCCCGGCACAGCCGGAACGTCTCGGCCCCGGCCTGGCGCACCGCGACGCCATCGGCGAAGAGGCCCACATGTTGAAGGACAACGCGCTCGCCGGCTTCGATGGCGGCGGCCATGCAGGCGGCGTCGTCGGGTTCGACGCCGATGACCTTCACGTCCGGCCTGAGAAATTTCACATAAGCGGCCACGCCCGCCGCGAGCCCGCCACCGCCGATGGGCACGAAGACCGCATCGAGCGGGCCGGCGCATTGGTGCAGGATCTCGACGCCGATGGTGCCCTGGCCGGCGATGACGTCGGGGTCGTCGTAGGGATGGACGAAAACGAGATTGTCGCGCGCCACGAGCGCTTCGGCATGGACGCGCGCCTCGTCGAAGGTGTCGCCGTGGAGAACGACCTCGGCGCCATGGCTGCGCACCGCGCTCACCTTGATGGCGGGCGTGGTGCGCGGCATGACGACGACGGCCCGAATGCCGAGCCGCGCCGTCGCGAGCGCGACCCCCTGGGCATGGTTGCCCGCCGAGGCGCAGACGACGCCGCGCGCACGCTCGTCCGCTGAAAGCCGGGCGATCTTGTTATAGGCGCCGCGCAGCTTGAACGAGAAGACCGGCTGGAGATCCTCGCGCTTCAGCAGAACTTTGATGCCGAGGCGCTGGGACAGGCGCGGCATCGGGTCGAGCGGAGTTTCCACCGCAACGTCATAGACGGACGCGGTCAGGATACGCTTGATGTAATCCAGCATGGTCGTACGGTCGCTCATGATATCAAGCACCGCCGCCGACATCCCCTGTCGTGGCGGGCTGGACAGTGTCAGGATGTCTGATCCATCCTGATCGCGATTGGTCTATTGCGCCCCAACCGGGCGGTCAACCGTTTCGTAGCTGGCTGGATTCTTTCTAAAATCAAGCACTTGGATCAAGCCGGCGGCGCGATCTGCAGGATCGCCTCGACTTCAACCGTCATGCGGTTGGGCAGGGAGCCCATGCCGACGGCGGACCGCGCATGGCGGCCGGCCTCGCCGAACACCTCGACGAACAGGTCGGAGCAGCCGTTGATGACCTTGGGATGATCGGCGAAATCGGGCTCGGCATTGACCATCCCGAGCAGCTTGACGACGCCCTTGACACGGGAGAGATCGCCGAGCGCGTCCTTCGCGACCGCGATGAGCAGCAGGCCGACGGTGCGCGCGTCGGCATAGCCTTGCTCGATGGTCGCATCCTTGCCGAGACGGCCGACGCTGTAGCCGCCGTTCGGTTGGCGGGGGCCCTGGCCGGAGAGATAGAGCATATCGCCGACGATACGGTAGGGGACATAGGTGGCGACGGGCTTTGGCGGCGTCGGCAGCGTCAGCCCCAAGGCGGCAAGTCTGTCTTCCGGTGTCACTGCACTGCTCCCCCTGTGGTCGCGTCTTCCCAGCTCCAAGGCCGAAGCAAGGTCTATGCTGAATCGACCCTGAAGGATAGCCCGCGCCCGTCGCGCCTCCCTCAGGCCGCGGGCGGCGTCTTGGCCGGCCGGGCTGCCCAGGCCTCGACTTCGACAAGATATTCCGGGCTGATCAGCGCTGCGACATAGGCGAACATGCTGGCGGGTGGCTCGTCGTGATGGAAGCCGCGCCAGATCGCGACATAGCGTTCGCGGCTGACAGGTTTCGTCAGCCACATGTTGATCTTGAACACGGCGCGGTGGTCGAGGCCTTCGCTCGCGAGGATCCGCGTGACATTGGCGAAGGCATTGGCGAGTTGCTCCTCGACCGTATCGGGGAGATGGCCTTTCTCGTCGAGACCGACCTGTCCCGCGATGGCGAGGATGTCGCTGCCGGCGGGAATGACCGTCAGGTGATGATAGCGACCGACGGGCGGGGCGAGGTTCGGCGGGTTCTTGCGTTCGATCATGGTCTTGCCTTCATGGTCTTGCGTTCGATCATGCGCTGAGGACCTTGGCGGGTGCCGCGGGCAGAGACGCGGGACCGGCGGCCGGCGCCCTGACCAGGCAGGCCGCCTCCGTGCCGGTCTCCACCGGTTGCAGGGTGGGGCGGATCGCGTCGCAGGGCTCGATCCGGATGGGGCAGCGGCTGACGAAGGGGCAGCCGGCCGGCGGATTGAACGGGCTCGGAAGGTCGCCCTTGAGGATGATGCGCTCGCGTGCGCGCTGGGCCCTCGGGTCCGGAAGGGGGATCGCCGAGATCAGCGCCTGGGTATAGGGATGGCGCGGATGGTCGAACAGGACGCCGGTTTCCCCGCGCTCGGCGACCGTGCCGAGATACATGACGATGACCTCGTCCGCCACGTGGCGGACAACGGACAGGTCGTGCGAGATGAACAGATAGGCGAGCCCGAGTTCCTTCTGCAGCACCATGAGCAGGTTGAGGATCTGCGAGCGAATGGAGACGTCGAGCGCCGACACGGGTTCGTCCAGCACGAGCAGTTTCGGCGACAGGGCGAGCGCACGGGCGATGACGACGCGCTGGCGCTGGCCGCCGGATAGCGCATTGGGCGTCCGCTCGGCATAGGCCGTGGGCAGGCCAACCCTGTCGAGCAGTTCCGCCACGCGCTTTCGCCAGTCCGCCTTCCGCCACCCCTGCACGATGAGCGGCTCGGCGATGCTCTCGCCGATCGTCATCTTGGGATTGAGCGCCGCGCTTGGATCCTGGAAGACGATCTGCATCTCGGTGGCGAGCGCGCGCCGCGCCTGATGGTCGAGGCGGGAAATCTCGCGCCCGTCGAAAATGATGGAGCCGGAGGTCACGGACTCGAGCCCGATGATGCCGTAGGCCGTCGTCGATTTGCCGCAGCCGCTCTCGCCGACGAGGGCCACGGTGCGCCCGACCGGCACCTCGAAGGAGATGCCGTCGACCGCCTTCACGACGCCTTTGTCGGAGCCGTGGGCGGGAAAGTGAACCCGGAGATCGCGGACGCTGAGAAGCGGCCTTGCGGCATTCATCGTGCGCACTCCCTCAAACCAGTTCCGCAACGCGGTCGGCGTGCCAGCAGGCGGCGGTATGGCCCGCTCCATCGGCCGGGCTGAGCAAGGGCCGCGTCGCGCAGATGTCGCTCTCCAGCGGACAGCGGCTGCGGAAACGGCACCCTTGCGGCCATTGGTCGACGCTCGGGACCATGCCCTCGATGGTGCGCAGGATCTCCTTGCGATGTCCATCGAGGCGGGGGACCGTCGCCAGCAGCAGGCGCGTGTAGGGATGGGCCGGCGCGGAAAAGACGGTGTCCGCCGTGCCGCTCTCGACGACACGTCCCCCGTACATGACCGCGACGTCGTCGGCCATCTCGGCCACCACGCCCATGTCATGGGTGATGATGACGATCGAGGTGCCGACGTCGTCGCGCAGCCGCTTCATGAGATCGAGGATCTGCGCCTGGATCGTCACGTCGAGCGCCGTCGTCGGCTCGTCGGCGATCAAGAGGCGAGGGCGGCAGATCAGGGCCGCGGCGATCATCACGCGCTGGCACATGCCGCCGGACAATTCGAAGGGATATTGCCGCGCGCGCCGCTCGGCATCCGGAATGCCGACGCTGGCGAGCATGGCCACCGCCTCGCGCCGGGCCTCCTTGCCGGACAATCCGCGATGGAGAATGAGGGCCTCCTCGACCTGTGCGCCGACGCGCATCAGGGGATTGAGGGAGGCGATCGGCTCCTGGAAGATGATCGACGCGCGATTGCCGCGAATGCCCTGCAGCGCGTCGTCCGAGATGCCGAGGAGGTCCGTTCCTTCGAGATCGATCGTTCCGGCCACGATACGCGCGGCTTTCGGCAAAAGTCGAAGAATGGACAGTGCCGTCAGGCTTTTGCCGCAGCCGCTTTCGCCGACGATCGCCAGGATACGCCCGGCGCGGGCCGTCAGCGAGACGCCGTCCACCACGTCGACGCCGGCGATCGCGATGGAGAGGCCGTCGATCGCGAGCAGCGGTTCGCCGTCGCGCGCGGCGGTGTCAGCGGCCATCAGGTGCTCCAACTGCGACGGCGGCCCATGGGCTTGTCGGATGAGCCATCCCGACATTCTCCGCGCCGTTGCGCTGGACCGCGGATGGAATGGCGAAGTTGACGGGATAGAGCGTATCCTCGACGATCTCGACGGGATAGCGGGTTCCCACGGTCGCGGGGATGGCGCGATCGGCCCGGGCGTTGATCCGGATTGTCGGCGTGCTCGCATCGATACGCGGCATGTGAAAGGCCTCCTCCAGCGTCAACCCGCGATCGGCCATATAGGAGATGATCTGCAGGACGGTTGGAAAGATCGTTCGGCCGCCGGCCGCGCCGATGGCAAGCGTCGGTCTGCCGTCCTGCTTGATGATGAGCGGGCACATATTGGCCAGCGGCTTGACCCCGCCCGCAATCGAATTGGGCTGGCCAGGCCGCGGATCGAACCACATGACACCATTGTTCACCAGGATGCCGGTGCGCGGCAGCACGACCTTGGACCCGAAGCGCGACAAGAGCGTATTGGTCAGCGAAACCATCGTACCCCCGGCGTCGACGACGCTGAGATGGCTGGTGCAGCCGGCCTCCGGCGACGCCGCGTGGCCCATCGTCGTCAGCCGCTGCTCGTACGCCTGTCGGATCGCCGTGGCATAGGCCAGCGCCGCGTCGGCCATGGGCACGCTGGCCCCGAGATCGTAATCCGCCAGGCGACGGCAGGCGTCGAGGAAGGTCGGCCCGCCGCTGAGACCCGGGATGGCCTGGATGTCGAGGCCGCGATAGTGGCCGGTCGCCGGCTCCTGCCAGACCGGGCGATAGCGGGCGAGATCCTCGGCATCGATGACGCAGCCGCCGTCCGCGAGATCCATGAGGAGAAGCCGCGCCACCTCGCCCTCGTAGAAGTCGCGCGCTCCGGCGCTGGCGAGGCGCTTCAGGAGCTTCGCCTTCTCCGGCATCGGGCGATAATGCGGCGTGTTGGCATCCCCGGCACGCGGCGCCCTGCCATTCTCCAGGAAGAGGGCGGCGCTGGCCGGATATTGCGCAAGCGCTGCCGCTTCCACGGCAAGCGACAGCGACGTGTACCAGTCCACCTCCAGGCCGCGCTCCGCATGGGCGATGGCCGGCTGCAGTGCCTCCTCCCACGAGAGCGTGCCGAAGCGCGCCAAGGCCTCTGCGAGGCCCGCAATGGCGCCGGGTACGCACATGGAGGTGTAGCCGGAGACGTTCTTCTCGCCGTCCACCGTCGGCCAGTCGAACCAGTTGCCGGTCTTGGCGCGCGACAGGGGATAGTCCGCCGGGTCGAGCGCGCGCGGCGACATCACGTTGAAATCGAGCGTCGAGACCTTGCCGGTCGCTCCATCCGCATGGAGCAGGAAGCCGCCTCCGCCGATGCCGGAGAGCCAGGGTTCGACGATGCTGAGCACGAGCGCCGTGACGACGGCCGCATCCATCGCATTGCCGCCGCGCGCCAGGACGGCGGCGCCGGCTTCCGCCGCATAGCGGTTCTGGGCGGCGACGAGGCCATGCCGCGAGCGTACGGCCGGTTTATGGATCGAAAAGGTCTGCATGATGCTCTATCTCCCGAAACGCCGATCAGCGATCGGCTCGGGCGTTCTCACCGGTACTTTGAACTGGGCCGCATTGGCCGACTGCGCGTGATACGCGGCAACCTCGCCGACGGTTGCGATCCACGCGCCCTGGGTTGTCGTGACCCTCTCCAGCAGGCGCTCCAGCATGCGGATGCGATGGGCGCGGCCCGAGATCCAGTCATGCACGGTCAGCATCAGCAGGCCGCCTTCGGCCTGCAGCATATCCCATTCGTCGAGCCAGTTGTCGAGGATCGGCTGGGTTGCCTGTGGCGGCCAGGAATCGGCGCCACCGCCGAGGAACTTGAAGTAGATCGCGTCATCGATCGCCCATTGCACCGGCACCTCGACTACGTCGCCGATCGTATAGGGGTGATCGAAGCCGGACAGCGAGCTGTCGTAGAGCCCGTGTTTCTTGATTTCGGCGAGCATATGCGGCGTCATTTCCCAGGCCGGTGAGCGAAAGCCCTTCGGCTTGATACCGACCTGCGCCTGGAAGATCGCCAGCGATGCTTCGAGCGCGCCGGTGAATTCCGCGTCGGAGATCTGCGAGACGATCTCGTGGAAATAGCCGTGCAGGCCGATCTCATGGCCGCGCGCGACGAAGGCCGGCAGGAGGTCCGGGTGCTGCTCGGCCACGGCTCCCGGCACATAGAAGCTCGCCTTGATGCCGAAGCGATCGAGCAGATCGAGGATCCGCCAGATGCCGACACGGGGCCCGAACAGGCGCTGTTCCATATGGCCGAGCAGGGGCGACGGCGCCCCCTCCCTGAGATTCCAGAGAAGGGGGGCGTCCGCATCGACGTCGATGGAGAAACAGAAGGCGCTCTGTTTCCCCTCCGGCCAGACGTAGCGGGGATGGTTCGGACGGTGAGACGGATGGGGCATTGGGGCCTCGCTCACAACGGATGTTTCTTGGCCTGATGGACGGCCAGCGAGCCGATCGAGTTCCCCCCGTCGATGGTCAGCGTGGCGCCGGTCACATAGGCCGAGGCTTCACTTGCGAGATAGAGGAGGCCGTTGGCGACGTCACTCGGCGAGGAGGGCCGGCCGAGCGGGATCGCCGCGATCGTATTGGCGATATGCTCGTCCGTGAGGCTGCTGACGGCGGAGCCCGCCGCGAAGCCCGGCTCCAGCGCATTGACGCGGATGCCGAATTCCGCGAGTTCGATGGCGAAGCCCTTGGTCAGCCGGTCGAGCGCCGTCTTCGAGGTGCAGTAGGGCACCACGGTGCGGCGCATCTTGCGGGAGGCGCCCGACGAGATGTTGATGACCGAGCCCTTGATGCCCTTGGCGATCATCTGCAGGGCGATGCCCTTGGTCAGAATGAACGGCGCGCGCAGATTGACGGCGAAGATGCGGTCGAAATCCTGCGTGGAAATGTCGAGCAGGAAGCCGCTGGGATAGATGCCGGCATTGTTGACCAGGATGTCCGCGGCCCCCCAATGCTCCTCGACCGTATTGACAAGCCCGTTGATGGACGCCTCGTCGGTCAGATCGGCGGCAAAGGTGAAGCTCCCGCTGCCGAGACCGAGCTCCTCGGCATAATCCTGGAGCGCCTGAGCGTCCGTATCCGTCAGGCAGAGCGCGGCACCCGCTTCGCGCAGCGATGCGGCGATCCAGCGGCCGACGACCCCGCAGGCGCCGGTGACGACGGCGCGTTTGCCGGCGATGTCGGAAAAGAAATCCATGATGGCCTCATTGTGAACGCGGATCGAAACGATCACGCAGATCGTCGCCGATCAGATTGACGGACAGCACGAGCAGGAACAGGCAGATGCCGGGAAAGGTGGCAATCCACCAGGCGGTGGCGAGATAGTTGCGCCCGGAGGAGAGCATGGCGCCCCAGCTCGACGTCGGCGGCTGCACCCCCATGCCGAGGAAGGAGAGGCCCGCCTCGAACAGGACCATGAGGCCGAATTCAAGCGTCGCCACCACGGTGACGGCGCCGATGATGTTCGGCAGGATGTGACGCAACAGGACACGCGGCGCCGACGCGCCCATGAAGGCGGCGAGCCGGACATAGGGCATGTTGGCGACGCCGAGCGTCTGGCCGTAGGCGATCCGCGCGTAACGCGGCCAACGCGTCAGCGCCAGAACCACGATGACATTGATGAGGCCGGGCCCCAGCACCGCCACTGTGATGATGGCGAGCAGGATCGCCGGGATCGACAGGAAGACGTCGACGAGCCGCATGACGACCACTTCCACCCAGCCCCGCGCGTAGCCGGCGAGCATGCCGAGCAGGACGCCGATGACGCCGGACAGGATGACGGAGGCGAAGGCGACGAAGAGCGAGACGCGCGCGCCAAAGATGAGCCGGCTCAAGAGGTCGCGCCCGAGTTCGTCGCTGCCGAGCAGGTAGTGGAAACTCCGGGATACCGTGCCGGGCGGCTTCATGCGGCCGAGAAGATTTTGTGAATTCGGATCATAGGGCGCGATGAAGGGCGCGAAGACGGCGACGAGGACCGCGAAGAGAATGAGGCCGATCGGCGCCCAGCGCAGAGCCTGCTTGCCGAGGCTCGCGCGTGGACGGCTCACGGCGGGGGGAGCGGTGACCGCGCTCATCTCCGTCCTCCATCGAGGCGAATGCGCGGATCGACGGCGCTGTAGAGGAGATCGGCGGCGAGATTGAGCGCCACGGTGACGAAGGCGCCGAGCAGCACGACACCCTGCACCACGAGGAAATCGCGCGCCAGGATGGACTGGACGGTCACCTGGCCGAGGCCGGGCCAGGCGAAGACGGTCTCGACGATCACGGCGCCGGCGAGCAGGTTGGAGATCTCCAGCGCCGAGACCGTGATGATCGGGATGGAGGCGTTGCGGGCGAGATGCCGGACGAGCAGCCTGCCGATCGGGACGCCGCGCGAGCGTGCCGTCCGGACATAGTCCTTCGACAACTCGTCCAGAAGCGACGTGCGCGTGATGCGCGCGAAAGTGGCCATGCTGAGGAGGCCGAGCGCGAAGGACGGCATGATGAGATGATCGATGCCGCCGGCCGACGACGGCGGCAGCCAGCCGAGCGTGACCGCGAAGATCATGATGAGCAGGATGCCGCTCCAGAACGTCGGCATGCTCTGGGCGGACAACACGATGCCGGCGAGCACCCGCGCGGCGATGTGTTCACGATGCAAGGCCAGCACGATGCCGACGGGAATGCCGAGCCCGAAGGCAACAAGGAAAGCACCGCCCGCGAGCTGCAGGGTATAGGGCACGCGTGAGGCGATGATATCCCAGACCGGAATATTCTGGATGACCGAGCGGCCGAGATCGAACCGGACGATCTGCCCAAGAAAATCCAGGTACTGCACGAAGAGCGGCCGGTCGAAGCCCAGCGAATGGCGCAGGGCATCGATATCCGCCTGCGTCGCCGTTTCCGGGACGAGCAGGAAGGTCGGGTCGCCGGTCAGGCGCTGGAGGAAGAAGATCAGGGTGACGACGCCGAAGATCGTGCCGATCACCTGGCCTACCCTCCGGACGAGGAAACGTCGCATCTATCTCAAGTCCTGCCCAACAAGGTGAAACGAGATGATATCGCTCCCGTGGAGCATGATGCCCCCTTGGAAGCGCTGGATGGCGAACGGCCGGCATTCAGGCATCTGCCGGTTGTGGGTCTGGACCCTCGGTGTCATCCCCGGCGGCGCGGAGCGCCGGAAAGGGGATCCATGGACCATATTGCTTGATGTCTGGATCCCCTTCCCGGCCAGCTATGCTGGCCGCCGGGGATGACTCGAGCCGAGATCTATCCCTTTCGGCTGGATACCGATCGGTCCTAATCCTTCCAGCTCATGCGGTTGATGAACATGCTCTCGTTGGGTGTCGGCGTCCATTGCAGGCCCTTGGCGGCGCCATAGACGATGCCGACCTGATAGAGCGGGATGATGAAACGCTCGGTCCGCACCCGCTCATGCACGCCGCGATAGGCGTCGAGCCGCTTCTTCTCGTCGAGGGTCTGGCGTGCCTCGACGAGGAGACTGTCGATGACCTTGTCGTTGGCGTTCGCCCAGCCGCTCGATGAATGCAGGATCGGAAACAGGACGCCATCGGCATCCTGGCAGGCGCAGGACCAGCGGCTGAACGCCATCTGCGGGATGACATCCGGCCCGCTCTGCATCTGCTTCAGCCAGGTCGCCATGTCCGTCATCTCGATTTTGACGTTGAGGCCGGCCTCACGCAGCATCTGCTGGATGGCTTGCACAACCCGCTGATCATAGACCGGCGAGGTCAGCAGCCCGATCTCCTGCTTGCCCGCGGGACCGGCCTCGGCCACGAGCGCCTTCGCCTTGGCGAGATCGAAGGGCAGGGCCTCGATACCCTCGACCCAGCCGACATGGGCCGGCGAGAGCATCTGCGGAACGGCCTTGTCGTAGCCGCCGAGGATGCCGTCGACGAGCCCCTCCTTGTCGATGGCATAGGCCACCGCCTCGCGCAGTTTCGGATTGTTGAGGGGGGCCTTCTGCACGTTCATCGCGAGATAGGCGACGCGTTCGGTGAGAACAGAAAGCACCTTTGCTTTTGGTGAATTCTTGAGTTGCGCCGCGAGATCGGAATCGAGCGTGACCGCGAGGTCGGCAGTGCCGGCCTGGAGATTGGCGACGCGGGTCGCGGCATCCGGGACGGCGCGGAACACGGCGGTGGGGAATGGCCCCTTCTGGCCCCAGTAGTTGGGGTTCGCGCTCAGAGTCACCTGCACGCCGCGCTGCCAGTCGTCGAACTTGTACGGACCGCTGCCGACCGGCTTCAGGTTGAACGCATCCTTGCCGACGGCTTCCACCACGTGTTTCGGCACGATCGACAGCTTGACTAACTGGGCGAGCAGCGCGGGATAGGCACCGTCGGTCGTCAGCTTGACCGTGGTCGGGCTCGTCGCTTCGGCCTTGATGATCTTGTTGAACTGGCTGAGCTGCGGGCTGCCGAACTTCGGATCCGTGATGCGCTGGACGCTGAAGGCGACATCCTCGGCGGTCAGCTTCTTGCCGTCGTGGAAGGTGATGTCGTCCCGGATCTGGAATTCGACTTCCGTATCCGACAGGTATTTCCAGGACGTCGCGACCTGCGGAACAATGTCGCCCTTGTCGTCGCGGGTCACCAGATTGTCGAAGATATTGCGGTAGACGAAATAGCTGTCCGGGTTCCATTGCACCTGCGGGTCAAGCGACGATGGCTCGTTGACGAGATCCACCGTCAGCCTGTCCTTGGCCATCAGCGCGCCGGGTGCGACTGTCAGGCATAATCCCAGAAGGGCCGCCACGAGCCCCCTGCCTCGTATCGACATAACCGTTCTCCCATCAAGTTCCATCTGAAAGACTTGTGTTTCACGGCCCATTATTGTGCGTTGTAAGGAGTGGGCTCTCCCTGAAAGCTGTTTAGTCCTTCCAGCTCATACGGTTGAGAAACAGGCTTTCGCCGGGCGAGGGCTGCCACTGGAGGGGCTTCGCCGCGCCGTAAATCGCCGCAACCTGGTACAGCGGCACCAGCGGCACGTCCTCGGCGACGATCTCATGGATCTGCCGATAGGCATCGAGGCGCTTCTTTTCGTCGAGCGTCGCGCGGGCCGCCTCCAGCAGCGCATCGGCCTTGTCGTTGCGATAGACGGACCAGGAACTGCTCTTGTGGAGGAGCGGGAACAGCACGCCGTCGGCATCCTGGCACGCGCAGGACCAGCGGCCGAAGCTCAGCGCCGGCGTGGCGTCGAGGCCGCCCTGGGCGCGCTTCAGGTAATTCGCCATGTCGGACATGTTGATCTTCACGTTCAGTCCGGCTTCCGTCAGCATCTGCTGGATGGCCTGCACGATGCGCTGATCGAAGACGGGTGAGGTCGCGAGCTCGATCTCCGTTTTAGCGACAGGCCCGGCCTCGGCCACCAGGGCCTTGGCCTTGGCCAGATCGAACGACGGGGCCTTGATGTCGGCGACCCAGCCCACGTGCGACGGTGTCAGCATCTCCGGCACCGGCTTGTCATAGCCGCCGAGGATGCCATCGATGAGGCCTTCCTTGTCGATCGCATAGGCAACCGCCTGCCTGATTTTCGGGTTGTCTAAGGGAGGCTTCGTCGGGTTGAGGCGAAGATAGGCGACGCGCTCGGTGAGCACCGAAAGCACCTTCGCCTTCTGCGAATTCTTGAGCTGCTCGGCGAGATCGGAATCGAGCGTGACGGCGAGATCGCTGGTGCCGGCCTGGAGATTGGCGACGCGCGTCGCGGCATCCGGCACGGCGCGGAACACGGCCGTGGGGAATGGCCCCTTGTCGCCCCAGTAGTTCGGGTTGGCGTTGAGCGTCACCTGGACGCCGCGCTGCCAGGTGTCGAACGTGTACGGGCCGCTGCCGACCGGCTTCAGGTTGAACGCATCCTTGCCGACGGCCTCAACGACATGCTTCGGCACGATCGACAGTTTGGTAAGCTGGGCGAGGAGGGCGGGATAGGCGCCGTCGGTCGTCAGTTTGACCTTGGTTGGGCTCGTCGCTTCGGCCTTGATGATCTTGTTGAACTGGCCCAACTGCGGGCTGCCGAACTTCGGATCGGTGATGCGCTGGACGCTGAAGGCGACGTCCTCGGCGGTCAGCTTCTTGCCGTCATGGAAGGTGATGTCGTCGCGAATGTCGAATTCGATTTCCGTATCCGACAGGTATTTCCAGGACTTCGCGACCTGCGGGACAATGTCGCCCTTGTCGTCGCGGGTCAGAAGATTGTCGAAGATATTGCGGTAGACGTAGTAGCTGTCCGGATTCCATTGCACCTGCGGATCGAGCGAGGAGGGCTCGTTGACGAGATCCACCGTCAGCCTGTCCTTGGCAAGAAGGGCGCCAGGCGCCGACGCAAGAGACAATCCAAGTAAAATCGCTGCAATTTTCGAGCTGCGTGACGCCATTTTATTGTCCCCAATAGCTGTTAGACTGCCATGCTCAAGATCTGCGTGAGGGCTTCGATGTCTCGCCAGATTGCGCGTTTGCTGTCGCGCCGGGTGCCGGCTTGTCGCGCATGCGGCGCGCGGACCGTTGTGCCGCGCTCTCGATCGTGAGATCGGATCGTTCGAGAAGCGCCCGCGTGACAAAACGCTCGAAGGCTTCGATATCGCGCAGAAGTTCGACGCCGGCCAGCTGGGCATCCCCATCCCTGAGGGCGGAAACGAGATTGGCGCGCGAGAGCGGGTGGTACGTCAACTCGCCTTTCTCGAGAAAGGCCAGGACCCGCGCGCAGTGATCCCAGGTCTCCGTGAGCCATTTGCGCTGAAAGAGCCCCGCGCCGAGCGCGATCACGTCCATGATCTGCCGATCCGTGATGCGCGCCGTGGTGAGCGCCTGGACGTCCCCCCTGCCAACGAGCGCGGCATCGAGCATCACGAGCGAATCGAGGCGAGTGATTTCGGCGGGCGATAGCTTGCGGTTCGCCAGTGCCGGCTCGATCTGGCGGCGCGCTGCAATCAGACTGCCGATCAGGGCCCCGGTGATCGGCGCCGCGCGCCAGCCCTGCCTGGGAAGGGCGGTGACAAGCCCCTCGCCGGCAAGGCCCGCGAGCGCCCCGCGGATGCTCGCGCGCCCCAGCCGGAACCGCGTCTCGATCTCCACTTCGGAAAAGGCCGAACCCGGAGCGAGATCGCAGGTCAGTAGGGCGTGGCGCAGCACCTGGCTGGCGACGGCGCCTTTGGTGGCGGGTCCAGGCGGCAGCGTTGTCAGGAATGGGGACGATCGATCGAGCATAGGCCCAGTTGAGCACAGCATGTGACATGTCACAAGTGATTTGTGAGATGTCACGTGAGGGGGGCCGCTATAGCACATGCTGTGGTCGCCCACGCTGATAAGCATTTGATGATCAGGCTTCGGGTGAATTGACATTCGAGAATTGCCCGAGAGATACCATCGTCATCACCGGGCTTGTCCCGGTGATCCCGATCGGAAAGGCGCCTCGATACATCGGGATGGCAACGGAACTCGGCTGTAGCCGAGTTCCGCGTTGGACAAATTGAAGTCGGGCAAGCCCGACTTCAATGACAAGCCCGGCCATGACGGCTGAAAGCGCTCGATTGGTCCTAGGGACACCGGATGGAGCGAGTCCGGCCGGGACGCGTTCCGATGCGTCTCGACCGGACGACCAAAAGCATCCACCGTCGAGACGGGCGGTGTCGTATCAATTGTCTGGTGCGCCTCGCGTCCGACTACGCCAGATAGGGGTCCATGCCGTTGCGGATATGATCGCCGAGCGCCTGTTTGGCGGCGGCGAGATCGCGCTTGCGCAGCGCCTCGACGATGGCGTCGTGCTCGCGCACGATCATGTCCAGATTGTCAGGGCCGCGCCCGAACAGCGTCTGGGCCACGCGCTGATGATAGCCCAGCATGCTGTAGGCCTCGTCGATGAACGGATTTTGCGCGAGCCCGACGATCAGCCGATGAAAATGGGCATTGCGATCGATGAAGTCGCGGAAGCTCGCGAACTCGGGCCCATAGTCGCCCTTGCGGATGGTCGCGTTGATGGCGGCGAGCTGCTCGACGAGCGCATCCGTGAGATTGCCGAAGCCCTGCTCGAGCGCTCCAAGTTCCACGATCAGCCGTGCCTCGAAGAGCTTGCGCATCTCGAAGCCTTCCGGCGCCGGCGCGACGCGGTAGCCCTTGTTGGATTCGTGGGTGACGAGCCGCTCGACCTTCAGGCGTGCGAGAGCCTCCCGGACGGGAATCAGGCTGACGCCGAATTCGGCGGCGAGCTTGTCGATGATGATGCGCTCGCCCGCAGTCATCAGCCGGTCGGTGATCCGGCGGTGTAGCTCGTCATGAATCTGGTCGACCAGATTGGAGCGCTGCAGATCGCTCCGGCCTGCGCGGACGGAAAGGGGCAAAGCGGGCTCGCGTACAGGCTCCATCATCGTGACCTTTACCGCCTTTGCCCGATTCCCGGAAGGGGAAAGCGGGGCTGGGAGAGACAAGCCCCGCCCTTCGGCGGGCGCTGCTGCCATTTGCCGGCGATGGCACATTCAGCTCTTGCGATCATAGATCATATATGATTTATGATCTATGGATTGTTCAACCAGGCAGGTGCCCGTGTCCTCCGCAACCCATTCCAGCAGTTCCGTTCTCAAGGGCGTCCGCGTGCTCGATCTGACGATCGCCATGGCTGGCCCGCTGGCGACAGCGCGCATGAGCGATCTCGGCGCCGACGTCATCAAGATCGAGTCGCCGGCCGGCGATTTCTCCCGGCAATGGCCGATCGATGGCTATCGTCATGGCGGGGAATCGAGCGCCTTTCTCATGCTCAACCGGGGCAAGCGGGGCATCTGCCTCGATCTGAAGCAGCCGTCGTCGCAGGAGATTCTGCACCGACTCGTCGCCCAGTCCGACATTCTCGTGCAGAACTTCCGGCCGCGCGTTGCCGCCAAGCTCGGGATTGATTTTGCGACGCTCAATCGCATCAATCCGAAGCTCGTCTATGTCGCCATCAGCGGCTATGGCGACGAGGGGCCGATGGTCGATCGGCCGGGCCAGGATCTCCTTGTACAGTCATTCTCGGGTCTGGCCTTCAACGCGGGCACGGATGATGGGCTTCCGCATCCGTCGCCGGTCTACATGGTCGATACCTGCGCCTCGCATCTGGCGACTGAGGCCGCGCTTGCCGGCTATATCGAGGCGCAGCGGACGGGCAAGGGGCGCGAGTTCAAAGTGTCGCTGCTGGCAGCGGCCCTCGAAATCCAGATCCAGGAGATCTCCACTTTCCTCAACACCGGGCGTCTGGCGCCGCGGTCGGATCGTCCTTTCGCCAGCGTCTATATGGAGCCGCCCTACGGGATTTATCGCACCGCCGACGGCTTCCTCGCGATCGCCCAGGCGCGGTTCCCGGCGCTCGCCGAGGCCTTCGGCGATCCCGCGCTCGCTAGCCTCGCCGATGAGGCGCCTCCGCACGCTGATGTCGCGGCGCGCCGGCGCTGGCGCGACAAGGCGGCCGGCCAGATTGCGCAGCATGTTGCCCGATATACGACGGAAGACCTGATCAACCGGCTCACGCCGCTCGATATCTGGGTCAATCCGGTCCAGAGCTATGCGGATCTCGCCAACCATGAGCAGTTCCGCCCCTTCGTCACGGAGATCGACCACGCCGGCGGCCCCTATCGCACCTTGGCGCCGGCGATCGACACCGGGGAGACACGCAAGGTCAAGACAGCGCCGCGCCTCGGCGAGCATACCGACGAGGTGCTCGCGGAGCTCGGCTTTGATGCTGGCGCGCGACAGGCGCTGCACAACACGGGAGCGGCCCGATGAAAGCGGAAATCTACATCGAGCAGGACGGCCATGTCGCCGAGCTTGTGCTCAACCGTCCAGCCAAGCTGAACACCATGACGCCGGCGATGTTCAAATTGCTGCGCGAGCTCAGCCAGGAGATCAACGAGACGCGCTCGATCCATGTCGTGGTGTTGCGCGGCGAAGGTGAGCGCGCCTTCTGCGCCGGCACCGACATCAATACGCTCAAGGAATACGAGGACTTCTGGGATTGGCGCAACCGCGTGGACTATGTCACCCAGATCCGCGCCATTCGCCAGCCCGTTATTGCCGTGCTGCGCGGCTGGGCGCTCGGCGGCGGACATGAACTTGCCGTTGCCTCGGACGTCCGCATCGCCGCGCGCAGTGCGGTTCTCGGCTCGCCCGAGATCGGACTTGGGTGGGTGGGCGCCGGTGGGACCTCCCAATATCTGCCGCGCCTCGTCGGCTATGGCCAGGCCATGCGCATCCTGCTCACCGGCCAGCGCATCACAGCGGAAGAGGCGTTGCGGATCGGCCTTGTCGAGGAGGTCGTCGATGATGGCCAGGAACTGCCGCGGGCGCGCGAACTTGCGCGGCAGATCGCGAGCTATTCGCCGGTGGCGACCCAGGCGACCAAGGCCGCGGTGCGCGCCGGGATGAACGGCAATCTCGATCTCGGCCTCCAGATCGAGAACGAACTCATGGCCCTGTGCTTCGCGGCCGGCAATGACAAGGCGGGCGCGGAGCTGTTCAGCACGCGGAAGTCATCGTGACGGGGGCGAGCATGATGAGGACGGAGAGGCAGTCGCATCAACCTCTCCGTGGCATCACCTGGGGACATCGGCGCGCGATCGATCCCCTGGTCACGGCAAGCCGCGTCTTTGCCGAAGACAACGCTGGCCGCACGGTCGACTGGGCGGTGCGCGACCTCAGCGCTTTCGAACACCAGCCGCTCGCCGAGGCCATCCGCGACTGCGATCTCCTGGTGTTCGACCATCCTTTCGTCGGAGAGATCGCCGGCTCCGGCCTGTTTCTTCCCTTGGACGATGTGCTCGCGCGGGTTCCCGGCGGCGCGGCCGAGGAGACTTACGCGGGGCCGTCGCTGCGGAGCTATCGCTGGCAGGGCAAGGTGTGGGGCGCGCCGGTCGATGCGGCGACCATGAACGCCGTATTTCGGCCGGACCTTCTCAATCAGCTCGACTGTCCCGTGCCGCAGGACTGGGATGAGGTGATTGCATTGGGTCGTGCCGCGCGGCGGCAGGGGCTTTGGCTCGGCCTTGCCAATGGCGATCACCACGGCTTTCTCGCGGCCGGCACGCTGATGCACAATCTCGGCGCGCGCTGGACGGCGACGCCGGAGGGGGGCCTTGTCTTCGACCTCGATGTCTTCGCCCGGGCGCTTGATGTCCTTGACGAGGTCAATGGCTATGGCCATCCCGACAGCGGGCATTTCAACTCCATTGCGCTGCACGACGCGATGGTGAGCCGCGATGATCTCGTTTACTGCCCGCTGACCTATGGCTATGCCACCTATGGCGAGGCGGATTTCGGACCGCGGCGTCTCGGCTTCGGTCCTTTCCCGGGGCTTGTCGAACCGCCATGCGCGGGGACGTTGGTAGGCGGCGCGGCGGTCGGTATAACGGCGCACTGCCCGGATCCGGATGCCGCGAAAGCCTATGTCGCATTTCTCCTGCAACAGAACACGCAAGATGGCATCTTTGCCCGGCACCACGGCCAGCCGGCGACGACGTCAGCCTGGCACGACGATGCGATCGATGCCGCTTTCAACGGCTATTTCGCGTCGGTGCGGGAAACGCTGGAGCAGGCCGCGGTCCGGCCGCGCTTCAAGGGCTTCGGCCGCTTCGAAAAGGAGGCCGGTCGCCATGTCGGTTCTTACCTGAGAAAGGAGACGACGCGGTCGGCGTTGCTGAGGGCGATGCGGGAGCTCGTGGACGTGACGCAGGCGCAGGCGACGACCTGAGCGGCGGGCGCTCTGGCGGAAATGGCCGCGTACAAGGAGACGGAGACGCAGTCTCCCAAGATGGTGAGATCGGTCGCGAGGGCCGACGAACAAACAATGCGGCATTGTGTCTGTCCTGGAGCAAAACCGCGTCCACGACCTGCACATTGCTGCCGCCGGGTGAGGATAGTGCCCGCAATACGGTCGATGGCAGGCAGTTCCTGCTGAAAGAAGATCTGGGAGGGTCACGTGAAAGCATTCAAGAGCTTTGTTGGACTTTGTGTGACGGCCGCAGCGCTGGCGATTGCCGCGCCCGCGCAGGCCGAAACGGTGTTGCGCATCGGCACCGGCCAAGCGGCGGCCGAGTTGCAGAACGTCATCCTGCAGGACGTCGCGGCGCGGGTGAAGGAGCGCACCGGCGGGCAGCTTGTGCTGCAGCTTTTTCCAGGCGGGCAGCTCGGCAGCGAACGCGATGTGCATGAGCAGGTGAAGATGGGCGCGCCCATCATCACGATCGTCGATTCCGGCTATTTTGCGAATTATGCCAACAAGGACGTTGGTATCCTCTCCGCTCCCTTCGTCTTCAAGGACTATGAAGAGGTCACCAAGGTCCTGAAGTCGGATCTCGCCAAGAGCTGGCTGGCCCAGGGCGAGAAGAATGGCATCAAGATGCTCGCCTTCAACTGGTTCTTCGGTGATCGCCATATCGTCGGCCGCAAGGGATATCCAAAAGTCAGCGATCTCGCGCATGTGAAGTTCAGGCTTGCGCCGATCCCGATCTATATCGATTCCTTCAAGGCGCTCGGCGTTTCGCCCGTCACGCTCGACTTTGCCGAGGTCTACAGTGCCCTCCAACAAGGCGTGGTGGATGCTGCCGAAGGGCCGACGGGCTCGATCTACAGCTCGAAGCTCTATGAGCCGGCGCCCTTCGTCACCAAGACAGGGCATGTCAAGCAGGTGCTCGGGCTGATGATGAACAAGACCGTGTTTGACAGTCTTCCCGCCGACCAGCGGGCCATCCTCATCGAGGAAATGCTGGCAGGTGGCGAGCGCTACAGCAAGCAGGGTGCCGATCGCCAGGGTGATCTCCAGGCCCAGATGCAGAAAGCCGGCGTCACATTCGTCACCCCCGACATCGAGGGCTACAAGGCGGCCGTCCTGCCGATCTACAAGGACTACAAGGACTGGAGTCCCGGCCTGCTCGACAAGGTGCGGGCCATCGTCGGCGCGCAAATGTAATTGGAACGTTCATAGAGCATTTTCCGGACACTTTGAAGCATCTGCCTCACCGGCGTCATCCCCGGCCATCCCGATCAGCGAGACTTATGCCGGGGATCCCGATTGGGAAGGTGTGAGCCAGACCCATCGGGATGGCCGGGACAAAGCCCGGCCATGACAGCTGGGGCGTTCTTTAATTCTATCAGACCTGAAAAGTGCTCCGCCTTGCGATAAACGAGCACATTCACCGCCTTGGATAGTATCGGGTGATCCAATCCAAGTCGGATTTTCTCCAGGAAGACGGGTTCCCATGTTGATCAAGCGCCTCGTGCAACGAGCCGAGAATTTCCTTCCAGGCTTTCTGCTCGCGTTGATGACCGTACTCGTCATCATCGATGTCCTCTGCCGCTATATACTCAATGTCTCCTTCGCCGGCTCGGCCGAGCTCGCAACCGCCTTCTTCGTTTGGCTCGTCTTCATCGGGAGTGCGGGGGCGGTGCGGAAATTGCAGCATATCGGTATCGAGGGGTTCTCGATCTTCATTCCGCAGGCGGGCAAGCCCTGGCTACATCTGTTTATGTCGACCGCCATTCTTGTCGTGTCCCTGCATATGACAAGGATCGGATACAACTTGAGTATGAATTCCTGGGATCGCGAAATCGATATGGTCGGTATCCCGTACTTCTATGTTTACCTGGCGATACCTATAAGCTTCGCGCTCATGGCGATCCATTCGGCGGCGCAGATCATCGACATCCTGCGCAACTGGCAGGACGCCGAATGTGTCCGCTTAAAAACCTATACCGATCCGGAGGTTTGACATGACGCTCCTCCTCATCGGTATCATGGTCCTGATCGGCCTCGGGATGCCGATCGCCTTTGCCGTTCTCATTCCCTGCGCGCTGTATTTCGTGGCCGCGGGTTTGCCGGAGGCCCTGTTCGCGCAGCGGATTGCGAGCGGCACCGCGTCGTTTCCCATGCTGGCGATACCGTTCTTTGTCCTCGCCGGGGAGATCATGCAGCGCGGTGGCATCGCGCGGCGCCTCATCGATGTTGCCCGGGTGTCCGTGGGCCATATGCGCGGCGGGCTCGCGCAGGTCGGCGTCCTCGGCGGCGCGCTGATCAGCGCGGTGTCCGGCTCGGCGACGGCCGATACCGCCATCCTGTCCAAGACGGTATCGCGCGAGATGGTGCGGGAGGGGTATCCGCGCGGCTTTGCGGCGTCCGTCGCGGCTGTCGCCGGCGTGCTCGGCCCCATGATCCCGCCGAGCATCATGATGATCCTCTACGGTCTCATGGCGGAGGTCTCCATCGGCCGATTGTTCATGGCCGGTGTCGTCCCCGGGATCGTCATCGGCATTGCGCTGATGATCGCCAATCTCCTCGTCATGCGACAGCACGCCATCGAGATCCCGCTGCGGCCGAAAGCGACGATGGCCGATCTGGTACAGGCGGTCCGGCGCGGCTTCTGGGCCTTGATGTTTCCCGTCTTCGTCTGGGTTGGCCTGCGCGGAGGCCTGTTCACCCCAACAGAGCTCGGCGCCTTCGTCGCCCTCTATTGCCTCGTCGTAAGTGTCTTTGTCTACAAGGAGCTGAAACTCGAGGAACTGCCGGCGATATTTCAGGAATCGGCGCTCCTGACGGCCATCATCATGTTCATTCTGGCGTCCAGTACGGGGCTGAACTATGCGATTGCCTGGGAGCGCCTGCCGCAAACCATAGCGAACTGGTTCCTCGCCACCAGCGACAACAAGTTCGTGATCCTGATGATCATCAATGTGCTGCTGCTTCTGCTCGGCCTTGCCCTGGAGGGCCCGCCGCTGCTGATCATTCTGACGCCAATCCTCGTGCCGCTGATGACCGGGCTCGGCGTCGACCTCGTGCATTTCGGCGTCGTCCTGGTGTTCAATCTGACCTTGGGCGCGCTGACGCCGCCCGTGGCGACACTCATCTTCGTGGCGAGTACGATCGTTGGATGTTCATCATCGGAATTCATGCGGTACTTCTGGGTGATATTCGGAATGTTGCTGCTGTCGTTACTCATAATTACCTATATTCCTGCGATCAGTCTGTTTCTGCCCAATCTTATCTACGGCTGAGCGGCGCTATGCGTCGTCACGCGGCGGGTCGCGACGAAATCAGTGCCCGCGGCCGTCGGTGGCACGCCCTCCTGCGGCGGGCTTGCCGGCCTGGCAGAATGCGGCGGCGGTGCACGGCTGCGGTCGGCCTGCACCGTCACGCCGATCCCGGACATGACGCCATCTGAGCGACCGCTGTCGTGCACGCGGCTTCCACCGGCTCGACGCGGCAAAGATGGCTTCGACACCATGCATTCGTCCATGATGATGTCTTACCCCGGACGATCTTTCCTCCATCATGATCCGAGACCCGTGAGGATCTTGGACCCGAGAAGATCTTGGACCCAAGAGGATCTTCCCCCCATGACGATCCCGGGCCCTTGATCATCCCGGGCCCTCGGGGATCGGCCCTCGCCAATGCGCGCCAGTCAAGCTGAAGCAATGGCGCGTTCAAGGGCCTTGACAGTGGGATGTTCCGTGTCCAGAGTTCTGTATCCCGTATACAGAGGTGAGCAGACCATGGATTTCTCGCTCAGTGCTGAACAACGCGAATGGGTGGAAAAGGCCCGCGCGCTGCGTCCGCTGCTCCAGGCCAATGCTGTCAAATACGACCGTGAAGCCGCTTTTCCTGCGGAGAATTTCGCGGAGCTGATCAAGCAAAAGTTCCATCTTCTGCAGGTTCCGAAAGAGTTCGGCGGCTTCAATCCGCAGGTGCGCGGAAGCCTGGGCATGACCCAGTTCGCGGTGGCCGAGGAGCTGGCGCGCACATGCCCGACAACGGCCTGGAATCTGCTCATTCACTTCCATCAGGTCGGCCTCGTCAGCCGCATGGGCAGTGAGGAGCAGAAGGAGCGCTGGCTTGGCCAGATCGTCAACGACGATGCCCTGATGGGGTCGCTCGGCAGCGAGGTCAATCCGCGCCAGTTCAAGGCGGAAAACGTCGCGACGAAACTGACGTTCGACTCGCTGTTCGAGCCGGTCGAAGGGGGCTTCCGCGCTTCGGGCGAGAAGCACTTCTGCTCGATGGCGCCGGCGGCTGACCTTCTCGCTTTCTGGGCGCTCGCGCCCGGGGCCAAGAGCAATGGCGAAGGTCTGGTGATTTCCATCGTGCCGCGCACGGCGGCTGGTTTGAGCTTCGAAGACAGCTGGAGCGAATCCATTGGCCTGCGCGGTACCGTCTCCTGGACGGCGAAGCTCGACAATGTATTCATCCCCTGGCAGGACGTGATGGGCGAGCCTGGCGATTTCGTCCAGAAAGATCCTTATACCTACGAATGCTCCCACGCGGCGCATCTCGTTGGCTGCGCCCAGGGGATTGTCGATAATATCGTCGCCTTCATCAAGGCGAGGGACTATCTCAGCCGCGACGAAGTTCTGATGTACAACCTCGCTGAGATCGATTCCGGGCTGCAGGCTGCCCGTTCGTCCTACACCTATGCCGTGTGGTTGTGGGATCAGGAGCGCTTTGACGAGGCGATGTTGGCATCTTATCGTGCCTTGCATACGTCCAAGAAAGTCGCGCTCAATGCGGCAGACAAGGCCTTCGAAATCTGTGGTGCGCGTGCGCTGTTCACCTTCCACCCCTTCGAGCGTTTCTGGCGCGAGGTGAAAGCCAGCATGCTGCACACTCGGGATACGCAGCTCATGGGGCAGCTTGCTTCGGGCATTTTGACCGATGGCCGCCAGTTTTCAAAAACAAAATATGGTCAGAAGCTCGATCGGCCAGTGACATGGCGCGATCTTGGCTTCAATCGGGAGGAAAAGCTTTCTGCTATCGCGTAAAGGGTCGGTAACCACCAATAACAGGGGAACAGAATGACCGATAAAGCGCATCGAAATAGCTATAGCCGTCGATCGATCTTGGGCGGCCTTACGGCTGGAGCGGCGGTCATTGCCGCTCCCCATGTCGTTCGCGCGCAGAGCGGCGGGCGGGTTCTTGTCCGGACCTCGGGGGGATCCTACCAGGACGCCCTGCAGGCCGGCACCTGGAACAGCTTTACGCAGAAAACCGGCATCGAAGTCGTCGGCGTAGCCGCGAATACCGGCAAATTGCTGGCGATGGTGGAGGCGGGTTCGCGTGAACTCGATATTGTCGAGGGCAACGCCGTCGCGATCCTCACGCTCCAGGCAAAGGGCGCGCTGCAGCCGCTGGACGTCTCGCGTTTCGAATATACCGATCCGAAGGATATAGGCACCGTCGGGCCGGATTTCCTCAGCTATGCGTCTTTCGCCGAAGCGCTCGTCTATAATACGCAAGCGTTTCCGAATGAACATCCCAAAGACTGGAAGGACTTCTGGGACGTCAGCCGCTTTCCCGGGAAGAGAATGCTGCAGGACGCCAAGGCTATCGCGCCCAACCTGGAGTTTGCGCTCCTGGCCGACGGCGTTCCCGTCGACAAGCTCTATCCCCTCGACATCGATCGCGCCTTCGCCAAGCTCAAGCAAATCAAGCCGCATATCGTTAAGTTCTTCGATAGCGGTGCGCTGGGTGCATCCTTGCTGGCCGAGAAGACGGCCGTGCTGGGCAGCCTGTGGACCAATCGTGTCGAGACGTTGCGCAAGGGAGGCGCACCTTTGGCGATCGAGTGGAACCAGGCGATGCGGTTGACCGAATATACGGCCGTGCTGAAGAACGCGCCCAACCGCGACGCGGCGATGCGCCTGCTCGATTATTCGTCGAGCCCCGAAGCGCAGGCCAGAACATTGCCGCAGATCGGGTTGAGCCCCGAGAACAAGCGCGCCTTCGAATTCATCGCGAAGGACGTTGCGGAGACCTTGCCGACCTTTCCGGCGATCGCCAGCAAGGGCTTCGAGCAGGATGCCGGCTGGTGGCTGAAAAACCGGGCGCAAGTGGCGACCCGCTGGGAAGAGTTTCTGCTCGGTTAGTCGAAGCCGGCAGCGCGCCGGCACCGGCACGCGCTGCTGACCCTTCATAACCGTGAAATGAAAATGTCCGGGGTCGCTGCGTCGTCGTCGCCCGGCGCGTCGTCCTCGGACGGGATCCTGCGATCCGCCGCAGGCGCCCTGCATTGAAGGTCACGATTGCGCATGGCTTTCTCGGCTCTCTGTCGCATGATGACGCGATGAGTCCGGTCCAAGAACAGCGGGTATGTGTTGATGAGCCATATCAAGGACGTAACAGGCGGGACCCCGATCGTTCTGGAGAGTCTTTGGAAGACTTATGCGAACTTCGTGGCTGTGAGTGGAATCGATCTTTCGGTCGGTGCGGGCCGGTTCTGCACGGTCCTCGGGCCGAGTGGTTCGGGCAAGACGACGACGCTGATGATGATCGCCGGTTTTGTCGCGCCGACCCGCGGGCGGATCCTCGTTTCCGGTCGCGATATCGCGGCTCTTCCGCCGCAGAAGCGCAATCTTGGCGTGGTGTTCCAGAACTACGCGCTGTTTCCCCATCTCACCGTCTTCGACAATGTTGCCTTTCCCTTGATCATGCGGCGCGTGCCGCAAGCCGAAATCGCCCAGCGCGTGGAACGCATGCTGGAGACCGTCGAACTGGCGGGGCTCGGTGGGCGCTATCCGCGTGAATTATCCGGCGGCCAGCAGCAGCGCGTTGCCCTGGCACGCGCGCTCGTCTTCGAGCCGCGGGTCCTGTTGATGGATGAACCGCTGGGGGCCCTCGACAAGAAATTGCGCTCGTCGTTGCAGATCGAGTTGAAGGCCCTGCAGCGCCGTCTCGACGTCACCGTGATCTATGTCACGCACGACCAGGAGGAAGCGCTGACGATGGCCGATCAGATCGTCGTCATGCAAGGCGGGCGCATCGAGCAGAACGGCACGCCCGAAGACCTCTATGATCGCCCCGCAACCGCTTTTGTCGCCGGTTTCATGGGCGATACGAATCTGGTGCGCGGCGTAGTCATGGCCGCCGATAAAGACGGAACGCTGCGCATCGACCATCCGACGGGACGCCGCATCATCGCGCGCGCATCCGGCTTCCAGGCGGGGGACCATGTCGCGGCCTCGCTGCGGCCGGAATGCCTCAGCATTGAAAGTCCGGATGGGCCCGAGGAACCTGAAAATGCGTGGGACGGGCGGATTGCCGCCGTCACGTATCTCGGCGATGCGATCCGCTACCACGTGGCTGTCGGCGAGAACCGTCCCACCCTCGCGGAGACGCTGGTGGTCAAGGCCGCCCGCCGGGGGACGGAGCATCGGCGCTTCTCGGAGGGGGATGCGGTGCGTGTGCGCTGGTCGCGCTCAGATGCGCGCGTGCTGCCGCCCACGCGGGCGGACGCCCGCATTTTGCCGCCCATGCAGGCCGGGGGCCACTGACCCATGGCCCTCGATGTGGACGGCCAGGCTACGGTGCGCGTTTCCGAGGCTGCAGCAGAGCGCCCGCCGGTGAGAAAGGCCTTGCCGGGCGGCCAGCTCTGGCTTCTGCTGCCGGCGCTGGCATTTCTTGCGATCTTCTTCGCCTATCCCTTGTTTGATGTGGTCCTGCGGTCTTTTCGCGACGGCCAGGGCGGCTTCACGGTGCAGAACTACGAGGCCTTCTTTTCCCGCGCGATCTACATACGCGTGCTGCTCCTGACGATCGAGATCGCCTTCCTGACGACCGTATTCAGTCTCATCGTCGGCTATCCCCTCGCTTATGTGCTGGCGAATTCCGGCCCGACGGTCCGCTCCTTCATGATGCTATGCGTCATGCTGCCGTTCATGACGAGCATTCTCGTGCGGACTTATGGCTGGATGGTCATCCTGCGGCCGAATGGGGTGATCAACACGGTATTCGCGGGTCTCGGCCTCGGCGAAATACAACTCATCTACAATCGCAGCGGCCTGATGATCGGCATGGTCTATACTATGCTTCCCTATATGGTGCTCACGCTCTACAGCGTCATGCGCGGCATCGATGGCCGGTTTGTCGCCGTCGCGCAGAGTCTCGGCGCGGGGCGCTGGTCGGCGTTCTGGCGCATCTATTTTCCGCTCAGCATGCCCGGTGTGGCGGGCGGCTCGCTGCTTGTCTTCATCCTGGCTGCCGGCTTCTACATCACGCCGCGTCTCATGGGCGGGGATCGCGATCAGATGCTGGCGTCGATCATCGCATATCAGGTCGACGTTCTGCTGAATTTCAACTTCGCCTCGGCGATCGCGGTCATCCTGCTCGTCATCACTTTGGCCTGCTTCGGCCTCTACGCGCGCGTGGTCGGGCTCAAGCAGCTCCTCTCGAGCAAGGTCTAGCCAAGGGATCGGATGTCAAGGGATTGGATGTCATGGGATCGGATGTGATGGGATCGGACGCACTTCTCAACCCTGGCCTTCCCGTGCGGGTCTTCGCCTGGATCATGCTGGCCTTCCTGATGGCCCCGGTGTTGATCATCATTCCGGTGTCCTTCAGTTCGGCGCAATATCTGAGCTTCCCGCCACCCGGATTTTCCCTGCAATGGTACGAGAGGTTCCTGGGCAACAAGGACTGGCTGGCAGCCATTTGGGTCAGCATACAGGTCGCGACGCTCTCGGCGGTCCTCACCGTCATCATTGCCACGCTCGCCGCAATCCCGCTGGTGCGCAGTGACTTTTCGCGCAAGACCCTGATTTACGGCCTGTTGCTGGCGCCGATGATCGTGCCCGTCATCATCACGGCCATTGCGCTCTACTTCATTTTCGCGCGCATCGGAATGGGCGGGACGGTCATCGCCATTGCGATCGGTCATACCATCGTCGTCATGCCGATCGCCGTCGTCGTCCTGTCCGCGACCCTGCAGGGCGTGGATTCCCGGCTTGAGAACGCCGCGATGAGCCTTGGCGCCAGCCGCTTCCAGGCCTTTCGCAGGGTGACCCTGCCCTTGATCGCCCCGGGTATCATCTCCGCGGGCCTGTTCGCGTTCCTGACCTCGTTTGACGAACTCGTCATACCCCTCTTCCTCGGAGGGCCGAACGCCCAGACATTGGCCGTGCGGATCTGGAACAGCGTGATGCTGGAGATCGAGCCGACAATCGCGGCCGTATCCACCTTTCTCATCGCCCTCACGGTGCTCATCATGGTCGCCGCGAACCTCCTGAAGAAGGCGCGGCGATGGGCATGAGGACAGGAGCGATCCAGATCGCCGGGGACCGGCGTGCCGCATTACGCAAGGGAGATCAGCGATGACCATGCGCCATGACCTGACGAGCCGGGATGTCGTTTCATCGGCCGCCTTCCGCGAGATCATGGGTTCTTTCCCGACCGGCGTCACGGTGATCACCACATTGAGCGCCGATGGCGAGCCGGTCGGGCTCACGGCGAATGCCGTCAGTTCGGTGTCGCTCAACCCTCCACAGCTCCTGGTATGCCTCGGGCAGGATCGCTTCACGGCGCAGGCGATCGCCCGGAGTGAACGGTTTGCCGTCAATTTCCTCGGCCACGACCAGCAGGCGATCGCCGAGCGCTTCGCATCCCGGGCCGTCGACAAGTTCGCGGGCCTTGCCACGACCGAGGGGGAACTCGGCGTGCCTTTGATCGACGGGGCGCTCGCCTATGCGGAGTGCCAGGTGATGAAGATGATCGAGGCCGGCGATCACCGCATTTTCGTCGGCTTGGTGCTCCGAGGCGAGGCCGGCCGCGGTGTGCCGCTCATGTTCTTCAGACGCCATTACGGCGAATGGCCATCCGCTCACCAAGGATCGTCCGCATGAAGGTTTCCATCCTGGACCGTATCTCCTCGTTGCGAGAGGGTATGGCGGAACGCGATGTCGATCTCGCGATCATCGCGCCGTCCGCCGATATGTATCACCTCATCGGCCGGAAACTGCCGCTGACGGAGCGTTTCAATGCCGTGTTGATCCCAAGCGCCGGGCGCCCGTGCATCGTCGTTCCGCGCTTGCAAAGTCCGCTCGTCCAGGACCTCGCCGAGACGTTCGATATCGCCGCGTGGGATGAGACGGAGTATCCGCTTGCCCTCGTCGCCAACTACAGTGAAGCGATCGGCGCGCATACGATCGCTGTCAATGGCCATTTCTGGAGCTCTTTTCTGCTCCGCTTGCAAGCCTTGCATCCCAATGTCCGCTTCATTGATGCCTCACCCATGACGGCCGCCGCGCGGCTGCATAAGGGCGAAGAAGAGATCGCCCTCCTTGAGGAGGCCGGCAGGCGCTTCGATGCGATCTGGGCTGAATTCTTCGCCCATGGGCGTCTCGTCGGCGTAACCGAGCGGGATGTGGTGCGGCAGATCGGCGAGCTCGTCAGCGCGCAGGGCTTTGATCCCATGGCGTGGTGCGACGTCGGCAGCGGCCCGAACGGGGCATCGCCGCTGCATCACCATTCCGATCGGGTCATTCAGCCGGGTGATCCCGTGGTGATCGATTTCGCGGCGACGCTTGATGGCTACTACATGGACACCTGCCGCACCCCGGTTGCCGGCGCGCCTGATCCGTCCTTCGTCGCGATCTATGACGTGGTCAATGCGGCCTATGAGGCGGCCAGCCGGGCGATCCGTCCCGGAGTGGAGGCGCAGGCGATCGATCGCGCCGCGCGGGACGTGATCGAGGCGGCGGGTCATGGTGCCCGTTTTCTGCACCGGCTGGGCCACGGGCTCGGCATCGACGCCCATGAGGAACCCTACATCGTGAAAGGCAATACGCTGAAGCTCGCGCCCGGCATGGTCTTTTCCAATGAGCCCGGCATCTATGTCGAAGGGCGCTGGGGCGTGCGCATCGAGAATATCATGCTCGTGACCGACGAGGGCGGGCGGTCGTTCAACGATGCGACCCGCGCCCTCACGGTCATGCGATAAGAGGGAATGAAGATGAGCGAAGCTCCCGAAGCGGACACGGCCCATAGAGCCTTCCCGAAAGCCGAATACGAGGCCAGGATCGCCAAAGTCCGCGACGAGATGCGCACGCGCGGTGCGGACGTCCTGCTTGTCGATTGCGTCGAGCACATGGCTTATCTCTTCGGCTACGTCCCACCCGCGGCGATTTACCAGCCGGCGCTCCTGCCGCTTGACGGCGACCCCGTCGTGATCGTGCGGACGCTGGATGCACCGACGTTCACCGAGCAGTCCTGGGTCGAGGACTATGTGTCCTTCGGCGATGATGAAGACCCCGTCACCATTCTCGCTGCTGTTGTTCAAAGGAGAGGATGGGCGAGCCGCGCCATCGCCGTGGAATTCGATTCCCATTTTCTGCCCGTCGGGCGTTTCCGCGCCATCGAAAGCGCTCTCCCCAACGTGCACTTCATCGATTTTTCCAAGGTGATCTGGGAAATCCGCCTCATCAAGTCGGAGCGGGAAATCGCTTATTTGCGGGAGGCGTCACGGATTGCCGATGCAGCGCTGATCGCCAGCATCGAGGCCGCGGCGCCGGGCGTGAGCGAGCGTGAATGCGCCGCGGCACTCTATGCAACCGCCCTTCGCGAAGGCGCGGACAATGGGCGCAGTGCATTGCTGGCTGCCGGCAAGAGAACCGATTCCCTTCACGGTCGCCTGGGCGACCATCGGTTTGAGAAGGGCGACATCCTGCATGTGGAATCAATCCCCCTTGTGCGCGGCTATGGCGCGCGGATCATGCGCTCGACGGTGATCGGCGCGCCGGAGGAGGATCTCGCGCGCGCGGCCGATATTCTGCTCGCCGCGCAGCAGGCGCAGTTCGACGCCATGAAGCCGGGGGCCGCCGCGCGTGATGTGGATGGTATCCTGCGCCGGGCCGTACTTGATTCGCGGTTGCGCGAGACCTATACGAACTTTACGGGGTACACTTTGGGATATATTGGATTGCCGAAGACCAGCGACTTCACGCGTGCATTTCTTCCGGACTCGAGCTGGACGCTTGAGGCCGGTATGGTCTTTCATATGTACACCTACGCGCAGGGCTTGGCGTTCAGCGATACAATACTGGTGACGCCGACCGGAGCAGAGCGACTCACCCGATCGGATCGGCGGCTCTTCGTGCGATAGGAATGGAACAGCGATGAGCTTCGACAAGATAAAAGCGCGCAACACGATCGTGCCCCAAGTCTATGAGCAGTTGAAGCGCGCCATTCTGCGGGGAACGCTCCCACCAGGGACACGTCTTGTCGAAAGCCGCGTCGCCGAGGATTTCGGCGTGAGCCGTACGCCGGTGCGCGATGCGATATCGCGCCTGCTTGCCCAGGGGTTCATCAAGGAGGACGGCACCGCCAAGGTGGTTGCCGACATGGCGACGGAACTGCATGAGATCTTCGGTATCCGCCAGGTTCTGGAGGGTTATGCAGCGCGCCTTGCGGCCGAACATGCCAGCGACGTCGAGATCGACGAAATCGACGCGGTCTGCCACGCGAGTATCGCAGCGGTTGAGTCCACCTCCGTTGCCGAGCGCGCAGCGTTGAACAACATTTTCCATGGCGCGATCGCGCGGGCATCGCACAGCCATCGACTGATCAAGATCATCGGCGATTTCTACGAATATGCGATTACCGAAGAGATGCTTCCCTTCTATGGACGCCCGGATTCCCGTGCGCATGTGGAGCAGCATCTGGCGATCCTCGACGCCCTGCGCGCGCGGGACGGCGACGCGGCACAGGCGGCGATGACGACCCACATTCAGGCCGTTGGCGTAACGATCGAGGAAGCCGTCCGCCGCATCCGCAACAATGAAGATCCGGCGCCCCAGCCGTCCAATCCCTCCGAACATTTGACGGCTGTCAGACAGGCCCAGGAAGAGCTCGCGGCCCGTCTGACGCCGTCCAGTCTTTAGTAAGCGGACGGAAGGCTAGTTCCGGGGCGGATCTGGCGGACGTTGATTGAAACGCCGCCGATCCGTGGTCCATCGCCTCGCGCTGGGGTCGTTCCAGCCTTGGGAGTTCACATGCACTCGACAGATCGTGAAGCCGCGTTGTCGCAATGGTTCGCCGCCCGACGGGAGGCCATGGTCGGCCTGCTTGCGGATCTCGTGAATACCGACAGCAATACCGGCGACAAGACGGGTGTCGACGCGGTCGGTGCCCGGATCACAGCCTTTCTCCGGGATGCGGGCGTCAGCTGCGAGGTCATCCCGCATGACGCGCTTGGCGACATCATTCGTGCGACGGTGCCATGTGGCAGCGCCGGCTTTGCCCCCGTCATGCTGCTCGGCCATCGCGATACGGTATTTCCGACGGGCGAGGCGTCACGGCGGCCTTTCACCATCGCAGGCGATCGCGCCTATGGCCCCGGCGTCGCCGACATGAAGGGCGGCCTGGTGATCAATGCCTTTGTGCTCGCTGCCATGGCCGCTCTCGGCGCGGCGTCGCGGCCGGTCGTCGGGCTGTTCACGGGGGATGAGGAGATCGCCTCGCCGTGGTCGCGTGATGTCATCGCCCGCGAGGTGCAGGGCATGCGGGCGGTTTTCAACGGCGAGCCGGGCCGCCCAAGCGGCAATGTGACGGTCGGACGCAAGGGCGGCCTGTTCATGCGCATCGAGGTCCGCGGCCGCGCGGCGCATTCCGGATCGCATTTCACCCATGGCATCAGCGCGATCGAGGCCCTGGCCCGCAAGACCCTACGTCTCCATGCGCTGACCGACCTCGAGGCCGGCATCACCGTCAATGTCGGTGTCGTCGGGGGCGGCATGACGCTCAACACCGTTGCGCCGGATGCCTTCGCGGAACTCGACCTTCGCTATGTCGATCCGGCCGACCGGGACCGGATGCTGGCCGCGGTCGAAGCCATCGTCGCTGCGGAAGACGTGGCCGGGTCGAGCGCTACCTTGACGATCACCGGGGAGTTCCTGCCGCTCGTCCAATCAGAGCCCGAACGCGCGCTTTATGCGACCTATGACGCGGCCGCCGCCTCGCTGGGTCTTCATTTCGGGGAGGAATTCTCGGGTGGATGTTCGGATGCCGGCATCCCCTGCAGCCAAGGCATCCCCACGCTCTGTGGGGTCGGCCCTGTCGGTGGCGGATCGCATACGCCGGACGAATATATCGAGCTCGACACGCTTTTGACGCGCGCCCAGACGCTCGCCCTGGCGATCGCGCGGCTGTAGAGCATTTTCCGATCTCATTGAAGCGCTGAGCCTTACTTATCGGGATCCCCGGCACAAGGCCGGGGATGACGCTGGTGGATCAGGTGTTTCAAACTGATCGGAAAATGCTCTGGAGCCATCCGGTCATCAGCCCGTCCGCCCGTCAGCTTGCGCCTATGACAGGAGCTCGATGGCGACGGCCGTTGCCTCTCCGCCGCCGATGCAGAGCGTCGCGATCCCCTTCCGCAATCCGCGTGCCCTGAGGGCGGCGGCCAGCGTGACAAGGATGCGCGCGCCCGAGGCGCCAATGGGATGGCCGAGCGCGCAGGCGCCGCCGTTCACGTTGATTCTGTCATGCGGCAGGTCGAGTTCGCGCATGGCGGCGAGCACCACCACGGCAAAGGCTTCGTTGATCTCGTAGAGATCGACATCGGCCTTGTTCCAGCCCGTCTTGGCGAACAAGGCCTCCAGCGCGCCGACCGGGGCCGTGGTGAACCAGGCCGGCGCGCGGGCGTGACCGGCCTGTCCCCGAATGACGGCCACAGGCGTGATGCCGCGCCGCTCCGCTTGCGAGAGCCGCATCAGGACGAGCGCCGCGGCGCCGTCGGAAATGGACGAGGCATTGGCCGCCGTCACCGTGCCGTCGGCACGGAAGGCGGGCTTGAGCGTGGGGATCTTCTCCGGGCGCGCTTTGCCCGGTTGCTCGTCGATGTCGACCGAGCCGCCACTCACCGCAACGGGCGCGATCTCCGACGCAAAGTCGCCGTCGGCGATGGCGCGCCTGGCGCGTTCCAGCGAGGCCAGCGCATAGTCGTCCTGCATCCGCCGCGTAAAGCCGTAATGTTCCGCGGTATCCTCGGCGAAGCTGCCCATCAGGCGGCCCTTGTCATAGGCATCCTCCAGGCCGTCGAGGAACATGTGGTCGAGCACCCGCCCGTGGCCGAGGCGCAGGCCCTGGCGGGCGCGGTCGAGCAGATAGGGCGCATTGGTCATGCTCTCCATGCCGCCGGCAACCACGACATTGGCACTCCCGGCTGCGATGAGATCGTGCCCCAGCATGACCGCCTTCATGCCCGAGCCGCAGACCTTGCTGATGGTGGTGCAGGGCACGGCTTGCGGCAGGCCCGCGCCGAGAGCGGCCTGGCGCGCCGGCGCCTGGCCGACGCCCGCACTGAGCACATGGCCCATCAGCACTTCGTCGATGTCATCGCCGGTGAGCGACGCGCGCTCTACCGCGGCCCTGATGGCGACGGCGCCGAGATCAGGAGCGGAGCAGCCCTTCAAGTCGCCCTGGAAGCCGCCCATGGGCGTGCGCGCGATAGAGGCAATGATGACGGGATCCCTGTCCAAAGCTGAACCTCCTCCTGCGCGTTGGCCGCGTTCCTCGACGGGGGATCATATCACGGATATCGGCGAGGCCGTCGAGGCGATGGGCTTGATGACATGGCGTCAACCAACCGCTGACCGCATCGGCTGCGCGCTTTGCTTCGCTGCCGCCAGGATCATGTCTGCCGCCTTTTCCGCGATCATGAAGACGGCGGCTTGCGTGTTGCCCGAGACGATCGTCGGCATGATCGAGGCATCGACCACCCGCAGGCCCGCGACGCCGTGGACGCGCAGTTCCGGATCCGTGACGGAGAGGCTGTCCAGGCCCATGCGGCAGGTGCCGCAGATATGGTAGATGGTCTGGCCGTCACGGCGGGCGAAGGCGAGCCAGTCCGCATCCGTGCGGCAATCCGGCCCCGGCGCCATCTCGACCTGGCGATAGGGGTCCATCGCCGCCTGATCGACGATATGCCGGGCGATCTTCATGCCTTCTACCATGGCGCGGCAATCCTCCGCCGCGGCCAGAAAATTCGGGCGGATCGCCGGCGCGCGCATCGGATCCGGTGAGACGGCGTGGATGGTGCCGCGCGATTCCGGACGCAACTGGGTGACGCCGATGGTCATGCCAGGCAGGTGGTCGAGCTTGCGCTCGGCGGCGTTGGCGTAGCTCGCGTGCATGAAGAAATACTGCACATCGGGTCCGACGAGTTCCGGCCGCGTGCGCACGAAGCCGAAGGCGAGGCCCGTACCGAGCGTGAGGATGCCGCGCCGTGTCGCGAAATATTGCAGCACCGAGAGGCCGAGCTTCACGCCGCGCGTCTGCTCGTTGAGTGTGACGGGCTGTTTCACCCGCCAATTCATGCGCGTGCAGAAATGGTCGATGTAGTTCGCGCCGACGCCCGGCAGCGCAGCCGCGACGGGGATATCGAGGGCCTTGAGGATCGCGGGATCGCCGATGCCGGACAGTTCCAGCAGCTGGGGCGTCTGGGCGGCGCCCGCGGCCAGGATCACCTCCGCCCGAGCCGCGAAGCGCAGGGTTTGGGTGCCGACGCGGGCGGTGACGCCGACGGCGCGGCTGCCCTCAAGTACGACGTGCAGCACATGGGCATCCGTGCGCACCGCGAGATTGGCACGCCCGCGCGCGGGTCTGAGATAGGCTTCCGCCGCGCTCACACGCCGGCCATGGCGCTGGTTCACCTGATAATAGCCAAAGCCATCCTGGTGGTCCGCGTTATAATCGGGATTGCGCGGGAAGCCGGCCTGGCCGGCCGCCGCGATGAAGGCCTCGGCGATGGCGGGGCGTTCGGACACCTCGACGAGGGGCAGCGGTCCGCCCCGGGCGCGCAGGGTCCCTGTGGCGCCGTCGAAATCCTCCAATCGCTTGAAATAAGGCAGGACATCCTCGAAGCTCCAGCCGAGGCAGCCGCGCTGCGCCCAGCCGTCGTAGTCCTGGGGCTGGCCACGCACATAGATCATGCCGTTGATCAGCGTGGAGCCGCCGAGGCCCTTGCCCCGCGGCACGGCGATGACGCGATTGCCGGTGGCCTCCTCGGGCTCGGTCTGGAAGCGCCAGTTATAGGTGGGATTGGTGAGAAGCCTGCTGAAGCCGGCCGGAATGGGAACCCATGGGCTTCTCGCCTCACGGCCCGCCTCCAGCAGCAGAACCGAGTGCTGACCTGAGGCGGTGAGCCGGTTGGCCAGGACGCAACCCGCGGTGCCGCCGCCGACGATGATGTAGTCGAAGGTTTCAGCGGAGATGTCGGTCATGGCGGTGTTGTCCAGGTTACTGCGACACTGTCCGGCCATCCGGTGGCCGGATGGCTGCAGGTTTCCAAAGAAAATCAGAGCGCGCCCATGTGCCGGGCCATGAGGACGATCTGGGATTCGAGCATGGGCAGGCCGCGCTGGATGCGGCATCCCCTAGCTTCCGCGGTCTTGAGCAGCGGCGTCATTTCCGGGTCCATGATGGCCTCGGCGACGAACTGCCGGCTCTCGAGTTGGGCAATGTCGAGCGGCGGCGGGTCCTCGGGGCGCATGCCCAGCGATGTGGCATTGACGATGAGATCCTGCTCCCTCACCCGGTCCGCATCCGTGCTGAGGGCGAGCGTCGGATAGACATGGCGCAGGCGGCCCGCGAGCGCCTCGGCCTTGTCGCGCGTGCGGTTGGCGATGGTGAGCGCGCGAACGCCGGCCTCGGCGAGGGCGAAGGCGATCGCACTTGCAGCGCCACCCGCGCCGGCGAGATAGGCGCGCAGGCCCTTCGGCTCGACGCCGGAGGCGCGCAACGCCTCGACGAAGCCGATGCCGTCCAGCATGGCGCCAACCATGCGGCCATCGGCCTCGCGCCTGACGCAATTGACCGCGCCGATATGGCGGGCTTCCGGCGTCGTCTCGTCGCAAAGCGCCAGCATCGCCGGCTTATGCGGCACCGTGGCAATGAAGCCGCCGAAGTTCTGCATCGTACGCAGACCCTCGAGCAACGTCGCAAGTTGCGCAGGCGCGACATGAAAGGGCACCAGCACGGCGTCAACGCCGTGGCGCGCCAGCAGGGCGTTCATCACCTGCGGTGTCTTCACATGGTAGATCGGGTCGGCCAGGATGCCGAGTATCCGTGTGCGCCCGGTGATCTCTTGCATGCGGTCCGTTCCCCTGCCGTCGTCGTTTTTTGCCTCCGCCGACTTCACGTCATATAGAGGCCGCCGGCAACATCGACGGTCTGGCCGGTGACGAAGCTCGCCTCCGCCGACGTCAGATAAAGTGCCACGTCGGCCACTTCATCCGGCGCGCCGAGACGGCCCATCGGCGTCAGGCGCACCTGCTCCTCATTCACTGCGCCGGCCACCGCCTTGACCATCGGCGTCTCGATCCGGCCCGGTGCCAGGGCATTGACGCGGATGCCGAACGGCCCGAGCTCGGCGGCAAGATGCTTGGTGAAACCGATCAGGGCGGATTTCGTCGCCGCATAGTGGCAGGCGACGATGGGGGAATAGGTCTTGCCGGCAACGGAGGACATGTTGACGATCCAGCCGCGCCCGGCTTCGCGCATGGCCGGGCTCAGCGCGCGGATGGTGTTGAACGGACCGGACAGATTGACCGCGACGACGCGGCCCCATTCGGCCGGATCCATCTCCCAGACCCTGTGCGCGACGCCATCGTGCTTGGGCGATATACCGGCATTGTTGATGATGGTGTCGAACGGCCCGCCGATCACGCGGGCAGCTTCCGCCAGCCCGCTCTCCACTGCGGCATAATCGGCGACGTCGAGGACGAGCGGAACGGCCCTGCCGCCCGCCGCTTCGATCGCTGCGACGGTCGCATCGACGTCGGCCCTGGTCACATCGGCGACACCGACGGTCGCGCCACGGCGGGCAAAACCGATGGCGATCGCCTGCCCGATGCCGCGACCCGCGCCGGTGACAAGGACCCTGCGGTCCTGATGACTCGGCCGCGCGGCGATCTCGGCGGAATTGACTTCACGTATTGCCATGGGAGTTTCCAGGATTTGGGAATTGTTCAGGATTGTGCAGTTCTGGTCGTTGTGCGGGCGCGAAGAACGTTCAGATACCGAGATAGGCCTGGCGAACATGATCATTGGCGAGCAGGGCCTTGCCGCTGTCCGTCAGGACGATTTCCCCGTTTTCAAGCACATAGCCGCGATCCGCCGCTTTCAGCGTATGGAAGACGTTCTGCTCCACGATGAGGACCGTCGCGCCCGTCTTGACGATGGTGTCGATCACCGCGAAGACCTGCGCGACGATGATGGGGGCGAGGCCGAGCGAGGGCTCGTCGAACATCAGGAGCTTCGGCCGCGCCATCATGCCGCGCGCGATGGCGACCATCTGCTGTTCGCCGCCGGAGAGCGAGGCCGCGTTCTGGTCGAGGCGCTCGCGTACCCGGGGGAAGAGCGTGAGCACTTCCTCCAGCGTATCGGCCTGTTTCTCGCGGGCGGCGCTGCGATAGGCGCCCATCAGCAGGTTCTCGTGCACCGTCATCTCGGGGAAGAGCTGGCGCCCCTCGGGAATGAGCGTGATACCGAGGTCGACCGTCTCGTGGGCCGACAGGCGCGTGATGTCCCGCCCCTCGAAGAGGATACGTCCCGATGTCGGCCTTATCAGCCCGGCGATGGTGCGCAGCGTCGTCGTCTTGCCGGCGCCATTGGCGCCGACGATCGTCACCACCTCGCCCGCGTTCACATCCAGCGACACGTCGTGAAGGATCGTCGTGGCGCCGTAGCCGGCATCGATGGTCTCAAGCTTGAGCATGGACGAACTCCTTGCCGAGATAGGCCTCGATGACGGTGGGATCGCGGACCACCTCCTGCGGCTTGCCCTGGGCGATGATCTGCCCGGAAGAAAGCACGATGACGCGGTCCGACAACGACATCACCGCCTGCATGACATGCTCGATGGCGATGATGCTGACGCCACTGTCGCGGATCGACAGGGTCAGGTCGATGGCGCGGCGGACATCCGTCTGGTTAATGCCGGCCATCACCTCGTCGAGCAGCAGGACCCGCGGCTTCATCGCCATGACGCGTGCCATCTCCAGCCGCTTCAGACCGCCGATGGTCAGGCCGCGTGCCTCCGCGTCGAGCCAAGGGCCGAGCCCCATGCGGTGGGCCGTCTCGCGTGCCACCTCGCGCGCCTCATGGACATCACTGAAGCGGTGGAACGCGCCGACCATGATGTTCTCCTCGACCGTCATGGCCGCGAAGGGCTGGACGATCTGGAAGGTGCGGCCGACGCCGATCGCTGCGAAATCGGCGGGTGTCGTCGGCTTGTGCCAGGTGCCGTCGGCACCGCGCACGGAGACGGAGCCACTGTCCGGGGCGAGAAAGCCCGAGATCATGTTGAACACGGTGGTCTTGCCGGCGCCATTGGGGCCGATCAAGCCGAGGATCTCCCCTTCGCGCAGGGTGAAGCCGACATTGTTGGTGACATGCAGGCCGCCGAAATGCTTCTCCAGGCTTTCAACCTTGACGATCGCGTCACCGAGGCTAGGCCGTTCTGACGGAGCCTGGGCCGCGGTGATCGTCTGGGCCTGTCGCTGGCGGCTCGTTTCGCTGCTCTTGTTCAGGCGCGAGAGAAGTCCCATCAGGCCGTTGGGCATGAAGAGCACGACGAGGATCAGCACCGCGCCATAGACAAAGCCGTGCAGACCGAGCGCATGGGCTCCAAGCCAGCCGCGCGCCACTTCCGAGATCGGCACCAGCAGCACGGCTCCCAGCAGCGGGCCGAAGACCGTGCCGATACCGCCGATGAGGGCGAACATGGCGATCTGGATCGAGAAGGGCAGCGAGAACATCGCTGCCGGCTCGATGAAGGTGAGATACATGGCATGGAAGGTGCCGACCATGGCCGTCAGGGCCGCCGATACCGACACCGCGATGAGGCGCACCTTGACAGTATCAACGCCGGCCGCCTTCGCAGCGGACTCGCGCTCCCGCGTCGCGACAAGCTGAAAGCCGATGCGATGCGAACGGATCCACCAGGCGACGGCCAGGCAGACGAGCAGCATGCCGAAGGCGATGATCAGCGGCGGCAGGCGCTCCCGGAACACCATCCACTCCCAGCCGAATTTCAGCGGGATCATCAGGCCGGTCGCGCCGCCCGTGAGCTCCCGGAAATGCAGGGCCAGGACGCGGAACACTTCGAGAAAGGCGATGGTCGCCAAGGCGAAGAAGGGGCCGCGCAGCCTGAAACAGGGATAGCTGATGGCAACTGCCACGACCACGGCGACGGCGGCACCCGCGAACATACCCAGCCACGGGCTGATGCCCATGTTCATCAGGATGATGCCGACATAGGCGCCGATCCCGTAGAAGATGGCGTGGCCGAGGGAAAGCTGCCCGGCAAAGCCACCGACGATATTCCAGGCCGTGGACAGTGCCGCGAAGATGAAGAGCGTGACGAAGATGTGATAGATGAAGTCATCATCGATCACGACAGGGATGACGAAGAGGGCGGCCAGGAAGCCCGCAAGCGCGAACACGTTGCGCCACGTCAAGCCGGCAAGCCGCGCGGGGGCGGGAGGGGCGAGTGAGATGTCTGTCATGGCAATCCTGCCCATGGCAATTCTGTCATGGCGTCGGTCATGGCGAAACGTGCGACAGGTTCAGCTGCTTACCGAACAGGCCGGCCGGTCTCAGGATGAGAATGAGGAGGAAGACGCCGAAGACGGCGACCTCGCGCATGTCGGAACCGATATAGAATCCCGCGAAGCTGTCGATCAGCCCGATGACCAGCGAACCGACGAAGGCGCCGGGAATGGACCCGAGCCCGCCGAGGACGACGACGACGAAGGCGGTCAGCACGAAATAGGTGCCGATGGTCGGTGAGGTCGGATAGAGCGGGGCGATCAGCACGGCCGCGACGCCGACGCAGGCGGCGCCGATGCCGAAGGTCAGGATGTAGATGCGGTCGACATTGATCCCCATGAGCTGGGCGGCGGAGCGGTTCTGCGCGACGGCACGAATGGCGCGGCCCATTGCCGTGTTCTGCAGGAAGAGCTGCAGTCCGATCACCAGCGCGATCGATGCGACGAAGATCGCGATCTGACCGGAGAGGACACGTACGGGACCGATCTCGATGGGCGTCCGCAGACCGCTCGCCGGCGTATTGGCGATATCCGCGCCGAACACGAGAAGGGCGAGATTGATCAAGGCCGTCGACAGGCCGACCGTCGCGAAGATCTGGATGTGGTCATCGCGTGCGCTCATCAGGGGCTGGATGATGAGACGCTGGGTCAGAGCGCCGATCAGAAACAGCGCGGGAACGACGACGATCACCGCCACGAACGGATGAAGCCCGAGCATGCGCGTCACCAGGAAGGTCAGATACATCCCGACCATCAGGAATTCGCCATGGGCGAAATTGACGACCTTGACGATGCCGAAGATGAGCGTCAGCCCGACCGCGACGATCGCGAAAAGTCCGCCGAGCATCAGCCCGTTGGCAAGCAATTGGAGAATGGTATCCATCGCGCCTCGCTAAAGCATGTCGTGCCAGACTGTTTGAAGGTCTCGCGTCATCGCCATGCGATAAACCAAAATCGGAAGCGCGGGGCGAATTCAGACAATCGCGACGCGCTTTCGGGGCAAAGCGGGGGACACGCGCGCATCCCCCGGAGTGGCCCGTTACTTGGCAAGCCGCATCGGTGCGACGGCGGCGGCCTCCGGATAGACGGTCACAAGCTTGCCGTCCTGCCACTGCATGCCCATCATCTTGGCGCGTTCGTTCTGGTTGTTCTTCCCGAACTTCAGGCCGTAGCCCGCAGCCGTCACGCCCTCGCCGATATCGATGGTGTTGACGGCGGCCACGAGCGCATCCGGCGTGAAGCCTTTGCCCTTGTTGATGGCGTCGAGCAGGATCTTCGCACCCACATAGTTGTTGAGCGAGTGGCCGGAGCGGGGCGCCTCGCCGTATTTCTTTTTGTAGGCCTCAACGAACGTCTCGAGGCCGGGCGTATATTTGGTGTTGACGAGGAACTGCGTGAAGTCCGCATCGAGCACGCCGTCGATCACCTTGTGCCCGACGGCGTCGGCGGTGGGCTGCATGGAATAGCCACCACCACCGCCGATGATGGCGGCGGGCTTGAAGCCGGCCTCGTTGGCCTGCTGCAGGAAGAGCACGGAGTCGTTCTGATAGGAGGTCTGCAGCACCACGTCGACACCGCGCTGCTTGAGATCGAGCACGAGTGAAGACATGTCGACGGTCGAGGCAGGGTAGCCCTGCGTCGATACGACATTCAAGCCTGCCTCGGCGGCGTATTTCTTCTGGTGCCCGGCGACGGACGTGCCGTAGCTCGAATCCTCATGGATGATGCCGATCTTGAGATCTTCCGGCTTCTTGCCGATGCCGGGGGCGACCTTGTTGACGATCATCTCGACGATCAACTTGCCCATGTCTTCGGCGGTCGGGTTGGTGCGATAGAGGAACTTCAGGCCGCGCCCGGTGACTTCATCGGCAACCGCGCCCATCTCGAAATAGGGGATGCCGGAGAGTTCGGCCACCTGGCTCGCCGCAATCGAGCGCGCCGACGAATAGGACCCGAAGATCGCCGCGACCTTCTCGCGGGAGATCAGGCGGCGGGCTTCGCCGATCGCCTGGTTGTTGTCCACCGCGTCGCCGCGCACCAGCACGACCTTTTCGCCCTGGACGCCGCCGGCGGCGTTGACTTCATCGACAGCGATTTCCAGTCCGCGCGCGCTCTCGTCTCCGAGCAGGGCGAGCTGGCCGCTGAAGGGATAGAGCGCGCCGAACTTCACATCCGCGTGCGCCGCCGTGGCCGTGAGGAGCACGGCCGCGACTGTTGTTTTCAGCAATAGAGACAGTTTCATAGTTCCCTCCCAGGGTGATTTATTTGTGGGATCGTCTGAAGGTCAGTAATGCAGGGCGTCCTTGCCTTCGAAGACGGTGATCGGCGGATAGGCGCGCTCGTCGGTGATGACATCGATGACCGTGACGTCGTTGCGCGCGAGCGCTTCCTGCAAGGCCGGCAGGAAATCCGCCGGATTCTCGACGCGGACGCCGCTGCAGCCGCAGGCGCGTGCAATGGCGGCGTGGTCCACGGCCTCGAAGTCGACGACATCGGTGAAATCGCCGAAGAGGCTGAGCTCGGCGTGCTTCTGGTAGCCGAGGATCTGGTTGTTGAGGACGACGAGGACGACCGGCAGCTTCATGCGGCGGGCGGTCTCGAGCTCGGACCAGACATGGCCGAAGCCGCCGTCGCCGGTGAGGGCGATAACGGGGGCATCGGGGCGGGCGGCCTTGGCGCCGAGCGCGAAGGGCAGGCCCCAGCCGAGGCCGGCGAGGCCGCGCGGCGTCAGGAAGCGCTGCCCGGCCTTGCGGGCGGTGAGGAAGTTGGCGATCCAGATCGACGAATAGCTCGCATCCGCGACGACGATGCTCTCCGGCGTCAGCACGCTGTCGATGTCGGCCATCAGCCGTTCCGGGCGCACCGGCACCGCATCGAGATCGACGAGGCGCTTCATGTCCGCGAGGTGCCCGGCGCGGCCCTTCGCGATCTTGTCCGTAAGGGCGGCCTTTCGCGCCGCGAAGGAGCCCGGCTTCAGGGCTTCGAGCGCCGCCGTGAGCGCGGCGAGCGTCAGCTTGGCATCGCCAGCCAGCCGCAGCGCCTCGTAGTTGCGGCCGATCTCGTTGCTGTCGATGTCGATGTGGATGTAGCGCGCCTGCGGCGGATAGAGCGACCAGCTGTCCGTGCCGTTCTGGTTGGTGCGGTTGCCGACGAGCAGGACCACGTCCGCCCCGGTGACGAGATCCCGGAGATGGGAGGAGCGCCCGCGCGGCGCCATGAAATAGCCGACCACGCCGACGGAGAGCGGGTCGGTCTCGTCCACCGCGCCCTTGCCCATGACGGTCGTCGCGACGGGGATGCCGAGCGCCTGCAGGGCCGCGAGTTCAGCTGAGGCCTGCGAGGCGTGGACGCCGCCGCCGGCGATGACGATCGGCGCCTTGGCCGCGGCGATCAGCTTGGCCGCCTCCGCGACGCGCGCCGGGTCGGCGGCGGTGCGGTCCAGCGGGAAGGTGCCGAGATGGCTTGCGCGCTGCGGCGCCTCGGGCGCGAAATCCGGGCGCTCATCCAGCACGTCGAGCGGCACCAGCAGCACGGCCGGGCCGGCGCGGCCGCTGGCGGCCGCGGTGAAGGCCATGTCGACATAGTCGTCGAGGCGCGCGGGGTCCGCCACCCGGCGGATCCATTTGGCGACACCGCCGAACAAGGCGAAATGGTCGAGTTCCTGGAAGGCGTTTTTGTCCGTGAACTTGGTGCTGACGTCCTGGACGATGGCGACCACCGGGATCGAGGCCTTCAGCGCCTCGGCGAGGCCCGGCACCAGCAGCGTCGCGGCCGGGCCGTTCTGCGCGGTGACGACGGCGACCTTGCCGGAGATGCGCGCATAGGCGTCGGCCATGGCCGCGCCCGCGTTCTCCGTGCGATAGCCGACCTGGCGGATGCCGTAGTCGGGCGCGGCGAGAAAGAGCGCCGAGGGAATGCTCTGCCCGAAGATCTCCCGTACGCCATGGCGCTGCAAGGCCGCGGCGATCAGATGCGCGCCTGTGATATTGCTGGCTGCGCGCGGCGCGGGCTTGGTCACTGCGTTCATGCTCCTGCTTCCTTCCGTGGCGCTCCTGCGCCGTGTTGGTGTGGCGCCGAGGCGCCTGCTTTTCCTGGCGCCTAGGCGCCCTCTTGCATGACGAGAACGATCTTCCCCACATGTTCGCCGGCATCCATGCGGGCATGGGCCGCGGCGACGCGCTCGAAGGGGAAGGTTGAATCGATGAGGGGCTTGGCCTTGCCGGCGGCGATGAGCGGCAGCACATGCGCGGCGAGCGAGGCCGTGAGGGCGGCCTTCATGGCGACGGGCCGCGCCCTGAGCGTCGCGCCTGTGAAGGTGATGCGCTTCATCAGGAGCGGCAAGAGGTCGAGCTCGAGCTTCGAGCCATGCTGGAAGGCGATCTGCGCGATGCGCCCGTCCGCGGCGATGCAGTCGAGATTGCGCGGGATATAGTCGCCGCCGACCATGTCGAGGATGACGTCGGGCCCCCGGCCGTCGGTGGCGGCGCGCGCGGCCTCCACGAAATCCGCGGTGCGATAGTTGATGGCGACATCGGCGCCGACGGCGCGGCTCGCCGCGCATTTCTCATCCGAGCCCGCCGTGACGAGAACCCGCGCGCCGAGCGCCTTGGCGAGCAGGATGGCCGTGGTGCCGATGCCGGACGTCCCGCCATGGATGAGCACGGTCTCGCCGGCCTTCAAGCCCGCGCGCTGAAAGAGGTTCGACCAGACCGTATAATAGGTCTCGGGGAAGGCGCCGGCCTCGATGAAGGACATGCCGTCCGGGATGGGCAGCGCCACCGTCTCGTCGATGACGGCCCATTCGGCATAGGCGCCGCTGGCGACGAGCGCCATCACCCGGTCGCCGGGCTTGAGGCGCGTGGTGCCCGGGCCGAGGCTCTCGACCACGCCGGCGAGTTCGAGCCCGAGCACGTCGCTCGCGCCGGGCGGCGGCGGATAATTGCCCTGCCGCTGCATCACGTCCGGGCGGTTGATGCCGGCGGCATGCACCCTGACGAGCGCCTGGCCTTCGCCAGGCGTGGGGCGCTCGCGCTCGACGATCTTCAGCGCGTCCGGACCACCGGGGACGGGCGCGACAACGACGCGTGTGACCGAGGTCATGCGATTTCACTTTCCGTTTGAGGAAGATCTGCGGTTTGGGGCAGATCCTGCCGTTCGGGCAAATCTTGCGACGGGGGCTGCGGAACGAGCAGCACCTTCACCGCCTGGCGGCTGCGGGCGAGTTCGAAGGCCTCGATGGCGCGGCTCAGCGGCTCGCGGTGGGTGATGAGGCGCGCCAGCACGTCCGCATGGGCGGCGAGCAGCGCGATGGCATTCTCAAGGGCTTGCGCAGTGGTATCGTGCGCGGCACGAAGCTGCTTCTTGTCCCGCACGAATCGCGTCAGATCGAGATCGAGATGACCGGAATGGATGCCCGCCACCACCAGCACCCCGCCCGAGCGCAGCACGGCAAGCCCGTCGCTGACCGAGCGGGCGACGCCGGTTGCCTCGATGACGCGGTCGGCGGGGCCGCCGAAGACGCGCTGCACCGCATCAGTCAGGTCTTCCTCGGCGAGATCGACGCAATGGGCGATGCCGATCTCGCGCCCCTTGTCGAGGCGCAGCCCATCGTTCAGCCCGCAGAGCAGCACCTTCGCCCCGCGCGTCTGCGCCACGAAGGCGATGCCGAGGCCGATGGGGCCGGGTCCGAGCACCACCACCCGGTCGCCGGGCGCCACATCGCCCACGTCGACGGCATTGACGGCGACCGAGAGCGGCTCCGTCAGCGCCGCGACCGTGAACGGCAGATCGTCCGGAATGCGCCGGCAGTTGATGGCCGGCACCCGGACGCGGTCGGCAAAGCCGCCGTCGATATGCAGGCCGATGATGCTGCGGTTCTGGCAATGCTCCGGCGTGCCCGCATCGCAGGCGGGGCAATGGCCGCAGCTCACGGTCGGCCAGCAGGTGACGCGGTCGCCGAGCTTGAAGCCCGTGACATCAGCGCCGAGTGCCTGCACCGTGCCGGCGAATTCGTGGCCGATGGTGAGCGGCATGGCGGCCGTCATGAATTCGTAGCCCGGCGTCCACTCATAGGCGTGGATGTCGCTGCCGCAGATGCCGGCCGCCGCCACGGCAATCACCACCTCGCCCTCACGCGGCGTGGGCTCGGTGTCCATCTCGACGAGTTCGGCACCAAAGGCCGAGGTTGTCTTGCGAAGCGCGATCACCGCTTCCTCCCTTTATCAGCCCGCGCGCCGGCAAAGGCCGTTTTGGCCTTGGCTGTCGCTGCCCGGTCGCGTGGGTCCGGGCCTTGGGTTGATGCAATAAGTAATTTGTTATAACAGTTTTGGGCGAGGAAACTGGTCTGTGTCAAGTCGGATGCCAAACAATAATGAGAAAACCCCGGCGACGGGCGATTGGGTGCAGCCGATCGTCAAGGAGAACCTGAGCGAGCGCGCCTATATGGATCTGCGCGCCGCGCTCATGCGCGGGCGGCTCAGGCCGGGCGAGCGGCTCAGGCTCCGGCCCATGTCGGTGAGGTTCGGCATCAGCGCGACGCCGATGCGCGAGGCCCTGCTGCGGCTCGTCGGCGAGAAGGCGCTGGCGCTCGATGCCCGCAATTCGGTGGTGGTGCCGACCCTGACGCTGGAGCAGCTGCAGGAGATCCGCGCCATCCGCACGGATCTCGAGGGGCGCGCGGCCGCGGCGGCGGCGCTCGTGGCGACAGCAGACGAGATCGAGGCCCTCGTCGCCATCCACGCGCAGATTTCCCAATGCCACGCGAGCCGGAACTTCGTGCAGGCGGTGGATCTCAACACCGAGTTCCATCTCACCTTCTGCCGCATGGCGCGCCTGCCCATTCTCTACGATATCGTCGAGGGCCTATGGGTGCGCTGCGGGCCCATCCTTTCGCATCTCTACGACGAGGGTCTGCCGGACTGGGAACCCCACCCGCATCTGCGCCTCATCAGCGCGCTGCGCGAACGCGACCCCGACAAAGCCAGCGCCGCCAGCCGCGAGGACATCGAACGCGGCGGCCAGGGGCTCCTGGTGCATGTGCGGGAGGCGAATGGGGGGTGAGGGGAAATGATGATATACGAACTCGCGGGCTGTGAAGGGCTTTCGTGCCCGATTATGATGTATCAAATTGACATTTAGGCTCGAAGATTAGATAAGGAAGCAATAAGCCATTCTAATTCGGACCGGGCATTAGATATCACGCTTGCATAGGAATTAATTTTTATCGTTTCCAGAAGATTCTTCGTGTCTAAGGTGTTAACTCGGCCTTTTCCTATCATCATTATCTCCATTTTTGTAGTTGATGATAGTCGTACGCAAAGATCATCCCGATACTTCTCGGCTTGCGCGATGTCTTCCCGCGATATGCTGTGATTGGGGCGCTTAAACTCGATTAGCAGGTAGGCGTCCCCGTAGCGCTGCGAAAGCAACAGGTCGGGCCGCTTTGAGGCCCTGCCGCTTTCTAACGAAGTCCCGCAATAAGTCTCGACTATGGTGCGAAGCGTCGCATTAGACGACATTGCAGAGTAATTGCGGCCGAGAATCCAAAGGTTTGTTTCCAGTGCTTTGTGAACATCTTTCTCAAGCGTGTCTGGATTGTTGGCGAGTTGATCAAAAAAATCTAAGAATTTTACGCGGCGTACCGCTTGTTGGGCAATGCTAGATAGCTCGACTAGACCAAATTGCTCCAATGACTCTGCGAATGACCAAACGTCACTACGGCTGGATACGCTGATGCGCTCAAAAACGGCCCAGTACGCATCGTGTTCCATCGCGTCCAGCGCTACGCTTGCAATGGTTGAAACACGTTCATCGCTTTCTCCATAAAAGCGCCTAAGTATTCGGTTTAAGGCTTCTTCTGCATACTGCCGGCGGTGTTCAGGAAGCCGCATCAGGCGTTGACGTAGTTCGTTCTTTAATCGCGCCTGCTGAAGGTTCATTTCGCGAGCATGCGTATCCTTAAGTCCTTTCTTTATTTCAAGCTGCACATAAGTCTGTACTTCCTGAAATGCCTTGCTGTTCTCGATAAAGCCTCCCCAATCGGCGGTAACAAAATCCGACAGTCCGCTGAGATTGACTTCACCATAGACGCGACGGGCGAGTTTGGTGGGAATTTCATCATCTTGATCTAGACCAAATAGTAAAGGTCGTCCGACCGCCTTCCCGTCAACTTTTAAAATAATTCCGGGAAGTTTTGGAAGACGTTTGCTGTCGGCTATAGTGAAGTGTAGATTTATGTTGCCGGCATTAGGTAAAACCTCCTCTGCCTGGGAGGTCTGGCCCGGTACATCATCGACGGACAGTGCGGTTCCGTTAACAGAAACGATGAATCTGTCCTCTCGCCCGTATTCTTGTATCAAAACCTCTCTAAGACGATCAGGATTCGGAAAATTTAATCGATCGTCGAGCGACGAAAGTGTAATGGTGGTTCCCGTCGCGGATTCATTCTGCGGGGCTTCAGTGAAGGGAAGGGGAACTGCTTCAAGATCGTTTTGATTGTCAATCAGCTCCTGCTTGTCCACAATAATGGTGCAAATATAGCCGCGGGCTGCTGTAGATATTTCCATCTTATTAGCAATGGTCAAGCCAGCGAATTTTCCAATTCCTTTTCTTCCCTTCACTTTTCGTCGGTATACTGGCGTTCTCTCACCAGTTCGAGTGCGTTTGTCACTCGCGATATTGAGATACTCACTGCGTATCTCTCGGGATGTCATTCCGGTGCCGTCATCCCTTACAACAATAGCTTCGTTTGATAACGGATCGGGCAGATTGATCCACACATGTTGGGCGTCTGCATCCCAGGCATTATCAACAAGTTCCTTAATAGCGACTTCACTAGAGCGATATGTTTCTCCAAGGATTCTAGTCAACCTCGTATGGACGGAAAAATGAGCTTCCTTATTCATTCGCTCCTGCCCCAGTAGATCGATCCCCTTGACGGAAGGTAGCAGATGAGCTTTTTTTCAGCAAATTTTATGTTCTATAGACATCCGCGGTGCCCTAGATCCGAGCATAGTTTCGCGGACCGGTTTATCGACGATTCTCGATTCTAGCTAAGGAATGGTTTAAATATCGCCGTGACGATTGACGATACGACAGCTACAGGTTGATAATCTTACATGCCATGCGACAATGTAATTTCGTATGTTATTGGATAAAATGGCCGATCAGATCGGGGCAATTCTCTCACCGTGCTTTCGCCGTCGCTTAGTGGGGTATCATCCGGCAATAATTCATCGCTAATAGTGTGGGATAATCAGAGCTTGGCTGTCCTCACCCCCCATCACCCCCTTAACCCCGGCGCCTCCTGGCCGGTGCGCGCGACATATTCCGTGTACCCGCCGCCGTATTGGTGCACGCCGTCGGGGCTCACTTCGAGCACGCGGTTGGAGAGCGCGGCGAGGAAGTGGCGGTCGTGGCTGACGAAGAGCATGGTGCCTTCGTAATTGGCGAGCGCGGTGATCAGCATCTCCTTGGTCGCCATGTCGAGATGGTTGGTGGGCTCGTCCAGCACCAGGAAATTCGGCGGGTCGAACAGCATCTTGGCCATCACCAGCCGCGCCTTCTCGCCGCCCGAGAGCACGCGGCAGCGCTTCTCCACGTCGTCGCCGGAAAAGCCGAAGCAGCCGGCGAGCGCGCGGAGCGAGCCCTGGCCGGCCTGCGGGAAGGATTGCTCCAGCGATTGGAAGATGGTGTCCTCTCCGTCGAGCACCTCCATCGCATGCTGGGCGAAATAGGCCATCTTCACATTGGCGCCGATGGCCACCGTGCCGTCATCCGGCGTCGTCGTGCCGGCGATGAGCTTCAGGAGCGTCGACTTGCCGGCGCCGTTGACGCCCATGACGCACCAGCGCTCGCGGCGGCGCACGGCGAAATCGAGCCCCTCATAGATGCTGCGGCTGCCGTAGCGCTTGTGCACGTTCTTCAGGCTGACGACATCGTCGCCCGAGCGCGGCGGCGGCTGGAACTCGAAGACGACGGTCTGACGGCGCTTCGGCGGCTCAACGCGGTCGATCTTCTCCAGTTTCTTGACGCGGCTCTGCACCTGGGCGGCGTGCGAGGCGCGCGCCTTGAAGCGCTCGATGAACTGGATCTCCTTGGCAAGCATCGCCTGCTGGCGCTCGAACTGCGCCTGCTGGTGCTTCTCGTTGAGCGCGCGCTGCGCGGCGTAGAACTCGTAGTCGCCGGAATAGGTGGTGAGCGCGCCGCCGTCGATCTCCACCACCTTGGTGACGATGCGGTTCATGAAGGCGCGGTCGTGCGAGGTCATCATCAGGGCGCCGTCGTAGCCCTTGAGGAACTGCTCCAGCCAGATCAGGCTCTCGATGTCGAGATGGTTGCTCGGCTCGTCGAGCAGCATGACATCCGGGCGCATCAGGAGAATGCGCGCCAGCCCGACGCGCATCTTCCAGCCGCCGGAGAGGCCGCCGACATCGCCGTCCATCATCGCCTGGCTGAAGCCGAGGCCGGCCAGCACCTCCTGCGCGCGGCCCTCCAGTGCATAGCCGCCGAGTTCTTCGAAGCGCCCCTGCACCTCGCCGTAACGCTCGATGATCGCGTCCATCCGGTCGGCCTGGTCGGGATCGGCCATCGCCGCCTCGAGCTCCCGCAGCTCGGCGGCGACGGTGCTGACGGGGCCGGCGCCGTCGGTGACCTCGGCGATCGCGCTGCGGCCGGCCATCTCGCCGATGTCCTGGCTGAAATAGCCGATGGTGATGCCGCGATCGATGGAGACCTGGCCCTCGTCCGGCTGTTCCTCGCCCGTGATCATGCGAAACAGCGTGGTCTTGCCGGCGCCGTTGGGGCCGACGAGGCCGACCTTCTCGCCCTTCAACAGGGCCATGCCGGCCTCGATGAAGACGATCTGCTTGCCGTTCTGCTTACCGATGTTGTCGAGACGAATCATGCGCGCACGGGAACCTGTCGAGGGACTTTGCCCGTGGCTTTAGGCCATGTTGCGCTGCGGCGAAAGGGCCGGCGTTCCCGGTGGCGCGGTTTGGGTGTAACCTCCCGCCGGGTCACGGGGGCCGGAGCGCGTGCCATGCCCGATACATCCCGTCATGACGCCTGGGTGGCAGGCGATAGCTACGACCTTTACATGGGCCGCTGGAGCCGGCAGATCGCGCCGATTTTCATCGACTGGCTCGATGCCGGCGAGGGGCGCGACTGGCTCGAGGTGGGATGCGGAACAGGCGCGCTGTCCGCGACCGTGCTGGCGCGCGCCAATCCGCGCAGTCTCCTCGGCATCGATCCCTCTGAGGGCTTTCTCGAGCGTGCACGCGCCCATGTGCACGATCCTCGGGCCGTCTTCCAGATAGGGGAGGCGGGCGCGCTGCCCGTCGAGACCGGCAGCCGCGATGTCGTGGTATCAGCCCTCGTGCTCAATTTCGTGCCCGATCGCGAGCGGGCGCTTGCGGAAATGCGGCGCGTCACGCGTCCCGGCGGCGCGGTGGGCTTTTATGTGTGGGATTATCCGGGCGGTGGGCTCGGCTTCGTGCGCGCCTTCTGGGCCGCCGCGGCGGAGATCGACCCCGCGGCGGAAGAGCTCCAGGAAAACAAGCGCTTTCCCTTCTGCACGCCCGTTGAGCTCAGCGCGCTGGCGGAGCGCGGCGGGTTCGTTGCAGTCGAGGCGCGGGCCATCGAGGCGGAGGCCGTCTTCCGGAATTTCGACGATTTCTGGCACCCGTTCACCCTCGGCACCGGGCCGGCCTCGGGCTATTGCGCGCGCCTGAGCCCGGACACGCGCCGGCATCTCGCGGACAAGCTCGCCGCAACCCTTGCCCCCGCGCAGGACGGCACCCTTCGCTTCACGACGCGCGCGTGGGCCATTCGCGGCCGCGCCTGAATGTGAGGGCCAAGGCGGGCGACCGCACCATGGTGGATGCGCTTTGGCCGGCCGCCGAAGCCATGGCCCGGGCGGCGGGATCGCCGCGCAATTGCGCGCCGCCGCCGAGGCCGCCAGCAAGGGCGCTGCCCGCACAGCCGACATGATGCCGCGCCGGGGGCGTTCCAGCTATATCGGCGCGCGCGCTGGGCTATCCGGATCCGGGCGCGGAGGCCGTTGCGCTGTGGCTCAAGGCGGCGGCAAGCGTCACGCAGGGCTGAATCGGTCCGCAGGCCAGCCCTGTTCGCACTCCAAAGGCGATCATACGCACCAGGCGACTGCCTGCCAGGCCGCGGGCCTGACCGGGCGGTCGCCTGTTTTCTATCCGGCACTGCCTAGAAATATTCCTTTTCATATAGATGGGGTTTGCTAGCATGCACGCTGCGTAAGAACGCTCGGGAGGCCCATATGAGCGCGGACGCGCGAGGCGATCACCTCGGCGAGGGGAATGACGGAAGGCGCGCGGTCGTGTTCATCCACGGCATCGGCGGCAGCGCGCGGGTATGGGATCCGCAGATGGCGGCTTTCGCTGCGGCGGGCTTCCGGCCCGTGCCGCTCGACATGCCGGGCTATGGCGCCCGTCCGGCCGTCACCACCATGGATTTCGAGGAGCTCGCCGCCGATGTCGAGGCGGCGATCGGGGAGGTCGGCGAACTGAAGCCCGTCCTTGTCGGCCATTCCATGGGCGGCATGGTGGTGCAGACGATGCTGCGGCGGAAACCGGACGCCTATCATGCCGCCGTCCTGGTCGGCACCAGCCCCGCCTTCGGCAACCCGCAGGGCGACTTCCAGAAGGCTTTCGTGGCCGCGCGGCTCGCGCCGCTCGCGAGCGGCCGGACCATGGCGGAGCTCGCGCCGGAGATGGTCGACGGCATGATGGGGCCGCACCCCGAAGCGCAGGGGCGCGCGCTCGCCATCGCGACCATGGCCGTGACCCCTGCCGCGACCTATCGCGCGGCGGTGCTGTGCCTCGTGAATTTCGACGAGCGCGCCAATCTCGGCGCTATCCGCGTGCCCGTGCTGTGCCTCGTCGGCGAGCATGACCGCAACGCGCCTCCCCAGATGATGGAGCGCATGGCCTCGCGCATCCCCGGCGCGCGTTTTCGGCTTCTGCCCGGCGTCGGCCACCTGCCGAACTGCGAGGCGCCAGCCCTATTCAACGCCGCCATTCTCGATTGTCTGGCAGAGCTCGACCAGAACCGATGAAGGAAACGTTCCGATGAGCGCCCAAGCCCATGATGCCGGAACCACCGGTCTCGACCGCGAAACCATCGACGCGCCCTTGTTCGCGCCGGACGCTTTCCGGCTGAGCGACGAGCAGGCCGCGCTGACCGCCAAGGTCCGCGCCTTTGGCAAGCGCGTGGTGGCGCCGCGCGCCGCGTTCCACGACCGGGAGGCGACCTTCCCGATCGAGAATTTCCGCGACATGCATGGCGAGGGGCTTCTCAGGCTCTGCATTTCAAAGGATGAGGGCGGGCTCGGCGCGGACTTCCAGACCTATTGTCTCGCAGCCGCCGAACTCGGCCGCTATTGCGGGGCGACCGCGCTCTCCTGGAACATGCATGTCTGCTCGACGCTGTGGTCCGGCCCCCTGGCCGACGAGCTCGAGATGACGCCCGCGGATCGCGCCGCGCACCGGGCCCGCCGCAGCGTCCACTATCAGCGCATCGTCAATGACGGCGCGGTCTATGCCCAGCCCTTCTCGGAGGGCGGGGCCGCGGCCGCCGGGGCCATCGCCTTCGGCACGGAGGCGCGGCCGGTCGCGGGCGGCTTCATCGTCAACGGCAAGAAGATCTTCGCTTCGCTGTCGGGCGCTGCCGACTATTACGGCGTGCTGTGCACGGAACGCGCCGAGGGCGAGGCGGCGAGCCGGCGCAACACGCTCTATCTCGCTGTGCCGGCCAATGCGGAAGGGGTATCCGTGGTCGGCGACTGGGACCCGCTTGGGATGCGCGGCACGGTCTCGCGGACGCTTCTCTTCAAGGATGTGTTCGTGCCCGAGGACGCGATGCTGATGCCGCACGGCGTCTATTTCCAGGCGGCGAGCCGCTGGCCGCACATGTTCATCACCCTGTCGCCGACCTATATGGGGCTGGCGCAGGCGGCCTATGATTTCACCGTGGGCTATCTGCGCGGCGAACTGCCGGGCATGCCGCCGGTGAAGCGGCGCATGTTCCCCACCAAGCAGATCGCCGTCGCCGAGATGCGCATCATGCTGGAGCAGACCAAGGCGCTGTGGTTCCAGGCCATCACGGAGGCGCGCGCCAATCCGAGCCGCGAGCAGGTCCTGCGTGCCTATGCGGCGCAGCACACGGTGATGGAGAACGCCAATGCGATCGCCGTGAAGGCGATCCGCACCTGCGGCGGGCAGGCCATGCTGAAGAGCCTGCCGCTCGAGCGCATCTACCGCGACAGCCGCTGCGGCGCGCTCATGCTGCCCTGGACCGCCGAAATCTGCGTCGACCGCATCGGTCGCGAGGCCCTCTACGAGCCGGGCGAGAAGGACGACTGAGAAAACGCATGGATCTGTCGGATCTCATCGACCGCAACGCGGCCTTCACGCCCGACAAGCTGGCGATCCGCTTCGAGGGCGCGACACTCACCTATCGCGACCTGTCGCAGCGGATCGCCGCAACGGCGCGCGCGCTGAAGTCGCATCTCGGCGTGGGGCGCGGCGACCGGGTGGCGATCCTCGCCGCCAATCATCCCGACTATCTCGTGCTGCTCTATGCCTGCGCGCGGCTCGGGGCGATGCTCGTGCCGATCAACTGGCGGCTTGCGGTGCCGGAGCAGGTGTTCATCCTCACCGACGCCTCGGTGAAGGTGCTGTTCGTCGAGGAGACCTACGCGGCTGTGCTTGCTCCCCTGGCCGAGGCCGCGCCGGAGACGCGCGTCGTCGGGCTTGAATTCGCCCCCCCGGATGCGATTGCCTTCGACGAATTCCTGGCCGTGGGCACGGGTGACGGACGCAATCCCCATATCGATTATTCCTGCCCGCTCCTGATCGTCTACACGTCAGGCACAACGGGGCGGCCGAAGGGAGCGGTGCTGCGGCAGGAGGCTCTGGTGTGGAACGCCGCCATGAGCCTGCACATGCACGGCCTGACGAGCGACGACCATATCCTCACGGTGCTGCCGTTCTTCCACGTGGGCGGCCTGAATATCCAGACGACGCCCGCGCTGCAGCTGGGCGCGACCGTCACCATCCATCGCCGTTTCGCGCCCGACGCGACGTTGGCGGCGATCGCCAAGGACCGTCCGACGCATACGGTGCTCGTGCCCACCACCATCCAGGCGGTGGTCGAACACCCGCATTGGGCGACGACGGATCTCTCCAGCCTGCGGGCCTTGTCCACCGGCTCCGTCAACGTGCCGCAGCCGCTGATCGACGCGGTCGCTGCGCGCGGCATCCCGGTGCTGCAGGTCTATGGCTCGACCGAGACCTGCCCGATCGCCGTCTACACGCGCCTCGGCGGCGCGCCGCGCGGCACCTCGACCGGCCTGCCGGGCCTTCATTGCGAGGCCCGCATCGTCAATGACCAGGGCGCGGAGGTGCCGCATGGCACCGCCGGTGAGGTCGTCGTGCGCGGGCCGAGCGTCTTCTTCGAATATTGGGGCAACGAGGCCGCGACGGGCGAGGCCTTGAAGAACGGCTGGTATCACACCGGCGATATCGGCACGCGCGACGCGGACGGCTATTTCCACATCCATGACCGCAAGAAGAATGTCATCATCTCGGGCGGGGAGAATATCTATCCGGCCGAGCTGGAACGTGTTCTCGGCGAGCATGCCGCGGTCGCGGAAGTCGCGGTGATCGGCGCCCCGGATCCGCGATGGCAGGAAGTGCCGGTTGCCTATGTGGTGGTCCGCCGCGACTGCGCGGTCGACGCCGAGGCGCTCATCGCCCATGCGCGCGACAATCTCGCCCGCTTCAAGGTGCCGCGCGAGATCGTCTTCGTCGACAGCCTGCCGCGCAATGCCATGGGCAAGGTGCAGCATTTCATTCTCAAGCAACAACAGGCGTGATGGGAGATCCCTGATGAAGATTGCCGTGATGAAGATTGCCGTTCTTGGCGGAGGCAACGGCTCGTTCGCGGCGGCCGGAGATTTCGCGCTTGCGGGCCATGACGTCCGGCTGTGGCGGCGCGACGGGGAAGCGGTGAAGGCCCACAACGCCGCCGGCCGCACCATTGCGATCAAGGATTTCGCAGGTCGGCACGAGGCGACCGTCGGGCTCATCACCGATGATATCGCCGCCGCCGTGCGTGATGCCGAACTCATCGTCTGCCCGGCGCCCGCGACCGCCCAGCCCGATATTGCGCGCTGGCTCGCCCCCCATCTCACTGACGGCCAGGTGGTCTATCTGCCGCCGGGGACTTTCGGCTCGATGATCTTCGCCAAGGCCGCCCATGATGCCGGCAACCGCGCGGCGGTCGCCTTCGCCGAGACCGGCACGCTGCCCTGGCTGACGCGCAAGCACGGCCCCTTCGAGGTGGCGATCACCGTGCGCGCGAAGCGCCTGCCGACCGGCGTCTTCCCGCTCACGCGCAAGGCCCATGCGCTCGACGTCATCGGTCGGGCCTTTCCGGGCGTGATCGAAGATTGTGGCGATGCCCTGTCCGGCGCGCTGATGAATGCCGGGCCGATCATCCACCCGCCGCTCATCACCATGAACGCGGGGCCGCTGGAGCATTTCCCCCGCTGGGACATCCACAAGGAGGGCACGCAGCCCGCCATCCGCCGCGTGACCGATGCGCTCGATGCGGAGCGCATCGCCATTCGCGAGGCTTTGGGCTACGGCGGGCCGCATTTCCCGCTCGCCCATCACTATGCGCGCGAGGGCGAGGAATGGATGTATGGGCGCGGCTCGCACGACCGGCTCACCGATTCCGGCGACTGGCGCGAAAACATCGTGCTGACAGAGCATCGCTACATGATGGAGGACACGCGCATCGGCCTGTCGTTCTTCCGTTCGGTCGGGGAACTGGCCGGCGTTGAAACGCCGTTGATGCGGGCCTTCACGGCGATCGGCGGCGCGGTCTGCGGTCAGGATTTCATGCAGACCGGCCGCACGCTTTCCGGCATCGGCTTCGGCAACTACGACCGCGCCGCGCTGCAGACGCTTTTGAGGAATGGTTTCCAATGAGTGGGCGCGAACGCATCGCCTGTCTCGGCGCCGGCCGCATGGGACGCGGCATCGCCGCGGTCTTTGCCTATGCCGGCCATCCCGTCGCCATCGTCGATCTCAAGGCCCGCCCGGCCGAGGATTTCGCGCGCCTCGCGGCCGAGGCGCTGGGTGAGGTGCGCAGCACGCTTGGCATGCTGGCGGAGCTCGGCCTGTTTGACGGCGCGGCCGTCGATCAGCTTGCGGCAAGGGTTTCGGTGGTGCCGGAGGCCGAGGCAGGTGCCGCGCTGTCCGGTGCCGCCGTGATCTTCGAGGGCGTGCCGGAGGTGCTCGATCTCAAGCGCGAGGCGCTGGCCAGGGCGTCCCGGCTCGCCGGGCCGGAACCGATCATCGCCTCGACCACGTCCACGATCCTCGTGGACGATCTCTCCGGCGCGGTGGAGCATCCCGAGCGATTTCTCAATGCCCATTGGCTCAACCCCGCCTATCTCGTACCGCTGGTCGAGCTGTCGCCGGGCAAGGCGACGGATCCGGCCGTCACGGCGCGGCTGCGCGCCTTGCTGGAGGCCGTCGGCAAGGTGCCGGTGACCTGTGCCCCGAGCCCCGGCTACATCGTGCCGCGCATCCAGGCGCTTGCCATGAACGAGGCCGCGCGCATGGTCGCGGAAGGTGTGGCCACGGCGGAAGAGCTCGACAAGGCCATCAAATATGGATTCGGTTTCCGTTTCGCGGTTCTGGGTTTGCTTGAGTTCATCGACTGGGGCGGCGGCGATATTCTCTACTATGCCAGCCATTACCTGGCGAAGGCGCTCGATGACCAGCGTCATGCGCCGGCCGCCATCATCGAGCGCAACATGGCGGACGGCCGCATCGGCTTGAAGACCGGCAAAGGGTTTCTCGACTACGAAAATCTTGACATCGATGCCTATCGCCGCGAGCGCCTCAAGGCATTCGCGGCCATGCTCGACCAGTATGGCCTCAGGCGCCCGCCTGTGCTGGATGACTAGGCTCAATCGACATTCAGCGTCCTCCGCCGTCATGGCCGGGCTTGTCATTGAAGTTGGGCTTGCCCGACTTCGACTTGACCAACGCGGAACTCGGCAATAGCTGAGTTCCGTTGCCATCCCGATGAACCGAGGCACCTTTCCGATGGAGATCACCGGGACAAGCCCGGTGATGACAATGTAACTCTTGCGCCAATTCTTGAATGTCGATTGAACCTAGCGCGTCGGCGCGGCCGGTCGCGGCAGGCCGAGGTGATCGCGCAACGTCCGCCCGGTATAGTCCGTGCGGAACAGGCCGCGCTTCTGGAGGATGGGGACGACGTGATCGACGAAGTCGTCGAAGGCGCCGGGGAACCAGGACGGCATGACATTGAAGCCGTCGGCAGCACCGGCGACGAACCACTCCTCGAGCCCATCGGCCACCATCTCGGGCGTGCCGACGAGCAGGCGGTGCCCCATGGCCGCCGCCGCATAATCGCGCAACTCCCGCAGGGTCATGTTCTTCGCCTTGGCCATCGCGGTCAGTGTGACGGCGTGTCCCTGCATCATGCTCGACGGCGGCAGATCGGGAACCGGGCCATCGAGCGGGTAGTCCGACAGATCCTGCCCGAGGCGCTCTGACAGAACCTTGAGTGCCGATTTCGGATCCATCATCTCGACGAGCATGGCGAGCTTTGCCTTGGCGTCGGCCTCGGTCTCGCCGATGATGGGCGAAACGCCGGGCATGACCTTCATGTGGTCGGGATTGCGGCCTGATTGGCTGGCGAGTTCGCGGAGATCGGCACGGAAAGCTTTCGCCGCATTGAGGTCCTGCTGGACGGCGAAGACGATCTCGGCAATCGAGGCGGCAAGCGCCCGGCCGGCATCGGAGGCGCCTGCCTGGATGATGACGGGATGGCCTTGCGGCGGCCGCGAAATATTCAACGGCCCTTTGACTGTATAGAATTCGCCCTTGTGGTCGAGGACATGCATGCGCGACGTATCGGCGAAGCGGCCCTCGCGCTTGTCCATGACGATGGCGCCGTCATCCCAGCTGTCCCAGAGGCCCTTGGCGACCTGGACGAATTCCGTCGCGGAGGCATAGCGCTGGGCATGCGGGGGATGGTGATCGCGGCTGAAGTTCAAGGCCGCTTCAGGAAAGGCGCCGGTGACGACGTTCCAGGCCGCACGCCCGCCGCTGATGTGATCGAGCGACGCGAACAGACGCGCGAGATTGTAGGGCTCGCTGTAGGTCGCTGACGCCGTCGCCGCGAGCCCGATATGGCTCGTCGTCATCGCAAGGGCGGACAAAAGTGTGAGAGGTTCGAGCCGCACCATCATGGAGGGATGCACGTTCGGTCCGGTATTCAGTGCATCGGCAAAGAAGATCAGATCGAATTTTCCGCGCTCGGCCGTCTTTGCGACGTGCTGCAGCAGGCTCAGGTCTTCGGCATTACCCCAAGAGTCGGGGAGCTTCCAAGCGGATACATGGTGTCCCGTTCCGAGAACGAACACGCCAAGATGCATCTGGGACATTTCCCACCTCCATTTATTCTGAGACGGCGCGACGCGGGCTCCGATCTTGGCTGCCATTCTGCACGATTTGAATATTACTTCAAATATTTTCTATTATAATAAAATTCGGGTACTGCTCGGGGCGAGCCGGTTCAAGTTTGAAATGCTCCGCGCGGCGGCATCCCGCGCGGAACCTGTCGTTCAGGAATTTGATTATCATTCAAATTTTGCCTGCGTCCGGGGCACGACATCGCGCCGTCGGCGCGCCACACGCGGTGCTTCAAGATGTGTGTGGGGCGGGGCCGGCAGAGGGCGGAGGCAGATGACGGCGGCGTTCGCTCCGAGCTACCCGTTACCGCCGGTCGATCGTTTTGACGGCGTCGATCACCGTCGCGAGCGCCTGCTCAACCGCGGGTAGCATGCCAGCTTGGCCATGCGAGGAAACCAGCAGGTTGCCCAGGGCCTGCGCGAGCGGCAGGCCTTCCTTCGGCAAGCCTTCCTTGTCTGCACGTGCAGTGAGCCAGCCATAGGCCATCGCGAGCTGCAACTGTTCGGCCTTGAGCTCGACGGCTTTCACCGCATCACGCAGGGCCTCCTTCTCCGCGTCGAGGACCGGCAGCGGTGCCTTCAGGAAGCGGCGGGCGGCCCGCAGTGGCAGCACCGCGCCGGTGCGCCAGTCCGCCATGGCCTCGTGCAAAGCGCGGATTTCGTCCGCGCTCAGTGGCGAACCGACGTGGTCGGCATAGGCAATGACGATGAGATGGATGACGTCGACGCCTGCCTCGTCCTGCAAGGTCAGGCAGGCCTGCGATACGCCGGGGCGGCCGTAAAGGTCGAGCGCGAAGTCCCAGAGCGGTGTCTTGAGGGGGGAGGTCATGGCGCGGCTCCGGTCCAAGGGCTCCAGCATGGATCCGAGAAAGTCGTTCGACCTCCGGATGACCCCCATGCGGGAAAATCACGAATCAACCCTTCGGATCTTAGCCCTCCCGTTCCACCGCGCCAGCCGCCCCTGCGAGCTCGCCCACCGTAATGGGCTTCAGCGGGCTGCGGATGTGGTAGTAGCCCGTCTCCGCCGGGTCGAGGCCGGTTTCGCGCGCGAACACCGCGGTCACGGTGGGTCCGCACAGCCGGCCCTGGCATGGTCCCATGCCGCAGCGCAGGAAGGCCTTGGCCTGGTTCGGGCCAGGCGCGCCCTTATTGGCGACGTCGCGGAGTGCTCCCGCCGTGACGACCTCGCAGCGGCAGACGGTGACCGCGTCGGGCGGGTCGAGAACCGCGGCCCGCGGCTGATAAAGCCTGTCGAGAAACGGGCGGGCGGTGAGATGCGCGCGTCGCACGCGCCCGGCCTCCGCGATGCGGCGGTCGCGCGCCTCGTCGGTCAGGCGCCCTAGATCGTGGAGGGCCGAGAGCGCCGCGATCGCCCCATCCTGGGCACTCGCTTCCGCACCGATGATGCCGCCGGCATCGCCGGCCACGAAAATGCCGGGCTTCGACAGGCGGCCGGACGCGTCGTGCCGTGGCCGGAAACAGCGCTGCGCTTCGTCGAAATCATGCGCGACATCGAGAGAACGCGTCATCTGCTGGTGCGGAATGACGCCCTCATGCAGCCCCACCGTGTCGCACGGCAGGCGATGGGCGCGTCGGCCTGTGGTGAAGCGGACCGCCTCCGCACGGCCGTCGCCTTCGATGGCGATGTCCCGCACATCGCGATAGACCGGCACACGCGCCAGGCGCAGGGCGGCCAGCAGTTTCACGCCCTTCGTGAGATAGCGCCAGCCTTCGCCGCCGAGCGCGCTCGGCAGGAGGGGCAAGGCGCTCCACATCTGCCGCGTCGGCGCCGTATCGAGCAGGGTGAGATCCTTGACGCCCGCCGCTACGCATTGGCGTGCGAAGAGATAGAACAGCGGGCCGCTGCCCGCGAGAACGAGGCGGCCGGACGGGGTGAGCCGCGCCGATTTGAGCAGGATCTGCAGGGCGCCGATGGTCATCACCCCCGGCAGCGTCCAGCCCGCCGTCGGGGCCGGCCGTTCCATGGCGCCGGTCGCGACAATGATCGCGCTCGCCCGGACGGCCGCAACCGTGCCGGCGGTCCGCGTCCAGACCGTCAGATCATCGTCGATGCGCCAGACGAGCGTGCTGAGGGCCAGTTGCGCGGGGCTCGCCCTGAGCCGGTCGACCAGCATCCCGCCCTTGAGATAGTCGGGCCCGAGGATACGGGCGAGCGCCGGATCGGCGCGGTTGCGCTCGATCGCGCGATAGATCTGGCCGCCGAGCTCCGCCTGCTCGTCCACGAGGAGCGTGCGCACGCCGCCCTCGGCCAGCGTCGACGCAGCCGCCATGCCGGCCGGCCCCGCGCCGATGACGACCGCATCCCAGGGCTCGCTCACAACGCGCCCTCCGGCAGGAGCCGGGCACCGGCCTGCCGGCGGATCCGCATGCCAGGCTTTGCGGCGACGAGGCAGGCCTGCTGATTCTGCCGGCCGTCGATTTCGACAAGGCATTCGAAGCAGACGCCCATCATGCAATAGGGCGCGCGCCGCGAGCCATCGACGGGATTATCGCGGACATCGGCGACCCCCGCGGCGAGCAAGGCTGCTGCGACCGTGTCCCCGGCTCGAAACGGGATGGCCTGTCCGTCGAAGGACAGGGCGCCGGCCGTACCGTTGTCGCCGCCGTCAATGCGCCTGAACATCGAACCGATCGCTCCGGAAATAGGAAACGGCCTCGGGCAATGTGCCGGCGGCAAGCGCCGGGCCGAGGATGAGGGCATGGGCGCTGCAAAGCGTCACGCCGCTGTGGCAGGTGGCGCTGTAGGCGCCCGGGCAGCGCTCTGATTCCTCATAGATCGGCATGCCGTCGGGCGTCATCACCCGCAGCGACCCCCAGCTCCGCACCACGCCCACCTCTGCGAGCTGGGGGAAGGCGCGGATGGCGGAGGCACAAAGGGCCGCGCCCGTGCTGACGTCCGTTGCCTCGCTGAAGCCGGCCTCCTCGTGGCTGCTGCCGATCAGGAAGGAGCCTTCCACGGTTTGCCGCACGCCGGATCCGACATAGGGAAAGAACGGCTTCACCCGCTCGGTCACGACGATCTGCCCGCGCTCGGGCCGTACCGGCATGGCGAGGCCGACCTCGGGCGCGAGCTTCGCCGCACCGAGCCCTGCCGCGATGACGATGCGCTTGCCAGCCACGCGGCCACGCGGGGTCTCGACGGCGAAAGCGCCTTGGTCCCGCCGGACTGCGGTGGCTGGCGCAGCTGACCAGTAGTGACCGCCGCGGGCTTGTAGCCCCTGCTGCAGGGCGCGCAGCAGATAAAGCGGGCTCACATGCGAATCGAGGGTCGAATAGGCGCCGCCGATGACCTCGGGTCCGATGGCGGGAACAAGCGCCTCGACGCCGGCGCGATCCATCACCGTAATGGCGATGTCGCCGCCGTCGGTCCGTGTCTCAGCTTCGATGCGCCGGCATTTCTCAATATCGGCTTCGGAGAAGCAGAATTGCAGGCCGCCCGGCTGGCTCCAGCCGATATCGATCCCCGTTTCTTCGACGAGAAGGGTCGCGAACTCGCGCCAGAGATGTCCGGCCTGGAGCGACCAGCGCATATAGGGCGGCTTGCCCACCCCCTTGCCCTGAAGCCAGATCAGGCCGAAATTGCCGCGCGCCGCACGGAAGGCGACGTCGCCCTCATCGAGAAGGATGACATCCGCGCCGGCCCGGCTCGCACCCCAGGCAATGGCGGAGCCGATCAGCCCACCCCCGACGACGATGAGGTCATGGGTCGACGTCGGCGGCATCAGCGCGCCCGCGTGGCATCGTCGAAGCGGCGCGGCTTGAGCCCGGCATACATCCATTCGACCAGCGAGACGATATCATAGACCGGCAGCCCGAAGGTTTGCCGGATAGCGGCGGAGAACGGGGGCAGGTTGGCGCATTCAGATACGATGGCGCCGATCGACGGGGTTTCCGTCAGCATCCGCTCCACCACCTCCAGAACCTCGCGTTCCTGCGCGGCATGGTCGGCAAGGGGGGCGTTGTCGCGCATATGCGAGCGGATCGGGCCATCGAAGGGGAGTTCCCCCATCGGCAGGCCGAGGGGCGCGCCGCTATTGCGGAAATGCGCGTCCTTGAGGGCGGCCTTGTCGGACACGATGATACCGACCGTCTGTGCCTCGGGCAGGAGGGACAGGGCAAGCGGGATCTGCATCAGGCTCGATGTGGCGATCGGTACCGGGCTGTAGCGGCGCAACTCCGGGTGCACGGCCGCGAGAAAGCCGCAACTCGTCGTGATGCCCGCGACGCCTGTGCCAACAAGGTCGTCGATCGCCTCGTAGAAGCGCGCAAGTGCGTCAGCCGGGTTGCCCGCGATGACGTCCTGCGGGCGCACGCCGCGCACCACGCGAAACTGGACGGGAAACGGCCAGGTCTCTGCATTCGCGACGTCGCCGGGCAGGCGATGAAAGCGCGTATCCAGCACCATGATGCCGACTGTCGTGCCATGCACGGGACGGGGGCGCTCGATGCGAGCCGATGGGAATGTCATGACGCGGAAGTCTCCAGGCATGCGTTCAAGGCAAGTCGGGATCGGCCTTGCGGGCTGCCGCCATGCCCGCCCAGCGGCGGACCGAACCCGTCTCGATGTCGAACAGATCGAGCGCCCGTCCGACCGAATGGTCCACCATGTCCGCCAAAGAGGTGGGCAGGGCATAGAAGGCCGGGACCGGCGGCATGATGATCGCCCCCATCTCGCTGAGTGCGGTCATCGTACGCAGATGCCCCAGGTGGAGCGGTGTCTCGCGCACCATCAGCACGAGCTTGCGCCGCTCCTTCAGGACGACGTCGGCAGCGCGGCTCATGAGGCTCGAGGTGACGCCGGTCGCGATCTCCGACATCGTGCGCACCGAGCAGGGCGCGATCAGCATTCCGAGCGTGCGGAACGAGCCGCTGGAAATCGACGCGCCGATATCGGCCACGTTATGCACGACGGTCGCCTTCTCGGCGAGCGCGGCCGGCGCAAGCCCGAGCTCCTGCGATAGTGTGAGATGGGCGGAGCGCGTGACGACGAGATGCGTCTCCACCCCCGCGGCCTGCAACAGGTCAAGGGCGCGGACGCCATATATGGCCCCGGATGCGCCGCTGATCCCGACGATGATGCGTTGTGGTTCTGCTCCAGTCATCCCGTGTCCCATCAGGCGTTCGGGAACCAGTCCGCCAGATTGACCGTGTCGGCAAGCCTAATCTTCTTGCGCTCGAATTCCTCACGCCGGTTGAACGGCTTGGTGGCGTCGATCAGGAGACGGCCCCAGTGGTCCTTGGCGTCGTCGCGATAGAAGGACGGCGTCTCAGGGATGATCAGCATGTCCTTATCCGGCCGGCAACGGGTGAGGATTGCCCACATCACGTCATCCATGTCGTAGATGTTCACGTCGTCATCGACGACGGTGACCACCTTGGCCCAGATCGGTTCGGCGCCGATGGTGGCGAGCATGACCTGGCGGGCATGGCCCTCGAACTGCGGGTCGATCTTGATGATCGCATGGGTCACGAAGGGCTGGCAGGTGACATCGAGGATGCCGGGCAGGGCCGCACTCAGGCGCTGATAGATATTCGCGGAGACCGATAGTTCCAGCGTCAGCACCTCCTCCGGCGAGCCGCACAGAATGCTGTGGAACACCGCGTCGCGGCGCACGGTGACGCCAAGCACCTCGAAGACGGCGTTGGGGCCCTCGGGCACATAGTAGCCCATGAACTCGCCGAAGGGGCCCTCGGCGCGGCGCTCGTTGGGCAGGAAGCGTCCCTCGATGACGATTTCGGTGTCCGCCGGCACCTCGAGGTCGATGTACTTGCACTTGCGCATGGCGATCGGCGCGCCCTTGAGGCGCGCGGCGACCTCGAGCTCGTCGACGTCATAGGGCAGGGGGGCGGCGGCGGTGAGGAAGGACGTCGCCGGGGCGCCGATGAGCATCGCCGCCTCCAGCGGCTTGCCCATCTTCTCGGCCTTTTCGTGATAGATTGTGAGGTGATGGCGCGGGGCGAGACGGCAACGCAGCTCATCGTCGCTGACATACATCGAGCGATGATAGGAGAGGTTGCCGACGCCGGTCTCCGGATCCTTGGCGATGAACATCGCCGAGGTGAAATAGGGGGCCGCATCCCGGTCTGAATAAGTAATGAGCGGTAGATCGGATAGTTTGCATTCGATCAGCCCGTCGTCTTCAACCCTGGCGAACGGGTCGGCTCCAGCGGTTCCCTTGCCGAGAGCAGCCAGATTGCTCCATTGCCGGCAAAAATCCTTCGCGTCGATGCCGATGACCTCGGCGAGGCGCTCGCGCGAGCCATAGACATTGGTGACGACTGGAAAGCGCGTCCCCTTCACCTTGTTGAAGAGAATGGGCTTGTCCCAACGCTTCTGCGCTGCGGCGGTGACGGCCGCCAGCTCATGAAACGGATCGATCTCCTTGTCGACGACCAGAAGATCGCCGCGCGCGCGCAAACGCGCAATGTAGTCCCTCATCGAATTCTCCGGGGGGATGCGTTCATTGGTGTGGAGGACGCCGCGCCCGACCGCGCACTACTTGTGGTGGCTTCATGGGAGCTGCGAAGACGATAGCGATCTCCGGGATAGAGAAAGCGGCTGCGCGTGACGGGGATGTCACCGCGCCAGGTGCGGCGATCGAGGAGCAGGCACGGCTGGTTGCCGTCGATCTGCAGCGCAGCCCGGCTCTCCTCGTCCGGGCGGATGGCGCGGATCGTGTTGTCGACATAGGTGACTTCCGTCTCCCGCAGGAGATAGGCATGCGGCGTGATGCGGGTGAAGTCCTGCTTCAGATAGTCAGGCGCTTCCGCCGCATTCACGAACCGGTCCTCGATCTGGATCGGCGTGCCATCCTCCTTGTGCAGGAGGCGCGAGTGGAACACCGCTCCCCCATTCGGCACGGCGAGAAGGCTGGCGAGGCTGCTGTCGCGGGGCAAGGTGCAAAGTGATATCACTTCGCAGGTATGCACGCCGCCGCCATCCTCGATCTCTTCCGATACGTCGGGCAGCTCGAAGATAGCGCATTGCATACGCGGGCCGATGACGAAGGTGCCGCGGCCCTGGATGCGGACCAGCATCCCCTCGGTCTGGAGTTCACGCAGCGCGCGGCGAACCGTGAGCCGCGATGCGCGGAACTCCTCGGCCAGTTCCTCTTCGCGCGGAACTTGAAAGTCTGCCGGCCACTCGGCTGCACGGATGCGCTTCTCGATCGCCGATTTGATCTGGCCGTAAAGGGGCTGCGTTACGGGAAGCTGCTCGCTCATGCGCCATCCAGCGGTGCGAATAAATGGATATCACTATTCACACGATACGCCGCGCTTTAGACAATTGTCCAGTCTGCCATTCCAATGAATTTGCCTTGCAGGCGCTTGACAGCAGGTTTTCAATGATATCACTATCCATAAAAGAGATATCAAAACGATCACTCAATGATAGATTATGTGGCGGCCGCAGCGGTGCAGCGCGCGATCGGGGATAGCCGTGCGGGCCGTCGGCTCGGTTGAGTTGTGGGAGAGTGTTGAATGACATCGCATGCGGGCGAGCTGCCGCGATTGGATATGTATATCGGAGGCGAGTGGGTTAAACCCGCGTCGGGTGAGTATTTCGAGACCGTCGATCCCTTCACCGCGCGTCCGTGGGCCATGGTCGCGCGCGGTGGTGCGGCGGATGCGGACCGGGCGATCCAGGCCGCACACAAGGCTTTCAAGGAAGGCCCTTGGGGCAAGATGCACCCCTCCGAGCGCGGCAAGCTCATCTATCGCCTGGGCCAGCTGATCGAGGAGCATGCGGACGCGCTGGCGGAGATCGAGGTTCGCGACAACGGGCGTCTGCTGGCCGAGATGCAGCACCAGATCCGCTATATCCCGAAGTGGTTCTATTATTATGCCGGGCTTGCCGACAAGATCGAGGGCGTCGTCCATCCCTGCGACAAGCCTGCGCTGAGCTTCTCGCGGCCCGAGCCGCTCGGTGTCTGCGTCGGCATCGTGCCCTGGAACGCGCCGCTCCTCTTACTCTCGCTCAAGGCGGCGCCGGCACTGGCGGCGGGCAACACCATCGTCATGAAGCCGGCGGAATATACCTCCGCGACGGCGCTCAAGCTCATGGAACTCGTCGAGGCCGCGGGCTTCCCGCCGGGCGTCATCAATGTCGTCACAGGCTTCGGCAAGGAGGCGGGCGAGCCGCTCGTCACGCATCCGCTGACGCGCCATCTCGGCTTCACCGGTTCGACCGCGACGGGTGCCTATCTCTATTCGCTCGCGGCCAAGGATGTGAAGCGGGCTAGTCTTGAGCTCGGCGGCAAGTCCCCGAACATCGTGTTCAGCGACGCCGACATCGACAATGCGGTGCGGGGCGTGGTCGGCGGCATCTTCGGCGCCGTTGGCCAGACCTGCATCGCCGGGTCGCGCTTGCTCGTCCAACGCGGCATCCATGATCAGTTCGTGGAGAAGCTCGCGGCCTTCTCGAAGTCGGCCCGCATCGGCAATCCGCGCGATATCACGACCCAGATCGGGCCGATCGCCAACCGCATGCAATATGACAAGGTGCTCGGCTATATCGACATCGCGCGGCAGGAGGGGGCGGAACTGGTGTTGGGCGGCAAGCGCCCCGACATTGCCGAATGTGCCGAAGGCTTCTTCATCGAGCCGACGATCTTCACCGGCGTGAACAACGAAATGCGCATCGCCCGCGAGGAAGTCTTCGGCCCGGTTCTGTCCACCATCATCTTTGATGAGATGGAAGAAGCCGTCGAGATTGCCAATGACAGCGAGTTCGGCCTTGCCGCCGGCGTCTGGACGGCCAACATGCGCCAGGCTCTGCGGATGTCCGAAATGCTCGAGGCGGGCAGCGTGTGGGTGAATACTTACCGCGACATCTCCTATACGACGCCCTTCGGCGGATACAAGAAGAGCGGCATCGGCCGCGAGAACGGCGTCGAGGGAATTCGCGAATATCTGCAGACCAAGGCCGTCTGGCTGTCGACCGCCGAAGAGATCGACAATCCCTTCGTCATCGGGTGACAACACGACGACCCGGTTACGACACAGTGACGTTATACGGAAGGGCGGCCGCAGCAACGGCCTCCTTTCCCATCCCGTCCGTTTTGGAAAGCATGGCCATGATGACCAAGCGCAAAGGCAGTGAAATTCTCGCAGATGAGCTTAAGCTCAACGGGACGGATATCGTCTATCACGTGCCGGGAGAAAGCTTCCTCTGCGCGCTCGATGCGCTTGGCGTCCGCCATCCCGACATCCGCGCCATCAGCTGCCGGCATGAGAATGGCGCCGCGCAGATGGCGGAGGCCTATGGCAAACTGACGGGACGACCGGGGATTGCCTTCGTCACCCGCAGCCCCGGCGCGACCAACGCGGTGAACGCTGTCCATACCGCCTACCAGGATTCCTCCCCGATGATCCTCATCGTCGGGCAGGTGAAGCGCGCCTTGATGGAACGTGAGGCCTTCATGGCCTATGATTTCCGCACACTATTCGCGCCCATGACGAAGTGGGTCGCGCAGATCGATGATGCAGCGCGGATTCCGGAGTTCATCCAGCGCGCCTACCAGACCGCGATGACCGGGCGGATGGGGCCCGTGGTGCTCGTCATCCCCGAGGATGTGCTGGAAGAAGACGCCACGGTTCCCGCCGGAAAGCCGAGTGTGCCGGCCTCGGCCGGGATCCCCGCGCCGGACGACATCGCGCGCATCTTCGCCATGCTGGCCGAGGCCGAGCGGCCGCTCCTGATCGTCGGCGGCTCCGGCTGGACGGAAGCGGCGCGCGACAACGTGCAGGCCTTCGCCACACAAAACAACGTCCCGGTCGTCACCACATTCCGCCGCCGCGATATCATTGATCACCGGTTGCCGTGCTACGTCGGCGAAATCGGCATCGGATCCAACCCGGCCTTGCTGGCGCATATCAAGAATGCCGACTTCGTCATCATGTGCAACGACTCGCTGAGCGACGTGAATACGATCGGCGCCGGGTATATGGAGGGGTTCACACTCTTCAATATTCCGGTTCCGCAACAGAAGATCGTGCATGTCACCAGCAGCTTTGCCGAGCTCAACCGCGTCTTTCAGGTCGAGCTCGCCCTGCTCGCCGACAACGACGGCTTCACCGCAGCACTCGCCGTCCACGCACCCACCTCCTCAAGCGCTTGGGCCGGATGGACGGCGACGCTCCGCGAGACCTTCGATAGCGAGACGCGGCCCGGACCGTGCCCAGGCCCCATCGATCTGCCGCAGATCATGAAGTGGCTGCGCCAGCGACTTCCGGAGGATGCCATCGTCACCAACGGCGTCGGGGCCTATGCGACGTGGAGCCAGCGCTATTTCGCCCATTACAGGCTGCACACGCAGCTCGGCCCTATCAGCGGCTCGATGGGTTACAGCCTGCCGGCGGCGATTTCCGCCAAGCTTCTTTATCCCGCGCGTATCGTCGTCGATTTTGTCGGCGACGGCTGTTACCAGATGAGTTCGGAAGAGCTGGCGACCGCCGTACAGTATGGCGCCAATATTATTGTCGTTCTCTTCAACAACAATATGTACGGCACGATCCGTATTCATGAGGAAAATCGTCTGGAAGGACGGGTCAACGGCACGCAGCTCGTCAATCCGGATTTCCATGCACTCGCGAAGGCCTATGGCGCCCACGCGGAGCGCGTGACCAAAACCGAGGAATTCGCACTGGCATTCGAGCGTTGCCTCGACGCCGGCAAGCCCGCCCTGATCGAGATGTGCATCGACCAGGAGGCTATCCACGCGCGTTATTCCCTGAGTGATCTCAGGGCGCGCCGCGAGGCGAAGCGCTGATGGCACCGTCGCCCTAGGGAGACGGCGCGCCTCGGCAGATCATGCAAGGGTTATTCAACCTCTCCGCCAGAAGAGAGGCAGTGCTACCGGGACCGAAACGGCCCATCGCCATCCAAAGGGGATTTGGACATGAAAAAATCAATGTCAGCGTTGCTCCTTGCTGGAGCTCTCGGTGTATTCGCGCAGCCGGCCTTCGCGCAGGACTGCACGCTGCGTGTCACGACCTGGGGCGGCAGCTACCAGAAGACCTACGAGTCCGTGGCCAAAGCCTTCGAGGAAAAGGAAAAGTGCAAGATCGAGTGGGTCGTCGGCGCGAGCCCCGACCATCTCGTGAAGTCCCGCCTCGGTCAGGTCGATGTCGCCACGAATACATTGCTGAACTCGATTGCCGGCGAGAAGGAAGGCCTCTGGATGGAGCTCGACAAGAGCAAGATCCCGAATATGGCCAATCTCTATAGCAACGCGATCTATTCGCCCTATACCGTCTTCGCGAATGTCGGCGACTATGTGCTGGCCTACAACACGGACAAGGTGAAGGCCGCGCCGACATCGTGGGATGAATTGTGGAAGCCGGCCTACAAGAACCACGTGGTCATCTACGGCTTCGAGCATATCCCGACGCTCAGCCTGACGGTCCTGCAGGCCCAGAAGAACGGCGGCAGCATCGACAATATCCAGCCTGGGCTCGACAAGATGGCGGCGCTCGTGAAGAGCGGCAATCTCATCGGTTCTCTCGATGTGGAGAGCCAGATGGTGTCGCTGTTCCAGACCGAAGACGCATGGCTCGGCATGCTGGCGACCGGCCGCATGAAGGAACTCCTCGAGAAGGGCGCCAAGAACGTCAAGTTCGTGCGGCCTGAGGAGGGGACATTCCCGCTGATCACCAGCGTCAATATCACCAAGGCGGCGAAGAACCCGGACAAGGCGCAGGCGTTTGTCAATTATATCCTGAGCCCTGAGGTGCAGCTCGCTTTTGCGACACGCAATCTTTACGCGCCGACGGTTCAGAATGTCACGATCCCTGCCGACTTCGTCTACAAGGATCTCCTCGTGCAGAACGAGCAGTTCAAGCGCCTCTTCCTGCCGGATCAGGAGAAAATCACGGCCAACAAGGCGAAATGGCAGAACGAGCTCAACAAGATGACGAGCAAGTAACATCTTGACGCCAACCGCCGGGAAGCCAAGGGGGCTTCCCGGCCACGCCCCTTTATCCCTATGCTTTGCAATCGGTCCAGCGCGGTAGCCAGTCTGCCGTCTGTGGTCGTCGCGCACCGTCAGCGCCGGATGCATCCTGGAGAGCGTTTTGAAATGAAGACTGTCGCCGACAAAGCCATCCAGGTTGAAGGCGTTTGTAAGCGCTATGGCCAGGTCGCGGCCGTGAACAACGTGTCCTTCGATGTTCACCACGGCGAGTTCGTATCGCTGCTCGGGCCAAGCGGCTGCGGCAAGACCACAACCTTGCGCATGATTGCCGGTTTCATCATGGCGTCCGACGGTGCGATCCGCGTCAACGGCCGCGATGTCACGCATCTGCCGCCGGAGAAGCGCGAGGTCGGCTTCGTCTTTCAGAACTATGCGCTGTGGCCGCATATGACGGTTGCGGAGAACGTCGCTTTCGGCCTGAAGCTGCGCAAGCGCGACAAGGCCTTCATCAAGCGCAAGATCGAGGAATCGCTCGCCGTCACGGGCCTGTCCGGTTACGAGGCGCGTTTGCCGCGCGAGCTGTCCGGCGGCCAGCAGCAACGCGTGGCGCTGGCGCGGGCGCTGGCACTGGAGCCGCAGTTGCTGCTGATGGACGAGCCGCTCAGCAACCTCGATAGGGCGCTGCGCGTCGCCATGCGGCGCGAGCTCAAGCAGCTCCAGAAGCGCCTGAACATGACGACCCTCTATGTCACCCATGACCAGGAGGAAGCGCTGTCCATGTCGGACCGCGTCGTCATCATGAGTGGCGGTGAGATCGCGCGCATCGCGCGCCCCTTCGAGGTCTATGAGGATCCCCAATCCGAATTCGTCGCCGACTTCGTGGGCACGACCAATTTCTTCGACGGCACGGTGGCCGGTGTGGCCGATGGCATCACGACGGTGCGGGTGGGGCCGTCCCTCGTGCTCCACGTCGGCAGCCACATTCAGGTGCCGACGGGCGCGGACGTCCGGGTGTTGCTGCGGCCCGAGCGCGTGCGCATACTCGCCGCCCAGCAGGAGGGCGCAAACGTCTTCAAGGCGCGTATCGACTTCGTCGAGTATTTCGGGCCCACCATCCGCTATACCGCGCAGATCGCGACGGGTGAGAGCCTGTATATCGAAACCCACAACAACAGCCGCGCGGCTGACATCGGCGATCACGTGTGGGTAAACATCGAGCCGGACCACTTCCGCTTGATCGAAGGCCGGAGGCGGCGGGCGTCATGAAGTCGCGCGGCGCTGCTACACTTCTCGCCCCGGCCGTTATCGCGCTCACGATCTTCGTCGTGCTGCCGCTGCTGTGGGTCGTCCGCACCAGCTTCAACGAGACCGTCGACGGCGCCTATATGGTGTCGGCCTTTACCTTCGACAACTACACGCGCTTTCTCGGCTCAAGCTGGTATCTCATCAATACGCTCTGGTTTTCCATCCGCGTCGCCATCGTCACGACGCTGATCTCCGTGCTTCTCGGTTATCCCGTGGCGCTCTACATCGCGCAGACCCGCGGGTTGCAGCGGAGCATTCTGGTGACGATGGTCCTGTCGCCGCTGCTGATCGGGCTCGTCACCCTCGTCTACGGCTGGATCGTCATCTTTCGTGGCGGTGGCCTCCTGAACTCGCTGATGATCGCGCTGCAGGTCTATGATGAGCCCGTGCGCTACATGTGGGACCTGAAGGGCGTCATCATCCTGCTCGTCTATATCGGGATGCCCTATATCGTATTGTCCCTGCTCGATTCCATCGAGCGCCTCAATCCCTCCTTCGTGGAAGCGGCACGCAATGTCGGGGCCAATCGCTGGACAGCCTTCTGGCGGATCACGTTCCCCCTGACCCTGCCCGGCCTCTATGCGGGCCTCGTCATCGTCTTCACCCTGAATTTCTCGGCCTTTGCCGTGCCGCTGATGGTCGGGGCGAACGATACCCAGATGATCGGTCTCGTGATCTATCGTGAAGCGCTCCTCAACAATGACCTGCCTTTCGCTTCAAGCCTGTCGGTCATCATGATTGCCGCCAACGCGACCATCCTGATGGGCATGGCCTTCGTGTTCGGCAAGCTCATTCTCAACAGGCTGGAGGTCAAGCGATGAGGACCCCCTTCATGCGCTCACCGGACGTCGGAACGCTCGCGCTGCGCCTCTTCACCTATGTGGCGATGGCCTTCCTGTTCTTCCCCATTGTGATCACCCTCATGGTCTCGGTCAATCCGAGGGAGTTCATCCTGCCGCCGACGGGGTTCACGCTGGAATGGTTCCATGCCGCGTGGACGTCGGACACCTTCGTGCGCGCCATGGGTGTCAGTCTATCGCTCGGGCTGACTGCATCCGTCATCGCCAATACGCTCGCCTTTCTGGCGGTGCTCGCAATGGTGCGCTACGATTTCAAGGGCAAGGCCTTCATCAACCTCCTCATCATGTCGCCGCTGTTGATTCCGACCACGATCTTCAGCCTGGCCCTTTACGTCTTCTTCGCGCGGCTCGGCTTCGGCGCGGGCATTCCGGCGCTGATCATTGGCCATTCCATCCATGTGCTGCCTTTTGCGGTCCGCATCCTGACCGCCAGCATGCAGAATTTCGACACGTCATTGGAAGAGGCGGCACGTAATGTCGGCGCCGGTCCCCTGCGCACGATGGTGTCGATCACGCTGCCGGTCATCAAGACGGGCCTCGTTTCGAGCTTTGTCCTGTGCTTCGTGCTGTCGTGGAACGATTTCCCGATCTCGGTCTTTTTGGCACCGCCCGGCTGGACCCCCCTGCCCGTGGAGCTATTTTCCTACATCAAGTTCCAGTATGACGCGGTCGGCGCGGCGCTCGCCAGTTCGCTCATCCTGATCTCGGCAGTTGCGATGGTGGTCATCGACCGTATGGCCGGGCTACGCCGCGTCATGCAACGCTGAGCGGATCTGCACATCAAGCCCGCGTCAACAGGCGTTCGCGCGGGTTCATGTCCAACACCTGCACACTGATCAATGGCGCCTGGCTGACGTGCCCGCTCTGATCGTGCAAGATGCTGACATATGAGCATGATTCGCAAACCGAGTGCTGCGGCTTCGTCAGAGAGCTTGATGGGTCCGCTTCTCCTCGCGGAGGATGCGCTCGCGCGCCTCGACGAGCGTCTCAGGGCGAGCCCTGTGCGCGACGCATGGATGAGCCGCAGCCACTTCAATGAGGCATGTGCGGCACGCTGGATTGCCGGTGAGCTCGTTCACCTCGAAGATCTCGTGCTGAACGATGCGGCGATGGACATTCGCACGCCCACCCACGAGCTGACACGCGCTTCGGCGGTGCTGAGAGCCCATCGCAGCATCGCGAACCATCCGCCCGGCTGGGCCTTGAGCGCCGCGGGCCTTGGTGCCTTGAGCGGCCGCAATCCGTCGTGGCTCGATGACGAGGCCTCGCTGTCCTCGCAACGGGTCAAGGACCTCGTCGGCGCGGATGTCGACGGTGAGGCGGAGCGTGCGTTCGCCGATATCGATGCGCTTCTGGCGCGCTCCAACCGGACCATCGTCAATGCGCGCCTGCCGGCGCCGGGACGCGTGTCCGGCCTGGCCGATCTCGGCCTCTACGATTCCGAGCGCGATGACGACGAATTGCTTACGCATTGGCGGGACCGTATCGATCTGGAACGGCCCCCCGTTCTTGCGGCGCTCGACGCATGGGAGGCCTGGGTCGATCTCGCCCCCCTGCAGACAATGCCCTGGCTCGGGCCCCTGTTGGTCGCCGCCGTTCTGCGGGCGGGCGGCAAGACCGCGCATCATCTCGCCTGCGTCAGTCTCGGCCTGCGCGAGTCGCGTCGCGCCAAGGGCGGGTCCACGTTGCACGGCTATGCGATGGCGCCGCCGAAGGTCGCCATGCTGAATGCCATCAAAGCGGCGGCCGAGGCGGGCCTGCAGGAGCACGACAGGCTGATGCTGGCGCGCACACAGCTCGAACGGTTTCTGACGAACCGGCGGTCGCATTCGCGCCTGCCCGGTCTTGTTGAGCTCGTGCTGGCCAAGCCGCTGGTGACGCCGCAGCTCGTTGCGAAGGAGCTCAGGATCACGGCGCGCGGCGCCCTTGATCTGATCGGCGCATTGAGCCCGACCTTAAAGGAAGTGACCGGCCGCGGCCGCTACAGGGCCTGGGCCGTTCGCTGATGGCGATCCACCGCGGCGGATAGGCCCTTGTAGCGCAACACCACGAGCGTGATGTCGTCGGAACGGTCGCATCCGGATTCGAATCGCGCGACATCGTCTGCGACCGCTGACGAGAGCGCGCCCGGCGCGTCGTCGAGCGACACCTGGCTCAGGATTTCCATCAGCCGGCTTTCGCCATATTGCTCGCCGGCGGCATTGAAGGCCTCGGTCACACCGTCCGTATAGAGAACGAGGTTGTCGCCCGGCGCGAGGTCGATCGAGCGCGTTGTGAACGGCACGGACTCCATGATGGCAACCGCCATATCGTCGGTGATCGGCAGCATGGAGATTGTGCCATTCGCGCCAAGCCGCACCGGTGGGCCATGGCCGGCATTCACATAGTCGAGATGGCCGGTCGTGGAATCGAAGATCCCGAAGAACAGGGTGACGAACATCATCTGGTCATTGTCGGCGGCCAGGAGTTCGTTGAGCTGTCGGATACACACGCTCGGATCATTCTCGAACAGTGCGATCGCCTTCAGAAGCGTGCGCGAAATCGCCATGAAGAAGGCGGCGGGGATACCTTTGCCGGACACGTCGGCAATGACGAAGACGAGCTTGCCGTCCGCACGCTCGAAGAAGTCGTAGAAGTCACCACCGACCTCGCGGGCCGATTCCATGAAGCCGGAAATCGAGAAACTGGGCCGGTCGGGAAAATCGTCGGGAATGACGGATTGCTGCAGGTCATGGGCGATCGCGAGCTCCTGCTGCAGCGTCGCGAGCTGGGTCTCGCGCACCAGGGCCTCGCGCAGGCGGGCCACAAGCTCGGACAACCGCCGATGCTGCTCGACGACGCGGCCGGACATCTGCTGCAGCACCGCCGCAAGCGGCCCGAGCTGATCGTCGTGGCGGATGAGTTGCGCGATCGGATCGGCTGGTTCGCCGGGCTTCTCGCCCTGGGTGGAGGTGGCCGCGACGATACGGCCGAGATCGCCGAGAACCTCCTCGCGCGCGCCCGGTTCCAATGTGCCGGCGAGTTCCTCCATCTGCCGGCGCACGAAGCGTTCCTGCCTGCGGCGCTGGAGCTCACGCTGCCGGCGTGTCTGGTCGAGCGTGACAAGGCTGCGGCGCAGTTCCACAACCGCCCGCGCGATGCGGCCGATCTCATCGTTGCCGCCTCCGCTCAGCCGGACCGAGGTGTCGCCGCGTCCGAGCGCGTCGAGCACGTCAACGGCCTGCTCGAGCGGCGCGAAGCTCCGCCGCAGGTAGAGATAGAAGCCCGCCAGCGTCAGCAGCAGCACGCAGCCGGCCATCACCAGGCCGAGGCGCGTCAGCATGCGCACGGCGCTCAGGCTTGCCGTCGCGTCCTGCACGACGACGAGCAGCCCCGCGAAGCCGGCCGAGAGATCCGTCATCGGGACCGCTGTGACGGCGTAGAGGTGGTCACCGAGCTCGGCCTGGGTGACGGTCGCCGTGCGCTGCGGCAGCTCCAGGGCCAGGCTGCGCCAGAGGTCGAGATCTGTGCCGTCGATCAGCCGGCCGCGCGTCGAGAGCATGAAGGCCTCGCCGCCCATGGCCGTCGAAAAATGCGTCAGCGGCTGTGTGGTCGGAGCGGCCGCGATGATGACCCAACGATCGCCGGATGGCACGGAGAGGACCGACGTGGCGAGCACCCGGAACTGATCCGATCCCACCTGGCGGATGCCCGCAGGGCGCGCCCCATCCAGCACGGCCTCGACCGTGCTGATGTCGAGCAGGCGTGGCGGCTCCGGCACGAGGGAACTCGTTGCGACCACCCGACCCTGACGGTCGATGATCTGCAACTCCTCCAGCGCGTTGGCGTCGAGGCCAAGAACGGAGTTTGCGCCAAGAACGGAGTTTGCGCCAGGACCTGAGTTGGCTCCAACATGTGCATTGGCGCCAGAACTTGCGAAGTTGAAGAGCAGCGTGCGGATGCGCGGCAGGTCGCCGGCAATCAACGCGGCCTGAAGACGCTCGTCGCCGGCGATCCCGTTCACCGTCGCGGTGAGTTCGTCCGTCTGCGAGGCAAGGATCTCCCGCCATAAGGCATCCTGTCCGGTGATGGCGATCGCCGTATAGGGCCGGGCTGCAAGGTTTTCGCGTTGCAGGCCGAGCAACACCACGGCACCAAGCGCGATGACAAGCACGATCGAGACGAGGAGCGCGACCCGGGTTCTGAGGAACATCAGCGCCACCTCATCATGGGTTACGCCGGCCGCGGGCAAGCATCGAAACTCCCGCGAGGAGGACGCCGAGGGGCAGCATGATACTCATCGCGGCGAAGCCCGGGATGGTTGCGACAGGGGCCACCACGGCGCCGAGCGCAAGCCCCGCGATTGCCGACCGGCCATGTCGGAACAGGCCCGCGGCTTGCCATTTCAGAAGGCTGCCCACGCCGATGCCGATCAGCATGCTGCTGACGGGCCATCGCCATGCCTCGGGCAGCACCGCGCCGGCGGCGGAAAGCCACAGCGCGCCCGCCACCCCGACCAGGAGACCCGCGAAGACCGGCGGCAGGGTGGCCGGCGCCACGACCAGGCCCAAGCCGGCTGCAACGATCAGGCCCGCCCCGACGGCATAGTTGTCGAAGCCCGGTCCTGACGGAACGATGACGAGCACGAGCGCCGCGAGCGTCATGAGCGAGAGAAGCTGGAGCAGACGCCCGGCCTGCGCGGGGAAGTTGAGCCGCAGGGCCGTGTCTCCCGCTGCAGCGGCAGGCATTGCGGCAGCCCGCGGGGCGATCGCCAGCAATGCGATGCCCAGGAGGGCAAAGGTGCCCCGTCGGCCGATGGCCTCCGCCACCAGTCCACCGAACAGTGGCCCGATCACGAGGCCGGTGAGGCCTATGAGCGCCACGAGCCCGCGCGGATGCGCGGTGAGGCGCGGGTCGCGCAGCAGGGGCGTGAGGGCGACGCCAAGACCCAGGCCGGCCGCGGCCCGCAAGGCCACGAAAAGATCGTAGGAGCGGCACCAGAAGACGGCCGTGAAGGCGAGGGCGGTGAGCGCGGTCCCCAGGGCGGCCGCGACGCGGGATGCTGACGGTGCGATGGAACGGCAGATCAACATGCCGAGGACAACGGCGACAGCCTCGGCAAAGAGGGGCGTAACCGGACGCCAGGGCGCCGGGATCATGTCCGTGCCGCGGTCGATCGCGAAATTCGCGAGCAACGGCCAGGCACCGGCATAAAGGCTGACCAGAAGGAGCACGCGCGTCGCGATGGCGGCGGGACTGGGCACCGTCGAGCGCGGTGTTTCGCCGGGGTCGATATCGGCGAGGCCGCGCGTGGCGGCGACCGTTGCGAGCAATGGATCGAGCCGTTTGCTCAGGCTGCCGTCAAAGTCGATCGCCCGCACGGTCGCAATGCCATCGGCGATATGGCGTGCGGCCACATGGACGGGCTCGATCCGCCGCGCCAGGGCACGGAAGGCGGCCGTTGTCCGCCCGCGCCCGGTCGTCGGAATCGCGACGGCGAAATCGCCCCGGGCAGCCCGGGCGAGTGCCAGAGCGAGCCTTGCCCGCGCGGGAGCGAGATGCATCTCGAGAAACAGGCTCGCGATGAGGAACGCGATCATGCCCCCGAGTAGGGCGGTGGCGCCCAGGAGGATTTCCAGACGAACCGTCGCAGCATTGAGAAAGGGTGATTCTGTCGAGAGAACCAGTGTCGCGCGCTGCCCCCCGCCATTGACGGGGAAGGTGAGGCCCGCGACGCCTTCGCGTGTCGTGAAGATCGGCCGGCCGGCCTCGTCGAGAAGGGCTACGGCGTCGACCTGGGGCGCCGAGGCGACCACGGATTTCAGATAATCTTCGACACGGACCAGCTTGTCGAGCGGTATCCCGAGGGCGAGCGCATGCTCGATCTGGCCGCTCAGCGCACGCCCGACCGCCTCGGCGCCGAGCCGCGTGGCGCCGTCGAGCCCCGGGGCGCTTTCCGCCCAGGCCGCATCGAGCACGCGCCAGCCCCCGGCGGCGATGGCCATGGCAACGGCGATCGCAATCACCATCGCGGCCAGCCGGTCGCGCAGGGATCGCGCCTCAAGCCGCCGCATCGCGCACGCCATCGTCGTCGAGTTTCAGCACGGCTGTCGTTGTCTGATCAAGCTGCTTCACCGCGGCGTCGACCGCTTCGCCGACCTGGTCGGCGAGGCGGACAAGGTCCGCGTCGGGAGGGGGCGCCGGCAAGGGGGGCGAGCCGCTCGCCGAAAGACGCGCGGTGACGTCCATGATCTCGCGGGAACGCCATCGGAACATGAACCAGACGACCAGACCCACGCCGAACAATCCTGCCGGCAGGACGACGGCAAAACGCCAGGCGCTGGCGACGATGACGGACACGATCGGCGATTGTCCCGTCGGGCCGGCGACCGTCACGGCGACATAGCCGACAGGTTCACCGAAATCATTGCGGATGGCCTGGCCGACGATGAGATTGCCAAATTCCTCGACACGCCAGCGGTCGCCGTTGCCGGCGTGACGGACGCCATCGCGCCATGTCGATGTGATGTCCTCGCCGATACTGCCGCGATCCGTATTGAAGAGGGATATGCCGGCCGGCGAGAAAACCTCCACGGCGAGGAGGCTCGGGTTGCCGATTCGCGATCGCTCGAGGAGATCCTGCACCACGCGCAGATCCTGCAGCGGAATGCCCAGGCTGACATTGGCCTCGATGGAATCACGCAGCTGCGTCAGCACGAAGTCGATATTCGCCTCGACCACCCGGAGCCGCAGACGGTCCAGTCCGCCGAATACAAGGGCGCCGGCCAGAAGAATTCCAGCGCCGGTCAGGCCGAGGAGGGCCAAAATTGTTCGGACAGCGGGAGACATGCGCTCAGTGACACAATTGGCGGATCAGGCAGGATGCAGGTGAATCGAACGGTATCGGAACTGTTCGCCACTGTCACCGCATGCGCTATATTTGCCGTTGATTTCTTGCGGTTATGCTATGTCTTTCGAAATGGGAAGTTCGGCGCCGACGCGTCGACGCCGGTTAGGTGTGGTTGAGCAGCAGGTGCGGGGGGCACGAGATGATCAGGCTGTCACTTCGGACCTTGCCGTTATTTGCGATCATCATCGGACTGGCGATGGCGCTCGCCGCTTTCATGACGGCGTCGGGCGTCAGTACCGCCTATCGCGACCTCATTCGCTCGCGCATGGCCATGGTGGCGCAGGACATCGCCGACGACATCAACAACGCGCTTGCCCTTGGCCTCAGGCTCTCCGAGCAGATAACCTTGCCGGCGGTGCTCGCCCGCCAGGCGGCCGCCGACCCGCTCACGCTGTCCATCGATGTCAGCGGCGTCGACGGCACGGTGCTCTTCAGCAGCGACCCGGCGCGCGCCGGGCACCCGGACAGACGGGCGGACGACCGGCAGGCGTTTCGTTACGACCAGCCATTGGTCAATGACTTCGGCGCCCCCATCGGCAATGTCGCCATCCGGTTCGACGATGCCGCGGTCACGCGTGGGGTCGCGACGATCCGCGCGGCGGCTGCGCAGGACGCTCTGCCCATCGGCTTCGCCGCCGTCCTGGCCGGCAGCTTCGGCTGTTTTCTGGTGCTGCGGCATCTTCTGGCCCGTGCCCGTGCTGCCGTCGAGGCGCGTGGCGAAGCCAGTCCCCTTGCGCGGGCCACCGCTGCTCTCGACACGCTCCATCAGGACGGCGCCGCCATGGATCAACTCCGGTGAAGAGCGTCCGGATACAGTTGTCGGCCATCCTGGTCCTCGTGCTGGTGATGGCGCTTGCCGCCTTCAGCTGGCGCACGGCCGGCCGCGCCGAGACCGTGCTGCTCCCGGAACTCGAGGCGAAGGCTGCGACGGTTGCCGATTCGGTCGCCAGCCTGATCGGCAGGGCGCTTGATCTCGGCATTCCCCTCGACAGGCTGCAGGGCGTCGGCCCCTATCTCGATCGCACGGTCGCGGGCAATCCCGACATCGCTTTTGCGATGCTGCGCGCGCCCGATGGCGCCGTCCTCAATGCGGCGGGCGCGCTTCCCGGCGGGATGCCGCCGCTGGCGCTTGGTCTCGATCGGTCCCAAGCGACCTTATCCGTCGCTGTGCGCAGTGGCCCCGCCAGCCCGGCCGTGCTGACGCTGGGGCTCGATCCCGCCTTCGCCCGCAAGGTCGTGTCGGAGCTTTGGATCGATCTCGCAATCATCATGATCGTCACGGCGCTGGTGGCGCTTGAACTCATGCACATCGCCTTCGGCGCGGGGCTCTATGGCGCCATCGAGGGTGTCGAGACGCGGCTCGACACGATCGCCCGCGATGATCTCAGCCTGCATCCGGCGGTTGACGGCGGCAGCGAGTTCGGTCGCCTTGCCGCGCGGATCGATCGCCGGCTCGTCGAGCTCAATCGCCGCTATTTGGCACTCGTCGCCCGGCTCGCGGCCCAGGGCGATGCTCTGCGGCAAGCCGTCGTCGATGGGTTGCGCAGGGATTTCAAGCTCGGCGAAGGCTCCAGCGAAGCACCGGTTTCGGTTATCGCGGTGCGCGCGCCGCTCTTCATCTTCATGCTCGCGGAAGAGCTCACGCGACCCTTTCTTCCCATCTACATCAAGGATCTCGCGGCGCCGATCCCCGGACTTTCGCCGGATATGGTCACCAGCCTGCCGATGGTCGCCTTTCTCGCCGTCGTCGCGCTCTCCCAGCCCATTCTCGGCGGTGTGACGGATCGGCTCGGGCGGCGCACGAGCCTCGTCGTCGGCGCGGCCCTTGGGCTGGCCGGCTACATCGGTTCGGCGATGGCGACGGACCTCATCATGCTCACGCTCGCCCGCATGATTTCGGGGCTTGGCTTCGCCGCCGTGTTCGTCAGCGCGCAGGGCTATGTCATCGACAATACGGATCTGCGCCAACGGGCCAGCGGCATGGCCATGTTCATCGGCGCCATCCTGGTCGCCGGCCTGTGCGGCCCGCCGATCGGCGGGATTCTGGCCGATCGTCTCGGCATCCGCGCGACTTTCGTCATCGCCGGCCTGGTGGCCGGTGCCAGTCTCGTCCTCGCGCTCATCGCCATGCCGCGCGCGCGCCGGGGGGAACACACCGCAGTGCCGAAGGGGCCAACCATACGCTGGCGCGACTTCGGGCCGATCCTCGCCTCGCCGCCGCTCGCCTGCCTGTTCTTCCTCTGTGCGCTGCCCGCCAAGATCATCCTGGTCGCCTATTGCTTCTTCCTCGTCCCCCTGCATATGCAGGCGCTGGGGGCGGGGCAGGCCGCGACCGGGAGGCTCCTGATGGTCTATCCCATCGCGATGGTCATCCTGGTGCCGGTCTTCGCCGCGCTGGCAAGCCGGTTCAACCAGAGGGCGCCTTTCGTGGCGCTCGGCGGAATCGTCGCCGGGCTTTCGGGGCTCAGCGTCCTCATCAGCGCCGAGGAGCCCTTGGTTCTTGCCTTGATGCTCGGCCTGTTCGGTATCGGCCAGGCCATCAGCATCGCACCGCAATCGGCGCTGGTCGGCGAATTTGGCCGCGCGTTGGCAGGCGATATCAGTGACAGCTCACTTTATGGTATCTTCCGCCTCGTCGAACGCACGGGCAACGCGCTGGGTCCGGCCTGTGCGGGCTTTCTGTTGGGGCGGTACGGATTTACCTCGGCCGTGATCGTTATCGGACTTGGCATGGCCTTCGCTTCGGCTGTGTTCGTGGCCGTTTTTGCCTACTGGCGGTCGTCGCGTCATGCAACGGCCGTACAGGCAGAATAAGAGGCGGGGGCAGAAGGGGTTTGTGATGCGTCGTCGTTCGTTTCTGCAGCTTGCAGCCGGTGGCACCGCCGCGCTCGCGGCCGGTGGCGCCTTTGCGCAGGCGCGCAACGGGCCTTTCAAGATCTACCGCATCACCTATCGCGGCCGCACCGAGGTCGAGGACGGCTTCGACGACTATCTGGCCGCCAACAAGGTCGAGGCGACGTTCATCGAGCGCGATGCCGACCGAGGCAAGGCCAAGCTCAGCGATTTCGTCGCGGAGATCCGCCAGCTCAAGCCGGATCTCGTCTATACATGGGGAACGCCGGTCACCCTGGGCGTCGCCGGCCGCTTTGACGCGGCCGACAAGGCCGCGTTCATCACCGAAACGCCGATCGTCTTCACCCTGGTCGCCGCGCCGGTGAATGCCGGTATCGTGCCGAGCCTCGCCGACCCCGGACGCAATGTGACCGGTGCGGTGCATGTGGTGCCGACGGCGATCCAGCTTCGGGCCATGAGTTCCTACCGTCCGATCGAGAAGCTCGGCATCCTCTATACCCAGACCGAGCAGAATTCGGTGGCGATCGTCGAGGAGGTGAAGGCTCTCCAGCCGACGATGAAATTTGAACTCGTCGCGCGCCAGTTCCGGGTCGATTCGGCCGGGCGGCCGATCGCCGACGGGATCGAGGAATTGATTGCGGAGATCAAAGGGGCCGGGGCCAATTGGCTCTATCTCCTGCCGGACACGTTCCTCGGTACGCAATACAAGCGCGTCGTGCCGGCGGCGCTGAAAGAGAAGCTTCCGACATTCGGCGCCGCCGAACTTGCCATCCGCGAGGGCGGGGCGCTGGTGGCCCTCGTGACCCGCTATTATTCCGTCGGCCAGCTTGCGGCGTCGAAAGCCGTGAAGATCCTGCGCCAGGGCATACCCCCTGCGCAGATACCCATTGAAAGTCTCAAACGTTTCTCGTTGATCATCAATATGCCGGTCGCCAAAGAGCTCGATCTCTATCCGCCGATCGAGATGCTGAACTATGCGGAAGTGCTGACGGGATGATGAAAACGATGGGGGCGATCGTCGGTCACGTCACGGATCCACGCCGGCCCGGCGACCTGCCGGAGGCGGTTCCTGCGGCAAAGCCGCTGTCATGGCGGCCGCTTGTCGTCGCGGATCTCGATGACGTCTATGCGCTGCACGGTCAGGCGATCGCGGCCATGAGCGACCCGTCCCTGGTGAAACCGGAGACGCGTGAATTCTTTGCCGGAATCCTTGCCGGTGGGGGACGCATCGTCGGCGCCTTCGACGACAAGGGGCTCGCGGCTTATGGGGTGTTGCAGCTCGCGCTGCCGCGGTCCGAGGATGCCCGACCCGTCATCGGCCTCGCGCCGTCGGTCAAGCTCGCGAAATTTGCAGGCGCGTCGGTCCGTCCCGCCGATTGGGGCAGGCGGCTCCATGGAGCCCTCATCGACCAGCGGCTGCAGGCCGCGCGGCAGGCTGGCGTGGCGCAGGTCTATGCCACGGCGGCCCCTGGCAATGCGAGCAGCTGGACCAATCTCCTCGATGCGGGCTTCCAGATTCGTGCGCTCAGGCGGAAATACGGGGGCCATTGGCGGTATCTGGTCTTCCGGGCCGTCGAGAGGGGGCCGTCGCCGCCGGCCGATGGTGCGGGCGTCTGGGTTGCTGCCACCGACGTCAGGGCAACCCAGAGGCTGATGGAGGAGGGGCGCGCGGGCGTCGCCTGGCGCAGGCGCGATGACGGCGGTTATGAGATCCTCTTTGCGAGGTTGGCATGACGCCGCGGAGTTATCAGGTGGCTGTACTTCCGCATGAGCTGGTGATCCCGGATGCGTTTCGCCCGTCTCCGAAGGTCGAGGGAATTGCAGAGGCGCGCCTGGACGTTGATCTTGCGGCCGTGCGCGCCAATTTTGCGGAGATGCGGCGGCGTTTTACGGGGCGCTCCGTCACGGCCGTCGTCAAGTCGGACGCCTATGGCCTCGGCCTCGAGCCTGTGGTCGCAAGCCTGTTGGCCGCAGGCTGCGATACCTTCTGGGTCGATGATCTGGACGAGGCCCTGCGTGTGCGCGCCCTGGCGCCGGCTGCAACCGTGTATACCCTTCTTGGCCTCGCCGGGCGCGAGCCTATCGCGTTCCGGCGCGCTGAGGTCATCCCCGTCCTCGTGAGCCTTGCCGAGATGCGCGCGGTCGCGGCCTTTGCCGCCGCCGCGGGTATCGCTGTTCCGGTCGCGATCCAGATCGACACCGGGCTTGGGCGCCTCGGCCTCACCGGCGAGGAACTCAGCGACAGGGCGATGCTCGATCCCTTGTGGCGCCACCTCGACGTCAAGGCCTGGGTTTCGCATCTCGCCGCCTTCGACCAGCCCGCCGATGCGCGCAATGACGAGCAGCACCACCGGCTGACCCAGTGGTTGGCGGGACTTCCCGAGGCGCCGGTCAGCCTTGCTTCGTCCTCCGGGGTCTATTGGCCATCGCCATGGCATTTCGATATCGCGCGGGTCGGCAGTGCGCTTTATGGCGTGCAGACGTCACGCGTCTGGCAGGACGGCCTCGTGCCCTGCTATCGCCTGTCCGGGCGGATCCTCCGCATTGCCGACTATGCGGCCGGGCGCCGGCTTGGCTACGCCGGGACGGAACTCACGCGTGCGTCGCGGATCGCGACGGTCGCGATCGGCTATGCCAATGGCCTGCCGCAGCGTTTCGGGCAATGCCTTCACGCGCGTATCGGGGATATGCTGGTCGAGACGGTCGGTGGGATTGCCATGAATCTGACGATGGTCGACGTCACCGATATGGATCCGCGGGATCTCGAAGGACATCCCGAGGTCGTTTTTCTCGATGCCGGCTTGCCGCTCGAGCCCTTGGCCCAGGCATGCGACTGTGCCCCCAACACACTTCTGACGGCGATCGGTGCCGGCACGCGCAAGGTCTATAATGAATAGGCGCTTCCCCTGGGGCCGCCCCGGACGACGCGGTGGTTCCGTGTAAAAATCAGCCTGCTCTAAGCTTTCGCCAAGGCCGCGACGGCGTCCGCGCGCCTCTCGTGAATGTCGAACAGCTTCGCAAAGCCGGAAATCTGGAACACTTCCCGCACGGGCTGCGACAAACCGGCGAGGGCGAGCGGGACGTTCTTGGCCTTTGACAATTTGGCGGCGATCAGGACCACGCGCAAGCCGGCACTCGAGATGTAGGTGAGGCGTTCGAAGTCGACCGCAATCGCCTTCGCCTCGTCGAAAAGCGGCACGAGCGTCGCCTCGAGCTCGCGGGCCGTGTTGCTGTCGACGCGGCCCACCGGGGCCGCCACGCTGACGCCGTCGATTTCCAGCCGTTCGATATTCAACAGAACTCTCCTACTGTCCCGTATCGCGCGCGGACGCGGCGACGTTCTTTTTCAACGTGAGTTCGTTATGCCCGTCGCGTCGGTGATAGTCGATCTCATCCATCACCGTATGGACGAAATGGACGCCGAGCCCGCCGATATCACGGTCCTCGATCTCCGCATGAACATCGGGGGTCGGGGGAATGGACGGATCGAAGGCGACCCCGTCATCCCGGATGGTGATGACAAGGACGTCGGCTTCCAGGGACAGCGCCACATCGATCGCGTGCGCCGCCTGATCCTTGAATCCATAGCTGATCGTATTGGTGAGGAGCTCATCCAGCGCGAGGTTCACCGCATAGGCCGCGTCCTCGCCGATGCCGACCTTCGCGCAGAAGGCGTCGATCTCCTCGGCCAGACGGCTGATCTCGCTGAGATCGTTCTTGACCGACAGCTTCAAGCAAGGCGCGTGCAGTCTTTTCATGGCGCGTTGAGGCTCATCCGTCGCAGCTAAAGCCGCGTTGAGATCAACGAGACGATAGACAGCTTCTCTGCCGAAATGCTTCGGCAGGTCAATCTGACCGATATAATCGGCCCTGTAGCGTGGCGCATAGGCAATCCCCGCCTCCCGTGCCGCATAGTCACGTGCGTCCATTTCAGCCCGCAGCAGCGCCACGAAGTAACGCGAGGCATACATCTGGCCGGGGAGCGCCACCGGCTCGATGCGTGCGGCCCGGTTGACATGGTGACCATAGATCATGCCATGGCCGGTCAGGGGGTGAAGACCGACGAAGACGGGACCGGCATGCAGGGCGATGCGGAAGCGCGGCCGCGCCGACAGGCCATAGGCCGCGGGATCGATTTCGAGCACGCTCGCAGCCAGCGCGGCGGCGTAGTCAGCGAGATCGTGCGCCGTCTCGGCCGCGGCATGCACCCCGTCGCCCCAGGCGTTGATGAGGATCGGCGTCTTCGCCGTGCTCTCGATCGTCTGCTGGGCCTCCGCCAGGAAATCCCAGAGGAGCGGCAGCTGGTCATCCTGGAACGTTTTCGTGAAAGTGGCGATGTCGGCGAACATGATGGCGCGAATGGCGCGCGGACTGGTCCCGAAGATCATGTTGCCGTCGAAGGGAATGCCGGCTCGCGCCAGTGGTCCCGTCGCCACGCCGGTGGAACTCGCGAGCGCGTCCAGATCGATCACTGTCAGGCGCTCGTCATCCGGCCAATGGACCATGAAATCGGTCGGGCTGCCGGGCTCGGGGGGCGTTCCGAGGTTACAGACGATGACGAGATGGGTCTCGGCCTTGAGGCGGTCGGCCTCGAGCCGCGCCAGCCCCTGCAGAATCTGATTGTTGAAGCGCACCAGCGTTTCATCGCCGAGGAGGCGCTCCTCGCAGCTGATCTCGACGCGCGATGCCCGTGTCCGCAGATCGTGAAAGCGCGCCACCCAGGCATCACCGGCGGGCGCGACATACTGGGCGATGAAATCACTGATTTCGCAGGGCAGGACGAGATTGAGCTGGCCACCCAGAGCCAGGACCTCTTCTCCGAAGAGGATGTCCGCACCGGCCGTGGCCGATGAGTAGCCGATGAAGGCGGGAAAAGCGGCCAAGTGCGCGCGCAGCGCATCCCGGACGGCGGGCACGAGCTCTTCCGGGAAGGCACCGCGTAGCCCGCCCGTATCGACCGGCTGCCCGGCGCAGATGACAATCGTGGCTGGCGCAGTCATCGTCCACGGATCCCTAACGCCTTGACGCCCTCTACGCCGCGATGGCAGGCGTTGCCCGCGCAACATGCTCCTTCAGCACCTTGCGAGTCGCTGGATCGACCTCACGCAGGATTACATTGTAACCCCACAGGGTGGCAAGGTTCTGTAGCACCTGGGCGGTGTCGCCCTCCGCGAGCAGAATGCCGTTGACCACCTCGTGCTGCAGGATGAGGTGGCGATCGCCCGCCAGATCCACATCGACCACCTGGATGTCCGCCTGCTGCCAGGCAATGTCGTATTGGCGCGCCAGCGCGCGGCGGATGCGGCGGTAACCCCGCTCGTCATGGATCGCGGCGATCTCGAGCACGTTCTTGTTGGCGTTGTCGAGGACGTGGAAAATGCGCCATTCGCGGATCAGCCGCGGGCTGAGGAACTGGGCGATGAAACTCTCGTCGCGGTAGTTCGCCCAGATATGCTTGAGGACATTGTCGGCATCACCTTTGCCGGCGATATCGGGAAACCACTCCCGATCCTCGTCGCGCGGGTCGTTACAGATGCGCGCGATGTCCTCCATCATGGCAAAGCCAAGGGCATAGGGATTGATGCCGTTGTAATAGGGCGTGTCGAAGGTCGGCTGCGCCACCACATTGGTATGCGACTGCAGAAACTCGAGGAAAGCGCCGTCGTTGATCGAGCCTTGCCGATGCAGGCGCGTCATGATGCGATAATGACAATAGGTCGCGCAGCCTTCGTTCATCACCTTGGTCTGTGACTGCGGATAGAAATACTGGGCGACATGCCTGACGATACGCAGGATCTCGCGCTGCCAGGGGGCGAGCTTGGGCGCGGTTTTCTCCAGGAAATAGAGGATATTCTCCTCCGGGAGTTCGAGGAGTGCACGGCGCTTGTCCTCGCTCTGGCGCGAGGCCTGCTGTGCCCCGGTCGGTATGGTGCGCCAGAGGTCATTGTAGAAGCGCTCCTGATAGGCGTGGCGCTCCGCCTCCCGCTGCTCCTCCGCCTTGAGGTCCAGCCGCTGCCGCCGGGGATAGCGATGCACGCCCTGGTTCATCAGCGAATGGGCGGCATCGATGAGCTGCTCGACGGCCGCCTGGCCATAGCGCTCCTCGCAGGAAGCAACATAGCCCTTGGCGAATTCGAGATAGTCGCGGATGCCCTCCGCGTCGGTCCATTGCCGGAACAGATAGTTGTTCTTGAAGAAGTGATTATGGCCAAAGGCCGCATGGGCGATGACGAGCGTCTGCATCATCGCCGAGTTCTCCTCCATCACATAGCTGATGCAGGGATCGGAGTTGATCACGAGCTCATAGGCGAGCCCGCGCATGCCCTTGCGATAGACAAGCTCGTGATGGGCGAACTGCTTGCCGAAGGACCAATGCTTATAGAGCTGCGGCATGCCGGTGGACGAATAGGCATCCAGCATCTGCTCGGCGGTGATGACCTCGATCTGGTTGGGATAGGTATCGAGCCCGAGCTCGTTGCGTGCGGCTTCCTCCACCGCTTCATAAATGCGACGGATGGTGTCGAAATCCCAGTCCGTGCCGGAAAACAGGAGCGGATGCGTGCGGCCGCGGGGCAGGTCTGCCGTCATGCCGCACCGCCGCGGACATTGGACCCCCTGCGCCGGAACAACTCGCGGAATACGGGGTAGATCTCGCGCCGATGCCAGACCTTACGCATGACGAAATGCCCATCCGCAGTGGCGATTGTCTCATAGGTGCGCCAGAGATCGCTCGGCCGCGGTGCCGTTCCCGTCGGCATGGGGTCTTCCTCCCGGCCGACCTCGAGATAAGCGAAATACTGGCAGGCAGGCAGGATCTCGTCGTGCAGGAGCGTCGCGGCCTTGACGCTGTCGCTTCCCATATTGTCGCCGTCGGAGGCCTGGGCGACATAGATGTTCCAGTCGGCCGGATTGTAGCGCTGGCGCATGATCGTCAGCATCTCCTCAAGCGCGGTCGAGACGATGGTGCCGCCGGTCTCCGTCGAATAGAAGAAGGTCTGCTCGTCGACCTCCTCGGCGCGATCGGTGTGGCGGATGAAGACGATGTCCACATGGCTGTAGCATCGTGTCAGGAAGAGATGCAGCAAGGCGAAGAAACGCTTCGCGAGATCCTTCATATGCTCGCTCATGGAGCCTGACACATCCATGAGGCAGAACATCACCGCCTGGGCGACCGGCTTCGGATTGGATTCATAGCGGCGATAGCGCAGGTCGATCGGGTCGATATAGGAGATGCGCCGGTTCCGCCGGACAAGGCGTTCGTACTCCTCCTTGAGCGCCGTAATCTGGCTCTCATGCCCACCCTGCTGCTCCAGGCGCGCGATTTCCCGCTCGAGCTCCAGAATTTCGCTGGCACTCGGCCTGCGCAACGCGAGGCGGCGGGCGAGCGACAACCGCATGGTTCGCGCGACCGCAAGGCTGGCGGGCGACCCCGTCGTTGAATATCCGGCGCGCTGGATCTCCTTGGCCTCGGTATCCATAAGGCGGCGCTTGGCGAGATCCGGCAATTCGAGATCATCGAGAAAGAGATCGAGATATTCCTCTTTCGTCAGGACGAAGCGAAATTCGTCCTCGCCGTCGCCCCCCTGGCCGGGCTGGGAGCCCGACCCGCCACCACCGCCGCTCGGCCGCGGGATGGTGTCGCCTTCCAGATAGTCCTTGTTGCCGGGAAGCACATGGTCGCGCTGACCGCCGCTCGCTGCACGCCGCAATGTGGGTTCGTGCACCCCCTGCCGCGTGATTCCTATCTCGCCGCCCTGGTCGAGATCCTTGATGCTGCGGCTCTTGAAATTGTCACGGACGGCACGCTGAACCAGCGCTTTCGCGCGTCGCAAAAAGCGCTGGCGATTGGCAAAACTCTTGCCACCGGGATTGAGGCGTCGATCAATGATATACACAGATGCGTCATCCGACCTGATCAGCCCGCCTGCTTCACCCTCATATACCACTCCACCAACCGCCGGACCTGTCGCTCGGTGTAGCCTCGTGACGTCATGCGCTCCACGAATTCGCCATGCTTCTTTTCCGCCTCGCCGTCCTTCTTGGTGCCGAAACTGATGACCGGCAGAAGGTCCTCGACCTGGCTGAACATGCGGCGCTCGATGACTTCGCGGATCTTCTCGTAGCTCGTCCAGGAGGGGTTGTGCCCACCATGGCTTGCCCGCGTACGCAATGCAAATTTGACGACCTCGTTGCGGAAGTCCTTTGGATTGGCGATACCGGCAGGCTTCTCGATCTTGGTCAATTCCTGATTGACGAGCTCACGATTGAGCAATTGCCCCGTATCCGGGTCCTTGAAGTCCTGATCTTCGATCCACGCATCCGCATAGGCCACGTAGCGATCGAACAGATTCTGTCCATAGTCATGGTATGACTCAAGATAGGCTTTCTGGATCTCATGGCCAATGAATTCGGCGTAACGTGGCGCCAGTTCGGCCTTCAGGAATTCGAGGTATCGCTTCTCCACCTCAGCGGGCAACTGCTCCTGCCGCACCATCTGTTCGAGAACATACATCAGGTGGACGGGATCAGCCGAAATTTCTGCCGTATCGTGGTTGAAAGCAGCGGCCAGGGCCTTGAAGGCGAAACGCGTCGACACGCCGTCCATGCCCTCGTCCACACCGGCGGCATCCTTGTATTCCTGGAGGCTGCGCGCGCGGGGATCGACCTCGCGCAGGCTCTCACCGTCATAGACGCGCATCTTCGAGAACAGGTTGGAATTCTCGTGTTCCCGGAGGCGCGACAAGACCGAGAAGCGCGCGAGGAGTTCGAGCGTTCCCGGCGCGCAGGCGGCATCCGTCAGTTCGGACCCACGGACCAGCTTCTCATAGATTTGCCGCTCCTCGGTCACGCGCAGGCAATAAGGAACCTTGATCACATAAATGCGGTCGATAAAGGCCTCGTTATTTTTGTTGTTCTTGAAATTCTGCCATTCCGACTCGTTGGAATGCGCCATGATCACGCCAGTGAAGGGAATAGCGCCGATATTCTCCGTGCCGACGTAATTGCCTTCCTGCGTCGCCGTGAGAAGGGGATGCAGCATCTTGATCGGCGCCTTGAACATCTCGACAAATTCGAGAAGGCCCTGGTTGGCGCGATTGAGACCGCCGGAATAGCTGTAGGCGTCCGGATCGTTCTGCGACAGGGTCTCGAGCTTCCGGATATCCACCTTGCCGACGAGCGAGGATATATCCTGGTTGTTCTCGTCTCCTGGCTCGGTCTTGGCGATACCCTCCTGCCTCAAGCGGGACGGCATGATCCGCACGACGCGGAAACGGGAGATGTCACCGCCGAACTCATCCAGGCGCTTGCGGCACCACGGGCTGACCAGGCCGGTCAGGCGACGCCGGGGAATGCCGTATTCGTCCTCAAGGACAGGGCCCATATCGGGCCCGAACAGCCCGAGCGGGCTCTCGAAGACAGGGCTGATTTCATCGCCCGCCTTGAGCACGTAGATCGGATGCACCTCCATGAGGGCTTTCAGCCGCTCCGCGAGCGACGATTTGCCGCCGCCGACCGGGCCCAGCAGATAAAGGATCTGCTTGCGCTCCTCGAGCCCCTGCGCCGCGTGACGGAAGAACGAGACGATCCGTTCGATCGTCTCTTCCATGCCGTAAAATTCCGCGAAGCTCTTATAGGTGCGGATTGTGCGGTTCATGAAGATGCGGCCGAGACGCGGATCCTTCGAGGTGTCCACGATTTCGGGCTCTCCGATCGCCGCCAGCAAACGCTCCGGGGCGCTTGCATACAGCATGGGATCGCTGCGGCATCCCTTGAGATAGTCCGCCAGAGACATCTCAGTCTGCCGCCGGGCCTCGAAGGCCCTGGTGTAGCTTGTGAAGAGGTCGTCGCTCGGGAGCATTGTGTACCTTTGCCCTAACGAAGCATTATAACCCTAAAGCGTGCCGTTGCAGAGAGTTTACGTGCTCGACTTAATAAACGCTATTACGGACGCTCACTTATCAGCAGGATCGCCTACAATGCGTCGTCGTGCTAGCCTGTATTCGATCACAATGCTGCATGTGCACACATCGTCTCGGAAATTTCCGCTTATTGAAATGGTGTTTTCGGGGCCAAACTACAAGCGATGACAGGCGAATGTTGTCTGGGCGCGTCAGCGTGTAGCACCCAGTGCGGCTTTCAGCGTCAACATCCGCATTCCGGCGGACGCCAAATGCGAATCGTTTAGCGTGAATCCCATTATAGTTCTCAACAGCTTCCTTCGCCAGCAGCCGCTTGCGACAGGCCCCGTCAGGTGGGGATAGCCTGCAATGCCCCTGATGGACGCAATGGCCTCCCCCTGGGCAATCGGCGACGGGCTAACGCCGCGCCAGCAGCCGGCTGATTGGTCCGGCAAGGTCATTGTTGTCGGGCGTTCGCTGTGCCATTCACTATGCCGCCAGCGCTGTTCGCGATTGCAGCAATGGCGTTGTCTATGGGCTATCACGAAGCCCGCGCCATTCTGAAGGCAAGAACAGTGGAGATCGGCATGGGGGTTGGGAGCGGAGAGGGGGCTGCGATGGACGTGAGGCCGGCACGGATCGCCACAGGGCTTAGCACCACAGGCCTTCGAGTCATGGGTCTTCGCGCGATGGGCCTTCGCGTGATGAGCCTCTTTGGCGTTCGCCCCACCCCGGGGCGGGGGTCGCGGACCTCTCGGCATCGCCCTGTCGCAAGGGCCGTCCTGGCGCTCGCGTGTTGTGCCATTCTGAGCCCCGCCGCTTTCGCAGGGCGCGGCCATGTGGTCGTCGGCATGTCCGTCGAGCCGCAGGGCCTGGACCCGACAGCGGCCGCGCCGGTGGCGATCGGCCAGGTCACCTGGCAGAACATCTATCAGGGCCTCGTTCGCATCGACCGTGACGGCAAGGTCCAACCCCAGCTCGCGGAAGGCTGGACTGTGTCGCCGGACGGCTTGACCTACACATTCTCGCTCCGCAAGGGCGTCAAATTCCACAACGGCGAGGCTTTCGACGCCGCGACAGCGAAATTTGCGCTCGACCGGGCCAGGGGAGCGGCCTCGACCAACCCGCAGAAACAATTCTTCAGCGTGATCGATACGGTCACGGCGCAGGATCCTGCGACCCTCGTCGTCACGCTCAAGGAGCCGGCGGGCAATCTGCTCTATTGGCTGGGCTGGCCCGCATCCGTCATGGTCGAGCCGAAGTCGGCCCAATCCAACAGGACTGAACCCGTCGGCACCGGCCCCTTCAAATTTGTGCGCTGGGCAAAAGGGGACCGGGTCGTTCTGGAGCGTGATGCGAATTATTGGAACACGGCGAAGCCCGTCCAGCTCCAGCGGGCCACGTTTCGGTTCATCGGGGATCCCCAGGCCCAGGCCGCGGCGCTGCGGGCCGGAGACGTCGACGCCTTTCCCGAATTCGCTGCTCCGGAACTCTATGGCACCTTCCAGAAGGACAGCCGTTTTGCCGCCGTGGTCGGGAACACTGAGCTCAAGGTGGTGGCCGGCATGAACAACCGGATTAAGCCCTTTGACGACAAGAGGGTGCGGCAGGCGCTGATGCTCGCGGTCGATCGCCCATTGCTGATCGAAGGGGCCTGGTCGGGCCTGGGGCAGGCAATCGGCAGCCACTACACGCCCAATGATCCGGGCTTCATCGACCTGACGGGTGTCTACCCCGCGGACAAGGCCAGGGCGCGTGCGCTTCTGAGCGAGGCCGGCTACCCCAATGGCTTCACCTTCACGATCAAGGTGCCGCAGATGAGCTATGCGAGGCGCTCGGCCGAGGTGCTGCAGGCGATGCTGGCCGAGATCGGCGTGACCATGACCATCGTGCCCACCGAATTTCCCGCAAAATGGGTCAGCGAGGTCATGACCGGTCATGATTTCGACATGACCATTGTCGCGCATGCCGAACCGATGGACATCGGCATCTACGCGCGGCCGGACTACTACTTCGGCTATCGCAACGCGGCCTTCGACGCGACCATCCGGCGCGCCGAGCAGACGACCGACGAGGAGGCCCGCCTCAAGCTCTATGGCGAGGCACAGACAATGCTCGCCGAGGATGTGCCGGCGCTCTATCTTTTTGTCATGCCCAAGCTCGGCATCTGGGACAAGAAGCTGAAGGGGCTCTGGGCCAACGAGCCAATCCCGTCGAACGACCTGACCGAGGTGTTCTGGGAGGATTGATGGTGGCGCGATGATCGCTCTCATCGTCCGGCGCCTGCTGGGCCTGGTGCTGACCCTGGCGCTTGTCTCGCTGCTTGTTTTCACGGTGATGAGCGTGCTGCCGGGTGATCCGGCGGCCATCATGCTCGGCACGTCGGCCCGACCGGACACATTGGCGGCGCTGCGCCAGGAACTTGGCCTCGACCAGCCGGCCGTTCTCCGCTATCTCGCCTGGCTTGGCGGCATGCTGACGGGCAATCTCGGCACGTCGATAACCTATGGCGTGCCGGTGGCGGAATTGATCGCGGCGCGGCTTTTGGTGACGCTGCCACTCGCGGTCTTGTCGATCGCCATGGCGATGGTGCTCGCCCTGCCGCTCGGCATCGCCGCCGGCGCTCGCCGCGACAAGCCGGTCGACTACGGCGCCATGGCTTTTGCGCAAGCGGCGATGTCGCTGCCGAATTTCTGGATCGGCCTTATTCTGATCCTCGTTTTCTCCACATGGCTCGGCTGGCTGCCGGCCGGCGGGTTCCCGGGCTGGCAGGCCGGGGTCACGCCGGCCTTCGGAGCGCTGGTGCTTCCAGCTCTGGCGCTGGCATTGCCGCAGGCGGGTGTCCTCGCCCGCGTGGCGCGCACCGCCGTCGTGGAGCTGAGCGGCGATGATTTTATTCGCGCGGCGCGTGCCAAGGGGCTGCCGCCGCGCCTCATCCTGTGGCGGCACATCGTGCCAAATACGGTCGTACCGATCATCACCATCATCGGCCTGCAGTTCACCTTCCTCATCGCGGGCGCGGTCCTCGTCGAGAATGTCTTCAGCCTGCCCGGCCTGGGGCGCCTTGCGTTCCAGGCCGTGGCGCAGCGGGACATCGTCGTCCTGCAATCGGTCGTCCTTCTCCTTGCGGCCCTCGTCATCGTGGTGAATTTCGTCGTCGACCTCTGCTATCTCCTTCTCGATCCCCGCATGCGGGACAGGCGCTGATGGTTGTGTGGCGGACGGCGTTGCGACATGTGAAACTCGCCATCGGCACGGCGATCATCACCATGCTCGTCACCGGCGCCTGCCTATCCCTGGTCTGGACGCCGGCTCCACCGGCGCGCATGAACATCCTGGCGAGGCTCAAGCCGCCGTTTGCGAGCGGCTGGCTCGGCACGGACCAGTTCGGGAGAGACGTCACCTCCCTGCTCATGGCCGGGGCCTGGAACTCCCTGTCCATCGCTGTCCTGGCGGTCGCCCTCGGCGCCAGCGCCGGTGTCCTGACAGGCCTTGCCGCGGCCCGACGGCGGGGTCTTGCCGAGGCCGTCCTGATGCGCGTCTGCGACGTGATCTTCGCCTTCCCGCCCGTGCTCTCGGCCATGGTGCTCGGCGTACTCATGGGCACGGGGGCTATGAGCGCGATCCTTGCCATTGCCGTCTTCATGGTGCCGGTCTTCGCCCGCATGACGCGCGGCATCGCCCTGCAGGTCCAGTCCCGCGACTACGTGCTGGCGGCGCGCAGCATCGGCCGTGGCGAGGGCGGCATCATGGTCGCCCATGTCATGCCCAATATCGCCGGGCAGATTGTGGTTCAGGTCATGATCCAGCTCGGTCTCGCCATCCTCACCGAGGCGGGCCTCAGCTTCCTCGGCCTTGGCCTTCCGCCGCCTGCGCCGACCTGGGGCCGCATGCTGGCCGAGGCCCAGACCTATCTGGAGAGCGCTCCCTGGCTGGCGCTTGCCCCAGGCCTCGCCATCGCCTTCGCGGTCCTCGGCTTCAGCCTGGTCGGCGACGGCCTGCGTGACCTCTTCGACCCACGCGATGCGACCCTGTAAGCACCTTCAGGCGCTCATGTCCGCGAGCATGGCGACATGGTCGGCAATCGCCAGCGAGGATGTCAGGCCCGGCGATTCGATGCCGAACAGGTTCACGAGGCCCGGGACGCCATGGGTCTCGGCACCCTCGATACGAAAGTCCTGGGTGCCGGCGCGCGCGGGAGCGATCTTGGGGCGGATGCCGGAATAGTCGGGCTGGAGAGCACCATCAGGCAGTTCGGGCCAGTAGCGCCGGATCGCGCCGTAGAAGGAGGCGGCCCGCGCGGGATCGACGGCATAGTCGATGTGATCGATCCATTCGACATCGGGCCCGAAGCGCGCCCGGCCGGCGAGATCCAGCGTGAGGTGGGTGCCTAGCCCGCCCGGCACCGGGACGGGATAGATCAAATGCGCGAAAGGGGCACGCGTGCTGAGGCCGAAATAGTTGCCCTTGGCAAAATAGGCCTGCGGCACTTTCGCGGGCGGCATGCCGCGAATGGCGCTGGCCAGGGCGGGGGCATGGAGCCCGGCCGCATTGACGACGGTGCGGGCATGAAGCCGTGTCTCATGGCCGTCGTCGATTGTCAGTGCGATCCCGGTCTTCATGACCTCTCCCGCGCGGACAAGACAGCGAAAGGCGAAGCTCGCGCCGGCGTTCTCCGCGTCACCCTGCAGCGAGAGCATATAGGCGTGGCTGTCGATGATGCCGGTTGCCGGCGAGAGCAGTGCTCCGGCGCAATGGAGGGCCGGCTCGAGCGCCTGGGCTTCGATGGCGGTCAGAAAGCGTAATCCCTCCACGCCATTGGCGGCCGCATGCGCCGCGATACCGGCGATGCGCTCGCGCTCGCTGTCGTCAGTGGCAACGATCAGTTTGCCACAGGCCCGGTGCGGGATGCCACGCTCGGCACAATAAGCGTAAAGCCTCCTGCGACCCTCCACGCAGAAGCGTGCCATCAGGCTGCCATGGGGATAATAGATGCCCGCATGGATCACCTCGCTGTTGCGCGCGGATGTCTCTGTGCCGATGGCCCCGGCGGCTTCGAGGACGAGGACATCCCGCCCCGCCTGGGCGAGGCAGCGCGCGATGGCAAGGCCGACAACGCCGGCACCGACAACAACGACATCGACGTCTTCCACGCGTTTGGCCTTTCCCTCTGTTTCGGTGCTCGCAGCGCCACTCTGCACAGCTTTCTGCGCACGCACATGTCAGCGGCGGTGCTTGTGAGTTTTGCGGCGCTGCCTGCTATCGCACGCCGCATCCCTCAACTTTGCATTATTTTTTGGCGTGGATCGATGCGTTCCCGTCCGGATCGGGTGAACGATGTGATTGTACCGGTGTCGAAGGTGAAAAATATGGTTAACGGAGGCTTGCCGAACGGTGGAGCTTGCTGGCACAAGGGACCGGTCTTATCAGTGTTAGCGCGGCAGCCGCGTAGGGGCTGCCGTTGCCAAGGGTTGGTATCCGATGCACCATCCTGAGTTCATGCATTCCGGTGCGCCAGGTACTGGCAATGATGACACCGAGATGTTCGAGCTTGCGCCAGTCTCTCTCTGGCTTGAGGACTACAGCGGGCTCCGACAGATTTTCGATGCTTGGCGCGCGTCGGGCGTCACGGATCTGCGCGCCCATCTCCTGGCCGATCTCGACCGGGTCAGGCAGTGCTCCGGCGCCATCCGCATCATCAAGGTCAACCGCAAGACCCTGTCGTTGTTCGAGGCGAGCGATGTCGGGCACCTTGTCGAGAATTTGGGTCGCATCTTCCGCGATGACATGCTCGACGCCCATATCGAAGAACTCGTCACGATGTGGGAGGGCAAGACACATTTCTTCAGTCATACGATCAACTTCTCCCTGTCCGGCAAGCGGCTCGATATCCAGCTCCACGGATCCATCCTGCCGGGCTACGAGACGAGCTGGGAGCGTGTGCTCGTTTCCATAGAGGACGTCTCGGAGCGCGAACACGCACGGCGTCGCATCATCGCTGCGGAGGAATATGCCCGCGGCTTGTTCGAGCATTCGCCCGTCTCTTTATGGGTCGAGGATTTTTCCAGCATCAAGCAGCTGATCGATGAGGTTCGCGAACGGGGGATCGTCGATTTTCGCGTCTTCATCGACGTCCATCCGGAGTTCATCTCGCGCTGTATGGCCGAGATTCGCGTGCTCGATGTCAACCGGCATACCCTTGAGCTTTTCTGCGCGCCGGATAAGCCGACGCTGCTGCGGCGGCTCGCCGACGTCTTCCGCGACGGCATGGAGCAGCATTTCAAGGAGCAGCTCATCGATCTCTGGAACAACCGGCTGTTCCAGCAACGCGAGGTCGTGAATTACGACCTCGAGGGCAAGGAGCTGACCCTGCATATGCAGTTCTCTGTCCTGCCGGGCTACGAGAACGACTGGTCACTCGTTCAAGTGGCCCTCACCGATATCAGCGCACGCAAAAAGGCTGAGGCCTATCTCGAATTTCTCGGCAAGCATGATGTGCTGACCAAGCTCTACAATCGCTCCTTCTTCGTGGAGGAATTGAACAGGCTCGAGCGGCGCGGCCCACGGCCCGTGACGATCATCATGGCCGACCTCAACGGCCTGAAGCGCGTGAATGACCAGCTCGGCCATGCTGCCGGCGATGGGCTGCTGCGCCGGGCCGGCGAAGTGCTCGGCAAGCTCGTCGAAAAGCCGAATCACGTGGCGCGCATCGGCGGCGATGAGTTTGCCGTGCTCATGCCTGGCGTGGGGCAGGAGGAGGGCGAGGCGGTGATGGAGGAGCTCGAAAAACTGATCGAGTTGAACAACCAGTTCTATTCCGGCCTGCCGCTCACGCTCTCGCTCGGGGTGGCCACCAGCCAGGCGGATGAGCGTCTGGAAGCCGTCGTCAGTCGTGCCGACATGCTGATGCTCAAGGCCAAGCGCACCTACTACTCCAGCTCACAGAACGACCGCCGTCGCGGCCGCACGGGCGGTGCGCGCTCCTGACACGCCACCGCCGGATTAGAGCATTTTCGAGCGAAGTGGAAACCGGTTCGCGTGAAGACAATGCGTAAAATCAAAGGCCTGGAGCATATTCGGTGAACCGGAATTCACCGAATATGCTCCAGGCTCAGCTTTTCAGCCGATACCCCGTCTTGAAGATCCAGGTGACGACGCCGAGGCACAGGATGAGGAAGACGATGACCATGCCGACGCTGATCGTGACGTCGACGTCGGACACGCCAAAGAAGCTCCAGCGGAAACCACTGACGAGATAAACGACGGGGTTGAACAACGCCACCGTCTGCCAGAAGGGCGGCAGCATCGTGATCGAATAGAAGCTGCCGCCGAGAAAGGTGAGGGGTGTGACGACAAGAAGCGGCACGAGTTGCAGTTTCTCGAAACCGTCGGCCCAGATGCCGATGATGAAGCCGAGCAGGCTGAAGGTGATCGCCGTCAGGATGAGAAAGAGCACCATCCAGCCCGGGTGCTCGATCCTGAGCGGCACGAAGAGATAAGCCGTCGCGAGGATGATCAGCCCGAGAATGACCGACTTGGTGGCAGCCGCTCCGACGTAGCTGACGACGATTTCCAGTGGCGAGATCGGTGCGGAGAGAAGCTCGTAGATGGTCCCGGTGAACTTCGGAAAATAGATGGCGAAGGAGGCGTTGGAGACGCTCTGTGTGAGCAGGGACAGCATGATGAGGCCCGGCACGATGAAAGCGCCATAGCTGACGCCATCGATTTCCTGCATATGGCTGCCGATGGCCGCGCCGAACACGATGAAATAGAGCGACGTGGAGATGACCGGGGCTATGATGCTCTGCAGCAGCGTCCGCCAGGCGCGCGCCATTTCGAACTTGTAGATCGAGCGAATGGCATAATAGTTCATGCGCCGTTCCTCACGAGATTGACGAAGATCTCCTCGAGCGAACTTTGCGTCGTCTGCAGATCCTTGAATGTGACGCCCGCACTCCGGAGTGCGCTCAGGAGGTCGGTAATGCCTGTGCGCTCGCCCTGCGTGTCATAGGTATAGACAAGCTCAAGCCCGTCGGCTGACAGCTCGAGGTTATAGGCGGCAAGCTCGGGCGGAATATGATTCAGCTTCTGCTGCAACAGAACGGTCAGCCGCTTCTGGCCGAGCTTCTGCATCAACTCGTGCTTGTCTTCCACGAGAATGATGCGGCCCTTGTCGATGACGCCGATGCGATCGGCCATCTCCTCGGCTTCCTCGATATAGTGTGTCGTGAGAATGATGGTGACGCCGCGGTCGCGGAGACCGCGCACCACATCCCACATGTCGCGGCGCAGCTCGACATCGACGCCGGCGGTCGGCTCGTCGAGGAAGAGGATCTGCGGTTCATGCGAGAGCGCCTTGGCGATCATGACGCGGCGCTTCATGCCGCCGGAGAGGGTGCGGATAGGGCTGTTGCGCTTGTCCCATAGCGACAGGTCGCGCAGGATCTTCTCGATATGTGCGGGATCGGCCGGCTTGCCGAAGAGGCCGCGGCTGAAGCTCACCGTTGCCCAAACGGTCTCAAAGGCGTCGGTGGTCAATTCCTGCGGGACGAGGCCGATCTTGGAACGCGCCGCGCGATATTCGACCGTAATGTCGTGCCCGTCGGCCAGGATCGTGCCCTCGCTCGGGCTGACGATGCCGCAGATGATGCTGATCAAAGTCGTCTTGCCGGCCCCGTTGGGACCGAGCAGCGCGAAAATCTCGCCCGTGTTGATGGCGAGATCGATGCCCTTGAGCGCCTGGAAGCCCGAGGCGTAGGTCTTCGAAAGATTGGAAATGGCAATGATGGGTTGCATCGTGGCACTTTGAAGCGGGAAGGGCCAGAACCTCGCCTGCATCGGGGATGGCGTGACTGACAGGCCCGGGCGCTGATTCCGGTTCCGGAAAAGGGAAGGCCGGACCCTACTTGCCAAGCCGACGCGGCGCCAGTCGCCGACAGGCAAATTTTACGACGAAATTGGGAGAATGCCCCGTTTCAGGATCGGGCTGTGCGCCACAGCACGCCGTGCACAGGGTGCGTCGCGTCAGGAATGCCTGCCGCTTGCCGATGGGCAGGCGGCAGGCTCGATGGCTTTTGGACCCGGCGGGCCTATTCCGCCGCGGCTGTCTTCTTGTCCTCGGTCGCCGGTTCCAGGGCTTGCGCGATGGCGTCATCGACACGCTCCAGCCAGACGAATGCGAGGCGCTTGCGCGCATCCTCCGGAATATCCTCGTAGTCCCGGCGGTTGCGTGCCGGCAACAGCACGCGCGTGAGGCCCGCACGGGCGGCAGCCACCACCTTTTCCTTGATCCCGCCGACGGGCAGGACCAGGCCGCGGAGGCTGATCTCGCCGGTCATCGCCGTGTCGCTGCGCACCGTTCGCCCCGTGAGCGCCGAGACGAGCGCCGTGAACATCGCGACGCCGGCACTCGGTCCATCCTTGGGCGTGGCGCCGGCCGGGACGTGGATATGGATATCATTGCGCTCGAAGAGAGCGGGGTCGATGCCGACATCCCTGGCCTTGCTCTTGACCAAGCTGAGCGCCGCCTGGGCGCTCTCCCGCATCACCTCGCCAAGCTGACCGGTGAGGATCAGCCGTCCGCCGCCCGGAGTGCGCGTCGCCTCGATGAACAGGATGTCACCGCCGACGGGCGTCCAGGCGAGGCCCGTTGCGACGCCGGGGACGCTGACGCGCATCGCGACCTCGTCCTCGAAGCGCGGCGGTCCAAGAAGGTCATCGAGCTGGTCCACACCGATATGCGTGTGGCCGGCGCTGCCTTCGGCGATGCCGACCGCGATATGCCGGAGCGCTCGCCCCACCTCCCGCTCGAGGTTACGGACCCCGGCTTCACGCGTATAGCTGCGGATGATCGCCATCAGTGCGTCATCGGCAATATCGACCTGATCGGCCTTGAGGCCGTTGGCTTCCAACTGCCGGCGCACCAGATAGCGCTTGGCGATCTCCAGCTTTTCGTTGTCGGTGTAGCCCGACAGGGTGATGATTTCCATGCGGTCGCGCAGCGGGCCGGGTATCGTATCGAGCATATTGGCCGTGGCGATGAAGACCACGCGCGACAGGTCGAACGGCACGGCGAGATAATTGTCCCGGAACGTGCTGTTTTGCTCGGGGTCGAGCACCTCCAGCATGGCTGCGAAAGGATCGCCCTGGACGCCGGCGCCCATCTTGTCGATCTCGTCGAGCATCAGCACACAGTCGCGCGAGCCGGCCTTCCGGATCGCCTGGATGATGTTGCCGGGGAGGGCACCGACATAGGTGCGGCGATGGCCGCGGATCTCCGCTTCGTCATGGACGCCGCCGAGGCTGACGCGCCCGAACCGCCGCCCCATCGCGCGCGCGATGGACTGGCCGAGAGAGGTCTTGCCAACGCCGGGCGGGCCCGCGAAGCACAGGATCGGTGCCTTGCCCTGCGGCGCGAGCTTGCGCACGGCAAGATATTCGACGATGCGCGTCTTAATCTTGTCGAGACCAAAGTGATCCTCGTCGAGGATCCGCCGCGCCTCCGCGATGTCGATCGGCTTTTCCTCGGGCAAAGCCCAGGGCAGTTCGATCAGCCAATCGAGATAGGTGCGGATCATGCCGTATTCGGCGGAGGCGTCGGGCATGCGCTCCAGCCGGCGCAGCTCCTTGCGCGCCGCCTGGTCGACCTCCGGGGGCATCTTAGCCTTGGTGATCGCCTCGGTGAGCTCCGCCACCTCCTGGGCCTTGCCATCGCCCTCGCCGAGCTGGCGCTGGATGGCGGCCATCTGCTCGCGCAGCAGCACTTCGCGCTGGCGTTCGTCGAGCGAGGCCTTCGTCTGACGGCCGATCTCCTGGGACAGCCGCAGCACCTCGATGCGCTGCGCGAGGACCTTCGCGACCTTCTCCATGCGCGCATGAAGATCCACGGTCTCGAGGATATCCTGCTTGTCGTTCGGCGATATGTCGATATAGGCCGCGACAAGGTCGGTCAGGGCCGAGGCCGATGTCGCGCCCTGCACGGCCGCCAGCAGTTCCTGCGGGGCCTGTGGCAGGAGCTGCAGGGCTTCCATGGCCTGCCCCTGCAGATGCAGGAAGCGCGCCTCGATGTCGGGACTGTGTCCCTCCGGCTCTTCGATGCGCCGCACCTGCGCCGCGAGGTATGGCGTCTCCCTGATGAACTCCTCGACATAGAAGCGTCCATCGCCCTGGCAGATCAGGTGATGCGAGCCATCCGGGGCGGTGACGAAGCGCAGGATATTGGCGACGACACCCATGCGGTGCAGGCCGAGAGGGGAAGGCTCCGCATCGGGGTCGCGCTGCATCAGGACGCCGATCTGGCGCCCCTCGCGCACGGCCTGCTGGGCGGCCGCGATCGAAGCCGGTCGGCCGATGACGATCGGCATGACGACGCCCGGGAACAGGACAAAGCTGCGCACAGGCACGATGATCAGAGCGTCCGCTGGAAGCTCGATCGGTCGCGCATTGGTATTGGCGTTGGCCTCCGCGCTGGGCGCGCCGCTGGCATCTGGGGCGAAATTGGGGGAATTCTTAAACATCATGGCAGGGCCCTGATCAAACAAGCTTGCGCAGCACGACGAGAAGACAGCCATGGTCGACCGTTGGTCGACCGACCTCGTAACGTCCCTTCGGCAGTTGAAGTTGCCTCTCGAAGCGGCCCTGCGGCAATTCGAGACGATGAATGGTCGCCGTTCTCAACTCCGGTGGCAGAACCCGCTGGCCCGCGATGATGAGCACGCCGCCGACGATGGAGACCTGAATATGATCCGGGTCCACGCCAGGCAGGGCGGCGAGTACGCGCAATTCATGGTCGGTTTCCAGGACATCGACGGGAGGCTCCCATTGGGGCGTTGCGGTCCGGCCGCCGCCGGCGCCGGAGGCAGGCCGAAACAGGTCCCGGTGCATGCGCTCGGCACGTGCCAGCATCTCGACAGCATCGGACCACATCCAGGCCTTCAGGTCCCGGTTCTTCATTCTCGGCCTCCGCAGCGCTTCTTCGTCATGACCATAGATAGGATGTGAGTACGGCCGCTGCCAATTACCAATGATGATCTTGGCGATTGGCGCGAGACAAGTGAGATGTTCGGCGTGGCGATCATGGCATTGCCTCCAACAGCTCCGTCATGACGCCCGCGACATGCTGCACGGCAATATCGGCATTTCGACGCACATGCCAGGCAAGGTGCAGAGGAAAGCCGGGAACAGGAATAGGCGGCTCGAACACAACGAAACGCTCCGCAGTATCCAGTGGCAAGCAGCGGCTCGGCAGCATCGCAATGAGATCGGCGCCCTCAAGCAAGGGTGGCACCATGATGAAGCTCGGCACGACAATACCGACATGGCGTTGTCGGCCGATTGCGGCCAAGGCGTCATCGAGGTCTCCCCGCGTCTCGCCGCGCGCGGAGACCAGCACATGCGGGAAATCGAGCCATCGGTCCAGGGTGAAGTCGGCGGCCGCCGGATGATCCCGGCGCATCAGCACGCGATAGTGCTCCCGCAGCATTTCCTTGCGCGTGAATGACGGATCATGCCGGGGAAACACCGAGGCCGCGAGGTCTATGGTGCCCTTGGCGAGGCCATCAAGGGCGGCGGCGCCGCCCTGCCAGGGCTGGATGACAAGGTCTATGCCGGGGGCCGACCGCGCGAGAGAGGCATGCAGCGGTCCCACGACAATCACAGCCGGATAGTCCGCCATGACGATGCGGACGGTCTGGCGGATTGCCCGGATGTCGGGGATGGGCGGCTTGATGAGGTCTGCGGCCTCCGCCAGCAGGGTTTTCAAACGTGCGCGCAGGGTCTCCGCCCGCGGCGAGCGCCGCATGCCGCCCCCGGTGCGCTCGAGCAGGGGATCGCCAAACAGATGCCGGCACCTTTCGAGCGCGCTCGAGGTGGCCGGTTGCGACAGCCCCAGGCGCTTCGCGGCGCGCGAGACATGCGCCTCGTCGAGCAGGGCGTCGAGCACGACGAGCAGGTTGAGATCATATCCCCGTAAATTCATAGGATAGATAATTGCATATATTGATTATCGATTGGAAGAATTTTTGGCGGGCCTGCATCCTCTCTCCATCGAGCATCGCTCCTGACCCAGCTACTGCCCTCAGAGGAGGCCGCCATGTCGCAGAGCCACGCCCGCACGCTTGTCCTGATGTTTCACCCCGATATGAGTCGATCACGCGCCAACAGGTCGCTGCTCCACGCGGCCGCAGCGCTCGACGATGTGACCGTGGTCGACGTCAGGTCCCACTATCCGGATGGCCGCATCGATGCCGATGTCGAGGTGGCGCGCCTGCTCGCGGCCGAGCGGATCGTGATGCAGTTTCCGGTGCAGTGGTATTCGACCCCGCCGCAACTCAAGGCGTGGCAGGACGTCGTGCTCACCCGGATGTTCTATATGAACTATCAGACCGAGGGGCGACTCTTGGAAGGCCGCCCGCTGCTCGTTGCGGCAACCGCGGGGAACAAGGCAAGCACCTATACCGAGACCGGCGCGAACCTCGTGCCGCTCGAGGCGCTGCTGTCGCCCCTGCGTGTCACAGCCCATCGGTGTGGCCTGCGCTGGGCCGAGCCTTTTCTGCTTTATGAGGCGAACACGCTGCCCTGCACCGCCTTGGCCGAGGCAGGCCGGGACTATGCGGCGCGCCTGCGGCAGTGGATCGCCACAGGCGTCTAGCGCCAAGTCCGTCTCTTGCGGACTTGCTCCGCTCAAAAATTAACGAGCAAATTCATTGATAGAGATGGTATCGGACGATTCCATCGAAGTCGGATTTGCCCTAGGCGTCCACTGTTACCGTCATCGCGACGACAACCGATTGGCCGGGGGCGATGGATGCGAGACCCGGCTTGCCGCGGAAGTCTCCGGAAAAGCCGAGCGGGTCCGGCCTGCCGTGCCAGGGCTCGATGCACAGGAATTCCGCTCCCGGCTTCATCCACAGCATCACGTCAGGGCAGTTCTCATAACCGATCTTGAGCGCAAGCCTGCCGGCCGGCGCACCAAAGCGCACATGCGAACTCTGCGGCGCGACAATGAAAAGGCCGCCGCCTGTGAAGAGGTCGTCATTGAGGGCGAGATGGCCGTCTGGAAGATCGACGACCGCGCTCTCATCGGTGAAGAAGCCCTGCACAGGCCGCTTGGTCGTCAGGCTTCGGTCTTCCGGAAAACTCACCGTATAGGAATTCTTCGGCACCCCGGACTCCAGCGGCCAGCGAAAACCGGGGTGGAAGCCGAAGCTCGCGGGCAGGACCTCGCTGCCGGGATTGGTGATGGTTGCGGCGATGCGCAGGCCATCGGCGCCGAGGCTGTAATCCAGCTTCAAATCGAAGTCGAAGGGGTACTGCGTACGGGTCGCTGCTGTTGCTTCGAGGGTCAGGCTGCAGCGATCTGGCTCGCTTTGCACCACGGTGAATGCGGAGCGTTTGGCGAAGCCGTGCGGCGGCATCGGATAGGCGCGTCCGTCCACCTGAATTTCACCATTGGTGACAAGGCCGATGGTCGGAAACAGCACGGGTGCGCGCTCGGCCCAGCTGTTCACGTCGCCTGGCCAGAGCAAGGGCCGGCCGTCGTGGCTGAGGCTCATCAGTTCAGCCCCAGCGGGATTGATTTCGGCGCGATAGCCGTGGCTCTCGATAGGAACAAGCGCGGGTGACGGGGATGGGGGCATGGTCCACCATGTGAGTGCGGGGTCCGGTCTCGCCGGGCGAGGAATTTAAATCGCAAAGCGCAAAGCGTCGAGGCTTGGTGCGTTCGTTCCGGCGCGGGGCGTCCTCACGACTGCGCTTGGATGCGCGGCGCGCCGACCGAGCCGCGAAGTTCGAGCGTCGCCGGGAGCTGGACGTGCCGGCGCGGCTTGGCCTCTGCCGGTGGCTTGCGGCTGTCCCCCAGCCGTTCCATCAGCAATTCCCAGGTTGCCTCGGCGATCGCGATGCTGGGATGCCGGATGATCGAGAGCGGCGGCGTCATCACGTCAGCCCAGACCGGCTCGTCGAAGGCAACGAGGGAGACATCGTCGGGATAGGTGATCCCTGCCGCCTTGAAGGCGCGAAGCACCCAGAGGGTGATGACGCTGTTGCTGGCGATGACGGCCGTCGGAGCATCGGGCGCGCGCAGGGCCGCGATGAGCCTTTGCCCGAAGGCGATCTCATCCTCGCCGCTGACGAGAACGGTCGTGCGCGTGGGTTCCGGTGCAGCCCGTCCCGCGGCCTCGAAGGCCGTGATGCGTTGTTGGGTGGTGACGAGGTCCGGATAACGCGCGGTATAGAGAATGTGGCGATGCCCATGGGCGACGAGGCCGGCGACCGTTGCCGTCATCGCTTCGCTATTGTTCATCGTCACATAGTCGAAGCGCTCGTCCGACCAGAACCGGTCCACCATGATGGCTGGAATGCGCGCGCGGTCGAGCAGGTCGAACGTGCGATGCGGTGACTGGCTGGGCACCATGATGAGGCCGGCTATGCGATGGGCGAGCAGCGTTTCGACCCGCCGATACTCCATGTCCGGATCGTGTCGGCTCAGAATCTGCACCATCTCGAACCCGCGCGTGTAGGCGATGTCCTCGAGGGCGTCGATCAAACTCGTGAAATAGGCGCTGGCTGCATGGGGCACGCAGAGCCCGATCACGCGAGAACTCTCGCTTTTCAGACTCTGCGCCAAGCTGTTGCGGAGATACCCGAGATGCGCAATGGCCGCGAGCACCCGCTCACGCTTGTCCGCACTGACCACATGCGGATCGTTCAAGACGTTGGAGACGGTGCCCGTCGAAACGCCTGCGCGGCGGGCGACGTCATGCATGGTCGGTTTGCGCGTCACGCTCAAGAAAGCCCCTCACTTCCGGCGCACGATAGCGGGCCCGTGCCCGGCCATCCACCGTCTTCATACCGATTGCGGAGATGCGGAAAATGGCGAAGGTCGTCAATGAGTTGCACCATCCCTTCGGCTCTACTCCGGTGATTTCGCGCGTTCGGTCGCGAATTTCGCTTGATGGCGATATCCATTTCAATTTACGTTTGGAACGTTTCAATCACAAGCCGCACCAACCGGGAAGACCATCTCCATATGAAAGTCACGGGAATTGAAACGTTTAAATTCTGGGTTGACTGGTGCAACTGGCTGTTCGTCCGCGTCACCACAGATGAGGGGCTGATCGGCTGGGGCGAAGCTTCCCTGCATGGGCCGATCGAATCGGTTGAAACGGCCATACGGGAAATGGCGCCGCATCTGATCGGCCAGGATCCCGCGGGCCCGGAGCAGCATTGGCACCGCCTGTACAACGCCTGGCGCTGGCGGGGTGGCGCGACTTTGACAAGTGCGTTGAGCGGGATCGACATCGCGCTGTGGGACCTTGAGGGCAAGCGGCTCGGCGTGCCGGTACACCGCCTGCTGGGCGGGGCGCACCGCACGCGTCTGCGCGTCTATGCCAGCCATTGGCTTTCCGGAGTGCGCACGCCGGAAGCAGCGTTCGAGGGCGCGCGCGAAGCCGTGCGCCGGGGCTTCACGGGCTTCAAATGCTGCCTCATCAGCTATGACGGCCTCCGCGCCAACGAAGCGCGGGAACTGCGTCTCGCCCGCGAGATGATGGCGGCGGCGCGCGAGGGCGCCGGGCCGGATGTCGACATCTTCCATGAATGCAGCGAGTTCCTGTCGCCGCGCACGGCCGTGATGCTCGATGATGCCCTCTCGCCGTACAGGCCCGGCTGGTTCGAAGAACCGATCCCCTTCGAGAACGCCAAGGTCATGGCACGGCTCCAGCGCGAGCTCAGGACGCCGATCGCCACAGGGGAGCGCCTGCTGTCGCGTTATGAATTCCGCGAACTGCTGGAGGAGGGCGGCTGCAAGATCATCCAGCCGGACATCATGCACGGCGGCGGGTTCACCGAGTTGCGACGCATCGCGTCCATGGCTGACACCTATTATGTCCCGGTGGCGCCGCATAATCCGGGCGGACCGATCTGCACGGTCGCCTCCATGCATCTCGCCGCCAGCATTCCAAACTTTTACATCCTCGAGCAGATGGAGCCGCAGCGCGCCATTCGCGACGCGGTGAGCCGCCCGGCAATTCGGTTCGAGGACGGCCATTTCATCCTGCCCGACGGCCCGGGCCTCGGCCTCGAGCCCGACATCGAGGCGCTCAAGGACCACGCCTTCAAGCCCCAGCCGTTTGGTGAGCGGCCGGGCTCGCTGTTTCGGTGACAATCCAGAAGAGTTAAGGGAGGACCACACTCATGAAATCGACACGCAGCACATTGTTGTCCGGGATTGCTGGCGGGCTTGCCTTGATGGGCGCCGCCGGCGCGACCGCGCAAACCGCCGACAAGCCGATCGTTCTCCAATGGCAGACCGCCAATTTGACGGAGAAGCAGTTCGAGCCGGTCTGGAAGGAGATGGTCGCGGCCTTCGAGGCGGCCAATCCCGGCATCAAGATCGAGCCGGTTCTCGTTGCGCGCAAAGACCACTGGACGAAATTTGTGACGGCTTCGCAGGCGCGCCGCGCGCCCTGCCTCGTCTCCGTGGACCTCACGACGGCCGCCTATAACGGCTATCTCATGGCGCTCGACAGCTATTGGAACGCGGAGCCGGAAGCCTGGCGGAAGGCCTGGAGCGACGAGGTCATGAAGGCCGCGCGCTGGCAGGGCAAGCTCTATGGCGTGCCGATCTGGGGCGGCATCTATGCCGAGATCTACAACAAGGATCTCGTGACGGCCGCCGGGCTCGATCCCGCGAAGCCGCCGGTGAGCTGGGCCGATTACATGACCTGGGCCAAGGCCCTCACCAAGGACGGCCAGTGGGCCACCGCCATCCTGGGCGGCAAGACCGATACCACCACGCGCGTCCTGCTGACATGGATCTATTCCAACGGCGGTGAGGTGTTCAACGCCGACATGACCGAGGCGACCTTCGCCAAGAACCCGAAGAGCCTTGAGGCCATCAAGGCTTACCTCGGGATGGCAAAGGACGGCTTCGCCGCGCCGGCGCCGACCACGACGAACTATCTCGAACAGACCGTCATGTTCGCGCAGAACAAGATCGCCACCATGCGGAATGCCAATTGGGCGATCGCCAAGGCCGAGGAAGACAACCCCGCGCTGAAGGGCAAGCTCATCGTCGCGCCCGCACCGCATCAGATCCCCAATGCGCCGACCCTCAAGACGATGACGTCGACCAGCATCGCGGCCGATTGCCCAAATCCGGAAGCCGCGTGGAAGTTCATCAAATTCGAGGCCGATGCGAAATGGTCGATCAAGCGCGCCAAGGTCGCGAACTGGATGCCCATTCGCAGCGATCTCGCCAACGAACCGGAGATCAAGAGCGATCCGATGCTCCTGACCTTCCTGAAGATCGGTGAGAATGCGAAGCCCTATCCCCTGCCGCTGCCGATCTGGGCTGATATCGCCGCCGGCGACATCGTCGATGCGGTCCAGAAGGCACTCCTCGCGCCGGACACGGTCGAGACGGTGTTCAAGGATCTCGATGCCAAGATCAATCGTAAGCTGAAAGACCAATGACGGTCGTCTCCGACAGCCTTTCCCGGCCGGCGCTGCCCCAGCGCCGCCGGGGCCAAGCCACCCGGCCCGGCCTCGAAAGCGAGCGCTGGCATGGGTATCTCTTCATCGCGCCGGCCTTCATCTTCCTGTGCGCCGTCATCGTCGTGCCGCTCGTTAAGGCGTTCTGGACCAGCCTCGAGCGCACACGCGGGCTGAATACGATCTTTGTCGGTTTCGACAACTATGCCCGCGTGCTGGAGAGCGAGGCCTTCTGGAATTCGCTTCGGGTCTCTCTGTCCTTCACGGCGCTGTGCGTCGCCATGCATGTGGCGATCGGGCTCGGCCTCGCGATGCTGCTCAATCGCGTGGTGCATGCGCGTGCCGTGCTGCGCGTCGCCTTCCTCACGCCCTGGATGGTGGCACCGGCCATCGGCTCGACGGTCTGGCTCTGGCTGCTGGAGCCGCAGTTCGGGGTCGTCAACTATCTGTTCTCGGCCGTCGGGCTGATCGACAGCTACAAGGCCTGGCTCGGCGAGCCCTCGCTCGCCTTCGGCTCGATCGTCGCGGTTGATGTCTGGCGCGGCGTGCCCTTCGTCATGCTCCTGCTGCTGGCCGGTCTGCAGACCATCCCGGTGGAGCAGTATGAGGCGGCTGGCATCGACGGCGCCTCGCCTCTGCAGCAGTTTCGCTACATCACGCTGCCAAATCTGAAGTATTTCATTGTGGTCGCCTCGACGCTCGACATCATCAATACGATCCGGATGTTCGACATCATCGCGGTGATGACGGGCGGTGGCCCCATCGGCGCGACGGAAGTCTTGCCGGCGCTGCTTTATAACACGGCGTTCCGCGCCAATCATTTCGGCGAGGCGGCGGCCATCGGTGTGCTTCTTCTTATCCTCGTGCTCGCCTTCTCCGTGCTCTATGTCGGGCTGACGCGCACCCACGCGCAGGAGGGTTCGCGATGACCCGTGTGACGCTGACGCCGGCCGACATTCTGCGCTGGGCGCTGATCCTGGCGGCGCTCGCGGTGACGCTCTTCCCCTTCTATTGGATGGTCAATACATCGCTGAAGCCGGGGCCCGAGGTCTTTCAGTCGCCGCCAACCTTCTTCTCGGCGAACTGGTCGTTTGATGCCTATCGCGTCGTCTTCGAGACACGGCCCATCGGCCGCTATCTCCTGAACAGCCTCATCGTGTCGGTTGGAGCCACCGCCTTGTCCGTCGTGCTGTCGGCACTCGCGGCCTATGGCTTCACGCGCTTCTTCGTGCGCGGCGCCGCCGCCTTCGTGCTTTTCCTGCTCTTCACCAAGATGCTGCCGGAAACGCTCTTGATCATCCCCTATTTCCAGATCATGGCATCGCTCGGCCTCGTCGATACCTATCTGGCGCTGATCCTGGCCTATTCGTCCTTTGCCCTGCCGTTCTCGGTGTGGATGCTGATCGGCTTCTTCCGCACCATCCCGAGGGATATCGACGAGGCGGCGATCATCGACGGCGCGTCCCGATTGCAGACCTTCTTCAAGGTCATTCTGCCGCTGGCGCGGCCGGGGCTCGTCGCGGTGGCGCTGTTCACCTTTATCATCGCCTGGAATTCCTACGTCTGGGCGCTGGTGCTGACGACGGACGCGAATATGTTCGTGGTGTCGGTCGGCATCGCCAATCTGGTCGGCGAGTATCGCGTGCAGTGGAACGAGTTGATGGCCGCCTCGGTCATCGCGGCCCTGCCGGTGATGATCCTCTACGGCTTCCTCAACCGGCATCTCGTCAGCGCGATCACCGCCGGCGCGGTGAAGGCGTAGCCCGGTTGCAGCGCGCCATCGCGGCGGACGCGTGACATCGGCGGCAGTGCAGGAATGTTGAAGTCAGGAGGTGCCGCGATAGATATAGCCATTGCCGCGGGACGTCTTGACGAGGTCGCCATCGAGGCCGTGGCTCTCGAGCTTGCGTCTGAGGCGTGTGATCCGCGTATCGATGCTGCGATCGAGCGGGTCCGTCCCGTAGGCCGGGGCCAGCCGCAGGATCTCGTCACGGCTCAGCATCCTGCCGGGATTGGTGGCGAAGGCGGCGATCAGGTCGATCTCCGTCGGGAATAGATTGACCTCGCGCCCGTCTGGTTCGAACAGCTTCCAGCATTTCAGATCAAGCGAGAACGCGCCGAACGGCACAATCGTGTCTTTTTCAGCGCGCCGGCGCCGCAGGATAGCCTGGATGCGCGCGCCCAGTTCCAGCAGCGAAAAAGGCTTGGTCACATAATCGTCAGCGCCGATCTCCAGGCTGACCACCTTATCGGTCAGATCGTTGGTGCCTGTCAGCATGATGATGCCGAAGTCGTAGCCCTGGCGCAGACGGCGCGTGATGCTCAATCCATCCTCGTCGGGCAGGCTGAGATCGAGCACGACGAGATCGGGAAGCTGTTTGTCCAACATCGTCGACAAGGCACGCGAATCGGCGGCGCAGCGCACCACGTGACCCTCCAGCGTCAGATAGTCATCGAGCATTCCGCAGATCGCCCGATCATCGTCGACAACAATCACATCCGCCATGGCACGTCTTCCATCTCGGCACAGGCTTTGCCCATGCCGACGAACCGCACACATTATGTAGCATAATACCAAAATTCTTCTGTGTCCGGAAACCCGCGAATCTTGCGGCGGCGGGTGACCTACCCACCACATAGGGTATGGTGGATGGCGGGTCGATCGTTCCACCTGTGGCGGCCGGTGGGATCGGCCTGTCCGAGGGGGTGCGCGCGGCTGGGCAGAATTGCCCGGCGCAGTGTTTCGTGACCGCCGCCATGGGGCGCCCTTGCCCTCCGCTCCATCTGCGGCTGTGATGGAACCATGGCGCCGGGGCTCCGACATCACTATGAAACGTCGCCATGAAGTATCAGGCCATGTCCGGGTTGGCGCCCGCGACATCGGCCGGCCGGCGTGTCAGGGAGCTCAGGAACTGGGCTGACTGCTTGTGCGGAGGTGTGATGCGTTTTTTTGGGGCGAGGAGAATGGTCCTGTCTCGCATATCCGGCATCGGCCCGTCGGCGCGCCTCCTGCTCGTTTGCTCGCTTCCCCTCGTGGGGCTGATCATCGGCCTTGCCGTCGCGCAGTTCGTCCCCCAGCGTCGCGCTCTTTTGTCGGAGCTCAACAACTTCACGGCAGAGCAGCATTTTGCGCTGCGGATCATGCTCATGGGTACGAGCCGCCAGGTCGAGCACATGCGGCTGACGGTCGAGCGGCATATCGTCATGGAAAGCCGCAGTTTCAGCGAGGCCAACGCGCGCGAATTTCGGTCAGTGGATGTTCCGCTGAAAACCGGATCGCTTGCCGGCGTCGAATGGGCTCCCGGCTCCACTGCGCGAGAGGACGGCAACATCTTTGGCATCCCGGAATTGCTCCAACTTCGCGGCGATGAAGCCGGCCCGGTCGATGCCGGCCTCGAACTGCTCTCGATGCTCAAACTCGACCAGATCGTCGGCACGAATGCGCGCTGGAGTTATTTCATGCCCGCCTCGGCCAATTTTGTTGTGCTCTACCCCGGGGCCAGCCTCACTGAACTGGTCCAGGATCTCGCCGAGAGGTTCTCATTCAAGGACATGCGGCAACTGCTGGAGCTATGGCAGAGCTATCCCGTGTATCAGCTCGGCCGGCCTCGGCATAACACCAATCGGGTCCCCTACTGGACGGACATCTATGAGGATGCAGGCGGGACGGGACCGATGGTGAGCCATGCCGCGCCGGTCTATGTGCGCGACCAGTTCTACGGCGTGGTTGCCGCCGATGTTCTTTTGAGCGCTTTCGATGCCATCCTGACGCCGATGAAACAGCCCGTCGGAATGGTCGCGATACTCAACAATCACAATGAGATACTTGGCATGAACGGTATGGCGTTCGGCGGTGATCTCAAGAAGATGCGTGAATACCTTTTTGCGGACGGTCTGGCGCAGAAGATACTTGCGCTGACCACCGATAGCGATTTCATCCAGGTCGATGATAACTGGGTCATATCGCGCGTCGGACCTTATTCGGGCTATCGCTTGATCTATGTCCTGCCCAACAGCGATCTGAACGCCTACCTTCTCCCTCACATCATATCCTACGCGCTGATCCTCTGCGGCTTGGTCGCCACGCTCGCGGGCATTCTCCACTTCCTGCACAGGTCTTACATCCTGCCGAGCTTTCGCCTGGCGGATTATCTGGGAGCGCAGGCGGCCGGTATCGAAGCTGAAGCACCCGTGTTGCCGAAGGGGTGGAAGCCGAGCTTCGCACGGATATCGGAGGCATTCGCCAACAGCCGCAACTACCAGAAAAAGCTTGAGGAGAGCGAAGCGCGGTTCCTCGCTGCGGCCTCGAGCCTGATCGATGGCTTCGCCATTGTCGATCCCGCTGGACATATCATTTTCTATAACGAGGCTTTCGCGGAACTCGTCGGACGGGACGGCCGGGCGCGGATTGCCATTGGCAGCCACCTGAGCGACCTGCTGGATCCACGCTGGCTCGCGGCGCATGGCGGGGATCCCATCCTCTTCGATCGACGTTGGGTGAGCTTCCGCCAGAGCGCGATGCCCGATGGCGGCGCAGTGATCCTTCTCCGTGACGTCACGGAAGCACGGCATGCGGAGATGCAACTGCGCGAAAGCGAGGCAAGGCTTGCGGCTCTGCTGGCCTATGCGCCGGTCGCCATCATGCTGATGGATGCGGACGGGCGCCTCGTCATGGCCAATCCCGAAGCAGAACGCATGCTGAGCCGTGAACTCGGCATGATCACCGGCAAGCGCATGTCCGATTTCATCAATACGGAAGCCATGGTTGCGCTCGATGCGAGCATCAACCACGTGCTGACCACCGGCGAGGTCCAGGTCAGCGAAGAGCATTATCCCGGGCGAGACCATTATCGGGATGCACTGGCCATCCGTTTTCCTTTGCATAATACCGAAGGGGCGATCGACGGCGTCGGCATTTTTGCGGTGGACCTGACATTGCAGAAGATGACCGAGGAAGAGTTGCGCCGCCAGCGCGATGCGCTCTACCAGAATGAGAAGCTCGCGGCTTTAGGGTCCCTGCTGGCAGGTGTGGCCCACGAACTCAACAATCCCCTGTCCATCGTTGTCGGCTATTCGGGGATGCTCGAGGAGCTTGCGCCGGATGAGCCGACGCGCCGCCGCGCCAGGGAGGTCCATGTGGCGGCCGAGCGTTGCGCGCGCATCGTCAAGCGCTTCCTGGCCATGGCGCGATCCAAGCCCGTTGAGAAGAAGTTGGTGGATGTCGAAGGTATCATCGATGATGTCGTGGAACTCGCGGCCTATGGCCTGCGTGTCAACGGCGTCGAAGTGATCCGCGACCGTGCCCCGGACTTGCCGGCGATATTGGCGGATGCCGATCAGCTCCACCAGGTTTTCATGAACGTGGTGCTCAACGCCATGCAGGCTATGACAAGCATCGAGGGGCGCCGGCGGCTTATCATCAGGACGGCGCTTCGCGACCAGACTATTGTTATCGACGTATTGGATTCCGGGCATGGGGTTAATGACGTGGTCAAGCAGCGGGCCTTCGAGCCTTTTTTCACGACCAAGCCCCTCGGTGTCGGTACGGGCATCGGCCTGTCGCTGTGCAGCGGTATTGTGGAAGCCCATGGCGGCACCATCAGACTGGATCCCGGGCCTGATGGGGGCGCTCTGTGCCGGGTCGAACTGCCGATTTCCGCGGCGCCGCCACGGCGCGGCGGGCCCGAACTGGCGTTGCAGCGGCAGCCACTCAGTGGACGGGTCCTGATCGTCGATGATGAAGCCAGCATCGCGAACTTCATTGCTGAGGCGCTCGAGCGTGATGGCGCGACCGTCATGACCGTGACGAGCGGCTATGACGCGCAGAAGCTCCTCGCGGAACAACCATTCGATGCCGTGCTTACGGATCTGCGCATGCCTGGCATTGGTGGTGAGCGCCTGCTCTCGTTCATTGCCGAGGAACGCCCGGATCTCGATGGACGCGTCATAATCATGACGGGGGATGCCTTGACCGCGGAAACGACGCTGCGTTGCGAAGGATTGACGATGATCGAAAAGCCGATCGATATCGAGGTTTTGAGGGCGTTGCTGCAGCCGCTGCTGGCGGTATCCAGCAAGACGGGACGCCATAGCCGGGTTGCAGTCGAATAGCCGGGTAGATGCGCAATGAACGCACCAGCGGAAATCTTTATCGTCGATGACGAGCCTGGCCTGCGCAGCATGATCGAGGACTACCTCGGCATGCAGGGTTTCAAGGTGAGCGGGGCAGAAAGCGGAGCTGAGCTCGATCTGCTTATGACCTTGAAGACCCCTGATCTTATTCTTCTCGATATCAATATGCCCGGGGAGAGCGGATTATCCATCGTGCGGCGACTGCGCGGTACGGCCGAGCGCATGGGGGTCATCATGCTGACGGCCAATGCCGACGAAACGAGCAAACTGGTTGCGCTTGGCCATGGCGCCGACGATTATCTCATCAAGCCGTTCGAGGTGCGCGAGCTGCTTGCCCGTGTCCGCAGCGTGCTCCGGCGCGTGCCGCCGCGCCCACTCGAAGCACAGCGCCCGCGGCGGTCGCTGTCGTTGGGCCGCTTCCGCCTTGATCTTGAAGGCAAGCGGCTCCTCGATGCCGCAGGCGAGGATATCGAGATCAGCAGCATGGAATACGAGTTGCTGGAAGCCTTCGCGCGTCACCCGCACCAGGTCCTGACCCGTGAGCGCCTGTGTGAGCTCGCGCATGGCCGCCCGCTCGGGGAGGCGGATCGCAGCGTCGACATCCGCATCGCACGCCTGCGCAAGAAGCTCGAAGCCGACCCGTCCAAACCCGAACTGTTCAAAACCATTCGTGGCGAAGGCTATATGTTCGAGCCTATTCCAGGCTGCAACTGATCGGGTCGCTCGCAGCACTCTCGCCAGGCGGGGGAGTGCTGCGAGCGGGGTCCGGAATACTATAAATTTTGCTGATCGAGGTTGTGCAAAAGCTTGTGGAGGGTGGCTATGAAAGCGCGGAATTCGCTCTCGTCGACGCCGTTGAACATCTCATTGTACATGGCGTAAAAGCTGGGCCAGAACTGGGTGAAGGTTTCACGGCCTTCTTCCGTGATGTGGATTTCGCGCACCCGCATGTCGTCCGGGCGGGCGCGGCGACGGATGAGGCCTTGTTCCTCCAGCGCATCCAGCGTCCGACTCATCGTCGATTGCTCGGTCACGGCATAGGTGGCGAGTTCGTTGATGGTGAGGCCGGATGAAACACACAGCGTCGCCAGCACGCGCATCTTCGTCGTCGTCAGGCCGAAGTCTTTCAGCGCTTCCTGCACCTGCAGGTTCCATATGGCTGAAAGCCTGTTCAGCAGATAGGGCGCGAACTGGTTGAGCCCAATTTCTCCGATCGACGGAATGCCTCCATCGGGCGCGGGTTTGCCGTGGAGGAGCCCACTGGGAAAACGTCCCGCCTTCAATGTCAAAGTCCTTTCTCGGGAGCCTGAGCGAAGCTCGCCCCGTATTGTTCAGAACCCACGCTCATCTCCCGGGCACACCGGTCGCGAAGGCCGGCGGCCGGCTTGTCAGGCCGGATCGTGAAAACATCGCGCCGAGCCAGACCGACGCCACGCTCGGAGCCTCGCGTTCGATCTGACAAACCGGTGTCTCTCAACCGGTTTGTCATGCTTTCTACGAGCCTTCGCCTGCGGTCAAGTCAGGATTTGGGGACGAGCGCCAGCGCCCGCACCGGGCTTCCGGTTCCATTCACGATCTTGAGGGGCGCCACCACCACCATCGCGCCCTTGGGCGGGAGCTTGTCCAGATTGACGAGGCTCGCGAGGCCATAGCCGCCTTGGCCCAGGATGAGGGCGTGGGCGGGGAAGGGCGGATCGAAGGTGGCCGCGCTGCCCGCATCGGTGCCGACGCATTCGTTGCCGAAGCCCAGCACGCCTTTGGTCAAGAGATACTGCACGCAATCGACGCTCGGCCCGGGCGTATGCGGACCGTTCTCATCGGAATTGAGGAAGGCCTCGGTGCTGGTGTTGCGATGGTACCAGTCCGAACGCATCAACACCCAGGAGCCCGGCTCGATCGCCCCGTGCTTCGCCTCCCAGGCGCGGACATGGTCCGCAGTCAGGAGGAAATCCGGATTGGCGGCGACCTCCTGGCTGACGTCGATCACATTGGCCGGGGCGACGAAGGTCTGCGGCGAGAGGGTGTCCGTCGTATTGTTGGGCTGATCCTTGCCGGAGATCCAGTGCGAAGGCGCGTCGAAATGCGTGCCGGTATGTTCGCCGAGCTCCATCCAGCCCCACGCCCACCAGGGGCCATTGGCGTCATAATTGGAGATTTCATGCATCTTGAAGCTGGGCGTGTTTTTGCCGAACTGCGGCGGAAGGTAGAGGACGGGTGTGTCCGGACCGAGCGTCGCCGTGAGATCGACCACGGAGATGTCGCCTGCCGCGAGCGCGGACGCAAAATTGGCCAGAAGTGCTTGAGCCTGCATGTCATGTCCCTCGGAAAGAGCGTTGATTGTTCTAAAAGGACCGTTTGAGTTCATCGGCGCGTCGTGTCGGATATCGTAAATGCGGTCCATGAAACTTCAAGCATGAAATACCGGCGCATGAGAAGGGTGAGCATCGGTTTCCACCGAAGGAATATGAAAATGGATGGAATGGCAGCGGCCCATCGTCATGCTGACGCGGTGCGCGCCACAGCGCTGTGACCGCTGATATCTGACAACACAGCCGTCAAATCGCTGACGAATGTCTCGGCGTGGCCTGCCGCGCAGGCACGGGTCAGTGACTGCAGCGTGGCGGGTGCGATGGTCGTTGCAAAGCCTGCCGCGTCCGCCATGGCGACGAAGCTGGCCACGTCCTTTAACGCGCTGCCGATCGTCAGTTTGCGGGCCTGGGCCGTTTCACCCATAGCGGCGAGCGCCATCGTCTGGAAGGTGGTGCTGTTCATGCCGCTGCCCGATATCACCTTGTGGATCGCACCGAGATCAATGCCGAGGTGGCGCGCAACAATCAGAGTCTCTGCGGTGGCATTGGCGATCGCCATGCCATAGGACGCAATAATCGTCTTCGCGCGGTGGCCGCTACCTATCTCGCCGAGGTGAAGGCACTGGCTGGAGAAGACCTCAAGCAAAGGCTTGATCTCCGCGAAAATCACGTCGGTGGCGCCGACCATCAGGGTGAGTTGGCCGGTCTCGGCGCGTTCCGGCGCACCTGACATGCCGACGTCGGCGAAGGCAGCGCCCTTTTCCGTATACGCCTGCGCGAGGACGAGATCTGTCCCCGGATCGCCGGATGTGAGGTCGATGTGGACGAAGCCGGGCCGCGCCGCAGCGATCAGGCCCTGGGCCCCCGTGGCGACACGCGCGACGGTTGCCGATGCGGGCAGGCAGGTGACGACGACGTCGCAGGCCGCGGCGAGGGCGGCAGGTGTTTCCGCCAGCAGGCAGCCCGCGGCCCTGAGTTCCGGGATCGCACTGCGCCGCGCGCCCGGCAGGACGATCACCGGATGTCCAGCGGCAAGGAGATGGAGCGCGACCGGCCGCCCCATCCGGCCAACTCCGATAAAGCCGACGGTCATTTGCGCCATCGTTCACCGCCCAGTCAATCGACGAGGATTTGATCAAAGGATCGCAGGAATGGATCGGCGTCAAGCTGGATTTAAAGCCCATCGTCTTCTTCGCGCCCCTTGCAAGCCGTTTGAGGTGAGCCGCGCCGGTGCGATGGCCGGCCGATCAACAGAAGGATACCGATCGTTTGATCAAACGACTTTACAGGCGTTGCTATCGCGACAATACTGCGACCTTGCATCAAGGTTCGGCGATCCCGAGCCACCAATCAAGAACCGCCGAGGGGTCCTGACGATGGCATCCGTCCTATTGCGCAACGGCAAGCTTTTCGATGGCGTGACGAAGGCGTTGCGTCCAGGGACGGACGTTCTGGTGGTCGACGGGGCTATCGCTGACGTGTCCGACACGCCCTTGAAGGCACCTGTCGGCGCAATCGAGGTGGATGTCGGCGGACGCACGCTCCTGCCGGGGCTCATCGATGCGCATGTCCATGTGTTCGCGGTCAATCTCGTCGCCTCGCGCAACGAGAGCATGCCTCTCACGCTCATGACGGCGCGCGCCGTACCCCGGATTCGTGCGATGCTCGACCGCGGATTCACGACCGTGCGCGATGTGGGCGGCGGTGATGTGGGCATCCGGGATGCGGTGGCGCAGGGGTATATTCCCGGACCCCGGCTTTACGTGGGCGGTCCCGCCATGACCCAGACGGGTGGCCACGGCGATCATCGCAGGCGGACCGACGACCGCTACGACATCGACCACAACAGCAACGCCTTCGTGTTCTTCTACCGCTTTGCCGACGGTCCGGACGAGATGCGGCGCGTGGTCCGCAACGAGTTGCGCAAGGGTGCCGACCACATCAAGGTGATGGCCTCCGGTGGTGTGGGCTCGCCGACCGACGCCATCGAGAACATCCAGTTCACGCGTGAGGAACTCGAGGTTGCCGTCTTCGAGGCCGCGCGGCGCGGCAAATATGTCTGCGCCCATACCTATACGGCCGAGGCGATCCATCATGCGGTCGCGAGCGGCGTGCGCACCGTGGAGCACGCGAATTTCATCGATCGCAAGACAGCCGATTTCGTGGTCGAGAAGGGCGCCTATGTCGTGCCGACCCTTGTCTGCTACGAGGAGACGGAAAAGCATGGCGATCGCCTCGGTCTCTCGCCTTACGTGATGGACAAGCTGCGCCTCGTCAATCGCGCTGGCATCGAGATGCTCGCAACCTGCACGGATGCCGGTGTCAAAACCGGTTTCGGCACCGATCTCATGGGCGAGATGGAATATGCCCAATCGGACGAATTCGCGATCCGCGGCCGCGTTCAGTCACCCTTCGACGTTCTCTGTTCCGCGACCTCCGTCAATGCGGAGATCCTGCAGGAGACCGGGCGCCTCGGCGTCGTCGCGCCGGGTGCGCATGCCGATTTGATCGTCTGCGACGGTGATCCGACACGGGACGTCGCTCTTCTCGCCGATCCGCATAAGAATCTGCGGTTGATCATGAAGGGCGGAGCCTTCCACAAGAACGAGCTTGAGACGCGGTTGGCCTGAAGGGACTAAACCCGAGGCACCGGCGTTGTCGAGGAATGATGGGATGAGTGGTGTGGTGGATCTGGAGATCATCCGCAGGCGACCTTTCGCGGAAGGGCACGCTTTCGGCGAAGCGGGGGGCGAAACGCGCACCTATGAGTGCATGGACGCCCGCGCGCATGTCGCGATCGACCCGCAGAATCCGGCCTATGCCTGGATGATCGACATCGGGCTGGCCCAGCGCGGCGACGACGGGCTCGTCCATGCATCCACCGACCTGTGGATCCTCAAGCCGGTTGCGCTCGAGCGCGGCAACGGCGCGGCGATGGTCGAATTCGTGAACCGCGGCAACAAGCGCGCCCTGCAGTTCTACAACGACGGTCCCGCCAGCAATGCGCCGCAGAGCCTTGCCGATGCCGGCAACGGCTTCCTGATGCGACGAGGCTACACCGTGATCAGCGCCGCGTGGCAGGGCGATGTCCTGCCGGGTGACGGCCGCCTGGTCGCGCGGTTGCCGGTGGCGCGCTATCCGGATGGTCCCGTGACAGGCCGCGTGCGGGCCGAGTTCATCGTCGAGACGCGGGGCGTGACCTCGCTGCCGCTCAGTGCCAAGGCCGGCACGCGGCCCTTGCCGGCGGCCTCGCTCGATACGGGAGAGGCCGTGCTGCAGCGGCGCCGCTATCCGTGGAGCGAGGCGGAGGCGCTGCCGGTGGATGCATGGCAGTTCGCCCGCGTCGAGGGCGGCGGGCGTGGCGGGCAGGGCGATATCTCCGGCGCCGAGCAGGGCATCGTCGCGTCGGACAGCCATCTCTATATTCCCGCAGGCTTCGAACCGGGGTGGATCTACGAGCTTCTTTATACCGCGCGGGATCCGCTCGTGCTCGACCTCGGCTATGCCGCGATGCGCGATCTCGTCAGCTTCCTCAAACAGACGGAAGGCGGGGCCAATCTCCTGCGCGCGGACGGTGCGCCTCCGCTGCGCTTCTACGGCTGGGGACGGTCACAGACCGGGCGGGGCATCCGCGACTTCATCCATCGGGGCTTCAATGCCGATGCGCAAGGCCGCAAGGTCTTCGACGGCATGCTGACCCATATCGCCGGCGGCGGACGCACCACGATGAACCGCTTCACCAATCTCGTCGTGGCGGCGTCGCGCCAATACGAGGATTGGCTCAATCCGTCGGACCGCTTTCCCTTCTCCTACGCGGTGAGCACGGATCACCTGACCGGCGCCGAGGACGGCATCCTGAAGCGGCCGGAGACCGATCCCCTGGTGATCCACACGCAGACGGCCAGCGAATACTGGTACCGTCGCGGGTCGCTCGTGCATACGGATACCGAGGGCAACGATCTGCCGCAGCCCGAGACCGTCCGCATTTATTTCTGGGCGAGTTCCCAGCATTGGGCCGATCCGCGCGCCACGCCGCCGGTGCAGCGTGGGGTGTGCCAGAACGCGCAGAATATCGTGGCCACCTCGGCCTTCTTCCGCGCCACATTGGAGGCGATGGATGCGTGGGTGCGTGACGGCCAGGCGCCGCCGCCCAGCGCCGTGCCGCGCCGGGACGATGGCACGCTCGTCACGATGGACGCGTGGCGGGGGCAGTTTCCGGCCATTCCGGGCGTCGCGTTGCCCGCGCGACCGAATGAATTGCCCTTGGTCGACTACGGGCCGGATTTCGAGGCGGGCGCTGCGATCGTCGAGCCGCCTGTGGTCAGTACCACCCAGCATTATGCCGTCCTGGTGCCGGCCGTCGATGCCGATGGCAACGACCGCGCGGGGCTGCGCGCGCCGATGGTGGCGGCGCCGCTCGGCACCTATACCGGCTGGAACCTCCGCATCCCGGGCCATGGCGCAGGCGCGCTGCACGATTTCAGCGGCAGCTGTATCCCTCTGCCTGAGACGCGCGAGGAACGCGAGGTCACCGGCGATCCCCGCCCGTCGATCCTGGAGCGCTACGGCACGCCTGCCGGTTATGTCGCAGCAATCCGCGCCGCCGCCGGCGCTCTCGCCGAACGGCGTTTCTTGCTGGCGGAGGATGTCGAGCGCGCGGCGGAGGCGGCCCGCGATTGGGGCCGCGCCCGCCATATCGTGTACCTGCCGGCCGCCTCCGATGAGGCGTGAGCGGCGACTGCAGAGCCGCCAGGTGCGAAGCCGAACACCATGAGGTTGATGAAATGACGCGATGGACGATATCGTCGGGCTCGAAATTCGAGGAACTCGCGGGCTATTCGCGGGCGGTGGTCGACGGTGAATGGATATTTGTCTCCGGGACCGCCGGTTATGATCCCGCGAGCAGCGCCTTTCCCGACAGCGTCGAAGACCAGACGCGGCAATCCCTGAAAACCATCCGTGAAACGCTGGAAAAAGCCGGGGCAGCCCTCGCGGATATCGTCACGGTCCGCGTCTATCTCGCGGATCGCGCCGATGTCATGGCCGTCTCGACGATCCTGGGACAGACGTTCTCCGATCCGCGTCCCACGAATACGACCATCATCTGCGGCTTTCCGGTGGAAGAGATCAAGGTCGAGATCGAGGTCACGGCCTTGAAACGCAGCCGCATCTGAGGGCGGGCCGCTTCAACCGCAAGCCCGTCTGCGTCAAAGACGTTCAGGCAAGGCCAATCGGCGCCCAAGGATTGGCGTCAAGCGACGCTGGACTTCTTGTCGTCAGTCGGACACAGCGTCTGCAGAAGCGCCTGGGTCGTCGCGATGTCTTCGATCAGATGCGCCTTCACCGCGGCCGGGTCGCGCGTCTTGATCGCATCGATGATCGCGTAGTGGTGCTTGGCATAGATCTGCGCATCCGTCGTCTTCAGGAGCGGTTCCATATGCCGGGTCAACATGCGCAGATAGGGTCCGAACCGCAGCCACAGTGCTTCGATGAGCTGGATCAGGACCGGGGAATGCGTGGCGCGGTAGATGGTGAAGTGGAACTCCTGGTTCTTCGCCATCATCGCATAGACGCCTTCCTCGGCGCGGGCGTGGTCGTCTGCGGCGCGCTCGAGCGTGCGCAGATCGCGCGGCGTGATATGCGGGGCCGCGAGTTCCGCGGCTGCTCCCTCCACGATGATGCGCGTGTTGCAGAGATCGTCGAGGCGGGCGCGCGAGACCGTCGGCACGCAGGCCGAGCCGGTCGACACGACCTCGAGCGCCTTCTCGGCGGTGAGCCTGCGGAGCGCCTCGCGCACCGGCATGTGGCTCGTGCCGAAGAGTTCCGACAGCGAGGAGATGGTGAGGATCTGGCCGGGGTCGAACCAGCCTGTCATCAGGGCGTGGCTGAGGCGCTGGTAGACTTCCTCCTGGATCGTCCTGCGCGAAGCCACAGGGCCTAGACCCGGATGTTCCGGCAGTCCTTGTCCGGTGTCACGCACGCTGTCCTCCTTAGCCAAGTGACGAAAGGCATCGCCCGGTGCGCGGGGCACCGGCCGTCCAACGAATTCTCCTCGCGACAGGCCATGCGAGGCCAGTTCCTATACCCGAATAATTCCGCGAAATCGCCCTCGCGCGCTGAAAAGGCCATGCGGCCCAAGACGCTTGTCAGCGGAGCCGGGGATCGAGCATGTCGCGCAGCCAGTCACCGAAGATGTTGATGGAGACAAGGATGAGGACGAGCGTGAGCCCGGGAAAAATGACCACCCACCATTCGCCGGAGAAGAGGTAGCCATAGCCGATGCGGATGAGGGTGCCGAGCGAGGGCTGGGTGGAGGGCATGCCGAAGCCGAGGAAGGACAGCGTGGCCTCCGACATGATCGCGAAGGCGATATCGAGGGTGGCCAGCACGAAAATCGGGTTCAGCACATTCGGCAGGAGCTGCATCCCCATGATGAAGATCGGTCCCCGGCCGACCAGCCGGGCGGCTGCGACATAGTCCTTCTGGCGCTCGACGAGCACGGCGCCCCGCACCAGCCGTGCAAAATGCGGCCAGTGCGAGATCCCGAGGGCAAGGATCACGATTGGCATGGCGAGCGTCGCACGCATCGCGTTGGACATGAGCGACTGGCTGATGCCGCCGATCAGAAGCGCCAGCAGCATGGCGGGGAAGGTGAACTGGATATCAGCAATGCGCATGATGACGCCATCCACCCAGCGGCCGAGATAGCCGCTCGCGAGGCCGGCGATGGTCCCGAGCGTGACGGAGAGCGACACCGCGCAGACGCCGACGAGCAGCGAGGAGCGCAGGCCGTAAAGTATCAGGGAAGCGAGATCGGCCCCCTGACTGTCGGTGCCCAGGACATAGCGTGGATCGCCGCCCGCCACGAAAGCGGGTGGGAGATGCGAATCGAGGAGATCGAGGGAGGCGAGATCGTAAGGGTTGGTCTGCGCCAGCCAGGGTGCGAAGACCGCGCTGAGGACGAGGAGGACGAGCACCGCCAGCGCAACTGCGGCGGCCGGGGCCCTGAGAAGGCGTCGAACGAAGGCGTTGCGCCAGAGGGACGAGAGGCTCCAGGGCCGGGCTTTGGAATTGACGACGGCGGACATGGAACGGGCCCCTTATGAACGCGCCGACAGCGTCTTGATGCGCAGCCGGGGATCGGCGACGGCATAGAGGAGGTCGACGACGAGATTGATGCCCACGAAGAACAGCGCCGCCACCATCAGGAAGGCGGAGATCACCGGCAGATCGGTCTGGCCGAGTGCCTGCAGGAAGAGGAGGCCCATGCCGGGCCACTGGAAGACCTGCTCGACGACGACCGCGAAGGCGACGAGATAGCCGAGCTGGATGCCACTGACCGTAATGATGGGAATGAGCGTATTGCGCAGCGCGTGGGAGAAATAGACCGCGCGATTCTTCAACCCGCGGGCACGCGCGAAGCGGATGTAGTCGCTCTTGAGCACGTTGAGCATTTCCGCGCGGGACAGGCGGGCCACCAGCGCAATCTGTCCGATGGCGAGCGACAGTGCCGGCATGATGAGCGACTTCAGGCCCGATGCGGTGAGGAAGCCCGTCGTCCAGAAGCCGATGGTGACGACCTCGCCGCGCCCGAAGGAGGGCAGCCAGCCGAGCCTCAGCGAAAAGCAGAAGATGAGGAGGATCCCGACCACGAAGGTCGGCAACGACACGCCGAGGACGGAGAGGGTCATCAGGGCGTTTGCCAGCATTTGGCGGCGTTTGACCGCCGCGTAGACCCCGAGCGGTACGCCGATCGCCAGGGACAGGGTGAGCGCCACGGCGGCAAGCTCCACGGTTGCCGGTATGCGCTCGGCGAGCAATGCGCTCACGGGTCGCTGGGCGGCGTAGGAGACCCCGAGGTCACCGTGCAGAAGGTTCTGTACATAGTAGAGGTAGCGAAGAACGGCCGGCTCATCGAGGTGAAGGCGCGTACGCAGGGCCAGCCGATCGGCGGGTGTGGCGTCGAGGCCGAGGATGCTCGCGACGGGATCGCCCACGACATCGCCCAGAATGAAGGCGAGGACGCTGACCACGAAGACCACGAGGAGTGCGTGGAACAGGCGGTTCAAGAGGAAGGCAAGCATTCCAGAGGCCCTTCAGTGCCGGCTATCCGAGGCCTAGAGCAAATCCGACTTAGATGGAATCGCCCGATACCATCGAAGTCGTTGAATTTGCTCGTTAATTTTTGAGCGGAGCACGTCCGCAAAAGACGGACTTGCTCTAGGGTGTTCGCGAGGTCCACGCGCCTCGCAGGGCGGCGTGGCGACGGATTTCGCATGCCGATCCGCCGCCCGTGGCAAGAAAGCTATGGCTTGATCTGCACCTTCTGCAGCATGACGGCCGCGTCGGCGCGGGCTGACGCGCTGACGCTATCCTTCATGCCCCAGCTCAGCACGGGCTGGAACAGGTAGATGCCCTGGACCTGGTCGCGCGCGATGGTGAGGCCCTTGCGATAGAGTTCCGTGCGCTTGGCCGGGTCGAACGTCGTCACGAGCTCGTCCACGACCGCGTCGAATTCCGGGTTCGTCCACATCGCCCAGTTCGTGCCGCCACGCCCCTTGGCCTTGTCGCGGGTGGCCATGATCGAGACGAAGGTGTCCTGCAGGTCACCGGAATTGCCTGATCCGCCGATCAGGTGAAAGCTGGATGAGGGACCATTCACAAGCATGCGCGCGAATTCCGGCCAGACCATGCCCTTCACCCGCACCTCGACTCCGACACGCGCAAGCATGCTTGCGACGGCGCGGCAGATCTCGTCGGCATTGGTGTAACGCTCGAGCGGGCAGTTCAGCTGGATCGCGAAGCCATCGGGATAGCCGGCTTCCGCCAGAAGCTTCTTGGCCTGCTCCACGTCGTAGGGGCGGCCGGTGTCGAGATCTTTCTGGAAGCCATCCATGCCGTAGGCGCCGCCAACGCTGAGCGGCACGGCCTGGCCGCGCATGACCCGCTGGACGATCAGCTTCGAGTCGATCGCCAGCGAGAGCGCCTTCCTGACGCGGACGTCCTTGAGCGGGTTGGCCTGCAGCGGCTTGCCGGATTTGTCGAAGACGTCAAGGGCGACATCGCGCGTGCCATCCATCTCCAGGAACATGGAGAGCTGCTGCGGCACCTGTTCGATGTGGAAGCCGGGCGTCGACTTCACGCGCTCGATGTCCTGGATCGGGAGATCGGTGATGAGATCGAGTTCGCCCGAGAGCAGGGCGGCCACGCGCGTCGGAGAAGAACCGATGGGCGTGTAGATGGCCTCGGTCACGTTGCCGGGGAATGGCCCCCAGTAGTTTGCATTGCGGGCGAAGACGGTCTTGCGGCCCGGATCCTGGGACACGAGTTGCATCGGTCCGGTTCCGTTGGCGTGGCGGAGCGAGTAGGCCTCGGTGCCCTGGGCGCCAAGGTCGGGCAGCTTTTCGACGTTGTTGGCCTTGGCCCAGGCCTGCGACATGACGAAAAGGCGAACCATCTTGCGCGGCAGGATCGGGTCCGGGCCGTTGGAGATGACATCGACGCTTGTATCGTCGACCTTGACCGCCTCCTTGATGCCGCCAAACAGCGCCGTGTAGAGGGGGCTGCCCTTCTGGCGCATGATGGAGAAGATGATGTCGTCAACGCTCAGCGGCGTTCCATCCTGGAATTTTACGCCCTCGCGGATCTTGAAGCGCCACGTATTGTTCCCTTGATAGGTCCACGCGGTGGCAATGCCAGGGCCGATCTGCATGTCGTCCTGCAAGTCGACGATGGTGTCATGGATCTGGCGAACCAAGGCGGTCGTGACGAAGTCATTGGTCACGTGGGGATCCATGGTCAGGGGCGGGGTCGTGCCGCCATAGCGGAGCGTCGCCGCGACGCCCGGTGTCATCCCAGAGATCGCCGTTGCCATGCAGACGGTTGCGCAGAGTGCCGTAAGCCACTTGGTCCGGATCATGGTCCGTATTCCCCTTATCGATTATAGGCCTATCGTCCACCAAACCGATCATTTGATCAAGACACTTTACGAGCACGGCTCCTTTCGTGCATTGTCAGGTGCCAGCTTCGACACAGAGGGGTCGCAGCCCGTCGGCGCGGCCCGGTGAATTGCCGGATCGACGCGGGCTTCGCGGTCAGCCGGTGCGGAGGCGATGGCCAATTATGATCAACGAGGGAAATGGCTGTGCTACCGTTGGTGACATCGGCGGCGTCCGCATCGGCAGCGCCCGAGCGGGCCGCGCCTCTCGTGGAGGTGAAAGGCCTGCAGGTCGCGCTCAACACCGAGAGCGGCGCTATCCCTGTCGTGCGGGATGTCTCGTTTGAGATCATGCCCGGCGAGATCCTGGGCGTCGTGGGCGAATCCGGCGCCGGCAAGTCGATGATGGGCACGGCCTTGACCGGCCTCATCGATCCGCCCCTCGCCATCGTCGGCGGCGAGATCCATTGTAATGGCAGGCGGATCGACAACCTGCCGCCCGAGGATTTGCGCAAGGTTCGCGGTGCGGAAATCGCGACGATCTTCCAGGACCCGCTCACTTCGCTCAATCCCGTCTTCACCATCGGCCGCCAACTGGTGGAGACCATCGAAGAGCACACGGAGCTCAAGGGCCAGGCGGCGCGCCAGGAAGCCATCAGCCTGATGGCCCAGGTCGGCATTCCCGCCCCCGAGGCACGCCTTGCCAATTACCCCCACGAATTCTCGGGCGGGATGCGCCAACGCGTGGTCATCGCTCTGGCATTGGCTGGCCGTCCGCGTCTGATCGTCGCGGACGAGCCGACAACGGCGCTCGACGTGTCGATTCAGGGGCAGATCATCGCGCTCCTGCGTGATCTGTGCCAGCGCAAGGGCACCGCCGTCATGCTCATTACCCATGACATGGGGGTGATCGCGGAAGCCGCGCAGCGCGTTGCCGTGATGTACGCCGGCCGTATCGTCGAGATCGGACCCGTGAGGGACGTGATCCTGACGCCACGCCATCCCTATACGCGCGGGCTCATGGGCTCCATCCCCGAGGTGGGACGCCGCCTCAGGCGTTTGCCGCAGATCGCCGGGGCGATGCCGCGGCTCGATGCCATCCCGCGAGGTTGCGCGTTCTCCCCGCGTTGTCCTGATGTCATGGACATCTGCCGCCAGGAGCGGCCGGAGCTCAAGCCATCCGCCGGCCATCGCGCCGCCTGCTGGGCGACAGAGCGGGGAGTGGCCGCGTGAGCACGATTGCCGCTGCGCATATCGCGATCGACAGGCCGGCCGAGCCCCGGCTGGAACCCCCGCCGGAGCGCCTTCCCGCCGCGGCTCTGGTCAAGGTCAGGCATCTGCGCAAGGTCTTTGACGTCTCCGCGCCATGGATCACCCGCGTGACGACGGGCCAGGGGCGCAAGACCCTGAAAGCGGTTGATGACATCAGCTTCGAGATCCCGCAGGGGCGGACCCTGAGCCTCGTCGGCGAGTCCGGCTGCGGGAAATCGACGGCTGCCCGCTGCATCGCCGGCCTGCAAAAGCCGACGTCCGGCACGGTCAGCTATCGTGATACCCCGATCGAGGATATCGCCGACGGCGCGAGCCCCTATCGGCGCGACATCCAGATGATCTTCCAGGATCCTTATGGCAGCCTCAACCCGCGCTGGCGGGTGGGGCGGATCATCGCCGAGCCGATCCTGGCGCTGAAACTAGCGGATGGCAGCCGGGACGTCCGGGAGCGCGTCGCGGACCTCCTCGTGGGCGTTGGTCTGTCGGCTGCCGATTCCGACAAATATCCCCATGAATTCTCCGGCGGCCAGCGCCAGCGCATCGCAGTGGCGCGCGCACTCGCGAGCCGGCCGGCCTTCATCGTCTGCGACGAGCCGACATCCGCGCTGGATGTGTCCGTACAGGCGCAGATCCTCAATCTCATGCGGGATCTGCAGGACGAACTCGGGCTCACCTATCTCTTCATCAGCCACAATCTCGCCGTCGTCGACCATATGTCCGACACGGTGGGCGTGATGTATCTCGGCCGCATCGTTGAACTCGCGGACAAGGAGACCCTGTTCCGGTCCCCGCGCCATCCCTATTCCAAGCTGTTGATGCGGACGATGCCGACGCTGCACAGCATCGGGGCCATCCGCGAGCCGATGCAGGGCGAGGTTCCCAATCCGATCGATCCGCCGCATGGCTGCGCCTTCAACCCGCGCTGTCCCTTCGCGGTGGAGCGGTGCCGGCACGAGCGGCCGGAGATCAGAGCGGTGGACGGCAGTCTGGTGGCCTGCCACCGCGCCGAGGAGATCACGCAATAGCGTGGCGGATGGGATCCGAGCGCTTGTCCATGGGATCGCCGGGGATGCCCCGCGAGCCGTGCGTATCGTCCGGAATGACGCCGGAGAACGGGCAGGCCGTCATCCGGTGTCACGTCGCCTTGACGACGGCGATACACTCGATTTCGTAGCGGAGTGCCTCCGTCAGGCAGTTGGTGATCGTGGTGCGGGCCGGATAGGGCTCGCGGAAATAGTCGGGATAGATCGCGTTGAATTGCGCGAGATCGCTCGCGTCACGCACATAATTCCGCGTCTGCACCACATGGGCGAGATCGCTGCCGGCCGTCTCCAGCACCTTGCGCAGGTTCTCGATGGAGCGACGCATCTCGCCTTCGAAGCTGTCGGAGATGATCTGTCCCGTCGCGTCGACCGATGCCTGACCGGAGACGAAGATGAGATCACCCACGCGCGTGCAGGGGCTGAACGGCAGATGCGAGCGAGGCGTGTCGGGGGCGGCGGGATAGTCGATCATTCCGGGCTCCAATCGGCGTGGATGGGAAAAACGCCGCGCCGCAGCCGGCGGAAGGGCAGGGTCGCGATCCGGCTCGTGCAGGGCCCGGCCGTTTCCACCGTGAAGCTGCCGGCCGCGATCGGATCATAGGCGCGGCGGTGGGCGACGGCCGCCTTCACGCCGATCGCTTTCAGATCTTCCGGGATGATCCCTTGTGAACGGAACTGCGCGAGATCGAAGGGCGGCGTCTTGCGACTGGTGATCAAGACCTTGATCCCCTTGCCGACCGTGACGACCGCAGAGGGGCCCATGGCGAAATGCACACCCTGCGAGGCGGCGAGATGGCTGTTGCGATCCTCCAGGGTGAAGTTCCCATCGCTGCGGCTGACGAAGCGGGCATCGACCTCGATCGGCGGATCAGCAATCGCACTGCCCTTGCCACCGAGGGAGAGCCGGCGCGTCTCGCCAGGGACGGCGTCAGCCAGGGCTGCGACGGCGGCGGGGTCGGAGATGGCGACCGCCGCATTGTCAAAATCATGGTTCAGGAAAGCGCGCAGCACCGCGGTGCCGTCGCCCGGCGCGCCACCGCCGATATTGTCGGAAGGCTCCACGACCACATAGGGGCCGCCTTCCAGCGTCTTGATATGAGCGACCGCCGCGTCGAGGTTCCACTCCTCCGGCAAACCGAACTCACGCAACTCGATCGCAAGGTCGCGCAAGCGCTGCAAAGCGGATTGCGCGACGGTGTCATCGGCGGTGGTAATCACCGCGAAGGACACGCCCGTATCGGGGGTGTCGGAAAACGAGTAGCCCGCAACCACATTCGCCGCCCAGATGGCAGGGGTCTCCACCTCGATCCGGCGGGCGAGCGCTTCCAGGTCCCGCATCGGCCGGTCGGCCGTGCCCGTCCCGGTCGGCGGCCACATCAGCGGGGCGGTCAGGGTGACCATATGCGGGACGGTTTTCTCCTTCAAAGCCCGTGCCATCAGGCGCGCCGAACGAACGGCGGAATCGCGCGCGTCGATATGGGGGTTCTCGCGATAGGCGATCAGCCCGTTGGCGTGGCGGGCCATCGCGGGGGTGAAGTTCGCATGCAGATCAAAGACGCCGAACAGCGGCAGGTGCTCCGCCCCGGGGACCGCGCGGATACGGCTGAGCAGTTCGCCTTCGGGGTCGACACATTCGGTCGTCACCATCGCGCCGTGCAGGGCGAGCCAGATCCCGTCGAGCCCGCCATCCGCCAGCGCGGAGGTCAGCGTCGCGTTCAGCTTGTCCCAGAACAGCTCGAAGACGGCGTGGTCCGTCGTTCCCGAGGGCAAGGCGGTGAAGTCGGCGGCCGGCACCACCTCCCAGCCTTCTTCTTTCGCGACCTCGAGAAAGCCGTCGACGGTGGAGCCATCCCCGTGGCGGTCGAGGACATCCCGGATCGTGTAGTCCTCGAGCGTGGTGATCTCGTCGACAAACGTGTGGGTTTCGTGGAACAGGGCAGCCAGCAGGATGCGCGGGCGTTTCGTCATAGGGCGTTATCTCCTCGGCTTTTCGGAGCCGTTCCACAGCACACGGGGGCGTCCCGGCGATATCATGAATTCTATCCGGTTTCGCCGGAACTTCGGGCTCCATCGGGGCAGGCCAAAGAACCCCGGCAATGTCTGGCATGTAAAGGTGATCTCACCACCGCATCTTTGAACGCCCGTCATCACGGCGCAAGTGGCGATTATTCCGTGAGGCGAAACGATGTCTGTTTGACAGCCGTTTCCTCTTGTCCGTTACTGCCTGCAGGCCCGCTTCGGGCGCATGAATGGAAACGGTCGGGCCGGCTTCGTGCGGTCCGCAGATCAGCGGGGACGATCGGATGCGTGTCTTTGCGGCGTCATTGGCGACGGAAACCAATACATTCGCCCCGCTCTTCGTCGATCGCAGCGCCTTCGAAGGGGCGTTCTACTGTCCGCCGGGCACCCATCCCGATACGCCAACGCTGTGCTCGGGCCCGATGATCGCGGCCCGCGAGCTGGCACAGCGTGAAGGGCTGACCGTGATCGAGGGCACCGCAACCTGGGCGGAGCCTGCCGGGCTCGTCTCACGCGACGCTTACGAGAGCCTGCGCGACGAGATCATCGCGCAGCTCAAAGCGGCCCTGCCGGTGGATATCGCGCTGTTCGGCCTGCATGGTGCGATGGTCGCTCACGGTTATGACGACTGCGAGGGCGATCTCCTGGCCCACGCCCGCGCGGTGGCCGGCCCCGACTGTATCATCGGCGCCGAACTCGACATGCATTGCCATCTCACCGATCAGATGGTCGAGGCGGCCGATGTCATTAATGCTTTCAAGGAGTTTCCGCATACCGACTTCCTGGAGCGGGCGCGCGACCTTGCGGCGCTCTGCCTGAGGGCGGCGCGCGGGGAGGTCAAGCCGGTCACCGCCGTCTTCGACTGCCGCGCCATCTCCGGCTTCATGACGAGCCGGGAGCCGGGGCGCAGTTTCGTCGACCGGCTGCTGGCGATGGAAGGGCATGACGGCATCCTCAGCATTTCGGTGGCGCACGGCTTCCAGGCGGGCGACGTCTATGACGTTGGCACCAAGGTCATGGTGATCAGCGACGGTGATCTCGGCAAGGCCGCCAATTTGGCTGAAAGCCTGGGGCGTGAGATCCTGGGCTGGGGTCCGGGGGGCGGCGTTCCGCGCCACTACAAGCCCGAGGAGGGCATCGCGGAAGCGGTGCGGCTCGCGCAACCCGGCCGGCCGGTGGTCCTCGCGGATCGCTGGGACAATCCGGGCGGTGGCGTCGCGGGCGATTCCTCGGTGATGGTCGAGGCGCTGCTGAAACATCCGGATATTCCTGCCGCCATCGGGGCGATGTGGGACCCGGTCGCCGTCAGCTTCTGTCGCGCGGCAGGGGTCGGGGCCGAATTCCGCCTGCGCTTCTGTGGCAAGGCCGCCCCGACATCGGGCCATCCCATCGATGCCGATGTCCGGGTGCGCGGAATCACCGACGATCTCATCATTCCCTTCGAGCAAAGTTGGGTGTCGCTGGGACCGGCCGCGGCGATCTCCATCGGCAATCTCGACGTGGTGCTGTCCTCCACCCGCGCGCAGACCTTCAGCCCGCCGGCCTTCACCGATCTCGGGGTGGACCTTGCCGCAAAGACCCTCGTGGTCGTGAAGTCATCCAATCATTTCTACGCCGCCTTCGCGCCGATCGCCGCGACCGTGCTTTATCTCGATACGGGTGGACCCTACCCATCGGATACCAGCAAGATCCCCTATAAGAAGGCGCGGCGCCCGCTGGCGCCGCTTGATCCGAATCCCCTGCTCTGATTGTCCCTCACAGCCCCAAGGTCCCGACGCGATGGCATCGACGAAAACCTCTCCCCTGCCGCGTCTTGCGCTGGAACCCTTGCACGCGGCCGTGCTCGACAGATCCACCAAGGGGCTGCCGCCCGGTTGCGAAGGTCTCACACTGGCCGATGTCGGGCGCCAGGGATGGAACGTGCTGGCCGGTGACATGCCGCTGCCGCTGGCGGTGATCCGCACCTCGGTTCTGGAAGCCAACAGCCGCTGGATGAAGGCCTTCACGGCGCTGAACGGCCTGGAGATCTCCCCCCATGGCAAGACCACCATGGCGCCGCAACTCTTCGACCTGCAGGTGGCGGACGGGGCCTGGGCGATCACCGTCGCCACGGCGCAGCAGCTCGATGTCTGCCGCCGCTTCGGCGTCAAGCGCGTGATCCTCGCCAATCAGCCGGTCGGCCGGCCGGCCATCGATGCCTGTTTCTCGGCCATCCGCGACGATGGCATGGAACTTTATTGTCTGGCCGACAGCCTTCCGGGCATAGCCCTCCTCGCCGAGGGCGCCGCCCGTATTCAGGCGCCGGCCGGCAATCCGCTCCATATTCTTGTGGAGATCGGCTTCGAGGGGGGGCGAACCGGCACCCGTACCCGCGAGGAGGCATTGGCCGTGGCGCGAGCCGTCGGCGAGATCCCCGGCTTGCAGCTTGCCGGCTTCGAGTGTTTCGAGGGATTGCAGCCGACGCCCGCCGGGGCGGACCGGCTCCTCGACGAGGTGATCGCGGTCGCAAAGCAGGCGGACGACGAGGGACTGTTGGCGGCGGGCCAGGGGATGGTCCTCAGCGCCGGCGGTTCTTCGTTGTTCGATCGGGTCGGTGAACGGCTGAATGCGGCCGCCTTCGCGCGCCCTGTCGTGAAGGTGCTGCGGTCCGGCTGCTATCTCACGCACGATTCGCTGAGCTATGCCGCCGCCTTCAGGCGCATCCTCAATGAGACCTCGCTGGCCCTCCCCGAAGGCGGACTGGAGCCGGCGCTGGAGGTGTGGGCCTATGTGCAATCGCGGCCGGAGCAGGGTCGGAGCATCCTCACCGTCGGCAAGCGTGACATCAGCTATGATGCCGGGATGCCGGTTCCCCTGCGCTGGTACCGGCCCGACGGCAGCATGACAGCGCCCCGGTCCATGCCGGCGGGGCATGTTGTGCTCGCCCTCAACGACCAGCACTGCCACCTTGGCACTCCGCTCGACAGCCCGATTGCCGTCGGCGACATGGTGGCCTTCGGGATCGGCCACCCCTGCACCACCTTCGACAAATGGGCGTTCATGGCGCTGGTCGATGACGATTACCGCGTCGTCGATGGCATCCGCACCTTCTTCTGATCGCCGTCGACCGAAGGAGGGCTTTCCGCTGTGCCTCCCACACGGAAGGAAACCGCCCCGGACTGCTGCGAAATCCAGGCAGGCGGCTCAGGCGGCGTGGTCCGAGGGGGGAGCTCCCGCGACGGGTGGAGCCTTGCTCATGCGGCGCGATGACGTCTGGGGTTACGGTACGGACGCTCGCGTCGCAGCCGCGGGGCGCTGAGGAGGGCACAACGTTTCTTCTGACGAAACGAGGGGTTCTTGACGCGAATTCTGCGCGTTACTACGCTTCGATCAAGTCGGGAACGGTGGAGCTCACGGCAGCGCTCAAGAAGTTCGGAACAAGAAGCGATGCCCTTGTGCTCTGATGTATTAGAATTGGCGATCGTGGCGGGTCATTTCGCTCCGGGAGCGTGATTCGCCTTTTATCGCCAGTATTCACTCTATAATCGCGGGGGTGGTCAGGTGCGGCTAGCGCTTATTCATATCGGCCAGGAGACGAATGACTTCAATCCCGTGCTGACAGAGCTTTCGGACTACGCCGCCTTCGGGATCCTCGAGGGTGATGCCATCCCGGCTGAACTCACGGATCTCGGTCAGGTCGGCGGCCATTACGCGGCGGTGGCGGAATCCGGTCTTCCCGTCGAGACGGTGCCCATCATCAGAGCCTGGAGCGGGGCGGGCGGGCGCATCACCCGTGAAGCGTTCGACTTCTTCCAGCAGAAAATCCGAGACGGCCTGACGGCAGCCATGCCGGTCGACGGGCTCGTGCTGCAACTCCATGGCGCTTGCGCGGCCGAGGGGATCGACGATGTCGAAGGCGCACAGATCGCTCTCTGCCGCAGCATTCTCGGGCCGGATGTGCCCATCATGGTCGGGCTCGACCACCACGCCAACATCACACAGACGATGATCGACAATGCGACGATCATCGTCGGCCATCGCACCCAGCCCCATGATACATTCGATACCGGCAAGGTCGGGACGGAAGTCCTCCTGAAGGTCCTGACGAACAAGCTGAAGCCGGTGACGGCGTGGCGGAAGATCCCGCTGTTGTCGCATCAGGAGCAGTTCCTGACGGCGAAGGGGCCGATGAAGATCTGGTTTGATCGCGCCCGCGCCCTCGAGGCTGATCCGCGTGTTCTGCAGGCCTCGAACTATCCCATGCAGCCATGGCTCGACGTTGCCGAAGGCGGCTGGGCAACCGTCGTCGTCACGGATAACGACCCTGAACTCGCGGAACGTCTGGCCGACGAGCTCGCCGATCTCGCCTGGTCGATGCGCGACGATTTCCAGGTCAAGGAAGCCGTTTCGGTCGACGATGCGGTCATGATGGCCGACCGCGCCGCGCGTGGCGTGGTGGTGATCAGCGATACCGGCGACACGGTGTTCGGCGGCTCGGCCGGCGACAGCAACCTGATCCTCGAGGCTATCCTGCGGCTTGGCATCAAGAGCCCGACCCTTATTCCCCTGATCTCGCCACAGACCGTCGCGCGGCTGACGGAGGCCGGGGAGGGCGCCACCGTCACGCTTCCCATCGGTGGGGACGCCGCGACTGCGTTCTTCTCGCCGCTTGAGGTGACCGGCACCGTGCGCAAGGTTGCCGACGGGCGGATTCCCGTCGCTTTCAATCACCAGACCCATATCGATATGGGGCGCGTCGTGATCTTCGACGTGGGTCCATGCACGCTCCTGATCTCGGAGTTGCGTGGTGTTGCGGGCAATATACCGGCTGCCTACGAGGCTTTCAGCATCAACCCCAAGGACTATAAAATAGCGGTTCTCAAAACCGCATCGAATTTCCAGTATTTCGCGCCGATCTCGTCCGAGGTCATTCGTGCCGATACACGTGGCCCGGGCCAGTCCGACGTATTCACATTGCCCTGGAAGAATATTCCGCGGCCGGTGTATCCGCTGGAACGCTTCGATGATTGGCGAAATCCACAACAATGAAGAGCGGGAACGGGACCTTGCAACAAGGCCCATTGTGACAAAGCGGGAGAGCGGCATGACATATAGGAAATTTGGGCTGCGGATGCTTCGCATCGCGGTTTGTGCTGCGGCAGGCCTCGCCATTGCAGGTCTGGCCATGGGGGCGACGGCCTCCGCCCAGGCGTTGAAGGGTGGCACGCTGCGCATCGGCGTTCTCGATGAGATCGCCAATTATGATCCGCAGCAGCTGTCGACGGTGAACTTCTACGTCATCAAGAACCTCTACGACAGCCTGATCGAATATACCGCCGACGGCAAACCCGTGCCGAGCCTCGCGACCGCATGGAAAATCGCGCCGGACAACAAGTCCGTCACGGTGACCTTGCGTGACGGCGTGACCTTCCACAGCGGCACGCCGTTCAAGGCGGATGGTGTGATTGCGGCCCTGACGAAGGGCGCGGATCCGGCCCGCGGCAAGAACGTCTACTCGACCATGGCGGTCGTCAAGGACTGGACCGCGCCCGACGATCGCACCGTCACCATCAATTTCAAGGATCCGGTGCCGGACCGTCAGATCCTGGACCTTCTGCAATTCCTCATCCCGATCGACCCGAAGGGCGTCGAGACGGTGGAAACGGTGCCGGCGGGCACGGGTCCCTACCTGCTGGAAAGCCGTTCGGTCGGCCAGGGCATGAAGCTGAAGGCCAATCCGAATTACTGGCGCAAGGGCGAGCCGGTGTCGAAGGAGATCGTCTTCACGATCTTCAGCGAGGATGCCGCTGCAACGGCGGCGCTCGAATCCGGCGCCATCGACATGGTCTATAACGGTTCCTCGCGCAGTGCCGCGCGCCTCAAGAACGCCGGCTACCAGGTCTTCGACGGCCCGGGCAAGCTTGTCCAGGTCTTCCGCATCAATTCGACACGTGGCCCGTTCCGGAACAAGAAGTTCCGGCAGGCCTTCAACTATCTGATGGATCGCGACGGCATCCTGCGGGTCGGCTATGCCGGCATGGGGCAGGTCGTCGCCCTGCCATGGGCGCCGGCGAGCCCGGCCTTCGATGCCTCCTATACCAAGACCTACGCCTATGATCTCGAGAAGGCCAAGGCGCTCCTGAAGGAATCCGGGCTCACGCCGGCCGAGATGCAGGACTGGAAACTGCTGGTCAACGGCAGCGACGAGCCCTCCGTGCGCATCAGCCAGGTCGTTCAGGCGACGCTTGCCCAGGTCGGCATCAAGATCGACCTCGATATTCGCCAGGGCGCTGAATTCGTCGATGCCCTGCTCAAGGGCAATTTCGACGCCGTCTTCGGCGGCGTGGGCAATGTGCAGAAGTTTCCCTCGCGCGTCGCGACGAATTCCATCTATCGCACCTCGAAGAACCCGGTCCTGAAGGACCCGCACCCGCATCCGGATTATGTGGCGGCCATTGCCAAGGTCGACACGACATTCGGTTCGGGCACCGACGTCAAGGCGTCCTATGACAACCTCAACAAGGTGCTGGTGGATGAGTCTTTCGGCATCCCGACCAACTCCTATGAAGTCGGCCTGATCGTCGCCTCGGACAAGATCGGCGGGATCACCCCCGACATGGACAACCTCCTCGTCGCCCGGACCATCGGGTTCAAGTAATGGGGGTGATGGGTCCAGGTCGTCTATTGAAGGATCCGTGCAGCAGGGCCGCTATCGCCGACATCCGATCGCGGCCCGACGATATCGACGACAGAACGGCAGACGCCCGGACAGGGGTTGAGCTGCCGGTCTCTCGGCTTGTCTGTGCATCGGATCGGCGAAGAAGCCGCTCACATTGCTATGGCCGGGTACGCCCCGTTGACGCAAACTGCCGCGCAGGCAGGTGCCGGCCGGCGGGGAGGGGCCGTCGATGACTGTCCAGGAAGGCGTTCTGACGAAGAGGCGGCGGCGGCCGCTGCCCCCTCTCGGCTTCATCATCAGTCTCGGATTCCTCACCGTCGTCATCTTCGGGGCGGTCTTCGCGAATGTCCTGCCGATCGATCCGCTCGCGCAAAACATCGTTGACTCGCTGAAGCCGCCATCCGGCAGCCACTGGTTCGGCACCGACGAGCTCGGGCGCGATATCATGGCGCGGGTGATTTTCGGCGCGCGGACATCGCTGGTGACGGCCGCAGGTGCCGTCATCATCGCGGCGCTGATCGGCGTGCCGATCGGGCTCGTCGCCGGCTATTTCGGCGGCTGGCGCGACACCGTGCTGATGCGCTTCATCGACGTGCTGCTGGCGCTGCCGAACATCCTGCTGGCCATGGCGCTGATCGCGGTGCTCGGGCGGAGCCAGACGGCGGCTCTGATCGCCGTCGGCGTCGCCGGCGTTCCGAGTTTCGCGCGCATCGCCCGCGCCCAGGTGCTGACCTTGCGCCAGCTCGATTTTGTCTCGGCGGTGCGCGGTTTCGGCTGCTCGTCGAGCTACATCATGTTCCGGACCATCCTGCCCAACATCCTGAGCCCGCTGATGGTGCAGGTGATCGTTCTGTCCTCGGTCGCCATCCTGCTGGAGGCGGCGCTGGCCTTCCTCGGGGTCGGCGTTCCGCCACCGACGCCGAGTTGGGGCGAGATGCTGCGCACGGGCAAGTCCTACCTCTATGAGGCACCCTATTACGCCGTGCTGCCGGGTCTCGTTCTCACCCTCACCATTCTGTCCTTCGACACCATCGGGAAACAGATGTCGCGGGCCCTCGATCCGCGTTCGGGGGGCGGGACGCCCGGTGAACTGGAGAGGGCCGGGCCATGACGGGTTTCATCCTGCGCCGGCTGGCGCAACTCATCCCGGTGCTGCTGATCGCGTCCTTCGCCATCTGGGCGATGATCTTCGCCGTGCCGGGCGGGCCGGTCGGCATGATGGTCGGCGAGAACGCGACGCCGGAGGAGATCGCCGCCGCGACACGCAAGCTCGGGCTCGATCGCCCCATTCCCGTGCAGTATTTCAACTGGCTGACGCATGCGGTCACCGGAGATTTCGGCCAGTCGCTGCACAGCCGCGATCCGGTGACCAAGCTGATCGGTGAGCGCCTGCCGGCGACGCTGCAACTCGCCCTGGTCTCCATTCTGGTTGCCCTGGTCATCGGTATTCCCGTGGCGATCACCGGCGCCGTGAAGGAAGGATCCTGGGTCGACAGGCTGCTCAACGGCTGGAACGCGCTCGCGCTCGGTGTGCCGACCTTCTGGCTCGGCATCCTGCTCATCCTGCTGTTCTCGGTGGAACTACGCTGGCTGCCGTCGGCGTCGCGCTATGTGCCGCTTTGGGAGGATCCCAACCAGGCCCTGCGTAGCCTGATTCTCCCCGGCCTCACGCTCGGCCTTTATGTGTCGGGCATTCTGGCGCGCTTTCTCAAGGCCTCGCTCGTCAGCGAGGCGCGCGCCGACTATGTCCGCACCGCCCGTGCCAAGGGGGTCTCGGAGCGTCAGATCGTCGGGCATCACATCATGCAGAACGCGTTGCTGCCCTTCATCACGATCGTTGGCCTGATGGTGGCCAATTTCATCGGTGGGGCCGTGGTGACCGAGGCCGTGTTCACCTATCCCGGGCTTGGGCGGCTCCTGATCCAGGCCATCAGCACGCGCGATTATCCGCTGATCCAGGGCTGCATCGTCGTTATTCTGGTGATCTACATGGCGATCAGCCTCATCGTCGACATTCTCTATGCGGTCATCGATCCCCGCATCGAATACCGCTGAAAGTCCCGTGTCATGCGGCCGTCATCAATCCGCGTGCAAATGCGGGGATGATGACTGCCGTTTCCCAACAGCCTCCCTCGGGGAGGTTCTTGCCGTTGCTGCATCCCGTCCCGGGATCCACTGGTGCGGCGCCCCCGCTGCTGTCACTCGAGGATTTCACGGTCGCCTTCGCGCAGGGCGCCGGCCGGACGCGCGTCGTGCATGGCATCGATCTGACGCTTCAGCGCGGCGAGGCGCTCGGCATTGTCGGCGAGTCGGGCTGCGGAAAGAGCGTTACCTGGCTTGCGGCGCTGCGCCTTCTCGGCAAGCGCGCGGTGACGACGGGCCGCGTGCTCCTGAATGGCCGGGATCTGAGCGGCTTCAGCGAACGCGAGCTCGCCGACGTGCGGGGAGGGCGCATCGGCCTGATCTTTCAGGACCCGACGAGTTGCCTGAACCCGATCCTGCGCATCGGCACGCAGATTGGCGAGGCGCTGCGCCTGCATCGCGGGCTCACCGGCAAGGCGGCAGAGCGGGAAGCGTTGCGCCTGCTCGACCGCGTCGGCATCGCCGATGCGCCCCGCCGCCTGCGCCAGCATGCGCATGAGCTGTCGGGGGGGATGAACCAGCGTGTGATGATCGCCATCGCGCTCGCCGGCGAGCCGGATGTGCTGGTGGCCGACGAGCCGACCACGGCGCTCGATGCCACCATCCAGGCGCAGATTCTCGACCTCATCCGCGATATCCGGCGGGATACCGGCATGGGGCTCGTGCTGATCTCCCATGATCTCGGCGTCATTGCCGATCTCTGCGACCGCGTGGCCGTGATGTATGCCGGGCGCGTCGTGGAGACGGCCGCGACGCAGGATCTGCTCGGCTCTCCGCGCCATCCCTATACGCGGGGACTTCTGGCCGCGCTTCCCTCTCTGGAGGGACCGCGCGTGCGGCTGACGCCGGTCGGCGGCACGGTGCCCTCGCCGGACGCAATGCCGCCCGGATGCGCCTTCGCGCCGCGCTGTGCCTATGCGGAGGCGCACTGCGGCAACGGCATTCCCGTGCTGCAGCCCGCCGGGACGGGTCATCTTTCGGCATGCCGGCGGCTCGACGCCCTGATGGGCGAATGGCAACGACAGGCCGCCCGTGAGGCCGGCCGGCATGATCCGGTGGTGCAGGATCTGGACTGGCCGAATCGCGATCGCCAGCGGGAGTTGTCGGCGTGACCCCCCTGTTGAATGTCCGGGATCTGGCATGCCGGTACCGGGTCACCGGCAAGCGCGGCGAGACGCACTGGCTGCATGCCGTCGATGGTGTCAATTTCACGCTCGATGCGGGGCGGACGCTTGGAGTCGTCGGGGAATCCGGCTGCGGCAAGTCGACCACCGCGAAGCTGGTCCTGGGGCTTCAGCCGGCCAGCCGCGGCCGCATCACCTTTGCCGGGGAGCCGGTATCGGCGACGCGCGACAGCCATTGGCGCGCCATGCGGCGCCGCATGCAGATGGTTCATCAGGACCCGCTGGCGGCGCTGGATCGGCGTCTGACCGTCGGTGAGCAGGTCATCGAGCCGCTGATCATCCACGGGCTGAAGGGCGGTCCGCAGACGCCCCGCGAGCGGGCGCTCGCCCTGTTCGATGCCGTTGGCCTGCGTGCGGCGATGTTCGAGCGCTATCCGCACGAGCTGTCGGGCGGGCAGCGCCAGCGCGTCGTCCTCGCGCGCGCCCTCGTGCTCGACCCAGAGCTTGTGGTCTGCGACGAGCCGATCTCGGCCCTCGATGTCTCCGTCGCGGCCCAGGTCATCAATCTCCTGCAGGATCTGCAGGGGCGTTTCGGTATGGCCTATCTCTTCATCAGCCATGATCTCAAGGTCGTGCGGCAGATCGCCGACGAGGTCGCGGTGATGTATCTCGGCCGGATCGTCGAACAGGGGGCGCCGGACGATCTCTTCCACACGCCGGCCCACCCCTATACCGAGGCGCTCGTCTCGGCGATCCCAACCGTCGGGCAGCGTGATCGCAAGCGCATCGTGCTGGCAGGTGATCCGCCGAATCCGGTCGATCGGCCGGCGGGCTGCGCTTTTCATCCGCGCTGCCCGCGTGCCACCGCCATATGTCGAAGCGAGGTACCGCCGCTGCGGCCTGTCGCCGAGGGGCGATTGGCGGCCTGCCACCTCGTTCCGGCGGTCTCAGCCCGGTCCGCCGCTGCATAACGCGATGGCGTCCGCCGTGGCGCGGTGTGATTATCGCTTTCGAGGACATCGTAATGGTTGAAGATAGCAAGCCGGCCGTCGACCGGGTGATCGTGACAGTGTTTGATGGCCTGCGTCCGGATCTGGTGACGCCGGAGCTGACGCCGAATATCCTGCGGGTCGCAGCCCGCGGTACCTGGTTCCGCGAGGCCCGCAGCGTCTTTCCTTCGGTCACGCGCGTGGCAACGACGTCGATTGCGACCGGCGCGCCGCCGACCGTGCACGGCATCGTCGGCAACGCGTTCTACCACCGCGAGGCGCTGCCGGACGCTATCTTCATGACCGGAGATATCGACCATATCCGCCGCGCCGAGGCCTACCACGGCGGCCGGATGGTCGAGGTCGACACCCTGGGTGACGTCCTGGCAAAAGCCGGCAAGCGGTTGGCGGTCGTGCATACGGGATCGGCGGGGGCCACGCATTTCATCAATCCGCGTGCCCGCACCAATGGCCACTGGACCTTTTCCATGCATGGCGTGGAAGGCACCCAGACGCCCGAAGCGGTGACGGAGGCGATCGCGCATGTCGGGCCCCTGCCGAAGCGGGAGCTGCCACGGCTCGACGAGCTGCGCTACGCAGCCACGCTGATGGTGGACTACGTGCTGCCGAAGCTCGCGCCCGACGTCGCGATCGTGTGGTTCAACGAGCCGGACACGACGTTCCACTACAAGGGCCTCGGGTCGCCGGAAGCGAAGGCGGGCCTCGCCGAGGCGGACCGCGGCCTGGGCGCTATCCTCGACTGGGTGGAGAGCCAGCCGGATCGCGATCGCATCGCCGTCATCGTGGCGTCCGACCACGGCCAGATCTCGACAGGGGCGGTGCGACCGCTCTTCGCGGATGCGGCTGCCGCCGGCTTCAAGGTCAATCTGGGGCGCGACATCAGCGAGGCCGCGTTGACCGTGACAGGCGGCATCAGCGGCGAGATCCGCTTGCGTGACGGCGATGCGGCGACAGTCGGCCGCCTGGCACGCTGGCTGATGGAACAGCCCGATGTCGGCCACGTGTTTTCCCGGGCGCGGAACGACGTGGAGGGGGAGATTGCGGGCACGCTGTCGCTCGACCTCATCGGCAATGGGCATATGCGCCAGCCCGACCTTATGTTCATCTTGCGCTCCGACCTCTCCAAGGACCCGTTCGGATTGCCGGGGCTCGGCATCATGACGCCCGGCGATGTTCCGCTCGGCGGCGGCATGCATGGCGGCATCAACCCGCATGAGCTCAATACCGTATTGATCGTCGGTGCGGAGACTGCGGAAGGCCGTGGCGGCCAGACGGCGGCGCCGGCCGGAATCATCGATATCGCCCCGACCGTGCTCGGGCTCATCGGCATCGCGCCTGCGCCGACGATGCAGGGCCGCAATCTCGCGCGGCCTGCCGCAGACGAGCCCCAGGTCACGCGGCATTCAGCCGGCGATGGACGTTTTGCCCAGCATGTCGACATGGTGGCGCACGCCGGTCGGCGTTTCATCCTCGGCGGGGGGCATTGATAAGCCGCCCAGGCTTCATGTGCCATCGGCGTCGATCGCCATGAAGAAGGATCAGATCTCCGCGCCAAAGTCGCATCGTTCATAAGATCATCCCTCAACATCGTTCGTTGGGGGGCGCTGATGCGGCGGGCGTGGTGGTTTGGTCTGGTGAATGCGCTTGTCGGGCCAGGCGCGGTTCTCTGGACGTCGGCGCAAGCATCGGAGATGGGGAATGAGGAGTTACGCGCCGCCCTGGCGCGTGGGGCCTTGCCGTCCATCGTGATCGACTTCGCCAAATGCCAGGACGACAAGGGCAAGCAAGGGCCTCCCGTCGCGGCAGTTGTACGTTTCTTCGCCTACAATCTGTTGGACGACTATATCGCAACCTCGGGCACGCATCTCTTTGAAGCGACCGATGGATCGATGAAGCTCGAATACATTCGGGCACGCTTCAAGCCCGACGATAGTGTTGAGCTTACGCTCAGGCGTATTGACCCTGCGACCTATAAACCCGCATCGCCGGAGCAGCGCTACCTCTGCAATCGACGCGATGGCGCGGTGCAGTTGAAGGGTGACTGAGACGTCCGAATCGTCCCCGCGCGGAGAGGGGCCTCTCGGGCGAAACGCGCCTTGCGCGCTGTCGCGATACCCTGCCTCCGCGCGTTAAGAGGCCGTCATGCGTCCCTCGGGGGAAGGCCAGCGAGGGCCGGAAATCGAACGCCAAAAATCGCGCGACATCTCGGTAATCTTCTAAAAATCGAAATATATATTATATTTATAAGTCTTTATGAGGTGCGCGCATTATACCATACTTCTCTGTCTTATTTCATTGTTGTCGCATTTCGCCATCGGTATATTCCGTTTTACTTGATTGGAATCAAGTATAAAGCAAATAATCAAATTGGCTTGGAGATGATAACATGGCCAGAGAAGCAAAATGGTTGACGCTTGCGCGCAGCCATGTCGGCATGCGCGAGATCCCGGGGCCGACGCATAATCAAGCCATCGTCGATTGGTGGCAGGACATGGGAGCACCGTTCCGTGACGACGAGACGCCCTGGTGCGGTGCCTTCATGGATCACATCCTGCGGAGCTCCGGAGAAGAGACCGTCGAAACGGGGCAAGTCGCACGCAAATGGCTTAATCTGCCGGTGACCCTCGACGAGCCGGCCGTCGGTTGCGTGGTCGTGCTCTGGCGTGAATCGCCCACCTCCTGGAAAGGGCATGCGGGGTTTCTCGTCGGAAAGACCGAGACCGGGGACCTCCTGCTCCTGGGTGGCAACCAGCACGATGCGGTGACTGTCGAAGCCTTCCCGGCCTCGCGGGTCCTCGGCTATCGCTGGCCGGATGGTCAGCCGGATCGCGAATTCTACAACGTGCCTACTCTCAACAATGAACAAATAGCCGCTTTGACCCCCGCGACGGCACCCGCGCACGACCATGCGACGGTGTCTGCGCGGTCCACCCGCTCCGTGGACATTCCGTCAGACGATTTGTACATACTGCCGGCGTCTCCTGAGCCTGGCAGCAGCGAGGAGCGAACCGCGCTCGTGCTTGATCAGGACGGTGACGGGACTGCTGCCGTCGGCATGAGCCACGACATTCTGCTAGACCCAGACATATTGGCGACCGATCCTGAGGCTGACGACGGCCAGATTCCGGCCCTGGACCGGTTTGATCTGGATGATGTGGAGATCGCCACCATCGGCACGGGCGCGACCTCGTACGAGGCTTGGGTCTAGGCAAACACTGAGTCTAGGCAAATACTGGGTCTAGGCAAACACGGGGTCGAGACAAGCACTCGGTCGAGACAAACCCGGGTCCAGAGCAGGTTCGTCTGCCACGGGTTCCCACGCTGGCTTGGGTGGCGTCCGACGATTCCGTGCAAGCCTGATTGGCTCTCGACGCCGGTCACGTCTCCTGCGACCTGCGGAGAGGATGATACAGAAAAGGCGGCGTGAGCCGCCTTTTCGCTTATCGGAAGGAGCTCGCCCTCACACCTTGCCGAAGGACAGGTTGTCTGGCCGAAGATCCATGAAGTAGAAGGTTGTCGGGCGCCAGGCGATCGACTTCTTGATCGCATAGGCCTCGCTTGGCTGGTAGAGGATGGTCGCTGGCGCCTCGTCCTCCCAGATGTCCAGCATCTCGGTGAAGAGAGCCTTGCGCTTGGCGGGATCGGTCTCCGCTTCCAGGGCGCGGCCCGCCTTGTTGAAGGCATCAGTGGATTTCCAGAAATGCTGGCTCTGGATCTCGCCGTCGGGCCCCCAGGCCACCCAAATGGCGCCGAGCGGATCAGGCAGGCGCGTCGAATTCGACCAGTTGAAGATCTGGGCGCCGGGACCGCGCAGCTGGGTGGAATTCTCCACCACCTGCAGCGAAGCGTTGATACCGACGGCCTTCCACTGCTCTATCAGGATCTGGCCGGCTTCAAGCGCGTTCGTGTAGTAATTCGCCTGGGTGCGATAGACGATCGGCTCGCCGTTGTAGCCTGCTTCCTTGAGGAGCGCCTTTGCCTTCACCGGGTCGAAGGGAAGCTTGCGGCCCTCGACAAACATCTGGCCGTATTCGGGGAAGTTGTGGCTTGCCGGCACGACAGCCGTTCCCTGCCAGAGGCTGTCGACGAGCTGCTGGCGATTGATCGACGATGCGAGTGCCTGGCGGACGCGCTTGTCGGACAACAGCTTGTCACTCTCGTTGAAGGCGATGACATGGACATTGGCGAGCACCACCGAGCGCACGTCGATGTCCTTGTAGTCACCCACCACGTTCATCTGATCCGGCGGGATGTTGGTGATGAGATCATAGTCGCCCGCCACTAGCCCGGCGACGCGGGCAGCGAGTTCCGGGACGCGCTTGAAGGTGACGCGCTTGGCCGTCGGACGCCCCATGAAATAGTCGTCGAAGGCGTCGAGCACGGTTGCTTCCGACGCGCTATGGCTGACGACCCGGTAGGGGCCGGTCGCGACGGGCTTCTTGGAATAGGCTTCAAAGCCCATTTCCTCATAGGCGCGCTTGTTGACGATCCAGGCGCACCAGGAGGCGAGGCGCTGCTCGAGCAGGACATCCGGTACCTTGGTGCGGAAACGGACGGTGTAGCGGTCGATGGGCTCGACGCCGGAGAGGACGCCGAAATAGGGCTTGCCACTGGGGATCTGGGCCTTGTCGCCCCACAGCCGCCCATCGCGGAAGGTATAGGCCACATCGTCGGCGGTGAGCTCATCGCCGTTGTGGAACTTCACGCCCTGGCGGAGCGTCACGATGAGCTCCGACGGCGACACGCGCTCCCATTTGGTGGCGAGATGCGGCTTCAGCTCCGAGCCGCCGCCGTCGGGCGACCCCAGGAAGTCACGACGGATCAGCGTGTCGAAAATCGAATAGGTGACGCGGGTGCCGACATTGGAGAGCTCGCGCGCCGGCTCGAGCGTCGCCGGCAGATCGGCGACGGCGATCGTGAAATTGGGGCGGTCACCGGCGGCCGCAAAGCCGCGCGTTGCCCCCATCAGGAAGGGGGCGGCAGCCGCACCTCCGAGAATGTGGCGGCGTGAGAACGTAACCATGATCAGCTCCTTTGAGGTGGATAAACGATCCGCGCCGGCCGGCCCATGCGGTCATCATGGGCAGCCATCACGTGGGGTCATGCAGAGCGGGGGGCGACAGGGGACTGCTCTTGAAGCGGTCGCTCCCGCCGCGTCGGGCCCTGGAGTTTGGAACTTCGCGTTGCGGAACTTGGAGACCGGAAACTTGGAGATTGGGGACGAGCCGGGGGTCGTCGAGAAGGATGGCATCCGGCCGGATGGCTGCGAGGGCGGCCAGCCCCGCGGCATCGATATGGCCCACCGGGAAGGGCGGGTACTCGTCCGGCAGCGGCTGCGCGCGCGGCTGGCCGACCATCACTGCGAGATGGAGACCGGCCGCCCGCACGGCTTCGGCGCGTTGCCCGGTCGCATCGCCTTCCCATAGACGGAACCAGTTGGCACCCGCGTCGCACGCCTCCCGCGCCGCGTCGCAGTCTTCGAGGAAGGCCAGGATATTGACTGCCTCCGAACGCATCCGGGCGGCTTCGATCAGCGACAGCTCACGCAGCCCGAGCATGGTGCGCTCGATCGCCTCGCCCTCGGCGAGGACCGCCATGATGGGGGCGAGGATCGCACTGTCGGTGGTCTTCACATCGAGCAGGACGCCCATCGTCTCGGAGGCGGTGAGGGCTTCATCCAGCATCATCACCTCGGGAAGGCTGGCCCGCAGCTCCTGGAAGGTCAGCGCGCTGACGCTGCGCGGGTCGCCGGCGAGACGCATGAGATCCGCGTCATGGACGCAGACCAGCGCCCCATCCGCCGTGCGGCGCACATCGGTTTCGATGGCATGCGCCCCGGCGCCGCGGGCGGCGCTGAAGGCGGCTGCGGTATTCTCGGTCGCGAGCAGCGCGCCGCCGCGATGGGCGATGACGAGCGGGCTGGCTGAAGGTGCTGTCCAGTCAAAGGCCATCGCGTTCATCCTCGGTCGACGGTCGGATCGAGACGGTCGCGCAGCCAGTCGCCGAAGAGGCTCATGGCGAGCGTCGTCAGGAAGATGGCGCATCCCGGGAAGACCGCGATCCACCAGGCGTTGAGCAGGTAACGCCGGCCTTCGCCCAGCATCAGGCCGAGCGACGTGCCCGGCGGCTGGACCCCGAGGCCGAGGAACGAGAGGGAGGTTTCCAGGAGGATGGTGCCGGGGAAGTTCAAGGTCGCCTGCACCACGAGCGCCGCGACGATGTTCGGCAGAAGGTGCTTGAGGATGACGCGGCCCGAGCGCGCGCCGAGCGCCTCGACGGCGTTGATGTAGTCGCTGGTCTGTTCGGAGACCACGAGCCCGCGGGCGAGCCGCGTGTACTTCTCCCATCCGTCAAGGCTGACGAGGATGATGAAGAGGACAACATTATTGCCGAAGAAGGCGAGCATCGTCAGGGCCAGCAGGAGCGCCGGGATCGCGGCCTGCGTGTCGACCAGCATCATGATCGCCTGATCGGGCAGGCCCCGCAATCGCGCCGCAACGAAGCCGAGCAGGGTGCCGACAACGGCGCCTATGAGGGTGCCGAGCACGGCGATCAGGATGGACGTGCGGATGGCGTATATGAGCCGGCTCAGGATGTCGCGGCCCAATTGGTCGGTGCCGAGATAATAGGTGAAATCGCCCTGCACTGTCATCGGCGGACGCAGGCGCGCAGCAAGGTTCTGCGTCGTGAAATGGGCCGGGGCCAGCCACTCGGCGAACACCGCAACGCACACCATGAAGAACAGGAAGGCCGTCGAAATGACGACGACCGGCGACATGCCGAGCGATGCCGATCGGCCTTGCGCCGGTGCAGGTGTCTCGAGCGTTGCCATCACGCATGCGCTCCCGAGGCGCGGCCGAAGCCGCCGAGACGCGGATCGATCAGGATATGCAGGACATCGACGAGGAGGTTGGCCGACACCATGATCAGCGTGATGGTGATGATGACGGCCTGCACCACGGGCAGGTCGCGGGTGGCGACGGAATCGACGAGAAGACGGCCGACGCCCGGCCAGGCGAAGATGGTCTCCACGACCGCGCTGCCGGCAAGGATATTGCCGATCTCGATGCCGAGGAACATCAGGAGCGGCACGGACGCGTTGGGGAGCGCGTGACGCAGGATGACGCCGATGGGCATCACCCCGCGTCCGCGCGCCGCGCGGATGAAGGGCTTGCCGAGCACCTCCAGCGTCGATGTGCGCGCAAAACGCGCCAGACGTCCCGCGAGCGGCAGCCCGAGGGTGACGACCGGAAGGATGAGATGCACGAGGCTGTCCGATCCGGCGGAGGGCAATACCCTCAGTTTCAGCGCAAAGAGCAGGATCAGCAGGATGCCGAGGAAGAACACCGGCACGGCATAACCGAAGACCGCCGAGGCCATCGCCAGCCTGTCGATGGCGCTGTTGTGCTTGAGGGCCGCAAGGATGCCGAGCGGCAGGCCGATGGCGAGGGCAAGCAGCAGTGCGGCGGAGCCGAGCAGCGCGGTATTCGGCAAGGCTTCGACCACCGCATCGAAGGCGGGTCGCTCGTCGGCGAAGGATATCCCGAAATCACCGCGCAACGCGCTTGTGACGTAGCGGATGTACTGATCGTATATCGGCTGATCGAGACCCCACAATTGGCTGTAATAGGCGCGCACGTCAGGGGGCGTATCAACGGAAAGCATGATTTCAGCAGGGTCGCCCGCCAGGCGTAAGGTGACGAAGACGGCCGAAACACAGATGAACAGCGTGAGAATGGCGCGAGCCGTTCGCACAGCCAGAAAGCGTAGCATGGTGAAACCGATCAGATTCTGACGTGCAGTTGAAGGGATCTATGTGCTCTGCGATCCACGACAGGCATGTGACAGGCGCGGCGGCAGGCCCGGAAAAGACATCTCGACATGGGTCAGGTTGAGATCATGCATAGCCATCAGACGCTTCGAAGCGCCTCCTCCCTGCGGTTTGCAGGATCTATCCCTTATTGTTCGACACCAACGTCGTGTTCTGAGAAGATCATGATGGCGGGATGGCAGTTGCCGATAGGTGACTATGCCGCCCAAATCTCGGACGTTTTCCCGGTTTAAGCCAATGGACCGGGATGGATTGATGCAGATCAAGCCTATGGGAGGCTGGCGCGCTACGGTAAAATGCCGGAGCAGGTCTAGTCGCGAGGCCGGGTGGCTTTATGTCGCCGATGGTCTTCGCCGTGGAGAAGGATGGTATCTTGAGGAAAGTGCCGCGTGCTGGTGTCGTCGATGCGCCTGTGACACATTCAGGCCATGTCATGCCGTTCCCGGTGTCACCCCAGGTGTCACCCCAGGTGCCGCCCCCAATGCCTCCGCAAACGCGGGCGCGGCCCGCCGCTCCCGCCTCCTCCGCCATGACCCGCGCGCCTCATCGGCCCGATGGCGGCGAAGATGAGGTGTTCAAGGCGGTCGACCGCATGCGTGAGGCCCTCACGGCGCAGCTGACGGGGGGCTTGTCGCCGGCGGCCATGGCGCTCGCCCTGTTCGACTGGTCGATCCACCTGGCGCATGCGCCGGGCAAGCAGGCGGAGCTGCTGACCAAGGCCATGCGCAAAGCCAACCGCTTTGCCGGCTATCTTGCCATCGCCAGCCACGTGCCTGAGACACCCCCCTGCATCGCGCCTTTGCCAGGTGATAACCGCTTCACGGGCGACGCCTGGCAGAAGCCGCCCTTCAGCTTCCTCGTCCAGGCCTTCCTGCTCAATCAGCAATGGTGGCACAACGTGACCCGCGACGTGCCGGGCGTTTCCCCGCACCACGAGGATGTCGTGTCATTTTCGGCGCGGCAGCTTCTCGATGTGCTGTCGCCTTCCAACAATATTTTCACCAATCCGGAAGTGATCGCCAAGTTCTGGCAGACCGCGGGCATGAATTTCGCGGAAGGCTACAGGAACTGGCTCGACGATATCGGGCGTATCGGGACGGGGCAGCCTGCCGCCGGCACAGAGAATTTTGTGGTGGGACGCGATGTTGCGGTCACGCCGGGCGAGGTCGTGTTCCGCAACCACCTGATCGAGTTGATCCAGTACAAGCCCGCGACGGGCGACGTCTTCGCCGAGCCGGTGCTGATCGTACCGGCATGGATCATGAAATATTACATCCTCGATCTCTCGCCCCATAACTCCCTCATCCGCTATCTCGTGGATCGGGGCCATACGGTGTTCTGCCTGTCCTGGCGCAACCCGGATGCGGGCGATCGTGATCTCGGGCTCGACGACTATCGCCGGATGGGGGTCATGGCGGCACTCGATGCCGTCAATGCGATCGTCCCGGACGCAAAGATCCATGCGACCGGCTACTGTCTTGGCGGCACGCTCTTGGCGATCGCCGCCGCGGCCATGGCCCGTGCGGGCGATGATCGTCTTGCATCCGTGACGCTGCTCGCGGCGCAGACGGATTTCAGCGAGCCCGGCGAGCTTGCGCTGTTCATCGACCACAGCCAGGTGCATTTCCTCGACAGCATGATGTGGAACCGCGGTTTTCTCGCTGCGGACCAGATGGCGGGGGCGTTCCAGCTGCTGCGCTCCAGCGATCTCATCTGGTCACGGCTGGTGCACGACTACCTGATGGGTGAACGGGCGCCGATGATCGATCTGATGGCCTGGAATGCGGATTCCACGCGCATGCCCTATCGCATGCATGCGGAATATCTGCAGCGGCTCTATCTCGACAATGAGCTCGCAGCCGGCCGCTTCATAGTGGACGGCCGGCCGGCCGCCTTGCAGAATATTCGCGCGCCCATGTTCGCGGTGGGCACCGAACGCGACCATGTGGCGCCCTGGCACTCAGTCTACAAGATCCACTATCTCACCGACACCGATGTGACGTTCGTCTTGACGAGCGGTGGCCACAATGCGGGCATCGTCAGCGAGCCCGGTCGTCCACGCCGCCGCTTCCGCTCGGCCGAGAAGATGGCGACGGACGTCTGCCTGAGCGCCGACGAATGGGCAGAGGTGTCGGAGAGCCAGGAGGGCTCGTGGTGGCTCGCCTGGGCGGATTGGCTCGCGCGCCACTCCGCGCCGGAGCGCGTCGCGCCGCCGGCCATCGGGGCGGTGGACAAGGGTTACAGACCGCTGGGTGCCGCCCCGGGCACCTATGTCCTGCAAAGGTGAGGCGGCCGTGAACGATACCATGCTCAGGAACCGGACCTTCGACGAACTGACGGTGGGGGAGAGCGCATCGCTGACCCGCGTTGTCAACCGCGACGATATCGATCTGTTCGCTGTCGTTTCGGGCGACGTCAATCCGGCCCATCTCGACACGCGCTTCGCGGCCTCCGATCTCTTCGGTCATATCGTGGCGCACGGCATGTGGACCGGCGCCCTCGTCTCCGCGCTGCTCGGCACAAAGCTGCCGGGACCGGGTACCATCTATCTCGATCAGGATCTCAGCTTTCGCAAGCCGGTGGCGCCCGGCGACACGATCACCGTCACGGCGACGGTGCTGGAGAAGCGCGCGGAGAAGCGCATCGTCCTGCTCGACACCCGCTGCACCAATCAGAAGGGCGAGGATGTGTTGACCGGCACCGCGACCGTGATCGCGCCAGAGGCGTCGATCAGCTGGGCGCCGACCCGATTGCCGGATGTCACCCTGCGCCACCATGATCGCTACGAATCCTTCGTGCAGCAGGCGCGGGATTTGCCGCCGCTGCGCACCGCGATCGTGCATCCCTGCTCACCGGAGGCGCTCAAGGCGGCGATCGAAGTCCGCGACGAGGGCCTGCTCGATCCGCTGCTGGTCGGGCCGGAGGCGAAGATCCGCGCGGTCGCGGCCGCGGCCGGGCTATCGCTGGACGGGCTGACGATCGAGCCGGTGGAGCACAGCCATGCCGCCGCTGCCCGCGCGGTGGAACTGGCGGTAGCCGGCAAGGTGGCAGCCTTGATGAAAGGCAGTCTCCATACGGATGAACTGCTCGGCGCCGTCGTCCATCCGAATTCCGGCCTGCGCACGGAACGGCGCATCAGCCATGTCTATGCCATGGACGTCCCGGCCTACGGCAAGCCGCTGATCGTGACCGATGCGGCGATCAACATCCAGCCGACCCTCGAGCACAAGCGGGACATCTGCCAGAACGCGGTGGACCTTCTCGTGACCCTGGGCATTGCCGAGCCGCTGGTCGCGGTGCTGGCAGCCGTTGAAACGGTGAATGCGGCCATGCCGTCGACGCTCGATGCGGCGGCGCTGACCGTGATGGCTGCGCGGGGGCAGATCGTCGGCGCCCGCGTCGACGGGCCGCTCGCTTTCGACAACGCCATCAACCTGGAAGCCGCCCGCACGAAGGGCATCGTCTCTCCCGTCGCCGGGCAGGCCGATATCCTGCTGGTGCCGGACCTTGAGGCCGGCAACATGCTGGCCAAGCAACTCATCTATTTCGGCGGTGCGGATGCGGCGGGGCTCGTGCTTGGCGCCCGGGTGCCCATCATTCTCACGAGCCGCTCGGATTCGCTCAAGGTGCGCATCGCTTCCGCTGCGCTGGCCAAGCTGGTGGCCGCGCGCCGGGCGCTGGTGAAGAGGCCCCTCCGATGAGCGACGCGTTGTTGCTGACGTTCAATGCCGGCTCCTCGACCGTGAAAATCGGTCTGTTCAGACGCGCCGGCGGCCGCTGCGAGCGGATCGGCAAGGGGACCATCGATTTTCGCCGCAAGCCACTCACCTTCCACCTCACCGAAGGGCCGGCCACGGCAGACGTGACGTTGGCCGCGTCACCGGACGGCGCGCTGCAGGAGGTGCTCGGCGAGACCTTCGGCTGGCTGGCAGGGCATTTCGACATGGGGGCTGTGACCGCGGTCGGCCATCGCGTGGTCCACGGCGGCGACGTCTTCGCCGGGGCCGTCTCACTCGATGAGGCGGCCATTGCCCGGATCGCCGCCTTGACGCCGCTCGCGCCGCTTCATCAGCCGCAATGCGTGCGGTTGATCCGCGCCATCCGCGATTTGCATCCCGACCTGCCGCAGACAGCCTCCTTCGATACGGCTTTCCACCGCACGCAGAGCGATGTGGTGCGCCGCTTCGCCCTGCCACGGGCGCTGCATGACGAGGGCGTTAAGCGCTACGGCTTCCACGGCCTGTCCTATGCGTTCATCGCCGGGGAATTGGCGCGTCGCGCGCCGGCTGTCGCCCGCGGGAAGGTCGTCGCCGCCCATCTCGGCAGCGGGGCGAGCCTCTGCGCGCTCGACTGTGGCGTCAGTCGCGATACGAGCATGGGGTTCTCCACCCTCGACGGCATCCCGATGGCGACGCGCTGCGGTCAGCTCGATCCGGGCGTGATCCTCTATCTTCTGGAGGGCGGGCGGCGCAGCGAGGCCGAGGTCAGCGATATCCTCTACAACAAGTCCGGCCTTCTCGGCATGTCCGGGATCAGCGCCGACAGCCGCGAGCTCCTGGCGAGCGACCGCCCGGAGGCGCGCGAAGCGCTGGATGTTTTCGCCTTCCGGATCGCCGGGGAAATCGCCCGGCTTGCGGCGACCCTGGGCGGGCTCGATGCGATCGTGTTCACCGCGGGCGTCGGCGAAAACCAGCCGCGGGTGCGTGCCGCCGTTGCCGATCGTCTTGCCTGGCTTGGACTGGCGCTCGATGCAGAGGCCAATGCCGCCAATGCCGCTTGCATCAGCGCCGCCACGAGCCCTGTCTCGGCCTTCGTGATTCCGACGGACGAGGAGCAGGTGATCGCCGATGAGGCGGAGAGCGTGCTGGCCGTGACGCGGTGAGGCCGGGCGGCGCGAGCCGCCTTGACCCCTTCACCACGAGCTCAGTGGCTGCCTGATTGGGGGGCGGCCTTGGCCGGCGGATCGTCCTCCGGCCGGGCGAGCCGGCCTTCCTCCGCCTTGAAGAAGAACTGGCTTGCGACCAGCCAGCCCTTCAAGGGCCGGAGCGGGAGGATTGAGAAGAGGAGCAGCACCGGCAGGGTCGTGAACAGATGGACCCACCAGGGCGCCTCGTAGGCCGTTTCGATCCAGAGCCCGAACAGAACAGCCGGGATACAGACGAACATCATGACGAAGAAGGCCGGCCCATCGGCGGGGTCGGCGAATTGATAGTCGAGCCCGCAGACCTCGCATTCCGGCGCCAGGGTCAGGAAGCCCTTGAACAGATGGCCCTGTCCGCAACGCGGACAGCGCCCACGCAGTCCTGTTCTCATGGGTGGCAGTGGCGGCCACTGCTCATTCTTCGACACCGCGCTCTCGGACATCGCGCTTCTCCTCGATACTCGCGGACCGGCTATGACAGGCGATCTGTATGCGTAATGTATGTATCCATCGTCAATCTTCAATGTGGTCGGCCCGCCGGATCTAACGTCGCAGGCATGATGCCGCAGCCTCGAATGAGAAAAATCCTGAGAAAGCGGTCATTTCAGAGAAGGCATACAATTTGTAAGTGTATGCGTAAAAGGCAAGCATTAGCGTGGCAAACGTCATTCGGGTGGTCCCGCGAAATCTGCATCACGGCGGCGGCGCGTCCCGCGTCACATCGGCCTTGCGCCAGCCGGACGTCTAGATGCGGGTTTTTGCCGGCAGGGGCTTTGTAAGTCGCGCGCGATGCTTCATCCTGCGCGAAACGAAGGTGCCGCTCCGCATGTCGGGATCGAGCACGTTTCTCATCCAGGGGGCAGGAGGCGTCGCCATGATCTCCGTCATTGAACTGTTGGGTCGTCGTCTGCGCCTTGGGCTCATTGGCGGCGGCGGCGCGTCCCTGATCGGACCCGTGCACCGGATTGCGGCCCGCCTCGACGACGGTTTTGAGCTCGTGGCCGGGGTCCTGTCCTCGCATCCCGAGCGCGCGCTCAAGGAGGCCGAGGCGCTTGGCCTGTCACGCGGCTACAGCGACGTTCAAACCATGCTCGCGGCGGAGGCGGAACGACCGGACGGCATCGACGCCGTTGCCATCATGACGCCGAACGACAGCCATCAGGCCTATGCCGAGATGGCCCTGGACGCCGGTCTCGATGTGATCTGCGACAAGCCTCTGACGAATGACCTCGCTTCAGCCTGCGCCCTGGTCGCCAAGGCCCGCGCGCGCGGGCTCGTCTTCTGCCTCACCCACAATTACTCCGGCTATCCCATGCTGCGCGAGGCGAAGAGCGCGGTCGCGGCTGGTGAACTCGGGACGCTGCGCCTGGTACAGGCGAATTATGTGCAGGGATCGCTCGGCTCGCATGTCGAGGGCAACCCGGAGGCGATCACCGATCGTCTGCGCTGGCGCCTCGACCCCACCCGCGGCGGGCTGAGCCACGTGCTCGGCGACATCGGCACCCATGCCCATCAGATGCTGACCTTCGTGACGGGTCGGCGGGTCGAGGCCGTGCTGGCCGATGTCGGCGCGGTCATTCCCGGGCGTGTGGCCCACGACACCGCCTCGGTCATCCTGCGGCTGGAGGGCGGTGCGCGCGGCGTGATGTTCGTGACCAAGGCGGCGACGGGTGCCGAGAACGCCCTGACGCTGGAGGCCTATGGCGAGGAGGGGGGCCTGGCCTGGGCGCAGGCCAGCGCCAATGAACTGCGCATCATGCGCAATGCCAGGCCGGCGGAGCTGCGCACACGGGGCCTGCCGACCCTGCATCCCTACAGCCGTCAGGCCGCGCGTTTGCCGCCGGGGCATCCGGAGGCCTTCTTCGAGGCCTTCGCCAATATCTATCGCGACTTTGCGTCGCTCGTCGCGGCCCGCCGGGCCGGCCGTGAGCCGGAGGATTACGCCCGCATGGCACCGACAGCCGCGGATGGCGCTGAAGGGCTTGCCTTCATCGAGGCGTGCCTTGCCTCGACCGCAAGCGGCACCTGGGCGACCGTTCCGCGCGTGTGAGACGACCGCGCAACGATCAGGCCGACAGCAAGAACAGGCAGGGAGGGATATGCAGTGACAAAGCCGGTGGTGCTTCTCGATCCCCATCCGCGGCAGCGGGAGCGCATCTTCAACGCGGCCCAATGGGAGCGGCTCACGGCGATGGCCGAGGTCGTCCAGAGCGAGCACGCACCCATGGACGATGGCCTCATCGAGGCGATGCTTCCCGAGGCCGTCGCCATCATCGGGCAGACGCCCCTGCCGGCCGCGCGCGTCGAACGCGCTGCAAAGCTCAGGGCCGTCCTGAATGTCGAGGGCAATTTCTATCAGAACATTGATTACCACGCCTGTCTCACGCGCGGTATCGCGGTGCTGTCGATTGCGCCGGCCTTTGCCGTGCCGGTGGCGGAAATGGTGCTGGCGCTGGCGCTCGATCTCGCCCGCGGGATCACGGCCGCTGATGGCGCGGTGCGTGCCGGCACCGAGCGCTACGGCCTTGCCGGCAATCAGGACGCGGTTCTCCTCAGCGAGGCGCGGGTCGGACTGATCGGCTATGGCAATATCGGGCGGGCCTTGCGCCGCATGCTCGCCGGCTTCGCGGCCGACATCCAGGTCTATGATCCCTGGCTGCCAGGCGGGGCGCTTCGCGCCGAGCAGGTCCGCCCCGCCGATCTCGACACGGTGCTGTCCACCTCGCGGTTCATCTTCATTCTGGCAGGCGTGACCTCTGACAATCAGGGGTTTTTAGGGCGCGCCGCGCTCGAACGCATTGCGCCCGGGAGTATCGTCGTGCTCGGCAGCCGCGCGGGCGTCGTGGACTTTGACGCCTTTACCGACCTTGCCAACGCAGGGCATTTTCGAGCGGCAACAGATGTATTTCCGGATGAGCCGATCGCAGCCGGCGACCCCGTGCGCCAAAGCCGGTTGCTCCTCTCGCCCCATCGCGCCGGCGGAACGCCCGCCGCCATGGAGGCGATCGGCGAGATGGTGCTCGACGATCTCGATCTCATCCTGCGGGGGCTGCCGCCGCAGCGTTTGCAGCCGGCGCGCTGGGAGACCGTGCTCAAGATGCGCAGCCCGCCGGCGCAAGGGGGCAAGCTCCCGTAGGGATCGCGCCCGTCCTTTCCAGGTCACGCAATGCGGGGAGGGCGCGGGGTCCGGGCTGCCGCCGGCCGGCCGGGTGGGGCGGGTATCGCCTGACTGCAGCGACAGCGTGACCCATCACGCCACGATCATCGGCCTGTTTCCAATGGGGCGGTGATCGGCATTGCAGCGGGCAGCGATACTTATCGAGAAGATTAGAGAAATAACAAGTTATGATATTCGAATAGTTCTATGTATTTTACTGCGGATGTGACTTGCAGAACGGCGATTTGCCCTCTATGTGTGAAGCCGACGGAATGATGGAAGCATTGGTCGGCAAAACGCGTATCGAACATTCTAAGTTACAAGAATATGATCGTATCCCCGCCAATTTTTCTCCTCATTTTAACCATCAGAGATTTTAAATTTGGAATTATTTGAGCTTTAGGCTGGAGTGGCTCTGAATTTTTCGCTGAACCCGAATAATTCAGCTGTTACATCAGGCGCAATTTTTTACGGATATTGCCCGGCGAGAATCCTGTCCGCGAGCTGATGCCTTGCGATCGGGTCGCGCCCGGGTCCAGATCGAGGATCGATATGAGCGTCATTTGTGAGCGCGACGTGGCGACGATTGTGGGACAGACGGATCGGCTGATCGTCGAGGAGTTGTTGCGGACCGGGGCGACGAGGCTGGAACTGCAATGTGCCTATGCCTTCGTCAAGGGCCCGGCCAATGTGAGTTCCCTTGCCTATGATGCGCTGTCGCGACGCATGCAGCGGCTGGTCGATCTTCTGGCCGTCGGCTTGGTCGACGCTTCGGACAGAGTGCAGTCCGACGTGCCACGCGAAGGAAGGGTTGGATGTCGTGCTGCATGACACATCGCCGGAGGACGGGCGTTTTTATGATGAGGAATTGCGCCAGGCACTCATGGCGGCTTTCTGTGATGTGCTGCACGGAAGCCGCTTGCCGCCGATGGCTGTCCTGAGAATGACGGCCGAGGCGCTCGGCTCGGTCTATAGGGAAGTGAGCGATGCTCATCGTGGCGATCATGCGTGTCCTTGCGGCTGGCGGCCGAATCCGCAGGCGGATATCGCACTGCTGCAGGCGGCTTTGGCGATGACGGCGCAGATTTTGCGCGAGCCGGATCTGCTCCGGATGCCGATAGCCGGCCGCGCCTGAGATTCGGCTTCCATGCCGTCGGTTGGCGGGCTGCCGAGACGGTATGGGTGGGACGCCCATCCCCCCGCGATCGCAGGGGATTGCACATCACGTGCCTCCTGGATTGAGGCTTCTCAAAACCGCTCGGTCAGGACGCGATTCCGCCCCTCCCGCTTGGCCCGATAGAGGACTTCATCGGCGCGATTGAGCAAGGATTCCTTCGTCTTGGGCAGTCGGCCGGCGTCCGCTACGATGCCGCCACAGCTGACCGTGAGGACGCTCGCGGTCGTGGACATCTGATGCGCGATGCCGAGTTGCATCACCTCGCGGCGCGCCTGTTCCAGGACCGCTTCGACATCGACAACGCCGGGCAACAGCAGAACGAATTCCTCGCCGCCGTAGCGTGCGACCAGATCGTAGGGACGCCGCGCCACGCCCGCCAAAGTATGGGCGATGCGACGCAGGGCGTCATCGCCGGCGCCGTGGCCGTAGTGGTCATTGTATTGCTTGAAATGGTCCACATCGATCATCGCCAGCGAGAGGGATTCCTGGCTGCGCCGCGCGTGCCGGCAGGCCCGTGCCAGTTCTTCGTCAAAATGCCGGCGGTTGGCGATCCCTGTAAGGCTATCCTGCTGCGATAGCCGTTCAAGCTCGCGGCGCTGCATGGCGAGCTTGAGATAATTCCGGACGCGGGCTTTGACGATCGCGGGGCGGATCGGCTTGGAGACGTAATCCTGGGCGCCCAGCAGCAGGCCCCGTTCCTCGTCGCGTTCATCCGTATGGCCCGTGACGAAGATCACACCGATGTCGGCGGTGCGCGCGTCGGCTCGCAGGCGGCGCAGAACCTCATAGCCCCCCATGCCGGGCATCGAAACGTCGAGCAGGATCAGGCTGATGTCCGGCTCATCGGCGACGCGCTGCAGGGCGCTTGCGCCATCCTTGGCCAGGAGCAAACGGCATTCCCCGCTCAACAGCTCCGCAAGCGCCATCCTGTTCATAGGCTCATCGTCAACGATGAGGACGGTCGGTGTAGTCAGGTCGTTCATCCGCGAACCGAAGGGGGTGATGATTGCAGACAAGCCTCGATCTGCTGGAGTTCCCGCGCAGCCTTGTCGAGCTCCAGCTCGTCGAAATAAGCACGCAGGGCCTCGACGTGATGCCCGATCGCAGACGCCGCGCCAGCATCAGCCAGTTCGTCCAGCAACTGGTGGGCGGCGTAGTCGCCGCGACTGATCAAGGGTTCCAGCCTGGCGACGAGCGCGCGTGCGAGCGCGTTGTCTTGGCCGAGGGAGTCGTGGCCAAGCGGCTCTTGGCGAGACGGGTCTTGAGGAGACAGGTCTTGGCGGCGTGCGCGGCCGGATGGCTGAGGTGCCGGCTGGGCATCCAGATGCTCGCGCACCTCGGTCAGAAGTTCCTGCAACCGGATGCGGAAGTCGCGCGCAGCGGCCGCCACTGCCGCCTGATCGTCGATGGCCACGTATTCTATGGCCTCGGCAGCGGCACAGAAGTCGCGCGCACCGAGATAGCTTGCCGCCCCCTTGACCGTATGGGCGAGCGCAGCGGCCTTCGCGAAATCGGCGCGCCGGAGATGATCGTCAAGTGCAGCGGAGGCATCGGCAAAATCGTGCACAAAGCCTCGCAGCAGCCGTGCGATGCGATCCCGGCGGCCGCCGAAACGGCTGATGACGGATGCGATGTCGAGGGCTGGCGCGAAAGGTTGAGCCCCCGCGGACGAGGTTCCAGACGCCGCAGTCGGGGCATCGATCGGTGAGGAAGCTATCGATGGAGCGCGGGCGGGCGCCGAAAGGGCGTCAAGCAACGTTTCATAGAGAGCCGTCTCGTCGATCGGCTTGGTGAGATGGGCTGTCATCCCGGCGTCCAGGCTCGCGCGGCGATCTTCGACGCGCGCTTGCGCGGTCAGCGCGATGATCGGAAGATCGGTCCAGTCCGGATGGCTGCGGATCGCCCTTGCGGCGGCGAGGCCGTCCATCTCCGGCATATGCACGTCCATGAGCACCACATCAAAGGGGCTGCGCCGAAGCCGGGCGAGGGCTTCGATACCGTTGTCCGCCGTCTCGGCTCTCATCCCGACAGCAGCGATGAAGCCGCAGGCTACCTCTCTATTGAGCGGATTGTCGTCGACGACCAACGCACGCTTGCCGGCGAGCTGCGCGACGAGAGGAGGGCGCGGCGTGGTCGATGGCGGCTCCCGCCTCGTCCGGCGGGCAGGGCCGATGTGGGCGGACGGCAGGGTATCGATGATGGTGTTGAACATCACCGATTCGGTCACCGGCTTGATGAGCAGTCCCTGCAATCCGATCTGATCGATCTGCTGAAGCACCTCGTCGCGGCCATAGGCCGTGACCATGAGAACGGCGGGCATATGCTCGATCGAGGCATCGGCGCGGATGCGGCGGGCGGTCTCGATGCCGTCCATCCCCGGCATGCGCCAATCCATCAGCACGAGATCGAACGGCCGGTGCGAGCCCGAGGCAGCCCGCAGGATGGACAGCGCCTCGGCGCCGGACGCAACCGCAAGCGCTTCCAGACCGAAGGCCTCCACCATGTGGCGCAAGATCTCCCTTGCGCTTGCATTGTCATCGACGATGAGAACACGCTGGGCGCTGATCGCTTTGTGGCAGACGGGTTTGACGGTTGCCGCGGCCGCGGGATCGGTTCTGAGCCTTACCGTAAAACGGAAGGTGCTGCCCTGCCCGAATTCGCTTTCGACGGCGATCGTGCCGCCCATCAAGGCGATGATCTGCTCGGAGATTGCAAGGCCAAGACCCGTTCCGCCGTAGGTCCGTGCCATCTTCGCATCAGCCTGGGCGAACGGCCGGAATAGCCCGGACATCTGGGCAGATGTCATGCCGATGCCGGTGTCGCGCACGGCAAATTCCAGCAGAACATGGCGACTGTCCTGGCCCGGCGCAGCGCTGACGGTGACGACCACCTCTCCTTCATGGGTGAATTTGATAGCATTGCCGACCAGATTGATCAGGACCTGTCCCAGGCGCAGGGGATCTCCGCGCAGCTGACGCGGAACCTCCGGCGCCACGGCATAGGCGATCTCGAGGCCCTTTTCCTCGGCGCGCATCGCCGTGACGTCAGAGACCGATTCCAGCACCGATTCAAGCGTGAATTCGGTGTCCTCGAGCTCCAGCCGGCCGGCTTCGATCTTCGAAAAGTCAAGCACATCATCGATGATCGAGAGGAGTGTCCTGGCGGATGCGTCGATCTTCTCAAGGTAATTGCGCTGCTTGGGAGCCAAATCGGTGAGAAGGGTCAGGCGTGTCATGCCGATGACCGTGTTCATCGGCGTACGGATCTCGTGGCTCATGGTTGCCAGAAAATCGCTTTTGGCCCGTTCTGCTGCCTCGGCCGCTTCCTTGGCACGCTCAAGCGTTTCGGCCGCTTCCCGTTCGATCGTGATGTCACGCATGATGCCGTCCCAGACGGTCGTCCCGCCCGGCATCATGCGTGGCGCCGAGCGGCAATGCATCCATATGATCCGTCCGTCGCGCCTGCGCGCCCTGAACTGGCAATCGAAGACCGTCTGTGTCTCGAGCGAGTATACAATAGTGCTTTTGTAACGCTCGACGTCGTCCTCGTGGATAGCACTGATGAATGCGTCGCGATTATTGACGATTTCTTCCGCCGATATCCCAATGAGCGCGTGAATACCGGCGCTGACATAGGTGAGCTCGTATTGTTCAGGCGGATTGCATTCAAGGCGGTAGATCGCGCCGTTCGGCAGGTTATCCGCGAGCACGGCGATGCGTTGCCGGACCTCTTCCCGCTCGGTGATGTCCTGAACCGTGCCGGTCAGCCCGACGATCGCGCCGTCCGGGTCGCGATTGGCCTGTCCGCGGATATGGGCGGCGAAGCTTGTGCCATCACGCCTGAAATGATGAACATCGACCCCATAAGGCTCGCCGGTCGCGAGGCAGCGCTGCACCGCAGCAGCAATGGCTTCGGCTCCGGCGGGATCAAGCAGAGCGCGCATGCCGGCGGGCGTCGGCGTTGGGGCCTCCGGCCCGATGCCGATCATTTCTTTGAGCGTCTCGGATAAGGAAAACTCCTGCGTCGCGACGCAAAATGACCAACTCCCTATGCGGGCAATTTTTTCCGCCTGGCGGAGAGACTGGTAGCTTGCGATGAGCGCGTCCAGTGCCGCCTTATGCGTGGTAATGTCCGTATGCGTGACGATGACGCGCGTGGGCGTCCCATCCGCCTCGCGCTCGACGATCTTTCCGCGATCGAGGGTCCACCGCCACGATCCATCCTTGGCCCGCATGCGATGTTCAAGCGTGAAGACAGGATCTGTTCCGGCGAAATGCTCGCCGATGATTTGCCAGCAGCGCTCCCTGTCGTCCGGGTGGATCCGGTCGGACCAGTCGTCAGTCGTGTCGCCGATCTCATCGTCGGAATAGCCGAGCATGCGTTTCCACTGCCGGGAATAGAAGACGTGACCGGTCAGGACATTCCAGTCCCAGACACCGTCGCCGGAGCCGTCCAGGGCGAATTGCCAGCGCGCTTCGCTGTCGCGCAGGGCCTGCTCTGCACGCTTCTTCTCGGTAATATCTCGCGAAATGCCGATGAGTCCGGCGACTGCGCCATTGCTGTCACGATAGAGGCTACGGGTCGTCAGAAAGAGGCGCTCGCCCTCCGAGGTCGGAAGCACTTCCTCGATCGTCGAGGGACGACCGCTTTTCATGACCTCCAGCTCATGCCGGCGGCTAGGATCCCCGAAGTCCCTTCCGAAGATGTCGATCGCCCTTCTTCCGAGCACCTCGGCGCTGTCGCGGCCGGCAAAGCGCGCGGCGGCCTTGTTGAACAAAAGGAAACGATCTTCCAGGTCTTTGACGTAGATCGCATCGGTCGCGCTGTCCATCACGGCTTGCAGGACATCGGCGGACTGGCGCCATTCCTCCCCGCACTCACCACCACGTCGCTCGAATTCGGCGTTCAATCGCCGAATAGCCTCTTCCGAGGCCACCCGTTCCGCGATGGGCCGCACCCAGGCAAAGAAAAGCTTGCGCCCGTCGACCATGAGGCAGGTCACCAGGACCTCGATGGGAAGGGTCGCACCGCTATGATCGCATCGCCCGATATTGAGCAGTCGACTGGTGCCCGGCGCTGTTTCCGCCCAGAAATCGAGAAGCTCGCTTCGACTGAATGTCGGGGAGAGTTCAGCAACGTTGCGCGTAAGGAGCTCGGCGCGGCTATAACCCGTATTGAGGCATGCGCGCGCGTTGACGTCCAGCAAGCGCCCCTGTTCATCGTGAACATAAAACTCGTCGGCGCTGGCCTCGGCAAGCTGCCGATAGACCTTATCTGGGAAAATCCTCGCTGCGCGCGTGGCAATGTCGGCCAGATTATCCGCAATAACTGTATGAAACTGCTCCAGCAGGCAGCGCATCGCCGCCGTGTCGGCCGGCTCTGCGTGGCCCGTGATTTCGATCACGCCGAACGGTTGCCCCTCAGGCCAGTCAAGACGCAGGCCGACATAGGTTCCCGAAGGCGTATCGGCCATGACGTGCCCGGTCTCCAGCACCTGGTGACGGACAGGCGCGACGGGATCGTCCATGGCGGCCGTGTCGTCGGCCAGCATGGCGACCGGCACAAAGCGATGCGCGATGAATTGCAGAACGCGCGGCGCCGTGCCGGGCCATAGGCGGGCGAGCGTATCGACAAGCGCGCTCCAGCGTTGAATATAGAATGCCGGGATTTGCAAGGGTTCGATACGCTCCCCGCCGTCTGGGACTGACATGGCACTCTCTGGGGCTGATATGGCACTCTTGGCCCCACCGCGTTCCGCTATAGACATCCCAGTGCCCGTCGGCTCTCGTATCTGTGCTGGGAGTGCCCTGCTCTTGCTTTCATGCCAGAGACAGGGAACCACCGGACGGCATGATCTTTAACTGTCTGAGAAGGATTACAAAAACTGTTCTTTCTCCGACAAGATTCTCTGTTTCGCTTCCAGCGAATACATTACGGCAATCTGGAAATTGCGATAGTCATTTTTGCAACAGCGCAGCTTGCGATGGGGGGCGTTTTGAGGGCGTAGCGTTGGATTCCCGCAAAACAACGCTAAGCGCTAACGATCGGTGAACGCGATCATGCCGCACGGCTATTGGGCGACAGATTGAGCGGTTTTCGGTTCGCCGCCAGCGCGGCGCGATCCCAGAGAAAGTCGCCTGAGAAGGCGATATGCTCCCAGCCGACCGGCGAGGTATGGGCCAGGAGATCGTCTGGAACGGATTCACCGATCAATCGCAGATGTGCCACGGCAACGGCCATGTCGGTGGAGTTCCAATAGACGATCGCGGCGATGACGAGGTTCAGTCCGGAGGCGCGGTATTGCTGGGTCTCGTGGCTGTGATCGATGCCGAAGAAGCTCTCGGGCTCGACGCGCATTTGATTGGGCACGAAGCGCGGCACGTTGTTGCCGGACGTCGAGTTCGGGTCGAGGAGGCTCAGGTTCTTGCCTTCAGATCCTTGATCGTTCGATAAGGCGAGTCCTTCTTCACGTAGAAGACCGAGTAATAGCCCTGAGTGCCATCGAGATTGGTGTCGATCGCGAAGGCCTCGATCTTCGCTCCCGTTATCCGCGCGCGCGATGGAAGACGGGCCGTCGTGCTCCATGACACCCGATGCGTTCTCGGCCGGAATCACGGCGAAGACCAGCTCGGGATATTTTAAGTTCCAGCCCTGGGCCTAGGCCGGGAAGACACTGGCGGCGAAGCCCGCGAAGGCCAATTCAAGGGTGTTGCGACGGGTCGGCATCCTCTGCTCCAAAAGAGTGGAGGGCCTGGATACGCTGCCAAGCGATCGCCCGACCCCCCTGTCTGTTTGGGATGGGGCACTGTGTGGTCGCGGAGGGGAGCCCGTCCCCCCTCGGGAGACGGCACCCGCCTGGTCGTTGCTTTCTTGCTGGGCGGATCACCGCGGCGAGACGGCGCCGCTCCATTTGCCCGCGCGCGCCGCCGAACATGCCGCACGGAACGCCTCCGAGGCCGGATCCACGGTTCCGAACCTGTCGGGTCTGAATGGATGGGGGTCGACGAATGGCGCTTGTCCGGCCAGGAGTTCGGCGATCAGACGTCCGATGCCACCCGACGCAGCAACGCCTGCGCCGGAGCAGCCGGTCGCGATCATGAAGCCGCTCAGGCCTTCGAAGGCGCCGATCGCGAATTTTCCGTCCGGCGTGTAGGTGCACAGCCCGGCGATGTGATGTGAGAATCGCCACTCGTCGATCGACGGCGCGACGCTACGCATGGGGTCGAGCTGGACGACGAGCTGTTCCTGATCGGCTTCCGGATCGAAAAGCGGGGCGAAATCTACATCGTCCGGCAGCGTGAAGGGGTCGAACGTCTTGGAAGCGGGCTCGGAGAAGCCAACGAGCAGCCCGCCGGAAAACGGCTGGGTGTACCCCTTGAAGTCGGGAAGGCTGAGGATCGGCTGGCTGGCCACGCCATCTCTATGCGGGGCTGTCACCCAATAGTGGCTTCGCGTCGGCGCCGCAGGCGCATATGTGCCGGCAGCCCTTGCGGCGACCGCCGACCAGGCCCCGGCGGCATCGACTACATGTTGTGCCCGCACAGTCCCGCTTGCGGTTCGCACCCCGATGACCTGCGGGCCTTCGCGGACGACGTCGATCACGCTGACGCCACGCTGAATGCGAACGCCGCGCCCTCTGGCGGCCCGGGCATAGGCGGCAGCCAGCCGGGTTCCGTCGATGATACCGGCATCGGGCAGCCAAAGGCGCGTCCCAGCGTCCGACATGTCCAGCCAGGGACAGAGCTCGCGGGCGGCCGGAGCGTCCAGGCGCTCGAAGGGGATGCCCTCCGCGGAAAGCGGCGCCTCCAGCTTCGCGAGTTCGGCTGCACGCTCGGCAGAGAAGCCCACCCGGAGATTGCCCACGCGCCGGAAGTCCAGAGGCTCGCCCACTTCATCCTCGAGGTCCGGGATGAGGTTGAAGGTGTGCCGCTGCATGCGGAGCATGTTGGGGTCGGTGCGGCCGGATGAGACCTGCCCAGCGGTTCGCGCGGTCGTCGCGGCCCCTATTTCCCCGCGTTCGATCAGCAGGATGTCGGAGAGCCCCTCGCGGGCGCAGTGATAGGCGATCGAGCACCCGACGACCCCGCCGCCGATGATCACGATCGCGGCTTCGTCGTTCCAATCTGTGGGGACCATCAATGCCTCCGGCCATCAGCATCGTAGCGCCGTAACGGCGATAGCGGCTGGATAGTCAGCAATCCCATTATTGTCAACAATCAAGAAAATGTTGACAATCTCGGAGATGACAGTACTGGATGGCGTTTTCGGGAAGTCGGAAAGCGTCGTGGATAGTTCAGTTTCAAGACAGGGCGACGACGGAGGCAAGCGGCGACCGCTGGGCGAGAGCGTCGCCGACGAGATCACGCGCATCATCCTCGCGGGGGAAATCCGTCCCGGGGAGAAAGTTCCGGAGGTCGAGATTGCGCGTCGTCTCGGCGTGAGCCGCGGCCCGGTCCGGGAGGCCTGCCGGCAGTTGCGGGAAGCGGGTCTGCTATCGGGCGAAGCTTTTCGCGGTTGCTTCGTGCGGACCTTCACGCAGAGCGAGGTCGAGGAGATCTACGTCCTGCGCTCCCTGCTCGAAAGTGCGGCGGTCGCCAAGGCCACCGAACTCGGATCCGCCGCCGAGCTGAAGCAGGTCGAGGGCGCCCTGGAAGCCTTCGAGACCGCCGTGCTCGCGAACTCCCGGCAGCGTGCGATCGAGGCCGACGTTGCGTTCCACACGGCGATCTGTGCGGCGGCGCGCAACGAGCGTGTCACGACGACCTTCGCGAAGCTCGCGGTCGAGCTTCAGCTCCTGCAAATCTTGATCCCGTCGGCTCCGGAGAATCTGAAGGCCGCCGCGCTCGATCACCGCGGTCTGTTCAAGGCGCTCGTGGATCGACGGCCCGATCGCGCTGTCTCGAAGATGGCCGAGCATCTTCAGGAGGAGCGCGACACCATCCTGCAATACCTCAACCCCCATGGCGGGGCCACACCACGGTCGGATGCGGCCTGGTCCTTGCGACAGCCGGACTTGGGCGAGCAGAAGCTCGCGGCCCGGATCCGCCTGCGGCGGCATGAGCCAAGCGACTTGCCGCTGCTCGGCCGGATGAACCGGCAATCCCTGGACGATCAGGGCCACCGGAACGCGATGACGGCGGAGCAACTGGAAGAGCGCTTCGCCCAGTTCGCCGAGCAGGGCTGGTCGATCGACCTGTTCGTCCTTGAGGACGAGGTCATAGGCTACGCGTTGCATCGCTATGAACCCGATCCGCTCGAACCCGGCGGTCGGCGCATTCATTTGCGTGGCTACTACATCGTCAAGGATCGCCGCCTGAGCGATGCGCCGCGGCTTGCTTTCCAGGCACTGGTGAAGGAGCGCTATCGGCCCGGCGAACGGATCTATCTGGAAGCGATCGAAAACAACCCGGGAGGCAAGCTGTTCTGGGCCCGCAATGGCTTCACGCCGTTCAGCACCATCATGGAGTACCTGATCGATGACGCCGGTTGATCTGCAACCGAACGATCCGCGGATCGCCTTTGCGGGCCTCGTTATTCGCGAGGCCGATCGGGCTGATCACGCGATGCTTGCTCGAATGAACCTGCAGCTCCGTCAGGACGAAGGCATCCATGCCACGCTGACGTTGAAGGAGATGGAGGCGCGTTTCGAGCGCTTCCAGGACATCGACGGCTACAGCGTCGAGATTTTCATGCTGGCGGATGGCCCGGTCGGTTTCGTCACCTATCGGATCGAGGCGGACGACTCGTTGAAGGGCGTAAGTCGGGTCTACATCCGCCAGTTTTTCATCACACGAGATATGCGGCGGACCGGCCTCGGCCGCGCCTGCCTTGAACTCTTGCTCGATAAGCGCGTGAAGAAGCCTAACACCGTGCGTTTGGAGGTCTTGGAGACTAACCCGAACGGCTTGGCATTCTGGATGGCGGCGGGCTTCTCCGGTTACTCACGGATCATGGAACGCGAGCTCAAGGGGTAGTGTTACCATCGGTAGCCTGTGATTTCGGTGCTCGCTTTCGGGCAAAATATGCGACGCCTTGGGCGCGCGACCAACACGACAGCGGCGGCGGTCACAAACGTCAGCCGCTTATCCAAGCGATATGTTCGGCGCCAGCCACCTGGTATTCACGATCTGATCTGCCTTAGCGTTGTTTAGCGGGAAATCAACGCGATACCCTCGTTATGACCCGGCAATCCGGGCGACAACCTGGTCGACGAGGAGGGCGGGTGGTTCGGTGCCATCGAGGGTCAGTACGTTTTCGTCCGCATCCGGCAATTCCAGGGCGGCGAACTGGCTGTCGAGCAGCGACGGCGGCATGTAGTGGCCCGGTCGGTGTTTCATGCGTTCGGCGATCATGGCGCGGTCACCGACTTGATGCACGAACAGGATGGCCGGGCAACCTTCGCGCAGGCGGTCGCGGTAGCGCCGCTTGAGCGCCGAACAGGCCAAAGCGACCGAACGGCCTTCAGCGCGTGAAGTTCGCAAAAGCTCTGCGAGCCGGGCGAGCCACGGCGCGCGATCTTCATCGGTCAGCGGAATGCCCGCCGACATCTTGGCGACATTGGCGGGCGGGTGGAAATCGTCGGCATCGTAGAAGGTGAGCCCCAAGCGTGCGGCCAGAGCAAGGCCGAGCGTGGTCTTGCCGCTGCCGGCGACCCCCATCAACACGATGGCAACCGGTTGGTCAGAGCGTCGCAAGGACGCCTCCATCGACGTTGAGGATCTGGCCACTGACGCTATCCGAGGCGGTGGAGGCGCGTATATCCGGCATCAGACCGGCGGCCATTCGTGATGGAAGACCCCGTCCCGGTCGAGCCGGCGGAAGGTGTGTGCGCCGAACAGGTCGCGCTGCGCCTGGATCAGATTGGCGGTGCCGCGTCGCCGGCGCAGATCGTCGAAATAGGCGAGCGCCGCGGAGAGGGCCGGCACCGGAATGCCGGCGAGCACGGCCTGCGCCACCACGCGGCGCAACGCGCCCTGGCCCGCCTTCACGCGTTTGACGAATTCCGGCACCTGCAGGAGGTTTTCCGGCGTCTCGCTGGCATCGAAAGCACGCGTGATAGCGTCGAGGAAGCGCGAGCGGATGATGCAGCCGGCACGCCAGATCTCGGCGATCTTGCCGAGCGGAAGGTTCCAGCCGAAGGTCTTCGAGGCCTCCTGCATGATGACGAAGCCCTGCGCATAGGCGATGATCTTGGCGGTTTCCAACGCCTTCTCGAGCGCATCGAGGTCGACGCCGGTGAGCTTTTCGGTGGCCCCGAGGTCATAGATCGCGCCGGTGCGGGCACGCTCGGCCCGGTGCGCGGAGATGATGCGCGCCGAGACCGCGGCTTCGAGCGTCGTGGCGCTGACCGCGAGCTTCTGCGCCTCGATCACCGCCCAGCGGCCAGTGCCCTTCTGGCCGGCCTCGTCGACAATGACGTCGACCATCGGCTTGCCCGTATCCGGATCGATTTCGGCGAGGGTGACGCCTGAGATCTCGATGAGATAGGAGGCGAGATCGCCCGCGTTCCACCGCGTGAAGACCTTGGCGGCATCCGCAGCCTTGAGGCCGAGGCCGTCGCGCATGATGCCATAGACCTCGGCGATCATCTCCATATCGGCATATTCGATGCCGTTGTGGATGGTCTTGACGAAATGGCCCGCGCCGTCGGGCCCCATATGGGCGACGCAGGGGGCGCCCTGATACTTGGCGGCGATGCGCTCCAGGATCGGGCCGATGATCGCATAGACGTCCGCGTCGCCGCCGGCCATGATCGACGGCCCGTGGCGGGCGCCGAGTTCGCCGCCGGACACGCCCATGCCGACGAAGCGGATCGGGCTGTCCTTCAATTGAGCCGCGCGGCGGCGCGTGTCGTTGAAGTCGGCATTGCCGGCGTCGATGACGATGTCGCCTTTGTCGAGCAACGGCTTGAGCGCCGCGATCTGCTCGTCGACGGCCGCGCCCGCCTGCACCATCAGGATGATGATGCGCGGCGTGGCGAGCGCCTCGACAAAGCGCTCGAGGCTGTCGGTCGGAACGAGGGATTTCGCGAAGGCGGGATTGGCGTCCGCGAGTTCCTGCGCCTTGATGGTCGTGCGGTTGAAAAGCGCGACGGTCTGGCCGCCCTGGTCCGCCAGGTTGAGGGCGAGATTGGCGCCCATGGTTCCGAGCCCGAGGACGCCTACTGAAGCCTTTGTCGTCATGTCTCGTTCCTGTTTCGCGCGAGGACGGGGTCTGTTGCCTGGGTAGCGCAGGGCCGTCTCGCGATACACCATCCCTGCCGATGGGGCAGGGGCCGAGGTTGAACCGTTATTATGTGAAAGCCATCTGCACCTTGACGGCCCGCGAGCGGTCCAGTGCCAGGTTGAAGGCGTCGTTGGCTTCCCGGAAAGGAAGTGTGGCGGTCAGCAGCGGTTTGACGTCGATCAGGCCGCGATTCATCAGTTCAACCGCCAGATTGAACTCGGAATCGAAGCGGAAGGTGCCGCGCAGCTGGAGTTCCTTGGCCACGATGACATTGATGGGGAGTGTCATGTCGCCGCCGAGCCCGAGCTGCACGATGACGGCGCCGGGTCGCAGGGCGGCCAAGGCCCCGACAAGCGCCGACTGGTGGCCGGAGGCTTCGAACAGCACATCGAAGGTGCCCTTGTCTGCTCCATAGGCCTCCAGGGCATCCGGTTCGGCGGCGATATTGATCGCCCGTGTCGCGCCGACCTGGCGCGCGATCGACAGGGGGAAGTCGCTGACGTCGGTGACGACGATCTCGGCAGCGCCTGCGTAGCGGGCGACGATCACCGTGAGCATGCCGATGGGACCGCAGCCGGTGACGAGAACCCGCTTGCCCATCAACGGTCCCGCCTGTCGCGCGCCGTGCAGGCAGACCGACAGCGGCTCGCCCATCGCGGCTTCGCCCATGGAGACGGTCTCGGCGATCGGCACGGCCTGTTCGGCCTTCACCGTCAGGCTCTGGCGAAAGCCGCCCTGGGCATGGGGGAAGCGCATGGCACTGCCGAGGAAATACATGTCGAGGCACTGACGCGGAGCGCCTTCGCGGCAATATTTGCAGACGCCGCAGGGGCGGCTCGGATTGACGGCGACGCGGGTGCCGAGGGCGAGATGGCTGACGCCGGAACCGAGCTCCACCACCGTCCCGGCGATCTCGTGGCCGAGCACCATGGGCTCCTTGATGCGGATCGTGCCGAAGCCGCCATGGCTGTAATAGTGCATGTCCGAGCCGCAGATGCCGCCGGCTTCAATACGGATCCGGACCTCGCCGGCCGCGGGTGCAACAGCTGCCACCTCCTCGACACGCAGATCCTTGGGTGCATGAACGACGACGCCCAATGGTGAAGACGACATGTGTTTCCTCGAATAATGCGAGCGGAGAGCGAGCCCCGCATTCCTTCCTACGACTCGATAGAGGTCCGTGCCATTCTGGTCATCGGCAGCACCAAGCCTGTTCTACGCCCCGTTGTAGGGCTGATCCAAGGATACAACACCCCCCGTCCATCACTTTTTTGCACAGATCGAAGGCCGATACGCGATCGGACCAGGCGATGGACTTGCCGTCCGGAGAGCGGGCCGCTATCCACGAGCATCAGGCGCGCGGTCGCTGCGGTAGGTTTTTCCATGGTCGAAGGCTCGATCTCGATCCATTCGCCGGCACGTGGCGTGCCTGCGCGGTGAACAGGCGCGAGGCTCCGCCGGATGATCGACCCGGCGCATCCGACCCGGGCGCGGTGCCCCTGACATTCGTCGCCCGCGTCCAAAAGCGTTTCTTCTATGGCTGGATCATCGTGGCCGCCGGTTTCTGCGCGCAGATGATCACCAGCATCTCCATGCAGGGGCTCGCCATCTATGCCCAGCCGCTGCGCCAGGAGTTCGGCTGGACGGCGGCGCAGATGTCGCTTGGCCGCTCCGTCCAGACGGTCGATACGCTTCTGGGGCCCCTGGGCGGCGCGCTCGTCGATCGCTTTGGTGCCAAGCGTCTGATGGTTGCGGGCACAATCCTCTACTGCGCGGCCTTTGCACTGTTCGGCACGATGGAGTCTCTGGTTGGCTTTTATGTCGCGTGCCTGAGCATGGGGCTCGCCAATAGCCTGATCGGGCTGCTCACGGTGAGCCAGCTTATCAACAGTTGGTTCTCCGCCCGCCGCTCCACCGCGATGGGGCTCGCCGTGGCGGGCTTCGCGGTCGCGGGCTTTGTCGCGCTGCCGTTGATCGTTCTGGCCGAAAGCCATGTGGGCTGGCGTCTCACCGCCATCGGCACCGGCTTTGCCATCCTGGGCTTGGGCCTGCCGGTGATGCTTCTTGTGCGCAGCCATCCGGAGGCACTCGGCCTGCGGCCCGACGGGGGGCCGGTGCCGGTTGCGGGTGTGCATGCCGCCAGGCCCTCCGGCGCGGAGGGGCTTTCGCTGCGCCAGGCCCTGGCCACGCACGCCTTCTGGTTCGTGACGGCGGCCATGGCCTTCTCGAACTTCCATCAGGCGGCGCTGCTGGTGCATCTCTTTCCCTATCTCGAGGGGGTTTCCGGCCGCGCTGTCGCCACCCTCTTTCTCGCCGAGGTCAACGTCTTCAATCTCGCCGGCCGCATTTTCGGCGGCATGCTCGGCGACCTCGCCCCCAAGCGCGTGCTTCTTGGCACGAATGTCGTTGCCGCGGCGGTGGCGCTCATCATCCTGGCGGCGTCGCCGAGCGTGGTCGCCATCGCGATCTTCGCCGCGATCTTCGGCTTCGCCTGGGGCACGCGCACGGCCGTGTCGAGCGCCCTGATCGGCGAATATTTCGGCCGCCGATCCTATGGCAAGATCGCCGGGATCGTGCAGACCTTCGCGGCGATCGTCACGATCATCAGCCCGGTCGCGGTCGGGCTCATGCTCGATGCCTCCGTGGCCTACGGGCAAGTGTTCATCGCCCTTGCCGTCCTGACGGCCCTGTCCGGCCTGTTCTTCTTCCTCGCCCGCAAGCCACAGCCAAAGGGAGCGGCGTGATGACGGCGCGTGCCATCCTGCGTTATCCCGATCCGCGGCTGCGCCAGCTGGCCGCGCCTGTGGTCACCTTCGATGCGGCGCTCCGCGGGCTGGCGGACGATGTCGCCGATACGCTGGAAGCGGCGGCCGGCCTCGGCCTGACCGCTCCCCATATCGGGGTCCTCCAGCGGGTTGTCGTCGTCCGGCTGCAGGGCGATCCGGCGCCGCGCATCTATGTCAATCCGGTGATCACCGAGATCTCCGAGACGCTCATGCGCCACGAGGAAGGCAGCCTCTCCATGCCCGGCGTCCGTGCCGAGGTGGAACGGCCACGCGCGGTGGTCTGCCGCTATCAGGACCTCGACGGCCATGAGCAGACCGAGCAGGCGGAAGGTCTCCTCGCGATCTGCCTGCAGCACGAGGTTGACCAGCTCGACGGCATCTTCTGGTTGCAGCGGCTGTCCCGTTTGAAGCGGGACCGGCTGATCAAGCAGTACGACAAGCTGCACAGGCTGAGCTGAGTGTCGCGTCGCGGGAATCCCGCGAAAGCCCCGCTCAACATGGACGCGAGTTAATCTTGCAAGCCACTGTCGCGCCATAAATCGGGAACGATGGTGTGGGAGGTCATCTCCGAGGGTCCCATGTCCTCGTTTCGGCGTTTTACTTCGGTGCGAACCCTCATTGTGCTGGCCGCCCTTGGTTCCGTGGCGCTCGCGGCAGCGGCGGGCGTCCTCACGCTGCCCGCGCGGTCGCAAGGCGCGGCACCGGCTTCCCCGCCGCAGGCTGCCGTTCCTGTAACGGCCACGCCCGTCACCCGGCGGGATGTGCCGCTGACCTTGACCGGCCTCGGCACGGTGCAGGCATCCCAGACCGTCAACCTGCGCACCCGCGTCGACGGGACCCTTCAGGAGGTTGCCTTCAGGGAAGGGCAGCACGTCAAGGCGGGCGACGTCCTCGCGCGGCTCGACCCGCGGCTGACGGAAGCGGCGCTTGCACAGGCCCGTGCCACGAAGGCGAAGGACGAGGCACAGCTGCGCAGCGCCCAGGCGGATCTGTCCCGGTCTCTGGCGCTCGCCAGCAAGGATTTCGCCAGCAAGCAGCAACTCGATCAGCAGCAGGCGACGGTTGATCAGCTCAAAGCGACGATCGCCGCGGACCAGGCCGCGATCGACAGCGCGACAACCAATCTCGACTATATGACGATCACGGCACCGACAAACGGACGCATGGGGATCCGCCAGGCCGATGCCGGGAATGTCGTGCATCCCTCAGACGTCCTGCCGATCGGTATTCTGGCGACCTTGAAACCTGTCGCGGTGCTGTTCACGCTGCCAGAGAAGCATTTGCAGGCCATGCAGGAGGCGATGCGGTCTGGGCCGGTGCCCATTACGGCGACGGACCAGTCCGGCACCGTGCTGGGGACGGGGCGGGTCACGGTGATCGACAACCGGATCGATCCAACCACGGCGACGCTGCGCCTGAAGGCGGAATTTCCCAACGGGGACGAGCGCCTGTGGCCGGGCGCGTTTGTCCATGTCGCAGTGACCGTCTCCGTCTTGAAGAATGCCTTGACCGTGCCGGATGCGGCCGTCCAGCGCGGGCCCGACGGGCTCTATGCCTGGGTCGTCGATGGCGACAGCATCGCCCAGATGCGGCCGATCGAGACCGGGGCGACGGAGGGTGATCTGACCGTCGTGACGAAGGGCCTGAGCGACGGCGATCAGGTTGTCACAGGCGGGCAATACCGTCTGCGGCCGCGCACGCATGTGACGGTCAGAGGGCCGGACGGCAGTACGACCGCCCCGCGCAAGATTGCCCCCGGGCCAAGCGTGGCGACGGAGACGATCGGGGCGGTCAGCCAGGATCTGTCGCGGAGCCAAGATCTGTCGCGGAACCCGGATCTGTCGCGGAATTCAGGTGCCGCGCAGGCGCCGGGTGTTGCCAAAGCGAAAGACACGCCCTGACACCGGAAAGTCCAGGGCGGTCGTGCCCGGCCGGGAGAGATCCATGAACATCTCCGCTCCCTTCATCACTCGCCCGGTTATGACGACCTTGCTCATGGCTGCGATCGTCATGCTGGGGATTGTCGCCTATCCGCTCCTGCCTGTGGCGCCGCTTCCGCAGATCGATTTCCCAACCATCCAGGTGTCGGCGCGGCTGCCGGGCGCGAGCCCCGATGTCATGGCATCATCAGTCGCGGCGCCGCTGGAGCGCCAGTTCGGGCAGATCGCCGGCATCACCCAGATGACCTCGACGAGCACGCTTGGCTCGACGTCCATCACCATCCAGTTCTCGCTCGATCGCAACATCGATGCGGCCGCGCAGGACGTCCAGGCCGCGATCACGGTCGCCCAGCGGCAGTTGCCGGACGATCTTTCGTCGCCGCCGAGCTATCGCAAGGTCAATCCGGCCGACAGCCCGATCATGATCCTTGCCGCGCATTCCGAAACGATGCCTCTGACCGATGTCGACGACTTCGCCGACAATGTCCTGGCGCAACGCCTGTCGCAGGTGGAGGGCGTCTCCCAGGTCGTCATCGGCGGCGAGCAGAAGCCGGCGATCCGCGTTCAGGTCGATCCCGCCAAGCTCGCCGCGACGGGTCTGACGCTGGAGGATGTGCGCGGCACGCTCGCCAACGCCACCGCCGAGGCCGCCAAAGGCGTGGTCAACGGCGCGGTGCGCAGCTTCACGATCGCGGCCAACGACCAGATCACCAAGCCGGAAGACTATGACAACGTGATCCTGGCCTATCGCGAGGGTGCGCCGATCCGGGTGCGGGATGTCGGGAAGGCGGTCGTCGGCCCGGAAAACACCGACGTCGCAGCCTGGCAGAATAACCGCCGCGCTGTCGTGCTGCTGGTCTTCAAGCAGCCGGGCGCCAATGTTATCGCCACCGTCGATGCCATCAAGGCGACCTTGCCCCAGCTCGACAACGTGCTGCCTGCGGGCATCAAGGTCGACACCGTCGTCGACCGTTCCGTGACGATCCGCGCCTCGGTCGCCGATGTGCAGTTCACGCTGGTGCTGACGATCGCGCTGGTCGTGCTCGTCATCCTGCTGTTCCTGCGCAACCTGCGGGCGACCGCCATTCCGGCCGTGGTCGTCCCCCTGTCCTTCGCCGGCAGCGCGGCTGTCATGTACGCGCTTGGCTTCAGCATCGACAACCTGTCGCTGATGGCGCTGACCATTGCGGTGGGTTTCGTCGTCGACGATGCTATCGTCGTGGTCGAGAACATCGTGCGTCACATGGAGGAGGGGCAGGACGCCTTCACCGCGGCCATGAGCGGCGCGCGCGAGATCGGCTTCACGGTCCTGTCCATCAGCCTGTCGCTGGTAGCGGTCTTCATCCCGCTTCTCCTGATGGGCGGCATCGTCGGGCGACTCTTTCGCGAATTTGCCTTGACCGTCACCGCGGCGATCGCGGTGTCGGTGTTCATTTCGCTGACCTTGACGCCGATGCTGTGCTCGCGCTTCCTGAAGCCGCCGAGCCATCGGCATGGCTTGATCTATCGGGTCATCGAGGGTGGCTTCGACGCGATATTGGCGTTCTACATGCGCACGCTCGATGTCGCCTTGCGGTATCGGCGCGTGACTCTGACTGTCTTTATCCTGACCCTCGCCCTGACCGGCTGGCTGTTCGTCATCATCCCGAAAGGCTTTTTTCCAACGCAGGACACCGGCCTGATCATGGGTTTGTCGGAGGCCGCGCAGGATGTCTCGCCCGAGGAGATGAAGCGCCTGCAGCAGGAGCTCGGCGCCGTCATCGCCCAGGATCCGGCGGTGGCCGCCTTTGGCTCCGTCCTCGGCGCCGGCGGTGCCAATACCACCAACAACGGCCGCTTTTTCATCGCGCTGAAGCCGCGCGAGGAGCGCGACGCGTCGGCCGCGCAGGTCATCAATCGTCTCAGGCCGAAACTGGGCGAGGTTGCCGGTGCGGCGGTTTTTCTCCAGCCGGCGCAGGATATCACCGTCGGCGGCCGTGTCTCGCGCGCGCAGTATCAGTATACGCTCACCGCCGCGGATCTCGATGAACTCAACAGCTGGGCGCCGAAGCTCCTGGCACGGTTAAGGCAATTGCCCGAGCTGACCGACGTGTCGAGCGACCAGCAAGGCAATGCCCCGCAGCTCAAGGTGACTATCGACCGCGATCGCGCCGCGCGCTTCGGCATCCAGCCTGCCCTGATTGACGCGACATTGAACGACGCCTTCGGCCAGCAGAAGGTGACGCAATATTTCACGCAGCTGAACTCCTATTCGGTCGTCCTGCAGGCCAGGCCCGATCTGCTCGGTCATATCGGTACCCTTGACCAGATCTACGTGAAATCACCGTCGTCGGGGCAAGCCATTCCGCTGTCCACCTTCGTGACGGTGGACGCGAAGGGCGTCGGCCCGCTGTCTGTCTCGCATCAGGCCCAGTTTCCCGCCGTGACCCTGTCCTTCAACCTGAAGCCGGGCGTTTCACTTGGCGACGCGGTGAACGCCATCAACACGGCCGCGCGTTCGATCGGCGCGCCGTCCACGCTGACGGGAGGTTTTCAGGGCAATGCCCAGGCCTTCCAAAGTGCGTTGGCGAGCGAGCCGGCCCTCATAGCCGCTGCCCTCTTCGCGGTCTATGTCATCCTCGGCATGCTCTACGAGAGCTTCGTCCATCCGCTGACGATCCTCTCCACCTTGCCCTCGGCGGGCGTCGGCGCGCTGCTCGCCCTTTGGGCCGGCGGGTTCGATCTCTCGGTGATCGGCATCATCGGCATCATTCTCCTCATCGGCATCGTGAAGAAGAACGGCATCCTGCTGGTGGATTTCGCGATCGTCGGCGAACGCGAGAGCGGGCTGACGCCGGAGGAAGCCATCCGCGAGGCCTGCCGGCTGCGCTTCCGGCCGATCCTCATGACGACCATGGCGGCGCTGCTCGCCGGCGTGCCGCTGATGCTCGGCAACGGCACGGGCTCCGAGCTCAGGCAGCCCCTCGGCTATGCCATGGTCGGCGGCCTGCTGCTCAGCCAGCTTCTGACGCTCTATACGACGCCAGTCATCTATCTCTACCTCGCCCGTCTGCAAGGGCGGCACGCCCAAAGGCAGCAGGCGGATACCCGCTCCCTGCCGGTGGAGGCCCGATAAGGCTGCGACAGTCCGCCACCCATCGGTTGCCGGCCGGCAACGGCGCGGCATGCAAGCGACAGGGCGGGCGTTAACCTTCCGTTAACCCATAATCGCTTGCCACATCGCGATGAATCAGATGTGGTCGGCACGGAAAAAGGCGCCATTTGCGCTTTTCAGCGTGTTTACGCGAGATTGACGTGGATATCAGCCTTTCTCATCCTGCCGGGTCTTTCCGGCAGATCCATGAACTGGTCGGGCAGCACGCGCGCGAACTCTCGTCGAAGCTCCAGGCCCACCGGCTCCAACTTTTCCCCCCTGAGGCGCGCAAGACGCTGCGCCCCTTTTCCTCCACCGAAGCGGCAAAGCTCATCGGCATCAACGACGGCTACCTCCGGCGCCTCTCGCTCGAGGGCAAGGGTCCCGAGCCGCAGGTCGGACCGGGCGGGCGCCGGTCCTATTCGGTCGAGGATATCCAGGCTTTGCGCCTTTATCTCGATGCCAGCGGCAAGGCCGAGCGGCGCTATTCGCCGCGGCGCAGCCCCGGCGATCACCTGCAGGTCATTACGGTGGTCAATTTCAAAGGCGGCAGCGGCAAGACGACGACGGCCGCCCATCTCTCCCAGTATCTGGCGCTGAACGGGTATCGCGTGCTGGCGCTCGACCTCGACCCGCAGGCGAGCCTGTCGGCGCTGCACGGCTATCAGCCCGAGTTCGATGTCGGCGAGAACGAGACGCTCTACGGCGCCATCCGCTACGACGGCGCGCGACGCGATCTCCGCGATATCATCCGCAAGACCTATTTCACCAATCTCGACCTCGTGCCCGGCAATATCGAGCTGATGGAGTTCGAGCACGAGACGCCGAAGGCCTTGATGGGGCGTGATCCGGCCGACACCATGTTCTTCACGCGCATGGATGCGGCGCTTGCTTCGGTCGCGGACAGCTATGACGTCGTGGTGGTGGATTGCCCGCCGCAGCTCGGCTTCCTGACCCTCTCGGCGCTCTGCGCGGCGACAGCGGTGCTGGTCACGGTGCATCCCCAGATGCTCGACGTTATGTCGATGTGCCAGTTCCTGATCATGACGTCCGACCTGCTCAGCGTGGTGGCGAGCGCCGGCGGCAACATGAGTTACGACTGGATGCGCTATCTCGTGACCCGCTATGAGCCCGGCGACGGCCCCCAGAACCAGATGGTGTCCTTCATGCGCGCCATGTTCGGCGACCACGTGCTGAACTATCCGATGCTGAAGAGCACCGCGATTTCGGATGCCGGCATCACCAAGCAGACCCTGTACGAGGTGACGCGCGACCAGTTCACCCGCTCGACCTATGACCGGGCCATGGAAGCGCTCGACAATGTCAATGGCGAGATCGCGCAGCTCATTCGCGCGGCGTGGGGGAGGGCCTGATGGCGCGCAAAAATCTTCTCGTCGGGCTGACGGCGGGCGAAGCACAGGCGGCATCGGGTCATGCGATTTCCGAGACGGCAACGCATGCGGCGGCCGCCGGCCAGCCGGCGCCGCATTTCGGGGTCATGGGGACGCGCGGCGCGATCGGCGCGGTCACCCGCTCCATCGAGCAGCTGAAGGCGCATGCGGTGGTGGAGATCGACTGCGATCTCGTCGAGCGCTCGTTCATCACCGACCGCCTGGAGGGCTCCGCCGAGGATCACCGGAGCCTCGTCGCCTCCATTCGGGAGCATGGCCAGCAGGTTCCCGTCCTCGTGCGGCCCCACCCCGCGAGGGAGGGTCGCTACCAGATCGCCTATGGCCACCGCCGGCTGCGCGCCGTGGCCGAGCTCGGCATCCGGCTGCGGGCCATGGTGAAGCCGCTGACGGACGAGCAGCTGGTCGTCGCCCAGGGACAGGAGAACAGCGCCCGAACGGATCTGTCCTTCATCGAGAAGGCCCTGTTCGCGGCGCGGCTGGAGGAGGCCGGCTTCAAGCGCGATACTTTGATGGCCGCCCTCAGCGTCGACAAGACAGGTCTGTCGCGCCTGATCTCGGCGGCGGTGAAGGTGCCGCGCGACATCATCGCGGCGATCGGTCCCGCCCCGAAGGCCGGACGCGACCGGTGGCTGGCGCTTGCGGAGCGCCTTGAAGCCTCGGGCGCCGCGGAACGGGCGCGTGAGGCATCGTCCCGGCCGGATTTCGCGGCGGCGTCCTCCGACGATCGCTTCCTGCAGATCCTCGAGGCGGTCGCGCCGAAGCGCCGATCGGCCGAGCCGGCCGTCTGGTCGCCGATTGCGGGCAAGCGCCTCCTGCGTATCAAGGACGATGCCACGACGCTGACACTGATGATCGACAAGAAGGCGGAGCCCGGATTCGGCGACTACCTCATCGGCGCGCTGCCGGAGATCTACGCGGCCTTTCAGGCGGGATCTCAGGGTTCAGAGCGTAAGAAAGATCACGGCCGCGTCGCTGAACCCCGGAAGACGACGAAGTTGTAGAGCAGGAAATTGGAAACGAGCCCCGCGCCGACCCCGGCCGCGAGGGCGATGAAGGGGTAGATGCCCCCGCGCCCGAGCGCCTCGATCACCACGAGATAGAGGCCGATATTGATCGCGCCCGAGAAAAGCGTGGCGAGCCCGTAAAGGGCCAGTTCCGATCCATGGCCGCGCGCGCGATCCCGCTGACTGGCGAAGGCAAGGCTGCGGTTGAGAACCCAGGTGGTCAGCATGGCGGCTGTGAAGGATATGGCGCGGGCCGCGAGCGCCGAGAGCTCAAGCGTGTTGAGGCCAACCCAGAGCAGGCCTGCGTCGACGAGAAAGCCGATGCCGCCGGCGACGAGAAACGCCGCGACCTTGGCCGCCTGCTCCCTGGTCAACACGGCTCCGCTTACCGGCGCTTCGCCGACGGCGCGGCCATGCCGAGATAGCTGAGCAGCTTGAACTCGCGGCGCGCCCGGGCGACGCTGTCGAGGACCAGCCCGGCGGTCAGCGCCAGAAGCGACGAAATGACGAGGCCGGTCGCCAGCAGAGCGGTCGGCAAGCGCGGCACCAGGCCTGTTTCGGCGAATGTCACGACGATCGGCACTCCGAGAAGGATCGCGATGAGCGCCAGGACAGCGGCGACGGCGGCAAAGAATTGCAGGGGCTTCTCGTCGCGAATCAGGTGGCTGATCAACCAGATGATCCGGAAGCCGTCGCGATAGGTGCGCAGCTTGCTTTCGGAGCCTTCACCACGCTCGCGATAGGGCGTCTTAATCTCGTCGACGGGCAGGCCGAGCTCGAGCACGTGAATGAGGAGCTCCGTTTCGATCTCGAACCCGCTGCTCTTGATCGGAAAGGATTTCACCATACGCCGCGACAAGGCCTTGTAGCCCGAGAGCATGTCGGTGTTGCGCTTGCCGAAGATCATGCTGACGAGCGTGGAGAGTAGCCGATTGCCGAATTTGTGCCCGGCGCGGAAGGCGGCCTCATTCGTTGGAACGCGCGCGCCGTTCACGAGATCGCAGTTCTCCTTCAGGATCAATTCGACGAGCTTGGGCGCGGCCGCGGCGTCGTAGGTGTCGTCGCCGTCGACGATGACATAGACGTCGGCGTCGATATCCGCGAACATCCGCCGAACCACGAAGCCCTTGCCCTGCCGGGTTTCGCTGCGCACGATGGCGCCTGCGGCCGTGGCAATGGCAACGGTGTCATCCGCGGAGTTGTTGTCGTAGACGAAGATGTCCGCCTGCGGGAGGCTCGCGCGGAAATCCCGGACGACGGCGGCGATCGACGCAGCTTCGTTGTAGCAGGGGATCAAAACGGCGATGCGTGGTTCGGATGACATGCTTGTCTGATCTTCGTTGCGTGACAGAGAAGTAGGCGTTCGTCGAAGGATGCCGGGCATCCACGTTCTTAGGGCATCATCCGCGGCGGTTGGCAAGTGGAAGAAGCACTTGGTAAGTGGAAGAAGCACTTGGAAAGTGGAAGAAGCTCTTGCAAGGAGAAGAAGCACTTGCAGGGAGAAGAAGCACTTGCAGGGAGAAGAAGCACCTGGCGAGGGCGAGCGCTCTCTCCCCGTGCTGCCAAAACGGCGATGGTGCCTTGAACCGTCAGGGGCTTGACTGGTCAGGGGCTTGGCTGGCAGTGCCCCACGGTTAATCCCGATAAGGCGAAATTGAGAGGCCGCGCATCGCCCGACAGCTTCAGCGCTGCCGGCGACTGCGCGGCCCTGTCCGTCCGGAGCGTCAGGGTGAAGGCGCGACCTTCCGGAAGCCGGGCGGCCGGGATGCAGAGGTCCTGCTGCGAGGGGTCGCCTGTCAGATTCAGGCTGCCCAAGGGCGCATCATCGATCGAGACATGGACAACCTTGCTCGTGTCCTGCAATGGCAGCAACGCATGCGCGGTGAGGACGAGACGTGCGCCATCCGCAAAGAGGCTGCGATCAAGGCGAACGACGAGGCTCGCCTGCTGGTCGCTCGCCCAAGTGCCCCAGCTTTCTGGAGGAGACCATCCATCCGCCAAGAGAAGGGTACCGGGCTCTCCGCGCGCGAAGGAAACATGCTCGCCATCGCGCAAAGCGAGCGCGACACCAACGCCGCCGGCATCCTTTGCGGGCTCGCCCGCGCAGACCAGAAGGGAGGTGTCTGTCGCGGCCATGGGACGGCAGGGCAGACGCAGCGAACTGCCTCCATAGCGCTGTGCCAGCGGCGCGCGCAGGTCGAGCGAGATCGGACCCGCAGGACTGATGAGCCCCGCCAACGCCAGTTCCGGCGGTGGTGTCGCCGGGCGATCGGGCGGCGTCGTGACCACGCGCCAGGTGAGGTCTTGCAGGTCGAAGGCGCAGAGCCCTTCCGTCAGATGGTGCTTCTCCGCGTAACGATACACGCGCCATTCGTAATCCGGGGCCAATGGATCCGTGAGATCCCAGCCGGGCGGAATGAAGGTGTGCATGCCAAGCAGGGTTGGGAGCCCGATGCGTTCGGCGATCAGCATCGCTTCCGTACTATGGATATAGTACTTCATGTTGACGGCGCTTTCGCCGTCGGCTCTGTACGGATTGACGGTATAGAAGGTTCTGCACGCGCGGGGCGGCTGCGGAATGTCTGCGAGCGCCTTGACATCAGCCGCCTTGAAGCGCGCCGTGGGAAAGCTGGAATACTGCTCGGCAAGCACGGACGCTGCCAGGACAACCGCGACCAAGCTGGTCCAGGGCGCGCGGTAGCGCGCCAGGATGTCCAGGGCGATCGCCAGTGCAATGGCGCCGAATGTCACGAGCAGCAGCTCGAAACGCACGATGACGCGCACCGCTTTTGCCCCGGGCACGACCGTGTAGACAATCCACCATAACGTGAAGCCACCGACCTGCACGAGGAGCAGGAGGCCGACTGCCAATGTCACCAGCAGGCATCGGTAGGCGAAATCCTGGCGTGCCGGGAGCCCGGTCGGGAGTTTGAAGGCAGCGAGGAGAGCGAGGGCGAGCAAGGCGAGATGAACGGGGGTGAAGCCACGCCACAGCTCGAACTCTCCTAGTCCGCTTCCCACCGTCTCAAAGCGCAGTCGCTCGAATGTCTCGCTCCAGATGGGGTTGTCCGGGCCCACATTGATCAAGTCGACGAGATGCGGCGCATTATGGATCACCGCAATAAATTGATGCATCCCGGTGAGCGCGGCTGTCGGACCGTAGATCAGCCAGAGTGGATAGAGCCCCGCGGCAAAGATGATCAGGCCCGGCACGAGCGTCAGCCAGCGCTGAGCGACGAGAGCTTCACCGATCATGGCAATGAGCAGACGTCTATTCAGCAGCAACGCCACGCCCAGGACGATGATGGTGAAAAGGCCCGTCATCCAGAACATGTAGAAGGAGGTCAGGGGCCAAAAGGCCAGCAGCAAACCTGTCACGCAGCCGGTGAAGAGCGCTGCTCCGCGACGTTCGTCGACCAGTAGTTCGTGGATACGGGCGATGAGACAGAACAGGAGCGGCGCATAGGCAACGGTTGTCAGTTGGGTGTGCATCGTGCCGAGATAGATGCCGTTGGCAACCGTGAGCAGGACTGCACCGAAGGCCGTGGCCCACAGGGAAAGGCCGAAATAGCGGCGCATGAGGATCCAGGCCGATGCAAAGCCGATCACACGCGTCGCGGCGTGGGGGATCTCCATGGCGAGGAGAGGATCGAGACCGGCGGCCCGTAAGAGCGAATAGGGAATGGACGTCAGGACGTAACTGTCGTTGAAACCCAGGGCCCCTTGGATGGGGTAGAATATGATGGGATTGCGCCAGTCATACAGACCGCGATACACGCCGTACCAGTGCTCGAGAATCGACGCCTGGATGATCGGATCGAATCGATCGAACGTGTATCGCAGCTCCGGACCGCTGAAGAGGTGGCTTCCATAGAAATAGACGAGACTAAGAAGGCAGAGCAGGGCGGCCATGCCCACTTCAAGCGCGGTTTTGGTTCGCGATCTTTCGAGTAATCCCATGCCTATTTCACCGCCGCGGCAACAGACGATCACGAAGACGGGAAAGCACCTTCCCAAGTCGCAGCGCCGGCCGCCGCAGCCAGGGGCGTGGAAAGGCGACAGGGGGAAAGCGGCCTGACCGGCGCGGTATTATCGTTCATCATCGCGTCTGTCGGCTCCGGGCAGCATGCATGCGGGAGCTTGCTACACCGCCGAGGGAGGGGTGGCAAGCAGGGCCGCACCTCGGGTGCCATCCAGAGGGCTCCTGTCGCGAACCTTGACGGACGGTTGGCCTGAGTTCCCGCTGTTGTATGTCCGCCGGAGGCGCGGACGGTTGGCCTCGAAGCACTTGAGCAATCCTTCGCGGGGAAAGGGCAGCCGTGATACCAGACGCTGTTTAGCGATCGACCTCCTTGCCGCGGGCGAGCGCATCCACCGCTTCCTCATCACGTTGCGCGATTCGCCACGTCCCGCCAGGCAGGCTGAGCGCCGCCACATAGCCATCCGGGGCGGGCAGAGAGGCCACCGCCAGGCCAGCGAGCGCGGCATGGGGCTTCAGCTGCGTGATGGGCTGCGGTCGCGGGCCAGGAGGCGCGACGCAGAAGTCCGCAAGCGGCACCGAAAGACCGGTTCCGGCCGCCTTCAGCACCGCTTCCTTGGCTGTCCAATAGCGAAGGAACAGAGGCTCCATCGCGGCCGGGCCTGCCTTGGCCACCACGGCTGCCTCTGCCGGCGTGAGCCAGTCGCGGGCCAGCGCCAGGACGTCGCCGCCTGTCATCTCCTCGATATCGATCCCAACCGCGCCATCGGCGATGGCCACCGCGACACGCTTGCCCGAATGGGCAAGGCTGACATGCAAGCCCCGCCCTTCGCAGATCCATTGTCCGCTCGGCTTGCGGACCAGGGAGACGGACGCCGGATGGCACGCCAGCTTCATCCCGAGCGCCGCGCGCAGCAACCCATGAGCCGTGACGAAACGCTGGCGGTCGGCGAGCTGGCGAAAGCCTTGCGCGCGCTCAGCCTCGATCGGCGCCAGGACATCGGTGAGAACAGCCAACTTCGCCGCGTCAGTCTCCACGCGCGCGAGGATGACTTGGGCATGGATCTCGCTCATGAATGCCGAACCTCCCTCCTTGCTGGCGCAATTGATTTCATAAACGAAATCCTAATCAATCTCAATAAAACGCGATGACGTCTCAATATATCGCATGTGTTTCTTCGGCTGGCGAAAAGCAATAATCGGGGAGAGCAGCGACGCTGCCCGGAGTGTGTTGGATGCTTTCTCCAGCCGCTGCTGACGACACCGACCCGCGCATGCAGGCCAGGACGCCGAGGACAACGACACTCAGGGCGCGGTGCCGGTGGTCGAGCAGCCGCTGGCTGAGGCAAACCCGGACGAACGGGGTGTCGACCCGCGGCGCTGGAATAGAGCGCCACGACGCGATAGGACTAGTGGAGCGAATTTGACATGTGAGTCCCGCCTGACATCAAGCTCCAGATCAAATGTCAAATTCAAAAGCTCCGCTAAAACCATTAACTTGCTAGTGGTTCTCTTGACTCCGACATTGGCTCCAAGGCCCGTATCAGACGGATGCAAATGTCGGAGCAGAACCACTAGCGGCAGGACAGAACGGGATCCGGGAGGCGAGTGCCATGACTGCGTTCATCTGCATCACCTGTGGAACGCAATATGCGCCGGGCGATGCACCGCCTCACCAGTGCATCATCTGCGCGGAGGAACGGCAGTATGTGGCGGTCACCGGACAAGCCTGGACGACGCTCAAGCGCCTGCAGGGGTCGCATATGCCGATCTTCCGCTACGAGGGGGAATTGATGGCGGTCGGCATGGCGCCGGCCTTTGCGATCAACCAGCGGGCGCTGATCGTGCCATCGGATGGCGGCAACATTCTGTGGGACTTGATCAGCCTCGTCAGCGACGCGATGGTGGATCTCATCAACGGCATCGGCGGCATCAAGGCCATCGCCATATCGCATCCGCACTACTACACGACCCTGGTGGAATGGAGCCACGCCTTCGGCGGCATACCCGTCTATCTCAACGCGGCCGACCGGCAGTGGGTGACCCGCCCCGATCCCTGCATCGTCTTCTGGGAAGGCGACCGGCTTGAGATCGCGCCCGGCATGACGCTCGTGCGGACCGGCGGCCATTTCGACGGGGGGACCGTGATGCACTGGGCGGCGGGTGCGGGCGGGCGCGGCGCCATCCTGTCAGGGGATCTCTTGCAGGTGGTTCCCGATCGCCGGCATCTCGGCTTCATGCGCTCCTATCCCAATCTCATTCCCCTCGGTGCGGAGGCGGTGAAGGCGATCGCGGCACGCGTCGCCCCCTTTGCCTACGATGCCATCTATGGCGCGTTCTGGGACCGCGTCATCGCGACCGGCGGCAAAGAGGCCATGGCGGCGTCGGTCGCGCGCCATATCGACTGGCTCGGCCGCCCCGCTCCCTGAAACTGTCTGCCTCAGCCTCTCCCCGCGCATTGCGCGCCAGCGGACATTCGATCAGACATAGTGAAAACAAGTGAGGACGCATTCATGGGTTGGGGCTGGGAATTGATTGCGAAGGCGATCCCGATCGGGATCGGGGCAACCGTGCTTTTTGACATCTGGCAGCAGGTCCTGCGCTTCGCGCTGCGGGGTCCGGCGCCATCCTGGACATTGCCCGGGCGCTGGTTCGGCCATATGCCGCGTCTCCAATTCGTCCATCCCGATGGCGTGGCCCAAGCCGCGCCGCTTCCGGGAGAAGACGCCATCGGCTGGATCATGCACTACGTGGTCGGGATTTCCTTCGCCGTCGCCTTGCTGGCGATCTGGGGCACGTCCTGGGCGATTGAGCCGACTTTCGGCCCGGCCTTGATCGTCGGGCTCGCAACGGTCGGCCTCGGATGGTTCGTCATGCAGCCCTGCATGGGCAACGGTGTCGCCTGCAGCAAGGCGCCCAATCCGGCCAAGGCCAGGGCGCTCGGCATCATCGCGCATATCGTCTTCGCGATCGGGCTTTATGGAACGGCGCTTGTCTTGGCGTAGCGCGGAAAAGATCCGACCAATGAACAACAACGATCCGCGCTGTCCCTCAGAGCGGATGTCATGGAACGCGGTGACGCATAATCGTCACGGAGAATTCGTAGAGCGTTCGACGTTCCTGTCTCGCACAAGGATGGGCACTGCATGGAACCCCTTGAAGCCGATCCATCGCGGTGTCTGCGATGCACGATGATCGCTGCGCCGCCCGTGGCACTTGACGCAATTGTGGGTTAAGGGAGCACCAGAGCTCGCCGGACCGCGGGCCATCCGCGTTCGCGTCCAGTCAGTTGGTTTTCCATGACCCTTTCCCCTCCTCGCGTCCCGGGTGAATGGCGCCAGCGCATCCGCTCGCTCGTCCGTCGCAGCGAGTTCCTGCTTGTCGTCGTCGCGGCGGGGATCGGCTGCACGGTCGCAATGGCGGTCGTCGCCATGACGCGCGTCGCGCATCTTGCCCATTATATCCTGTTTGGCGTCGCCCTGGACGAGGGGTTGAGTGCCGCGACGCATCTGCCGCCGTTCAGCTTTTTCGTTCCGGCGGCGGGCGGGCTCCTGTTGGGCGCCATCGCCTACTGGATGCGATCGCGCAAGATGCGGGTCGCGGTCGATCCGATCGAGGCGAATGCCCTCCACGGCGGCGTCATGTCGACCCGCGACAGCCTTCTCGTCGCGGGACAGACCGTCCTGTCCAATGGGGTCGGCGCATCGGTCGGCCTCGAGGCCGGCTATACGCAGATCGGCGGCGCGCTCGCGTCGCGTGCCGGCCGTGCGCTGCGGCTCAGGCGCCAGGACATGCGCGTGCTCGTGGGATGCGGCACCGCGGCCGCCATCGCGGCCGCCTTCAACGCGCCCATTGCCGGGGGCTTCTATGCTTTTGAGCTGATCATCGGCGCCTATTCGATCGCGACGGCGGCGCCGGTCATGGTGGCCGCGTTCTCGGCCATGCTGGTCACCAACGCGCTGGGTGGGGTCACGCTGCCGCTGCAGTTCGATCCCTTGCCGGCGGTGACGACGGCAGACTTTCCGCTTTACATCCTGCTGGGCGCCATCGCCGGCTTCGTCGGCATCGTCATCATGCGGGGGGTCTCGCTGGTGGAGCGCTGGGTCGGCTATACGCGCATCCCGATGCTGCTGCGCCCGGTGTTCGGGGGTGGGGTCCTCGGGCTGATGGCGCTCCTGACGCCGCAGGTGCTGTCGGCCGGCCACGGCGCGCTTCTCGTCGAGCTGAACAGCCACACGCCGCTCGCCATCCTCGCCGGGGTTTTTCTGCTGAAGTCGCTGGCTGCGGCGATCTGCCTGGGATGCGGCTTTCGCGGCGGCCTTTTCTTTGCCTCGCTGTTCCTCGGCGCCCTGCTCGGCAAGCTGTTCGGCGGCCTGATCCTGTTGGCATGGCCGGCATTCGGCATTCACGTCAACACGTCGGCTTTCGTCGGTATGAGCGCGCTTGCGGTCGCCGTCGTCGGCGGGCCGATGACGATGACCTTTCTCACGCTCGAAACAACGAGCAGCATCGGCGTCAGCAGCCTGGCGCTGTGCGCGGCGATCGCCTCCAGCATGATCGTGCGTGAGTTCTTCGGCTACTCCTTCTCGACATGGCGGTTGCATCTGCGCGGCGAGACGATCCGCAGCCCCTATGATGTGGGATGGATCCGCAACCTGACGGTCGGGCGCATGATGCGGCCGACGAGCCGCACCGCCCGCGTCGACATGCCGATGGAGGCCTTCTGCAAGGCCTTCCCGCTCGGCTCGGCCACCCGGGCGATCGTGCTCGACGCCAAGGATCGTTACGTCGGGATCGCCTCGGTGGCGCAGGCCCATGCGGCTGGCAGCAACGGTGGCGCGGAAGCGCATACCGTCGCCGACATCGTGGGCTTCCGCGACCAGGTCCTCTTGCCGTCCATGAATGTGAAGGAAGCGATGGCGGCCTTCGACGCGGCCGAAACGGACGCCCTCGCGGTGATCGATAATCTCGCTGACCGCAAGGTCCTGGGCGAACTCACCGAAGCCTATGCCCTGCGGCGGTACTCCGAGGAACTCGATCAGGCGCGCCAGGGAATCGCCGGCGACGTCGGCTCATGACCTGACGGGACGAGCGGGCGGTCAAGCCGCCCGGCTCTGCCATTCGGTATAGCTGACGTCCGGATGATCGAGCCAGTAATCGGCATAATAGGGGATGAGGGGCTTGTAGGCATCGAAGGCGCGACGCAGGTCCTTCACCGCATCGCCACCATCCTTCGGCAGAGGGTTGGCCATGTCGATGCGCAGATCGACGAGGGGCCGCTCGCAGTCCGGCGCCGCAACGATGAGCCCGGCCGAGGCCTGTCCTTTCGGTTCGCCGCCGGCGGCATAGCCTGCCTCGATGGCGCGGACCAGCCGCTCGGCGAAATCGACCCCGGCACTACGCGCGAAACCGTCGTAGATCGCATCGACGACCTGCGGGCCGGCGAGGCCGTTGCCCATGGCGACAAATCCTTCGCCAACACGGTGGCCGGTCCAGGCCGCACCCTTGGGTGGGCTATGGGCGGCGGCGGCGCCGTCCATCGTCACGATGCCCACCTGCCGGTAGTCGTCAAAATGCGGATCGTAGCTCGCGAGCAGACGCAGGATCTCGTCAGGCGACAGCCCGCGGGCCGCGAGGTCGAGGCCGATATGGCCGAGCCGCCAGTTGCTGTGGCACTGCGAGGAGATGGCAGCGACGCCACCGCGCACATGCGGACAGCGGGACGACACGCCGAGGGGGCTGGTGGCCAGGCAGACACCAAGCTGCCGGGTGTCAGGATCGCGGGCGACAATGGTGAAGGTCATCTTTGTCTCCTTTGGCCAGCGCCGTCCGTTCAGGTCGGATGCGGCGACATGGACCGTTTCTTGTAGATGTCAGTGAGAGGCAGGTAGCGCTCGAACAGGCGGCGCAGATCAGTCAGGGCGCAGCCGCCGGCCTCTGGCGGATCGCGCGCCAGGTCGACCCTGAGGTCGATGTGAACCGTCTCGCCGGGCGTGCGCACGAGAAGCGAGCTGGAGAGGAGCGGGCTTTCAGGCCCGAGATGACCGCGCGCGGCCTCGAGCGTCGCCAGGAGCCGCTCGGCCATCGGCTGTCCGTGCGCGTCGATGAAGCGTCGCTGCATGGCGGCCAGCACGTCCTGGTCGGGCAGCCCATTGCCCAGACACACGAAACCGCTGCCGCTGACATGGCCGGCCCAGTTCACGTTCATTGGACCGGTATGCACCTCGACCTCACCGGAGGCGGCGACGATGGCGATCTGGCGGTAATCCATCCAGCGATCATGCTGGCGCAGCGCCTGCATCGTTTCCTGGACGGTCAGGCCGCATTGGATGAGATCGAGCGCGAGCGGCCCCACCTTGAGGTTGCTGAACCCCTGGCTCGCGACGACGGCCTTGCCGACGACCAGATACGGGCAGCGGGCCGCCACGGCGATCGCCGACGAGGCCAGCGCGATGCCGAGCGTCTGGTCGCGTGGGTCGCAGGCGAGCACGCTGAGCATGACGCCGCCGAGATCGAGCGGATTGTTCACGGCAGGTCCCTCTGGTCATCGTGCCCGCCGGTGTCCGCCTCATTGGCGATCATGGTGGCGGCCACGTCGCGCGCAAAACGCTCGATCAGAGCTTCGAGGCGGCGTTGGGCGGCGGGATTGGACAGTTGGGGAAGGGTCAAGCTCATGGTCGTGCTGCCCGGGCCGGATTGGCCGCGCCCCAGGATCTCGGAAGCCCGCTCGGGATGAGCGGCGATATAGGCGTCGAGGAACATGCGCTCCTCGTTCGGCTGGAGCCCCGCGATCTTGACGATCGTGCGCACGTGATGCGCCGGGATCGCGAGATCATAGGCCGGGCTCGTGATCTGGGTGATGAAGCTGCGCGTGTTGCCAAGCGCCTCGGCGATGGCCTGCCGGCTGCCGGAGCCGCGCCTTTTGAGGAAGGCCTGCAGCAGCATTTTGTAGCGGCGAACGGGCATGAGCTCGTCATAGAGCTCGAATTCCCGAACCGATCCGGAGGGCGTTGCGACAGCGCTGGGAGAGGCAATACGTGACATGGCGATATAAGAGCCTGACCATGTGCCCGCTCGCAAGTAAAATGTTTAGTTGTCGACGGCGCTCGTTAAGCGAGACGAATTGCTCTTGCATGTTTTTGCGGCATTTGCGGTGCGCAAAAGGCGCCGATGCTGACAACGAACCTGGCGGAGGCCTGCATTGCCGCACTGCACAAAGCCTTGCTGCTATACAGTAAGACACTCGGAAATAAGCACATTCATCGCCGCTGGCGGTGGGGATATAAAAGTATTTCGCGCTGGACAAAATTTAAGCTTGTTGCGCGGCGAGTTTAATAGCTAAACTTTTATCACTCGCTCGGCGAGCCAAAGTCTCCTGCAATGAGAGACCAGAGGGGTACATCACATGCGTGGATTAGGAATCGTGCTGGCGGGAACGCTCGCCGCTCTGATCGCGGGGGCACCGGCCCGCGCTGCCGATCCCTTGGTGATCGGCATGTTCGGCCCGATGACCGGAGAGCGCTCGGCGCTGGGCCTGCGTTTTCGTGAAGCCGCTGACATGTTCGTCGGTGAAGTCAATGCCAAGGGCGGTATCGGTGGCCGACTTCTCGAGGTCCGGATAGAAGACAGTCGCGGAGTACCGCGCGAAGCGGCGAATATTGCCCAGAAATTCGCGCAGGATCCGGCGGTACTCGCAGTGATCGGCGGGCAAACCAGCACCGAATCGATGGCGGCCGGTCCGATCCTCGCGGAAGCGCATATCGCCCAGGTCGCGCCGACAGCCGGCCACCCGGACTATGTCAAGATCAGTCCATATCAGTTCCGCACAACACCGACACATGCGTCCATGGTGCAGCCCCATGTCGATCTCCTGACAAAGGCGATGGGCATGAAGAAGATCGCCATCGTCTATTTCAAGGACGATTGGGGCATGGTGACGAATACCATGGTCTCCAAGGCCCTCAAGGATGCGGGTGCCGAGGTTGTGCTGTCGGAGGCGATGATTCCGGAAACGCGGGACTTCCGGCCGCTCATCACCAAGATCCTGTCCGCGAAGCCCGACGGCATCTTCCTCGTCAGCCACTATGCGGAATCCGCTTTGTTCATGCAGCAGTTGCGCCAGGCCGATCCCAAGATGAAGGTGGCCGGAACCGACACGCTGAATGATCCGAAATTCATCGAACTCGCCGGTGGTGCGGCTGAAGGCGTCGTGATGCCGACGCCGTTTCTGGCGGAAGCGCCTGAAGCGGCAGCTTTCAGCAAGGCTTACGAGGCCAAGTTCGGCAAGGCGCCGAACTACTACTCGGCCTTTACTTACGATGCGATGCTGATCGTCGCGAAGGCCATCGAGGCCCTGAATGCCAAGGGCACGCCGATCACGCGCGAGGCCATCCGCGATCAGATCGCTTCGGCGCCGCCGCTCCAGGGCGTCAGTGGTACGCTCAAATATGAGGGATCCGGCGATCTCGGCCCGCGCCAGATCAACTACATCGTCGTCAAGGGCAATACATACGCGCCCTATAAGTAGTGTATCCTGCGCGGGCGGGTCGTTCGCCGATCTGCCCGCGATACCGATCCTGATTTATTTGCGCCTTGTCCGCGTTTGTCGCGGCGGGTCTTCCGATCCTCCCATCCCGGAGCGACGCGGCACATGATCGAGTTCTTCAGCCAGATCCTGAACGGCCTAGTCATCGGCAACGTCTATGCGCTCGTTGCGATCGGCTTTTCGCTGATCTTCGGCGTGACCAATCTCATCAATTTCGCGCAGGGGTCGCTGCTGATGTTCGGCGCGTTCCTGGCCTATACCGGCGTCAATCTCGGACTGCCGCTTGGTGTGGCCGTCATCGCATCGATCCTTGGGACAACGCTTCTCGGCATGGCGATCGAGCGCATCGCGCTGCGCCCGCTCGAGAACGCGCCCTGGATCGCCCCGCTCCTGTCGACGCTGGCGCTGACATTCATGCTCGACCAGGCGGCCGAAATCATCTGGACGCCGGAAGCGCATCGCTTTCCAAGCCCCTTCTCCAATTACAGCTGGGTCGTCGGCGCGGCCTATATCACCGGCGTCGATATCGCCATTCTGATCCTGTCGCTCATCATCATGGTCGGCCTGTGGTGGTTCCTGACCCATACCTGGTCGGGCCGGGCGCTCAGGGCGATGTCCCAGGATCTCGACGCGGCGCGGCAGATGGGCGTTCCGACCGATCGGCTGCGGCAGCTCGCCTTCGGCCTCGGCGCCGCGCTCGCCGCCATCGCCGGCGTCATGGTCGCCATGTATTATCAGAACCTCTATCCGCAGATGGGCGTACCCTTCGGCCTCAAGGGCTTTACAGCGGCATTGCTCGGCGGGCTCGCGAGCATTCCCGGCGCCGTCGTGGGAGGTCTGCTGCTCGGCGTGCTCGAAGCGCTGGCCGTCGGCTATGTCGGGGAAGGCTTTCGCGACATGGTCGCCTTCGGCCTGCTGCTCCTCATTCTCACGGTGCGGCCGCAGGGCCTGCTCGGCGACAAGCGCCTCGATGCGCTCGGGGGCTCGCGGGGCGCCTCTGGCGTCATGCCGTCCACCAGCATCATGATCGGGCAGGGTGGTCAGCCGCTGATGACCGGCCGGCCCCTGACCATACCCTACGGCTGGCTCGCGGCGGGCGTGGCGGTCCTGGCGCTGCTGCCGCTCGTCGGTCTGTCCGACTATATCGTGCAGGTCGGGCTGGTGATCGTCATTTTCGCGCTGCTCAGCGTCGGCCTGACGATGCTGTCGGGTGCCGCCGGCATCATGTTCCTCGGTTTCGCCGGCTTTTTCGGGGTCGGCGCCTATGTCGCCGCGCTGGCCGCCAAGATGTGGGGCGTGCCGGCCGAGTTCGCTTTTGTCCTTGCGGCCGTTTCCACCGCCATCCTCGCGGCCCTGGTCGGCCTCTTGTGCTCCTCGCTCACGGGCCATGTGGTCGGCCTCGCGACGCTCGCCATGGGCGTGCTGATCTGGCTCGTGCTGCTCAACTGGACGGACGTGACCGGTGGGCCGAACGGCATCTTCGGCATTCCACGCCCCCGCCTTCTGGTGGCGCCGGGGGTGTCGATGAGCAGCCTCGCGGCGCAATACTGGCAGGCCCTGGCGTTGCTGGTGCTCGCCATCTTCGCGGCGGGACGGTTCCTCGCCTCGCCGGTCGGTCGGAGCTGGCGCGCAATCCGTGAGGATCGTGTCGCGGCCCATGCCGCCGGCCTGCCGGTGCGACGCTATCTCGTCACGTCCTTTGCGCTGGCGGGCGCTTGCGCCGGCCTTGCCGGCGGCGCCTTCGCCTTCCTGCATCGCTTCATCAGTCCCGACAGCTTCCGGCTCGACAGCTCCTTCCTGATGGTGGCCATCATCGTCCTGGGAGGGCTCGGCAATCTCACCGGTGCCCTGATAGGCGCCGTGCTTCTTCTGGTGCTGCCGGAAGTGCTGCGCGACTTCGCCGACTACAGGATGATCCTGTTCGGCGCGATCCTCTACCTCACGCTGCGGTTCCGTCCGCAGGGCATTGCGGGAGTTCGCTGATGACGGTCGCCGTGCTCCATCGCCCCGTGTCCGCGCCGGCCCAGGCCGCCGACGGGCTCGCCATTGAGAATGTCAGCGTGAGCTTCGGCGGCCTCAAGGCCATCGACGACGTCACCATCCACGTGCGCCCCGGCGAATTCATCGGCATCGTCGGCCCCAACGGGGCCGGCAAGTCGACCCTGGTGCAGACCATCACGGGCTTCGTGCGGCCGACGGCCGGGCGGATAACCTTCAAGGGCAACCGGCTCGACGGGCGCTCGCCCGAGGCGATTTCCGCGCTCGGCGTCGCGCGCACCTTCCAGACGAGCCGGGTGTTTCCCGCGCTGACGATCGCCGACAGCGTGATGGTCGGCACCCAGCGCACGCTGATCGGTGGTGGTGCGAGACCGAAGCGCTTCGGCGCCTTCGCGGAGCCGATCGCCGCCCTGTTCGGGCTGCCGGCCTATCGCCGTGCCGAGGACGAGGCACGCCAGCGCGCCGATGAGGTGATGGCGCTGTTCGGCGATCGTCTCTTGTCGCGCAAGGACAAGCCGGCGCACAGCCTCTCCTATGCCAACCGCCGGCGCCTCGATATCGCCCGGGCGCTCGCCGCCGCGCCGGATGTTCTCCTCCTGGACGAGCCGACGGCGGGCATGAACCCGACCGAGAGCCATGAGCTGGCCGATCTCCTGATCGACCTGCGCAAGACCTTTCCCGCCATGGCGATCATCATGATCGAGCACAAGCTCGACATCGTGCGCCGGCTGGCGGAACGCACGATCGTCATGGCACATGGCCGGGCGATCATCGACGACACGCCAGATGCGGCTTTCGCCCATCCGGAGGTGACTGCGGCCTATCTCGGCAAGGCGACCGGCAGTGTGCCCGCATCCGCTGCGGCAGCCAGCGGCGGCCATCTCCAGCATGGCCCGGAACAGGACCTGCCCGGCGACCCGTCGACGCCCGCCGTGGCGCTCAAGAACGTCGATATCTTCTACGGGCCCGTTCAGGCCTTGTTCGACGTATCCCTCCATGTCAACCGCGGCGAGGCGGTCGCGGTGCTCGGCGGCAACGCCTCCGGCAAATCGACGACCATCAAGACCGTGCTGCGGCTCGTGCAGCCGCGCAAGGGCGAGGTCGATTTCTTCGGCAAGCCGCTGGAAGCGCGCACGACGGCCGAAGTGATCGACCAGGGCGTTGCCTCCATTCCGGAAGGGCGGCGCATGTTCGCGGAACTGACGGTGCGCGACAACCTGCTCATGGGCGCCTTCTCGCGCCGCAAGGGTGACGCGAAAAAGCTCGACGCGGATCTGGAGCGGGTCATCGCCGAGTTCCCCTGGCTCGGTGCGCGTCTCAGCCAGCTCGCCGGCACCCTGTCCGGCGGCGAGCAGCAGATGGTGGCGATGGCACGCGCCTGGCTCAGGCGGCCGAAGATCCTGTGCATCGACGAGCCGTCCATGGGCCTGTCGCCCCTGATGGTCGACCGCGTCTACGAGATCCTGGCGCGCTGGAAGGCGCAGGGGCTGACCATCATCATGGTCGAGCAAAGCGCCAACCACGCGCTGGAACTGGTCGACCGCGCCTATGTCCTGCGCAACGGCGTCGTCGTGCTGGAGGGGGAGGCGGCTAAACTCCGCAACGATCCCGCCATCCAGGAGGCCTATCTCGGCCTCGGGCGCGACAAGGCGGAGAGGGCCCAGGCCGTCGTTTAGTGGCGGCTCTATCAGCACAGACCAGCCTAACGACGGCCGTCGCGCGGCGTTGCCGTGCGATGCCAATTGTTACGCCTAACGATTTGGAACTTTTGACAAAAATTTACACCGCGCGTCGGCGGAGGGCTTGATCTGGTCACGGCGACGTTGTTAAGTAGCTAAACAAATCGTCCCAGAGAGGGGTGTGAGATGGGTCTGCGTATCGGCATCGATATCGGCGGTACTTTCACGGACTTTGCCGTGCTGGATCCGGAGACGGGCAGCTTCGCCATCGGCAAGGTATTGTCCACGCCGGCGGATCCCGCCGAAGCGGTGTTCGAAGGGTTGCGCGGCCTGATGGCGGCGAGCGCCCGCGACATGACGGCGGTTTCCGAGGTGGTCCACGCGACGACGATCGCCACCAACACGGTGATCCAGCGCAAGGGTCCGCCGACGGCCCTGATCACCACGCGCGGCTTCCGCGACGTCATCCTGATCGGCCGGCAGAAGCGCTGGGAGCTCTATGACAATGCCGCCGGTCGGCCGGCGCCGCTGGTGCCGCGCCACCACGTCTTCGAGGTGCCGGAGCGCATGCTCTGGGACGGCTCCGTCGAGACCGCGCTCGACGAGGCGGCGGTGCGGGACGTGGCGCAGCAGCTGCGGGCCAACGGCATCGTCGCCGTCGCGGTCTGCTTCCTGCACAGTTACGCCAACCCCGACCATGAACAGCGTGTTCAGGCCATCCTGCAGGAGGAGGTGCCCGAGATCATGGTCTCGATCTCCTCCGACGTCTCGCCGCTCTATCGCGAGTTCGAGCGCACCAGCACGACGGTCATGAACGCCTATGTGATGCCCGGCGTCGCCAATTACGTGGAGCGTCTCGACGAGGAGCTGAAGCGCATGGGCGTGGACGGGCCCATGCTGATCATGCAGTCGAACGGCGGCGTTGCCACCGCCGACGTGGTCAAGCGCTTCCCGATCCGCATCATCGAGAGCGGGCCGGCGGCGGGCGTGCTCACGGCGGCGCGCTTCGCGCCGGCCGCCGGCACGAACAATCTCATCTCCTTCGACATGGGCGGCACCACCGCCAAGCTCTGCCTGGTCGAAGGCGGCAAGCCGCTTCTGACGAGCCAGTTCGAGGTGGACATGACCCATCTCAAGAAGGGCAGCGGCCTTCCCGTCAGCATCCCCGCGGTCGATCTCATCGAGATCGGCTCGGGCGGCGGCTCGATTGCCAAGGTTGAGCTCGGCGGTATCTCGATCGGGCCGGAAAGCGCGGGCTCGGTGCCAGGGCCGGTCTGCTACGGTCGCGGCGGCAAGCGGCCGACGGTGACGGATGCGGACCTGACGCTCGGCTATCTCAACCCCGGCTATTTCCTCGGCGGCGAGATGAGCCTGGATGCGGCGGGCGCCAAGGAGGCCATCGACCGCGAGATCGCCCAGCCGCTCGGGCTCGACACCATGCAGGCCGCATGGGGCATCCACGAGATCGTCACCCAGCAGATGGCTGAGGCCGCCCGCGCGGTCACCATCAGTTGCGGCAAGGACCCGCGCAGCTTTGCGCTCGTGCCGTTCGGTGGCGCGGGCCCGGTCCATGGCGCGCGGCTCGCCCGCATGCTCGGCTGCCCGAAGGTCGTCTTCCCGCGGGCTGCCGGTGTGGAGTCCGCCGTCGGCCTCCTGATGGCGGAGACCTCGCTCGATCTCGCCCGCACGCAGGTCATGACGCTCGACGAGGCCGCGATCCCAACGCTCAACGCGTTGTTCGCGGACCTCGAGATGCGCGCCCGTGAGCAGATGGAACGCTCCGGCATCGTTCCCGAGCGGCAGCGCTTCACGGCAAGCTGCGACATGCGCTTCGCCGGCCAGGGTTATGAGATCGCGGTCGACCTGCCGCCCTATCCCTATACGGTGGCGGATCTTTCCGCGCTCCGCGAGGCCTTCTTCGAGGCCTATGCGCGTTCCTACGGCGCGCGCAGCTTCGAGACCGGCTGGGACGTCGTCGGCGTGCATTGGCGCCTGCGGGCGACCGCCATCGGGTCGGTGCTGACGATGGAGGATCTCGAGCGCCTCGATGGCGACGTGTCGCGGGCAATCAAGGACGTGCGGCAGGTCTGGTTTCCTGAAACGGAAGGCTTCACGCCCTGCACGGTCTATGACCGCTACCGCCTCAGTGCCGGCGACGTCGTGTCGGGACCGGCCATCGTCGAGGAACGCGAATCCACCATCGTCCTGCCGCCCGACAGCACCACGCGTGTCGATCCGCACGGCAATCTTGTCACCGAACTGTGAGGGCGCAGGCCATGAGCTCTATCGAACCCTTGGACACGACCATCGACCCCGTGACCTTCTCGGTGGTCTGGGGCGGTCTTCTCTCGACCGCCGCGGAGATGGGCAGCACGCTCCTGCGCACGGCCTATTCCATGACGGTGCGCGAAGGATCCGATTTCTCCACCGGCGTCTTCGATGCGGAAGGCAACATGGTGGCGCAGGGCGATTACAGCCCCGGCCATCTCGGCTCCATGGCCTTCACCGTGCGCCAGATGCTGGATTATTATCCCGTCGGCAGCCTCGGGCCGGGCGATGCTGTGATCTGCAACGACCCGACCATCGGCTCCGGCCATCTCCCCGACTTCTTCATGGTGACCCCGGTCTATCTCGGTGAGCGGCTTGTCGGCTACGCCGTCAACATCGCCCACCATATCGATGTCGGCGGCAGCGCGCCGGGCAGCGAGGAGGTCGTCGGCGTCCGCGAGACCTGCCAGGAGGGCATCCGCTTCCTTCCAACACTGCTTTTCAAGAACGGCGAGCCGAACCGCGAGATCCTGCGGATCATCGAAGCCAATGTGCGCGTCAAGGACGTGATCGGCGACCTCCATGCCCAGTTCGCCGCCAATATGGTGGGCGCCAACCGCATCCGCGCCCTGGCCGAGCAGTACGGCCCCGAGCAGTTTGCGACCTGCATGCGCCAGATCCTGGTCCAGAGCCAGGAAGCCATGCTGGCCGCCATCGACGAGTTGCCCAAGGGCACCTACCACTTCTCGGATAAGCTCGACGACGTCGGCCCGGGCACCGAACCCGTGCATATGCAGATGGCTTTGACCATCGCCGAGGACCGGATCATCTGCGACTTCGAGGGCACAGGCCCGCAGCGCGAAGCCGGCATGAACGCCTATATGCAATATACGCGATCCTATTGCATCGCCGCCGTCAAATCGGTGACCCTGCCGCGCGCGCCGCAGAACTTCGGCATCATCCGCTGCATCGAGATCCGGGCCCCGCAGGGCAGCTTCGTCAATCCGAAGCCGGGCGCTGCCAGCGGCGCGCGGGCCGTCACCGCCAACCGCATCTACGAGGTGGTGATGGGCGCGCTCGCCCAGGTCGTGCCCGACCGGGTCATTTCCGCAAGCTCGGGCTTCTGCAATCCGAAGGTGAGCGGGTCCGTCAGCCCCTTCACCGGCAAGCCCTTCCTGGCCTGGATGTCGGCCGTCGGCGGCGTCGGCGCGCACCGGCATCGTGACGGGCAGGAGGCCACGACCTCGCCGACCAACGGCACGAACACGCCCGTCGAGGTTCAGGAGATGAATGCGCCGGTCTTCATCGAGCGCATGGAACTCATTCCCGATTCAGCCGGGGCAGGGCGTTTCCGCGGCGGCATGGCGCTGCGCAAGGATCTGCGCCTGGTGGCTGATATTGGGCTCGTCACCAATCTCGGCGACCGCTACGAGAACCAGCCCTATGGCCTGGAGGGCGGATTGTCGGGCACCTGCGCGGCCACCGTCCTCAACCCGGACACACCTGGGGAGCGCTATCTCCATTCCAAGGGCACCTATGCCTTGAAGAAGGGGGACGTGCTCAGCATGCGGACAGCCGGCGCCGGTGGCTTCGGCGACCCGAAGCTGCGCGATCCCGCGCGCGTGCTCAGCGATGTGCGCGCCGGTCTCGTATCGATCGAGGCGGCACGCGACATCTATGCCGTGGCCATCCGCACCGCGCCGCTGGCGATCGACGAAGCCGCCACAGCGATGCTGCGGTCCGCCACCGCGCGCGGCGTGCTGGAACAGGCGAGCTAGAGCATTTTCGCGTTTCTCCGAATCGCGAAAATGCTCCAGGTCTTTGTTTTAGCGCATTTTCTTCACGCGAACCGGTGTCCACTTCGCTCGAAAATGCTCTAGCCGTCTGTCCGATACGCTGAGCGGCGCATCTCTGGGACGGCAATGGAGAGGGGAACGGCGCTGATGACCGGCGCCGCTCCTATCGCGTGGGAAGGAACGCTGCTACTGGACGCCCTGCGGACGGCCCTTCGCCAAGGCCTTCGGGCCGGGCCCGCGCATGTAGTGCCGCTCCGGCCGGTAGCCGTCTCGCTTGTCCCGTATCGTCTGTACCAATTTGGTCAGCCTCGCGAAACGTCCGCCTATCCGCGCGTCCTGCGCCGCTTTTGCCCAGATCCTCATGGCCTTGATCTCTATGACTCGATAACTTGAACTGATTCAGATAGTTCACACAAAGACACTTGTATTTCGTAAATGCGGCACTCGCCGGGCGCCAGCACGCGTTCCCGGCCACTTTTTCCGCCCTCCAGCCGCGCACTCGTGCAGGGCTCGATACTGAGCACGCAAACGCCGGGCCGGAGATCGTGCCAGAGCTGCAGATAGGGCAGGGTGGCGCGTTCCCAGGTGAAGTCGATGCCGACGCCGGCCTGTCCAAGCGACGGCGCGACGACACGGCAGCCTGCGACGGCATCGTCTGGGATCGCCGTGGTGGCACTATCGCGGGACGCTGCCGCGTCCGGCACCGCGAGCGGCCCCAGCAAGGTCTCGCCATTCCGCTCGACGCGGGTTCCATCGGCGAGCGCGGGAAAGCCGAGGTTGAAGTGATAAAGGCTTGCCTGCGGGCTCGGGTCGGTGCCGATATTCTCGACGCGATCGGTGAGCGTGAGACGGCTTCCGCCGATGGCGGCCTCGATACGCCTTTTAAGCCGGAAGGCCTCCCCGTCATGGCGCGCCTGCACGACCTCGCCCTCGCAGAACAGGACAGGCTCGTCACGGTCCCAGTCCTCGCCATAGGCGGTCACCCGCGCGGGTGTGAAGGGCAGCCGCCCATGCAGCGGATGGCCGTCGGCGGGCCGCCGGATATGCTCGAGCCCGCAGGTGACGAGGAAGCCGGAGAAGCTCCTGTTGAAGCCGAAGCCCTGATCGCTCTCGGAATTGTGCAGGCTCGCGCTGCTGAAACCGGCAGGCGCCTGCCAGGCGAGCGGCAGGCCGCGCCACCATAGCGGGCCGATGTCGAGCGAGCGGTCCGACAGCACCCAGAAATCGAGCCCGCCGCCGGTCGAGAAGGCGAGCGCCCTGACGCCGCGTTCCGGGCCGTCGTCCAGCGTGATCCGGCGCACGGCCGCGAACTGGCGCAGGTCGCCGGATCGCATCCTGATCGGGGCAGCTTTCATGGCCCTGTCGTCGCCTCCTCCGTCTCCTGCAATGCGGGCGCGGTCAGCCCGAGACGCGCGAAGGCCTCGGGCGGGGCCTCGTTGTCCGCCATCAGGCGGCTCATCAACGATGCCAGCCGCGCCTCCGTATCGGGCGCCTCCAGCGGCCGTTCCTGCCCGGGATCGCTGACGAGATCATAGAGCCGCGTTCCGTCCTCGATGAGCGCGCCGGGACCGTAGACGTTGTACATCGGCGAGCGATCGGTGACCGGGACCTTCAGCAGCTTGGCGCCCTTGGTGAAGGGAAAGCCGTCGGACAAGCTCGCCTGCGACAGTTCTTCCGTCGAAAACGGCGAGAATATATGGGTCGGCATCAGCGTATACTGGTAGATGTCCTGGTTGTTGAGATCCGCCGGGAAGCGATGATACGTATAGCGCCCGTCGGCGATATTCACGGCGCCGCCGAAATAGCCGAACAAGGCCGCTTCGCGCAGCGTCTCCCCGCGTGCGGCGGCGAGCAGCGAGCGCCCTTCCATCTCCGGCGCCGATGCCACCCCGAAGAGATCGAGAAAAGTGGGCGCAAGGTCGACCGATTGGGTCAGCGCGGCGCAGCGCTCGCCATGTCGCGGCGTGCGGGGATCGTGCAGGAAGAGCGGGATATGGGCGATCTCCTCGTAGAGATTCATGCGGTTCTTCGCCCAGAAATCATGTTCGCCGAGGAGAAAGCCATGATCCGTCGTGACGACGAGGGCCGTGTCCTTCCATAGGTCATGCTTGTCGAAGTAATCGAGCAATTCGCCCAGAAGAAAATCGCACATCGAGACGATGGCGTAATAATTCGCGCGCAGTTCCTCGCATTCCTCGGGCAGTTCGTCGACGCGGCCGTAGCGCGGCCAATCACGGATCGGCCCGGTCCAGCCGGTGTCGAACGGCTTCTTGAAGCGCTCCGGCGCGGTAAAGGGTTCGTGCGGATCGAAGGTCTCAATCTGTAGCAGCCAGTTGTCGGCATCCCGGTTGCGATCAAGAAACTCGAAGCCTTGCGCGAAGCATTGAACGGAGGGAAAGTCCTTCTCCTCCTTGATGAACTCGCGGTTGATGATGTTCTGCGAGAAATATTCGCGCCGCTCGCTCGTGAACTGGCGCGCGTGATACATCTCGCGCAGGCGCTCCCAATGCGGCTGCACCATCGCCTTCCACGGGTCACCTTCCTGCCCGCGCACGAATTCATAGGTGTCGTAGCGGTTGTGATAGGTGGCGCCGCCATCCTCCCAATAGTGGAAGTGGTCGGTGATCAGATGGCTGTAGACCCCAGCCTTGTGCAGAAGCTCGGGAAAGGCATTGTCGAAGGGCTCGAGCGGACCCCAGCTCCTGTGGAGAAAGGTCAGCCGGCCGGTCAGCATGTCGCGCCGGGCCGGCATGCAGGGCAGGCTGCCGACATAGTGGGTGTCGTAGGTGAGGCTGCGGGCTGCGAGCCGATCGAAATTGGGCGTCGGCACGCGGGTCCCGCCATAGGCCCCCAGCATATGGCGATTGAGGGAATCGAAGAGGACGAAGACAGCTTTCATGGTCAATCTCGTTGGACCGGCGCGCGCGGGCGAGCCGAGGCTATTTCACGGCGCCTTGGGTCAGGCCTTTCACGATATAGCGCTGGCCGATGAGCAGCAGGATGAGGGCCGGCAGGATCGATAGCGCTGCACTCGCCGCCATCTGCGTGTAGAGAATCTCGAAATCCTGGGCGAATTTGGCGATGGCCACCGGCACGGTTGCCGTCTGCTTCATCGTCAGGTTGAGCGCCACCGCGAATTCGTTCCAGCTGAAGACGAAGGTGAGGACGCCGGTGGCGGCGAGCCCCGGCGCGATGATCGGCAATACGATCCGCCACAGGAGAAGCGGCGTGGAGGCGCCGTCGATGGCCGCGGCTTCCTCCAGTTCCCGTGGCACCTCCCGCACGAACACGCCCATCAGCCAGAGCGCCATGGGGAGGTTCAGCACGGTGTGCGCCAGGATCAGCGCGGTGAAGGTGTTGTCGAGCCCGACCGCGCGCGCCATCGTGAACCAGGCACCGGCGAGCGCGATCGGCGGGATCATGTGGAACAGGAGTGCCCAGGCGAGGAAAATATGAACCACCCATCCCGGCCAGCGCATGCGGTGCAACGACCAGGCCGCCAGCGTGGCGACGACGAGGCAGAGCGCCGTGCTCGTGAGGCCGACGATCAGCGAATTCCGGTAGTTCACCAGAAAGTCGGAGGTCTTCGAAAAGAGGACTTCGATAAAGCTCGTCAGCACCGGCGTGAAGAAGAACGCCCCGGTGAGCAGGGAAATCTGGGTGCGGAACCCGGCAGCGACGACCCACAGGACAGGCACGATCACCACGATGGCGGCTGCGATCAGGATCACATGACTGCCGAGTTGGCGGGGGGCGGCGGTGTCCGTTCTCATGCGGAGGCCTCCGAGCGCCGCCGGGTCGTCAGTGCGAGGACGAGCAGGAGCGAGACGATGAAGATCACGGCGACCGACATGGCAGCGCCATAGCCCACGCGATCCTCGGTGAAGAAGCGCTGGTAGAGCGTGAAGCTCACGACCTCGGTCGCTGTGCCCGGTCCGCCGCTCGTCAGCAGATAGACCTCGTCGAAGACCTTGAAGGCGAGCACGAGGCGGAAGGCGAAGGTCACGAGAATGGCGGGCCACATCATCGGCAGCGTGATGTAGACAAGCTCCTGCCAGGCTTTCGCGCCGTCGACGCGGGCGGCCTCGTAGACATCCTGCGGGAGGGATTCGATGCCCGCGAGAAACAAGAGAAAGCAGAAAGGCGTCCAATGCCAGATGTCGACGACGATGACGGAGGCCAGCGCCGTCTCGTTCGCGCCGAGCCAGTCGCGCGGATCAAGGCCGATCAGGCCGATCGCCTGGTTGATGAGGCCGAAATCGTAGTTCAGCATCAGCTTCCAGATGGCGCCGACGACGATGCCGGGAATGAGGATCGGCAGGATGAAAATGGTGCGGTAGACGACACGGCCGTGGGCGACGCGGCTGCAGAGCAGGGCGAGCGCAAAGCCGATCACCATTTGCCCGCCCACCGCGCCTATGGCGAAGATGAGCGTGTTGCGGAGCCCGGCCCGGAACAGCTCGTCGCCCGGCAGGGCCAGATAATGCGCGAGACCGACCGGCGACCAGACGGCCTGGCCCTGCGCCCAGGTCACATCATAGAAACTCGTGACCAGCAGGTTCGCCAAGGGCAGGACGCTCAGCGCCAGCATCAACGCCAGCGCCGGGCCGAAGGTCACCCAGCGCCAGGTCCGGTCATCGCCATGGCGGTCGTGACCAGACTTGGCCGACCTTGTGGCATGTCGCGGTGCGACATCCGGCGCGGGGATCGCGAGACTGCGTGAGGCCATCGATCACGGGCCTCAGCGCAGCGGCGGCAACTTGCCGGTGTTGTAGTTGTACTTCGCCATGACCGTCTCAATCTGATCCGCCATGGTGTTCAGCGCATCGACCGACGTGATCTCGCCGGCGACCGCGCGGTTGAGGCCGAGCTCGAGGATCGCGATGACCTCGCTGGCCTCCGGGAACTGGTAGATGTTCACCGCATGCGGCAGGGATTCCGCCAGGGGCTTCATCCAGCGGAACTGCCGTTCCTGGGAAATGGGATCCCGGTAAGCCGCGGCATTGATCGGGATGGCACCGAACTTGGCCGCCGCCACCTGCGCGTCCTTGGTCTGGAACCAGCGCAGGAATTCGACCGCCGCGCGCTTGCGATCATCAGGCACGTTGCGGGCGATGCCGCCGAGCCAATGCCCGAGACCGGGCGCCGTCGGCACGCCCTGCACATGCGGCGTCGGGGCGAATTCGACCTTGTCGACGACCGCCGATTTGGCGGGATCGTCCATCTGCGACCATGCCGCGATCACGATCATGGTATGGGCGGCCTTGCCGGTCACCATGTTCTGGATGACCTCGGCCTGGTCGAGCGAGGCGGTCTTCGGATGGCCCGCCTCGCGCGCCAGGCGAAGATAGTAATCGAGCGCTGCGCGGCCTTTCTCGTCGTTGAGCATGACGGAATAGTCGCCGGCCGACTGATCCTTGAAGATCGAGCCGCCGAAGCCATAGAGATACGGATAGAAATCATAGGCGACCGTATGCGGGCCCCGCGCGCCACGCTGCACGATGCCATACATCCGCGGGGGATTGTTGAAGCGGCGCGCATTCGCCTCGAGCTCGGCGAAGGTTTCGGGCGCCTTCAGGCCGGCTTCCTTGTAGAGATCGCCCCGATAGTAAAGAAGGGGAATGAGCGGCGAGATCGGCATCGACATCAGCTTGCCGTTCTTCGTCATCGTCTTCTTCACCGGATCGAAATAGATCGTCTCGCCGAGGGAATAGACGTCCGGATCAAGCTTGAAGCCGGGATCGATGTCGGAGATCGCTTCGACGAAACCGCCGAAATACATCTCGGCGAACCAGCCCGAATTCATGATCAGCAGGTCGTACTGGCCCTTCGCCGCACGAACCGAATTGCGCTGCTTCTCGAGCGAACCGGCGAAGGGATTGACGTCGAGCTCGACCTTGTTGCCGGTTTCCTTCTCGTAGAGTTCGACGGTCTTGCGGAAACTGTCGAACCAGGGCGACTGGTTGATGACGATGGTGAACGGGGAAACCGACGCGGCCCTTGCGCTGCCCGGCGCCAGCGTCGACAGCGCGATCCCGGCCCCCGCGCCAGCCAGCATGTCGCGGCGGCTCAAGAAGGTCCTGTTGTTGTCCATGAACATCCTCCCAAGGCGGGCCGGCGCCATCGCGGCCACTTATTTTGGATGGAGAGCGTCGCATATCCGCGCTATGCGCACAAACAACTTCGAATGCCGGAGCCATAGCCAAAAGGAATGGGTCAGTTCTCGGGTTCGGTCGCGCAGATCGCCTTGAGCGCGTCCGCGACATGCTGCGCCGCCGGCGAGAGCCAGCCGCCGCGCCGGATGACGATGCCCGCCTCGCGTCGCACGGTGAGATCGGGCACATCCAGCATCACGAGATCCTTGCCTTCGCGGGTCGACAGGGATTTCGACACGGTGAAGGTCAGGGCGTCGGAATGGAGGAGAACATTGATGAGGAAGGCGAGCGAGCCGGTCTCGAGCGAGCTTGTCGGCGGCGGCAGATCATGCGCGACGAAGAGCGCGTCGAAGCGGCGATGGGCGCGCGTCATGCGCGGCGGCATCACCCAGGGGAAAGGTAGCAGATCGCGCATGGGAATACGGCGGCGGCGCGCGAGGGGATGCCCCGCGCGGCAGACGACCCCGAGATTATCGGCGGTGAGCGGGATGACTTCGACGTCGCGCCTATCCTCGGGCGAGGGAAGTTCCGCGACCACGAAGTCCAGTTCACCGTCACGCAAGGCGCGGAACAAGGCCTCGTCGAACCCGCCCTCGACGCGCAGCTGGATGCCGGGATGCTGCTTGAGCACCTCCGCGACGGCCTGGGGGAGGTTGCGCCGCAACCAGGCGGGGCCCGCACCGATGGCGACGACACCGAAAGTGCCGCTGCGAAGAGAGGCGATCTCTCGGCTGGCGTCCTTGACCTGCACATGCACCGCCTCGGCATGACGCAGAAGGCGCAGTCCGACATCCGTCAGAGCGACGCCGCGCGGCAGCCGCTCGAGCAGCTTGACCCCGAGCTCATCCTCCAGAAGCCTGATGCTCTTGGTCAGCGTCGGCTGGGTGATATTGAGCTCCGCGGCCGCCAGCGAGATGTTGCCGCGCTGGGCGACACGCAGGAAATACTCGAGTTGCCGCAGGTCCATGGCCGTCTCCGATTGCTCGGAAAATTTGTAGAGCAATCGGTGGCTTGCAGAAATATGCGAGCGAAGGTCTGTCTCTGGCGTAATGAGAAGACGGGTTCCGTCACAGATTCAGGCAGGTGAGATCAGGAACGCGGGATGAGACATTCACCGAACAGACGGTTCGTCACGGCGCGCGGCTTTCCGGCATCCGCCGGCGTCGTCGGCATGAAGGAGCTCTTGCCACCTTCGAGCTCCGCCGGCAGCACCATCACGCGCACGAAGGCGCTGTTGCCGTCGCTGATATTGGTGCCGATGACCGGATCATGGCCGGTCTCGAACCAGGCCTGGCCCGCCGCGATGCGAGCGAAGTGATCGCCGACCTCGGCGAGGAGCCGCCCGTAAACGAGCCGGCGGATCCCCGGCCCGCGATGGCCATGGCGCGGCGTTGCGGCGCCCGAGGGCGACTCGATCCGGTCCGCGCGCATCAGCCACGGGCCATCGAAGGCGACCGCGAGGGGATGCGAGAGGATGATGCTGCGATGCCATTTGAACGCGGCGCCGGTGGGGTCCACTTCATAGACCCAGATCCGGCCGTTGCCGCTGAGCTGCGCCGGTCCGGTCAGGAACAGGCCGTCGTCGGCGGCGCAGGTCCGCGCTCCGCTCGCGTCCTCCACCCTGAGAGCCCCCGTTTCCACATAGGCGAAACGATAGGGGCCGGCGGCAAGATCGACGGGGGTTGCACCGAGATCATACTCGTAGAGCGTGATGCGCGGCAGATCAGCGTGGCTGTCGGTCATTGTGCGGGCCTCCTGCCGGCGAGCGTCTGCCCCAGCACGGCCCGCATGACCGGGCTCTCGGGATCGAGATACTGGCCGATGATATCGAAGTGGTTGTAGCCGGGGACCACGTGGGTCTCCGGATCGCGGCCATGCCTGTGGAGATGATGGGCATAGCGGAACGACTGGTCGATCCAGTGCCAGGGTTCGATGCCGCCCGCGATGATGGACACCGGGCAGTCGATCACCGGTGCGCGCCGCTCGACATCGTGCCGCGCCGCAATCGCAGCGTCGAGATTGAGCTCGGCATTCACGCTCGTGCCGATCGCCGGGGCGGGATCGTAGATGCCGCTGATCAGCACCGCACCCCTGACGAAGGCCGGGTCGATGCCACGCGCCCGCCAGTCTGTGGCGATGACTTCCGCGCCGAGATGCGCGCCCGCCGAATGCCCCGAGAGGGTGACGGCATCGGGATCACCGCCGAAATCCGCAACCGAGCGGTGGGTCCATTCCACCGCCGCGAGCGCGGAGTCGACGACCCCGTCAAGGGTGGAAGCCGGGCAGAGCTCGTAGTTGACGATGACGGTTGTCACGCCGCGCGGCACCAGCACGCCGGCGATGAAGGCGAAGTTCTCCTTGTCCTGCGCCCGCCAGTAGCCGCCGTGAAAAAAGACGTGGACGGGCGCGGCGCCGGTGACACCCGCGGCGGGATAGACATCGAGCTTGCGCAGGGGATGGTCGCCGTAGGCGATGTCGCGATGCGCTACGAGCTCTTCCCGCGCCTTCCGGTTCGGTTCGGCGCGCGCGGCCTGATAGTCCTTGAAATGCGGAAAGGCCTTCTGCGGGTTGTATTGAAACTCGTGCTCGTCGGCGGACAAGGACGACCACAGGCGCGGCGCGTCGGTCATCGGCGGTTCCCCTGGTTGCTTGCTGGATGGGTTATGGCGTTGTGCTGTGCAGCTTGCCTGTCGAGGGCCGCGGCGCGCAGTGCGGAGAGGCTCGAGCGTATGGAGAGCGCCTCCTGCGGCACGATGAGCTCGATCAGGCCACCGGTCGGGCTTTGAAGGATCGTATCGAGGGCCTGTGCGAAATCCTCGGTTCGCTCCACCCGGAGGCCGGCGAGCCCATAGGAGCGCGCGAGCATCGCGAAATCCGGATTGTGCAGGTCCGTGCCGAAGACACGGGCTGGGTATTCGCGCTCCTGATGCATGCGGATCGTCCCGTACATGCCGTTGTTGATGACGAGATAGATGATGGGCGCGCCATATTGGACGGCCGTCGCCATCTCCTGGCCGTTCATCAGGAAGCAGCCGTCGCCATTGACCGAGAGAACGGTGCGGTCGGGGCAGGTGAGCTTGGCGGCAACCGCAGCCGGAACGCCGTAACCCATCGCGCCGGAGGTCGGCGCGAGCTGGGAGCGGAAGGCCGAAAAGCGCCAGTATTTGTGCACCCAGCCGGTATAGTTGCCCGCGCCATTGGTCACGATGGTGTCGTCGGGCAGGACTTTCTGCAGGTGCTGGAACACCGCCGGGAGATCGACCGCGCCCGCATTCGGCAAAGGCACATAGCTCGCATCATGCTCGGCCTTCAGGCTCTGCACCCAGTCCTGCCGCATGGGCGCGCCGGCCCCTGCGTCGAGCGCCGCGAGGGCTGCCGCGAAGGGGGCAAGCCCGGCGTTGATCGGCAGGTCGGCCTGGTAGACGCGGCCGAGTTCCTCGGGGTCGGCGTGGATATGCACGAGCGTCTGGCGCGTGCGCGGCGCGGTCAGCAGGCGATAGCCCGCCGTGGTCATCTCGCCGAGCCGTGTCCCGAAGGCGACGACGAGATCAGCCTCCGCCAGCCGCTTCACGAGCTGCGGTTCGGCGCCGATGGTGAAATGGCCGACATAGAGCGGATGCGTGTTGGGCACATAGTCCTGACAGCGGAGGGAGGCGGCAATAGGCACCTGGGCCCGATCGGCGAAGGCAAGCAGGTCGTCGCGCGCTTTCGCCGTCCACCCCCCGCCGCCGAGGATCATCAGCGGGCGCTTTGCCTCCGCGACGAGCGCGGCGAAAGCCTCCATCTGGTCCGGCCGCGGCGCGGCCGGAACGGGGTCCGCGCGCCGGCCCGCGTCGACGGGTACGGCGACCCGTTCGCTCAGCATGTCCTCGGGAAGGACGAGGACGACCGGGCCCGGGCGGCCGGCCATGGCGGTCTGGAAAGCGCGATGGACGTATTCCGGGAGGCGTCGCGGATCGTCGATCTCGGCGGCCCATTTGGCGAGCGGACGGAACATCGCGACGAGATCGACCTCCTGGAAGCCCTCGCGGTCCTTGAAGCCCCGTGCCACCTGACCGATGAACAGGACCATCGGCGTCGAATCCTGGAAGGCCGTATGCACGCCGATCGAGGCATTGGTTGCGCCCGGTCCCCGCGTGACAAAGCACACGCCAGGCCGGCCGGTGAGCTTGCCATAGGCATCGGCCATATTGGCCGCGCCGCCTTCCTGGCGGCAGACAACCAATCGCACGTCGTCGGCGACGTCATGCAGGGCGTCCAGCACCGCGAGATAGCTTTCACCGGGCACGCAGAACACCTGATCAACGTCCTGCCGGCGCAGACAATCCACCAGGATCTCGGCGCCGGACCGGCGTGTTGCCGCACCGTCCGTCGCGGCGACTTCAGCCGTCATGAGCGTCTCCTTGCATGCGATCCCCCAGGGACTAGCCAATGGGGTCGCTTGATGGACCAATTAGGAACCATTTATTCTCCAATTCCGACCCAATTGACAACCCCTCCCTTACCAAGTTGGCGACCAAGACTTGCGCAGGGCAGGCATTTGACGGCATGGTACACACTGCCCAATTCCGTCTCGGCCGAGTTTCAATGGCCCAAATTCCCACTTGCCCAAATTCATACTTGCCCAAATTCCGGTTGCCGTTCTCAGACAGAGGAATGAAGAGCTTGCTCGATACCGCCGTTTCCAGCCAGGACCAGATGTCGCCCCCGACAGTTGGCGTCCGCGCCCGATCCGAGGTCGAGTCGCGCGCGCTCTACGCGCGCATCAAGTCCTCGATCACCGAGGGGCGTTTTCCGCCGGGGGCGCAGTTGCCGACCGAGCGGGCGCTTTCGACGGAGTATCGGGTGGCCCGCAACACGGTGCGCAAAACGATGGCGCAACTGATGGATGAAGGCCTGATCATCCGCGAGGTTGGCCGCGGCACCTTCGTGACCGACACGAAGCCCGCCGGCGTGGCGCCTGCCGAGCCGGAGTTCTCCCTGCCGGAACTGTTCGAGGCACGCCTCCTGTTCGAGCCTGCGCTTGTCGACCTCGTGGTCGAGCGTGCCACCGAGGCGGATTTCGCGGCCTTCGACGCGGCGCTCGCCGACATGAAGGCAGCCGACACCTGGATCGCCTATAAGGAAGCGAAATACGCCCTGCATCTGGCGATCGCGCGGGCCTCGCTCAATCGCTTCATCGCGCGCGTGCTCGAGATGATCATCGCTTCGCGGAGGGCGGCCGGCTGGGGTCGCCCGGGCGGTCATCCCGGTCCGCTGGCCCTCGTCCGCGAGACCGCCTGCCGCGACAACGCCGCCATCGTCGCCGCGTTGCGCGCAAGGGATGCCGCCCGCGCCCGGGAACTGATGCGCGACTATCTCGTGCGCACCCTCTATTCCGTGTCCGGCGCCTGACATCAGCGGCGATCGGAGCTGCGCTGCAGGGCGCGTCCCGTCAGCATCAGCGCGAAGGCCGTGATCAGCACGGCAATGCCTGGGAAGAGCGAGATCCACGGGGCCAGCAGGATCGTGTCCTTGCCCTGCTGGAGGATCGCACCCCAATCGGGCGTGGGCGGCTGTACGCCCAGACCGAGGAAGCCGAGCGCGGCCTGAATCTGCAGGACCAGCGGGAACAGAACCATGTACTGCACCAGCACGAGCGGCAGCACGTTGCGCAGCACATGCCGGTAGAGCACCGTGATTTCATTGAGCCCGACGCAGCGTGCCGCTTCCACATAGGTCTTGCCGGCCTCCCCCAGCGCGCCTGACCGCGCGATGCGGAAGAACATCGGGATATGGATGATGCTGAGCGCGAGGATCAGGTTGGATGTGGCCGGGCCGAGCACGCCGGTGATGATGACGCCGAGAATGATCGGCGGGAAGCTCAGCACGACGTCGACGATACGCCCGAGGATCTGGTCAACCCAGCCGCCGAAAAATCCGGATAGCGCGCCGACCAGCCCGCCGATCAGGGCGGCGATCAGAAGCGAGCCGGCGCAGATCAGCAGCGTGACACGCGCCCCGTAGATGACGCGGGCGAAGACGTCGCGACCTGTATCGTCGGTGCCGAACAGATGCGCGTCTGACGGTGGCTGCAAAGCGTCATCGATGCTGATGGTATAGGGCGACTGGGCGGTGAAGAGCCCAGGCGCGACCACGATGACGAGGAGCAGCGCCATCACGGCGAGGCCGCAGAGGAGGCCGGGCTCGCGCTTGAGGCGGCGGGCGAATTTCACGAGGCCGCTCGTTTCGCGCGGAGCCATCGCAGGGGTGAGGGGCGAGGAGATAGGGGACATGTCGCTCACCTCAGGACAACCGCACGCGCGGATCGATGACGCTGTAGAGGAGATCGATGATCAGGTTGACCGCCATCGCCGTCACCACCACCACCAGCAATGCGCCCTGCAGCATGGGATAATCGCGGGTCTCGATCGCGCTGATCAGCAGGCGGCCAAGGCCGGGAATCGAGAACAGCGTCTCCACGATCACCACGCCGCCGAGGATCTGCACGAGAACAAGACCCATGAAGGTGATCAGCGGGATGAGGATATTCTTGAGGATATGCGTGAAGAACAGGATACGGATGGTGACACCCTTGGCGCGGGCGGTGCGCACGTAGTCCTGATTGAGTGAGGTCACCACGTTCTGCCGCACGAACTGGCTATAGGCGGCCGCCTGCAGCAGCCCGAGCGACAGGATCGGCAGCATCAGGATGGACAGGTTGTCCCACAGCGATTCGGCGGGTGACGCATAGATCAGCGGCGGCGACCAGCCGGCGAATGAGGAGACTGCGACGAGCAGCATCAGCCCCGTCCAGAAGACCGGCGCGGCCAGGCCGAGGAGATTGAAGATCTGGATGAGGTTGTCCGGCCAGCGCCCTTCATAGATGCCGGAAACGATGCCGAGCGGCACGCCGACAATGGTCGCGAGAGCAAGCGTCAGAAGGCCGATTTCCAGCGTCACGAGGAAGGCATCGAACACGGCCGGCCCCACCGGCCGCCCCCCCGTCCAGCTCGTGCCGAGATCGCCGGAAAACACGGCGCTGATCCAGCGGCCATATTGGATCCAGACAGGCTGGTCGAGGCCCAGGAAGCCTCGCAGCGAGGCCGCGGCCTGCGGGTCGCTCACCTGGCCGAGCATCTGCGCGACCACATCGCCCGGGACGGCCCGGACGATGAGAAAAACAGCGATCGAGGCGACGAAGGCCGTAACGGCCGACGCCGCCAGCCGCCGGGCGAGATAACCACCCATGGAAAGGATCTCCGCGGCGGGAACGCGGTACCGTCAGCCGGAGGCCTGGCACCGCGTCGCGCCGTTACTTCTTGATGTAGGCGCGGGCGAGCCCGAAGAACCAGCCGGTCGGGTGCTGCGTGTAATTCATGACGTTCTCGTTGCGCACGCTGACGTGATCGGCGCTGAACAGCATGACGGTCGGCACGGATTCCGCGAGGATCTTCTGGAAATCCACATAGATCGCCTTGCGCTTGGCCTGGTCCGTCTCGCCGAGGCCCTTGTCGAGGAGGGCGCTCGCTTCCGCGTTGTTCCAGTTGCGGAAATCGGCACCTTCCGGGGCTTTGTGGAAGTGACGATAGTAGAGAAGATGCGGATCGGGCTGGGTCGCCCAGTCGTTGAAGGTGAAGCCCATCTGCTTCGACTGGAAGTTCTTGATCCACACCCCGAGGTCGACGCGTTGGATATTGAGATCGATCCCCGCCTTGGCGAGCTGCTGCTTCATGGTGACGGCCGCCGGATCCATCCAGTCATAGCCGTTGATGGTTGTCAGCGTCAGCTTGAGGTCGCTGTGGCCGGCATCCGCGAGGAGCTTCTTGGCCTTCTCGATATCGACCTTCTGGTTGGCGAGCTGGTCGAGGGGCGCGCCCCAGGCGTCCTGCATGGCTGGGACCATGGTGCCGATGACCTTGCCGTAGCCGCCGACCGCGGCCCGCATGATCTCGTCCTTGTCGATCGACAGGGCGATCGCCTGGCGCACGCGCGGATCGCCGAGAGGCGAAAGCTCGGAGCCGAGATCGAGCGCCTTCTGGTTCAGCGACGGCCAGCGCTCCATGACGAGCCCCGGCGCCTTGACGACCTGCTGGATGTCCTGGGGACGCGTGAGGAGGGCGAGGTCGACACGCTTGTTGCGCAGCGCGACGATCATGCTCGCGCTGTTCGGAATGAAGAGGATGTTGATGCGGTCGAGATAGGGCGCACCTGCCTCCCAGTAGGCGTCGTTCTTGACGAGAGCGAGATGGCTGTTCGGCTTGAACTCGGCGAGCTTGAAGGGGCCGGTGCCGACGCTCTTCGTATTGAAGGCCTGCTTGGCATCGGCTGCATCGAAATAGCCGGCCGGAACGACCCCACCATATTTGTTGCCGAGCGTCATCGGCAAGGCACCGTTGGGCTTCGACAGGGTGATCCGCACGGTCGCATCGTCGATCGCATCGATCGACTGGATCAGCGTGAGATCGCCGGCGCCCGGCGAACCATTCTTCGGATCGCGCAGGTAGTTGTAGCTGTAGGCGACGTCCTTCGCCGTCATCGGCTGGCCGGTGTGGAACTTGACGCCGTCGCGCAGCTTGATGGTGTAGACGAGCCCGTCCGGTGACACCTCGTATCCCGTGGCGAGCAGTGGAACAGCCTGCCCGGTCTCCGATTCATAGAACAGGCCCTGGTACATCAGCACCGTGAAGCGGATGCGTCCGTCGGCCGCCTGATGGTAGGGGTCGAGACCCGGCGGTTCGACGAGCGAGCCGAAGGTCAGGGTGCCGCCCTTGACCGCGTCAGCCGCCTTCGGGCCGTAGAGGTCGGCGGTTGCCGCACGCGCCGGAAGCGCCGCGATCGTCAGGGCAATCGCCGCAGCGAGGGCTTGCGCCGCGCCTCGCCACCGGCGCCGTCGGGGGTGAGACGGTTGAACTCCGACACTCATTGCTCTTTTCTCCTCTGAATTATGGTTCGCAACAGCATCGCGGACGCTTCAATCCGCGTAACTCACAATGAACTCGATCTCGACGGCCGCGTTGCGCGGCAGTTCCGCGACGCCCACCGCCGCACGGGCGTGGCGCCCGGCCTCACCGAAGATCTCGACGAGCAGATCCGACGCCGCATCGAGAACCTTCGGCTGGGCATTGAAGCCCGGCGCGGAGGCGACGTAGCCGTTGACCTTCAGGATGCGGTCGATGCGGTTGAGATCACCCAGCGCCTCCGCGAGGCAGGCGAGCCCTTGCAGGACACAGATGCGCGCCTCTTCGCGGGCCGCATCCAGGCTGACATCAGCGCCGACCTTGCCGAACACCCGGACCTCGCCATCGACCTTCGGCAACTGGCCGCTGACATAGGCAATGCCGTTATGAAGCGTGACCGCCGCATAATTGAAGGAGGGTTTGGCGGCCTCGGGCAGAGTGAGCCCGAGACTTGCCAGTTTCTGCGCGATCATGGGGCCTCCTTGGATGACGCCGTGCCGGGGGATATCGCCAAGTCCGCGACGAGGGCGGCGAGGTCGAAGGCCGGCGTGAAACCGGTATCGCGGCGGAAGCGGGCATCGCTGATGAGCGGGAAGAGCATCATTGGCGCGGTGACGTCGAGCGCGACCGAAACGCCCGGTCGCTGCCGTTCGACAGCCGCCACCATATCCCGCGCCGAGGCCGTGAAACCGTTGATGTTGTAGACCGTCGCCAGCGGCTTCTGCGCCTTGAGGACCGCGAGGCAGGCGGCGGCGACGTCGCTGACATGCATCAGATCGATCGGGTGATCGTGGAAGGCGATGTGATGCGTGCCGCCATCGCTCCCGGCCTGAAGAAGTTCAGCGAGGGCGGCCGCGGCGCCCTTGTACCAGAGGCCCGGCCCCAGGATGAGCGGCAGCCTCAAGCCTGTGATCGACAGGCCGTGCCGCAGCGCGGCAAAATCGGCGACCTCTTCGGCGATATGCTTGGTGAGGCCATAGACCGTGCGTGGGCGTTTCGCGGCGTCCTCATCGACAGGCTCCGCGGTATAGTCGCTCGCCGGGCCGTAGACGACCGTGGAGCTTGTCCAGACGAGGCGCTGGATGCCGGCCTCGGCGACCGCGGCGATGAGATGCCTGAAACCATCGACATTGATGGCGAAGGCCTTGTCGGCGTCGCTCTCGCCGGAGCGCATCAGACCCTGGTCGCCCGCGCCGAAGGCCGCACAGGAGACGACCGCCGCGGGTTTCACGGTGGCAAGCACCTGGCGCACCAGGTCCCGATCCTCGAGGCTGCCGACCGTCTCTCCAAACGCACCGGCCTTGTCGGCGAGGAGGTCCGCAGCCATGGCCGGACCAAAGACATGGGGCCGGTAGTCGTTGGCGATCAATGCGCGCACCACATGCGAGCCGACGAATCCGCGGCCGCCGATGACGAGAACGTCGGATCCAGTGGGGGGGATTGCTGCCTGAGAGGTCATCGCAACGCTTGTCATCTCCGTGGACCGGGAGCGTCCTATGCGGCCGTCAGCCGGCGGTGCAAGGCGAAACGCCTGATATCCCATGCCGTTACTGCATGAACCGCTTGACGGCATCCCAATCGAGGCTGATCCCGAGGCCGGGAGCGGTCGGCACTGCGATCCGGCCATCGACCGCGATCAGCGGCTCGCTCAGGAGCGCTTCCCGCAAGGGGTTCTCGCCGACATCATACTCCACCAATGTGGGCCAGGGCGCGTTTTGTCCGTGTGGATAGGGCGAGCGCGACGCGACGAAATGGACGCCCGCAGCCAGCCCGATCCCGGAGCCCCAGACATGCGGGGACAATCTCAAATGGTTGGCCTCGCCGAGGTCGGCGATCCGCCGTCCCTGCCAGAAGCCGCCACACAGCGAGAGATCCGGCTGCAGTACGTCGACCGCATGCCGATCGGTCAGGCGTTTGAAGTCGAACACTGTGTAGAGGGCCTCGCCGGTGGCGATGGGAACCGGGCTCGCACGCTGCAAGAGTTCGTAACCGTCGATATCCTGCGGCGTCAGCGGCTCCTCCACCCAGGCGATCTGGTAGGGTGCGAGGCGCGCAATCGATGCTTTCGCGAGATCGAGCGTGTAGTTGGAATTGATGTCGACCATGATGTCGACGTTATCACCCAGGATGCGCCGCGCCGTTTTCACACGCAATTCATCGGAATCCGGACCGAGACCGATCTTGATCTTGACCGCACCGTGACCCGCCGCCGCCATGGCCTCGATCTGCGGCGCGAAGTCTTCGTCCGGGCTTTCGGTGATGTAGCCTCCGGACGCATAGACAGGTACGCTCTCGCTGGCGCGACCGCCGATCAGTTGGCAGACGGGAAGGCCGACCACCTGGCCGAGCGCATCCTTGGCGGCCATGTCGATGCCGCTGATCGCCCCCATCAACTGGTTCTGCACGCCGAAGTGGTAATGGCGCGCGATGATCCGTGCGAAGACGAGCTCCACATCGCAGACATGGGTGCCGACGAGATAGTCTTTGACAAGCGGCAGATAGGCGAGATTGACCGCCGGCATACCCCAGGCCTCACCGATGCCGGTGACGCCCACATCCGTCTCAACGACAACCAGGGTCGTCTGCCGCGCGTTCGCCAGCGATTTCGCCATGCCGTACGGCTGCGGAAGCGGGCAGGAGAGGGGAATGAAGCGGATATCTCGAACGCGCGCCAATGCGAACTCCTCTCGCAAGTCCCGGATTGTGCCGATGCGCAGAACGGCCTGCAAACCAATTGCAACCAATAGCGGACTTTCCGTGAGCCAATGTCACCAGTTTCACGGGCTTCGTCAAGCGGTCGCGATAAAATCCCCACCACGGCGGCGCCGACCGGGGACGCCCGCCATCGCCGTCGGCGGAGCAGCGTTGATCTGGACAGGCCGCCGCTCTGCCCTATCATGCACCGCAAAGATGGGAGACTTCCACGGATGACCGGGCAGAATGCAGCGCGACCAGCGACACGGGTTGCCGTGATCGGACTGGGGTCGATGGGTTACGGCATGGCAACAACTCTGCTGCGTCACGGGTTCGATGTGGTCGGATACGACGTCAGCTCCCAGATTCTGTCCCGCTTCGAGCAGGATGGCGGCCATCGCGCGGCCAGTCTGGCTGCGGCCGTTGCAGGGGCGCAGATCGTTGTCTGCGTCGTCGTCAATGCCGCCCAGACGCGAGAGGTCCTGCTCGGTCAGGGCGGATGTCTCGATGCGATGGAGCCCGGCGCCGTATTCCTGTCATCGGCGACCCTTGCCCCCGAAGAGGCGCGGGCGTTTGCCGCCGAAGTCGAGGCCAAGGGCCGGGCCTATCTCGATGCGCCCATCAGCGGTGGTGCGCAGCGCGCGGCTGCCGGCGAACTCACCATTCTTGTGTCGGGCGCGCAGGAGACGCTATCGGCGGCGCGGCCGGTGCTCGATGCGATGGCCGAGCGCGTCTATGAGCTCGGCAAAGCGGTCGGCGATGCCTCCGCCTTCAAGATCGTGAACCAACTGCTCGCAGGCGTGCATATCGCCGTGGCCTGCGAGGCGATGGCCTTCGCCGCTGCGCAGAAACTCGACCTGCGACGGGTCTACGAGGTCATCACCCATTCCGCCGGCAATTCCTGGATGTTCGAGAATCGCATGCCGCATGTGCTCGACAACGACTACAAGCCGCGCAGCATGGTCGACATCTTCGTCAAGGATCTCGGCATCGTCATGGACATCGCCCGCAAGGACCGCGTGCCCGTACCCGTTGCCAGCGCGGCCATGCAACTCTTTCTGATGACCTCGGCGGCGGGAATGGGGCGGGATGACGATGCATCCGTTGCGAGACTGTTCGAGCGCATCAACGGTGTCCCCGTGACCGGCGGGCCCAAAGAATAACCGCGCGTCCAGGCTACCGGCGTCAGACCATGCAGGGCGGGTGGCGTCGGCACCATTAGCCCTGTAAGACCGTGCCGAGCATTATACAGAGACTATTGCGGCCATGGGTAGACGGATCGCTGGGAACACGGCCTTCGATAGGGCGCTCTGCGAGTTGGGCGACGTCGAGCTGACGATCGAGCGCCAGCGCCACCTCGTCGAGCAGTTGCGCTTGGCCGGTTGTTCAACCCAATATGCCGAAGCTCTGCTTGGCCGCTTCGAGGTTATCCGGACCCGGCATGCGCGCATGCTGGCGGAACTGAGCGCGCCTCGCTCCTCCTGACCGATCGGTCGGCCTGTCAAACGAACGCTCTTCAAGTGAAGGGCGCTTCAAGTTAAGGGCCTTGGCAAGCGCGTTTCGTGCGACGCGCGCGTTGCGCCTTCGATTCCATGGCTGTCGTGCATGCCAAGCCGATGCCGTACCCTGGCTTTTCTGTCCTTGCGCTCGGCATGGCAAAGGCAATGCAGGTATATGCACACCCTAGTGGTTCTGCTCCGACATTTGCATCCGCCTGATACGGGCCTCGGAGCAAATGTCGGAGTCAAGAGAACCACTAGCAAGTTATTGGTTCTAGTGGAGCTTTTGAATTTGACATTTGATCTGGAGCCTGATGTGAGGCGGGACTCAAATGTTAAATTCGCTCCACTAGATTGATCACTGTCGCGTGACGAAAGTCAGAATTCAGTTTAAATATATATATATATTGTATTTAAGAATAAATAAGAATGGTGAAAATCATGTTTGGCTTTGATCCTATTATTGCAATGGGTGTTGTCCTTGCCACCGCCGCCACCGACGCGGCTTATGTTTTCTTCAACGCTGCAGTCGGTGCGCGGCATCGCATCCGCGCGGCGAATTGGAGCGCCATCTGGTATATGCTCTCTGCCTTCGCCGTCATAAGCTTTACGGAACATGCGATCTACGTGGTCTTTGCCGCCGCCGGCTCCTGGATCGGCGCCTTTGTGTCCGTAACCTGGCTCGTTCGCGCACCGATCGCCCGGCCTGTCACTGCACCTGAGGTGTAAAGGCGCATCTCGTCACGCACTTTCGCGGCTCAGGATCTCGAAACTCAGCCTGACCGCACGCTGGGCCGGCGCCTGACCCTGCAGGCGGCCGAGCAACAGCCTGCCGGCTTCCACGCCCGTCTCGCGCACGGGAAACTGTACCGTCGTGAGTGAGGGGGATATCCACCGCGCGATCGGCGATTCGCCGAAACCGGCGATCGCCAGCCGCCCGGGGACGTCGATGCCGGTGTCGAGCGCGTGACGAATGGCGCCCACGGCGACCTGATGGCCCGCGAAGACGACGGCATCCACCTCCGGCGCATCGCGCAGAATCGTGCTCACCACCTCGCCGCCGTTGCCGGAGCCGGGATCGCTGGTGATTTCGTAGTGCCGGGGGGGCGTGGCGTCATGGAGCGCACAGACGGAGCGTAAGCCCTCGAGGCGGCCCATCATGCGGCTGTCGTCGAGGCCGGTGTGCCCGACATAGGCGAGATGCCTGCGCCCGCGCGCCAGGAGATACTGCCCGAGCGAAGCGCCCGCGTCGAAATTCGATGAGCCCACGCTCATGTCGAGCGGGTTGGGATTATAGTCGAACATCTCGACCAGCGGCGTGCCCGAGCGGCGCAGCAGGTCCAGGCATTCCTCGGCGTGGTCCTTGCCCGTCAGCAGGATGCCGTCGACGCGGTGGCCGAGGAAGGTGCGCACCAGCTCGAGTTCGTTGTGGCGGTGGAAATGCGAATTCCCCAGCAGCAGCTTGTAGCCGGCGGGCTCCAGAATGTCGGCCGCGCCTTGCAGCACCATGCCGTGGATCGGGTTGGCCAGCGTCGGCACCACCACGCCGATGACGTTCGAACGCGCGGACACCAGGCTGGAGGCCACGAGGTTCGGGACGTAGCCCATGGCGTTCGCGACCTTCAGCACATGTTTGCGCGTGCGCTCGGAAACGCGACCGGGGTTGCTGATGCAGCGCGACGCGGTGATCGTCGAGACACCGGCGGCGGCGGCCACGTCTTCCAGGCGAACGGGCACCGGACCCGTGCGGCCCTCCATCCCCGATTGACGGCTTGACTCGAATTCGCTCAAGGCCTACTCATTCTGCTCATGGACAACGATGTCCATCTCTATTTCTTCTACCTTGAAACTTGCCGCTGTCACAGAAAAAATCACTGGGTCGCGGTTTTGATTGTCACGAATGGACAGCGCTATCCAAAACGGCGCGGCTGATTGAGGGAGGGGGGATTGCCCGAGCGTGTGTTGCGGGCCGGCGTCATCGGTGCCGGCTGGTATGCCGCACAGAACCATATCCCGGTGCTTGCCGCACGACCGGAGGTCGTTCTCGATGGCGTCTGCCGGCTCGGGCAGGCGGAGCTGGAGCGCGTGCGCAGCCACTTCGGCTTTGCCTTTGCGTCCGAGCGGTTCGAAGACGTGCTCGCGCGCAAGCCCGATATCGTCGTCGTCGCCTCGCCGCATCACCTTCATTACAGGCATGCCCAGGCCGCCCTCGAGGCCGGTGCCCATGTGCTGTGCGAGAAGCCTTTGACGCTTGACCCGGCCGAGGCCTGGGATCTCGTCGCCAAGGCCGAAGCCTGCGGCCGGCATCTCGTCGTCGCCAATGGCTATCAATACCTGCCGCAGGTCGATGATCTGCGGCGACGCATCGCGGACGGGGCAATCGGTGCCATCGAGCATGTGATGGTGAGCTTCATCTCGGCGACGCGGGATGTCTTCACAGGCGATCGCGGCCTCAATTCCTGGCGCACGACTTTCTTTCGCCCGGATCCGTCGACCTGGCAGGACCCGGCGAATGGCGGCGGTTTCGCCTATGGCCAGCTCTCCCACGCCTTGGCGATGATGTATTTCCTGACCGGCCTTGAGCCTGAGGCCATCACCGCCTTTTCCGTTGCCTCCGACCATGTGGATATCGCGGAAGCGGGCGCGCTGCGCTTCACCAGCGGCGCGGTGGCGAGCATTTCGGGCGCGGCCGCCATGCCCCAGGGCAATCGCGCGCTCCTGCGCCTGTTCATCACCGGCGACGCGGGCCTGCTCACCGCCGAATTCGACCGCGATCTCTGCGAAATCCGCCGCTTCTCCGGAGAGGTGGAACATCTGCCGCTCAAGGCCGACGACTGGGTGTATCGCTGCGACGGCCCCGTCCATGCGCTGGTTGATCTGGCTCAGGGGAGAGGAGCGAACCTGTCTCCGGGTGCGGTCGGCGCGACGACAGCCGCGACCATCGCCTCGCTCCTGCAATCGGCAAGGGCCGGCGGTGCGCCGCAGGCCATTCGCGGAAGGAACGCCCGGCTATGAGCGATCCCAAGCTTCATGTCTCCGGCTTTCTCCTGCGCATCCGCCCCGGGAAAACCGACGAATACAGGCGCCGCCACGCCGAGATCTGGCCGAAAATGCTGGATGCGCTGCGCAGATCCGGCGTCGTCAGCTACGACATCTTCCTGAATGAGCCGAACCTGATGGTGTTTGGCCATCTCTTCCGGAGCCGCGCGCCGGAACCGGGGGCACCTGAGGATCCAGTGATCCTGCGCTGGCGCGCCTTTATGGCCGATGTGCTGGAAATGGAAGGCGAGGAGCCGCTGCGCGAGCCGCTCGAGCACGTCTTTCACATGGAATTCGACGAAGGGATCTGTCGCAGTTCCTGACGGTCGTATCGGGGCGCTGTGCGGGGCCGTTCCCGCAAGCGCTTCCGGGCGAAAAGGTCTTAACCGCGAGAAAACCGGGCGGAATACGTCCACTGACACGATACGGGAGGAAGGCAGACCATGAAGAGACAGTATGGATTGGCCCGCTGGCTGACAGCCGGTGCCGCCTTGGCGGTCCTGGTTTGGGGAACGGGGCTGGCCGCAGCGCAAGAGCTGCCCAAAGTGCCGCGCAATCGCACTCTGATCAGCCAGGGATGGGACTTCTACAACCAGGTCCCGTCGATCGACAACTTCAATCCCTATGCGGGTGTCTTGCTGCACCAGCGCAACAGCATGCACTACACTGTCTATGAATCGCTTTTCTATACGAACCACTTCACCAATGAGCTGATCCCCTGGATCGCCGAAAGCTACACCTATAACAAGGACTTCACTGAGCTCACGGTAAAGCTGCGTGATGGCGTCAAGTGGAGCGACGGGAAACCCCTGACGGCGGACGATGTCGTCTTTACCTTCGACATGCTAAAGGGTGCGGCGCCGGAGCTCCTGTTTTCTTCGGCCATCGCGGAATGGGTTGATTCCGCGAAAGCCGTCGATCCGCTGACCGTCGCGATCAAGCTCAAGAAGCCCGGGCCACGCTGGGCGGCCGACTTCCTGGCGACCGGCCAGTCGACGCGCTTCGTCGTCGTGCCCAAGCATATCTGGGAGGGCAAGGACCCGAAGACGTTCAACAACTTCGATCTGGCGAAAGGCCTGCCCATGGGCACGGGCCCCTACAAGCTCGTGAAATCCGATGCGAGCTCGCTGTTCTTCGACCGCCGCAACGACTGGTGGGCCAAGGACGTCGGCCTGGTCAAGGAGATGCCGAAGGTCGAACGGATCATCTACGTCCCGGCGACGGCGGAAGCCATGCCGCAGCTCTATGCGACGAACCAGATCGACATCGGTCGCAACATCCAGTCCGGCGTATTCGAGGCCATCAAGGTCCAGAACCCCAACCTCACCGCCTGGAATGCGCAGGGACCGGTGTGGGGGGCGCCGAACGGCTGCGTGATCGGCATCCGCTTCAATGTCCAGAAAGCGCCGTTCAATGACGTCGCCCTGCGCCAGGCGGTCAATGCGGCGATCGACCGCGACCAGATCGTGAACCTCGCTTACGAGGGCTCGGTGAAAAAGGCGGTGCTGCCGTTCTCCTCCTATCGCGGCATGCTCGATTATGTCGACGGCATGGGCGATATCATCCAGGCGGCCGCCCTCGACAAGAGCAGTGTCGAGCGTGTCGCCGAGATCCTGACCAAGGCCGGCTACAAGAAGAATTCAGCCGGTCGCTGGCAGCGGCCCGATGGCTCGCCGCTGGAGATCCGTGTGTCGGTCGGCCAGGGCGATCCCGTCGGCCCGGTGCTCGGCGAGCAGCTCCGCTCGGCCGGCTTCGATACGGTGGTGAATGTCCAGCAGATCACCGCGCAGACCGAGGCGCTGACGGCGGGCAATTTCGGGCTCAGCGTCTACCCGCATTGCGGCAGCCTCTATGATCCCTGGCAGACGCTGGAGCATTTCCACTCCAAATACGCGCCCAAGGAGGGCGAGGCGGCCAAGAACCTGCGCGCGCCGACCCGCTATGCCAACCCGGAGCTCGACGCAATCCTCGACAAGCTCGAGGCGCGGCAGCCCTCGCCGAAGGATGCGGACTATGTCGCCCTTGCCAAACAGGCAACCGCGATCATCGCCCGTGACCTGCCGGAGATTGCCCTGTTCGAGGAAATCCAGACACAGCCCTTCAACACGACCTACTGGACGGGCTTTCCCTCGTCGAAGGACCCCTATGTGGCCCAGCCTCTGCCGTGGGAAGGCTTTGCGCTGGTCATTCATCGCCTCCAGCCGAAGCAGTGACCGGCAAGGGCCATGCGCTTCCGGCGGCAAGGGCCGCCGGAGCCGCGTGGTTTCCCGATCCATCGGCCCTGGCCCCTTTTCGCGTGAGATCACCGTGGTGAAAATCAAGGACGTCCGCGCCTTTACCATCCGCAACGAGATGGTGGGCGCGCTCTACAAGGACGCAACACTGGCGAATGGCGTTGCCGCCACCCGTCCGCCCTGGACGCGGGATGCGGAAGTCGCGGGTCCTATGTCGGGTTATCCGCGGTTCAAGGCCAAGCGCTCGAGCTGGCGCTTCGACGGATCGGTCGGCTGTCTCGTCACGGCGGAAGACGGGACGACCGGCTTCGGCGTCACCCGCCACGGCCAGCCGGTGATCGCGCTGATCAACGACCATTTCGCCGGCCTGTTGACCGGCGAGGATGCGCTCGCCACGGAGCGCGCCTGGGACATCATGATGCGCGCATCGTCACCCTATGGCTCGGGGGGGCTTGGCGCCTATGCGATCAGCGCCGTCGATCTCGCGCTATGGGATTTGAAGGGCAAGATCCTGGGCGCGCCGGTCTATGCGCTGGCCGGCGGCCCGACCCATGACCGTGTGTTCTGCTATGCGACGGGCAACGATACCGACTGGCATATGGAGCTCGGCTTCCGCGCGACCAAGCTCGCGCTCCCCTATGGCGCGTTCTCGGGCCTCGACGGGCTCGCCCGCAACGAGGACCTCGTCGCGCGCACCCGGGGCCTTGTCGGCGCCGATGTCGAACTGCTGCTCGACTGCTGGCTCGCGCTCGATGTCGATTTCGCGGTCCGCCTCGCCGAGCGTCTGAAGCCCTACAACCTCGGCTGGATCGAGGATGCGCTGCTACCCGAGCCGATGGATGCCCATGCCGCGCTGCGCAGCCGATTGCCGTGGATGACGCTGGCGGGCGGCGAGCACTGGTATCTGCCCGCGCAGTTTCTCGAGGCGGCGAACCGCCAGCTGCTCGACGTCTTCCAGCCTGACATCTGCTGGGCCGGTGGATTCACCGGCTGTCAGCGGATCAACCACATTGCCGAGGCTTCCGGCATCAAGGTGATGCTGCATGCCGGCATGAACACCCCCTATGGCCAGCACCTCACCTTCGCCTCCGCCAATATGCGCTGGGGCGAGTTCTTCATCGGATCGGCCCCCGGCCAGCCGCTGGCGGAGGCGCGGGTCTTTCCCGGCATGGCGGTTCCGGAGCAGGGATGGCTCGTGCCCAACGACGAACCGGGTTTCGGCCTCGGCCTCACGGAAAAGACGCTTGAAGCGTTGGTGCTCTGAGCCGGAGAGCTGACAATGTATGCACAGTATGTAGCGCGCCGCTTCGGCATGATGCTTCTCGTCGTCGTGCTCGCGGTGTCGATCAATTTCCTTCTCCCGCGGCTCATGCCGGGCGACCCGGTGGAGGCGCAGCTCAACCAGTTGCTGGCAACCGGCGGGGGCGGCGGCGACATCAGCGCCATGGTGGACGCCTATCGCGCCCGTTTCGGGCTCGATCAGCCGCTTCTGGCGCAATATTTTTCCTACTGGCGGTCGGTGTTCAGCCTCGATCTCGGCGTTTCGCTCGCGGCCTATCCGGAGCGGGTCTCGCATGCCATCCTCGCCGGCCTGCCCTGGACGCTGGGGCTCCTTGGCTTTGCCACCCTGGTCAGCTTCGTTCTGGGCACCTGGCTCGGCGGGTTGCTGGGCTGGCCGCGGACGCCGCGGATCGCCCGCGCCTTCGGCTCCGGCCTCATCCTGTTCTCGTCCGTGCCCTACTTCCTGATCGGCATGGTGCTGCTCTACCTCTTCGCGATCGTCTTTCGCTGGTTTCCGGCCGGCGGCGGCATGCCCTTCGGCCAGTCGGCCGGGTTCAACTGGCAGACGCTGACGGCGATAGCCTGGCACGGGACCCTGCCGGCGGCCTCCATCATCCTGGCCGAGATCGGCGCCTGGGCGCTCGGCATGCGCGGCATGATGGTGAGCGTGCTCGGCGAGGACTACATCACGCTGGCGGAGGCCAAGGGCCTGAAGCCGCGCCGGATCTTCCGCTGGTACGGTCTGCGCAACGCGCTCCTGCCGCAGCTGACGAAACTCGCCATGACGCTCGGGCACATCGTATCCGGCGCGATTCTCGTCGAGGTCATCTTCTCCTATCCCGGAATAGGCTTCCGCCTCTATCAGGCGATCCAGGCGAACGACTACTTCGTCATCCAGGGGATCGTGCTGCTGCTGTCGGTGTCGATCGCCATTGCGATGTTCATCCTCGACCTTGCCTATCCGCTCATCGATCCGCGCATCACGACGGGGAGGGAGTAACCATGGCCACCTTGTCCAACGGTCTTGTGTCCAACGGTCTTGCCCGCCTCCTCAGGAATCCGCCGCTTGCCTTCGGCTTGCTCATCCTGGCCTTGCTCTGTCTCACGGCGGCGATCGGCCCCTTCGTCACGGACGAGGCGCTGGCCCGCGTCGGTGCGACGCTGCCGCGACAGCCGCCCTCGGCGGCGCATTGGCTCGGGACGGACTCGCAGGGTCGCGACATGGTGACCGTGCTGATGCTCGCCATGCCCCAGACCCTGAAGATCGGCCTCGTGGCCGGCCTCATCAGCCTTTCCGTCGGGGTGGCGCTCGGCCTTGTCTCCGGCTTCGCCGGCGGCGTGGCCGATACCGTGATCCGCCTTGCCTCCGACGTCATGATGACCATCCCCGGCATCGCCATCCTGGTGCTTGTCGCCGCCAATGTGCGCGAGATGACCGTCGCCATCATGGCCGTCATCGTCGCCTCGCTCTCCTGGATGGTGACGACGCGGACCATTCGCGCCCAGACGCTGTCCCTGCGCGAGCGCGGTTATGTGCAGATCGCGCGCCTCAACGGCTCCTCGACGGCCCGGCTCGTCTTCGTCGAGATCCTGCCCAATCTCCTGCCCTTCATCGCGGCGAGCTTCGTCATCGCGGTGTCGAACGCGATGCTCGCGACGATCGGGCTCGAGGCGCTCGGGCTCGGCCCGCAGAAGGAGCTGACCCTCGGCACGACGATCTACTGGGCACAGTTCTATGGCGCCATCCTGCGCGGCATGTGGTGGTGGTGGGCGCCGCCCATCCTCCTGATATCGCTGATCTTCATCGGCCTGATGCTGACCTCAGTCGGGCTCGATTCCTTCGTGAACAAACGCATGGCGAACGGTTCATGACTGTGCTCGATATCCGCAACCTCACCGTCGAATACCGCACGCCGCGCGGCCCGTTCCATGCCGTGCGCAATGTCAGCTTTTCGCTGGAAGCGGGCGAGCGCTTCGGGCTCGTCGGCGAATCCGGTTCGGGCAAGTCGACGACCATCCTGGCGCTGATGCGCATGTTGCGCGGCGGGATGATCACCGGCGGCGAGCTTCTGCTGAACGGCAGGGACCTCGCTGCCGTTCCCGATGCGCGCTATCGCACCATTCGCTTCGCCGAGATGTCACTGGTGCCGCAAGGCGCCATGAGCTCGCTCAACCCGGTGCTGAAGATCGGCCGGCAGATCGGCGACATCTTCGCGGATCATCGGGTGCGCCACACACCGGAGGCACGGCGGCGCATCATCGGGGACCTGCTGGCGCGGGTGGGGCTCGCGCCGGAGGTGCAGGATCGCTTCCCGCATGAATTGTCGGGCGGCATGAAGCAACGCGTCTGCATCGCCATGGCGATCGCGCTGAAACCCAGCCTCATTCTCGCCGACGAGCCAACCAGCGCCCTCGACGTCATGGTACAGAAGCAGGTGCTCGCCACCCTCGGCCGTGTGCAGAGAGAGCTTGGCGCGGCGATCGTCCTCATCGGTCACGACATGGCGCTGATGGCGCATTTCGTCGGCCGTCTCGGTGTGATGTATCGCGGCGAACTCGTGGAGACCGGACCCGTGCGCGAGATCTTCACCAACCCGCAGCATCCCTATACGCGGATGCTGATCGATTCATTGCCGTCCTTCGATCGCCTCGCGAGTTTTCGCACGGCGAAGCGGTCCCCGGTGTTGCAGCGGGGACGCGTCTGATGGCGAAAATCCTCGAAGTCCGCGATACCGACGTCGTCTTCTCCGCTGGAGGCAGCCAGGAGAAAAAGGCGCTGTCCAATATCTCGCTCGCAGTCGGCGGCAAGCGCCCCACCATCACCGCGGTGGTCGGGGAAAGCGGCAGCGGCAAGACAACCCTGATCCGGCTGCTGCTCGGCTTCCAGCAACCGACACGGGGATCGGTCCTCTATGACGGGAAGCCCATTGCATCAGGGGATCACGCCTTGCTTGCCAGCTTCCGGCGGGAGGTGCAGGCGATCTTCCAGGATCCCTTCGATGTCTTCAACCCGTTCTATCGCATCGACCATCCGCTGCTGACGCCGCTCAAGCTGTTCGGGCTCGTGAAGTCGCGGGACGAGGCCTATGCCAGGATTGAGCGGACGCTTGAAAGCGTCGGCCTGAAGCCCTCGGAGACGCTCGGCAAATATCCACACCAGCTCTCGGGCGGGCAGCGCCAGCGTGTGATGATCGCGCGCGCACTGCTGCTCGATCCCGCCATCATTCTCGCCGATGAGCCGGTGTCGATGGTCGATGCCTCCCTGCGCTCGACAATCCTGGCGATCCTCTACGAGATGAACCGCGATCTCGGCATCTCGCTGATCTATGTGACGCATGACCTGACGACGGCCTATCAGGTCGCGGATTCGATCGTCGTGCTGCACGGCGGCCATGTCATGGAAGTAGGACCCGCCGAGGACGTCATCCATCGCCCCGCTCATCCCTATACGCGCGCACTGATCGAGGCGGTGCCTTCGCCTGACCCGGACAAGCCCTGGAACCTCGACGAACAGACGGCCTCGCCCGAGCGCTACCTGCCGGCGGATGGCGCGGTGGGGCTCTATCAGATCGAGCCGCTCCGGGCGATCGCCGCCCCGCTGCGGGCTGGAGAGGCGCCCACGTCGGCGGCGGCCATCCAGCTCGCCATCAGCGCCGAACGCGATCGCGCGGCATCGCTCACGGTGCCGGCATGATCATCGACAGCCACTGCCATGTCTGGGAGAACTGGCCCTATGAGCCGGACAACCCCCATGCCGCCGGCCGAGGGCGCGCAGACCAACTGCTTTATGAAATGGATGCGCATGGCGTGGATCGCGCCGTCATCATCTGCGCTGGCATCGGCGATAATCCTGGCAATGTCGACTACGCCTTCAGCGTCGCGAACGCCTATCCCGGCCGTTTCGCCGTCTTTCCCGACATCGATTGCCGCTGGTCGGCGGACTATCACAGGCCCGGTGCGGCGGCGCGTCTGGAGAAGGCGTGTTCACGCTGGAATTTCCAAGGCTTCACGCATTATCTGGATGAGGGCGATGACGGAACGTGGCTTGCGAGCCCCGGAGGGCTCGCGTTCTTTGGCGGGGCAGCCGCGCGCCGGCTCGTCGTCAGCCTGTCGGTGCTGCCGCACCAGATGCCCGCCGTGATCGCCTTGGCGGAGCGCTTGCCGGATCTGCCGATCCTCCTCCACCATTTCGCCTTCCTCGGTCCCCGGACGGCGGCCACGCACAATGCGCGAGACCTTGTGCTTGCCGCAGCGGCATGCCCGAACATCCACATCAAATATTCAGGGCTTGGCAATGTCGCGGCGCCGGACCAGGTGTACCCCTATACGCCGCTCGCATGGATCCTGACCGATATCGCCGCGGCCTTCGGCCCTGGGCGGATCCTGTGGGGCTCCGACTTCCCCGTGTCCCGAAAGCATATGACCTACAAGCAGTGTCTGGCCCTGCTCACCCGCCACGGACCTTTTGCCGCGGCCGACCTGCCCGCGGTGCTTGGCGGCAACATGGCGAGCCTGCTCGCGACATCCGGTCCCGGCTGATGCTGGGCCGGATCGACCACGGCGCATTTCTACAGGACATTTCATAGACCTAACGCGTCACGACAGGCATTTTCCAAAGCCCGTCATGGACGGCGCCGTCCGGGTTTTCCGGCTGCCGGTCAGGCCGTCAAGCCCTATCTGTCGCATGCGCCTGCGAGGCGTGCATATCTCATTGGCGTTGTTTCACTCCGCGGTTATCTTCGACGCGATTGCTGCACGGGCGAAGATCGGCTGTTAGCATTTTAGCTTGTGCAGCATGATCGAGTGTCGCATAGCGTGTTCGAACGTGTGAGGCCATAAGCGCACAGCGACGCCTTGAGATCGCAAGATCGAGGTGAGGGAGGGTACATGCGGAATAAGCGTTACGAGGACGCCTCGTCAGCACTGGACGATGTTCTGTTTGACGGGATGGTGATCATGGCCGGCGGTTTCGGCCTGTGCGGGATCCCGGAGCATCTGATCACCGCCATTGCCCGCAAAGGCACGCGGGATCTGACCTTCATCTCGAACAACTGCGGCGTCGACGACTTCGGGCTCGGCATCCTGCTTGGCAAGGGACAGATCAAGAAGATGATCTCGTCCTATGTCGGCGAGAACAAGCTGTTCGAGAAGCTCTATCTGTCGGGCGAGCTCGCGCTCGAGTTCAATCCCCAGGGCACGCTCGCCGAGCGCATCCGGGCGGGCGGCGCCGGCATTCCGGCCTTCTTCACCCGCACCGGCGTCGGCACCATCGTCGCCGAGGGCAAGGAAATCCGCCAGTTCAACGGCGAAGACTATGTGATGGAGACGGGGCTCACCGCCGATCTCGCCATCGTCAAGGCGTGGAAGGGCGACGTGGAAGGCAACCTGATCTACCGCAAGACCGCCCGCAACTTCAACCCGATGATGGCCACGGCGGCGAAGGTGACGGTCGCCGAGGTCGAGGAGATCGTGCCGATCGGCAGCCTCGATCCCGACCATATCCACACGCCGGGGATTTATGTGGA
>NZ_QJJK01000001.1:12500-996204 GCF_003201475.1 Chelatococcus asaccharovorans | reverse complement strand
ACATTCGCCAGGTCAACGCCAGATCCATCAGCCTTCACCCGGATCTTCACGTTGTAGTCGACAACTCGCTTCACTGGCACAAGGATCTTCATCGAAGCCAATGCTCCCTTTCCTCTCGGCGTCTATCGCCTCTATGCTGCAGCTCTGAACGTCAAAGAAGACGGCATTGACAATAGATCGGACAGCGCAACTGCAGGATCATGAATTACGGCGTAGAGCAGCAGGAGGTATTATCTTCCGACGCCATATGCGAAAGCCTCACTGAGTCTATCCAACGGATAGCTCACATATGCTTGGCAGGCGGCAAACCGCAGCCAGTCTCCTGCGCCAGCAGACTGATACAGGCGGACAACAATCCATCAAAAACCGTCTTGTCTCTATGACGTCCGATTGTCGGCAAGCAGCGCCGTTCCGGCTCATCACAGATCCCTGCCCGTGAATGGCCTATTTCATTCTGAGCGCGAACGATCCTATCGATGGATAGAGATTCGCTCGGTGCGGACGGCGTTGTCTCGCAACCTTTGCGCGATCGATCGTATCGACCGTATCTCATGCAGCGGTCAGCCTGTTAATCGCGGCGGAACTGCGCAGGGCGCTTTTCAACGAAGGCGGCCATGCCCTCCTTCTGCTCGGCGGTGGAGAACATCGCGTGAAACACACGCCGCTCGAAACGGATGCCCTCGGCCAGCGTGGTCTCATAGGCGCGGTTCACGGTCTCCTTCGTCATCATGGCGATCGGCAGGGCCATGTCGGCGATGGTCTCGGCGGTCTTGAGCGCCTCGGCGACGAGCTCCGCCGCCGGGACAATACGGGCGACAAGCCCGCTGCGCTCGGCCTCCGCGGCATCCATCATGCGACCGGTAAGGCACATCTCCATGGCTTTCGCCTTGCCGACAACGCGGGTCAGCCGCTGGCTGCCGCCCATGCCCGGCATAACGCCGAGCTTGATCTCCGGCTGCCCGAACTGCGCGTTCTCGGCCGCGAGAATGAAGTCGCACATCATGGCGAGTTCGCAACCGCCACCGAGGGCGTAGCCGGCGACCGCCGCGATCACCGGTTTGCGCGTCGCCGCGAAGCGCTCCCACTGCGCGAACCAATCGGCGGCGTACATCGCGTCGTATGACTGGTTCTGCATTTCCTTGATATCGGCGCCGGCCGCGAAGGCGCGCTCCGATCCGGTCAGCACCAGGCAGCCGATGCCCGGGTCGCGATCGGCTGCGCGCACGGCATCGATCAGTTCCGCGGCCAGCTGGCTATTGAGCGCATTCAGCGCCTTCGGCCGGTTGAGCGTGATGAGCAGGACACGGCCGTGCTGCGCTGTGATGATGGTCTCGTAGCCCATGTCAGGCGGCTCCCTTTTCCGAATGGCCACGCAGCATCTTGATGATGGCCGAGAAATCCTCACCGGCCGATCCGAGCCCAGCGAACAGGCTGTAGAGTTGAGCGGCTTCTGCGCCGAGCGGCGTGCTGACGCCGGCGGAATTCGCGGCTTCCTGCGCCAGCCGCAGATCCTTCAGCATCAGGGCCGCGGCGAAGCCGGGCTTGTAGTCGTTGTTGGCCGGCGAAGCCGGCACCGGACCGGGTACCGGACAATAGGTGGTCAGCGACCAGCATTGGCCGGATGACACGGAGGCGACATCGAACAGGGCCTGCCGCGACAGCCCGAGCTTCTCGCCCAGCACGAAGGCCTCGCTGACGCCGATCATCGAGATGCCGAGGATCATGTTGTTGCAGATCTTGGCGACCTGCCCCGCGCCGGCGTCGCCGCAATGGAAGATATTCCGGCCCATGCGCGCAAGGATGGCCTCGCCGCGCGCGAAGCTGTCCGCCGCGCCCCCCACCATGAAGGTGAGCGTTCCGGCCTTGGCGCCGCCGATGCCGCCCGATACCGGCGCGTCGAGGGAGGCATGGCCCTGCGCGGCCGCCAGGGCATGCGCCTTGCGCGCGCTGTCGACGTCGATGGTCGAGCAGTCGATCAGCAGGGCGCCAGGCGCCACCACCGTGACCAGTTCCGACCAGACCGCGATCACATGCCGGCCTGCCGGCAGCATGGTGATGACGATGGATGCGCCAACGACGGCCTCGGCGGCCGAAGCCGCGATGACAACGCCCGCCTGGGCGGCCGCCTCGCAGGCCTCCGCCACAAGGTCGAAGCCGCGCACAGGATGGCCGGCAGCCCGCAAATTGGCCGCCATCGGCCCACCCATATTGCCGAGGCCGATGAATGCGATCGTCTCGCCGGTCATGATATCCGTCTCCTCTCCATCGGGGTGGCCGCAAGCCTCCCGGCGGCCGCCCGTGAGCCATTCTGTTTCGTTACGCCGGGACATGTCGTGCGGGTCCCGGGATCGAGCGCCTCCAGATCGTACGGGCGGCAGCGACGCGGGCTTTATGCACCGCGCCCGAACACGGGCTCGGGAGCCGGGGCCAGGAAGCCCTCGATGGCACCGGAATCAACCTCGTCCAAGCTGGCCGGCGACCAGTGCGGGTTGCGATCCTTGTCGATGACCGCGGCCCGCACGCCCTCGTAGAAATCAGGCCCGCGCGTCATGGCGACCGCGGCCGCGAATTCTCGCTCCAGGCAGATCTCCAGGAACGCGCTGGCGCGCCCGAGCCGCAGCAATCGGAGCGTCAGCACGAGGCTCGTCGGCGATTTTTCAGTGATCGTCTCGCGGGTGGCCGTCGCGAAAGACGAGCCATCATCGGCAAGGGCCGCGAGGATTGCGCGCACATCGCCGGCCCCCAGCGCGGCCGCGACGGTGGCGAGATGGGCCTGCAGCGGCGTCGCCGCGACGCTGCGTGCGAAGCCGGCGACGACCTCCCCGACCGCGGCGCCGCCCGCACCCGCGGGCAGGTCCGCGAGCGCCGAGACGAGACGCGGATGGTCCTCATAGGGCATGAAGATGTCGGCAAGGCCGGCGAAGATCGCGTCCGAGGCGCCGACAGCTTCGCCGGTCAGCGCCAGATAGGTGCCCACCTCATTTGCTTGCCGCGACAGCAGCCACGTACCGCCGACATCGGGCAGGAAGCCGATGCCGGTCTCGGGCATGGCCACCCGGCTGCGTTCGGTGACGATGCGGTGCCTGCCATGCGCCGAAAGCCCGACGCCGCCGCCCATTGTGATGCCGTCCATCAGGGCGATGTAGGGTTTCGGAAAATGGGAGATCCGCGCGTTGAGACGGTATTCCTCCCGCCAGAACGTGGCGGCGTGGTCGTCGCCATGACGCACACTCTCCGCCAGGGCGCGAATGTCGCCGCCGGCACACAGGCCGCGCTCTCCCTCGCCGGTGATGAGCACGGCGGCAACGGCCGCATCCGCCTCGAATGCGTCGAGCGCCGCCGCGATCCTGCGCACCATCGGCAACGTCAGGCTGTTCAAGGCTTTGGGCCGGTTGAGCCGGATACGGCCCAACGCGCCCTGTCGCTCGACGATGACTTCGGACGATGGGTCATGCCTGTCGGTCATGGGCGGGCACCAAGAACGGAGCGGGCAATGATGACTTGCATGATCTCGTTCGTTCCTTCGAGAATCTGATGAACCCGCAGGTCACGCACGATTTTCTCAAGGCCGTACTCCGCAAGGTAACCGTAGCCGCCATGCAGTTGAAGCGCACGGTTGGCAACCTCGAATGCGGCGTCGGTGACGAAACGCTTGGCCATGGCGCACAGCTTCGTGGCATCCGGCGACTTGGCATCCAGCGTCGATGCGGCGCGCCAGAGGAAGGTGCGGGCAACCTCCAATTCCGTCGCCATGTCGGCGACGCGGAATTGCAGCGCCTGGAATGCGGCCAGCGCCTGGCCGAAGGCGTGGCGGTCGCGCAGATAGACCAGCGTCTTGTCCAGCGCTGCCTGGGCGCCACCAAGTGAGCAGGCGGCAATATTGAGGCGCCCGCCATCAAGACCCGCCATTGCGATGCGAAAGCCGTCCCCCTCGGCGCCGAGCCGGTTGGCGACGGGTACGCGCACGCCTTCGAACACGACCGTGCGGGTGGGCTGGGCGTTCCATCCCATCTTCCGTTCGTTGGCGCCGAAGGACAGGCCGGGCGCATCGCCGGGGACGATCAGCGCCGAGATCCCGCGCGGCCCCTCCCCGCCCGTGCGCGCCATCACCACATAGACGCCGCTGACGCCGGCCCCCGAAATGAACTGCTTCTGCCCATCGAGCACATAGTGGTCGCCGTCGCGTGTAGCGCGCGTTCTCAAGGCAGACGCGTCCGAGCCGGCGCCGGGCTCCGTGAGACAATAGCTCGCCAGCGTCGCCATCGACGTGAGATCGGGCAGGAAGCGCTGGCGCTGGCCTTCGTCGCCGAAAGCGTCGATCATCCACGCGCACATGTTATGGATGGAGATATAGGCGGCGATCGTCGGACAGCCCGTGGCGAGCGCCTCGAAAATCACAGCCGCGTCCAGCCGCGTGAGACCGGATCCACCGACTTCCTCGCGCACATAGATGCCCGCGAAGCCGAGTGCCGCGGCTTGCCGCAGGGTCTCCACGGGAAAATGTTTGCGTTCATCCCACTCAAGCGCGTGCGGAGCCAATTGCTCGCTGGCGAAGCGGGCCGCCATCGCGCCGATCGCCGCCTGCTCCTCGCTCAGTCCGAAATCCATGCAGCGCCTCCCGTCCGAACGCTGGCGCGTGGCGGAAGCGCCGCGATCCCCTTACCGCGACGTTATCAGCATTTTCAAAGGAGCAAATGCTGCTATTTTCACACCGATCGTGCAATTTTGCACAACAAGGACAAGCCGTGACAATAGGGACAAGCCGTGGACGCACGCAAGCCGCAGCCGGGTTGGGACGACCTGCGCCATTTCCTAGCCGTCGCGCGCACCGGCACGGTGTCGGCGGCGGCCGCACAGGTCGGGACGGAACACACGACGGTCTCACGACGCATTCGCGCTCTCGAACGTGAACTCGGCGAAACCCTTTTCCACAAGAGCAACACCGGCTACGAGTTGACGGCAGCCGGACAGCGGCTGGTGGGCGCCGCGGAGGACATGGAGAGCGCCTATCTCGCGGCGCGATCCATGGCGGGGCTTGAAAGCCAATCGGTCGCCGGCGTCGTGCGCATCGGCGCGCCCGACGGCCTCGGCGCAATCTTCCTCGCGCCGCGGCTGAAGACCCTGACTGAGCGCCATCCGCGCCTGGCGATCGAACTGATGGCGACGGCGCGTCTCTTCTCCCTCTCGAAGCGCGAGGCCGATATCGCGATCAGCCTGTCGATGCCACGGCAGATGCGGGTGGTGTCGCGACGTCTCACCGACTACCGCCTGCATGTCTACGGGACACGCGCCTATCTCCAGGACAGCCCGCCCATCCGCGTGGTCGATGATCTCAAGCACCATCCCTTCGTGAGCTACATCGAGGATCTGCTGTTCGCGCCGGAGCTCAACTACCTGAGCGCCGTACGCGCCACGATCACGCCGCGCATCCGCAGCACGAACCTGCTGGCGCAGCTTTATGCGACACTTGCGGGGAGCGGCCTGTGCATCATGCCGACCTTCATGACCGCGGATTTTCCAGATCTCATACCTGTGCTTCCCGAACGCATCGCGCTGACGCGCTCGTTCTACATGCATATCCATGAGGACAACCGGAAAGTGCGCCATATCAACGAAGTGGGAAGCTTCATCGCCGCCGAAATTGCCCGTTCCCAAGCCCTGTTCAACCCACCGGCCGCGGCGTGAGCGTCGCTCGGGGGGGATCTCTCGAGGGGATCTCTCGAGGGGATCTCTCGGGGGGATCTCTCGGGCGGGATCGGGTGGTCGACGGCCGGTCCGGCTGCCGCGATGCCGCTATCGAACCGGCGCTTCTGTCGGAATCCGCGCGTCGTTCCGGCGCACAGCCTATCGTTCGATAGGGGCCACGCGACGTGCCGTTTCCAATCCTCTGTGAAACCGGTGCGAATGTCTCCGGAACGGGGAGGACATCATGAAGCTCAGCCGAAGGACAGTCATCGCGACAGCCACAGCGACGACAGGAGTGGCCCTGTTAGGCCGGCACGGCGCCCGCGCGGCCGAGCCTATCCGCATCGGCGTTCTGATGCCGTTGAGCGGTAACGCCGAGCTCGTCGGCAACCGGCAGAAGATCGGCGTCGAAATCGCCCGGGACCAGATCAATGCCGCGGGCGGGATTCTCGGCCGGCCGCTCGAACTTGTGATCCGCGACGACAAGGGCGATCCGAACCAGGCGGTGGCCAATGCGCGCGAGCTGTCGTCGTCCGGTGTCAACCTCGTCATCGGCGCAGCGTTGAGCGCCCAGAACATCGCGGTCATCCAGGTGATCCAGTCGCTCAACCTGGTGCAGATGACGGCCAGCGCACCGCTCGACGGGCTCACGCACGAAATCTTCAACCGGAACTTCTTCCGCCTGTCCGACAACAACTACATGCGCTGTCGTTCGCTGGCCCGGGTGATGGCCGAGCGCTTCCCTGACGTTACGACCTGGGGCGGCTTCATCTCCGACATTTCGGTCGGCCATGATTCCTGGAAGCAGTTTTCGTCGGCGCTTCGGGAATTCTACCCGAAATACGCCAAGAAAGACGTGGTTCTGACCGACGTCATCGCTTCAAAATTCGGCACGACCGACTACAAGACGCAGATCTTCCGCATGATGCGGACGCCGGCGCAAGGTGTGTTCAACCTGACCTACGGCGCCGACATGATCACCCTTTGGAAACAGGCCAAGACCCTTGGACTGAGCGACAAGATCAAGGTGGTCTGCGACGGCAGCGGCGAGCTCGACCTGCCGGTCGTGCTCGGCAAGGATGGGCCGACCGAACTCTGGTCGAACCTGCATTGGTACTTCGGCAACCCGAACGCCAATAAGGTGCACCAGGATCTGGTCGCGGAGGTGAAGGTGCGGACGAAGAATGATCCGTATCCCTCCAGCCTGATCGGCCCGGCGCACGGCGCGGTGCTCTGCTACGCCGCCGCGATCCAGGCCGCCAACAGCACCGAGACCAATGCCGTCATCCAGGCCCTGGAGACTGTGGAAGTGGAGACGGCCAAGGGCAAGATCCGCTTCCGCAAGGAAGACCACCAGCAGATCGGGCCCGTGAACCTCGCCGGATCCGTGCCGACCGCCGATGGCTTCACCTTCAAGGCCAGCGTCGAGGTGCCTGGCGCGGAAATCGTCGAGCCGCCGACCCCGGGCGTTGCGCTCAAGCTGTGAGGCGCCGCTTTTGGCGCGGCTGCCTTTGGCCCCATGCCGCCCGCCGGCCGCGGCAATGGACAAGTATAGCTTGAAGGTGAGGCGATGGCGGCCACTGAGAACAGACACGAGGTGCGGCCATTCAGCCTTTCCGTGCCCGATTCCGCCCTCGCCGATCTCCGGCATCGGTTGCAGAGAACCCGCCTGCCTGATGAGGCGCCGGGCAGCGGCTGGACCCACGGCACGAGTCTTGGCTGGCTCCGGCCCGTCCTTGCCTATTGGCGCGACGAGTTCGACTGGCGCGCCCAGGAGGCGCGCCTCAACGCCATGCCGAACGGCAAGGTCCGCATGGATGGCATTGACCTGCATTTTGTCCACGTCCCGGGGTGTGGTCCGCGGCCCTGTCCGCTGCTGCTGTCGCATGGCTGGCCGGGTTCGCTGTTCGAGTTCATCGACCTCATCCCGCGGCTGACAGACCCTGCACGTTTCGGCGGTGCGGCCGAAGACGCCTTTACAGTGGTGGCGCCGTCGCTGCCGGGTTACGGCCTCTCGTTCGAGCCGGGGCAGCCGCGGTTCGGGATCGCCGCCATGGCTGATTGCTTCGCGCGGCTGATGACAGACGTGCTCGGCTATTCCCGCTTCGCCGCGCAGGGGGGCGACTGGGGTTCGCTGATCACCACGACGCTGGCTGCCGCCGTGCCCGATCGGCTCATCGGCATCCATCTCAATCTCCTGCTCCTGCCACGCGAGATCATCGCAGGGGCGGGCGGCACTCCGGAGGAGGCGGCCTTCCTCAGAGCCTATGCGCGCTGGCGCCGGGAGGAGACGGGCTATCTGTGGATGCAGGGCACACGGCCGCAGACGCTGGCCTATGGCCTGACGGATTCCCCGGCCGGCCTCGCCGCCTGGATCCTGGAGAAGTTCTACGCCTGGTCGGGCGGCCAGGCGGCACCGGACGTCGTGTTCGACCTTGATACGCTGCTCGCCAACATCAGCCTCTACTGGTTTTCCGGCGCCATTGGATCGTCGTTTTGGCCCTACTACGAACGTTTGCATGCGCCATGGCCCGTGCCGGGCGGGCGTGTATCCGTTCCCACCGCCTATGCGGCTTTCCCCGCCGAGAACCTGCATCCGCCGCGTTCACTGGCCGAGCAGGCCTTCACGGATCTGCGCCGCTGGACGCCGATGGCGAAGGGCGGGCATTTCGCGGCGCTCGAATGCCCTGATGCCTTGGCGAAGGACATCCGCGCCTTCTTTCGGCCGTTGCGCGCCGGTCTTTCCTAGAGTTCGGGAATGCGGATGCGATATCTCCGCAGCGGGCCTTCGTAGACCCGCGAGGTGATCGCCGCGACCCGACGGACGAGCCGCAGGAAATCCCGGAGATGGGGCGTCTGCATGTGGGCTTCGAGGGCCGCCTCGCTTTCCCACAGCTCCAGCAGGAAGAAGGCGCCGGGATCGTCGAGATCGACGGAGAACTGGTAGGCGACGCAGCCGGGCTCGGCCCGCGCCAGCGTCGCCGCCTGCGCCATCGCGCTGGTGAAGGCGGCGTGCGCTGCCGGCGCCACGGCGAAACGGGCGTGGATGACGATCATGGTCGCTCCGCGTCTCGGATGGGCCTGTGAGGTGCCGTCGCCGGACGCGAGGCCTCAGTAGGAGCGCGGCAGACCCAGGCTCTCGGCGATGGAATTGCGCACCATCTCGTTGCTGATCGGCGCGATGCGCAGGATGCGGTGGTCGCGCCAGTAGCGCTGCATGTCGGTCTCGGCCGAGTAGCCCATGCCGCCGAGGATCTGGATGCCGAGATCGGCGGCGTGCACGGCATTCTCCGAGGCCACCATCTTCAGCATGTTGGCCTGGATGCCGCAGTCCTCACCACGCGACTGCAGCCAGGCGCAGTAGAACATCAGCAACTCGGTCTGCTGCCGGGCGGTGGCAATGTCGGCGATATAATGCTGGATCGCCTGGAACTGGCCGATCGGCTTGCCGAAGGCATGGCGGTCCTTGGCATAGGCCACCGCGTCCTCGAGCACGCCGTCGATGGCGCCGAGGCATTGCGCACCGACAAGGATCCGCTCGTTGTTGAGCGTCGGCAGCAGCATGTACCAGGCGCGGCCGGGCTCGCCGAGCACGAGGTCGTCGGGCACGAAGACCTGGTCGTAATGCACCGTGCAGGAAGCGATGCCGCGCATGCCGAGCTTGGGCAGGGAGGTGATGGTGATGCCCTTGGACCTGGCCGGCACGAAGAACAGCGACAGGCCGTGGTGGCGCTTCTCGACGTTCTTGTCGGTGCGGACAAGGACCAGCAGGTAGTCGGCGACATGGGCGGCCGTGGACCAGATCTTCTCGCCACTGATGACCCAGCCGCCATCGACACGTTCCGCCGTCGTCTTCAGGGTGCCGAGCACGTCGGTGCCGCCGCCGGGCTCGGTGAAGCTGATCGACACGCGGCAGCGGCCTTCGGCGATGGCCGGCAGGAACTTCTGCTTCTGGGCCGGCGAACCGTAGAGGCCGATCGACTTGGCGCCGGCGAAGGACGTCAGGCCCCATGCCCACAGCAGGCCGCCGAGCGTGCGCGCCACCTCGCGGGCGAAGATGCACTGCATGGTGACGTCGCCGCCCTGGCCGCCATAGGCCTCGTCGATGCCGATGCCGTGAAAGCCCGCCGCGGCCATCTTGTCCCAGAGTGCGAAGGGGTAGTCGTGCTCGTTCTTCTCGAGTTCGCGCGCCCAGCTCTTGGGCGCCTCCGCCTCGACCCAGCGGCGGACCATGTCCCGGAAGGCGCGCTGCTCTTCGGTAAGGTCGAAATCCATGGCTTCCATTCCTGTTGCATGCCGTTGCGGCGATGGGGCTTCCGATGCGGGCGTCAAGCGCCGCGCGCTTCGTCCATCTCCGTGATGAATTGCTCGCGCAGCTTGCCGCGCTGAATCTTGGTCAGCGACATCGGCCATGCCGTCACGACCTTGACGTGGCGTGGCACCTTGAAGGAGGAGATGCGTCCCTTGCAGAAGGCGATGATCTCCTCGGCACCCACGACCATGCCGTCGTGCAGCTCGATGCAGGCGACCGGCACCTCGACCAGGCGGTCGTCGGGGATGCCGAAGACCTGGGCGAGCTTCACTGCGGGATGGCTCTCGAGATACTGCTCGAGTTCCGCCGGCGCGACGTTCTCGCCGCCGACCTTGAGCATGTCCTTGAGCCGGCCGCGGAAGGTCAGGCGCCCGGCGGCGTCGAAGTCGCCCATGTCGCCGGTCCGCACCCAGCCGTCGTCGCCGAGGGTGGCGCGCGTCTTCTCCGGGTCCTTGTAATAGCCGACGAAGGCGTTGTAGCCGCGATACTGGATCTCGCCGATGATGCCGGGCGGCGCCGGCTCGCCCGTCTCGGCGGAGACGACGCGCACCTGGTTGCCCGGCAGCGGCAGGCCGCCGGTCGTCATGCGCGTTTCCAGATCCTCCTCCGGCGACAGCATGGTGACGCAGCCGCCCTCGGTGGAGCCATAGAGCGTGATCAGCGACGCATGCGGAATGGCGGCCTGCATGCGCCGCAGCGTGTCGGGCGGCGCCACGTTCAGCCAAGCGCGGGCGTGGCTGGTGTCGGTGGCGGCGAATTTCGGATGGGTGAGCAGGTCCATCGTCAACGGCGGATAGGTCGGGTAGAGGATCGTCGGCTTTTCCCGGTCGATCTGGTCCAGCGCCTGGCCGGCCTCGAAATGGGTGGCGGTGACGAACGCCGCGCCATGGGCCAGCGTGAACACAAGCGGGCCGATGCCGGCGATGTGGAACATCTGGCAGGGGTTCCAGAAGCTGTCGCTTTGGCGGAGCCCCCAGCGGCGTCCGGCCATGACCCAGGAGCGCACCAGCGATTCCTGCGACAGCAGGGCACCGCGCGGCTGCGATGTCGTGCCGGACGTGTAGACGATTGCCGCGATGCTGCGGATCGGCACGCCCTCGCACCATACGGTCAACTGGCGATTGTCGCAGGCGCTCGCCGCGGCGGCGAAGGCCGCGGGTCCCGTCAGCCACGGACGCTCTGTCTCGCCCAGCATGACGACGGCGCGCAGGAGGGGCGCCGCGTCGAGGGCCAGCTGGCCCGGCTGCCGCTGGCTGGCGAGCTCCGGAAAGGCCTCCTCCAGGAGGGTGGCAAAGTCCACGTAGTCGCGCGTGCCGTCATAGGTCACAATGCAGCTGAGGTCCGCGTCCTTGACGAGGAAGCCGAGCTCCCACGCCCGGTAGCGCGTGTTGATCGGCACCGCGACGGCGCCGAGCATGGCGATGCCGAACAGGGTGGTGACGAATTCCGCCGAATTGGGAAACAGCAGCCCTACATGGTCGCCGGGCTTCACCCCCATGCCCGCCAGCGACCGGGCCGTCGCCCAGGCGCGCCTGGCGAGGTCGTCGTAGGTGTAGCGGGCATCGGGCAGGACGAGGGCGGTGGCCTGCGGCCAGGCCTCGCGGCTGCGCAGCAGGACGTCGGCGAGCGTCACCGGGATCGGCGGGCGCGCCGCCGGAAGCGGGACGTCACCCTCCGCTATGGCATCATTGGACATGCGCGGCCTCCTGGCGCTGATCATCGCTGTGCCGCGAGCGGCGTAAGGGGCGACACGGTGGCGATCATGGTGTGCAGCGCCATTCCCGAAATGTGGCTGCGCCGTGCCGCCGGAGCACCTATCTCTTGATAGGACGGGTGGCAGGCCGCCACGGCCTTTGCGGCATGGGCAAGGGCCGGTTGCCGGTGCTGTCCAACACCCCGTTGTGCGAAGGTTCGCGCGACCGCCTATCCCAAGACAGGTGGCGGCGCGCAATGCGCCGGGCCTATTCTGTTTCGGCTAAAGTAAATCCGGCTTAGACGGAATCGTCCAATACCATCTAAGCTTGTGAATTTTCTCATCAATTTTTGAGCGGAGCAAGTCCGCGACAGGCGGACTTACTCCAGACGAACGTCCGGGGTGCTTTGGCGTTGGGTGAGGCAGGGAGACGGTGATGCAGGACGGCGCAGTACTCGTGATCGGCGGAAGTGGCGGCCTCGGTGAGGCTATCTGCCGGCGCATGCCGCTGGACTGGCCGGCCATGGCCTTTACGTATTTCGGCAATGCCGCAAAGGCGGACGCGCTGAAGTCGGACCTGCCGGCAGAATGTCGCGTCGAAGCCATGCGCGTGGATACGCGCAGCGAGACCGATGTCGCGGCCGCCATCGCCCATGCCGATGCGATGCCGGGCGGCCTGAGAAGCATCGTTTATGCCAGCGGCGCCCCGATCCTGCAGCCCTATGTCTCGCAGATCGACCAGGACCAATGGCTGCGCGTCGTCGAGATCGAGCTGCTCGGCTTCACACGACTCGTGCGGCTCTCGATCCCCGTCCTGCGCAAGAACGGCGGCGGCAGCTTCGTCAGCGTCGTCTCCTTCGCCAACTACTGGTTCCCGCCCGGCGACGCCATCTCGGCGGTGCCGAAGGCGGGCATCGAGGTGTTGACACGCGCCGTCGCCAAGGAAGAAGGCCGCTACGGCATCCGCGGCAACTCCGTGGCCCCCGGCATTATCGACGCCGGCCTCGGGCACAGCCTGCAGGATAAGGTCCATACGCCGGAGGTGTGGGCACAGCAGAAGAAGCGCGTGCCGCTGCGCCGCTTCGGCGAAGGCGCCGAGATCGCCGAAGCGGTCGCGTTCCTCGCCTCCGACCGGGCGTCCTACATCACAGGCCAGACGATCATCGTCGATGGTGGCCTGCGGCTGTAACGGAAGGCGCCCGTATGGGCAAAGCTCATGCCGGACGCAGACCCTGGGCCACGCCGTGAGCAGCCGGCTCATCGCTGTACCCAGTCGCCGTGGCCAAGCCCGCCCCGGACAGCCGGGGCGGGTTGGCTGGCTCAGAGCTTGATCGGCACGCCCGGCGTGGCAGGCTCGACGATCTCCGCGCCCGGAACCTCGACATAGTCCTTGAACTGGTGCCCGGTAGGCGTTGGCACGCTGCCAAGGATATTCACGGGGCCGATCTGCTGGTGATCCTCGGGACGAAAAATAATGGTGCCCTTGGCGGTTTCCACCTTCACCTTTTCAAGGGCCTCGATGATCGCCGGCGTCGCCGTGCCGTTGGCGAGCGTGATCGCAGCGGCATAGGCAAGAACCGCTCCATGCGCCGGGCCGATCAGGCTCGACGGGTTCTTGTCACCGGTCCGCTTCTCGATCTCCGCGACGAGGGCTTTGTTCACTGCATTGCCGTTCGGATTGCCGAAGAACCAGTGGAGGTTGGACCAGAGCTGCTTGGGCATGTCCTTGCCGAGAATGACCGGCAGGTCAAGTTCCCCGCCGGCGTCGGCGACGACCTGCAACTTGTCGCTGAGCCCCAGTGTCTTGGCCTGTTTCCACAGGGTGATCATGTCGGCGCCGATCGTGACGTTGAGAACGCCCTGGGCCGGCGATTGCAGCACGCGGAAGATCTGGGTCTTGTAATCGGTCGTCCCGAATTTGGCGGTCGTGACGTCGAGGATCGTCACGTCCCGCTTTGCATAGCGCGGATAGAACTCGCGCAGGCCCGCCGTGAATTCCTTCCAGGAATCATGGCCGACGGAGAAGTCGGATATCAGCCCGCCCCACACCGTGACGTCAGGGAAACGCTCAGCCATCACACGCGCAAGTCCGCGGCAACGCATGAAGTTATTGTCCGCGAGACGGAAGAAGTTGCGATTGAACAACTCGTGGGTGAGTGGATCGAGGGGCGAACTCGGGGTCATCATCACGCCGTTCAGCGACTGGATAACGCCGATCAGCGCGATATTGAGCGCGCTCAGCGACGCACCGATGATCAGATTGACGCCGGAAGACGTGAGTTCCCGAGCGGCCGCCACCGTGACGTTCGGATCGCCCTTGTCGTCGCGGAAGACGATCTCGAGCGGGCGTCCCAGCACACCGCCGGCCGCATTGATCTGATCGCGGGCGATCTCGATCCCGAGCTTCTGTTTGTTGCCGACCAGTTCCGCGGTGCCACTCAGTGGCAGGATGGCGCCGATACGGATCGGTTCGGCGGCGCGAGCCCGCCCCCCGGCCAGGGTCGTCACGCCGACGGCCGCGGCCGCGCCGATAAGCGCTTGTCTTCTATTGACCTGCATTTTGTCGTTTCCCCTTATCGTTTCTTGCGTTTCAATGAACATTGGGACAATGGTGCGCTGCACGTGAGACCTCCCTCGGACAGCGCTAGCCTTCAACCGGCAGACCGATGTCGTCGTCGCAGGAAGGCGATCACGGCCGGAAGGAAGGCTGCGTTGCTGTCGCCCGTGATCATATGCGGGATGCCAGGTACTTCCTCGACCTCCAGCGTCGGCAGCAAGGCGCGGAAATGCTCCACGTCCTGCGCGCGGACGAGCTCACTCATCCCGGCGCGGACCAGCAGAACTGGCACCCTGACGTTGCGCGCCGCCTCCTCCATCAGGATCTGTTCGGAGGGTGGCCGCACGAACCGGCTGTCGGCCATGCGCGGGTCCCAGCGCCAGAACCAGCGACCATCGGCGTCCTGACGCAGGATGCGGGCGAGACCGGACACGCTGGAGCGTCGCGGCCGCTTCATGAAATCGGCAACGGAGTCGGCGCATTCCCGCACGCTGTCAAAGCCCTCGGCGCTGCGCTGCAAGAAGGACCTGATGAGCGCGACCCCCGATTCATCGTTCTGCGGGGTAACGTCGATGAGCACGGCACAGGACACCAGCGCTGGCAGGGCAACGGCTGTGAGCAAGGCGCTCTGGCCGCCTCGGGAGGCGCCGACGACCGCGACGGGTCGTGGATCGTCCTGCGCCAGCAGGGTGACGACCTGCGTGAGATCCTCCGCCCAGTGCTCCAGCGCATAGTTGCCGTCGGGCGCCCAGTCGCTGTCGCCATGCCCGCGCATGTCGATCGCGATCGAGCGATAGCCAGCCCGGCTCAGCATCCCGACGCCGACATCCCAGGCACGGCGGCTCTGGGCGCCGCCGTGAACCAGCAGCACGCGCGGGCCGAGCGGCGGTCCCGCGAACTCGGCGGCCAAGGCGAAGCCTCCGCGCAACGGCAGGCGAACCACAGGCTCCGCCTGCGTCGCCGACGCGGAAGACTTGGGGCTCGGTGACATCAAATGCCGTTCTCCTCCGCTTTGCAGACGCCCCGCTCCCCGCCGCTAGAGCAAATCCGAAGGGACATGCCCTATTTCATCCACCTTGGACTTGTCCTATCGCGGCGGTGCGGGATGCCACTTGCCGTCGTCGTGGCTCTCGTAAGGCTTGGCGACTTCGACGAGCACGCCATGGGCGCTGCGGTGCGACACCCAGCCCCATTTCTGCCAGCTCATGGTGGGATCGCTCGAGATCTCGCCCACGGTCTCGATGCCTTGGCCTCGCAAGGTCTCGAGCGAGCCCTCGACATCATTGGTCGTCAGGCAGATATGGTGGACATGCTCGCCATGTTTCTCCAGGCGCTGGTACAGCGGCGTGCCCGGCGCGGGTTCTATCATCTGGATCTCGGCGCCGTGTTCGGAGACGAAGGTTGCCCAGCGCATCTTGTCGGCGCCGCCCTCGAAATCGTCGTAGCGCACGAGCTTCCGGTCCAACTGCCTGGGATCGAGCACGCCCAGGATCTTGGTCCAGTCCTCGACAGCCTTGTCGAGATCTTTGACGAGCAGGCAGATATGGGCGAAAGGGCCGCTTGGCATACGAAGGCTCCGGTTGCGGCGCGTGGGTGACGCGCGGAATTTCAGAAGGCGGGCTGTGTGACGACAGCGGGGCCGCTGATCACGGCGCCGCGGTCGGGCGCCTTCAGCCACATGTCGCAAGTCGTGATGCGCAGGTCGCCCTCGATCGCGACGGCGGTGACCGTCCCCCCCGCCTCGACGGTCTCCCCGCCGTAGACGTTATCGAGGAAGCGCATGGCGAGGGACTTGACCGTGCCGCCGGGAAAGGCGGCGGTGAGGGCGTTGATGATATAGGCGACATTGGCCGGCCCCTGATTGATCACCCGGTCGCCGAGCCCTTTGGCGCGGACGATGTCGGCATCGAGATGGATCGGGTTCGGGTCCTTGAGGAAGACCGCCCAGGTCTGCATCGCGGCCGGGTTCACCTCGATCACGAACGGCGGGATGGCGGCACCGACTGGCAGCGTCATGCGAGCTCCCTCCGGGGCAGCACCCAGATATTGGTGGTTTCAAGCGCGGTGCTGCCACCCGGGTCGATGAGGCGCAGCCGGTACGCGAGCACATCCATCACACCGAGCTTGCGGCTCGACTTGCGGTTCAGGCTGACAATCTCGCCGGTCACCCGATAAGGCAGGCCGGTACGGAGCGTGCTCGCGAATTCCACCTGCGACGACCCCATCATCGGCCCGTCATCGACATCGAAATCGCAGGCAGCGCATAGCCCCGCCACCGTCTTGCCCATGCCGACCTGCGTGGCGATGTAGTAGTAGATCGGGTGGGCTTTGCCGTCCGGGTCCGGCACGGCGTTCACCGAGGCGCAGAGCCGGCGGTTCTCGTCGGCATCGATGACATAAGGCTCCGTGCCGTCAAGGCTGGTGCCCGCCACATCGGGCGGAGGCGGGAAGCTCATATGCAAATCCCCAATCACAACAGATCCGTCGCATGGAAGCCTTCCATGGTGCGCCGCCCGTGGCACCTATCCCACGATAGGGCAGCGCCTTTCAGGCCGCGTCGCCGCCGAACCTCAGATCGCGATCACCACCTTGCCGAAGGCATGGCCGTTCTCCAGATAGAGAAGCGCCTCGCGCGACTGGTCGATGGTAAAGGTCCTGTCGATCACCGGTTCCAGCCGGTGGGCCGTGATGAAGGCGAGCATGGCGGTGAAATCGACGAGGTCGCCCATCGCCGTTCCCGACACAGTGACGTGGCGCAGAAACAGGTCCGGCGCCGCCATGGTCATCGTCGGGCCGCCTGTCGAGCCGTAGATCACCACGCGGGCGCCTGCCCGCAGCGCGCGGCTGTATTCGGCAAGGCCCGCGGCTGGCGCGCCATCGAACACCACGTCAAGACCGCGCGAGGCCTCCTGTAACGCCTTGCGCCAACCCGGCTCGCGGTAGTTGAAGCCCGCCGCAGCGCCGAGCGCGGCCGCCCGCGCGAGGGTCGCGTCGGACCCGCTCGTGACATAAACCGCGGCGCCCAGCGCCCGCCCGAAGATGAGCGCGAACGTCGCGACGCCGCCGCCAACACCGGTTACGAGGAGTGTCTCGCCGCTCTGGAGCGCGGCCCTCTCCGTGAGCCCGCGCCAGGCGGTGATGCCGGCGGTCGGCAGTGCTGCCGTCTGTTCAAAGGACAGATGAGCCGGCTTCGCGAAGACGGTCGTCGCCGGTACGCAGATCTCCTCGGCGATCGTGCCGGGAAGCGGCATGCCGAGCATGGCGAAGCTGCGCGCCGGAAAACGGCGGTTGTCGCCCCAGCCGTCGCCGGGATAGAGAACGACCTCCTGCCCGACCAGCGCCGGATCGACACCCTCCGCCACCTCCGTCACAACGCCCGCCCCATCCGCGCCCATGACGCAGGGCAATTTCATGCCGGGGTAGAGCCCGCGCGAGATCCAGAGTTCACGATGATTGAGCGAAGCCGCCTTCAGCGCGACGCGCACGCAGCCGGCGGTGAGCACGGGCCGGGGCTCGTCGCGCACCACGGCGCTGTCCGGCCCCGCTGTATCTGTGAGGACAAAAGCTTTCATAGGCTTCTCCATTCGCGCGCTGAGCGTCTTCGCGCCGCGCGCCGAAACTGACCGCGAGCGGGCGGCACGCGCCCCCCGGTTGAACGCAAATGCGCGAAGCCGTGTGTCAAGCCCGTTCTGCACCGTCAGGGGCCGGGTAGAACGGCTCATTCTCCGCAGCCCGTCGGCGCAACGCCGGCGTTGGCTCGAAACGGCTGCCATAACGCTGGGCGAACCCGTCGCATTGCGCGACGAAGGCCTCAAGCCCGACCGTGTCGATGTAGGAGAGCGTACCGCCTGTCCAGCTGGGGAACCCCCAGGCGAGAAGCGAGCCAAGGTCGCCATCGGCAGCGGTCGTCAGCACGCCCTCCTCCAGGCAACGGGCCGTATCAAGCGCCTGAATCGCGAGCAGCCGGTGGCGAATTTCGGTGATGTCAGGCTGGTCGGCGCGTACGGGATAGATGTCCGCCAGTCCCGGCCAAAGGCGCTTGGGGCCGTCCTGCGGATAGTCGTAGAAGCCGCCACCGGATTTGCGTCCGCCACGGCCTGCCGCAAGCATCCGCTCGAGAACCGGCGTGCCGCACGGCCTTTCGAAAGCCTGGCCAACCTCCGCCTCGGCCTGGCGGATGATCTTCATGGGGAGTTCAAGCGTCACCTCATCGGTGACCGCCAGCGGGCCCACGGGAAAGCCGGCAAAACGCGCGGCATTCTCGATGAGGGCCGGGGCGATTCCCTCGCCGAGCATGGCCATGCCTTCATGGATGAAGGTCTGGAAGACGCGGCTGGTGTAGAAGCCGCGGCTGTCGTGGACCACGATCGGCGTCTTGCGCAGGAAGGCCACGAAGTCGAGCGCGTGAGCAAGCGTCTCCTGGCTCGTCCGGCGGCCGAGGATGACCTCGACGAGCGCCATGCGATCGACCGGCGAGAAGAAGTGCAGACCGATGAAGCCTTCGGGCCGCTGAGAAGCCTCGGCGAGACCGCTGATCGGAAGCGTCGACGTGTTGGAGGCGAAGATCACGTCGGGGCCGGCCACCGCCTGCGCCCGCCGCGTCACGTCGGCCTTCACCGCGGTTTCCTCGAACACCGCCTCGACGATCAGTGACACGCCGGCAAGTGCCGCGAAATCCTCGCCTGGCCTGATCCGCGAGAGGATGTCGTCGGCCTGAGTCTCACTGCGCCGGCCGCGCTCAACCTCGCGCGCCAGCGTCTTCTCCGCGAAGGCCTTGCCCTTGTCGGCTTCTGCCTGGCTGCGGTCTATCAGCACCACTTCGGCGCCCGCCACCGCCGCCACATAGGCGATACCGGCCCCCATCATGCCGGCGCCGAGCACGCCGACCCTGGCAAAATTCGCCTTGGGAACGCCGGCCGGTCGGCTGGCGAGCTTCTCCGCTTCACCCTTGCTGACAAAGGTCGTGCGGATGATGTTGCGCGCCACGGGGCCGGAAAGCAGTTTCGCGAAATATTTGCTCTCCACCGCCAAGGCCTTGTCGAACGGCAGCTGAATGCCCTCGAACACCACGGACGTGATGGCCGCCGGCGCGGGATCGTTGTGGAAGGTCTTGGCGGCATTCGCCGCTGGCTGCATGGAAAACAGGGCGGCCATGCCCGGGTTGAGGAGACCGCCCGCTTCCGGCGCGGCATAGCCCTTTCGGTCCCAGGCGCGGACCGGATCGGGCGCTCCCATCAGCCAGGCTTTCGCCGCCGTGATGAGGTCCCCGGGAGGCACGACCGCATCGACGAGCCCGGCCTTCAAGGCCTCGGCCGGACCAAGCGCCGCCCCGGAAAGCAGCAACTCCAGGCCCTTCTGCACGCCGATCAGCCGGATCAGCCGCTGGGTTCCGCCGGAACCGGGCAGGAGCCCGACCTTGACTTCCGGCAATCCGACGACCGCCTTCGGATCGTCGACCAGCAGACGGTGGTGGCAGGCGAGCGCCAGTTCGAAGCCACCGCCGAGGGCGAGGCCGTTGAGGGCTGCAACAAAGGGCTTGCCACAGGTTTCGAGACGGCGGTGCATGCGCGTTGGCGCTTCGCTGAAGGCGAGCGCCTCGGCCTTGCTGAAGCCCTTCGATAGCAGTTTGAGATCGGCCCCCGCCATGAAGGCCTTCTTGCCAGAGGTGACGATCGCGCCTTTCACTGCCGGGTCCGTGGCCACCGTCTCGACGGCCGCGGCGAATTCCGCCAGCCATTCCGGCGACACGAGGTTCATCGTCTCCGCCGCGTGGTCCAAGGTGATGAGCGCGATGCCATCGGCGTCGATGGTCAGCGTTAGATGGTTCATGATGATGTCTCGTGTCGCGGCTCAGGCCGCAGAACTGGCCGGAACGCGTCTCAGACGCGCTCGATGATGGTGGCGGTCCCGAGACCGTTGCCAGCGCACAGCGTCACGAGCGCGGTTCCAAGGCCGCGCCGCTCCAGCTCGTCCAGCACAATGCCCGTGATCATCGCACCGGTGGCACCCAGGGGGTGACCCATGGCAATCGCCCCGCCGTTGACATTGACCTTGGCGTGGTCGAGCTCGAGTTGCGCCATGAAGCGCAGAACCACCGAGGCAAAAGCCTCGTTGAGTTCGAAGAGATCGATATCCGACACGCGCATGCCGGCCCGCGACAGGCATTTGCGCGTGACCTCGGCCGGCGCTGTGAGCATGATCGTCGGCTCGCTGCCGATGGAGGTGAAGGCACGCACCCGGGCACGGGGCTTGAGGCCTGCCCGCTCGCCGAAGGCCCTGCTGCCGACCAGCACCGCGGCCGCCCCATCCACGATGCCCGACGAATTACCGCCGGTATGGACGTGGTTCACGGCGGTGAGCGCGGGATATTTCTGCATGCCGACCAGATCGAAGCCGGCCTTCTCGCCCAGCGCCGTGAAGGCCGGCTTGAGTGCCGCCAACTGCTCCAGCGTCGTTCCCGGACGCATGTGCTCGTCATGGTCGAGCAGCACGTCCCCGAGTACGTCGCGCACCGGCACGACCGAGCGCGCAAAACGCCCCTCTCGCCAGGCCTCGGCGGCACGGCGCTGGCTTTCGACTGCGTAGCTGTCCACATCTGTCCGGCTGAAGCCGTCGATACTGGCGATCAGGTCGGCGCCGATACCCTGCGGCGCGAAATAGGTGTCGTAGGCGACCGTCGGATCGGCGGTCCAAGCCCCGCTGTCAGCGCCCATAGAGACGCGCGACATGGATTCCACGCCGCCGCCGATGGCGGCATCCGCCGCTCCCACCATCACCTGTGCGGCGGCGTTGTTGACGGCCTCCAGCGCGGACGCGCAGAACCGGTGCACCTGCTGGCCTGCGACGCTGTCGGCATAGCCTGCGGTCATCACCGCGGCGCGGCCGATATTGCCGCCCTGCTCGCCCACCGGCTGGGCACAGCCGAGGATGACATCGTCGACCAGCGCCGTGTCGAGGCTGTTGCGGTCGCGCACAGCGCCCAACATCTGCGCGGCGAGTTGCACCGCCGTCACTTCATGCAGGGCGCCGTCAGGACGACCCCGGCCGCGAGGCGTGCGCGCATGGTCGTAAATAAAGGCTTCGGTCATTGGCATGATCCAGGATCTGAGGCCCGCGCAGGGCATTCCATCCCCCAATGCCGCAGCGCAAAATGGGCCGCACCTACCAAAAGAAAGGTTGGCCTCGCCGGCAGGCGGCACCATGATCGCCGCAGTGTTCAAAGTCCGTCGGGGAACCCCGTTGCCAAGGACCTCGTTGCCAAGGACCTCGTTGCCAGGAAGTCTTGCTCACCCGATGCCGCAGTTCCTCGTCGATACTCCCCCGCCGTTCAACACCCCCGTGGCGATTGCCGACGACCTGCTCTGGGTCCGTGTGGCCATCCCCTACAGCCTCGATCACGTCAATATCTACCTTCTGCGCGACGGTGATCGCTGGACGGCCATCGACGCCGGCGTCGACGATGCGCGCACCCGCCAGGCGTGGGGCGAGATCCTCGCCCCACTCGGTGGCTTGCGGAGCCTTGGCCGGGTCATCCTTACCCACTTTCACGCCGACCATGCCGGTGCGGCGGGATGGCTGCAGAATGTCTCCGATGCGGCGATCCTTACCTCCCGGGGCGAGTGGGACGCGCTGGTCGGAAGTGCTGAGCCGCAGCCCGCCGACAAGGCGGACCGCTTCGAGGCGCATCTCCTGCGCATGGGCTGCGATCCGGACGAGGCGCGGATGCTGCGCGAACGTTCCGAGCCGATCGATTCCAAGATGGGGCCGCTGCCCGAGGCACCGGTCATGCTGGATGACGAACCGGCTATTGCCATGGCGGGAACGGCGTGGCAGGTGCTGTCTGGCCCCGGCGGCCATTCGCCCGCTCCCCTCAGCCTCGTCAGCCCCGGGCGCGACATCCTGTTGCCCGGCGACCAGATGCTGCCGGGCCAGTCACCCTTCGTGGGCACGCGGCCCGAGGAGCCCGGGGAGACGCCGCTTGGCGACTATCTCGACTATCTGGCGCTGTTCGACGGGCACGTCGGAGCGCGGACCCTGGTCTTGCCCGGGCACGGCCTGCCGTTTCGCGGGGCACCCGACCAGTTGCGCGAGACGCGCGCCCACCACGCCCGGCGCTGCGCCAGCCTGGTCGAGGCCTGTGCCGGGCGACCGATGACGGTGCGGGCTCTGCTCGACGCGCTCATCCCCCATACGAAGCTGGGCATGCTGCCCCTGCGCATCGCCGACCTTCTGTCGCATGTGAACCTGCTGCGCCGCACCGGCGAGCTGGAGCCGGTGGACGAAGGCTGCGTCGTCACCTGGCACGCCACGCCCGTATCCGCCCGGCGGTTCGCGGAGATCGCCGGCTAGGCAGGCGCCGGCAGCGCAGGCTGTGGTATCGCTCTACTTGTGTCGCGCGAATGAATACTGCAGTCTTCGTGGGAATTACATGCGCGGGCGATGGCGCCGGCCTATCTTGAGATAGGCGTTTTCCGCGGGCCTGCCCTTAGATTCAAGGTCGCCGGCGGCCGGCACGGCACCATGCGGGCGCCCGAAGCAGGCGACGCCCCGCCGAGGAGGAGGCCGATGACCGAAGCCGTCGAGGACAGCTACATCCGGATGGTGCGTCGCGTGGCGCACCTCCGGCCGGAGGCGACCGCGCTGCTGATCGGCGACGATCGCCGCACCTACGGCGCGCTCCTCGACAATGCCGGCATCCGGGCGCGGGAGCTGAAGGTGCTCGGGCTCGGGGCGGGGGATCGACTCGGCATCCTGATGCCGACCTCGGTCGACTTCGTCGAGATCATGATCGGCGCCGCGATGATCGGCGTCGTCACGGTGCCGATGAACACCCGCTTCAAGACGATCGAGACGCGCCACATCATCGTCGATTCCGGCATGGCGGCGATCTACACCACCGATGCGATCGACGACGTCGTCAATTTCGCCGAACTGCTCGCCTCGGCCTTGCCGGGGCTAGAGACGCAGACCGACGCCGGCGCGCTGGCGATCGACGGCGTCCCCGGGCTCAGGGCCATCGTTCAGATCGGCGCGCCACGCCCGGCCTTCGTCGAGGCGGCGGCGCTGCGCGACCGGGCACTCGCCCTGCCGCTGCCGGACGAGGGCGAGGCGCCGGCGGCCACGGCGCCGTTCCTGTTGATGTACACCTCCGGAACCACCGCCAACCCCAAGGCCTGCATCCTCTCGAGCCGCGCCTTCCTGTCGACCGCGGCCAGGCTCGCCGAACGCTATGCCATCGGCGAGCGCGACATCTGGTGGTGCCCGCTGCCGATGTTCCACGTGGGCGGCATCATCTTCATGTCGCTGGTGTTGTCGCGAGGCGGCTTCTACATCGGCATGCGCCACTTCACACCGGACGCTGCCTTCGACCTCGTGGAGCGCTTCCGGCCGACCGTGCTCTATCCGCTTTTTCCGCCGATCACCCTGGCGATCATGGACCATCCGCGCTTCGCGAAGGCTGACTTCGGCAGCGCCCGCTACGTGTTCAGCGTGGCGCCGCCCGATGTGCAGATGAAGATCCAGACGGCCTTTCCCACGGCGACCCTGTGCAGTGCGTTCGGCCTGACCGAGGCCTGCGGCGCCGTCACCTTCAGCCCGCCGGACGACAGCGCCGAGGATAGGCTCACCACCTGCGGCACGCCATTGCCGGGATGGGACGTCCGCATCGTGGATCCGGAGACGCAGCAGCCGGCCGGCCCCGGCCAGCCGGGCGAGATCGAGATCCGCGGTGTTGGCCTGTTCGATGGCTATTTCGGCGATGCGGGACTCACGGCGGCGGCCTTCACCCCGGATGGCTTCTGCCGGACCGGCGACATCGGCTCGGTCGATCCCGGCGGACGGCTGCGCTTCCACGGGCGTTTCAAGGACCAGCTCAAGGTCGGCGGCGAGAATGTCTCGGCGCTCGAGGTCGAATCCTTTCTGTGTTCCCATCCTGCGGTCAAGCAGGCGCAGGTGGTCGGTGCGCCGGACGAGCGCTACGGCGAGGTCGTCGCCGCCTTCATCGAGCTGATGAGCGGCGCCGAGCTCAGCGCCGACGACGTGCTCGCCTACTGCGCCGGCAAGATCGCCCGCTACAAGATCCCGCGCTATTTGCGCTTCGTGCAGGATTGGCCGATGTCGGCCACCAAGGTGCAGAAGCACCGGCTGCGTGACCGCATCGCGGCCGAGCTTGCCGCCGGCCACGGTTGAGCGGGGACGCGCCCTTTCTTTCGGTAGGTGCGGACCATGGTGGCGCCGCGGCAATGACGGGTGATGTCATGCCCACGGTCCCTGGCGCGCGATGCCCTGCCATCGCCGTCATCCACGACTGGACCCGTCGAGCGCGTCCCGGAGCCTCCGCCATGCAGCGTCTGATCTTCGAACCCGAGCACGAGCAGTTCCGCGACGGCGTGCGCCGCTTCTTCCAGCGCGAGATCGCCCCCCATGGCGAGCGCTGGCGCGAGCAGGGCTATGTCGACCGCGAGGCCTATCTGAAGGCCGGGAAGCTCGGCTATCTGCTGATGTGGGCCGACGAGGCCTATGGCGGCGCGGGGGTCAAGGATTTCCGCTACGAGCAGATCGTCTACGAGGAGAACATCCGCAACGGCGAGCTCGGCTTCTACATCAACCTGCATTCGGGGCTGGTGGCGCCCTATATCGGCGGCCTCGGCAGTGAGGCGCAGAAGCAGCGCTTTCTGCCGAAATGCATCTCGGGCGAGACCATCCTCGCCGTCGCCATCTCGGAGCCGGGCGCTGGCTCGGACATCGGCGGCATCCGCAGCCATGCCGAGGACAAGGGCGACCACTGGCTGCTCAACGGTTCCAAGACCTACATCTCGAACGGGCAGCTGGCGGATCTCGTCATCGTCGTGGCGCGTACCGTGCCCGACAAGCGCAGCGGGCTCGGGCTGTTCATCGTCGAGGCCGGCATGCCCGGTTTCGAGCGCGGGCGGCGCCTGAAGAAGATGGGAATGTCGGCCCAGGACACCTCGGAGCTGTTCTTCCACGACGTCAAGGTGCCGAAGGACAACGTGCTCGGCGATCCGACCCAGGCCTTCGCCTATCTGGCACGCTTCCTGTCCTGCGAGCGCCTCATCGCCTCGGTCGGCTCCATGGCGGCCGCCCAGACGGCCTTCGACCTGACGCTCGACTACGTCCGCGAGCGGCGGGCCTTCGGCCGTCCCATCGGCGCCTTCCAGAACACACGCTTCGTGATGGCCGACCTGCGGACGCAGCTCGACGTGGCGCAGACCTTCATCGACCAGTGCGTGCTGCTCTACAACGCCGACCGCCTCACGGCCGAGGTCGCGGCCGAGGCCAAGCTGTTTTCCAGCGAGGTCGAGGGGCGGGTGACGGACGCCTGCGTCCAGTTGCACGGCGGGGCGGGCTACATGGAGGAATACCGCATCTCGCGGATGTTCACCGATGCCCGCGTCACGCGCATCTTCGCCGGCTCGTCCGAGATCATGAAGGAGATCATCTCCCGGTCGATCGGTCTCGACGACCGCAAGATGAACTGAGGACGTATCGGAGCTGAACTGGGGTGAATATGGCATACAGGGCATTCTGCGAAGCGTTCTTCGCCGCGCTCGACAAGGGCGACTTCGAAACCCTCGGCGCGATGATGGACCCGGATTTCGTATGCCACGAGGCGGAGGGCCTGCCCTATGGCGGGGCCTGGCGCGGCATCGCCGGCTGGAAGGCGCTGTGCAAGCAGATCGTCGGCGCCTGGGCGGGCGTGAAGGCTGTGCCAATCGAGTTCCTCGGCGAGACCGCGGACACCATAGTGCTGCGCTTGCAGCTGACCGGCCGCTCGCGCCGCACCGGCACCGCCTTCGACACGACGGTGATGGAGCTGTGGCGGTTTCGCGACGGCAAGCTGCGCGAGATCGTCCCCTACTACTGGGATACGGCCGCACTGGTGGCGGCCGACACGCCCTGAACGGCTAGAGCATTTTCGAGCGAAGTGGACACCGGTTCGCGTGAAGAAAATGCGCTAAAACAAAGACATGGATCATTTTCGCGATTCGGAGAAACGCGAAAATGCTCTAGCGACCCAGCACTTCCCGCGGCCGGGGATGAGAGGGTGCGGCGGGTCCGTCATGCCGGGCCCGCGCGGGCGCCGCCGTCGTGGCACCGGAACCCGCCGGATGGCGTGCGTCCGGGCCGCGCCCGTCGGCCTTCAGGCGATCAGGCCGAATTGCCTGGCCCGTTCGACCGCCTGGGAGCGGCGGCGGATGCCGACCTTGTCGTAGACCTGCTGCATGTACCACTTGACCGAGCCCTCGGAGAGGCCGAGGCGGTTGCCGATCTCGCGGTTGCGCATGCCGCAGCCGACCAGCGTCAGGATTTCCAGTTCCTTGCCGCTCAGCCGGCCGTAGAGGCCCTCGTCGCCCGGCACCACCGCGACGACCGGCGCCGTCCGCCGGCTGCGGAAGGCGTCGAGCACGTGGCGGGCGAACAGGTCGGTCGGGTGCTGCGATTCGAGCGCATCGCCATAGGCCTCCGTGAGGATGGTGAGCACGGCGGTGCCCTCGTCGAGGAAACTGCGCACCACATTGGCATTGGAGGCGAGGGCGATCGCCTCGCGCATCAGGCGCTGCGCCGCACGCGGATCGCCGTTGATCATCAGGATCTGGGCCGCCAGGATGTTCCAGCGGATGCCGGCGCGCCGCGCGCCGCGGCTGGCGCAGAAGGCCCGCCACTGCTTGGCGAGGGCGAGGGCTTCGGCCATCTGATCGCGGCTCATGGCGATGCGCACCCAGATGGCAGCGCGGAGATCGTCACGCGAGGTGGCATTGCCGGCCGGGCCGAGGCCATCCGGTTTGTCGGGAAGCTTGGCGGCGGCGGCATGCTGGAGCGCCGCCTCGGGCTGGCCGTTGCGCAGCAGCAGACGCACCTGCTCGTGAATCACGGCGAGGCGAAGTCGCTCCAGGTCGCCCTCATGCGCCACCTCCATGGCTTCGTCGAGCGCCCGGCGCGCTCCGGCCATGTCGCCAGCGCTGGCATGCAGGCGCGCCCGCACCACATGGCCCGCCTGGAGCTGGTCGACGAAGCAGATCTCGCGCGAGACGGGCAGATGGTCGTCGACCAGCCGGCGCGCCGCGTCGAGATCGTTGGCCTCGTAGCGGAGGTCGGCCAGCGGCAGCGCGACGAGGGCACCGAGCCCGGATTTCGGTCCGGCCCAGCGGGCGCTCTCGGCGAGGCCCTGTTCCAGGGCGGTGGCCGCCGCCTCCGTGCGCCCGGCGGCCAGGAGAGACAGGCCGACGGAGGCCTGCAGGGCGATCTTGGCGAAGCGGTAGCCCGATTCGTCCGCCAGCATGCGGGCCTGCGCGTAGAGCTTCTCCAGGCCATCGAAGCGGAACTGCTCGCGCCGCGCCGCGGCCAACTGGCCGTAGACGGTGCAGGTGAGGTAGGGGCGCTGGGTGCCGAAGATCTGGATGAGGGAGTTGCACTCCTCCTCCACCCGCGCCGGCTCGTCGCGCGCGGCGGCGATCACCATGGCGCGATGGCGGATGGTATGCTCGAGGGCGGCGATGGCGTCCGGATCGCCGGCGTCACCGGCGCGCAGTTCCGCCACATGGGCGCGGGCGATGGCCAGCAGACGCTCGGCCTCGGCAGTGTTGCGGCTGCGGGTCTTCAGCCAGGCGATGGCCAGCACCGTGCGCGGCGCGCGCGCCAGCGCCTCGGCGGTCAAACCGGCCGCAAACTGGGCGATGATGCCGATCTTTCCCTTGAAAGTCAGCTCGTCGGCGTTGCGCTCCAAAAGGTCGACCAGCATGGCGTCGTCGCGTGCCTGAAGCGCGTGTTCCAGCGCCTCGACGACCTGGCCTTCGCCGGCGAACCAGGCGGCGGCGCGGCGGTGAAACCGGGCGACGGCGCCGGGCTCGGTCTCGGCCAGCTTGCGCCGCAGGAACTCGGCGAACAGGCTATGGTAGCGGAAGCTGGCACCCTCGTCGTCCATCTGGACGATGAACAGGCCGTGCTCCTCGAGGGCCCGCAGCATGGTGCCGGCCCCGGCCGCGCCGGTCATCGCCTCGCAGAGCCGGGGCGTCAGCCGCTCAAGCACGGCGGTCTCGAGCAGGAAGCGCTGCACGTCGGGGCGCTGGCCGGCGAAGACATCCTCCTCGAAATAGTCGGCGATCGCCCGGCGGCGGCCCGAGAACGCCACCACGAAGGCGCTGGGATCCGGGGACTTGGCCATGCCGAGGAGGGCGAGCTTGAGGCCCGTCACCCAACCCTCGGTCTTGCCGACGAGCGCGGCGACTTCAGTATCCGTCAGGCCGGGCGCGCCGGCGCCGAGCAGGAGCGCGGAGGCCTCGGCGATGGTGAAGCTGAGCTGTGCGTAGCCGATTTCGTACAGCTGGCCATAGGCGCGCATCGCCGCGAGCTCGATATGGCGGGTGTCCCTCGCGCCGAAGGCGACATGCACCTGGCCGGGGGCGTGCGCCACGAAATCGCCCAGCGCCACCGCCGCCTCCGCATCGAGCGCATGCACGTCGTCGAAGAACAGGAAGACGGGCTCGGCGTGCGCCGACAGGCGCTCGATCACCTGGACCATCAGGGCGTCAGCGTTGAGAAAGGACTGATGGGCGGCGAAGGGGCAGAGCTCATCGCCGAGACCGGGGATGCGCGACAGCATCGCCGCGATCGAGCCGATGAGGGCGGAGGCGCTGTTTTCGCGTGCGGTGAGTGTCAGCCAGCCTACGGTGGCGCCGCCCGACGCCAGTTCGTCGTGCCATTGCGCCATCAGGGTCGTCTTGCCGTAGCCGGCGGGCGCCTGGATGACGGTGAGCCGGTGACGGGCGACCTCGCTGGCCAGGGTGCGCAGGCGCGCACGGTCCAGCATCCCGAGAGGTTCCAGCGGCGGGACGAACTTCGTGCACAACGTGGGCATGGCGTCTTCCTCTCCCTGCGGTGCCGGAGCGGACAGGCTTACCGCGTCCTTGATCCGGCGTCGTGCCGATTTTCTACCATTCGTCTGGTTGAAAAAACAAGATGCATCTGGAACGATTTTTGTAATTATCCGGGGGGGGGGGGGGGGGGGGGGGAATGGTCCCGCCGGCCGGTGGCTGGGTGTAGCCCTCAGTAAATCCGCGCTGCCCGGGAGGGTGCAGCGCCCCGCTCCGCATGCAGCCGCCTGTGGGCTCCCGCGGCGCGCGGCCTATCGGACGATAGGTCACCCGGCCTGCCATTGGGTGGAGGTTAAGGCTTGTCGCCCTCCGCCGGTGGAGGGTCCCGCCAGCGCGACACGCGCCGGCGCAAGAGCGGTCACAGCATGGTCCAGTCTCCCACTTCACTGTTCGACGTCTCGGGCAAGGTCGTCCTCATCACGGGCGGCGCGCAGGGCATGGGGCGCATGATCGCCGAAGGCTTCGTCGCCGGAGGTGCCAGGGTCCACATCACCTCGCGCAAGGCGGATGTCGCGGCAGCCGCGGCCGAGGCGATGAACGCGCAAGCCACGAGGGCCGAGGCCACGGGTGCGACAGGCGCGTGCATCGCCATCGCCCGCGACCTGTCGTCGCCGGAGGACGCGACCGCGCTGGCGCGGGATATCGCCGAGCGCGAGACCAGGCTCGACGTGCTGATCAACAATGCCGGGCGCACCTGGGGAGCGCCCCTGGCGACATTCCCTGACAAGGCGTGGGCGTCGGTGATGGCCGTGAACGTGCAGGCGCCGTTCACGCTGGTCCGGGATCTCCTGCCGCTGCTGCGCGCCGCAGCCACGGCATCGGACCCGGCGCGCGTCATCAATATCGGCTCACTGGCCGGGCGCATCGTCGAGAGGCTATCGGCATTCTCCTATGCTGCCAGCAAGGCCGCCGTCCATCACCTGACGCGGGAACTGGCGGCGGAACTGGCGCGCGACCGGATCACCGTCAACACGGTTGTGCCCGGCTATTTCCCCACGCAGATGACCTCGCATATCCGCGCCGGGGAAGAGCGGTTGGCCGGATTGGTGGAGCGCATCCCGCTCGGCCGGCTCGGTTCGGCGGAGGACGTGGTGGGCGCCTGCGTCATGCTGTCCTCGCGGGCGGGCGCCTATATCACCGGCTCCGAGATCGTCATCGATGGCGGCCTGGCCGGGTGCCGTTAAGGACGTGATCATGCCTGTGCTGTCGGGATTGAAGATTGTCGAATTCGACGCGCTCGGACCGGTGCCGCTCTGCGCCATGATCCTAGCCGACCATGGCGCCGAGGTGGTGCGCATCGCACGGCCGGGAACGCCTGTGGTGGACGAGAGCGTCGGCGGCGCCATCCTGCATCGCGGGCGCCCCCTGGTGACGCTCGACCTGAAGAAGTCCGGCGATCGGGACGCCGCTCTCGACATCATCGCCGCGGCCGATGCGGTCATCGAGGGCTTCCGACCGGGTGTAATGGAGCGGCTTGGCCTCGGCCCCGAGGCCTGCCATGCCCGCCAACCGGGGCTCGTCTACGGACGCATGACCGGCTGGGGCCAGTCCGGCCCGCTGGCCGAGCGCGCCGGCCATGACATCAACTATATCGCGCTCACCGGGGTGCTGGCGGCGATCGGTCCGCTGGACGCGCCGGTGCCGCCCCTGAACATCGTCGGCGACTATGCCGGAGGCACCATGTTCCTGGCCTTCGGCCTCCTGGCCGCGCTGCTCGAGGCGCAGCGCACCGGTCGCGGGCGGGTGGTCGACGTGGCGATGTGCGACGCGGTGCCGGTGCTGCTCAGCCTGGTCCAGGCGTTCCGGCAGACCGGCGGCTGGGAGGATGCCCGCAGCCGCAACCTGCTCGACGGCGGGGCGCCGTTCTACCGCTGCTACGCCTGCCGCGACGGGCGCTTCGTCGCCGTCGGCGCCCTGGAGCCCCAGTTCTACGCGGCGCTGATGCAGGGCCTTGGGCTGGCGCCGGAGGATTTTCCGCAGTATCCCCGCACCGGCTGGCAGGCCATGCAGGCAGCGATTGCCGCGCGGTTCATGACGCGCGACCGCGACGCCTGGGCCGACCACTTCTCGGCGATCGACGCCTGTGTCAGCCCGGTGCTGACCTTCGCCGAGGCGCCGGATGCGCCGCATCTCAAGGCGCGTGGAGTCTTTCGCCACCGCGACGGCCTCATCGAGGCGGCGCCGGCGCCGCGCTTCGGGGATTGGGGCGCGGCGCCGACGCCTTCTGCCGCGATGATGCCAGATGAACTCTTGGCGCGGTGGCGTTCATGATCTATGTGCCTCTATGCCATGATGGCTGGAGTGTAGAGGTGGCGGGCAGCACATGAGCAGTGAGGCAACCGGACCCAAACCACCTGCCGCGATCGACAGGATGTCCGGGGAACTGCGCAAGGCCGATCTCCAGGACGCCGCGACGCAGCTCTTTTCAGAGCGGGGTTATGACGGGTCGTCGCTCCAGGAGATCGCCGACCGTATCGGCATCCTGAAGGGAAGCGTCTATTACTACTACCAGTCGAAGGAGGACCTGCTCTTCGACATCGTCAAGGCGATCCACGACGAGCATCTCGAGAATGTGCGCATGCTGGCTGCGCGCGCCGGCGACCCGATGCAGCGGCTGCACGCCGTGCTCGTCGGCCATGCCATCTTCGTTTGCGAAAATCTGGTGAAGACCACGGTGTTCCTGCGGGAGCTTGAGCGTCTGCCCGCAGAACGTCAGGCCGAGATCCTGCGTCCGGACCACGCCTACCAGCGGGTTTTCCGCGACCTGATCACCGAGGCCAGGGATGCCGGGCTGGTCGCGGCGGAGGTCAGCCCCAAGCTCGCCTCCCTGTGGATCCTCGGTTCGCTGAACTGGCTGCACCGCTGGTACCGCCCGCATGTCACCAGCGGGCCCGAGCAGGTGGCCGAGCAATTCGCCGACCAGTTGACCAGGGGCATCAAGCCCTCGGTGCTGTGGGAGCGCCAGGCCCGTTCGTCATGACCATGCCCAATGCTTTGCTATCACGGCCGGCGCGCACCGCCCCCCGCCTGGGAGGAGCCTGAGCATGGCCCAACCGGCCCGCAAGCGACTGTCGCACGAGGAGCGGCGGCGCGAGATCATGCATGTCGCCAAGCAGATCATCCACCGCAAGGGGTTTGAGGCGGCCTCGTTGCAGGATATCGCCGACGCGCTGAACATGAAGAAGGCGAGCCTGTACTATTATTTCGGCTCGAAGGAGGAACTCCTCCAGGACGTGCTGGCGGCAATCATCGGCGAGGGCATGGCCCTCGTCCGCGACATTCTCGCCAGCGACCAGGACGACCCGCTGACCCGCCTGTGGCGGCTTGTCGCGAGCCACATCCACCATCTCTGCGCGAACGTGGTCAATGTCGCGGTCTTCCTGCACGAGCGCAAAGTGATCCCGCTGGAAAAGCGCAAGACGCTGCTGGCCGACGACTACGCCTACCAGGCGGCCTTCATCGATACCATCCGGGCCGGCCAGCAGGCCGGCCAGATCCGCGCCGACGTCGACGCCAAGCTTGCGGCGCTCAGCCTGCTTGGCTCGACCAACTGGACCTACACATGGTTCAAGTCGGACGGGGACCTGGAACCGGCCTTCATCGGCCGCCAGTTCGCGACCATGACGATCAACAGCCTGGCCAACGCGCAGACGCTCGGGACCTGGCAGCCGCCGGCCGCGTAATACGCCCGCTCTTGCCGCCGCGGCGTAAGCACCCGCCGTCCGCGAGCCGCCCCTTCCCCGTCACCACCGGGCTTGTCCCGCTGACCCCGATCGGCGAGGGCAATCCCATCGGGTTGGCCGAAACAAGCCCGGCCATGACGGGTGGGGGGACGGAGAGGGCGAAGGACGGATGGCGAGAAGGAGGGACGGGGGCCGTTGCATGTCGGCCGGCGCCCGGGCCGTTCCCGCTCCGCCATGGCGGGCGGTGGCGGAAGCCCTTTCGTCTCTGGTCCGGTCCGCGGTGGACAATGCCGCTGTCCACGAGCGGTCCATCGACGGTCATCACCCGGGCTGTTTCGTCGCCACCGATCTTTGGATAGGCGGCAGGGCGCGGCAAGGCGCTAGGCTTCCCTGCAATTAACCGCAAGGAAACGCCGCCATGACCGAACTCGACGCCCTCGTCGCCCGCATCGAGGCGCTCGAGGCCGAACGCGAGATCACCCGCACGCTCCATGCCTACGGCCACACCATCGGCCGCGGCGAGGACGACGGCTGGATCGATTGTTTCACCGAAGACGGGGTGTTCGAGGTGCGGCGGCGTCCACTGGGCGCCACCGGCGCGACATCGCATCCCCATCCCGACGTGCGCGCCGGCGGCGACGGCGCGGCCATCCGCTACGAGGGCGCCGGCCTGCGCCAGTTCATCTCCCGCCACCCGCGGCCACCCTCCCGCTGGCACAAGCATATCGTCGTCGATCCTGCCATCATCCTGGACGGGGCCGCCGCCTCGGTGGTCAGCTTCTTCGTCCGCCTCGATGCCGGGCCGAACGGCCATCCGCACCTCACCGCCTTCGGCCGCTACGTCGACAGGATGGCGCGCTGCGACGACGGTCGCTGGCGCTTCCGGCATCGCATCGCCGAGGTCGAGTCGCGGGGTGCCGATCCCATCTGAATGCGACAGGCCTCCGCGCGCGCCGCGCTCCCATACGGCACGGCTTCCGCTCTATCGGAAGATAGGTGAGGGCGCCCCGCTCAGGTCTACCTTCGGGCAATGGTTGAGGATGGGCGTTTCATGACCGGATCGACGACGCTTCACGACGATTTGCGGGCCATCTTCCGTTCCGAGCCGGCGGCGCTTGCCAATCCCTTCCCCGTCTGGAACCGCCTGCGCGACGAGCACGCTGTGCTGCGCCTGGACGAGGCCCTGCTGGTGGGCCGCCATGCGCTCGTCGGGTCGCTGATGCGCGACGTGCGCTTCCTGTCCAATTCCAAGGGTCGCGGCTCGCAGTTCGAGGCGATCCGGGCGCGGCTCGGCGGCGAGGACCGGATCGCCCTCGACGAGGTCACGGCCTTCGAGGCAAACTATGTCAGCCGCAACAACGGCGAGGCCCACGCCCGCCTGCGGCGGATCGCGCAGCGGGCCTTCCACCCCCAGCGCGTCGCCGCGCTGAAGGAGCGGATCCGCTGGCATATGGACGATCTGATGGCGGAGACGGCGCTCCAGGACGGCTTCGACCTGAAGGCGCTCGCCTACCGGCTGCCGCTGCGGGTCATCGGCGAGTTGCTGGAGATCGACGCCGGCGACCTGGAGCAGATCCACGCCTGGTCCGACGCGGTGGGCCGCAACCGCGGCGGCACGGATACCCCGGCGCTGCTCGCCGCCCATCGCGCCCTGCGCGAATTCCGCAGCTACACGGAAGGCCTGGTCGCGCGCAACCGCCGGCGCGGCGTGCAGGGCGACGGCAGCATCGTCGATCTCCTGATCGGCGCAGAGCAGGAGGAACGCCTGTCGGCGGTCGAGCTCACGGCGATGTTCGTGATCCTGCTGTTCGCCGGGCATGAGACCACCACCAATCTGATCGCATCCGGCATTCACCAGCTGCTGGTGTCCGGGGAATGGAACAGACTCGTCGCCGCCCCGGAGGCGATCCCGACCACTGTGGAGGAAATGATCCGCACCGTGACGCCGGTGCAGTTCGCCGGGCGGGTCGCTTCCGAGGATATCGAGGTTGCCGAAGAGATGGTGCCGGCTGGCACCACCCTCTACCTGATCCTGGCTGCCGCCAACCGTGATCCAGCCGTGTTCCAGGAGCCGGACCGCATGGACGTGATGCGCAAGGACGTGCGCGGGCACCTCGCCTTCGGCCACGGCCCGCATCTGTGCATCGGGCTGCAACTGGCACGCCTCGAGGCCGCGACGGTGCTCGAGGAACTGGTCTCCCGCCATCCGTCCCTCGGCCTTGCCGAGGGCGACCTGCGCTGGGGAGGCCACGCCATGCTGCGCGGACTGGTCGAACTTCCCGTGCGCTTCGCCGCGCCGGCCGAACATGCGTGAGCACAGGCCCTGACATGAACGCAATGCCTCCCCAACTCAACGAACGCTCCGCCGACGTGGTCGTCGTCGGAACGGGCGCCGCCGGCCTCGCGGCGGCGCTGACCGCCAACGGATCCGGCTTCGACGTGCTGATGCTGGAAAGCTCGGATCTCCTGTCCGGATCGACGGCGCTTGCCGGTGGCGGCATCTGGGTGCCGGCCAACCGCTTCATGCTGGCCGATGGTGACAAGGATTCGGCCGAGGACGCCCTGCGCTATCTCGACGACGTGGTCGGCGACCAGGGACCGGCGACCTCGAACGCCCGCAAGCGGGCCTTCGTCGAGAACGTGACGAAAGCCATGGCCTTCCTCGAATCCACCGGCATCCGCCTGCGGCGCACGCCTGGCTATCCCGATTATCATCCCGATCGGCCCGGAGCGTCGGTTGCCGGGCGCGGCATCGAATCCGCCGTATTCGACATGAACCAGCTCGGCGACTGGTCGACGCGCTTCCTCCGCCGGCCGTTCCCGCGCACCATGCCGATGGGCACGCGCGACGTGGCGCGCCTCGTGCTCGCCAAGCGTACCCTGAGCGGCCTCCTCACCTACGCCCGCGTCTTCGTGCATTTCCTCTGGGGCAAGGCCACCGGCCGGCGGCTCGCCGCCGGCGGCGGGGCGCTCGCCGGCCAGATGCTGAACCAGGTGCGCCTGCGCAACATTCCCCTGCTGCTGCAGACCCGCGTCACCGAACTCGTCAAGGACGGCGAGCGGGTCGTGGGGGTGCGGGCGGAGGGTCCGGACGGGCCGCTCACCATTTCGGCGCGCCGGGCCGTCGTGCTGGCGGCCGGCGGTTTCGCGCGCAATGCCGAGATGCGCGGCACCTACCAGCCGTCGCCGGTCACCGGCGCCTGGACCTCGGCGAGCAAGTCCGATCTCGGCGACGGCATCCGTCTTGGCCAGTCGGCAGGTGCGGCGCTGTCGCTGATGGACGAGGCCTGGTGGGGACCGGCCAGCGTCATGCCGAACGGCGTCGCCATCTTCCATGTCTCGGAACGCTCCAAGCCCGGATCGCTGATCGTCGATGCCACGGCGCGGCGCTACATGAACGAGGCGATCTCCTACGTGGATGCCGGCCACGAAATGATCGAGCGTAACAAGAACGGCCAGAGCATCCCGTCGTGGCTGATCTTCGACCAGAACTACCGCTCGCGCTATCCGTTCGGCTTGCTGTTTCCCGGGGTCACGCCGAAGGAACTGGTCGACAAGGGCTATTTCCGGCGTGCCGACAGCATCGCGGCGCTCGCCGCGATGATCGGCCTCGACGCGCCGACGTTGACCCAGACGGTCGAGCGCTTCAACGGCTTTGCCCGCCGCGGCGTTGACGAGGACTTCGGCCGGGGCAGCAATCCCTACGACCGCTATTTCGGCGACCCGACGGTCAAGCCCAATGCTTGCCTCGCCCCGCTGGTGAAGGCGCCGTTCTGCGCGGTGGCGCTCTATCCCGGCGATCTCGGCACCAAGGGCGGGCTGGTGACCGACGAGCATGCCCGAGTGCTGCGCGAGGATGGCAGCGTCATCGAGGGGCTCTATGCCGCGGGCAACACCACCGCCTCGGTGATGGGCAGGCGCTATCCCGGGCCGGGCGTGACGCTCGGGCCGGCGATCACCTTCGGCTACCTCGGCATGCGTCATCTGGCTTCGGTCGCCAAGGCGCGTGCCTAGCACGGGATCAGGCGCCGCTTCCGGGGTGCGATCCAGGCGGCGGCCGTAACATACAGAAGCCGCGCCGCTCGTTCGGGCTTTCCGGCGGGCGCGACAGGTTCGGGGAGACGAGACGATGAAGATCCTGATTACCGGTGCCGCCAGCGGCATCGGCCGCGCCGCCGCCTTCCGGCTGCAGGATGATGTCGCCCGCCGCGAGGGCCGCGGCGCCGAGCTCATGCTTGTCGACATCCATGCAGCGCCGCTCGAGGAGGTCGCCGGCGAACTGGCGGCGAAGGGCGCGACGGTCAGGACCTTCGTCGGCAATCTGGCAGATCCCGCCGTGCCGGCGGCGGCGGTCGCCGCCACGGAAGCGACCTTCGGCGGCCTCGACGCCCTGATCAGCAATGCCGGCATCATCTCCCGCGGCACGCTGCTCGAAATCAGCCTCGAGGAATATGAGCGCGCCTTTGCCATCAACACGCGCCCCACCTGGCTGCTGAGCAAGGCCGCCTATCCCATGCTGGCGGCGGCCAGGGGCTGCCTTGTCGCCACGGCGTCGATCGCCGCGCACGAGCCGACGCCGACGCTTGGCGCCTACGCACCGTCGAAGGCAGCCCTCATCATGCTGGTGAAGCAGCTTGCCTGCGACTGGGGGCCGGCCGGCATCCGCTGCAACACGGTCTCGCCCGGCAGCACCCAAACGGCGATCTCGGCCAATTCGTCGTCGCCCGGCCAGGACCGCCGCGAGGGCCGCAACCCCCTCAGGATGATCGCCCAGCCCGAGCACCAGGCGGCGGTGATCGCCTTTCTGGCGGGCCCGGACGCGGCCTTCGTCACCGGCGCGGATTTCGTCTGCGACGGCGGCGCCCAGACTCAGCTGATGACGGCATCGGGCATGGGAAACCCGTGGCAAAGGCCGGATTGATCCACGTTCAACAACAAAAACTGTCCAGGGAGGACTTGCCATGACCATGCGTGATTGGGTTTCGAGGCGAAGGGCGATGTGGCTGGCAGTGGCCGGCGCAACGATGGCGCTGGCGGCGGGCGGCCCGGCCCTGGCCCAGGGGCCGGTGCCAGCCGCCGATCTCCCGGCGCTGATCAAGGCCGCGCAGGCCGAGGGCGAGTTCACTTTCTACAGCGCGGCGACCGAGAACGTGGCGAGCCGCGTGACCAAGGCCTTCGCCGACAAATACGGCATCAAGGCGCAGTTCCTGCGCCTCGGCAGCGCCGCCTTGCTGCAGCGCTACGCCACCGAGGCGGAATCCGGCAAGATCGTCGCCGACATCATCCTCTCCGGCGGCAATTCAGTGCCCTTCGCCCGCCAGGGCATCGCCAAGGGCTGGATCGAGCCGCTCTCCAAGGCCGGCATCCCTGCGGTGACCTCCGGCGAGTTTCCCAAGGCCTTCGATCGCGACGTCTCGGCGATCGTCCAGGTGCAGCTCTGGCAGTTCGCCTACAACAACGAGAAGGTGAAGGCCGCCGACGCCCCCAAGGACTGGCCGGATATTCTGAACCCGAAGTACAAGGGCGAGTTTATCCTTCCCGATCCGGCATCGTCGGACGCCTATGTCGATCTGTGGGCGGCGCTTTACGCCAAATACGGCGATGAATTCTTCAAGAAGCTGCGTGAACAGGACCCACGCCTGTTCCCCGCCGGTGTTCCCGCCATGCAGTCGCTGGCCGCCGGCGAGGGGGCAGTCCAGGCCCCGGTGACGGCGCCGCAGACCAAGGCCATGCAGGACAAGGGCGCGCCGCTGACCATCGTCCGCCCGTCCTATACGACCGGCGTCGAAATGCAGCTGATTCTCACCGACCGCGCTAAGGCCAAGTCGCCCAATGCGGCGCGGCTGTTCGCCAATTTCCTGATGAGCGCCGAGGGCAACAAGCTGCTCAATGCCGAGGTGGGCAACGTCTCGGTCTACGATACCACGGCATTCCCGCCGGAATATGTGTCGCCTGATCCCGGCAATGCGGGCCGCAAGGATCAGATCCGCAAGCTCCTCGGACTGTGATCGACAGCCCGCCCATGAGCACTGTTCAGACCCGAGGGCCCGACTGGGTGGGCAATGCCCCGGACATCGTCTTGCCGGCCGCCGGCAAGACGGTGCGCCGGCGGCCGTCGCTGTTCGATGTCGTCAGCATCGGGGTGGTCGCGGCGCTGGCCTTCCTGGCGCTCTACCCGCTGGCGCGGATCGCCATCCGGCTGTTCTTCACCGGGGAGGGCGGCGGGGCTGCCGCGCTGGCGGTCTATGGTCAGCCGGGTACCTGGGTGGTCATCTCCAATACGGTCATCGTCGTCGCGGCGAGCGGTATGCTCTCCCTCGCCATCGGCTCGGCCCTCGCCTGGATCAACGAGCGCACCGACGCGCGCATCGGCGTGCTCACCGACATCGTGCCGCTCCTGCCCTTCCTCGTGCCGCCGATCGCCGGGGCCATCGGCTGGGTGCTGCTGCTCTCGGACAGGGCCGGCTTCGTCAACGCCGTGCTGCGCTGGGCGCTCGGACTGTTCGGCGTGGAGATGACGCGCGGTCCGCTCAACATCTACACCTGGGGCGGATTGATCTTCGTCTACACGGTCTATGCCGTTCCCTACGTCTATCTCGTCGTCTCGGCGGGGCTGCGCAATGTCGACAGCGCCCTCGAGGAACAGTCGCGCATCTGCGGCAACGGCCTGCTGCGCACCATGGCCAAGGTGACCATTCCGGCCGTGCGGCCGGCGCTGGGCGGCGCGGCGCTGCTCATCGTCTGGTTCGGCTTCTCGCTGTTCTCGGTGCCGGCGATCATCGGCACCGGCGCCAAGATCGAGGTGCTGCCGGTACGGCTGGTGCGGCTCGTGACCTTCACCTATCCGCCCGACATGGCCGGCGCGATCGGCCTCGGGCTCGTCGTGCTGCTGGCTGTCGGCACGGCGTGGATGCTGCAGCTCAAGGTGCTCTCCAAGGGCCGGTTCGCGACGGTCAGCGGCAAGGGCAGCCGCACCGTCACCATCGAGCTCGGCGCCTGGCGGCCGGTGGCGCGCAGCGTCATCGTCCTCTACATGCTGATCTCGGCGGTGTTGCCGCTGGTCGCCCTGCTTCTGGTGGCGCTCAACGGCTTCTGGACGCCGACCATCCGCTGGACGGCGCTGAACTTCAACACCTTCCGGGAGATCCTCTTCGAGGACGGCCTGACGCTCACGGCGCTGAGCAACAGCCTGTCGCTTGGCATCGCCGGCGCCACCATCGGCATCGTCGCCGCGGCGGTCCTGTCGCTCTTCGTACAACGCCACGGCTCGGCGGCGGCGCGTGCCGTCGACGGGCTGATCAAGCTGCCGGCCTCGGTCTCGAGCATCGTGCTGGCCCTGGGCTTCGTGCTGGCCTTCAGCGGCGCGCCGTTCAACCTGAACGGCACGTTCCTCATCCTGCTCATGGCCTATCTCGCCCTCTACATGCCGCAGGCGTCGGTGGCGGCGGATTCGGCGGCGGCGCAGGTCGGGCGCGAGCTCACCGAGGCGTCGCGCATCTGCGGGGCGAGCGGCGGACGCACGTTCATGCGCGTCAGCCTGCCGCTGATGCTGGGCGGGCTCGCCGCCGGCTGGGCACTGCTGTTCGTGCGCATGATCAGCGACCTCACCGCATCCTCGATCCTCGCCGGCACCCAAAACCCGGTGGTCGGCTTCCGCATCCTGGAGATCTACGAGGGTGCGTCATTCGCGGGGCTCGCCGCGCTGTCGAGCCTGTTGACCGTCATCAGTTGCCTGGTGGTCGGCCTCGTCCTCGTGTTCTCGCGCCGCCGCGGACGCGGCACGCCCAGGAGTGCATCATGAGTAACGCCGGCGTCATTCCCGTCCTGGAGCGCGCTCCGCATCGTCCGCAAGGGCGTGTCGGCGAACAGAGCGTCGCCAATGCGATCGCCAGCCAGGCGCAGCCCGTGGTCTCCGTCCGCGACCTGCACAAGCAGTTCCGCCGCGAGGACGGCCGCACGGTGCCGGCCATCGACGGCATCTCGCTCGACGTCGGGCAGGGCGAGGTGCTTGTGCTGCTTGGCCCCAGCGGCTGCGGCAAGACCACGCTGCTGCGGGCGATCGCCGGCCTGGAAAAGCCCGATGCCGGGCAGATCGTGATTCATGGCCAGCCCGCCTTCGACGGTGCGCGCGGCCTGAACCGCCAGCCGGAGGACCGGCGCATCAGCATGATCTTCCAGTCCTATGCGCTCTGGCCGCATATGTCGGCGGCCGACAACGTGTCCTATCCGCTGGTATCGCGCGGCATGGCCAAGGCCACGGCGGCGGCGCAGGCAGTCGATGCGCTGCGGCAGGTCGGCATCGGCGATCTCGGCGGACAATATCCGGCACAGATGAGCGGTGGCCAGCAGCAGCGTGTCGCGTTGGCCAGGGCGGTCGTCTCCAAGGATGCGCTGGTGCTGTTCGACGAACCCCTGTCGAATGTCGATGCCAAGGTGCGCCAGCAGCTGCGTCTCGAACTGATCGACATGCAGCGCAAGCTCGGATTCAGCGCGGTCTATGTCACCCATGACCAGATCGAGGCCATGGCCCTGGCCGATCGCATTGCCGTGCTGCGCCAGGGGCGCGTCGAGCAGATCGGCGCCCCGGATGCCATCTACGACCGGCCGGTGTCGCGCTACGTCGCCAATTTCATCGGTACGACCAACGAGCTGCCAGGCCGGGTGATCGGCGTCGCCGCCGGCCAGGCCGAGGTGGACACGGCGCTCGGCCGGCTGTCGGTCGGCGCGCCCGACGGCGCGGCAGCAGGCGACGCGGTCTGCGTGCTGTTCCGGCCGGAGCATTGCGCCGTCGGGGCGGCGCGCCCGGCCGACGGGCCAGGCTGGGAGGGCGTCGTGGTCAATTCGGTCTTCCTCGGCGCCTATACCGAAACCCTGCTGCGCTGCGGCCATCTGCAGTTCCAGGTATGGGGCCAGAGCGCGCCGTTGCCGGCAGGCGCGACCATGTGGGTGTCCACCAGGGCGGAGCGCCTGCGCATGGTGCCGCAGGACAGCTAGGACCGCGAGCCGCCATTGCCCATCCCTTCGAGATCGCCAGGCCGCGCCATGCCCGGATCCCCGCGGGGCGGACCAAGGCGGGCGCCCCGCTTCCCCGCCCACTCGGCCCGACGGCGCGGGTGGTGCCCCCGGCCGCGGCCATGATGCACAGGCCGGCGGCAAGCGGAGGGCCGCGGCTGTTGCCGCTCCTCTCCATTCCCTTCTGCGTCATGACCGGCACGGGCATGATGTTTCCGCTGCTCGCCGTCATGGCCGAGCGCGACGGCAGCGGACAGGCCGGTGCCGGCATCCTGCTGACCAGCTTCGCCGCGGCGAGGCTCGCTTCCAACATGCCGGCCGGCGTGGCGGCGGACCGCTACGGCCGCACCGTGGTGATGCGGGCGGGGTTGCTGATTCTGGCGCTCGGCTCGTTCGGCGCCTATTGGGCGCTGGGGCTGCTGGCCTCCGCCCTGTGCATCCTGCTGCTCGGAGCGGGTTCGTCGATCGCCCTGACAGCGGCTCTCGCGGCCCTGACGGACCGGTCGGCCGCGGGGACGCGGGGCCTGATGATGAGCCGCTACCAGACGGCGGTGCTGATCGGCATATCGCTCGGGCCGGTCACCGGCGGCCTGCTCAGCACCCGCTTCGGCGTGGCATCGCCGTTCCTGCTGCAGGGGGTGATGGCCTCGCTCGCCCTGGCGCTGGCGCTCGCCTACGCCGCGGATCGTCCCCAGGTGCAGGCGCCGCCGCACGCTGCCCCTGCGCCCGGGCGAAGTGGCAGCGTGCTGACCCAGTTCCTGTCGCTCGGCTTCGCCGTGCTCGGCGTGCTGACATTCACGCTCTACATGACACGCACGGCCACCTCCTGGCAGATCGTGCCGATCATCGCACGCGACGCGTTCGGCATGAGCTTCGAGACGGTAGGGCTGCTGCTCACCGCCGGAGCGCTCGCCAACTTGGTCATCCAGCCGTTCATCGGCCCGTTCATCGACCGGCTGGGCGCGGCCCCGTCGATCCTGCTCGGCAGCGTGACCGTGACGGTCGCCTTCGTGCTGATCAGCATAGAGAGCGACGTCCGTTTCCTGTGGGCCGGCGTCGTGCTGTCGGGGGCGGCGAGCGGCATCCTGGCGCCGTCGCTCAACAGCTTCGCCGTCGATCTGTCGAAGGGTGGCTATGGCGCGACGCTGGGCGCCCTGCGCACCGCGGGCGATGCCGGGCTGGTGCTCGGCCCCCTGGTGCTCGGCCCCATGCTGGCGTTGTTCGGCCTGAGCCACCAGGTCGGGCTGATCGCCTCGGCGGTGACTATGGCCGCGAGTACGCTGCTGTTCATCGCCGTGCACGGCGGCCGCCTGGGCCGGCCCGGCTGACAGCCGGGCGCCGCGCCGTTACAGCAACTCGCGCAGGCGAAATTTCTGTACCTTGGTCGCCGACATCGGCCATTCGGTGACGAAGATCACCTGCCGCGGGATCTTGAAGTTGGCGATCTGGCCCTTGCAGAACGCCAACAGCCCCTCTTCGTCGACGCTCATGCCGGGATTGCACTCGACGAAGGCAACCGGCACCTCGCCGAGGCGTTCGTCGCTGCGGCCCAGCACCTGCACGAATTTCACGGCCGGATGGCCGCTGAGAAAGGACTCGACCTCGGCGGCGGCGACGTTCTCACCGCCGACCTTGAGCATGTCCTTCAGGCGGCCGAGGAAGTAGAGCCAGCCTTCCGCGTCGAACATGCCGAGATCGCCTGTCCGCACCCAACCGTCGGCCAGGATGGTCTTGTGCGTGTGCGCCGGGTCCTTGTAGTAGCCACGGAAGGCGCCGGCGCCGCGGAAGACGATCTCGCCGCGGGTGTCGGCCGGCAATTCCTCCAGGGTCTCGGGATCGACGATCTTCGCCTCGGCGCCGTGCAGCGGACGGCCGCTCGAGGCGAGGCGCTTGTCCTCGGGCGCATCCGGCGGGGTCAGCATGAACAGGCCCGACGATTCCGACATGCCGAACAGGTTCATGATCGGCACGTCCGGCGGCAGCAGGTCGCGGATGACATACTGGGTGCCGAGCGGACCGACATTGACCATGCTCTTGACGAAGCCGGTCCAGCGCGCCCGGTCGTAGTGCGGGGAGCGCAGCACCGGAAGGCTGAGAGTGTGGAAGCCGGGATAGAGATGCTCGACCCGGTACTCCTCGATCAGCTGCGCCACCAGGTCGGGATCGAAATGCGGGGTACTCAGGATGGCGGCCCCACACGCCATGATGCCTGTGATGAGACCGATGCCGCCGGAGTGGAAGAACGGCATGGGGTCCCAGACCGTTTCACCCGGCGCCAGCCCGACAGAACGGGAATAGACCCGCCACGCCCGCTGCAAGCTGGCGTGCGAGAGTTTGCAGGCCTTCGGCGCGGCGGTGGTGCCGGAGGTGTAGATCATCACCGCCGTGTGCTCGGGATGTTGGGCGGCGTGGGCGCTGTCGAGCACGCTGTCCGGGACAGATGCGCCGCGCGCCAAGAGATCGGCATCCGACAGCGCCGGCTCCCAGCGCGTCTCGCCGAACAGGACGATATGGTCGAGTAGCGGCGCCTCCGCCAGCGCGATGCCATCGGGCGACGGGGCGTCGGAGAGCCTGGGGAAGGTGGCAGCCAGAAGACCGGCGAAGTCGACATGGTCGCGGATCCGGTCCGTCGTGATGACGATGCGGGCATCCGTGTGGGGAACCACTGTCGCCAGTTCGTGCTGCTTGAAACGGGCGTTGTAGAGGACGCTCTTGCCACCCGCGAGCTGCACCGCGAAATGCGCGAGCAGGAAATCCAAACAGTTCGGCATCATGATGCCGACGTGCTGACCGGGTTCGAGCCCCAGCGCGATCAGGCCCTTGGCCAGCGCCCGGCTACGCTCGTACAGTGCTCCATAGGTGATCGTCACGTCGGGAAAGATGGCATAGAGCTCATCCGGACGAACGCGTGCGTTGTTCTCGAGGAGTTGGGCGAGGGTAAAGACGCTATCGTTGCGAGGCGTGGTCATGGATCGTCCCTGGGCATTGGCCGGCCTGGTCTAAGACTTTACACACGCGCGCCTGCGTCAAAGCGGATGATCGACGCGTTCATGAAGCGGTTCTCGATGAGATGGCAGACCAGTTGGCCGAATTCGTCCGCGTGTCCCAGACGCTTCGGAAACACGGTCTTGGCGACCAGCGCCGCGGTCCAGTCGGCGGGCAGGCCGCCGAACATCTCGGTGTCCATGAATCCCGGGCAGATCGCATTGATGCGAATGCCGAGGCGGGCGAGGTCCCGCGCGACCGTCAGCGTCAGGGACACGACGCCGCCCTTGCTCGCGGCGTAGGCGGCACTGCTGCTGGCATCCACGGCCGCGATCGAGGCCGTATTGACGATGACGCCGCGCTCGCCGTCCGGCCCGGGCGCGTTGCGCGCCATGTGCCGGGCGCAGTGGGCAAGCACCTGGAACGTACCGGTGAGGTTGACGTCGATCGTGCGCCGGAACAGCGCCATCGGAAAGATGCCGTCGTCGCCGACCACCGGCGCGCCCTTGACGATGCCGGCGCAGTTCACGCAGACATGCACCGCGCCGAAGCGCGCCACCACCGCCGCGATGGCGGTCGCGACGGCTTGTTCGTCGCTGACATCAACGGCGAGAAAGAGTTCGCGTTCGTCGTCGGGTGCCCGATGCGGCTCCCGCAGGTCGAGATTGGCGACCCTGGCGCCGCCGGCGAGCAAGGCCTCGATTGTTCCCTGCCCGAGACCCGACGATCCGCCGGTGACGACACAGACCCGATCTTTCACATCCATGGGCGTCCAGTCCTGAACGGCGTCTTCTCGGCATGCGCCTAGGCGTCAATCTACCGGCCCGCGGCCGCCCGCCACCTATCGCCCGATAGGGGCCGTTGCGCGGGCCGCCGCTGCGACAACAAGAAGGACCGGACGTGGTCGATCCGGCCCAGTTGCCCCCGGTGGGCGCCGGGGGTCAGGGGAGGGGGGAGCCGGCGCCGGCGCGATCAGAACGATCGCGGCAGCCCGAGCCGCTCGGCGATGCCATTGCGGGCCATCTCGTTGGTGATCGGGCCGATCTTCCACAGGCGCGCGTCGCGCCAGTAGCGCTGCATGTCGGTTTCCGCCGAATAGCCCATGCCGCCGAGGATCTGGATGCCGAGGTCGGCGGCCTGCACCGCGTAGTCGGAGGCCATCACCTTGAGCATGCTCGATTCCATGCCACAGTCCTTGCCCTGCGACTGCAGCCAGGCGGTGTTGTGCAGCATCAGCTCGATGGCCTTCTGCCACGTCGCGATATCGGCGACGTAGTGCTGCAGCGCCTGGAAGGAGCCGATGGTCTTGCCGAAGGCCTTGCGCTGCTTCATGTAGTCGAGGGCGTCCTCGAGTACGCCGTCGATGACACCGAGGCAGAAGGCGCCGACCATGATGCGCTCGTTGTTGAGCGTCGGCAGCAGCATATACCAGGCGCGGCCCGGCTCGCCGAGCACGAGGTCGTCGGGCACGAAGACATTGTCGATATGGACGAGGCAGGAGCCGATCGAGCGCATGCCGAGTTTCGGCAGCGGCGTGACGGTCAGGCCCTTCTGCTTGGCCGGCACAAAGAACAGCGTGACGCCGTGATGGCGCTTCTCGACATTCTTGTCGGTACGGGCGAGCAGCAGGATGTAGTCGGCCACATGCGATGACGAGCACCAGATCTTCTCGCCATTGATGACCCAGCCGCCGTCGACCCGCTCGGCGGTGGTGCTGAGCGCCCCTAGCACGTCCGTGCCGCCGTTCGGCTCGGTGAAGCCGATCGAGGCGCGCAGCTCACCGCGCGCCATAGCTGGCAGGAAGCGCTTCTTCTGCTCCTCGTTGCCGTAGACGCCGATCGACTTGCCGCCGGCGAAGGACGTCAGGCCCCAGATCCAGGCGAGGCCGCCGAGGGAGCGGGCAAGCTCGCGACCGAGAATCATCTGGGTCATGACGTCGCCGCCCTGGCCGCCATAGGCCTCGTCGATGCCGATGCCGTGGAAGCCGGCGGCGGTGAACTTGTCCCAGAGCGCGAAGGGATAGTCGTGCTCGTTGCGCTCCAGTTCCCGCGCCCAGGCCTTCGGGGCCTCCGTGTCGACCCAACGCCGCACCATGTCGCGAAATGCGCGGTTTTCTTCGGAAAGCTCGAAATCCATGACGGGGCTCCTTTCGTTACGTGCTGTTGTCTGGCGGAGCCCGGGACGCCTCACCTATCGCACGATAGTCGGGGCGCGGGGCCCCGCCACAAATCGCACAGCCTTCAGGCGATCAGGCCGAATTGCCTGGCCCGTTCGACCGCCTGGGAGCGGCGGCGGATGCCGACCTTGTCGTAGACCTGCTGCATGTACCACTTGACCGAGCCCTCGGAGAGGCCGAGGCGGTTGCCGATCTCGCGGTTGCGCATGCCGCAGCCGACCAGCGTGAGAATTTCAAGCTCCTTGCCGCTCAGCCGGCCGTAGAGGCCCTCGTCCGGGGCGGCGAGCGCCCCGAGCATCGGGCGCTTGCCCTCGAAGGCCGCGAGCACGCGCTGCGCGAACAGGTCGGTCGGATGGTCGGAGGCGATGCTGTCCGCATAGGCTTCCGACAGGATCGAACGTACCACCGTGCCTTCGTCGACGAAGCAGCGCACCAGCCCGGCGGGCGCCGCCGTGGCGATCGCCTCGCGCATCTGCCGCTGCGCCGCCCGCACTTCGCCGCCGAGTAGGAGCGCCTGGGCCATCAGGATGCTCCAGCGCACGTGCAGCCTGACAGCGCCGCGCTGGGCGCAGAACGAACGCCACTGCTTGATGATCGCCAGCGCCTCGGGGATATCGTCGTAGCTCAGCGCCATGCGCACCCAGATCTCGGCGTGGGTCTCCTCGCGGGTGGTGGCGCCGGACCGCGGCAGGCAGCTCTCGAGCTCGACCGGCAGTCCCGCCCATTCGAGAAGGCGGCTGGCCGCCTCGGGCATGCCGTTGCGCAGCAGCAGACGGATCTGCTCGTGGATGACGGCGAGGCGCAAACGCTCGAGATCGCATTCGAGGGCGATGGCCGAGGCCTCGTCGAGGGCGCGGCGGGCACCCGCCAGGTCGCCCTTGGCGGCCAGGAGGCGCGACGCCACGATATGGCCCGACACCAGCTGGTCGGGAAACGACATTTCGCGCGCCACCGGCAGGTAGCTGTCGATGAGTTCGGCCGCGCGCTCGACTGCGTTGGTCTCGTAGGCGACTTCGGCCAGCGGCAGCGCGACCAGGGCGGAGAGGCCGGAATTGCGGCCGGTCCACTGCAGGCTTTCGGCGAAGCCGTTCTCGAGCGCGGCCGTGGCGGCCTCGGTGCGGCCGTTAGCGAACAGGGTGGCGCCGGCGGCAGCCTGCAGCGAAATCAGGGCGAAGCTGTAGCCCGACTGCTCGGCCGTCGCCTTGCCGTCGGCATGGATCTTGTCGAGCCCGTCGAAACGGAACTGCTCGCGCCGGGCGATCAGCAACTGGCCGTATATGGTGCAGGCCAAATAGGGCCGGCGCCCGTCGAAGTAGCGCATGAGCCGGTGGCAGCGCTGCTCCACCTGGGCCGCATCGTCATGGGCGGCGGCCAGCATCATCTCGCGATGCTCGATGGCGTGGCGCAGGGCCTCGCTGCTGCCGTCGTCGCCCGTCGCCAGCCGCTGGTCGAGGCACAGCCGTGCCTGATCGAGCAGGCGCCGCGATTCGGCATGGCGCATGGCGCGGATCTTCAGCCAGGCGACCGAGACCATCGTCCATGGACATTGCGCGAAGATCGCCACCGGCAGGTGGCCGGCGTAGCGCGCGACTACGCCGAGGCGGCCCGTATAGGTGAATTCCTCGGCAATGGCTTCGAGATAACGCCCCAGCCGCTCGAAGTCGCGTGCGCGCAGCGCATGTTCGAGCGCCTCTGCCCAATGGCCGTTGCACGACAGCCATTCGGCCGCGGCGCGCTGGAGGCACGGCTCTGCGCCGGGATCGACGTCGGCGAGCTTGCGCCGCAGGAAGTCCGAGAACAGGCTGTGATAGCGGTACCAGTTGCCCTCGTCGTCGAGGGCGGCGATGAACAGGCCGATCTCCTCCAGGCGCCGCAGCATGGCTGCGGAATCGCTGCGGCCGGCGACGGCGTCGCACAGCGGCGGCGACAGGCGGTCGAGATGGGCGGTGGCGAGCAGGAAGGCGCGGATGTCCTCGTTCTGGATGGCGAAGACGTCTTCGGCGAAGAAATCCGCCACCGCCCGCCGCCGGCCGGAGAAAGCGGCCAGTTGCGCCGACCGGTCGGCGCAACCGTCCAGCGCCAGCGAGGCGAGTTTCAGGCCGGTCACCCAGCCTTCGGTGCGCTCCATCAGCGTGTCGATGTCCTCTGGCGAAAGATCGCCATGGCCGGCACCGGCAAGCAGCGCGCAGGTCTCGTCGCGGGTGAACTGCAGGGCCTGCATGCCGATTTCGCAGAGCTGGCCATAGGCTCTCAGAACGCCGAGTTCGAGCGCCGCCGTCTCGCGTGTGGCGATGACGAAGCGCGTGTTCGCCGGCGCGCGCCGGAGGAGCAGGCCGAGCATGTCGGCCGCGTCGTCGGCAAGGACATGGGTGTCGTCGAGAACGATGAAGACGGGCGCCGCCAGGGCGGCAAGCCGGTCGATCACCGCCGCGAGCAGGCCCTCGGCATTGAAATAGGTCTCGTTGCGAAAGATCGAGTCCAGCCCGTCGGCCATCCCGTTGGCAGCCAGCATGGCGGCGAGGGAGGCGGCGAGGGCCTTGCCGGAGCGCTCCTGGCGGTCGAGGGTCAGCCAGGCTACCCGCGCGCCCTGCCGCGACAAGGCCTCGTGCCATTGAGCGAGCAGCGTGGTCTTGCCATAGCCGGCGGGAGCCTTGACCAGGGTGATGCGGCGGGCGGATGCGCTGACGAGGAACTGGCGGAGCCGGGGGCGATCGAGCAGCCCGGCAGTCTCGATCGGCGGAACGAGCTTGGTCCGAATCGGTTCCATGGCGTTTCCCCATATATGAATTTTGTTGTCCGGCGGCTTTGGCCGCCAGTTGTCATTACCGCTAATCTACCATTCGTCCGGTTGGTTGCGCAAGGAGAACACGCCTCCCGATGGAACTTTGCCTGCCCCTGCAGGCGGCATGGGTGCAACCTGCACCCCAAAATGCAGTCGGCCCGGGCGTTTCCGCCCGGGCCGGTGTGTCACGCGCTGCCAGGAGACGCCGGAAGGCGCACCCGGACGGTGGATGGGACCTCACACGGCGAGATGCCGGTTGCGCACCTCCGGGTAGGCGTCGAATTCGTCCCATGTGCCGCTGAACACGATGCGGCCGGTGTCCAGGACGTGCAGGGCGTGGGTGCATTGGCGCGCAAACCACAGGTTCTGCTCGCTGAGCAGCAGCGCCACTCGGTGCTCGTCGCAGATGGCGTTGATCGACTTGGCCATCTGCTCGACGATGATCGGTGCCAGGCCTTCGGTCGGCTCGTCGAGCAGCAGCAGCTTCGGCATGGGCAGCAGGCCGCGCGCCACGGCCAGCAGTTGCTGCTGGCCGCCGCTGAGCTGATTGCCGAACCGGGCCTTCAGGGTCTCCAGCATGGGAAAGAAACGAATCATCGCCTCCGGCGAGGCGGGCGTCTTGCCCTTCGCCGTGGCGTGGCGGGCGATCTCCAGATTCTCGACCACGGTGAGATGCGGAAAGATGCGCCGGTCCTCGGGCACCAGCGACAGGCCGAGGCGCGTGCGCTCGAACCCTTTCAGCCGGTGGAGATCCGCGCCGTTCCACTGCAGCACGCCATGGGCGGCGGGGCCGCCGCCCATGATGCTCTTCAGCAGCGTCGACTTGCCGGCGCCGTTGCGGCCGATCACCGCGACCCGCTCGCTCGGCGCGATCTTCAGATCGATGCCGTGCAGTACCAGGCTGTCCCCATAGAGGGCGCGAAGTTGTTTGACCTCAAGCATGCTGCACCTCATGGCCCAGATAGACGTCGCGCACCGCCTGGTTGGCGCGGATCTCCTCGCCGGTGCCGATGGCGATCACCTGGCCGTAGTTGAGCACCATGATCCGGTTCGACAGCCCGAACACCACGTCCATGTCATGTTCCGTCAGCAGCACCGTCACGCCGAACCTGTCGCGGATCTGCTTGACCAGCGCCACCATCTCGACCCGGTCGGAGGGCGACATGCCGGCGGTGGGCTCGTCCATCATCAGCACCTTCGGGCCGAGCGCCAGTGCCAGCGCCATCTCGAGCCGCTTCTTGTCGCCGTGCGATAGGAAGCGCGCCTCCATGTCCCGGCGCGCGCCCAGGCCGACGGCCGCCAGCCATTGCTCGGCGTTGGCGAGGGTGTCGGCTGAGGGCTTATAGTGGAACAGCCCGCCGAGGCGCTCGCCGGCGTTGCGCTTGCGCGCCTCGACGGCCAGCACGAGATTGCCGAGCAACGTCGTATCCGGAAAGATGCGCGCCACCTGGAAGGTGCGGCCAAAGCCGCGGGCGACGCGACGCGCCGCCGGCATGCGGGTGATATCCTCGCCAAACGCCTCGATGCGCCCCTTCTCGGGCAGCACCTCGCCGGTCAGCGTCCGGAACAGGGTGGTCTTGCCGGCACCGTTCGGGCCGATGATCGCCAGGGTCTCGCGGTCGGCGACTGCCAGGTTCACGTCCTTCAGCACGGGAATGGCGCCGTAGCTCTTGTAGAGGTTCTCGACGTTCAGCACCGGGGTCATGGCCGCGCCTCCTTGGCCACGAATTCGAGCTTTGGTCCCTGGCTCGCCGCCCGCTTGCGCAGGCGGAGACGGCCGATGATGCCGAGCACCCCGTCCGGCGCGAGCATGACGAGGAGGAGCAGCACGCCGCCGGTCACCACCTCCGACAGGCCGGCCAGCGCGCGCGTCGCCTCGGCCAGGATGAAGAACAGCACCGTGCCGACCACCGGGCCCCAGAAGAAGGCGGCCCCGCCGAGAAGCGTGCTCAGCATCGGCTGCATCGACACCAGGTAGTTGGCGGCTTCGGGGGTGACGATCTGCACCCACGGCGCCTGCAGGGCGCCGGCCAGTGTCGCGACCGATCCGGAGATGATGAAGGCGACCAGCCGGTAGCGGCCGATGTTGATGCCGAGGAAGCTGGTGCGCTCCGCGTCCTGCTTGACGGCGCGCAGTACGCGCCCGAGCGGCCCGGCGCTCAGCCACCACAGGCCAAGCGCCATGGCGCCGCAGACCACGAACAGGAACCAGAAGTAGTTCTGCGTGCTCTGCAGGCTGAGCGTCGTGAAGCCGAGGTCGAGATCGGGGCGCGGAATGCCGGAGACGCCGTCGTCGCGCCCGAGGCTCGCCGACGAACTGATGAGCAGGCGCATGATCTCGCTCAGCGCCAGCGTCAGAATGGCGAGCGCAATCCCCGTCGTCCGGCGGATGGCGACCGAGCCGACGATCGCCGCGACCACCGCGCCGATCAGCGCGGCGGCGATCAGCACCACCAGGAACCACTGGCCGCCGGTCGCCTTGAGCATCAGGCCGGAGGCGTAGCAGCCGATGGCGAAGAACGCCGCATGGCCGAAGGTGGCAAGGCCGGTCGTGCCGAACAGGAGATTCCACGACAAGGCGAACAGCGCCGCGATCAGCGCCACCCCGGCGAGGAACACGGTGCCGGGATTGGCCCACAGCGGCATCGCCGCGACGCCGATCGCGCCGGCGATGCCGGCCACCGTCAGCATCGTGCGGTAGCGGGCCCAGTCGATCGGGACGCTGGCGGCGGCATGCTGCGACGTGGCGTGGTCGACGGTGCCGGCCGAGAGCAGACCGGCGGGGCGCCACAGCATGAAGGCGACCATCACCACATACATGGCGACGCCCGGCTGGTCGGGCAGGACGACCGCGTTGAGGCTCTCCACCAGACCGAGCACGAGCGCGGCCATGAAAGCGCCGCGGATATTGCCGAGCCCGCCAATGATGACCGCGATGAAGGCCTGCAGCAGGAAGGCGTGCGACAGGGTCGGCGACAGGCTCTGGTTGGGCAGGAGCAGTCCGCCCGCCGCCCCTGCGAGGAAGAAGGCGGCGACGACCGTGAGCGTGAGCATGAGGGGAACGTTGATGCCGACGAAGCCGGACATCCACTGGTCATGGGCCAGCGCCTGCACGATCTTGCCGATCCACAGACGGTGGATGGCGAATTCGAGGATGATGAAGACGAGGATGCCGAGCCCGATGATGAACAGCGAGAAAATCGGCACGATCACCGGCCCGAACATCAGCACCCCGCCGAGCGAAGGTGGCGGGCTGATCGAGTGGTAGTTGAGCCCCCAGATCAGCTTGATAAGGCCATCGAGCAGCATCATCAGCGCGAAAGTGGCGATCAGCGTATAGGCCTCGTCGTAGTTGCGCAGGCGGCGGAACACCACCATGTCCGTCACCAGTCCGAGCACGGCAACGACCACACCGGACACCAAGGCGGCCAGCAGAAACACCCAGATGGAACTCGCGGAGGGCCCCATGATGCTGAAGGCCACATAGGCGCCGAGCATGAAGAAGCTTCCCTGCGCGAAATTCAGAATGCGCAGCAGGCCGAAAATCAAGGTGACGCCAGCGGCCACCAGGAAGACCGCCATCCCCGTCGCTAGGCCGTTGGCCAAGGCAAACAACACTTGATCCAGCATACGTCCTCCCTGAGACACGTGGGCCTGCCCGATGCTGGACGACACGTCACCCGCGTCTGTTGTGTTCCACCCCTGGCGCCGGCCGCCGGTCTTAGTCGTGCCGGCGGGCGACGTCGTCGCTTTGCCCGACATTACCATGAACAGGCCCAGACCCTAGGGGTTGAGGCGCCTGCGAGGACCTATCGATCGATAGGGTTCGCCCCACCGCGGCTGGGGCTATCCACGATGCAGGGAGTGCCGGCGCGACGGACTTCCGGCACAGAGGGCAGGGCGGCGACCATGATGCACGGCAGGAGCGAAGCGATCGGCAGGCAGGCGGGCGGGCGCGCCCCCGCATCCTCGGCGGCGACGTTCGGCGCCGGCATCTCGGGCACGGGCCGCTAGAATGGGGGAGCGCGACGACGGCGATACGGCCGGCTGTTCCTTCCCGGTAGGCGCGCCGCGCTTTCCCCGGCTGGCGAGCCCGATCCGGCTCGCCGGGCTCACCATTCCCAATCGCACCGTCATGGCGGCGATGTCGAGTGTGCTCGCCGACGAGGCGGGTGGCGTCACCGACGACACCGTTGCCTATTACAGGGCGCGGGCGGCCGGCGGCACCGGGCTGATCGTGGTCGAATTCACCAGCGTCAATCGGCGTTACGGCCGGGCGGAAATGAGGCAACTCGTACTTGATGACGACGGCGCCATCGCCGGGCATCGCAGGATCGCCTCCGCCATCCGCGAGGCCGGCTCGCTGTCGGCCCTGCAACTGCATTCACCCGGCCAGCACGCCGATCGCCGCACGCTCGACGGCCTGCCGTTCGCGCCGAGCCAGGAGATCTCGCGCCGCGACGGCGTGACGCCGACCACACGCATGCTGGAACCAGCGGAGATCGAGGAACTGGTCGCCGACTACGGCCGGGCGGCCACGCGGGCCATGGCCGCGGGCTATGAGGCCATCGAGATCCACGGCGCGCATGGCTATCTGCCCATGGCCTTCCTATCCCCGCTGAGAAACAGGCGGAATGACGCATGGGGCGGTGACTTCGAACGGCGGCTGCGCTTCCCCCTTGCGGTGATAAAGGCCGTCAAAGCGGTGCTCGGCGCGGAACGGCCACTCATCTACCGGTTGTCCTCCTCGGATTTCCTGCCGGGCGGCCTCTCCCTCGACGACATGGTCGCGATCGTCCCGCATCTCGTCGCCGCCGGCCTTGACGCGATTCATGTCTCGAGCGGCGTGATCGAAGGGACGCTCGACCGGACCATCGATCCGATGTCGGCGGTCGAGGCATGGCGATTCGCCCATTGCCGGGCGATCCGCGCGGTCGCCGGCGTCCCCGTCATCGGCGTGGGGCCGGTGCGCTGGCCGGACGTGGCCGAGCGCGGTCTCGCGGAGGGCGACATCGACATGGTGGCGCTGGGGCGGCCGCTGCTCGCCGATCCGGACTGGACGCGCAAGGCACTGGCCGGCGATGTCGATGCCATCCGCCCATGCACGAATTGCAACTGGTGCTTCGATCGGGTGCTGAAGCACATTGGCATCAGCTGCGCCGAGAACCCCCGCGCCGGCCAGGAAAATCACATGCCGGCCGTCGGCGGCGGCGCGGGGCGCCTGGCGCTCGTGGTCGGCGCCGGGCCGGGCGGCATGGCGGCGGCGCTGGAGCTGTCCGAGGCCGGCTTCACGACGCGCCTGTACGAGGCGAGAAACGAGCTCGGCGGTGGCCTTATCGCGTCGGCGTCGCCACCCCACAAGGAAAAGCTGTTCTGGTATCTCGACTATCTCAAGAGGCGTCTGGCCGGCAGCCGCGTCGAGATCTTGCTGGACCATCCGGTCGAGGCAGGGGAGCTGGCTGCCCAGCATCCGGTGCTGGCCATCGTCGCGACAGGTGCGTGCTCGCAGGCGCTGCCCTTCGCGGCCGGGGACGCCACGCGCGTATTGAGCGCCTACGACATCCTGTCCGGCGACGCGGAGCCGCCCGCGCCCGGACCGCTGCCGACGCTGGTCTACGGCGGCGGCGAGACCGGCTGCGAGACGGCCGAGTATCTGGCGGCGCGCGGCCACGGCGTGATCCTCGTCACGCGCTCGGCCGCGCAGCAACTCGCGCGTTCCGCCGAGATGATGTACCGTAAGCATCTCCGGGCGCGCCTGCAGGGCAACGCCCGCATCACCGTCGTCGACAACACCACGATCACCCGGGTCGAGGGGCCGCAGGTCGCGACGCTGGCAGGCGAGACGGCCGGCCGCATCGAGGTGGCGTGGGTGGTGGTGGCCCAGGGCCGGCAACCGGGATCGCCGCTCGGCGAGGGACTGGCCGCCGCCGGAATCCCCCACGCGCTTGTCGGCGATGTCGAGACGATCGGCCGGATTGGGGATGCTGTGCATGCGGCGCGCGCGGCTGTCTCGCTGCTGGCGGCGCAGGTCGCCGATCAAGACGCCGGCCATGTGGCCGCTCAGGCCGCCGGCCACATCACCGGCCAAGCTGTCGGCCAAGCCGCGCAGGGGGTGGAAACATGACGGGCAATGCTGACATCGCCGTCGACGACACCCCCCTCGCGGTCCACCGCGATGGTCCCGTGGCTCTGGTCACGATTGCTCGGCCGCTCAAGCTCAACACCTTGACGCGGCGCTTCTATGCCAACATCACCGCGACCCTGCAAAGCCTGGAACAGAACGGCGGGGTGCGCGCGGTCGTGATCACCGGTGCGGGTGAGCGGGCGTTCTCCGCCGGCGGGGACATCGGCTCGCTCCACAGCCTCGGCGACATGGTCGATCGCCGTGCCTACCAGCGGGAGGCCATGGCCGCCTTCCTGGCGGTGGAGCGGTGCCCGCTGCCGATCATCGCCGCGGTGAATGGCCTGGCGCTCGGCGGCGGCTGCGAACTCACGCTTGCCTGCGACATCGTCATCGCCGCGGAACACGCCGCATTCGGCATGCCGGAGGCGGGCCTCGGCCTCGTTCCGGGCTATGGAGTCATCCGCGCCGCCGACAAGATCGGCCGGGCGATGACCAAGCAACTGATCGCCACGCGCCGTCGCATCGATGCCGCGACGGCGTTGCGAATCGGGCTCGTCGAAGAGGTGGTGCCATCCGCCGCGCTGCTGAGCCACGCTCTTGCCATGGCGAAAGAGATTGCGGAGAGTTCGCCGCTCGCTCTTGAAGTTGCCAAGCGCATCATCGATCGGAACCTGACACAGGCCGATCTCGATTATTCTATAGAGGCACTCGCCGTGCTACAGGCAAGCCCCGACGTTCGCGAGGGAACCGCTGCGTTCCTCGGTAAACGGAAGCCCGTCTTTGCCGATCGGCGTGGCTGAAATTGGGATGATCGAATGACCAAGGTCCTAGCCCGCGAGCCCAGCCGCAAGCTGCCAGAGCCGGCGCCGGTGCGCCATCGCCTGCGCGGCCACGAACGGCGCGCCGAAATACTGGCGGCGGCAACGAAAGTCTTCCATCGCAAGGGTTATGAAGCAGCCTCCCTGCAGGACATCGCCGACGAGCTCGGCATCCGGAAAGCGAGCCTGTTCTACTACTTTCCCTCGAAGGAAGAACTGCTGCACGAGGTGCTGGCTTCGATCATCGCCCGCGGCATCGCCAATCTGCGCCGGATTATGGAAGTTCCCGCCGACCCGCTGACCGTGCTATGGCGGCTCATCGCCGGCCATATTCTGCATCTGTGCGAATATCTCGAAGAGACGGCGGTGTTTCTGCACGAACGCAAGTCGATCCCGGCCGAGAAGCGCCACACGGTGCTCGCAGACGACCACACCTACCAGAACCACTTCGTCGAGACGATCAGGGAAGGCCAGGCGGCCGGGTTGATCCGGTCCGATGTCGATGCCAAGCTGGCGGCGCTGAGCGTGCTTGGCTCGGCCAACTGGACCTACACATGGTTTCGCCGTGGTGGCAGCATGAAGCCCGAGGTCATCGGCGAGCAGTTCGCCACGATGAGCGTCAACGGCCTCGCAAGCGAGAAAGCACTGGAGATCTGGCGCAAGCCTTCCCTGTCAGAAGCAGTCAGCCCATCAACTGCCCGCCGTTGATCGAGAGTGTCTCGCCGGTAACGAATGCAGCGCCGTCCGACATCAGGAAAGCGGCGACGCCGGCCACTTCAGCGGGTGTGCCCGGTCGTCCGGCAGGGATCTTCGTCAGTTCCACCTCGCGCACGTCCGGGCGGATCGCGCGGGTCATCTCCGAGTCGATGAAGCCGGGCGCGATGCAGTTGGCCGTGATGCCGAGGCTGGCGTTCTCCAACGCGAGCGCCTTCGTCATGCCGATCAATCCGGCCTTGGCTGCCGCGTAATTCGCCTGCCCGGCCTGGCCCTTGAGGCCGTTCATGGACGACATGTTGACGATGCGTCCGAACTGACGCTCGCGCATCTTTGGCAGGATGGCCCGGCACATGTTGAACGGGCCAGTGAGATTGACGGCGATGACCGGCTCCCACTGGGTGGCCGGATCCATGCGATGCATGAAGCCGTCGCGGGTGATGCCGGCGTTGTTGACAACGCCGCCGATCGGGCCGAGCTCCGCCTCGATGGCCGCGACCATCGCGACGACGTCATCGAAGCGGGTGACGTCGAGCGCACGCCGCAAAGGGCCCATGTCCGAAAACCCGATGTCGACACGCACGACGCGCCAGCCGCCGGTCTCCAGCGCTTCAGCGATGGCCGCACCGATTCCACGCGCCGCGCCCGTGACAATGGCGACGTCCGGTCTTTGGGGGGAAGAGCTCACGGCGTGAGGATGTCCGGTGTCAGGTCCTGTGGTCATGGGGTCTCCCTATGATCTGCTGATGGCTCGATGGCGCAGACGAGGGCGCCGGCCTTGATCGTCTCGCCAACCGCGACATGCAATGCGGTCACGATCCCATCAATCCCGGCGCGGATAGGCATTTCCATTTTCATGGCCTCGACCATTGCCAGAACCGTCGCACCCGTCACGACATCGCCCACTGCGACCGCAACATTGACCACCGTCGCATCAATCGGCGCGACGGGCCCCGGCATCGCTGCCTGCACGTGGGAGACCATCGTCGCTGGACCGCGCCGCTGGCGCCCCGCGCGGAGGCCCGGCTCCATCTGCGCGGTACGGATGTCGAGCACGACCTGGCCCTGCGGCGTATCGAGCACCTCGCGCCGAAACGGCAGGGCCCGGATGCCGTCTTCGCTATCCGCCACGGCCTCCCCGACAGACTCGGTTGCGCCGGCAGGCGTGAGGGTTTCTGCCGCGCGTTCGATCCAGCCGACGTCGTGCTTCACCTGCGCGAAGGCATCGCTGTCGACTACGCGGCGCAGGAACGTGCAATTGCTGGCAATGCCGTCGATGCGCGTCTCTGCAAGCGCGCCGCTCAGTCGCCGCGCCGCCTCCGCTCTTCCGTTCCCCCAGGCGAGCACTTTCCCAAGCATCGAATCGTAGAAAGGTGGCACGGTATCACCCGGACCGAAGCCGAAATCCGTCCGTACCCACGGGCCGGCCGGCATGTCGAGGCGCCCGATGCGGCCCGCCGAGGGCATAAAACCCGCGGCCGGGTCCTCGGCGGCGATCCGCCCCTCGATGGCATGGCCGCGCAAGACGACCTCGGCCTGGGTGAACGGGAGGGCCCGCCCCGCCGCAGCAAGTAGCTGCAGTTCCACGAGGTCAAGGCCGGTGACCAGTTCGGTAACGCCGTGCTCGACCTGAAGACGCGTATTCATTTCGAGGAAATAGAAGTTCTCCCGTGCCGCATCGACGAGAAATTCCACGGTTCCTGCGCCGACGTAGCCGACGTTCCGGGCAAGGCGCACCGCGGCTTCGTGCAGCTCACGACGCAGGTCAGGCGGCAGGTCGGGCGCAGGCGCCTCTTCGATCACCTTCTGGTGGCGTCGCTGCATGGTGCAGTCCCGGTCGCCGAGATGGACGACATGGCCATGCTGATCGCCGAAAACCTGCACTTCGACGTGGCGCGGCCGCTCCACATAGCGCTCGAGAAACACCTCCGGCTTGCCGAAGCTTGCCTGCGCTTCCCGCGCAGCACTCTCCAGCGCCAGCGCAAGCGCCGTCTCGCTGGCCACGATGCGCATGCCACGCCCCCCGCCGCCGAAAGCCGCCTTGACCAGCAGGGGATAGCCTATAGCGCGGGCTGCCACCCGGGCGGCTCCGGCATCGAGGCCCGCCCTGCTGCCGGGAAGCACGGGAAGACCGGCGGCAATCGCCGCCGACCGCGCCGCCGTCTTGTCCGCCATGGTGGCCATGACCCCGGGGGACGGGCCGATGAATGTCAGCCCGGCGTCGATGACGCCTTGAGCGAAGGCCGGATCTTCGCTGAGAAAGCCGTAGCCGGGATGGATCGCGGCGACACCCTCGGTGACCGCCGCAGCGATGATCGCCTCCGCATCGAGATAGGAATTGCGCGCCGGTCCTTCGCCGATCCGCACCGCCCGGTCGGCGAGCCGGACGTGCAGGGCGTCCGCATCCGCATCGCTGTAGACGGCGACGCAGGGGATGCCGAGCGTCCGGCAAGCCCGGATAAGGCGCACAGCGATCTCGCCGCGATTGCTGATCAGTACAGATGAGAACATGGGTCACCGCATGTCGGACGCTTCCATCTGCGTTACGGGCCCCGCCGCACGGCGCAACCTATCGAAAGATATATGACGGCGAACCGGATTTCATGGGACCCGGTTCGAGGCTCGCAGACCGGACCAGGCCGAACTTTGGGAACGCACCATGAGTGACAACGCCGGACAAGCCGCCCTTGAGGCGAAGATCGCCGATTTGCGCGCCCGCAAGGCGCGCGTGATGGAGATGGGCGGCGCCGTCGCGGTCGAGCGCCACCGTGCCTCGGGACGCCTGCCGGTGCGCGAGCGCCTCGACCTCCTGCTCGATGCCGGATCCTGGTTCGAGTTCGGCGCCCTCGCCCTGCCCGAGATGCGCAGCGAGCGCTTCGTGGCCGGCGACGGAGTCGTCACGGGCTTCGGCCGCATCGACGGTGCGATGGTCGGGGTGATCGGCATCGATTCGACGATTCTCGCCGGTACCACCGCGCCGACCAGCATGCGCAAGCAGAGCCGGCTGATCGAGCATGCCCAGCGCTCCGGCTTTCCTATCGTGCTGCTTTGCGATGCCGACGGAGGCCGCATCCCCGACGTTATGGGATGGCGCTTCAGCGGTCTGCCGCTCGATTTCCTCACCTTCGTCAAGCCGGCGCCGGGCCAGGCGGCGGTGCCGCGGGCGGCGGCGATCCTCGGCCCGTCCTACGGCGATTCCGCCCTGCATGCCTCGACGGCGCATTTCACGGTGATGATCGCCAGCGGCGCCGTCGCGCTGTCCGGGCCCTCCGTCATCCAGTCCGCCATCGGCGAGACGATCAGCGATACCGAACTCGGCGGGCCGGAGCCCGCCCAGGCGGCCGGCAACGTGCATATGGTGGTCGGCGACGAGAGCCAGGCCATGCAGGCCATCGCCGCCTTCCTTTCCTATCTGCCGGCCAATGCCGAACTGGAGGCGCCGGTGGCACCGGCCCGGCCAGCCGGTCGTCCGGCGGAGGACTTCGAGAGGTTGGTGCCGCTCGGTGCCAAGGCGGGATACGACATGCGCAACGTGCTGGAGGCGCTGGTCGACGAGCACAGCCTGCTGCCCTGGGGCGCCGGCTGGGGGCCGAGCCTGCTGACCGGGCTCGCCCGCATCGAAGGCATGCCGGTCGGCATCGTCGCAAACCAGCCGATCGTCAACGCCGGGGCGCTCGATCCCGCCGCGCTCACCAAGGAATGCGCCTTCGTCGATCTGTGCGATACGTTCAACCTGCCCCTTGTCTTTCTCAATGACGTACCCGGGCTGATGATCGGCTCGCAGGCCGAGCGGGGCGGCATCCTGAAGGCCTACGAGACGCTCGTGGCCCGCATAGCCGAAGCCACGGTTCCGAAGGTCGCCGTGGTGCTGCGCAAAGCTTATGGCGGGGGACATTTCGCCATGGGTGGCCGGCCGACGCGGCCGGACTTCCTGTTCGCCTGGCCCTGCGCCGAGATGGGCTTCATGGCCCCCGAGACCGGTGTGCGCACCGTCTATCGCCGTCGCATGGAGAAACTGCTGGAGGAGGAGGGCCCGGAGGCCATGCAGCGCCTGGTCGACGAACTCACCGCGCAATGGACCGTCGAGTCCGAGCCCTGGGAAGCAGCCGCCCACCTCTCCTTCGACGACATCATCGAGCCGGCGCAGACGCGCATCGCCGTGGCCCGCAGTATCGAGATCGCCTGGGGCCCACGCCGACCGCGGCTCGGCCGGCCGCGGCCGGCGCGGTGATGGCTGCACCGCCGGATATCGGCTGATCAACGCTATGACCGGCGACAAGGCCGCCAATCCCGGCGGTTCTACTTCGAGGCTTCCGGCTGCCTCCGGAGGACGCTGGCCACGTCTATCTTGCCGGTTGGGGTGAAACTCTCGAGAAGCTTGAACTTCTGTATCTTCGTCGCGCTCATCGGCCATTCCGTCACGAAGCGGACATAACGGGGAATTTTGTAGCTTGCAATGCGGCCTGCACAATAGGCGATGAGCTCATCGGCGGTCATCGTCTCGCCCGACTTGAGCTCGACAAACGCAGCCGCGACTTCAACGAGCCGGTCGTCCGCCACCGCCACGACTTGCGTCATTTTCACTTTGGGATGCTTCACCAGAAAGCTCTCGATCTCGACGGCCGCGACATTCTCGCCGCCGATCTTGAGCATGTCCTTGATGCGGCCGGCGTAGACGAGAAGCCCATCCGGATCGAGCCAGCCGGCGTCGCCCGTCCTCAGCCAGCCGTCTGCGCCAAGCGCCTTGTCCGTCTGTTCGGCCTCCTTGTAGTAGCCTGAAAAGATCGATCCCCTGATCAGTATTTCCCCACGCGTGCCCGCGGGAACCTCAGCCAGCGTGTCCGGATCGACGATCCGCACCGCGTGCACGGCAAGCGGCCGGCCCACCCGCGTCACGCGCTGTTCGAGCGTTTCCTCAGGGCTCGACATGACGCTGATGCCGCCTCCCTCGGTCAGGCCGAAGCAGGCGATCTGCGTCGCCCGCGGCAAGGCCGCGGCGAATTTGCGCAACAGCTCCGGCGCACCGATGTTCAGCATGAGGCGGAGGCGCGAGAGATCGCGATGCGCGAAATCGGGGTGATCGATCATCGCTGCGGTCAGGGTCGGGAACGCGGGATAGCAGATGGTGGCGCCCCAGGCCTCCATTTCCCGCAGCGCCTCACCGGCATCGAAATGCGTCTGGCAGAGATAGGCCGCGCCGACCTTCCGGCAGGCATTCAGGGGAAGGTGCGAAGACATGTGATAGAACGGCAGTGGATCCCAGAACACGTCGTCCTGCACCAGGCCCAGACGTTCCGCCACGGCGCCGGCGACATCGTTCAGCGTCCTGTGACTGATCAGACAGGCCTTCGGTTGCGCCGTTGTCCCCGACGAGAAGATGACGAGAGCGGTCTCCTCCGGTCTGACGGCGGCGATGCGCCCCGCGAGGATGTCGGCGGATACGGTCGCCGCGCCGGCCGCGAACACGCGTTCTGTCGCCCACGTCTCTTCCTCGGGCGCCTGGAAGTGAAAGACGGCGCGCAGCTTCGGAGCCGCTGCGATTGCAAGCGGCTCGCCGTCATGCCAACGTGCGAGTTCTGGAAACTCGGCGCAGAGCAAAGCGCGCAAGTCGAGATGCGGACGCCCGATGCCCGCCGTGAACAGCACGGTGATATCCGCATGCGCGATAACGAACCGCAAGTCTTCGCCGCGATAGCGCGCGTTGAGCACAACCGCGGCTGCGCCCACCATATTGATGGCGCCCACCAGCACCGCGTAGTCCCAGCAGTTCGGCATCAAGACGCCGACATGCTCGCCGGGCTTGATGCCGAGCGCGAGCAGCCCGCGCGCCGCTGTCTCGGTCTGCCGGGCGAATTCGGCATAGGTCACGGAACGGCCCGCCAGGATGAATGCCGTCCGCTCGGGCCAGCGGTCGGCCGCGTCCAGAATGGAATGCCCGACGGTGGAAGGCGCGGCGCGCGAGGTCTGATGCACGGGCGCACCTATATCTTGGCGGCGAATATCGTGTCGCGGAAAGCGATCTTCCACGCGCCATCCTCGACCGCGAAGCGGTCCACGTATTTGGCCACCACATAGGGCGCCTCGAGCTTCGGCAGTCCGTCGGCATTCTCACCATAGCTGCGGAAGACCGTGACATATGACGTCGCGCGGCCGGCATGCGGGCTGTCGATATGGATAAGCATATTACTGCAAACGTGGACGAGGGGATCCGTTGTCAATTTGGCGAAGAACGCGGCGATCGCGGCGTGACCCGCAAATTCGCCGTCGGGCCTCTTGAGCACGCCATCCTGCGTGAAAAGCCCGACAAGCTTGTCGAAGTCACGCATGTCCACACACGCACAATATTCGATCATGAGGCGCTCGCATGCGCGCTCCGCCACAAGGAGATCCAGGCCCTGCACGTCGTCCTCCTCCCATGTTGAACCCGACGACCCAACCGAACGATCGGCGACCGCCAGATCATCAACCGCTGTCTGTCGCCGCCCAGGCTGCGAAGCCGCTTCACGTCACGTCTTGGCGCTCCCCGCCGGATACCAGCGGCCGTCGTCATGTGTCTCGTAAGGCGAGGCAATCTCGATGAGCACACCGTGGGCGCTCCTGGCCGACGCCCACCCCCACTTCTGCCATTTCTCCTCCTCATCATAGAAGAGTTGCTTGGTTGGCAGCTTGATTCCCTTGGCTTCGAGTTCGTCGAGCGCGCCAGGCACGTCGGCGGTGGTAAAGCAGAGATGGTGCACATGTTCGCCACGCTGCTGCAGCCGCTCGAACAGCGGTGTTCCTGGAGCGGGCTGCATCAGCTGGATTTCTGTCCCGTGGTCGGCGACAAAGCAGGCCCAGCGAAGACCCGCGTCTTCGCCGCCTCCGAAGGACTCATACCTGACGATGGGCCTTTCAAGCTGCTGCGGGTCCAAGACCTGGAGAATTTTCGTCCAGTTCGCGATAGCAGAATCAAGGTCATTCACAAGAAGACAGACGTGGGCGAAGGGGCCTGAGGCCATAACAATCTCCGACTGGAACAGGGCTTATTAGAAAGACCTCGGCAGACCGAAACTCTCGGCAATCGAATTGCGCACCATTTCATTGCTAATGGGAGAAATGCGGAGGATGCGGTGATCGCGCCAATAGCGCTGCATATCGGTCTCCGCAGAGTACCCCATGCCTCCGAGGATCTGAATGCCGAGATCCGCCGCCCGCCCGACCGCCTCGGACGCCATCATTTTCAACATGTTGGCCTGCTGACCACAGGGCATGTTGTTACTCTGCAGCCAGGCCGTGTAGTGCAGCATCAGCTCGGTCTGCTGCTGCCAGGTGGCGATGTCGGCGATGTAATGCTGTATCGCCTGGAACTGCCCGATCGGCCGGCCAAAGGCCTTGCGCGTCTTCGCGTAGTCGACCGCGTCCTCCAGGACCGCATCGATGGTGCCGAGACATTGGGCACCCACCAGTATCCGCTCGTTGTTGAGCGTTGGCAGAAGCATGTACCAGGCACAACCCGGCTCGCCGAGAACCAGGTGGTCGGGAACAAATACGTCCTGCAGCGTGACCGAGCACGAACCGATCGATCGCATTCCAAGCTTTGGCAGAAGACGGGTGCTGACCCCACGGCTCTTCGCCGGCAGGAAGAACAGGGTCACGCCGTGATGCCGCTTCTCGACGTTCTTGTCGGTGCGCGCGAGAAGAAGGATGTAGTCCGCGACATGGGCGCCTGTGCACCATGTCTTCTCGCCATTGATGATCCAGCCGCCCTCCGTCCGCTCCGCGAAGGTCCTGAGCGCGCCAAGGACGTCCGTGCCGCCCCCCGGCTCGGTGAAGCCGATGGAAACGCGGCAATCCCCCGCCGCGATCTTCGGGAGAAAGTCGCGCTTTTGCTCCGGCGTTCCGTATGAGCCGATCGATTTGGCGCCGGCGAAAGACGTAGGCATCCAAACGAGCAGCAGCCCCGCGAGCGAACGGGATACCTCCCGCGCGAAGATGGATTGCATGAGCACATCACCGCCCAGTCCACCATATTCCTCGTCTATCCCGAGGCCATGGAAGCCGGCATCCGTAAACCTGTCCCAAAGCTCGAAAGGATAGTGCCCCTCGTCGCGCTCCAACTCACGTGCCAGCGATTTCGGCATCTCGGCATCGACCCAGCGGCGAACTGTGTCTCGAAATGCCGCGTGTTCCGGCGAAAGAGCGAAATCCATATCCTGCACCAGTCGCAACCATTGATGCGACAAGTTGGTGCAAAGGAAGGAGAAAAATCACCTATCTATCGATAATGAATGAGCAGCGTGAGCATTGGACCGGGCAGTCCCAGATCCAGACAAGTCAGCGCAATCAGCCTTTGGAACCGAGGTGGTAATCTACGGTCATATCGCGATGGCTCACAAGCCATGGAGTGAAATGATGAAGGACGTGATCGAGATCGATGGCCATAAGGCTGTCGTGTCGTTCGACCCTGACATTCAGATGTTCCGGGGCGAGTTCCTGGACCTGACAGGCGGGGCAGACTTCTACGCCGACAATGTGAAGGATCTCGAGGCAGAGGGCCGCCGCTCGCTCGAGACCTTCCTCGAGGTATGCGCCGAGAGGGGCATCGAGCCGACGCGGAAGTTCTCGGGGAAGTTCGTCCTCCGCGTCCCGCCAAAGGTGCATGAGGCAGCCGCGTTGCGTGCCGCAGCCGAGGGCCGGAGCATGGACGAATGGCTTGCCAAGACAATCGAGGAAGCTGCCACGGCTTAAGCGGCGCAACCTCGCCGTATCAGATTGACCAGGCCCGCGAAACATTCGGCCTTTTTACGCGTCTTCGATGAGCTGAACGCCTTTCAATGCAACGTGTTGAGGCGTGTGAATCCACAGGCGTCGATCTACCGAGAGCATGCAAAATCAAGGGGCATGGATTGGCGCCGTTCGGTACGGCGCCTTAGCCGTCCGCGCGGATCGGGCGGAAGCCCTCCGTCGTGACGTAGCCGGTCATCAGATGCTGCGCGCGGATCATCACCTCGCCGGTTTCGCCGGGCGGGAGGGGGTGACCATTCTCGTCATGGATCGCGATCTCGACGCCGGGCGCCGGCCAGCCGACGCAGGCATCGCCATTGCCCTGCGCATACCAGGCCTCGGTCTCGGCGGCCTCGAGCACGGTGATCGGATTGAAGATCTCGCTCTTGCCGTGGGGCACGTCAGAGGAGCGGATCAAGGCGCCAAGCTGGCCGTGCCTGCTGTGCCGTCGCGCAGGGTCTTGAGATCGAACAGCGGAATGTGGGAACGGTCGGTCGATGACGTCGACTTGAATCCGGAGCGCCGAAGTAATACCTTCAACGAAACCGGCATTACAGGATTGAGGTTATGACGAGCACGGTGACGTCCAAGGGGCAGGTCACAATCCCGAAAGCGGTCAGGGATCTGCTTGGAATTGCTCCAGGAAGCAAGGTGGCTTTCCGGAGGGCTGCTGATGGCAGCGTGGTGCTCACCAAAGCGGACACGGACATACCCCCCAGCCGGTTCCGGCGGCTCAGGGGGCACGCGGGCAAGGGACTTGATACGGATGCGATCATGGCGCTCACGCGTGGTGAAGCGTGACGCTCGTTGATACCAACGTCCTGCTCGATCTTGTGACGAATGATCAAGACTGGGCAGATTGGTCGATCGAGCAGCTTGAAACTGCTTCTCTCGCGGGTCCATTGATGATCAACGATGTTGTGTATGCAGAGCTATCGGTTCGCTACGATCGCATAGAAGGGCTTGATGCCTTCATTGAAGACGCGGGCTTGGAACTTATCCCCATCCCTCGGTCAGCCCTGTTTTTGGCCGGCAAGGTGTTCACACACTATCGCACGGCAGGTGGATCCGGAACCGGAGTGTTGCCGGACTTCTTCATTGGAGCCCATGCAGCGGTTCAAGGTCTGCCTTTGTTGACGCGAGATCTAAAGCGCTATCGGACATACTTTCCAACGGTGGAGCTAGTTTCGCCAGCGTCGTGAGATGGGGCAGGGGGGCAGTGGCTGAACGCGTGATTGTCCTGAAATTGCATCCGCCCGACGCAGCCACGTACTCGCCATCTTGGCCCATGCACAGCAAAAATTGCATGTGGAAGTAGCCTTCATGGATCCAAGGGACGAAGCCTGATCTACGCAGTAAATGCGTTGCATCGCCTTCTGTGTCCGTTCTCGCGCCGTAGCATCAACTAAAAGAGCGCAACTGCTACATGAAAGCCGCCGATTCCGAGAGCCGGAGCCTCCGAGGCTCACCATCAACCGCGCATCCGCTCAATCTTGAGCTTTCCGCGCTTATGGCACGATCACGCCAAGCCGCCGCGCAAGATCCAGGAGCGATTTCACGGAGGAGGCGGGCCATTGCCGGCCGCCGCGCGGCGCGCGCTCCCGCAGCCTGCACGACGACCTCCTCGCAGGCACGGCAGCCATATCCGGGCCGACGCACGACGATCACGCGCAGCTGCGCCGGCACGATATCCAGCCGCTCGCTCACGTCTTCACCGATCCTGTGCAGCTCGTTGCGGCAGCAGGGGCATTCGTGGTTCTCGATGTCGTCTTCCACGACGACCTCATGCGCCTGCGTACCGAGCACGGACCGGCCAACATGGCCAACATGGCCACCATCCGCCACGCCGGCTTGAGGGCTGTCCAGCGGCTGAACCCGAGACTGAGGGGCGGAGACGTGCCCTGGCGTTGTATGGATCTCTTGACGCGCCAGAAGTGGATCGTCGACTTTACTACATCTGGACCGCCGACGGTTGGCTCTGCGTTTCCGCCGTCGTTGACCTGCTCTCCCGCCGGGTGATGGGCTGGTCGATGAAATCGCTACGCGGGAGACGATCCGCCGGTCGGAAAAGGGCGCTCACAGTCGGACTTCGTTCTCATGAGCTGGCGAAGAACGCCGCCAGCTGCGGCTGCCTCTTCGATCCCGATGGACGCGTGGTCATTGAAGTTGCGGTAGAGCACGAGGTCGTTGGTGTGACCTTGAAGAGAAAAACTCCTCAGGCGGCAAAAAAACCCACGGCTTTGGCAGCTCGCTTGCCGCGCACATGTCACGTAGGCAAAGGAGTTCCGCTTTGCCTGGTTGGCGCCCCGCCACCGTAATCTCCTGGCAATCAAGCTGGCCGATAGCGCAGTGCATGAGACAAGGCTCACACTCTCCAAGCCGCGCGCCGCGGCTCCATCGTCTGTTCCTGCTCGCCGCAGCGCTCATCCTGTCATCCTGCCAGGATGAGCAGCCTCCGGAGCGCGAAGCCCCGGCCGAGGTTTCAGTGATCCGGCTACGCCCGGAGAGCGTGTCGATCTCCGATCTCCTGCCCGGCCGCGTCGTGGCTTTTCGCACCGCCGAGATTAGGCCGCAGGTCGGTGGCGTCATCCGGGAGAGCCTCTTCCGCCAAGGCAGCGAGGTCGCGGCCGGGCAGCCTCTGTTCCAGCTCGATCCCGCCCCTTTCGCGGCCGAGACGGCGATGGCTGCCGCGGCCCTACAGCGGACCGAGTCTGTGCTGAGCCGAGCGGAGATACAGGTTGGGCGGATCGAAACCTTGCTCAAGACCCATGCAGCCAGCCGGCAGGCGCATGAGGACGCGTTGGCGCTTCGGGCGCAGGCCGCGGCGGATGTGGCCCAGAGCCGGGCCGCGCTGGAGCGCCGCAGGCTCGATCTTGGCTTCACCACCATCCGCTCGCCGATCGCTGGTCGAATCGATCAGGCGCTGGCGAGCGAAGGGGCGCTGGCGGTGGTCAGCACGTCGCCGCTGGCGGTCGTGCAGCAGATCGACCGCGTCTATATCGATTTGCGCCAGCCGGCGCGCCGGTTGGACGAGCTTCGCGATCTGGCGCGCGCCGGCAGCCGGGACGATGGTGCCACCGTGGAGATTCTCTCGGGCGACGGGCAGCCCTATCCCGTCACTGGGAAGCTGCTCTTCTCCGGCATCGGCGTCGACCCGGGGACCAGTGAAGTGATTGTGCGGGTCGAGGCGGCCAATCCAGAGCGTTTCCTGCTGCCGGGCATGTTCGTGCGCGCCAGACTGCCGCGCGAGAGGCGGTCGGATGCACTGCTAGTGCCCCTCCAAGCGGTGAAACGTGACGGCAACGGTATCGCGCAGGTCGCCTTGGTCGCCGATGACGGCCAGATGCGCCTGCAAACGATCACGACCGGTGCCGAGGTCGACGGGCGGATCGTCATCGAGAGCGGCCTCAGCCCCGGCGATCAGGTCATCGTCGAGGGCCAGGACCGGCTGCAGCCGGGCATGCAGGTTAAAGCCATGCCGTGGCGCGCGGAGCGCATCGCCGGTGTGGATCCGCAGCGCTGATGTCCGGCTTCTTCATCGACCGTCAGGTCTTCGCCTGGGTGATCGCGATCACGATCGCGCTCGTCGGCGCCATCGCCATCCCGCAGCTTCCGACGGAACGCTATCCCGCCATCGCGCCGCCCGGCATCAGCATCTATGCGACCTATCCCGGCGCCTCGCCGCAGACGATAAACGACGGCGTGGTCGGCTTGATTGAGCGCGAGCTCTCGAGCGTGCGCAACATGCTCTATTTCGAAAGCTCCGCCGACACCTCGGGTTCCGCGACGATCACGGCGACGTTCAAACCGGGTACTAGCCCCGAACTGGCGCAGGTCGACGTGCAGAACCGACTAAAGGCGGTCGAGCCGCGCCTGCCGCAGGCGGTGCGGCAGCTCGGCCTGACGGTCGAGGCTGTCGCCTCGGGCTTCCTGCTGCTGTTGGATATTGAATCGCCCGACGGGAAGCACGACGAGGCGACGCTCGGCGACTACGCTGTGCGGAACGTCGCCGACGAGCTCAAGCGCGTTGCGGGCGTCGGGCGCGTCCAGCTCTTCACCACCGAGCGCGCGATGCGGGTCTGGATCGATCCCGCCAAGCTCTCGGCCCATGCGCTCGCCTTCGGCGACGTCACCGCCGCGATCGCCCAGCAGAACGTGCAGATCGCGCCGGGCGCGATCGGGGCCGAGCCCACAACCGGGACCCAGCGCGTCACCGTGCCGCTCGGCGTCGACGGAAGGCTGCGGACGCCGGAGCAGTTCCGGGCGATCGTGCTGCGCGCCAATGCAGACGGATCGAGCCTGACACTGGGCGAGGTCGCCAGGGTCGAGCTGGGTTCGCAATCCTACATGTATGCCAGCCGCTCCAACGGCAAACCGGTCGCGACGCTTGCGGTGCAGCTCGCGCCCGGAGCAAACGCAGTGACGACCTCCGCGGCCATCGCGGCCCGGATGGCCGACCTCGCGAAGGCGATGCCGCGGGGCATGTCCTATTCGATCCCCTTCGATACCGCGCCTTTCGTGCGCATATCGATCGAGAAGGTGCTCGCGACCCTGTTCGAGGCGATGGCGCTCGTCTTCCTGGTGATGTTCCTGTTCCTGCAGAAGATCCGCTACACGCTGATCCCGGCGATCGTGGCTCCGATCGCGCTGCTCGGCACCTTCGCGGTGATGCTGGCGGCGGGCTATTCGATCAACGTGCTGACGATGTTCGGCATGGTGCTGGCGATCGGCATCATCGTCGACGACGCGATCGTGGTGGTCGAGAACGTCGAGCGGATCATGGCGTATGAAGGGCTCTCGCCGCGTGCCGCGACGCGCAAGGCCATGGGCGAGATCACGGGCGCGGTGATCGGCATCACGCTCGTGCTCTCGGCGGTCTTCGTGCCCATGGCGCTGGCGGCCGGCTCTGTCGGCGTCATTTACCGCCAGTTCGCGCTCGCGATGGCGGTGTCGATCCTGTTCTCCGCTTTCCTGGCCCTGACGCTGACCCCGGCCCTGTGCGCGACCATACTAAAGCCGTCGCCGGAGCATGGCGCGAAGAAGGGCTTCTTTGGCTGGTTCGACCGGCGTTTCGAGCGGCTGACGCAGCGCTACGAACGCTCCGTTGCGGGGCTGGTGCGCCGCCCGCTGCGCATGATGGCTGGCTTCACGGCTCTGCTCGCCCTGCTCGGGCTGGCTTTCGCGAAGCTACCGTCCGCCTTCCTGCCGGAAGAGGACCAAGGCTATTTCTTGACCTCGATTCAGCTCCCGCCGGACGCTACGGCGAACCGTACGCGTGAAGCGGTCGAGACAATCGAGCGGCACAACGCCACCCGGCCGGCCGTTAGGCACACGGAGAGCATCATGGGGTTCGGCTTCTCGGGCGCGGGCGCGAATGTCGCGATGATCTACACCATGCTGGAAGACTGGAAGCTCCGCAAAGGCGCCACGGCCGCCAACGAGGTCGCGCGGGCCAATGTGGCCGCGCGCGCGATCCGCGAGGGCAGCGTCATCAGCATGCTGCCGCCAGCAATTGAGGGGTTGGGCACGACCTCTGGATTCGCGCTGCGGCTGGAGGATCGCGCTGGCCGGGGCGCCGCCGCGCTCGCCGCTGCGAAGACGCAGCTCCTGACCGCGGCGGCCCGGAGCCCTGTCCTCACCGGCGTCTACGAAGAGGGGCTGCCCTCCGGCAGCCGCATCCGGCTGGAAATCGATCGGCAGAAAGCCCAGGTGCTCGGAGTGGGCTTCACGACGATTGCCGATACGCTGAGCGCGGCGATGGGCTCCTCGTACGTCAATGACTTCCCCAATCTCGGCCGGATACAGCAGGTAATCGTGCAGGCGGACGCGGCAGCGCGCATGAAGCTCGACGACGTGCTGCAATTGCGGGTCCGCAACGCGGCAGGCGACACGGTGCCGCTCTCCGAGCTCGTCACGCCCGCATGGGAAAGCGGGCCGCTGCAGCTCGTGCGCTACAATGGCTACCCTGCAACTCGGATTACCGGCTCGGCCGCGCCGGGCCGCTCCAGCGGCGAGGCGATGCGCGAGATGGAAAGGCTGGCCGGCGGGCTGCCGCCGGGCTTCGCCGTCGAGTGGACGGGCCAGTCCCTGGAGGAAGTGCAAGCGGGCGCGCAGGCGCCGATGCTGCTCGCCTTCTCCATGCTGGTCGTCTTCCTCGTCCTCGCGGCGCTCTATGAAAGCTGGTCGATGCCGCTCTCGGTGATGCTGGTGGTTCCGCTCGGCCTACTCGGCGCGGTCGTCGCCGTCATGCTGCGCGACATGCCCAACGACGTGTTCTTCAATGTCGGCCTCGTCACCATCATCGGGCTTTCGGCCAAGAACGCCATCCTGATCGTCGAATTCGCCAAGGCCGGCCGCGACCGCGGCCTGACCGCCACGCAGGCCGCGATTGATGCGGCACGGCTCAGGCTGCGCCCGATCGTGATGACCAGCCTCGCCTTTACGCTCGGCATCGTCCCGCTCATGGTTGCCGAAGGGGCCGGCAAGGAAACGCAGCAGTCGATCGGTACCGGCGTGTTCGGCGGCATGATCAGCGCGACAGTGCTTGCCGTGATGTTCGTGCCGGTCTTCTTCGTGATCGTAAGCGCGCTCGCCGACAAGCTGCGCCGCTCGCGCAAAACGCGCGTCTTGTCGAAAGGTCAGGACAGCCGGCCGTGACTGGGCCGCAAGGAGAGCGTGTCCCTTCTCGCGGACGGTGTCGAGCGGGACTGTTTTCGTGTGTTCCCTGCTTAACGTCGGACGGATCGCGGCCGTGCCTGTCGTCGCTCTACTGGCAAAGATGGGGGCTGCCGGAGGCGGCGTCATTCGCCAGGGCTCATGACCTTCTCGAACTTGAGCATGCCCCCGGGCAGCGGAGGCTGCTCGGGATGGTGCGGGTCGGGATGGCCCGCATGGTAATAGGCGACGATCCTAAAGCCGCATTTGTTGACGTAGAAATGGATGTTGCGCTTCTCGAAATAGGGCGTGTGCGTCGTCCAGACCTTCGTTGCGGGGTAGCGGGCCTCGATCGCGCCCCAGGCTTCCCGGCCGATGCCACGGCCTTCGGCGCCCGTGGCGACGAAAAAAAGATCGAGCGAGTTGTCCTGGGTCGCGCGGTCGATCGAGATGACGGCTCCGCCGATGCGCCGGCCATCGGCCAGGACGTGAAGGACCTCCGCGTCCGGGTCCTCGAAGGCTTCGGCGACATCCTCGTTGGGCGGGATCGCTCCCTCACCGAGGAAGCCGAACTCCGCGACGACGGCCACGGCGAAGGCCTTCTGCAATTCCTCCCTGAACAGCACCAGCTCGGCGGCCGTCACGGGTTCGAGGGTGATCCGTGGTTGGGTCATGATTTGCTCCGTGTCTTGCCGTCCGGGAGGGCGGGCGCGCCATCTTCCGGCATCATTGTCCGTGGCATACGGCGAGGAGGAGTAGGGGATCCGAAAAAAAAGCCGAGCAGGATGCGCAATGCCGCGAGAATCCGCAGCAGCAGCTGAAGCCGCTGGCTTTGCGGCCCCGGCGACGCCTGCTTCGTCGATGCTCGCGAAAATCTCATGGGCATGCCGCCCGCATCAAGCGCCCGGCGGTTGCGCGAACATTACAAGGCACATCGAACGGGAACAGGAGGCGGCGGCGTAATCTTCGTGTAAGGATTTCCGCCAAGAACGGTCCCATTAAGGAAGGAAAGTTCGCTGGTGCGCTTGCTCGTCGTAGAGGATGATGTCGATCTCGGCCCTTGGCTCCGCGAGGCACTGGAAAGAGCGTTCGGCGGGGCTGATCTGGTCGCAACGCTCGACGAGGCGTGCGCCGCGCTGAAGGTGCGCCATTTCGACTTGGTCGTGATGGATCGGCGCCTGCCCGACGGGGACGCGATCACCTTGATCCCGACCATGCGTAGGCTTAATCCCCGCCCGAGTATTCTAGTCCTGACTGCCCTCGACGACCCCAACGACATCGCGAAGGCACTCGACGCTGGCGCCGACGACTATTTGGCAAAGCCCTTCGAGCCGGTGGAGCTGATCGCGCGCGCCAAAGCGATTCTCCGGCGCAGCCAGCTCGACCAGAAAGGTGTTTCGAGCGTCGCCAATCTCCGTTTCGACACCTTCGCCCGGATGGCTTATGTCGATGATGAGCCGCTGATTCTGCCACGCAGGGAACTCGCGTTGCTCGAAGCTCTGATGCGGCGCACGGGCCAGGTCGTCCTGCGTGAAAGCCTCGATAACGCGGTCTATGGTTTTGACGACGAAATCCAGTCCAACGCGATCGACGCCCATCTGTCGCGCCTGCGCAAGCGCTTGCGGGAACGTGGCTGCAAAGCCGAGATCAAGCCGCTGCGCGGGATCGGCTATCTGATGACGGACGGACGATGAAGCTCGCCAGCCGGTCAATTGCCACATCGGCAGCCATGTTGCTCGGTGGCCTGATCTCGGCTTTTCTGTTCTGCCTTGTAATGGGGTTTATCGCCTTCTACGGCGATGAGGGTGACGTCGCCCAATACGACATCGCGACCGAGATCCAGCGCTCGGTCGAAATGGATGACAGCGGCCAGCTTGGCATAAAGCCAAATGCGAAGCTGATGGCGTTCCATCGTCAGTTTCCGCGGCTGTGGTACCTGGTTACTACGCCACAATCTCATGTGTCATATGGTCCGGTGCCAGCCCGGGTTCTGGCGAGCAAAGGTGTTTGGGACCCGCCGCAGGCGCGCTCGGCCTATGACACCGAAGGCGATTCCTTGCGCCTAAGCCGCTCCGCGCGCGTGGGTACCGACTCGAAATTCCTCATCGAGCTCGGGGGAGCCGCCTACAGCAGCACCGAGGTTGTCATGTCGATTCTCAGGGAGCCTGACATGACTTCGATCATGCTGGCTGCCGTCGTCACGATCATCATTTTGACAACCATTCTGGTGGTTCCCGCCTTGATCGTGCGCCCCGTCCTTCGCGCCGCTGCCGCGGCCGAAGATATCGGTTCCAAGGATGGAGTGCGGCTGCCGATCGAGAGCCAGCCATCTGAGCTGAGGCCCCTGGCGCTCGCCTTTAACCGTGCTTTGGATCGGATCGATGCGGCGACGGCCGAGCAGCGGCGCTTTCTGTCCAACGCGGCCCACGAGCTGCGGACGCCGCTCACTCGCCTGCGAACCCGGCTCGAACGTGTCGAGGACAAAGAGGTCAGGGCTGAGCTCGTCGGCGGACTCCAATCCCTGTCTGGAACAGTCACGATGCTGCTGCAGCTCGCGCGCCTGACCTCGCAGCCGACGGAGATGGCCCGGATCGACCTTGCAGCGACCGCTCGCGATGCGGCCGTGCGAGAGGTGCCGACGGCGCTGGCGGGTGGAGTTGATCTCGAATTTCGCGGCGATGCGACTGAGATGATCTCCGGCTCGGCTCAGGCTATCGGCATCGGCCTGTCTAATCTTATCCGGAATGCGATTCAGCATGGCGGAGGCGGCGGGCGAGTGATCGTCGAGGTTGGCTCACCCCGCCGGGTGTCGGTGATCGATTTCGGGCCAGGGTTGGGTACAGCCTACCAAGGCCGAGCAGTCATGGAACCCTTCGCGCGCGGCAAGCAGGATAGTTCAGGCACAGGGCTCGGACTGGCAATCGTCGCACAGGTGGCGGCGCTCCACGGCGGGCTATTCTCAATCGACAAGACACCCGGCGGCGGCTCAACCGCGACATTGACCTTTCCGGGCTGAAGCTTCGCGATGTGATGTAATGAGCCGGTAATCCTCGGGTCGAGAATGGCTGATGTCATTGAGACACGAGGACCATTATGCGTACGCCCGCAAGAACCCTTCTTTGCGCTCTCTTCGCCAGCAGCCTTCTCGCCTCATCAGGATCCCAGGCACGTCCGCGCGGCGAGAATCTGGTTGCCGGCGCGCTCGCCGGTGTTGCTGTCGGCGTCATCGCCGGATCGGTGTTCGCGCCGCCGCCCCCGCGCTATCATGTCTACCGAGTTCGCCCCGGGTGGGACGGCTATCCCCCGCCGTATATCGAGCACGATTGGGATGATCCGTCGGATGAGGACCGGGACGACTGATCCTGTCTCACTGCGTTCCCCCGGTCATGCCCGCACCCTGACGGGCGCGCCTTATTCTCTCAATCAATAGTGACCTTTGCCATGTCCGCCTTTCGCGACCAAATTGGTCGGCCGCAAACAAGGGCCGTGCAGTCCCGCCTCCTGCACGCGGTGGCTCGGCTGCTTCGACCGTTCTGGCACCTTATTCTGCTCACCACCGTCGCCGGCGGCGCCGGTGGCATCGCGATGGCCTGGGTGCTGTCGATCATCAACGGTGCGCTCGCCTCGGCCACGTCGGCAGGCGTCCTGATCGGGCTTGCCGGGCTATGCACGCTCAGCCTGGCGGGCCAACTCATCGCCGGCATCGGCAATAGCCTGCTGGGCCAACGCATCGTCGCCCGGCTGCGACAGGACGTGAGCGGCCGGATTTTGCGCGCCCCTCTCAGCCAGATCGAGCAGATGAAGAGCCCGCGGCTGCTCGCCGTGCTCAATGGTGACGTCGAAAAGATTTCCGAGCTGGGCAATCATTTCGCCGGCTACACCACCGCGCTCGCCATCGTTCTAGGCTGCCTTTTCTATCTTGCCGCGCTTTCGCTGCCGATGTTGGGATTCGCTCTGCTGCTGGTGGCTCTCGGCGGAGCGCTCAACAATGCGGCGATGCGGCACTGGCTCGCCCGCTTCGACGAGGCGCGTGGCCTGGAGGATCAACTCCAGCGGCAGTATCGCGGGATCATCGAGGGGGCCAAGGAGCTGCGCCTCAACCGCGTTCGCCGCGAGCAAGTTGAACATAGCGGCATCGGTACGCTCACCAAACGCATTGCGTCGCTCAATGGCCGCGCATTCGCTGCCGATGTTGGGATTCGCTCTGCTGCTGGTGGCTCTCGGCGGAGCGCTCAACAATGCGGCGATGCGGCACTGGCTCGCCCGCTTCGACGAGGCGCGTGGCCTGGAGGATCAACTCCAGCGGCAGTATCGCGGGATCATCGAGGGGGCCAAGGAGCTGCGCCTCAACCGCGTTCGCCGCGAGCAAGTTGAACATAGCGGCATCGGTACGCTCACCAAACGCATTGCGTCGCTCAATGGCCGCGCATTCGCTATCTTCTGGGCCGTCGACACCATCAGCGTCGCGCTGATCTTCGTCTTCGTCGGTGCTGTGCTGGCGTTGCGGCCCTATCTCGGCATCGAAAACGAGGCGATCACGGGCTTCATCATCGTCATGCTGTTCGCCAAGGGGCCGATCGAGGAACTCGCCAGCGCGCTGCCCGTGTTAAGTCAGGCGCAGATCGCCTTTCGGCGTATCAGCGCACTCACGGCGAGCCTCGCCGAGGGGGGCCTGCAGATCGACGGACCGCAGGCGAGCTTCCGTTTCCGCGACAGCCTCGCCTTGGACGGCGTGCGCTACCTGTTCCCCGGCGCAGCGAGAGACGCCGGCTTCGCGCTCGACATTCCCCATCTGGTCATCAGGCGCGGCGAGGTCACCTTCATCGTCGGCGGAAACGGCAGCGGCAAGACGACGCTGATCAAGATCTTGCTCGGCCTCTATCAGCCGCGCTCCGGCGCCGTGCTTCTGGACGGCGAGCCCATTTCCGCCGCGGAGCTCGACGGCTATCGCCAACTCTTCTCGGGAGTTTTTGCCGATTATCACCTCTTCGACGAGCTGATAGTGGGCCCAGGCGGAGAGGCGCGGGTGAGTGCCTGGCTGCGGCGGCTCGGCCTCGCCGATGCGGTGGAGTTTCGGGACGGGCGCTTTTCGACAACCGATCTGTCGACCGGGCAGCGCAAGCGGTTGGCATTTATCCATGCCGTTCTCGAGGATCGCCCGATCCTGATGTTCGACGAATGGGCGGCGGATCAGGACCCGGGCTTCCGCAGGCTGTTCTATCGCGAGCTGCTGCCCGAGCTGCGCAAGATCGGCAAGACCGTGATCGCGGTCTCGCATGACGACCGCTATTTCGACGCAGCCGACCGCGTCGTCCACATGGCGCACGGACGCATCACCGGCATCGAGCAGTCCCGAAACGGCCTCGCGGGCGAGGCGATGACCGCCAGGGAGGAGAACCCCGCGTAATGTTCGCGTAATCGCCTCCGGCAAGATGCCGCCATGCCCAGAAGGGTTTTCACCTGCCGGATTGCAGCTGCCGTCCGCATCCTCGCTTCGCGCAACACAGCCGGCCGCAAAGCCGAGGCCCTGGCGCCGGCGAGGGTGTCGACGCGCCCGATGAAGACAGACGATGCATCAGCGCCCCGCTTCCATGCCCATTTCCCGCCATTGGTTCGCATGGCTGCCACGCAACGGCCGGGCACGGGCGACCCTCCGCTCCGGGCGGGGCATCCTCTGGGCAGCGACGATCGCAGGCGCGCTATCCGGCTGTTCGGCGATCGAGCCAATCGTCGGCGAAGCGCCGAATCTGCCGGCGAGCTACGCTCGGGAGGTCGCTACCGGCCCGCGTAGGGACCTGAAGGGCTGGTGGCGCCAGTTTCATGACCCGGTGCTCGATCGCCTCGTCGCGCAGGCGGGTCGTCAGAACCTCTCGATCGCGCAGGCGAAGGCGCGTCTCGCTGCCGGCCGCAGCCAGGCGGGGACGGCGCAGTCGCTTTTCCTCCCGACGGTCGGTGGCAGCGGCCAAGCCCTCGCAGGCAATTCGCGCGAGGAGATTGTGGATCCGCTGCGCCGTCCGCTGCTGGCTGGCTTCGATACGAGCTGGGATGCCGGCCTGTTCGGTCTCTCGGAAAGCACCGAAAAAGCCGCCGCCGCTTCCAGAGCCATCGCTGGTGACGAGCTCGAGGCGGTCCGCATCGCGGTGACGGCCGAGGTCGCCGCGGCCTATATCGGCCTGCGTTCTGCTCAGCACCAGCGGGAGCTCTCGACAGCGCTCGTCGCGGCTCAGGAGCGGCGCGTTCGGCTCGCTCGCGGCAGGGCCAAGGCCGGCATGACCTCGCCCGGCGAGGACATCGATAGCGTCACGTCCCTCGGCGAGGCGCAGGTCGACCTCGCCCGGCTCGACGCCCGCGCGGCGGCGCTGCGCCAGCAGATCGCGACGCTGCTGGGCGTTGTCACGCCGGATCCTGCCCTGGACCGGGCGGCACCCCAGCCGGTCTCGCCGGGCACGCCCGCGGCGGGACGCCCCGCCGACCTGCTGAGGGCGCGGCCGGACGTGCGCGCGGCTGAGCAGAGGGTCCTGAAGGCAGCTGCCGAGGTCGGGATCGCGAAGGCCGATCTCCATCCGAAACTGCGGCTCAGCGGCACGATCGGCCTCGGCGGCCCTTCCATCGGCTCGCCTTTCGGCCTCGCCGGCGGACCCTCGCTGCAGATCCCGCTGTTCGACTATGGCAGGCGCGAAGCAGCCGTCTATGCCCGGCGCGCCCTGCTCGACGAGGCGTTGGCCGCCTATCGGCAGACCGTCCTTACCGCTTATCAGGAAGCAGCTGGAGCGCTCGCGAATTGGCGCGCGGCGCACGAGGCCACGGAGCGACAGGCGTCCGCGATCGAAACGGAGCGGCGCGCGACGCGGCGGATGGGCGTCCTGCACCGGGAGGGGCTGGCCGACGCCGGAAAGCTCGCCGACGTTGAGGTCGGCCTGATCCTGGCCCGGCGGCGGTTAGCCGCTGCGAAGGAGGTCGAGGGATTATCGCTCGTCGTCCTCTTCAAGGCCCTGGGCGCGGCTGTTCCGGTATCGCAAGGTGAGGCGCGCGGCTGATGGCCGTCGCGCTCGCCCGCAAGACGCTCCTACATGAATGGCGGCGCTTCCTGCCCGCGGTGATGTCGGTCGGGTTTTCCGGCGTCCTCATCATCGTGCAGGGCGCGCTGCTGCTCGGCATCGTCGGCACGAACGCATTGCCGGTGACGCAATCGAGCGCCGATCTTTGGATCGGGTTTCCCGGCACGCAGAGCGCCGATCTCGGCCGCAGCATCGATGCTGGCGTCTCTGCCGAGCTGCTGGTCGATCCGCGGGTCGTCCGCGTCGAGCCGTTCCTCATGGGGACGGGCGACTGGCGAGGCCCTCGCGGAGGGGGCATCAGCGTGACGCTCCTCGGCATCGACACGCGTCCGGACGGGCTAGGACTGGCCAAGGCCTTATCGCCTGGGACGCGCGCACTCCTGGAGGAACCCGCCACGGTGCTGGTCGATGCAGGCGATCGCGACAAGCTCGCCACCGCGGTCGGTGAAGCCGCCGAGATCAACGGGCAGCGCGTCCGCGTCGTTGGCACGACCAACGACATGCGCGCGATGGGCGGCGTCAATGTCGTGGCCTCGCTCGCCACGGTGAGGGCGATCGACAAATCCCTCGCCGCTGCGGACAACGTGACCTACTACCTCGTGGGGCTACGCTCGCCCGAGGCCGCGACGACGGTTCGCAATCGGTTCTCCCAACACGAGAACCGAACACGGTTTGAGGTCTGGACCGCGGCAGATCTGGCGGAACGCTCCGTCCGCTACTGGCTGCTGGAATCCGGCGCCGGCGTGGGCTTCATCTTCGCGACGATCGTCGCCCTGCTCGTCGGAATCCTGATTACCAGCCAGACGCTGATGGCCGCGGTCGCGGCTTCCACGCCGCAATACGCCACGCTGCGGGCGATTGGCGTCTCCTTTCCGAAACTGCGCCGCATCGTGGTCGAGCAGGCTGGCTGGGTCGGGGCGGTCGGCCTGGCCTTTGGGCTGGCGGGTAGCCTCTTCGCGGCGCTGCTAGCACGCTTGAACGGCATTCCATTCGCGCTCGGGCCGGGCATCATGGTTCTTTCCGGCGGCCTTGTCCTCGCAGTCGCGCTGCTCGCGGGCCTGCTCGCCTTGCGCCGCCTGCGCCACGCCGACCCTGCTGCGTTGCTGCGATGACGCCGGAGATCTCGTTGAGCGCCGGCGCCCTGTCAAAATCCTATGTCGTCCAGAACATCCGGACGCAGGCGCTAAGCGATGTCTCGCTGACGCTTCATCCGGGTGAGCTCTCCCTGATCAGCGGGCCTTCCGGCTGCGGCAAGAGCACGCTTCTGTCGCTGATGAGCGGCCTCTCGCGGCCGGATCAAGGGTGGGTGCACGCGCTCGGGGTCGATCTCGGGCGGCTCGACGATGCGAAGCGGGACGCCTTCCGGCTGGCCCATTGCGGCTTCGTCTTCCAGGGGTTCAACCTGTTTCCGGCGCTGAACGCGCTGGAGCAGGTTCAGATCGTGCTCGACTACCAGGGCGTACCGCATTCGCAGGCGCAGCGCGGTGCCGCGCGGGCGCTCGAAATGGTCGGGCTCGGACACAGGCGCCATTTACGGCCCGCCGAGCTCTCGGGCGGCGAAAAACAGCGCGTGGCCATCGCCCGCGCCATCGTCAAGCGTCCGCGCCTGCTCTTTGCCGACGAGCCGACGAGCGCACTCGACAGCACGAACGGCGCCGCCGTCACCGACCTATTGCGCGAGATCGCGCATCGCAGCAGCGCGATCGTCGTCTGCGTTTCCCACGACCCGCGCCTGATCGCGCGCGCCGATCGCGTCCTCGAAATGGAGGACGGCCGCCTGCGCCACGATCGCCGCGGACGCTCCGGCCTTTCTTTCAAGGAGATCTCCCCATGAAGCTCGCGCGCTTCGCCACGGTCGCACCGGTCGTCCTGGCACTAACCTTCTCTGTGACCACCGGCATCCTGATGCTGACCGACAGCAGCCAGGCGGATGTCGAGCTGCAGACTGACGCGCCACGCATCGCCGCCGCCGCGCGCGGCCGTATCGAGATCGAGGGCGGGCTCTCGCGCATCCTCGCCACCCTCGATGGTCAGGTTGAGTCGGTTCTGGTCGCGGAAGGCCAGCGCGTCGAAGCGGGTGACGTGCTGGCGAAACTCGTTTCGCGCGATGCGGAGTTCGTGACCGCGGCAGCCGAAGCGGCCCTCAAGGAGGCGAAGTCGCGTCAGGCGGCGCTGGAAAGTCGGCGGGTCATGCAGGCGCGGCTTCTGGACCGCATGCGCCGGGCGGCGAAGGAACAGGCCGTCTCGCCACAGGCCCTCGACGAGGCGCAGGCCGCCATGGCGGCCCTTACCGGCGATCTCGGAAGCGCCGAGGCGGCGGTCGCGCTGGCCACCGCCAAGCGGGACGGTGCGCTGTACGAGCTTGAGCGCAGGCAGATTCGCGCGCCCCTGCCGGGGCGGGTCGCGCGCCGTTCGGTGAAAACCGGGGACGTCGTGTCGGCGACGATGCCGACGGAGATGTTCGTGGTCATCCCGGATGCGCCGCTGATCGTTCGCGCCGAAATCCAGGAGAATTTCGTCCGGCTGGTGAAGCCCGGCATGGTTGCCGAAATTGTCTCCGAGAGCGACGAGCGCATGAGCGCCAAGGGAAAGGTCCTCAGGGTCGGCGCTTTCCTCGACAATCGCCGCGCCGGCGAGAGCCCGACTGAACGCGCTGATGTGCGGGTAGCGGAAAGCGTCGTGCAACTCGACGCGCCCGACGCGTTCCTGATCGGCCAGCGGGTCTATGTGCGTTTCCGCAATCCGTGACGAACGGCCGGCGCGGCCATGGCACGTAATGCCCGCGTAACCCGCTCGCGACATCTCTCCCTGCAGACGCAATTCGACCGGAGATACCCCTTGTCAGTCAATGTGCCCGAAGACGCCTGGCCACCCTCAGTCGAGCCCGAGCTCGCTGCCCGCATCGTCGATGTGATCGTCAAGGAAGGGATGCTGGATCGGGCCGCAATGAAACCAGGCGCCACCCTTGATGAGCTGAACTTCGACTCACTGGAAGCCGTCATGGTGATCAACGGTATCGAGGACACCTTCGATGTCGAGATCGGCAGCGATCTGCAATGGGGCGAGGCTCGCAATCTCGGCGATCTCGTCGCCCTGCTAGCGGAGCACGTCAGGCGCGCGACACCCGCGCTCGAGTCATGACCTGCGTCGCCGTCACTGGCTTCGGGGTCGTGTCGGCCGCCGGGCTCGACCGCGGTGCCTTCGGCCGCTCGCTGTTCGAAGGGCGTAGCGCCGTCGGTGACCTCATGCTGCCGCGCTCGGTCGGGCGGCACTCCTTCCGGGCTGCGCAGATCGCCACCCTTCCGAGACGAGCGGCGGATATGGCTGGTGAAGGTCGTGCCTATGACCGTTTCAGCGTGCTTGCGCTACTGGCCGCCGAGGAGGCCATCGCTGCCGCGGGGCTCGACGAAGCCGATCTCGCCGGCGAACACACATCGGTGCTGCTGGGAACTGGCATCGGCGGTGCCACCGCGATCGACGATAGCCATTATGGTATTTATGCAGAGCAGCGTAGGCCCGATCCTCTGAACATTCCCAGGCTGATGGCCCATGCTGCGCCGGCTCTGCTGAGCCGCCGTTGGGGCTGCCGTGGTACCGTCCTAGCCGTATCGAGTGCGTGCGCCTCCGGCGCGCAGGCGATCGGGCTGGGCATGGGCTTCATCCGGGCCGGGCTTGCCGAGCGTGTGCTCGTCGGGGGCAGCGAAGCCTCTCTGACACCGGCTGCCATGCAGAGCTGGCGGGCGATGCGCGTTCTCACCTCGACGCGTTGCCGCCCTTTCAGCACGGCGCGCGACGGGATGGTGCTGGGCGAAGGCGCCGCAGTGTTCGTTCTGGAGAGCGAGCAATCAGCGCAGCGTCGCGGCGCGCCGATCCTTGCCCGCCTGCGCGGCTACGGCACGACATCCGATGCAGGCGATCTGGTGCGCCCTGATCCGGAGGGGGCGGCGGCGGCGATCCGGGCCGCGCTCGCGGATGCCGCTCTGCCGCCGCACGAAATTAACCACGTCAACGCGCATGGCACAGGCACACGTCTGAACGACGCCGCCGAAGCGCAGGCGCTCCAGGCCGTCTTCGGCGCCAATGCTGCGCGTATCCCGCTTTCCGCCACCAAGCCGATCCACGGTCATGCACTCGGTGCGTCGGGCGCAATTGAGCTCATTGCGACGATTCTTGCACTGCAGCACCGGAGCGCGCCGGGCACGCTCGGCTTCGAGGCGGGGCAGGGCGCCTTTCCGCTGTCGATCAGCGCGTCGAACCAGCCGATCGACGGCGCGATTGGCCTCAGCACCAGTTTCGCGTTCGGGGGCGTCAACGCCGCGCTCATCGTCGACGCTCCCGCTTTGGCGTCCCTGTAAGGCACTCCATGCCCTTCGCGCATCGCCCTTCACTGTCCTCGTCCTGGCAGGCCGTTGTCGATTTCGACGGAACGATCTCCTGTGACGACACGACCGATCGAGTGCTCCAGCGCTTCGCCGAACCGGGTTGGGAGGCAATCGAGGCGGAATGGCAGGCAGGGCTGATCAGCTCCCGCGCCTGTATGACGCGGCAGGTCGCGCTTCTGCGCGTCTCGCCTGAAGTACTCGACACCTTCGTCACAACGCTCGAGATCGATTACGGTTTTCCGGCCTTCGCGCTGCTCTGCCAACGCCACGGCATTCCCCTGACCATCGTCTCCGATGGGCTCGACAGGACGATCCGCACCATCATGAGGCGAACTGGTTTCGACCATATCCCCGTGATCGCGAACCGACTGGAGCCGACCGGCGGCGATCGCTGGCGGCTGACCTCCCCGCATTCGGCACCCGACGGGGCCTGTTCCAGCGGCACCTGCAAGTGCCGCGTCGCTGCCAAGCAGCCGCGACCTCTGACGCTGCTCTTCGGCGACGGGCGCTCGGATTACTGCCTGGCGGGCGAGGCAGACCTCGTCTTGGCCAAGAGCGGCCTAGCCGCCCATTGCCGGCAGGCCCGCATTCCCCACCACGCGGTCACGGATTTCGCCGAAGCCGCCGCGTGTCTGGAAGCCGTTCTGGCCGGCGCGCCGCTGCCACGTCAACCCGAGGACAAGATCAATGGCTAACACCGCTCTAAAGCATGCCGACTACATGGCCGCCGACATGGGGCACCTAGCCGCCGAGGAAGCCCGCTTGCTCGCGCTCGAGGCCGAGTACTGCTCGCATGGCGACACGGTCCACTATACGTAGTTCCCGAAGATCTTCTCGGGCTGCGAGGGCTCCTTCATGCTGGACGCGGCCGGAAACCGCTTCCTCGACCTGCAGATGTGGTACTCCGCCGTCAATTTCGGCTATGCCAATCCGCGCCTCAACAACGCCCTGAAGCGCCAGATCGACACGCTGCCCCAGGTGGCGAGCCAGTATCTCCACCGGGAGAAGATCGAGCTCGCGGCGATGATCGCCAAGGATGCCGAGCGCAAGTTCGGCACCAAGGGCCGGGTCCACTTCAACGTCGGCGGCGCCCAGGCCGTCGAGGATTCGCTCAAGCTCGTGCGCAACGCCTCGAACGGCAAGAGCCTGGTGTTCGCTTTCGAGGGCGGCTATCACGGCCGCACGCTTGGCGCCTCCGCGATCACCTCGTCCTATCGCTATCGCCGCCGCTTCGGTCATTTCGGCGAACGCGCGCATTTCATCCCCTTCCCCTACCATTTCCGAGGGCCGAAGGGCATGAGCAAGGAAGAGTACGGCGAGCACTGCGTCGCCCAGTTCGCCCGCCTGTTCGAGAGCGAGTATAACGGCGTCTGGGATCCCAAGGTCGGCCAGGCCGAATACGCCGCCTTCTATGTCGAGCCCCTGCAGGGCACGGGCGGCTACGTCATCCCGCCGCCGAACTTCTTCACCGGCCTCAAGAAAGTGCTCGACGACCACGGCATCCTGATGGTCGTCGACGAAATCCAGATGGGCTTCTACCGGACCGGTAAGCTCTGGTCGATCGAGCATTTCGGCGTCCAGCCGGACGTGATCGTCTTCGGCAAGGCGGTGACCAACGGCCTCAACCCCCTTTCGGGCGTCTGGGCGAAGGAAGAGCTGATCAACCCGGCCGTCTTCCCGCCGGGCTCCACCCATTCGACCTTCAACGCCAATCCGCTCGGCACGGCCGTGGCGCTGGAAGCGATGAAGATGATGGACGAGGACGACTACGAGTCCATGGTCATGGCCAAGGGCGCGCATTTCCTCGCCGGCCTCCAGGAGCTCAAGCGCCGCCACAAGATCGTCGGCGAGGTCGATGGCCTCGGCATGGCCCTGCGCATCGAGATCTGCGAGCCGCATGACAGCTATACGCCGTCCAAGCGCCTGGTCGACCTGATGTGCGACGAGGGGATGAAGGCCGATCTCGAAGTGACCGGCCGTCGCTACGGGCTCGTGCTCGATATCGGCGGCTACCACAAGAACGTCATCACGCTCGCGCCGGCCCTGACCATGAGCTACGCCGAGATCGATCTCGCGATCGCGCTGCTCGACCAGCTCTTCGCCCGCGTCGCCAACGCCTAAGCGTGGCGGGCCAAGACATGCGGCTGCGCGTAATCGATCTTGACGGTAGCCTGCCGAGGCAGGAGCCGCTGCGCCGGCACATCGAGGCGGGTAACTCGACCTGCATTGATGCAGTCGGGCTGGCGGCACAGCTGCGCATTGTGGCGAGCCGCTCCGCGCTTCGCAGTCTCGTCGACCGCTTCAAATCCGCGGCTGGCGGTGAAGGGACGACGGTCACCTTTTACGGTTCGGGGGATTTCCACCACCTGACCGCGGCCCTCGTGGCCACGCTCGACGAGCCTCTGACCATCGTGCATTTCGACAATCATCCCGATTGGGTGCGCTTCCCCGCCACGACAAATTGCGGCGCCTGGGTCAATCGCGCTCTGGAATTGCCGCATGTCCATAAAGTCGTGACGATTGGGCCGTGCAGCGCCGATCTCGTCAGACCCGAATGGCAGTTCGCCAATCTCGACGCAGTGCGCGACGGACGCATTGCGCTCTATCCCTGGCGGCATCCGCCCTCACGCGTCTGGGGACGCTACGGCCGGACGCGCTGCTACCGGCAAGAGGGCGGCTATCTCCGCTGGCGCAATCTGGCGGATGAGGATTGGTCTGATTTCCTCCACGAACTCGTCGAAACGATCCCCACTCGCGCCGTCTGGCTCACTATCGACAAGGACGTGCTCGGCCACGGCGAGGCAGTGACGAACTGGGACCAGGGCGAGCTGACGCTCAACCATCTCGTCACGGCGATCGAGCGCCTGGCGGCCGAGCGGCGCATCATAGGGGGCGATGTATGCGGCGACTGGTCGAAGCCCCGCTTCTCGGATCCGTTCCGTGCGGCGCTCGCATACTTCGACCATCCGCCGCGGCTGCGCCCCCAGATGGAGGATCTGCACGTCAATGCACAGACGAATGCGGCGCTGATCGATTGTTTCATGCGGGTGCTGCCGTAAGCCTCACCATCACCTCATGGGTTGCGTCTTTGATCTTCTGTGAAGTCATTGCGCAATTCTGCTTCACGCGCAGCGCTCGCCTCATCTCTTGCGGCAAGATCATGTTCTCCCGCACAGCCTGACGGAACCCCACGTGACGACGCGCGATTTTAGCCTCCGCTATGCCGGTGACCGCACCGGCTTTTTACTGGTCCACGGCCTCGGCGGCACACCGGCTGAGCTAAGGCTCGTCGTCCGCGCGCTGCATCGGGCCGGGCGCACCGTGCATTGCCCGCAGCTCGCAGGCCATTGCGGCACGGAAGCCGACCTGGTCGCCACCGGCTGGCGCGACTGGGCCAACAGCGTGCTCGCCGAGCTCGAGCGTATGCGCGAGACCTGCGAGCGTGTCATCGTTGGTGGCCTGTCGATGGGAGCGGTGCTAGCGCTTCATGCTGCGGCCGAGCGCCCGGACGCGGTTGACGGACTCGCTCTCTATGCACCGACGCTGCGCTATGACGGATGGTCGATCCCGCGCTACGCGTTTCTTCTGAAATGGCTGATCAATACGCCGGCGGGCCGGCGCTACAGCTTCATCGAGCGCGAGCCTTATGGGATCAAGGACCCGCGGGTCCGCAACATCATCCTGAATGCGATGACCTCGGGCGATTCCGCGGAGGCGGGTCTGCATCGAACGCCCTCGCGCGCTGTGCAACAGATGTGGCAACTTATCACCGATACCCGCCGGCGATTGCCATCCATCACCTGCCCGGCTCTGCTCGTCCATGCGCGCGACGACGATGTCGCAGGTCTCTCCAATGCCTTCGAGATCCAGCGTCGACTTGGCGGGTTAGTTGATGCCGTGATCCTGGACGACAGCTACCACCTCGTCACGATCGACCAGCAACACCACATCTTGATAGAACGCTCGCTGGCATTGGCGGCCCGGCTCGAAATTTCTGCCCGCAGGCACCGGAGGGCGGCACCGATGCGCGCCGTCGCCGCCCAGTGAGCGTACTTGCAGCGCGCATTGTCGGTAGCATAGCTGAGGTCGATGCTATGGCTTGGGATGCCTGCCTGCCCGGCGAGGTGGAGGACCACGCCTACTATCGTGCCTGCGAGGAAGCGGCGGCCGCCTCCGGCATTGGGCTACGCATGGCTGCAATCGTCGTCGAACAGAGCGAAGAGGTGGTTGCTGTCGCACCGCTGTTTCGCCTGAACTATCGGCTCGATATGCCACTGCAAGGCAGGCTGAGGAGACTTGGCGAAGCGCTGTTCCGCCGTCTTCCGGGCGTTCTCACCCTGCAAACTCTCTGCGTCGGCTCGCCGTATAGCGAGCGCTGCCACCTCGGCTTTTCGCCGCGCCTCGATACAGTCGGACGGATCGCCGCTCTCGAATGCATGATCGCGACCTTGCAACGTCAAGCTGCGGCCGAGCGCGTCCAGCTCCTCGTTTGGAAGGATCTGTCCCCTGGCCAGGAGCAGGACGCTGCGACGCTGCTGAATCGGGCCCGCTTCGCCCGCCTCGCCAGCCTGCCGATCGCGGTGCTCGACCTTCCCTATACAGATGAGGCCGCATATCTCGCCTCCCTGTCACCGGCCACCCGCAAGGATATTCGACGTAAGCTCGCTAAGGCCTGGGCAGTGCGCCTCGAATACCGCAGTGACATCGCCGGGCTGGAAGGTGAGATCGACACGCTCTACGAATCAACCCGGCGCCAAAGCGCGCTCGACTATCGTGATCTGGAGCTGTTGCCTCCAGGCTATTTCGCCGCCATCTCACCCGCGCTGGGCGAGCGGGCGGTCTTCGCCCTCTATTGGGTCGGAACGGAGCTCGTGGCCTTTAACCTGCTGCTCGTCGAGGCCGACCGCGTCATCGATAAGTTTCTCGGCATGCGCTACCCGCTCGCCCGAGAGCACAATATCTATGCGGTGAGCTGGATGGCGAATGTGCGCTTCTGCATCACGCGCGGCATCTCCCTGCTCCAGAGTGGCCAGACGGCCTATGCATCGAAGCTGCGCTTCGGCAGCAGCCTCGTCACGTCCACCGTCTATGTCCGCCACTGCAACACCCCTCTGCAATGGGTGCTGCGACGCTTAAGTCCGTGGCTCGGCTTCGATCGCTTCGATCCGGACCTCGCCGAATGGGCCAGAAGGGGTCGTTTGCGGGAGGGGGCGAAAACCTACTCTAAGCTTAGACAGCGCAACGAAAGAGCGGTGTGACGGCTTAATTTGATAGCTTAAGGTTGAAGCTCATTTCCAACGCGATCACCCGATGACGATGCTTCGCTGGGCGGTGCTTAAATTAAAGGGGGTTGAGCGCTCCCGAGTTATGGGGGAACGCAGTCTCAGTGTCACATGCGCTTCTTGAGGAGTTTCATAAGTTCGCTGTTGCGCGGAGTTTTTCTTTCCTTACCCTGTTCTGTGAGACAACAGAACCGCCCGGGACTAAGACTTGCGGGCAACTCGTAATCCATGCCATCCCACTCGTCTTCGCGAAACGCTTAAATGCGCGGCGAGCATGATACTTGTCCGTGGCGTCCATCACATCGGTCAAATAGGCGCTGCATTCTGGCCAGATCCGCATACAACCGAATTCAGCCATCACTATCCGTGTAGTGCTCAAGCCGTTTTTCTTGGCCCATTCAAATGGTAGTGGCCTGCCCCCAGCAGGTGGCCCGGTTTTAATCTAATGTATGGTAGTGCTTTGAGCCTGTCCCCGATGCTGGACCGGCCTGCTGGCCGCTCCCAGGGGGTAAAACGGTCACCGTGGGCTGCGTGCCGGCGGCCGATCGACGAGCGATATCGGTGGCTTGTTCCCGATCGCACTATGAGGTCGTAGCTCGTTGTAGTCTCTACGCCAAGCCTCCACTTTCTCCCGGGCATCGGGAAGGCTCATGAACCAGCGGGCATTGAGGCATTCGGTCTTAGGCAGCAATTGCACCAAGATTTGGATTGCTCCGGACCGATTGATACCAGATGTTTAACGCATAGCAGGACTGTTTGTCATCCAATCGCTGAAGGACAAGCGCGCCGAGATCCATGGGCGGATCACGGCGTATCAGGCACAGATCGCGCAGGCGAAGCATGACCTTGCCCATATCAATGCATCGATCCGATTGTTTACTGATCCCGCTCACCAACGGGCCCGCTATATGGGCAGCCATGGCTTCTTCAAGAAGCGCGAGATCGCCGACATTTGCCTGCGTCACCTGCAGGTCGATGGTGAGATGACCACGCGGGAACTGGCCGAGCGAGTAATGGTCGAGCGCAAGCTGGATGCGACAGATACAACGCTCAGGAACTCGGTTGTCTTCAAGGTCGTCCAGGCTCTGCGTCATGCGATGCCGTTACGCTGCGCGTCGTTGCCAATAGCCCGGGCCTAATCAGCTCATCTCCGCTCTGACGAGTCGAACGGCTTGTCCGCCGAGCCGGGCGTGGCTCGGAATGCGATTCCCTACCGGGACGCGATACCGTCATCCAACGCGGTCCGGCGTCCTTCAGAATCCGTTGAGGAACAACGGATTTTTGCAGGTCGCCTGTCCGGATGTGTCCGGCCGGGTGTGTTGGTATCCAGTAAAATCGTTTACAATCCTGTTTCATAACACCCATCTGTCTATGTCGTTCACGTCGTCCGACAGCGGCCCGGTAGAGGCGCCGCAGGATAGATGCCTCTCGAAGCCGATCCAGCTCGTCTGGGCTCGACCTTCCTTGGTCACCCAAGCCCGCAGCGCCATCACCTCATGGAAGGAGGACTACGGTCGCTCGGTATTATACAATTCGACGACGGAGCGCCCACGGGACCGGTGTCGATCGAGAGCTTCTTCATCCAGATCTGCGCCGGGCTTTGCACGATTTGAAGCCTATCGGGATCCTCTATGGTCCCGTGATCATCTCGCGCCGTGGCGGAGCGCTGCGGCCGAACAGCGTCGTCAATTTTTTTGTGAGCCTCTACCGGGAGCTAGGCCTGGTCGGCTGCTCGTCCCATTCGGGACGCCGCAGCTTCATCACCCAGGCCGCGCGCAATCTCCATCGTGCCGGCTGCAGCCTGCGGGATGTCCAGGTGCTGGCCGGACATCGCTCGATCGAGACCACGCAACGCTATATCGATGGTGACACCGACGCCCAGCGCAAGCTCGTCGCTTTGCTCTGATCGTTTGCCCTGTCTCAACCCGGCATCATGAGCGGCGTCGGGATCATTGCGTTTGCTTGTCATCCCAGATTTCGGCGGATCGCACGGCCCGGACGCCGCTGACACGACCGGCCGCTTCTCGTTCCTTCCCCCTCCCAAAAAACACGCACGTTCTCAAACAACGGACCTTCGGTTCGGCGCGCGATGACGCATGCGGTTTTGTCACTTCAAGGCTATGTCCATGAACGATCCTCTTTCCATCAACGATCCTCGTGCCCATGAAGCCCGCACACGCCGCCTCAACGATGCCCTGCGCCGCTTCCATGTGGGTGGCCGTGTCCTATTATCCCTCGGCATCACTTGCCTCAGCGACAACGCCATCGCCTCCATTCTCAATGCGGTGAGAACCTATGACGGGTTTTCCGCGGAAAATGATTCCGACAACCTCCACGACTTCGGCATCATCGAGGTCGGCGAACATACCGTGATGTTCAAGATCGACGTCGCATCCGCACCGCGGTCTGCCGGCATATCGCCACTCTCCCCCTACGCGCCCTCGCCGCCATTCATTCCAGACTGATTCCGGCATAAGTCGGCATGTGTCAGCGAGGCAGATCCACGGGGAGGTTTGCCAGATTCTGCAGCGCCTGACGGAGGTGGAACAGGAACCGCGCGGCAGCGGCGGTAGTCTGGCCGCGCCGCCGTGATAGCACGAAGAAGCTGTGCTTCAGATCGAAACCCTCGATGTCGCGGAAGACAAGATTGCCGGACTGGATCACGTCCATAGCCAATTGCGGCATAAGGGCTATTCCGTTGTTGCGCGAGACCAGCGTGAGTAGCGATATCGTGCTGTTGGTCTGGACCATTCCCGATTGCAGGCAATCCGGCAGGTTCGGATATTGTTTCAGCAAGCGTGAGATCCCGGTATGGGGCTTGAGCGAGATGATATGGGCCGGATCGAGATCGTCGAAGGTGATCGGCCCGGGGTGCCGCGCCAGCGGATGGTCACGGTGGCAGACCAGGCCGAAACGATCGCTGAAGAGCAGTTCCTCCTCGAGTGTCGGGTCCGACTGGCCGCGTGCCACGATCCCCAAGTCGATGATGCTGTCGCGCACCATCTCTGCCATCTTGTCGACCGAGTCGTCATGGATCTCGATCTCGATCTGCGGATGCTCCGCGCGAAAGGCGGCGAGAGCCGGGGAAAGCAGGTGCAGCACCAGCGAGGGTGCCAGCCCGACACGAACGAAGCCACGTTGCAAACTCCCGAATCGGCGCAGATCGGTCATAATTCTGTCGAAACGCAGCAGCAGTTCGGCCGCTTCGTTGATGAAGCCAACGGCCTCGACCGTGGGAGAGACGGGGCGCGTTGCGCGATCGAATAGCGGCAGACCCGCAAAGCTCTCGAGTTGGCGGATCGTCTCCGTGAGGGCGGAGGGTGCCACGTTCAGAACTTCCGCCGCACGCACAAAGGAACCTTCGTCGCGGATCGTCACCGCTGCCTGGAGATGGCGCAAACCGACATTCGTATTTTCCGAATCAATCATCATTTCATTCTAATTTTCCGCTCTGGATTCTTCTGCTTCAATGCACCGGAGAGACAAGCAGCGCAAGGTTTCCATGAACGCCCAGCCGGAAGTTCCCATAAATCAGCCTGTCTGGAACCCGGCGGTTCCGACGCAACGCGCGGAGACGCTCGACCATCGACATGGGGCCGCTCAGGGACGCCTCGCCACCACCATCTCGATCTCCACTGGGGCGTTTCGCGGCAATTCGCTGATGCCGAGGGCAGAGCGCGCATGTCGCCCAGCCTCGCCGAATATGTCCACCAGCCGTTCGGAGGCGCCGTCAATCACTTGCGGCTGGCGGCCGAAACCAGGCGCGGATACGACGAAGCCCATCACCTCAAGTATCCGTTCAACACGATCGAGCGAGCCAAGCGCGGCACTGAGCTGCGCCAATCCTTGCAAGATGCAAGTCCGCGCCTGTTCGCGGGCGATCGCGATGTCGAGATCGGCGCCGACCTTGCCGAAGACGCGCAGTTCCCCATCCACCTTGGCGACCTGATCGCTGACCCATGCCGTCTCTCGGTGGACCACCACTGGCAGATAGTTGCAGGCGGGCGGAACCGGCGGGGGAAACACTATACCGATACTGGCGAGGCGGCTGGCGATTATCCCGGGTACGACCTTCTTTCTGGATGGCGCCCATTTGGCGCAACTGCTGTTTCTGTTCACCCTGATACAGCAGAAAATCTTCGCTCCATCAATCGAAGACGCGCGATGATTTAAAAACGCCGTCCAATAACAATACGACAAATTGATGTTGCCAGGACATTCGGCTGCCTTGCATCAGCTGCGTATCCCGCGAGGGTGGCAGTACGACGATCACAAAAGAAGAGGCGAAGGCGCCGCAACCTAGAGGAGAAAGATATGAACAGAAGAGAGTTGATGAAGTTCTTCGGCATTGGCGGCGCCATGGCGCTTGGAGGAAACAGCGCCTTTGCACAAAGCGCGGCTGCGGACAGGCTCTCCGTGGCGCTTGCAGTTAACCTGCCCTCCCTCGATCCTCATTTCACCACCGCCGTGGTGACCCGGCAGATCGGCTGCCACATCTACGAGACGCTGCTCACCTACAATGCGGACTATAATCTGGCGCCGATGCTGGCCGAGACTTGGTCGACCAGCGAGGACGGTCTGACCACCAGCGTCACGCTGCGTCCTGGTTTGCGTTTCCATGACGGAAGCCCGGTGACTGCGATGGACGCCGTCGCCTCGCTCGAACGCTGGCGCGGCCTCTCGACGGTGGGCAAGAGCGCCTTCGCCGATGTGACCGCGATCACCGCAGTCGATGAGCGCAGCCTGACCATTACCGCGACCGCAGCGTCGAGCGCGCTGCTGGAGGCACTGGCCTCGCCGACCCAGGCGGCGGCGATCATGCCCGCCGCCGTGGCGAGAGCCGCCGGCAAGAACGAGATCACCAGCTTCATCGGCACGGGCCCCTACCGGCTGCAGAGCTGGCAGAAGGATCAGTATGTCACACTGGAGCGCTTCGCCGACTACGTCGCGCTCGAGGCCCCCCCCAGTGGGCTCGGCGGCCGCAAGGAGGCGCTGATCGCCGAGATCCGCTTCGATTTCGTCACCAATGCGCCCTCGCGGATCGCGGGGCTCCAATCGGGCGAATACGATTTCGTCGATGACGTGCCGCCGGACAATTTCAAGACGATCGCCGCGATTCCCGGCATCACCACCTATATCGGCAAGCCCAGCCGCCAGAACATCATGTTCTTTAACTGTGGCCGCGGGGTCTTTTCCAATCCTGCGATCCGCAAGGCGGCGAACAAGGCGCTCGATCTCGACTCGATCATGCTGGCCTCAGCGGCGCGACCGGATTTCTATCGCATCGATCCAGGCCTGATGTTCCGCGAGCAGACGCTGTGGCATTCCGATGCCGGCGCCGAATTGATGAACCTTAAGGATCCGGAAGGAGCGAAGGCGGATCTGAAGGCGGCGGGCTATGCCGGGCAGCCGGTCGTCATCCTGACCTCGCGCGAATATCAGTATCTCTATCGCGCGTCCCTCGTCATCCAGCAACAGCTGATGATGATTGGCATGAATGTGAAGCTGGAGGTCTATGACTGGCCGACGTTGCTGGAGAAGCGGCGCAATGCTTCGGCCTGGGACATCTTCTTCACCTTCGCCGGGATCTACGCCCATCCGACGCAGATCACCTTCGTGGATTCGCGCAAGGGCTATCCCGGTGGCTATGCCAATGCTGAGGTGGATGCGCGGCTCGACCGTCTGGCCGCGACGGTGGATCGCGCGGCGGCTGCGGCGCTCTTCCACGAGGTTCAGGCGCTCTATCGGGCGGATGTTCCGACGGTGAAGCTTGGCGACATGTTCGCGCTTGCCGCTTCCGGTCAGCAGGTGAAGGGGTTCGACTTCTTCTTCGACCTGCATTTCTGGAACGTGTCACTCTCGCGCTGATGGCAGCATAAGGAGGAGACGAGCATGCTCGCCTATGTCCTGAAGCGGACCTTCTCGGTGGTCCCTGTCTTTCTTGTCGTTCTGCTCGTTTCCTTCCTGCTGACCCATCTGACGCCGGGGGATCCGGCGCGTGTCATCCTCGGCGACACGGCGACCGAGGAGGAGGTCTGGGAACTGCGTGACCGGATGGGGTTGAACGCGCCCCTGATTGTGCAGTTTTTCCGCTACTCCAGCGATCTGCTGCAGGGGGATTTTGGGGATTCGGTCTTTCTGAAGATCCCGGTGACCGAGGCTTTCCTCCAGCACCTCGCGCCCACGGTCAGCCTGACGCTGCTCGCCCAGGCGGTGGCGATCGTGATCGCCATTCCCTTCGGTATCCTTGCGGCGATGAAGCGCGGGCACTGGCCGGATCACCTCTTCTCGGCAACAGTGCTCGTTGGGGTCTCGATCCCCAGTTTCTGGCTGGGGCTTTTGGTGATTCGTTTCTTCGCGGTCCAGCTGGGCTGGCTGCCGGCCGGAGGCTATGTGCCGATGACCGAGGATCCCTGGGCACATCTGCGCTACATGATCCTACCCGCATCGACGCTGGGCTTCATCCAGTCGGCGCTGATCGCGCGGATGACGCGTAGCGCCATGCTGGAGGTGATGACGCAGAACTACATCCGCACGGCGCGCGCCAAGGGCACGTCGCGCTGGCGGGTGATCCTCATCCATGCGCTACGCAATGCCTTGATCCCGATCCTCACCTCGATCGGTCTCTCACTCACGATCATGATCAGCGGCTCCACCATAACCGAGGCGGTGTTCAACATCCCCGGGGTCGGCCAGCTGATCGTCAATGCGGTGCTGCGCCGCGACTACGAGGTGATCCAGGGCGCGATCCTGATGATCACCGTGATCTTCGTCCTCATCAATCTGGTTGTTGACCTGCTCTATGCGGCGATCAACCCCGTCGTCCGCCTGAGATAAACCATGTCCGACCCAACCCAGCAGGCGCTCGCCGCCCTGGCCCGCCCGCGCAGCAAAGGTTCCCGCTTCCTGCGGCTGGTCCGCCGCAATCCCTTCGTGCCAATCGGAGGCGGCGTGGTCGTGCTCTTCGCCCTTACGGCACTTTTTGCACCCTGGCTGGCGCCGAAGAATCCGCAGATGATCGATGTCGTCAATCGGCTGCTGCCGCCAGGTCCGGGCCATTGGATGGGCACCGACGAATATGGCCGCGACATACTGAGCCGGGTCATCCACGGCAGTCGCATCTCGATGAGCGTGGCGGTGCTGGTGGTGATCCTGAGCGCGCTCATGGGCGTCGTCCTCGGCATCCTCTCCGCCTATTACCGTAAGCTCGACAACATCATCATGCGGATGGTCGACGGGCTGATGGCCTTCCCCGAGATCTTGCTCGCGATCTCGATCGTCGCCACGCTGGGGCCCAGCAAGGGCAATGTCGTGGCCGCGCTCTGCGTCGTCTATACGCCGCTGATCGCGCGGGTGGTGCGCGCCTCCGCCCTGGTCGAGCGCGAGCGCACCTATGTCGAGGCTATGGAGGTTATGGGTGCGCATCCGCTGCGCGTCATGTTTCTCAACATCCTGCCCAATTGCACCGCGCCCCTGATCGTCCAGCTGACTTTCATCTTCGCGCAGTCGATCATTGTCGAGGCCTCGCTCAGCTTCCTCGGGGCAGGCACACCGCCGCAATACCCGAGTTGGGGCAATATCCTCAGCGAGGGCGTGATCGTCATGCAGGAGGCCTGGTGGCAGACGGCCTTCCCGGGCCTGTGCATCCTCGTGGTGGTGATGGCCCTCAACCTCATGGGCGACGGTCTGCGCGACGTTCTCGACCCCCACAACATCTCCCGCAGGTAGGGCCGGATCATGGACACTCTCATTTCCATCCCGGAGAATCGGGCCGTGGCAAGAGCGTGACAGCGCTGTCGATCATGCGGCATTTCGAACCTGACAGCGGCGATCTGTGTGGCAACCCGGTCGCGACCGGGATCTGCCGCAAGGCTGCGCCAGCGCGCAGCGATCCCGGTCCGGCCCATTGGGCCAGGTGCCATCTCCTTTCCGCAAATCCAACCGGAGCGTCTCAATGAGCCAGCTCGTTATCGCCTCTGTCGAGGCCATTCCCATCCGCTCGGAACCCTCCCGCCCGCGGCGCAGTGCGCTGGGGCAGAGCATGGGCTTCGACTATGGCCTCGTGCTGGTGCGCACCGCCTGCGGAATCGAGGGCCTGGGCGAGATCTCCATGCTCTGGGACGGGATGGGCGGTCGCGCCTGTTACGAGGTGAACCACATCCTCGCCCCCACCATCCTCGGGCTTTCGGCCTTCGACATCCCTAGGGCGCTGGCGCGGATGGAAGAGGTCATCCGCTTCTCACGCGGGTCGAACACCGCCAAGGCGGCGATCGAGATGGCACTGTGGGACATACAGGGCAAGCATCTCGACACGCCAGTTTTCAATCTGTTGGGCGGGCGGATGCGCGACAGCGTCCCGCTGTCGATCTCGATCTACATGGACGATCCCGAGGCTATGGCCGAAAGCGCGGCGGCGATGGTCGCGAAAGGGTTCCGGACCATCAAGATCAAGGTCGGGCAGGGCCGCGACCGCGACCGTGCGGCGCTGGCCGCGATCCGTGCGGCGATCGGCGACGACATCGCGATCCGGGTGGATGCGAACATGGCCTGGCGCTCGCCTGCGGTGGCAGCAGCCTCGATCCGGGCGCTGGAGGAATTCGGCATCCACAGCGTTGAGCAGCCCATGGCACCCGAGCGTCTGGCCGACATGGCCCTGCTGCGCAGCCAAGTTTCGACCCCGATCATGCTCGACGAGAGCATCTGGTCACCGGAAGATGCCGCCCTCGCGCTGCGGGCCGGGGCGGCCGATATCCTGAACGTCTATGTCAGCGAGAGCGGCGGCATCTACAACGCCGGGACCATCTTCCGCATGGCCAGGGCATTCGGCACGGATGCGACCATCGGCAGCATGCCCGAACTGGGGATCGGAACGGCGGCGCAGATCCACCTCGGGCTCAGCGTGCAGGATTTCGACTGCCCCGGCGATGTCTGCGGCGCGCTCTATCACGCGCGCGACATCATCCGCGAAACCATCCCGGTGCGAAACGGTCATGTCCATGCGCTGACCGGCCCGGGGCTTGGCGTGACACTGGACCCCGATGCCCTGCGCGACATGCGCCGAGATGCAAGCGAATAAAAGCAGCGAGGAGATGACGGCAATGTATTTCGACTGCGACACGCGGATCGGGCGATCCGCGGGAACGAAGAATCTCGGCGGGCATGACATCTCCCCGGAGACCCTGCTGGCGAACATGGATCGGATCGGCGTCGGGAAGGCGCTGGTCTTCCACACCATGGCTTGGGAGTATCATCCGAACGAGGGCAATGCGATGCTGATAAAGGCACTGGCGCCGCATCGCGACCGGCTGGAACCCTGCTGGGTCATGCTGCCCCATCACACCGGCGAGGTGCCACATCCCCAGGACACCGTGGCCGAGATGCAGCGCCTCGGCGTCAAGGCCGCGCGGATCTTTCCGAACTTTCCCGCCAATTCGCATCGCTTCGAGCTGGCCGAATGGTGCATTGGCGAAATGCTCGACGCGTTGGAGGCCGCGCGGATCCCGCTCTTGCTGGATTTCGTGCTGTTCCGCCGCGAACAGCCGCCATTCCGCGACATCTTCTCGATCTGCGAGAACCATCCCAACCTGCCGGTAATCCTGATCGGGGTGCAGGCGCGCAACAACCGCAGCCTCTATCCGCTGCTGCGCCGCTTCCCCAACCTGCACGTCCAGACGGCAGGCTATTTCGTCCATCGCGGGCTGGAGCATTTCACCGAGTTCTTCGGCAGCCGGCAACTGGTCTTCGGTTCGAACACGCCGACACTCGGCATGGGGGCCGCGCATTTCCATGTCGACCGCGCACTGGTTGCGGAAACGGATCGCACCGCGATCGCCGGATCCAACCTGACCGCCCTGCTGGCGGCCGCCGCCGAACGGGCGCAACAAGAGGGACGAATCTGATGCGCAACAAGACCTATCCCAGCGACTTCGATCTCATCATCGACATGCATTGTCACATGGGGCATTTCCGCAACTTCCAGATCCCGTTCAACGACGTGCATGGCATGGTCACCGGGATGGATGCGCTCGGCATCGACATCGCCTGCGTCACCCATCACGCGGGGATCTTCTCGGATTTCCGGTTCGGCAACGACAAGGTGGCCGAGGCGATGCGCCTCTATCCCGAACGGATCGTGGGCTATTGCACCATCAATCCGAATTTCCCCGGCGAGGTGCGCGCCGAGATGGAGCGCTGCATCGACGGCATGGGGTTCAAGGCGCTGAAGGTACATCCCGAACTGCATGACGACTATCCGCTCGACGGGCCGAACTACCGCCCGGTCTGGGAATTCGCCCAGGAACGCAAGCTGCCGCTGCTGTCGCACACCTATTCCGGCGGCGACAGCCTCGAAGTCTTTGGCCGGCTGGCCGACGAATATCCCGATGTCACCATCCTGCTCGGCCACCTTGCCTTCGACAAAGGGCTGGAGCGTTCCTTCGCCATGGTGAACGAGCATCCGAACGTGATCATCGACCTCACCGGCCCCGTGCAGTTCCTTGGCGTAGTGGAGCGCGCGGTGCGGGGCGTCGGCGCCGATCGCGTGGTCTATGGCAGCGACATCCCCTTCCGCGACGCGGCGACGCAGCTTGGCAATGTGCTTTATGCCGATCTGACGCGCGAGGAGAAGACGAAGGTCCTCGGGTTGAATGCGAAACGCATCTTCGGCATCGGGGAGATGTTGGCATGAGTATCTGGATGGGGGATCTCACACGAGAGGAAGTCGCGGCTATCGCGCCAGAAGGGGTGGCGGTTCTGACGATCTCGGCCACAGAACAGCATGGCGACCACCTGCCGCTGCACACCGACTGGCGCATCGGCAGTCATATCACCGAAGGCGCCTGCCGCCTGCTGGCGACGGAACTCCCGATCCTCGCCTGCCCGGTGTTGCCCTATGGCAATTCTCATCATCATTTCCCCTGGCCCACGCTCTCGCTGCGCAGCGAAACCTTGATCGCGGTGCTGAAGGACCTGGTGGATTCGTTGGCCCGGTGCGGCTTTCGCAAGGTGTTCATCCTGAACGCCCATGGCGGCAATGACGAGGCGATCCGCATCACCGCCCGGGACCTCGCGCGCGAGCTGGGCATCACCATCGGTGCCGCCTCCTATTGGACACCGGCCTGGAACCGGCTGCGTGAAACGCTCGACAGGACCGCGCCGCAGATCACCCGCGTGCCGGGACATGCCGGTGATTTCGAGACTTCGGTGATGCTGGCGATCGAGCCGGAGCGTGTCCGGATGAACCGGCGCTCCTCCGTGCGCGAGGATGCGCCCCAGCATCAGGAGTTGCGCAATCGCGTCTTCATCCAGCGCCCGGGCAACAGCGTCGGTCTTGCCGGGGTCAGCGACGATTCCCGCCATGCCGATGCGGAGGCCGGAGCTGCCGCCATCGAGGCGGTGATCGAAGAGGTGGCCGCGGTGCTGCGCAGCTTTCACAGGGGGTGAGCATGCAGGACATGCACAGACCGACGGGCGCCAACCCCAGCCGCAATGTCGCGAGAGCCATCGTCGACCAGTTGCGGATTCAAGGGGTCGAGCGCGTAACCTGCGTGCCTGGCGAAAGCTACTTGGCTGTGCTGGCAGCGCTGCATGGTAGCGGGATCCGCACCATCACCTGCCGCAACGAGGGCGGCGCAGCCTATATGGCGGAGGCAGAGGGCAAACTGACCGGCCGGCCCGGTATCTGCTTCGTCACCCGTGGGCCGGGAGCGAGCAATGCCTCAGGGGGAGTGCATGTCGCCATGCAGGATTCGACTCCAATGATCCTTTTCATTGGTCAGATCGAGACCGGCATGCGTGAGCGCGAGGCATTCCAGGAGGTCGATTACAAGGCGATGTTCGGCAGCATGGCGAAATGGGTGGCGGAGATCGACGATCCCTCCCGTGTCGTCGAATTCGTCACCCGCGCCTTCCGTGTAGCGATGCAGGGACGGCCGGGGCCGGTGGTTCTGGTCCTGCCGGAGAATGTCCTGCCGCAGATCACCCATGCGCCGGATGCCGCCCGGATAGAGCCGGCGCGCGCCGCGCCGCGCCGCGAAGATATGACAGCGTTTGCCGCGCTGCTCGGCTCCGCACGCAGGCCGCTGGCAATTCTCGGCGGTTCGGGCTGGAGCGAGGAAGCCTGTGCCGGCTTCGCGGATTTCGCCGCGCGGGCCGGTCTGCCGGTCGCGACCTCCTTCCGCCGTGCCATGCTGCTGCCCGTCGACCATCCCATGCATGCCGGGGATCTGGGTATCGGCGCGGCGCGTCATCTCTCGGATGCGGTGCGCGAGGCGGATCTGATCGCGCTGATCGGCGGGCGGCTCTCCGAAATGCCCTCGGCCTCCTACAGCCTGCTGGAGGTGCCGGTTCCGCATCAACGCCTCGTGCATGTCCATCCCGGCGCGGAGGAACTGGGCCGGGTCTATCAGCCGGAGCTGGCGATCCAGGCCGGGCCGGTCGAATTCGTGCGTGCGCTGTCCGATCTCGAGGTGCCGCCAGCAGCCGATCCGGAGCGCGCAGCCAGGCTGCATGCCGCGGCCCGCGCCCATAGCACGGCGCCGCGGAAACTGCCGGGCCGGTTCCAGCTCGGCGAGGCGGTGCGCTGGCTCTCCGAGCGCCTGCCCGAGGATGCGATCATCTGCAATGGAGCGGGCAACTACGCCGGCTGGATCCATCGCCACCACGACTTCCGCCGTTACGGCACACAGCTTGCGCCGGTCTGCGGCACCATGGGCTACGGAGTTCCGGCGGCGGTCATGGCCCGGCTGATACATCCCGATCGTCCGGTCATCGCTTGGGCAGGCGACGGCTGCTTTCTGATGAACGGCCAAGAACTGACCACCGCCGTGCAATACGGCGCAGCCATCGTGGTGATCGTAGTGGACAATGGGCAATACGGCACCATCCGCATGCACCAGGCCCGCGACTATCCCGATGGCGCGGAGGGGCTGCAGATGCAGAGCCCGGATTTCGCCGGACTCGCGCGTGCCTGCGGTGCGGCTGCCTGGCGGGTCGAGACGCTAGAGGAGTTCATGGCCGCGATGGAGGCGGCTCTGGTCGCCGGGCGTCCGGCACTGCTGCATTGTCTGCTCGATCCGCGCGTGCAGTCCCATGCCGCCGATTTCCCCGAGCCGACGACATGAGGCGCCCCGTCCTCGCCTTTCTCGCCGACCAACAAAGGTGGGAGGCCTGGCGAGCGCCTGTCCTGGCGGCCCTGGCAGAGCGCGGCATCAAGGCGGAGCTGCGTTTCGGCGCCGAAACACCAGAGGAGGTGGATTACATTCTCTACGCGCCCACCGCCGCGCGGGTTGATTTCTCCACCTTCACCCGCGCCCGGGCGGTGCTTAACCTCTGGGCCGGGGTGGAGGGCATCGTCACCGATCCTAGTCTGACCCAACCACTGTGCCGCATGGTCGATACCTCCCTGGTCACGGGGATGGTAGAGTATGTGACTGGGCATGTGCTGCGCCATCATCTGGGCATGGACCGCCATGTTCTGGGTCAGGACGGCATCTGGCGTGGCAGGGAGGTTCCGCCGCTGGCGGCCGACCGGAGTGTCGGGGTCCTTGGCCTCGGCGAGTTGGGCGCGGCCTGTGCAGGAGCCCTCGCCAGTCTCGGGTTTCGGGTGACGGGCTGGAGCCGCCGCTGTCGGAGCCTGGCGGGCATCACCTGTCTGGACGGGACGGCCGGACTGGATGCGCTGGTTTCGCAGGCCGAAATCCTCGTGCTGCTCCTGCCGCTCACGCCCGCGACCGAGGGGCTGATCGGGGCGGGAGTTCTGGCGCGCGCGCGGCCCGGCGTAGTGCTCATCAACCCGGGGCGCGGCGGGTTGATCGAGGATTCGGCACTGATTGCAGCGCTTGATGAAGGTCGGGTCGGCCATGCCACCCTCGATGCCTTCCGTGAGGAGCCGCTGCCGCCGGAGCATCCGTTCTGGCACCATTCGAAGGTGACCGTCACACCGCATATCGCGGCGGCGACGCGACCGGAAACCGCAGCCCGGGTGCTGGCGGAGAATATCCGGCGCGGCGAAGCGGGCGAGCCCTTTCTGCATCTGGTGGATCGTGCAGCAGGATACTAGACTAGCATCGTCTTTCGCGCAGTTGGAGGGACAATGTCATAGGCGCGACATCAAACGCCTAGACGGGCGCCGAATTGGAAAACGGACTGGGAAAATGGAGTTTTCCAAAGAAGGCCCTTTTACCCTCAAAGGGAGGAAACCACCGGCCTGCAGCCGGCTTCGCGGGGACCGACATTGGGTGTTTCAAGACGCCGGAGGTGGCCTATACAAGGGCATTTCAGTATCGCTATTGCTCATAACTGAAGAGGGGGGTTATTTCACCCGCCATTTATAGAGCTTCCTCGCCAGTGTTCGCCTGTGCATGCCAAGACGGCGGGCCGTTTCGGAAATGTTGAACTCAGCGTCGACAAGCGTTTCGTGGATACGTTCCCACTCGAGATTCTTGATCGAGGTCTGCCTCATCGTCAGGGGAACGGATGTGTCACCGTCAATTTTCTCAAAGGCCGCTATGATGTCATTGGTATTCGAGGGCTTCGGCAGATAATGGCACGCACCGAGCTTGATCGCCTCGACGGCGGTGATGATGCTGGCGAAGCCGGTCAGTATCACGATTTTCATCGCGGGATCATGCCGATGGAGTTCTCTCACGCATTCGAGTCCCGAGCCTCCAGGCAGCTTCAGGTCCACAACCGCATAGCCGGGTGAGCCGCCTGCCAGGATCGACCGCATTCCTTCCAGCCCGTCGCACAGATGCACGTCATAGTTGCGACGCTCGAAGGAACGGCGCAGCGCCCGGGCGAAGGTTGCATCATCCTCGATGATCATCAGCGAAGGTCTAGAGCCCATCGAAGCCTCCCGGAGACAGGGAAGCGAGCGGCAGCTTGAGAGTGACGGACGCGCCGCCTGTCTTGCCGTTCTTCGGCGTGACCGTGCCGCCGAGCTTGCGCAGCACGTTGACGACGAGGTAAAGACCGAGACCGCCGCCGGGGCGTTTCTTGCCTGATCGATAAGGCTTGCCAAACTCGGCCAGTATCTCCCCGTCAAAGCCAGGACCGGCATCACTCACCGTGATCACCAGCTCATCGCCGCGCCGGACAACGGCGACGCCGATCCATTCAGGAGAGGCCTCCCAGGCATTGTCGAAGATGTTGAAGATGACCTGCTTAAGCGCAGTGTCCGAGACGATGGGCGTATCCGGTCTGAAGAGGTTGGTGTAGTCGACCGCCAAAGCCGGGCGGCCCGCGCGCCATTCCTCGACCAACGCGTCGAGGAAGGCGTTCACGGTGGTGCGCACCGTTCCTTCGCCGCGTGTCGCGCCCGACGACGTCAGGATGTCTGAGACAATCGCCTTGCAGCGGTCGAGCTGGCCAAGCATGTCGGAGAGATCCTCGATAAGCTCCGGATCGGCTTTGAACATCGGCATCCGCTGCCAGTCGCTCAGAATGACCGAGACGGTCGACAGCGGCGTGCCGAGTTCATGGGCGGCGCCGGAAGCCAGAAGACCCATCCTGACGATGTGATCCTCCTCTGCCGATTGCGCGTCGCGGATGCGAAGATTGCGCTGGATGCGCGTGACGAACAGGACGAGCAGACTCGCGGCCAGCACGAAGCAGATGAACATCCCCTGGATGTGCAAGTCGAAGAGATCTGGCCCGTGATTGTGCGGCATCGCGATCTCGCGGTAGTTTGTCGTCAACCAAATGAAGCAGGCGCTGGTGATCACGACGAGCGCCCATGTCGATCCTGCCTCCAGCAGCACCGCGCCGAGGATGACCTGAAGCAGGTAGAGTGAGACGAACGGGTTAGAGGCGCCACCGCTCAAATAGAGCTGAACTGTCAGCGCCGCGACATCAAGCAGAAGCTCGAGAAATAGCTCTGTGTTGCTGACCTCGGATTGATTTCGAAGTCGCATCAGGCTCACGATGTTGAGCCCGACCAGAAACAGGATCACCCCTGCCATCGTGATGAGCGGCAGCGTGATCCCGAGCCAGTCATGCACGACGAGGATCGTCACCACCTGACCGCCAACGGCCAGCCAGCGCAGTTGGATCAGTAGAGCGAGATTCTTCTTGTTGGTCTTGTCTGGAGTACTCAAAGATCGTGCCAGTTCAGCTTAAAAGATACAGATAGATCAGAGGCGCCGAGATCAACGTCATTGTGGTGATGCCTTTGATCGTCTGGTAGCGATCCAGAGCCAGATGGACCGCTTGACCCAGGCGCGGAAGGCGCGAAGAACGTTCCAGATGCCGCGCGGCTCGCCCCAATCCAGCGAACCAGGGATCATTGTGAAGTCCTCACATCGCCACCTTTCGCCGCCGCCTCCCGATTGGCCTCCTCAACCTTGCGCATGTAGTCCTCCGTCTTGGCGCGGACGAGTTCGCGATGGGGGGCCACGGCAGCTTCCCGGTAGAGATGGCGGCCCGCGCCCATCAATCCTACGACCACAAGCATCAGCGCGCAGATGGGCGCAAAGCTCTTGCCGATTGTCTCGGCCGGGCGCCTTGTCTCGGTGAACATCAGATGCGCCATGCCCATCGAAACGAGGATGGCGACACCGAAGACGGCAATGACGGAATGGATGGACTCCTGCGTCTCGGGAAGCGTCAGAAGCGCGAGGGGGCCGATGACGAACTGCGCGGCGGTCGGCCAGAAGGCCCACTGATAGCCCTTGCGGATCAGTTCAACGCGTTCGAAGCCGGTTGCGGCGATTTCCGCCTCGTTCTTTCGGCGGAACAGCCAGACCATCAACAGACCGGTCATGGCCGGACAAGCCAGGATGAAGTGGGCGTAGCGCGAGAAGACGTTGGGAAGCATCAGCGCCGAGAAGAAGCCACGAATCGTGCCCCATTTCTCCGGGAACAGCATCAGGTTGATGTTGGTAAGGAAGATCAGCGGAATGAACAGAAAAAGCAGGCTGACCACAATCGCCAAGCCGATGTGGAGCCATTTCATCCGTTCCATCTGATGCCAGAGATATTTATGGATGTAGGTCAATACGAAGGCGACGATGACCAGCGGGATGATACTGATCCAAAAGGCGCCAGTGAGCGCATTGGCGGTGTAGAAATAGACAGTATAGAGCGTGTTGATCGCGAGCAGCGGTCCGACGCCGAGCACGACCGCAATCGACTTGTTAGCGGTGATCGTCGCGGCGATTTCATAGGCAAGATCGTCGTAGCGCTTCTCCTTCAGGCCGCGTAGTTGGTACCAGAGGGTCAGGAAGGCGCCGCCCACCATAAAATTCACGAAGACGATATGCATCAGGAAGAAGATTATCAGCACGCCGATCAACACTGGTTCAGGTGCTGGCATTGGCAGAGGGATATCTCTGGGCACGGGAATCTCATTCATCGGGCGGCCGCCTCTGTCTGGTTGGTCTTCGTCGCGATGCGACCCGCATTCTCGTCATGCACGATGACGCCCGCCGACTGCGCGCCTGGGATTGGCGCCTTATTGTGCTGGAGATGTTCGAGATAGGCGCCCAAGAGTTGCAGCTCTGCCTTGCTGCCGGGGAACGGCGGCATATAGGGCTGGGCATAGTGCATGCCCTCGATGTAGCCCGCGGTCAGCTCCGGCGTCCAAGGCTTGTCACCGAACATCCGCTGGAGATGGCTGGTGATGCTGTTCACTCCATGGCCGGTATGGCAACGTGAGCAGGTATCCATGAAGACGTCCTTGCCCTTCTGGATCGTTTCCAGCCGCGCCGTCCGCTCCGGTTCCGACAGTCTCTCCGGCAGCCCGGCTTTCTCAGCCTCGGTCAGAGGATTCGAATAGGTCGCGTAGGTAAGGACGCCGTCGCGCTGCAGCAGGGCGTAGTCGTCGACCCGCATGCCGTTGGCATACATGTACTGACCGATCACATAGGGCTTGCGGATGAACTCACGCACCCGCTCGAAATGCCCCGTCATCCACAGGATGGCAAAGAACGGCACGACCAGCGCCACCTTCGGCAGCAGGTTCGGCCGCGAGATCGCAAACTGGACGACCAGCAGGATGGTGACGACGGTGACGACGGCGATCTGGAGGAACTTGGTTTGCCAGTCGGCGAACGCGAGCGTCGCCAGGGAAACGCCGAGGTTGTCCTTCATCGCGTCAGGAACGGAGGTGTAGTACCACCAGCCAGCGGCGAGCACGAACGGGGCGAAGGCGAGCGTCCAAAGGGCGACCGCCCGCAAGGCCTCGTGTCGGAAGCCATCCTGTCTCTTCGTGAAGAAAAGGATCAGGAACAGCGCGATGATGCCGGCCATGGCGGCCGCGAGCGGCGTGCGGAAGGCGAGCTGCGGGATGTAGAGCGGGTTCATCACACCCGTCCAAAAACTGTGATCCGTCAGCCAGTTTCCGGGATCCATCATAAAGCCGAGGATTGCGACGATGATGGCCATCGTCACCCAGGAGAAGAACGCCAGCGCAAAGCCGAGCCGGATGTGCTGCTTCTTCTTCTCCGGGCCCTGATTGCTCCACTTCTTCCACGTCAGCGTGTAGGCGAGAATCAGGCAGACCTCTGTGATGAAGACCAACCACTCCGTGAACCACGCCCAGAAGAACACACGGATCAGGCTCGCTATCGAATAGGGATTGACCAGCGATACCGATAACCAGATGCCGACGCCGGTGAGCGCGCCAATCGTCGTCGTGATCAGGAAGCAGAAGAATAGAATCTTGTAGGCAAGCCTGTCCCAGCGCGGGTCCTGCTTCTTCTGACCATACCATTCCATAGCCGCGACCAACGGCATCATGCCGACGGCCAGGCCATGATTGACCAAGACATGCAAGATGGCGATTGTCGCGATCAGCCAGCGATTACCGAAGAAGTCGAGGTGAAAGACAGGAAAATCCATTAGACGACCTCTATGATTCGGGACGATTTGCTTGCAGAATCGTCGAGATCGACTCCAGCGATGGTGAGCATCGCCAGTTCACAGGCGAACAAGATCACCCCAAGACAATAACCCATGCTGAACGGCTCGGCGCTGATGACGAGATAGAGCCCAGTCATTGCCAGGACGATCGCAAGTAAACCCGGGATCCAGGTCAGAGAAAGCTGATACGGATTGACAAATCTCTTTGTCCGAGCTGTCAACGCGATGGCGCGAAGGAGAAAGTAAAACGATGCGATTGCAATCGCTCCTCCGCCAACTGCCATGAAAAGTTCGGAACTCTGAGACATAGCAAGGACGCCTGTCAACATCACTAAATTGACCACCGTGCTTCTGTAACTCTTCTCAGAAAGCCACTGTCCAAGTGTCTTCATCGCCCACGGATCCCTCGTAAACATGTCGCCGGCGACAATTAGAGACTGTCAGAGCGATCCGGGATTGGACAATCGGTCCAAGGGAGGTCGCGATCGGCATGGGGCACGGGCCATTCCGCACGCGGCATGCACGCCCCGCGCCAGCCCAATCAACAAAGCCGACGCCTCCTCAAGACTGGGCGCTCCGGCGGGCGGTGGCCCGTCGGACGGTAAGAGCGATCCCCACAATCAGATGCTTGCCCGAAGGGCGGCAACAATCGCGTCCAGTCCGTCCGTCAGAGCGGCAGGGCCGGGCTGCAGGATCAGGGGAGATTTGATCTCGACGATGCGATTGTTGCGGACTGCCGGGATCGTGTCCCATCCCGGACGGCCTCTGATCCGCGCGGAGACCACCTTCTTTCCACACCACGACGCCAGGATGACGTCGGGCGCCGCCGCTACGACCTCCTGCGGCTGGATGACGCGATCTTTGGCAGCCTTCGCCTTGGCCTTGTCGGCAAAGACGTCATCACCGCCGGCGATCCCGACCAATTCCGACACCCAGCCTATGCCGCCGATCAGCGGATCATCCCATTCCTCGCAATAGACCTTCGGTCTCGGCAATCCGCGAGCCGATGCCGCGATGCCACGTAGCCGCGCCTCGTAACCTGAGGCCAAAGCATGCGCTTTCTCGGTCACGCCGACGAGAGCGCCAACCGTCCGGATCATGGCAAGGATGCCGGCGATGTCGCGCTGATTGAAGGCATGGACCGCGATGCCGGCCCGGATCAATTCCGCGGCGATGTCGGCCTGAAGGTCAGAAAAAGTAAGAACCAGATCCGGTTCAAGCGCCATGATCTTTGCAATGTCGGCCGATGTGAAGGCCGAAACCCGCGGCTTCTCGCGGCGCACCTGGGGTGGGCGCACCGCATAGCCGGAAACGCCGACGATCCGCTCCTGCTCCCCAAGCAGATAAAGCGTTTCGACCGTCTCCTCGGTCAGGCAAACGATCCGTCGGGGCGGAAAATGTCCGGCCATTGCCTTCAGGCGTAACCGGCGGGCTGAGGTCTGAGAGGAGCCAACAGCCCAATTGCGATCGCCAGTCGATGGAGGACGAGGAGACCTGTCAGCGCGAGGATATTCGTCCAGGCAATCCCGATGACAACCGCGAATGAAAAGGCCGCATCTCCGGACGGCAGGAACGCGGTCGCGCCGTATAACACGGCTTCGTAGGTGGCAAAGGCGGCGACGAACCCGCCGGTGAGTGCGGCGAACGTTGAGGGCGCCCCATTCTTGACGGCGACGACCACGCCCGTTGCCGCCAGGGCCGAGATGCCGATCATGGCTCCCCATGCCAAGCTGTCCCATGTGATCGGATAGCCTAGAATGAGATAGCCGACGAGCTGGTTCGCGAGCCACGCGGCGCCCGTCAGAACGATCGCACCAACGACGGGCATCCGTGTTCCCGCGATCGTTGCAATCGCGGCAAAGGGAATGGCGCAGGCCAACGCCATACTGAAGGCAACGCTCACCGCCGCGATGAAGGCGATCCACGCAGCGCCGCCCAATCCGCCAATCCGGGTCTGCAACTGAGCCGATCCCATCTGAACCTCTGTAAACTCGTCCGGCTCACCCACGGGCCGGCTTGGACGCCCGTGATCACGGAGCTTTCACGATGCCGAACCGGCTACAAACATAGCCAAATCCAGGCCAGGATGCGATGGAGAACGTTCAACGTGGATTGGCAGATCTGTCACGGGCGCGTGGCTCCGTTGAAGTTAAGCTCCGCCCGGCCGCCGTCCGAAGACAACAAAGTTGTCGAATTGCTGCCAGGCTGTACCCACCTCCGTGAAACCAGCATGGCGCATCGCGGCCAGATGGAAATCCACCGAGCAATCCTCACCGCTCGTCGCACGCTTTTGCCCCCGCGAGGCATAGAAGGCATCGCGCTGTTCCTTCAGCGCGGCGAGGCGGGGTATAGCGGCGGCGCGCGCCCACCAGGTTGCCCAGTCATCCTCGCCATTGGCGACGGCCTCGCGCTCTATGCGCTGGCGTGTCGCCATCGCCACCTTGGCGAGGGTGGGCCAGCGGCTGTCGAACCGCATATGGTCCCCGTTCATCACAATTCCGCCCGGCTGCACGAGTTCGCCCGCCGCACCGTAGAATTCGGCCAAAGCGCCTGGGGATAGCCAATGCAGGGCTGTGGTCGAGACCAGGGCGGCCGGCCGGTCAGCGTTCAGCGACGCGGCGGCTTCAAGAACACGCTCGCACCAGGAGGCGTCGGCGAGATCCGCCTCGACGACGCGCGCCCTTGCGCCGTCGGGGGCGAGAGCCACCCGTGCCATTTCCAGCAGCATCACATCCGCGTCGACGGCAATGACCTTGGCTTGCGGAAAACGTGCGAGCAGCCGCCGGCTGAGGGACCCTGGCCCGCATGCCGCGTCGACAACCGTGAAGGCGTCGCCAAGCGCTGATTGGAGCACGTCGAACATGACTTCGAAACGCTCTTCCCGCTGCTTGATGTAGCCTTCCTGCTGACGATCCCACCGATCCAGCAGAGCCATGATTTGATCGTCGGCTACCATTCCTCGTCCTTCCCGCAGATGCATCTCGCCGCCTGAGCCGCGAGGCTTTGATCATTCTTGTCGGTCGCCCTTCTCAGGACGGCGGCGACGTCCAACGCGCCAGTTCCACATCGAAATGCGGCGGCGCGTGCGGCGCTATCTGCACGAATTGTCCTTTCACGCGAAAGACCTCTTCGATCAAGCCTGTGGCCGCCAGATCCCGTGGCTCTCCATCGAACGCCAACATGCCGTGATTGAGAAGCGAGATCCGGTCGCATATCGACATCGCCTGGTTGAGGTCGTGGATCGCCATGACGATGCTCACGCCCCTGTCCCGGCTTAGACGATGGACCAGATCGAGCACCTCGATCTGATAGCCGATATCGAGAAATGAGGTCGGCTCGTCGAGGAGCAAAGTCTGCGCTTCCTGAGCCAGCGCCGCCGAGATCCATGCACGCTGGCGTTCGCCCCCGGAAAGCTCGTTGAGGCCACGCTCGGCGAAATCGGACAGGCCTGTGCTCTCGAGCGCCCAGGCGATCGCGGCTTCATCCTCCGGCCTGTAGCTGCGAAACAAGCCCACATGGGCGAACCGGCCCTGCCGGACGAGTTGCCCTACGGTCATTTCGTCTGGCGCTGAAGGCTGCTGGGGGAGAAATGCCAATCGACGCGCGATATCCCGCCGCGACATGACGGCGATGGGGGCGCCATCGATGTCAGCACGCCCCTCATCCGGCCTGATGAGGCCGGCAAGCGCTTGCAACGCGGTGCTCTTGCCCGAACCGTTCGGCCCGATCAGCGCGCGAACCTCGCCTGGTGCGACCGCGAGGTTGAAATTGGTGAGGGCCTTGCGAGCACCATAGGTCACGGACAGGCCGGAGCAGGAGAGCGACATGGTGTGACCTCACGGAACCCGGCGAAGGAGCGCGATCAGGACGGGAACGCCGAAGATTGCGGTGATGACGCCGATCGGAACCTCTTCCGCTTGCCCCAGCACCCTCCCGGCCAGATCACCCAGCGTCACGACGACGATGCCCAGCGTGATCGTCAATGGGAGCACAAGGGTGAAACGCCGGCCGGCGAGAAGACGTGCCAGATGGGGAACGATCAGGCCGACGAATATGATCGGCCCGACCACGCCGACCGCGCTCGCCGCGAGGCTGCAGGATAATGCAAGCGCAAGGGAAAAATGGAACCGGTAGCCGAGGCCGAAGGACCGCGCCACGGGCGCATCGAAACGCAGCAAGTCGAGCGAGCGGCGCAAAAGGGGGAGGAGGCTCAGACCGACAACGGTGAAAGGCAGGAGGAACATCACATGCCGCCAACTGCGCGCATAGAGTGAGCCGGAGAGCCATTCGAGCAGGATTTCGATCCGCGCCGATCCCCAGCCGGCAATCAGGCCGATCGCGACGGCGTGCAGAACGGCTCCCACCGCGATGCCGCAGATGGTGATCCGAAGCGGCCCGAGATTTTGGCGGAAAGCCAGCAGATAGATGACCGCGCCTGCTGCCAATCCTCCGACAGCCCCAACGCCGGGCAACCACGCGATTGGAAGCTCGGCCAAGGTGTTTGAGCCGGGATTGTCGATATAGACGGTCAGCAGCAGGAAGAGCGATACGGCAAGCGTCGCGCCCTGCGATACGCCCATGATCGAGGGATCGGCGAGGGGGTTGCGGGTGATCATCTGGAGTATCAGGCCGGCGACCGCGAAATGGATGCCGGCCAGCATGCCCGTCAGGATGCGTGGAAGGCGGATATCGAGGATAATCGACTTTGCCTCGGCGGAGCCGTGGCCTTGGAGTGCGGCTAGAATATCCGCAGGCGGTATGTCGACCACCCCGATAAAAACCGCGAGCATGATCGAGAGGACGGCGACAGCGACGGACGTCGGCACAAACCAGACGGGCGCGCGCGAGACGGTTTGCGGAGCATGGCTCATCCCTTGCCGCCCGACCTGAAGGTGACGTTGCGCGCCTGTACCAGATAAATAAATACAGGACCGCCGATGAGCGCGGTGATGATACCAACAGGGAGTTCTCGCGGGGCGGCGATCGAGCGTGCGAGAAGGTCGGCGACGGTGACCATCAGACCACCGAGGGCGGCCGCCAGGGCAACCGTCCAGCCTTGGCCGCCAGGCTTGAGGAGCCGCGCGATATGCGGCGTCGCCAATCCGACGAAGGCGACCGGTCCTGCCACCGGAACGACCCCCGCGACGGGCAGGACGGCAAGGAGCAGCAGCAGCGGCTTCCAGAGTTTGAGCTGGAGCCCCATGCCGGCCGCGGCGTCCTCGCTCAGGGTCAGAAGATCGAGGACACGGTGCGCCAGCAGCGCACCGATGAAGCCGACGGCGACCCAGGGCGCCATGTAGGCCAGCTGAATCCACGTTCGTCCCTGAAACCCGCCGGAGAGCCAGAACAGCATCGATTGGACCTGCGTGCCGCTCAGGAGAAGGACATAGATGGTGACGGCGCCGAGGAACAAGGAGACGCTGATGCCGCCAAGCGCCAGATGGAGCGGTCGGCCGGTGCTGCCTCGAGCGATCCAGAACGTGACCAGCGCCGCGCCGAGCCCTCCCGTCATGCCGACCAGCGGGTAATAAAGCGAGGACAGCCACGGCACGAAGGTGAAGCAGAACACGATCGCCGCAACAGCGCCGGTGGTCACGCCGGTCAGTCCCGGCCCGGCGAGCGGATTGCGCGTGAGGGTCTGCAGCAGATAGCCGGAGATACTCAAGCCGGCGCCGCCGAGAAAGGCGGCCAGGCTGCGCGGCAAGCGCAGCATCCAGACGATGATGGAATCGATCTTTCCATCAGGCCAGAACAAGGCGGAAACGAGCCCTTGAGGCGTGACTGGTCTTGCCCCGACGAGCAGGCCGCCGATGATCATGAATGCGGCAGTGGTGACGACGGCAATAATCATCAGCGCCGATCGCGCAGGGTGTCCTCGCCGTTCGAGCGACTGGCTTCTGATCACTTCTGCAGGTCGGCCGGGATGAGCTTCGCCGCTTCGGCCTTGACGTCAACCGCAGGAAAGACGTCCGGATACAGATAGTGGGCGGCTTCGCGCAGCACGACTTCGCGCGCGATCGGGCCGTTCGTTTCCGCCCACTGGTCAAAGACATAGTGAACACGGCCGTTCTTGACGGCGGACAGTTGTTGCCAGATCGGGTTCTTCTCGTGGGAGCGGTCCGGGTAATAGTCGATGATGAAGATGACCTCAGGATCCTTTTCGAGGATGGTCTCGAGGCTGAGGCTGAGGCCGAAGCGTCCGTTCTGCGTCATCGGGCCGGCGACGTTGTCGCCACCAAGCGCAGCGACGATCGATGCCGCCGTATTCTCGGTGTGGAACGCAAAGGGATCATCACCACCGAATGTAATCAGGAAGCGCGGATGCTTGTCCTTCGGGGCTTTCTGGCCGAACTCGGCGAGATGTTGCTTGAATGTGTCATTGAGTTGCTGACCGCGCTCAGGCTTGCCGAGCACTTTGGCAAGCTCCGCGACTTCCTTATAGCTTTCGCTCAAGAGTTCCATGTTATAGGCGACATAGGGGGCGATGGCCTGGAAGCGATCGGCATTGCCCACCGTGTAGCGCCGCATGGCGACGATGAGGTCGGGTTTTGTCTCCGAGAGAAGTTCAAGGTTGGGTTTGGCCCGCTGCCCGACCTGCTTCATGTCCTTGGTCAGGCCCAGGAGGAAGTCAGGTTCGCGTCCCGCCACCATGTAGGTGGTTGCGACGGGTTTGATCCCGAGCGCCAGGGCGACATCCGCCGCCAGATAGGAAATCCCCGCGACCCGTGTCGGATGGCCGGGGATCTCGACCTTCACACCACGATCATCCACGAGCGATTGCGTCTTGGCATCTTGTGCCAGGGCAGGACCCGCCATGACGGCAGCAAGCAGCCCCGTGGCAAAGAGCCAGTTTGAGATGGATTTCATGACGTGTCTGCCTCAGGACAATAAATTTGCCCCACCCATACCCCTGAACTAACGGAGTGGCAATAAACATCCCACGAAATTCCGGTTAGATTGTCGTTAACCCTGGTCCGTATGTGCAAAGATGCCCCACCTGCGCAATGTCGGCTGCAATTCCAACAATAGAATTATTATAATTCTCCACTACGTTGGGCTATGATTGTCATTGATACTCGGTCGCCAGCCGCCACCCTCAATGCCTGCATGTATGTTCGACATGAGGCCACTTACGACGTGATCTGACGGACGTAACTTGAGACCACCCTCTGGCCCGCCACTGGGCCTGCTGGTTCAAACGCAACCGCCCCTTCGCAGAACGCCGTGAGGACATAAGCCGGCTGCGGTCACATTCCGCTTTCGTTATGCAACGGCATAACATTGCATAGGGGAAGCGGCCAATGGTCCTGAAATCTGGGGTGATCTGCGCCCTCGCGACGTTAGCACCCGATCCACAAGCTCTCTAATACTCATCGGATTCGTGGACGGCCACCATTCTTCGGATTTTGACGCTTTATGATGTCCAATCAGATGAGTTGGAATCCATGCTTCAAGGGGTCCCGGTCATCGACAATAAGCGTATTGTAGCCCGTGAGCCGCGCCCAGCCTGCGATGCTCGGAATGATGCCTGGCCGCCCGGCTATGTCCGCAGCTTTCTCGATACGGCAGTCGTAAAGTGTGCCGATCAAGCTCTCATTGATGTAGGTGTCGCCAACTGACAGCCGACCTTTGCCGAAAAGATGTGCGATCCGCGCCGAGGACCCCGTTCCGCAAGGAGATCGGTCGATTGCCTTCTCGCCGTAGAAGGCTGCGCTGCGACCATGAGCGCGGGGATCCTTTGGCCCGTCGCACCACATGACGTGGGAGATGCCCTGCGCGTTTGCGATCAGCGGATGCGTTGGCTGTACGGCTTCTTGAACCAACTCTCTGATCAGAGGGCTCCAGCGGACGATCGCGCCGCCGGTGAAGTTTTCAAAGCCCTGCCAATTCCGCTGCGGCTCGATAATCGCGAAGAAGTTGCCACCGAAGGCCACGTCGACGATCAGTTGCCCCAATCCCGGCACATCGATCTTGACATCGACCGCGTGAAGATAGCTCGCCACGTTCGTCAGTCGGACCGATTCCACGAAATCACCGTTGCGTTCATAGCTCGCCTCGACGATCCCAGCCGGCACTTCGATGACAATCTGTCCCTCACGCTTCGGTTTGATGAGGCCCTCCTCGACGCCGAGCGTCGCCGCGCCTATCGTACCGTGGCCACACATCGGCAGGCAGCCATCGACCTCGATGAAGACAATGCCGATGTCGACTTCGGGCCTTCTGGAAGGATAGAAAAAGAGGCCCGACATAATGTCGTGCCCCCTTGGCTCGAACATAAGCGCCCGGCGGATCCAGTCGTAGTCCCTGATGAAGTGCTCGCGCTTCTCGGCCATGGTCTCGCCGCGCAGTGGGGGCGCGCCAGTCTTCACAATCCGGATGGGATTGCCGCAAGTGTGGCCGTCAATGCACTCGAAGATGTGTCGCGTCATCGATCGGAGCCCTCCACTGGAGCCTTTCCGGCGAAAGCCAGTTCACCGGAAAGGCTCTATCTCCTTGATTTTACGCAATTCCGGACGCGGAACCGCTACACACTTCCGCTGGAATTGCTCTAAGCCGGAAGACGCGCGGGCATTGTCTCGGGATCGCAGACGTTGCGGCGGTTCTCCAGATCGCGGATGACCTGCTTGATGATCTGCTCCGCCCGCGCCCGTTCATCGCCGACCAGCGGCAGGCGCGGCGCACGTAGATGCTCCGGCGCGCCGGACGTGAGATGATCAGCCAGCTTGATGGAGTGGACGAGCTTGACGTCGGTATCGAGGTGGAAGGCCTCGATCATCAAACGATAGAGGGCGCGCGCCTCTTCGAAGCGTCCCGCCGAGCAAAGATTGAACAGTTCCACGCATTCTGCCGGCCAGGCGTTCGTCATGCCGGACACCCAGCCGGTGGCACCGGCCGCCACGCTCTCCAGCACGAAATCGTCGATACCGCAGAACACGAGGAAGCGGTCGCCGCAGCGCTTGTAGATGTCGGTGATGCGGCGGATGTCGTAGGACTCTTCCTTGATGCAGACGACGTTCTTCACCTCGCCAAGCTTTTCGAGCAGTTCGGGGGTGACATCGACACGGTAGGCGACCGGATTGTTGTAGACCATGAGGCCGAGCGACGGCGCGGCATCGCCGATCGCTTGGTAGTATGCCACCGTTTCGCGATGATCGGTCTTGTAGGTAATGGCTGGGAAGACCATCAGGCCGTCAAGTCCGACGCGCTCGCAGAGCTTGGCGTAGGCGACCGCATCCTGCGTGGTCGCCTCGGCAAGGCCTGAGAGAAGCGGTACGCACGAACCCACGACTTCCTTGGCCGCGCGGAGGATGCTCTCCTTCTCCGTCGTCGTCATCATGCCGTTCTCGCCGAGCATACCTAGCACAACGATACCGCTCACGCCGCCGTCGAGCGCCCGCTGCACGCCGGCCTGCGTCGCCTTGAGGTCGATCTGACCGTCCCTGCTCAGCTTCGTCGTCAGCGCGGGGAACACCCCACTCCATTTCACCATGGTTTGATCTCCATTTCTGCGTTGTCGCGCGCCGTCCTGCGTGCTGATCCGCGGCTGTCGCGCGATCGTCAATTTCGACTCTTGACATTTGTAGATTGGATACATGTAAATTGGATGTCAATCAAAAACAGACCGCGCAGGGGGCGCGGTCGGCTCAGCAGGGGAAATCCAGATGTCGATCCGAAAGCTTATGAGCGTGGCGGTCATAGCCGCCGCATCACTTCACATCGCCGGTGCAGCCAGCGCACAGTCCACGCTTGACCGCATTGTCCAGTCTCGGACGCTGCGCTGCGGCGTCATGTTGGACTATCCGCCTGCAGGCTTCCGCAACCCGCAGAACCAGCCCGACGGTTTCGACGTGGCCTATTGCCGCGACATGGCCCACGCGCTGGGCGTCAAGCCGCAGATCATTGAGACACCGTCGACCGAACGGCTGCCGGCGATTGCCTCCAACCGAATCGACGTGCTGATCGCCTCAACCTCGAACACGCCTCAACGGGCACTCACTGTTGCCTTCAGCCAGCCCTACGTCGTCTATCAGGACGTTGTGCTTACGCGGAACGACACAGCCATCGAAAATTTCGATGGCTTGAAAGGACGCAAGATCGGCGGGGTGACCGGCTCGACAGGCGAACAGGCTATCATGGGCTTCTTCCGAAGCTGGAACAATCCGGCGGGCAACTATACCGGCTATGGCAGTGAAGCCGAAAGCTATCTCGCCCTGTCGCAGGGCAAGATTGACGGCATGATCGTCGGTAACGCTGCTGCTGCAGCGCTGATTGCGAGCGGGCAGTTCAACAATCTGGTCACCATGGGGCTGGCACCGTCGCCGCCTGATTTCTGCGCCATCGCAGTGCGTCGCGGCGATCAAGAATTTCTGAACTGGGTCAATCTATTCATTTGGCAGCAGGTCCGGACGGGGCGCTACACGGCCCTATACAATCAGTATTTTGGTCCCGGCGATGCGCCGTCGCTCGCTGTTCCCGGTGTCTACTACTGAACCGCACCCCAGCTAAGCAGGTCGTTGAAGCCGCGCTAGCGCGTGGCTTCAAACTGTGTCGGTCAGGAGGCATCTTATGTTCGACTATACGTTCCTTTGGCCGCTGGTCTGGGCCGAGTGGCCGCAGTTGCTGGCGGGCGCGCGTGTCACGCTCGAGATCACCATTCTTTCGATGGCCGTCGCGACCGTCGCCGCGTTCCCCCTCGCGCTTGCGCGGCGTGCTGGAAAAGGGCTTTCGTGTCAGGCCGCCACCATATGGGTTGAGGCTGCACGGAACACGCCGTGCCTCGTGCAGATATATATGGTCTATTTCGGGCTAGGTGCTCTCGGGTTGCATATCGGCAGCTACTTTGCTGTGTTAGGGGCAATCACGTTCAACAACACGGGCTATCTTGCGGAAATGTTCCGCGGCGGGCTCAACGCCGTGGCGCCACAACAATTCAACGCAGGCCGTTCGCTCGGCCTCACGGCATTTCAGACTTACAAGAATATCATCTTTCCGCAAGTTTTCCGGATCGTCTATTTTCCGTTCGTCAATCAAATCACGTGGGCGATGTTGAACTCCTCGCTCGGCATGATCATCGGACTGCGCGAGCTGACAGGCGCCACTCAGATGGCGCAATCAGTCTCGTTCCGGACGTTCGAATTCTTCGTCGTCGCTGCCGGCCTTTACTACGCCATTGCAAAAAGCGTGCAGATTTTGGCGCGAGTCGTAGCTTGGCGCGCCTTCAGACGGGCTTGAATGTTATGCAATTCGTGCTTCCCTATTCTGGCTTACAGTGGAGCGATCTGCCCTTCATGCTTGAGGGCGCGTGGCGCACCATCATGCTCACCATAATGGCGGGCTCGCTCGGCACGCTGCTCGGCGTCATCGTCGGTTGGCTTCGCGAAACCTTCGTAAGCTTTCGCATCGGCCTTATTCCTTTCATTGATGTAATCCGTAGCGTACCGCTGATTATACAGTTCATACTGGTAAACAGCTTTCAAAGCATCTTGGGCCTTCAATTCGATCCATTCTGGATCGGCGTCGTTACCCTTAGCATCTACATGGCCGTGCTGACATCGGAACTCGTGCGGGCCGGCCTTCAATCTGTCCGGCCCGAACTCTCCCGAGCCGGGCGCTCGCTAGGCATGAGCTACTGGCAGGGCTTCTTGCATATACGCGCACCGCTAGCCATTCGAACCGCGTTGCCAGGGTGGATCGGCGCGCTGATCGCGCTCACTAAGGACACCGCGCTTGTCAGCGTGATCGGCTACATCGAGTTGCTCCGCGCTGCCCAGGTCTTAATCAATCGCAGCAACGAAGCCCTGCTGATCCTCGCCGGCGTCGGCCTATTCTATTTCGTCATCTGCTACCCGGTCTCACTCTACGCACGACGGCTCGAACGAAGGCTCGCCATATGATTGAAATCCACAATGTTCACAAGGCGTTTGGATCGCTGAAGGTCATCAGGGGCGTCGACCTTGAAATCAAGAAAGGCGAGGTGCTTTGTCTGATCGGCGCCAGCGGCTCGGGCAAATCAACTCTGCTTCAGTGCGTCAATGGCCTGGAGCCCATCCAGCAGGGCGAAATTCAGGTCGACGGGATCAGTGTCCACGCCAAAGATACGAACCTCAACAAGCTTCGCCAAAAGCTCGGAATCGTTTTCCAACAGTACAACGCCTTCCCACATCTCACAGCGTTGGAGAACGTTGCGCTCGCGCCGCGGGTGGTGAAGCGTATCTCGAAGGCCGAGGCACGGGCTTTGGCTTCGAAACACCTCAAACACGTTGGACTGGGTGACAAGGAGGATGTTTTTCCATCGCGCCTGTCGGGTGGGCAGCAGCAGCGGCTTGCGATCGCCAGGGCGCTCGCCATGGAGCCGAGCTACATGCTGTTCGACGAGGTCACTTCGGCTCTTGACCCCGAATTGGTGGGCGAAGTGCTCGACACGCTGCGCATGCTTAAGTCCGAAGGCATGACCATGGTGGTCGTCACTCATGACATCGTCTTCGCACGCGAGACGGGCGACCGTATCGCCTTCTTCAAAGATGGCCGAATTTGCGAAGTCGGTGAAGCCTGGCAGGTAGTGAATGCGCCTCGGGAGGAGCATACGCGCCAGTTCCTGAAAAGGGTTTTGGCGTGATCGAATGTCGCTTGGTATTCTGGCTCCCTGGCTGCTTGAAACGTGTCAGTCGAGGGCACGTTTCGCTTTACGATACCGAGCGATCTCCTGAACCAGTTGTTTCCTCGCGTTTTCGATATGCTTGGCGAGATAGGCGACGGCCTTTGCCGTCTCTCCTTGCCGGCACAAGTCGAGAAGCTCCCGATGTTCACGCTCGGCGTCGGCCAAGGCATGGCTCAAAGTGAGCTGAAGCCGAATGTAGCGCTCCGTCTGCACATTCAATCCTTCGATCAGCGCGAGGGTCCGTGGCCGATCCGAAGGCCGGTAGAGGCTCATGTGGAATTCGGAGTTTCCCACTCCCCAAGCGCGCGTGTCGCGCTGATGATAGGCCTCTTCAAGCACGACCAGCAGTTTCTCGGCATGCCGAAGGGCTTCCGGTGTCATGCGGGGAACGGCGATTTTCAGAGCGTCACATTCGAGTAGGCCCCGAAGGTGAAACAGTTCTCCGATCTGCTCGACCGGCAGGGCCGTGACAATGGCCCCTTTGTGAGTTTGTATCTGGACAAGACCCGCCGCTTCCAGTTGCCGCAACGCTTCGCGCACCGGCATGCGGCTGACTTCATATTCTGCCGCGATCTGCTCCTGGAAGAGTTGATCGCCCTCGTTGAACTCCCCGTTGAGAATTCTTTCCTGGAGCGAAGCGGCTACCGACTCCGGCAGGCTCTGCCGCTTAATGCTAAGCCGCCCCTTCGTGGTGCGCTCACTCATCATACCAACCTGCTCCAAACTGGCTTTCGTATCCATTCGTACGACATCCATAGAGAGCACAAATGACGGCTTATGTCTGCTCCTGTTCGATGGTGTTCAAAGGCGCCGCAAACATCGGATGGTTGAGGGCTTCGACAACCAACGCATCGAACTTGCGGCCTTCGCTGCTTCTTTCGTCATCGCGAACAGGCAATCACGGCCGATGACAGACCCGCGCCGCGTCGAGGCCCTCGATCGGATCGACGGTCACGAAGCCGAAGCTGTCGGTGCCGGGGAAGGGGGCGTTGCCCGTAGCGGGACGATGGACGACCGGGACACCTACTGTCGTTGCGAACCCTTTCAGCGCATAGCGGCAGTCCGGCCATGCCGTCGGCGCCGTGCTCGGGGCGACCATGGCCCACTTTCTGATCGATGCTTACACGTGGCGGTTATCGAACCCGACATCCCGTAACTATGTGCGGCAACGGTTTGCTTTTCTGTTTTCAAAGCTGCCCAGTTCTCGCGGGCCTGAACGGCGCCGTCGAGAGACCAGTGCGGGGTGGAATGGTGTGATAAGCATGTAGCGATCGCGTTTGCCCGGCCCATCGTCCCCGTTTGACTATGATGCCGCCTTCGCCACCGACGCCGTCGCGAAGGTCGCCCGCGCCACCATCAACTCACGGCTCTTGTCGAAGAGGTCACCACGGCGACAGGCGGCATTCACCTTGTTCTCGATCGTGTGGGCGAGCGCCATCTCGCAGACCTCGCGGGGGGAGTGCGTGGTCTCGGCAGCCCAGTCTCGGAACGACGAGCGGAAACCATGGGCCGTGGCATCAACCTTCATCCGGCGCAGCATCATGAGCAAAGGGCGGCCCATTGGTCCGCGTTCAATCTGGACGAGGGGCTGTGGACCGTTCCGGAAGCGCGGATAAAGATGCGCCGTCCCCATCGTGTGCCTTTACCCAAGCAAGCGGTTGCCTTTCTCAAAAACGTGCAGCAACTCACCGGTCATGGCACCTTTGTCTTTCCCTCGATCTAAAGACCGCGTTTAAAATTTTAGAATTAGCATAGTTAAGAACACTATGCTTACACAGGATCGACGAGATCAGACGAGCGTCGAATGTTTGCATTCATAGCATGTTAGTCTAAGATAAAGAATTAACAGGTTGCTGGTTCAAGTGCCTTCAAGAGTGGCGCCTTAGAGCAAATCCGACTTAGATGGAATCGTCTGATACCATCTAGGACCAATCGATATTCAGCGCTTTCAGCTGTCATGGCCGGGCTTGTCATTGAAGTCGGGCTTGCCCGACTTCAACTTGTTCAACGCGGAACTCGGCTACAGCCGAGTTCCGTTGCCATCCCGATGTATCGAGGCGCCATTCCTGTCGGGATCACCGGAACTCGGCTACAGCCGAGTTCCTGACCAAAAGCCGAAATTCGGATAAATCCGATTTCGGGGACAAGCCCGGTGATGACAATGTAACTCTTGCGGCAATTCTCGAATGTCGATTGAGCCTAGGTCGATGAATTTGCTCGTTATTTTTTGAGCGTTGCCAAGTCCGCAAAAGACGGACTTGCTCTAGGTGATTAACGCGACCCAGCAGCACAGCTTTTCAAGAAGCCCGTGAGGCGTCGAAAATGTACCCGTGCTTCGATAGTCGTTTCGAAATGCCTGAGGTAACCGTGGTGCATGCCGTTTGAAACAGTACATTCACAAGTGACATGGAGGCACCTCAATGCTTCTGCAAGCTCCAAACTGTCAGAAAGCAAAGGATCAAGCTGTGCGGCCTCGATATACATATTGGGAAGATTGTGGAGATCTTGCGCCAACAAGTTGGCCTTCTCACAGATGTGATGCGAGGCGGAATTCAGATAGGCCGCCCAGTATCTCTTCATGTCGGCCGTGGATAGTCCGAATTCACCGCTTCCGAAGGAAGCATGGCTAGTGGCGGTAAAGCCCGGCCTGAATGCTCCGTAAAAGAGGAACGCGCCGTCGATGGTGCCTGGCTCGAGCTGGAGAGCAGCAGACAAGGCGATGTGGGCGCCGGCAGAATCTCCACCAACGAAGAGCGAACCTGCCTTCAGGTTGTTCAGCAGACAGCGTCGAGCTCTTATGGTGTGGACAACGGCAATCAGATCATCTCTCGCTGCGGGAAACGGGTGTTCTGGCGACAGGCGGTAGTCGACCGAGAGGACAGCAATCTCACAGCTGATAGCCAGTTGCCGCAGTAGTCTGTCGTGGCTGTCGAGGGAGCCGAATGCCCATCCGCCGCCATGCGCATAGATGAGGAGCGGCAGAGATCGGTGGCGGACCGGGAGGTAGAGCCTGCATCGTACGCCAGTTCCGGCCGGAGCAACCACGTCCTCGACATGGGCGATCGGAGGCGCATTTTCATTGATCGCTCGGTCGTCTCGCGCTCTGGCGAGACGCTCCAGCCTCAATGCGGCTATTTCAGCTTCCGTCAGCGGAGTAAAATGGGTCATATGTTAATATCGATCGCCAAGTGATAGAGGCAATCGCCGTGGCTCGTCCTCCCCGTTGACCGCTGGCAGATGACGAGACCGTCATGGCGGAAACGCTCGATAACTGGCGCTTTCGTTGGTGCTTCCGGAAACCATATCCTCGCTGCCGGCTCGCCTTTGGCGACGACGTCACCCAGTTCTTTCAGGGGCTCGTATACTCCATCGGCGGACGCGAAGACAAAGTAATCATCTCCGCCCAGTTCGACCAGCCGAACGGGCTGGCTATCGTCCGTATCGTTGTATTCCGTCAATACACCGAGGTGGGCCAAGGTCCGCCGGATGCCGCGTTCTGCTATCGCAAGACCGCGCGTCGAGACGGTGCCGCCGCCGCCAAGTTCTGACGAAATCAGCGGCTTCCCGCAACGCTCGGCCGCACCCGCGATCCCCCTGTCCAGCAGCCCCTCTTCGTTTGGCTGTCCGGCTTTCACCAGGCATAGGGGCGCGCCGAAAGCCCTGACTGCGTCGACAAGCACGTCGCGGCGGCCAAGGTCGGGCGTGAGGCGCATCAGCGTGCAGGGACTGTGCAGGAGCGAACTTCCTCCCGAATGGAGATCGATAATAAAGTCGCATCGCGGCAGGAGGATGTATTCGATGTAGTGAGCAAGCATCTCCGTCGGAGATCCGTCGGGATTACCCGGAAACGATCGATTGAGATTCCGATGGTCCAGCGTCGAAAGACGTATGCCGGACTTGACGGCCGGCGCATTGACCGCCGGCATGACGATGATCGTTCCCTGGACTTGCTCCACCGATATCTCGGCAAGAAATTTGGTCATCGCGAGCTGCCCCTCGTATTCATCACCATGAATGCCGGACGACAGGAGCACGGTCGGGCCGTTGCCGTGTCTCAGGACGGTAATCGGGATCGGCTGCCAACCATATGCGGATTGATTCGAAGAAAAGGGCAGGCGCAGGTTGCCATCGAAACGACCCGCCTCGGTCAACGGAACTTCACAAGTAATGCGGGAATAGGCCGGCATTCGCTCTTTCCATTCTATCTAGTCGTTGGCTGTCCGGTTGTAAAAAGGCACAAATCTGTGAATAAATGTGTCCTCGTGGAAGATCATTTCCACAAGACCGGGCAACGGGATGGGGTCATTGATCGGAGAGGTCAGCTCATCTAGCTGGTCGCTGGTTGTCGGCGCCCAGACAATGGTGACGCCATCACGATGAAGAACGCGATATTCGTGGCGATGGCCGCAAGCGATGACTTGGACACCGTAGCGGCGTACCAGAGCCCAGAGGTGACCTCTCGAAGCCGGCGGTATCGCCGCGGACCCGTGCTCGACATCGTCCGGCGTAGTCACGAACGGAGGTTTGTGCATGAAAAGAGCGACCGGCTTACCGGACGCCGTGGAAAGTGCCTTTTCCAGCCAGGCCCACTCTTCGTCTTCCTGCGCGGTTCCAAGGCCGAAGAGCATCGCATTGACGCCGATGACGAGCCAGTGGCCGATATCCTTGGTCCAATGCGTCGCACCATAGGTGTCTGCAAATCGGTGGATGAGGTCGCTACAGATGCTTTCCTGGCGAGGAGGGCCGTCACCGATGTCGTGATTGCCGGGGATGACCAGCCATTCCACAGCAAGATTGGCAAGTTCGTTTCTCGCGAATGCGTGGTCGGTTGCGTTGTCCGGTTCGTCGAGAACGATATCGCCCGTATGGATAACCAGATCGGGTTGGGTTGCCGCGATCGCGCGTATCGCCTTCGTCCACCCCACGAGGGAGCCGAGATTGCTCTCCCGGAGGTGAGTGTCGCTGATATGAATTACTTTGTACATGCAGTTCTCCGCGCGAGCGCGTTGGAGCACTCTGCGCCGACTCCCAGGATGCCGATGCGAAATCGGACCGTTGCGCAACAATCCGACTAGAGCATAATCCGACCGGAGTGAAACGAGGATCGGTAAGATTATGCGTGAAATAAAAGAGGTTAGAGCGCCGATCTGATGCAATCGGATCGAAACGCGCTCTAGAGAAGCCGTTCGACCTGTTGTGTCAGTTCCAGGAGCGCCTGTTCGGGCGTGAGCTTCAGGGACGATGTCGACTGCATGATGTCCTCGATCGTCTTGTCGATCTTTGCGGAGTTTTGGCCGGGGAACGCGTACCAGGGCGATGCCTTGCCGATGCTTTCCAGAGCTGGCGCCAGATTTGGCTGTGATCCGAGAAAGGCCTTCAGGGCCGGATCTTTTTCGACGGCAACCGAGTTGGTCGGTAGATAGGAAGTATTCCGGGCCACCAGAAGCTGCCCCTTGGGACCAGTCAGAAATTTGAGGAACCGCCATGCGGCCTCTTGTTGCTTCGGATCCTTGGCGGTCATCACCGCGGCAATTCCTGCCGCGGGAACACGGCCCGCGGGGGCCGGCACGGGCAGCGCGGTTACCCCCAACCGGAACTTGCCGGCAATTTCCTGCGTATGCTTCGACAGGAGGCTGCTCGAGTCGGTGAAAATTCCGATGGCGCCACTGACGAAGGCTTGGCGTGATTGCGGCGTGGTCATTGTCATCGATGACTGTCCCGCTTGTCCGAAGTCGCGCAATAGACCGAAGACCGATTTGCCCGCGGGCCCATTGAATGAAATCGTCTTGTCGTCAGCACTCATAAGCTTGCCGCCGTGTGACTCGATCAAGGCCTGGAAAGTCGCGGCATTGCTCCTGACGAACCCACCAATGATATTGGGATGCTTTGCTTTAATAGCCCTCGCTAAGCTCACGATGTCGTCCCAATCGGTTGGGAAGGGCTTGTTGCCCAGGACCTCTTCGACCAATGTCGCGTTGTAGTAGAGCATAGGGAAAGAGAAGCCCACCCCCAGACCGTAGGCGGTGCCCTTCACCCGCGCGCTATCCGCGACGGACGGCGAAAAGGCGCCGCCCTTCCAGTCAGTGTCAGCTGCGATGAATGGATCGAGTGGTACCGCCAAGCCCCGGTCGGCGACAACACGCAGGTAGTTGTATCCTTGGAACGTTACGTCGGGTAAGTCATTCACGACCGCCTTTCGAAGGAGTTCTTGGATCATTTCGGGCTGCTCGCCCGGTGCGACCTCCAGCTTCACCTGAATATCCGGGTTGTCCACCTGGAATAATTTTACGGCCTCCTCGAACATTGGACGGAAAATCGAGATAGCCTGTCCGACCCTCAAGGTGGTTTGTTCGGCATGGGCGTTGAACGGTAATCCTGAGAGTAGGATCGTGCCGGCGAGAAAGGAACGTCGAATGAGACGCATCGTAACCTCCGTCGAATGAGCAACTGGCGGGCAAGGGCCTCGCTGGCACGTCACGCCCGCTGTTGTGGGACGAGCTCTTGTTTCCCAGGACTGTTACCTCTGAAGTTCTTTCACCTTGGCTTCGAGAGCCTTAAGGGCGGGAGCAGGTTCTTGCCGCAAGGTGACGACAGCTGCCATCGTATCGTTGATTTCCTTATCGATACGGGCTGTGTTCGCACCCGGGAATGCATACCAAGCCGAGGCGGACGACACAGTGTCGATGGCTGCCTGCATTTTGGGCTGCTTACTCAGGGCAGCCCGCAGCGCAGCGCTGTCTTTGATGGCGACCGTGTTGGTCGGAACGTAGGACGTGTTGTTGACAACATCGATCTGGCCATCGACACCGGTAAGGAATTTCAGAAACTGCCAGGCGACTTTCTGGCGTTCTTCATCCTTTGTCAGCATGAGGGCCGCAATTCCGGCGGCCGGGATCTTGCCGTTTCCGGCGATCGGAAATCGTGCGACGCCGAGATTGAATTTTCCCGCTGTTTCCTTTTCGACCCTCGAGAGAATGCTGCTCGCATCGGTCATGAACCCGATCTTTCCGGCTGCGAAAGCCTGGCGCGCCTGGTCGGTGCTCATGGGGATGTTACCCTGGCCGGCTAGGCCGAATTGTCTCAAAAGCGCAAAGGCATCTCTACCTTCTTCGTTGGCGAACCGCGGTGCGTTCGTCTTGGGGTCTGCAAGTGTCCCGCCAGCGCCATCGACGAGGGCTTGCAGGACCCAGGAATCGGGCCTGATATATCCACCTATGTTGTCTTTGTTCTTCTGTCCGATGGTCTCCGCTAGCGACAGCAGGCCGTCCCAGGTGGCCGGAAAGGGCGCATCGCCGATCGCCGCTTTTACCAAGTCGGCATTGTAATAGATAACGAGAAAGGAATAGGCGACGCCGACGCCATAGACCTGTCCGTCGATGACAGTGCTTGCCGTCACGTTCGGCGAAACACTCTTGTCAACCCATTCCTGGTCACGCGCGATGATGGCATCCAGCGGTTGAGCGAGCTGCCGCGAGACGACTGTACGGATGAAGTTATATCCCTGAAAGGTAACGTCCGGGACATTTCCGATCAGGGACTTGCGCAGCAAGTCCTGAATCATGTCCTCCTGGTCGCCCGCAGGTATATCGAGAGAGACTTTAACGCCCGGGTTCTGGGCTTCGAAATTTCTCGCGAAGCTTTCGAACATCGGTTTGAAAATCGCGGGCGTCGCTGAGACCGTCAGTTTCGTTTCGGCGAAGGCATTGCAGGTCGTGGCCGCCAGTGCCAGAAGCATCGCGGCGCCAAGTGTCGAAATCTGCTTCATATTCGCGGTCCTTCACGATTGGGTTGGTGCTGAAGGCCAGGGTCGATTGCCGCTAGAGCATTTTCGCGTTTCTTCGAATCGCGAAAATGATCCATGTCTTTGTGTTAACGCATTTTCTTCACGCGAACCGGTGTCCACTTCGCTCGAAAATGCTCTAGCTACCGGCCGCCTTGATGTGATTGTGCTATTTTTCTTCTCACGAAAAACGTTCGAACCAACGGCCCTCCCCAGCAGCCGACGGTCATTTGAGTTACTTCAGACCACTCACTGTCAGTCCCTCGATGAAGCGACGCTGCGCAATCAGGAATGCGATCAGCAGCGGTGCCACGATCAGGGTAGCTGCCGCCATGAGTGGGCCATAGGAGTTCCCGGCCTCTTCGCTTCGGAAGAGCATGATCCCTGCCGGTGGGGTGAGGAGTTGTTGGTCCTGAATGAAGATCAACGGCAGGAACAAGTCGTTCCATCGGCTGACGACAGAAAGGATGCTGAATGCGATCACCGCAGACATCGAGGACGGGACCATGATCCGCCAGACGATCGAGAGTTCGCTCAACCCGTCAAGCCGCGCCGCATGGATCAGGTCATCGGGAACGGCTTTGAAGAACTGTCTCAACAAGAAGATCCCGAAGGGTGAAATCACACCAGGAAGAATGAGCGATGCGTAGCTGTTTAATATGCCGATCTTGTTGAACAAGATAAACAACGGGATCGCCAAGACTTGATGGGGGATCAGAAGGCCCACGAGCACCATCGCGAAGATGGCGTCCCTTCCCCGAAACTCCAACTTGGCCAAAGCATAGGCGGACGGGGCGGCAATGGCGAGTTGAATGACGAGGACCGATATACAGATCAGGAGGCCATTGCCCATGAAACGCAGTAGGGGAACATCGACGAAGGCTCGCTGGTAGTTCTCATGACCGTAAAAAACACTCGGGATGAGGCTGATGGTTTGCTGGAAGGCCTCCTGGGGCGACTTGATCGAGAGACTGACCATCCACACAAAGGGCATCAGAATGAAAAGGCTGCTGGCGATCAGGACAACGTGACGGAGAGCAGCGGAGCCGTGGTGTGCGCGTGCGGCGATCATGAATAGTGCACCCTCTTATCGAGTACTTTCGCCTGAAGGAAGATAATGGCGATGACGATGAGGAGGAAAACCACTGTCATCGCGGCGCCGTATCCCGTCCTGAAGAACTGGAAGCTCTCGACATAGAGCGTGTGCAACAGGAGTTCGGAAGCATTCTCCGGTCCGCCCTGCGTCAGCACCGCGACAGTGTCGAATGTCTCCAGAGCCTTCAATGTGATGACGATCAGCAGGAACATGATCACCGGACCCAGCATCGGAAGCGTGACATACCGGAGTCTGTCGAGAGGGTGATCAACACCATCGATTTCTGCCGCCTGGTAAAGATCGGACGGAATGGCTTTCAGTCCTGCCAGGAACAGAACCATCGCGTAGCCCAGATGTTGCCAGACCCCGATGACGCATAAAGTCGCGAGAACCAGTCTAGGGTCGTGGAGAAAGTTCCAGCTGCCCAGTCCGAGCTGGACCGCCAATCTCGTCACCAAACCGATAGTCGGATGCAGGAGCGCTTCCCACGCAATCGCCATAGCCGCAAGCGTGGCCATAACCGGTAGAAAGTGCACGGCTCGATAGAAGGCTTGGAATTCCTTTCGGGATTCGATAGCCAGAGCCACGAACAGGCCAAGGCCCAAAACGCTCGGGACGACGACTGCGACATAGATGAAAGTGTTCGAGAGTGAACTGAGGAAAACCCGATCGTCAAACAGTTCACGAAAATTCTGTAATCCAATGAACGAGAAACTCTGCGCACCAAACTGCCAGTTTGTTACAGATATCGCAAAGACAGCAAGTGAAGGTCCTATCAGAAGGCAGATCAGTAATACTAATGACGGACCCACAAGAGCGTAGGCGGAGATTGTATCGCGGGTATTGTATTTCTGTAAAGCTCTTTGATTTGAGAATGTTGAAATTGCCATCATCCACCTACCTTCCTCAATATCGGCAGGCAATTGTTTGACCTGAGTCTTTCCCCGTTATCAGAGAAGATGAGCGCTTCTTTCGGAGAAAATCGCAGCCGGACTCTTGTTCCGTTTCCGATCGTTGCCGCCTCGGCCGGGGTCGCACGAGCGATGACTGCCGTAGTGCGATCGACGAGTTTGGCGTGGATGTAGCTGTCAGAACCCAAGCTCTCGACGTAAGTGACATGGGCGAGAAGGCCGTCGGAGCTATCATCCAGCGCGAGCTTTAGCGCTTCCGGCCGCAAGCCTATCGTCACCGACATGCCTGGACGGATAGATGCCGGCAATATGCCTGCAACCTTCATGTCGAAGATTTCCAGTTCCGCCTTCTCGTTTACGATTGAAGGAATGAGATTGATCTGCGGGCTGCCGATGAATTTTGCGACCTCGATGTTCTCCGGATCGCTATAGACCTGCTGCGGGCTTGCGAGCTGCAGGATGTCCCCTGATTTCATAACCGCCACCCGGTCGGACATTGTCATTGCCTCGGCCTGGTCATGGGTTACGTAGATGAATGTCGCTCCCAGCCGCCGGTGCAATCCGGTGATCTCCTCCCTCATCTGTACGCGCAGTTTCGCGTCCAGATTGGAAAGCGGCTCGTCCATGAGGAAGACATCGGGGTGGCGCACCATAGCGCGGCCAAGCGCAACCCGCTGCCTTTGTCCGCCGGACATCTGGGATGGCTTGCGCGAAAGGAGCGGCCCGAGCCCTAGCGCGTTGGCAACGTCCTGAACCTCTCGTGCAATTTCCGCGCGTCGAGCTCTCGCGCCGGGCATCCAGCTTCCTATGAGCGGAAGCCTTTGCCACGCGGTAAGCTTTCGCATCACCAGGGGCAATGCGATATTCTCCTCGGCAGTCATATACGGATAGAGCGCGTAGGATTGGAACACCATCGCAACATTTCGCATCTTAGGCCGAACCGCATCGACGGCCTTCCCGTCGATGGCAATAGAGCCGAAATTTTGTCGCTCCAGCCCGGCGATAATCCGCAGCAATGTCGATTTTCCGCAGCCGGAAGGCCCGACAAGAGTGAGAAACTCGCCATCCCGCACGTCGAGTGACACGCTGTTCAAGACGCTTGTTCCACCGAATATCTTCGTTATGTCGGTCGCGCTGACGTTGGCCATCAGTAGTTCCCCATTATGGATTGCCTTATGTCTTGGCCTGTCACCGAGCCATCCGTACCTTTCGCAGGGCGAAGCGTTATAGAGTTTTATTATTATATAACACATGACTTGCGTGTGACAGAGATTCTCGGCTAGCGTTTTTTGCCGACTATTCTCCAAAATCGATTCGAGAGATGACGCTGAACCGGGAAAATATGGATTTATGGCGGCGCATCAGCGCCACCCTCAGTGAGGAAATTGCTGCAGGCACGTTTCCGATAGGCTCCCAACTGCCTCCGAGCACGACTTTGGCGAGCCGGTTCGGAGTTCATCAGCACACCGTTCTCAAGGCCATCTCGCATCTCCAGTCGGAAGGAATTGTGCGTATCGAGAGGGGACGCGGTACTTTCGTCACCCTTCAGCCAATTGGTTTTCGCTTGGGACCGAAGACATGGTTTGAACAGAACCTGCTTGAAGGAAACCACGTTCCAGCTCGCAAGATTCTGTCCATTACAACGATCCCGGCCCCCGGGGACATCGGCCGCGCCCTGGATGTACCTCGGGGTACCGAGTTGTTGCTCGCGACGCTGCTCGGGGAGGCGGACACCCTTCCGGTCTACATGGGGCATCATTTTTTTGCACTCGGCCGACTGCCTGGCATTGAAGCTGCTTTTCGGGAACTCAGCGAAAGCAAGAGCGAGCGGATCGTGTTCCAGGATCTTCTGCGGCGAGCGGGCGTAGCGGATTTCAGGCGCCGAAATGTGAAAATACGAGCGCGACTTCCTGAGGCGAGCGAGGCCCACCATCTCCAGATTGGACGAAGCGTGCCTCTTCTGGAAACGATTATCACCCTCGTCGACAGCGACGGCATACCGCTCGTACATGCTTTCTCTGCCTATTGCAGCGATCGCATCGAGCTTGTTCTCGAAATGTGAGGTGATGAGCGTCCGAGCCAGGGTTTGCATCACTCCTCCGCCTTCATGGCGTCGCGGACCGCATCCGCCGCCGCAACGATGTCGCTGTCCGAAATTGCCGCATGCATGACGAATCGGATCCTGCCATGTCCGTAAGGGGAGGCAAGCACATGGCGTTTCTTCAGCTCGGTGAGCATGGTCTTTGCCCAATCTTCCGAAGGTCCGCTCATCATGACAATATTCGTTTGGGGCGCATTGACCGATCCGATCGGGGCGATGCGCTCGGCGAGAAGGGCCGCAAACCGCCGGCCGCGGTTATGGTCTACCGAAAGCCTTTCCTTGTAACTGCGCATGGCAGCGCTGGCGCCGGCAGCAAACATTCCCACGGGCCGCCACCAGCCGCCGAACATCTTGCGTACGCGGGCGGCCTCTTCGATGAACGCGCGGTTTCCAAGGATTGCAGCGCCCGTGGGCGCACCGAGCGCCTTGTTTAAGTTAACAGATATACTCGTTGCCCCCTTAACCAGGTAAGACGGTTCGGTTCCGGTGGCGACGGCTGCATTCCAGATGCGCGCACCATCCATGTGCACGGGCTTTCCAATCGCGTCGCAATATTGCCCGACCGCTTGGATCCAGCCCGCCGGCGAAACGGTACCGCCGGCATGATTATGCGTGTTCTCAAGCCATATGAGCCCGACCTGACGGTCGATCGACGATCTGGGCGTATTCGCAACGGCCTCTTTCACCATGTCCGCCGAGAGGTGACCGTCGCTGCCTTCGACGCCACGGACGGCAACACCATTCAGACCGGCGGTCGAGGACGATTCGTTAATCGTTACGTGAGCCTCACGATCCGCGATGATGACCTGTCCGGGCTGGCACCAGATCCTGACGGCGATCTGGTTGGCCATTGTTCCCGTGGGGACGAAGAGTGCATCCTCAAATCCGAATAATCCGGACAGCTCTTCCTCCAGCGCCCGCTGGTTAAGGTCCTCGCCATGGGCGAAGCCTCGCGGATCATTTGCGGCGTCTATCATCGCCTTAAGGACGTCGGCGGACCATCCGCCAAGGATGTCACTTCGGAGATCGATCATTCCAGGCTCACGTCAGGGCTAAAGAATAGGTCTTCTTGTTCGTATAAGCCGCCATCGCTTCGCTGACGCCTTCCTTATAGCCGAGACCTGAGTCCTTTATGCCGCCGAATGGCGAAAGCTCGGAGCGGAACCCGGGCACCTCTCCAATATTCACATTGCCGACATCCAGCTCATCGATGAAGCGGGTGATGTAATCGAGACGGTTCGTGCATACGCCCGACGACAATCCATAGGCCGTGGAATTGGAAATCCGGATTACTTCGGAGATGTCATCGGGGCAGTGAATGATGGGAATGACCGGACCGAAAGTTTCCTCATGGACCAGTTCACAGTCGTAAGGGACATGATCGACCACGGTCGGCGGGAACACGGCCCCCTGACGCATCGCTCCATGGAGAACAACCGCCCCTTTCGCCACCGCATCGGCCACACGCCGTTCGAAAAGCGCCGCCGCGTTTTCATTGATCACCGTTCCGACATCGGTCGAGGGATCCATCGGGTCGCCGCAGGTCAGGTTCGCGGCCCTTTGCGCCACTTTTTCTGCAAATTCGTCGGCAACCGACTCGACGGCGAGGATACGTTTCACCGCGGTGCAACGCTGTCCCGAATTCTTGGTGGCTCCGGTCACGGCCAGTTCCGCAGCCCGGTCCAGATCTGCGTCTTCCATGACGATCAGGGGATCGTTGCCCCCAAGCTCCAGAATAAGGCGCTTATAGCCGGCGGTCCGCGCGATATGCTTTCCGACGCGAACCGAGCCGGTGAACGTCACCAGATCCGCATCGGGGTCGGTCATCATGGAATCGCCCATCGTTCCCGGGTTTCCCGTGACGACCGAAAGCATTTGCGGCGGAAGACCGGCTTCGTAGAGAATGTCTGCGAGCGCCAGAGCCGTGAGTGGGGTGAGTTCGGTTGGCTTGAGAACCACGCGGTTGTTGGTCGCTATCGCCGGTGCGATTTTGTGTGAAACCATGTTGAGCGGATGATTGAACGGCGTTATTGCGGAGATAACGCCGAGGAGCGGGGTGCGTGTTGTATAGATCTTGCGCGGCACCCCATTCGGGCTGATGTCGCAGGAAAAAATCGCGCCGTCGTCACGCACGGCCAACTGCCCGGAGAAATTGTAGACATCGCATGCCCGGCTGACCTCATACAAGGTGTCCTTAAGGCAGAGCCCGGACTCGCTTGTGATAAGCCTGGCCAACCAGTCACGCCTGGACGACAAGATTTCCGCAGTTCGGAAGAGGATCTTCTGGCGCTCATAGCGGGTCAATCGCGAGCGAAAGGCCCGGGCCCGCGCAAACGCCTCCCTGACGTGTTCGGGTCGCGCAGAAGGCACCTTGCCGACAACCGCACCGGTGAAAGGGTTGACGACGTCGAGGGTTTCATCCGTCTTAACCTCCCTGCCGCCGATGCGCATCGCATCGGACACGATAGCTGGGCATTTGCCTGACGGCATGCTTTGCATCGTCATCTCCTACTCTTGGAGAACCGCGTTCAACGCAATGTCGAAGACATCGAAATTACGCAGTTCATGATTGACGGGCCGGCCTATCTTTCTGTTCAGGATCATCGGTACCGATTGCTCGGAAATGCCGCCATGTGACCTGAGTGGACCCGACAAGCCGGAAAGGTCGTGACGATCGGCACTTGTGCCGATCACCTTGTGCCTTGTGGAAATGACCACTAAATCGCCTATACGATCCTCGGGCAGTTCGAAGGCTGCGGCCGCTTCCGCATTTGTGGCAACCAGTTCCACAGCCGGAGCCGCTCTCAAGTCGGCTATAACGCTGCTGCAATTCACGCCAGCGGGTAGATAGACCGTCGCGAAGGATCCGAGGGCGCCGTGGTGCCCCACATAGGGGTCGGTGATCGGCAGGATAACGCGAGCGCGCCCCTCGCCGAGCCTCTGGTCGAGCCATTCCTGCAGATAGAAGACATCTGGCTGCCCGTCGGAGCGGAACTTGTCGTTCATTCCATGATCGGCCGTCAAAGCAAGTACGCATCCCAGCGCATCCAACTCGCCCACATACCGATCGATCATACAGTAGAAGCTTTTGGCGTCAGCAGAGCCTGGCCCTGCCTTGTGTTGGACATAGTCGGTGGTTGAAAGATACATCAGGTCTGGCGTGAAAGTCTCAAGTAACCGCACTCCGGCTGCAAAAACGAATTCCGATAAATCGGCGGAATATACCTCAGGTAGTGGCAGGCCGGAGAATTCCAGTACGTTATCAATGCCGCTGGAGGTTTGTGTTGCGCGGTCCGCCTTTTCTGCCGAAAAGGCGACGGCTTGACCCTTGGAAAAATCCAAGCCCTTGGCCAGCAACGCGCAGAGCTTATCCTTTGCCGTAACCATGGCGACTTTAGCGCCGGCGTCCTGAAACGCCTTGAGAATCGTCTCCGCCCGCATGAAGCGGGCATCATTCATCATCACTTCGGTCCCGGAAGACGTATCGTAAAAGTAATTTCCGGCAATGCCATGTACGGACGGAGGGCGCCCCGTTATGATAGAAATATTGTTTGGATTGGTGAAGCTTGGGATGACCGATTTAGCAGTGAGACACGTTCCGGCCTCAATGATCCGGGCGATATTCGGGAGATAGCCCTCCTTTAAGCCGGAAGCAATGTAGTCCGGCTCCGAGCCGTCTATGCAGACGACGACGACCGGCCTTTGGGGCCATTGATAGGTTCTGCCATTCGCATGCACGTACGGGACTTCCCGCCTCGAAGCGGCATTGAGGGACATGGTTTTACTTTCCATTTAGATCGATGCACGGACTAATCATCTTGGGTGGCGTGCATGCGTCGTTGACTGGACTCGACGTGATCGATCATCGCCTGCCGCGCCTCGACAGGGTCGCCTGAGCAGATTGCGTTCACGATCCGAGAATGCTCCATCAGAGAGACTTCCAGCGAATTTCCGCGCACCAGGGTGGTATTACGGTACATCGTCAGCGTCATGATAATGCCGTCGTAGATTTCCTTGAGCTTGCCGTTGCCGGACGCATCTACGATGAATTGATGAAATCGGACGTTTAGGTCCGCGTATTCTTTCATCGACCGCTTGGAGGCGGCCTCTTTCATGCTCGCAAGAAATGTCTGCAACGTTCCGTGTTCGTGTTGGGAGGCCCGTAGTGCGAGGGTTTGCCCGGCAAGTCCCTCAAGCACCGCGCGGACGGCGTAGGTTTCATCGGCTTCGGCAATGGTGACCTGCCGAACGAACACCCCCCTGTTCTTTTCAATCCGGACCAACCCCTGTTCTTCGAGAGCGCGGAACGCCTCACGGACCGGGCCTCTGCTGACACCAAGCCGTTCCGCCATTTCGGCTTCGCCCAACCGATCGCCCGGTTTGAGCGCCCCACTGAGGATTAGCGCCTCCATTTCCGACTGAGCCAGGGATGCCAGCGAATTGGCGCGCATCATTGCGATCGATGTGGAGGGGGGAGTGTTTCTCGTTTCCATGCCGCATAATCCAACATTGATTTTCCAGATTGTCAACAACATGCAACATGGAATACGGATTTTCAAGCGGTAGTTGTGGGGACGAGAGGCTGGGCGATTTGACGAGCCATTGTGTGGCCAATGGATTTTGTCTCCGACGCAGTTCGAACGATGCGGCTGAAGAACCTTAGCGGGAGGAGCGGCCTTGAAAATCGCCGCGGGAGGAGGAAGGACGTGCTCGATTTATGTGGTGCAGTAGCCCTTCTGCTGTGGGGGGTGCGGATGGTTAAGACCGGCGTCATGAGGGCCTTCGGCCCGCGGTTGCGCCTGTGGATAGGGTCGGCAGTGCGCAACCGGGTCGCGGCATTTGGGGTCGGGATCGCAGCAACGATCGTGCTGCAGAGCAGCACCGCGACCGCGATGATGGCCGCAAGTTTTACGGCAGGCGGTTTTATGAGTTCGATGATGGCGCAAGCTATCATGCTGGGCGCCAATATCGGAACTGGCATCGTCACGCGGCTTCTCGTGTTTGATATTCATTTCTTGGCGCCGCTATTGATCGCAACCGGCGTTGTGTCATTCAGTTTCAGTCATTCGAAACCGTTGAAAGGTTTTTGCCGCGCTTTGCTCGGGCTCGGCATGATGCTGCTGTCACTTCAACTTCTCGGCCAGGCGACCGAACCGATGCGGCATGCAAAGGTCCTTACCGCATTGATGGCGGCTCTTGAGGCCGTGCCCGTTCTCGCTGTTGCGGTTGCTGCCGTCCTCGCCGCGGCGGCGTCCTCCAGCATGGCGATCGTGCTACTGGCGATGTCGCTTGCCACCGCAGATACGGTTTCCCCGATGACGGGGTTGGCCCTTGTGCTGGGAGCCAATCTCGGCGGTGCTATTCCACCCCTTGTCGCGACCCTGCGCCATCAGGCAGCCGCTCGTCGTGTCACGTTTGGAAACCTGCTCGTTCGCCTTCTCGGATGCATCCTGCTTCTGCCCTTCATTGAGACTGTCTCAGCGCTATTGTCGAAGTTCGCAGTTGATCCCGGTCTGTTCGTCGCGGACGCTCACATTCTGTTCAACATCAGTATCGCCGCCATTATGCTGCCATTGCTCCGGCCATGGTCGATGCTAATGCGGAAGATACTGCCGGATGCGCCGGGACCGCGTAGCGGTCCGCTGCATCTTGACGCGGAGTGCTTGGATAGTCCTGCATTGGCACTCGCCGGGGCCGCCAGAGAGACGTTGGCTATCGGCGATCGTATCGCTTCGATGCTGGAAATGAGTCTCGAGGCGCTGCGAATAAACGATATATCCAGATGCGCATCGATTGCGGATATGGACGATGAGATCGATCGCCTCAATAGCGCGGTTAAGCTCTATCTTGCCCGGCTTGATCGGCCGCGACTCAATATCGGAGAAGCAGACAGGTCGGACGATATCATCGGCTACGCTACCAATCTCGAACATGTGGGCGACATAATTGACAGGAACCTGTGCGAACTGGTGGAAAAAAAGATCCGAAATCAATTGAGTTTTTCGAGTGAAGGGGCCGCGGAAATAGAGGAAATATACAACCTGACATTTTCGAATCTACGGATGGCCCAGAGCATACTTCTATCGATGGACGATCACCTTGCCAGGAAACTCGTTAAGGCAAAGGTCGATATTCGTCATCTGGAGGAGCGTTCCGCCGCGAATCATATGTCGCGATTGAGAGAGGGGATCGTCGAAAGTATCCAAACCAGTTCGCTTCATATGGACATGCTACGCGATCTGAAGCGAATCAATGCTCACATAGCAGCGATTGCCTACCCCATTCTAAAGCGCCATGGTTTGCTACGGGAAAGTCGCGTCGTTGCGGTTGGAACCGAGCGGTGAAGCGTGCTGAAAATTCCCATTCTTCCACGCCGGAGGTTGGCTGACCGCCTCCGTAGCTGACAGCGCCCCTCGTTCTGCCATAGCATCGTCTCGCTGCAGAGGGGCTCAGGTTAGGAATGATCACAAACAGCATAATCAACGGCTGTTGCAGCCGGCTGGCTGCGCTACAGCGCATTTATCGGTCCCCATCCAGCATCCGTACAGGCATGGAGAGCCGCGCTCTCTAGCGGTACAGCACCACGAGAAAGCCGCGCGCGGGCTTGTTGCTGGCGTTGGAAATACAGTGCGAAACGTCAGCGGGATAGCGCGCCGTTTCGCCTTCCCTCAGCTGCGCCGCGTTCTCTCCACACGTGATTTCGAAGCCCTCCGACTGCGCCGTAAAATGTTCAAATGTTCCAGGCGCATGCGGCTCGCTCTCCAGCCTCCCGCCGGCCTCGATCTCCACCTCGTACCATTCCATCCGGCCGGCCAATGGGGGTGAGCTGAGGATCTTCAGGCGGCAAAGCCCGTCAGCGCTCCAAATTTGGGGCGTGTATGTCTTCGTCGTAATCTCGATGTAGCCGGTGCGCGGGGGCGCGCCACTTCCGCCGATGAGCTCTGAGAATTCGATGCCAAGCGCCTGCGTCAGACTCCAGACGACTGCGAATGTCGGGTTGGCTTCGCCGCGCTCGATCTGACTCAACATGGATTTTGACACGCCGGATTGTGCGGAAAGTTGCTCGAGGGTCAGCTTGTGCAGCTTGCGCTCCTTCCGGATGGCCGGGCCGATTCGCGGTGTTCGCTGTGTCATCCTGGCCTTCTTTTGCGCCGTGAGGGCCGCAGGCAAGTCGCTGATCCTGTTTATCGGAATTTTCCTGTTTCTCACAATTCGTATTGCCTTGTCCTTCTGATCGGGTATTTATCGCATATGCGGGAGAGAGACGGCTAGTGTCTCGCCGAAGGAGCAACCGCCCCGGAAACTCTCAGGCAAAAGGACCGCATACAGAAGACAGAGCTCTGAAAAGCGAAGCCGGCTGGCTTCCGCCGATGGTGTAAGCAGCGGGCCAATCCCGGTCGCGTTGTGAAGCTCTCAGGCCAATGACAGAGGGGGCATGGGTGCCTGCGTGTGCAGGTGATTTGCTATGTCCTCATCGTCTGAAAGCGTTGCCGTCATCGGCGCCGGTGTTACGGGCGTTACGACCGCCTACAAATTGGCAAAAGCTGGATATCGGGTCAGCCTGTTCGACAGGCATCCCTATCCTGCGATGGAGACCAGCTTCGCCAATGGCGGGCAGCTCTCCGCCTCGAATGCCGAGGTCTGGAACAATTGGGCGACCGTGGTGAAGGGTCTCAAATGGATGTTCACCCCCGGCGCGCCGCTGCTTGTCAACCCGAAGCCGTCTTGGCACAAGCTTTCGTGGATGGCGGAGTTCGTTGCCGCGATCCCGAAATACGAGCGAAACACCGAAACGACGGCCCGCCTGGCGATCGAAGCGCGTTCGCACCTTCGGCAGATGGCCCTCGACGAGAATATCGCCTTCGATCGCGAGGATCGCGGAATCCTCCATTTCTATAAAACGAGAAGCGATTTCGAGAAGGCCTGCCGGGTGACAGAGCTGCTCGCTCGGGCGGGGCTTCATCGCACAGCGGTCACGCCAAGTGACATCAAGGCGATCGAGCCAGCCTTGAATGGCGAGATCTATGGCGGTTTTTACACGGAGAGCGACTTCACCGGGGACATTCACAAGTTCACGAACGGGCTCGCTGATGCGTGCCGCCGGTTGGGCGTCGAGCAGAATTTTGGTGTCGATATCGTCCGCATCGATGCGCGTGACAAGGAAATCCGGCTTCGTTTCGAGGGCGTCCATGGCGATAGCGGGTCAGGCGGGACCCAAGCTGAAGCTTCATTCCAAAAGGTCGTTGTCTGCGCCGGCGTCGAATCGCGACGGTTCGCGGCTCAGCTGGGGGACCGGGTCAACGTCTATCCCGTGAAGGGATATTCCATCACGGTGAACCTGGACGTGGGTGCCGCGGTCGAGGCTGCTCCCTGGGTCAGCCTCCTCGACGACGATGCCAAGATCGTCACGAGCCGATTGGGTCGGGATCGCTTCAGGGTAGCAGGAACAGCCGAATTCAATGGCCTCAACCGCGATATCCGCAGCTCGCGCATCGAGCCGCTCGTCAGGTGGTGTCGCAAGCACTTTCCGGATATGAGCACGCGCCAATCTGTGCCCTGGGCGGGGCTGCGCCCGATGATGCCCGATATGATGCCGCGCGTGTTCCAGGGCAGGCGGCCCGGCGTGGTCTATAATACCGGCCATGGCCATCTCGGCTGGACATTGTCTGCAGCGACTGCGGAAATGGCCACGGCGCTCATTCAGAACGCATCTCGCACGGCGCGCTGACGTCCCCCGGCACCAGCGGGCCGCATTCACCGGCGCTGTCCGCGGCGCTTGCCCCGGGCAGCTTCTCTTGACAGATTTCCGATATACAGGAATGAATATGATATAGCGAAATGCGAGGAAGCCATGGCGTCACGTATCGATGATCATATCCGAGGATTGCTGTCGCAGATCCAAGCTGAAGGCCTCTACAAGCGGGAACGCCTTATCACCGGCCCGCAAGCTGGCACCGTCAGCATTCGCTCGGACGGCGTGGACCGCGAGGTCATCAATCTCTGCGCCAATAATTATCTTGGCCTGGCCGATCATCGCGAGGTGATCGCCGCAGCGCAGCAGGCTCTGCACGAATTCGGCTTCGGAATGGCATCGGTCCGCTTCATCTGCGGTACACAGACGCTGCACCGTGAGCTCGAACGGACGATTGCTCGCTATTTGGGGAAGGATGACGCGATCCTTTTCGCGGCCTGCTTCGACGCCAATGGGGGGGTGTTCGAGCCGCTCCTCGAGGCGGACGACGCCATCATCTCGGATTCACTGAATCACGCGTCGATCATCGATGGCGTTCGCCTTTGCAGGGCGAAGCGCTATCGTTTTGCCAATGGCGACATGAACGAACTGGAGGACCGGCTGAAGGAGGCCGACCGAGACGGGGCGCGATTCAAGCTGGTCGCCACCGACGGCGTATTCTCGATGGACGGATATGTCGCCGATCTTCCGGCGATCTGTGATCTGGCCGACCGCTATGGTGCCATCGTCATGGTCGACGATTGCCATGCCACGGGGCATCTCGGAGAGGCTGGCCGTGGAACGCCCGCACTCACGGGCGTCGGCCAGAGGGTCGACATCGTCACCGGCACGTTCGGGAAAAGCCTGGGCGGTGCGATGGGAGGGTTTGTCGCCGCATCACAGCCGATCGTCGATCTCCTGCGGCAGCGGTCGCGGCCTTATCTCTTCTCCAACAGCCTGGCTCCAGCGGTCGCCGCCGGCTCGATCAAGGCCATCGAGATCGCAGAGAACGCGGATGACCGACGGCAGCGGCTCGCCGGCTATTCCAAACGCTTCCGGTCCGGTCTGGAACAGGCTGGGTTTGAGCTTCTTCCGGGCGTGACGCCGATCATTCCCGTGATGCTGCACGAGGCGCCTCTGGCGCAGAAGATGGCAGCCGCGCTGGACGACCGCGGGGTTTACGTTGCCGGCTTCTTCTATCCGGTTGTCCCGAAGGGCAAGGCACGCATCCGGACACAGATGTCCGCAGCTCTCACCGAAAAAGAAGTGGACAGCGCGATCGATGCCTTCGCCGACGCGGGCAGGGCGTTGGGCATCATTTGATGATCAATAGAGGTGTTCTCATGAAGGCTCTCGTGAAGTGGGACGCTCAGCCCGGTTTGTTGCTGGACGAATGCCCGGTGCCTTCGATCGGTCCGGACGATGTTCTGATCAAGATCAGGAAGACCGGGATCTGTGGCACCGACATCCACATCTATTCATGGGACGAGTGGGCGCAGAGGACGATACCGGTCCCCATGGTGGTCGGCCATGAATATGCAGGCGAGGTCGTCGAACTGGGCGCAAATGTCCGACATCTGCGGGTCGGCCAGCGTGTCTCCGGCGAAGGGCATGTCGTCGGGATGAAGAGCCGGGCGGCGCGCGGCGGTCGGTTCCACCTTGATCCCGAGACCAAGGGCGTGGGTGTTCAAATCCCCGGCGCCTTCGCTGAATATCTCAGATTGCCGGCGTTCAACGTGGTGCCATTGCCGGATTCGATCGACGACGAGCTGGGCGCCATCCTCGATCCGCTCGGGAATGCCGTTCACACAGCCTTGTCGTTCGACCTTGTCGGGGAAGATGTGCTGGTCACGGGAGCGGGCCCGATCGGCATCATGGCTGCGGCCGTCGCGCGTCACGCGGGCGCACGCCACGTGGTGATCACGGACGTCAATCCAACGCGGCTCGCCCTCGCGGCGGAGGTGGCGGATGTCGAGCCCGTGGACGTCGGCAAGGAGGATTTGCAGTCCGTCAAAGCACGCCTCGGCCTGAGAGAGGGCTTCGATGTCGGGCTGGAGATGAGCGGAGCGCCAGCGGCATTCGAGCAGATGGTCGAGCATCTCGTCATGGGCGGCAAGATTGCCATGCTTGGCATCCCGGCAAGACCAGCATCGGTCGATTGGGCCAAGGTCGTCTTCAAGATGCTGACAATCAAAGGCATCTACGGTCGTGAAATGTTTGAGACATGGCACAAGATGCTCGCCATGCTCGAAAGCGGGCTCGATATCCGCAAGGTCATCACGCATCGTTTGCCAGCTCAAGAATACGAGATGGGATTCGAAATCATGAAGAGCGGCAATAGCGGAAAGATCGTCCTCGATTGGAATTGATGAAAGGTCCGACGGGGCGAAATCAACCGAACTCGGTGCGGAAGCCTCACCTCACCGGCATATGCGGCCGGCAAACGAGTGGCGCGCGGTCCGACTGGGGTGAAGGACGAAATTCCCTCAGGACCGATGCCGCTGGAGCATAATCTTATCGATCCTCGTTTCACTCCGGTCGGATTATACTCTAGCCGGCCCGCCAGCGGATCTCCTGCCCTATTCCCATGGTCTTCGCGTTGCGCAGGGCACAAACGGCCGCCGCCATGTCCTCAACAGCCATGCCGAGGGATTTGAAGACTGTCAGCGCGTCGGCGCTGGACCGGCCAGGGCGGGCGCCGACCAGAACCTCGCCGATCTCGCCGCGGATGTGATCCTCGCCGATAGCCCCTTCACGCATCGGCAGCAGCAGTTCACCGCACTCGACCATGGCTTGCGCGCGTGAATCCACGAAGAACGCGGCTGACGCGACGATATCCGTGCCGAGCTCCCGCGCCTGGGGCGAACTCGCGCCGACGGCGTTGATGTGGCAGCCGGCCTTGAGCCAATCCCGCCGCAGCAGGGGCTCGCGCGCGCCCGTGACCGTGCAGATGATATCGGCGTCGACGACAGCATCCTCGATCGTCGACGCCAAGCGGCATCCGGCTTCTTCGGCCAGTCGCCCGGCTTGCCCGGGAGAACGGGCCCAGAGGACGATCTCGGCCCCCGGCAGTGCGATACGCAGGGCGTCGATATGGGCACGCGCCTGCGTTCCGCTTCCGAGGATCGCGATCCTCCGGGCGTCGGGGCGCGCCAGGGCGAGCGTCGCGACCGCGCTGGTCGCCGCCGTCCGCACGGCGGTGATCGCTGTTGCATCCACGACCGCCAGCGGTTCACCGGTCGTGCCGTCATGAAGCAGGATGACGCCCTGATGGCTGTCGAGGCCGCGTGCGCGATTGCCCGATGCGACCAGCACGTCCTTCAGGCACCAAACCGGCATGTCGCCGCCCTGGAAAGCCGGCATGAGCCCCATCAGCGGCGCGGCCGTCGCCGGCTTGAGCTGAAAGCGCGGAAACTGCTCGCACTCCCGGCGCGCAAAGATTTTCAGCGCCTCACGCACCGCTTCGATGCAATCCTCCATCGTGAGCGCTGCGCGAACGTCCATCCCATCGAGGATCAGCATCGTCACAGTCCCGCCTGTTTGTCCTGCCAGCGCGCCTGCGCAATTGCGAAGGATGGCGCGGCGACGGCGAGCATGCGCATGGGAATGCGGCCCGCGCGCGCCAGTCCGATCGGCAGGTCCTGAAGGCGCGCGCCGCCCGCTGCTGCGGCCATGACCTCGCCCAGCATGGCCGTCAGGGCGATACCGCGCCCGTTGCAGCCGATGCCGCCGAGAAAGCCCGGCCCGAACTCGTAGAGATGCGGCAGGAAGTCGGTCGTCATCGCCGCCGTACCGCGCCAGACAAAGGCGGCTTCGGGCGTTTCCGGCAAGGCGAGTTCGCGCTGAAGGCGCTCAACGATCATCCGCGCCATCCGCTCTTCCGCCCGGACAGGCAGGATCGCCATGCCGCCGCTGATCAGGCGGTTATCGCGGTCGAGACGGTAGGTCATCAAATTCGCCCGCGTGTCGGCGACCGGGTTGCGCTGCGGGGAAATCCTGCGGACGATTGCCGCGTCGATGGGCTGGGTGGCGATCTGATAGACGGTGAGCGGCACCGTCGACCGGCCGAGACGGCGTGCCGCCCCCTGTTCGAACGCATTGGTGCAGAGGAGGACCTGCTCGGCGTGAACCGTCCGCTCGCCGCAGCCGAGGCGCCAGCCGTGTCCAGCCCGCTCTATGCGGCCGACCGGACAGCGCTCGTAGATATGCCCGCCGAGAGCGGTCACGGCGCCGGCGAGGCCATAGGCATAGTTTAAGGGATGGAGCATGCCCCCGCTCACATCGAGCAGGGCGCCGACGCAATGCTTTAGCCCGGAACGGGCGCGCGCGCTCGCCTCATCCAGCATGGAAACGGGCCTGCCGAGGTCCCGCCAGGCTTCGGCCCGGCGCGCAAGCACCTCCACCATGGCGGGCGAATGGGCAACATGCATCCAGCCGACCTGCTCGGCGTCGCAGGCGATGTCGTGGTCGCGGATCGTCGCGAAGACCCGGTCGGCGCCGGCGCCGATCATACTGAGGAGCCGCTCGCCGCGCTCCCGCCCCAGCCGCGCGATGACGGCGGCCGGATCGGCCTTCGCGAAATTCGGCACGACGAAACCGGCGTTGAGGCCGCTCGCCCCCGCGCCGATCGCATCCGCCTCCAGCACAACGACCTTTGCGCCTGCGCGGGCGAGATGCAGCGCCGCGGTCAAGCCGGTGAAGCCCGCTCCGATCACAGCGATGTCCGCGGTGATATCTGTCGTCAGTGTATCCGTGTACGGCCGCGGCGCAGCCGTGCTCCACCAGACGGTCCTTTGGTATTGGGGTGCCGCCGGGTCGTATCGCCTCGCTGACGTCATCGCGTCGTGAACTCCGGCAGATCAAAGGCTGTGACGGGGGGAACGTCCCCCGTCCAGGGGGCGATCTCGACAAGGCAGCTTTGCGCACTGCAGCCCTGGGACAGGGAGGAGGCCGGCGCGTCGCGCGTCAGCACGTTCGGGTTGCCATGCCGGTCGAGATCCGTCGCGGGATCAGGGTCATACCAGGCGCCGGTCGACAGGCGGGCGACGCCGGGCATGATATCGTCGCTGATAATAGCCCCGGCCAGGCAGCGGCCGCGATCATTGAACACTTCGACGATCTGTCCGTCGGCTATGCCGCGGGCGGCCGCGTCGGCCGGGTTGAGATAGACCGGCTCGCGTTCCGCGACCTTGCCGGCGCGGCTATGGGGGCTCGCGTCGAGCTGGCTGTGCAGGCGCCGCGCGGGCTGATCCGTGAGCAAATGCAGCGGAAAACACTTCGCCTTGTCCGCACCGAGCCACTCGGAGGGTTCCCGCCAGACCGCATGGCCGGGACAATCCGACAGCCCGAAGCCGGCAATCTTCTCCGAAAAGATCTCGATGCGTCCGGACGGGGTTCGCAGCGGACGGCGCGCGGGATCGGCAACGAAGTCCGCGAGCATCGTCGCCGGGCGATCATGTGCGGTCAGATCGACGAGCCCCTCCCGCCAGAAGCTGTCGAAATCGGGCAGGGCGAACCCACGCTCGTGATTGACTGCGAGGCCTTCGTCATAGAGGCGGCGCAGCCATCCCATCGTGTCGAGGTTTTCGGTGAAGGTTTCGGCGCAGCCGAGCCGGTCGGCAAGCGCCGCGAAGATATCGTAGTCGTCGCGTGCTTCATGCGCGGGCGGCACGACGCGCTTCATCGCCACGAGAAAGGCTTCCAGCGTCGCGGAGCCGATATCGTCGCGCTCGAGCGTCGTCGTGGCCGGCAGGATGATATCGGCACGCTTGGCCGTCGCCGTCCAATACTGTTCATTGACGACGATCGTCTCCGGCTTTTGCCAGGCCCGCCTCAGCCGGTTGAGATCCTGATGGTGGTGGAAGGGATTGCCTCCGGCCCAGTAGATCAGTCGAATATCGGGATAGGCGAAGGTCTGGCCGTTGTAGGTGAAGGGCTCCCCCGGCCCGAGCAGCATGTCGGCGATCCGCGCGACGGGGATGAAGTCGGGGATGCCCGGGCGTCCCTGCGAAAGCGTCGGTCCCTTCACTCTCGCATGCGCGCTGCCCACGAGATTGGCCGCGCCGTAGCCCACGCCGAAGCCGCCGCCAGGCTGGCCGATCTGCCCGAGCATAGCGGCCAGCGCAATCACCGCCCAGAACGGCTGTTCGCCATGGCTGGCGCGCTGCATCGACCACGACACGTTGAGCATGGTCCGTGAAGCGGCCATGCGTCGCGCCAGCGCGGCGATCGTCGCCGCCGGCACGCCGCTGATCGTCTCAGCCCATTCCGGCGTCTTGGCTATGCCGTCGGCGGCGCCCGTCAGATAAGCCGCGAAGGTGTCGTATCCAACGCAGCAGCGATCGAGGAAGTCGCGATCGACGCGGTTCTCCGAGCACAGCACGAAACCGAGGGCCAGCATCACCGCGGTATCGGTGTTGGGGCGGCACGCAATCCACTCCGCATCGACGCCGGCCTTGCCGAGATTGTCGCGGACCGGGCCGATATTCACGAATGGCACGCCGGCCTGCCGCATGCTGGCGAGGCCAAGCGCCACGCCGTGCAGCCCGACGCCGCCGGCATTCATTTGCGCATTCTTCACCGGCACGCCGCCGAAGGTGACGAAGAGTTCGGTATGACGGGCCATCACCTCCCAGGAGGTATGGCTCGCCATCAACTCGTCCATGCTGGCGACGATATGCGGCAACACCACATTGGCAGCGCCGAGGCTGTAGGAATCGACATGCCGGACATAGCCGCCCGCGGCATTGAGGAAGCGGTGCACCTGGCTCTGCGCATGGTGGAAACGCCCCGCGCTCGACCAGCCGTAGGAGCCGCCGAAGATCGCACTGTTTCCGAAATGCTTGCGGACACGCGCGATTTCACCGGCGACGAGATCGAGCGCCTCGTCCCACGGCACCTCGACGAAGGCATCCTGCCCCCGCCGCTCCGGTGACGCGCCAGGTCCATCGCGCAGCCAGCTTTCGCGGATCGCGGGCCGCCGCACCCGCAGACGCTTCAACGCCGGATCGAGTTGGTAGAGGCCGATCGGATTCGGGTCGGGATCGCGCCGGAATGGAGCGATGGCGGGATCGCGCCCCGTCCGTGGCTCGACCTCGTAGAGCCCCCAATGCGACAACGTGTAATGCGCCATGGCTATCTCAGACGGACGGGCCTAGTGGAGCGAAATTTGACATTTGAGTCCCGCCAGACATGAGGCGCCAGATCAAATGTCAAATTCAAAAGCTCCACTAAAACCATTAACTTCCTAGTGGTTCTCGTTGCTCCGACATTTGCTCCGAGGCCTGTATAAGGCGGATGCAAATGTCGGAGCAGAACCACTAGCCCGCGCGTCACCGAGCTCCTTGTTGTGTCAGCCGTCGATCTCTTTGAACAGCTTCTGCATATCTTCGGTCGAGAAGCTGCGGTCAATGACGAGATCGGTACCATCGACACGCCAGGCGAGCGCCGGACCGCTGACGTCGCCATTGGCGTCGAACTCAACCGGGCCGGTTGCGCCGAGATATTTGATCGGCGCGCCCTTCCCGATCAGCCCAAGAGCCTTCTTGAACTCGGCGGGACCGGTCGAGACCGTCTCCCCGCCGGCCACATGGACCTTGCGGATCGCATCGCGGATGGCGGTGCCCGAGAGGTCGGGGGCGATATTCATCGCTAGTCCCAGCACCATCACGGCGTCATAGATATTGTAGATACCGGGGCCAGCCGCGCTCGCCTTGAACTCGGCCTCGAAGGCGTCCTTGAAGACATTGACGGACGGGCCGGCTGCCGAAGCATTATCCGTACCGAACGCCTTGGCCAGATATTTACCGCCGACGGCCTTGACGAAGTCCGGGCTGCGCAGGGCGTTGTTGAGGATCAGGTTCTGCGTGCCGCCGAGCGATATCCACTCCCGCGCGATCGTCGCGCCATCCTGCGGGAAGGCGACGAGGAACATCGCATCCGGCTTCTCGGCGAGGGCGGAAGCGACCTCTGCGCGATAGGAGGCCTGATTCTCGTTGAAGCCGACGGCCTTGACGACCTTGCCGCCGAATGCCTCGGTCGCGCGCGTGAAGTCCTTCACCAGGCTCGTGCCGTAGTCGGTGTTGACGTAGATCATCGCGATGCGCTTCCAGCCGCGCTCGGCCGCGATCTTTGCCGGCGGGTAGGCCAGGTTCTTCACCGTCGGAAAGGTGCGGAAGAAGAAGCCGCCGGTTTTCCCTTCCTGCGCCATCGTCGTGAGGATAGGCGCGGATGAACAGCAGGCGATCTGCGGAATCTTGGAAGGCACCGAAACCGAGGTCAGCACGGGAATGGTGACGCCGCTGGAGATCGCTGCAGTCAGCGCCGCGACCCGCTCGACCTCGACGAGGAACTTGGCGGCGTCGACGCCGACATTGGGCTGTCCCTGATCGTCGCGCAGCACGAGCTCGACCGGGCATCCCTTGACGCCGCCCCCGCCATTGATGTGCTGCACGGCGAGCTGGGCGCTGTTGGCGATGTTCTTCCCGACGGATCCCATCGACCCGGTCAACGACAGGACACCGCCGATCTTGACCGGGCAAGCCACGCTTTGCGCCATGACCTGCGACGGCGCCAGGGCTGACCCGGCAGCGCCTACGGCGCAGGCGATGAGCAGAGTTCTGATTATGTGCGACACGGCTTTCCCCTCTCTTATGTTTTGGTCGAAACGATACCGATAGCCCTCTGCAATGCCCGAGGCTCCGGCATGATCTTGCATCATTTGATCATAAGAGCATACAAACGGGAGGTGATAAAGCGCCCAGGCGACACTGCGGAAGTCCAATGACTGTTTGATTTTTATGTGGTTCATACGCACCATTCGCCGTTCGACGCTTGCGCGCGGAACAACGCAAACGCCGTGCAACGACACCCTTCGGGAGTTCTAAGGCCAGGCGATAGCTTGTCCCGGCAAGGCTGGCGTCCTATGTTGCAAATCGAAGCATCGTTTGATCAAAAAGTGATCTGGAATGGCCATCGATTTCCTTGAGCCGGTCTCGTCGCGCTCGACGATTCAAGACGGCGTCTACCGGCAGCTGCGGCATGCGCTGATGTCCGGACATTTCGAACCGGGGCAGACCCTGACAATCGCCGTTCTTGCGGAGACGTTCCGGACGAGCCACATGCCGGTGCGCGAGGCCCTGCGTCGCCTGACCGCTGAAAATGCGCTGGTCGTCGTTGCCAGCGGATCTGCCAAAGTGCCGACGGTCAGCCTGGCCGGCTTGAACGATCTATGCCTCACGCGCATCTCGCTCGAGACGCTTGCCGTCAAGCTGGCCGCCGCGCGCAGCACGGCCGAAGACCGCAGGCGATTCACGGCGCTGATGCTGGAGCATGAGGATGCCGCCGCCGAACGCAACCTTGCCAGGATGCTTGCCCAAAACCAGGAATTCCACTTCGCGATCTATGACAGCTGCGGTTCGGCCGTTGTCGTGCAATTCATCCAGACGCTCTGGCTCCGCTTCGGGCCCTATATGCGTATGCTCTCGAACTATATCGAGCCCCTTCTGATCACCGGCAGCTACACACCGAGCTCCCACCACCGGCACCTCGTTGCGGCGATCGAGGCGGGCGATGCCCGCGCAGCGGCCAAGGCGGTGAAGGGCGACATCGAGACGACCCAGGACCTTCTCCGCCGGCTGTGTCGCGAGGAGGTCGGGAATTCGACACCCAAGCGCAAGAAGAAGCGCTGAATCGCGACGCCTCGCCACCGGCTCCGCTCAGGCGGCGTGACGCGACGTGGTGCTGCGTTCGCCGATCAGGCCGCGTGGGCGCAGCAGGAGCGTCAGCACCAGGATGAGCCCGATGACCAGGGACTGCAGCGCGCCGCCATAAGCCTGATATTGCGCGGGAACCAGCAGGGATGTCGCGGCGCCGATCAGCGTCCACAGCGCCCAGACCACGATCGCGCCGAGGATCGCGCCCTTGTTGTTGCCGCTGCCGCCGATGATCAGCATCGTCCAGATCTGGAAGGTCAGGATCGGCATGAAGTCGGAAGGGCTGATAAAGCCCACGAAGCCGACGTAGAGCGCGCCGCCGAGCCCCATGAGCATGGAGCCCAGCACGAAGGCCTGGAGCCGGAACAGGCTGATATTCTTCCCGAGGGTCTGCGCGGCGATCTCGTCCTCGCGGATCGCCTTCAGCACGCGCCCCCAGGGTGATTCAACGAGCCGCTGCAGGCCGGCGTAGACCAGCGCGACGATCGCCAGGACAAGCGCGAGATAGCAGAGATTGTTGATGATGGGCGAGCCGGTCAGGCCGCGGGCGGGGTTGGGGATCGATGCGATGCCCATGGCGCCGCCGGTCAGCGGGTCGGCGTTCAGGGCGAGGAGCTGGATCGTCGAGGCGATGCCGAAGGTCGCGATCGCCAGATAGTCGTCGCGCAATTTGAGCGTGGCAAGGCCGATGACAAGGGCAGCTAAGGCCGAAGCGACCATGGCGCCGGCCAGCCCGGCGAGCCAGGGCAGGCCGAAATTGCCGATAAGCTCGGGGCGTGGTGGCGCGGTCAGGATCGCAAAGGCGTAGGCGCCGATGGCATAAAAGCCGACGATGCCCGCATTGAAGAGGCCTGTCGCGCCCCACTGCAGATTGAGCCCGAGCACGACCACCGCGAGGATCAGCGCGACGCTCGTGAAAAACACGAGATAGGACAACAGACCGATCATTCCGCCCTCACGCGCGTGTCGACTTGGCGAAGAGCCCCTGCGGCCGGACATAGAGCACGAGCAGGAGCAACAGGAATGGCACCGCAGGCTTGTAGCTTGCGGGAATGACCAGGACGGAGAGGCTTTCCGCCAGTCCGACGATCAGTCCGCCGACAACGGCGCCAAAGAGGCTGCCGGACCCGCCGAGCACAGCCGCGGTGAGAACGGCGAGCAGCATGTTGAAGCCGAGCTCCGGCCTGATCTGGACGGTGAGCCCGGTGAACACGCCGGCACAGGCCGCCAGCATGCCCGCCAGCAACCACGTCCAGCGGATGACGCTCGCCGTATCGATGCCGCACGCCTGCGACAATGCCGGGCTGTCCGCCATCGCGCGCATCGCGACACCCACTCTGCTCGACTGCAGGAAGAGATGCAGCGAGACGACAAGGATAAGTGTCAGGGCCAGCACGAACACATGATCGGGCAGGAGGCGCACGTCGGGCAGGACTTCGATCGCGATCTGAAGCTCCTGGCCGTAGTAATGCGCATCCGGTCCCCACAGCAGCAGGACGAGATTGCGCAGCATCAGTGCCACGCCGAAGCTGGCAAAGACGAGCGTGAGAGCCGCCGCGCGGCGCGAGCGCAGCCGGCTGAAGACGAGTCTGTCGACCGCAATCGCGACCAATCCTGTCCCGATACCGGCGAGAATCGTTGCAACGATCAGGGGCAGGCCGAAGGACAACGCGCCGATCGGCTCCGCCGCTCCCATAAGGGTGACGAGGGCCAGCGCGAGATAGGCGCCGACCGTCAGAAACTCGGCATGGGCAAAGTTCGCGAATTTCAGGATTTGCGAACTCAGCGAATAGCCGATCGCGCCGAGTGCAAGAATTCCGCCCGTCAAAAGGCCGTCTGCAATCGCCTGGCCGATCATGGCGCTCTCCGGAATCCAAGGAAGGCTTCAGCGATGGCCGCGTCGTCGAGCAGGTCGCGCGCCGTGCCTGTCGTGTGATTGCGCCCCTCCACCAGGACATAGCCCCTGTCAGAGATGCGCAGCGCCGCTTTCGCGTTCTGCTCGACCATCAGCACCGCGACGCCGCTGTCGGCGAGCGCACGCAGGTCGGCGAGAACCTCCTGGACCACCTTCGGCGCAAGGCCGGCCGTCGGCTCGTCCAGCATGATCAGCCGCGGCTCGGTCATCAGGGCGCGCGCGACGGCGAGCATCTGCCGTTGGCCGCCGGACAGGACGTTGGCGGCCGACCGTCGGTGATTGGCAAGCGCGGGGAACCTCTCGAAGGCGCGCGCGAGCCGTTCGCGCAGCAGCGCCTTGGAAAGGGTGTGCCCGCCTGCGATCAGATTGTCCTCAATCGAAAGAGAGGCAAAGACATTGCCGGTCTGGGGCACGAAACCGACGCCGGCTGCTATGATGGCGTAGGTGGACCGCCCCGTGATGTCCTGATCGTCGAATTGGATGGTGCCGCCTTCGATCATGACGAGGCCGGCGAGCGCCTTCATGAAGGTCGACTTGCCCGCGCCGTTGGGGCCGACCAGGGTGACGAGCTCGCCGGGGGCGACATCGACGGAGATGTCGTGGACGATCGGCAGGCCTCGGCGATAGCTGGCGCGCAGATTGCGCGTGACGAGCAGTGGCCTGATCATAGCGCCAGCTCCGTTACGTCGCCCAGATAGGCGTCCACCACGCGCTGTTCCCGAACGACATCCTGCGGACGGCCGGTGAAGATCACCTGCCCCTGCGCCATGACGATGATCGATCCGCAGATCCGCATCACCATATCCATATTGTGCTCGACGATGAGGAAGCCGATTCCCCTCGCGTTCAGCGCCACGATCTTCTCGATCAGGGTTTCCAGCAGCGCCGGATTGACCCCGGCCGCCGGTTCGTCGAGCAGGATGAGCCGCGGCTCCACCATCATGACCCGCGCCAGTTCGAGGAGTTTCTGCTGACCGCCCGAGAGCACGCCCGCCAAGTCCTGCGCCTTGGCGGCCAGCCCTGTGAAGCCGAGCACCTCCATGGCGCGCGCGCGACACCGCTTCTCCTCTTCGCGCACGAGTGCAGGCCGAAACCAGTTGTTCCAGAACTGCTCTCCGGCCTGGGCCGTGGGCGCCAGCATGACGTTTTCGAGCACCGTCATCTTCGGAAACGGGCGCGGAATCTGGAAGGTGCGCGCCAATCCGGCGCGAAAGATCCGATCCGGCCGGAAACCCGTGATCGATTGGCCCGCAAAATCGATCTCTCCGGCGCTCGGCATGACCTCGCCCGCAATCAGACCGAAAAGTGTGCTTTTGCCGGCCCCATTCGGACCGATGAGCCCGGTGATGCCGCCGTCGGCGATAGACAGGCTCACGTTGTCGACGGCGCGCAGGGCACCGAAGCTGCGCGATAAGCCACGCGTTGCGAGGATGACGTCGCTCATCTCATCATGCCGCTCTGGAGGGTGAGAGATCGATTTCCGGAAGTCATTGCCGCGCTCACAGCCGGTTGAAGAAGTTGCTGAGGCGATTCATGCCTTCTTCCAGTCGCGCGGAACTTTCCGAGCCGAAGCAGATGCGCAGATGTCCTTCGCCCGCCGCGCCATAGAAGCTGCCGGCTTCCACCACCACATGGGCCTGCTCGAGGATCATATCGGCGAGAACCTGGGAGGGCAGCCCGGTGCCCGAGATATCGGGAAACGCATAGATGGCGCCTTGCGGCAGGGCGCAGCGCACGCCCGGCATCTGGTTCAACCGCTGCACCACGAAATCGCGCTTGCGGCGATCGTCCTCGACAAGCGCGGCGAGGACCTCACCCGGGCCGGTGATTGCGGCATGGGCACCGGCCTGAATGAACGTATTCACATGCGTGACGTCGTTCGCCGTGATCTTCAGGAGCCCCGCCATAGCCCAGGCCGGCGCGGCGAGATAGCCGATCCGCCAGCCGTCCATCGCGAAGGACTTGGTGAAGGCGAAGGCCGAGAAGGTGCGCTCGGCCATGCCGGGAAGCGAGGCGATGCTGCAATGCGCCGCGCCGTCATAGACGATGTCCTCATACACTTCGTCGGCGAAGATCAACAGATCATGCCGGCCCGCGAGGCCCGCGAGCCCCTCCAGCTCCGACCGTGTGAACACCCGGCCCGTCGGGTTGACCGGATTGACGAGCACGATCATGCGCGTGCGGCTCGTGATCCGGCTTTCGATGCGCTCCGGGGCGAGCCGAAAATCATCGGCCGGATCAAGCGCTGCGAAGACGGGTTTTGCACCGGCCAGTTCGATCTTGCCGATATGCTGGGGGTAATGGGGATCGATCAGGATGACCTCATCGCCCTCATCGAGCAGCGCCATGAAGACGGCAAAGGCCGCATGTGTCAGCCCGTTCGTGACGAGAACCGTGGCAGGCGTGGCCGCGATCCCGTTGCGCGTCCGCAGCTTTTCCGCGAGAGCGTTCCGCAACGGTGCCGTTCCCGCCAGGTCGCTGTAATGGACATCTCCGGCGAGCAGCGCGTCGATCGTCGCGCGCTTGATGTGCTCCGGCGTATCGGCGACCGGCCGGCCCAATTCCAGATGGATGAGATCATGGCCGGCACCGCTCAGCGCTGCCGCCTTCTGGTACATGCCGAAGGATTTCTTCGCCGTTCCGGAAATCCGCTGGGCGACGCGCCTCATCGTCCGGCCTCCTTGGATGCAATGGCGCCCGGCTCGCGGCGACGCTGATCGTCGCCCGAGGGCGGGAACACGCCATATGCCGGGTCATGGCCGGCCGTTCCTGAAACAAGGATCCGATCCCCGTCGACGAGCGCCGGCGCATGGCCGGCCAGCTTCCCGAATTCCGAACCCGTGTAGATCGCTCGCCGGCCCATGGGATCCCTATGAGTGCTCGTTTGATCAAATTATCTATTCTGCTTTCTAGCACATTCGGGGTGACATGCAACGGCGGATGGCAGCGTTCTCCGGAGTTTGAGCGAGCGTGGGCTGGGGCGGCACGCGCAGACAGGAAGGCTGAAGCCGTTCGTTCCGGGCCCCGCGCAGCCGACCTCAAGTCCGATGGACTTGGCTTCCGCTCAGGTGTAATCATGCAAGTCTTCCTATCTTGCTACTTCGCATCCGCGCAGTGAGCTTTCCACGAGGACTATCGAATGATTGCTAAAGCCCGGCGTATGCGCATGCACACGTGGTCGATTCCTGTCGCTATCGCGGCCCTGTTGTCGCTCGCCGGCTGCGTGTCGTCGCCGGTTCCGGTGAAGGTCCCGACCGCGCAGAGCGTCGCCGGGCTGTCTCCGTCCGGCACGGTGACCCTGACCGAAGCTGTCGTCGGCGGTTTCGTGGCCGGTGAGGGCATCTTGACGGTTGAGGGAAAGAAATACCCGTTCCGCTTGATCGGCAGCGTGATTGGCCCGGGGGGCGCGTCTAAAGTCGTTGTCACGGGCGATGTCTACAAGCTCACCGACATCGCGATGTTCGAGGGCGTTTACGCGCAAGGCACCGGCAAGGTGGGTCTGGAAACGTCGGGCGGCAGCGAACTCTGGCTTGAGAACAAGGCCGGCGTGATCATGCACCTGCGCGGCGCCAGCGCCGGGATTAGCCTCAGCCTCGGCCGCGACGAGGTCTTCATTCAAATGAAGGGAAAATGACTCGGAGCGACGAGTAAACCGACCAGGCGCCCGGGATAAGGAATGGCGCGGCATGGCGGAGTTGGCGCTGTGCCATCGCCTCTCGAGCGCTGGACTTTCGGGATGGGCGCGCCCCGTTTGTCCCGAAGTCCCGCCCGGTCGTGGGCGCGTCCAAACCGGATGTGCTCGAAATCGGATGTGCTTTAAGGCGTGGAACGATCGACCATCGCCTTGGCGGCCTGGACGGCGATCGGGTAGCCCTCCGCTCCGAGGCCGGCGATGACCGCGGTCGCCGCCAGCGAGACATAGGAGCGGTGATAGATCGGCTCGCGGCGGTGGATGTTTGTGATATGCAGCTCGATGATCGGGCCAGGAAACATCTTGAGCGCGTCGAGGATCGCCATCGAGGTAAAGCTGAAGGCGGCGGGATTGATGACGATGGCGGAGCCTTCGTCGATCGCCTCGTGGATCCAGTCGATCAGTTCATACTCGCGGTTGGACTGGCGGAAATGCAGCGGGGTGTCCCCCGCGGCCTCACGGCACATGGCCTCGATCTGGGCCAGCGTCGTCGCGCCATAGAGATGCGGCTCGCGCGTGCCGAGGCGGTTTAGATTGGGGCCGTTGAGGACATAGATGGGCTTGGTCACGAGAGCACCTGTCATATGCGTTGTCGCCGGCCGGACGATCAGCCCTGATATCCCATCAGACGGGGAAGCCAGAGGGACAGGCCGGGCCAGAAGGTGATCAGGGCGAGCGCCGCGATCATAGCGGCCAGGAAAGGCATGCAATCCCGCACGATGTCCCGGAGCGGCACGCCGGTGATGGTGTTCATGATGAAGAGCAGCAGCCCGTAGGGCGGCGTGATCAGCCCCAGCATGATGTTGACGACGACGACGACGCCGAAATGCACCATGTCGATGCCGAGCGCCTTCGCGGTTGGGATGAAGACAGGCACGACGATGAGCAGGATCGCCGTACCCTCCAGCATGCATCCGAGCACCAGGAGGATGCCATTGACGAGAAGCAGGAAGCCGATCGGCGACAGGTTCCAGCCCGAAAGCAGAATCTTGATGCTCTCGGGGATGTTCTCGACCGTCACGACATAGTTGAACACCAGCGCCCCGGCGATAAGCATGCCGATCGAGGCGGTCGTCCGCGCGCTATAGGCGAGGGAGCCGTAGGCGTCGCGCAGCGAGACGCTGCGGTAGAGCCATGCCGATATGAGGAGCGCGTAAGCCGCCGCAAGAGCTGCGGCTTCCGTCGGCGTCGTGGCGCCGCCATAAATGCCTCCGAGCAGGACGACGGGCATCATCAGCGCCGGAAAGGCGCGCCAGGTGATGCAAGGCAACTCGCGCAGCGGGATCGGCGGCTCGACTGGAAAATCCCGACGCCGCGCGGTGAGCCCGACGATGCCCATCTGGACACCTGCCATCAACACGCCCGGCACGACACCCGCCAGGAACAGGAAGCCGATCGAAGCGTCCGACACCAGCGCATAGAGCACCATCGGGATCGAGGGCGGGATGATCGGCCCGACGACGGCCGTGGCGGCCGTCAATGCGGCTGCGAAGCTTGCCGGATACTTGCCGTCCTTGGTCATCATCGCCTGCATCATGCGCCCGGTGCCGGCGGCATCGGCGATCGCCGAGCCCGACATGCCCGCGAAAATCAGGCTCTGGACGACGTTGACATGGGCCAGTCCACCTCTGAAGCGGCCGACCAAAGCGTTGCAGAAGAGCAGCAGGCGCTCGGTCATCGAGCCGATGTTCATCAACTCCGCCGCAAGGATGAACAGGGGCACGGCGAGAATAACGTAGTTGGTATACATGCCGTTGAGCAGTTGTTCCGCGGCGATGCTCATATCTTGGCCGGCGAGCAGCAAGTACAGGATCGAACTGGCGATCATCGCATGGCCGATCGGCAGACCGAGCAGCGAGAGTGTGACGATCGCCAGGATGCACAGCGCGAATGGGCTGGTCATACGCCTGATCCCGCTTTGGTCGGATCGAAGGCCTCGGGCGCATTGCCGCGCATTGCCCGCCAGCCGAGCCAAAGATAACGGGCGATCGAAGCCACCGCGAAGGCGAGATAGATCGCATAAACCCAGTTGAAGGGCAGCTTCAGATAAGCCGTCCGCTCGACTTTCATGAAAGAGACGTAGTCAGCCATCGCCGGCAGGGAGATGGTGTAAAGCACGACCAGCGCGGCGGCGGTGACGACCGCCATCACCCGCCGCGCGCGCCGCCCGACCGCGCCATAGATGATGTCGAAGCGTATCTCCTCGCTCTCGCGGGTGACGAAGGCGGAGCCGAACAGCACGATCCAGAGCCAGAGGATCACGCTGATTTCATGCGTCCAGCCGATCGGCAGGTTGAGCATGTAGCGGAAGACGACTTGCAGGATGAAGACGGCAAACATCGCGCCGAGCATCAATACCAGCACATTTTCGGCGCGGCGGGCCAGCCACCCGCCGAGCGTCCTCAGCCGATCCATCACCACGCTTGGCCCTCCCGCCCCGTCCGCTCAGAGCGCGTTGATCTTTTCGATCATGCCGGGCTTCCAGCTCTTGGCGAGATCGGAGGCGAGATATTTCTTCTGGGCGAAGTCACGGAAGGCGGCGACATCGGGAGTGTAGACCTCGAGCCCCTGCTTTTTGAAGAAGTCGACAAGTTCCTTTTCCTTGTCGAGATGCTGCTTGGCGCTCCAGTCCATGGCCGCGTCGGCGGCTGCCTGAAAGGCGGCCTGCTTTTGCGGCGACATCGCCTTCCAGACCCGGTCGGTGACGCAGAGCAGGTCGAAGCCGACGAGATGGGAGGTCAGCACGATCTGCGACGAGACCTCGTAGAACTTCATGTTCTGGACGTTGGGCAGCGGGTTGTCCTGCCCGTCGATCGCGCCGCTCTGCAAACCCGTATAGACCTCGGCATAGGCCATCGGCGTCGGGTTGGCGCCGAGCGACTGGCCAAGGAACTGCCAGGCATCGCCGCCGGGCATGCGCAGTTTGATCCCGGCCATGTCGGCCGGCGTCGTGATCTTTTTCTTCGGCCGCAGGCCGACCTGACGCGCGCCGAAATAGGTAGGCCCGAGAATCTTGATGTTGAGCTTGTCCTCGGCCGCCTTCTTGAGATCGCTGCCGACGTCGCTTGCGAAGACCTTCTTGAGGTGATCCGCGTCGCGGAAGAGATAGGCCGAGGTCACGATCGACCATTCCGGGATCTGGTTCGAGATGTCCTGCGGCGCGATATTCCCCATTTCGAGGTTGTTGCGCTGCATGGCGACCAGTTCGGTGCCCTGCTTGAAGAGGTTGCCGCCGAAATAGGGCTGCAGGGTGAAGTCTTCTTTGATCGCTTCGCCAAAGCGCTTCATCATCTCGGCGCGGATGTCCTGCTCCGAGAACACCGCCGAAAAGCGCAGATTGGGCTTTGCCTGCGCGAAAGCGCTCCCACTCAAGCCAGCCGCCGCGATGGCCGCGCCCCCCGCGATCAGAGCACGCCTGTCGATTGAATAGGCCATGACGAACCTCCCCTTGTGAACGGACTGTGACGCCGCCTTATGGGTCGCACTATCGCCGCGGGCGGGCTATGGCGCAATATGGTTTTTTTATTTTCGTATGACGTTTTCAATATTGCCATACGAATTGATCCTGCGATGCGGTTTGACTATCATGCCGCCTCCATTCCATAGCGGGGAGCACCCCGTCCGCGCCGGCGGCCGCCGTCCAAGGCAGATCATGCTCAGTATCACTCCACCGCCCCCTTCCATCGGCGAGACGGCCTACCGCCGCATCCGCGCGGATATCATCTTCGGGCGGCTGGCCCCCGGCCAGAAGCTGCGGCTGGAACTGCTGCGCGAGGCCTACGGGGCGAGCGTCAGCACGCTCCGCGAGCTCCTCAACCGGCTGGCTTCGGAAGGGCTGATCGAGGCGGAGGGACAGAAGGGCTTCGCGGTGATGCCTGTGTCCGCCACCAATCTGCGCGAGATCGCCGCGATGCGCCTGCTGCTGGAAGGCCATGCGCTGGCCCAATCCTTCGCGGCCGGCGATATGGAATGGGAGGGCCGCGTCGTCGCGGCCCACCACAAGCTCGCGTTGATGGAGCGGCGCATGCTGGCGGGAGACCGCACCGAGACCGAGCTGTGGAAGCGCTACGATTGGGAATTCCACCACGCGCTCATCTCGGCCTGCGGCTCGCAGGTGCTGCAGGAGACGCATGCGGCGATCTACGACAAATACCTGCGTTACCAGATGGTCGCGGTGGTGTTCCGGGGGGAGATCGCCGCGGAGGAACACAAGCTCCTGCTCGACTATGCGATGGCCCGCGACACAGAGCGTGCCACCGAGATCCTGGCTACCCACGTCAATGCCTGCGTGGACCACACCGCGGCGATGGGCGGGCTGCCCGCGGGGTGAACGGCGCCAGCTGCATATCCCGCACCTCCAACTCTGCGACAGGGATGGCTCCTCATGATCCGCGGCACCACCAAGCTCATCGCCCATCTCGGCTACCCCACCGAAAGCTTCAAGGCGCCGATGATCTACAATCCCTATTTCGCAAGCCGAGCTATCGATGCGGTCGTGGTGCCGATGGGGTGCAAGGCGCCCGAATATCCCGCTTTCCTCAAGCTGCTGTTCAAGCTCACGAATATCCATGGCGCCTTGATCACGATGCCCCACAAGGTGTCGACCATCGCCCTGCTCGACGAGGTGCTGACCACGGCGCAGGTCGCCGGCGCCTGCAACGCAGTCCGGCTGGGCGCCGATGGACAGCTCATCGGCGACATGTTCGACGGCGAGGGCTTCGTGCGCGGCGTTTTGCGCAAGGGGCGCGTCGTGAAGGATGCACGCGCGCTTGTCGTCGGCTGTGGCGGTGTGGGATCGGCCATTGCTGCCTCGCTGGCCAAGGCCGGCGTCGGGCAACTGACGGTCTTCGACCCCGACGCGCGGGCGATGGATGCGCTCGCGAGCCGCCTGCGCACCCATTATCCGCGGCTCAGCCTCGTCGCCGGCTCAGCGGACCCGTCGGGTCAGGATATCGTCGCCAACGCGACCCCGCTCGGGATGAAGCCGGGCGATCCGCTTCCGGTCGATGTCTCACGTCTCGACCCCGGCGCCTTTGTCGGCGAGGTGGTGATGGCGCAGGAGATCACGCCGTTCCTGGAGGCCGCCCGCGCCCGCGGCTGCGCCTATCAGATCGGCATGGACATGCTGTTCGAGCAGATCCCGGCCTATCTCGATTTCTTCGGCTTTCCGACGACGACGCCCGACGAACTGCGCCGATTGGCACAGTTCGGCCACTGACCGGGAGGCCGCATGGCCTGGCAGATCGCGACGATCGCCTTCCCGTCCCCCTTCCGGAAGGCCCCCGGCTGAATGGTTTCACCGTCAACACGGCCTTGGCGACGGCAGCCTATCCCTTCGCCAAGGCGGCCACCGGATCGAGCCGCGAGGCACTGCGCGCCGGCAGATAACCGAACATGACGCCGATCACGCTCGAACACAGAAACGAGACGACAATCGAGGCCGTGGAATAGACGAAGCCGAAGCTGGCGTTGAACATGCTGAACAGGCCGCCGAAGCCGAGCGCCGCTGCAATGCCCAAAAGGCCGCCGATCATGCAGACGAGAATGGCTTCGATCAGGAACTGTCGCAGGATATCACCCTGGCGCGCGCCCACCGCCATACGCACACCGATCTCGGAGACACGCTCGGAGACAGAAACCAGCATGATGTTCATGACGCCAATGCCACCAACGATCAGCGAGATCACGGCGATTGCGGCGATCAGGAGCGTCATGGTCTGTGTCGTGCTGGTGATGGTCTGACGGATGTCGTCGGTGTTCAGGATGAAGAAGTCCTTGGCCCCATGCCGCTTCATGAGGAATTCTGATACAGCCTGTTCTGCAAGGCTTGTGGTGACATTGTCGCTGACGCGCACGGTGATGCTGCGCAGCGAAGTCGATCCGAGAAAGCGTGTCTGCGCCGTCGTGTAGGGAATGTAGAGGGAGGGGCTCTGGCTCGATCCAAACCCGCCCTGCCGCGCCTGCACGACGCCAACGACACGAAGGGGGACCTTGCCGGCAAGGATGACCTGCCCGACCGGGCTTCTGCTATCGGGAAACAATGTGGTCTTCGCATTGACGTCAATGACGACGTCTTGAGCGATCCTGTGCACGCTGGAGGCATCGAAGAGACGGCCATCTGATAACTTCATGCCGGTTGCTGCAAAATACTGATCGCCGACCCCGTTGATGAGAGCACTCGCCTCCGTGGCGCGATAGCGGACGGTGCTGGAAGTCGAGACCGTCGGCGTGACGGCGGCGACATAGGGTTGCTTCGCGAGCTCGGTCGCGTCGGATGCGACAAGCGTGGTGATCTTGCCGGAGCGCGTGTCGCCGAAATCCTTGCCTGCAAAGATCTCGAGCGTGTTCGTGCCGAGACTGGCGATATTCGCCAACACACGCTGCTGCGTGCCTTGGCCCAGGGCAACGACACTGACCACGGAGGCGATGCCGATGATGATGCCGAGCATGGTCAGAAAGGTCCGCAACTGGTGCGCCTTCATCGCGAGGAGCGCCATGCGGAACGCCTCCCGAAAGCGGTCCAGCCAGGCGGCGACGGCCAACCGGACAGGGGCTGCGGCAGCGCGATCCTTCGCGGCCGCGGTGACCTTCTTCCGCTCCTCATTCCTCCTGTCGGAAACGATCTGGCCGTCGCTGATCTCGATGATGCGTTCGGCGCGGCTCGCCACACCCATGTCGTGCGTGACAATGACGACGGTCCGGCCCTCGGCATGCAGCTCGTCGAGAATGCGCAGAACGTCTTCGCCGCTGGTCTTGTCGAGCGCGCCGGTCGGCTCATCGGCGAGGATCACATTGGCATTGTTCATCAGCGCGCGGGCTATGGAGACGCGCTGCTGCTGACCTCCCGACAACTGGCCGGGACGATGATGGCTTCGGTCGGCCATGCCGAGCCGCTCCAGCAAGGCGGCAGCGCGCTTTATCCGCTCGCTTCGATTCCGGCCGGCATAGATCGCAGGGATCTCGACATTGCCGAGCGCGGTCAGTTCACCGAGCAGATGATAGCGCTGGAAGATGAACCCGAAATGGTCCCTCCTGAGCGCCGCAAGGTCGTCCGCGCTCAACAGGGACGTCTCGGCTCCAGACAAGCGATAATGGCCCGATGTCGGCCGGTCGAGGCAACCGATAATGGTCATCAGCGTCGACTTGCCGGAACCCGATGCGCCGACGATGGCCACCATCTCGCCCGCCTCGATGGCGAGGTCGATGTCCTTGAGGACAGTGATGGTCCCGTCGCCGGATGGGAATTCGCGCCTGATCTTTTCCAGGTTGATGAGCGGCACGGCCATGGCCTCACAGGCCCATGGGAGGCGGCCCGCCGGGTCCGCGCGGAGTGCGGGTCGTGTTTCGTGCGGAGGTCTCGCCCATGATCACCCGTTCGCCTTGTTCCAAGCCGGATCGCACCTCCGCGATCACCGTGTTGTTGAGCCCGATGTCGACCTGGCGCAGCGATGTCGTCCCGTCGGCCGCAACCACGCGAACGGCACGGCGGCCGTCGGCATCGGCCGCGCCGAGCGCGGCGGAGGGAAGGGTGAGGACGTTCTCGGCCCGCCCGAGAACAATATGGACCTGGGCCGTCATATAGGTTTTGAGACGGCCATCCGCGTTGGGGACGTTGAAGACGCCGTTGTAGTAGATCGCGCTCGACGAAGAGGAGCTGCTGCTCGACGAAGACGATGTGGTCGACGAACTGAAGCTGCTGTCGCTCCTGATCGATTCCGGCGCCGGCTCGATGGCCTCCAGCGTGGCGTTGTAGCGATGGTCGGGTTCGCCGAGCACGGTGAAATAGAGTGGAAGACCGGGCTTGACCCTGGTGATGTCGGCCTCGGAGATCTCCGTCCGGACCGTCATCGTGTCGAGCTGACCGAGAATGACGATGGTGGGCGCCGACTGCATGGCATTCACCGTCTGTCCCTCCTGACTGACGATCGCTAGGACGGTGCCGTCGATGGGGGCGGTGATCCTGGTGTAGCCGAGGTTGGCCTTTGCGGTTTCGACGGCGACTTCGGCCTCAATGATCTGGGCCTGCAACGCCTCGATCTGGGCCTGCGTGACATCGACGGCCGCGGTGGCGCTCTCGAAATCGGCGTGCGACACGGCATTTTGAGCGATCATGGTCTTCTGTCGCGCCAGGGTCTGTCGGTTGAGGATCAGCGTTGCCCGCTTCTCGGCGAGCTGCGCCTGGACGTTCGCCAGAGACGCCCTGGCCGTGCGCAGGCTGTTCTCCTGCGTCACGGAATCGATCTCGGCGATCAGATCATCGGCCTTCACGGCTTGGCCGAGCTTCACCTTCACCGCGACAATACGACCGGATACCTGCGCACCCACCGCAACGAGCCGGACCGGCTTCAGCGTGCCGGTTGCCAGCACGGTCACTTCGATATCGCCGCGTGCGACCACGGCCGTCATCATCGTGGCGCCCTGCTCGGCCCCGTACCCTTGCCAAAGGAGGTAGAGGCCGAGAGCAAGACCGGCGACCGCGACACCGGGGATGAGGATGCGGACGAACCTCATCGACCGCGCTTTCGTCCAGCAGGCCGGACGCGGCTTGCGGTTGCCGTGAAGTAAAGGATGGTCAAGGCCTCTGGATCGAGCGGCATCGGTCTCAATTGTGTTGGCCGAGCAGGTTGAACTTTCCACCAGACGAGGCGAGATGCGGGCCGGTATTGGTATCGATCACCGCCGGCTTCGAAGCGTCGACCGTGCCGCTCCACCCGCCGCCCAAAGCCTTGTTGAGGGCGATGTAGTCGGTGGTGATGGCGACCTGGCTCGTGATGAAAGCATCCTCAGCCGAATAGAGCGAGCGCTCCGCCTCGAGCAGATCGAGGAAGCTCTGCGAGCCGGACTGATAAAGCGAGCGGCCGAGCGAGGCGGCATCCCGATAATGTTTCGCGGCGACGGCGAGCCTGCCGCTCTTGACGCCTTCCTGCGCAAGCGAAACGATGGCGTTCTCGACATCCTCGAGGGCTGTCAGCACGGCCGATTGGTAAGCGATGAAATACTGGTCGCGCTGTGCCTCGGCGATCTCCACCGCGGCCTTGAGCTGACCGCCGTTGAAGATCGGAACGCTCAGCGTCGGCCCGATCGACCAGCCGATCGATGAATTCTTGCCGAGGTCACCGATCTTCGTGCCCGACGTGGAAACAGAACCCGCCAGGCTAACGCTTGGATAGCGCGCCGCCTCGGCCTCGCCGATCTTGGCCGTATACTGGGCATAACGCCGTTCGGCGAGGCGCAGGTCCGGACGGCTGCGCAGGATATCGGCAGGGATACCCATGGGAATGGGCAATTTCGGTCGGGGAATGGGCGTCGAACGCCTGAGGCGCGCCGTCAGCGCGCCCGGCGGCCTGCCGGTGAGGACCGAGAGCCTGTGCACGGCCTCGGCATTGGACGCTTCGAGGTCGGGTATATTGGCCTCGGTGCTGGCCGCCTGGCCCGCAGCGTTGGCGACGTCGACGGCCGAGGAGGCGCCCGACTCGAACTTGACCCGAGTGAGCGCGGCGGTCTCGCGTTGCGAGGCCGCGGTGCGGCGCGCAAGCGCGATACGGGCCTGATAACCCCGCGCCTCGACATAGTTGGAGGCAACGTCGCCGACCAGAGTAAGCAATGTCGAACGCAGATCCTCCTCGGCCACATCCATGCCATAGTGCGCGGCCTCGACGGCGCGCCGGTTGGCGCCGAAGAGATCGAGTTCCCAGCTCGCATCGAAGCCGGCCTGATATTGCGTGTACGGCCCGCTGACAGTGATATCCCCACCGCTTGACACGTTCGAACCGTTATCGCTGCGCGTCACCGAACCGGAACCGTTGACGCTTGGCAGCAACGCACCGACTGCCTTCCGATAGCTGGCCCGCGCCTCGCGGATCTTGGCCTTCGCGGTCGCGACGTCGAGATTGCCCGCGACCGCTTCCTGAATGAGGTCGTTGAGCAACGGGTCGTTCAGCCGTCGCCACCATTCGGCCAGCTGCGGCGGCCTCGACGACTTTGCTGGCTGCGCTGCGCCCCAAGTCGCTGGGAGGGTAAGATCGGGCTTCTGATAATCGGGGCCGACCACGCAGCCGGCGAGGCCGGTGGTCATGATCAGCATGCCAAGGAAACGGAGCGGTCTGTTCCACGACGTGCCGGCCGGCTTGCCTCGATCGGGCATGGCCGTCTTCATGGTCTCCGATGGGGTCATTGGCTGGCTCCGGCTGAACGAGTCGGGGTCGGCTCCGGCCGCGTGGGCTCATCCTCCCCGGTTGTCTTTCCCTTGAAGATTCGGCGGACGGTGACGAACAGCAGCGGCACGAAGAAAATGCCGAGCACGGTCGCGGCGATCATGCCGCCCATGACACCGATGCCGATGGCGTTCTGGGCGCCCGAGCCAGCACCGCTGGCGATGGCGAGCGGGGTCACGCCGAGGATGAAGGCGAAGGAGGTCATGAGGATCGGCCGCAGGCGCTGGCGTGCCGCGTCGAGCGTCGCCTCGACGAGGCCAGCCCCGTGCGCTTGCCGCTCGATGGCGAACTCGACGATGAGGATCGCGTTCTTCGCCGCGAGGCCGATGGTGGTGAGCAGGCCGACCTTGAAATAGACGTCGTTGCTCTGGCCGAAGAGATGGGCGCCGAGCAGCGCGCCGAAAATGCCGATAGGCACCGAGAGCAGCACCGCAAACGGGATTGACCAGCTCTCATAGAGCGCGGCGAGGCAGAGGAAGATGACGAGCAGCGAGATGGCGTAGAGCGCCGCGGCCTGGTTGGCCGAGAGCCGTTCCTGATGCGACAGGCCGGTCCATTCATAGTCGAAGCCCGGCGGCAGCTTGGCCACCATGGTTTCGATCGCGTCCATCGCCGCGCCGGAGGACACGCCCGGCGCCGCCTGCCCTTGGATCTCCACCGCCGAGGCACCGTTGAAGCGCTCCAGCCGCGGCGAGCCGTAGGTCCAGCGAGTCGCGGCGAAGGACGCGAAGGGAACCATCGTCCCGCCGGAATTGCGCACCTCCCATTTGGCGAGGTCATCCGGCTGCATGCGGAAGTCCGCCGCCGACTGGAGATAGACCTTCTTCACCCGTCCGCGGTCGAGGAAGTCGTTGACATAGCCGCTGCCCCAGGCGGTGGAGAGCGTGTTGTTGATGTCGGCCAGCGAGACGCCAAGCGCACTCGCCTTTTCCTGGTCGATGTCGACGACGAATTGCGGCTCATCCTCCAGCCCGTTGGGGCGGGTGGCGATGAGCCGCCGATCCTGCCCCGCCATGCCGAGCAACTGGTTGCGTGCCGCCATCAGCCTCTCGTGGCCGGCGCCCGTCATGTCCTGCAAATAGAAGCTGAAGCCGCCCGAATTGCCCATGCCCTGGATCGCGGGCGGGTTGAGGGTGAAGACCATGGCGTCGCGCATGCGCAGCGCGGCCATCGCCCGGCCCGCCACCGCGCTTGCGGAGACCGCAGGGGACTTGCGCTCATCGAAAGGCTTCAGCCGCACGAAGACAATGCCGAGATTTTGTCCCTGCCCGCTAAATCCGAAGCCGTTGACGGAAAAGACCCCTTCCACCGCGTCCTTCTCGTCCACAAGGAAATGGGTGCGGACCGCGTCCAGCACCTTCTCGGTGCGGTCGGCGGTGGCGCCGACGGGGAGCTGCACCATGGTGATGAGGATGCCCTGGTCCTCCTCCGGCAGAAAGGAGGAGGGCAGCCGCACGAACATCCAGCCCATGCCGACGCCGATGGCGAGAAAGACCAGGAGGAAGCGTCCCGTGCGCGCCAGCATCCCGCCGGCCCCGGCACGGTAGGTATGGGTGGCGCGGTCGAAATTGCGGTTGAACCAGCCGAAGAAGCCGCGCCTCTTGGCGTGGTCCTTGGGGGGCTTGAGGATGGTCGCGCATAAGGCGGGGGTGAGGATCAGCGCCACCAGCACCGAGAGCACCATGGCGGAGACGATGGTGACGGAAAACTGGCGATAGATCACGCCGACCGAGCCGCCGAAGAACGCCATGGGGACGAACACGGCCGACAGCACGGTGGCGATGCCGATCAGCGCGCCGGTAATCTCGCCCATGGACTTGGCGGTCGCCTCTTTCGGCGAGAGTCCGTCCTCCTCCATCACGCGCTCGACGTTCTCGACCACGACGATGGCGTCGTCGACCAGGAGGCCGATGGCGAGCACCATGGCGAACATGGTGAGCGTGTTGATGGAATAGCCGAACAGCGCCAGCACGCCGAAGGTGCCGAGCAGCACGACAGGGACGGCGAGCGAGGGGATCAGCGTCGCACGGATGTTCTGCAGGAAGACGAACATCACCACGAAGACGAGGACGATGGCCTCGAGCAACGTGCGCACCACCTCCTCGATGGAGAGCACGACGAAGGGCGTGGTGTCGTAGGGGTAGACGACCTCGACCCCTTCCGGGAAGGTCGGCTTCATCCGCTCGATGGCGGCCTTGACCTTCTCCGCCGTGTCGATGGCATTGGCGCCGGTCGCCAGATTGATGGCGAGGCCTGCCGCCGGCTTGCCGTTATAGCGCGAGGAGGTCGTGTAGGTTTCCGCGCCGAGCTCGACGGTGGCGACGTCATTGACACGCACCAGCGAGCCGTCCGTCGTGCTCTTGAGGATGATGTTGCGGAACTGCTCCGGCGTCTGCAGGCGCGAACGCGCCGTCACCGTGGCATTGAGCTGCTGGCCCGCGCGCGCTGGCAGGCCGCCGAGCTGGCCGGCCGAGACCTGCGTATTCTGCGCCTCGATGGCGCTCGCTACGTCGCTCGGCATGAGCTGGTACTTGGAGAGCTTCTCCGGATCGAGCCAGATGCGCATCGCATAGGAGGAGCCGAACAGCGTGGTCGACCCCACGCCCTCGATGCGCCGCAGCGTGTCGTTGAGCGTGGAATCGACATAGTCCGACACGTCGGTCGAGGACATGCGACCATCGGCCGAGACGAAGCCGATGACCATCAGGAAGCCGTCGGAAGCCTTGTCGACCGAGATGCCGTTGGTCTGCACGACGCTCGGCAACTGCGGGGTCACGAGTTGCAGCTTGTTCTGCACCTGCATCTGCGCGATGTCGGGATCGGCCGCATTGGTGAAGGTGAGCGTGATCGTGGCCTGGCCGGTCGAGGTCGAGGTGGCCGACATGTAGTCGAGATTGTCGATGCCGGTCAGTCCCTGCTCGATGACCTTGGTCACCGAGTTCTCGACGGTCTGCGCATCCGCGCCGGGATAGGAGGCGGTGACGCTGACGGTCGGCGGCGCGATCTGCGGATATTGGGCAATGGGAAGGCTGGTCAGGGCCAGCACGCCGCCAAGCATGACGAGCAGGGCGATGACCCAGGCGAAGACCGGCCGGTCGATAAAGAAGCGGGACATGGGTGCGCCTTAATTCGACGTCGCGGTCGAGGTGCCGGCGGAAGCGGCCGCATGGCTGGCCGATGGCGTCGGAGCCGTGCCCTGCTGGCCGCGGTCGCGCACTTCGCCGGTCGTGTCGTCCACCACCACGTCGACGGGGGTCACATCCTGGCCGGGGCGGGCGAACTGGCTGCCCTCGACGATGACGCGATCGCCGTCCTTGATGCCGGTATCGACCAGCCAGCTGTTGCCGACGCTGCGCGACACCGTGAGGACGCGCTGCTCCACCTTGTTGTCGGCGTTGACGACGAGCGCCACCGGCTCGCCCTTGGTGTTGCGCGTCACGCCGCGCTGGGGCACGAGGAAGCTGTCGGGGGCGACGCCTTCCTCGATGAGGGCGCGCACATACATGCCCGGCAGCAGCAGCCGGTCCGGGTTGGGGAAACGGGCCCGCACGCCATAGGTGCCGGTGGTCTGGTCGACATAGGCCGAGGTGAATTCCAGCGTGCCGGGATGGGGGTAGGTCTCGCCATTGTCGAGCCTGAGGCGCACCTTCACCGTGTCGCCGGAGATCTTGATGCGCCCGGCTGCGATGGCCTGGCGCAGGTTGAGCAGGTTTGTGCTCGACTGCGTCACGTCGACATTGATCGGATCGAGCGTGCGGATTGTGGTGAGGGCCGTATCCTGGCTCGCCGTCACCAGCGCGCCGGGCGTGAGCGTGGACTTGTCGACGCGTCCGCCGATCGGCGCGGTGATGCGGGTATAGTCGAGGTTGATGCGGGCGGTCTCGACAGCCGCCTTGGCTGAGGCGACATCGGCCCGCGCCTGGGCGAGTGAGGCGACGGCATCATCCAGATCCTGCTTGCTGATGGCGTTCTGCTTGATCAATCCCTGGTAGCGCTCGACCTTGGCCTGGGCGCTCGGCACCCCGGCTTCCGCCTTCTGCAGGCTGGCGGTGCTGCTGTCATAGGTCGCCTGATAGCTCGCCGGGTCGATCTGATAGAGCGGGTTGCCGGCCTTGACCTCTGAGCCTTCCTCGAACAGGCGGCTCTTGATGATGCCGCTGACCTGCGGGCGCACTTCGGCGACGAGCGAGGCTGTCGTGCGGCCCGGCATCTCGGCAGTGATCGCCACCGATTGCGGACGTACCGTGACCACGCCGACCTGCGCCCTGGCAGGTGGAGGCGTGGCCGGGCCCGCGCCGCTCTGGGGGTCGCAGGCGGCCAGCATCCACGCTATGACAAGGCTTGCGCAGAGCTTGCCGCCGACGGCGAGCCGGTGCGGAGACCCGTGGGCGGGCAAGCGAGAGAGAGGATTGGGAGAGGTGTATAGAAACAAAGGATTCACCCCGGCTTCGTATTTATAGTACGGTATCGTATCCATATTATCGAGGTGTGCCGGTGTCAATTGTGAGTGGCCGTGACAACGCAACGCATGACCGGAGCGCGGAGGACGAGTCATCCCCTGCATCCGCTTTGGGACGGCGCGGCCGCGGGCGGCCGAAGCGCGCGTCCGACGCGGAACAGGCGGCGGCGATCGCGCGCCGGGCGCGTGACCTGTTTCTGGAAAAGGGCTACGCCCGCACGACGATGGAGGACATCGTTGCCCGCTGCCGTATCTCGAAAAGCACCCTCTACAGGCTGTTCCCGAACAAGACGGAGGTCTTTGGCGCCGTCATCGACGAGCATCGCCAAGCCATGCTGGCGCTGCCGGGAGACTACGACGACCTGCCGATCGACGAGGCGCTGGCTCGGATCTTCCGGGTTGAGATCGACGATGAGGCCAATCATGAACGCATGGCCTTGATCCGATTTGTCCTCGTCGAGGCACGGGAGTTTCCCGAACTGCGCGCGCAGCTGCGCGAGCGCGGCGTAGACCGTTCGCGCCATGAGCTTGCCAGATGGCTGGACGGGCAGAGGGCGCAAGGCCGTATCGATTTGAAGAATGCCGATGACGCGGCCAAGGCGCTGATGGATCTGATGTTGGGCGCAATCGTCATGAAACCTCACGATGAAGACCAACCATGGCCTGAGAGGCAGGAGCGCATCCGTTATCTCAGGAACTGCATCAGCATGTTCACGCGCGGACTTCTTCCTCGCTGAGACGTCCTGTCGTCCCAGCGCTGGTGATATGCGTTTACTGCCCGTCGGGCGTCCGCAGGCCCCCCCAGGCATCACGCACTTGCCGGTAGTGACGGGTCGGATCATAGCGGGGGACTTTCAGGCTGAGATGCTGGGCCGTCAGCTTCCCGCTGGCCGAAAGCGCGGCATAGGTCGCAACGATGAAATCGCGTTGGGCTGAGACCAGATTGACGCGTGCATTGAGCAACGCCTGCTGCTGGTTGAGGATATCGAGGGTGGTTCGCTGCCCCACCTTGGCTTCTTCCCGGACGCCGGCCAGCGCGATCTCATTGGCGGAGACTGCGGTCAATCTTGCCGCAATTTGCTCCCGGGACGATTCCATGTCTGCCCAGGCGGCCTCGACCTGCTGACGGATCTGAGCGCGTGTGATCTCTAGATTATCATGCGCGGACGTCACATTTTCCTTGGCCTGGCGCACCTGGGAATAGAAGAGCCCCCCTTCGTAAATCGGTATCGAGGCTGCCAGCGCGGCCTCGGCAGCGATCGTTTTATCCTTCCGATAATCGTCGTCCCAGATGACCGATGCGGATGCGCTCGCCGCGATGCTGGGAGCAAGTTTACCGGTCTTGACCTTGACTTGCAGTTCCGCCGTGTCCACCGCGTGGAGATTTGCGCGAATGGCCGGATGTGAGGCCAGCGCCGTAGCGATCGCAGCCTCCCGGCTCTTGGGTAGCAGGGGAATGGCAGGAGCCCCGGGCGCTAGCCGCTGGGGAAGATGGCCAATGACCCGCTGATAGGTGGCAACACTGCTTTTCAAGGTGGCGACAGCGCTGCTTTCGCTTCCTCGTCCGCTGGCGAGGGACGCCTCGGCTTGCGCGACGTCGGTCTGTGTTACCTCGCCGGCGCGGAACCGGTCCTGCGTTTGCCGCAGTTGTTCCTCCAGCACCTCCACGTTGCTGTGTTGGAGATTCAGGGCAGCGGTGTCGCGCAAGACGTCCATATAGGCGGTCGCCGCATTATAAAGGGTGCTTTGCTCCGTATTGAGCAAGGTGGCTCGACCGCCCAGCACCTGACTTTCCGCGGCGCGGACGGAATTCAGGGTCCGCCCGCCGTCGAAGAGCTTCTGCTGGACCTCTATGCCGATCGATCCGGGATAAAAGGTCGAGCGCGTCGTGGAACCCTCGACGACCCGCCCATTTGAGCGTGTCGCCGCCTCCTCGTAGGTGAATGGATTGATGCCGTATGACGCGCTGCCAGCGATTGTGGGCCGATAGCCCGCGAGCGCCTGCGGGACCCCTTCATCGATCGCCTTCAGCCCGGCGCGTTCGGCGTTCAGGCCGGAATTATTCACGTAAGCCTGCGCCAACGCACTGGCCAGGGTTTCCGCCGACGCGCCGTTACATGTTACTGAAACGGTTGAAATCAGGGCGAATGAAGCAATTTTCCGCAGTCTCATTGCATATATCGAAATCTGCCAATCGAGATGAAAACATATACACGATATTTAAATAATCAACGAGAAGACGTTGTATTTACAATCAGAAATGTATTGTTACAAAATGTAGCATACCAGAAATTTTTGCTGACCATTTCAATGGAAAGTTCGGGCTGGATACGTTCATTGCGAATGCGATTCAAAATTTACTGCGCTGCTTCACTGTGAGTGACGATCGTGGTACATCACGATCGAGCGCTATCCTCCCGGGGATAGGGGGTCAATGGTCGTCCGGGGATAAAAGATATGCCTGTTGGACAGGAAAGAAATGTGGAGGCGCAGACGCTATCTGCAGGCGCGGGCCGAACGTGAGCTCAACGTAAAAGCAGCCGGCTTATGGCTTGTCGATCCCCAGCATGGAAACTCCCCCTCTGGGCTCGCTCTCACTTCTGGGCCCGCTGTCGACCCATGCCAGGCAAAGGGCAAGCGGTATAGCCCCCACGAAGAGACCAGCCGTATCGATGTAGCGTATGGCCGGGAACGTTGTGAGAACAGTCAAGGGAGCGGTTGCCAGAAGCCAGGCGGCGGCGATCAGCGATACTGACAAAATATCCCTGTTTGCCGGCAAACTATGCCGTCTCCGGACGACAGAAGCGGCCGCAAGACCCAGCAGCAGGCTACATGCGAGCAGGAAGGTCGCGTTCGCCATCATCATCTTGCCGACGAAGCGCCCGCTCGCACCCGCAATCCATGCCATCCAGGAGCGCGGCTCCGCCATGATGACGGCTTGCGCGAATTGTAACAAGCGGCGGTCGAAAGCAACCCAGCTCTCACCGGGCTCACGGAGGGCTGCGATGTTCTCCCACAGGAAGGTATCGTAGCTTCTTGCATAAATGTCGAAATAGCCGAGCGCGGCGGAAGCGAAGGAGCGCACGCCAAGCGCGTTCTGTGGCGTGCGCGCGATGGTTCCCGCCGTCTCGGCCTTCTGGCGTTGCGCGAGCACGGCCCGAGCCGTCGGCCGAATATCCGGCGGCAACCGCGCGATCGTATCCTCCTGCAGCATGAAGCCGGCCATGGCCGACATCTGGAAGCCGCCGAACGAAACGACATGGGCATCGCCCACGGCCTGGATCCGGATCGCTGCATTGCCAAGAAGCGGTATGGCGAGCACGCAGGCCAGAAGCAGCGCGCGCCTGACGAGGCCATGGGCGCCCTGGCGCAGGGCGAGGATAAACCAGAAAGCGGGGAACACAGCGATCAGCGGCAGGAAGGTCGGCCGAAGCAGATAAGCAGCACCGCCCCCGACGGCTGCCGGCACGAGGGAGATCCAATAAGCACGGCTGCCTGTCGCGCCATAGAGGATAGCCGACAGGGCCAGTATCCCAAAGGCGATCGCAAGCGCCTCCGGGATCAGCAGATGAAGGGTGAGGAAGGCCGCCTGAGAGAAGAAGGCTGTAGCGCTCAGGGCGAAGGCGGCGGAGCCGCCAATCCCTGCCCGCCGCGCGGAAGCGAACAGCACGACGACCGAGAGGGTGAGCAGCCCCATCTGCAGGGCAGCAATTGAGGCCGGGCCCCCGAGTAGCGTGACGATCGCGCCATAGAGGGGGTGGCGCATCTGGCCCCAGGCTTCTTTCCCTTCGACGGTTGCGAGATAGCCGGGGCTGTCGGGGGCGACGACCGTCGTGAGATATCCCGATGGTGCGAGAACGCACCATGCCAGCATGAGGCATGCGAGCAATCCAAGAAGCCAGCCATCGGGCGGGGATCGGCGGATGGCGTCGACCGTGGCCAGCCTCTCTGAACGATCCTGACACCAGATCGCGCCCGGCGTCTCGATCGCCCCGGCGAGCCAACCGGAAGACACTTCGTTCTCACCAGCCACTTCGGCCATTCTGACCATTCCGCCACGCTCTCAACATGCCCAGTCGAGCTGCGGAATTTACTCATGCACGATCTTCTGCGCGTGACGCAGTTGTTACAATTGATATCGGCTCGTGACAGAAACATCCCACGGGGCTACGTACCCCAGCGAAGTAAGAGCGCCGCATAAGCATTGACACGACGATCGTGCTGACACCGGAGGCCGTCATTCGACTTTCCTGGGGCCTTCTTTCCGAGGGGCGTCTGTCAGAGCGCGCTGATTATAGACGGAACCGCCGCGTCATTCCATCCACACGCAGTATGTTCTAATAGGTGGCGCGTCCACCGGACAAATCGAATACAGCGCCCGTCGAGAACGAGCATTCATCGGAGACGAGGAAGCTGATCATGGCGGCAATCTCTTCCGGCCTGCCGAAGCGACCCATCGGAATCTTTGACTTCGCCATTTCGAGCGTGGCCGGCGCCATTTGCTTCAGCAACTCGGTCTCGACGGCCGACGGGGCGACGCTGTTGATCCGGATATCCTTGTCGAGATACTCACGGGCGATCGCCTTGGTAAAGGCGATAACGCCTGCCTTGGCGGCAGAGTAGCAGGACACCGTGGGAACGCCTTCCTTGCCGGCCATGGATGCGATGTTGACCACGCGGCCGAAGCCGGTTTTCGCCATCTCAGGCACCACCGCACGGCAGGTCAGGAACACACTCGTCAGATTGATGGCAATCACCTTGTCCCACAGATCGAGAGGATAGTCCTCCATGCGGTGATTGGCGCCGGAAAAGCCGGCGGAGTTCACCAGAATATCGATGCGGCCGAACGCGTCGATCGCGTCGGACGTCGCCCGCGTCACGCTGTCGTAGTTCACGACGTCCACGACGGAGCCCCGCCAATCCGGATGTTCCGCGAGCACCTGGTTGAGACGAGCGGCATCGAGATCCCACAGAATGATGCGGGCGCCTTCCGAACTAAGCCTTGCCGCGATCGCCATGCCGATGCCGCCCGTGCCGCCGGTGACAATGGCGATTTTGCCCTGATGATCGTTCTTGTTCATGGCAGTCAGGTCCTGGTGTTGATAAGGCCGAAGGCTTGTGCCAGGTCGTCCTTCAGATCGTCCGGATCTTCCAGGCCAACATGGAGACGTATTCCCGCGTTGGAATAGGCATAGCGCGTCACCGTTCTCGGTGGATCGATCGGCATGACGAGACTCTCGTACCCGCCCCAGGACCCGCCGAGCGCGAAAAGCTTCAAGGCGTCGATGAATTCCCGCCGGAATTTTGCCAAATCCGGCTTGAGTGCAAAGGCGAACAGGCCCGAGGCCCCAAGGAAATCGCGTTTCCAGATGGCGTGGCCCGGATCGTCGGGAAGAGCAGGCGACATCACCCTTTCCACCTCGGGCCGGCTCGCCAGCCAAGCAGCCAGTTCAGTCGCCGCCTGACCCTGGCGAGCAAGCCGGACACCCATCGTGCGAAGGCCGCGCAAGGCGAGGTAACAATCGTCGGGACTTGCCGTCTGGCCGAGGTCGAGCGTCGCCGCCTTCAGCCGCTCATAACAGGCCTCGTTCGCTGTCACGACGCCGAGCATCGTGTCCGAGTGGCCCGTCACATATTTGGTCGCGGCATGAACCGAAACGTCAACGCCATGGTCGAAGGCGCGGAAAAGAAGCGGCGTCGCCCAGGTATTGTCCATCACCACGACCGCCCCATGCCGGTGCGCCACCGCGGCGATGGCGGGGATATCCTGCATCTCGAAGGTCAGCGATCCGGGAGCCTCCACATAGATCACCCGCGTGGTCGGCCTGACGAGGGCCTCGATGTCCTCGCCGATCCGTGGATCGTAGAATTCCGTCTCGATGCCAAAGCGCTTGAACATCGTGCCTGAAATCCGCCTGACGGGGCCGTAGACGGAATCGGGCGCGAGGACATGCTCGCCCTGACCGGCGAAGGCCATGATGGCGGTCACGCAGGCCGAGACTCCCGAGGGATATACGAAAGATCGGAACCCGCCCTCCAGTTCCGCCATGGCCTGCTGCAGGGCCTTGCTGGTCGGCGTACCGTGGCGTCCGTAGAACAGGTCCGGCTCGTTGGTGCTGGCCTGCTCCCGGTGCTTGCGATCCCACTCGTCCATATTCCGCGCGATGACGGTGGATGTGCGATACACAGGTACGTTGACCGCCCCCTTGAAGTCTTCGGGGTGGCGTCCTGCATGAACTATTCGCGTATCGTTCTTCATCGACTGGACTTTCAAACGGCAGGATGTCGACCAGAATTCAGAATTTCGATCAGAGTTGCGGTTCCGGCAGGCCCAGCACCCGCCGCGCCGCGGCGGCGTTCATGGCGACCGTCTCGGCCACCGGCAAGCCGGCCGTCGTGAGGCTGGGCGCCTCGATGCCGATCGGCAGCATTGGCGGCAAGGCGGCGACGAAGGCGTCAAGCCAGAGTTCACCGTCCCCGGGCAGGAGACGCTGCTGTCTCGTCTCGGTCGGAAGGTCTTCGACACGAGGCTGCTTCAACGGCGCGTCGCACAGATGAGCGAAGGCGAAGAGCTCGGGGGCGACCTTGGCCAGATCGCGGGGATGACCACCGGAACGGCTCAGATGGAGAGCGTCGACCAACAGCTTTCCATTCGGCTGTCTGGCACTATCGAGTATGGACAAGGCGCCGTCGAGCGTCTTCAGCAGTGAAAGCGGTACGAATTCAAGCGCGGCATTGAGATCATACTGGGCCAGCAGAACGCAAAGTTCGGCAAAGCGTTCGGCGGCGCGCTGCAGATCGTCTATATACATATTGACGACAACGTGGCGTGCGCCGAGTTCAGCGCCCGCCACGAGCGCAGCCTCGAACTGCGACAGGTCCGTCTCCTCGCGCAGGATGATCGCTTCAATGTCGTTCAGGCGCACATCGCGCGCGCTGAGTTCGGCCTTGAGGTCCCGAATGGCGCGCGGATTTCCGGCAACCTGCGCGACCACGTCGCCCGGGCGGGGGGCGATGATACGCAGGCCGACAGCGTCCAGCCCCGCACGCGCGGCGCCATCTATCAGTTCCAGTGGCGTCGCCTCGAGGGCGGACAGGTGGGCGATCGAAAGCGTGCGGGGAGCGGACATGGCGCTTATCTCACCGGCGAGAAACTGGCGGGCAGGAAGATCTCCGAGCGCATCGCGGCCAGATGGGGCGGCGCACCAGCCGGCGGCCAGACCTTTTCGGCAACAGTCTTCGCCCGAATTGCGAAGCGCTCATCGAAGCTCTTGTAGGGCCAGATATGCACGATGCGCGGAACTTCGCCGCCGACGGCATACATGAAGGACAACAGTTTCGAGTAGGCGGAGCGGGGACCGACAGCTTTGGTCCAGGCGTCGAGGGTCGGCGTCAGGCCGCCCGGCTTCAGCTTGTAGGTGCGAACTTCAAAGACCGGCCCCATCTCCCCCGCGATGATCTCCGGCAAACCGTTGAGGGGCGTATAGGCGTCCGTCTCCATGGAGACGATGAGATCACCAATGCCGAACGGATTGTCGCTGTAGATCACGGTCTCACGATCGCGTGGAATATCGGCGATGACATCATAGCCGTGCACCAGCAGAATTCGCGAAAGTTCGCCGATTTCAGACGTCCAGCAGGCCAGGAACTTTCCCTTCAGGGGCGATGTCTCCAGCCATGCCTGCAGGCCCGAGAGCGCCTTCTGCATTCCGGTGGGCGGGACGGTGATATAGGTCAGGTTATAGCGAAGCATCGCATTGTCCCGGTTGGTGATTATGGCGGAACAGTTTCACAAGCACCAACCAACCGCAACGAATTTTTCCCAATAAGTTGCAATTATTGGCGTTGTTTCGATATTTACAACAATGCTGATGCGCAGAGCGCGTTAATCGCGCAGGAACGCGCTGGCCGTGACTTTCAGGCGCTCCCCCAGGGGGCGGAGATCTTCACGGGCCATTCTTACGGTCGGGCCGGATACGCCGATTGCGCCGACAACCGTTCCGTCTTGTTCGCGCAGCGCGGCTGCGGCGCAGCGGATGCCCAGGTGATATTCCTCGTCGTCCAAAGCGTATCCCTGCTCGCGGATCGTATCGAGGAGGGCGGCAAAGCGGACGGGATCGGCGATGGTGTTCTCCGTCCGCTTCTGGAGTTGCAGCGGGATTGCCAGGGGCAGGTGGGCAAGGAGGATCCGGCCCATCGCCGTGCAATCCAGCGGTGCCAGTGTTCCAGCCGGGCGATCGACGCGCAGCGGCGAGTTGGACTCGATCGTGTCGATGTAAAGAACGCGATCGTCGGCCGGAATCGAGAGGTGGACGGCCTCTCCCGTCTCCGCGGCGATTCGCTCCAGCAACGGGCGGGCGCGCTCGCGGAGGCTGCGTTCAGGGCGCTCCAGGCTTTTTCGTCGGACCATTTTCTCGGTCAGCTCGAAGGCGCGCCCTTCTCCGAGGCGGACATAACCCGAAACGACAAGGGTCTGCAGCAGGCGGGAGGCGGTTCCCTTGTCGATGCCGAGGTGCTGGGCAAGGTCGGTTGTACGGACCGGGCCGCGTTCAAGCATGTGATCGATGACGGCAAGTCCCTTTGCCAGGGTTTTAACCTCGGGAGGCCTTGAGGGCGCCGCTCGTCTCTGATCCTCCGCTGCTGCTGCCGCCATCGCCCATTCTCCCTCGATCGCCACGTTTGCAACTATACTCGCACATTGTTGTAATATCAGCAACAAATATCAATTGTTGCATTTTTCTTTTGACTTTACAGCATAACGCCCCTTACCTGAAGCGGAGTGGGGGCGGGAAGAATAGCCCCCAGGGAGGTACTCAATGAATAAACTGACACAGATGCGCTCCATTGTTGCGTTTTCCGCAACTGCGGGTTTCGTATTTGCCGCGCTGTCGGCCCAGGCCGGGCCTGTTACGGACAAGGTCAAGGAGCGGGGCCGCATCGCGGTCTGCACCAACGTCAACAACCCTCCCAATGTCTTCATCGATTCATCCGGCAAGGCTCAAGGCATGCAGGTTGATCTGATGAACGATATGAAGGCGAGCCTTGAAGGTAAGATGGGCAAGCCGCTTGAGATCGAGCTCGTCCCGACGCTGCCGGCCAACCGTGTCGAGTTTCTCGACCGCGGAAAATGCGACATGATCTTCACGTCGCTGACCGTTACACCTGAGCGCCAGAAACTCATCCAGTTCATCGAACCGTATTATTATGCCGCCGGTCCCGGCCTTCAGACGAAGAAAGGCGTTAGCCTCAAGAGCTGGGCGGATTTGAAGGGCAAATCCGTCTGCAGCAACCAGGGCTCCAGCTGGAACGTGCCGCTGGAACGCGACTACGGCGTCAAGATCATCGCCTTCCAGACGCAGCAGGAAGTCGATCAGTCGCTGCGCGACGGACGTTGCATCGGCCTGGTTTCGGATGACAGCTATTTGCAAGCGCGGTTCCTGACCGACAAGGACGGCATCTGGAAGGATTTTGAAATTCAGAAGCTGCCGGCGTTTACGGAAGGCCCGTGGGGTTTGGCGATCAAGTTCGGCGACGCGGACTTTGAGAAGGACCTCTCGGACATCGTGATCGCGTGGCATCGGAAGGGCACAGTGATCGAGGCTGCGAAGAAGTGGGGCTTCACGCCTCCGAAGTTCTCTGAAGACATGCAGCAAAAATATAAGGCCAACTGAGCATCAGATGGACCTGCTCGCTCAAAGCTTCGAGGCGCTTTATCACCGCACCGGCTGGAATTTCTCCGTCTTCTATAACGCGTGGGAAGCCAGAAAATATGCAGACGGCATATACGTCGCCATCGAGCTGGCCCTCTGGGGCCTGTTCGGAGCAATGCTGCTCGGAACGCTCTGCTGCTTTTTACGGCTGGTGCGGTTTGCACCTTTGAGGTGGCTCGTCACGGCGTATGTGGAATTCTTCCGCAATACGCCGGGGCTGGCGCAGCTCTACTTTCTCTTTTTCGGCATCGGATCCTATTTTCGTCTCAGCAGCTACGGGCCGAACGGCGAGGGTCCGGTTCTCAGCCCGATGCAGTTCGTGATCATCGCCCTGTCGCTGCAGTACGGCGCTTTCGTCGCGGAAATCCTGCGCGCGGGCATCGAAGGCGTGCCGAAGACAACCAAGGAGGCCGCGGAAGCCTTAGGGTACGGTCGCTGGGGTGCGCTCTATCATGTCATCATGCCGCTGGCGTTTCGCGCGAGCCTGCCTGCGTTGGGCAACAATATGGCGCAGATCGTCAAGAGCACAGCCATGGCCTACGCAATCGCGGTGCCGGAGGCGCTCTATGTAGCCCATGAGATCTGGACAGAACATTTCAACGTGATCGAGATGATGAATGTTGTTCTCATTACCTATCTCGCGATCATGTGGGTCTTCACACTGATCGTGCGCCAGATCGAGCGCTGGCTTTATGTGCCGGGGATGGGCCGATGACGGCATTGCTCGACATGTTCGGCCCTCACAGCGCATGGGCCGTGCTGATTCCCTGGTTTCCGCTGATCCTGAAGGGCTTCTGGCTGAATATCCTGATCTCCGTGCTCGCCATGGCGATCGGAATTGTCACGGGTGCGGCGCTCGGCGCGCTGCAGATGTCGAAGGTCCGCCTGATTGTATTGCCGGCGCGCGTCCTGACGTTGTTCCTGCGCAACAGTCCTTGGCTGGTGATCGTTTTCTATGTCATGTACCTGATGCCCTTCGAGATCCGTGTGGGATCGCAGTGGATATCCTTCCCCGATTGGGTCAAGGCTGTCGTTGCCTTCTCGCTCCCCGTCACGGGATATATTTCGGAGATCGTGCGCGGCGGCATGCGGGCGGTTCCGACCACGCAGTGGGAGGCTGCCGAGGCCCTGGCCTTCGGCCCCGCCAGGACGGTGTTCTCGATCATCCTCCCGCAAGCCTTCAAGCAGATGCTGCCGCCGACGATGAACCTGTATTGCTCCGTCGCGATGGCGACGTCGCTGGCGAATATCGTGGGTGTGCAGGAAGTGATCACCATCACCCAGACAATCCTGACGACGGAGACCAGGCCGGGTCTGATCCTCCCCGCATACGGCATAACCCTGGCGCTCTTTTTCGTTTATGTCTTTCCGATTTCGCTTCTCTCCCGCCAGTTGGAAAGGGTCTGGAGCAAAGGACTTCAAAGATGAGCCAAGTTGCCGCCGCGCCCCAGGTCGTCCTCACAGACGTACACAAGTCCTATGGTCATCTCGAAGTTCTCAAGGGAATTTCGATGGCGGTGAAAAGGTCCGAGATCGTTTCGATCATCGGTCCGTCGGGCTCCGGCAAGTCGACCATCCTGCGCTGCATAAACGCGCTGGCGCCGATCAATGCGGGATCCATTACCGTTGGCGGAATGGAGGTGAACGATCCCAAACTCGATGCGCGAGCCCTGCGCCGCCGTGTCGGCATGGTCTTTCAGAGCTACAATCTCTTCCCCCATCGGACGGTCTTGCAGAATATCATGATGGCGCCGCTGCAGGTCCTGAAGCAGGACAAAGCCGAGGTGGAGGCGCGCGCCCATTCACTGCTTGGCAAGGTCAGATTGTCCGAGAAGGTGAACGCCTATCCGGGCGAGCTTTCCGGCGGCCAGCAGCAGCGCGTGGCCATTGCCCGTAGCCTCTGCATGAATCCTGACGTCATGATGTTCGACGAAGTGACTGCGGCGCTCGACCCTGAAACCGTCAAGGAAGTGCTCGTAACGATCCGGGATGTGGCGGAAGAGGGAATGACCTGCATTCTCGTAACCCACGAGATGAGATTCGCGCGCGAGATATCAGATACGGTTTATTTCACTGACAAGGGACGCATCATCGAGAGCAACAGCCCGAAGGATTTCTTCGAGAATCCCCAGGACGAACGCACCAGGGCGTTCCTCGACAAGGTCCTCTAAGCGGCCCGGCCGATGGGATTAATCGACCATGCGAACGCAGAACCATCCGGACTATCTCGTATCGACGCAATGGCTGGCCTCCGCGCTGTCCGATCGCGACGTGCTGGTTTTCGATTGCACGACGCGGATCGTCCCTGACGAGCGCACGATCTACCGGACGGAGCCGGTCATCGATCGTTTTCTGGCGGGCCACATACCCGGCGCGCAGTTCGTCGATGTGCAGAAGGATTTTTCCGACAGCACGCATCGCTATAAATTCATGCTGCCGCCGGCCGACCAATTCGCCGAGCGGGCGTCGGCGTTCGGCATCGAACCCGGCAAGACCGTCGTGCTATATTCCACCATGGATCCGTGGTGGGCAACGCGGGTCTGGTGGCTCCTGCGCGTGTTCGGTCACGAGCGTGTCGTGGTGCTCGACGGTGGTTTCGACAAATGGGCCGCAGAGCAGCGGCCTGTCGAGACGGGGCCCGCGCTGCCGCGCGAGCCCGGCCGCTTCACCGTTCGCTTCAATCCCCGCATGGTCGCCAGCCGGGATGAGGTGCTCGCGGCGATCGGCAGTGATGCCGTTTGCACCATCAGCGCGCGTCTGCCGTCGCAATTTGCCGGGATAGACGGCAACACCTATGGCAGGCCAGGCCGAATACCCGGCAGCGTCAATGTTCCTGCCGCCAGTCTGCTGGATGCGGAAACGAAAACCTATTTGCCGCTCGACGTATTGCGAGAGCGTTTTGCGCATCTGCCTGTCGCGGACCGGCGGGTCATTGCCTATTGCGGCCATGGCATCGCCGCGAGCGCGGATGCCTTCGTTCTGGCCATGCTGGGCTACGACAATGTCGCGATTTACGACGCCTCGCTTTCGGAATGGGCCGCAGATCACAGCCTGCCGATCGAGGTCGGCTGAAAGGAGTTCTGTCATGGTATCGATTGGTTTGATCGGGGCGGGTCGTATCGCCTCAGTGCATGCGCGCCACCTGCGCGAGAACCACAATGCCAGGATTGTCGCCATCGCCGACCCGTTCGCGCCAGGGTTGGCCGGTCTGGCAGCCGAACACGGTGCGAGAATGGCAGGCAGTGCGGAAGACATCATCAATGATGACGGCATTGATGCCGTCATCGTGGCCTCGTCAACGGACACGCATTGCCCGCTGATGACGGCCGCCGCCAAGAAGGGCAAGTTCGTCTATTGCGAAAAGCCCCTCGCGTCCTCGCTCGCGGAAGCTTATGCCGCGTCCATAGGCCTGGGCGAGGCCTCCGAAAAGGTCATGGTGGGCTTCAATCGCCGCTTCGACCGTAACCACGCCGCGGTTCAGGCCGATCTTGCGGCAGGTCGGCTCGGGCGCGTGCAGACGGTGCAGATCACCTCACGTGGCCCCAATGCGATCCCCAGTCTTGCATATCTGAAAGTCTCGGGCGGATTGTTCTTCGACAAGATGATTCATTTCTTCGACATGGTTCGCTGGTTGACCGGCGAGGAGCCGCTTGACGTCGTTGCTTTTGGTTCGGTTATCGCGGATCCGGTTTTTGCCGAGGCGAACGACATCGACACCGGGATCGTGACACTGCGCATGCAGAGTGGCGCTCTCTGCCAGATCGAGAATACGCGCCGTGCCGTCTATGGTTATGACGATCGCGTGGAGATACTGGGCACGGGCGGACTGATCGAGTCATCACGCATCACCGAGGGTGCGGTGATGCGCATCCTGGACGACAAGATCATGACGGAAGGCCTGCCGAAGGATCCCATGATCCGCATGGCGCCAAGCTACAAGGCGTCGATCAATGCTTTCGTGGACTTCGCCAGCGGGAAGCTTCCGCGGGCGATGGTTCCCTCGATCAACGACGGATTGAGAGCCCAGGTCATCGCGGCGGCGGCTGACCTGTCGCTCCGCGAAAGGCGGATCGTCGCTTGTGATGAGATCACGCGCACCGCAGGCATGGCAGCGATGAATTAGGCGTCGCGATGAAAGTCTCGGCCCCGGAGCTTGAACAGGAGAGCTTTGATGTCGTCGTGATCGGCTCCGGGGCCGCCGGGCTCTCCACCGCCGTGACGGCGGCCCATCACGGGGCGCGTAGTCTGGTTCTGGAAAAGGCCCCCGTCGTGGGCGGAACGACCGCCTGGTCCGGGGGCTGGATGTGGATACCGTGCAATCCGCTGGCTGTGCGCGCGGGGATCCAGGAGGACGCCGAGACGGTCAAAGCCTATTTGCGAGCAAGCCTCGGCGATGCCTATAACGCCGATCACATCGAGGCTTTTCTCGAAGCCGGGCCGCGGATGGTGTCGTTTTTCGAAGCGAACACGGCTCTCCAATTTGTGGATGGCAACCGGATACCGGACATGCATGGCGCGCTCCCCGGCGCGGGGCTCGGCGGCCGGTCCGTCTGTGCGGCGCCATTCGACGGACGGGCGCTCGGACACTCCATAAGGCTGTTGCGCGAGCCGTTGGCAGAAACGGCTTTTTTCGGCATGGCCATCGCCTCCGGCGCCGATCTCAGCCACTTCATGGCGGTCAGCCGATCTCTTCGCTCGGCCGTCTACGCCACGCGCCGCTTCGCCCGCCATCTTGCCGACTGGGCAGCCCACGGGCGCGGCCTGTATCTGGTCAATGGCAACGCACTCGCCGCGCGGCTGCTGAAGTCGGCGCTCGATCTCGGCGTGGATATCCGTACGCAACACCGTGCCTATCGCCTCCTTCAGCGCGAGGGGAGGATAGAGGGCGTCGCCACTATGCGGCCCGATGGAACAGAGGCGATCATCCACGCCCGACGCGGCGTGGTTCTGGCGTCGGGGGGCTTTCCGCAGGATCCGGCGTTCAAGCGACAGTTCTTCGCCCACGCGCCGACGGGCGTCGAACATTGGTCTGTGGCGCCGCACACCAATACTGGCGACGGGCTCCGGATGGCGATGACGGTGGGCGCGACGCTCAGCGATGATGTGAAGCAACCCGGCGCCTGGGTCCCCGTATCGCTGGTCCCGCGCCGCGATGGATCCTATCACCCGTTTCCTCATTTCATCGATCGGGCAAAGCCCGGCCTCATCGCCGTTCTTCGGAACGGGCGCCGATTCACGAATGAAGCCGACGGCTATCACGACGTGCTCTGCGACCTCCTGCAGAACACGCCGACAGGCGAGCTCGCTGAGGCCTGGCTGGTCTGTGACCATCGATTTCTGCGGCGTTACGGGCTGGGGCATGTGCGGCCGGCCCCTGTGCCTTACAGGCGCCATCTCAAGATCGGCTATCTCAAACGTGCACACACCATCGGTGCGCTCGCCAAGCAATGCGGAATAGACAGTGCCGGCCTTGAACAGACGGTTGCGGACTACAATCGTCATGCATCGGAAGGGCGGGATCCATTGTACAGGCGCGGAGACATACCGTTCAACAGAGCGGGAGGCGATTCGTCCGTCTCGCCAAACCCCTGCGTTGCACCAGTGCAGGACGCTCCATTCTATGCTGTTCGCATCGTGCCGGGCAGCATGGGAACATTCAAGGGCATCCGGACCGATGCCGCGGCGCGGGTCCTTGATCGGGATAGCGCGCCGATCCCCGGCCTGTTCGCCGCGGGCGCCGACATGACCAGCATCATGAAGGGCGCATACCCGGCCGGTGGCATCAATCTCGGTCCCGCCATGACCTTCGGGCATATCGTGGGCCTTCAGCTATCCAGAGATGATCACGAGGCAGGCGATACACGATGAACAGGCTTTTATCCCTTGCCCATCTCACCGCATTGTCGCTCGCGCCGCCGGATTTGGTCCGCCTTGCTGCGGAGACCGGCTATCAGGCGGTGGGCCTGCGTCTGATAGCCGTAACGCCGGACACGGCGTCCTATCCTCTGCAGAGCGACAGGGCGATGTTGCGCGAAACGCGGCGTGCCCTGGCCGAAACGGGTATCAAGGTGCTCGACCTTGAGATCTTGCGCCTCGAGCCATCGCTGGATCTCGCGAACTTTACCGCGGCCCTGGAGGTGGGCGCCGAGTTGGGCGCCTCCCAGGCCTTGCTGGCAGCCTACGATCCAGACGAAGGTCGCCTCTGCGACAACCTGGCCCGCGTAGCGGACATCGCGCGCCCGCTCGGCATTTGCGTCAATCTGGAGTTCTATCCCTGGACCGCCGTTGCAAATCTGGCCGATGCCGTGCGGGTTATTGATGCAAGTGGCGCCGAAAACGCGGGCGTGCTGGTCGATGCCCTTCACCTGGCCCGCTCGACAACCACATTGGCGGATCTGAAATGCCAGCCCGCGGGTCGCTTTCGATACCTTCATCTGTGTGATGCTCAAGCCGAGCATCCAGGTTCCCTCGAAGGGCTTTTGAAGGCCGCGCGCGAGGAACGTTTGCCGCCGGGCGAGGGAGGCCTCGATCTGCGTGGGTTTCTGGCAGCGATGCCAGACGATATACCGATTGCGCTGGAAATTCCGATGCAGGCCAAGACAAGACTGGAAGGGGAAAGGGCTGTCGCTCGACTGTGCCGAGAGGCAACCGAGAAGCTTATCAAGAGCTGAAAGCCTTACACCCCCCGCGATAAGGTCTACGATCCCAAGACAGGTCAAGCTTGTCCTAGTGGAGCGAATTTGACATTTGAGTCCCGCCTGACATCAAGCTCCAGATCAAATGTCAAATTCAAAAGCTCCACTAGAACCAATAACTTGCTAGTGGTTTTCTTGACTCCGACATTTGCTCCGAGGCCGGTATCAGGCGGATGCAAATGTCGGAGCAGAACCACTAGAGCATTTTCGAGCGAAGTGGACACCGGTTCGCGTGAAGAAAATGCGCTAAAATAAAGACATGGAGCATTTTCGCGATTCGGAGAAACGCGAAAATGCTCTAGTGGAGCGAATTTGACATTTGAGTCCCGCCTGACATCAAGCTCCAGATCAAATGTCAAATTCAAAAGCTCCACTAGAACCAATAACTTGCTAGTGGTTTTCTTGACTCCGACATTTGCTCCGAGGCCGGTATCAGGCGGATGCAAATGTCGGAGTCGAACCACTAGCAGGCTGTTGAAAAACTGTTTCTCGAACCGCTCACGTGTCATCCCCGGCGCGATTGGCGAAGCCAATAGCGGGAAGGGGATCCAAAATCATCAAGGGCGCCATTGTTCTGGATTCCCTTCCCCTCGGGCCTTGCGACCCTCGGCCGGGAATGACACCGTCGCCAAATGACATCGCTCAGGCAAAGGCTGAGTTTTTCAACAGCCTGCTAGAGCATAATCCGACCGGAGTGAAACGAGGATCGATAAGATTATGCTTGAAATAAAAAAGGTTAGAGCGCCGATCTGATGCAATCAGATCGAAACGCGCACCAATGAAAACTTGAGGCGAGCGCGCTGACCAGTATAGACGCACAGCCTCGAGCCCCCGTTTCGCTGCAGCGAGGCATGATCAACCATCGGACATACAATGACCGGTGAATATATGTTGCAGCGAAGCGGACGGCGTCGCTGGTGAGCTGGCGCCGCGGGAACAGTATGAAGCGAGCAACGACCCTCCGCAGAGCGGACGAAAAGGCATTGCAGCTCATTGTTATCGGCATGTCTCTCCCGATCCGGGAGGACGGCAGGCCATCGTTACGGTCAATTGAGAAAAATGAAGCGCAGGACGAGAATTCGGCCGGATTGTTTTTGTTTGACCTAAGATCAAACAACGGGGCAGCCAAATCTCTTGACCCCGCGCGCCACTCCGCCATGGTCCGATAGCATCGCCGAGCACGCTTCAAAGGGGGCGTTGGGTGAGAAGAATGCAAAGACCGGGAGGTCGGAACGAACGATGTGTGCAGACCGATGAGCCGTCCCGCGCTGGCCTATATTGTCGGGGCTTTCGAACATCCAACCCGCGACGCAGGGGATAAGACGCTCGCGCAGTTGCAGGCGGACGTTGCCTTGGGCGCCCTGGCGGATGCGGGCTTGGGCAAGGATGACGTGGACGGCTTCTTTTGCGGGCCCGACGCGCCCGGCACCGGCCCCCTGTCCATCGCCGACTATCTCAATCTCGATCTGCGGCATGTCGACACGACCAATACCAGCGGCTCGTCCTATCTCCTGCATGTCGCCCATGCCGCCCAGGCGATCGCAGCCGGCAAGTGCAACGTCGCGCTGATCACGCTTGCGGGCCGGCCGCGGACCGAAGGGCGCGGCAAGGGCGGTCTCGTCCGCCGGGACGATCCCAACCAGCCGGATTTTCAGTGGGAGCAGCCGTTCGGGATGCAGATCCTGAACATGTACGGCATGACCGCGATGCGGCACATGCATCTCTATGGCACGACGAGCGAACAACTGGCCTGGATCAAAGTGGCCGCCTCGCATCACGCCCAGCACAACGAGCGCGCCTATGCGCGCGACGTTGTGACCGTGGAGGATGTCATCAATTCGCCGATGGTGGCAGACCCCCTGCATCGGCTCGACTGCTGCGTGGTCACCGATGGCGGCGGTGCGCTGGTCGTCACGCGCCCGGAGATCGCGCGCAGCCTGAAGCGCCCGCTGGTCAAGGTGATTGGTACCGGCGAGCGCCCGCAGCACCAGCAGGGCGGGTATTTCGAGATCACCCAGTCGGGTGCCGCCTGGTCGGGGAAGACGGCCTTTGAACAGGCCGGCGTCAGGCCGGCCGACATCAAATATGTCTCCCTCTACGACAGCTTCACCATCACCGTCCTTCTGCAACTGGAGGATCTCGGCTTCTGCGCCAAGGGCGAGGGCGGGCGCTTCGTGATGGACGGCAACCTGATCAGCGGCGTCGGCCGGCTGCCGTTCAATACCGACGGCGGCGGATTGTGCAACAACCACCCCGGCAACCGCGGCGGCATGACCAAGATCATCGAAGCCGTCCGCCAAGTGCGGGGCGAGGCTCATCCCGCCGTGCAGGTCGCCAATTGCGACCTCGCGCTGGCGAATGGCATCGGTGGACAACTCGGCGTCCGCCATGCCTCCGGTACCCTGATCCTTGAGCGGGAGTGAACGATGAACGAGCGCGTCTTCATCGAACCCCAACCCTCTGCGGAAACGGAGGCGTTCTGGCATGCGGCCGGCGAGGGGCGTTTCCTGGTGAAGCGCTGCACCGCGTGCGGCAAGGCCCATTGGTATCCGCGCAGCCATTGCCCCTTCTGCGCGAGTGCCGACACCGTGTGGGAAGAGGCCTCCGGCGAGGGCGTCATCTATTCCTACAGCGTCATGCGCCGGGCCAAGCCACCTTACGTCATGGCCTATGTGACCTTGGCCGAGGGGCCGACCATGATGACCAATATCGTCGATTGCGATCCGGACGGGCTGTCGATCGGCGATGCCGTGACGCTGCGCTTCGTCACGACGGCCGAGGGCGCCGCGCTGCCCATGTTCGCCCCGAAGGCGGCAGCCGGCGTCGTGGACCCTGCGGAGGAGCGGCCATGATCAACAAGCAAGTCGCGCGCGCTGCCGAAGCGCTCGCGGACGTCCGGGACGGATCGACCATTCTCGTCGGCGGGTTCGGGCAAATCGGCCATCCTATGGCGCTGATCGACGGCCTGATCGAGCAGGGCGCGCGCGATCTCGTCATCGTCTGCAACAATGCCGGGGTCGGAACGAGCGGTTTGCCCCGATTGATGAAGCTTGGCCGCGTCGCCAAGATCATCTGCTCCTACCCGCGCACGGCCGCCGTCTTTACCGAACTCTACGCAGCCGGCAAGCTCGAGCTCGAAATCACGCCGCAAGGCACGCTGGCCGAGCGCATTCGCGCGGCGGGTGCCGGAATAGGCGGATTCTACACCCGCACCAGCGCGGGCACTCTGCTCGCCGCGGGCAAGGAAACGCGGGAGATCGACGGGGTGGCCTATGTCTTCGAAAAACCATTGAAGGGAGACGTCGCCATCATCGAGGCCTGGGAGGGTGATCGCTGGGGCAATCTCACCTATCGCGGGTCAGGCCAGAACTTCAACCCGGTGATGGCGACGGCGGCAGCGCTGACGGTTGCCCAGGTGCAGCGCGTGGTCGAGCTCGGCGCCATCGATCCCGAGGATGTCGTGACGCCTTCCATTTTCGTCGATCGCGTCGTCGAAATTCCCTACGAGCCGCCGTATCCGGCGATCAGCTATTGAGGAGTGCGCCATGAGAGCAGCAGCCGAACGCATGGTCGGGCCGGGCTTGGAAGCGCGCAAGGCAATTGCCAGGCTGGTCGCGCGCGACATCCCGGAGGGCTGGCATGTCAACCTCGGCATCGGCATCCCGACCCTGATCAGCGATCTCGTGCCAGCCGGCCGTGAGGTGCTGTTCCAGTCGGAAAATGGGATCCTCGGCATGGGGCCCGCGCCGGATGACGAGACGCCGGATCCGTGGCTCGTGAATGCGGGCAAGCAGAACGTCACCCTGTTGCCGGGCGCAAGCCTGTTCGATCACACGCTCAGCTTCACGATGATCCGCGGCGGGCATATCGACCTCTGCGTGCTGGGCGCGCTCGAGGTGGCCGACAATGGTGATCTCGCCAACTGGTCGACCTCGGCCGCCGACACGGCGCCCGCGGTGGGCGGGGCGATGGATCTGGCCGTCGGAGCGCGGCGCATCTGGGTCGCGATGGACCACACCACCAAACAGGGCGCGAGCAAGCTCGTAAGCGCCTGCTCCTATCCCTTGACCGCGGCCGGGGTCGTCAAGCGCGTTTATACGAATCTTGCGGTTCTCGATGTGACGCCGCGTGGTTTCGAGGTGCGCGAACTCCTCGACGGGGTGGATTTCGACGCCGTGCAGGCGCGCACGGACGCCAAGCTCCACCGCGCCGGCGTGGCTGCATGACGCTGGGCTCTTCGCCGGCGGGGTGATCGCAACACCACAGTCGGCGTCGCAGCCGGTCGATCGTCCGGGCCTGCACCCACAGTCCCGGCTCACTGGATGGCGCCCGCAAAGCGCCCGATGGCTTGAGACAATGGCATGAGCAAAAGTCAACTGAGCAAGGCGCTGTCAGGGGTCGCGGCAATCGCCGGCGTCGGCCACAGCGACTGGATCGCCGATTATGCCGCCGTTCGCGGCGGGGCGAAGCCGCACGACTCCTTCGGCTATGGCGCGATCGCCCTGAAGCGGGCGCTCGAGGACGCCGGCATCGACAAGTCCGAGATCGACGGCCTGGTCTCCGGCCCGCCGACGGCGCATGAACGCATGTGCGAGGTGCTTGGCATCGATCCAAGCTGGGGCGCCCAGGCGGACGCCATGATGGGCATCCAGGCCGCCGCCATGGCGATCCACGCGGGGATGTGCGAAGTGGTGGCCCTCGTCTATGGCAACGATCAACGCTCGGCCGCCGTGAATTATGGCGGCAGCAACGCCGCCGGTGGCAACGCCTTCCTGTCCTACATCTACCATGCGCCGTGGGGGTTCACTTCCCAAGGCGCGCTCTATGCGATCATGCTGCGCCGCTTCATGCATGACACCGGCTTCACCGAGGCCGACATGGGGCAAGTCGCCGTGGCGCAGCGCCTGCACGCAAGCCTCAATCCCCATGCGATCATGCAGAAGCGCGTGACGATCGAGGACTATCTCGCCACAAACTACGTCACCGAGCCGCTTCATCTGCTCGATTACTGTCTGATCAACGATGGGGGCGTCGCCTTCATCATGATGAGCGCCGAGCGCGCCCGGCGGGGCAAGCGCAAGCCGGCCGTCATCCACGGCATCGGGCGCCATGATCTCAGCCGCGAGGCGACGAGCCTCGCCCCGCGCCTCACCAATTTCTACCGCCCGGCTCAGGCGAAGGTAGCAGAGCAGGTCTTCAATATGGCCGGCGTCGGGCCGAAGGATATGTCCTGCCTGCAGATCTACGACAGCTTCTCCGTGCATATCCCGCTTGCCCTGGAAGGCTACGGATATTGCGGTTATGGAGAGGCGGCGAAGTTCCTCCGCGAGACCGGCATCTCGCTGGAACGCGGTCTGCCGGTGAATACATCGGGCGGGCATCTCTCCGAGAGCTACATGCAGGGCTGGAACCATCAGGTGGAAGCCGTGCGTCAGATCCGCGGCGAGTGCGGCGACCGGCAGGTGCCGGACTGTCGCTATGTCCACTATTCATCCGACGTTGCCGGCAAGGCGTTGTCGATCATCTATGGTCATTGAGGAGGATCGCCATGGGACATTCAAGCCGCGTCCTCGGTCATTACGACAAGCCGATGTGGGACAGCATCGCACGCAAGGAATGGGCTCTGCAGTATTGCCCGGAGAGCGCGCGTTTTCGCTATCCCCCGTCGCCGATTTGCCCTGACAGCCTCTCGATGAACTACGAATGGCGCCCGATCAAGGGGACCGGGGAGATCCTGTCCTGGGCCATCTTCCATCGCAAATACTTCGACGATTTTCCGCCGCCCTACAACACGATTGCGGTTCGTCTCGACGAAGGGCCGATCGTCGTATCCAATCTGGTCGGACCGGAGCCGGAAGGTGACTGGATCGGACGCCGCGTGCAGGTGGTCTATGCAGAGCATGACGGCGTGACGATACCGAAGATGAAGCTGGTCTGATCCAAGTAGCAAAAGGCCGGCCGATCGATGGCCGGCCTTTTTTTCTTCAGACGGGCCTAGCGCCTGTAGAATGCGTTCGGATTATCGACAAACATCTTCTGGCGGAGACTGTCATCGCCGGTCCAGCTGTCGAGGAGGTCGACCATGTGGCCGACATCCGGCGGGGCTGCGTCGAGGCTGAGATAGGGCCAATCGCTGCCGAAGAGCAGGCGGTCGGGCACCTGGCGCAACAGCGCTTCGAAGAAAGGTCGCGCTTCGGGATAGTCCGGTGCCGTCTTGGATATGCGCACCGGCGTCGTCTTCACCCAGTAGTCGCCGGTCGAAACCCACGCGAGAAAGGTCTGGAAGACGCGGTCGTCCACGCCTTTGGCCGCCTCGACATAGCCGAGATGGTCGAAGACGAGGGGCAGATTGTAGCTGTCGAGCGCTTGCCGCTCGTTCATGATGAAATCGCAGCGCCCCCAGATCTGGGCATGCCATCCCATCTCCTTCAGGCGGGGCGCCAGACGCGCGAGATCATCGAAATAGAGGGTGCCGAATGAGCGCCCGCTGTGCCCGCCATTCTCCGTGAAGCGAATGGCGCGGAATCCCTGGTCGTGAAGGCGGCTGAACTCTGCGTCATCCGCATCCGGCGCAACCACCGCCACGCCGACGAGCGTGTCGGGCCGGCGCGCCAGCGCATCGGCGACATTGCTCATGTCGAAACCCTTGGCCGATGCATGCACGATGACGCCATTGGCGAAACCAACGGTATCGAGCATGGCCAGATAGTCTTCGACCGGCGCAAGTGGCGGTTCATACCGGCGCTCGTCGCTCACGGGGAAGCGGTCAAACGGGCCAAAGACATGGGCGTGGCAGTCCCACGCGCCTTTCGGAAGCGGCTTTCGTGGCGGCGAAACAGGCCGCTTTGGGCCGGGCACCGGTTGCGGTCTCACGTTCATTGCTTTCTCCCGCCGCATAGTGTTCTTAAGAAAAATCCTCAGCGCGCCATGGCATTCGCCGGCTGAAACAGGTCATCGACGTCTGGCCGATGGCTGATCAGCCTCTGGTCATGCAGATAGTCAATCAGCGTTTCGATCGCAGCGCGGTTCTCCGGCGTCAGTCCGTACGGCATGGGATCGCCGCCGAACAGGGCCATGGTGCTGTTCCAACGCGCCTCACCCCAAGGCAGGAAGGTGCTGCCGAGCTTGCGCTGCAGGGCGCTGCGCTTGGCCTGCTCGAACAGACCGACGATGGCATCCGCGGCCTGGGGATCCTTTGCGGCGGCCGCGCGCGAGAGGATGACGACATGGAGAAGTGGAAATCGGCCTGTCTGCCGATAGTAGTCTGCCTCGGCGCCCTGGGGATCCGGCAGGAGAGGACGCAGGGCACGCTCGGGCAGCGGCTTCTTCTGGTCGCGAACGCGCACGGAGAAGAAGAGATCGATATCGCCGCCGACGAGGAGATCCTCGAGATCGCCGTCGGCTGCGACGACATCCGCCTCGGGCGGCGGCGGGAAGCGGCGGTTGGGGCCGACAACCCAGGTATTGGCGCGCCAGTCGATGCCATGGTGGGCCTTGAGATGGCCGCGGAACCACACGGAGGTCGTCGAGCTGTAGTCGCGCAGGCCGATGCGTCGGCCCGACAAATCGTCCAGGCTGCAAAGGGGCGAATCGTGGCGAACCCACAGGCAGGAATGGAAAAACGAGCGGGCCGGGAAAATGGGCAGTGCCGTGACGTCGAGCATGCCGCGGGTGCGCAGAATGATATAGCCTGCGAGCGTGAATTCAGCGGCGTCGAAAGGCTCGCCTTTCAGTATCGTCTGGATGACCGGCCCGAGTTCTGCCGGCTGGTAGCGGATTGGCGCATCCTCTGTCCTCGGAATGGCCAAGGTGTGCTCGTAGTCGCGTCCCGTGATGATCATTGCGCGGCCACCACTTCGACGCCGATCGTGCCGGTCGCCGGCGCATCCTGATCGTAGCTCGCCACCGCGGCGCTTGCAATCAGGGCATCGATGTCCGCCTGGCTGTAGCCGCCCACGCGATGAAGGACCTCACGCGTATCGGCGCCGCAATGCGCGGCCGGGCGGCTCGGCGTCATCGGGCGCGCATCGTCCGTGAACAGGAAGCCCTTCACCATATCCGAATCCTTCCCTTGCTGGAGCGCCCGCGTCCAGGCGACGCCGCGCTGGGCGAGCACACCGCGACCGTCGAGCACCTGCGCAGCATCTATCCCGTGGGCCTTAAGGTCGGCGGCCGCCTCCGGCGCCGTCCGCCCGGCAACCCAGGCCGCGAGGGCAGGCGCTGCGTCATCGCCGGCCAGTCCTTTCAGCGCGCCGAGTTGCTCTGCGCGTATGGTGACGGCCACCCATTGTCCGTCATCCGCCCGGTAGCAATCCTGCACGGGAATGCCGGGCTGGGCATTTCCCCGTCGTGCCGGTGTGGCTGCGGCCAGAAAAGCTTCGCCGCATAAGAAACTGGTCAACTCGCGTTGTGACATGTCTAGATGCACGCCACCGGCCCCATTGCCGCGCGCATGCCAGGCTGTCGCGATCATGCCGGCTGCGAACATCGCCACCACCTGGTCGGGGTAGTTGAGCGCGATGCCGGAGACCACGGGCGCGCCGCCCTCGTATCCGGTGAGAGCGGCAAGGCCTGCCATGGCTTCGAGCGTCGAGCCGAAGGAGACGTAGCGGGCGTCCGGTCCGTATTCGCCCTGGCTCGAAATGGATGCGAGAATGATATTCGGATTGGCGCGCTTCAGAGTGGCGAAATCGAGCCCGAGACGCTCCATGACGCCGCGGCTGAAGTTCTCGACCACGACATCGCTACGGGCGACGAGGCGCAGAAAGACGTCACGGCCTTTCGGATGTTTTAAGTCGATCCCGGCGTTCAGCTTGCCGCGGTTGGTCATGCGGAAGAACGGCGGCAGATCGGGGTGCTCGCCGGGAAATGTTTCGCCTGACCAGATCCGGAATGGATCTTTGTAGGAAGGACTTTCGATCTTAATGACCTCGGCGCCGAGGTCGGCGAGAACTGCCGAAGTCGCCGCGCCGGCGGTGATGATGCCAAGATCGAGGACGCGGCACTGGTCCATCGGTATCATCCGGAAATAGTCCTGTTGTCCTGTGCCGCATGCGCAAATCCGCCGGGTGGAAAGGCTCTGCCGTTCCAGAGCACGGGCAGGCTCGGCATGGCGAGAACCTGTCCGTCGACGGTGACCGGCTGGAAGTACCCGCGTTCGATCATATGAGGATCGCGCTTCAATTCCTCCGGCGTCCACACGGGGCCGAGTGGCAGCTTATGGCTGAGTGCCATCGTACGGATCTCGGCTCTCGTCTTGCCGGCAAAGATATCCGCGAGGATTGCGTTGAGCTCCGCGCGATTCTGGCTTCGGCGTGCGACGGTCTCGAACCGCGGGTCCGCGAGCCGTGCGTCGCCGGTCGCCACCTTGAGCGATGTCCATTCCTGGATCCGATAGACGAGCGCGACATATCCATCGCGACAAGGCACGATCGTCCATTCGGCCTTGGCGCCCGGGCGCATCGGCGATTGGCCGGTTCGGGCAGCGGTGCTCAGGGCTTTCCAGTTCAGCCAGACCCCGACATCGAGCAGGTCGACATGGACCGGGCCGGCAGGCCGCCCGGCGTCGCGCTGGGTGAGCGCCGCAACCAGCCCGAGATAAGCCGACAGCCCGGCGGAATAGGCGAGCTGGTGCCCGGCAAGGCGCAGGGGCGCGCGGTCAGGGTCGCCGATAAGGTCCAGCAGACCGCAGCGCGCCTCCGCCGTCAGTTCGCTGCCCCGCAGCGGCTCATCCAGCGACATGCCGATGAGGACAGCGATCGTCTGCGGGCCGAGCGACAGGTGGGCATGCGTGCCGCTGTCGCAGATGAGCGCATCGGCGCCGGCGCCGTGTATCGCGACGTGCCTGAGAAAATCCTCGGCAGTCGTCGCGATGAGCCGCTTGCCGTGATGCAGGAACACCCCGGTCTCTGACTTTCCGGAGGGTGCGAGGCGAATGACCGTTGCGCCGAGGTCGGCCGCCATGCGCCCGCACAGTCCGGCGGCGTGGCCGAGCGCATCGGGCGCGTCGGGCCCTATCGCTTCCACAACGACAACCCGGGATAGAGGTCCGCCGCGCGAGGTCACAGGCATAACCTCGCGGCTGCTGGCGTGTCGTGCCGCATGATGTCCATCCTCGCTGGCTGCGGTCGAACCGGGCATGCGGGACCGCAGATGTTTGCTCACGATGGCTGGAAGGCTGGGCGACGGTCAAACGAGGATATCGCGGCTTCGGTTGAAGTGCGCTCAAGGTCGAGGACGATGATTTCTCAATAACCAGCGTGTCTCACGGGGCCTTCGCCGCGGCCGCGACGATCCAGTCGCGGAATTCCTTCACCTGGGGCATCTGGGCGGCGGCCTGGGAGTAGATGAGATAGAACGATAGTCCTGTCGGGTGGATGAGCGGATGGGCGATGACGAGCCTGCCTGCATCAAGGTCCTCCTGCACGAGGCGTTTCATGGCCATGGCCACACCAATACCTTGAATGGCAGCCTGGTAGGCCAGGCTCGAACTCTCGAAACGCATGCCGACCTGCGGGTCAATTGCAACTCCCGACGTATCGACCCACGTGCCCCAGTCATTGGGTCGTGCCGAAGAAATGAGACGGGTCACACGCTCCCATAGGCCAGGGTCGCGACCGAGGGTGCCCTCTGCCATCAATCTCGGACTGCAGACGGGAACAAGCTCAATGTCCATGAGCGGATGGGCGATGAGACCCGGTGCGGCGGCCGCGACGATCTCGGGCGTGCGGATCTGGATGGCGACGTCTGTCGGCAGGTTGCTGAGATCCGCCGCGCCGGGCAGGCCGGTGGAAATACGGATCTCCCGCCGCGGATGGCGTGCGTGAAAGTCCACCAGCTTCGGCATCAGCCAGCGCATCGTGAAGGTGATGGCCGTGTGGATGTGCAGATAGTTCTGCTTGCGCGAATCAACCAGACGGCGCGTGGCCCTTTCCATCTGATTGAAGGCGTCGGTCAGTGCCTCCACATAGGCGCGGCTCTCGGGCGTCAGCCGGACTTCGCGATGGTGGCGCTCGAAGAGCGAGAAGCCGAGCGTCTCCTCAAGGCCACGGATCTGCCGGCTGATGGCGCCGGGAGTGACATGGAGCTCTTCTGCAGCACGACTGAAACTCACATAGCGACCCGCGGCTTCAAGTGCTCGCAGCGCATTCAAAGGCGGTAAGCGTGCGGGCATGTCGCTCTCCCTTGATAAAAACTCAATTATGACGTGTTGCAATTCGATTGACAGGAATACAGCTTCGCGTCAACGACAAGATGGTGGGAGGAACCGGCAGATATGAAACTCTACGCCTCGAATCGGTCGCCCTTCGTGCGCAAGGTGCTTGTCTGCGCCCATGAACTCGGGCTCGCGGATCGGATCGAGCTGGTGCCGAAGGTTGTCTCCTTCCTGAATGCGGACGAGGAGGTGGGGCGGCACAACCCGCTCGGCCAGCTCCCGACGCTGATACGCGACGACGGAACGAGCCTCTACGATTCCGGTGTCATTTGTGATTTCCTCAACCAGCAGGTCGCGGGCGCCACGCTGTTTCCCGACCAACCTGCGGCGCGCATCGAGATGGGGCAACGCCAGGCAGCGGCGGATGGGCTGCTTGCGAATTTCATGCGTTGGTATGGCGAACGCAGGCGCGCCGATCATCCGCTCACCCCGCAATACGTCGCCATATGTCGCGGCAAGCTGCAGCGGGTCGGCGATGCCTGGGAGGCCGCTGCGCCGGCATGGCGGGGCCGTCCGCTGGATATCGGTTTCATCGCGATTGGCTGCGCGCTGGCCTATGCTGACTTCCGCTTCGCGGCGGAAAACTGGCGCCAGGGCCGTCCGCAACTGGCCGATTGGTACACGGAACTGAGCAGCCGGCCCTCCTTCCTGGCAACCGAATTCGGAGGGGGCTGATGGGCGCGCGAATCGACTGGCTCGACGTCAATGGCGTTTCCCTGCGCTACGCGCTGGAGGGAGCGGGCGATCAGGCAATCGTGCTGCTCCATGAGATGGGAGGCTCGCTCGAGACCTGGGACAAGGTCGTTCCTCGCCTCGCAGGCTATCGGATCCTGCGTTACGACATGCGCGGGGCAGGCCTGTCGCAGAAGGTGTCGTCTTTGACGCTGGATGATCTCGTTGCCGACCTCGGCGCGGTCCTCGACAGTCTGGACATCAGCGGCCCCGTGATCTTGGCCGGTGTCGCGGTGAGTGCAGCGGTTGCCGCCGCATTTGCGGCGCGCTTCCCGGCACGCGTCGTGTCCCTCGTCCTGATGTCCCTGGCGGCAGGCATCCCGCCCGAGCGGCGTGAGGCAACGGCCGCCTTGGCACGCTCGATCCGCGAAGGCGGGCTGCGGGCCCGCGTTGATGCCCGGCTCGAGGCTACCTTTCCGCGCCGTTTCCGTGACGATGACCGTTGGGTGAGAGACTTCCGCGGCCGCGCGCTGGGCAATGATCCGGCAAGCTACGCCGCCTATTACGACATGCTGCTTTCGCTCGACCTGTCCAAGGACCTGGCGGCCATTCGCTGTCCCACGCTCGTGCTCGCGGGTTCAGACGACGGCACGCGGACGCCGGAAAGGGTCGCGCAGGATGCGTGCGCGATTCCCGATATGAGCTTCCAGACGATATCCTCGGGGCATGTCATGCCGGTGTTGACGCCCGCCCTCGTCGCCGAGGCGATCCTGGCATTCTCCGCGCTGCCTGCGTGCCTTCCGCTTGACCTTTCGTCAAGCAACGGTCCCCGAAAGGTCGTTTGACGCGAACGCCGGTCGAACGCGAGGATCAACCATAGACTTGAAGGTGCCCGTCTGAGTGGCGCCGGTTGCGAAACGCCTGAAGGATCATCGTGGCGCTCAAATTCTCAATCGAAGAGGGCATAGCGACCCTCATCCTGAATCGGCCCGAGGCGCTCAATGCCCTCGATCCGGAGACGCAGCAGGACTTGTTCGATGCGCTGAACCGTGTGCGTATCGATCCGGACGTGCGTGTCGTGATCATCAGTGGCGATGGGCCGAAGGCGTTCTGCGTCGGCGCGGACCTCAAGAAGACGATGCCGCCTGCCGAAAGCCACGCACAACTCACCTTCGGCGGGGGCGCACGGGAGCCACGCTGGGTCGATGCAATCGAGATGGATAAGCCGATCATCTGCGCCATCAACGGCCTGGCCATGGGCGGCGGACTGGAGCTGGCGCTTGCGTGCGATATCCGTATCGCTGTCGAGACGGCAAAGTTTGCGCTTCCGGAGGTCCGTGTCGGATCGATACCCGGCGCCGGCGGCACGCAACGGCTCCCGCGCGCGATCGGTCTGAGCGACGCCATGCTGATGTTGCTCGCCGCCGAGACGATTGACGCCCGTGAGGCGCTGCGCGTCGGTCTGATCAGCAGGATTGTCGGCGCGGATGAATTGATGGGCGAGGCACGGGCGATCGCGCTGAAGATCGCGGCCAACGCGCCATTGGCGGTCAGCGCCGTCAAGGGACTGGTGCGTCGCGGTCTCAACATACCGCTCGCCGAGGCCATCACCGAAGAGCGCATGACCTGGGGCCTGCTCCGCGATACGAAGGACCGCATCGAGGGACGTGTCGCGTTCCAGGAGAAGAGAAAACCGCACTATCGCGGGCACTAGTGGTTCTGCTCCGACATTTGCATCCACCTGATACGAGCCTTGGAGCCAATGTCGGAGTCACGAGAACCACTAGCAAGTTAATGGTTCTAGTGGAGCTTTTGAATTTGACATTTGATCTGGAGCCTCATGTCAGGCGGGACGCAAATGTCAAATTCGCTCCACTAGCTGCACCGGTGGTTCCCGCGGAACGCACAGACGCCGAAGGCGCAGGATTTGGGAGGAACGGATGAGTATTGCACGCAATTGTCTCATGGGACTGGTCCTGGCGGCTGCCGGATTGTTCGGCGGATTGGATCGCGCCAAGGCATCCGATCCGGCGCTGATCGAGGCCGCGAAGAAGGAAGGCCAGGTCATCTGGTACACATCCTTCGTGGAAAATCAGCTCGCACGTCCGCTCGCTGCCGCCTTTGAGAAAAAGTATCCGGGCATCAAGGTCCAGATCGTTCCCGGGACCGCCACAGATCTTCTTCTGAAGCTGCTCGGCGAGGCGCGGGCCGGCGGTGTTCGCGGCGATGTCCATCACGGCGGATCGTCGCTATGGCCGCTTTTGAAGGCGGATGCGATCGAAAAGTACATTCCAGATGCGGCCAAGGATTATCCGGATAACCTGAAGGACAAGGACGGTCTCTGGACCGCCGACGCACTTTATTTCCTCGTTGCGGCGGTCAATACCGACATGGTGTCGCCGGGTGACGAGCCGAAGACCTATGACGATCTCCTGGATCCGAAATGGAAGGGCAGGATCGCCTGGACCAACCAGATGACCCAGGGCGGCGCTGCCGGCTTTATCGGGACCATCCTCACCGCGATGGGCGAAGAGAAGGGGATGGCGTATCTGCGCAAGCTCGCGGACCAGAAGCTCATCAACGTGCCATCGAACCAGCGCGTGGTGCTGGACCAGGTGATCGCTGGCGAATATCCCATCGCCATAGCAACGTTCAACAATCACTCCGTGCTCAGCGCGGCCAAGGGCGCCCCGGTCAAATGGCTCAAGCTTGAGCCGGTGACGAATACCCTCGATACGGTGATGTTGCTGAAGGGCCCGCACCGCAACGCCGGCAAACTCTTCATAGACTACAGCCTTTCCGAGGAAGGCCAGAAGGTCGTCCGCGAGGCCGGCTATATCCCGGCCAACCCGAAGGTCGCCGCCAAGGTCCCGGAGTTGAAGCCGCAAGAGGGCAAGTTCAAGGTGCAAGTCTTGACGCCAAACATGGTCGAGGAGGGCCTTCCGAAATGGGTTGCGGTCTATAACGAGCTCTTCAAATGACGGTCCTCGACGCAACACGAAGCCTGCCGGTCTATAGGAAGTCGGCCCGCGAACGGTTGGCCGAGTATGCGCCTGCGATCATCGTCACGATCATTCTGGCGGTGATCGTCATTCCACCGGTCATCGTGCTGCTCCGGACAAGCCTGCGTGGCAATGACGACGGCGTCTTCACGCTGTCCCACTACGCGTCGTTGTTCAGTGATCCCCGCCTCTATGTGAGTGCCTGGAACTCGGTGAGTTTTTCGGTGCTGGCGATGCTGCTGTCGCTCGTCAATGGCGGGCTCGTCGCGTGGCTGGTGGAGCGCACGAATGTGCGCTTCAAGTCGCTCGCCTATATCTCGGCGATCATTTCGCTCGGCACGCCCTACATCATCTATGTCAGCGCCTGGCTCTATATCCTGGGCCGGGCTGGACCGGTCAATGGCCTTTATCGCGCGCTGGTCGATCCGACAGGAACATTGTTCAACGTCTATTCCATTACCGGTATGGTGCTGATCGAGGGGTTCCTCTGGTCGCCTCTCGTCTTCCTGCTTCTGTCGGCGACGTTCCGCCGTTCGAATGCCGATATGGAAGAGGCCGCGCGCATCGCGGGTGCCTCCGTCTTTGCGACGGTCACGCGGATTTCCCTGCGCCTGGCGATGCCGGCGGTTCTCGGCCTCGGGCTTTTCGTTTTCATCCGCAATCTCGAAGCCTTCGATGTTCCGGTATTGATCGGTACACCGTCAAAGATCAGCCTGTTGACGACCGATATTTATCTGTCGATGACCCAGGTTCCGCCGCAGCTCGGCCACGCCAGTGCGTTCTCCATCGTGCTGATGTTCGTGGTCGCCGTCCTGCTTTATTACTACGGCAAGATCTCCAAGCACGCGGAACGCTTCGCATCGATCACCGGCAAAGGTTACCGCCCGCGTCCCTTCGATCTGGGCCGCAGCAAGTGGCTCGGTTCCGCGCTCATTCTGTTCAACGCGATGCTCGTGCTGGTCCTGCCGCTGGCAGCGATCCTCTACAATTCGCTGACGCCTTTCGCGCGCCCTGTGAATTGGACCGGCCTCACCAACCTGACGTTCGACCACTACCGCGCCGTGTTCGCCCAGTCATATTATCTGGAGCTCGCCCTCAATACGGTCATCGTCGCAGCGGCATCCGCCACGGCCGCGATCCTGATCACATCCATCGCCGCCTGGATGAATGTCCGGCGTTGGCCAGGCAGTGCCTTGCTCGATCAGCTGACGAGTGTGCCGCTCGTTTTCCCGGGCATCGTTCTGGGTGTCGCGATGATCGAGATGGCGCTGAACTTCCCGCTGCCGGTTTATGGCACGCTCTGGGTGATCGGCTTCGCCTTTGTGATTCGCTATCTGCCCTACGGCATGCGCTACTCGCACGCCGGCATCATTCAGATCCATCGTGAACTGGAGGATGCCGCGGGCATTTCCGGGGCAAGCCGTCCGACGATCCTGCGGCGCATCCTCGTGCCCCTGATTTCACCATCGCTGATCGCCGGCTGGCTCTTCATCTTTCTCATCGCCGCCAAGGAATTGTCGATTGCGGTGCTGCTGGCCGGCTACAATGCCAAGACCATCTCCGTGGCCATGTTCGACCAGTGGGTCAACGGCGCGGGTGGTGAGGTCGCTGCGATGGGCGTGATCTGGACATCAGTCATGACGATCTTTACCGCGACCCTCTACATGATCACCCGTCGGCGAACCGACCTCATTTCCGGAAAGTGAAGGCCGATGAACAACCAACATAGCGCTCTCACCGTCAGCGGCTTGTCGAAAATCTACTATGGCACGACAGGCGGCGTGCAGAAGGCCGAATTCGCGCTGGAAAACGGGACGTTCTTCACGCTGCTCGGGCCCTCCGGATGCGGCAAGACAACCACCCTGCGCTGCATTGCGGGACTAGAGACACCCAACACGGGAGCCATCCGGCTCGGCCAAACCACGTTCTTCGATTCCGCGACAGGGGAGCATATCCCGCTCAATCGGCGCAATATCGGGATGGTCTTCCAGTCCTATGCGATCTGGCCGCATCTCACGGTGTTCGAGAACGTGGCGTTTCCGCTGCGTGTCGGCCGCGAGAAATATACGGCGGCGCAGGTCAGGGAGATGGTGGAGCGCGCCCTGTCGTCGGTCGACCTGACGGGCTTCGAGGATCGCTCCGCAACGCAGCTTTCGGGTGGCCAGCAACAACGTGTCGCGCTTGCGCGCGCGATCGTGAAGAAGCCAAGCTTGCTGCTGCTCGACGAGCCCTTGTCCAATCTCGATGCGCTTCTGCGGGATGAGATGCGGGCTGAGCTCAAGGCGCTGCAAGGTCGGCTGGGCGTCACGACCATCTACGTCACCCATGACCAGGCCGAAGCGCTTGAGATGTCCGATCTGATTGCGGTGATGAACAAGGGACTCATCGTGCAGATGGGCACGCCACAGGACATTTACTTCCGCCCCGCCAACGGATTCGTTGCGAGCTTCATGGGGTCCACGAATGTGCTCGCGGCGACCGTGGATGCGGATGTCCCGGAAGGGGCGTTTGGCTCCGTGACACTCGTCGGCGGGCGTAAGATCGCGGCTCGCGCCACCCGAAGCCTGCGTGCGGGGGAGGGCATCGTCGTTTCCATCCGCCCGGAAGACATAGGTCTTGCGGCGGCGGCGAGTGGACGAGCCAGTGTGAATCAGATGCAAGGCACCGTCACGGCGGCCGGCTTCCTCGGCCATCTCATCCGCTACGACATCGACGTCGGCGGCCACATCCTGCATGCGAGTGTCGGCTCCCATGCCGTCTTCGAGCGTGGCGCGACAGTGTCCGTAGAGTTTGCTTTCGACGACGCCTTGGCTCTCGTCGTCGACAAGAATGACAACGCGGCGGATTTTGCCCGCGGCCGTCGCAATCAGGTGGCGGCTTGAGCGGGCCGATCGCGCGCCGGCGCGAGGCTTATCGCGCAATCCTCGCCGGTGCCGGCTGCGTACGGCCCGCCATTATCTACGATCCGTTGTCGGCGCGCATGGCCGAGGACATCGGCTACGAGCTCGGCATGATCCCGGGCTCCGACGTGGCCCTTTCGGTCCTCGGCGCGCCGGATATCGCGCTCGTCACCATGTCGGAGTTCGTGGACCAGGTGCACCGGATGACGCGCGCGACGTCCATGCCTTTGATGGCCGATGGCGATCATGGCTATGGCAACGCCATCAATGTCCGGCGCTTCATCCGCGAGCTCGAGACCGTAGGTCTCTGCGGCGTGACGATCGAGGATACCGAATTACCCGCCGCCTACGGGGGCCAAAAGAGCCGGCTCATCCCGGTCGAGGAAGCCGGCGGCAAGCTCAGGGCGGCCTGTGCAGGGCGCACTGATCCGCGTTTTGTGATCATCGGGCGAACCAATCTTGCCCTTGCCGAGGGTGGGCTCGACGAGACGATTGCGCGTCTGCGCGCCTATGAGGCGGCCGGCGTCGATGCGCTGTTTCTGCAGGGGTTGAAAACACGGCAGCAACTGGAAGCGATCAGCAATGCCGTATCCTTGCCGCTCGTCACGCCGAAGCCTGCTGCTGAGCTGGATGACAGCCAGTACCTCGCCAGCCAGCGAGTCAGGATCGCTTTTCCCAGTGCCAGGAAAGCCATGACCGCTGCGATCGATGCGGCCCATGGTGCGCTTGTCGCCATGCGTGGCGATGGGGCCGCGATTGCCACCGATCATGCAGCCTTGCTGCGACGCCTGACGCGCGCCGACGACTTCGATGCGGCGCGCCGGGACTACCTGACAGATCAAGCTGGTTGAACGGAGGCCAATTGTGAAATTCGCGAGCTATCTGAAGGATGGCCAGCCGACGTTCGGCGTTGTCGTCGGCGACGGGCTGGTGACACTGGGCAACAAGTTGCCACATGTCCCAACGCTCCGCGCGGCGATCGAGACCGGCGCTCTTGCGCAACTGGGCGAGGCAGCGGTCGATGCCCGGCCGGATATCGCACTCGCGGAGGCGGTGTTCCTGCCTGTCATTCCCAACCCCTCGAAGACGCTGTGCGTCGGCGCCAACTACCGCGACCACGCGGCCGAGGCCGGCAAGACCGAGAAGCCCTGGCCCGGCTATTTCATCCGCGTCGATGACACGATCGTGGGCCACGGACAGCCGCTCGAGGCACCTGTCGTCTCCGAGGCGTTCGATTTCGAAGGCGAGCTCGCGCTCGTCATGGGTCGGCCGGCACGGCATATCGCAGAGAGCGAGGCGCTGGCTTACGTCGCGGGCTATACCTGCTTCATGGACGGAAGCGTGCGCGACTACCAGAAACGTTGCATCTCGGCCGGCAAGAACTTCCAGGCGTCCGGCGCCAGCGGTCCCTTTCTCGTCACGGCCGATGAGATTCCGGACCCCGCGCAGCTCACGCTGACGACCTATCTCAATGGGGACCAGGTGCAGCACTCCAGCATCGCCATGATGATCCATTCCGTGCCGAAGACGATCGCCTATCTCTCCACCATCATTCAGTTGCGGCCGGGTGATGTCATTGCCACAGGCACGCCGGCGGGGGTCGGCCACGGCCGCGAGCCGCCACTCTGGATGCGGCGCGGAGACCGGATCACCGTGGAGATCTCCGGCGTCGGCAGGCTCTCAAACCCCGTCGCCTGACGCGCGCTGCAGGAGAGGGAATCCAACGGGATGAGGAAGGGCAGCGCCGATGTGCTGCCCTTTTTCCATTTTCGGCATTATCCCACCGCGTGGGTGACGAATTTGAAGGTCATGTAGCCCTTCAGGGCCTCAAGCCCGCCTTCCGAGCCGTAGCCGGAATCCTTGATGCCGCCGTGCGGCACCTCCGGTAGCGACATGCCGTGGTGATTGATCGACAGCATGCCGGTCTCGATCGCGCTTGAAAGCTTGTGCGCCACCGCAGCCGAGCGGGTGAAGGCATAGGCCGCCAGTCCGTAGGGCAGGCGGTTGGCCTCGGCGATCGCCTCTTCCAGGTCGTTGAACGGCGCAAACAGCGCGACCGGCCCGAACGGCTCCTCGTTCATCAGTCTGGCGTCTCGCGCCAGCCCGGTGACGACCGTGGGCGCAAAGAAGTGGCCCTTGTTGCCGACACGCTGCCCGCCGAGCTCTGCAACGCCCCCATGTTTGAGCCCGTCGGCCAGGAGGCTTTCCATGGCCTCCAGCCGGCGGCCGTGCGCCAGCGGGCCCATGGCGCTGGCCGGGTCGGCTCCGTTCCCGACGCGGATGTCCTTCGCGGTGCCGATGAACATATCGAGAAAGGCATCATAGACCCGGTGCTGGACCAGGAAGCGCGTCGGCGCGATACACACCTGTCCCGCATTGCGAAACTTCGCCATGGCCAGGGTCTTCAGCGCGACGTCCAGATCGGCGTCGTCGCAAACGATGGCGGGCGCGTGGCCCCCCAGTTCCATGGTGCAGCGCTTCATATGGGCGCCAGCCTTCGCGGCCAGCAGTTTGCCGACGGTCGTCGAGCCCGTGAAGGAGATCTTGCGCACGCCCGGGTGGGCGATGAGGTGGTCTGATATCGTGGCGGGATCGCCGAAGAAGAGGCTGACCACCCCTTCGGGGATGCCGGCCTCCGCGAAGGCCGCAACGAAGGCCGCGCAGCAGGCCGGCGTGTCCTCCGGGCCCTTCAGGATGATGGGGCAGCCCGCGGCGAGTGCCGCGGCGATCTTGCGTGCCGCTTGCGCGATTGGGAAATTCCACGGTGAAAAGCCCGCGACGATGCCGATGGGCTCTTCGAGGACCGTCTGCATGACATCGGGCGAGCGGCTTGGGATGACGCGCCCATAGGCACGTCGGCCTTCCTCGGCAAACCACTCGATGATGTCGGCGCTGTTGCGGATTTCCCGCTCGGCTTCTGCCACGGGTTTGCCCTGCTCGGCGGTCATGATCGAAGCGATCGCAGCGGCGCGATCCCGCACGAGACCGGCGGCGCGACGCATGAGGCGGCTGCGCTCCAGCGGGCCGATCGCCCGCCAGCCTGGGAAGGCGCGGGCGGCCGCCTCGACAGCCTCGTCGAGATCGCCCACGCTTGCCACGGCATGTCGGCCGATCTCTTCCTCGGTGGCGGGGTTGTAGACGGGCGCTGTCGCCCCGTCTTCGGCTGGCCGCCAGCGGCCTGCCACGAAGAGTTGTGCATCGGGATTCATGGGGAGCATCTCAATGGTGTGGCCGTGGCCGGGGCCGATGTCCGACGCGTTATCCAGCCTTCAAGCCGTTGGGAGTTAGAGGGCGACTTCGATCAGCGATGGACCGCGCTGCGAAACACCGGCGCGCAAGGCGGCGTTGAATCCCTCCATCGACGTTACGCGTTCGGCCGGTACGCCGAACCCACGCGCGATCCCAGTCCAGTCGATGGCCGGGTTGTCGAACGACAGCATACGGATGGCATTGGTGCCCGGATTGTCGATGCCGACGTTTTTCAGCTCATTGCGCAGGATCGCATAGGCATTGTTCGCATAGACGATGGTGAGAATGTCGAGGTTCTCGCTCGCATGTGTCCAGAGCGATTGCACCGTATAGAGCCCGCTACCGTCGGCCTGCAGCAGGATCACCTTGCGGTCGGGGCAGGCCACTGCGGCGCCCGCGGCAAGCGGCAGACCGATGCCGATGGCGCCGCCCGTCAGCGAGAGATAGTCGTGGGGCGCGGCGGCCCGGGTCGCGGCGAACACGGGGCGTCCCGAGGTCACCGCCTCATCGCAGAGGATGGCATTGTCCGGCATCAGTGCGGCCAGCGACTGTGCGATGCCCTCCAGCGTCAAGGCGCCTTCCGCGGGGGCTATGTCGGCACGGGCGATACGCAGGCTTCCATCGGCCTTGATGCCGAGAGCATCGGCCAGGCGATAGAGAGCATCGGCCATGTCGTCCGCGCCCGTTGCCAATGTCACATAGCGACAGTCTTCAGGGGCAAACAGGCTCGGCTTGCCCGGATGGGCGAAATTGGCGACCGGCGGCTTGGAACCGACCAGAACGATCGTCTTGATGCCGCGCAAGGCCTCCACCGCCGGCCCCGTCATGGTGGGCAGGCGCGGCACGGCAACGCGCCCCGCGCCGCGTTCGATACGCGGATCTCGCCCTTGCGCAGCGATGCGGTTTCCGGTGCCGGCGGCGATCGCTGCCGCCACTTCTGCGGGCGCGGCCCTCAGGGCCTTGCCGCCGAGCAGAACGAGGGCATTGCCGTCGCGGAGTGCGGCAGCCGTATCGCGGATGGCGTCTTCGCCGACGATCGCGGCGGGAGGCGAGGCGGGCACCGTGCCGACGACGCCTCCCTCATTCCACGAGGCGTCGGCCGGCAGGATCAGGGAGGCGATCTGCCCCGGCTCGACCAAAGCCGCGGCGATCGCCTCGGCAGCCTTCGGCCCGACCTCGGCCGCCGTGTCGGCACGGCCCAGCCAGTGCGACATCGGCCGGGCGAGCGCTTCGACGTCCGATTTGAGCGGCGATTCGTACTGGAGGTGGTAGGTCGCATGGTCCCCGATGATGTTGACCATCGGCGTCTGCGCCTTGCGCGCGTTATGGACATTGGCGAGGCTGTTGGTCAGGCCGGTGCCGAGATGGGTGAGCGTGGCGGCGGGCCTGTCAGCCATGCGCGCGTAGCCGTCGGCGGCCCCGGTTGCGCCGCCCTCAAACAGCGACAGGACGCAACGCACCCCGGGGACGCGGTCGAGAGCCGCGACGAAATGCATTTCCGACGTGCCGGGATTGGCGAAGCATACGTCGACGCCTGCTTTCGCGAGGGTGCGCACCAGCGCTTCTGCACCGTTCATCAATCTCAATCCTGTCTATGATGCCGCCAGTCCTCAGCCCTAGTGGAGCGAATTTGACATGTGAGTCCCGCCTGACATGAGGCTCCAGATCACATGTCAAATTCAGAAGCTCCACTAAAACCAATAACTTGCTAGTGGTTCTCGTTGCTCCGACATTGGCTCCGAGGCCCGTATCAGGCGGATGCAAATGTCGACGACGAACCACTCGTGACTGCTGCCAATCCGGCTAAACTGAGCCATGGGCTGCGGGGCGTCAAAAGACCATTCCTCACGAACTGATGAGATCAACGATTGCAATTCGGTCGCTCGAAGCTCTCCTCAGTGAGAAAAGATCAAGCAAATGGTCGATATGGTCCGTTGACGATGCGAGCACGTCGGAGATTGCGGCGGCCTCGCATCCTGGACATCCTCCTTCTGAGCCGGGCCCTGCATGTCAGGGATCCTATCTGCGCCTTGTACGCCGGCTCGGCGTCCGCATATCCGAGTACATCGTCGGCGACGAGACCGACGCCGTCCGCGCCGTCGGGTTCCCGTCGACTTGGACACTATCCGTCGAACCCGGTTCAAGCCGCACCAGCTCAATCCTTCTCACAGGATTGCGACAGCGCGGGTCCACCCTGCCGAAGCTTTCCTGATCTTGACGGGGAAGCAGGCCACGGTGAAGCCGGTTGGCGGCAGGACTTCCAGCTGGTGCAGTTTCTCGAGGTGGCAGTAAAGGCGCTCGCGCCCTGCCTTGTGCCCTTCCCAGACGAGACCGTAGTCGCCGGTTTCGTCGACCTTGTCGCGGGTGAAGTTGAACGGCGCATCCCAGCTCCAGGCATCGGTGCCCGTAATCTTGATGCCCTGCCGGGCCAGAAACAGGGTCGCCTCGCGGCCGACACCGCAGCCCGCGGTGACGTAGTCTTCGCAGGAATAGCGGGATCCGGCGCGGGTGTTGATCAGCACGATATCGAACGGTTGCAGCCTGTGGCCGATCCGGTCGAGTTCAGCGCTGACATCGTCGACCGTCGCGACATAGCCATCCGGGAAATGGCGGAAATCGAGTTTCACGCCGGGCCGGAAGCACCAGTCGAGCGGGATTTCGTCGATAGTCGGGGAGGGCTCGCCGCCCGCGACGAGCTCATGATTGGTCGTGGGGTGAAAATGATAGGGCGCGTCGAGATGCGTTCCGTGATGGGTCGTCACCTCCAAGGTCTCGATCGCCCAGGCTGCGCCGTCCGGCAGATGATGCGCTTCGAGGCTTGGGAAAGACGTCCGCATCCGATCGATGGTCACGTCATGCGCGAGATAGGTGATCTTCGGGCGGGAGAAATCCGGATCGCTCACCACGTCGTTCTCAATGGGTATGGAGAGGTCAACGATACGCGCCATCGGGACAATATCCGCCATTCTGTAAGGTGATCGAGCCTCAGAGCCCGAGATAGGCACGCCGGATCGCTGGATCCGCCGCAAGTTTCGCTGAAGGGCCCGTCGCCGTGATGTGCCCGGTTTCCAGCACATAGGCGCGGTCGGTCGCCGCCAGCGCCATCTCGGCGTTCTGCTCGGCAAGGAGCACCGTCATGCCTTTGGTCTTGAGGAGGCCGATGAGCGCGCGGATCTGGTCGACGATGATCGGCGCCAGCCCGAGCGTGGGCTCGTCCAGCATCAGCACTTTCGGGCGCGACATCAGGGCGCGCGCGATCGCCAGCATTTGCTGCTCGCCGCCGGACATGCTGCCGGCAAGCTGGCTGCTGCGTTCGCGCAGGCGCGGGAAGAGCTCCAGCATGTCCTCGCACAAGGCCGGGAAGTCCCCCCCGATGAAACCCATCTCGAGGTTCTCGAGCACGCTCATCTGCGGAAAGACATGGCGCCCTTCCGGGGATAGGGCGACGCCGCGCATGACGCGCGCGTGGCTCGGCCGCCCGGTGAGCTCGGTGCCATCGACGCGGACCGAGCCGGAAGACGTCGCCAGGCCGAGAATCGCCTTCAGGATGGAGGACTTGCCGGCCCCATTGGCGCCGATGAGCGCGACCGCCTCGCCGCGCGCGGCGGTCAGCGCTATGTCTTCGACGGCGCGGACCTTGCCGTAGGTGACGGAGAGCCCGGACAGCTCAAGCATTCTGCGCCTCCTCCGCCGTGTAGCCACCGAGATAGGCTGCGATGACGGCCTTGTCGGCCTGGATCTCGGCCGGTGTGCCCTGGGCGATCAGGCGGCCGCGGTCGAGCACGATGATGCGATCGCAGAGCGCCATCATCATGCGCAGGTTGTGATCGACAAGCACGATCGTCAGTCCGCGCTGGCGCAGGCTGCGCAGCAGATCCGCCAGCCGGTTGGCCTCGGTGTGGTTGAGGCCCGCGGCAGGTTCGTCGAGCATCAGAAGGCGCGGCTGCGTGGCCAGCGAAACGGCGATGGCCAACATTTTCTGCTCGCCATAGGGGAGTGATCCCGCCTCCAGCGCGGCGCGCTCCGTCAGGCCGACGAAGGCGAGGCACTCCCAGGCGCGCCGGACGCGCCTGGCTTCCCGTGCGCGCCAGCCGGGGCCGCGCAGGACAGAACTCAGGAGCGATGCGGGCTCCGGGCAACTCGTGGCGGCGAGCACGTTCTCAAAGACGGTCTGGCTGCCGCAAAGCGCGGCCTGCTGGAATGTGCGTGCCAGTCCCTCGTTGACGAGGCTGCTCGGCGAATCGCCGGTCACCTTGCGCTCGCCATAACGGATTTCACCCGCCGTCGGCGGTGTGAAACCGCTGATCAGGGACAGACAGGTGGTCTTGCCGGCTCCGTTCGGCCCGATGATGCCCACAAGCTCGCCGGGCTCGATGGTCATGCTGACGTTGTCCACCGCCGTCAAACCGCCGAAGCGTTTCGTGAGGTCCGTTACGACGAGGCGGGGTGATGGCTCGAAGGCGATCTCGCCACCCTTGGCCGGCGCGCCGGGTGTGCGGAAAGGCCGGGTCAGGTGGAAGAGCGGCGCGAGGCCGGCCGGCTGGATGCGGATGACGGCCAAAAGGATCAGCGCGAAAATCGCGATCCGATATTCATCGACGAAACGCAGCGTCTCGGGAAGGGCCGCGAAGATCGCGCCGCCGAGCAGCGGGCCGATGAGTGTGCCCTTGCCGCCGAGAATGGCGATCAAGAGGCCTGTCGCCGACAGCATCGGATTGAACAGATCAGGCGTCAGGACAAGTGTGCGCGGGATGAACAGGACGCCGGCAAATCCCGCCAGCCCCCCGGAGAGCGCGATCGCCATCACCCGCTGACGCATCGTCGGGATGCCGATGCTCTCAGCGAGCGCGTTGGATTCGCGAATGACCTTCCAGGACCGGCCGGTGGGGCTTTCCAGCAAGCGGTGAACGATCAATACGGCGAGCCCGAGCCCGAGCAGTGTCGCCAGGAGATAATACTGGTGAAAGACGAGACCAAGCGACTCAAGCGTCTCGACGCGCGGGCGCCGCACGATCAGGCCGAGGGGGCCCCGCGTGAGATCGATCCAATTGGACACGACGAGGCGCAGGATCTCGGCCGTCGTCAAGGTGGCGATGGCGAAATAGGCGCCGCCGAGCCTGACGGATGCGAACCCGACCAGCGCGCCGAGGAGGGCCGCCGGGATAGGTGCGAACAGCAGGGTCACCCAGTAATTGACGCCGAAATTGACGATCGCCAAGCCCGCGACATAGGCGCCGAGCCCGAAGAAGGCTGCATGGCCGAAGGAGATCAGGCCGAGGTAGCCCACCGTCAGGTTGATCGACAGGCCAAAGATTGCGAGCACCGCGGCATAGGCCAGGAGCCCGCTGTAGTAGCTTTGCCCGGCGAGCAGGAAGGGGGCAGCAACGGCAAGAGCCAGAGCCATCACAATCAGGATGCGTCTCATCGGGCGCGCCCCGCGAAAAGGCCCTGCGGCCGGATGAGAAGGAAGATCAGAAGCAGCGCGTAGATGACCGCGGTGCCCATGTCCTGCGGCATGAAGGCGCTGGCCAGGGCTTCGAGCAGACCGAGCAGCAGCCCGCAGACGACCGCGCCCGTCGCATTGCCCATGCCGCCGATCACCACGACCACGAAGGCGGTGATGATGGCATGCTGGCCCATCGAGGGTGTGAAGAGGCTGACCGGCGCGATCAGAGCACCGGCGATCGCGGCGATTGCGGCCGCCCCGAGAAAGGTCAGCGTGCGGATGCGCGCGACATCGATACCGACGACCTGCGCGGCGAATTCGCTCTGCGCGACGGCCCTGATGCGGCGCCCCACGAGCGTGCGGCGCAGGACATATTCGATGGCGAGCAGGATCACGACGCCCGAAACAAGCACCAGCAGTCTGTGATTGGTGATGACGATCGGACCAAGCGATAGGGATCCCGCGAGCCCTTCGACACGGGACGGATTCGGCCCCCAGGTCGACAGGACCGATTGGTGCAGCAGCAGGCTCACCGCAAAGGTGCTGAGCAGGACGGTCGACGGGCCGTCTTTCGTCGGGAGAACCGGCCGCACGGCGACGAGGTCGACAAGGGCTGCGATGGCGACGACGGCGACAACAGCCAGCACCAATGCGAGGCCGTAGGGCAGGCCGAGCATCGTCGTGGCGACGACAGCCATGAGCCCGCCCAGCATGTAGAGTTCGCCATGCGAGAAATTGATGATGTGGAGCACACCGAAGATCATCGTCAGGCCGAGGGCCACAAGCGCATAGGCCATGCCCTGCGTTAGCCCGTTGACGGCCTGCTGAAGGAGAAGCTCAAGCATCGATTGGTTCCGACGTGCAACCGCGGGAGGAGGCGCGTGACGCGCGTCCTCCCGCCGGCTTTGGAATGTCAGAGACGATTAGCGGTTGACGACGATCTCGCCAGACTTGACGACCAGACGGATGAGCTCGCCGCTGGAGGCCTGCCCATTCTTGTCGAAGGTGACTTCGCCGCGCGGCGTCTCCCATTTGCCCTCATGGATGACCTTGGCGATCTTGGTGGTGTCATCGGCCGTCCCGGCCTTGTCCATTGCCTTGGCGGCGATCCAGATCGATTCGAAGCCGAGGACTTCGATTTTCTCGGGCTTGCGGCCGAATTTCTTCTCGAAAGCGGCGACAAAACGCTTGTTGAAGGCATTGTCGATCGACGGGACATAGATGTCGGCGCTGAAGGCCTTCTCGGCCGCCGCACCGGCGATCTGGACGCCCTGCGAATTGAGGACACCTGGCATCAGGCAGCGGTTGCCGTTGAAGCCGAGATCCGACAGGGAGCGCAGGATATTGCCGTATTGCTCCATGTTCGAGCCGACGATGCAGATGGTGTCTGCGCCGGAGGAACGCGCATTCGTGGACATTGCCGCGAAATCGTTCTGTTGCATGCCGAATGTATCGGAGTAGACGAGCTTGTCGCCGAACAGCTTTTTCATCTGGTTGATCGTCACCTGGCCGAAGTCGCTGTTTTCGGCAAGGATAGCAACCTTCGCGGGCTTGACCGTCTCCAGAAGAAAGGTGTCAAACGACTGCGCATCCTGTGCTGTCGTTGTATTCATCCGGAAAATCTTATCGTATCCGGATTTCGTCACGTCCGGATGCTTCGGCACCGCCGCCATGAAGATCGCGTCCTCGCCCTCGATGACCGGGATGGCCGCCAGCGCGACGCTGCTGGAGATCTCGCCCGCGACGACTTTCACCCTGTCCTGGGTCAGGAGACGCTGAAGCGCGGCCACACCCTCGGGTGGTGAGAAGTTGGTGTCGTAGGTAACGAGCTCGATCTTGCGACCGCCGAGGATGCCGCCGTCCTGGTTGATCATCTCGGCGGCGAGCTGTGCGCCCTCGAGGTTCTGTTTGCCGACAAGTGTCTTGATCGGGTTGATCACACCGAGCTTGACCGGCTCAGCCGCATTGGCCTGGCCGGCCGCAGCCAGGATGGCCCCGAAGGCGAGCGCGGCCAGGTGGCGCTTGAGAATTGTCATTGATTCCTCCCTATGTGCGGCGCAGACAAACGGACTTTTGCGATTGTGTCAAGCGCTTGCTTTAATCAGTTGACTGCATTATCCATCGCACAGGGAGGAAATCGCATGAAGCAGGTTCAGGACGTCGCATCGGATACGCGCGAGCGGTTGATGGACGTCGCGGAGCGTCTGTTTGCAGAGCGTGGCTACAGCAACGTCCCGACACGGATGATCGCGGAGGAGGCGAGCGCCAATACGGCGGCTGTGCATTACCACTTCGGCTCGAAGGAGCGCCTGCTCGAGGCGGTTTTCCATCGCCGACTGGAGCCGATGAACAGAGAGCGCATCGCCAAGATCAAGGAGGCGATGGCGGCTTCCGGCAACGGGCGCCCCGACGTCGAGGTGGTGCTGCGCGCTTTCATCGAGCCCACCCTGCGCAAGCCGCGCGATGACGGCGAGCGTGCGTTTCGCCTGCTCTCTGGCCGTGCGTCCACGGATCCCAATCCCGAGGTCAAGCGGATCCTGTTCCAGGCCTACGACGAGGTGGCGCGGGCTTTTGCCGATGCGATCGCGAAGGCCTGCCCGGAGCTTTCGACGGAAGAACTGTTCTGGCGCGTCGCCTGCGTTTACGGGGCGATGCTCTATATCCGCGCCGACAACGGCCGGCTGCAGCCTGTCTTCGGCAAGGAGTTCAGCCTGTCCGACCCCGAAGGGGCGCTGCGCTACGCCATCGCCTTCATGAGGGCCGGAATGCAGGCTCCTCCTGCCGGCCCTGTCGACTGACGTTGAAACTGGAGAGACCAGCAGTGTCGAAGAGGATCTTGCTCAAGGGCGGGCAGGTGGTTGGCGGTCCCCGCGTGCCGGCGGACGTGCTGATCGAGAACGATATCATCGCCGCCATTGGCCCGTCGATCGATGCTGCCGATGCCGAGATCATCGATGTTGCCGGCATGCTGGTGGCGCCGGGCTTCGTCGATACGCATCGGCATATCTGGCAGACGTCGATTCGCGGCGTCGCCGCCGACTGGAGCCTGGTGGAGTATATCCGCTTCATCCGGCTCGGCTATGCGACGGCCTATCGGCCGGAGGATGTCTGGATCAGCACCTATGCCGGCGCGCTCGAGGCGCTTGACGCCGGTATCACGACGATCTGCGACTTCTGCCACATCATGCGCACGCCCGAACATGCCGATGCCGGCATCGAGGGGCTGGACCGTTCCGGCATACGCGGCCAGTTCTATTACGGCTTCTATGACGTGCCGTCCGAGCCGCGCAGCTTCCTCGATCACGACGCCCGTGTGAGGCATGCCCGCCAGTTCTTCGACGCGCGTTTCCGCGCACGGCCGGCCAGTGCCCTGGTGACGATGGGCGTGGCCTTGACGGAGTTCAATCTCATCCCGGTCGCGCATACCGCCGATGAAATTGCCGTGGCGCGCGATTTCGACATCCCGCTGACCATGCATATGGGCACGCTCTCGACGCCCGACAGCGTCGCGCGCCTGGCGCAGGCCGGTCTGCTCGGTCCCCGCATGCTCCATGTGCATTGCAACGCGTCGAGCGACGACGAGTTGAAGGCCATTGCCGACAGCGGCGGGGCGCTCAGCATCACGCCGGAGACGGAGCTGCAGATGGGCATGGGCATTCCCGTCACCAACCGGGCGCTCGCGGTGGGTCTGCGCCCCACGCTCGGCATCGATATCGTCTCGGACTACTCCGGCGACATGTTCGCGCAGATGCGCATCGCGCTGCAGACGGCGCGGGCGATGGACAATCAAAAGGTCCTGGATGCCGGCCGGATGCCGCCCGAGATCGATCTGAAGGTCGCCGACGTCTATGACTTCGCGACCATCGACGGCGCGCGGGCCATCGGCCTCGATACGCAGGTCGGTTCGCTCGCGGTCGGTAAGCAGGCGGATATCATCACGGTCCGGCAGGACGGCATTCATCATGCGCCGCGCACGGCCGATCCGCTAGCATCGCTTGTCCTCCAGGTGCGGCCGTCCGACATCGACAGCGTCTTCGTGGCGGGGCAGGCACGCAAGCGCGACGGTCGGCTCGTCGGTGTCGATGTCGCGGCCGTGAGAGAACGCGCGCAGGCGTCGTCGGATCACCTCGCCGCAGCTTTCGCCGAGGCCATGCAACGGACGGGGCAGACGGCCACCCGGGCGACCTATGGCTCGGAATTGGCACGCGCCACGAAAGGGGATGTGTCGTGAAGCTCGCCAGTCTCGCGGACGGGCGCGACGGCCGCTTGGTCGTCGTCTCTGCGGACCTTCGCCGGGCCGTCGACGCAGGCCCTATTGCGCCGACCCTGCAGGCGGCGCTCGATCGCTGGGCCGAGGTAGCACCACGGTTGCAGGAACTCTCCGACCGACTGGCGAGCGGAACGGAAGCCGGCTTTGCTTTCGATGCCGCGGCCTGCGCGTCGCCGCTGCCGCGCGCCTTCCAATGGGCCGACGGGTCGGCCTATGTAAACCATGTCGAGCTGGTCCGGCGCGCGCGCGGGGCGGAACTGCCGGCCTCGTTCTGGACCGATCCCTTGATGTACCAGGGTGGCTCCGACGCGTTTCTCGGCCCGCATGATCCGATCACCTTGCCGGATCCCGAATGGGGCGTGGACTTCGAGGGCGAGATTGCCGTCATCATCGACGACGTGCCGCTCGGCGCCAGCCGCACGGAGGCGCTCAAGGCGATCCGGCTCGTCATGCTGTGCAACGACGTATCGCTGCGCAATCTCATTCCAGGCGAACTGGCGAAGGGCTTCGGCTTTTTTCAGTCCAAGCCCGCTTCCGCCTTCTCGCCGGTGGCCGTCACCCCCGAAGCGCTGGGGCCGGCATGGCAGGATGGACGCCTCCATCTGCCGCTTCATAGCTGGCTCAATGGCGTCGCATTCGGCAAGCCTGATGCGGGCCTCGACATGACGTTCGACTTCGGCACGCTGATCGCCCATGCGGCGCGCTCCCGCCGGCTCTCGGCGGGAACCATCATCGGCTCTGGCACGGTCTCCAACCGCGGCGAGGATGGCGGCCCCGGCCGGCGCGTGGATGAGGGGGGCGTCGGCTATTCCTGCATCGCCGAACTGCGCATGATCGAAACCATTCAGACAGGCAAGCCCGCGACACCCTTCATGCAGCCGGGCGATACGGTGCGCATCGAGATGTTCGACGGCGAGGGACGGTCGATCTTCGGCGCCATCGACCAGCGCTTTCTCCCCGCCGATCCCCCAGAGACGGCGGCGTAGCATGACGGAAGGCTTGATGTATCGTATGCCCTATGGCTTCGGTCCGAGTGCCGGACCGCGCCAGGGCCCGGATGGCCGCCCGTTCGACTGGACGAATACGCCGCGCAAGCGTTCGGTCGCCGTGAGCTACCTGACGGATGCGGCGCTTCTCCGCAATCTGTTGCCGCCCGGGTTCTCGCTCGCGGATGAGCCCGTAGTGACGATCGAGCTGCAGTATTTCACCGAACTGGAATGGCTTGCGGGGCGTGGATACAACACGCTCGGCGTCAAGTTTCCCGTGACTTACAGGGGCACCGTCGACGAAGTCACGGGCCTCTTCCTCGCAGTTCTTTGGGAAAACCTGGCAGATCCGATCCTGACGGGACGCGATGAGCTTGGTTTCGCCAAGCTCTATGCGGAGATTCCCGAGCCGCGCGTCTTCCAGGGCAGGGAGTTTCATGGCGCCGCCTGGCTCGGCCATCGTTTCATCGACATCGAGCTTGATGCGATCGAAGAGGCCTCTCTCGCGCCTCTGTCGGGCCCGGCGGCCGGCGGCACGCTGCACTACAAATATGTGCCCGCGACGGGACAGTGGGGCGAAGCCGACATCGCCTATGCCTGCCATACGCCCCCCGGGGCAAGCCAGCAACGTACCATCGGGGCTTTCCACGCCAAGGGCAGGGTGACGATCCACGACACGCAATGGGCCGATATGCCCACGCAGTTCCACATTGTGCGCGCACTGGCAGCGCTCCCGATACTGGAGGCGCGCGGCGCTGTCATCACAGAGACGCGCGGCGGCAAGGACCTGTCGGATCAGCGCCGCCTGACCTGAGGACGCGAGATGAGTACGGAACCATTGCCGCCGTTCCGGCGGATCATCACGGCGAATGCGGAGAACGGCCGCTCGCGCATTCTGACGGATGCGCCCGCTCCGCATATCCTCTTGTCCGGTCCAGGACGCGGATTGATCAACCTGTGGGCAACCGAAGGCAATCCGCCTTCACTCGACACCCTCGATGATGCGGCCTGGCCGGTCCAGCTCGAGCCGCCCGCGGGTGGCACCGTCTTCCGTCTCTTCCAACTCGGCCCCAGGACGGTGTCCAACGAGGATCCCGAGGTTGCCGAACGGGCCGCGGCGGCTGCCTTCGCCCGCATGGGGGCAGCCCATCTGCGCGTCGATACGACCCGTCACCCCGCGATGCACAAGTCGCACACCCTCGACTACATCATGCTCCTCAAGGGCCGGGTGCTGCTGGTGCTGGATGACGCGGAGACGGAGTTGAAGCCCTTCGATGTGGTGATCCAGCGCGGCACCAACCATGCGTGGGTCAATCTCGACGATGAGCCGGCGCTGCTGATGGGCGTGCTCATGGATGCGGTGCGCGGCCCCTAAAGCGGCGATCAGCCATCAGGCCGGCGATCCTCGTTTCACTCCGGTCGGATTATGTCTAGAGCAAATCCGGCTTAGATGGAATCGTTTGATGCCATCTAAGCCGGTGAATTTGCTCGTCATTTTTTGAGCGGAGCAAGTCCGCAAAAGACGGACTTGCTCTAGGCGGACAGGTCCGACCTCGGCAGCTGCGGCGATTTATCAGACATCAGACAAATTTGCGGCAAAATGGTCGCCCGGCTGTGGCCTTCGGCGTCCTTCTCGCTCATTATCGCGGGCGGGAGTGACGCCTCACGGGCATCCAAACATTTATGCCAAGCCGGAGAAGCCGATGCTGTCTGCAGAAACCCGCCAGAAACTGAAATCCGTGAGCACAGCCACGTTGAGCACGGCGTTGTTCAAGCGGGGATTGCGCAACCAGTTTATCCAGGATGTGAGCCCCTTGCAGTTCAAGGGCGAGAACATGGTGGGCGAGGCTTTCACGCTCCGCTACATCCCGGCGCGCGAGGATCTGAACACGATCGAGGTCTTCCGCGATCGCTCCCATCCGCAGCGCAAGGCCGTGGAAGAATGCCCGCCCGGCGCGGTGATGGTCTTTGATAGCCGCAAGGATGCCCGGGCGGCATCGGCCGGTGCCATTCTGGTCTCGCGGCTCATGATACGGGGGGTCGCCGGCGTGGTCACCGACGGGGGGTTCCGCGACAGCCCCGATATTGCCGCACTCGCCATCCCGGCCTACCACCATCGCCCCTCCGCGCCGACCAATCTGACCCATCACCAGGCGCTCGATATCAATGTGCCGGTCGGGTGCGGGGATGTCGCGGTCTTTCCGGGGGATGTCGTCGTGGGCGACGGCGAAGGTGTGATCGTCATTCCCGCCCATCTCGCCGACGAGATCGCCACTGAGGCGGTGGAGATGACCGCCTTCGAGGATTTCGTGCAGGGCGAGGTGCTCAAGGGTAGGTCGATCCTCGGTCTTTATCCGCCGACCGATCCCCAGACGCAGGTTGATTACGCGGCATGGCGCCAGGCCACCGGTCGCTGAAAGCGTCCGGCGTCGACCGCCGGTCGCGATTCACATCATTCCTCCGATGTTGCACGAAGCTGGCACCTTTCTTGCTGTGATTGTTGTCGGCTGAACGAGAAACGGTGATCGATGACCGGAGCGGTTGCCACGCGGTTCTTGGCGAGCTAAAGCACGCCCGTCTCTTGCGGGCTTGCTCCGTTTAGAATAGACGAGCAAATTCAATGGTCTGGATCAGGATGGCGCGATCCGGGCCGGATTTGCCCTAGGGATCGCCTGCGGATGACAAGAGCCTCGCCCCATAGTCCTCTGTCCCTCGTTGCGCTGGTGCGCGAACTCGCCGAGCGCGTGGGTGGCGCCGACGATGGGGAGACCAGCGCCGCGGACAGCGATGGGCGCCTCGCTCTCGCGACTTTGCTCGTGCATGTCGCCCGCATTGACGGCATCATCGTTCCAGCCGAATGGGCGCGGTTGGAGACCATGCTTCGGGACGAATTTGCTCTTACGGCGGCGGATGCAGAGGCCCTCGCGGTGCAGGGCGATCTCGCAGACCGGGGCAACGCCGATGTGCAGATTTTGATCACGCCGCTGCGTCGCCGCCTTGACGTTGCAGCGCGAACGCGCCTTCTTCATCTGGCGTGGGATCTGGCGCAGGCCGATGGCGAGGTGCGCGAGCTTGAGGATGACTTGATCTGGCGGCTGGCCCGCCTGCTCGACCTCGATGAGACGGTCGTCGCCGGCCTGCGCCGCTCTTCCCCTGAGTAGCATGAGGTTTGCTGAGACATGCACGATACGGCCACCCGCTTGGAGGTAATCCGCACGCCGGAGCCCGTTGAGCGGGCGAAGCAGCCGGTTCTTGTGATCCTGCACCAGGAGCATTCCTCTCCCGGGCGGGTGGGGCGTCTGATCGCCGCCCAAGGGCATGCGCTGGATATCCGCCGCCCGCGGTTTGGCGATCCATTACCCGAGACGCTCGCAGGCCATGACGGGGCGATCATCTTCGGTGGGCCGATGAGTGCCAATGATGACGAAGCCTGGCTGCGCGACGAGATCGACTGGATCGGCCGCGTCCTCCGTGAGGGAAAGCCCTTCCTCGGTCTCTGTCTCGGTGCCCAGATGCTGGTGAAGCATATGGGCGGCCGCGTCGCGGGCCATGCCGAGGGCCGGGCGGAGATCGGCTATTTCCCGATTCACCCCACTTTTGCCGGCGAGGATTTAGCGAGCCGCCTCGGCGTGCCCTGGCCGTCCCATGTCTATCAATGGCACCGCGAGGGGCTCGATGATCCCGCCGGTGTATCGGTCCTCGCGACGGGTGCGGACTTTCCCATCCAGGCCATCCAGGTTGGTCCGGCCGCCTTCGGCTTCCAGTTCCATCCGGAGGTCACGCACGCGATGGTCTACCGTTGGACGACACGCGCCGTGGAGCGGCTCGCTCTCCCGGGCGCACAGGAAGCGCGGCTCCACCATAGCGGCCGGTTCATGTATGACGGCGCGGTGGCCACCTGGCTTGAGGCGTTCCTCACGCGGTGGCTTGAGGGAACGCCGGCGGCGCTGGCCGATCAAAGCTCAGCGCGAGATCGTGACCGGCGCGCCTGACTTCGCGATCACGCCGTTATAGGCACCGGAGCCGCCCTTCAGGCGGGCGACAACGCTGCCGCGCGAATAGAGATAGACCTCGTCATCACGCAGATCCCAGGCATTGACGCTCTGGAGGTCCTTGTTGGCGCAGCCTGAGGTCGATGCGCGATAAAGATCCAGCGACGGCGAGCTCGATAACGTGACGCGGCACGACCCACCCGTGGCCTCGCGCGCCGTCCAGGTGCCGGTGATCGAGGTGCGTGACGTCGGCATTTGCGATGCGGGTACAGCAGCCCCCCCAGCGGGAGATCCGAGGCTGGCCATGTTGTCGGGCTTCGGCTGGCCGAGCATCGGATCGACAGGCGCAGGGGCGCCTGGCGTCGGGAAGTTCGGGTCCGAAGCGACGGGGGTGCCCGGCGCCGGCGGAAGGGGGCTCGCGATGACAGTCGGCGCGGGGCCTGGTGCCACGGGCTCCATATCGTCGCTGATGGCGCGCGAATACCCTCCGGCACCAGACGGGACGCTGCCGCCGGGTCGGCCGGAGAAACGATCAGAGCTTGTGCAGGCACCGAGTCCGAGCAGCATGATGGCTGCCACGGCTGGCCATTTGGGTCCAAATTCACGCACGATCAACTGCATCCTCTGCGCTCTCCCGCAAACGCGCCCGCGTTAAGCCAAGGCCGGGGTTAAGCCAAGGCCTGCGTCAGGCCGGAGACCTTCACTGGTGTGCCTTAAGCAGGAGCGTTGAGCAAGTGCTGAGCATCATCAACCATAGTCCGGGCTATCAAAATCGCCCTATGAGGCCTGGGTGTGACAGACGGCTTCGATATTGTGGCCATCCCCATCTCGCACGAAGGCGCCGTAATAGTTGGGATGATAGTCAAGCCGCAGACCCGGCGCGCCATTATCCGTCGCACCTGCACTGAGCGCCGCGGCGTAAAACGCGTCGACGATGGCGCGTGTCTCCGCGCGAAAGGCGACATGCACGGGCGGAGAGGTGCGGCCGCCTGCGTAAATCCAGAAATCGGGCTTGCCATCAAGGCCGAAACCCGCTGTGGAATCCGCGAATTCCATGACTACGGTATAGCCGAGCGGCGCAAGAGCCTTGGCGTAGAAGGCCCTTGCTTGATCATAGTCGGAAACCTGAAGGCCGAAATGGTCGATCATGATCGCCTTCCCATTGCTGTGGGCCGGCCACCATGGCCGGTGGTCACACCTGGCGAACGACCATCATCTGCTTGATCTCGGCGATGGCCTTCGCGGGGTTGAGACCCTTCGGGCACACATTCGCACAATTCATGATGGTGTGGCAGCGGTAGAGGCGGAAAGGATCCTCGAGCTGGTCGAGGCGCTCGCCGGTGGCTTCATCGCGCGAATCGATCAGCCAGCGATACGCCTGCAGCAAGGCTGCGGGACCGAGATAGCGGTCCCCGTTCCACCAGTAGCTCGGGCAGGAGGTCGAGCAGCAGGCGCACAGAATGCACTCATAAAGCCCGTCGAGCTTCTGCCGGTCCTCATGGCTCTGCCGCCATTCCTTTTCCGGAGCCGGCGTCGTGGTCTGAAGCCAGGGCTCGATCGAGGCATGCTGGGCATAGAAGCGCGTGAGATCGGGAACGAGATCCTTGACCACCGGCATATGCGGCAAGGGATAGATCTTCACGACGCCCTTGCGCTCGACTTCGTCGATGCCCTTGGTGCAGGCGAGCGTGTTGGCGCCGTCGATATTCATCGCGCAGGAGCCGCAGATGCCTTCGCGACAGGAGCGCCGGAAGGTCAGCGTCGCATCGACCTTGTTCTTGATCCAGATGATGGCATCGAGAACCATCGGGCCGCAATCGTCCCGGTCCACCGTATAGGTGTCGATGCGCGGGTTCTCGTCCGTGTCGGGGTCCCACCGGTAGATGCGGAAATCGGTCGTGTGCTTGGCGCCGGCCGGCTTCGGCCACACCTTGCCTTCAGTCATCCGGGAATTTTTGGGAAGGGCGAATTCAGCCATATCCTGAACCTCAACGACCGCCGGCGGGGCGAGCCAACGCGATCAATAAACGCGAGCTTTCGGCTCGATGTACTGGATCTCGTTCGACATGGTGTAGCTGTGCACCGGCCGGTAATCGAGCGTGACGCTTTTCTTCGCCTCGTCGATCCAGGCCAGGGTGTGTTTCATCCAGTTCACGTCGTCGCGGCTCGCATAGTCCTCGCGGGCGTGGGCACCACGGCTCTCGGTGCGGTTGGCCGCGCCCTCCATGGTGACGACGGCCTGGGTGATGAGATTGTCGAATTCCAGCGTCTCGACGAGATCCGAGTTCCAGATCAGCGAACGATCGGTGACGCCGATGTCGGCTGCACCCGTCCAGACGTCCTTGATCAAGGCGCGGCCTTCTTCCAGCACCTCGCCGGTGCGGAACACCGCGCAGTTCGACTGCATGGTGCGCTGCATCTGAAGCCGGAGTTCGGCGGTCGGCGTCGCGCCCTTCGCATAACGGAAGCCGTCGAGGCGGCTCAGCGCGAGATCGGCGGAATTGGCCGGGAGATTGGCGTGCTTCTCACCCGGCTTGACGAGTTCGGCGGCACGCAGGCCGGCGGCACGGCCGAACACCACGAGATCGATCAGCGAGTTGGAGCCGAGGCGGTTGGCGCCGTGCACCGACACGCAGGCGGCCTCGCCGAGCGCCATGAGCCCGGGGACGATGAAGTCGGGATTGCCGTCCTTCAGCGTGACGACCTCACCGTGGTAGTTGGTGGGAATGCCGCCCATGTTGTAGTGAACCGTCGGCAGAACCGGGATCGGCTCCTTGGTCACGTCCACGCCGGCGAAAATCTTCGCTGATTCGGAGATGCCGGGCAGGCGCTCGTGCAGGACGGCGGGGTCGAGGTGGTCCAGATGCAGGAAGATGTGGTCTTTCTGCTTGCCGACGCCACGACCTTCACGGATTTCCAGGGTCATCGAGCGGGAGACCATGTCGCGCGGCGCCAGATCCTTCACGGACGGCGCATAGCGCTCCATGAAGCGCTCGCCCTCGGAATTCGTGAGATAGCCGCCCTCGCCGCGCGCGCCTTCGGTGATCAGGCAGCCTGAACCGTAAATGCCGGTGGGGTGGAACTGCACGAATTCCATGTCCTGCAGCGGCAGGCCGGCCCGCAGGACCATGGCGTTGCCGTCGCCCGTGCAGGTATGGGCCGAGGTGGCGGAGAAATAAGCGCGGCCATAACCGCCCGTCGCCAGAATCACCAGATGCGCGCGGAAGCGGTGAAGCGTGCCGTCGTCGAGCTTAAGCGCGATCACGCCGCGGCAGCGGCCTTCCTCATCCATGATGAGGTCAATGGCGAAATACTCGACGAAGAACTCGGTATTGTTGCGGAGGGCCTGGCCATACAGCGTGTGCAGCATGGCGTGGCCGGTGCGGTCAGCGGCGGCGCAGGTGCGCTGGGCCGGCGGGCCCCTGCCGAAATCCGTGGTCATGCCGCCGAACGGCCGCTGGTAGATGCGGCCGTCTTCGGTGCGCGAGAACGGAACGCCCCAGTGCTCGAGTTCGTAGACCGCGGCCGGCGCGTTGCGCACGAGATATTCGATGGAGTCCTGGTCGCCCAGCCAGTCCGATCCCTTGACGGTATCGTACATGTGCCACTGCCAGGTGTCGGGGCCCATGTTGGCGAGCGAGGCCGCCACCCCGCCCTGCGCGGCAACCGTGTGTGAGCGGGTGGGGAACACCTTGGTGATGCAGGCCGTCCGGAGGCCTGCCTGGCTGCAACCGACGGTCGCGCGCAGGCCGGCCCCGCCGGCCCCGACGATGATCACGTCGAAGGTGTGATCGGTGATGGGATAGGCACGACCGTTGATGCTGGGCGTTGATGCGCCGATGGTCGTGGTCTGGGACGCCTGAGCCATGACTTAAATCCCGAAGGCGATCTTGAGAACCGCAAAGGTCGCGGCCGCGCCGATGGCGACGGCGAAGAACGTGTTGGCCATCACGGCGACGACCTTGGCACCCTCAGAATGCACATAGTCCTCGATGATGACCTGCATGCCGATGCGCATATGAATGACGCCCGACAGGATGAAGAGGAGCAGGAGGATGGCGATCAGCGGCTGGCCGACGGCGAGCCGGGCCTCCTCGAAGTCGCGCCCTGCCACCGACACCACGATGATGATGAAGGCGATCGCCAGAGGGACGTTCGCCACGGCCGTCAGCCGCTGCAGCCAGAAATGTTCCGTGCCGGACCTTGCCGAGCCGAGACCGCGCACGCGCCCCGCTGGGGTGCGGATGGAGAATTTGAACTGCGACATGGCGCTCCCTCAGCTCAGGCTCAGGCCGACAACCCACACGAGAAGCGTGAGCGCGGCCGATGCGACGAGGCTGCCCTTGGCGAGCATAAGCCTTTCCTTCGGCTCGAAGCCCTTGCCGAAGTCCCACATGAAATGGCGGAGGCCGCCCATCATGTGGTGCAGGAGGGCCCAGGTGTAGCCGAACAGGATGAGGTAGCCGAGCCAGGAGCCCATGAACCACTGCACCCGATCAAAGGCACGCGGGCCAGTGGCCAGCGCGACGAGCCAGATGACGAGGAGCAGGGTACCGATATAGAGCGCACCGCCGGTCGCGCGATGCATGCCGGACATCACCATCGTCCAGGTCAAGCGATAGATCTGGAGATGTGGTGAAAGAGGCCGGCTGTGAGCCGGTTGGGACGTGGGCGCTTTGGCCTCGGCCATGGGCGGGTCTCCAGAGACCTCTCGGAACAGGTGGGTAGTCTAGAGTTAGTCGAAGTTGTTCCGGTTGGTACTCAATATGGGCGGCAATCGCAATGCAGTAAGGGACGTGCTGTTGTGACAAAAAATGATTTTTGTCATTTCGCGTTGTCCCGGCGGTCCGGGATTGACTAACTAGATTATGTTTTACAAAGCCTTGCTCGGCTGGGTGAGCCATGGTCTTTTTCGGCTGGCCGAAAGCTCGACTCCGGCGACGATCGCGCTCGGCGGGGCGATTTTCGCATCCGCAACAGACATGGGTCCGTCGGATAGCCCGGCCTCGTCGCCCATGATGATCACGCGGTAGCCGAGACCGGTCGCGTCGGCACAGCTCTTCGCGAGGCCGCCAAGAGGGTTGGCCGCCGCGAGAACGAGGGTCGTGATACCGGCGGCCGTCAGGCGCGCATCGAGATCCGTTTCTGCAAAGATGCCGGCCGGGCCATGGGTCATCACGGGGATGCCCGTGTCTGCCTCGGAAAGGAGGCCTTCATCCGCTACGGGGTCGTGCACGGGCGTGAGGATGGCGCGCGGCATGTCCGCGGCGCGCCAGGCCGCGAGCAGGGCAGCCAATGGTCCATCATGCAGTCTTGATGCTGTCGCCCCCTCGCCGAGAACGAGGAGGGCGGTGTCCTGCGGCAAGCGAACTGGCGTCGTCATGGTCACCGTCCATAAAATGGGCCTCACACAGCCGTGTCGGCGAGCCCGCGGCGCAGGCGCGCGGCGGTCAGCGTATTCCTCAGCAAGCAGGCGATGGTCATGGGGCCGACGCCGCCGGGCACGGGCGTGATCGCCCGGGCCTTGCCGACCACCGCGTCAAAGGCGACATCGCCGACAAGGCGCGTCTTCCCCTCGCCAAGGTCGGGCGCGGGAATACGGTTGATGCCCACGTCGATCACGACGGCGCCGTCCTTCACATGGTCGGCGCCGAGCATCTCTGGACGGCCGACCGCGGCGACGAGGATGTCGGCCCGGCGACACACCGCGGCGAGGTCGCGGGTGCGCGAATGGGCGATCGTCACCGTCGCATTCTGTTGCAGGAGCAGTTGGGCGATCGGCTTGCCGACGAGATTCGACCGGCCGACGACGACCGCCTCGGCGCCGGCAATATCGGGCAGGACGGAGTTGATGAGCATCATCGCGCCGAGCGGGGTGCACGGCACGAGCCCGGCGCGTCCGCTGGCCAGGCGCCCGGCGCTGGCGTCGGTGAGACCGTCCACGTCCTTGAACGGATCGATCAGGGCAATCACCGGCGTGGCATCGAGCCCGGGAGGCAGGGGGAGCTGGACAAGGATGCCGTCGACCGCGTCATCGGCGTTGAGCCGGCGAACGAGGTCTTCCAGATCCCGCTGGCTCACGCTCGCCGGCAGCTTGTGCTCGATGGAGCGCATGCCGATCTCGACCGTCTGCTTCGCTTTCGAACGCACATAGACCTGGCTGGCCGGATCCTCGCCCACCAAGACGACGGCAAGGCCGGGCGCGGTTCCGACGGACGCGCCGAAAGCGGCCACAGCCCCCGTGAGACGCTCGCGCAGGCCTGCTGCGAAAGCTTTGCCGTCGATAATGATCGCGCTCACTGGCTCTCTCCTCGATCACCGGTCTGCGATAATCTACCGAGCATTTCAGTGAGGCGCCCGGTGATATCTGTTGCATTGCCGGCCAGCGCTATCGTCTTGAGACGCATGCGATGGCCACTTTTCAGGCTGGCCGCGGAAGCCGGCACCCCGGCCGCCTTTGCGAGCATGGCGATCAGCGCAGCATTGGCGGCACCGTCCTCCGCCGCCACCCGCACACGCGCCTTGATGACGGCGCGCCCGTCCGACAGGACCGCGATGCCGTCAAGCGCATCACGTCCGCCGCGCGGCGTCAGGCGCACGGTCACGACGAGGATGCCCTTGTCGTCGACGCGCCACGGCCGCGCCTCAGAGGAGGAGGCTGTAGGCATATTCCCGGATCAGGCTGGACACGAACCACAGCAACAGCAGCAGAATCACGGGCGAGATATCGACGCCGCCGAGGTTGGGGAGGATGTTGCGGATGGGCCGCAGCGCGGGTTCCGTGATCTGATACAGGAAGTTGCCGATCGCGCGCACGATATCGTTGCGCGGGTTGATGACATTGAACGCCACCAGCCAGCTCATGATCGCCGAGGCGATGACGAGATAGGAATAAACATCGATGACCGTAAGAATGAGGTTGATGAAAGAGATCATGGGCGCGCCTGACGTTGCATCATCGGGTCTGTGTAGCCGCGGTATCCCGGCGGCACAAGAATTGTGCGCGAAAGGCGGGGCCGCGTTTGGTGCAGACCGGCGCCGAACAATTCACGGGGTGTGATCATTCTGGGCGATTGACATTGCCCATGGAGGCGCCCTACAACGCGCAAACCCGCCGGGTCGGGGGCTGTAGCTCAGATGGGAGAGCGCTGCAATCGCACTGCAGAGGTCAGGGGTTCGATTCCCCTCAGCTCCACCAGCCGCCTTGAGGCTGGCGATAGTCCAGGGATATTTTCAAACAAGTTCGGACTGTTTCCGCGACAGCCGGCTGGCTGAATCCGGCCCCGGCTGCGCGCGCCTCAGGACCCGGTCGCGAACAGGGCAAGTCCCATCGCCCTGATCTGGTCGAGCGGGGATTGCTCCGTCGCCACAGCCTGCTCGAAGGCGGCAAACGAACGATCGAGCCGATCGAGCTCCTTCTGCTTCTCGTCAGCCATCAAGAATGAATGGACGATGGCGTTCCGGGCTATCGCCTTGAGCCGCCGATAGCCGAGGCCATGGTCGCGGGCGGCACGGTAATATTCGTTGCCGAGATCGATGCGCGACACGCCGGCGTCGTCCGTTGCGAGAACCACGGGCACGCCCGCGGCCAGATAGAGCGTAATCGGATGCTCCTTGCCGCGCACCCCCAGGATGACATCGCTCGACGTGAGCGCAATCTCGACGGTGACGCCGCGGCGGCGCATCTCGGCGAGGAGGCCGTCCATGTCGCGCTCGAAGACCACCGCCGTGCCGTGGCCGATGCGGCGCGCGCCCGCGGTTTCGACCGCATCGCGGATGTGGAACGCAAGATCAGGCGGAGGCACCAGTCCCATCCACAATTCGCCGGCATGCAGCGCGACGGGCACATCATCGCGGGCGAGGAAGCGGATCCAGCGCATGTGGGTGCGGTAGTCACGCAATGAGATCCGGTAATCTTCCGGCCCCACATAGTTGATGCCCACCACGATATGCGGTGCCTTGCGCACCAGTGCCGTGGCAAGCGCCGTCTGCGCGAAAACCTCCGCGGGTGCGCTGTTGCGATTGATCTGGGCGATGAAGCGGAAGGTCACGGCGCAGCCCGGATGCTGCTTGTCGGATCCGCAGTCCCGCAGGCTCTCGATCCGGCCCATCAGGTCGCTGAGCTGCTGAGCCCGCGCCGTCACCAGGTCGGCGAGGCCCGCGCGCTCGAGGGCTTCCAGCATGGCGGCAGGCTCGGCCTCCTGGCCGATCGCCTGCGCCATCTCACGCCGTTGCTCGCCCTCGAAGAAGGTCGCCATGAACTCGACATAGTGCACGGCTTCCGCGTCATATTGCCGGAGCTGGTCCACCGTCATCGCGGCGATGCTTTGTGCGGTCTTGTCCCAATTGTCTCCGCCGGTTGCCGCGTTGAACTTGCTGAACGTGCTGAAGAACTGATCGTGCCCCGACGGCACCTCCAGGGAGGGCAGGAACCAGCGCATGGACAAGGCATTGATCAGGAGATCGTAGTGTGTCTGGCCATTTCGCCCGGATACGGCATCCGCGACGGGTATGGCAGACGGATCGGCGCCGCACGGCTGACCCTGGCCAACCTCGGCCGGCGGCGCCATCAGCGTCATGTCGGAACGTCGCAGACAAAGTCCGTCGCGGATCGCCCAGGCGACATAGCGCTCCGCGTAGACCGCGCCGGACAGATGCGTGTGGAGATCGCCCCCCTTCGGCATCCGGCGGAGAAAGGCCCGCATGCGCGAAGGGTCGGTTTGCAGATCGTCGAAATGCGCCGTTGTCGTGACTTCATTGCCGTTGCCCAGGACGACGATCAGGCGCGCGAAAAGGCCGGTCGCAGCCAGGGCGAGGACGACGATCCAGATATATCGGCGCAAAGCTGCCCCCGTGCGGAAAACGGTTGAGCCTAGCCCAAGCTACGGCCAGGGGGAATGCGGGACTGATGGAATGGCGAGCATAATACAACCCTTCTTATCTCACGCGACGGACAAGGCGAGCGCGGGCCAGACGCACGCCGTCACCGGCGGGCGACAAGCAGGTGCCGTCCCCCGGAGCCGTTTCGCGGTCACGGCCTGAGAACGGAGGGCTTCCCAATATCGCGGGTTCGCGTGTATTGACGCGAGGTGTGACGGGGATCGCGAGTCGCAGGGCGATGCCGTTGCCGGGTCGGATGCCGCCCGTCTGCAATCGCTCTCGATCCGGCAAGCCGTCTTTGCCCCGTTGTACCGTCCGGAGATTTTTACGGTTTCGATATGTCCTGACATTCGTTCGGCGTTCCCGGCCGCTGCCGTCTGGCGACAGCCGACCCATGCGCCGATGTTCACCAAGGCGACAGGCGAGCCTCACCAGAGATCCTCGCATATTTCGCGATCGGATCATGTGGTGTGACCATGCAGAGCCGGCCTCCCTTCCTCCGTTACCTCGACAATGCACGTGGCGGGCGCCTCAGCATCGGGCTTCTCGTCGCCGGCTGCGTCGTGATCGTGGCCATCTGTTTTGTCGCTCAGTTCTTTATCGTCGCTTTCGCGGGCCTGTTCTTCAGCCTCTTGGATGACGGAGTGGCCGGCGACGACGCCTTTCTCACGACGACCGACCTCCTGGCGACGCCGGGCGGGATGTTCATTATGCTGGCGTCCATCGGGAGCGTCTGGATCGGCGTGTGGCTGGCCTTGGCCCGGCTGCAGAAGCGACGGCTGGCGAGCGTGCTGGGAGCGGACGGGCACATCACGCGCGACCATTTCGTCCGCGGCACCCTCGCCGCACTCTTTGCAGGTTTCGTCGCGGAATTCGCCGCCTATGTCGTCGACCCCTCGCTCGCCGTGGGCGATGTGGCTTTCGGCACCTGGCTCGTCTGGCTCGTTCCCTTCATCATCATCATCCTGATCCAGACCTCCGCGGAGGAGGTTCTGTTCCGCGGCTACATCATGCAGATCCTCGGCGCGCGCTTCACGAGCCCGTGGATCTGGGCGGGCATTCCTTCCCTCATCTTCACCCTGCTCCACTGGGATCCTGAAGCAACGGGTTGGATGAACCTGGCGCTCCTCGTGAATATCGCCGCTTTCGCCGCTGTGACCGTAATCGCGGTCGCCCTCACCGGCGATCTCGGCGCGGCGATGGGCATGCATTTCGGCACAAACCTCTTCGCCTTCCTTATCGTGTCCCATCAAGGGCTTAGCAATTCAGTCGCGCTCTTCCACGCCCGGCCCTTTGAGGCGCCGGATTGGGTCGCAGGCGACGCCATAGCCTTCGGCGCGATCGGCGTCGCCTCGATCGCCGGCACCCTGTGGTTGCTCGTCGACCCGCGTTCGCCGCTGCGCCTGCGCTGATCGGCCGGCCGGAACGGCGGTTTGCATCGCGCGGTCGCGCGCGGGCATACGAGGAGGGGAGATTTTGCGAGGAGGAGGGATGTTGCCATCTGCGTTCATCCCGGCTTTGGTTATCGCCCGCTGAGTTATGGTGCCGCTGTAATGATCGAGACGTCCCGTCTCCACTTGATCAGATTCGATCGCGTTCGACTGGCGCGGGGCGGGCACCGGCTGTTCGACGGGCTCGATCTCACCGTCTCCGAAAGGCGGGTCGGGCTGATCGGCGACAATGGCTCCGGCAAAAGCTCGCTTCTACGCCTGATCAACGGCCTCATCTTGCCGGACAGCGGAGACGTCTGGGTCGGCGCGCGTGACACGCGCCGGCACCGCAAGGAATTGCCGGGCGAAATCGGCTTTGTTTTCCAGAACCCCGACCATCAGATCATCTTTCCCACGGTGGGGGAGGAGGTCGCCTTCGGCTTTGCCAACCGAGGCCTGAAGGGACGTGCCGCCGAGGCGGAAGCCGCGCGATTTCTGGCGGCACACGGCTGCGCCTCATGGGAGGGCCGGGCGGTTCATGAACTGTCGGGCGGCGAGCGCCAGCGTGTCGCGATCATCAGCGTGCTGGCCGCCAGTCCCTCGCTGCTGCTCCTGGACGAGCCATTTGCCAGCCTCGACCTGCCGATGCGGATGGCGTTCCGGCGGCTGATCGCGGAACTCCCGCTGCAGGTCGTGATGGCCAGCCACGATCTCGAGCTGCTCGCCGATTGCGACCGCATCATCTGGCTGGACCGCGGGCGTGTCGTCGCCGAGGGCCCTCCGGGGCGTATCCTCCCGGCCTATCGCGAGGCGGCCACGCTCCGCGTGCTGGCATCATGATCTCCGCCTATCTCGCGCGCCCCACCTGGCTGCACCGGCTGCCGGCCGGCGTGAAGCTCATCGCCGTCGCGGTGATCAGCGTCGCCGTCCTGCCGGTCACGGACTGGCGGCTGCTTATGCTCGGGCTCTGCGCGGTCGTCGGGGTCTATGCGACATTGGGGCGCGAGGCGCTCCTGCACATCTCGGCGCTGCGGCCGCTTGTCCCTATCCTCCTCGGCATCGGGCTGCTGCAGGTCTGGACCGACAGCTGGCAGGCAGCCGCGGTCTCGCTGTTGCGCATTATCCTGATGGTGCTCGCCGCGGATCTCGTCACGATGACGACGACCCTGCGTGCCCTCATGGCGTCGCTGGAGCCGCTGCTCCGGCCCTTGCGCATCCTTGGGTTCGATCCGGAGCGCCTGTCCCTGGCGATTGCCCTCGTGCTGCGTTTCGTGCCCGTGCTGCTCGCGCAGTGGCAGGCGCGTGAGGAAGCCTGGCGCGCCCGCTCCAGTCGCCGGCGGCCACTGCGTCTCGTTGCGAACTTTGTGGCGGAAACCCTCGTGATGGCCGATCATGTGTCGGAATCGCTTGACGCGCGTGGCTTTTCATCGCGAGAAGCAGTGAAGGATAAACCACGCGCGGCGGCGACGGACCCTTCGGCCGGTCGCGACAGGGAGTAGGCATGGAAACGCGTCATCTCGTCCGCATCGCGCTCTTCGCGGCGCTTCTCGCTGTGCTCGGTCTGTTTCCGGCCTTCAACCTGCCCTTCGTCGCCGGCGTGCCGATCACCATGCAGACGCTCGGCGTGATGCTGGCGGGCGTCCTGCTCGGTGCGCGCTACGGCACCGCCGCCATCTGCCTGTTCATCGCCGTGGTCTTGCTCGGCGCGCCCCTGCTGGCAGGGGGGCGGGGCGGCATCGGCGTGCTGGCGGGGCCAACCGCCGGCTTCCTCATCGGCTGGATTCCAGGCGTTGCCGTGACCGGCTGGGTGATGGCGCGGCTCGTGCGCCTGCCGGTGCTGTGGGCGGCCATCGTCGCCTCGATCGTCGGCGGTATCGTCGTTGTCTATGCGCTCGGCATTGCCTGGCTCGCCTTCTCAGCCAAGCTCAGCCTCCAGCAGGCAGCACTCGGCAGCCTTCTGTTCGTGCCGGGCGATCTCATCAAGGCGGTCGCTGCCGGCTGCGTCGCTGAGGCGACGCGACGGCTCCAGCCGTCCCTTTTCGTTCGCCAGCACTGAGCATCGGACCGGAAGCGCGTAAAGCTTTGCATGGATCTGATGCGCAACCAAAGTCCTGAACCTGTCATCCCGTCTCCGAGGAAACCGCTGATGCAAACGTTCTTTGTGCAGATCAAGTGCAAGCTGGGTAGAACTTATGAAGTCGCCAGCGAGATCGCGGATCGCGAAATCGCCTCGGAGATTTATTCCATCGCCGGCGATTACGATATACTTGTGAAGTTTCACGTTGATGCCGACGTGGACATCGGTCATTTTGTCGCCCAGAAGGTGCAGACCGTGCCCGGCATCGCCGATACGCGGACGCTCATCACGTTCAAGGCGTTCTGAGGGGGATCGTGGCGCGCGTCACTGCGTTCAGGCTGCGGCAGAACGGCCGCGATCAGGCTGCGCGGCGAGCCGCCGAGAAATTGACGATCCGCCGCTCTTCCCGGTCGATCAGCCCCAGCCGCAAGGCGATGACGGCCTCCAGCTCGGCGCGACGGCGTGGCGATTGGCGATTGCGGACGGCGATCACCGCGGTCAATTCTTTCATGATCATGTTATGCAGGGCCACGCATTTCTTATGGTCGAGCCCAAGCTGGTCATAGGTCTGGTAGAGGCATGAGATGATTGATTCGCGGTCGCAGCTTGTGTCGGCCAGGAGCGTCATGATCGCCGCGCCGTGGATCCGGCTCAATTGTTCGGCCAGATTTGAATTGTCCGGAAGCATATAGGCATATACCGGATTGACAATGTCGTGGATAATCGGAAACGCCCAGGAAAAGGAGATGTGTAGCTGATCTGCTGTGAGAACAGTACTTGCCATGCTGCTTTCTTCTTCTTCCATGTCGGAATGTGACGTTGGCCACGCATAGCCCATGGCGGTCCCCTATCCTCGCAATCAATAAATTAAAATTCATTATGGTTAATCTTGTGTTAATCCACGCTCGTTAATATTTCTTTAACTTCACTATAAAGTGTCACGAGCCTAGGCTTCTTTTGCGGTCGGCTCAATCCGAGAAAACTGCGTGTCGAATTGTCCCCAGTGCTTATGATGAGCTGCTTGTCGCAAAGGCACCGCGGAATTGCGCCAAATGCGACGCCCGGGACCGCATCAACCCTGCCACGACGTTGCAACCGAAGTGATTTGTCTCGCCCCGTTTTCTCAGAATTCTGGTATGTCCATGGTTGCATTGTCCTGCCGCTTTGATCGGTGCCGCCCCCATGACGTCAGACCCTTCCCCCGCGAAGTCACAAGAGAAGTCGCAAGAGAAGCCCTCACAGAAGCCCTCACCGAAGCCTCATCCACACAAGCCCGATCCGGGGTTCAGTCCGGAGCAATCCGGGCCGGCCGCCTCGACGCGGGGCCCAATCGCGAGCCGCCGCCTCGGCGGGACGGATCTTCACGTGCCCATTCTCGGCTTCGGCACGGCGCCGCTCGGCGATCTCTACCGGCGGCTTGATGAAGAGGCCGCGCTGGCCACCATCGCTGCGGCCATCGCGGGTGGCATCAGGCTGTTCGACACCTCGCCACACTACGGACGGGGCCTGGCCGAGCATCGCCTTGGCACCGGGCTGCGACGCCTGCCGCGCGATCAGGTGATCATTTCAACCAAGGTCGGCCGCGTCATGGACCCCTGGCGCCCGCGCGCCGTCGCATCAGCGGACGGCACGTCTGGACCGGCGGTGGCGGCGCCTGGCTTCGCCGGCGGCCTGCCGCACCGGCCAATCTTCGATTATTCCCATGACGGGACGATGCGCGCGCTCGAGCAGTCCCTGCTGCGTCTCGGGACCGACCGCATCGAGATCGTCCTCATCCACGACGTCGATGTCTGGACCCATGGCGCCGATGCCATCGAGGGCCGGATCGCCGAAGTCATGGCGGGCGCCTATCCGGCCCTGCGACGCCTGCGCGACGAGGGCGTTGTCAAGGCGATCGGCATCGGCGTCAACGAGGCTGACATCTGCGAGCGGTTTGTGCGCATGGCCGATCTCGATTGCGTGCTGCTGGCAGGGCGCTATTCGCTGCTGGAACAGCCCGCGCTCGTGAGCTTCCTGCCGCTGGCGCAGGCGCGCAATGTCGGCGTCATGCTGGGCGGGGTGTTCAATTCCGGCATTCTCGCCACTGGCGCGGTTCCCGGTGCCCGCTACAACTACAAGCCGGCGCCCCAGCCGATACTGGACCGGGTGGCGGCCATCGACGCCGTCTGCAAGGCGCATGGCGTATCCCTGCCCAAGGCGGCCATGCAGTTCGCGCTGGGACATCCCGCTGTCGCTACTCTCATTCTGGGCGCTGTTGCGCCCGATGAGGTCAGCGCCAATATCGCGGCTTTCGCCACACCGGTGCCGGCCGCCCTGTGGGCGGATCTGAAGGACAAAGGCCTGCTCCAGTCCGAGGCGCCGGTGCCGGTGTGACCGCGGCTGCGCCACGCCGTCTGTTGCCAGTTCATAACCGACCGATTCATGAGGAAAACGCATGCTCAAGGGCATTGATCCGCTGCTGACGCCGGATCTCCTGTGGGTTCTCGCCGCCATGGGGCACGGCGATGACATCGCCATCGTCGACGCCAATTTTCCCGCCGAGACGGTCGCGGGTGCCACGCTGTCGGGCAAGCTCGTCCGCCTGCCGGGCCTGAAGCTCTCGCGGGCCGTGGAGGCCGTGCTGACGCTCCTGCCGATCGACACTTTCGTGTCCGATCCCGTCCGTCGCATGGAAGTCGTCGGAGATCCCGACACGGTTCCGCTGATCCAGCAGGAGGTTCAGCGCGTGGTCGATGCCGCCGCAGGGATCGCGCTGCCGGCGGAGGGGATCGAACGTTATGCCTTCTACGACGCGGCCCGGAAAGCCTTTGCCGTGGTCCAGGCGGGGGACCTGCGACCCTACGGGTGCTTTCTCATTCGCAAAGGCGTGATCCTCGCAGATTAGCAGGGCACCGCCGCCGACAGGGGCTCGTTTACGCGGAGCTAACATGTTAGGCGTAACGGCCCGGTTGGAATGAGTCCAGGGTCGCCGTTCCGGCGATCCTACGAGCACTTGCTTATTGCGCCGGCCATGACAATTTGTGGCGATGAAATCGAAGGAGCAGGTCGCGAGGTCCGCGGCTTGAGGAATATCCGTCCATGGATCAGTTAGTTTCGGACCGCCCCCGGTCGTCCCGCACCATCCGTCTGAACGACGCCGACAACATCATCGTCGCCGTCGATCCGATCGAGCCAGGCGCATTGGCCGAGGGTGTCGTCGCGACCGCGCGCGTCCCGCGCGGCCACAAGATGGCGATCGTGCCGATCGCCCAGGGCGAGCCGGTTCGCAAGTTCGGACAGATCATCGGCTTCGCCTCCTGCCCGATTGCGCCCGGCGATTGGGTGCATGAACACAATGTCGAGATGCACGCCTTTGCGCGCGAGTATCATTTTGCCGAGGACGCGCGTGACGAGCCCGTGCTGCCGCTCGCCGAGCAGGCGACGTTCCAGGGCTTCCGCCGTGCCAACGGCAAGGTCGGCACCCGCAACTACATCGGCATCCTCACCTCGGTGAATTGTTCGGCGACCGTCGCGCGCTACATCGCCAAGGAAATCGAACGCTCCGGCCTCCTCGACGATCATCCCAACATAGACGGGGTCATTCCGCTCGTGCACGGCGGTGGCTGCGCCCTCGATGTGAAGGGCGAGGGCTACGAGATCCTGAAGCGCACCCAGTGGGGCTATGCCACCAACCCCAACATGGCCGGCGTGCTCATGGTCGGCCTCGGCTGCGAGGGCTTCCAGATCAGCCGCTGGATGGAGGCCTATGGCGTGAAGGAGAGCGACACGTTCCGCACCTTCGTCATCCAGGATGTCGGCGGTACGAAGAAAACGGTCGCAGCGGGTGCCGAGGCCATACGCGACATGCTGCCGATCGTGGGGAAAGCCAGGCGCACCACCGTGCCGGCGTCGGAGATCGTGCTTGCGCTGCAGTGCGGCGGGTCGGACGGTTACTCCGGCATCACCGCCAATCCGGCGCTGGGGGCGGCGGTCGATATCCTCGTCAATCAGGGCGGCACGGCGATCCTGTCGGAAACCCCCGAGATCTATGGCGCGGAACATCTGCTCACGCGCCGCGCAGCCGACCGCGCGACGGGGGAGAAGCTCGTCTCCATGATCCGCTGGTGGGAGGATTACACCGCTCGCAACAAGATGGAGATGAACAACAATCCCTCGCCGGGCAACAAGGCCGGTGGCCTCACCACCATCCTCGAGAAGTCTCTGGGCGCGGCCGCCAAGGGCGGCACGAAGACCCTGGCCGGCGTCTATCACTATGCCGAGCCCATCGATCGGCATGGCTTTGTCTATATGGATACGCCCGGCTACGATCCGGTCTCGGCCACGGGCCAGGTCGCGGGCGGTGCCAATGTTCTCTGCTTCACGACCGGCCGCGGGTCCGCCTATGGCTGCAAGCCGACCCCCTCGATCAAGATCGCGACGAACACCGTGATGTACGAGCGCATGATCGACGACATGGATCTCAACTGCGGGGACGTGCTCGACGGCGTCTCGATTGCCGACAAGGGCAAGGAGATTTTCGAGACGGTGCTGAAGGTCGCCTCCGGCGAACGCTCCAAGTCCGAACAGAACGGCTACGGAGACACGGAATTCGTGCCGTGGCAGGTCGGCGCGACCATGTGACGATGCAAAGGCGCAACTGCGGCCGGCTTACGGGCCGCAGTTGCGAGCATGTGCGGCGTCGATGGCGATTGCCGCACCATGCGCGTGGATGGTAAGGGGCGCGATCCCACGTTCAGCCATGCCATGCGCGATCGGTCAGTCTCATTGTGACAGCACGCTCCGTTCTGTTTCTCATCACCGAAGACTGGTTCTTCGTGTCGCATTTCCTGCCGATGGCACGGAAGGCGCGGGAGATGGGCCTCGATGTCACGGTGGTGACGCGCGTGCGGGCCCATCGCGCCGAGATCGAGGCGACGGGCGCGCGCGTCATCGCGCTCGATGCGGAGCGGCGCAGCCTCAATCCTTTCGCCGTCCTGCGCTATCTCAGGACGCTCACGGGTATCCTGAGGGAACAACGCCCCGATATCCTGCATTGCATCGCGCTCAGGGTGATCCTGCTTGGCGGCCTCGCGGCGCGCTTCGCGAAAATTCGCAATCGCGTCTATGCCGTCACCGGCTTCGGCTTCTTCGGCGCGCGGCGTGATGTCGTCGGGCGGCTGGCGCGCCTCGGGCTCAGCGCGGTCTTGCGTGGTCCCTTGGACGGGGAGGGGACGCGCTACCTGTTCGAAAACGAGGATGACCCGCGGGTGCTGGGCTTGAGCCCGACCGACCCACGCGTCGTGATCGTCGGTGGCGCAGGCGTCGATCCAGATGCCTATCCTGTCACACCCATGCCTGCCCAGCCGCCGCTCAGGGTCGCCGTGGTGGCGCGCATGCTCTGGTCCAAGGGCATCGACCTCGCGGTAGAGGCGGTGCGCCGGGCGCGCGTCGCCGGGGCCGATGTGACGCTTTCGCTTTATGGTTCGCCCGATCCCTCCAATCCAAAGGCGGTGCCCGAGCAGCGCCTGCGCGCCTGGGGTGAGATCCCCGGAATCCATTGGCATGGCCCGACGCGGGATCCGGGGGCGGTCTGGCGCGACCATCATGTCTGCCTGCTGCCATCGCGAGGAGGCGAGGGATTGCCGCGCACGCTCCTGGAAGGCGCCATCTGCGGGCGCGCTCTTCTGACCACGGATGTTCCGGGCTGTCGCAGCCTGGTGCGGGACGGCACGGAGGGCGTCGTGGTACCGGCGGAGGCAGGGGCGCTTGCCGAGGCGCTGCAGCGTCTGGCCGCCGACCCGGCGCTCGTGGCCCGTTTGGGGAACGCCGCGCGCGAGCGTATCCTGACAGGCTATACCGAGCGCCATGTCATGGATGCGGTGGGCCGCCTCTACGCCGGACTTCTGGAGGAACGGCCTGCGGCCGGCCAGGCGGGAGGAGTGCCATGATCGACGACAGTGCAGCGGCACGGCGCGGCTTCATTGAAGGCCACACACGTCTCCTCCCTGTGCCCCACGCGCCGGAAATCAGCCTCTATGTTGCCGATGAGGCGACCGCGCTCTGGCAGAAGACCGAGGAGGAGATCGGTACGCTCGGCCTGCCACCGCCGTTCTGGGCTTTCGCCTGGGCGGGCGGGCAGGCGCTGGCGCGCTATATCATCGACAATCCGGATGTGGTGCGCGGCAGAAAAGTGCTCGATTTCGCGGCCGGCTCCGGCCTCGTTGGCATCGCTGCGGCGCGCGCCGGCGGTGTGGATGTGATCTGCGCCGACATTGACGGCTTTGCTGCCGCGGCCATTGGTCTCAACGCTGAGGCGAATGGCGTCGACGTGACGCCGATCACGCGGGACATCGTCGGCGCTGAAGAAGGGTGGGATGTCGTTCTCGCCGGAGACATCTTCTATGAGCGTGATCTCGCCGCAAGGGTTGGCGTCTGGCTTTCGGCGCTGGCGGCGCGGGGGGCCAACGTGCTGATCGGCGATCCCGGTCGCAGCTATCTGCCCAAGGATCGGCTGGAGGTGCTCGCAACCTACAGCGTGCCGGTGACGCGGACGCTGGAGGACAGCGAACTCAAGAGGTCCAGCGTCTGGCAGTTCCGCCGGGGCGAGCACCGATCAGGGGCCTCCGCGTTGTGAGTTGTCCGGTGGTATGCTAGCGCGGTTGCCATGAAACCCATCAAGCTGCCCGAGTTGCCTGGCGATACCCTTCCGACGCTCCTGCGTCTGTGGCACGCGTGGGTGAAGCCGCACTGGCCGACGCTGGCCCTCTCGCTGGTGCTCGTCGTCGTGGTGGCGGCGACGACGGGTACATATCCGGTCCTGATCTCCAAGGCCTTCGATGCTTTCACGGCGAAGGATGAGCGCGCATTGCTGCTGGCGCCGCTGGTCGTCATTGCCGCGACCCTCGTACGCGGCTTCGCCATGTATTTCCAGACGGTGCTGACCAACACGGTGGTCACCCGCATCGAGGCCGACATGCAGAGCGCTCTTTACGCGCATCTCATCGATGGCGACCTGGCGCAGCTCTCTCGCGAGAGCCCGGCCATGCTCACCCAGCGCTTCAGCACGGATTTCATCTATATCAAGGAGGCGATGGCGCGGGTCTTCACCGTGTTGCTGCGCGATGGCGCCACGATGATCGCGCTCGTCATCGCCATGCTGTGGATCGATCCGGTCCTCACGCTTCTCGCCGGCGCGATCGCGCCTTTCGCCAGCCGCCCGATCGCCAAACTCGGCAAGCGTTTGCGCCGCGTCGCGACGTCGACCCAGGAAGAGATCGGGTCGATGGCGAGCCTCGTCTCCGAGAGCTTGGGCGGCGCGCGCGTGGCCAAGACCTTCGGGCTGGAAGGCTACCTCAAGGACCAGGCGCGCGGAGCCTTCGAGAAGGTGCGCGAGCTCAAGATGAAGTCCGCCAATGCCCGCGCCCGTCTCGACCCGCTCCTTGAGGTCGCAGGCGGCCTCGCCATTGCGGCGGTGCTGGCCTATACCGGCTGGCGCATTCTCGCGGGAACCAGCACCGTCGGTGATTTCACCGGCTTCGTGACGGCGCTTCTCATGGCGGCCCAGCCCATCCGCACGCTCGGCAATCTCAACGCCATCGTCCAGGAGGCGATGTCCGCGCTGAAGCGCTTTTATGAAGTGATGGACGAGCCGGCGACCATCGTCGACCGGCCTGATGCCAAGCCGCTTGCGCTCGGCAAGGGCGAGCTCGCCTTCAACGATGTCCGCTTCAGCTATCATGCCGAAGCGTCGGCGCTGAACGGCATCGACCTCGTGCTGCCGGCGGGCCGCACGGCCGCGCTCGTCGGCCGTTCCGGCTCGGGCAAGTCGACGCTGATGGCGCTCGTTCCCCGCCTCTATGACGTGACCGGCGGCGCCGTGACGATCGATGGCCAGGACGTGCGGGACGTGACGGTCGCGAGTCTGCGCGCCTCCATTGCCGTGGTCAGCCAGGATGTGGTCATCTTCGACGACACCATCCGCGCCAACATCGCCTTCGGTCGCCCCGGGGCGACCGATGCGGAGATCGAGGCCGCCGCAAAGGCCGCCGCCGCCCATGATTTCATCATGCGGCTGCCCGATGGCTACGAGACACGTGCCGGCGATCGCGGCTCGCGCTTTTCCGGCGGCGAGCGCCAAAGGCTGTCGCTGGCCCGCGCCATCCTGAAGAACGCGCCGATCCTGCTGCTTGACGAGGCCACCTCTGCGCTCGACGCGGAATCCGAGCGGCTCGTGCAGGATGCTTTGGCGGAGCTGATGCAGGGCCGCACGACCCTCGTCATCGCCCACAGGCTGTCGACGGTGCGGCAGGCTGACCTGATCGTGGTGATGGATCGCGGCCGGATCGCCGAGACCGGCCGCCATGAGGATCTTGTCGCCGCCGGCGGGCTTTACGCCAATTTCCACCGGCTGCAGCTGGCCGATGATGGCGAGACGCAGCCTGCGTGAGCCGTCAGGCTCCGTCTATTCGCGCTTCAGCAGGCGGTCGACCATCATGTCGGACCAGAAGCGTGTCTTGAAGTCGCGCTTGAGCTGCTCCGGGTCGTAGTGCTGCTCGACCCAGGTGAAAAAATCGATGCCCTTGGCCTCGCCCTCGCGCGCGTAGAGATCGAGGAAGGCATCGAGAATGCCGGTCTTGGCGAAGCGGAAATGGCCGTAGCGCGCCGAGAGCTGGCGCTTGGCCTGTGCCACCGGCTTGTTTTCGGCGATGATCAGGAAAAGCGCGGCCATGAAGCCCGCGCGATCGGCGCCGGACTTGCAATGGACGAGGACCGGATACTCAAGATCGGCCAGGAGATCGCGCGCCGCGAACAGCGTTTCCTTGTCCGGCGCCTCGCGCGAGCGCAGCACGAATTCCTTCAGGCTGAGGCCGGCCGCGGCGCAGGCGTCGCGCTCCAGCGGCCAGGAGCCGTAATCGCGCCCGCCACGCAGATTGATGATCGTGCGAATGCCGCGTCGCGCGATCGCGCGCAGCTGGGCCGGCGTGGGCTGGGCGGCGCGCCAGAAGCGATCCGTCACGCGGTGACGGTTGAGATAGATGACGCGAAAAATGCCGTGGTCGACGAAAAGCATGCTGGCGAAGGCATTCGCGCGGTCGAGAACCCCGCCAAGCGGGCGATCCCATCGGGCGGTGCGGGCCATGCGCCGGGCGTAGCGCAATTCAGGCTTCAATAAGCGGTTGAGCACGGATCCTCGATATCAGCCTTGATAATCCCGCCCATAGCAGGAGGATCGCCAGCCGGCAATGACTGCGGGTCTGGCATATGGGGATGAAGTGCCGCAACGAGGCCCCTTCCGGCGCGCCAATGCCCTGGAATCGGCGCATCTCACGGCTATTTCTCGATGTTGTGAAAGGGGATTTTGGCCAAGTTGCAGCTGTCCCGCATCGCGGCTCTTGTCGGAGACCCCGGTCTCGTCTTAGGATTATCTCATGGGTGAGCTCGTCGTCAGTGTCCGTCGTCCTGTCCCCGCCGATGTGCCGGGCCTTACAGACGTGCATGATGCAGCCTGGCGGGAGGCCTATCGCGGGATCCTTCCCGGTCTTGCTCTGGAACGCATGATCGCCAAGCGCGGGCCGGTATGGTGGTCCCGGATGATCCGCCGCGAACGCCCGCTTCTCGTTCTCGATCTCGGCGATCGCATCGGCGGCTACGTGAGCTATGGTCCCAGCCGCACGTTGAATATGGCCCAGCGCGGTGAGATCGACGAACTCTATCTCGATCCGCTGTTTCAGGGCCTCGGCTTCGGCACAAAACTGTTCGCCACGGCCCGGCGAGATCTTGCGTCCAGTGGGTTCAAGGGGCTCGTGGTCTGGGCCCTGTCCGATAATGCGCGGGCCTGCGCCTTTTACGAGCGATTGGGCGGCCGGCGCGCCGGCACGGCGCCGATCCGTTTCAGCGGCGTGACGCTGGACAAGGTGGCCTACACTTTTCCATAAAGCCGACGGTCCACGGCGGTGCCAGGCTGAGCGCCGGTCCGCCCTCCTCTTCGGAGGTCTTGCCGCAAATTTGATCGGCCGGCTATTCGGGACTTGCAGCCGCATGGCGCGGGCGGGTATGAACGCTCGCCGACATGGTGCAATGCAACAATGCGTAAGAGGTTCCTATGCGTCTCGATGCCGTCAAGATCGGCTCCAATCCCCCCGATACCGTCAATGTCGTGATCGAGGTGCCCATCGGCGGCGAGCCTATCAAGTATGAGCTCGACAAGGAGGCCGGCACCCTGGTGGTGGACCGCTTTCTCTATACGGCGATGCGCTACCCCGGCAATTACGGCTTCATTCCCCATACGCTGTCGGACGATGGCGACCCCTGCGACGTGCTGATCGCCAATACGCGTGCGATCATTCCCGGCGCCATCATGGCCTGCCGCCCCGTCGGGGTCCTCCTGATGGAGGATGAGTCAGGCGGCGACGAGAAGATCATCGCGGTTCCCGCGCCGAAGCTGACCATGCGTTACGACAGGGTCCAGAACTACAGCGACCTGCCGGACATCACCTTGAAGCAGATCGAGCATTTCTTCGAGCACTACAAGGATCTCGAGCCCAATAAATGGGTGAAGATTGCGCGCTGGGGCGATGCGGACGAGGCCAAGGACCTCATCCGCAAGGCAATCGAGCGGGCGAATAAGAAGGGCGCGCAATAAAGAAGGGCGCTCCTTCGTATGGCGCGCGCGGCTGATCCCTCCCCTTGAGGGGAGGGATCAGGCCGGTGTCGCGACGCCGGCCTTCCTTCGTTTGCGCGTTTGTGGGAATTGTCTGCCGCGGCCGGCGGACAGCCATCATCGTGATTCCAGGATCTGCTCGGCGATGGCGAGATGGAGCCGTTCAACCATGCGCCCATCGAGTGATATGGCGCCGGCACGCGCGTTCTCGGGCAGCGCGAAGGCAGCGACGATCGCCTCCGCCTCGGCGATCTCGTCGGCGGAAGGCGCGAAGGCGGCTTTTGCGGCAGCAATCTGGCTCGGGTGGATCAACGTCTTGCCGTCGAAGCCGAGGTCGCGCCCCTGTGCGCATTCGGCCGCGAAGCCGTCGGCATCGCCGATGGCGTTGTAGACGGCATCAAGCACGGCAAGGCCATGGGCACGGGCCGCGACGACGATCGACGACAGCAAGGGCACGAGCGCAGCACGGCCGGGGGAAACGCGCATGCGCGTTTCCTTGGCGATATCATTCGCACCGACCACCAGGCAGGCGAGGCCGGTTTCCGGTGCCGCCGAGACGATGTCGCGCAGGTTGAGGATGGCGGCCGGCGTCTCGATCATAGCCCAAAGCGCCAGGTCACCCGGGGCGCCCGCCCGGCGCATGGCGGCGCCGACACGGGCGAGATCGTCCGGGCTGGAGACCTTGGGGACGAGCACAGCGTCCGGCCAGCGCGGCGCATAGGTGAGGGCCGCGACATCATCGGCACCGAAGTCGGTGTCGAGGCCGTTGATGCGCAGGACGACGCGCAGGCCGGATAAAAGGCCATCCGGGCCGAGCGCTTCCCGTATGGCCCCGCGCGCTGCCGCTTTCATGGCCGGTGCCACCGCGTCCTCGAGGTCAAGGATGATGGCATCGGCTTTCAGCGAGCGCGCCTTCTCAAGTGCGCGGCGATTGCTGGCCGGCATGTAGAGCACGCTATGCAGCGGACCCGCTGGTACCGATTGCGAAAGGCGCCGCGCCATTGTCATCTGTCCGCTATTCGGCGACCCAACCGCCGTCGATCTGCTGCATCGAGCCGGTGATGGACCGGGCCGCATCGGACGTGAGGAACAGGGCGAGCGCCGCCACCTCTTCCACCGTGACGAATTCCTTGGTGGGCTGGGCGGCCAGCAGCACGTCGCGCTTCACCTGCTCTTCCGTCATGTCGCGTGCCTTGGCGGTATCGGGAATCTGCTTTTCCACGAGCGGCGTCCAGACATAGCCGGGGCAGATCGCGTTGCAGGTGATGCCGAAGGTCGCCGTCTCGAGGGCCACCGTCTTCGTCAGGCCGGCGATGCCGTGCTTCGCCGCGACATAGGCGGATTTGAAGGGCGAAGCCACGAGCGCATGGGCCGAGGCGGTGTTGATGATGCGCCCCCATTTGCGCGCCTTCATGCCCGGCACGGCGGCGCGGGTTGCATGGAAGGCGGCGGACAGGTTGAGCGCGATGATCATGTCCCACTTCTCCGGCGGGAATTCCTCGATCGGCGCCACATGCTGGATGCCCGCGTTGTTCACGAGCACGTCCACCGTGCCGAAGGTCTTTTCCGCCTCGGTGATCAGCCTGGCGCATTCCTCACCCTTGGTGAGGTCCGCCGCCACATAGGCGGCCTTGACGCCGAAATCCTTCTCGATGCCGCTGCGTTCTTTTTCGATCGCCGCCGCGTCGCCGAAACCGTTGATCACCACATTGGCCCCGTCGCTGGCAAGGGCGCGCGCGACGGCGAGCCCGATACCGCTTGTTGACCCGGTCACCACAGCCGTCCGCGATTTCAGTGACATGATGCTACTCCTCAGGGAAAATCAGAATGCGATCGTGAGGCAAGGAAATGAAGTCTCGTTGACGATGTTCGCCTTCTTATCAAGCCTTCCCCTCAAGCCTTACCGCTCGCATGCTGCGATGCAACTGCAAAGCAGCAAGGTGCTATCATTGTTGCATAAGGGCAGTGTCACAGGGAGTCGCAGGCTCTTCAAGCTGCCGGCAGCCGTCACGATATGAGGGGGGGGGAGACGGAGACCGGATCGTGGCCGCACTGGCGTGCGCCCTGTGGTCCGTGGTACGCAAGGTGCTGCGATTGAGGAGACCGGCGGCATCAGATCGTTATGATGCCTGCCGCCATCCCGGGCGGCGACCACGAATGGCAACGGCAGTACGGTAACGACAGGTGCGGTAGAGGCAAGCGAGCGAGATTGCCGGCAGTGACGATTTCCAGGAACGCGATGTCCGAGAACATGCCTTCATCACGAACTGGACTGCGCGCAGGCGAGGCGGGCCGACAGGCCCGAGGCGAGCCCCATACCCATGCCCATGATGATGCCCATATCCATGACGAGGCTCATGTCCTCGGTGAGGTTCATGGGCACGACCATGCTCATGATTGCGACCACGCCCAGACGCGTGCCGCCCAGGCCCCGAAGGCGCTGGCTGCGGCCGAGGCCCTGTGCGAGCGCCTCGGAGTACGGCTGACGCCTATTCGCCGCGAGGTCCTGGAAACCTTGCTCGCGACCCATCGCCCGCTGGGCGCCTATGATCTCGTCGAGGATCTGGCCCGGCGCCACGGACGCCGCATGGCGCCGATCACCGTCTATCGGGCGTTGGATTTTCTTCTCGAACATGGCCTCATCCACAAGCTTGCGACGCAGAACGCCTTCGTCGCCTGCCCGCACCAGCATGCGGCTGATGAGCTCGTGATCTTTCTGATCTGCGAAAGCTGCGGCGGCGTGGATGAGGTATCATCCCCCGAATTGAGCGCGGCGATGCAGGGCATCCGCCGGAAGGCGCATTTCACGCCCCGGGCCGAGGTGATCGAGATCACCGGCCTTTGTGGCCATTGTGGTGCTAAGGCGTGAGCCTCCGCGGACATAGCGTCTGCGTCTTGATGTGCTCCGCGTCGGCGGATAAGAGTCTCCACCCATGAGTCCCGCCCTGATGGCCCTGCCAGATACGATGCCTGAACTGAGTGGTCCGCGACCGCGCCACCGCACGGTGGGCGTGGCCGTTGGGAATGTGATGGTGGGCGGCGGCGCCCCCATCGTCGTCCAGTCCATGACCAACACGGACACCGCGGATATCGACGGCACGGTGGCGCAGGTCGCCGCGCTGGCGCGGGCCGGGTCCGAGCTCGTCCGTATCACGGTCGACCGCGATGAGGCGGCGCGGGCCGTCCCCCACATCCGGGACAAGCTGCACGCCCGCGGCGTCAAAGTGCCGATCGTCGGCGACTTTCATTTCATCGGCCACAAGCTGTTGGCCGATCATCCCGCTTGTGCCGAGGCGCTGGATAAATATCGCATCAACCCCGGCAATGTCGGCTTCAAGGACAAGAAGGACCGGCAGTTCGGCATGATCGTCGAGGAGGCGGCGCGACGCGGCAAGTCCGTGCGCATCGGCGCCAACTGGGGCTCGCTCGATCAGGAACTGCTGACGCGCCTGATGGATGCGAATGCGGTTGCGGCCCGGCCGCTGCCGGCACGCACGGTCACGCAGGAAGCGATGATCCAGTCGGCCCTCATCTCGGCGGAGCGGGCCGAGGAGATCGGTTTGCCGCGCAACCGCATCATCCTCTCGGCGAAGGTGTCTGCCATTCAGGACCTCATCGCCGTTTATCGCGAGCTCGCCCGCCGCTCGGACTATGCGCTTCACCTCGGCCTCACCGAGGCCGGCATGGGGTCCAAAGGCATCGTGGCTTCGTCGGCCGCCCTTGGCATTCTCCTTCAGGAAGGCATCGGCGATACCATCCGCTTTTCGCTCACGCCCGAGCCAGGCGGGGACCGCACGCTGGAAGTGAAGGCGGCGCAGGAGCTCCTGCAGACCATGGGCTTCCGCACCTTCGTGCCGCTGGTCGCAGCCTGCCCGGGCTGCGGGCGCACCACCTCGACGGTGTTCCAGGAACTGGCGCGTGACATCCAGACATGGATTTCCACCTCCATGCCGGAGTGGAAGGCGCGCTATCCCGGCGTGGAGGCGTTGAACGTTGCGGTCATGGGATGCATCGTCAACGGACCGGGTGAGTCGAAGCATGCCGATATCGGCATTTCGCTGCCGGGAACGGGCGAGATGCCGGCTGCCCCCGTGTTCATCGATGGCGCCAAGGCGATGACCTTGCGCGGGCCGACGCTCGCCGCTGATTTCAAGGCGCTGGTGTCCGAATATATCGAACGGCGTTTCGGCATGAGCGAGCGGCGCGCGGCCGAATAGCGCCGCTTCCTCTCGATGAAAGGTGGCGGGATGAAGCGCGGAGCCAGTTGTTTCATACGCGCACGATGGGGCACCCATCCGGGCCTTTCGCCAGCCGCGGGAACCGCGTCTGCGCGTGAGCGTTGACGCCTCATGCGCTTCCGGTGCCGGTCCGCTGCAGTTGCATCAACGGGCGGGCCAGATGAGAGACATTCCGGCCTCCGTGCCAGAAGCGGACCTTACAGCGGGCCTCCATGCAAAAAGATGCGGCTTTGAGTGAACGGGATAGCGCAGGCGTTATCGCGGACGGGGACGACAGTGAAGGCCACTCCCGTTCGGCGTCATTTCCGATACTGATGCTGGGCGCCGTCGGTGTCGTCTTCGGCGATATCGGCACGAGCCCGCTTTATGCGATGCGCGAGGCCATCGCCGTCGCGACGGCCGGCTCGGCCGTGACCCTGAGGGAAACGGTGCTCGGCGTCATATCGCTGATCCTGTGGTCACTCATCCTGGTCGTCACCTGCAAATATGTCCTGGTGCTGCTCCGGGCCGACAACAACGGGGAGGGTGGCACGCTCACGCTGGTGGCGCTCGCCCAGCGCAGCGTGCGCAAGGGCCGCATGGCGGTCCTCATGCTCGGGGTCGTCGGCGCGGCGCTGTTCTATGGGGATGCCGTGATCACCCCGGCGATTTCGGTCTTGTCGGCCGTCGAGGGTGTGAAGCTCACGACGCCGGAACTCGATCCCTATGTCGTGCCGATCACGATTGTCATCCTGTTCGCGCTGTTCGCGGTTCAGAGCCGCGGCACCGGCAAGGTCGCGGCTCTGTTTGGCCCGATCATGGTGCTCTGGTTCCTGAGCCTTGCCGGTCTTGGCCTTCTCCACATCGCCGATGCGCCGGAGGTGTTTCGGGCTGTCAACCCGTTCTATGGCATCGCTTTTCTCGCGCACCACCCCGGCATCGCGCTGTTCATCCTCGGCGCCGTGTGTCTGTCGGTGACAGGCGCGGAGGCGCTCTATGCAGACCTCGGGCATTTCGGCCGCGGGCCGATTCGGGCAGCGTGGCTCATCTTTGTGTTTCCGGCCCTGGTGCTGAACTATTTCGGCCAGGGCGCGCTCGTGCTCAGCGATCCGTCTGCGGCCGATAATCCCTTCTACCGCATGGTGCCGGCACCGCTGCTGGTGCCATTCATATGTTTGGCAACGCTCGCCACGATCATCGCCAGCCAGGCCGTGATCACAGGGGCGTTCTCGCTGACACGGCAGGCTATCCAGCTTGGCCTTCTGCCGCGCATGCTGATCCGCTTCACGTCGGCGTCGCATTCCGGGCAATTCTATATTCCGAGGGTCAATTCGCTGTTGCTGATCGGCGTACTCGTGTTGGTCGTCATGTTCGGCACGTCCAGCGCCCTGTCGCACGCCTATGGCATCTCTGTCTTTGGAGCGATGGTCGTGGACGGCATCCTGGCCGTCATTTTCATCTGGAAGGGCTGGCGCTGGAGTTTCATCGCTGCCATTGCGCTGATGGCGCCCTTCCTGACGATCGACATTGCCTTCCTGTCCGCCAATCTGCTCAAACTGTTCTCGGGCGGTTACGTGCCGCTGATGATGGCGGCCGTACTCATCCTCATCATGTGGACGTGGGTAAGGGGCAGCGCGATCCTCTTCGCCAAGACCCGCAAGACCGATGTGCCGCTCAGCGAGCTTATCGGCATGCTCGAGAAAAGCCCGCCGCACCGCGTCAAGGGAACTGCGGTCTTCCTGACAAGCGATCCGGATACGGCCCCCTCGAGCCTGCTGCACAATCTGAAGCACAACAAGGTTTTGCACGAGAAGAACGTGGTCCTGACGGTGCGCACGGCCGACACGCCGCGCGTGAGCAACGGCGAGCGGGTGGCGGTGGAGCATCTGACCGACAGCTTCTGGCGGATCGAGATGAAATTCGGTTACATGGAGATGCCGAATGTACCGCGCGGTCTCGCCATCCTGCGCAAACTCGGCTTCAAGTTCGATATCATGTCGACGTCATTCTTCCTGTCGCGCCGCTCCATCCGGCCCGCGTCCCAGTCCGGCATGCCGCTGTGGCAGGACAAGCTCTTCATTGCGCTGGCGCGCAACGCCAGCGATGCGACGGACTTCTTCCAGATACCGACTGGCCGGGTCGTCGAGGTCGGGACGCAGGTTTCGGTTTAGCCGCGTATCCCCGTCGGATGTCCGTCGATCAGACCCGCCGTTCGACGGTGAAGCGCGCGGCGTCGCGCAGGATGTCTGCCTCCGGGCCGAAGCACGAGAGAGCCGCAATCGCTGTCGCGGCGATCGCGTCCCGCCGCGCGCGGGCAGCTGGCAGACCGAGTATGTCGACAAGGGTTCCCTTGCCCTTGTCGGCATCCTTCGCGGTACGCTTGCCCATCGCGGCCGCATCGGCCTCGCGGTCCAGCACGTCGTCGGCGATCTGGAAGGCGGCGCCGATTGCCTGGCCGTAGGCGACAAGGGCACGCCGCTGGTCGACCGTCGCCCGGCCGAGAATGGCCCCGGCCTCCACTGAGAACGCAAGCAGCGCCCCGGTCTTCATGGCCTGCAGCGTCTCGATTCCGGCCTCGCCGGGCGGGGCATCGCCGTAGCGTCCCTCGGCTGCAAGATCGAGGACCTGCCCGCCAACCATGCCGCCGAGGCCCGCCGCCCGCGCCAGTCCGCGCACCAGATCGAGATGAACGCCGCAATCATCCGGCTCGGCGGGGCCGGCCGCGAGCTCGAAGGCCAGCGTCAGCAGGGCGTCGCCAGCCAGAATGGCGGTCGCTTCGTCAAAGGCGATATGTACGGTCGGCTGGCCGCGCCGGAGGTCGTCGTCGTCCATCGCCGGGAGGTCGTCATGGACGAGCGAGTAGCAGTGCAGCATCTCCACCGCGCAGGCCGCCTGCATGACGTCGCCGGTATCGCGCCCCAGAAGCCTGGCGGTTTCGATGACGAGGAAGGGACGCAGACGCTTGCCGCCGCCGAGGACGGCATGCCGCATCGCCGCCATGAGCCGTTCGGGGCGGGCAATCTCGCCTTCGCGTGCGGCAGGTGCAAGGAAGCCGGCAAGAGCATCCTCAACCGCCGCGGCCACCTGGGTGAGGCGATCTGCGAATGCGACGCTGCTATCCTGGTGCATGTCCCGCTCCTTCACTGGCCGTCCTTCGCATGCCTGACGGAATTTTGCAGCCCCTTAAGTCGGTTCGGTCTGTTTTTCCGCGACCTGCGTGGGTTAGACTGCCACGACAGCTGTTTCATCCGGCGGTATTTGCAATCGGCGCGACGCTCGGCGCCATGACGATCAAGCGGAGGGGTTGCGCGCTTGCGTTTTGAGAAGGCAGCGACGTCGGAAGGGGAGGGGGCCGCCACGCGTCAGACGAAAGCGCGCGGGTCAAAGCGTCGGTTTCCCATTCGCCGCATGATGTGGCGGATTGTGTTCATCGCGGCGGCGCTGCCGATCGTCGTGGCGCTGATTTATCGCTTCGTTCCCCCGGTTTCGACGCTCATGATCGGGCGATGGATTGCCATGGCCGGTGTCGACCGGCAGTGGGTGCCGCTTGAGGCCATATCGACGGAACTTGTCAGGGCGGTGATAGCGGCTGAGGATGCGCGCTTCTGCAGCCACGGCGGCGTGGATTGGGTCGCGCTCAACGACGTTCTCGACGATGCGGGGGATGAGGGGCCGGCGCGGGGCGCATCCACGATCACCATGCAGACCGTGAAGAATGTCTTCCTCTGGCCCGGCCGTTCCTACATCCGCAAGGGGCTCGAAATTCCATTGTCACTGATGGCCGATGTGGTCTGGGGAAAGCCGCGCACGATGGAGATCTATCTCAATGTGGCCGAGTGGGGCGAAGGCATTTTCGGCGCCGAGGCCGCGGCGCAACGCGCTTTCGGCAAGACGGCAAAGCAGCTGTCGCGGCGCGAGGCGGCGCTGCTCGCGGCGGCGCTGCCCAACCCGCTGAGGCGTGATGCCCGCCGGCCGAGCCGCTATATGGCTGTTTATGCCGGACGCATCGGTGCGCGTATGCCAAGTGCGACGATCAGCTGTACGGGCGCGTGACGGAGGGAGCTCGCTTTTATGTGCGATGCCCTGACGCGCGCCGTGTTGCTTGGCCCTCGGAAGGCCGGACGTTCAGCCGCCTGCGGCGTTAAATCTGTGATGGGGGCTAGCCAGCGCGCGGTTGACCCTGTATAAGCCCGCATCCTTTTGATTGCTGGATGATCCGGGAGCCTGAAGCCGCTCGCGCTTATCCACGGCTCATCGCGCGGAGTTTGTCATGGCCGTTCCGAAAAGAAAAACATCGCCGTCGAAGCGTGGCATGCGCCGGTCTGCCGACGCCCTGAAGCAGCCGACCTATGTCGAGGACAAGGATTCGGGCGAGCTGCGCCGTCCGCATCATGTCGACCTCAAGACCGGCATGTACCGGGGTCGCCAGGTGCTGAAGCCACGCGCCGAAGCCTGATCCCTGTACGATCTGTGTCTGTAGGAAAGCCCGGCCTCGCCGGGCTTTTTTGCGTATCTGGCGCACATTTCGCGCGTGCTAGCGGCATGCATGCAGTATGTTCCCGCTACACGCTATAGTAGATTGTGTACATTTGCCGGCAACCTTCTCATTTCTTGACGTTTCGTTAACCAATTCTCAAGAGCATGCGCTATAGTGTCCCAAGCGAAGGGTGCGGAGTGTGCGATTTTGATAGACGCGCTCTCCGTGCGATCGATAATGAGCGCCCTGTCGTGGGGCCTCCAAAGGCGGATCGGATGGCGCAGAAGGCGCAAATGAAGGATCTGCGGTCGGAGAGCCCGGCGGGCACTGGGGCCGCCGGCGTCATGACGAATTGGGCGCATCTCGCGGAAGCCTTGGCTGCAGGGATAAGTGAGGCGTCCCGTAGCAGCGTTCCCTTCTCCCTTCTCGTTCTGGCGCTTGATAATCTTGATGACTTGAACTGCGACATCGGCTGCGATGCGGCAGACGAAGCGCTGAATATCGTTGCAGGGCGCATCGACAAGGTCGCCCGCCGCCGTGACCAGGTTATCCGCCATGCCGGCAATCGATTCGCCGTACTGCTGCGCGGCTGTCCCGCGGCGCAGGTACGCGGTATCGCCGAGCGCATGGCGCATGCCGTGGAGGCGGCTGCGGCGACCACGCGGCGCGGGCGCGTCCGGCTGCGGGTGCGCATGGGCGCTGTGCAGGTTCCCGATCAGGGCTGCAGTGTAGAGACATTGTTGCGGCATGCCCGCGATGCGCTGCGCTCAGCCAAGCACGTATCCGGCGGTCTGGCACTTGTCACCCATGCGGTGGCGCCTGAGGATGTGGCTGCTCCGGCGCTCGTCCATGCAGCAGAACTCGGCACCTTGGTGGATCCCGTGCGGTTGCTCAACGAGCAGCAGGTCATGCTCGCGGGCCAGCCCGTCGTCTCCGCAAAGACGCACGAGCTTGCCTTCCACGAGGCGCTCGTGCGCATCAAGCTTGCCGACGGTACCATCATGGGGGCGGCGGAAGCTGTGCCGCTTGCGGAGCGCCACGGCGTTATCCCGCTGTTCGACTATCGCGTGCTGCAACTGGCGGTCAGCCATCTCATCAAAGCACCGACCGAGCGGCTCGCCATCAATATCTCGCCATTGACGCTGCGCACGAACGACACCTGGGCCGCCTTCACGGCCCATCTCGGGGCTCATCCGTCCGTCGCCCAGCGCCTTATCGTGGAACTGACCGAGACCGCGGCGATTGACGATCCCCATATCGTGCAGGGGCGCCTTGCGACCTTGAAAATTCTCGGGGTGACCATCGCGATCGATGATTTCGGCTCAGGACATACATCGTTCAGACACTTGCGGAGCTTCCCTGTCGACATCCTCAAGATCGATGGCAGTTTCGTGTGCAATCTCTCCCGCTCGCGGGAAGATCGCTTTTTCACGCGCACCCTGGTGGAGCTTGCGCAGCATCTCGGCATCGCCACGGTCGCCGAATGGGTCGAGGACCGCGAAACGGCATCCATTCTCGCCGATTGGGGTGTGACCTATCTGCAGGGCGACTATATTGGGGCCGCTACCCTGTGGGACGAAGGACCGCAGGTCGCCTCCGCCCGGCGTCGCCGTATCTTGCCGCCGCTTGTTGACCTGCGGGCCGGCTAGAGCAAATCCGACTTAGATGGAATCGTCTGATGCCATCTAAGTCGGATTTTCGCTAGCCTATCATGATCAGTCCTTGCCGATCCGGTCGAGTCTTGCCTGCATTTCCGAGACTTGACGCCTGAGCTCGCCGAGGTCGTCCGCATCATCCGCAGCGGGCGGGGGCGTGGGCGCAGCGCTGGGCGCGTTGGGCTGCAGCCCCGCTCCTCCCGCAAAAGGTGTGAAAAGCCGCAGCGCCTCACTGAACATGGCCATGTTGGCGCGCACCTGCTCTTCAATCGCCTGGAAAGCCGCCGCGGGCCCGAAGGTTTGGCTCATCGTCTCGCGCAGCTTCTGCTGGTCTCGCGTCAGGTTGTCGATTGAAAACTCGAGATAGCGCGGCACGAGCGCCTGCATGCTGTCGCCATAGAAGCGGATGAGCTGCCGCAGGAAGGCGACGGGCAGGAGATGCTCGCCGTGCTTGTTCTCTTCCTCGAAGATGATCTGGGTGAGCACGGAGCGAGTGATGTCCTCGCTCGTCTTGGCATCATAGACGACAAAATCTTCACCGGTCCTGACCATATTGGCCAGATCTTCCAATGTCACATAGGTGCTGCTGCCCGTGTGGTAGAGGCGACGATTAGCGTATTTCTTGATGACGACCGGCTTAGTTTCATTCGCCATGGCTGCCTTTGTCCGATTTAATATCAACCCCTGCTACAACGGCGGGGCCTCAGCTTATTGCCGTGGGTCGGCCCCTTGTGCGTCGCAGCTCCACCCAGAAGAAGGATATGACGTTATACGGGTGTCGGAAACTCATTTGTTTGCGATGCACAGTGAGAGCATACAGTCCATGGTGTGAAGCTGATATGCTTGACGCCTGTCAAATGCGCCAGCCAAATAGCATCTATAAGAGAACTGCGACGCCTTGCGGGGCTAGCTGACAGAACAGGAGACTGAGGATGGCCTCAGACGATATCGTCATTGTTGCCGCGGCGCGCACGCCTGTGGGTTCGTTTAACGGGTCCTTCGCGTCGACACCCGCGCATGTGCTCGGCGCCACCGCGATTGCTGCAGCACTCGGCAAGGCCGGCGTCGCCGCTGGCGAGGTGGACGAGGTCATTCTCGGCCAGGTGCTCGCTGCGGCCGAGGGCCAGAATCCGGCGCGTCAGGCAGCCATGAAAGCCGGCGTTCCTGTCGAGAAGACCGCCTGGGGCCTCAACCAGGTTTGCGGTTCGGGCCTGCGCGCGGTCGCGCTCGGCATGCAGCAGATCGCCAATGGCGATGCGGACATCATCGTCGCGGGCGGCCACGAATCGATGAGCATGTCGCCCCATGCCGCGCATATGCGGGCCGGAACCAAGTTCGGCGACATCCAGTTCGTCGACACCATGATCAAGGACGGCCTGTGGGATGCGTTTCATGGCTACCACATGGGTGTGACGGCCGAGAATGTCGCAACCAAATGGCAGATCTCGCGCGAGGAGCAGGATGCCTTTGCGGTCGCGTCGCAGAACAAGGCCGAGGCCGCGAAGAAGGCGGGGCGCTTCAAGGACGAGATCGCGCCCGTCACCATCGCCTCGCGCAAGGGCGACATCATCGTCGACACGGATGAATATATCCGCGACGGCGCGACGCTCGAAGCCATGGCCAAGTTGCGCCCCGCCTTCTCCAAGGACGGAACGGTGACGGCCGCCAATGCGTCGGGCTTGAACGACGGAGCCGCCGCGCTGGTCTTGATGAGCGCTGCCACCGCCGAGAAGCGCGGCCTGAAACCGCTGGCGCGCATCGCCTCCTGGGCGACGGCAGGTGTCGAGCCGGCCATCATGGGTTCGGGCCCCATCCCGGCGGCACGCAAGGCGCTTGCCAAGGCCGGCTGGAAGGTGGATGACCTCGATCTCATCGAAGCGAACGAGGCCTTCGCAGCGCAGGCCATCGCCGTCAACCGCGACCTCGGCTGGGATACGGCGAAGGTCAATGTCAACGGCGGCGCCATCGCCATCGGCCATCCCATCGGCGCGTCGGGCGCGCGCATCCTGACCACGCTGCTGCATGAACTTGTCCGGCGCGATGCCCGTAAGGGCCTGGCGACGCTGTGCATCGGCGGCGGCATGGGGATTGCTTTGACCGTCGAGCGATAGGTTCGCCATCCGGCCGGCATGGCCATGGCAAGACTATTGCACCGAATAACCCTGGCGCCGGCCGCGTGCGGCGCCAGGCCTCGTGAGTTCGGCTGAAAGCCAGCGTTCACAATAAATGTGGAGGAGGAGCCCATGTCCAAGGTAGCGGTAGTCACAGGCGGCACACGCGGCATCGGCGCTGCTATTTCCCGGGCGTTGCACGCGGATGGTTATAGCGTGGCCGCGACCTTTGCCGGGAACGAGCAGGCGGCAAGCGCCTTCACGGCTGAGACGGGCATCAAGTCCTACCGCTGGGATGCCGGCGATCCCGAGGCCTGCGCGACGGGCCTCAACCGCGTGGCCGAGGAACTGGGCCCGGTCGAGATTCTGGTGAACAACGCCGGCATCACCCGTGACAGCATGTTCCACCGCATGAGCTACGAGCAGTGGTCAGCGGTGATCCATGCCAATCTGAACAGCATGTTCTGCATGACGAAGCCGGTGATCGAGGGCATGCGCTCCCGCGGTTTCGGCCGTATCATCAACATCTCTTCGATCAACGGCCAGAAGGGTCAGGTCGGCCAGGTGAACTATTCGGCCGCCAAGGCCGGCATCATCGGCTTCACCAAGGCGCTGGCCCTGGAGAATGCTCCCAAGGGCATCACCGTCAACTGCATCTGCCCCGGCTATATCGACACGGACATGGTCGCGGCTGTACCTGCCGACGCGCTCGCGAAGATTGTTGCGGGCATTCCCGTCGGCCGGCTTGGCAAGGCGGAAGAGATTGCCGCCGCCGTTGCATTCCTCGCCTCGGACAAGGCCGCGTTCATGACGGGCTCGGTGCTCACGATCAATGGTGCACAATATATAGCCAACGGCTAACGCTTGATGCATGGGCCGCCCTCCGGGGGGTGATACCGCTGGGATGGCGAACATGGTCGTGTTGACGGGAGCGACCCGGGTTGGCTTGGGGGCCATCGCGCTCTGGTCGCTCCTCGCAGCCTTGACGGCGGCATCCGGCAAGGTGCCGCCGTTCCAGCTTGCGGCGATGACCTTTGCGCTGGGCGGCCTTCTCGGCTGCGCATCATGGATCGTCAAGCCCGCGGGGGTGGCCGCCTTGCGGCAACCCTGGCGGGTGTGGCTCGTCGGCGTCAGCGGGCTCTTCGGCTATCACGCGCTCTATTTTGCCGCGCTGCGCATCGCGCCGCCCGCTGAGGCGGGGCTCATCAACTACCTCTGGCCCCTCCTCATCGTGCTGTTTGCCGCGCTTCTTCCGGGCGAAAAGCTGCGGCCAGCCCAGATTCTGGGGGCGATTTTCGGCTTCGCAGGCGTGCTCGTCCTCATCTTCAGCAAGCAGGACCTGTCCTTCAGCGGCGCCTATGTCCCGGGATATCTCGCGGCCCTGGGGGCCGCCGTGATCTGGGCGATCTATTCCCTGTTGTCACGCGCCCTGGGGACGGTCCCGACGGATGCGGTCGCCGGCTTCTGCCTTGTGACGTCTGTCCTCAGCGCGCTGTGCCATATCGCCTTTGAGGAGACTGTGTGGCCGGCGTTCTGGTGGCAATGGCTGGCCATCGTCGTTCTCGGCGTGGGGCCGCTTGGCGCCGCCTTCTATTGCTGGGATATCGGCGTGAAACGGGGCGACATCGGCTTTCTCGGCGTTGCCGCCTATGCGACGCCGGTCATCTCGACCCTGCTCCTCGTCGTGTTCGGATTTGCCGAGGCGACCATCTCACTGGCCGTCGCCTGCGCCCTGATCGTGGCGGGGGCCTTCATCGCCTCCCTGGCGACCAGCCGGGGGCGGCCATCTCGAAGCCCGCAAAGCTGAAGCCGGGCGCCACCGTACAGCCGACCAGCGTCCAGTCGCCGAGGCTGGCGGCCGCCTGCCAGGACGCCGCCGGCACCACGAACTGCGGCCTGGCGCCGGCGGCGAGGTCCGGCCCCAGCACGTGCTGGTTGACGGCGATGCCGTCGTCGCTGAGCTCGAGCAGGAGCGGGGCGCCCGCGTACCAGTGCCAGACCTCGGCTGCATCGACGCGGTGCCAGTGCGAACGCTCGCCGGCGCGCAGCAGGTAGTAGATCGCCGTCGAATGTCCGCGGGCATCGGCGCCGGCGTCCCGGAAGGTCTCGCGAAAGGCGCCGCCTTCGGGGTGGGGCTCCAGCGCGAGCAGCGCCATCACCTCCGCGGCACCGAGGGTTTGCGGCTGATCGGCCATCAGAACTTGTCCTTCCAGCGCCGCAGCGCGGCAAAGACATCGGCTGCACGCCCGTTTTCAAGGCTGACGGCCTTTGCGAGGGCAGGTTCGCCCGCGCGCAGGAACGGGTTCGTGGCCTTTTCTTCGCCGAGCGTCGAGGGAATGGTGAGCTTGCCGGCGGCGCGGGTCGCGTCGATGGCCGCGGCACGCTCCCGCAAGGCTGGATCGTCGGGCGTGACGGCGAGCGCGAAGCGGGCGTTGGACTGCGTATACTCGTGGCCGCAATAGAGGCGCGTCGCGTCCGGCAGGGCCGCGAGCTTCTGCAGCGACTGCCACATCTCCTCCGGCGTGTTCTCGAAAATGCGTCCGCATCCCAGCGCGAACAGGGTATCGCCCGCGAACAGGGCTTCCTCCCTTTCGAACCAGTAGGCGATATGGCCGGCCGTGTGCCCTGGCGTGGCGATGACCTTCGCGGCGAGCTGGCCGACCTTCACCACGTCACCGTCGTGCACGGTGACATCGATGCCGGGAATCGCATCGGCCTCGGCGCCCGGCCCGACCACCCGGATGTCGTAGCGATCCTTGAGCGGCAGGATCCCCTCGACATGGTCGGCATGCTTGTGGGTGACCAGGATGTCGGTCAGCGACCAGTTCCGGGCGGCGAGGACTTCGAGGATGGGGTCTGCCTCCGGCGCATCGATGGCGGCGGTCGCGCCGGTTGCGGGATCGTGGATAAGCACACCGATATTGTCGCTGCGGCAGGGGAAAACCTCGATCTGGGCGGGCATCGGTGACCTCACTTTGGTCAAAAGCAGGGGAGGGGACCAACCGCGCGGTGGCGCTGCGCGGCCTGGCCGGAGAATGGTGTCGGGCTTGGTACCGGGCAAGGCCGGAACGCGCACCGCTTGCATGGGGCGGCCGTCGCCCCCATTGATAGCATGGTGGATAGCGCGGAGAGGCCATGCCTGTCGATGTCGTCGATCTCAAGAGCTTCTACGCAACGCCGCTCGGCGTCGTCGCGCGGCGGCTGGTCGGGCGCGCGATCGATAGCCTGTGGGGCGACATGCCGCGCCAGCGCCTCCTCGGTATCGGCTACGCAACGCCCTATCTCGCACCGTTCCGCCCGCGCATGGAACGGACGCTGGCCTTCATGCCGGCGATGCAGGGCGTCGTGAACTGGCCACCGAACGGCATTTCCTCGTCCGCGCTGGTGGAACCCACCATGCAGCCGCTGCTCGATGCGTCGATCGACCGGGTCATCATCGTGCACGCGCTGGAGACGAGCGACGCGCCGGAGGAACTGCTGTCCGAGGTGTGGCGGATCCTCACCCCCGGCGGGCGCATGATCGTCGTCGTGCCCAACAGGCGCGGTCTCTGGGCCCGGATGGACACCACGCCCTTCGGGCAGGGGCTGCCCTACAGCCGCTCCCAGCTCACGACGCTGCTGCGGCGCACGCTCTTCTCGCCGGAGAACTGGGGGGAGGCTCTCTACGTGCCGCCCTTGCGCGGCCGGCTGTTCCTGCGTGCCGCTGTTGCCTGGGAGCGGGCGGGCGCCCGGCTCTCGCTTCCCTTTGCAGGCGTCTATGTCATGGAAGCCACCAAGCAATTGCACCGTCCCGTCACGGTCCGCAAGGTCCGCCGCGCGCGCAGCCTGAGCCCGGTGCTCCTGCCGACACCAGGGCCGCCGGTGCCCACGGGCCGTATCCCGACGGCTGATGAATCGCCGAACATTCCGACATGAGCGCCGGGCGGGTCGTGCGGTGGCGCACGGATGCGACGAGGCACACCGGATATTGGCTTGGCCGGCATATCGACCTGGCCGGCATATTGGACTGGCCAGGATATTGACTTGGCCAGATATTGACTTGGCGCCCTCGTAACGCCAAGGTCCGGCCTTCGCCGGCCGCCCTGACGGAGGCTCTTGTCGGCCCTTCGGCCTTGAAATGCGAAGGGCTTTGCTGACCCCCATTGTGAGTTGATGCGCAGCTATCTCGATTTTGAAAAACCCGTTGCTGAACTCGAAGCCAAGGTCGAGGAGCTGCGAGCGCTCGCCCAGTCCGGTGACGCCGTCGCCATTGGCGAGGAGATCGGCCGGCTCGAGGCCAAGGCGGCACGGGCGTTGGACGAGCTCTATGCAGCGCTGACGCCGTGGCAGAAAGCGCTTGTGGCGCGTCATCCGCAGCGGCCGCATTTCATCGACTACTGCGCGGCGCTGATCGACGATTTCACCCCCCTCGCGGGAGATCGCAAATTCGGCGAGGACGAGGCGATCGTCGGTGGTTTCGGCCGCTTCCGGGGCGAAAGCGTCTGCGTGATCGGCCAGGAGAAGGGCTCCAACACCGAGGAGCGCATCCGCCACAATTTCGGTATGGCGAAGCCTGAAGGCTATCGCAAGGCCGTGCGCCTCATGGAGCTTGCCGGGCGGTTCTCGCTGCCGGTTATTACCTTCGTCGATACGGCAGGCGCTTATCCCGGCATCAACGCCGAGGAGCGCGGCCAGGCCGAGGCCATTGCGCGCTCCACCGAGGCCTGCCTCGCGCTGCCTTGCCCAAGCGTTTCCGTCATCATCGGTGAGGGGGGCTCAGGCGGCGCCATTGCGCTCGCCACCACCAACAAGGTGCTGATGCTGGAGCACTCGATCTATTCGGTGATCTCGCCGGAAGGCGCGGCTTCCATCCTCTGGCGGGATTCCTCGCGCGCCCAGGATGCGGCCACCGGCATGAAGATCACGGCGCAGGATCTGCTGAAGTTTGGTGTGATCGATGCGATCATCGCCGAGCCGTCGGGCGGCGCACATCGTGATGCGGCCCAGGCCATCGCGGCGACCGGCGATGCCATCGCGGCCGGTTTCCAGGACCTCGCCGGCCTGCCGCCCGACGATATCCGCAATCGAAGGGCTGACAAGTTCCTGGCGATCGGCAGGCGGTTGTGAAACCCGTCTGAATCCGTCAAGATGGCCAGAAGATGGAGCCGAGTCGCCCGTTCGTTCGCGTATCACCCTGTGAAGTGCCCCCGGTTTGCCTCAATTTGGTAAGATTAGGGTAACGCCTCACGGCGTAAGACATGGATAACCGGCGACCGTTGTCGACCGGCCGAATGATTGGATGGCTGATGTTCAAGCGCGTCGCATTGATCGCCGTCGTGGGATTAGGCCTCGCCTCTTGCCAGGACGGCAACGGCTATAGCCGCAGCGCCCGTGCCAACGCTCCGCTGCCTGCCGCCACCCTGGCGCTCATGTCCGAAAAGGGCATGACCAAATCCTCTCCCATTCTGATCCGCGCCTACAAGAAGGAGGCGGAACTTGAGGTGTGGAAGAAGGATACCTCTGGTCGCTATGCGCTTCTGAAGACCTACCCCATCTGCCGCTGGTCGGGCCAGCTCGGCCCGAAGGTGCGGGAGGGGGATCGCCAGGCGCCGGAAGGCTTCTACAACATCACGCCTGCACAGATGAACCCGAACTCGAACTACTTCCTGTCGTTCGACACGGGCTTCCCCAATGCCTATGACCGCGCCAACGGTCGCTCCGGCTCGTATCTGATGGTGCACGGCGCCTGCTCGTCGCGCGGCTGCTACTCCATGACCGATGAGCAGATCGCCGAGATCTACGCGCTCGGACGCGAGGCCTTCGCGGGCGGTCAGCGCTCCTTCCAGTTCCAGGCCTATCCCTTCCGGATGACTCCGGAGAACATGGCGAAGCACCGCAAGGATCCCAACATCGCCTTCTGGCAGATGTTGAAGCGCGGTTCCGACAATTTCGAAGTGACGCGCGAGGAGCCGAAGGTCGGTGTCTGCGGTCGCCAGTATGTCTTCAACGCTGTTTCGGCGAGCGGCATCAGGCTCGATCCCGTCGCGGCTTGCCCCACCCTGCGTGAAGACGAGGCCGTTGCCTCCGCCGTCAAGGCCAAGCAGCAGCAGGATGATGCCAAGGTCGCCGAACTGGTGCGAGCGGGTACTGCGGCCGTTCGTCTCGTCTATCAGGACGGCGGGCAGCACAAGTCCTTCAGCACGGCGTCCAGCGGCTTCGGCGGTTCGGACGGCGGGGTCATGATGTTCGCTGCGCGCAGCAGCGCCAAGCCGCTCGATAACGTCAGCCGCCCGGAAGCGCTCTTGAATGGGCCCGAGGAGATCGTGCTCGAGGACAGCGCTCCGAAGGCCGCTCAGCCCGTGGTGGCCGTGGCTTCGGCAGCACCTGCCAAGCCGGTTGCGACCGAGGTCGTGTCGACGTCTACCGCGCCGCGTGACGAGCCGGCGACGCCGGCGCCGGTTCTCGCCTCCATTGGCGCGGGCGACGGCGCCACCCCGAAGAAGTCGTTCTTCCAGCGCGTGATGTCCTGGACGGACGCCGCGCCGAAGCCTGCGGCACCGGCGGCGGAAGCCATCCAGCAGACGGTGCCCGCTGCTGCGCCCCTGCCCCCGCCACGGCAGCAGTCTTCCAACAAGCCGGCATCGACGGACAAGCGCGCCGAATTGCCCGCCAGGAATGCGACCGAGGCGTCTTCACGCAGCGTGTGGCCGCTTTCCCTGTTCTGAACCTGGCAGGAATGCCGGGGATGCCGAATTGCGAAGGGCCGCTGTCGATAGACGGCGGCCTTGTCCGTTGGTGCTACGCAAGGGCGGCTGGTTTTGGCTGTTCCCCCGGAGCGGCTCTGCCGTCAGAAGAAGGGGGGAGGGGCGCGGATGCCTGCGATGTCGGCCTGCGGCAGCGGGCATGCGGGCTCTGTTTCCAATGAATTTATATTTGGCGGCCATACTACGATAGGTTCTTATGGCGCATGATAGACTGCGCCGTATCGCTCCCGGCCGGTGGTTCCGGCAAGAGGAACAGTCATGGTGGTCAAGTTTGGCGTCGCCGCTGCAGCCCTGATCGTCGCCGCTTTTGCGATGGACGGAGCCTTGGCCGCTCCCGAAAGCGGCCCACCGCCGCGGCCCGCCGAGCCGGCATCCGCGTCTGAGCCCATCCCCAAGCCCGCCCTACCGGCGGAGGCCTCCACGCCCTCGCCGAACCGCGACAAGGTGCGGCTGCGCGCTCTCGTCCGTGAGCAGGCCCTGAAAGCAGGCTTGCCGCCGCAGATCGCCGATGCGGTCGCGGAGGTGGAGAGCGCCTATAACATTTCAGCATCCGGCAGTTACGGTGAAGTCGGGCTGATGCAGGTGCTGCCTTCGACGGCGCGGATGCTCGGCTTCAGCGGCTCGCTGGCGGAGCTTGCGGAGCCAGCCACCAACATTCGCTATGGCGTCACCTATCTCACCGGCGCCTGGCGGCTCGCCGGCGGTGATATCTGCACGACGGTCATGAAATATCGCGCCGGCCATGGCGAGACACGCTTCTCCTATCGCTCCGTCCACTATTGCCAGCGCGTCCGTGCAATCCTCACCGCCCAGGGATATCCGGTATCGGGGTCGGTGCCGACACCGACTTTTGGCGACCCCGTCGTCGGCACGATAGGGGCCGTCGCGCGCGGCAAGTCGGTCCGTGGTCGCAGAAGCCGCGTGAACTGGGCCGCCTATGACACGCGCATGCGCAATCTGACGAAGATCGGCGCGGCCACCCTGCGCATCATGCAGTGAGGCCTGTTCGGCGCGGGCGGGATGCCGTGTCCATAGAGTAGCGAACCACCTCGGTGTTCCGGGGCAAGTCGCAGGCTTGCGCCCGAAATCTATGAACGCGACAGAAAATCAAGTGTACCCCCGGTTCGACGCCTTCTTGTAAGCCGCCGCGTTCAAGGGGGCCGGGCTCCTCGCCGATACGAGGCCCCGGAATGACGGCCGCGCGTCGATGAGGAGCTTCTATTGCTCCTGAGCGGGGCAACCGCTCAGATGAAGCGCCCGTGGCAATGCTTGAACTTCTTGCCCGAGCCGCATGGGCAAGGGTCGTTACGGCCCACCTTGCCCCAGGTGGACGGGTCGGCGGGGTCCACCGCCGCAGTCTGGGAGCGCGGAGCGACGAGCGTGTCGCCGTAGCCCGACATCTCCTCCTCGCCGCTGAACGGATTGAGGTGATGGGCTTCCATGGGCGGCAGTTCGGCCTCGGGGGGAGGCGAGAACATCACTTCGACCCGCATCAGCTGCGTTGTCACCTGCTCGCGCAGGCGGCCGATGAGCCCGTCGAAGAGCTGGAAGGCTTCGGACTTGTACTCGTTCAGCGGATCACGCTGGGCATAGCCGCGCCAGCCGATGACTTGCCTCAGATGGTCGAGCGTTCCGAGATGCTCGCGCCAGAGGTGATCGAGGGTCTGCAGCAGAACCTGCTTCTCGACGTAGTTCATCACCTCCGGCGTATTCTTCTCAACGCGCTCCGCATAGGCGGCATCGGCTGCAGCCCTGAGGCGATCGCGGATCTCGTCGTCGGCGATCCCCTCTTCCTTCGCCCAGTCCTCAACCGGAACGCTCATGTTGAGGTCGGTGGCGATGGCTTCGGCAAGGCCGGCGACATCCCACTGCTCGGGGTATGAATTCTCTGGAATGTGACGCGAGACCAGCTCCTCGGCGACACCGTGGCGCATCTCGTCGATGGTTTCGCGCACCGATTCCTGGCCCATGAAGTCACGACGCTGCTCGAAGACGACCTTGCGCTGGTCGTTCATCACGTTGTCGTATTTCAGGATGTTCTTGCGCATGTCGAAGTTGCGCGCCTCGACCTTGCCCTGGGCCTTCTCGATGGCCTTGTTGATCCAGGAATGGACGATCGCCTCGTCTTCCTTGAGACCAAGCCTCTGCAGCATGGTGTCCATGCGGCCCGAGCCGAAGATGCGCATCAGGTCGTCTTCGAGCGACAGGAAGAACTTGGAGCGGCCGGGGTCGCCCTGGCGGCCGGAGCGGCCGCGGAGCTGGTTGTCGATGCGCCGGCTTTCATGGCGCTCGGTGCCGATGACATAGAGGCCGCCAGCGGCCAGCGCCCGTTCCTTGAACTTGGCGACCTCGGCGCGGATCTCTGCCTCGCGCGCGGCCCGTTCCTCGCCGTCCGGCATGTCGGCGAGTTCCTGCTCGAGCCGCATGTCGGCGTTGCCGCCGAGCTGGATGTCCGTGCCGCGGCCGGCCATATTGGTGGCGATGGTGATGGCGCCGGGGACGCCGGCCTGCGCGACGATGAAGGCTTCAAGCTCGTGGAAGCGGGCGTTCAGCACCGCAAAATGCTTGGATGACTTGCCGGAGCGGGCCGCCTCGAACACCGGCTTCAGGGCATCGGATTTGTTGAAGTCGATATGCTGGTAGCCCGTCTGCGACAGGAAGTTGGCCAGCATCTCCGATTTCTCGATGGAGGTGGTGCCCACGAGAACGGGCTGACCCTTCTCTGCCGCTTCCATGATGTCCCGGGCAATCGCCTTGTATTTCTCGGCGTCGGTCCGGTAGACCTCGTCGTCCTCGTCGATGCGCTTGACCGGCAGGTTGGTGGGGATTTCCACCACGGCCAGGTTGTAGATGTCGAGGAATTCGTCCGCCTCGGTGGCGGCCGTGCCGGTCATGCCGGCGAGCTTCTTGTAGAGGCGGAAATAGTTCTGGAAGGTGATCGAGGCGAGCGTCTGGTTCTCGGGCTGGATCTGGACGTGTTCCTTGGCCTCGAGCGCCTGGTGCAGGCCTTCCGAGTAGCGCCGGCCCTGCATCATGCGGCCGGTGAACTCGTCGATGATCACCACCTCGTTGTTGCGGACGATATAGTCCTTGTCGCGCTGGAAGAGGGTGTGGGCGCGCAAGGCCTGATTCACATGGTGCACCAGCGTCGCGTTGGCGGCGTCGTAGAGCGAGCCCTCCTTCAGGAGACCCGCGCTTTCGAGCAGCTCCTCGATATGCTCGTTGCCGCTCTCGGTGAGCGAAACCGCGCGCTGCTTCTCGTCGAGGTCATAGTCCTCGCGCTTGAGCTTGGGGATCAGCACATCGATGGCGTTGTAGAGATCGGAGCGGTCGTCGAGCGGCCCGGAGATGATCAGCGGCGTCCGCGCCTCGTCGATCAGGATCGAGTCCACCTCGTCGACGATCGCGAAATTGTGCCCGCGCTGCACCATCTGCGCGAGGTCATATTTCATGTTGTCGCGCAGATAGTCGAAGCCGTATTCGTTGTTGGTGCCATAGGTGATGTCGCAGGCATAGGCCGCGCGCCGCTCGTCGTCATCGAGGCCATGGACGATCACGCCGACCGTCAGTCCGAGGAAGCGATAGACGCGCCCCATCCAGCTCGAGTCACGGCTGGCCAGATAGTCGTTGACGGTGACCGCGTGCACACCCTTGCCGGCCAGTGCGTTGAGATAGACCGGCAGCGTGGCCACCAGCGTCTTGCCTTCACCCGTGCGCATCTCGGCGATCGCGCCTTCGTGAAGAACCATGCCGCCGATGAGCTGCACATCGAAGTGCCGCTGGCCGAGCACGCGCTTGGCCGCCTCGCGCACGGTGGCGAAGGCGGGCACGAGCAGGTCATCGAGCGTCTTGCCGGCGGCGAGCTGCTGGCGGAACTCCTCCGTACGGGCCCGCAGCTGGTCATCCGAAAGGGCCGCGAGCTCGGGTTCGAGCGCATTGATGGCCTGGACCTTGGCCGTATAGGTCTTCAGGCGGCGGTCGTTGGCGGAACCGAATATTTTCTTCGCAATAGCGCCGAGCATCGAGATTCTTTCCGGACGATCAATACCGGTCCGGGAAGGCACCCCGCACCGTCGGTCACACGATTAACCCCCAAGGGGCGCCGGGTCCAGCACAACAGCGGGGACATGCGGCCCGAGCGGTCGACTTTCTAGCGCCGACCTTGATGTCGCCCACATCGCGCGCCGACGTGGCGAAGCCCCGTGCTGTTCGGCGAAATGGGTGTATCATACGGATCTGTCAACCCGGTTACCGGAGAACGGACCTTGTGCCCCCAAATATGGGGGCAATCTGCTGCAGGAAAACCGCGATCCCGGCGCGGAACGCCACCGGGCAGGCGTTGGCCGATGAGGCTCCTGTCAACTAAAGGTCTTGCCAACCCACGTGGCTTCGGCCACTCATGCAGGCCGAACATGCTTATATGACTAGCGCCGCGCCATCGGTCGCAGTCGTCCACCGGCCCCTGGCCACCTCGCGGAAGCACCCATGAACCTTCGTCGCTTCTTTCTGTCCACAGCCGCCACCGCCTTGATGGGCCTGCCCATGGTGGGGCTATCCGTTCCTGCGTCGGCCCAGGGAGCCGCGGCTCCGGCAGCGGCCCAGCCCACCGCGCCGGCCGCCTCCGCCGGCAACCCGGACAAGCCGCTCGCCACCGTCAACGGTGTTGCGATCACCCAGCGGGATCTCGACGTCGCCGCTGAGGATCTCGGCGACCGGCTGCCGGCAATGCCGGAAGCGCAGCGCCGGACCTATCTCCTGAATTACCTCATCGACATGAAGATTCTGGCGCAGGCAGCCGAAAAGGCAAAGGTCGCCGATAACCCGGATTTCGCGCGCCGCCTGGCCTATTATCGCGACAAGGTGCTGCTCGACGACTATCTGGCGGCCGAGGTGAAGAAGGCGGCGACGCCCGAGGCGGCCAAGGCGCTCTATGAGGAGACGGTCAAGGGCATGAAGCCCGAGGAAGAGGTGCGCGCCCGCCACATTCTCGTGGAGAACGAGGCCGACGCGAAGAAGATCGAGGCGCGTCTCAAGGCCGGCGAGGACTTCGTGAAGGTTGCCGCCGAGGTGTCGAAGGACCCGGGCTCCGCCAAGGAAGGCGGGGATCTCGGCTTCTTCACCAAGGACCGCATGGTCCCCGAATTCGCCGAAGCCGCGTTCAAGCTCCAGCCCGGCCAGGTCTCGGCGCCGGTGAAGAGCCAGTTCGGCTGGCATATCATCAAGGTCGAGGAGAAGCGCGAGAAGCCGATCCCGACCTTCGACGAGGTCAAGGAGCAGGTCGACAACTACCTTGCGCAGAAGGCGCAGCAGGACATCATCGTCGGCCTGCGCAAGGATGCGAAGATCGAGCGCCTCGACGAGCCGCCGGCCGCGCCTGTTCCGACGCCGACTGCGCCGGCAACGCCCGCCGCGCCCAAAAAGCCCTGAATAATCGGGCCCTGAAAGATCGGGCGCCGATGAACAGGGCGCCGTGATCGCCTGATGATCCTGGAGCCCCGGCTTCTCTGTGAGCCGGGGCCCGAACCAGCCGCCCGGGCAGGTCTTGGCCTGCACCGGGATCTCTCCCCCATTGATCGGCCCTCGTCATGGCAACAGAACATCCCGTCTCGCCTCTCGCCCCCAAGATCGTCCCTGCCATGCCGCCCATCGCCGGCGTGCGCTTCGCGACCGCTGCCGCGGGCATCCGCTACAAGGGGCGGACGGATGTGCTGCTCGCGATTTTCGACGAAGGCACGAGCGTGGCGGGCGTCTTCACGCGTTCCAAATGCCCTTCGGCCCCGGTTGAATGGTGCCGCGACCGGCTCGCCGGCGGAAAGGCGCGGGCGCTTGTCGTCAATTCCGGCAATGCCAATGCCTTCACGGGCCGCAAGGGCCGGGAGTCGACCGCGCTCACCGCAAAGCTCGCCGCCGCGGCGGTGGGCTGCGCGGAGAGCGAGATCTTCCTCTCCTCGACCGGCGTGATCGGCGAGCCGCTCGACGCCACCAAGTTCGAGGGTGTGCTGACGGATTGCGCCCGCCGCGCGTCGCCGGAGCCCTGGCTCGACGCGGCGCGGGCCATCATGACGACGGATACCTTCCCCAAGGTCGCAACCCGCACCGCTGCCATCGATGGTGTCACCGTCACGATCAACGGCATCGCCAAGGGCGCGGGCATGATCGCCCCCGATATGGCGACGATGCTGTCCTATGTCGTGACCGATGCGCCGATCGCGGCGCCCGCCCTGCAGACGCTTTTGTCCGGAGGCGTCAAGGGCTCGTTCAACGCCATCACCGTTGACAGCGACACCTCGACCTCCGACACCCTCATCGCCTTTGCGACAGGCGCTGCAGCCGCCCACGGCCTCAAGCCTGTCGAGGCAGCGGACGATCCGCGCCTGGCTGCCTTCAAGGTGGCTTTCGACGCCCTGTTGCTCGACCTCGCCCATCAGGTCGTGCGTGATGGCGAGGGTGCACGGAAATTCGTCGAGGTTCTGGTGCGAGGCGCCGTGGACGACGCGTCCGCCAAGCGCATCGCCTTGTCCATCGCCAATTCGCCGCTCGTGAAGACGGCCGTCGCCGGCGAGGACGCCAACTGGGGCCGTGTCGTCATGGCCGTCGGCAAGGCGGGCGAGCCCGCCGAGCGCGATCGCCTCGCCATCTGGTTCGGTGATATCCGCGTGGCGGTCGACGGCGAGCGCGATGCGGCCTATGACGAGGCCGAGACCTCGGCCTACATGCGCGGCGAGGACATTCGCATCACGGCGGATATCGGGCTCGGCAGCGGATCGGCGACGGTGTGGACCTGCGACCTCACCAAGGCCTATGTCGAGATCAACGGCGATTATCGTTCGTGAGCGTGAAGCTGACCCTCGTCGCGGCTTGCGCCCTCGTCGATGCCGACGGGCGCATTCTCATCGCCCAGCGCCCGCCGGGAAAGGCGCTCGCGGGTCTCTGGGAATTCCCGGGCGGCAAGGTGGAGGCCGGCGAGCGGCCGGAGGAAACCCTGATCCGGGAACTCCATGAGGAACTCGGCATCACCGTGAAGCAGGACTGTCTCGCGCCGTTGACCTTCGCGAGCCACCCTTACGAGACCTTTCACCTCCTGATGCCGCTCTATATCTGCCGACGCTGGGAGGGCATTGCCGCTCCGCGTGAGGGCCAGGTGCTGAAATGGGTGCGGGCGCAGGCCCTGCGCGATTATCCCATGCCACCGGCCGATGAGCCGCTCATCCCGGTGCTTGTCGACCTTCTGCGCTGAGGCGGGCGTCGTGACGGGCCCCTGGGTGCCGCGCTGATCCCTCCCCTCCAGGGGAGGGGGGCGCCTGCTACCCTCGGTCGCCGGTCTTGATTTCCTTAGTGTTCAGCGCGTCCGCCAGCCGCATCTTCGCCGAACCGGGTTGCAGCGGCTTCTGTTGGCTCTCATGCGGCACCCAGCCGGAGACCCACAGGATATCGAAGGTGGCGGGCACACGTCCGTCGTCTTCCGCATAGCGTTCGTAATAGAGCGCCACCGCATGGGCCAGCGTCTCGCGCTTCAGGGGCTTGCGGCGGCGTTCGACGAGGCTGTTCGTCAGGCCCATGGCCCTGAGGTCGCGCATCAGGCCGATGGGATGTTCGTAACGCACCTTGACCGTGTCGATATCCGTGACAGGTAGCGCAAAGCCTGCCCGCTGGAGCAGAGCCCCCATGTCGCGGATGTCGATGAAGGGGGCAACCCGCGGGCTCACGCCCCCCTCGATCTCGCTTTCGGCCTCCGCCAGAATCTGGCGCAATTCCGTCAGCGTCGAGCCGCCGAACAGGGCGGCAAGGAACAGCCCGTCGGCCTTCAGGCCCCGGCGGATCTGCACCAGCGCGCCCGGCAGATCATTGACTCCTTGAAGGGCGAGCAGGGAGACGGCCAGGTCGAAGCGACCCTCGGCAAAGGGCAGGGCCTCTTCATCCGCGACCAGTGTATCCCCGCGCCCCCCGCCGAGGGCCGCAATAGTGGGCGCCGCGCGGATGATGCGCCCTGCCTGCCCGGAGGCCGCCAGGGCCGCGACGGCAGCATCGGTCGGCGTGCCGAGATCGAGAGCCAGATCGAAGGTGCGCTTCACCGCCGCGAGCCGATCGGCGAGGTCCTCGGCGGCGCGCGCCACCAGGAAATCGATGAACCCTTCGCGATGGGCGCGTTCCAGGCGGCGGCGGGCGAGCGCGCGGTCGAAGACGAGAGGGGCGGCCATGGATGGTCCTTCATCCTGATGGAGCAAGGAGGCGAGTGACGGCTCGCGTTATCCTGCGCTTCGGTCCGGCGGTCAAAGACTATCGCCGTGCCTCGCGCGAATGGCGGCGGGATCGGATTGCAGCCTTTGACGGCGGCCTGTCCCGTCCTAAACTGGACGATGGGGGCAAGCGACATGGCGGGGGGCAAGCCACATGGCGGAATCCGTTGAGATCGCTGGACGTGGTTGGCTGCGGCACTCCGTTGCGGTGTTGCAGGGTGAGACGGTGGCGGCCGCCAGCCGCCTGGCGGGCCTGATCTATCCACCGACCTGCATTGCCTGCGGTTGCGCGACCGCAGAACCCCATGGCGTTTGCGCCGCGTGCTGGCGCGACCTGCCCTTCATCACGCGCCCCTATTGCGAGCGGCTCGGTACGCCCTTCGCGGTGGACCTCGGCGGGCCGCTGCTGTCGCCGTCGGCGATCGCCGATCCGCCGGTTTTCGAGCGGGCGCGGGCGGTCGCGCGCTATGATGGCACGGCCCGCGAGCTGGTCCACCGTCTGAAATACGGCGATCGTCCCGAACTCGCAAAGGCCATGGGGCGCATGATGGCCTCTGCAGGCGCGGAGTTGGTCGCGGACGCCGCCCTCGTCGTTCCGGTGCCCCTCCATCCCTGGCGGCTGTGGTCGCGCCGTTTCAACCAGGCCATGGCGCTATCCCGCGAGGTCGCACGGCATAGCGGTCTGCGTTGCGATGGCCTTGTGCTGCATCGCCGCAAGAGCACCCGGCCGCAGGTGGGGCTGACGCGGGCAGAGCGCGCCGCCAATCTGCAGGGCGCATTTCACGTGCCGGACAACCGCCGTTTGCTGGGGGAACGTGTCATTCTCGTCGATGACGTGCTGACCACCGGCGCGACAGCCAACGCGGCGTCCAGGGCCTTGCTGCGCGGTGGCGCGTCCAGCGTCGATGTATTGACTTTCGCAAGGGTTGTAGCGGAGGTGTGATGGCACCTATATGTCCTTTGAGGACAATTTTCGCGAGGCGGCGTGGCTGCTATGCCTGATGTGACAATCTATACGAAGTCGTGGTGCCCCTATTGCCAGTCGGCAAAGGAGCTTTTGGTCTCCAAGAAGGTGGATTTCACAGAGATCGAGATTTCAGGCAAGGCCGACGAACGTGCGGCGATGATCGCGCGTGCCGGGGGACGGAGTACCGTGCCGCAGATCTTCATCGGCGATCGCCACATCGGCGGATGCGATGATCTTTATGCGCTCGACCGGCGCGGCGAGCTCGATCTGTTGCTCGAGGTTGCGTGACACCGACATGCCGCTGCGAAGCCCGTGCCTGTCGACATTCGCCTTGAATTCGCTCTCGTAACAGCAGCGACCCGTCACCATGATCCGTTACAAACTCATCTGCGATAAGAGTCACGCCTTTGAGAGCTGGTTCAAGAACAGTGATGCTTTTGACGCGCAGGTTTCGCGCGGCTTTGTGACCTGCCCGGTCTGCGGGTCCGACAAGGTGCGGAAGGCGATTATGTCCCCGAGCGTGGTGCGGACGGACAATGAGCGGCGGAAAGCCGTTCCTTCCGTCGAGGGCATCAGCGATGGTGCCGGTCCGGCCCGCGTCCCTGTGCCGGTTCCCCAGGCTGCGCTGCTGACCGAGCGCGAGCAGCAACTTCGTGAGATGGTGCGCGCGCTGCGCCGACATGTCATCGAGAACGCGTCCTATGTCGGCGATGAATTCGCCAATGAGGCCCGCCGCATCCATGCGGGCGATGCGGAGGAGCGTGCCATCTACGGCGAGGCGACCGGAGAGGAGGTTCGCGACCTTCTCGAAGAGGGCATCGAGATCCTGCCGCTGCCCCCCGCCCCCGAAAAGGGCAACTGATCCCGCCTGCTAGCGCAAATCCGACTTGCACGGAATCGCCTGATATCATTTAAGCTATTGAATTTGCTATTCTATTTTCGAACGGATCATGTCTGCAAAAGGCGGGCCTGCTCTAGCGACAGAGCTGGCTGGCCGCATAATGATGCAGCACGATGCCGCTCGATGTCGCCACATTGAGGGAATCCATCGTCCCGCCCATGGCGATCCGAACCGTAAGGGTGCGGGACAGAAGCGCCTTGGGCAGCCCCGGTCCTTCCGCGCCGAAGAGAAGCGCCGATCGCTTGGCCGGGCGCAGCTCGTGCAGGCACCGGCTGCCAGACGGGCTCAACGCGACGGAAACGAAGCCTGCCTCATCGAGGGCGGCCAGCATGTCGTCGCCGTCGACGGCGCGCGCATAGGGCACGACGAAAGAGCCGCCGACCGAGACGCGAATGGCCTTGCGGTAGAGCGGGTCGCAGCAGGTGCCGTCCAGGAGCACGGCGTCGGCGCCGAAGGCCGCGGCATTGCGGAAGACGCCGCCCATATTGTCGTGATTGGCGATGCCGACAAGGCCGACGACCGTCGCTGCCGGCGGAAGCTGTGCGATGAGGTCCCGCACGCTCGGTGTGGCCACGCGCCGGCCGATGGCGAGGAGGCCGCGGTGGATGTGGAAGCCTGCGATGCCGTCCATCACCGGCTGGCCGGCGACGAAGATCGGGATCGCATCGGGCCACGCCGTCGCATCGAAAGTTGGCAGCCGCTTGTCGCTGATCAGCAGGGATTCCACTGTGAAATCCGGCTGGCGGCGCAGGACAGCCAGGACGACCTCGCCCTCGGCAATAAAGCGCGCGCCGCGCCCGACCAGGTCCCGCTCGCGTACCGCGCGATAATCCGCAATGGCGGGATCGTCGGGATCCCTGACGGGGATAAACATGGCCACAGCCTCCAGAGCAAGTCCGTCTGTTGCGGACTTGCTCCGCTCAAGAATTGACGAGCAAATCCGGCTAAGATGGTATCAGACGATTCCATCTTAGCCGGATTTGCTCTAGCCCCCGCTCTCGATCTCTTCGCGGAGCATTTCGAGCCTGAGCCATTCCTCCTCGGATGCGGCGAGATCGGCCTCAGCCTTGGACATCGCCTGCGATGCCTTGGCGAAGCGCGCGGGATCGCGCGCATAGAGATCGGGATCGTCGAGCACGGCCTTCAATTTGGCGATGTCGCGCTCGAGCGCGGCCATGCGCCCGGGCAGGCTCTCGAGCGCATGCTTGTCCCTGAAGCTCAGCTTCGTCTTCGGCGCATTGCGCTCGTCCTGCTCCGAGCGGGATGCCGCAGCCTGTCCCGCAACCTTCCCGGCCGCTCCCCCGCCATTGCCGCGCGATGTCGTCTCCACGCCGGCGCCGCGCTGGGCGAGCATGTCGCTATAGCCGCCGGCATAGTCATGCCAGCGGCCTTGGCCTTCCGCCATCAGCACGGAGGTCACCGTGCGATCGAGGAAGTCGCGATCGTGGCTGACGAGGATCACGGTGCCGCTGTAGCTGTCGATCATTTCCTCGAGGAGGTCGAGGGTCTCCAGGTCGAGATCGTTCGTGGGCTCGTCGAGCACCAGCAGATTCGACGGTTGGGCGAGCGCCCGCGCCAGCATCAGCCGGCCGCGCTCGCCGCCGGACAGCTTGCCGATGGGCATGTTGGCCTGGTCGGGCGTGAACAGGAAATCCTTGAGATAGGACATCACGTGCTTCGGCGTGCCGCCGACCATGACGGTGTCGCTGCCGCCGCCCGTCAGGGCGTCACGCAGGGTGACATCGGGATCAAGGCCGGCGCGGCCTTGGTCCAGGCTCGCCATGGCGACATTGGCGCCAATTTTCACGGTGCCGCTGTCCGGGGCGAGTTGGCCGGTCAACATGTTGATCAGCGTGGTCTTCCCCGCGCCGTTGCGCCCCACGATGCCGATCCGGTCCCCCCTGGCGATGCGGATCGACAGATCGCGGACCACCGGTTCCGTGCCGTAGGACTTGGAGATGTTGACGGCCTCGATCACCAGCTTGCCTGAGATATCGCCCTCGCTTACCGTCATCTTGACGTCGCCGACCGCGCGCCGGGCGTCCCGGCGTTCCTGGCGCATGGCGTGGAGGGCGCGCAGACGACCCTGGTTGCGTTTGCGCCGGGCTGTCACGCCATAGCGCAGCCAGTCGTTCTCCTGGGCAATGCGTCGGTCGAGTTTATGCCTGTCGCGTTCTTCCTCCTCGAAGACGGTGTCCCGCCACTCTTCAAAGGCAGCGAAGCCTTGTTCCAGCCGGCGTGTGGTGCCGCGATCGAGCCACACGGTGGCCCGCGACAACGTTTCCATGAAGCGCCGGTCGTGGCTGATGAGCACGAGTGCAGAGCGCAGTGAACGGAGTTCGCTTTCCAGCCATTCGATGACCGGCAGGTCGAGGTGGTTGGTGGGCTCGTCGAGCAGCAGGATGTCGGGTTCAGGCGCAAGGAGCCGCGCCAGGGCCGCACGGCGCGCCTCGCCGCCGGACAGGCGCGTGGGGTCCTCGGTTCCTGCGAGGCCGAGCTGTTCGAGCAGATACTGCGCGCGATAGGTGTCGTCGCCGGGCGCAAGACCCGCCTCGACATAGGCTGACGTCGTGGAAAAGCCCGTGAGATCCGGCTCCTGCGGCAGGTAGCGCAACGTGGTGCCTGGTTGGAGGAAGCGTTGGCCGCGGTCCGGCGTGATGAGGCCGGCGGCAATCTTCAAAAGCGTGGATTTTCCCGATCCGTTGCGTCCCACGAGGCAAAGCCGCTCACCGGAACTAACAGACAAGCTTGCCTGTTCGAGGAGAGGCGTTCCGCCGAAGGTTAGCGCGATATCTTGGAGCAAGAGAAGAGGTGGGGCCATGGTCCCGATCGGGTTCGCTCAAATGAATCTTGGTTCCGGCCTATATCGGCGGGTCGCCGGCAGGGCCGAGACAGGCGTGATAACGCCCCTACGTGGTCATGGGAAGAGCGGGCAATGCTTGCCGCGCTCCATGCAACCGGAGTTTTATCGACGCGAGGTGGCGTTCACCATTTGTCATCCTTATCATGGTCGAATGCATTTTAAGGAATTGCAGTTGTTGATATGGCCTCCTGATCGCGCGACCCGAGGCGTCGCCGCGACATGTGGGTCCCGCGAGTTGAGTTGCGTTCAGTGAAAGTCCTGTCTTCCAATCCTGCCCCGAACAGGAGGCGCCGTCGTCGAAGGGCTGCTTCAGGCCCGACGCTCGAAGCCGGCTTCGGTGGCGGGGTTCAGCTGAAAGCCTTGGCGCAGCCGAAGGCATGGGCGCAGCCGAGGGTCTGGGCGGTCGGCGTGGGATTGTGCTTCGCTTCGCTCGCGACAGCCCCCGGGGATCTTCATGCGCAGACGGCGGCGGCTGGTAGCCGGACGTCTGGACAGGCTGGAAGCACCGACAACCGCTCCTTCTTCGATCGCCTTTTCGGACGCAAGCAGGAGCCTGAGCAGCCGACGATCCCGGTGCCGGATGCGGTCCCCTATGAGGTGACGATCCATGTCGTTGGGGATGACGATACGCTTGAGCAACGGATTCGGGACGCCTCCAACCTGGAGGAGTTGAAGAACAGCCCGCCCTCCGGCGCGGAAGGCCTGGTGCAGCGCGCCGCGGCGGATTTGCCGCGGCTGTTCTCGACCATGGCGGCGCTCGGCTACTACGAAGCCAAGATCACCGTGAGCGTGGCCGGCGTCGACGTGGACGAGGCGGCCGCCACGGCCCGGGTCAACGCGGCCCGCCGGACAGGCGCCGTGCCCGTCGTCATCAATGTCGATCCCGGCCGCCTGTTCACCTTCGGAAGCCTGAAGGCCGTGAATGCGGCGACAGGCGCGGCGGTTGATCCGCCCGAGGCCTGGGCAAAACTGAGGTTTGCGCCTGGCCAGCCGGCCGAGAGCAGCGTCGTCTTATCCGCCGAGGCGGCGCTGGTCGCACGGTTCCGCGATATCGGCCATGCCTTCGCCAAGGCGGTGAAGCGCGATGCCATCGTGGACTATGCCACGGGCCACATGGACGTCACCCTGCGTGTCGAGCCAGGGCCGATCGTGCGCTTCGGCGACGTCAAGATTTCCGGAACCGACCGGCTCAATCCCAATTTCATTCGCCGTCGGGTGACTTTCCAGCCGGGGGATGTTTTTTCCACGACCGCGCTCGATGATTTCCGCCGGGAACTCAATTCCTACGATGTCTTCGATTCCGTCCGGATTCGCGAAGGCAGCGCCTTGAACGATGCTGGCGAATTGCCGATCGACGTTGACGTGAAGGAGCGGCTGCCCCGTTTCGTGGGCTTCAGCGCGAAATATTCGAATACGGACGGCCCCTCGGTGAATGCCTACTGGGGTCATCGCAACCTGTTCGGCAATGCCGAGCGGCTGCGGCTCGATGCGACCGTCGCCGGCGCGTCGGGGAAGATTCTGGGGGCGGACGGCCAGGAAGTCTCCTGGCAGGACAGGCTCGGCTTCAACGTCGGTGCGACATTCGAGGTGCCTGGAATCTTCACGGTCGAGGATGACCTGATCGTGAAGGCCAATTATCTGCGCAACGTCACCGAGAATTACACCCAGCAGGGTTTTCTCGGCTCGATCGGCGTCAAGCGCGAGTTTTCCAAGGCGTTCACGGCCCAGGTCGGCCTGAGCTTCGAGCGCGCCAAATTCATGCGCGCCTATAGCGACGTCAACGGTGCAGGTCGCTATTACACCCTCGTGGGCATTCCGGTCGAGGCGACCTACGACACGACGGATTCCAAGCTCGATCCCACGCGCGGCTTCCGTCTGACCGGCACCGTCACGCCTTATCCGAGCTTCCTCGGCTCGACCACGAATATGACGGTGATGACGGGAACGGCCTCGGGCTACCTCAGTTTGGACAAGGAGTCGCGCTATATTCTTGCCGGTCGGGTTCGCATGGGGAGCATCGTCGGCGCGAGCCTCTACGATGTTCCGCCTCCGCACCGCTTCTTTGCCGGTGGTGGCGGGTCGGTTCGCGGCTACGACTACCAGAGCATAGGCCCGACGGACGCCTTCGGCCGGGTCATCGGTGGGCGCAGCCTTCTCGAAGGCTCGGTGGAGATGCGCATGAAGGTCACCGATACGATCGGCATCGTGCCTTTCGTCGATGCGGGCGGCGCCTTCCGCGACAGCGTGCCCTCCTTCGACGACGATGGCATCAAATATTCGGCGGGCATCGGGCTTCGCTACTACACGAGCCTCGGCCCGCTCCGCCTGGACGTGGCGCGCGGCTTGAATCGCGACAAGGGCGACCCGCCCTACGGCATTTACATGAGTCTTGGACAGTCATTCTGATGCGGCGAGTATCCTTTCCCCTCCTGCGCGTGGCGTTGCAAGCCCTTATCGGGCTGGTCGTCGTCGTGGCGCTTGGGCTCGTCGTGCTGACGCGCACGGATTTCGGCCGCGCCGAGATCGTGCGGCTTGTCGAACGTTTCGCCAGCAGCGATGGCATGACCATCCGCATCGGCCGTCTCGAGGGCGCGCTGCCGGCGGAGATGCGCGTGCTTGACGTGACGATCGCCGATCCGCGTGGCGTCTGGCTGTCTCTCGATCAGGCGGATCTGCGCTGGCGACCCCTTGCCCTGATCCGCGGGCGGCTCGATGTCGAACTCGTGCGCCTCGGCCATCTCGACGTGGCACGCGCACCGGACACGCCTGCCTCGCCGGCTCCAGCGGAGCCGTCTTCCGGAATCCCGCAACTGCCGTTCGGTGTTTCCCTGGAACGCTTGGACATCGCGCGCCTGACGCTGGGTGAGCCGCTGCTCGGCGCGCCCGCCGCGCTCTCGCTCACCGGTATGGCCCGCCTGGTCGACCCGGCGCAGGGCCTCGTCCTCGACATCTCGGCGGACCGCATCGACTCCACGCCGGGCCGCGCCAGCATCCAGCTCAACTTCCGGCCGGATACGCAACAACTCAAGCTCGCGGTGGATGCAAGCGAGCCACCTGGCGGCCTCGTATCCCGCCTGGCCGCCTTGCGCGGCGCGCCGCCGATCTCCCTCAGCATCAGTGGCGACGGCCCGCTCGACGACTGGAGCGGACGTCTGCGCCTGACCATGGGCGACAAGGCCGGGGCAGAGGGCGAGGCGACCCTGAAACGCACGGGCACGTCGCGCAGCCTCGACGCGACGCTCCTCGCTGACGTGGGCGCGGTGCTGCCGCAGGATCTCGAGCCACTGCTCGGCCCCGCGACCATCAAGCTCGATGCATTATTCGCTGACGATGGTGCGGTCACCCTGCGCGACGTCACCGCGTCGAACAGCGCTTTTCAATTGAGCGGCGATGGTGCCATCGCTCCGGGCGGCGCCGTGGCGGGCAAGGCGCGGCTTACCATAGGTAATGCCGCCCCGTTCGCCGGTTTTCTTCCCAAGGTTGCCGGTCCTGACGGCCGCATCATACCCATGGCGTCCTGGCAATCCCTGGTGGCGGATCTCGTGCTTGGCGGCACGGTCAACGCGCCCGAGCTGTCGCTGAAGGTGGATGGCCGCGAGATTGGCGTCACCGCTGCCGGCAGCCGCTATGGCGCTGGAACGGTTACGCTCACGGCAACGGCGCGGGGCGATGGGCCCCTTACGGCAGAGGCGACCCGCTTCGCCGTCAAGCTCAATGGCGTCGCCGATGCCTTGTCGGCCAGCGACAAGGCCGTCGCAGCAGCGCTCGGGCCACGGCTGACGCTGGCGGCTGAGGGGCGGGCTGACCGAAGCGGCAGGCTCGACATCACGTCTTCGCGCATCGAGGCCACGCCGATCGTCGCCACCTATGTGGGGCAGGTCGATCCCGCCTCCGTCAAGGGCAAGCTGATGATCGAGCGCGCCGATATGGCCGCCCTGCGCGGCTTTGTCGATCAGGACCTGAGCGGCCGGGTGCGGCTCGCAGCCGATGTCGACGCGGCCTTCGATTTGAGCCGGCTGGTGGTTGCGCTGGACGGCGCCGCCCAGGATCTGAAGACGGGCATTCCAGTTGCCGACAATCTCATTGGCGGGCGGGCGACTGTCAAAGGCACGGTGCGCCGCGCCGGTGACGGCAGCTTTGGCTTCGAGACCTTCTCGGCCGATGCCGCCTATGTATCGCTGACGGCTGACGGCTCGGCGACGAAAGAGCGCGCCAACGTGGTTGCCAAGATCGCCCTGCCGGAATTGCAGCGGCTCGATCAGCGTATCACGGGACGTGGCGACATCTCGGCGACGCTGACCGGAAGCCTGTCGAAGCTCGACAGCCGCGCGACCATCGCGCTCCGTGATGCCAAGGCGATGGGGCGCCCCATCGAACGGCTGACGTTGAATGTGACGGCCGCCGATGTTCTGAACGCGCCGCAGGGCGAGCTCAAGCTCGACGGCAGCGTCAACGGCAAGCCGGCGCGCGGCAGCGGCCAGTTCGCGCGCAAAGCTGACGGCGCCGCCGAGGTGCGTGACCTCGATATCACCCTCGGCTCAGTCGCCGTGCGCGGGTCGCTGGCCGCGACGCCGGCCTCGCTCGTCACCGGCCAGGTGTCCGTCACGGCAGGGGATCTGCGCGACCTTGCGCCGCTTGTCCTCGCCGAAATTGCCGGCCGGCTGGAACTGATGGCGAATTTCGAGGCGCCCGGTGGCAAGCAGGCGGCGCGGATCACCGGCTCGGCGAGCCGCATCGATGCCTTCGGCGTCACACTGACGGACGCGAAGATCAATGCCAATGGGCGCGACCTGTTCCAGGCTCCCGCCTTCAGCGGGCAGGTGGATGTCGATGGCATCGCCACGAGCGGCCTCACGATATCCCGCGCACGACTCACCGCGGAAGGGCAGGGCAATGCGACCGATCTCAACCTCACGGCGGTCGTTCAGGGCGCGGATCTCACCACCGCGGCGCGCATCACGCCCACCGATGGGGGGATCGAGGCGCTGATCCGCCGCCTGACATTGACCCGCGGTCAGACCCTGTCGCTGGCGCCTGATGCCCGTTTCAGCCTTCGTGATGGCACGGTCACGCTGTCCAACGTGGAACTGCGCGCCGGCTCAGGCCGGCTGACGGTGGCCGGTTCGGCGGGCGAGCGGCTGGACCTCAGGGTCGCCGCCCGGGCCATCCCCCTGACCATCGCCGAGCTGTTCGCGCCGGGGCTTGGGGTGACGGGTGCCCTCAACGGTGATGTGACACTGACCGGACCCGCCGCCCAGCCGTCCGGCCGCTACAACCTTGCCATCACCAATCTTACCGCGCCGCAGATCAGCGACGCGGGTCTCAGGCCCCTCGGCGTGACTGCGGAAGGCACGCTTGGCAACGGGCGCGTCAATGTGGACGCGCGCGTGACCGGTCTTGCGAATTCCAACTTGCAGATCACCGGCTCCGCCCCGATGGGCGCCGGCGCGCTCGACATCGGCGTCAACGGCCGCATCGATCTTGGCCTGATGAATGCCCGCCTCTCGGCCGCCGGCCAGACGCTCACCGGCCAGGCCGTTACTGACCTGCGCATCCGCGGCACGGCCGCCGCGCCGACGGCGGCCGGCACCATCCGTATCACCAATGGGCGCTTCCAGGACGCGGCCAACGGCGTGACGCTCACCAATATCGAGGCCGTGATCAACGGGTCGGAGCGCGAGCTCGTGATCTCCAGCCTCTCGGCGCGGGCGCGTAACGGCGGAGCCATTACCGGTTCGGGACGCGTGGCGCTGGATCCGTCTGCAGGCTTCCCCGGCCAGATCGCCATCAAGGCGAACAACGCGCAGCTCATGGCAACACCGATCGTGAATGCCACCGCGAATGCGGACCTCGCCATCGCGGGCGCACTCGCGACCCGCCCGAGCGTCACCGGGTCCATCGAGTTCTCGGCGCTGGAAATCACCTTGCCGAAGCGCTTCCCCTTCTCCGCAACGCCGATCCCGGTCACGCGCGTTAACGCGCCGCCCGCGGTGCGCGCCCGCGTCGCGGCAGAACAGCGGGCGGCGGCTGCGCAGGCGGCCAATCCCTTCGCCGCTACGCTTGACATTCGGGTGGCCGCGCGGAGCGGTATCGTGGTGCGCGGGCAGGGCATCAACGCCCAGCTCGGCGGCCAGCTGACGATCCGCGGCACCAGTGCCGCGCCGCAGGCCGACGGCGCCTTCACGCTGCGTCGCGGAACGCTCTCGCTGCTCGGCCGCCAGCTCACTTTCACGCGCGGCGAAGTCTCCCTCGACGGCGATTTCGACCCGCGCATCAACTTCGAGGCCGAATCGACAGCAGCCGGAATAACCGCGCGTATTCTCGTGACGGGCAAGGCCTCCAATCCGCAGTTGGACTTCACATCCTCGCCGGAGCTGCCGCGGGATGAGGTGCTGGCGCGGCTTCTGTTCGGCAAGCCGTCCGGCAGCCTGTCGACTGGCCAGGCGATCCAGCTTGCCCAGGCGCTGGCCGAGCTGACGGGCGAGGGGGGCGGACCGCTCGGCGCGATCGGCTCGTCGCTGGGCCTCGATTCCATCGATCTCGGGACAACCAATTCCGATGGGACCGGCGGTGTCGCGGTCGGCATTGGCAAGCAGATCAATGACAGGATGCGGTTGAGCATCCGGCAGGGCGCTACGCCGGAATCGAGCCGCGCCGCGGTCGATATCGACCTCGGCCGCAACATCAAGCTCGAGGCCGAGGCGGGAGCCGGCGGCGGCGCCGTCGGGGTCGGCATGGAGTGGAACTACTAGGGCTTCGACCCCGAGATTGGCATCCGCCTGATGCGGGCCTCGGAGCCAATGTCGGATTGACGAGGGCCGCTAGCAAGATATTGGTTTTAATGGAGTGTTGAATTTGGCATTGGAACTTGAGCCGCTCGCCTCGGAATGACGCGGTGGTTCCCTCGTGGAACCGCATGCTATCGTCAATAGCAGCACTGAATTCCCTATATCAAAACTATAATTTTTCTACGGGCTGATTTGTTGATGTCTTCAACGGATTTCATTATCGATTCAAAATTCTTACTTGATATTTTTCTTGATAGTATGTCAGCTTCGTATCTTGATAGGTAGATCTGATCGACATCTCGGTTAATGTACGGCTGCCCGTGCAGCTGCACGTCGATGTAGTTATTCCGCCCGCCGCGGCCGTAATTACGATGAGGTGTAACGTCTTTGCCCGCGAATTTTGCTATGAAACTTCCGAAGCAGTCGTATCCAAGGCGATCATTCTGCATATTAGCGATCAGCCTTTCCATGTGGTAGAAGGTCGCCAGCTTGTCAAAAGCAACGGAACTACGGCCAATAAGATCTGTCGCCATCGTATCAACAGGGGCGTAGGTGCATATCGCCTTCACGTAGTCCTTGAATACAAGGAAGCTGTATCCATAAGTCGCCGCCGCGCCGTTCGCGCCGGACAGTACGTCGAGCGCACAGTAAATCGGGCGACTGAACGGATGAAACCCCCGGCTGCGGATGCCAGGCGTATCCGTGCTCTCATAGCGGCCGCATTGCCCGAAGGGGAGCGACCTGAACAGATCCTCCATATGGAACAGATTTTCCTCAAGCCGCGCTCGTCCAAAAACATATCCCTGGGGCTCTTGTGGCTTGCAGCCGCGTTCAAGACAATTGATGATCCGTCCTTCGGTCTTGGCGAGACGCGAAAAATCGAAATTTGATAAATCGAAATTCATTGTCAATCGTGCGGATTGTAGAAATTTGACCCCTTTCTCACATAAATCTGTTGCGGCGGATCGGTCGATTTTGCAGAATTTTGCGATCCTATTAATAGCTGTTTCGCGATCGACTGCGCGTGTTTTTTCGCAATTTTCATAAATATTTCTAAGTATATTTGCGCAAAAGAACTTGGCATAATATTCGGCAAGCTTGCTGTCCGGTGTATTCATGGGCGTTCCTTCCTCCGGCGTCGGTTGCAGCGCGGGGCACGGCTTCCCCCCTTGCCCGACGCCTCTTCTGCCGGCGTCGTCATTACGGGATCTCCGGGCAGCGGAACTGCCGGAGATCCTGTAAATTGAAGGGGTTGATGATGCTCGCTGCGGTGAGCCGCAGAGACGCCGCGCGCGAGCCGAGGGCGTAGCGCAGGATGAAGCGATCGGGCGCCTTGCCGTCGGGTTTCGGTGTGCCAGCCTCGATCAGCCTCAGGAAGGCGAAGGGCCCGCGGAAAGCGAGGCTGCCGGGTTCGTTCGCGACCCAGGGGGTCACCTGGATCTGCGCCGTCAATTGTCCGTCCGGCGGTGGCCATTGCATGGGCCATAGGCGCACGGGATCGTGTCGGTAGACGAGCGTCTGGCCTCCGATGGCATAGGTCAGGGTCTCGGCGGTTGCATCAAGCCGCAGGGGTTCGAGACTGAAACGAACCGAAGGCGCGGCAGGATTGTCCGCGAAGAAGGCATCGCGTATGCGGGCCGCCCGCTGGAACTGCTCCAGCGCTGGGCGATCGATGTCGATCGCCATGCCATGTACGGGGTGGACCCGCCACGCGGGCGCAGTCGTATCGACGAAGGGCCGGATATAGGTCGCGAAGAATTTCTCCAGCCGTCCCTGTGGCCCGAAGAGGGCCGCGAAATCGTCGAGCGATGTGGCCTGGCTCGCCTGCCCATAGAAGGGGTAGCGATTGCCCGTGACAAGCCGGCAGAATGGCTCCACGTCGCGCCAGGCCGTCGTGACCCGGTCGTCCGTTGCGGCAGAGGTCATGCTCGTGGCGGCACGGGCGACCTCATTCGCGATCCGCGCCAGCGGCGGCGGGAGGCTCGCCGCGCTGTCCGCCACTTGTCCCGCGGCCGAGCCGGCCGACAGTGTGGGTGCTGCATCCGTCGGGAGATAAGCCGTCTGCGCCATCTGGCGGCCAAGGGCACCGAAGCTGTCAATGGTCTGCCGTAGCCGCGATGGGCCGTTGTCGCCGGTTGCGACGAGTTCCCTCAGCCACGCGAAGCGCGTCGTGACAGGTTCACCCGTGGCAATCGCCTTCGCCAGTGAACCCTCGGCGCGGCTGGCAGGGGGGGATGTCGTGGCGGCGGGCGGCGGCGTGAGATCCGTCTCCCGGCTCGCCGCCTGGTAAAGGCGCTCAAGCGGCGAGGCCGGCCCCGCGAGCTGCGTGAGTTGCTGGGCCGCCTGTTGCAGCGTCATGCCCTGTGCCACCGTCACGTCGTCGAGCAGCTCGTTCCAGCTATCGACATAGGCCGTGAAGTAGTCGTCCGCGATCTCCTGTTCCAGTACCTTGGCGAGGTCGGTATTGTCCGGTCCTGCCGTCAGGGGGATGACCCAGGCTTCCGTTGCGACTTGTGCCGCGACCTCCTGCAAGGCGGGCGCAACGATGGTGAGGAAGCCGGCGCGCGTGTAGAAGGCGGGAATGCCGTCGCTCAAGGGCCGGCCTGAGCGCCGTATGAGCAGCCGGCCGGCGATGGGACCGGCTGCATCGATGGGCCGCCATGCCGGCAGGTCGTCGGCGGCACGCGCCTTGGCTTGCAGGGTGGCGAGGCCGCGCAGTACGAGCGTATTGATGGAAAGCGCTCTGCGCGCGGCCGCAATACGGGCTTCGTCGAGCGGTATGCGCGGCAGCGGGCCTGCAAGAAGGGCGTGAAGATGTGTGGCGAGACGGGCCGTGGCGTCGTCGTCCAGCCCTGGCGCGACTTCGTCGCTGTGCGCCAGCAGCCAGGTCAGGGCAGCTTCGGTGCCCCCCGGGCTTTGCCCGCCGAGCGTGAGATAGGTCATCAGCCTGTCGAAAAGCGCGAGCTCCGCCTGGGGCGTGAGCCCCTGCGGGCTTTCGGTCGGTAGTTGTGCCTGAATCCCGACGAGAAGGTGGGGCAGCAGAAGATGAAGCTGGGCCCGGCGGTATGCGTCACGATGCGCATTGGCCAGGGTCTCCCGTGCATCGGACAGGGGAAGGCCTGCTCCGAGCGTGGCCACTTCGGGCACCTCCGCCGCCAGCCGATCGAGCACGGGCAGGGTGCGGCCGAGGTCGGGGAGCGGCGCGTCCGTGTCGAGGGCGCGGACGGCGCTGTCGCTGGCCGCCAACGACTGCTCGACATGGTCCAGCGTCCGGTCCGCTTCCAGGAGCCTGTCCTGCAAGACGAGGCCGAATGTGACGCTGCTCGCAAGCAGAGCCAGCGCCGCCAGTGCTGGAAGGGTTGCCCGCCACGCCGCCCGCAACGGATGATGCCGGTTGGCGAGACCCGCTTCCGGCAGGACGTCCCGATGGAGAAAGCGCCCCGCGAGCCCCGTGCCGTCAGCCCTCAGCCTTGTGGAATGGCACGGGCTGAATTGCTCGACGTCAAGCGCCAGGACACGGGCTGCGCCACGCAGAAGCCGATCGTCGGGGAGATTGGGCTGCGTTGTCGGCAATTGGACGAACTGGACCCCGCGCAGTGAGAGTGTCGGCCTGCCGGGGTCGGGGCGCAGCATCGTCACGGCGAATTGCGTGATGCGATCGGCGAGGATCGCGACCTCAGCCGGAAACTCCAGAATGCATCCAGCCTGTTCGGACTGCGGGGCGGCTCCGGCGCGCCGCGCCGCATGCCGCGCAAGGCGCCTCAGCATGTTGCGCAGGGCCTCGTGAAGCGCCTTGGCCTGTTCCTGGGCCCGCGCTTCCGTGGTGTCGGCCAGTGTTGCGCCGGTGAGATCAAGGAGGGTCATCTCGTCGAGATCGGCACAGCTCGCGTGGTAGCCGCGCAGATCGTCGATGCCGGTGACGGCGAGATAGGCGGGAATGGAAGGGCCGACGATATGCGCGGCCAGCGCGATACGATCGCGCCAGTCCTCGGCGAGGGTCGCACGACGGCCGGCCGTGCTGTCGAGAAACGCGCTCGCGCTGACTTCCAGGATCAGACCGTTGAGCGGCTGTTGTGGACGCATCCGGCGGATGAGCTTCAGCAAGGCGCGCCAGCGCATGCCGGTTTCGGTGTCGCCATCCGCCAGGACGGTATCCCCGGGCGCATCCACTGCAAGGACCAGCGCGCGCGGCCCGGACCACAGGGCGGCGAGCGGGGCCGTGCCGGCATCGTTGAGCTCTTGCCGGCCCACCGCCGCCGGCCGGAACCCCATGGCCTTGAGCAAGGGGCCCGCGGACCCCACCTGCGATGTGAGCACAACATACCAGGGGACCGAATATGCAGCTGGCCGCAGCCAGCGCCAGCGATTGCCGCGGCGGCGCAGGATATCCCTGATAGCGTGGCGCAGCACGGCGATCTCGGCGGCCGTGGCGCGCTCGGCCTCCAGCTGGCGTCTATCCGTCAAACGGCCTCGCCGCGCAACGAGCACAGCAATCACCGCGATGGCCAGCAATCCGATCAGTGCGATTGCCGCGACACGCGGCATCACCCCGGCGAAGGGCTGCATCCCGGCGATTGAGAGCGCGGGCGCGCCGAACCAGAGGGCGACAGCAAGTTCGACCGCCAGTCCGAGCACGATGATCGCGAGAAGCCAGGCTGTTTTGGTCATCGGTTTGCTCTGCTTATGGCGGAGGTGCTGAAGCCGCCTGACCTGCCGGGATGATGATCTCGACGCGGCGATTGCGGGCGCGGCCTTCGGGCGTAGCGTTGCTCGCCAGAGGCTCCCTGTCCCCACGCCCCTCCGGAGTGATGGTGACGCCGGAGGGCAGCTGCTCGCGCAGGGCAGCCGCGACCGCCTCGGCCCGACGCTTGGCCAGCACGGCATTCGAGCCGATCTGCGGTGTTCGGATCGGCTGATTGTCCGCGTGGCCGACTACGGCGATCGTTGGCGACAGGCCCTCGAGCGCCTTCGCGACGGCGCCGAGCAATTCTCTGGTTGTCGCGGAAAGCGTGGCGCTGGCACTGGCGAAGAGAGTGCGATCGATGAGCCGGACGGTGGCGATGCCCGGCCCCTCGACAACACTCACCCGGCCGTCCGCGATCTCTTGGGTCAGCATGCGCCTGAGGTGCGTGGAGGCTGCTTCGGGAATCGCGGCGGAGACTTCTTGGGGCCTGGGCGTGGTGGGACGTTGCAGCACAGGCAGCGGCGCGCCGTTCTCGGTGGCCACAAGCCAGCGTGGCATGCGGCCGGGTATCAACCGGGCGGCGTCGGAGGCGGCTGTTTCCATGCGGCTTGCAAGTGTCGCCGTCATGACTGCGCCGAGCCCCAGGATGGTCGCCGACAGGGCGATGGATAGCGCAAGCGCGGCGCGGGATATCAGCGGCGCGCGATAAGGGGCGTTTATCGGAGAAGGGCGTGCGAGCCCCTGCTGGTCTTGGGGATCCGCCGTTTCCTCAAGCATCCTGCTGAGCTTGGTGCGAATGAGGGCGAGTTGCGCCGCACCGTCGGGCAGCACGCGGAACTTGCCCTGGAACCCGAGCGCCAGACACAGGGACATCAGCGTGAGCGTGTCGGCATTCTGTCTGGGGTTGTGCTGCAGCTGCGCCATGAGGTCGAAGAAGCGCTCGCCACCGCAGGCTTCGTTGAACATGAGGCTTACCAGCGTGTTGCGCGCCCAGGCATCGCCGCTGCTCCAGGCCGCGTTGAGGGCCAGGTCGTCGAAGGTCGCGGCGAGGGCGTAGCAGGCGGCCGCGCGCGTCCCTGTGTCGAAGGTGCTATGGGTGCCGATGCGGCGGATCTCGTCGGCGAGACAATCCCGGAGGGTACCGACATCCCTGGGTGTGAAATTCGCGAAGCGACCGGCAAGCCATATCAATCGCGCGGCGCATGCGAGAATGGGGTTGCAGGCGGCAGCCGCGAGCGCCCGCGTCACTTCGGCACCGTTGTCGTCCGTCACGAAGGGCGGCGCCGTCGCCATGCTGGGCATGGGCGCTGGCGGGCACGGGCCTGCCGGCGCAAGCTGTCGCTCGGCGTCGACAGGCGTTGCGAAGGGATTGTCCATGCGCATCGCGACCTATCCCCGCACGGCCCAGACTTCGAGGACGAGAGCCGGGAACTCGCCGGTGATGTGGAGCGCCAGGCTTTCGGTGGCCACTACCTGCTTCCACAGGGGGCCGGCACGATCGCATTCGAAATAGGACGTGCCGGGGCTGAAAGGCATTTGCCGCGGCGGAGCGGCCAGGGGGCGCAATTTCACGCCCGGTAACGCCGCATTGACGAGATGCTGGATCTGGCTCTCCGCGGCGATCTTGAGCTGCGCCGGCAGCCGCTGGATCAGGGCGCTTGCCTCCATATCGGCACGCGCGGCCAGGATGATGGAGGCGTCCGAAAAGAGTGACCCGCGCGGCATATCGCTCCTGTCGATTACGGCGTGGTGAATGCCATCGCCCACGTCGACGAGCGGGATGAGGATCGCGCCGCGATCATGGGGTGTGCCGAGATAAAGGCGGATCGCGGCAAGCAGCGGCGCGAAACTGCGCGCGGGATCCTGGTGGTCATAGCGGTAGCTGTCGGCTGCCGGCAGTGACGGCGAGGCCGTTGTCGCCAATTCGCCGACAAGCCCGAGCAGGAACTGGAAGACCGCTTCCGGATGGTGGAGGCCATGCTCGCTGATGTGCCGGAGCTGCAGGCGATGCCGGTTGATGCTCTGCAGCAGCAGGAGTTCGGTCGGTCCGGCCGTGTCGAAACCCGCGCAAAGGCGCCTGACGAGCGTCTCTCCGCACTGGGCCAGAAGTCCCTCCACCTCGATGATAAGGCGGGAGAGGGCCGTCGAGGCAGCGAGCAGGAGCACCGGCGGACTATGGAGATCGTCGAGCCGCGCGCCCGTTGCGGCATCGACATCGGCGATGCGGGCGACCGGCAGCGCAAGCTCGGAGGGGGCGGCGCCCTGCCGGCCGAGGGCATAGCGCAGCCGCAACTTGCCCACATCGATCTCCGCCGCCGTACCGTCCGGGCTGTGCGTATCCGGCGTGGCCACGGCCACGGCGGTACACCGTGCGGATGTGACCGCGCCGTCCGCGGCGGTGATCTCGATTGTGCCGGGGCGGCGGACCGGAAGTGTGAGATAGACGACGGCCCCATTGGCCGCTGACGTCAGCAGCAAAGGGCTGAGGAGACCGTCGCCATCCCCCAGGGCGAAGGCCGTGCCGTCCTCGAATACCCCGGCGCAATGGCGCAGGCCGAAACGGCATGTGGAGAGCAACTCGCGGTCGATCTCCACATGAGTTAAACCCCATCCATACGGGCGCAGGACATGGCAGCGCCGCCGGACGAGCTGCTCCAGGTAGCGCGTTTCCTGCTGGAAGTGCTGCGGTCGGATGAACATTCCTTCCGACCATGAAACCTTGCTGTATTCAGACATTTATGTATATGGACTCGTATATAAACTATCCGTATCAAAAAGTGTGTGAGTAACGACCTCCCGCATGGGACTGGTCTCGGACTGCGAGATGAGGGGCGGCGAGGTTTCCGGCGCGCACCCGAAGCGGCCTCAAAGAGGATGTCTTCGCGGATCTGAGTGACGTCCGGCTTTGCCTCCTGTGCAGCATAGTCGAGATGAGCCGCCTCTATTGCACCGGCCGGACGGTGATGCCGGCGCCGTCGATGGCAATGGCAACCCGCACATCCTTGCCGGGCAACGTCTGGAGCGCGCCCCGCCATTGCAATCCGTCAAGATCGGCAAAGCCGGCGATAACGCCGAGAGCCGTCGTCTGCGGGGCCATGGTGGCGGTGACGGTTTTGCTCGCGCCTGGCGAGACGATCGTCGAATGTGTAGCTAGCAAATTTTCTCCTAATGTCTGCTTTTCCTTCGTATAAAGACTATCGAAGTCCGCCTCTTGGAAAGGCGTTAGCGAAGAGAGCTCGAATATCTCGACAACGACCGGCGAGGCGCGGCCATCACCGTCGGGGTTCACTGATAGCCCTGCAACAACAGTTGCGTGTAAAATGGCCGGGCGGGGCGGAGCCGCTGTGGCACATCCGGCCAGAATGGTGGCTAAGAGGCATGTCATCACGCACTGCTTGATCTCTTGCCCGGACATTCGGACGCCTCTGGTGCAGCCAGAAGGGCTCCCGCGAAGAATGTCCTTCCGGTAAACACCCTTTCGGGAAACATCGTTTGGGACGCGACCGATTGGCAGCCACCAAAGGGGTCCGCGCCGAGTTGGCGCGCGATGGCTCACGCACCATCGGCGCATACGGTCGAATCTTCGAGGGATGTGTGGTCCAGCATCCGCAGTCTTCCGCATGGCACGGCCAACCATAAACACTCGCGATCACGAGAATGAGTGTTTCGCATCTCATTTTGCGCATGAAACAGGACGCTCAGCGAAACGCCCTTTCAATAGAGTTGAAAGCGAGCATATTTCTTTATAGCCGGGTGTAAAGCGGAAATTAGGAAGTATATATAAGTTTGTTGGATGATATACTTATGATGCCGATGGCTGTTCGGCCGGATGTTGCGGCTCGACGAGGTGTGGAGGCCCTGGATGCCAGCTGCTGCGAGAATGGGCGATCTCGTCCGCCAAACCGCTCCCCACTGCCATGCCCCGATTCATCCGGCGGCGCCTGTGCCGACGCCCTGTGCGCATCCGGCAATGCTGCTGCCGCTCGTGAACGGCGAGCCCAGCGTCCTCATTGGCGGCCGGCCGGCCGTGCGTCTCGGCGACATGTCAGCACCCTGCGTGATGGCGGGGTGTCTGCCGGGTGGGCCGGGCGTGGTATCAGGCGCGTCATCCAGCGTGTTCATCGGCGGGTTGCCGGCCGCGCGCGTGGGGGACGAGACCCTGCATGCCGCCTGCATTGCGCCCATCCCGGCGCCGACAGGGCGCATCCAGTCACCGGGATGTCCGACGGTGCTCATCGGAGGCTGAGGCCGCGCGCGGCCCGTCATCGCAGCGAGCCGTGAAGCGGACAAGAGAGGCCAGGAGAAACGACATGACGGACGATGTGTCGGCGGTGGGGGCCCTGACACCGCGCGTGCGGATCGGCGCCGCGGGTGGCGGCCTGTTCCGCGGCAGGATGTGGTCATCCGATCCGAAACGCGCGTCGCGGAGGGCGGGCCGGCCGAATGGCGTCCACGGGCGCGGCTCCGACACGTCCGGACCGATCGCCTGCCGCCGTGCTGACCGGTTGAACGGGTCCTGACCCCTGCCATGCGGCTCGCGCATTTCGAAACCTTGTCGCCACGCTGCCCGTCTTGCCTGATGCAATGGCGGAAGGATGTCGCGGGCCCGCCGCCGGCGCCGTTGCGTTTGCTGCAAGATGGGCAGCGCGCGGACGATGATGTCCTGGCCGGGCTCATCCGCTGCCCGGAATGTGCCGCCGGCTATCCGATTATCGAAGGCCTGCCCATCCTGCTGCCGGACCCCGCCCGCTTTATGGCCGATCATCTCGTCTATGGCCTCTTGCCCCAGCGCTGGCCGAACGAACTGCAGGCCTGGTTTGGCGAAGCCTTCGCGCAGTCCGGTTGGTTCCCGGCCATGCAGCGGCATCTCTCGGTCTATGGCTGGGACCACTACGGCGGCGGCGAGGTTGCGGCGGCGCGACCTGAGGCGGGTGGAGGACCTGATGTGGGGGGAGGACCTGATGCGGGTGGAGGATCTGTTGCGAGGGGAGGACCAGATGCGGGGGGAGGACCTGGCGGCGTGCTGCGATGTCTGGCGGCTGGCCTCGCCGGTGTAGAGGCGCTGCCGGCGGGGGCGGCCCTGGATGCCGGCTGTGCGGCCGGGCGTGCGACCTTCGCCCTGGCCGCGCGTACGGAAGGGCTCGTACTTGGCATAGACATCAATATCCCCTTGCTCCGCCTGGCGCGGCAGGCGCTCACGGAGAGCGCGGTGACATATCCGCTGCGCGACATCGGTAGCCGGTTCAGGATGCAAACGGTCCCCGTGTCGTTTCCTGGCCGGGAGCGCGTGGATTTCTGGGTTGCCGATGTGCATCATCCGCCTTTCCTGCCCGCGTCCTTCGCGTTTCTGGCAGCTCTCAATCTGCTGGATTGCCTGGCGAACCCTGCTCAGGCGCTTGCGGCTCTGCGCGAGATGCTGGGTGACAGCAGTCTGGCGGTCGTAAGTCTTCCCTACGACTGGAGCGATGCTGCCACGCCCGCGGGCGAGAGCAGCGGTGCGCGCGACCGGTCCTTCGCGGCGGCGTCTGATGCGGAGGCCCTCCTGCGCCAGCATATCGCGGCGCTCGGTTGGCATATACGCCATGAGGCTTCGCACCATCCCTGGTATCTGCGTATCCATCGCCGCTCCACCATATGCTACGACAACCATGTTCTGCTGCTGGCGGGGCCGGGCCGGGTTGATCGGGGGTGATGACGGGGAAGGAATCCGTCTTCTGCTGAATTGCCGGCGGCAGTCAGTAGATATTATAAAATAGAATGTTTTTTGAGTATATCTTCGTTATATCGCATCCTGCGCGCACTCTATTGCAGTCGCAAATTTTAAGATGAATTTTGATCCATGAAATAATATCCTTCAATCTGATCTGGTTTTTACTGTGGGATCGACTGCATGACGATATATCTCAAGCACGAAAAGATAAAGGGTTCGGCGACTAATCCTGATTATAAGGATGCGCTCGATGTGGCAAGCGTCGAATGGGGCGTTGCCCGCTATGTCAGTCAGAAGGTGGGCAATACGGCCAATCGCGAGGCCGGCGAGGCCAATCTCAGCGATGTGCATATTCGTAGAAGGGTCGATGGAGGCTCGCCGGCGCTGTTCGAGCATGCAGCCAAGGTGAAGGATGCGTTTAAAATTGAATTGATATTCCTGATGTCGGGCAAGACACCCTACCTGAGGATCGAACTCCAGAACGCGATTATATCGGCATACAGCTTCACCGGGCGGGGTAATGGTGAGGATGAAGAAAGTATATCGATCTCATTCACTAAGCTGGAAATAAAATACACGACGATGGGTTCCGACAATAAGCCGGGAACGAATATAGTCGGTTCCTTCGATGTCGCCGCGGCGGCCTGAGTTCGTATCGCTGTGACCGCATCTGAGCCCTGGATGCGCATTGAAGGGCCGTCGGAGCAGGGCTTCCTCTCGCCTTACTCTTTGCGGTGCGATGAAGCCCTGTCATGTCCCTTCGATCTGCGGGTCGGGGCGCTGTCGTCCAGAGAAGTTCTCGAGCCCGAGGTTCTGCTCGGAAAGGTTATCACGGTGTTCGTGGCAAATCCTGCTGGTCAGGAGCGGATCTTTTCCGGCGTAGTGCGGGACTTTCGGCTCGGGGATCTCGCCGGTCGTGGTCAGCGTCATGTGGCGCTCACGGTCGTGCCACGTCTTGCTCTCCTGCAGCGATCCCATGACAATCGCGTCTTCCAGGACATCACGGTGATCGATGTCGTGAAGCGTATCCTCCAGAGGGATCACGGTCACGATATCGAGTGCCTTGTATCGGGAAAACAGCGCGTTCGCGGCTATATCGTCCAATATGGTGAGACAACACGCGAATTCGTGGAGCGAATCCTGGCCGAAGACGGGTTCTTCTATTACTTCCGTCACGAGCGCGGCCGGCATGTCATGGTCATCGGGGATGACAGCGCGAGCTTTCCGGATCACGCCGACGGAGACATCGAATTCAGTGCCAATGCGCCCATCGGCGGTGGCTTGACCGCGTGGCATGCAGGCTTCGCGGCGCAGCTGGGGCGCTACACGCTGGGCGGCTTCGATGAGCTGAAGCCTTCCGCGACCGTTCGCGAGACTGCGACGGCGCATCATCGGATCGAGCCGACGGCGTCGATCGAGTCCTACCATTACAGCGGTCTGCCCCTGCGGGAGGGATTGGCGGCCGAAGGCGCGAGTTGCGGTATCGAACGTGAGGAGTGCGGCTTTCGCGGCGCCCACGGCGAGAGCCTCTATGCGCGTCTCGCGCCGGGTGTGCGGTGCAGGCTCTCGCGGCATCCGGTCAGTGCGGAACGCGGCGGGACCTGGGCGGTGACGGCGGTCAGCCACGAGGCGGCGGCCGGGGATGCCTTGCCCGAGGGGGGCAGCGCATTCTATCGCAACAGCTTTCGGGCTATCCCCATCGACACGCGTTTTCGGCCGCCACTGCGCGAGCGGCCGCCGATGCCCGGACCCCAGACCGCGACGGTCGTCGGCGAAGCGGGCGAGGAAATCGTCTGTGATGCCTACGGCCGTATCAAAGTTCAGTTCCACTGGGATCGCGACGGCAAGCGCGATGAGCACAGCTCCTGCTGGATTCGTGTCATGCAACCTGTCGCTGGCAATCGATGGGGGGCCATCTTCATCCCGCGGGTTGGCCAGGAGGTCGTGGTTCAGTTTCTGGAGGGCAATCCCGATCAACCGCTGGTGACCGGCAGCGTCTACAATGGTGACAACCATCCCCCCTGGGCGTTGCCTTCGGCGAAAACGCAGTCCGGTATCGTGACGCGCACGACGCCTGGCGGGCAGTTGAGCAATGCGAATATCCTGCGCTTTGACGACAAGAAGGGCAGTGAGGAAGTGTGGATCAGGGCGGAGCGCGACAGCCGCCGCGAGACGGTCCACGACGAGACGATCACAGTTGGACATGATCAGTCGATTTGTATCGATCACGATCGCAGTTTAACCGTAAATAACGGTAGCGACAGCGTCGTCATCGCGAAAGGAAATGGCAGCGTCTCTGTTCGTGAGGGGAACTATACGTTGGACGCGGCGCGCTCGATTACATTGTCTTGTGGGGAAAGTGCCATTGAACTATCGCCGAGCGGGATAGAGATAAGGGCGGCCGCGGTCACCATTCGAGGGACGACAAATATCGATATTGACGGCGAGCTGACCAACGTGAATGGCACGTCGTTCCTCGTCCTCAAGGGGGGAATTGTGCGCATCAACTGAGATAAGTGAATATTGGATAAGTTCTGATTGAGGTAGTTCTGTGAACTTCGATCGTTTGTTCAAGATTGCAGATGTATCCCCGGCAGCTTGTGTTGAGGATGCGGGGATTGCCGGCCCGGCGCTGTCCCTGGGCCTCGATGGCGTCTGGTCGGCGCCGGCCTATCTCGCGCGGCTGATCGACGCTGTCCTGTGGCCGGATGCGATCCGCTTCCTGGCTTTCGCCCTGCCTCGGCGGGAAGGCGCCTGGTGGGCCTGTCTCTCCGCGCGCCGCGCGCTTGGCGACATGGGCCGCGACGGGAGGTTGGAATTGAACGCGATTGAGGCGGCTGAGGCCTGGGTGCGTGGGCCCTGCGAGGAGAGGCGCCGCGCCTGTCTGGCGGGCGCCGAGGCCGTGGGGTGCGAAGGCGCGGCCGGCTATGCGGCGCTTGCAGCCTATTGGACGGGTAATCTCGCACAGCCGGATGCGCCGGAGATCCCGCCTGATGCGCGGCTCGCGCCGACGGCGGTGGGGGCCGCGGTGCTGTTGGGAGCGCTCGGCCGCCATGCAGGGCCGATCGCGGAGACCTATCGGCTGGCGGTGCTGGAGGCCCTCGATATCGCCCGTGGTGGGGACGGTCGGGACCTTCCGCCGGACTCCAGGACGTGACCGGAATGACAGCCGCCGCATTGGACATCGCAACGATCGTCGCCCCTTTAGCCGGCGAAGCGCCGGCCGGCGCCGACCTGCGGGCTGATGGCGCGCTCTCGGCCAGCTATCACATGTTGCGGGATGCCCGCGCGGCGGCGCGCGCGGCGGAGCGTCGCGCGGTGTATGAGGAGGAGGACGTCGATGCGGGGCGGGTGGAAGCGACCCAGGCTTGGCGGGGCGTCGCAGCGCAGGCGGCCCAATTGCTCGGGGAGACGAGCAAGGATCTCGAGGTTGCTGCCTGGCTGAGCGAGGCCCTGCTGAGGCTGCGGGGCTTCCAGGGGCTGCGTGATGGCTTCCGCGTGATCGCGGGGCTCGTCGATAGCTTCTGGGACGATCTTCATCCGCTGCCGGACGGGGACGGCTTGCAGCGCAGGCTTTCCGCCGTTGCCGGCCTCAATGGCGAGGGGACGGAGGGAGCCATCATCGCGCCGATCCGGATGGTGCCGCTCATCCCCTCCATGGGAGGCGCTTTCACGTTATGGCACTATCAGTGCGCCGCCCGCATCGAGCGCCTGACGCCTGTCGCGGCGCGCGAGGCGGCGATGGCTGAGGCCGGCTTCAGCCTCGAGGACATCGTGTCCGCAGCGCGCGCGCTGCCCGCGAACGAACGCCATGAGATCTTCAGCGCCATCGTCGAAGCGCATGCCGCCGTGCAGGCCGCAGGTGCGGCGCTGGACCGGGCCGCCGGGGAGGCGGCGCCTTCGCTGCGGCAGATCGTGGACGTCTTGGAAGAGGCACGTGAAGCTTGTCGTTATCTCGGTCTCGCGCCGGAGGGGGGCGTGATCGCCACCGCAGACAACGCGCCGGTGGGAAGCACGCCATCGTCCGGCGACTCCTGCCGCCCGGCCGACGGAGTCTACGCAAGCCGAGAGGCCGCGCTCGCGGAAATCCTGAGCATCGCCGCCTATCTCCGGCGGATCGAGCCGCATTCACTGATTTCCTACACGTTGGAGGAGGCTGTGAGGCGCGCGCGTCTGCCGCTGATCGATCTTTTGCCGGAGCTCATTCCTGATGGACAGGCCCGCCGCCGATTCCTGATGGCCGCGGGTGTCAGGCAGGCCGACGATGACGGTGAATAGTGCATCGGACAGGAAACGTGGAGCGGGTTCCGGACCCATCCGCTGGTTGGGCAACGTGCGATAATGCGGCGTGTCCTATGTCACCGGAACGTCCACGTTTCAGGATTCGTCAAGACAAGTGCGCGCCAGGCAAGGGCGCAGAAGCCGTAATGACGTGAGGAGTTCGCAATGGCGGATGGAATTCATCAGAAACTGTCACGTGTACGCAAACCGCGCGTGCATATTACCTATGATGTCGAGATCGAGGGAGCTGTCGTTCGGAAGGAACTTCCGTTCGTCGTTGGCGTCATGGGTGATTACTCAGGCGACGCGGCGGCATCGCTGCCGCCGCTGCGCGAGCGCAAGTTCGTGCAGATCGATCGGGACAATTTCAGTGATGTCATGGCGCGGATGGCACCTGCATTGACGTTGCGCGTCGACAATACGCTGACCGGGGAAGAAGAGAGCTTTTCAGTCGATCTCGCCTTTCGCACGATGGAGGATTTCGAACCGGCCAGCATCGTCGCGCAGATCGAACCGCTGCGGCGCCTGCTCGAAGCGCGCAACCACCTGCGTGATCTCATGGGAAAGATCGACCGCTCGACGGATCTTGAGGCGCTGCTGGAGGATGTCCTGCAGAGTGAGGAGAAAATGCTGGCCCTCACGTCGGAGCTTGGCATCGATAATCCCACCGCCGGGAAGGAATAATCACAATGTCCGATGAAGAGACGAAAGTTGAAGTTCTGTCTCCTGAAATTGCCGACAGAGGCATGCTTGGGCAGATCGTCGTGGCGACGCGTCAGACGGATCCTGACCGTGCGACGGAACTGATGCGGACCTTGATGCGCGAGGCGATGCGTGGAACGGTCACTTACGATCGCAATCTGGTTCGCACCATGGGCGCGGCGATCGAGCGCATCGATCAGGAATTGTCGCGCCAGCTTGCCGCCATCACGCAGCATCCGGCCTTCCAGAAGCTGGAAGGGTCGTGGCGCGGGCTGCATCACCTCGTCATGAATTCCGAGACGGGAAGCAATCTCAAGATAAGGGTGATGAACGTCACCAAGGCCGAGCTGCACAAGGCTCTCACAACGGCCGTCGAATTCGACCAGAGTGTCGTCTTCAAGAAAGTCTACGAGGATGAATTCGGCACACCCGGCGGTGAGCCTTATGCCGTCCTGATCGGCGACTATGAATTCTCGGCGAGCCCCACGGATGTCGAGACGATGAGCGGCATGGCGCAAGTGGCCGCGGCGTCCTTCGCGCCCTTCGTCGCGGCGGCGTCCCCCGCGATGTTCGGCCTCTCGGACTATACGGAACTGTCGCGGCCGCGCGATCTCACGAAGATCTTCGATAGCCACGAACATATAAAGCTGCGGAATTTCCGTGAAAGCGACGATGCGCGCTTCGTGACGCTGACCATGCCGCGCGTTCTCGCGCGCCTGCCCTACGGCGCGAATGGCAGAAGGACCGAAGCCTTCAACTTCGACGAGGCCGCGGGTGACGCTCCCGCCAAGCCCCTGTCACATGCGCAGTTCACCTGGATGAATGCCGCCTACGTGCTCGGCACGAGGCTCACCGAGGCTTTCGCCATCCATGGCTGGTGCACGGCGATCCGCGGCGCCGAGGGCGGCGGTAAGGTCACCGCCCTGCCAAGTTATGCCTTCACCAGCGACGACGGTGACATCGACCAGCAATGCCCGACCGAGATCGGCATCACGGACAGGCGCGAGGCGGAACTTTCACGGCTCGGCTTCCTTCCTTTGTGCCACTACAAGCACACGGATTACGCGGTGTTCTTCGGCGCGCAGAGCCTGCAGAAGCCCGGGGTCTATGATCGGCCTGAAGCAACGGCGAATGCGGCGATTTCCGCGCGGCTTCCCTATGTCATGGCGATGTCGCGCTTCGCGCATTTCCTTAAGGTGATGGCGCGTGACAAGATCGGCTCGTTCGCCGAGGCAAGTGAGTGCGAAGCCTGGCTCAACCGGTGGATCATGAACTATGTCAACGGCAACGAGGCGGCGACGCAGGACATCAAGGCCAAGTATCCGCTGGCAGACGCCAAGATCTCCGTTCGCGAGATACCGGGTCAGCCAGGCAGCTATCACGCCATTGCCTGGCTGCGCCCCTGGTTGCAGATGGAGGAGCTTACGACCTCGATGCGTCTTGTGGCGCGCATTCCGCGGATCGAATGAGCGGTCGAGGGGCGCAGGAGCAGGGACGCGAAGCCATGCGCGCGCGTCTTCGCGCGGCGTTGGCCCGGCATATCGCGTGGATCGATGCGCGGCTCGGCGCACAGCTCGACGCGGTGCTGCATCATCCGCGCTTCAAGAAGCTGGAGGCGGACTGGCGCGGTCTTGCCTATCTCGTCGACCACGCCTGCTGCCATCGATCCGTCATCGTGCGGGTGCTCGCGGCTACATATGATGAGCTGGCAAAGGATGTCGGCGCTGCCTTGGAGGTCGACCAGACCCAGCTCTTTCGCCTGATTCATGCCGAGGAGTTCGACATGCCTGGCGGCCTGCCTTATGGCTTGCTGCTGGTTGATATCCCGGTGTCGCATACGCGGCGGGCGGATGGACAGGGGGATGATCTCGGCTGGCTGGCGGGGCTCGCTGCCATCGGCGCAGCGGCTTTCGCGCCGGTGATCCTGCCTGCCTCCCCCGGCCTCTTTGGCCTTTCGTCCTTCGACGAGATGTCGGCGACCGGCGATATCGAGGCCTTGCTCGCCGACAGGGATCACAGGCGTTGGCAGGCTCTGCGGCAGGCCGAAGGCGCGCGCTTTCTCGGCGTCGTCATGCCGCGCGTGCTGATGCGCGCGCCTTACCGCGACGACGGCTGCCGGCGCTACGGCTTCCGCTACAGCGAGGGGGCGCCGCGCGGCCATGATGACTATCTCTGGGGCAGCGGCATCCATGCTGTTGCCGCCCGGGTCGTTGCGGTCTTCGCCCGTCATGGATGGCTCGGCGACCTCTGCGGCATAGGGGCCGACGATGACAGGCGCGGCGTGGTCGCCGATCTGCCGGCCAGTCCCTTCGGATTGGGGTGCGGCGACAGCGATGGCATCGGCTTCGAGCGGCGCGCGGTGGAGGTCAACCTGCCCGAGGATCTCACCCATCGTCTGGCCGACTGCGGTTTCATCGCTCTCACGCCCTGCGCCTATCGCCCATGGCTCGCCCTGTTCGATTGCCCCTCGCTCGGGAATGGGGCCGCCCAAGGGCGTTCCGTCAGGGCAGCGGACCGGATCGCCGGCATGCTGCCGCATATCCTGAGCCTCTGTCGCTTCGCCCATTACATCAAGGTCATCGCGCGCGACCGCATCGGCAGCTTCACGGACATCGGCCGCTTCGAGGATGTCCTGAGCGGATGGCTGAAATCCTATTGCATCGGCAATCTCGATGCGAGCCCGGCGCAGAAGGTTCGCTACCCCCTGCGGGATGCCCGCTTGCGGATCCGCGAGGTTCCCGGTCGCCCCGGCGCTCTGGCCTGTCTTATTCATCTCGTCCCGCACATCGAGCCGCGGCAGGCTGTCGTCGGGTTCGATCTCTATACGGAGTTCGAGGGGCGCGTGGACAACCGGACGCGGCCGATATGAAGGACACGTGGCGTCGGAACGGCCCCCGGCATCAGATGGCCGGCGGGCATGAGGCGAAGACCCGGGATGAGGCGGGGACCCGGCCTCGATCCGGCGGGACAGGGCGTTTCGCCGCCGCTCTCAAGGAGCGGCTGGCGTCTGATGGCGTCGTTCATGTGGATTTCCCGCGCCTGCGCGACCGCCTGCGCGCGGATATCGAAATGGCGCTGAACGCGCGGCGGCCGGCTGTACCGTTGCCGCCTGCTCTGCCCGAGCTGCAGCGATCCCTGCTGGCGTTCGGGCTTGCGGATTCGTCCGGCGGTCCGGGCCTTGACGCTGCCGACAGCGAAGGCTTCCGCCGGCAGGTCGAGCTGTGTCTGCCCACCCTCCTGCCGCAACTCATGTCGGTCTGCGTCGAGGTCGCCGACACCGACAACAGGGGAGACGAGAGCGACATCTGCATCCGGCTGCGGATCAGTGCGGTCATCAGCGTTGCGCAAGGGCCGCAGGCGCTGACGTTCGACACGCGCTACAGCGTCGACACCGGACGGTTCGAGGTTGAGGGCGCCGGCGATGACTGACGATTTCCTGCGCGCCTACAACGACGAACTCGCTCATCTCCGCCAGGCGGGGCGGCGCTTTGCCGCCGCGCATCCGGACGTTGCGGGCCGCCTGCACTTCAGCACAGAGGGGGTGGACGATCCCTTCGTGGGCCATCTCACGGAAGCCTTCGCCTTCCTTACGGCCCGGCTGCGGCAGAAGCTCGACGACGACCTGCCGGAACTCACGGATCCCTTCCTGGAGCAGCTCTATCCTCATCTCATGGCGCCGGTACCGTCCACCGCCATCCTGCAGTTCACGCCCAGGCCGGATCTGACGGCGTCCTACCATCTTCCGGCCGGGGCGATGGTCGAGACCGAACCGGTCGACGGGCATCGATGCCGCTTCCGGACGGTCTATCCCGTCGCCCTTTGGCCCCAGACCCTCGTTTCGGCCGAACTTGGGGGCGGCGCGCCAGCGGCTGGAGCCGGAGCGCCGGTGCATGGCGCCCGTGGGATGCTGAAGCTTACGTTTGCGCCGCTGGCGAATGGCGCCGCGCCGGCGCCCTGGCCACACCGCTTGCGGCTCTACCTGCGCGGCGCACCGCTGGAGGCGAGGCGTGTCTATGCGCTTCTCGGCCAGGATGTCACGGCGGTTGGCTTTCGTCCTTGCGGTGCGAGCCCGCCCGCTGGGGAGCGGGTCCATCTGGGCGAGGCGGATTGCCTTGCGCCGGCAGGGCTCGCGGTGGATGAAGGGCTCTTGCCCTATGGCGGGCAATCCCTGCTCGGCTACCGGCTCCTGGGCGAGCTTTTCGCCTGTCCCGACAAGTTCATGTTCCTCGACATCGCCTTTCCGCCGGCGCTCGCCGGGCAGATGCCAGAGCCCGGCAAGGCCGGGATCGAGATATCCATCCACCTCAAGCAGTGGCCGGCAGCTCTCGAACGCCAGATTTCCACGGAGAGCTTCGCCTTGGGCTGCACGCCGGTGATCAACCTGTTTCCCCACAGTGCCGAGCCCCTGCGCATCGCCCATGGCATGGGAGAATATCGCGTCGAGCCGGATGCGCGACGCCCGGAGGCCTTCGAGATGTACCGTGTGGACACGGTCGAGGTGATACGCCGCGATGGCAGCGTCGCGCCTTGCACGCCGTTCTTCGCGGCAGCCGCGGGGCGGGGGCCCTGCTGGCAGGCGCGCCGGCGGGACAATCCTCTCGGCGATGCCGGCGAAATGGCCCTGATCCTCACCGATGGCGAGGGCGGGCCGCTCGATCTCGTGGGATCGACGCTCGCCATCTCCGGCCTTTGCAGCAATGGCGACCTGCCGGCGCGTCTGCCCTTCGGCGGCCGGCGGCCTGTCTTCACGCTGGCGGCCGAGGCACCGGTGGAGGCGGTCACCTGCATGACGCCGCCGGCACCGGTGCTGCGCCGCCGCGATGCCGCGGGGAGCCACCGCCGTCTCATGTCGCATCTCGTGCTGAATCACCTGTCCTTGGCGGGCGGGGAGGAGGCACTCACCGCCCTCAAGGATATTCTCGCGCTGCACGATCTACGCGGCACCGCGGAAAGCCGGGCCGCGATCGACAGCTTGCGCGGCCTGACTGCTCGGCCGGCCGTGGCCCGCCCGCCGGGGAGCCACGGCGCGCTGTGCCGCGGCATCGATCTTGTCGCGACATGCGATGCCGGCCGTCTCGACAGCGGTGAAGGCTTCCTGCTCGCCACCGTCCTGGAACGCTTCTTTGCGCTCTATTGCGGGATCAATGCCTTCACGCGGCTCTCGCTGGCCCGTGAGGGCGGCGAGATCGTCAAGACCTGGCCGGCCCGGGCCGGCGACCGGATCATCCTGTGAACCGCACCGTCGTCGCAGCGCTCGACGCCATCGGGCTTGACGCGTTCTCCTTCGTCGAGGCCATGCGTTTTATCGAAGCCATGCGTTTTATCGAGGCCGCCGGGCCGTCGGGGCGCCGCGCCCGCCGCGTGTTCCTGAAGGGCAGCACCGGTCTGGCATTTCCCGCCGCGGAGGTAGAGCGGATTGAGGAAACGCCGGACGGTGATATCGCCATGACGGTCGCCGTCATGGGGCTGACCGGTGCGCTCGGGGCGCTGCCGATGGCGCATACGGAAGCTCTCCAGCGGCTCATCCGCGCCAAGGACTTCGGCCTTCGCGATTTTCTCGATATCTTCAACGGTCGCCTGCTCGATCTCCTCTACGAGGTGCACGCCAAATACCGGCTGCCGATCGCCTTTGGCCGCAGACGGGGCGCGGCGCCGGATGCCATCACCGAGGCGATGCTGGCTTTGATCGGGCTCGGCCAGCCGGGCCTGCGGGGGCGCCTTGGCTGGGATGACGAGCGCCTGCTCCCCTTCGCGGCGGTGCTGGCCCGCCCGTGCCGCGCGGCGGGCGATGTCGCGGGGGTGATGATGGCGGTCACCGGCTGGCCGGTCCGCATCGAGCCCTTCCATGGCGAATGGGTCGATCTGCCGGCCGAGGAGCAAAGCCGCCTCGGGGCGGGACGCGGAGGGCACGGCCGCCTTGGCATCGATACGATCGCGGGGGCGCGGATCTTCGATCTTGCCGGCGGCGTCCGGGTGGATGTCGGCCCGCTGCGCTACACGGATTTCATGGCCCTGGCCAGCGGCGGCGATACGGCCGGCGCTCTGACGGCGCTCGCCCGTTTCGCGCTCGGGCCGGAGTTCGCCATCACGCTCAGGCTCATATTGCGGCGCGATGACGTGCCGGCCTTTGAGCTTAAGGCAGGCGCCGGGCGGGGACGCCGGCTGGGCTTGGACAGCTGGCTCGGACGCCCTGATGGCGATCCGGCCGTGACACGGCGCTGCCGAAATGTGTAAACGGCGCCTCTATGCGGGAATAATGGGGCCCCGAGCCCCTTTCACCATTTTCGTCGGCCTTTGAATTGCCCATATGTAGGGCGTTATCGATTACTGCGAAGGTGTCCGAATTGTCTGATCGAGGAATGTCCAGCATGCGGCCGCGCATACTTGTTGCCGAGGGCAATACGGCGGAGGCGCGTCAGCGCCGGGTTTCGCTGGCCGGCGCCACCTATAGCGAATCATACGCCGACGTGCTGCACCGGCTGGCGCCGCATGCCGTCATCGATATCTGCTACCTCGCCGATGCGGGCGCCAACCTGCCGGACGCCGCCGGACTGGAAGGTTACGACGGCGTCGCCATCACCGGCTCGTCGCTCAACGTTTATTCCGCCGAGCCGGAAGTGACGCGGCAGGTCGACTTCGCGCGGGCTGTCTTCGCGTCGGGCGTTCCCTTCTTCGGCTCCTGCTGGGGGCTGCAGGTCGCGGCCACGGCCGCAGGCGGCAGCGTGCGCCGTTCGCCCAAGGGGCGCGAGATGGGGCTCGCCCGCAAGATCCATGTCACGGAAGCGGGGCGCAACCACCCGCTGCATCAGGGCAAGGCGCCCGTTTTCGATGCGCCGGCGATCCACACCGACGAGGTCGATGTGCGGCCCGCGGGCATGATCGTGACGGCGACCAACGCCTTTTCCGAGGTGCAGGCGGCCGAAATCCGTCATGACGGCGGCACCTTCTGGGGCGTGCAGTATCACCCGGAATTCACGATCACCGACATCGCCATCATCGTCGCGAGCCGCGCCGAGACGCTGCTCGATGAAGGGCTGTTCCGCGATGCCGCCGACATTCGGGCCTATGTGGCCGATATCGAGGCGCTGGCCGCGGATCCCACGCGTGCCGATATCGCCTGGAAGTTCGGCATCGACGCGGATGTCATCGATCCCGGCCTGCGGACGCGCGAATTGCGCAACTGGTTGGAAGCCATGGTGGCCCCCGCGATGAGCGCGCGGGGACGGGCCTGAGCTTTGCCGGTCATTCCGGGACGCGCGAAGCGCGGGCCCGGAACCTATGAACACCGTCGGGCCTCCATGAGTTCGGGCCTCCATGAGTTCGCGTGGTGTTCATGGATCCCCTTCCCGGCGCTGCGCGCCGCCGGGGATGACAAGAAAGCACCGACGCTTACGCAGCTTGTCATCCCCGGCGGGCTGCTTTGCAGCCCGGGAAGGGGATCCACGGAATTCGTGGATCAACGAAGGGATGGCGGGCAATTCCTGTGGTGTCACCGCCGCAGCCGCGGTCGGCCCCGCCGATTCCCATCCGCACACCATTGTGCAGGGCGGGCAGGTTGATCTATTGCGATGGCCGAGGTCCGAACATGACAACCATCGCCACCCCGTCTCTTGCCGATTTCCGCCGCGTCGTCATCAAGGTGGGGTCGTCGCTCCTGGTCGACAGCGCCACATCCCGGACGGGCAGTCGCCTGCGCCATGCCTGGCTTGCAGCGCTTGCCGAGGACATTGCCGAGCTGCACGGCCGCGGGACCGACGTGCTCGTGGTGTCATCCGGTGCCATTGCGCTCGGCCGCACCGTGCTCGGCCTGCCAAGCGGCCAGCTGAAGCTGGAGGAGAGCCAGGCGGCTGCCGCCGTCGGCCAGATCGCGCTGGCGCGGAACTGGGCCGAGGCCCTCTCCCATCACGGCATCACGGCAGGGCAGGTGCTGGTGACGCTGGCCGATACGGAAGAGCGCCGCCGCTATCTCAATGCCCGCGCGACGACCGCGAAGCTCCTCGAGATGCGGGCCGTGCCCGTCATCAACGAGAACGACACCGTCGCCACCAGCGAGATTCGCTACGGCGACAACGACCGCCTGGCGGCGCGCATCGCCACCCTGGCGGAGGCCGATCTCCTCATTCTCCTGTCGGACATCGATGGGCTCTATACGGCGCCGCCGGCGACCGATCCGACGGCGCGCCCCATTCCGGTCGTCGAGGCGATCACCGCCGGCATCGAAGCCATGGCGGGCGGGGCGGCCTCCGAGTTCTCGCGTGGTGGCATGCGCACCAAGATCGAGGCCGGCAAGATCGCCACCGCGGCCGGCGCCCACATGGTCATTGCCGACGGTCGCGTAAAAAATCCCCTGAAGGCGATTGCCGATGGCGCCCGCTGCACCTGGTTCCTCACGCCGTCCAACCCGGTCACGGCGCGCAAGCGCTGGATCGCCGGCACGCTGGAGCCGCGCGGCACGGTCCATGTGGACGCCGGCGCCGCCCGGGCCTTGCGCGGTGGCGCGAGCCTGCTCCCTGCGGGCATGACGCGCGTCGACGGTGCCTTTCGCCGTGGCGATGCGGTCATTCTCCGGGATGAGGCTGGCCGCGAGATCGGCCGTGGCCTCATCGGCTACGACGCCGAGGAGGCGCAGCGCATCGCGGGCAAGTCGAGCCGCGCCATCGCGGCAGTGCTGGGCTATGGTGGCCGCGCGACGGTCATCCATCGGGACGATCTGGTGCTCGTCGGTCGCGACGATGCGGATATGGCGGGCGGTGCGACGGGTCCGGCCGCGCAGGATCTGCGCGATCCAATTGGGCTTGACCCAAATGGGCTTGACCCAAGCCCGCAATCCCTTACCTAACAAGGTCAAGGTTCGGTAAGGGCGCGCGACGCGACAGGGCGAGGGGCGGCTCGTCGATGGTGGAGGCAAGGCGATGGGCAAGGTGGTGAGCTTCGGCGAGGCAGGCAATGCGGCGCGGCATGCCGGCTTGCCGCCAGCCAGCGCCGCATCCGAAACCCCCACCGTCGATGTGCCGCAACTGATGGCCGACATGGGCCGGCGGGCCAAGGCCGCCGCGCGCGTGCTGGCCCTGGCGCCTGCCGCGACCAAGGCCGCTGCGCTGGAGCGGGCGGCCGATGCCATTCTTGCGGCAGCGCCTGCCATACTCGCCGCGAATGCCGACGATATTGCCGAGGCGCGGGCCAACGGGCAGGCGGCTTCCTTCATTGAACGGTTGGAATTGAACGAGGCCCGCGTGGCCGGCATGGCGGATGCGGTCCGGCTCGTGGCCGGGCTTCCGGATCCCGTCGGCCGCGTGCTGGCCAGTTTCGAGCGGCCGAACGGGCTCAGGATCGAGCGCGTGGCGACGCCGCTTGGCGTGGTCGGCGTGATCTTCGAGAGCCGCCCCAATGTCACCGCCGATGCGGCCGCGCTCTGTGTGATGGCTGGCAATGCCGTGATCCTGCGTTCCGGCTCGGACGGCCTGCGGTCTGCCACGGCCATCGCCACCGCTTTTGCCAAGGGCTTGAGCGAGGCCGGTCTTCCGGCCGATAGCGCGCAGCTCGTGCCGGTGCGCGACCGTGCGGCGGTCGGTGCGATGCTGACGGGGCTCGATGGCGCCATCGATGTCATCGTGCCGCGCGGTGGCAGGAGCCTCGTGGCGCGCGTGCAGGAGGAAGCCCGCGTGCCCGTCTTCGCCCATCTCGAAGGGCTGTGCCATGTCTTCGTGCATGGCGCGGCCGACCTCGGCATGGCGCGCGACATCGTGCTCAACGCCAAGATGCGCCGTACCAGCGTCTGCGGGTCCGCGGAGACGCTGCTCGTCGACAAGGCCTGTGCCGCCACCCATCTCTCCCCGCTGATCGCCGCGCTGGCGGACGCCGGCTGCGAGATCCGTGGGGATGCGGCGGCTCAGGCCGCCGACCCGCGCGTGAAGGCGGCAAGCGAGGAAGACTGGCGGACGGAGTATCTCGACGCCATCATCGCGGTGCGCGTGGTCGACGGGCTCGACGGTGCGCTCGCACATATCGGTGCCTATAGCTCGCATCACACCGATGCGATCGTCACGGCCGATGACGCGGCGGCAGAGCGTTTCCTGCGCGAGGTCGATTCGGCCATCGTGCTCCACAATGCCTCCACCCAGTTCGCCGACGGGGGCGAGTTCGGCTTCGGCGCCGAGATCGGCATCGCCACCGGCCGCATGCATGCGCGGGGACCGGTTGGCGTGGAGCAACTCACCTCATTCAATTATCGCGTACACGGCAGCGGTCAGACACGGCCTTGAACGACAGTCAGTCGCGCCGGCGGGCGCCTTTCCCCGTCCTGCCGCCGCACGGCCCGGGTCTTGCGATCGGGCTGTTCGGCGGCTCGTTCAATCCGCCGCATGAAGGACACCGGCTGGCAAGCCTCGCCGCCATGAAACGCCTGGGGCTCGACCGGGTCTGGTGGATCGTGACACCCGGCAATCCCCTGAAGGACAACGCGCGCCTGCCGCAGCTGGCGGCGCGGCTGGCTGTGGCAAAGGCCGTGGCCGATCATCCGCGCATCGATATCACCGGCTTCGAGGCGGCTATCGGGACGCGTTTTACCTATGACACGCTGGCCTATCTCAGGCGGCGCTGCCCGCGCACCCGATTCGTCTGGATCATGGGGGCAGACAATCTTGCCACCTTCCATCGCTGGCAGAACTGGCGGGGGATAGCCGCGCTCATGCCGATCGCCATCATCGATCGCCCGGGAGCGACGATCAGGGCTGCGCGCGCGCCGGCGGCGGTTGCCTTGCACCATGCACGGGTGCCCGAGCGATACGCGGCGGCTTTGCCGGAAGCCACTCTTCCCGCATGGATTTTCCTGCATGGGCCGCGGTCCGCGCAATCCTCGACGGCCCTGCGGGCGCGGGCGAGAGGATCCTCAGGGGCCGTTGGCTGAAGATACGCGTGCCATGGTCATTGAAGATAAGGCCAACCACGGCTATCTTGGTGTTGTGGCGATTGCGCCACGTGAAGCGAGGAACTGGCACTGAATCCTTTGCCCATGCTTGGAGCGAACAATGGGTCGCTCCATCCGGCAGCCGGAGTTACAGCCGAGGCTCCCGGGAATGGTTATGGCGGCGACGCAACGGCGATCGCTGTTCATTGTCTCGAGGACATGAAAGCCGAGGAAACGGTCGTTATCGATCTTGTCGGCAAGACCTCGATCGCTGATACCATGATCGTCACCTCCGGTCGTTCGCATCGCCATGTCGGTGCGATCGCGGAGAAGGTTGTCGAAGCCCTCAAGGCGGCGGGCTATGGTCCCGTGCGTGTTGAGGGCATGACGACCTGCGATTGGGTGTTGATCGACGCCGGCGACATCATCGTCCATATATTCCGGCCGGAAGTCCGGGGCTTCTACAATCTCGAAAAGATGTGGGGCGCGGACAGACCGAACGAGCGCGCGGCGCCGGACGCCGCGCGGGACGATCACGAGCAGGCTTCCGTCAGTAAACGGGCGCACGGCTGAAACCATGCGCTTGACGGTGATGGCGGTCGGCCGCCTGAAGGCGGGGCCGGAACGCATCCTCGTTGAGCGCTATCTGGAACGGTCCGCGCCGCTGGCGCGGACGCTGGGTTTCGGCACGGTCGACGTGGTGGAATTGCCCGAGAGCCGCGCCAAGCGCGCGGCGGAGCGCAAGGCCGAAGAAGCGGCGGCGATTGTCGCGCGCTGCGACAATGGCATTGTTCTGGCCTTTGACGAGACGGGCGCGTCCATGCCGAGCCCCGTTTTCGCGGAGCGTTGCGCATCCTGGCGCGACAAGGGCGTGGACAGCATTAATTTCGTCATCGGGGGAGCTGACGGGCTCGATGCGCGCGTGCATGCACGGGCCGACGGCCTGATGGCCTTTGGCGCAGCCACCCTGCCTCACCAACTCGTGCGCATCCTGGTCGCCGAGCAGATCTATCGCGCTATGACAATCCTAACGGGTCACCCCTATCATCGGGTATGATCGATTCGCATGGCCGCGCGGTCTCCTTCTCGAAGCTACAGATCTTATGACGCTTTCGCGAGTTCATCCTTGTCTGTGATGCCCGGCTTCTCGATGTCCAGGAGGGATGGAACGCGGCTGGCGACGGTGGCGGTTGCAGCGGGCACGCTGCTGGTCGCCGGCCATGGCTGGGCGCAGAACGCATCCCCGCCGCCCGCGACATCCTATGCGCCGCTCGAACAGGCCCAGCGCGCCCAGGAGGACAAGCTCCGCCACGAAGAGGAGCTCAAGGCGATCGAGAACGAGATGCGCGCGCGCGCCGATGCGCGGGCCAAGCTCGAAGGCGAGATTGCGTCATTGCGGGAGGATCGCGCCCGCCTCAACGCGGCGCTGATCGAGACGAATCAGCGCACCAACGCCGCCGAGACGCGGGTCAGTCAGATCGAGCAGCGCTTGTCCGTGCTCAATGCCAGCGAACAGGCGATTCGCCGGTCGCTCGCCAGCCGGCGCGACGTGATCGTCGAGGTTCTGGCGGCCCTCCAGCGCATGGGCCGGCGACCGCCGCCGGCCGTGCTGGTTCACCCCGACGACATGCTGGAGGCCGTGCGCAGTTCCATCCTGCTCGGCGCAGTCGTGCCTGAATTGAAGGCAGAGACCGAGGCGCTGGCCTCGGATCTCGCCGAACTCGTGCGCCTTCGCGAGACGATTGCCCATGATCGCGAAGCTTTGAAGACCGATCTCGCCACCCTTGCAGGCGAACGGGCACGGCTTTCCGGGCTCGTCGTGCTGCGCCAGCAGCAGCTCGGCGATGTGGAAAAGACGGCAGGCGACGAAGCGTCGCGCGTCGCGGCGCTGTCGTCCCAGGCCAAGAACCTCAAAGATTTGATCGATCGCATGGAGAGCGAGATCGCCTCGGCCCAGCGTGCGGCGGAGGCAGCGCGGCGGGCAGCGGCAGCCCAGACGACGCAGGAAAACGTTGCTGGCACTGCGTTCCGTGATCCGGCGCGGCTCTCGCCGAAGATTGCCTTTGCCGAGGCACGGGGGCTTTTGCCCCTGCCGGTCAGCGGCTCAAGATTGCGTGACTTCGGCGCATCCGATGGTTTCGGTGGAACCACCAAGGGCATATCTCTGGCAACGCGTCCGGCGGCGACCGTCGCATCGCCGGCGGACGGGTGGGTGGCCTTCGCCGGACCCTTCCGCTCTTTCGGACAACTCTTGATCATCAATGCGGGTGGCGGGTACTATATATTGCTAGCCGGAATGGAGCGGATCAACGTGGCGCTCGGGCAGTTCGTGCTGGCGGGAGAGCCAGTCGCTGTCATGGGTGAGACGGCGTCGCCGCTCTCGACGGCATTTGTAGGCGGATCGAACGGTCCCGTTCTGTATGTGGAGTTCCGCAAGGACGGTGGATCGATCGATCCGAGCCCGTGGTGGGCGAAATCGCAAGGCGAAAAGGTACGCGGATGATGCGTAAAGTTACTCTCGTGATGGTTGGCGCGCTGATCGGCGCGAGTGCGGCCGTGGTCGCCACGCAGTCGCCTCTTCTGACGAGTACGAGTGCGATTGCCGCTTCCGCTGAGACCTATCGTCAGTTGACGCTGTTCGGCGACGTGTTCGAGAAGATCCGCTCGGATTATGTGGAAAAGCCGGATGAGAGCAAGGTGGTCGAAGCTGCGATCAGCGGCATGCTTTCCTCGCTCGATCCGCATTCGAGCTACATGGATGCCAAGAGCTACCGCGACATGCAGGTGCAGACGCGCGGCGAGTTCGGCGGCCTCGGCATCGAAGTGACGATGGAAGACGGCCTCATCAAGGTGGTGAGCCCGATCGACGATACGCCCGCGGCACGCGCCGGCATATTGGCGAATGACATCATCACATCGATCGACGGCGAGCAGGTGCAGGGGCTGACCCTCAATCAGGCCGTCGACAAGATGCGCGGCCCGGTGAAGACCGACGTGAAGCTGAAGGTCGTCCGCTCGGGCCAGAAGGATCCGCTCGACATCACGCTGACGCGCGACGTCATCCGCATCAAGGCGGTGCGCTCCCGCGAGGAGGACGACGTCGGCTATCTACGCGTGTCCCAGTTCAACGAGCAGACCTTCGAGAATCTGAAGGAAGGCATCGAGAAGATCTCGGCGGCTATCCCCCAGGACAAGCTGAAGGGCTATGTGATCGATCTGCGCAACAATCCGGGCGGTCTGCTCGATCAGGCGATCCTGGTGTCGGATGCCTTCCTCGATCGTGGCGAGATCGTCTCGACCCGTGGGCGCAATGCCGACGAGACGCAGCGCTTCAACGCAAAGGCCGGTGATCTGGCCAAGGGCAAGCCGGTCGTGGTGCTCATCAACGGCGGCTCGGCTTCCGCGTCGGAAATCGTGGCCGGCGCGCTGCAGGACCACAAGCGTGCGACCGTGCTCGGCACCCGTTCCTTCGGCAAGGGCTCCGTGCAGACGATCATTCCGCTCGGCTCCAATGGTGCACTGCGCCTGACGACGGCCCGGTACTACACGCCGTCCGGCCGTTCCATCCAGGCGCGCGGCATCGATCCCGACATCGACATCGTGCCGAACGTGCCGGACGAGATAAAGGGCAAGGACGAGACCAAGGGCGAGGCGGGACTTCGGGGCCATCTGAAGAACAGCGACGACGAGCGTGGTGCGTCCTCGAGCTACATGCCGACCGACGCGACCAAGGACAACCAGCTCATAGCGGCATTCGATTTCCTGCGCGGCAAGGCCAATCCTGCCTTGCAGCCGAAGAAGGCGGATGCCTCCGCGGCTCAGAAGGACGGGGCGGCCCCGGCCAAGAACTAGGTTGATCTGAAAGCCGGTTTTTGCCGGGCGAGACCCCCGGCAATTGCCATCGGCAGTGCCGACCCGTAGAAGGGCGGCAGTCACGTTGCAGCACGGCCCCTGCGCAACCCGCGCAGGGGCCGTCCGCATTTGTCCGGCCGGCAGGGATGGCCCTTGCCGGGCCACGCATGCAGGGAGAGCGTCATGGCGGGGAACGATGCCGTTGAAGCGGGCGCGAGCCTTGGCCGGGAGGGCCAGGCCGAATTGCCCTATCGCCCCTGCGTCGGCGTGATGTTGCTCAATGGGCGCGGCGAGGTTTTCGTCGGGCGGCGTGCGGCTGGCAACGATCCGGAGCGCGTGGCCGCGCATTTCGCCTGGCAGATGCCCCAGGGCGGCATCGATGACGGCGAGGATCCTCTGACAGCCGCCCATCGCGAGCTCTACGAGGAAACCAATATTCGCTCGTCACGCCTCCTGGCGGAAGCGCCGGAATGGTTCAACTACGATCTGCCGTCGGAACTGATCGGCAAGGCCTGGAAGGGGCGCTATCGCGGTCAGACCCAGAAATGGTTCGCGCTCGGCTTTACCGGCGATGAAACGGAAATCGACATTCACACGCCGGGTGGGGGCGCCCATAGACCCGAATTCGAGGACTGGCGCTGGGAACCGATGGCGCATCTGCCTGAGCTCGTCGTGCCCTTCAAACGGCCGGTCTACGAGCAGGTGGTGGCGGCTTTCCGGCATTTGGCGGGGTCGTGAGAAGCCCCTGCGCATCTGGCCGGCGCAAAGGTATGGCACCCTGATCCGTGAATCGGGATGCGTTATGGTTGTGTTCTTCGTATAGTAACCAACCATGAGGCGTGGGACTTGATTTGCAAGTGATTGTCTGAGCGATGCCGCGTCGAGTGTGGTAGGGCGTCTTGCGACGAGCGGGGGGCGCGATTGTGAGGTCGCGGACGGACGACAATGAAGCATAGTGATGAATTGGGGCTATCCCCCGGGAGCGATTGCATCGAGCGCCTCTATGAGGCCGTGGTGGCGATCAAGCGTCATGGGCAGGGGGCTCCGCGGACGGTCAAGCTCGCCCAGGAAGGCGTCGCCAAGATGGCGAAGAAGCTCGTCGAGGAAGCCGCGGAAGTCGGGCTCGACGCCGTGCAGGGCGACCGCCCGCAGGTCATCCGTGAGAGCGCGGACCTTCTCTATCACCTCACCGTTCTGTGGGCGGAAACCGGCATCGATCCGGCTGAGGTTTGGGACGAGATGGAGCGCCGCGAGAAGCTCTACGGCATTGCCGAGAAACTGCTGAAGCCGGGCAGTCGCCTCTGACCGAGGCGGCAGGCGGGAGCACCTCCGTCGCTTGATCTCATCGGTCGGACCGGTCAGGTCGCATCCGCGAGGTTTAGAGCATTTTCGAGCGAAGTGGACACCGGTTCGCGTGAAGAAAATGCGCTAAAACAAAGACATGGATCATTTTCGCGATTCGGAGAAACGCGAAAATGCTCTAGTCCCGCGTTCTGCCTCTTGAGCCTGTCGGCGAAGTCCTTTCGCCGGACATCCTGGGCCATGGCCTCGGGGCTGCGCGCGCAGATGCCGGCGAGGAACCACAAGAGGGCGGCTGTCTTGATGGTTGCGAAAGAGACGCTGATGCACAGAAGCAGGATGATGTAGAAGGCGACAAAGAGTGTGAAACGCCGGGGCTGGCCGTCCGGCACGCGGATGAACACGAACACGGCCCATATCGCCGCGAATCCCAGGACGCCGAGCTGCGACAGGGCATAGGCATAGCCGGAGTCGTTGAAATCGGTGCTGGTATAGACAAGACCCATGGCCTCGCCGAGGTCGAGCGTGTTGATGAGCTGCCCAGCCAGCAGGAACCGGCCGAAGATCGTGTTGTCCCAGGCGATGTTGCCCTTCACCGCGGCATAGGTGATGAGGGCGATGATGGCGAGAAAGGGCGCGACGAAGATCACACCGGGGCGCACCAGCGGCGCGACGAGATAGAGCGCGAGCGTAATCCCGCAGAGATACATGCCGAAGCGCGCATCGCCGAGCACGAGGATCGTCATGATGGCGAGCGTTTTGGGGATCAAGGCCGCGGGTCGGTGAAAATCGCGGCTCAGCACCCAGGCGAAGGCAACCGCGCCGAAGTTTCCAACGGACACGGGTTCCAGGAAAACCGACGAAACGCGGTGCTCGCCCAGGAAAGGGAGAAGCGTCCGTCCCTCGAAGCGCGTGCCGGAGATGAAAAGCCCGGATTCGCCAGTGGATGCGGCCGCATCGACTGAACCACGCGACACATAATAGCCGATCACGTCGAAATATTTGAGGAAGGTGTCGAGGAACATCCATTCGAACAGAGCGGCCCCGAGCACGATAAGGATCGACCAGGTCACGGCTCTGTCGCCAAGGGCGAGATTGCCCCGCTTGAGGCCGAGACTATAGAAGACGACCGGAATCATGAGGTCGCGCAGGATCTTCGGGTCGATCACGCCGCGAAACAGCATCAATGCGCCGACGTAGGAGAAGATGCCGAGCAGCACGAAATAGAGCGCTTGGCTCCGGTCGGCCACCAGGAGAAACGCACAGCCGACCAGGACGACCTCGACCAGCATGACCATGCTGGCACCAACCCCCATGACATTCGTATTGACGAAGCACAGGGCGAAGTTGAAGGCGAGCGCAGCCAGCAGGATCGGAAGCACCAGGGACTGGCGAAAGTCGCTCTGCACTGGAGCCATGGCCACGGTCTGAATGCGGTTTGCTGCGTCTGCAACGCTCATAGCGTGATGCCATCACGGGGGCTAGGCCCAATCAACAGCCGGGGATAGGCGGCGTCCCTCGTCTGGAGGGACGCCAGGCCAAGATGCCTACGCCTCGATAAACACCAGGCCGACCGCGCGCGGACGCAGAGCGCGGATCGAGGCAACCGTCTCGTTCAAGGCGTGCTGGCGGGTCACGCCCTGGTCGACGAGGACGAGGACCATGTCGGCGGAGGCAATGAACCGCTGGACGGAGAGGTCATCCTGGGGCCGGGCCGCATCAACGAGCATCAGGCTCGGAGCATCGGCGCCCGCAGCGCCGATGTCGTCGAGCAGCGCGCGCTGGGAGCGCGCCATCTGCCCGGTGGCCGTGGCGCCCATCGGCAGGATGCGCAGGCTTGCGCCGGCGGGCAGGGGGGTGATGACGTTCTCGCTGGTCGCCTCGGTTGCCAGGACACGCTGGGAGAGCTGGCGGCTACGCGAGTCGCCGTCCACAAGCAGCGTGCGCTCGCCGTCCTGGGTGAAGGTCACGGCCAGGTCCACCGCCACCTTCGCCCGCAGGTCGTTGGCGTCCGGCGAAACGATGACGACGGTACGGGTATCGGACGGGGGCAGCATGCTCTCCAGGGAGAAGGCAAGTTGCCCAAGCAGGAATGGCTTGGTGACGGCCAGCTTCTCGATGGTCTTGAGATTGCTGCGGCCGCCGCGGCTCGAAGCCGGGAAGTTGAACTGGCTGCCGGGCGCGCGGCGCCAGGCGCCGGGCACGCTGGCGAGGATAGGCAGGGCGCTCGCGGCTGCGGCCTGATTGGCATCGCGCAGGCGGTCGTCGATCTGGTCGAGCCCCCAGGCCAGCGTGGTGCCAAGGCCGGCGCCAAGCAGAAGGCCGGCAGCGATGATCAGGAGAGGGGAGGCGCCGCTGCGGTCCTGCGGCAGCACGGCATCGCTGATGATGCGGGTGTTGCTCGTGTTCACGCCCTGCTGCTCGCTCAGTTCCTTGCTGCGCTGCAGATAGGACGCATAGACCGTGCGCGACGAGTCCGCTTCACGCTCCAGCTCGCGCAGCTGCACGCTCGTCTCATTGGTCGACAGCACGTTGTTCCTGAGGGCGGCGGCGCGCTTTTCCAGATCCGCGGCAGTCGCCTTGGCGCGGTCGAGATTGGCCGACATGGCGGTAGCGATGCGGCCGATCTCGGCGCGGATGAGCTGGCGGACCTGCTCGGCCTGGGCGGCGACAGCCTTCATTTGCGGGTGTTGCGGCAGCAGCGACTGGCCGAGCTCGGCCTGCTGGCGCATCAGCGCCGCATACTGCTCCTTGAGGGCCGAAATGCTGCTCGCCTGCAATGTCTCCGGCAGGACCAGCGCGTCGACGGCGCGGTTGTTCTGGACGGCTTTGACCTGGTCGACGCGCGACTGCAACTCAGCGACCTGGGCCTGTGCCGCCAGCAGCTGGGTGTTGAGGCCGCGCAGGTCCTGCTCGTCGGCGCGGCCACCGTCGATGCCGATGATGCGGTGGTCCTTCTTGTAGGCCTCCACCTTGCCCTCGGCGACCGTCACGCCCTCGCGCAGCTCCGAGAGGCGCGCCGCAAGCGCCGCATTGGCGCGGCCCACGGCTTCGGCGCGGGCGCGCTGTTCCTCGCCGATATAGACGTCGGCGACGGTGTTGGCGACGTGCTGGGACGTCTGCGGGTCTTCGGTCACGACGCCGATGTCGATGACGAAGGAGCGGTCGCCGCGGCGCACCGTCAGGCTCTTCTGCAAGGCCTTGAGAGCCTTGGAGAACCGGTCCTCGCGCGTGTCGGCGCCGAACAGTGCCATGACCCGGCTGCGCAGGCCGGCCGGGCGGGCCCCGAACTGGGGGTCGTTCTCGAGACCGGCCTTGTCGATGACCTTTTCGAGCACACTGCGGGACTCGATGACCTGCCGCTGGCTTTCCATGGCGATCAGGTCGTTGTCACCGGTCGTGGCGCGGTTGGCGATGTCGTTGTCGAGAATGCGCAGGCCGCGCGTGTCGATGAGCACCTGCGTCGTCGCGGTGTATTTGGCCGGCGTCACGGCGACGTAGCCGATGGCAAGAAGGGTCGTCGCGGCCGCGACGGCGCCGATGAGCGGAAGCCTGCGACGCAAACCCTGGAGCGTCGCCCATGGATCGAAACGGGCTGTGGCTTCGCCGATAAAGGGTTCGCTGACCGCGTTCATGGCGCGCAGATTGCCCAGGGGTTCGAAGCGAGAACTCATAACAGCCATGGTTGCCTCTCAGGCTCCGCAGGAGCGTCCGCCGGACCTTTCCCTCGCCTGCTCGAAACGTAATTGTCTCATTTCGGGACAATTACACAGGCTTGGGAGCGCCGACACACTCTGTTCAGCAAGCGGCAGGCCATGGCCCGGCATCCGTTCGGAACGCGGCGCTCTGGCTGATGAAGTTATTGATTCCTAATATCTTATGTAGAAAGGGATCGCTCGCTGCCGCGGCGCCTCTGTAAGGGCCCGTCTGTCCCGCGGCTGGATTCGGGGGCATTCCTCATCGCTTTGATACAGGCTGGCAGGATGCCGGCACCGTGAGGCCGATGGCCTGTATGAGAGCGGCGGCGGGACAATCGGCGCGCTCCATATCCTCCAGTCCGAAGGGCGGGCTCGCGAGGAGCCACAGTGTCCAACCCCATCCGTTGTCCGCGATGGCGGTTGCGACGTCACGCAGCCAGCGGGCACGTGAGGCATCATCGCCCGCTGTCGCGCCTTCCGGCCGCATCGCGCCGAATTCCGTAAAGACGATCTGCGCGGGGCGGATGTCGTTGCGCGTCTGCCACGCCTTCAAGCGGTCGAAGGCCTTGTCGATCGTGGCGCGGTCTGTGGCCGCCGTGAAATACCAGCGGATCGCCTTCTCCGCGGCGGCGTGCTGCCTGTCGCGCTCGGCCGGCTGCCAGCGGGACGTAGCGGCGAAGGCCGCCTCCGTCCGCGCAAGGGTGTCCTCGACACGGCCGCTTGCGGCCGGATAGGGCACGCCGCGTACCTCGGCGAGAAAGGGCAAGGTCCAGGTCGAGCCCTGGTGGGTGAAGACGAACGGGTCGTAGAAATGCGCGCTCACCAGGTTGCGTCGATCCCTGAAAAGGGAACCGTCGAGCCTGACGAGCCCCTTGATGGTCGACCAGCAGCCTCCTGTCAGCAGGAGCGGCAGCGTCCGACCGTCCTTGCGCAGCGTCTCGACGAGGGCTCGCTGGTGCACGGTCCAGTCCGTTCGCGTCTGCGCGCGGCAGGCCTGCTGCGGCTCATTCATGAGTTCGAGCGCGACGGGCGGGCCGGCCGGCAGACCATCGAGCCTGCGCGCGATATGGCGGGCGAGCGCCCGATAGCGCCGAAACTGCGGGCCATGGACCCCGTCGAGAAAGGCGTCCGGCAAGGCCCCGTTCAGGCCCGGTGCCATCAGCGTAATGATGACCCCGAGGCCCTCCGTGCGATAGCGCCTGACGGCCTGCTCCACGTCATCGAGCAACTTGTCGCGGCCGTGCCGGTCATTCTCCAAGAGGGGCCCGAAATCCATCGGCAGCCGGACATGGTCGAATCCGAGGGTCTTGAGGCGGGCGGGCTCGGTTATATCAGGCGCTGCATAGGGCGCGGACGCATAGACGGTGCGCCCGGCGCGGACATCCGTCGCGGGGAAAGCAAACCAGGTGACATTGGTGCCGCGCCGGAATGCGGGGACGGCATCATCCGCACGAAGCGCATCCATGGGGGCAGAACCGACAGGCGCAGACCCCGCGGGCGCAGGATCCGCGGAGGCGCCAGCCAGCGCAGGCGACTGCGCCGCGGCCAGCGTGACGAGCGTGACGCCGGTCAGCACGCTCCGCAGAAGCCGGCCCATGGAATCGCCCGTTCGGACGGCCATGCCGTGGAAGGACATGCTCAATGCGCGACTTGCAGGAGATCGAGATAGGAATCGACCATGCGCTCGCGCGCATATTTGGCCGTTACCGCGCGGGCCGCCTCCCGACGCATCGCCGGCGGCGGCGGATTGCGCAGCATCTGCCCCAGCGAATCCTTCCAGCGCTTCACATCATGCGGATTGGCGAAGCGGATCGGTGCGATTTCGCCGGTGGCGAGGACCTCGCGCAGCACATCGAGATCGGCGACGACCGAGGGCAGGCCGACCATGGCCGCCTCGACCGCCGCAAGCCCGAATGTCTCCCAGACGGAGGGAAAGGCGAAGACATCGGCGGCCGCAAACAGTTCCGGCACGTCGGCCGGCGCGACATTGCCGAGCAGGATCAGCCGCTCCTGCACACCAAATGCCTGAGCGAGCGCTTCGATTTGCGCGCGCCGCGGGCCGTCTCCGGCGATGACCAGCGTCGCACCCGGCAGCGCCGGCAGGGCCTTGACCAGCACGTCCTGGTTCTTCTGGTCCACGAGGCGGCCGACATTGAGGATGAGCTTGCCCGTGGCAGGCAGGCCGAAACGCTGCCGCGCCTGCGCCATCGTCAAGCTGGGACGCGGCGCATCGAGGCCATGCTCGATCAGCTTGAGGCCGCGCCGATATGTCATCGGGTATTGCGTGAACTCGTTCTGCGTGAAGACGGAATTGGCGATATTGGCGGTGTAGCCGCCGGTGGTTCCGACGAGGCGGTCGAGCCACCGCACAATGGGCGCGGTTTCGCGGGGAACCGCGGTCTGATGCACGATGCGGTGCTTGTAGCCCGCGAGGCGGCCCGCGGTGCCCACCAGGATGGACGCCGTCGCCTGATAGGCGATCGCCGCGTCGTAGCCGCCGCGCATGATGCGCCGCGCCATGGAAATAGCCGCTCTGAGCTTGTCCTTCGCCGGCATGAAGGGACGCGGGAACATGATCGCCGTCTCGACATCGACGCCATGCTGGGCGAGCCCCTGTCCGATCATATTGGCGAGGGTCTGGATGCCGCCAATCTCGTCGGTATGGAGGATTTGCAGGACTTTCATCACATTCCCTGACGGTCGGTGGCTTGTAAGGGCGCGCGAGACATTGGATAGGATGCGGGGCGGGCGTCTTGGCCCGGTCGCAATAGCCAATGAAGCAAGGTCACATGCTGCTTTTCCTTGCCGCGCGCGTTCTGTCGGCGGTCGGCAATCTGGTCGCCCTTGCCATCTTCTCGCGGATGGCAGGTCCAGTGACCTATGGTGAATATCTCCTGATCTTCGCCTGGACCAGCATCGTCTATGGCTTCTCCACGCAATGGATGCGCTTCGCCTTCTTCGGCGTATACCGTCGTGAGGCTGCTGGCGACTATATCGCCTCTTTCGGCGTACTGTTGAGCATAGCGCTCGTCGGTGTTGCCGGCGTCCTCTCGGGGCTGTGGGTTGTGGGGATCGCCGGGCCCGAGTTCCTCGTGGCCGTGTTCATCCTGCTCGTCAGCATGGCCGGTTACGAGGCGCTGCTCGAAATCAGCCGCACGCGCCTGAAGGCCGGCACCGTCGCCGTGCTCATGCTGTTGCGCGCGGGCCTGGTCATTGCTTTCGGTGCGGCTGCGCTGACGATGACCGGCAGCGCCGTCTCGCTCGCCTTTGCCGTGGCGCTGGCCCATGCCGGTGCCGCCATCCCCGGCATCATGGCCATTCGCGACGTGCGACTCGTGCCGAGCCGGCACGCCATGCGCTCGCTGGTGGTATACGGCTGGCCGTTGCTGATCTCCTTCGGCGTCATGGCCGTGGGACAAAGTGTCGACCGCCTGCTGCTCGCCCATTTCGGCGGCCCCGGAGCGCTTGGCCCCTATGGCGTCGTGGCCGATTTCCTGCGCCAGGCCTTCATGGTTGTTGGCGAATCGATCGCCATGGCGCTCGTCACCGTCGCCAAGCAGCATGCCAATTCCGGCGAGCGCGACGATGCGGATCGGGTTTTGCGCCATGCTTTCAATGCCTGCATGGCCACGGCCACCTTCGGTGCGGTGTTCTTCCTCGTCTTCGGCGACGTGGTGGTGCGGCTTCTCGTTGGCGAGGCCTTCTATGAGCCGACGCGGACCCAGATCCCCCTGTTCGCGATCGCCTTCGGCTTCATGACCATGCGCAACTTCTACTTCGCGCAGGTCATCTATTTCTCGAGCGCCAGCCATCTCGAACTCGTCGTGTCGCTCATCTTCGTGGCGACATCCGCTCTGCTCGCCACCCTCCTGGTTCCCTGGGAAGGCGCCATGGGCGCGGCGATCGCGCTGATGTCCGCGCATATCCTCGCCTGCGTCATCTTCGTCATTCTCGGTCGCCGGTATTACCGCATGCCGGTTGACAAGACGGGACTCGTTGTCATCAGCCTTCTGGCGCTCGCGACCCTCGTCGCGGATATCGCCATTGAGCAATTCATCACCGCCCCCATGGCCGCGCTCGCAGCCAAGGCACTGGTCTTCGCTGCCTTGGGTGGCGTAGCCATTCTGCGCTTTGATCTGCTGCATCTGTCGCGTCCGCGCAAGGGCAGGGCTTAGTCTGGTCATCCCCGTGTCCAGACAGGCGTGCTGTGGGGTGCGAGGCGTTCTCTTGCAACCCGCGCGAGGAAAGCGAAGTTCCCCCGAAGGTAACGGCGTGCCATGCGGCGCGGTTCCAGCAGGAGGCGGAAGACCCATTCACATTGCAGGCGCCGCACGAGCGCCGGGGCTCGCGGCTTGGTGCCTGAGGCAAAATCGAACAGTCCACCGACCGAGATGCCGATGCGGCAGCCGGTGTCGGCCAAATAGCGGCTCATCCAAAGCTCCTGGCGCGGGCTTCCCAGCGCCACGAGCACGAGATCGGCTCCCGAGGCCGCGATGGCGTCGGCGACGCCAGACGCCTCCCGATCGGTGAAATAGCCGTGCCGCGTCCCGACATAGCGATGCTGCGGCGCGCGGGCCTGGAAGGCTGCGCGCACCTTCTCGGCAACCCCCTCGGTGCCGCCCAGGAGGAAGATGCGAAAGATCCGGCTCGTCCTCTCAAGATAAAGCGGTACGAAATCAGTGCCGTTGAGGTTGTCCGGGAAGGCCTCGCCATGCAGGAGGCGCGTCGCGATATCCAGTCCGATGCCGTCGTTGAGGACGAGCCCACGCCGAAAGGCGGCCGCGACGTCGGCATTCTCCCAGCAGAGATTGGCATTGTGGGCGTTGAGAAAAGCGACCTGCAGCGGTTCGCCCGCTTCTGCGGCGCCGCTCAGACGATCGAGCTCGTCGATCATGACATCGCTCGTCGCCGCGGTGACCGGAATGCCGAAAATCGGCCGGTTGCCATTGGGACGGTCTGCGCCGGTTAACGCGCGCTGTCCGGGAATTGTGCAATCGGCATGTGCCATTTTAATACACTCCACACGCTTCTGGCGGGTCTCGCTGTCCGGGTTGCAAGAGCTGAACCACACCGCCGAAGTCTGCGTAGGACCATTTGGAGCCAAGCGGGACTTGGGTTTCAGGCCGTTGGCATGGTCTGTCGCGTTGCAGCGCGTCAACTGGCGCGGCCTTTGCTCTCAGTGGTAGCGAAGCGGCGGTTGGTCCCAAGCAAACACACTGTCCGCCCCTCATTTTTTCCCTAAAGGGGATTTGTCATGTCGCTCGCTACCACCGAAACCGCCGTCTATCAGAACAAGTTCCGCCGTCGCCGGCTGGAACGCTTCCTCGGCCTCGTCGACGAAGTCCTCAAGACGAAGCGCCATTGCCGCGTGCTCGATGTCGGCGGCGGCGTTTCCTACTGGAAGGGGCTTGAGGACCTGTGGAGCGACAGGCCGCTCCATATCACCCTGGTGAACCTGACCGCCGAGACGGTGCCGGACAGCCGCTTCGTGAGCCTCGCCGGCGACGCCTGCAGCATGCCGGATTTCGACAACAATGCCTTCGACATCGTCCATTCCAACTCGGTGCTGGAGCATGTCGGCAGCTTTGCCAACAAGCGCCGCATGGCGGACGAAATCCAGCGCCTCGCGCCGCGCCATTTTGTGCAGACGCCGAATTTCTGGTTCCCGATCGAGCCGCATTTCCGCACGCCGATGATCCACTGGCTGCCTGAGCCGCTCCGGGTTGCCGCGGTGATGCGCAGGAAGCTCGGCTTCTACCCCAAGGCGGAGACGCGTGATCAGGCCTATGAGATCCTGGGCGATGCAAGCCTGCTCGATGTGCGCGACATGCAGTCGCTTTTCCCGAACTCCGCGATCGAGCGCGAAAAGTTCTATGGCTTCACCAAGTCGCTGATCGCCGTTCGCGGCTGAGCGGCGTAACGTCCGGCGGGCTTGCCGCGTCGGCCCTTGCCGTCCTTCGCGGCCTCAGGCCTCCGGCAGGCCGATCCGCGCGAGCGCTTCCCGCACTGTCACGCAGGGAAAGCCGCGGGCCTCCACGGCTTCGATCACCTCGGTCATGAGCCGGGGGGAGGCGCCAATCCAGCTCGGGTTGTCGGCGACGTCATGGGTGTAGAAGATGACCCAGCCGTTCTGCGCCGCCGCCGCATCGAGCGTCCGGGCCAGTTTGTCCGCTGTCAGCGTCCGGTCGTAGAGTTCGGTGACCCGCAGCATGGCTCGGTCGATGCGGCCGGCGTTCAGGCCTTCATAGACGCTGCGGCAACTGGTGAAGCGGCGTTGCAGATCGCGCTTGCGCGGCAGCGACTGGCGGCCGAAGGGATAGGCGAAGTTCGGCAGGTCGATCGGGCCGCAGATGGCGGTCAGCGCGGCGTGGTTGGCGTCGCATTGCGCGGCGAGTTCCGCCGCGCTCAGCTCATCCACCTTGCGGTGGTCATGGGTATGGCAGCCGATTTCGTGCCCGGCCGCATTCAAGCGGCGGATATCGTCGGCCGTCGCCAGGTTCCAGAATTCGTCACGGGTGCCGAGAAGGCCCGCGGCGACATAGAAGGTGCCCTTGATGCCATGGGCGTCGAGAATGGCCGCGCCGTGACGCGCCGCGGAATCGGCAATATCGTCGAAGGTGAAAGAGACCAGCGGTTCGCGGTTGCGCATTCCCAGCGGCTGCGTGTTGAGGTGGCGGCCCGCCTTGCGGGCGAGGCCCGCCATGAACTCCCTGAGCTTCATCCCCTGCGGCCTCCTTCGTTCCTGTGTTGCCGCCCGGCGGGCTCTTGCCGGTGCAGCCGTTCGCGCAGGCGAAAAGCGGCACAATAGGCAAGTCCCGCTGCCGTCCGGGCCGACAGATGCGTGGAGAGGGGGAACGACCCGGTGATCCACGCATCCTTCCAGCGCTCGGCGCCGCAGCCGAGGTCGACGATCCCGTCGCCGGAACGGGCGACATGCCGCAGCACCTCCAGCAGAAGCGCGGAGCCGATCGACGTCTTGCCGAAGCGCGCCCGGTCGAGGCTTGGCAGGATGTAGTAGAGGTGGTTGCCGCAGAGGTAGCCGAGATGCGTGGCCGCGAGCTGCCCATCGATGGTAGCGGTTGCGACGGTGCGCAGCGCCTTCGCTTGCGATCTCTCGGCCAACCCGGTGAAAAACGCGCGCTGTCCGGGGAGTTCCAGCACGTCGAGGCCGATGGTCGCGACATATTGCGCGCTCTTCTGCCGGAAGGTGAAATCGAGAATGGCCGGCAGCGCGGCTGAGGGCGGATCGAAGTCGATCGTCACCGCGCCCCGGCGCTGGAGCTGACCGAGCTTGCTGGCGGCCTGCCGCGCCTGTCCGCGGCGGGCGGGATCCTTGATATAGGCGTCGAGATCCGGCCCCGGTGCGATGAACGTGCCGCGATCGCCGCTCACGCGGAGCGCCAGATGGGCCAGCGGGTTCGGCGTTCCGAGGACGGTGGGCGGAACCTTGCGGAGGTCGACGGCGTCGATGCGCGGCAGGGCGCGCAGGATGCTCTGCCACAGGCGGTGAAAGACATCGGCCTCGAATTGATAGCCGCGGCGGATGATCGGGGCGCCATAGTCCGCAACGCCACCGTCCATGAAGCGCAGGATCTGCAGGCCCCAGCGCGCCTCGCGCGCGAAAGCGAAGCGGCAAACCGCACCATCGCCGTCGCTGACCGTGACGAGAAGCCCTTGGGAGCGCCGCGCGGCGCCGATGGTGTCCATCCACAGGGCGAGGAATTCGCGCGTCTGAAAGGCATGGACATCAAAAGAGCCGCTGTCCGCGGCCGAAGGCCAGTCGACGGCGGCGAGGTCTTCGCCGGCATGGATCTCGATCAGGTAGGGCTCATGACGAAGGCGGGCAATGGGCAAGGAACGGCGGATCCATCTATCCGGGGTAATGGCAGAAACGGCCGGTCAAATCATCGACGCGATCTATTGCAAAAGACAAGCGAATGATCGGGCTGAAATGGGCAATCTCGGCCGTATCGGTTTTACGGGGTCGCGAGGCTGAGGTGCCTGACAGATGCTCTAATATGCCAGGCTATGCTGAGAAATTCCGCGGCTGCACGATCGGTCCGGTGCTCGAGCCCCCGCTCCATCAAGGCGTTACGATCAACCTCCCGCCCGAATTCACCGGAAATGGCGGCTGCGAGGTCACGCGGGTCGCGGGTTGGCACGAGCCTCCCGAAGCGCCCATGATCCAGGATCTCGCGGGGGCCATAGGGGCAGTCGGTGGCGACGACCTGCGTCCCGCAGGCCAGCGCCTCGACGAGCGAATTGCCGAAACCTTCATAGAGCGAGCAGGATACCGCGATCTCCGCACGCTGGAACCAGGGGAACGGATCACGTGCATAGCCGGCAAAGGCGATTCGATCATCGAGGCCAAGCCGGGTCGCCAGTCGCTCGAGACGGGCGCGCTCCCGCCCCTCGCCGACGAGGAGCAGCCGCCAGGCGACGTCGCGTGGTACGAAGGCCATGGCGCGGATCAAATCGCGGTAGCCCTTCTCCGCCGAGAGGCGCCCCATGGCCACGATGAGGCCGGCTTCGCGTGCCGATTGCGACGCATGGGCGCGCAGCGATGCCGCGACGGCCGGTGTGATGATCGGCTTTGTGCGCAGCACGGAGATCATGGCCGCCGGAACGCCAAACAGATCAATCAGATCCCGGCGCGCACCCTCCGTCAGGGTCACGACATGATCGGCATGGCGGTAGAGCCGCGCCATGCGGTAGGCCAGCCTGTTCTGCACGTAGGGATCGTGCTTGATGCCGACCGAAGGAACGCCGACCTCGCGCAGGATAAGCCCGGGGCGATCGGAGCGGGGGAGCAGGCGAACGGCCAGCACGCAGGCGATGTTGAGGCTGGCCTCGGAGCTCAGCACGATATCGAAACGCGCGTCGAGGAAGACACGACGTAACCGATGGACGGACATGCGGATGCGCGGTGCCAGTTCGACCACGGGGATGCCCTTGTCGAGCAGGCAACTGAGCGGCCCCTGGCTGCGCAGCACCATGACCGTGACCTTGGCGCCCGTCCGCGCAAGCGCATTCGCGAGCAACACCGCGTCCCGCTGCGCGCCGCCGCCGGCAAACCCCCCGAGGATGACGCCGATGGATATCTGTCCGGCTGGCTGATCCATTAATCCCGCTGACATGCGGGCCTGATATGCCGCAGCCCGCTCCCCGTTCACACGCTATCGGTTCTTAACGCGGGCCGCACCTGCCTTCAACACGTGCCTGGGGCGTCCACGGCGCATGACCGCCGGCCGGGGTGCGGCGTGCACCCGCGGCTGTGCCAATGCCGGGCAGCGCTGTGTCGCGAAGACCGCGCCGACATATTTCGTTAACCTTTGCAGGAGCGGCCCGGACCCCAGGGGTCCGCCGGATTCTTGAAAAAATTAATGAAATCAAAACCCTAACGGGAGGTTGAGGGCATCTGCGAATGCTGGCATGCGGCCTGCAACCCATGGGCTCGCAGGCGACGGTTGTTTCAATAAGAGACAATGGGCCGCCTCCGCGAGTTCCTTAGGGCTTAACGCGCATGGCCGAGACCGACACCATCCCTACGCATGCTGATTTTTCCGCCGAGGGCACGACCTTGTCGCGGAGTGTGTTTTCCGCGGCCGCCTTGGTGGGGGACGTCGCCGTCATCGTCGGTGCATCGTGGCTGACAGGCATAGCCTACCATTGGCTGGCCTACGGTGACGCCGGGCCGCTCGCGCTTTTTCTCAATGCGGGGCTCGCAACTGCGGTGCTCTTCGTTGCCTTCGGGGTGCTCTCAGGCGCCTATCATCATACGCGGTATCTCTCGTTCCGCTCGCATGCGACGAGCGTTGTGCGCTTGTGGACGCTGGCCTTTCTCTCGGTCGTGCTGCTTCTTTTCGTCCTGAAGACGTCGGAAGACTATTCCCGCGGCGCCTTTCTCCTCCTTTACGCGGTTTGCCCGATCGCGCTCCTCGTCGGCCGCTACGCCATGGTCGCCCTGGTATCCGCTGCCAATGACCGCGGACTGATCGCGAGCCAGCGCCTGTATGTCGTTGGCGGCAAGAGCGATATCGCGGCGTTTCTCAAGCGCTACCGGCCGGGCAAGTTCGGCGTGAAGGTGGTCGGCACCGCCATCATTGAGCCGCGCCAGGCCGGTGAAGACGCGGAGGATGCAGCCGGCCTGCGCCATGCCGTGGAGAGCGCGCGCCGCCTGAACTCCGACTCGGTGTTCATCGCCTTGCCTTGGTCCGATCTCGCGACCATCGACCAGACCGTCAAGGCATTCTCGAAGATCCCGGCCGAGATCCATCTCAGCCCGGAGCGGATTCTCGAGCGCTTCGAGGATGTCAGCCTCGTGCAGCGCGGTCCGCTGTCCAGCCTGCAGCTCGCGCGCCCTCCGCTTGCACCGTACGAAGTCATTTTCAAGCGCAGCTTCGATATTGTGGTCGCGAGCCTTGCGCTGATCATGCTCAGTCCGTTGATGCTGATCGTGGCCGCGCTCGTGCGGCTCGACTCCAAGGGACCGGCGCTCTTCGTCCAGCGGCGCTTCGGCTTCAACCAGAAAGAGTTCCGGATCTATAAGTTCCGCACGATGATGACGCAGGACGACGGTGACGTCATTCGTCAGGCAACCCGCAACGATCCGCGCGTGACGCGCATCGGGCGCCGCCTGCGCCGCTGGAATCTCGACGAGTTGCCACAGCTGATCAATGTCCTGCAGGGACATATGTCGATTGTCGGGCCGCGCCCGCATGCGCTGGCCCATGACCGGGAGTATGAGGCCAAGATCGGCTCGTATGCCCGCCGCCACAACATGAAGCCCGGTATCACCGGCTGGGCGCAGGTGAATGGCTATCGCGGCCAGACCGACACGGATTCGAAGATGGAGAAGCGGGTCGAATTCGATCTCTACTACATCGACAACTGGTCCCTTTTCCTCGACATCAAGATCATGGCCATGACGGTGTTTCACCCGCATTCCTACCGGAATGCCCTCTGATCGATGGGCTTTGACCAATTCACAGGCCTGGTGGGATCAGAATGTTCCCGGCGATGGAGCGACGCGGTCGGTCCATCGCCTTGGTCTTGCTCGCCACGCAAGCCGTAACGCGCGGGTGACCGGCCGGCGCCCACGCGCGCGGGACAGTCCAAAATCAGCATGCGATCAAGGGCCTGTGGCGGCTTTCGCCGAGCAGGTTTTCACCAAACGCTGGATGTGCCAGTCCCGGGAGGCTCGGCTCGTCATCCCCAAGTTCGCTGCAAAAGCAAGTTCGCTGCCCAAGCAAGTTCGCTGCGCGAGACAGCGCTGCGGCGAATTTTTCGATCAGAACGAAAATGGAAGCAACGGATGCTAGTGGTTCTGCTCCGACATTTGCATCCGCCTGATACGGGCCTCGGAGCAAATGTCGGAGTCAAGAGAACCACTAGCAAGTTAATGGTTCTAGTGGAGCTTTTGAATTTGACATTTGATCCGGAGCCTGATGTGAGGCGGGACTCAAATGTTAAATTCGCTCCACTAGTGTCCTTGTGATTCTGAAACGCATCGGCACTGTGATCGAGATTCGTGCGTTTCGGGCGTGGGACATCTGGCTGCGTCCGCCAGCCGGGAATAATGGATTGCGATCGATATGCTGCACCGTGTGACGGGCTTGGGGGACGTGGGTATCCTGTTGCCCGTCGGCGTCGTCATCACGTTGTTTTGCTGGTTTGGCGGCCATCGCCGCCTGGCGCTGCAGTGGCTCATTCTCCTCATTGCCGGCATGGGGCTGACGGGTGTCGCCAAGCTGGCGTTCCATGTCTGTGGCGACGTGCTGACGGGCGATCGCATCCGCAGCCCGAGCGGGCATGTCGCGCTGAGCCTCATCGTCTATGGCGGATTGGCGATCAGCTTGTCCGGCGGTCGTTCGCTCCTCACCAAAGTGCTGTTCGCAGCGGGAGGGACACTGCTCATTCTGCTCATCGCCTGGAGCCGCGTGCGGCTTGGGTATCACACGCGCTCGGAGGTCCTCGCCGGTTTTCTTCTGGGCGGCTTCTGCCTTGCCGGCTTCGCCGCAACCTATCGCCAGGAGCGCCTTTCCATCGTCAGCCTCATCTTGGTCGCTGTGGTCCTGGCGAGCCTGGCCTATCTGCTCCGCCAGCTATCTCTGACGCCCGAGCACCACGTGCAGGACCTTGCCGAAGAGATCCAGCAATGGCTCGACCTATGCCGATGAAGACGGACGCGATGATGGGGGAGGTCGCGGGCATGGCGCGCTGCGGACATCGCGCCATGGGGCGGCTGTGTGAAACGGCGGCTCTGAGCTGTAAAGGCGGGAGACGGTGCACTTTCGTGCTGTTGCGTCAGCGGCGAGAGTCTCTGCGCTGGGTTGCGCATGCTTCCTCACTTGCCCTGCACGATCTCGTCGCAATAAGCCATGATCCTGTTTGTAGAACTGTTCTGAATCGGAGCAAAATTTAATTTAAAACAGTTATAAACTGAGAATAGATCGATCGACTTGATGATGGCTCGGTGGATTTTATTGCTAAATCATGTTGCAATGGAGAATGCCTCGCGTATAGGTGTGATCGAGGAATTTGATATGTCAGATCATCTACGCCTTCCCACAGCGCGCGGGATCCCCGTGCATTCCGAGCTGGCCGCTCTGCTCGAAAGTCCGATGGCGCCGGTGAAGACCGGTTGTGGCTTCCATGATGTGCGGGAGATCCTGCGTGCGGCCGGTCTCCGGCCGACGCGCCAGCGCCTCATGCTGGGTTGGCTCCTGTTTTCCAAAGGCCACCGCCATGTGACGGCAGAGCTTCTCTATACGGAAGCGACCCGTGCCAAGGCGGCGGTGTCGCTCGCCACGGTCTACAATACGCTGCACCAGTTCACGGAAGCGGGCCTCCTGCGCCAGTTGGCCGTCGATGGGACCAAGAGCTACTTCGACACCAATGTGTCCGTGCATCACCACTATTTCATCGAGGATGACCAGGCCCTCGTCGACATTCCGGAAGGGGTGATTTCGGCCAGCGCGCTTGCTGGCCCCCCGCCGGCTGCACCGGAAGGCATGGAACTCCTCGGCGTCGAACTCATCGTGCGGGTTCGCCGCATGGTTCGCAAGGGCTCGCGGCATACCGGCGAGGCCTGACAAGGTGCGCAGGGCCAAGGAAGGTGCCGCCAGGAGGCCGGTAAGGCGCTGAAGGTTCCGCTGCCCTTCGTCATCAGAGCTTCAATCATCGCGGCAATCACTCTATACCGGCACGTCCGACGGTGTGAGGAATGCACAATGGCGATGAACAAGCCCTTGGCCGCGCTGGTTGCGCTGACGCTCGGCCTCTCGTTTGCCTTACCGGCGGCATGGGCGGATGAGGCCTATGATCGCTGCATCAAGCAGGCGAACGCGACCACCATAACCTATAGCACCTGCGGCAGCGACTGGCTGAAGCGCGAGGACGGCAAGCTCAACGCCGCGTGGAAGCGCGTTTTCGCGCAGGCACAGGGCCAGACCAGGACGGATCTGCTCGACGCGCAGCGCGCCTGGATTGCCTACAAGGAAAAGGCCTGCGGCTTCTACGCAAATGGGGATTGGGGAACGGATGGCCGGGCTATCCAGTATCCCATCTGTCAGGCCGCCGTCATCGCTGCACGCACGCATGATCTGGAGGCGATCGGCAAGTTCCTCGCGCCGCAATAGCAAGCGCGCGAAGCCTCTCAACGTCTCAACGCTCATGCATCGTCGGGGCCGTGCGTATGATCCGCGCGCGATGACCGGTTCGGGACGTCATCGCCGCAAGGCCAAGCCCAAGCGCGATGATGGCGATGCCCCAGGCCCGATAGTAAAGGCTGATGTCATTGATGGTCACCAGCGTAGGCAGCAGGTAAACCGCCATCCCGATGGCACTTGTCAGCATCGCGGTCAATGCCTGCGTGCGGCCGATCTGCGCCGGATCGGTGAGCATCAGGAGGCGGCCGTTGCATAATGCCCGGGACAGGGAGAACAGGCCGCCCATGATCGCATAGATGATAACCGACAGGCTGACCCATTGTGACAGGGAGAAGCCGATCATCGTCAGGCCGAGAAGCGCAAGCAGCAGAAATTCAAGCCAGCTCTTGTAGGTGCGGCGCTGCAGGGTCGCCGATACGGCCAGGATCAAGCCGCCGCCAGCCGACCAGGCGGCTTCGAGGAGGCCGAAGACATCGCTGCCGGCGTGGAGCGTATCGCGCACGAAGCCCGGTACAAGCGTATTCGTCATTTGTGCGACCGAGAAAAGAAGAGCGACGCCAATCATCAAGGGCAAGATATGGCGAGTCTCGAAAGCATAGCGAAGACCGGCGCGCCAATCTTCCGAAAAACTCGCGCGTGTTTTCTCCGGCGCCTGCGACATGCCCCGTGTGAAATACTCGCCAAGTAGCAGCAATGCGATAGCGATTACGATGAAGATTATGATGCACGTCTGGGCACCCCAGAGATGGAGCACGATGCCTGATGCGCCGCTGCCCAGGATGAAGCCGGCCTGCCCGACGATGGACAGGCGCAGAATGATGTTCATGCGCTTGTCGGCGGGAAAGAAGGATTGAAAGGCGCCACCCATGGCGCCGACGCTGATGGCCGGGCCCGCCGCACTGAGAATCGTGAAGCTGAACAGGCCGAGGGTCAGCCAGGCCTGGTCCTGAAGCCCGGCGAGAAGGGTGCAGGCGGCGATCACGCGTAGAAGCTGGCTACGCAGAATCATGCTGCGGCGGCTCTGGCGGTCGACGAGCACGCCGCCGACAGCGGAGAAGCTGATGCTGACGGCGCTGCCCGTGAAATAGAGCTGGCCCACGAGGGCAATGGACGTGTGGTCGATAGCGATCCACGAGACGACAATGAGCCCGGTGCCGACGAGGAACATCGAAAAAAAAGAGAACAAGACATAGCAGGTGAAGGCCCAGTTCGGGCCACGTTCGCCGTCGCCGGAATCCGGCTGTTTTTGCCGTGAAGGGGCGTTCGTTTGGGGAACTTGCATGCCTACCGTCAACTATCCGGCTTTTCATGGGGCGGACCCGGCGGAGTCGCCGTGTCGGGCACTCTCGTTCCAGGCAAATAGCGCAATCGCCGCGCTCGTATTCTTGAGCTATTATAAATCATAGTCGTGGTCAACTTCATAATTTGCCAGCAAATTGAAACCATATTTTGCTTAATTAAGTTGAGTAAATAATATTCACAATGTGTATTGACGCTCGATTGCGATTTGTTATTTGTTTGAAGTTGGCATTACATGTATCGGTAATGCGAGTGTATCGCGCAATGTGAATAATATATTGCGTGGATACAACTGATATACAGAAAGGTAAAGAGATGGATATTGATACGGAAATGGTCCTCGATCTTGACGCTCTCATGGGTGACATGGAGGCCTGCTTGCAATCGCCGGAATGCACCGACAACGGCCCGACGGAGACCCAAACCTGAGGCGGACAAAGGGACGCGTGCCATCCGAGACATGACAGGACGCATGGAGGCTTTTTTGGCAAGTAAAAGTCAGGGCAGAGGGGACTGCCAGGAGGGAACGTTCGTTCGCCTGCCGCTGGATGGCTGCGTCGACTTCATCAAGACGCTGCAAAGTGATGGGCGGTGCCCCGCGACCCTGGCGGGGGTGCAGGGCGCCGCCTTTTTTGCCGACTATACATTCGCAATTGATACGTTGTTGGCGGAAAAAATTCGTCTCATCCGGAGCCGGCTGGGCGATGCGGATTGCGGAATTGTCGCCATTGATATTCCCGAGGGTATTGTCGCCGATCCGACGGCCGATGCCTTGATGGGCGCCATCATTGCATCGGCCATTACGTCGGCTTTCATGGTGCCGTCGGTCGATCGGCGCAACGGCACGCCCTTCACGATCTATACGGCCTCACAAGCGAATGAAGCGGCACTACAGAAGGCTGGGGTGAAATTTTATTCGCCGAACGAGCGCTTAGGGTTCCATACCGATGGAATGTTGCGAGAGTCGGCCGTTTATGTTCCACGCTATATTGCGCTGTACAACATCATTATTGCCTATAACAAGCCGGGTTGCTTCTACTGGGTGCCATTTGCTGGTTGGCCGCAGTTCGATGTATGGGCTGGCATGTTGGGGTGGAACAGGCCCTATCGTTTCGAGGCGACGCCGATCGTCTATGCGGGGGCGCTGGACAGGGCCGAGGACACGCGCGGCCATGTCATCGAAGCGCCAGTGTTCTGGCACGACGCGGGCGGGGGTGATCGCGCGGTGTTCATGAACGGGGAACTGTTGGGACCCGTCGATGGCGACGAGGCGTTCGACTATGGCCTCGTTGCGCGCATGAAACGGTCGATTGCGTGCGACGCCAGCCGCATCGCGCTGCCGCAGCGGCAGCGCCGCCTTCTCCTCATGAACAATACGGCGGGGTTCCATGCGCGTGATCTGTTTGACGAACCCATCCCCGGGGCTCGCTATACGCGATCCTTCATGCGCAGCGTCGCCTCGGAGGGTCCGCGGATCACGGCGTGATCCGCGCGATCGGCGCAAGTCCGGCTTGGGCAGTATCAGACGATTCCATCGAAGCCGGATTTGCTTCGCAGTGTCGAGGCGAGCCGAAGTCGCCAAAGCTCGTCTAGTGGCTGTGGCCGTCCTTTCCGGAGGGTGAAGCGCCGATCGCTTCGACCGTGAAGGATACGGGAACGGTGCCTGCCTTCTCGAAGGTCAACGTGCCGGAGAAGGGTTCGCCCTGTTTCGGTGCCTTCTTGAGGTCGAGAAACATCACGTGATAGGAGCCGGGCTGGAACGCGACTTCGCCCTTGGCCGGCACTTCGATTCCCTTGGGCATCTCCCGCATCGTCATGACGCCGTCCTTCACATTCATCTCGTGGATCTCCGTGCGGCCGGCGATTTCCGCGGTCGCGGATATCAGACGGTCAGCGGTATCACCGGAATTGACGATGACGAAATAGCCGCCAGCGACCTTCGCCCCAGGGGGCGTGGCGCGCGACCATGGATGTTTGACCTCCAGGTTGCCGGCCTTGAACTCGTGGGCGACGGCTGCGGGCTGAGCCGCAACCAGCAGAGGGGCGGCGAGGGCGAGGGCGGTCAGGACGCGAACGACCGGACGGTGGATGGCTGACGAGACCATGAAAAGCTCCGTGAATAGCCAAGGCTCAGAAGTCGAGCCGGGTATGGAAATGCGAACGGGCGGTATCGCAGCGCCCTGACCGGCGTGAAACCGGTCGTCGCAAGAGCGAAGGCTTGAGTATCAGAAGAAGGCTTGGGTTTCAGATCAGGATGAGGACTTGCCGTGGCGGTGCACGCGCGTGTCCCGCCCTGCGCGGATGCGCATGGGGCGGAGCGTCCGGAACCCAGGTGAGGACGCGCGTCATCGCGGAGGGATCGCGGCCGATGACGGCAGAAAGGGGAGGCGGCGGGGCCATGCCCTGCCCGGACATCCCGCAGCCAAGAACGCAGCAGGCCAGTATATGCCCCCGCTCAGGCGAAGAGGAAGGCGGTTGTTCGCCGCTCGGCGTGCAGAGAATGGTGGCGGGACCGACGGGCATCGCAGCCGCCTGCATGCCGACGATCACACCCATGAGCAGCATCTCGATGGCGACGACATAGGCCATCCCGAGCGCGATCATCGCGCTCCAGCCCATGCTGCGCCTTTGCCTCTGCCTGCTCAGGACGTTGCCCTCATGTTTTGATCGCCATCGACCTAGCATGCGGCCGGGGGGAGGGAAACCCGCCGGTTGATTGATGTCGCCATGGCTTCGCCGGGTCTGGCCCGGACGGCCCCTCATCGTTGACCAGGAGAGGCCGCCCCGACAGGAGGCTTGGCGCGACTAGACGACATTGATGGTGCTAGCGGCAGGCTTGACACCCGCGGGCCGCGCCGCGAGGAGACGAAGGGGGGAGGGCTGGAGCGGGCGAAGGGAATCGAACCCTCGTATGCAGCTTGGGAAGCTGCCGTTCTACCATTGAACTACGCCCGCCTGAAACGCGCTTGATATCGCAGCGTTTTTCCCAATGCTGTCCGGCAAGAACCGTAAGCGGGACACCTCAGGTTCCTGATTGGTAGCCTACCGGCCTGTGCTGATCAAGCCCATTGATATGTCGTTTTAGGAGGCTCGCTCCGCGTGCGCTGAGCTGCATATAAGCTTCCATCCGCTGCTGGATGAGCTGTCCGATATGGAAGATATATCGGCGAAGGCGTTGCATCGCTTGAACCGTCAATACTACGCCACCTCATCAGGACTGATCGCTCGGGGCAACGCCTCAGGCGGCCACGGATGTTTTCGCCAGGCCGATTTCATCGTCAGCGAGAAGCCGCTGGGTGATCTCGGCCAGGCGGTCCATTGTCTGTGCCGTGGCCGGCAGAAGGGGAAGCCGGGGCACAGGGTTACAAAGGCCGAGCAGGCCAAGCGCTGCCTTGACGGGCGTGGGGTTCGTTTCAAGAAACATGAGGTCATGCATCGGCGAAAGCCGCTCCGCGATGTGCTGAGCCTTTCTGACGTCGCCGCGATCCCAGGCGGCATGCATGTCGGCGCAGAGGGCTGGCACGAGGTTGGCCGTCACCGAGATGCATCCGGCGCCTCCCGCGGCCCTGTAGGCCAGCGCGGTCGCGTCATCGCCTGAGAGCTGGACGAAATCGTCACCACACAGGCGACGGAGCCGTGCCGGACGGGCGAGATCCGCCGTCGCATCCTTGAGGCCCTCGATGACGCCCTCCGCGCTGAGCTGGGCGATCGTCTCGTCGCGGAAAGCTACGCCCGTGCGGGATGGCACGTCGTAAAGCAGGATGGGCAGCCGTGCGGCCGCGTAGACCGCGCGAACATGAGCCTTCAGGCCCTCCTGCGTGGGCCGCACATAGGGAGGCGCGGAGACCAGCAGCGCGGTCGCGCCGGCCTGCCGCGCGGCCACAGCGAGACTGGCGGCTCGCTGCGTCGAGGGCGCCCCCACACCCGCGATGACGGGAACGCAATCTCGCACGGCGTGCGCGACAACGGCGATGGCCTCACCATGCTCCTCAGCGCTGAGAGCGGGGGCCTCGCCGGTGCTCCCACAGACGACCAGGGCTGACGATTTCTGCTCGACCGCGCGGATGGCAAGCCGCGCCAGCGCCTGCTGGTCCAAGAGCGCGAGATCGTCCGGATGAAAGGGTGTGACGAGGGCGGGGATTGACCCCGTTAACATGTGGCAGGGCCAGGAACGCATGACGGAAGACCTTTCCGTAACATCTGTTATGGAGCCGCGATGGCAAAGTCTGATGGGGAAGGCGCGTTGAACGGTCTGCTCGCGCGCTTCCGCATCAAGCTGCGCGCCTCATCCGATGGAGTATTGTAGGGTCGGCATGGCCCTCGACGCCGGGTGAGGCCGTTGTCAGGCTGAGCTCGATGATGCCTGCGACGAGGGCGATGGCCTGGGGCCGCTTGCCGCATTCGGACAGCGCGAATTTCATCGCGTGCTCACGACTGGTGAACAGGCCGCCTTTGCTGCCGCTTTGATTGCGGACCACCCATTCGCCATGTCGGTTCTGGCCGACGAGAAAAATCAGACCTGATCGGGAGTTGGAACTTGGAGGCTCTTTGTCGTCCATGATCTCAAGCTGTCCTTGTCTATAAGGCTCTCAGTGCCGATACTGCGGTGAACGATGGGTTGTTGAACCGATTGTCGATTGGGTATCGCTGGCCGCGGATGATGACGAGGTCATGCGCTGAATGGCCGCCGGAAATTCGCTCTGCATGAATGGCTTGGACTGACGCTGTTCAGGCATCGACAGTCCTTGTCGATGCGGTCATCGCATCGCGTGCTGTCATGCTCCGAACCTGTCCCGCGACAATGAAGTCGCATCTGTGCCTCCGAACGACCGGTCGCGCTTCTGCCTCGATCCGGCACCCCATTAAGATGCCGAGCGACGCATAGGAAAGCGAGAGGAGCCTCGACCGATTTTCATAAGAAAAGAAAAGTCGCGGTCTGCGTCTTTGATCGCGAAGACTTGTCGTCAACCCGTTGATCCAAAACATGGCGTGATCAGCGCCTCCTGTTCGCCGCACTCAGGGCGACGCGGCCACGGGGTGCTTGCGGATTTTCCCAAAGTTGTATATTTGTCGAACATCATCGTAGCGCGTCTCAGGAGAGCACGCTTTGCACAGGCGGGCGCCGTTGTTTTTGTCCATCCTCGCTGTGGAGCGGAGATGGGTAACAGCGCAACCGCGATAATCCGGCGCATCAACGGCCGGCCGGTCCGGGTGGGGAAGAACCGTGAAGATAACGGATATCGAAGGCATCATCCTGAGGCTTCCGGTGGTGCGCGCCATCGGCGACGGCTGCCAGTCGGTGCTCCTGATCCGCGTGCATACGGACGAGGGGCTCGTCGGTATCGGGGAAGCCCATACCAATCCGCTCGTCAGCAAGGCGATCCTCGATGCGCCGCTATGCTCGGTTTCCGCGGAGGGCCTGCGCAGCCTGCTGATCGGCGAGGATCCGCGCGACATCGGCCGGCTCTGGGACAAGATGTACAAGCACTCGGCGACCTATGGCCGGCGGGGCGCCCTCATGCATGCGATGAGCGGGGTCGATATAGCGCTGTGGGATCTCCTGGGAAAGATCGCGGGTCTGCCGATCCATCGCCTGCTGGGCGGGCCACGCCGTGACGCTGTCCGCGCTTATGCGAGCGACCTGTCCCAGCCGGATCTCGGCGATACCATCGCGCTTGCGCGCCGCCACTGCGAGGCCGGCTTCAGGGCCATGAAATTCGGCTGGGGGGGCCTCGGGCAGAATCCGCGCGCCGATGCCCGGGCGGTCGCGGCGATCCGCGCCGAGATCGGCGACGCCATGGATCTGATGATCGACATCGGCGTGCCGATGCCGCTCGACGATGCGCTTTATCTCGGCCGCGCCTTTGCCGATTCCGGGGTGTATTTCCTCGAGGAGCCCCTGTCGCCGGATGACGTCGCGGGCTTTGCGCGGCTTGTCGCCCAATCGCCGACGCCGATTGCCACGGGCGAGAAGGAAACGACGCAATATCCCTATCTCGACCTGATGGACCGTGGCGGCCTGCGCATCATCCAGCCGGATGTCGCGCGCGTCGGCGGAATTTCGGAAACCTTACGCATCGTGCATCACGCCGAGGCCCGCGGCGCCCGCGTCATCCCGCATTGCTGGTCGACCGATATCCTCGTCGCGGCGACCCTGCACGTGCTGGCCGTGCAGCGGGATGCGCCCTATCTCGAGTTCAACGCCACGGACAACCCGCTGCGCACGGATCTCCTGGTCGAACCCATGCGGGTCGTCGACGGCTTCGTGCGCGTGCCGGACGGGCCGGGCCTCGGCATCACGCTGAACGACGACACCATCGCGCGCTATCGCTGGACCGGCTGAGGATTTGCGGACATGCCCAATATTGCCATTGCTCGTTTGGGGCACGAAGGAAACAGTTTCGCGAGCATCAAGGCGACGCTGGACGACTTCAGGAATTTCGAATGGGCGAAGGGCGAGGAGGCCGTATCCTTCTATCGCGGCAGCAACACCGAGATCGGTGGTGCCGTGGCCTTCTTCGAAACCCATCCGGAGTGGCAGCCCACCTATCTGCGCTGCACCTTTGCGACCCCGTCCGGCGAAGTCACCCGCGATACCTATGAAGAGCTTCTCGCCGAGCTTTTGGCCGGGCTCGCAGCGGGACCGCCGGACGGCTCCGGCCGGTGGGACGCCGTCTATCTCGGCCAGCATGGCGCGATGCAGGTCGAGGGGATCGACCACGCCGACCACGACCTCCTCACCCGCGTGCGCGCGGTCATCGGCGAGACCCCGCTCGGCGTGTCCTACGACCTCCACGCCAATATCACGCAGCCGCAGCTCGACCTGTGCGATATCGTCGTGGGCTACAAATGCCACCCGCATACCGACATGGCGGAAACCGCGCAGAAATGCCTGACCTTGCTGCTGCAGCGCGTGGCCGGCAAAATTCGCCCTGTCGGCGTAGTGCGGCCGATGCATGCGCTTCTGCCGAGCATCAACGCCCGCACGACCGACGGCCCGATGGCCGAGGCCGCGGCTTTCGCCCGGGGCTTCGGCGAGGGCGCGGGCCTGCTCGATCTCACGATCTACCAGGGCTATGCCTATGGCGACCGGCCGCATGCCGGCGCTTCTGTCGTCGCCTATGCCGACGGCGACGCTGCGGCGGCGGAGCGGGCGGTGGAGGCCACGCTCGGCGAGCTCCGGCGGATCCGTGATCGCCTGTTCATCGCCATGCCGACGGCCGATGTCGGAATGGCGCGCGCGCTGGGTATCGCCAGACAGGGCCAGGGCCCTGTCGCGGTGATCGATTCCGCGGACTATCCCGGTGCCGGCGCCAATGCCGACACGCCCGGGCTGCTCCGGGCCGTGCTCGACGCCCGGCCCGATGTGCCGACGGTGATGGCCTTCTTCTGGGACCCGGCGACGGTTGCGCGAGCGGTCGAGGCCGGCATCGGCGGGGAGATCGAGGTTGCGCTGGGCGGGCGGCTGACGTCTGACTTCGGTTCGCCGGTCACCGCGCGGGCCAGGGTGACGCGCCTGACCGACGGGCGGATCGTCAATACGGGGCCTTTCTGCAACGGTCTTGCCTTTGACTACGGCCAGACGGCCGTTCTGGACATCGAGGGCATTCAGGTGATCATCACCGAGACCTGCCTGACGGTGACGGATCCGAGCTTCTTCGACCTGCACGGCATAGACTTGAGCCGCATCGGCATTCTTGCCATCAAGGCGAAGAACCAGTTTCGCGCGGCTTTCACCAGCGTCTTCCCGACCATGATCGACGTGGATGTGCCGGGGCCGGCGGCCTACGACTTCGCCAGCCTGCCGTTCCGGCGGGTGCCGCGGTCGCATTTTCCCTTCACGCGGGAGGCGTGAGCGGGCTGTTGCAAAACGGTTTCTCGAGCCATTCGCGTGTCATCCCCGGCGCGATTGGCTAAGCCAATCGTGGGAAGGGGATCCATCATCATCAAGCGTTACGTCATTGTCCTGGATTCCCTTCCCCTCGGGCCTTGCGGCCCTCGGCCGGGAATGACATTGCCACGAATGACATTGCCCCAGCAAAGCCTGCGCTGCTCAACAGCCTGATCTAGGCGTCCTAAGGTCGCCTTCATCCTGAACTCGGCCTGATGGCCGCCAGGGGGGGGCCAGATCGGTCCGGACCGCCGCTACGGCTCCGTATCGGACACGAGCCGTGTCCGGGCGTTATCGATGTGATGACGCATGGCCGTGCGCGCCCGGTCGGCATTACCCTCGACGAGGGCCGAAATGATCGCCGCATGCTCGTCCTGGACGAGGCGGTGGCGTTCCGGGCGCTTCTTCAGCGACAGGCCGCGCGTCATTTTCAGGCCCGCATCGAACAACGGACGGAGATTGCGCAGGGTCGCGACGAAGAGCTCGTTATGGGCCGCCTCCGCGATCGCCTCATGCAATTCGATGTCGATCTCGCTGCCCACCTGGCGCGCACCGATGATGGCCTCGAGCCGCTGGTTGATCGACTGGATATGCGCGAGATCCGCCTCCGTGCGGCGCTGCGCGGCGTGATAGGCAGCCTCGCCCTCGATGGCGATGCGCAGCTCGAAAAACCGCAGGACGTCCGCAACCGCCCCTTTGGGGGCGTAGTCGAAGAATTCGGAATTCGGCCGGCGCTGGACATAGGTGCCGGAGCCTTGGCGCGCTGCAACCAGTCCATCGACCTGAAGCCGCGACAGCGCTTCGCGAACGATGGAGCGCGAAACTCCAAAGACGTCAGACAACTGATTCTCCGAGGGCAGGCGTGCCCCCTCGGCATATTCGCCGGATACGATGCGCTGGAGGATCTGCTCATAGAGCTGGTCTCCTAGCCGCAAACGCTGGGCCGGCCGATATTTCGCAATGCTGCCGCTCATCTCTGTTCCATTATCCGCCATAGGTTTCGACATGGGTTGGCATGGCACGCCGGTCGCTTGACTCGGGTTTCAATCAAGCTATAAATACATCTGACATTTATACAAGTGGGGGGTGGCGTGAAGATTGATGCGGTGGCCTTTCACGATCTCACACGGTCTGTCATCGCGGTTCCTCCCTTGGCGCAGACGCCTGCGCTGACCTTGGCGAAAGCCGCCAATGCCACCTTGATCAATTATCTCGAGCAAGGTGGGGTCTCGACCCTGATGTATGGCGGCAACGCCAATTTTTACAACCTTCCCGTTAGCGCCTACGCCGAAACCCTTACTTTCCTCGCTGAGGCCGTCGCGCCGGACACATGGATCATTCCGGCCGTCGGGCCGGATTTCGGCCGCATGATGGATCAGGCGCCCGTCGTACGTGATTTGAAATTCCCGACCGCGATGGCGCTTCCGGCCTATGCCGGCAGCTACACATCCGCGGGGCTGGCCAGGTCGCTGCGCTACTTGTCCGACAAGATCGGTGCCCCGGTCCTGATGTATGCCAAGCATGACCGCTGCATCGCGCCCGCCGACCTCCGCCGCCTCGTGGATGACGGCGTCGTCGGCTGGGTGAAATACGCGGTCGTGCGCCAGGATCCCGCGGAGGACGATTTCCTGCGCGCGCTGATTGATGTTGTCGATCCACGGCGCATTATCAGCGGCATCGGCGAGCGCCCCGTGATCACGCATTTCGAGACCTTCGGGCTATCGAGTTTCACCTCGGGTTCGGTGGCGGTGGCGCCGCGACTGTCGAGCGCCCTGCTGAGGGCGCTTCAGGCCGGTGACCGTGCCGCCGCCCATGCCATCAGGGATTTGTTCATGCCGCTCGAGGATTGCCGGGACGCCTTCGGGCCGGCCCGCACCCTCCACGATGCGGTGACGCTGGCTGATGTGGCCGACATGGGGCCGATCGCGCCCTTGCAAAGCAATCTCAACGAGACGGAGCGGGCGCAGGTGGCTGCGGCAGCGCGCGATCTCGCCAACAATGACGTCGCTGCCCTTGCAGCCTGAGCGGGTTCACCATCATGTCCTCCTTTTTCGAACAGCACGGCTTGCGGCGCGTCATCAATGCATCGGGAACCGAAACCGTTCACGGTGCGAGCCGGTGCTCGCCGGCGGTCGTGCAGGCTGTCACCGATATCCTGCCGAACTGGGTGGAGATCGCCGATCTGCAGCGCGCGGCCAGCGAGACGATTGCGGCTGTCACCGGCGCTGAAGCCGGGATCATCACCGGCTGCTCGGCGGCGGGCATCGCCATCTGCGTGGCGGCTGCCATGACCGGTCAGGATCTCGCGAAGGTCGAGCAACTGCCGGACACCACCGGCATGAAGAAGCGTGTGATCCTGCAGAAAGGCCACGAGGTCAATTTCGGCGCGCCGGTCAGCCAGATGGCGCGGATCGCCGGCGCTGAGGTCGTCGAGATCGGGACGGCGACGTCCTGCGCCGTCTTTCAGCTCGAGGCCGCGCTGGCCGGCGACGTGGCCGCGGCGCTCTATGTCATTTCCCACCACACCGTGCAAAGCGGGATGATCGATCTCGCCACGTTCTGCGCGACATGCCGGAAGCGCGGCGTGCCGGTCATCGTCGACGCGGCGGCTGAATATGACTGGCCCGCGATGATCGCGGCCGGCGCAACGGCCGTCATTTTCAGCGCGCAGAAGGCGGCCGCCGGAACCACCGCCGGCATCATCGCCGGCGAGGAGGCCTTCATCCGCGCCTGCTATTATCAGGATCGCGGCGTCGGCCGGGTCATGAAGGCGGGCAAGGAAAGCATGGCCGGCGCCATGGCCGCCTTGGCCCAGTGGCAGGCGGCAGACCGCGCGGCGATCAAGCGCGGCGAAGAAGAGCGCCTGGCCACGGCCGAGAGGCTGCTCGCCGGCATTCCCGGGCTTCGGCTGGAGCGCCAGCCCGACCCGCCCGGCAATCCTTTCGAGCGCCTCATGCTGCATGTCGACCCTTCCGTCGCGGGCCTGAACGCCCATCAACTCGGCGAGGCGCTCGCCGCGGGTGACGTCAAGGTGGTGCTGCGGTCGCTCCACACCGACCGCGGCTACCTCCTGCTCGATGTCCGCCGGATCGATGACGCCGAGCTTCGGCTGATCGCCGACAAGGTCCGCGACAGCCTCGCCAATGCCACCGAGACGGACAGGACCGCCGCAGTTCCCGCGAAGGGCGACGTCGCGCGACGCGCCCTCGCGGCATGGCCCGCCCGCTCAGCCCCGAAATCGCCGGTTGATACGGCCTGAACAGAAGAGTTCGACATGGCTTATGATCTCCTCATCAAGAACGGCCATGTCATCGACCCCGACCAGGGCATCGATGGCCTCTTCGACGTCGCCTTTGCCGACGGCCGCGTGGCGGCGCTAGCGCCGTCGATCAGCGATGCATCAGCCGGGGAGGTGCGCGATGCGGCCGGGCTTTATGTCGTGCCCGGATTGATCGATCTGCACACGCATGTTTATTGGGGCGGCACCCTGCTCGGCGTCGAGGCCGAGCGCGTCGCCCGGGCGTCCGGCATGACGACGGCCGTCGATGCCGGCAGCGCCGGAGCCGGCAATATTCGCGGGTTGATCGACCTCGTCGCCCCGCGTTCGCCGGTACGGATCCTCGCCTTCCTCAATCTGAGCCTCGTCGGTATTTTCGTCGGTGACGGCGTTCACGTCGGCGAAGCCGAGGACCTGCGCTTTCTCGACATTCCGCTCTGCGTCGGGGCTGCCAGGGCCAACGCCGAGCATGTCGTTGGCGTGAAGATCCGCGTGGGCGCATCGACGACAGGGGCGCTTGGCGCCATCCCGCTGCATATGGCCATCCGCGCCGCCGAACTGGCGGGGGATCTGCCCGTCATGGTGCATGTCGGTGCCGGCATGCCGCCGCGCATCGAGGACATCGTCGATCCGCTGCGGCCGGGTGATGTGCTGACCCATTACTGCACGCCTAAGGAAAACTCGCCTCTGACCAGCCGCGGGCAGCTGCGGGATTGCATGATCGCTGCGAAAGAACGCGGGGTCATCATGGATGTCGGGCATGGATCGGGATCCTTCGGCTTCGACGTCGCGCGTGTCATGCTCGAATCCGGCCTCTCGCCGGATGTGATCTCCAGCGATGTCCATATGAAATGCATCGACGGACCTGCCTATGACGTCCTGGCGACCATGTCGAAGTTCCTGGTGCTCGGCATGCCCCTGGCAGAGGTGATCCGCGCGGCCACCGCCACGCCGGCGGCGGTCTGCCGGCGGAGCGATCTCGGCACGCTGCGGCCCGGTGCCCACGGCGACGCAACGCTCCTCGAAATCCGCAAGGGCGCGGTCGTCTTCAAGGACAGCATCGGCGGATCGTTGCAGGCCGACCGACGCTTCGTCCCGCGTGGCACGGTGATCGCGGGCCAATGGTGGCACGATGGTGCGGCGGCAGCCTGATGGTCGTCCCGGCTTGTGCCGTCGGCTGCGCGTTCCTTTGGAGATGAAGAAAATAAGTAGATCCGGCTGAAATACAAACAAGAGGGGAAATACAACTATGTTGATTTCACGCAGAGGACTGATTGCGGGGGCGCCGGCGACGGCCCTCATGTTGGCGAACCGCAAGGCTTTCGCGCAGATCGCCGGAAAGAAGGGCGGCGATATCATCGTCGGTATCGGCAGCCCCATTCCGTCGCTCGACATCATGGGGACGACCGACGACGTCGGGCGGATCATCAACCTGCATCTCTATGAAGCGCTGGTGACCCGCGACGAGAAATTGCAGCCCTCGGCTGGGCTCGCGGAATCCTGGGACATTTCGCCGGACGGGCTCACCTATACCTTCAAGCTGCGCAAGGGCGTCAAGTTCCATAACGGCAAGGAGATGACGGCGACGGACGTCAAGGCATCCATCGAGCGCTATCAGCGCATGAGCCTGCGCCGGCGCTATCTCGACCAGATCGCTGAGGTCAGCATCGTCGATCCCGGCACGGTGGCGGTCAAGCTCAAGGCGCCACAGCCGCTTTTCCTGAACAACTTCAGCCAGCCGGAAGTCTTGGTGGCCATCCTGCCGGCCGAAGACGGCGACAAGGATCCGGGCAAGACCAGTTTCATTGGTACGGGCCCCTATAAGCTCGTCGAGAACAAGGCCGACAGCCATGTGAAGCTGGCGCGTTTCGACGACTACGCGCTCGATACGCGCTATCCCGGCCCGAGCGGCTATGGCGGGCGCAAGGACGCCCTGTTCGATACGCTCACCTTCCGCATCATCGCCGAGCCCTCGGCCATGGTGGCGGCCATCGAGACCGGGGAGATCCATCTCGCCGATCTCGTGCCGGAACATGCGGTCCCCGGTCTCAAGAACAACACGGCGCTCACCGTCATCAACCGCATGCCGACGGCCATGCAGAATATGAACATGAACATGGCCGTGGCGCCCATGGACAAGCTCCCGTTCCGCCAGGCGATCGCCTCCATCCTCGATATGGACGAGATCCTCGCGGGCGCGAGCGACGGCAACTATCGCCTCAACCCCTATTTGCAATATCCGGGCTATCCGCTGTATCCCGAAGGGGTCAAGGCGCCGCTCTACAATATAAAAAACGCCGAAAAGGCCAAGAAACTTGTAGCGGAGTCGGGCTATAAGGACGAGGTTATTCAGATCATCGGCGCCAGCACCTTTCCCTGGCACTCCAACACGGCCCTCATCGTTTCCGAGCAGTTGAAGTCGATCGGCATCAAGACGCAGATCGAAACCATGGACTGGCCGGCCGTCGTGGCGCTGCGCGTGAAGAAGACAGGCTGGTCGCTCAACCCCGGCCAGTTCGGCACCGGCCCGTGGCTGGGCGATCCCGTGTTGTCGATCGGCGATCTCGGCGGCAAGACGTCGGCCAATAACGTGGAAGATCCCGTCCTGGCGCAGATGGTGGCCGACATGCAGTTGAAGCCGACAGCGGAGGAGCGCAAAGAGGCGTGGTACAAGGCGCAACAGCACATCATCGACAATGTTCTGTCGATCAAGCTGGGCGATATCGGCCAGACCCAGGTGCGCAGCAACAAGGTCGTCGGTTTCACGCCGTTCCGCACCACGCGTCTGTGGGGCGTCAGCTTTGCATGACAACGTCAGCCTGAGCGAGGCCCCCCGGGTTTCGACCGTTGTGGCCTCGCAAGCCGGAGCCTCTTCTGCTGACGTCTTGCCCGTGGCACCCCGGCAGCGCTTCTGGCGCTCCCGGGTTTTCCGGCAGTTGCTGGCGCACCGGAGCTTTGTGTTAGGATTTACGATCGTCGCCTTCATGACGCTGGTCGCGATCCTGGCGGGATGGCTGATCACCCAGGATCCGCTGCGCATTCAGATGCGTTACCGCTTCCAGCCGCCGTTCAGTGGCCAGTTCTGGCTCGGCACGGACCATCTCGGGCGTGATCTCTACAGCCGCCTGGTGATGGGGGCGCGCGTATCGCTGCGGATCGGCTTCTGGGTGATGATCGTCTCCGGTGTACTCGGGACCATCATCGGAGCCTGCGCAGGCTATTTCCGAGCCTTCGACGGCATCATCATGCGCTGCATGGATGCCTTGATGGCCTTTCCCTCGATCATGCTGGCCATCGCCATCGCCGCGGCGCTGGGGCCTTCCGACCTCAATGTCGTGCTTGCTCTCTCGGCGATCTATGTCCCGACCACGGCGCGGATCGTCCGGGCGTCGGTGCTCGTCGTGCGCGAGATGAGCTATGTCGAGGCCGCCGTCTCGGCCGGAGTGAAGCCCTTCATCGTGCTCCTGCGCCACGTCCTGCCCAACAGTTTCGCACCGCTGATCGTGCAGCTCAGCTTCATCTTCGCTTATGCGGTTCTCGCCGAAGCGGTGCTGAGCTTTCTCGGCGTCGGCACGCCGCCGCCCACGCCGAGCTGGGGCAACATCATCGCCGACGGGCGGTCCTATATCCGCGAGGCGCCCTGGATCACGCTTATTCCCGGAATTGCCGTCACCTTGACGGTGCTCGCGCTCAACTTGCTCGGTGATGCGCTGCGCGATGTGCTCGATCCACGCTTGAAGGACAGGGCGGACGCATGAGCGCGCGGCAGATCTCCAGGATGGCGCCCAGCCCTGCTTTCCGCCGGCCCGGAGGGACCGCAGCATGACACGCTATATCCTGCATCGGCTGATCGCCTCGATCCCGGTGATCTTCCTGGTCACGCTGATCGCCTTTTCGATCATGCAGCTCGTGCCGGGCGATCCCGCCGCCGTCATCGCCGGCGCGAATGCCACGCAGGAGGAGGTCGAGCTCGTCCGCCAGCAACTCGGGCTCAACGAGCCGTTCCTCGTCCGGCTGATGCAGTGGTACGGTTCCCTGCTGCAGGGCGACCTCGGCCAGTCCATCCTGCTGCAGCGCAGCGTGACCAGCGCCATTATCGAGCGCATTCCGGTGACATTGTCGCTCACCGCCTATGCCATGGTGCTGACGGTGACCTTCGGCGTGGCCGCGGGTGTCGTCGCCGCGGTCTATCGCGGGAGCTGGGTCGACCAGGCCTGCATGGCGAGCGCGTTGCTGGGCGTCTCGCTGCCGAACTTCTGGCTGGCGCTCATTCTGATCTTCGCCTTTGCGGTGGGGCTCGGCTGGTTTCCGACCGGTGGCTACGTGCCGTTCAGCGAGGATCCCGCGGGCTGGCTGAAGGCGCTGACCTTGCCGGCCTTCACGCTCGGCTTCCTGCAGATGGGCCTTCTGGCGCGCATCACGCGGTCCAGCATGCTGGAGGTGCTGAACCAGGACTATGTGCGCACCGCCCGCGCCAAGGGGCTGCCGAGCTGGCAGATCATCAACAGACATGCCCTGCGCAATGTCGTCGTGCCGGTCGTCACCGTCATCGGCATCATCACCAGCCACATGGTGAGCGGCTCGGTGGTGATCGAGACGGTCTTCTCGCTGCCCGGCATCGGGCGGTTGGTAATCCAGGGCATCCTGCGCCGGGACTATCCCGTCATTCAGGGCGGCTTGCTCGTGACGGCCGTCGCCTTCGTCCTGATCAACCTCATCGTCGACGTGCTCTATTCCCGCCTCGACCCGCGGATCCGCCTCGCCGCCCGCGCCTGAATCCGTGCAACATGGAGGCCTTTACGGCGCGGCAAACGGCACGGAGCGGAAGATCTGGCTGTCTTTGCTCTGGATGAGCGGGTGCAGTTCCTCGCTCATGGCTTTGAAGCTCGCGTCGGCATAGAGCGCCGCGCGGCGGTGGTCCCGGTCCTCCCAGCTCTCATAGCCGAAGATCTGCACGACCTGCTCGATCGGCCCGGTCTCCGAGGTGAGGAAGCCGAGGCATTGGCCGAGATGTTTCTTTTGCAGGGCAAAGCCGATGCGGTGGAAGGCCGCGAGATACTGCGCCATCGTCCCCGAGCGGAAGGTGTAGGTGCGGATTTCAACGATCATTGGCGAGGGTCCATCTTTGGACATCGGTTGACGAGGCCGCGGGAGACGGCATGAGGGGCACGGACCTATTCGGGATCATCGATCGGTGATGCGGGCGGAAAGCCCGCTTCCTGTTCGAGCCCGAACCAGGTTTCCCAGGTCCACGAACTCTTCAGCGTCTCCACCTGCGGGAACACCTCCACTGACGTGATATGCGGCAGTTGGGCCGGCATTTCGTTGCGGATGAAGTTGTGCAGCGAGTGCATCGTGGTGTGTAGGCTCTGCAGGATGATGTCGGCGCTGCCGAAGGAAATCGAAACGAAGCGTACGGAGGCATATTCGGCGATCCGGCGCGCATAGTCGTCGACATAGGCCGGCGGCACCTTGAGATGGATGAGGGCGACGACGTCGAAGCCGAGCGCGATGAAATTGCCGACGGCTGCAATGCGAATGAGGCCGGAATCCGTGAGGCGGCTGACGCGCTGGCGGACCGTTGCCTCCGACACTTTCAGGTCGCGCGCGATCTCGCGATAGGGCTGGCGGCCGTTGCGGGAGAGCGCGGCGATGATGCGCTTGTCCAGCGCATCGAGATTGATCCCATTCACGTCTCTCTCCTCTGGCTTCGCGATAGGCATATTGCTGCTCAAAAAATTCATATTTTGCGCATGAGAGTCGCATTCATATCTATTGACTGCGTATCAAACCGACGTTTAGCATTACGCATTGCGTATCATAAAGCCGCTTTTGCGCAAATACACAGCCAAAGCGCCAAAGGCAACGAACAGAGAGGGTGCAACGATGTCGGCGAAAGCCCTGTTATTCGCGACGAGTCTCCTCGCAGCAGCCGTGGCAAGTGGTCCGGCGGCGCTGGCGCAGGCTGAGCGGGATGCGAAGATCTCTTTTTTCATGTTCGCAGGTTCCGGCTCCGACGTGGTGCCGAAGGAAGTCATCGCCGATTATCTGAAGAAAAATCCGAAGGTCGGCATCGATATCGTCGAGACGACAAACGCGATCATCTATCCGAAGATGGTCACCGCGCGTCGTACGACACCGGACCAGCCGCTCGTCCATTGCGGCTTCTTCAATGCCGATACAATCAATCGCGGCGATGCCGATGACATGTGGGAAACGCTGAACAAGGCGAACATCCCCAATATGGCGAATACGCTGCCGTCCTATGCGCGTCCTGAGGCCCGCGGTGTTCCCTACCAGGCGATGGGCATCGGCCTGCTCTACAATACGCGCGTGATGAAAGAGCCGCCGACCTCCTGGAGCGTGCTCTGGAGCCCGGACAGCCGGGGCAAGATCGTCACTTTTGATAATGACCTGCGGCTTGTTGGCCTTGTCTCGAAGCTCAACGGTGCCGATGAAAAGAATCCCGACATCGGCTTCAAGCTCTTGTCCGAAAATGCCAAGAACTTCCGGGCCCTGGTCGATTCCAACGACGCGCTCAAGAATCTCGTGATCAGCGGCGATGCCCCGATCGCACCGTGGTTCTCGTCCGTCTCGGATGTCTGGATCAAGGAAGGCTCTCCCGTGGGCTTTGCCGTGCCGAAGGAAGGGGCGATCGCCTTCCCGATCTATATGGCGATTGCGAAAGGCGTGACGCCGGCCCAGCGCGCCGTCTGTGAGGATCTCCTCAATGAGCTTCTGACGCCGGACCGGGCAGGCCGCTATGCGCTCGTCACGTCGTCGATACCCCTCGTCACCAATGCGACCTTGTCCAAGGAGCAGGTCGAGAATCCCATTCTCAACCCTGCCATCGCAAAGAACGCTGTTCAGATCGATTTCGCCTATATCGCGACCGTCGCCGCCGACTGGCGTGATCGCTGGGCGCGCGAGATCAAGCTGAAGATGCGTTGAGTCGTCGGTGGGTCGTGCCGCGCGCACCGCCCGCGAAGTCTTATCCTTTAACGTGGATCGTATCCGGGACCTAGCCACGTGTCAGGAACTGTAGAACTGGTCGGCGTGACGAAGCGTTTCGGCTCGCATCTTGCGGTCGATGCCATTTCGTTCGGGATCGGCAGCGGGGAGTTCTTCTCGCTGCTGGGGCCGTCGGGCTGCGGCAAGTCGACGACGCTTCGGATGCTGTCGGGTTTCGAGGCGCCCGATGAAGGCATAATCCGCATCGCCGGACAGGACATGGCTGATGTGCCGCCCTACCGGCGGCCGACCAACATCGTCTTCCAGCGCTGGGCCTTGTTCCCGCATATGAGCGTCGAGGCCAATGTCGCCTTCGGGCTGGAGGCGGAAGGCCGGCCGCGCGCCGAGATCCGCAGCCGGGTCGGCGACGCGCTGGCGCTCGTCGGCCTGTCGGGCTTCGCCGCGCGCAAGCCCGGCCAGCTTTCCGGCGGGCAGATGCAGCGCGTGGCGCTGGCGCGCGCCCTGGTGAAGCGGCCGAAGGTGCTGTTGCTCGACGAGCCCCTGAGCGCGCTCGACCTCAAGCTGCGCCACCAGATGCAGATCGAGCTGAAGCGCATCCAGCAGGAGATCGGCACGACCTTCGTCTTCGTTACCCACGACCAGGGCGAGGCGCTTGCCATGTCGGACAAGGTCGCCGTCATGAACGCCGGCCGGGTGGAGCAGATCGCTTCCCCGCAGGAGCTTTATGACGCGCCGGCGACGCGCTTCGTGGCGGGCTTCATCGGCCATGCCAATCTCCTGCCGGTGACGGTGGACGGCGTGGCCAATGGGCTGGCGATGGTCCGGCTCGGCGACCTCCATTTTGCCGCCGCGCTGCGCGAGACGTCCATCGGGGACATGCCGTCCGGGGAGGCGATCCTGGCGCTGCGCTTCGAGCGGGTGCGCATCGGCGCGGGACCTGCGGCGGAAGCGGCCGGGGCAGCGGGAGCCGGCGTCGCGCGCGCGACCGGCGTCGTGCGGCAGATGATCTTCGGCGGCGCCAGCGTGCAATATGTGGTGGGGCTCGATGCCGCACCGGTGGAGATCACCGCCGAGCAGCCCCATGGCGCGGGCGCCCCGGTCTTCGCCCAGGGCACCCCCGTCACCCTCTCCTGGGAGCCCGCCGATGGCCGCCTCTTCAAGGCGTGACGGCGGCGCGGCGGGGCGCGCGAAGGCCGAGCGCTCGGCCTGGGTGCTGCTGACGCCGATGTGCCTCCTGATGGCGGTGGCCTTCATTCTGCCGGTCGGGCTTTTCCTGCTCTACAGCTTCTATCGTTTCCGGGGTGGGCGGCTCGAGGAGACCTTCACCCTGGAGACCTACTGGCGTTTCATGACGGATGAGCTCTATCTCATCACGATCTACGACACGCTGCAGCTCGCGGTGCTGGCGACACTGCTCTGCCTGGTGATCAGCTATCCGCTGGCCTATGCGATGTGGCGCATGCGCAGCCCCGGATTGCAGAAGCTCATCGCCTTCATCGTCTTTGCGCCGGTTCTCGTCAGCGTCGTGGTCCGCAGCTACGGCTGGACCGTCGTGCTCGCCGACCAGGGACCGGTGAACTTCATCCTGACCCGCCTCGGCCTGACCTCCGGGCCTGTATCCCTCGTCTATAACATGACGGGCACGGTCATCAGCCTCGCCCATGTCTTCCTGCCCTTCGTCGTGTTTCCGATCCTGGCCTCCATGCTGCGGCTCGACCCGACCCTGCGCGAGGCGGCGGAAGACCTCGGCGCGAGCTGGTGGAAGACCTTCCGCAGCATCACGCTCCCCCTCACGCTTCCCGGCGTCGTGGCGGGCGCGCAGATCTGCTTCACCCTGTCGCTCGGCTCCTTTGTCACGCCGGCGATCCTGGGCGGCGGACGCGTGCTCGTGTTGCCGATCCAGATCTATACCGCCACGAGCGACATCAACTGGCCGGTCGCGGCCGTCGGCGGGCTCTGCCTGCTCGTCATGGCCTTCATCGCGGTGGTCGCCTTCGGGCGCCTGTCGCAATACAGCGAGGCCGTGTGATGGCGGCTCGCATTGCTCGCGCCGGAAGGCTGCCGGCCTGGCGGCATCTCGCGCTCGGGATCTTCACGGTGGCGGCCGTCGTCTTCATCCTGGCGCCGCTCGTCATCGTGATCCTGACCTCGTTCTCCGCCCAGAGCTACGCGATTTTCCCGCCGGAGGGCTATTCCCTGCGCTGGTATGCGAACCTCGCCGCGCAGACCACCTTCTATGTCGCGGCCCTGCGGAGCCTCATCCTGGCCTTGGTCGCCACCGCGGCATCGCTGGTGATCGGCACGATGACCGCCTATGCGCTGGTGCGCTATCGCCCGCGCGGCCATTCGGCGCTCAAGGCAATTTTCCTGTCCCCCGTCGTTCTGCCCAAGATGGTGCTTGGCGTCGCGGTCTTCATGCTGGTCATCAAGATCGGCTTCTACGGCAGCAGCTGGAACCTCGTTCTCACCCATACCCTGATCTGCGTGCCGTTCGTCATCGCCATCGTCGCGGCATCGCTGGCCAATTTCGACTGGTCGCTGCAGGAGGCCGCCCTCGATCTCGGCTCGAAGCCGCTCCCCACCTTCCTCAAGGTCATCCTGCCGCAGATCTCCGTCAGCGTCTTCATCTCCGGGCTCTTGGCTTTCGTCACGTCCTTCGACCAGGTGGAAACGACGATGTTCCTGATGCGCCCGGGCGAGAGCACCCTGCCGATCGAGATGTTCCTCTATCTGCAGCGTTGGCAGGATCCGACCATTGCCGCGCTCTCATCCGTCCTGATCGTCTTCGCCATCTTCCTGCTCGTCATGACGAGCCTCGTGCTGGGCCGGCGCAAGATCACCACCCTGCAGACCTCAGCGGAACCTCAACCATGAACGACATCGCGCTCCACGCGCTTGCCGCGCGCGTCGAAGGCCCGCGCCTGATGAACCATCTCACGGCTTTCGCGCGATGGACGAAACATGCGGGAACGCAGGGTGAGCTGGACAGCCTGGCCTATGTCCGCGCCGAGCTCGACGCCTATGGCTACGCGACCGAGCTCATCCTGCATGACGCCTATATCAGCCTGCCGGGACGGGCGTCGGTTACCGTTGCGGGCGAGACCCTGCCGGCCATCACCCAGTCCTTTTCGCGGAGCGCCCCGGAAGGCGGCCTCGCAGGCGAGGTCGTGCCGGTCGGCTCGGGCAGCCCGGCGGATTTCGCCGCGCGTGACGTGCGCGGCAAGATCGTGCTGGTGGAGGGCATCGCGACGCCCGCGGTCTCGCAGCGCGCCGGCCGTGCCGGGGCGATCGGCCAGATCCACCTCAGCCCGAGCGTCCACGCGCATGAGATGTGCATTTCACCGGTGTGGGGCAGCCCGACGGACGAAACCGTCGGCGATCTCCCCGCGACCGTCGTCGTGACGCTCGCAAAGGCCGATGGCGACCGCCTCAAGGACAAGCTCGGCGCGGCCCCGGATACGCCGGTCACGCTCAATGCCGTTGTCGACACGGGCTGGCGCAAGACGCCGATCCTCGTCGCGTCACTGGATCGCGCCGGCGCCGCGGCGGATGAGCCCTTCGTCCTGTTCTCCGGCCATCACGACACCTGGTACTACGGCGTCATGGACAATGGCGGCGCCAACGCCACCATGCTCGAAGTGGCGCGGCTCTGTGCCGAGGCGAGGAGCGAATGGCGGCGCGGCCTCAAGATCTTCTTCTGGTCGGGCCATTCCCAGGGGCGCTACTCCAGCTCGACCTGGTATGCCGACACGCACTGGGAAGAACTCGCCACCCGCGCCGTCGCCCATGTGAACATCGACTCCACCTGCGCCAAGGGCAACACGGTGCTGACGGATGTGCAGGCGGCGGCCGAGCTCGTCCCCTTCGGCCGCAAGGTCATCCGCGCCGAGGGCGATCAGGAGCTGTTCGGCCATCGCATCACGCGGGCGGGCGACCAATCGTTCTGGGGCATCGGCATTCCCGCCATGTTCTCGAACCTCGGCGAGCAGCCGGCGAGCGGCGCCGCGCCGGCCGCCTCCTTCCTGTTCGGCGGCCCGAACAAGCAGGGCGCCGGCACCGGCTGGTGGTGGCACACGCCCGAAGACACCCTCGACAAGATGGATGAGGCGATCGGGGTCCGCGACACGCGCGTCTATCTGCATGCCGTGGCGGGGCTTTTGACGGCCGAGATCCTGCCGATCGACTACGCGGCCCATGCGGCCGTGCTTCTTGCGCAGATCGACGGCTTCGCCAAGAGCCTGGGCGAGCGTTTCGATCTCGCGCCGCTCCGGACGCGCGCCGAAGGCCTGAAGGCAAGGGCGGAGGCGCTGGCGACACAGGTCGCCAAGGGCGTCAAGGACAAAGAAGCCGGCCGGATCAATGCCTGCCTGATGGCGGTGTCGCGCGCCCTGGTGCCGGTCGACTACACCTCCGGGGACCGCTTCGACCATGACCCGGCGCTTGCCCAGCCCGCCTATCCGTCCCTGGCGGCCCTCGGCCGGCTCGCGGCGACCGAGCCGGGATCGGATGCCGAGAAATTCGCGACCGTTGCCGCGCGGCGCGGTGTGAACCGCGTGCTCTTCGCCCTGCGTGAAGCCAATGCCGCGCTCGTTACCTGCCTCGCCGATCTCGCTTCGGGTAAGGGAGCCTGACCCATGCGCCTTTCAGGCCACACCGCCTTCGTCACGGGAGCCGCCGGACTTCTTGGCCGCGCCATCGTCGCCGATCTCAGGCGCGAGGGTGCAAAGGTCGTCGCCTCAGACATCAATGCCGAGGGATTGGCGGCGCTTGTCGCCGGCGCCAAGGCCGATGGTCCTTCGCTCGCGGCCGTTATCGGTGACGTCACCGCCGAGAACGACGTCGCGCGGATGGTCGATGAAGCGGACAGGCTGGCCGGCCCGGTGGATATCCTGGTGAATTGCGCCGGCAAATATCTGAACCAGCCGGTTGTCGCCATGACGGTCGAGGAATGGGACCGCGCCATGGCCTTGAACCTGCGCAGCACCATGCTGATGTGCCGCGAATACGGCCGACGCTGGATCGCCGCCGGGACGCGCGGCGCGATCGTCAACATCTCGTCAGGCGCCGGCACGTCCGCACGCGCCGGCAGCGCGCACTATGCGGCGGCCAAGGCCGGCGTGAACATGCTGACTGAGGTGCTCGCCATCGAATTCGGCCGGGAGGGAATCCGGGTCAACGGCGTGGCGCCGGGGGTCGTGCTCGACCATGTGGTCGAGGAGGAAAGCCCGGATAATCACGCCTATATCAACCTCAGCCTGCGCGGCATCCCGCTCGGGCGAACGGGCCGGCCGGACGACATCGCCCGGGCCGTCAGTTTCCTCGCGTCCGACGACGCGGAATGGATCAACGGCGTGACGCTCGAGGTTAACGGCGGCTCGCATTGCGGCCGCACCCATGTGCCGCTCACCTTCGACGCCAATTTCAAATGAACGCGATCACCGCCAAGGAACCCATCCTGATCATCGGCGCCGGCGCCATCGGCGGCACGCTCGCGGCCTCTCTCACGGCAGCGGGCGAGCATGTGGTAGCCGTCGACGGCAATGCCGCCCATGTCGAGGCGATCCGCGCGAATGGCCTTGTGGTTTCAGGGGTGCGCCCCCTCCACGTGCGGGTGGAGGCGCATCATCCGTCGACGCTCGTCGGCGCGTTCAACCGGGTCATCCTCGCGGTGAAGGCCAAGGACACGGAGGCGGCGCTCGCCACGGCGCAGGCGCATCTGGCGCCGGATGGCTGGGTGCTTCCGCTGCAGAACGGCCTCGGCATGCTCGCCGTCGCGGCGGCGGTCGGGCAGGAGCGCACCGTCGGCGCCGTCATCGCCATCGGCGCCCACTACAAGGTGCCGGGTCAACTGGCGCTCCTCGGCTATGGCGAAACCCACGTCGGCGAGCTCGATGGCGTGGCGCGGCCCCGCACCCATGAGGCGGTCGCGTTGCTCAGCCATCTCCAGCCGGCCGAGTTGACCGGCAATATCCTCGGCCATGCCTGGGGCAAGCTGGTCCTTGCCGCGATCTATTCGGCGACGGCGCTCGCCGACCGCGATGTCCCGGCACTCTACGATGATCCCGAGGCCTGCGCCATTCTCGCGGCGGCCGGCAGCGAGGTGGTCACGGTGGCGCTGGCGGAGCGCGCGCAGCTCGAGCCGGCGGACGGCCTGGAGCCGATGCGGCTGCTCGATCGCGACAGCCTTGCCTTCGGCCCCGACGATGTGTGGTCCGGCCAGCGCGCGGCCTGGCGGCGCTACGCCAACACGCGCACCGGCATCTGGCGCGATCTCGCCGAGCTGCATCGCCCGACCGAGGTGAATGCGATGCTCGCGCCCGTCGTGGCCGCGGCGCGGCGGCATGCCATCGCAACGCCCTGTCTCGACCAGCTTCTTGCGCTCGTCCGCAGGGCCGAAGCGCATGAGATCGCGCTGGGGTCGGCGACATTCATGCAGTTGGCGCCGCGCACGAACAGCCGCGACGGAAAGCCGGCCACGGCCCCTTTTTAACCGTCCCAGCAGGAAGATAACCCGATGATCTATGAGCTTCGCCACTATACGCCTGCCCCGGGCAAAGCTGACGCCCTGGCGCGCCGTTTCGAGGAGCATGTCTTCCCGCTTCTCGCCAAATATAGCTTCAAAGTGCACGACTACTGGGAGACCACCGATGGCGCCCGCGAGATCTGGTATGTGATGGAATGGGCCGATGAGGCGGCGATGAAGGCTGGATGGGACATGTTCCGCGACGATCCCGCCTGGGCCGCCGCCAAGGCCGCCACCGAGACCGATGGTCCGCTTACGGCGGGGTTGCGTTCCATTGTCCTGAAACGCCCCGGCTATTTCCGCCGCTGAGCCATGGTCACCGTCTATTCCAACGGCCCCTTTACCACCCGGCCGGAAATCCGCGGGACGTTCGGCTGTGCTGCGGCCACGCACTGGCTGGCGGCGGCAACGGCGATGCGTATCCTTGAACGGGGCGGCAATGCCTTCGATGCGGCGGTTGCCGCGGGCTTTGCGCTGCAGGTCGTCGAGCCGCATCTCAACGGCCCGGCGGGCGAGGTCCCCATCCTTTTCTATGATGCGCGGAGCGGCAAAGCCGAGGGCATCTGCGGACAGGGCGTAACGCCGGCAGCCGCGACGCCTGAACGCTTCCGTGAACTGGGGCTCGATATGGTGCCCGGCACCGGACATCTCGCCGCCTGCGTGCCCGGTGCTTTCAGTGCGTGGCTTCTGCTCCTGCGCGACCACGGAACGTTGCGGCTCAGGGACGTCCTGGAGCCGGCCATCGCCTTCGCCGGCGGCGGCTTTCCCCTGACGCTCCGCGTGGCGCGTACGATCGAATCCATGCGCGGGCTCTTCGAGAGCGAGTGGACCGATTCCGCGGCCGTGTATTTTCCCCACGGAAGGGCTCCGGAGGCCGGCGCGCTGTTCCGCAACCCGGCACTGGCCGCGACCTATCGGCGGATCGTCGATGAAAGCGAGGGCGGCAGCCGCGAGGCTGAACTGGGGAAAGCCGAAAGGCTCTGGTACGAAGGCTTCGTCGCCGAGGCCATCGATCGCGCGAGCCGGTTGGCGGTGCTCGATTCCTCCGGCAGACGCCACGCCGGGCTTTTGACCGCGGATGATCTGGCGCGCTGGCGGGCAAGCTATGACGCGCCGGTCAGCCGCGACTACAATGGCGTGACCGTTCTGAAATGCGGTGCCTGGACGCAGGGGCCCGCCTTCCTGCAATGGCTCGGTTTGCTCGAGGGGTTCCCGCTCGGCGATCTCGATCCGCTGGGGGATGAATTCGTCCATCTCGTCACCGAGACGGGCAAGCTCGCCCTGGCCGATCGCGATGCCTGGCTCGGCGATGGCGACGCGCCGCTCGACGCGCTCCTTGACCCGGCCTATATTGCGCAGCGGCGCGCGCTCGTTACGGCGGCAAGCTCGGCGGAATTTCGGCCCGGCGCGCCGGGAGGGCGGGAACCCGCCGCCATCCCGCTGCGGGAAGCGGTGGGTAAGGCGCCGGCGGGTGCCGGCGAGCCCACATTCCAGGCAGCGCTCGGCGAGCCGACTTTCCAGGCCGGTGGCATCGCTGAGGCGGCGCTCGCGGCCCATGTCGAGCGGCGCGAGGGTGACACCTGCCACATCTGCGTGACGGACCGGCACGGCAACATGGTGGCCGCCACCCCGTCCGGCGGCTGGCTGCAGGCGAGCCCGGTCATCCCCGAGCTCGGCTTCGGCCTGTCGACGCGCACGCAGATGTTCTGGCTCACGCCGGGCCTGCCTTCGTCGCTGGCGCCCGGCAAGCGTCCGCGGACGACGCTGACGCCGACGCTGGTCCTGCGGGACGGCTTGCCCTATCTCGGCTTCGGAACCCCGGGCGGGGATCAGCAGGAGCAATGGTCCATGGCCTTCCTGCTCAGGGTGCTCCACCACGGTTACGGCTTGCAACAGGCAATCGACGCACCGGCCTTCCACACCAGCCATCTCATCGCGTCGTTCTGGCCGCGGGACTTCAAGCCCCGATCGTTGACCGTGGAAGGGCGCTTTTCGCCGGAGGTCATCGCCGCCCTAGACAGGCGCGGCCATGACGTGACGGTGGCAGGCGACTGGACGCTCGGCCGATTGTGCGCGGTCGGCCGCGAGACGGCGGAGGGCGCCCCGATCCTGCGCTCCGCCGCGAACCCACGCGGCATGCAGGACTACGCGGTGGGGCGATAGGCTGAATCGACATTCGAGACTTGCCGTAAGAGTTATCACCGTCATCACCGGGCTTGTCCCCGAAATCGGATTTATCCGAATTTCGGCTTTTGGTCAGGAACGCGGCAACAGCCGAGTTCCAATGATCCCGATCGGAAAGGCGCCTCGATATATCGGGATGGCAACGGAACTCGGCTGTTGCCGAGTTCCGCGTTGGACAGACTGAAGTCGGGCAAGCCCGACTTCAATGACAAGCCCGGCCATGACAGCTGAAAGCGCTGAATGTCGATTGATCCTGGAGCAAGTCCGACTTGGATGGTGTCGGACGATTCCATTCAAGCCCCTGTCCTCAGGCGGACGGGCGCCGCGGCTCGCCGAGCGTGTGCATGAGCCGGTTGGCCCAGCCGAAGATGGCGGCCGAGAGCACGAGGTCGGCCATTTCCAGCGCCGACAAGCCGGTGTCGCGCAGCGCGACGGCATCCTTGTGCGTCACTGCCGGCGGTGTCTCTGACAGCTTCACCGCGAAATCGAAGATCGCCTGCTGGTGTTCCTCCAGCTCGGCCGCCGGTCCGTCGGCGAAGATCCGTGCGATGACGTCGGTTCTTTCCGTCAGGCGGTTGAACTGGGCTGCATGGACCGAAGCGCAATACACGCAACGGTTGACGATGGAGGCGCCGACCGCGCCGAGCTCGCGCTCAGCGCGTGACAGGCCGTCGCGGCCATACATGATGGCGTTGAAGAGCGGCGAGCGCACGGCGAGCGATTCCGGATCATGCGCCAGGGTCAGCACATAGTCCGACACCTTCTTGTTGGAGGGCGTCACCTTCATCGCGTCGAGCTGCTCGGGGGTCGCCTCATCGAGCCGGACCGGCGTGAGATAGGGCGACCATTGCAGGGGCTCGGCGGTGAAAGTGTGGACCGGTTCGCTCATGACAGTTCCCTTCACATCACGTCCTGGAGGCAGCGAAAGCCGGCGATGACGCGGGCCTGGTAATTCACGAAGGCCGCAAGCTCTGAGAGCCGCACGATATCGGCCTCGTCGAGCCCGGCCGCCCTCAGCGCCTCGATGTCGGCGCGGGTGGCTTCGCGGGGTTCGCGCGTCACCAGATCGACGTGCCGGACGATGGCTGCGAGCCGCCGCTCCGCCGGCAGGGACTCTGTCGTCGCCACCGTGGCGGCGAGGTCTTCGGCCGCTTGTCCCGATCCGGCTTCCTGGAGCAGGGCCCGATAATGCGCCGCCAATGCGTCGTTGCCGAGCCATGCGGCCATGCGCGCGGCTAATGCGGCGCGCAGGGCATGGCTCAACCCTCCGGGCGTCTTCGGCCGCAGAACGGCTTCGTGGCTCGCGTCGCTCAGCCGCATGATTTCGGCCCGTGCCTTCAAGGCCTCCGCCAATGGCGATCCGCTGCCGATGCCGGCGAGCCGCTCGATGATGTCAGTCTGCATTGCGTCGCTGCTCCCATGCGCAGGCCGTCCAGCCCGGCGCTTCAACCCGTTGTCACCCGTCTGGCGGCCCGCAACTTAATATGCGTTTTCCAAATTTATATTGCCATATAATTCAAATCATAGATAGTAGGATGCGCAGAGGGGCAGTGGAGCCACGCAAAAGCTTCACTGTTGATAAAAATGATAGAAATAATAAGATACGAAATATGAATTTTGAGACATTAGACCTCCGGCAGCTGGATGCTTTCGCCGCCGTCATGTCGGCCGGCAGCATCACCGGTGCTGCGCGCCTGCTTGGGCGCTCGCAGCCAGCCGTGACGCGTCTCATTCAGGAGCTCGAGGCCAATCTCGGCTTTGCGCTCTTGCATCGCAACGGCCCTCGCATCACGCCCACCAACCGCGGGGTTCTGTTCCACGAAGAGGTCGAGCGGCTGCTCGTCAGCCTTAAGCACATGCGCGAGCGCGCCCTCGCCATCAGCCAGGATGCTCCGCTCGCCATCGAGATCGCCGCAATTCCCGCCCTGGCGGCCGGCCTCGTGCCGCGGGCGCTTGCGGTCATCGATGCAGCGGTGATGCCGAAGCAGGTGCATGTCCAGTCTGCACCTGCGGAACGCGTGGTGCAGTCGGTGTTGGCGCGTTCTGCGGATGTGGGCTTCGCGAGCCTTCCGCTGGAGCATCCCGGCCTCGATATCCAGTGGATCGGCGAGGCCCCCTGTGTGGCGGCTGTGTCGGCGAGCGATCCGCTCGCGCGCGGCGAGGTGGTTCGTCTCGCCGATCTCGCCGACCGACGTATCGTGACCATGGCCAATCCCTACCGGCTGCGCGGCCGGATCGACGAGGCCCTGGCGAAAGCGGGCGTGAACCCATCCGACATTCTCGACACCAACGCATCCTTCACGGCGCTCGGTGTCGCGCGGTCCGGCCTCGGGGTGGCGCTGGTCGAGCCGGCGACCGCCTACAGCCTGCCGATCGAGGGCTTGGCGATCCGGCCGCTCGACGTCCACATCCCCTTCGTCTTCGGCATCGTCACGCCGCTCGCGAAACCGCTGACTCCTGGCGTCGAGGCCCTGATCAGCGCCTTCGATGTCGTGTCCGCCGCGCTCGTGCCGCGGCTGAAGCGACTCGATCCCGGCGGGCGCGAGAGCCTCGCCGACGTCCTCTATGGTCACGACCGCCGGCCCCCCGGCGAGGACGGTGACCGATCCGCTCCCGGTGAGGAAGGGACCGACCAATGACAGTGACTGCAGACGCGACCGCGATGACCGCCGGTGCCGATGCCATCGGGCTCGAAGCCCTGGAGGCGCGGCTGCGGCAGGACCTCGCCTGGCTCGAACTGCCGGCCAAGCCGTGGGTGCCCGAGCGCGTCGCTGACGGCGAGACGGTGCGTGACGTGGTGATCGTCGGTGCGGGAATGGCCGGGCTCGTCGCATCGGCCATGCTGAAGCGCTACGGCGTTGCCAATCACGTCGTCTACGACAAGGCACCGGCCGGGCGGGAAGGGCCGTGGGTCACCTATGCCCGCATGCAGACCCTGCGCTCGCCGAAGCAGCTCACAGGCCCCGCCATGGGCCTGCCGGCCCTGACCTATCGCGCCTATCATGAGGCGCGCTTCGGTCTCGCGGCCTGGGAGGCGCTCGACAAGATCCCGCGCGAGATCTGGATGGACTATCTCGTCTGGTATCGGCGGGTGCTCGACCTGCCGGTGGTCAACGAGACGACCATCACCCATGTGGCGGCGCGTCCTGACGGTCTTCTTGACGTGGCCATCAAGCAGGGCGGCCAGCCCGGCCGCGTCATCGCGCGCCATCTCGTGCTGGCCACCGGCCGCGATGGCCTCGGCGGCCCCTATGTGCCTGACTTCGTCAAGCGGCTCGATCCGCGCTTCTGGGCGCATTCCGCCGACGCGATCGATTTCGAAGCGTTGAAGGACAAACGCGTCGGTGTGGTCGGCGCGGGCGCCTCGGCCATGGACAATGCCGCGACCGCGCTCGAGGCCGGCGCCGCCCGGCTCGACCTCTTCATTCGCCGCACGGACATTCCGCGCATCAACAAATTCACCGGCATCGGCAGCCAGGGCGTCGTCCATGGCTTTGCCGGCCTGCCGGATGAGTGGAAGTGGCGCTTCCTGCACACGACGCTGTCGGCACAGACGCCGCCGCCGCGCGACAGCACCTTGCGCGTTTCACGTCACCCCCATGCCTTCTTCCACCTTGGCAGCCCGGTGACGGACGTTCACGAGAAGGGCGATCATCTCGAAATCGTTACGCCCAAGGCGCGCTACGCCATCGATTTCATGATCTTCGCCACGGGCTTCAACGTCGATCTCGGCCTGCGGCCGGAATTGGCCGCCTTCGCACCCTATATCCGCTTCTGGGGGGATCGCTTCGCGCCGCCCGACGGCATGGCGAATGCCGAACTCACCTATTCGCCGGATCTCGGGCCGAGCTTCGAATTCCTGGAGCGCGAGCCCGGCACCTGTCCTGCGCTCCGTTCCATCCATGCCTTCAATTTCCCGGCGACGCTCAGCCACGGCAAGCTCTCCGGCGACATCCCGGCGATCAGCGAGGGCGCGGAACGCCTCGCGCGGGGCATCGTGCAGGCCCTGTTCGTCGAGGATCGCGAATTGCACTACGCCAATCTCGTCGCCTTCTCGACGCCGGAACTTGTCGGCGACGAATGGGTCGATGCGGATCAACGGAACGAGGCAAAGCAGGGGCTCGATCATGCAGCCGAGTGAAGCACGCCGCATCGCACTCAACGGCGCGACCTTCGTCTATGACGTCGCCGGCGACGACAAGGATGAGACGATCGTCGTGCTCCACGGCGGGCGCGGGATCGGCGACCACAGAGGCGACTTCAAAGCGTTCCTGCCGCTCGCGGACCGCTATCGGCTCCTGGCCTATGATCAGCGCGGCTGCGGGCTCTCCTCGCTCACGCCGCCCTACAATTTCGAGCAATATGCCGACGATCTCGAGGCATTCCGCCAGACGCTCTGCGGCGGCCGGCGCATCATCCTGATCGGCGGCTCCTTCGGCGGCATGATCGCGCTGACCTATGCGGTGAAATATGGCAGCCGCGGCCTCTCGCGGCTCATCCTGCGCGGCACGGCGCCGAGCCACCACCATGAGGCGGAAGCGGTCGAGAACTTCAAGGCGCGCCTCCACAAGGCCACCAGCGCCTCGCTCGGCATGGTGGAGAAGATGTTCTCGGACAAGGTGGTCGACGATACCGAGCTCCGGCTCATCTGGCTCGCGCTGCAGCCGCTCTATTTCGAGACATTCGACCCGGACGCCGCACTGGAGCGCACGCGCGTCATGCATCTTCACGCCGAGACGCACAACGCGCTGTTCACCGCCAAGGACTATGACCTGCGCGACAAGCTCCCCGCTATCGACGTGCCGACCCTGGTCGTTGTCGGCGGCGCGGACTGGATCTGCCCGCCGAGCCAGTCGCGGCTGATCGCGGAGAAGGTGCCGGGCGCGGAACTCCTGGAGATCGAAGGCGCCAATCACGCGGTGCATGTCGAGGCCAACGCGCGCGTGCTCGCCGGCATTCGCGACTTTCTCGCCAGGACCGCCGCGTGATCCGCTACGTCATCGGCAAACTCGGCGAGGCGATCGTCGCCGTCTGGGGCGTGGTCACGATCGTCTTCTTCGTGACGCGCCTCCTCGGCGACCCGGCGGCCCTGTTGCTGCCGGTCGGCGCCTCGGCGGAACAGCTCGATGCCTTCCGCGCCGCGCTCGGGCTCGATCAGCCGCTCTGGCAGCAATATCTGAGCTTCCTCGCCCAGGCCGTGCAGGGCGATTTCGGGCAGTCCTTCGTCTTCAACCGTCCCGCCATCACCGTCGTGCTCGAACGGATGCCGGCAACGATCACGCTCGCGGTGACGGCGATGGTGTTTGGCGTGCTGATCGGCGGCGGCGCGGGCGCCATCGCGGCGACCCAGCGCGGCAAGTTCGCCGAATTCGCCGTGATGACGCTCGCACTGCTCGGCCAGGCGACGCCGGTCTTCTGGCTCGGCATCATGCTGATCCTGTTCTTCGCCGTGGACCTCGGCTGGCTGCCGACCGGCGGCTACGGCAGCCTCGCCCATCTCGTGCTGCCGGCCTTCACACTCGCTGTCTTCGTCAGCGCCTCGATCGCGCGGCTCCTGCGATCGAGCCTCCTTGATTCCATGAAGGAGGATTATGTGCGCACGGCGCAGGCCAAGGGCTTGCCGCCCGGGCAGGTCTTCGTCTGGCATGCCTTGCGCAACGCCCTCATCCCCGTCGTCACCATGGTCGGCATCCTGTCCGGCGAACTCCTTGGCGGCTCGGTTGTGACGGAAACCGTTTTCGCCTGGCCCGGCGTCGGCCGGCTCATCGTCCAGGCCATCGAATCCAAGGATTTTCCCGTGGTGCAGGCGGGCGTCGCGGTGATCGCCACCGTCTATGTGAGCATCAATTTCCTGGTCGACCTGCTCTACGGCGTGCTTGATCCGCGCATTCGGAGGAAAGGGCAATGAAGGCTTTTCTCCGGGCCCTTGTGCAGAGCCGCGGCGGGCTCTTCGGGATCCTCATCCTCATGCTGCTCGTCGCTGGCGCGTTGCTCGCGCCCACGCTCGGCCTGCCGGATCCGGTCCGCGGCGACCTCCGCGCGCGCATGGCGCCGCCGACCTGGACCGGCCTCTTCGCGCCCGGCGCTCACCCGCTCGGCACGGACCAGCTCGGCCGCGACATCCTGAGCCGCATCGTCTACGGCAGCCGGATCACGCTGACGATCGGCGCCTATGCCGTCGTGCTCGGCGGCATCGTCGGGGTCATGCTCGGCATCGTCGCCGGCTATTGCGGCGGCATCACCGACCGGCTCCTGATGCGGCTCGTCGACATCCAGCTCGCCATACCGCTCATGCTGCTGGCGCTGCTCGTGGTCGCCGCGCTTGGACCGAGCCTCACCAATCTCGTCATCGTGCTCGCGCTGACGAGCTGGATCCGCTACGCGCGCATCATCCGCGGCCAGGTGCTCGCCCTGCGCGAGCGCGAATTCGTGCAGTCGGCACGGACCATCGGCGCGAGCACGGCGCAGATCATGCTGCGGCATATCCTGCCCAATGTCATGACGCCGGCCCTCGTCGTCGCGACGCTCGAACTCGCGCGCATCATCATCATGGATGCAGCCCTCAGCTTCCTCGGGCTCGGCGTCCAGCCGCCTGCCGCGAGCTGGGGGCGCATGCTCGCCGAGGGCAGGGTCTATATCTCAACCGCCTGGTGGGTCGTGACCTTTCCCGGGCTCGCGATCATGCTCACGGTGTTGAGCGTCAACCTGCTCGGCGACTGGCTGCGCGACTATTTCGACCCAAGGCTGAGGACCTGACGACATGAACACGATGTCCCATCAACCCCGTCTCGAACGCCTGCGTCGGCGCATGGAAGAAGCCGGCATCGACGTGATGCTGTGCTTCAAGCCGGAAAACAGCTTCTACCTCACGGGGTTCAACCCGATCATCTACAGCCATCCGGTTGTGGCTATCCTGCCGCGCGAGGGCAAGGCCTCCATGCTGGTGCATGCGCTGCGCGACGACCATGCGCGCGCCTCCACATTTCTCGAGGACATCCGCCTCTATGGCGCCTGGTCGACCAAGGTCACCATGGGGCCGAGCTGGCTCGAAGCCCTCAAGACCATGCTCACGGAAGGCGGCTTCGCTGAGGCGGTCGTCGGCATCGAGGAAGATTTCCTCCCGATGACACGCTATCGCGACCTGCAGGGCATCCTGCCGGGGGCGCGCTTCGCCGATGTCTCGCAGCTCGTCTTCGAGACGCGGCTCATCAAGGATGCGGACGAGATCGCGAATGCCCGCGCGGCCGCCGCCATCGCCGATGTCGGCATGTATGCAGCCGTCGATGCGGTCGGCCAGGGCGGGAATGAACGCGAGATCGCCATCACCTCCATGGCCGCGATGAACCGCTACTGGGCCGAGACCTATCCCGACGCCGAGGTTTGTGATTTCGGCAGCCTCGAAGGGGGCGTGCAGAACGGACTGTGGACCTGGGTGTTCACCCACGAGCGGATTTTCATGAACTGCGACAACCCGACGGTGCGCAGGCCCGTCAAGGGCGAGCCGGTCTTCATCGACATCTGGACGATCGTCAACGGCATTCATGCGGAGAATGAGCGCACGGTCGCGGTGGGCACGCTGCCGGACGAGATCAAGCGCGCGATCGAGTCCATCATCGCCATCCGCGAGAGCATCGTGCCGCTGATCAAGCCGGGTACGCCGATTTCCGAGCTTTATGCCCAGGCGCGCCGGGGGCTGGAGGAGAACGGCTACGGCCGGTTCCTGCCGGGCCGCATCGGCCACGGCATCGGGCTCGGCGCCCATGAGGGGCCTTCGCTCGATGCGAAGACGAGCTTTCCGCTGGAGGCGGGCATGCTCCTCACGCTGGAGCCGAACCTGCGCATGCCGGGCGTGTGCGGCACCCAGATATCCGACACGATCCTGGTGACGGAGACAGGCTGCGAATGTCTCACCCGCTCGCCCAACGGCTTTCTGCAAGTCTGAACCTGCAAATCTGGAAGAACCTGCAAGTCTGAAAAAAGGGGAACTGTCATGCGTCACTGGTCACGGATTATCGGTGCGACAGCGGCGGTGGTCGCGGTCAGCCTGCCGGTCTTGGCGAGCGCTGAAACGCTCACCATCGCGCTCGGCACGAACGTCAATACGCTTGATCCGCATATGTCGGCATCCGTCGGCACGGACTTGAGCGTCCTCAGCCATATCTATCCTTCGCTCGTCATCCGCGGGCCGGATCTGAAGCTCCAGCCTGCCGTGGCGAAGTCCTGGAAGCAGGTGGACGATCTCACCTGGCGTTTCACGCTTGTCGATAACGCCAGCTTCGCCAATGGCGAGAAGGTCGACGCCGAGGCGGTGAAATGGAACCTGGACCGCGTGCGCGACCCCAAGGTCAACGCGCGCATCAAGGCTTGGTTCGACCTCGTCAAGGACGTGAAGGTGGTGAGCCCCACCGAGATCGAGGTGACGACCTCGGCGCCCTATCCGGCTTTCGCCGACCAGCTCTCGATGTTCTTCCTCTTGCCGCCGCAATGGGCAGCGAGCCACAAGCCCGCCACCGAGACGCTCTCCGGCGGGCGCTATGAACTCGCCGAGAACGTGCCGGGCGATCACATCACCCTGAAGGCCAATCCCAAGTGGTGGGGCGAGAAGCCGGCCTTCGACACCGTGATCTTCCGCAATATCCCGGAGAGCGCGAGCCGCGTCGCCGCGCTTCTGGCCGGCGAGGTCGATCTCATCACGAGCATCCCGCTCACCGAGGTCAAGCGCATCAAGGACAGCGGGAGTGCTACGGCCGGCTCCGTGCCGAGCACGCGCAGCCTGTTCATCAAGTTCAACACGCAGAAGCCGCCGTTTGACAACAAGGTCTTCCGCCAGGCCCTGAACTATGCGGTCGACAAGCAAGGCATCACAGAGGCCATCTTCGATGGCGCGGCGGACGTGTCCCAATGCCAGGTGCTGTCGCCGAACTATTTCGGCTTCAATCCGGACCTGAAGCCCTACCCCTATGACCCCGCCAAGGCGCAGCAGCTCCTGAAGTCCTCGGGCGTCGATTTGAGCCAGCCCATTGCGCTCGACGTGCCGACCGGCGTCTATCTCCAGGGCACGGAAGTCGCGCAGGTCGTTGCCGACCAGCTCACGCAGGTCGGCCTGAACCTGAAGATTTCCGAGATGGATTTCAGCACCTATATGAACAAATATCTGCGCTCGCGCGAGCTGGCGCCGATGTCGGTGCTGGCGCAGGCCTGGCCGACGATCGATGCGGATGGATTGCTCACGCTCTTTGCGCCGGGCAACCAATATGCCTATTGGGACAACGCGGCCTTCGGCAAATTGCTCGAACAGGGCCGCTCGACCACCGATAAGGCTGCGCGGCAGGGCTTCTACACCAAGGCGACCGCGCTGATGTGCGAGGAGGCGCCGGCGCTCTTCCTCTATGTGCAGCCGGCGACCTATGGCACATCGAAGCGCGTGTCCTGGGCCGCGCGTGGCGACGACTGGGTGCGGGCGTTCGATCTGAAGCCCGTGCAGTAGCGAGCTTCACGCAGAATATTCGGAGTAAAGCATGCACCTCTTCGGCACGCATTTCGGCACCTATGAGGTTGTGCATGACGGCGAGGGGCGGCCGGAACTGCGTGGCTTCCGGCACGATCCGAGGCCCTCGCCGATCGGCGCGGGTTTCCTCGAGCTCGCCGATCACCCCGAGCGCCTGCGCCAGCCCATGGTGCGGCAAGGCTGGCTTGATACCGGCGAGGGCGCGCGCGACGGCAGCGGGCGCGGCCGTGAGCCCTTCGTCCCGGTAGACTGGGATACGGCCGTAAGGCTGGTCGCCGACGAGATCACGCGGATCCGGGCGACGCACGGCAACACGGCGATCTTCGCCGGCTCCTACGGCTGGGCGAGCGCCGGGCGCTTCAACCACGCGCCGAGCCAGCTCAAGCGCTTCCTCAATCTGTGCGGCGGCTTCGTGTCGTCGGTCAATACCTACAGCTACGGTGCTGCCGCCGTGCTGCTGCCGCATGTCATCGGCCCGGCCTTCGTCGGCGCCACCGATGCCGCGCCGAGCTGGGATCTCATCGCCGCCCATGCGCGGATGGTCATCTCCTTTGGCGGCTTCCGCCTCACCAATGCCCAGGTGGAAGCCGGCGGCACCGGCCAGCATCGCGCCGAGCGCTGGCTGGAGCGCCTCGTGGCGAAGGGCGTGCGCGTCGTTGTCGTGAGCCCCGTCGGGACGGACGTGCCCGATATCGCCGGACGCGCGCAGATCGAGCATGTCGCCATCCGCCCGAACACGGATACCGCCGTCATGCTGGCGATGGCTGAGGTCCTGCTGGCGGAGGGCCTCGCCCGGCGCGATTTCCTCGATCGCTACACCACCGGCTTCGACACCTTCGCCGCCTATCTCACGGGTGCCAGCGACGGCGTCGCCAAGACGCCGGAATGGGCGGAGGCCATTTCCGGAATGCCGGCGGAGACGATCCGCGGCCTGGCACGCGCCTTCGCCGAGGCCCCCGCCCTCGTCAACGCCTCCTGGTCCCTGCAGCGCGCGCGCTTCGGCGAGCAGCCCTATTGGGCGGCGATCGCGCTGGCGGCGATGGCCGGGCAGATCGGCCGGCCCGGCGCGGGCTTTGCCTTCGGGCTCACGGCGGTGAGCTCCGTCGGCCAGCCCATCCGCCACCTCAAGGGGCCCGCCCTGCCGCAGGGACCGAACCCGGTCAAAGCCTTCATTCCGGTGGCGCGCATCACCGAACTGCTGACGCGTCCGGGGGAGAGGCTCGCCTATAACGGCCGCGATCTCACGCTGCCGGACATCCGGCTCGTCTGGTGGGCCGGCGGCAACCCTTTCCACCACCACCAGGACCTCAACCGCCTCGCCGAGGCGTGGCGCCGCCCGGAGACGGTCATCGTCAACGAGAGTGTGTGGACGGCGACCGCCCGCCACGCGGATATCGTGCTCCCGGCGAGCCTGCCCTTCGAGCGCGACGATATCGCCGCGTCCTCACGTGACAACTGGCTGGTCGCGAGCCGGCAGATCATGGCGCCGCCGCCGGGCGTGCTGAGCGACTTCCGCATTTTCGCGCGCATCGCCCGGGAACTGGGACTGGAGGAGGCCTTCACCGAAGGCCTCAACGAAGACGGCTGGCTGCGCCGGCTCTATGGCGGCTACCGCGAGCGGCACCCGGAGCTGCCGGATTTCGAGACCTTCCAGGCCGAGGGCTATGCCGGCCTCGATCTCGGCGAGGAGGCGGCCGCCCCCGGCGTGCCCTTCGCCGATTTCATCGCCGATCCCTTGGCCCATCCGCTCGCGACGCCCTCGGGGCGCATCGAGATCGTGTCGGACACGATCGCCGGGTTCGGTTATCCCGATATTGCCGGCCATCCCGTCTGGATGCCGCCGGAGGAATGGCTCGGCGCGCCGCTCGCCGAGACCTATCCGCTGCATCTCCTGTCGCCCCAGCCGGCGCATCGCCTGCACAGCCAGCTTGAACTCGTCGGGGAAAGCCAGCGCGCCAAACGGACTGGACACGAGGTCGCGCTGCTCAATCCCGTGGACGCGGGGTCGCGCGGCATCGCTGACGGCGACATCGTCGAGATCTTCAACGATCGCGGCCGTAGTCTGGCCGCCGCGCGCCTCTCCGCCGAGGTCATGGCCGGCGTCGTGGTGTTGCCGACCGGCGGCTGGTTTGATCCGGTGGTAATGCCGGACGGCACCAGCGTGGACCGGGGCGGCAACCCCAATGTGCTGACGTCGGACCGTCCGACGTCCCACCTCACGGGCGGCGCGGCGCCCAACAGCTGCCTGGTGGACGTGCGGCGAGCCCAGAGCAAATCCGGCCTATAGGGAACCGTCCGGTTTCACATAAGATTTTGAATTTGCTCGTTAATTATATTTAAGTGGAGCAAGTCCGCAACAGACGGACTTGCTCTGAGCACGCCCGGTCTCGCGCGACGTTCTTCCAGCAGTGCGCGCCTCCGGCCCCCCGCGCGCTGCCGCCTTTTCCCCGGCGTTAGCCCCCTTGCGGCAATGCGTCCACCTCGCGGCTGGACTTGAGCGCTGCGGGCAGGCAGGTTAAGCCTCTGCGCATCTGACGATTTCTCCTCGAAATCTGACTAAAATGGAGAGGTTTATCCTTGCTTAAGCCCCGTCGCACAGGAAGGGCGAAGCTGTGGCGCAGATCCCGTGTCATCTGGGGTAATGCAGCACAGTGGAAGCCAAGGCTCGTCTTCTGGCTGGGTGCCATCTCCATTGGCATTTTCGGGGTTTTTTTCGCAAAGGCTGCGGACTTCGCGCAGGCAATATTCCACGCCATTCGTGGGTCCGGCGAGTGGGGCTATCTTATTCCTCTTGCCTTGACGCCTGTCGGCTACCTCGTTTGCGCCTATCTGACATTGAGAATTGCGCCGAACGCGCAGGGCAGCGGCATTCCCCAGGCCATGGCCGCCCAGAACATCGTGACGCAGGCCGGGCGGGCACGGCTGCTCTCGCTCAGGATCGCCGTCGTCAAGGTCGTCATGACCATCGTCGGGCTCGGCTGCGGCGCCTCGATCGGACGCGAAGGCCCGACGGTGCAGGTCGGCGCCTATATCATGCAACTGTCGGCGCGCTGGGGCGGTGTCGGCAACGCCCGCGGTCTCATTCTCGCCGGCTCGGCGGCAGGCATCGCCGCCGCCTTCAACACGCCGCTCGCCGGTATCGTGTTCGCCATCGAGGAGATGAGCCGCTCCTATGAGTCGCGGGCCAACGGGCTTGTCCTGAATGCCGTCATTCTTTCGGGCCTTGCCGCCCTCGCGCTCGTCGGCAACTACACCTATTTCGGCGAGACCCATGAGGTAATGCTGCAGGCGCACGACTGGCTGCTGGTGATCGCCTGCGGCGTGGCGGGTGGCTTCCTCGGCGCAGCCTTCAGCCTCGCCGTCCTGCGCGGGACGCTGCGTCTGAAGCGCTGGGCCCAGCCGCAGAAGATGCTCAGGCTCGTTCTGGCCGCCGGGGTCTGCGGCTTCCTGGTCGCAATCCTCGGCGTCGTCTCGGATGGAAATGCCTTCGGCTCCGGTTACGAGCAGGCCCGCCACGCCATCGAGGGACAGCCGGCGCCGCCGCTCTATTTTCTGAGCAAGCTGCTCGCGACCTTTCTTTCCATGATGTCCGGCATTCCAGGGGGCATTTTCGCGCCGTCGCTCTCGGTGGGCGCAGGTCTCGGCAGCAGCATCGCCCTCCTTCTGGGGAGCAAGGTTGGCCTTGGCGCTCTGTTCGGTATGGCCGGTTACTTTGCCGGCGTCGTTCAATCGCCGATGACGGCCTTTGTCATCATCCTCGAGATGACGGAGAGCTCCGACAATATCCTCGCCTTGATGACGGCGTCCGTGCTGGGCTACGTCACGTCCCGGCTGATCTGTCCAGAACCGCTCTATCACGGCCTCGCCCGCAACTTCCTGGCGGAGGACCTGCGCGCCACGCGCGCTGAGGATCGCGCGCCGGCTAATGCTTCCGCCAGCGCTTCAGACGCTGTCGCCACCGCTCCGGAGCGTTGAGGATGAAGAAGAAGCCGACGATGACGACGGCCCCGATGACGAGCGAAACGGCGATGACTTCCCAGGTATTGAGAATGTAAGTTTCTTCGCCCATACCAGCCACACAACCCGTCAGATTAAAAACCCGGCAGCTCCAGATGAGCTCAATCGGGGCCAATCTAGAGCATTGGCCCGCGCAAGGGAAAGCTCATTCCGGTAGGCCCGGCGCGCATCACGCGCATGGACGATGGCCGACGGATTTGATCTTGCTCCTTGACAGGCGGTCTCGTCGCGAAGTCTGGCGGGGAAGGCCTTATCCGGCGCCGCCGATCCGCCGCTCGATAATCGCCTTGATGAGAAGCGTGATGAGCGCGATCACCGTCAGTGTGGAGGCTGCGGCAAAGGCGCCGGCGGCGTTGTAGTCGTTGTAGAGTAGCTCGATCTGCAACGGCAGGGTGTTGGTTTCGCCGCGGATGCGGCCGGATACAACCGAGACCGCGCCGAACTCGCCGATGGCCCGCGCGCTGCACAGCACCGTGCCATAGAGCAGCGCCCAGCGGATATTCGGGAGGGTGACGCGCCGGAAGATCTGGAAGCCGGTCGCGCCCAGCGTGGCGGCGGCCTCTTCCTGCTCGGATCCCTGCGCCTGCATGAGCGGAAGCAGTTCGCGCACCACGAAGGGGCTCGTCACGAACAGCATGACGAGCACGATCGCCGCCGGCGTGAACATGATGCGGATGTCGTGATCGGCGAGCCACTCGCCGAAGAGGCCCTGCGAGCCATAGACGAGCAGATAGGCGACGCCGGCGACGATCGGCGAGATCGAGAAGGGGATCTCGATCAGGCTGATCAGGGTCTTCTTGCCGGGGAAGCGGAACTTCGCGATGGCCCAGGCCGCCGCCACGCCGAAGACCATGTTGATCGGCACCGCGATCAGCGCGGTGACGGCGGTCAGCCAGATCGCGTGCAGCGTCTCGGGCTGAACGATGGACGCGCGATAGGCGGCGAAGCCGCGTGAGAAGGCCTGGGCGAAGATTACGGCGACGGGCGCGACCAGGAAGAGGGCGGTGAGCACGAGCCCGGCCGTGATCAGCACGCGCTGCCCCGACCGCGTCGTCCGCCCGTTGGCGCCGACGGCGGCCGCCTGCGGGAAGGCGCGCGCCGGGTCCAGTGCAGCCATACTCATGATGCGGCCTCCCGGCGGCGCAGCCACCGTGCCTGCAGCACATTGGTGGCAAAGAGGATGATGAAGGCGAGCGCCAGCAGCACCGCGGCGATCGCCGACGCGGCTGGGTAGTCGAACTCCTCGAGCCGGATGAAGATGAGGAGCGCGGCGATCTCCGTCTTGAAGGGCAGGTTGCCGGCGATGAAGATGACGGCACCGAATTCCCCGAGCGAACGGGCGAAGGCGAGTGCGCAGCCGGTGAGATAGGCCGGCGCGATCATCGGCAGGATGATCCGGCGAAAGATCGTGAAGGGATAGGCGCCGAGCGTCACCGAGGCCTCCTCGATCTGGCTGTCGAGGCTCTCCAGCACCGGCTGCACCGTGCGGATGACGAAGGGGACGCTGGTGAAGGCCATGGCGATGGCGACGCCCGTAATGGTGTAGGCGACCTGAATGCCGGCCGGCTCCAGCCATCGGCCATACCAGCCCGTTCCGGCGAACAGCGTCGTGAGCGCGACGCCGGCGACGGCCGTCGGCAGGGCGAAGGGCAGGTCGACCAGCGCATCGACGAACCGCTTGCCGGGGAAGTCGTAGCGCACGAGGATCCAGGCCATCAGGAGGCCGTAGGCCGCGTTGATCGCGGTCGCGATGAGCGCGGCGGTGAAGGTGAGCTGGAAGGAGGCGAGGACCCTCGGGCTGCTCAGGACCTGCCAGAAGCCGTCAAGGCCGATCTCCGCCGATTTCAGGATGAGGGCGGCGAGCGGCAGCAGCACGATGACGCCGAGATAGGTCAGCGTCAGCCCCATGGTGAGGCCGAAGCCCGGCAGGACCCGGCGCGCCCTGACGGCCTTCATCACCGGCGGGGGGATGAACTGGCCCCCATCATCGCTATGCAGGGGCCCGATCACTGTCGCTGTCACGGCTTTGTTCCTTCGCGGTGGTCAGCGGTTGACGAAAACCTTGTCGAGGATGCCGCCGGAGGCGAAGTGCTCCTTCTGCACCTTGGCCCAGCCGCCGAACACGTCCTCGACCTTCACGAGGCGCACCTCCGGGAACTGCTCCTTGTATTTCGCAATGACGGCCGGAGCGTGCACGCGGTTGAAGAAGCTCGCCAGGATGTCCTGCCCCTTGTCGGTGTAGAGAAATTCCAGATAGGCGGTCGCCACCGCGCGGGTGCCCTTGCGATCCACCACCTTGTCGACCACGCTCACGGGGAATTCCGCGAGCAGGCTGATGGGGGGAACGATGACCTGGAAGCCCTTGTCGCCGTATTCGCGGCGGATGCCGTTGACCTCGGACTCGAAGGTGATCAGCACGTCGCCGAGGTTGCGCTCGACGAAGGTCGTGGTCGCGCCGCGCCCGCCCGTATCGAACACCGGCACATTGGCGAAGAGCTGACGCACGAAGTCCTGCGCCTTGGCCTGGTCGCCACCGTTTGTCTCGAGCGCGTAGGCATAGGCCGCGAGATAGGTGTAGCGGGCGTTTCCGGAGGTCTTCGGGTTAGGGAAGATAACCTTGACATCACTTCTGATGAGGTCATTCCAGTCCTTGATGCCCTTGGGGTTATCCTTGCGCACGAGGAAGGCGGGCAGCGAATAGAAGGGCGAGGCGGCATTGGGGAGGCGCTTCTGCCAGTCGGCCGCGACAAGATTGCCGCGGTCATGCAGGATCTCAACGTCGGTCACCTGGTTGAAGGTCACGACGTCAGCCTGCAGACCCTCCAGGATCGCACGGGCCTGCGCGGAGGTGCCGGCGTGAGACTGCTTGATTTCGACCTTCTGGCCATTCTTCGCCTGCCATTCCGCAGCGAAAACCGGGTTGATCGCCGCGAACAGCTCCCGCGCGACGTCATAGGAGGCGTTGAGGAGTTCCACCGGCTGGGCCGGTTTGGCATCCTGCGCGCGTGCGGCGGGGGAGGCGGCGAAAGCAAAGGCGCTCGCCGCGAGCGCGAGGGCAATGCCAAATGGACGTTTCATGGTCGAAGGCTCCGGTCAGGGCAGGCGGCATCATCGCCGCCGCCGTCTTGATCGATCAATGTGTGCGGGCGGCTTGGCCGGCCCTGCCGCTTGCGCTCGCCAGGGGCTGGCGTTTCGGCGGGTGGAAGACGCGACCGCGCAGGATGTTCACGCGCACCGCGTCGCCGCGGGTCAGCGTGCGGTCGCGCGCCGCCTCCCGCGCAAGCTCCACCTCGATGACCTTGTCGGTCTGGGGCAGGGCGACCTCGTAGCGGATGAGGGCGCCGCTCGGCACAATATCCTTGATGACGGCGGTGCCGGTGGCATCCGGCACGAGATCGATCTCGTGCGGCCGCACGAAGAGCATGGCCTGGCCATCGCCGAGTGCGAGGCGGCCGACGCGGCTCGTGTCGGCGCCTGCCACATGGACATGGCCTGCGTGCAGTTCCGCCGGCAATTCGTTCACCCCGCCGAGGAACCGCGCAACGAAGGGGCTCGCCGGCTGCTCGTAGATGTCGTCGGGCGTGCCGATCTGCTCGATGACGCCTTCGCCCATCACGACGACCCGGTCGGCCAGTTCGAAGGCCTCCTCCTGGTCGTGCGTCACGAAGATGGTCGTCATGCCGAGCCGCTCGTGCAGCCCGCGCAGCCAGCGCCGCAGATCCTTGCGGATGCGGGCATCGAGCGCGCCGAACGGCTCGTCGAGCAGAAGCATTTTCGGCTGGATGGCGAGGGCGCGGGCGAGGGCCACGCGCTGGCGCTGGCCGCCGGAGAGCTGGGCCGGATAGCGACTGCCGTAGGCGCCCATCTGCACGAGGTCGAGCAGCTCGACGACCCGCCGCGCGATATCGGCCTTCGCCGGCCTGGTCTCGCGCGGGCGGATGCTCAGCCCGAAGGCCACGTTCTCGAAGACGCTCATATGCGGGAAGAGCGCATAATGCTGGAAGACGAAACCGATCTGGCGTTCCTGTGGGTTGAGCCGCAGCCAGTCGGTATCATCGACGAACACCTCGCCGGACTGGGGCCAGTCGAGGCCCGCCAGAATACGCAGCAGGGTGGTCTTGCCGGAGCCGGACGCGCCGAGAAGAGCGATCAACTCGCCGTCGGCAATCGACAGGTCGACGCCCTTCAACACGGGCGTGGTGCCGAATTGCTTGAAAATATTGCGGATTTCGATGCTCATGCAGACTGCCCAGCTTGCCCCGACCGGCGGCTGCACGCAGCGCACCGAGGACGGCACGATTTCACAGCGCGCTGCATGGCGTCAACAATAAAATACTTAAATCAGTGTGAGATTATAAATAATTACATCATTATAATGTAATTAGACGGCGGCGACCTTGAAGCCTCGTCGGGTTATTCACCCATACGGAAGTGCTTGGAGAGCTTCAGGCCCTGAGCCTGATAATTGGATCCCGCGCCCGCGCCATAGAGAACGCGCGGCCGTGCGGCCATATGCTCATAGACCAGCCGGCCGACGATCTGGCCGTCTTCGATGATGAAGGGCACGTCGTGGGAGCGTACCTCGAGCACGGCGCGCGATCCCGCGCCGCCCGCCCCCGCATGGCCGAAGCCGGGATCGAAGAAGCCGGCATAGTGCACGCGGAACTCACCCACCAGCGGATCGAAGGGCACCATCTCGGCCGCATAATCCGGCGGCACGTGCACGGCCTCCTTGGACGCGAGGATATAGAACTGGCCGGGGTCGAGCACCAGTGAGCCCTCGCCATGGCCGTAGAGTGGCTCCCAGAAGTCGTGCACGGCATAGGCACCGATCCTGTCGACATCGACGAGGCCGGTATGGCGCTTGGCGCGGTAGCCGATGAGCCCGCCGCTGTCGAAGCCGGACAGGTCGACGCTGACGGCAACGCCGTCCTGGATCGAGGGGGCGGCCGATGTGACGATACGCTCGCGGTCGTGAAGCGCCGCAAGCGCCGCATCGTCGAGCCGGCTCACGCCCGCGCGGAACCGCACCTGCGAGAGACGCGCGCCCGTGCGCACGAGGACCGGGAAGGTCCGCGGCGAGATCTCGGCATAAAGGGGGCCGGTATAGCCGGCATCGATGATGTCGAATTCGCGCGAACCGTCGACGATCACCCGGGTGAAGACGTCGAGGCGACCGGTCGAGCTCTTGGGGTTGGCGGAGGCGGCGAGTTCCGCCGGGAGTGCGAGCCCCTCGAGGATCTCGGCGATATAGACGCAGCCTGTTTCCAGGACTGCCCCCTGGGTCAGGTCGATCTCGTGCAGGGCAACGCTCTCCAGCCGCTCCACCACGCGCCGTCCAAGGCCGGGCAGGAAGCTGGCGCGCACGCGATAGGCGCGGCGCCCGAGCCGGAGGTCGAGGCTCGCCGGCTGCACCTGGTCGCCCGCAAAGGGCATCTCCGTCGTGATGACGCCAGCCTTCTCGAGCTCCAGAATGGCTTCGGCCGGCTGAATGCCGGGTCGGATCGTGGAAAAGGCCATGGCGTTTCTCTGGCTATGCGGGCGCGGCGACCATCGACGAAGCGATGCCTGCCCTCCTAGTGGAGCGAATTTGACATTTGAGTCCCGCCTGACATCATGCTCCAAATCAAATGTCAAATTCAAAAGCTCCACTAGAACCAATAACTTGCTAGTGGTTTTCTTGACTCCGACATTTGCTCCGAGGGTGCTATCGGGCGGATGCAAATGTCGGAGCAGAACCACTAGAGCAAATCGGGCTTGGATGGAATCGTCTGATACCTGCTTCCAACACTTACCCGCGGGGCCGACACACATGGGATGCACATGTTGGAAGCGAACCACTAGAGCAAGAGCGACGCGCATCAAAGCGAAATGAGCGGTTCCAACCGTGCGTAGCAATCTTGTCGCGATGCAGCGGAGTTCATGCCGCCGGGATTGACGCTCACACATGCAGAGGCTTAACCAAGGGCGGGCTGTTGCAAACGGCCCTTGTGTTCGGGCGCCGGCGTTCCCTCGTCGAGGCGGCGTCCCAATCGGAGGCGGCAGCCATGTATGAAGCGGTCACGCGCAACATTCGCGTCGGTGTCGTGCCGCGCTTCCTGGAAAAGGAGTCGGCTCCGGCGAAAAAAAGGTTCTTCTGGGCCTACACGATTGAAATTACCAATCTCGGCGAGGAGACAGTGCAGGTCATGGGGCGGCACTGGCATATTACCGATGGGCAAGGGCGCCAGCATGAAGTGCGGGGTGAAGGGATTGTCGGCGAAAAGCCGGTGATCGCGCCGGGCGATAGCTTCAACTATACCAGCGGCTGCCCGTTGCCGACGCCGCATGGCACCATGACGGGCACGTACCAGGTGCAAAGCCGGACCACGGGCGAGACCTTCGCGGTCGATATCCCGCTGTTTCCATTGGAAAGCCCGTATGTGAAGCGCGTTGTGCACTAGAGCAAGTCCGTCTGTTGCGGACTTGCTCCGCTCAAGAATTAACGAGCAAATTCAACGGCGTAGATGGTATCAGATGATACAATCTATGCCGGATTTGCTCTGGTTAAAGATCCGTAATCGACGGACCGGCCCTATCAGTCGCCGTTGGACATGCCGGGGCCGCGACGTTCTATCCGCATGGACCGTGCTCGCTTGGAGCTCAAGATACGATGACCGGAAGACACGCTATGGGTGGTACACGCCTGACACCGCTCGATCTCCTCACTGATCTCGTTGCCTTCGATACGGAGACGCCGAAGTCGAACCTGGCGCTCATCGCCTATGTCGAGGCCTACCTCGCGGGCTGGGGGGTGCCATTCGTGCGGCTGCCGAATGCCGACGGCGACAAGGCGGCCCTTTTCGCAACGATCGGCCCGGCGATCGACGGCGGTGTCGTGCTCTCCGGCCATACGGATGTGGTGCCTGTCGCCGGCCAGACCTGGACGAGTGATCCCTATCGGCTTCGTGTCGAGGACGGGCGCGCCTACGGGCGTGGCGCCGTCGACATGAAGGGCTTCGTGGCGCTGGCGCTTGCCCACGTGCCCGATTTCATCGCGGCCGATCCGGCGAAGCCGATCCACCTGTTCCTGTCCTACGACGAGGAAACGACCTGTCTCGGCGTGGTCGACGGCATCAATCGCTTCGGCGTCGATCTGCCCCGTCCGGGCGCCGTGATCGTCGGCGAGCCGACCGATCTCACCATCGCCGATGCGCACAAGAGCGTGGTGACCTTCACCACCACGGTCAAGGGCAAGGAGGCCCATTCCGCCAAGCCCGCGCTCGGCGCCAGCGCCGTGATGGCGGCGGGCCTCCTGGTGGCGGAGCTGGTGCGCCTGGCCGATGTCTATGCCGCACGGGGTGATGCGTCGGGGCGTTTCGATCCGCCGTGCTCCACCATCCATGTCGGGACCATCGCCGGCGGCACCGCCCGCAATATCATGGCCAAGGAATGCCATTTCCACTGGGAGTTTCGCGGGCTGCCCGATCTCGATGGTAACGAGATTCCCGCGCGCTTTTCGGCCTACGCGGACGAGGTCCTCGCCCGCATGCGCCGCACCGCGCCCGAGGCGTCGATCGAGACCATCTGCCATGCGGACGTGCCGGGTCTGCGGCCGCTTCCCGGCTCGCCGGCGGAAGAGCTTGTCAAGGCGGTCACGGGGCGCAACAGCACGCTCACCGTCTCCTATGCGACGGAGGCGGGCCGGTTCCAGAACGCAGGTGTGCCGACCGTCGTCTGCGGTCCGGGCTCCATCAACCGCGCCCACCAGCCGGACGAGTATATCACGCTGGCAGAACTCGAGGCCGGCGCGGACTTCATGCGCCGGCTCGCTGCCAAGCTGAAGGGATAGGGCAAATCGGCCGAGCCGGCCGATAGGGGAGAGCCGACCGTCCTGCCGGGCAGCCCCCGCCATGCAGGCCGGGAGACGGTCGCCTCAGACCGGCTCGTCTGCGAGTTCCGCGGGCTCGACCTCGTAATGACGCGAGCAGAACTCGCACGTGATACCGATACAGCCGTCGTCGCCGACCATGTCGTCACGGTCCTGCTGCGAAAAACTCCGCAGCGTTGCGAGGATGCGCGGGCGCGAACAGCGGCATTCCTCATGCACGGACTGGCCTTCGAAGACCCGCACGCCGCGTTCGTGAAACAACCTGAGCAACAGGCGTTCGCTCTGCAGCGTCGGATCGATGAGCTCGTGGTCCTCGGTCGTATCGGCGAGGAGCTTGGCCTCCACCCAGGCGTCATCCTCGAATGCGTCGGCATCCGCAATGTCATGCCCCTCCGGCGCGTCGCCGGGGGGAAGGTCCGCCTGCCGCTGCCGCTCGGCCGAGTGGGGCAGGAATTGCACCATCAGCCCGCCGGCACGGTAGCGCATGCCGGAGGCGTCATTGTCGCTGGTGAAAGCCTCGCCGACGGCAAGCCGGACCCGCGTCGGGATCTGCTCGGACTGGAGGAAATATTGATGCGCCGCCGCTTCGAGATCATTCCCCTCGAGCGCCACGACGCCCTGGTAACGGGACATCTCGGCGCCCTGATCGACGGTGAGCGCGAGATGGCCATGACCGAGAAGGTCCCCGGTCGTCAGGGTCCCCGCCTCGGCCATGGCAGCCAGGCGTTCGGCATCGAAACGCGCACAGGCGCGCAGCCGGTCGGGCGCATCGAAATCGACCACCAGCATGTCGATCACGCCGTCGGTGCGTGTCTGCAATTGGAAACGCCCGTTAAACTTCAGGGCGGAACCGAGCAGGGCCGTTAAGGCTGTCGCCTCGCCGAGGACACGCGCCACCGGCGGTGGATAGGCGTGGCGACGCAGGATGCGGTCGAGTGCCGGGCCGAGCTTGACCACCCGGCCGCGCACGTCGAGGCCTTCGACGGCGAACGGCAGGACCCGGTCGTCTTCGGTCCGAACACCCACATCCCTCATTCCTGAACGGCCCCCATGCACCACGCCAGAATGCCCTTTTGGGCATGCAGGCGGTTCTCCGCTTCGTCGAAGACAACGGACTGCGGCCCGTCCATGACCTCATCCGTCACCTCCTCGCCGCGATGGGCGGGAAGGCAATGCATGAAAATGGCGCCTTTATTCGCTGCCCCCATAAGCTTGGTGTTGACCTGGTAGGGTTGCAAGAGGTTGTGGCGGAAGCTCTCATCCTCATCACCCATCGACACCCAGCAGTCGGTGATGATGGCGTCGGCCCCCTTCACGGCGGCGAAGGGGTCGTCCGTCAGCATGATCTCGGCACCCTCGCGCCTCGCGCGGGCAATGAGATCCGAGCGCGGCGCCAGCTCCGGCGGCGTCGCGATATTGATGCTGAAATCGAGGCGTGAGGCGGCTTCCACCCAGGACGCAAGGACGTTGTTGGAGTCCCCCGTCCAGGCGACGGTGCGCCCTTTGATCGATCCCTGGTGCTCCTCGAAAGTGAGGATGTCGGCCATCACCTGGCAGGGATGGGACAGCTTGGTGAGGCCGTTGATGACCGGCACCTCGGCGAATTCCGCAAGCTCCAGCATGGCGGAATGGTCGAGAATGCGGATCATGATCGCATCGACGTAGCGCGAGAGCACGCGCGCCGTATCGGCGATCGTCTCGCCGCGACCGAGCTGCATCTCCGCGCCCGTCAGCATCAGCGGCTCGCCGCCGAGTTCACGCATGGCCACGTCGAAGGATACGCGCGTCCGGGTGGAGGGCTTGTCGAAGACCATGGCCAGCACCTTGCCGTCGAGCGGACGGGTGGCCTGGGGCTGGCCTTTGCGGCGCACCGCCTTCAGGGATGTGCTCGCCGCGAGGACACGGCGCAGCTCATCTCCCGAGAAGTCCGCGAGATCCAGGAAATGCCGCGGTGCGGGACTGGATGCAGTCGTTGGTGTCGAAGAGGACGTCATGGAGCCAACTCCGGCTGGCCTGCATTGGCCTTCTTATGCGCCTCCGACACCGCCTTGGCTGCGGCGTCGATGCGTGCCAGGCCTTCTGCCATCTCGGCTTCTGTAATGGTCAATGGCGGGATCAGCCGCACCACATTGGCGCCGGCCGCCACCACCAGCGCTTTCTGCGCACGGGCCGCGTCAACGAATTCGCCGTTCGGGGTCGCGAGTTTCAGGCCGAGCAGCAGCCCTTCACCGCGGATCTCCGTGATGACGTCGGGATAACGATCCTTCAGTTCGGCAAGACGTTGCTTGAACAGGAGGCTTTTCTGGCGAACCTGTTCCAGGAACCCGTCTTCAAGGATCACGTCGAGGACAGCGTTGCCCACCGCCATGGCGAGCGGATTGCCGCCGAAGGTCGTACCATGGGTACCGACCGTCATGCCCTTGGCTGCCTCGGCGGTCGCGAGGCAGGCGCCCATCGGGAAGCCGCCGCCGATGCCCTTGGCCACGGCCATGATGTCGGGGGTCACGCCGGCCCATTCGTGGGCGAACAGCTTGCCGGTGCGGCCGACGCCGGTCTGGACCTCGTCCAGGATCAAGAGCAGGCCCTTGTCGTCGCAGATCTGGCGCAGGCGCCTGAGATCGGCCGGCGGCACGGAACGGACCCCGCCTTCGCCCTGGATCGGCTCGATCAGGAGCGCAGCCGTCGCATCGGTGATCGCGGCTTCCAGCGCGTCGAAATCGCCGAACGGCACCTGGTCGAAGCCCTCGACCTTCGGGCCGAAACCTTCCAGATATTTCGCCTGGCCGCCAGCGGCGATGGTCGCCAGCGTCCGCCCGTGGAACGCACCTTCAAAGGTGATGATGCGGAACCGCTCGGGATGCCCGCTGACCGCATGGTATTTCCGTGCCATCTTGATCGCGCATTCCAAGGCTTCCGCGCCGGAATTCGTGAAAAAGACCTTGTCGGCGAAGGTGGCATCGACCAGCCGCTGCGCCAACCGTTCACCGCCCGGGATGCGATAGAGATTGGACGTGTGCCAGAGCTTGGAGCCTTGTTCTGTCAGGGCTTCCACGAGATGCGGATGGGCATGGCCGAGGGCGTTCACGGCAATGCCGGCGCCGAGGTCGATGTATCGCTCGCCTTGTCGCGTGATCAGCCATACGCCCTCTCCCTTTTCGAACTCAACGTCGGGACGCGCATAAGTCGGCAGCAACGGCGAAATCACGATTTCAACCTCCGCAAGGGGCAAGTTTCCAGAAAACGACGGCCGGAAGACACTGATATCGGCCCGCGTCTCGGAAAATCAAAGTGCCGCCCATGGAGGGGCGGCACCGTGCTAATTCTAAAGGTCATACTTTCCATGTCAATTCAAAGACTGTGATCGCTTGCATCAACGCGTGTGGGGCCGCGGGGCGTTCGGGAGGCCGACCAGAGGCGATACGGGGCGCGTGCGCGCCCCTGCCAGCCGGGGGATTTTGATATGTGCCGGAACCGAAGGCGTTTTTTCGGCCCTGGCCGCTACACGAGGTTCTTGGGGAAAACGGCAGGTGTGGCAGGGGGACTCTTGCCCCCGAGTCGCGGCATATTGTAGTTTCCCCTTCAACGACTACGACATCTCGTGTAGCGGAACTTATCACTCGCGTTCGTTGTCAAGTTGCAACGGGGTTTGGCTTCTGTGGGGCTGGCCGCGAGAGACAAGGGATTCCGCGCATGTCAACCGCTGACGGAGAAGGCGATGACCGACCCGAGCCAATCTTGGAGCGATGAGCGCGTTGAGCTCTTGCGCAAGCTCTGGTCTGATGGCCTCAGCGCCAGTCAGATCGCCGCCGAGCTTGGCGGCATTACGCGCAACGCCGTGATCGGCAAGGTGCATCGCCTCGGCCTGTCGGGCCGTGCGAAGAGCACGGCAAGCGCGGCGCCGCGCCCGCGCAAGCCCACCCGGCAGCCCGGGCCCGCGGCCGCCGCGCCGGCCGCGGTCATGCCGGGGGCTATGCGCACCAGCGCGGCACTTGCGCCCCAGCCCGCCGCCGAACCCGCGCCCATGCTCATGCGTCTGCCTCAGCCGCGCGAGGAGGTGGTGATCCCCATGTCCGAGCGGGTCACGATCATGGAGCTGCGTGAATCCATGTGCCGCTGGCCGATGGGCGATCCAACGACACCAGAGTTCCGGTTCTGCGGCGCGCGATCCGAGCTTGGCATGCCCTATTGCGCGCATCATTCGCGTATCGCCTATCAGCCGGTTGCAGACCGCAGGCGGGATCGCAAGCGCGCCTGACGCACGCGCTCACAATTCGAAGACAAGCCGTCACGGCCTCGCCGCGGCGGCTTTTCTATGTGTATCCCGCAGCCGGCCCGTTAGAGACGGCCGCGGCCTGGAGGCTCCCGGACGTTGTCAACCGGCCTTTGCGAAGGTCTCGTCAAAGGAATAGCCGGCCCCTCGGACGGTGCGGATCGGATCGGGACGGCGCATGCGGTTGATCGCCTTGCGCAGGCGTCCGACATGCACATCGACCGTGCGCTCGTCGATATAGACGTCGTGGCCCCAGACGCGGTCAAGCAGCTGTTCGCGGGTGAAAACGCGGCCTGGGCTCTGCATCAGGAATTCGAGCAGCTTGAATTCCGTCGGCCCGAGATGCAACTCGCGCCCACCGCGCTTGACCCGGTGGGTTTCACGGTCGAGCTCGATGTCGCCGGCGATGAGTTGCGCTGCGACCTGCCCCGGCTTCGTGCGCCGCAGCAGAGCGCGGATGCGTGCCAGAAGTTCCGGCACGGAGAAGGGCTTGACGATATAGTCGTCGGCGCCGGTGGCGAGACCCCGCACGCGCTCGGCCTCCTCGCCGCGCGCCGTCAGCATGATGATCGGCAGCCGCTCCGTCTCTTCCCGCGCGCGGATGCGCCGGCACAGCTCGATCCCCGAAAGGCCCGGCAGCATCCAGTCCAGCAGAACGAGGTCCGGCACCGCCTCGCGCAGCCGGATTTCCGCCTCATCGCCGCGGGCGACGCTGTCGACCGTATAGCCTTCGGCCTCGAGGTTGTAGCGCAGGAGCAGCGTCAGCGGCTCCTCGTCCTCGACGATCAGAATACGTGGTCCCATTGAAGATCCTATGGTGCCACTGATTGGCCCGCCCCCGCATCAGGCCTCAGTGGATTCAGCTGCTGGGATCGGCCGGCGCCTTGGTGAAGCTTGACGTGTCACCCTTGGGGCGGTCGACGGACAATGTGACACCCGTCGCCAGATAGTGAACCGTCTCGGCAATGTTGGTCGTGTGATCGCCGATACGTTCAATATTCTTGGCGAGGAAAAGGAGATGCGTGCAGGACGTGATGTTGCGCGGATCTTCCATCATGTAGGTCAGCAGTTCCCGGAAGATCGAGGTGTATAACGCGTCGATGCGGTCATCACGCTGCCACACATCGAGGGCCTGCGCATCGTCGCGCTGCACATAGGCATCGAGCACGTCCTTGAGCTGCGCCTGCACGAGGTCGCTCATATGCTGCACGCCGATCACGAGTTTCTGCGGCTGCGTTTCGCCGCTGATGGCGACGACGCGCTTGCTCGTGTTCTTGGCGAGATCGCCGATGCGCTCGAGATCGGCCGCCACGCGAATGACCGAGATCAGTTCGCGCAGATCGACCGCCATGGGTTGGCGCCGCGCGATGGTGAGCACGGCGAGCTCCTCGATGTCGCGCTGCAGCCCGTCGAGGCGGGCGTCGGCGGCGATGACCGATTGGGCGAGCGCGCTGTCGCGCTTGACCAGGGCGAGCGTGGAGTCGGCGAGCATCTTCTCGGAGACGCCGCCCATCTCGACGATCCTGGTCCGCAGTTCGTCGAGATCCTCGTCGAAGGATGAGACGATATGTTCGGGCATTGCCTCGGGTCCTCTAGCTTTGGCCATCGGCTCAGCCGAAGCGGCCGGTGATATAGTCCTGCGTACGCTTGTCATGCGGCGCGGTGAAGATCTTCGAGGTATCGTCGAACTCGATGAGGTCGCCGAGATACATGAAGGCCGTATATTGGGAGACGCGTGCCGCCTGCTGCATGCTGTGTGTTACGATGGCGATCGTATAGTCACGTTTAAGTTCGTCGATCAGCTCTTCGATCTTGGCCGTCGAGATCGGATCGAGTGCCGAGCACGGCTCGTCCAGCAGAATGACTTCGGGTTTCACGGCAACGGTGCGCGCGATGCACAGGCGCTGCTGCTGGCCGCCGGAGAGGCTGAGGCCGCTCGCGTGGAGCTTGTCCTTCACCTCTTCCCACAGCGCGGCGCGGCGAAGCGCCGATTCCACGCGATCGTTGAGCTCGCTCTTCGAGAGGCTCTCATAGAGACGCACACCGAACGCGATGTTGTCGTAGATCGACATCGGGAAGGGCGTGGGTTTCTGGAAAACCATGCCGATCTTGGCGCGCAGGAGGTTCAGGTCCTGCTTTGGCGAGAGCACGTTCTCACCATCCAGCAGAATCTCGCCCTCGGCGCGCTGCTTCGGGTAGAGGTCGTACATGCGGTTCAGCACCCGCAGGAGGGTGGACTTGCCACAGCCCGACGGTCCTATGAAGGCCGTCACGATATTCTCATACAGCGGCAGGTTGATGCCCTTCAATGCGAGCGAGTCACCGTAGAAGAACTTGAGGTTCTTCACCGAGACCTTCTCCGCGTGCGGCTTTTCCGTAACAATGGTCATTTCTGGTTCCTCGGCGAAGCGAGCGTCCGTGCCGTGATGCTGAGGGCAAGAACGGCGAAGGTAATGATGAGGGCGCCGACCCAGGCGAGCGCCTGCCAGTCCTTGTAGGGGCTGAGAGCAAACTGGAAGATCACCGCGGGCAAGCTGGCCATCGGCGCATTGAGATCCGTGCTCCAGAACTGGTTGTTGAGTGCCGTGAAGAGAAGCGGCGCGGTTTCGCCGCTGATGCGCGCCACGGCGAGGAGAACGCCGGTGACCATGCCCGCCTTGGCGGCGCGATAGGCGATCTTGCGGATCACCACCGAACGCGGCAGGCCGAGTGCCGAAGCGGCTTCCCGCAACTGGTTCGGCACCAGGTTGAGCATGTCCTCGGTGGTTCGCACGACCACCGGCACCACGATGATGGCGAGCGCGACGGCACCCGCCCAGGCGGAAAAGTGCCCCATCCGCGCGACCATGATTTCATAGACGAAGAGGCCGATGACGATCGAGGGGGCGCTGAGCAGGATGTCGTTGATGAAGCGGATCACCATCGACAATTTCCCGTAGCGTCCGTATTCGGCCATGTAGGTGCCGGCGAGGATGCCGAGCGGCGTGCCGAAGAGCGTCCCCAGGACCGTCATGACGAGGCTGCCGACGATGGCGTTGGCAAGGCCTCCCTGGCTTCCGGGCGGCGGCGTGTTCTCCGTGAACACGGCGACGGAGAGGCCGCCGAAGCCCTCCCACAGAAGCGTGCCGAGGATGAGGATCAGCCAGCCGAGGCCGATGCCCGCCGCGGCGATGCACAGGCCCATCGCGATCGAGCTCGCGCGCTTGCGCTTCGCGTAGGCTGCGGGGTTCTTCGCAACGTCCATGACGATCAGCCCCCGGTGCGCTTTTCGATCTTGAGCAGCAAGAGGCGAGCCGCTGCAAGAACGAAGAAGGTGATGACGAAGAGAATGAGGCCAAGGGCCACCAGCGAGGACGTGTAGACGTCGCCTACGGCCTCGGTGAATTCGTTGGCGATGGTGGCTGATATCGTCGTGCCCGGCTGGAGGATGGATGCCGAGATGCGGTGCGCGTTGCCGATGACGAAGGTGACCGCCATCGTCTCGCCCAGTGCGCGGCCGAGGCCGAGCATGACGCCGCCGATGATGCCGACGCGCGTGTAGGGAATGATGACGCTGCGAACCACTTCCCACCGGGTGCAGCCGAGACCGTAGGCGGCCTCCTTCAGTACGGCGGGAACCGTCTCGAAAACGTCGCGGGAGATCGAGGCCACGAAAGGCAGGACCATGATCGCCAGGATCAGGCCGGCGGTCAGGATGCCGATGCCGTAGGGCGGCCCTGCGAAAACCGCGTTCAGCACCGGGATCGGCCCGAACAGCGAGATGAGGAAGGGCTGCACCGTGCTCTGGAGGAACGGCGCGAAGACGAAGAGGCCCCAGATGCCGTAGATGATGCTGGGGATGCCGGCGAGGAGCTCGATCGCCGTGCCGATGGGGCGGCGTAGCCACGGAGGGCAGAGCTCGGTGAGGAAGATCGCCGTGCCGATGCCGATCGGGATGGCGATCAGCATGGCGATGAACGACGTCATGATCGTGCCGTAGATCGGTGCGAGCGCGCCGAACTTCTCCGTCACCGGGTTCCAGGACTGGCCCCACAGGAAGCCGATGCCGAAGGCCCGGAAGGCCGGCATGGCGCCCTCGAAGAGGGCAATGATGACTCCGCCGAGGAGGATGAGAACGGTGACGGCGGATCCAAGCGTCACGTATTTGAAGGTCGCATCGCCAAATTTAAAGCGGGTCAGAACGCGGCTGCGATCGACGGATGCGCTCGAGGAAAGCCCGCTATTTTGCAGCGCCAAGTCTGCCATAGCCCGTTGCCTTTGCGTGGATGTCATGGAAATCAGCCGCCCTCGTCCTCATCGCGCTTGCGGACATTAGGCGAGGTCGAGCGTGGTACGCCAGCCTTCAGGGCCGACGGGGCGTCGTAATTCTCGGACCTTCCGGAGGCGATTCCTGTTGTCTCAACGGAAGGGTCGGGGAAGACCATGGCGGCCGGGATGACGGCCTGTCGACTGTCAAGCGGCTTCGATTGCTCGATGAGCCCCAGGTCATCAGGCGGGCCAAAGCCCGCCTGATCCTGTCGCATGCTTAGTTCGAGACGCTGTAGAGCGGCTTGCCGGCGGCGTCCTTGATGTCCGAAGCCCACTTGGCCTTGACCGTCGAGACGACGCTGGCCGGCATGGGGATGTAGTCGAGCTCTTCGGCCAGCGTGCCGCCCTTGGTGTAGGCCCAGTCGAAGAAGCGCAGGGCTTCCGCGGCGTGCTCGGCGTTCGCGGGGGTCTTGTGCACCAGGATGAAGGTAGCGGCGGTGATCGGCCAGGAGTCGGCGCCGGGCTCGTTCGTCAGCACCACGCCGAAGCCGGGGACGCTGTTCCAATCCGCATTGGCGGCAGCCGCCTGGAAGCTCTGCGTGACGGGCGCGACGACCTTGCCGTCCTTGTTGACCATCTTGGTGTGCGAGAGCTTGTTCTGCTTGGCATAGGCATATTCGACATAGCCGATGGAGCCCTTGGTCTGGCTCACATTGTTGGCCACGCCCTCGTTACCCTTGGCGCCGATGCCGACGGGCCATTCGACGGCAGTGGCCGAACCCACCTTGGACTTCCAATCCGCGCTGACCTTCGAGAGGTAGTCGGTGAAATTGAAGGTCGTGCCCGAGCCGTCCGAACGGCGGACGACGGCGATGCCCTGCGACGGCAGGTTGATGCTGGCATTCAGCTTCTTGATGGCCGGGTCGTTCCAGTTGTTGATCTGGCCCATGAAAATCTTGGCGAGCGTGTCACCGTCGAGAACGAGCTCGCCGGGCTTCACTCCGTCCAGGTTGACGACCGGCACGATGCCGCCCATGACCATCGGGAATTGGACGAGGCCGTCCTTCTGAAGCTCTTCGCCGCTGAGCGGCGCGTCGGTGGCACCGAAGGTGACGGTCTTGGCCTTGATCTGCTTGATGCCGCCGCCGGAACCGATGGACTGGTAGTTGATGCCGTTGCCCGTTTCCTTTTTGAAGGCCTCGGCCCATTTGGCATAGACGGGATAGGGGAAGCTGGCGCCGGCGCCGGAGATGTCGAGGGCTGCCGCTGGCGTCGCGAAGGCCGCGACGGCGAGCCCTGCCGCGGCGATGAGTGAAGACAGTTTCACGAGAAGTCTCCCAAATTGGCGAACGTTGCCTTTGCCCCGCGCGTCGCGGGCGGATCTGAAGGCTGGATGAGCGAACGCTGTATCTCTAATGTCTCTGCGCCTCGTCTCTATGACGCTTGCATGACAGTTGGATGACATCGCTTGAGCTTGGCGGGTCGGGAGCACGTGCGTCGGTCGTGCGCCGCCGCCTGACATGAGCCAGCCGGCTTTGCTAGGCCACGCGCGACCGATCGGGCTGCGGGTCTCCAGCGGGCGGCGGCGCGACGACCGGCAATTCGCGCATTGTACTCGCCGCCAGCGGCAACTGCACGCGGAAGGTTGCCCCCTCGTTGAAGGTGGAGTCGATGAGCAAATGCCCGCGATGGCGATTGACGATATGCTTGACGATGGCGAGCCCGAGGCCGGTGCCGCCCTTCTGGCGGCTATCCGTGGCGCTGACCCGGTAGAACCGTTCCGTAAGCCGTGGCAGGTGCTCCGGTGGAATGCCGGGCCCGAAGTCGCGGACCGCCACCTCGACCTCGTCCCGCCCGCCGGGCCGGTCGTGGGAGGTGGTTACGGTCACCTCCACCCGCTGCCCGGATTGGCCGTATTTGACGGCGTTCTCGATGAGGTTCTCGAAGACGCGCAGCAGTTCGTCCCGATCGCCCTTGACCTCGATGGGGCCTTCCGGCGCGTCCAAGGCGATGGTCACACCACTCTCGGCCGCGAGCGGCGAGAGCGTGTCGATCATATGGCGCACGATCGCGAGAAGATCGACGGTCGTCGCGGGTTGGACATGCGCATGCATCTCGATGCGCGACAGCGACAAGAGATCATCGATCAGGCGCGACATCCGCCGTGCCTGTTCACGCATGATGGCAAGGAAGCGCTCGCGGGCCTTGGCATCGTCACGGGCAGGGCCCTGCAGGGTCTCGATGAAGCCGAGCACCGAGGCGAGCGGCGTACGCAATTCGTGGCTCGCGTTGGCGACGAAGTCGACGCGCATATGTTCCAGCCGCCGGGCCGCGGTGAGATCGCGGAACATCAGCACGGCACCACGTCGCTCCTGGCTTGCGCCGTCGAGGGCCTCCAGCGGCGCGATATGCACCTCATAGCTGCGCTCGATCGGCACGCGCTCGATAAGCTCCACGCTGCGTGTCTCGCCATTGCGCAGGACGGCCTCGATCCCGCCCAACACATCCGGCGAGCGCAGTGCGAAGGAGAGCGGCGTCGCCTCCCGCAGCGCCGGCAGCATGGTCTTGGCTGCGGCATTCATGCCCGTGACGAGGCTGCGCCTGTCGACGACGACGACGGGCTCCGGCAGGGCGGCGAGCACGGCCGCCGGCGGAATGCCTTTGTCCCCTCGCCTGGCCGGCGCCTTCAGGCGTTGCTGCAGGGGCGTGGTGTTGCGGAACAGCACAATGGCAGCCAGCAAGGTCAGGACGGCGCCGCCTGCCATCCACAGGAAGGAGCCGTCCCCCAGGATCGCCGCAAGCGCGAAAATGCCGATGGCGACGAGAGCCGTCCTGACGGCGATGCCACGGGCGCTGAGGGACAGGGATCCGTCCCGTCTCGTGGAATCTCCGCCGCCCGTCATCCCGGTCACCTCCCGTATCGGTCCCGTTCGCCCGCCTGCGAAGCGGGAGGGAAACGATCCATTATCGACAATATCTGTGACAGTTTCACTTGGAATCAGGCCCGGCAGCCCGGGCATTGGCGCGGTTGACGCGTCGGCGGGTCTCATGGACGAACAGCATCGCCAGGGCGATCACGAAAGGCACGAGATAATAGAGCAGCCGGAACAAGAGCAGCGCGCCGAGCACGCCGCCCGTCGGCAGGCGGTCGAGCGCGATCAGGATGGTTGCCTCGAAGACGCCGATGCCGCCAGGTGCGTGGCTCGCGATGCCGAGCATGCAGGCGACGACATAGACGGCGAGGAACGTCTCGTAGCTGAGCCCATGGCCGCCCGGAAGCAGCACGAACAGCACGCCCGCCGCCGCGCAGACGTCGCCGGCGCCGATCAGCATCTGGATGAACGACAGTCTCGCCCGCGGCAGCTCCAGCCGCCATCCGCGCACGTTGACAACCGGGTGCTTCCAGATGACCCAGATGAAATAGGCGGCCAGCGCCGCAAAGCCGGCGACCCCGGTGAGCTGGGTTAGGCTGAGCCCGGTCTTGGCCAGCACCGACACCTCGGCCGCATGGCGCACGAGGCTCCAGGACAGAACGACGCTCATGCCGAGCCAGAAGGTGATGCCGGCGATGACGGTGAGGCTCGCGATCTTCGCGGCCTTGATGCCATGCGGCGAGTAGACCCAGTAGCGCACGGTTCCGCCTGTCACCAGGGGAAAGCCGAGCGTGAACGAGATCGCATAGCTGGTGAAGGACGCGAAAGCCGTGATGCGGTAGGCGATGCGCTCGCCGAGCTGCTTCAGCGCCACGTAGTCATAGCCTGTGAGCAGCGCATAGCTCACGGCCGTGAGGATGATCGCGATCGTGATTTGCCGCAGGCTCGCCGAGCGAAAGGCCGTCGACAATTCATCGAGATCGATCTTGCCGAGGATGCGCCACAAGACGACGAAGGAGCCGAGAAAAAGCGCGGCACTGAAGACGGTGCCGATGATGGAAAGCCGCCGCCGGCGACGATCCGCCGCCGTTTCCCGATCGCCGGAGACGCTCACCGCGAGGTCCTTGCGGTCGGCGGCGGCCGTTTCCGCGGTGCGCCTTGTGGGCGATGCCTGGTCAAGGTCGGCCACGGATTCAGCCTCGTTGTCTTGCATGCACCCTTGCCGCATTTCTGTCCCAAGTGGTCGATCGTCCCGCCGAGGGTGCATGACCAGCCTGCCGGTCGACGTTATGATGGCGGGTCGCCCGGATCGCAAGCGGCTCCATGCATGGCTCGGTCCCGCCTGCGGCAGGGCGGCTATGTCGCTCAGGCACATCGCAAGGGATGCGCGCGCGGCGGCGATGCGCTAAAGAGAAGTGGAATTGCTCTATAATTCGCCCTTTGCGCGGCAATCGCCTGCCGCGCGACAGGGCGCCCAAGGACACCGCGTTATGCCAAGCTATCGTTCCCGTACTACGACCCATGGCCGCAACATGGCCGGCGCGCGCGGCCTGTGGCGCGCCACAGGCATGAAGGACAGCGATTTCGGCAAGCCGATCATTGCCGTCGTGAATTCGTTCACCCAGTTCGTGCCGGGCCATGTACACCTCAAGGATCTTGGCCAGCTCGTCGCTCGCGAAATCGAGAAGGCAGGCGGTGTCGCCAAGGAGTTCAATACGATCGCCGTCGATGATGGCATCGCCATGGGCCATGACGGCATGCTGTACAGCCTGCCGTCCCGAGAGATCATCGCCGATTCCGTCGAATATATGGTCAATGCCCATTGCGCCGACGCGATGGTGTGCATTTCCAACTGCGATAAGATCACGCCCGGCATGCTGATGGCGTCGCTCCGCCTGAACATCCCGACGATCTTCGTGTCCGGCGGGCCGATGGAGGCCGGCAAGGTGACCATGCACGGCAAGAAGGTCGCGCTCGATCTCGTCGATGCCATGGTCGCGGCTGCCGACGACAGAATTTCCGACGCGGATGTCGCCGTCATCGAGCGTTCAGCCTGTCCGACCTGCGGCTCCTGCTCCGGCATGTTCACGGCCAATTCGATGAACTGCCTGACGGAGGCGCTCGGCCTGTCTTTGCCGGGCAACGGTTCCACCCTCGCCACCCATTCCGACCGCAGGGAGCTGTTCCTCGAGGCCGGCCGGCGGATCGTCGCCCTGGCCAAGCGCTACTACGAGCAGGACGACGCCACGGCGCTGCCGCGCACCATCGCCTCGAAGGCGGCGTTCGAGAACGCCATGGCGCTCGACATCGCCATGGGCGGCTCGACCAACACCGTGCTGCATATCCTGGCGGCCGCGCACGAGGGCGAGGTCGACTTCACGATGGACGACATCGACCGGCTGTCGCGTCGCGTGCCCTGCCTGTGCAAGGTGGCTCCGGCCAAGGCAGACGTGCATATGGAAGATGTGCATCGCGCCGGCGGCATCATGGCGATCCTCGGCGAGCTGAGCCGCGCCGGCCTGCTCAACACCGACCTGCCGACCGTGCATGCCCCGACGCTGGGCGAGGCCATCGCCCAGTGGGACATCGCCGTCACCGACAACAAGGCCGCGCTTGACCTGTTCAGCGCCGCGCCGGGCGGCGTGCCGACCCAGGTGGCCTTCAGCCAGAGTTCACGCTGGGAAGAGCTCGACACCAATCGCGAGACCGGCGTCATCCGCGACGCCCAGCATCCCTTCTCCAAGGATGGCGGCCTGGCCGTCCTCTACGGCAACATCGCGCTCGACGGCTGCATCGTGAAGACCGCCGGCGTCGACGAATCCATCCTCAAGTTCTCGGGCCCTGCACGCATCTTCGAGAGCCAGGATGCGGCGGTCGAGGGCATTCTCGGCGGCAAGATCAAGGCCGGCGACATCGTGCTGATCCGCTATGAAGGCCCGCGCGGCGGTCCGGGCATGCAGGAGATGCTCTATCCCACGAGCTACCTGAAGTCGAAGGGCCTCGGCAAGGCTTGCGCCCTTGTCACCGACGGCCGCTTCTCTGGCGGTTCGTCTGGTCTCTCGATCGGTCATGTCTCGCCGGAAGCGGCGGAAGGCGGCGCCATCGGGCTGGTCGAGGACGGCGACGTCATCGACATCGACATCCCCAACCGCCGCATCAACCTCGCCGTGTCGGACGAGGTCCTGGCGGAGCGCCGCCGCGCCATGGAGGCCAAGGGCGCAGCCGCCTGGCATCCGGCCGCGCCGCGCAAGCGCAACGTCACGACGGCCCTCAAGGCCTATGCGGCCTTCGCCACCAGCGCCGCCCGCGGCGCCGTCCGCGACGTCAGCGCGTTCAAGCGCTGACGGACGCCGCCCTTCACCTCTCCCATGCCAAGTTGGCGACAGCCAACTTGGCGTTCTTATAGTACCCAACACGGCAACAGCCGTGTTGGGCAGGGAGAGGTAGGACGCGCAGCGTCCGGGTAAGGGGTGGGGGAGCGTCTCACAATTCCTTCAGGATCTCGCGCTTGCCGGCGTGGTTGGCCTGGCCGACGATGCCCTCGTTCTCCATCCGCTCCATGATCGAGGCGGCGCGATTGTAGCCGATCTGCAAGCGCCGCTGGATGTAGGAGGTCGAGGCCTTCTTGTCCCTCAGCACAATCATGACGGCCTGGTCGTAGAGATCACCGCCTTCCTCGCCGAAGCCCATGCCGGTCTTGTCGAAGACGGCGCCGTCCTCACCTTCGGCGGCAGCCTCGGGTGCAGGTTGCTCATCCTCTTCGCTCGTCGTGACGGCGTCGAGATAGTCCGGACGGCCCTGCAGCTTGAGATGATCGACGACCTTCTCGACCTCGCGATCAGAGACGAAGGGCCCGTGCACACGGGTGAGACGCCCGCCGCCCGCCATATAGAGCATGTCGCCCTGGCCGAGGAGCTGCTCGGCGCCCTGCTCGCCGAGGATGGTGCGGCTGTCGATCTTCGACGTCACCTGGAAGGAGATGCGCGTCGGGAAGTTCGCCTTGATCGTACCGGTGATGACGTCGACCGAGGGGCGCTGCGTCGCCATGATGAGGTGGATGCCGGCGGCGCGAGCCATCTGCGCGAGGCGCTGGATCGCGCCTTCGATGTCCTTGCCGGCGACTATCATCAGGTCGGCCATCTCGTCCACCACCACCACGATATAGGGCAGGGGGGTCATGTCGATGGGCTCGCCATCGCTGTCGAGGAAGTCGTCCTGGGTGCCCTGGGCGCGCGCCTCGACGGCGCGGGCGTTGAAGCCGTCGATGTTGCGCACACCGAGCTTCGACATCTTCCTGTAGCGGTCCTCCATCTCGCGGACTGCCCATTTCAAGGCGACCACAGCCTTGCGCGGATCGGTCACGACAGGCGTGAGCAGATGCGGGATGCCCTCGTAGATGGAGAGCTCCAGCATCTTCGGATCGATCATGATGAGCCGGCATGCCTCCGGCGAATGCCGGTAGAGCAGGCTCAGGATCATGGTGTTGATGGCGACCGACTTGCCCGAGCCGGTGGTGCCGGCGACGAGCAGATGCGGCATGCGGGCGAGATCGACGATGATGGGCTCGCCGCCGATGGTCTTGCCGAGGCACAGGCCGAGCTTGGTCTGTGCCGTCTCGAAGTCGCGGCTGGCGAGAAGTTCTCTCAGCCACACCGTCTCGCGCGTCTTGTTCGGGAGTTCGATGCCGATGACATTGCGGCCGGGCACCACGGCGACGCGGGCGGAGATCGCGCTCATGGAACGGGCGATGTCGTCGGCCAGCCCGATCACGCGCGAGGACTTGGTGCCGGGGGCGGGTTCGAGCTCGTAGAGCGTCACCACCGGGCCGGGATTGGCGTCGATGATCTCGCCGCGGATGCCGAAATCATGCAGGATCTGCTGCAGGCCGACGGAGTTCTTCTCGAGGACTTCCTCGGCATGCTCGAGGTTGGGCTCGCTGGCGGACGGCTCCGTGAGAAGTTCGAGTGACGGCAGATCGAATGTGGTGCCGAGCAGGCGCGGCGCGGGACGCGCGTCGGGCGTCGGCTCCGTTGCCGCCTCCGTCACCTTCTCCGAGGCCGCCACGGGGGCGGCAGCGAGGGCGGCAGGAAGCTCGGGTTCCTCCGCGGTTGGTGCCGCGATCGCGACGGTGACCGCCGGACGGGCGTCTTCGAGGGATGCGACGGCGGGAGCCTCGGCTGCGTCGCCCTGTTCAGGGCCACCGGCAGGCACGTCGGGGGCTGCAGCGGGCGTCGCGGTGAGCGGCAGCCAGCCGAAGGAGACATTGACCGAGACCGATGGGGCGATCGGCGCGGCCGCGGGCGTCGGAGCCGGGCTGGATGCGGCCGGAGGCTCACCCTTCCGGCGTGCGATCAGCGGTGGCGGACGCCGGACTGGCGGCGCCTCGGCGGGAGCTGGCGCCGTGCTGTCCGCGCATGGCTTGTCGGCGTCGGGATCGTTGTCCTGCAAATCCGACTTGCGCGGCAGCGTCGCGAGGCCGATCTGGATGATCTCGGCGAGATTCTTCAGGCGCGACACGCGCGCGGGCATTGCCGCCGTCTCGGTCGGTTCCTCATCATCGATCACCTGGAACGGGTCCGTCTCCGGCCATTCGAGTTCTGACATGTCCCAGACGCCGTCGGGCCAGGGCTCGCCTGCCGATGTCGCGCTGGTGCCATAGGCTTCGCTGGCCTTGTGCGTTTCATGGCCCTCGTCGACCACATGAGGCGCGGTGACGCGGGCGACGGATGATGGGGACGCGGCAACAGGCGGGTCGGCCTCCTCGGACGAGGCTGGACCGCTCGCGCTCAACTGGCGCGGTGCCTCACGCCAGACATACTGCCTTTCGGCAGCCGATGGGACACTGGCAGGCATCAGCGAGGGCGGCGGGAGGACGGTCGGAGGCAGCCGCGTTTCCATGGCGGCACGGTCTTCGCGATAGAGCGCGTCGGCAATGTCGCTCGCGGCCGGCATCAACCGGGCGCTGTCACCCGCCGCGGCAGGGGAATCATAGTCCGTCCGCAGGAGGTAATCCGGTGTGCGGGTGAAGCGCGCGTTCGAGCCCATCGCGAAGAACTGCAGCCAGCTTGGGGCTGGTGGGCCTTCCAGCGGATCGGGCCGCAGCCCGATCGGCGCATAACCTGACCGCTCATGGACATCGGAAGCCGCAGCCGGCTTATGTCCACGCTCCCCGCCCTTGGCGAGGTACGAGTCACCACGCGAGTTGTTCAGTTTCGGAGGCTGTGCCGGAGATTGCATGTGCCGTCGACTACCCTGTTACGCCTACGCTCAACGCTTCGAGTGGTGACCTTGGCAGGGAATAGTGAATTACATCCTTAACGAAGGATGGGTTCGTCGCGCTATTCTGTGCGCTGGGGCACGCCATCCGCCTATGCGCCTTTCCAGGCGGCTCTCCATGCCCGCCTGTGTGCCGGCGCTGCAAGCCGCATCACGGGACATCGCACCGGCGCGGGGAGCCCGGCGACCGACAGGACGCGGGCTTCGGTCCGGGCACAGGGGCGATTGCGACGTCATCCTACCCGCCGCGGAGGCTTGCGGCTTTCAAGCCGGTCATCCTTTTCTCTGGCCATGTGGCGCATGGGGCACAGTCCAGGGCGGGGCTGCGCCGGAGGGTGGCGCTCGGACTTGCTCGGGAAGCGCGCGCCGGCTCTTTAGAGCATTTTCGAGCGAAGTGGACACCGGTTCGCGTGAAGAAAATGCGCTAAAACAAAGACATGGAGCATTTTCGTGATTCGGAGAAACGCGAAAATGCTCTAGGCCGGACCAGACGCCTGTGATCGCGCGCTGAAAGATCAATCGCCACCGCCAAAAAATCGCCGCCCTGGCCCCTCCCGAAGGTCGCCCCCGCGCGGGGATGACTTTAGAGTGGTTCCATCGAACCGCCGAGAAGCTCAGTTTTCAAGGAGGTTCGGGATAACCAACAGACGATGGCGAGGAAACGGATATGACCCGTGGGTTGCGCAAGGGTTTGACCAGCTACGGCGACGATGGCTTCTCGCTGTTTCTTCGCAAGGCCTTCATCAAGGCGATGGGTTATTCCGACGACGCTCTTGATCGACCGATCGTCGGCATCACCAACACCTACAGCGACTACAACCCCTGCCACGGCAACGTGCCGCAGCTCGTGGACGCGGTGAAGCGCGGCGTCATGCTGGCGGGGGCCATGCCGATGGTTTTCCCGACGATTTCCATCCACGAGAGCTTCGCGCATCCGACCTCCATGTTCCTGCGCAACCTGATGGCGATGGACACCGAGGAAATGATCCGCGCCCAGCCCATGGACGCGGTGGTGGTGATCGGCGGCTGCGACAAGACACTGCCCGCGCAGATCATGGCGGCGGCCAGCGTCAACCTGCCGACGGTGGTCGTGCCGGTAGGACCCATGGTCGTCGGCCATCACAAGGGGGAGGTGCTGGGCGCCTGCACCGATTGCCGCCGCCTGTGGAGCGCGCATCGCGCCGGCGAGATCGATGCGGCGGAGATCGATGTCGTCAACGGCCGCCTCGCCCCTTCGGTCGGCACCTGCATGGTGATGGGGACCGCCAGCACCATGGCCTGCGTGATCGAGGCGATGGGCCTGTCGCTGCCGATGAGCGGCACCATCCCCGCGCCCCATGCCGAACGCATCCGCCTGGCCGAGGCAAGCGGGCGGCGCGCAGCCGAGATCGCGGTATCCGGCGGGCCAAAGCCCGGCGACCTCCTGACGCCGGCCGCGTTCCGCAACGCGGCGGTTGTCCTGCAGGCCATCGGCGGCTCCACCAACGGCGTCGTCCATCTGGCGGCCATCGCCAGCCGCACCCCGCACGCCTTCACGCTGGACGAACTCGACGCGATCGGGCGACAGGCCCCGGTGCTGGTCGATCTCAAGCCCTCCGGCCAGCATTATATGGAGCATTTCCATCATGCCGGCGGTGTTCCCAAGCTCCTCGCCCATCTCGGCGACCTCATCGATCTCGATGCGCCGACCGTGGCGGGCGGAACGCTGCGTGATGCGGTTGCTGCTGCCGAGGACGTGCCGGGCCAGGACGTCATCCGGTCGCGGGACAAACCGATCAAGGCCGTTGGCTCCATGGCGGTGCTCTATGGCAATCTCGCGCCGCGCGGCGCCATCATCAAACAGGCTGCGGCGAGCCCGGCCTTGCTCCAGCACACGGGGCGGGCCGTCGTGTTCGAGAACGTCGCCGATATGGGCGCCCGGATCGACGATCCCGACCTCGATGTCACCGCCGATGATGTGCTCGTGCTTCGCAACACCGGGCCGAAGGGCGCGCCGGGCATGCCCGAGGCCGGTTATCTCCCGATCCCGAAAAAACTCGGCCGTCAGGGCGTCAAGGACATGGTGCGCATCTCGGATGCCCGCATGAGCGGCACGGCTTTCGGCACGATCGTGCTGCACATCACGCCGGAATCGGCCGTCGGCGGGCCGCTGGCGCTGGTGCGGACCGGCGATCTCATCCGCCTGGATGTCGCCGCGCGGCGCATCGATCTCCTCATCGACGCGGCGGAAATGGCAGCGCGGCAGTCGGCGTGGGACGCGCAACCGCCGCAGCCTGTTCCGGAGCGCGGCTATGCCCGGCTGTACCATGAGAGTGTCACGCAGGCCGACGAGGGCTGCGACTTCGCCTTCATGGCACGGCGGCCCGGCGAATAAGCCGCCCTCACGAGGGCGAATATGGTTGCCGCGGCGCCCCCACCCCTTACCCCTCCCCGCAAGGGGGAGGGGCGACGGCAGCGTGGAGCTTTTCCGTTAGATTTTTGCGTATCGGGACGCTTTGGAGCGCCAGCGCGCTGTCAAGAAGTCGCGACGCCGAACGCGCCCCTCCCCAACGCAAGTCGGGCTTGCGCGACTTGCGTAGATGCCTGCGGATCTTGGACAAGCCCAAGATCCGTGGGGGAGGGGTAACGGGACGTGACAGACGGCGAACGTCTTGAAGAGGCGAGCTCCCTCCAAGCGGCACATCTCTTGCTCCCGTGAGTTTCAGCGGCACCATGCAATGGTTGCCTTAACCGGCCTGTGCCAGGCTGAAACTGTCCTGTATCGCGGAGGCGTCCTTGGCTGGCTTGAATGGATATAGCGGAACCGTGCCGGCGCCGGGGCGCGTGGCGTGGGTCGACATCGCCAAGGGCATCTGCATCATTCTCGTCGTCATGATGCATTCGACCCTCGGGCTCGAATATGCCGCCGGCCGCGAGGGCTTCATGAACGCCATCGTCGTCTTCGCGCGACCATTCCGCATGCCCGACTTCTTCCTGATTTCCGGCCTGTTCCTGGCCCGCGTGATCAACCGCGACTGGCGCAGCTACGGCGACAAGCGCGTGCTGCACTTCATCTATTTCTACGTGCTCTGGTACCTCATCCAGTTCGGCATGAAGGGCTGGGGCATGGCCGAGGGCAACCCGGCCGAATTCCTGCGGCTGTTTCTGCTCGGCTTCATCGAGCCGCTCGGGACGCTCTGGTTCGTCTATCTGCTCGCCGTGTTGTCGGTCGTGACCAAGCTCCTCAAGGGCGTGCCGGGCGTGATCCTCTTCGCGGTCGCCGCCGCGCTCGAGATTGCGCCCATCGCGACCGGCTGGACCGTCATCGACGAATTTTGCGAGCGCTGGGTCTTTTTCCTCGTCGGCTATCTCTGCGCGCCGATGATCTTCCGTTTTGCCGCGCAGGTGCCGAAGCATCGCCTGGCAGCCCTCGGGGGGCTCGCGGTCTGGGCGCTCGTCAACGGCTTCTTCGCCTTCAGCGCGAGCCCCGTCGAAGGCTTTCCGACCTTCGCCAGCCTGCCTGTGCTGAGCCTCGTCCTCGGCATTGCGGGCGCGACGGCGATCATCACCGTCGCGGCCCTGCTCGTCTCGCTCAACACCGGCGAAGCGCTGCGCTATTGCGGCGAGAACTCCATCGTTATCTACCTCGCCTTCTTCCTGCCGATGGCAGTGACGCGCGTTCTCCTGATGAAGACAGGCGCGCTCGACGTCATCGGCGTGGGCTGGGGCGCGTTCCTCGTCACGGCCACTGCGGTCGTCACGCCGCTGATCCTCGCACGCATCATCCGCGGAACGTGGCTCGATTTCCTCTTCGTCCGCCCGGCCGCCTTCCGCCTGGGCCCGAAGCGGAGGCTCTCGCCGGCCGAATAGCGGCGATCCGGATTCAACTGGGCGAAGCACTCTCGGCTCGTGTCATCCCCGGCGTCGCGCAGCGACGGGAAGGGGATCCATGAACCGGGACGGCTCGATCTTTGGATCCCCTTCCCGGCCGGTTGCACCGGCCGCCGGGGATGACACCGGGGTGCCGCGCGGCCTCCACTCCCGCCCCTCGGCAGGGCTACCCTGATCCCTGAAGAATATCGATGGAGTCTAACGCCCGCCCCCGGGCGGGAAAAGCGGCCCCCATGGTCCTTGCGGGATCGAGCCTTGGGACTGGGAAGAGGATTGCCCGGGGCCGGGCTGCTGCGCAGAGCCCTCCGGCAAGGCGGTGCCCCACGGACCGGCGTGAGGCTCCGCGCCCGTGTCCGTACTGTCACCAGATGCTTCTTTGGTGGGCGGCGGCAGTTCCGGCATGCGGCCCCCGGCAAATCGCACGAGCCGGTCGACGCGCGATGCGATCGAGGGATGGGTCGCAAAAAGATCCGTGAAGCCCGAGCGCGGATTGTCGATGCACATCTCCATCACCGCCGAGGGGGCGCTCGGCAATTCGCCCCGGCCGTCGATCTTGAGGAGGGCGGAGATCATCGCATCCGGGTTCTTGGTGAGCTCCACGGCCCCGGCATCGGCGAGATATTCGCGCGCGCGTGACAGCGCGAAGCGGATGACCTGGGACAGGAGCCAGGACAGGACGATCAGCGCGACTGCGATGAGGATGGCGACAAGCGCCCCGCCTCCGCCGCCCTTGCGGTCGCCGTTCGAGGACCTGCGCGGCATGCGGATGCCTCCCGCACCGAAGGACATCCGGGTGAGGCTGCGGAACAGGATCTCGCCGAAAAAGGAGATGACGCCGGCGATGACGACCGCGATCACCATCATGCGGACATCGCCGTTGCGGATATGGGTCAATTCGTGCGCCAGAACGGCTTCCATTTCCTGGTCGTCGAGCGCTTCCATCAGGCCGCGCGTCACCGTCACCGCATATTGCTTCTCGTTCATGCCCGAGGCGAAGGCGTTGAGGACGGGGCTCTCCATGATGTAGAGCCGCGGCATCGTGAGGCCGCGCGAGATGCAGAGATTTTCGAGGAGCTGGTAGAGCTTCGGTTCCTCCGCACGCGTCACCGGATGGGCGCCGGTGGCGAGCGCGATGATCCCGCGGTTGAACCGATAGGCGATGAACAGCCAGACGAGCGCGGCGATCGTCGCCCAGGGGAAGGCCGCGATCAGATCACGGAAGGCGCGCGCCAGGATCACGTCAAGCGGCGGCTCGCCATAGGCGAAGGCCTCGACGACCAGCGCCCCCGCGAAGACCATCACATAGATGAGCAGGAACAGTCCGGCGAGGAGGAAGCCGGAGCGGATCCTGTTCGCGCGAATATGGGTATAGAGGCCGAAGGCTTGCATAAGGCGCGGCCCTCAATGCGGCCCGGCGGGCTGGTGTCAGAACTTGACGGTGGGCGCGACGTCCAGCGTCTGCCGGGCCTCTGTCCCGACATCGAAGAACTCGCGCGGGGTGAAGCCCATCTGTGCCGCGAAGAAGACCGCCGGGAAGGCCTGGATCGACGCGTTGTATTCGCTGACCGCATTGTTGAAGAAGCGCCGCGCCGATGCGAGCTTGTTCTCGACATCCGACAGGTCGTTCTGGAGCTGCTGGAAGTTGGCGCTCGCCTTCAGGTCCGGATAGGCCTCGCCCAAGGCGATGAGGCGGCCGAGCGCACCGGACAGCTGCTGCTCGGCGGCCGCCTGCTGCGCCGGTCCCTGCGCGGCGATGGCCTTGTTGCGCGCCTCGACGACCGCCTCGAAGGTCGCGCTCTCGTGCTGGGCATAGCCCTTCACCGTCTCGACGAGGTTCGGAATGAGATCGTGGCGCTGCTTGAGCTGGACGTCGATATCCGCGAAGGCCTGATTCACGCGTTGCCGCAGCCCAACGAGGCCATTGTATGTTGTAATGCCATAAATCACCAAAACGGCGATGATGGCGAGGATCACCCAGCTCATGAGCCTGCTCCTTGCGTCCAGCTCTGCTATGTGGCGGATTCTTATGGCATTTTAACCGGGCTTGGGAAAGCACCGAAACCGCGGCTGCAGGGTCCGCCGGACAAGCCCTGACGATCGCGATCAGGGATCCGGCAGGCGTCCGTTCGCACCTTCGCCGGTCAGCGCCGCCAGAGCCGTCTCGAAGGCCTCGATATGCGGCGAGCCGAGCGCCGTCTCGTTCGCTTCCAAGATGACGGCATTGCTCAAGGGGAACGTCTTCGGCAGGTCGGGCGCGGCCTGAAACGGCACCTTGGACTCGAAGATGCCGCCATCGCGGAAATCGACGATGCGGCTGAAATAGAAATAGAACTTGCTGTCGCCCAGGGCCTTGTTCATCGACAGGATGCGCAGGAACTGCCACATGAAGCTCGAGCCCACCACCATGAGTCTTGGCGGCGTGCCCTCCGGCGAGGCGGTGAACCGGCCATGCGGCGAGGGATAGACCGGGAGCGTGATGGGCAGGTTGAGGAGCCGGGCGAGGTCGTCCTCGTCGTCGAAGGGCCAGTTGTCGACGTCGACATGGCTCAGCGTGAGCCGGCGCGGCGGGGCGTCGAGCTGCTCCCCGATGGCGGCGAGCGTGTCGCGGATGGCGGGATAGACGCTGATATCGTTCCAGTGGATGCCGTCGCGGTTGAAGACCGGCAGGTCCTGGGACGCCTTGGCGGCCTGCGCGAGCCTGTGGCCGTCGATCACGGGCAGATCGTAGCGGTCGAGTGCCGCCCGCAGCCGGTCATAGTCGCGGCTGACCGCTGGCGTGCAAGGTTCCGGCAGGCCCTCCGGGTAAAGCGCGACTTTGCTCGGGCTGATGATGAAGACGAAGGCCTTGCCGGCTCGCTTCACCGCCGCCACGATACGGGCGATGCGTGCGGCCTGGGCCTCGGCATCGATGGGCGTGCCGCGCCCGCACCAGTCGTCGATATAGGTGGTCTCGTAGAGCATCCGGTTTTGGCCGATGACAATGCTTGGCACCGTGCTGCGGCCGAGCGCATAGGCGATGCCGTTATTGATGCGGATATAGGTTTCACGCGGCTGGCCCATGCGCTCGGTGAGGGCGGCCGCGACGCTGGCTTGTAGGGCGCCGGAGCGCAGCGTGGCGAGGCTCGGTTCGATCGGCGGCAATGTGGGCGTGACGCCCGCCAGCTTGGCGACGGAAAAGCGCTGCGGCCCTTTCAGCGGAATGGCGCGCGCCACCATCGCCGCGGCCGGCGCCAGCACGAGGAGCGCGACCGCGATCAGGAACCAGTGGCGGGTTATCGCTTTCAAGCGTCTCTCCGCTTTAGAACCGGAAATAGATGAACGGCTTGAAGGTCTCCGTAAGGGCTCCGCCGAAAGCCCAGACGGCGAGACAGAGCATCACGATCTGCTGCGCGAACGGGAGGGCAGACCCCGCGATAGACATCGACGAGATAGGTGATTGCCTCGAAGACGATGAAGGAGATGCCGAGCGGCAGGATCACCTCCGGCCTGGGCACATCCATCTTCACGAGCAGCGCATGCCGGTTGTCGAAGAGGAAAAGGAAGACTGAGGAGTTGAAGGCCGTAATGTTATCATAGCTTCCAAACCGGCAATGATGGCGAGGGTCGCTCGACTCATAAGCATGCTCCCTGCTTACGAGCCCTGCCATATCGCGGATTCTTATGACATTTCCTGTGGCGATGCGAAAGCGACGAAAGACGCGTCCGCACCGCACTTAAGCCTTGTTCACGGATCCGGCAGGCGCCCTTTCGAGCTTTCGCTGGTAAGGGCGGCGAGTGCGTTCTCGAAGGCCTCGATATGCGACGAGCTAAGAACAGCTTCATTGGCTTCAAGGACGACCGCATCGGCGGATAAAAAGCCCTTCGACAAATCGGACGCGGGTTGCCGCGCCTTCCCGGCTTCAGTCAGGCTGTCGTCATGATATTCAAAAGTACGGCTGAAATAGTAATAGAATGTGCTGTCGGCGAGCGCGCCGTTCAACGAAAGGATCCTCAAGAAGCGCCACATGAAACTCGTCCCAACGACCAGCAGGCGTGGTGGCGTGCCTTTGGCCGAAACGATGAAACGCCCGTGAGGCCAAGGGTAGACTGGTGTGTTCGGCAGGTTAAGGAGTAGGACGAGGTCATTGTCGTCGTGAACGGGCAGTCTGTCGGCGTCGACACGGCTTAGCGTGAGCTGGCGCGGCGGAACATCGAGCTGCTCCCCAAGCACCGCAAGTGCCTCGCGTATGGCGGCGTAGGCGCCGAGGTCATTCCAGTGAGTGCCGTCACGATTGAAGACGGGATGCTCCTGGCTGGCCTTTACGGCAAGCGCGAGCATATGGCCATCGATCACGGGCAGGTCGTAATTGGTGAGCGCCGCCCGCAGCCGGTCGTAGTTGCGGGTGGCGGCCGGAGCGCAGGGTTCGGGCAGATTTTCCGGATAAAGCGCCGCCTTGCTGGGGCTTATGACGAACGCGAAGCCTTTGCCGGCCCGCCTCACGGCGGCTGCGATACGTGCGATGCGTGCGGCCTGGACTTCAGCATCGATGGGTGTGCCGCGCCCGCACCAATCATCGACATAGGCGGTCTCGTAGAGCATCCGGTCCCGGCCGATGATGATGCTCGGCACCGTGCTGCGTCCCAAGGCATAGGCGATGCCATTGTTGAGGCGGATATAGGTTTCGCGCGGCTGGCCCATGAGTCTGATAAGCGTGTCAATCACCGCCGTTTGCCAAATGCCTGAGCGAACTGTGGTCAGGCTTGGCTCGATCGGTGGCCGCTCGGGCGTCACGCCCGCCAATTTTGCGATGGAGAAACGCTGCGGCCCCTTGAGCGGAATGGCCCGCGCCATCATGGCAGCCGCCGGCGCCAGCACGAGAAGCGCGACCGCAATCAGGAACCAGTGGGGGACAATCGATTTCAAGCGTCTCTCCGCTCCAAAATACACGAGCCAATTCACTGGAATGTCCAATCCGGATTTGCTCAAGGTCAAGTCTGTCTGTTGCGGACTTGCTCTGCTCAAAAATTGACAAGTAAATTCAACGTTTTATATGGTATCAGACGATTCGATCTAAGCCGGATTTGCTCTAGAGCATTTTCGCGCGAAGTGGACACCGGTTCGCGTGAAGAAAATGCGTAGAAACAAAGACTTCAAGCATATCCGATGAACCGGAGTTCACCGGATTTGCTCTAGAACCGAAAGTAGATGAACGGCTTGAAGGTCTCCGTAAAGACCCGGCCGAAGGCCCAGATGGCAAAACAGAGCATCACGAGTTGCTGCGCGACCGGGAGGGCGCGCGCCAGAATGCGGCGCCCGAGGTGCTGCATGGCGCCGAGCGGGAGGAAGGACAAGACGAGGCCGGCCACGAGGCACAAGGCCGTGTCCAGTTGCACCCACGGCAGAGGCGGGGCATCGCCCCAGGGCGTTACCATCGCGGCCAGGAAGCCGCCGGCCTGCGCGAGGCTCGCGGAGCGGAACAGCACCCAGCCGATCACGACGAGGAAGAACGTGATCGCGATGCCGGCCGCGCGCGGCAGCAAGGGCCAGACGCGCCTCATGCCGAAATGGTCCGCCGAGACGAACAGCCCGTGGAAGGCGCCCCAGATCACGAAGGTCCAGCTCGCCCCATGCCACAGGCCCGAGGCGAGGAAACAGATCCACAGGTTGAGATAGACGCGCCAGGGCGGCACGCGGTTGCCGCCGAGCGGCACATAGAGGTAGTCGCGGATGAAGGTGGACAGCGAGATGTGCCAGCGCCGCCAGAAATCGGCGAAGCCCACCGCCAGATAGGGCTGGTTGAAATTCTCGCGCAGGCGGAAGCCGAGCATGCGGGCAAGCCCGATCGCCATATCGGTATAGCCGGAGAAATCGAAATAGATCTGCACCGTGAAGGCAAGCGCGCCGAGCCAGGCGGTCGCGAAGCCGAGTTCGCCCGGCGGCATGGCGAAGACCTGGTCGGCCAGCACCGCGACCTGGTCGGCGACGAGGACTTTCTTGGCGAGGCCTTGCAGAAAGCGGAAGGCGCCTTCCTCCAGGTCGTTGATCGTGACCCGATGGTGCTCGATCTGGCCCTTCATCTCGTGGAACTTGAGGATGGGGCCGGCGAGCAGCTTGGGAAACAGGAAGACGAACAACAGGTAGTCGCGGATCGAGCGGGCCGTGCCGCAGACCCCGCGATAGACATCGACGAGATAGGTGATTTTCTCGAAGACGATGAAGGAGATGCCGAGCGGCAGGATCACCTCCGGCCGCGGCACGTCCATCGTCACCAGAAGCGCGTGCAGGTTGTCGAAGAGAAAGCCCGTGTATTTGCAGTAGATCAGCAGGCCGAGATTGGCCGATACCCCGAGCGCAAGCCAGAGCTTGCGCAGGCGCGGCGCCCGGCTGCGGACGATCGCCTCGGCGAAGGCCATGTCGATCAGGCTGGAGGCGATCGCCACCAGCACGAAGACGGGTTCGCCCCAAGCATAGAAAAAGATGCTGGCGACGACGAGGAAGGTGTTGCGCCAGCCCGCCGGCATGGTCGCGTTCACAGCGACGACGAATGGCACGAAAAGAAAAAGAAAAATTGATGAGGTGAATTGCACGAAAAATACCTTAAAATTTCCTTAATCTCACCGATACCTCTTCCTCCGGCGACGCAAACAGGGTCATCGATATCGCGTTCCCTGCAGAGCGGTCGGCTTTTGCCATTCCGCCTAAATTATATGCGACATCGAAGAACGATCGCTCCCACGATCGCCTCAATGTGCTTCCTCCCAGTTCGATGCCGCGCGCGCATCCACATGCAGCGGCACCTTGAGCGCCACCGCCGGCAAGGGCGCATGCTCCATCACCTGCCGGACGAGCGGCAGCGTGTCGGCCACCTCGGCATCGGGCACCTCGAAGACGAGCTCGTCATGCACCTGCAACAGCATGCGGGCGGAGAGGCGAGCCTCGGCCAGTGCCGCCTCCATGCGCGTCATCGCCCGGCGGATGATGTCGGAGGCGGAGCCTTGCAGCGGCGCGTTGATCGCCTGGCGCTCCACGAAGGCGCGCTGCGACGGGTTGGAGGACTTGATGTCGGGGTAGTGGCAGACCCGGCCGAAGATGGTCGTCACATAGCCATTGTCCCGACAGAACGCCTTGGTCTGGTCCATGTACTCGCGGATGCCGGGGAAGCGTTCGAAATATTTGCGGATATAGGCGCCCGCTTCCTCGCGCGGAATGCCGAGCTGGTTGGCGAGGCCGAAGGCCGAGATGCCGTAGATGATGCCGAAATTGATGGCCTTCGCCCGGCGCCGGATCATCGGGTCCATGCCCTGGACCGGCACGCCGAACATCTCGGAGGCCGTCATCGCGTGGATGTCGATGCCGTCCGAGAAGGCTTTGCGCAGCTGCGGGATGTCGGCGATATGGGCGAGCAGGCGCAGCTCGATCTGGCTGTAGTCCGCCGAGATCAGTTTCATACCCGGCGTCGCGACGAAGGCGGTGCGGATCTTGCGCCCTTCCTCCGTACGCACGGGGATGTTCTGCAGGTTGGGCTCGGACGATGACAGCCGCCCCGTCGTGGTCGCCGCCAGCGAATAGGACGTGTGCACCCGCTGCGTCTGCGGGTTCACATAGCCGGGCAGCGCGTCCGTATAGGTCGATTTCAGCTTGGCGAGCTGGCGCCATTCCAGGATCTTGACGGGCAGGGCATGCCCCTCGGTGGCGAGATCCTCGAGCACGCTCGCCCCGGTGCTCCACTGCCCGGTGGCGGTCTTCTTGGCGCCGGGCAGGCCCATCTTGCCGAACAGGATATCGCCGAGCTGCTTGGGCGAACCGATGGTGAAACGCTCGCCCGCGAGTTCGTAGATCTCCTCTTCCAGCCGCGCGAGCGTCTGGGCGAAACTTCCCGAGAGCCGCGACAGGATCTGGCGGTCGATGGCGATGCCGCGCCCCTCCATGCGGGCGAGCACCGCGAGCAGGGGACGCTCCAGCGTCTCGTAGACCGTCGTCTTGCCTTCCGCGACGAGGCGCGCCTTGAACACCTGCCACAGCCGGAGCGCGACGTCGGCATCCTCGGCCGCATAGGCGGTCGCCCGGTCGAGCGGCACCCGGTCGAAGGTGACGGCGTTGCGTCCCTTGCCGGCGACGTCGCCGAAGGCCAGCGGCGTATGGCCGATGAATTTCTCGGAAAGGGCGTCCAGCCCGTGGCCGGCTATCCCGGAGCGCCCGGCATCGAGCGCATAGGACATCAGCATCGTGTCGTCATAGGCGCTGATGGTGATGCCGTGCCGGCTGAAGATCAGCCAGTCATATTTGAGGTTCTGCCCGATCTTGAGAACGTCGCGGCTCTCCAGCACGGGTTTCAGCCGCGCGATGGCCTCGCTGATGGCGATCTGGCCCGAAAGAAGGCCGCCGCCGAACAGGCCGTCGCCGCCCTCGGCCTTGTGTTGCAGCGGGATGTAGCACGCTTGCCCCGGCGCAACGGCGAGCGAGATGCCGACGAGATCGGCCTGCATGGCGTCGAGCGAGGTCGTTTCCGTGTCGATCGCGACGCGGCCGGCGTCCCGCGCCATGGCGACCCACTGGTCGAGGCGCTCGAGCGTCGTCACCATTTCATACGCGTCGCGATTGACCGGCGTCGCCAGGGCCTCACCGGCGCGTTTGGCCGCGAGATCGGCGGGCGTGCCCAGGCCGTTCTCGGCTTGGCCCCGGGCCGCACCTGCGCTGGCCGGCGCGGGCGCGGCTTCGGTCGCGGATGTCATGTCCGCGGATGCAGCGGGGATGCCCGGATCGCCAGCCGTTGCGGCCGCGCCGCTCCAGATTGCGCCCGTGCCGACGGCGAGCCGCGGATCCGGCTCGATCTCGGCGGCATCGACGCCATAGAGCTCGGACACGCGCTTCGTGATGGTGGTGAATTCCAGCGACTTGAGGAAGGCGACGAGCGGCGCGGCGTCCGGCTCGACGAGGCCGAGATCGGTGAGCGGTGTCTCGACCGCGACATCATTGACGAGGGACACGAGCTGCCGGGAAATCTGGATCTTCTCGACGATCTCCGGATTGGTGAGCGTCTCGCGCCGCTTGGGCTGCTTGATCTCGCCGGCGCGCGCCAGCAGCTCATCCAGGCTGCCATATTCGCTGATGAGCTGCGCGGCCGTCTTGATGCCGATGCCGGGTGCGCCGGGCACATTATCGGTGGAATCGCCAGCCAGGGACTGGACATCGACGACCTTGTCCGGCGTCACGCCGAAATAGTCCACGACCTCGTCGAGGCCGATGCGCCGCTCGGGACGGAAGCTGCCCTTGGATTGCGTGCCGGACGCCGGGTCATACATCGCGACGCGGGGGCCGATCAGCTGCATCAGATCCTTGTCGGCGGAAATGATCAGGACATCGGCGCCGGCGGCGGTCGCCTGTTTGGCATAGGTCGCGATGAGATCGTCCGCCTCGTAGCGGTCCTGCTCCACCGGTTTCAGGCCAAAGGCGCGCACGGCCTCGCGCATCAGCGGAAACTGGGGGACGAGATCCTCCGGCGGTTCCGAGCGGTTGGCTTTGTAGAGCGGATAGAGCTCCTTGCGGAAGGAATTCTCCGACTTGTCGAAGATGATGGCGAGGTGGGTCGGTCTCACCCCGACAGCCCCTTCGCGCACGAACTGAAACAGCTTGGTGCAGAACAGCCTGACCGCGCCGGTGGGCAAGCCATCGGAGCGATAATTGTACTTCCGGTCCTGGTTCATGGACTGGAAATAGGCGCGGAAGACGAAGGACGAGCCATCGACCAGGAAAACGTGGTCGCCGGGCTTCAGAGGGGCTGCTTCACTCATGCCCAGAGGGATACCGCAATGCGGCCTCCCACACCATATGCCTCGGCGATTTGGGAACCGTCGCTCTCAGCGATCGTTGGCCGCCATCCACAGCCGTGCCTTCGGCCGGCTGGTGCGGAACTGCCCGCGCTCGATGGCGACGAAGGCAATGGCGGTGATGCTCAAGGTGGTCACCCACCAGGCAATGGCCGTGCCGGCGCCCATGCAGGCCAGGACGAAGCCCGCAGTCAAAGCCGCCGCGATGCCGGGCACGAGCACCGCATGCGCCGCCGCCGCGCGCTGCGCGGCCCAGCCCAGCGCCAAGGCCAGCGACACCGCGCCGACGAGGCCGAGCTCATACCAGATCTCGAAAGGCAGGCCGATGGGTGCACTCATCGGGATTTCGCCGGCGACACGACCCCGCAGGCTCGCGTCGAATCCATAGCCGGTGATGAGCCGGAGCGGATCGGCGCGGACGATGCTCGTCCAGGCGCGCATCGTCTCCGTCCAGGGATGGGCGACGCCCAAGGCGAGCTTGACCAGGGGTTGCAGGACAAATGGCATGAAGGGCGCGGCCAGGATGATGCCGGCCATGCCCCACGACACCACGCGGATCCCGATGTTCGGGCGAATCGAGGTGAGCCCGAAGATGAAGGCACTGATCGCGAAGGCGAGGATGGCCATGGGCATGGTCCCGGCAACCACGGCGACCGCCGCGACGGCGGACAGCGCGAGCGCGAGCGTGTTGCGTTGGCGCGAGACAAGCCAGGCCAGCGCCGGCCAGACCATCAAGGCGAGGCCGGCAAGGCCGCGTCCGAGGCTCGCTGTCGCATCGGGATCGTCGTCGGGACGGTCGATCATCGCCAGCGCGATCGCCAGAACAGCCGCTGCCGCGACGCCGATGCCGGTGAGATAGAGATTGGACGAACGCACCCGTTCCGGCAGGGCGGCGGTACCGGCGAGAGCCAGCACGATTGCGCCGACGATATTGACAAGCTTGTTGCCACCGGTGCTCGGAAAGCGCGTCCAGATCAGGGACAGGCCGGCCCAGGCGACCAGCATGAGCAGGGCGAGACCGGCACGCGACGTCACGATGCGGCGAACCGTCGCAAGCATACGGGCCTGGCCGTCGAGCAGGGCCGCCATGACGAGAAGCGCAACGCCGATCGGCTCCATGACCACAGCGGCGCGGCGTGTGACCAGCGCGGCGACCGGCACGGCGACGACGAGCATGGCGAAGCCAATGCGCCGCAAAAGGGCAGCTGCGTCGGCCGCTGGATCGAGTACCGTGGATTGCGAACGCGTGACCATGAGCAGCCCGAATGGAGTGGCGGTGCCCCCGTTGGCCACGCCAGAGTGCACGCTAGCCTGCTCACCGTGCAGAAGCTGTAGGTCGAATGCAACACTCCTGTATTGTTCTAACGAGCAATCGCCGCAGCTTGAGCCGGGACAACGGGCTCATCATGGATTATGAAGCAGGCCAACACCATATCTCATGTTTTAGGGAGAAGCGTGATGGCTTCGGCGCTGGCAACCTCAACGAAACTCGACGATCTGCGGGAGATGACCGTGGTGGTCGCCGACACCGGCGATATCGAGGCGGTGCGCCGGCTCAAACCGCAGGATTGCACCACCAATCCGACCCTCCTGCTCAAGGCGGTCGAGACGCCGGCCTATGCCACGCTGGTTGACGAGGCCCTTGCGTGGGGCGCCAAACAGAGCGCCGGCGGGGCGGGCCTCGCGGAAGCCGTCTGCGACCGTTTGGCTGTGAATTTCGGCGCCGAGCTCGCCGGTATCGTGCCGGGGCGTGTATCGACCGAGGTCGATGCGGACCTCTCCTTCGACACGGCCGCCACCATCGCCAAGGCGCGTGCCTTGATCGCGGCCTATGACGCGCGCGGCATCGGCCGCGAGCGCATCCTCATCAAGGTCGCAGCCACGTGGGAAGGCATTCGCGCGGCTGAGCAACTACAGCGCGAGGGTATCGACTGTAACCTGACGCTCCTGTTCTCGTTGACCCAGGCGGTTGCCTGCGCGGATGCCGGCGCTTTCCTTATTTCGCCTTTCGTCGGGCGGATTCTCGACTGGCATGTGAAGGCCGGCGGCGGACCCTATTCAGGAGAGACGGACCCCGGCGTCGTGTCCGTGCGCAATATCTACACCTATTACAAGTCCCACGGCATCAAGACCGTCGTCATGGGCGCCTCCTTCCGCAACACGGGGGAGATCGAAGCCCTGGCAGGCTGCGATCGCCTCACCATCGGGCCGGCCCTCCTCGATCAGCTTGCCGCGGAACCGGGGCCACTGCCGCGCAAGCTTGATCCCGCTCACGTCGCCGAGACGCCGGCGCGGCTTGAGCTCGACGAGAAGCGGTTCCGCTTCCTGATGAATGAAGATGCGATGGCGACGGAAAAGCTGTCTGAAGGCATCCGCTCCTTCGTCAAGGATCTCAAAGCATTAAGAACTCTTGTCGCTAAGCGGCTCGATGCGTGATGTGACATGCGTGACGCGCTAGAGCATTTTCGAGCGAAGTGGGCACCGGTTCGCGTGAAGAAAATGCGTAAAAACAAAGGCCTGGAGCGAATTTGACATTTGAGTCCCGCCTGACATGAGGCTCCAGATCAAATGTCAAATTCAAAAGCTCCACGAGAACCAATGACTTGCTAGTGGTTCTCGTGGCTCCGACATTTGCTCCGAGGCCCGTATCAGGCGGATGCAAATGTCGGAGCAGAACCACTAGGTGCGATTTTGCACCACACGATTGCGCGGGACATCGCAATATCCGCAAATTAGCGCTATTTAATCTCAATCAGTTCGTATCGATCATGCCGCCCGCATCCAGCGGGCGGTATTTGTTTGGGCGTCCGGCAAGGCCTGGTTAGCCCAGCCAAGTCTTTGCGTCTTTGGCTCGTCTTGCTTCTTGGATTGCGTGTCATGCCTGCACCAGTGTCGCCCGCCGGCGCGCCGCGCCCGAAATTTCTCGGCCATGCCATCATCCTCGGGCTTCTGTCCGCGATCGGCCCCTTTGCCATCGACATGTATCTGCCTGCCTTGCCGGCCATCGGCGAGAGCCTGCGCGCAGACAGCAATACGGTTCAGGTCAGCATCATGGCCTATTTCATGGCGCTGGGATTCGGACAGCTCTTCTACGGCCCCGTGTCCGACATGGTCGGCCGCAAGCCGCCGCTTTATTTCGGTATCACGGTGTTCGCCATCGGCAGCCTGGGCTGTGCCTTGGCGCCGGATATCACGACGCTGATCGCCTTCCGCTTTGTCCAGGGTATCGGCGCCTGCGCCTGTTCGGCGATCCCGCGCGCCGTCGTCCGCGATCTGCATCGCGGCCCGGATGCTGCGAAGCTGATGTCGCTCCTGATGCTGGTGTTCAGCGTCTCGCCGATCCTTGCGCCGCTGGCCGGGAGCCTCGTCATCGGCGTTGCCGGCTGGCGGGCCATCTTCTGGGTCATTGCCGCGAGTGCTATACTTGGCCTCGTCCTGACGGCCATGGGGCTCAAGGAGACCCGGCCGGCGTCACAGCGGGTGGAAAGCAGCATCGGCGGGGCCTTCCGCGCCTACGGCAGCCTCCTGAAGGACCGGCATTTCCTGGGGCTCGTCTTCATCGGGGCCTTCGGGATGTCGGGCTTTTTCGTCTTCCTGGCGAATTCGTCCTTTGTCCTCATCAACCACTACGGCCTGTCGCCGACGCTCTACAGCTTCGCCTTCTCCATCAACGCGGTGTCCTTCATCGGCGTCTCGCAGTTCACCAGCATGCTGGGCCGCCGCTACGGACTGCGCGCCATCGTGCGGCCTGCGGTGACCATCTATGCCGTCCTGATGGTGCTGCTGTTCGTGCTGTTCGCCCTCGGCTTCGATCATCTCGCGATCATGGTCGTGCTGCTGTTCATCGCGAATGGCGCGCTGGGCCTGGTCATCCCCACCTCAGCGGTGCTGGCTTTGGAGGATCATGGTGCGCTCGCAGGGACCGCCTCCGCGCTCATGGGCACGTTGCAATTCGCGACCGGGTCGGCGGTGATTGCCCTGGTCGGGCTTTTCGTCGACGGGTCCGCTCTGCCCATGATCGGCGGCATGGCGGCCTGCGCGGTGACCAGCTTCACCTTCGCCTTTGTCACTTTGCGGCATGCGTCCCGAGGCGGCACAGCCCATGCCTCGGTGAAGGCCCCCGCGGAATGACCGCGGGGCGCTAGCGGGCCGCTGCTTGCGCCTTCTCGCGGATCGCGGTCAGGGTGGTCGTCGGCGTGATCACTTCCGGATCGAGGATCATGTGCAGGATCGCCGGCTTGCCCGAGGCGATGGCGCGGGCGAGTGCCGGCGCGAATTGCTCGGTCGTCTCGACCCGCTCGCCATAGCCGCCATAGGCGACGGCGAGGGCCGCGAAATCCGGGCTTTTCATCGACGTGGCGGAGACGCGGCCGGGATACTCCCGCTCCTGGTGCATGCGGATCGTGCCGTAGATCGCGTTGTCGATGACGAGCACGATGATCGGCAGGTCATATTGCACGGCGGTGGTGAATTCCTGCCCGTGCATCAGGAAGCAGCCATCGCCGGCGAAGGACACGACCGTGCGTTCGGGATAGAGCTTCTTCACGCCGACGGCCGCCGGCAGGCCATAGCCCATGGAGCCGGAGGTCGGCGCCGCCTGGGTGCCGTAGCGGCGGAAACGGTGAAAGCGGTGCAACCAGGTGGCGTAATTGCCGGCACCGTTGGTCATGATGGCGTCATCCGGCAGCACTTCCGCCAGATGTTGCATGATGGCGCCCATCTGCAACGGCCCGACGTTCGTCACCGCACGCGGGTCGCTCCAGGCGAGATAATCCGCATGGGCCTGCGCCGTCCCGGCGGCCCAGGGCAGGTCCTCGGGTGGACTGACGCTGTCGAGCGCCGCGGCGAAAGCCGTCGGTGAGGCGTTGATGGCGAGGGCCGGCGCATAGACGCGCCCGAGCTCGCCCGAATCCGGATGGACGTGGATCAGTTCCGTGCCGGGGCCGGGAATGCCGAACAGGGTGTAGCTCTGGCTCGGCACTTCCGAGAGGCGTCCGCCCACCATCAGCACGAGGTCGGCGTCCTTGATGCGGGCGAGAAGCTTCGGGTTGACGCCAAGCCCGAGGTCGCCGGCATAGCAGGCGTGGTCCGCCGGAAACAGCATCTGGCGCCGAAAAGAGCAGACGACGGGAAGCTTGAAACGCTCGGCGAAGCGGGCGAATTGGGCGACGGCATCCGCCGACCAGCGGCTGCCGCCGACGATGGCGATGGGGTTCCTGGAGGCCGACAGGCGCCTCTGGAGATCGGCCATCTGCGCCGGGGCGGGATAGGTCTCGACAGCCTCGACGTAAGTTGCATCGGCAACCGCGGCGACATCCGTCAGCATGTTCTCGGGCAGGGCGATGACCACAGGGCCGGGCCGTCCGGACATCGCGACATGGAAGGCGCGCGAGACGATCTCGGGGACACGCGCGGCATCGTCGATCTCGGTCGCCCATTTGGCGATGGGGCCGAAGGCCGCGCGGTAGTCGACCTCCTGGAAGGCCTCGCGCTCGCGCATGCCCGTCTCGATCTGCCCGACGAACAGGATCATCGGCGTCGAATCCTGCTTGGCGATATGGATGCCGGCTGAGGCGTTGGTGGCGCCGGGGCCGCGCGTCACGAAGCAGATGCCGGGGCGGCCGGTGAGCTTGCCCTGCGCTTCCGCCATCATCGCGGCGCCGCCTTCCTGCCGGCAGACCGTGACAGGGATCGCAGCGTCATGCAGCGCGTCGAGCACCGCGAGATAGCTTTCGCCCGGCACGCAGAAGATATGCTCCACCTTTTGCTTCACGAGTTGGTCGACCAGGATCTGCCCGCCGGTCCGGGGCTTCAACGCGGTCATGGCTGGCCTCCCCAGTTCGGATCGCGCAGGATCTCGTCTGTTTGCTCGCCGACGGCGGGCGATGAGCGTTGCGCCACCTGGGGCACGCCGTCGATGACGATGGGTGAGCGGACCGCGGGAATCGCGCCGCCGGCAGCAGCCGCATTCGCCAGGTCGACCCTCATGCCGCGCGCCAGCACCTGCGGGTCGGCAAAGACATCCGCGACGGTATTGATCGGCCCGGCCGGCACGCCCTGCGCCTCCAACTGGCCGAGAAGATCGGCCCGGCTGTGCTGCGCCGTGAGCTGGGCCAGCAGCGGGCAGAGCTGGTCGCGGTTGGCGACCCGCGCCTTGTTGGTCGCATAGGCTTCCACATCCGCCAGCGCCGGAGCGCCGAGGACCGTGACGAACCGCCGGAACTGCCCGTCGTTGCCCACGGCGACGATGATATGGCCGTCGGACACAGGGAACACCTGGTAGGGCACGATGTTCGGATGGGCGTTGCCGAGCCGCTTGGGCGATACGCCGGAGACGAGAAAATTCAGCGCCTGGTTGGCGAGCACGCTGACCTGCGTGTCGAGCAGCGCCATATCCACCATGCCGCCGAGGCCCGTCGCGTCGCGGCGGCGCAGCGCCGCCATGATGCCGATGGTGGCATAGAGGCCGGTGAAGATGTCGACATAGGCCACGCCGATCTTCATCGGCTCGCCGTCCGGCTCGCCCGTCAGATCCATGCTGCCGCCCATGCCCTGGATCAAGTAATCATAGCCGGCGCGGGCGGCATAGGGGCCGTCCTGGCCGAAGCCGGTGACCGAGCAGTAAACGAGCCGCGGGTTCACCGCCTTCAGGCTGTCGTAGTCGAGGCCGTATTTCTTGAGGCCGCCGACCTTGAAGTTCTCGATGAGCACATCGGCTTCCGCCGCGAGCCGGCGGATGAGCGCCTGGCCTTCGGGGCTCTCGAAATCGGCTGTTATCGAGCGCTTGCCGCGATTGGTCGCGTGGAAATAGGCTGCCGAGAGGTCACCGTCACCATCCGCCCTGGCCACGAAGGGCGGGCCCCAGCTGCGGGTGTCGTCGCCGGCGCCGGGCCGCTCCACCTTGACGACATCGGCACCGAGATCGGCCAGGAGCTGGCCGGCCCACGGCCCGGCCAGGATCCGCGCGAGTTCCAGGACTTTCAGTCCATGGAGGGGCGGAAGCGCCGCCGGCTTGTCGTCGGTCGTACTCATCGTCTCTCTTTCAAGCCCTGCGGATGCGGTCTGCGACGGAAAACCCCGCCCGACCCGGCGCTGCGCGCCGGGCCACCCTCCTCACACAACGCGGGTGTTCCCGCGTTGTGCGATGAGTGCGCAAGTCGCGAACACCCGACTTGCGTAGGGGAGGGATCGGTGCCTTGCTTGTCAGCGTCATCGCTTGTCGTTTCGCCCCATCCGGTCCAGCTTCATGATCCCTCCCCCTTGGGGGAGGGTGGCGGCAAAGCCGCCGGGTGGGGGCCACTTGCCGTCAATGCCGTATAGATGGTGTCGAGGACGGCCCGCTTGTCGCGGTCGACGTCGCCATTGGTGAAACGCAGGACGCGGAATCCAAGGGCCGCGAGCTTGGTGTCGCGTGTCCGATCGGCCGCATGATCGTCGAAACCATGCTGGATACCATCGATTTCGACGACAAGGCTGTGTTTGAGACAAGCGAAATCGACGATGAAGCGATTGATGGCGACCTGCCGGCGAAAATGAAACCCCGCCGGTATGATCGCCTCGCGCAGCCAGTTCCAGACCTTGACCTCCTGCGGGGTCATCTCATGGCGCAGCTTGCGCGGAAGAGCCGTGGGTAGATGCGAGCGTGGCCGGCGGCGGGCGGCCCCACCCGACCCGTCGCCAAGCGCCGGGCCACCCTCCGCACACAACGCGGGTGTTCCCGCGTTGTACGATGAGTGCGCAAATCGCGAACACCCGACTTGCGTAGGGGAGGTATCGGTGCCTCGCTCGTCAGCGTCGCTCATGGCATCGCCTGTTGCTTCACCACATCCGGCCTAGCTCGGATTGATCCCTCCCCCGAGGGGGAGGGTGGCGGCAAAGCCGCCGGGTGGGGTAGCCGCCGGGTGGGGCTGAAGGCGCTCAGAAGAACGCCTGGATCCCTGTCTGGGCGCGCCCGAGGATCAGCGCATGCACGTCGTGCGTGCCCTCATAGGTGTTGACCGTCTCCAGGTTCTGCGCGTGGCGCATCACGTGGAACTCTTCCTGGATGCCGTTGCCGCCGTGCATGTCACGCGCGACGCGGGCGATGTCGAGCGCCTTGCCGCAGTTGTTGCGCTTGACGATGGAAATCATCTCAGGCGCCATCCGGCCCTCGTCGAAGAGGCGGCCGACGCGCAAGCTCCCCTGCAGGCCAAGCGAAATCTCGGTCTGCATGTCGGCGAGCTTCTTCTGGACGAGCTGGGTGGCGGCGAGCGGCCGGCCGAACTGCTTGCGGTCCAGCGTGTACTGGCGGGCGCGGTGCCAGCAGTCCTCGGCGGCGCCAAGCACGCCCCAGGAGATGCCGTAGCGGGCGCGGTTGAGGCAGCCGAACGGCCCCTTCAGGCCGGATACGTTCGGAAGAAGCGCGCTTTCCGGCACCTCGACGCCGTCCATGACGATCTCGCCGGTGATGGAGGCGCGCAGCGACAGCTTGCCGCCGATCTTCGGCGCGGAAAGCCCCTTCAGGCCCTTTTCCAGCACGAAGCCGCGGATCTGGCCCTCATGGGCGGCGGATTTCGCCCAGACCACGAAGACATCAGCGATCGGCGAATTGGAGATCCACATCTTCGTGCCGATCAGCCGATAGCCGCCGTCGATCTTTTCGGCGCGGGTGGTCATGCCGCCCGGGTCGGAGCCGGCGTCCGGCTCGGTCAGGCCGAAGCAGCCGACCCACTCGCCCGAGGCGAGCTTCGGCAGGTAGCGCTTGCGCTGTTCCTCGGAGCCATAGGCATAGATCGGGTACATCACGAGCGAGGACTGCACGCTCATCATGGAGCGATAGCCGGAATCGACACGCTCCACCTCGCGGGCCACGAGCCCGTAGGAGACATAGGACGCAGCGGCGCAGCCGTATTCTTCCGGCAGGGTCACGCCGAGCAGGCCGAGCTCGCCCATCTCGTTGAAGATTTCGCGGTCGGTCTTCTCATGGGCATAGGCTTCCAGGATGCGCGGCTGGAGCTTCTCCTGCGCGTAAGCCTGCGCCGTATCGCGGATCATCCGCTCGTCATCGGTCAGCTGGCTGTCGATCAGGAACGGATCGGCCCAGTCGAAGGAGCCCTTCTTGTCGCTCATTGTTACGCCTCGTCAGATCACGATGGGGTGGGTGGGGCGGAGCTTTTCGGCTGACGCATCCACGTCGAAGGTCACGCCCTGGGCCAGGGGCAGGGTCGTGCCGTAGTTGATGGTGTTGGTCGCGCGGCGCATATAGGCCTTCCAGGCATCGGAGCCGGCCTCGCGGCCGCCGCCGGTCTCCTTTTCGCCGCCGAAGGCGCCCCCGATTTCCGCGCCCGAGGGGCCGATATTGACGTTGGCGATGCCGCAATCCGATCCCGCGACGGAGACGAAGCGTTCGGCCTCGCGCAGGTCGAGCGTGAAGATGGAGGACGACAGCCCAGCCCCGACTGCATTGTGCAGCGCGAGGGCGTCGTCGAAATCGGTGTAGCGGACGACATAGAGGATCGGCGCGAAGGTCTCGTGGAGCATCGGGCCGGCCTGGGACGGCATCTCGACGAGCGCCGGCGCGGCATACCAGGCGTCCGCCCCGCCGATCTCCCGGCGGCCGCCGCCATGCACGGTGGCGCCGAGCGCCGTCACCTCGGCGAGCGCCTTCTCCATGCCGTCGAAGGCAGCCTTGTCGATCAGCGGGCCGACGAGTGTGCCCGCGGTGCGCGGATCGCCGATGGAGACGGTTGCATAGACCTTGGCGAGACGCGGCACGAGCGCGTCATAGACGCTGTCGTGAACGAACAGGCGGCGCAGCGTCGTGCAGCGCTGGCCGGCAGTCCCCATGGCCGCGAAGGCGATGCCGCGCAGGGCGAGGTCGAGATCGGCCGTCGGCGCCACGATGGCGGCGTTGTTGCCGCCGAGCTCCAGAATGGCGCGGGCGAAGCGCTCGGCAAGCTTGGGGCCGACCTTGCGGCCCATGGCGGTGGAGCCCGTCGCGGAGACGATCGGCACGCGGGCGTCCTCGACCAGGGCCTCGCCGGCCTCGCGACCTCCGACGATGACTTCGAGCAGGCCGGCCGGGACCTCGCCGAAGCGCTTCGCGGCGCGGTTGAAGATGGCCGCGACGGCGAGTGCCGTCAGCGGGGTCTTCTCCGAGGGCTTCCAGACCACGGAATCACCGCAGACGAAGGCGAGCGCCGCGTTCCACGACCAGACGGCGACGGGGAAGTTGAAGGCCGAGATGACGCCGCAGACGCCGAGCGGGTGCCAGGTCTCCATCATGCGGTGGTCCGGGCGCTCGGTGGCGATCGTCAGGCCGTAGAGCTGGCGCGAGAGGCCGACGGCGAAATCGCAGATGTCGATCATCTCCTGGACCTCGCCGAGGCCCTCGGACGTGATCTTGCCGGCCTCAATGGTGACGAGGCGGCCGAGGTCGGCCTTGGCGGCGCGCAATTCCTCGCCGAGGAGGCGCACCAGTTCGCCGCGCCGCGGGGCCGGGACGCTACGCCAGACCTTGAAGGCTTCATCCGCCCTGCCGATGGCGGCTGCCGTCGATGCCCTGTCGTCCTCGCGCAGCACCGCGACGGTCTCACCGGTGATCGGCGAGCGTGCGTCGAGCCCGGAGGCGGCATAGGCGCTGTCGGCGACACCAAGGCCTTTCAGGATGGCAAGCGCTTCGTCTTTCACCGTCGGGATCGCTGCGGGCATCGTTTGTCCAATCTTGTGTCACGCGCATAGCGGCGCCTTGTGACCAAGGCGCCGTTGCGGCTTCATCATCGCTCAATCGAAGGGCGACCGGTTAAGACCACCCCCGCGGCTGGCGGGCGACAAGACATGCGAGCCATGTCAGCGAAAATCACCTCAAGCGGCACGGCACATTGCGCCAGTCTCGCGGACAATGCCGATGTGCGGCCTGCCTTTCAACCGATATGTTCTCACCAAGTCATGAACGCTTGGAATGATCTCGATCCGTTGTAAGGTCGCGCCATGCACAAACATCGCCTCTCGATCCCCCCGCTCGCGGCGCTGACCGCCTTCGAGGCAGCCGCGCGCCACGGCAGTTTCACCAAGGCGGCGGAGGAGCTCAATCTCACCCAGGGGGCGGTCAGCCGCCAGGTGGCGCTGATCGAGGATCAACTCGGCCTCAAGCTGTTCGAGCGCGTGCGCCAGCGGGTCATGCTCACGCCCGCAGGCGCGGCTTATGCCGCCGACATCCGCGACAGTCTCCGGCAGTTGTCGGCGGCAACCATCAATGCCATGGCATTCCGTGGCACGGGCGGCGTCTTGAATCTCGCCATCCTGCCCACTTTCGGCACGCGCTGGCTCATTCCCCGCCTTCCCGGCTTCTTCCAGACCTATCCCGGCGTCACCGTCAATTTCGCGACGCGCCTTGTACCCTTCGACTTCAAACCTGAGGGGCTCGATGCGGCGATCCATTTCGGCGATCCGATCTGGCCGGGCGCGCGGCTGCACCGCCTGATGGGCGAGGTCATCGTCCCGGTCGCGAGCCCGGAAATGATCGCGCGCTTCCGTCTGCGGGAACCTGCCGATCTCTTGAACGTGCCCCTGCTGCAGCAGGCGACGCGCCCGCATGCCTGGAAGAACTGGCTGCAGGCGCAGGGCCTGCCGACGGAGAGCGCGGTGATGGGGCCGCGCTTCGAACAGTTCGCCATGGTCGCGCAGGCTGCCTGTGCCGGCCTCGGCGCCGCCATCGTTCCGCATTTCCTGGTTGAAGATGAGATCCGGTCAGGGGCGCTCGCCGTGCCTTTCGAGCGCCCGTTGATGAGCAGTGAGGCTTACTATCTGGTCTACCCGGAAGAAAAAGCGGAGCGCCCGGCGGTTGTCGCTTTTCGGGAATGGCTTCTCGCGCAATGCGTCAAGCCTGACATATAGGTCTTGTGCAAATCTATCAGTCGAATTCTTCGCATATAAGTATATTTTTGAAAATTTAAGTAAAAAATATCATAGTCCGTGCTAAATTTTTCTGAAAACTTATGGTCTAATTTGGAATACGGTTCTTATTATGATTGATGAAATTCATATCCCTATTTTATATCAACAGGGTTCGTCGGTATCTTACGGAGCTATCGATGTTCGGCAGGGTGGGGCGGGGAGCATTCTTGCCCTGCAGATTCGCGATGCCTTGGCGAAAGCCGTGCCGCTTGCGTTATCCTCGGCGGCCGGCACGGCGGTGGTTATAGGCGGAGGCGATATTGGTGCTCGACTTGCGTTCCAGGGCGGCGACGGGATCAAGCTCATCGGCCGTACGCTCGGGCGCATGGCGGTGCAGCCGCTCTGGGGAAGCGCTGAGGCCGGGTTGATCACGCCCATCACCGATCGGATGTCATCCCTGATGCTACCGAGGGATCGTCCGCTGCCATGTCCCAATGTTCCGGTCGACCGCATCATGTTCGGCGTCTCCCTTTTGACGGAGACGGCGAAGGCGGTGCTCATCGCGGTCTTTTTCCCCGCAGGGGCATCGATGGCCGTCTTTGTCGTGATCGAATTGGGCGCGACCTGTGCCGCATCGGCGGTCGCGCATTTTGCGATGAATCGCTACGATCAACAGCTGGAATGGCCGCAGCCGCCGGCAGGCGTCGGCTGCACAACGGTCCTGTGGGGCATGGCCGCCGGGGTCGTAGACGCTTTGGTCACCGCACTCGGAGCCGGATACACCTACCTCGTGCACTCCCCCGGAACGATGTCCCGTAGCGTCATGGCTGGAATTGTCGCCTGCACGGCCACAGGTCTCCGAGGTTGCATGAAGGGCGGTCTGATGCGCCTTCGAAACTGGGTGCCGAGCACGTCGACACCCGCCTATGCGGACCTTTGAGGGGGACTGTCCGGTTCGGCGCGGCCTCTACAGGAGCCCGCGTCCGGCGAGATTGCGCATCAGGTCGGCAAAACCGAAGCTCCAGGGCTCGCAGCGATCCGTATGGCGGATGCGGTTGACGAGCCGGCCGAGCTGCGGGGTGGCGATGGTGACGATGTCGTCCTGCTTGTGGGTGAAGCCCTTGCCGGGCGCGTCGCGGTCTTCGACCGGTGCGAAGAGCGTGCCGAGGAAGAGCACGGCGCCGTCGGGGTAATGGTGATGCTTGCCGAGCATCTGCCCGACGAGATCGGCGGGATCGCGGCTGATCTTCGCGATGGTCGAGAAGCCGTCGAGCCGGAAGCCTTCCGGCCCTTCAACGGTCAGCGTGACGTCCATGCGGCGGATATCGTCCAGGGTGAAGTCATTGTCGAAGAAGCGCAGGAACGGCCCTATCGCGCAGCTCGCGTTGTTGTCCTTGGCCTTTGAGAGGAGAAGCGCGGAGCGGCCCTCGACGTCGCGCAGGTTGACGTCGTTGCCGAGCGTCGCGCCGACGATGCGGCCGGTGGAGGCCACCGCCAGCACCACCTCCGGCTCCGGATTGTTCCAGGTGGACATGGGGTGGATGCCGGCATCCATGCCGGTGCCGACGGCCGACAGCGGCTGGGCCTTGGTGAAGATCTCCGCATCCGGGCCGATGCCGACCTCCAGATACTGGCTCCACGCGCCCTGCGCGATGAGCACCTCCTTGAGGCGCATGGCTTCCGGGGAGCCGGGCTTCAGCTTGGCGAAATCGTCGCCCACCAGGCCCACGATCTCGGCGCGGATGGCGGCGGCGGCATTGGCGTCGCCGCGCGCACGCTCCTCGATGACGCGTTCCAGCATCGATACGGCAAAGGTGACGCCGGCGGCCTTGATGGCCTGCAGGTCGATGGGAGCGATGAGCCACGGCGCGGACGGGTCGCGCTCGTCCGGCAGGGTGTTGGCGAGCACGACGTCGAGCGGCCCGAGCGGCTCGCCATCGGCCTGGCGCAGAGCCGCTGCAGGGTCCGGTGCCTCGCACAGGTCGCGCATGGTCGGAAATTCGGCCGTGATGTCGACGAGCTGGCCGTCGCGAACGGCGACGACGGATGGGCCGCCCACATCAGGACGGAAGACGCGTCCGGCCAGGGCGGCCTTGCCCGCATCATCGGGGAGAGTGGATGCGAGCGTGACCCGGCTGCGCAGGGCCGCGTCCTGTGTCTGATGTCCCGAAGTCGCTGTCATCACTCATCCATCCCCATGCTGACCGGTCGTCCTTGCCGTGCGAGGCCTTCCGGCATCCATGCGGTGATCGGTCGCCACGGTCAAGCCGGAAGGATTTTTGCGGTGCAGTAAAAGATGATGTCCAAGGCGAGGTTGTGCTCGGCCATGCATGAGGTGCAACCCTGCCCGTCAAAAGCCCGATTTCATGCGTTTTTAAGCCCTTCGTCGCGAAAAAAGGCCGATTGGTGCTGCAACGCACTGGAAGTTTGTGCGTCGCAGCATTAAAGATGAGTCGGTCATCGCCGCCTTGGCGAGGACGAAGGAATGAACGTTTCGGAGTAGGATCGTTGAGAGCGAGAACAGAGCAGCCCCCGCGCATTTTGCGTCCTCGGCATGAGCCGCCGACCATTCGGGAAGCTTTCGAGGCTGCGATGGATCTGGCCGATCGCTTCGAAGATCGGGTCAGCATCGCCGCAGGTCTCATGGGATGCAGCGAGGACGAGGTCCGCGAGCAGGCCATTGCCTTCAAGGCGGCCACGGCCCGTCCTCGGCTGTCAATTTCCGTTCCCCAGATGTCGTCACCGCGCTCCCGCACCATGGCGCCGCGCCGCGAGGTCATCGTCGAGCGTGTCCGCCCGCGCATGATCATGCGCTGACGCGACGGCCGTGCCGCCTCGGCATGGGGTAGCCCGGCATACCGGTTATGAAGCTCGCTGGCTTGAGTTTAGAGGCCAGCGAGCGGTTTACCAGAACTCGTCGCGCCAGTCGCAACGCCCGTCCGCAATCTTGAAATCCGGCGGGTCGCACGGATTCGTGTCACGTGGGCACCACGGCCGGCATTGTTGCGGCACGGCCTGGCGGTTGCGGTAGACCTTTTTCTTCTTCTTGTTCTTTTGGGTCTGGATCAGCACGACCTCGCTGCTCGGCTCGGATATCGCCGCCCTCGGCTGGCTGGCCGCAGCGGGCCCCTCCATGCCGAAATTGGCGGCGAGTAAGAAAACCGCCGCCCCAAGCATCGTGACGCCGGTTCTGCCGAAGTCGGCTTGCGGGCGCGGGCCCTGGCTTCCTTGCGGTTCGGACATCCTGCCCTCCTCTCCGCGGCTCGTGTCACACACGGGGGTCCAGCGTTAACCGCCGGGGCGTGGCGAACGTTCCAGGGGGGCGAAGCTGACGGGGCCCTGCCGCTATGTCAGACGTGCGGTGCCAAGCGCTGCTCCCTTGGCCCGTTGCTCCCTCGGCCCTCTGCTCCGCTGGCCTGCCGACCTCTCAGCGTTACGTCGCGATCGTCGTCCAGCGCCCGTCGTCGCGTGACGAGGCAATCGCGGCCTCGATGAAGGCCATCCCCGCAAAGCCGTCGGCGATCGTTGGAAAGTCCACCTCGGCGGGCAGGGCAGCGCCCGCCTGCCGCGCACGGATGGCGCGCGCCACCTCCGTATAAATGGTCGCGAAGGCCTCCAGATAGCCTTCCGGATGGCCGGACGGCACGCGCGTCACCCGCGCGGCCGACGCATTCGCCCCCGCTGCGCCGCGCGCGATGATGCGCGGCGCCTCGCCGAGCGGCGACCATCTGAGCTGGTTGGGATGCTCCTGCGCCCATTCCAGTCCGCCTTTTTCGCCATAGATGCGGATACGCAGGCCGTTTTCGTTGCCGGGCGCGACCTGGCTCGCCCAGAGCGTGCCGCGCGCGCCGCCGGCATAGCGCAGGTTGACCTGGACATTGTCGTCAAGCCGCCGGCCGGGGACGAAGCTGGTCAGTTCCGCGCTCAGGGCGACAGGATCGAGACCGCTCATGAAATGGGCGAGTTGATAGGCATGCGTGCCGATATCGCCGATGGCACCGCCGGCGCCGGACTGCGCCGGGTCCGTGCGCCAGGCCGCCTGCTTCTGGCCGGTCTGCTCGACCGGCTCGCTCAGCCAGTCCTGGGCATATTCAACCTGGATGACCCGGACTGCGCCGATCTCCCCGGCGGCGATCATGGCGCGCGCTTGCCGCACCATGGGGTAGCCGGAATAATTGTAGGTGACGGCGAAGATCACCCCGCTTTTCGCGGCGGCCTCCCGCAACGCCCGCGCTTCCGCGAGGCTCGTCGCCAGCGGCTTGTCGCAGATGACATGGATGCCCTGCTCCAGGAAGGCGAGCGCCGCCGGTGCATGCCGGTGGTTCGGCGTGACGATCGAGACGGCGTCGATGCCGTCCGGCCTTGCGGCCTCCGCTTTTGCCATGGTCGCGAAGTCGGGATAGCTGCGTGCCGGATCGAGCCCGAGCGCCGCGCCTGATCGCAGCGATTTCTCAGGCGTCGAGGAGAGCGTCCCCGCGACGAGCTCGTAATCCCCATCGAGGCGTGCCGCCATGCGGTGGACGGCGCCGATGAAGGCGCCTTCGCCGCCGCCGACCATGCCGAGGCGGATGCGCCGGGGGGCTGCGGCCGATGGTGTTTTGTCCGTCGCGTCAATCATGGCTTCAGCCCCAGGAGCTTGCGGTTGGTGGCCTTGTCGCTCTGACTGGCCGCGAAGTCGTCGAACATGCGCTCAGAGCGCTTGATCATGTGGCTCAGAATGAAAGGCGCACCTTCGGAGGCCCCCTGTTCCGGGTCCTTCAAGGCGCATTCCCATTCGACGACGGCCCAGCCCTCGTAGTTGTATTGGGCGAGCTTCGAGAAGATCGCGGCGAAATCCACCTGCCCGTCGCCCGGCGAGCGGAACCGGCCGGGACGCTCCACCCAGCCCTGGTAGCCGCCGTAGACGCCGGAGCGGCCGGTCGGGTTGAACTCGGCATCTTTCACGTGAAAGGCGCGGATGCGCGCGTGGTAGATGTCGATGAAGGCGAGATAATCGAGCGCCTGCAGCACGAAATGCGAGGGATCGTAGAGGATCGAGGCGCGCGGGTGGTTGCCGACCGCCTCCAGGAAGCGCTCGAAGGTGATGCCGTCATGCAGGTCCTCACCCGGATGGATCTCATAGGCGAGATCGACGCCGGCCTCCTCGAAGGCGTCGAGGATGGGCTTCCAGCGGCGCCCGAGTTCCGCGAACGCCTCTTCCACGAGGCCGTTGGGGCGCTGCGGCCAGGGATACATATAGGGCCAGGCCAGCGCCCCGGAGAAGGTGGCGTGGGCATCGAGCCCCAGATGGCGCGAGGCCTTGGCAGCGAGCTTGAGCTGCTCGACGGCCCAGGCCTGGCGTGCCTCCGGCTTGCCGCGCACCTCCGGCGGGGCGAAGGCGTCGAACATCAGGTCGTAGGCCGGGTGGACCGCGACGAGCTGGCCCTGCAGATGGGTCGACAGCTCGGTGACGACGAGGCCGTGCTTGTCGAGGCGCGCGCGGATGTCGTCGCAATAGGCCTGCGACTCGGCGGCCTTCTCCAGATCGAAGATGGCGGCGTCCTTCGTCGGCATCTGCACACCGGCATAGCCATGGCCGGCCGCCCAGCCGGCGAGGCCGTCGAGCGTGTTGAAAGGCGGACTGTCGTCGACGAACTGGGCAAGAAAGATGGCGGGACCCTTCATGATGTCGTCCTCCTGCGTTGGAACGGGCGGTCAGCCCGATTATTGGCCGGCTTCCTTCATGCGGATGATACGTGTCCCCGCAGGCGTGAGCGCCTTGCGACGCCGTGTCTGGGACCGGTCGAGCCCCGGATGATCAGCCGCGTTTCCATGAGGATATCCGGCGTCGTCGCGGGCGCCTTGTTCGAGAGCATCGCGATCATTTGCGCCATGGCCTGCCGGCCGATTGCGAAACGCGGCTGATGCACGGTCGTCAACGGCGGTTCGAAGGCATCGGCTAGAACGATATCATCGAAACCGACCACGGAGATGTCGGCCGGTACGTGGTGTCCGCGTGCCCGGAGCTCACTGATCGCGCCCACGGCCATCTGGTCACTGGCGGCGAAGATCGCGGTGAAGGCGGTATCCGTCTCGAACAGCCGCCGCACGGCGCGACGGCCTGCGGCGAGGCTGAAATCCCCGTTGAGGACGAGGGCCTCGTCCTCGCCAATGCCATGCTCGGCCAAGGCGGCGCGATAGCCGGCCAGCCTGTCGAGGGCCAGTCGCTCCGGCATCGGGCCGGTGATATGGGCGATACGCCTGTGGCCAAGGCCGATGAGATGGTTCACGGCCTCGCGGGAGGCGGCGATATTGTCGATCCTGACCGTCGGCAAGGCGATGTCGGGGAAGGTCTCGAGCGCGATGACGATCGGCGGCAGGCGCGGGATCTCCGCCTTCAGCGCCTCGGGGAAGCGACCGATCATCAGGATGAGGCCGTCGGCGTGGCGGGCGCGCACGGTGTCGACATAGTGCTGGATGCGCTGGTCGTCGTCGCGGGCATCGCCCATCAGCACGCTGTAGCCGGCCTCGACGGCCGCTTCCTCCACGCCCTTGTAGATCTCCAGATAGAACGGGTTGGAGATGTCGCGTACCAGGAGGATGACGGTGCGGCTTGCCCGGCTGCGCAGGTTTCGCGCCTGGGAATTGGGCACGAAGCCCGTCGCCGCCACCGCCTCCATGATGCGCCGGCGGGTCTCCGGCTGCACCTTGTCCGGCCGTTGCAGCGCGCGCGACACCGTGGCGGTGGAAACGCCCGCGAGTTTCGCAACGGTTGCAAGGGTCGGTGTGGCCATGGCGAGCCCGTTGTCCTCTCGAGCAAGTCCGTCTGTTGCGGACTTGCTCCAATCACAAATTAACGAGCAAATTCAACGACTTGGATGGAATTAGACGATTCCATCCAAGCTGGATTTGCTCTAAACGCGCAGACGGCCCTGGCGCCCGTAGAGCAGCATGAGCACAAGGAGCGTCATGCCGAAGATGATCTGCCGGCCGTAGTTTTCGAGCTGCAATGTCGTCAGGACGCTCTGCAGCAGCACGAGTGCCACCGCGCCGAGGACAGTGCCGATGTAGCCGCCCGCGCCACCGGCGAGCGATGTGCCGCCGATGACCACGGCGATGATCGACGACAGCACATACTGATCACCGACGCTGATGAAGGAATTGCCGGTATAGCCGATGACGCAGACGCCCGTGAGGCCGGCGAAGAAGCCGGACAGGCCGTAGAGCAGGCAGCGGATGCGGTTCACCGGCAGGCCGACCAGCATCGCCGCCCGTTCGTTGGCGCCGATGGCATAGACCGCATAGCCGAAGGCGGTGCGCCGCAAGAGAAAGGTGAGGCCAACGGCGATGATTGCCCAGACGAAGAGGATGCCGGGCAACCCGAGGACGAGCGGGCGGTTGATGAAGGCCATCAGTGCCGGCGCCGCGTTGCCGGAAGGGATGCCCTGCGAATAGACGACGAGCCCGCCCTGGACGATCGCCGTCATGCCGAGCGTCATGACAAGCGGGGGAATGCGCACCAGCGTGACGCCGAGCCCGTTGACGATGCCGATGAGGAAGGTCACCGCCGTCGCCGCGAGGATGGCCGGCAGGATCGCCGCATTGGCTCCAGCCATGATGTTGCCGGCGATGACGGCGCCGAGCGAGATCATCGGGCCGACCGAGAGATCGATGCCTTCGCGCCCGCCGAGAATGACGAGGTTCTGCCCGGCGGCGACGATGCCGAGGATCGCGGCGACGGTGAGCAGCCGGACGATCTGGTCGCCGCGCGCGAAGCCGGGTGACAGGGTCTCGCCGACGGCGAGCAGGGCGAGGATGGCGATGGCCGCCAGCGTCAGGGGATTGGTGAGGCCGGATCGCAGCGTCATCGGCGTGTCACCAGCACACCGCCGGCGAGCGCGGCGAGCACGATCAGCCCCTGCACCAGCGTCTGCCAGGCGAAGGGCAGGCCGGCGAAGAAGATGACATTGCCGATCATGCCCAGGACGAGCGCGCCGAGGATGGAGCCGACCGGCCCGCCTGAGCCGCCGGAGAGGGCGGTTCCGCCGAGCACCACCGCTGAGATCGACGACAAAGCGAGGCTCTGGCCAAGCAGCGGGTCGCCGCTCGCCGTCTCGCCGGTGAGGCACAGGGCGGCGAAGCCCGCGAAGAGCGCGGACAGGACGAAGGCGCCGATGCGCACGCGCGACAGGCTGAGGCCCGTCTGGAAGGCGCCGACGCGGCTGCCGCCGACCGCCGTGAGATGGGCCACGAAGGGCCTGCGTCCGAGGAATAGCGCAAAGGCGAGGCCGGCGAGGAGGATCCACAGCACCACGGGCAGGCCGATGAGCGTCGCGCCATAGCTGCGCCAGAAGGCCTCCGGAACCGGCAGGCCCGCCTGCGGAAGGACGAACAGGGCGGTGCCGGCGAAGACGATGCCGGTGGCGAAGGTGGTGACGATGGCCTGCAGCCTGAGCACGGCTACGAGAACGCCGTTGATGACGCCGCAGACGACGGCCGTGGCGAGGCCCGCGGCGAGCCCGGCGATGATGGGCGTGAGCCCGTCACCGCCGACCGCCGCGATGGCGCTGACGGTGACCACATTCACGAGCGCCGCGATCGCGCCCACCGAAAGGTCGATGTCGCCGCCCATGACCACATAGGTCTGGCCGATGGCGACAAGGGTCAGCGGCAGGAAGGTGGTGAGATTGGATTGCAGCACCGCGGGCTGGACAAAGCTCGGCTGCAGCGCCGTATTGACGGCGACCAGCACGGCAAGCGCGATGAGCGTCAGTAGCCAGGGGCGGGAGCGGACAACCGCGCTCATGCCGCCTCTCCATAGGCGGCGCGGGCGAGGTGGAAATGGTCCAAGGTCGGCCCGGCGAGCTCGGTGACGATCCGTCCGCTGTTGAACACCAGCACGCGGTCGCACCATTCGATGAGTTCGGCATCTTCCGAGGAATAGATGAGGATGCTGGCGCCTTCGTCGGCAAGCTTGCGCATGATGGCGAGGAGATCGCCCTTGGCGGCGAGGTCGATGCCCTTCGTCGGGTCGTCGAGCAGGAGCACGCGCGGGCCGGTGGCGAGCCAGCGGGCGATAAAGATCTTCTGCTGGTTGCCGCCGGAGAGCGTGCCGATGGGGGCATCGAGCCCGGCATATTGGGTGTTCAGGCTGTCGGCATGGCGCGTCGCCAGCGGATCGAGCTCGGACGGCCGCACCAACCGGCGTTTTTCGCGCACGAGAAGCGCGGCCACCAGATTCTCGAAGATGGAGCGGCCGGTGAGCGCCGCATCCCGCCCGCGATCGCCGGAGACATAGGCGAGGCCGCGCCGGATGGCATCGGCCGTGCGGGTGAGGGCGACCGTCTCGCCGGCAATGGTGACGCGCCCAGCTGTGAAGGGCAGGGCGCCGAACAGGCCCTGCAGCAGCGCCGACTGCCCTTGCCCCTGCAGGCCGCCGAGGCCGACGATCTCCCCCGGCCGGAGCGAAAGGGACACGTCGTGGACCCGCGCATTGCGCACGCCCTGCGCCGTGAGGCGCGGCTCCGCCAGGGCCGGGGGCATACGCTGGCTGGTGACGGGATGGATGCGCGCATCGCCGACCATGTGGCGGACCACCTGGTCACGGTTTGTCCCGGCGGTGACGAGCTGCGCCACGGTTGCGCCGCCGCGCATCACCGTGATGCGGTCTGACACCGCGAAGACCTCGTCGAGGCGGTGGGAAATCATCAGCGTGGAGACGCCCTCGGCCTTGCGCGCGCGCAGGATCTCGAACAGGCGGGCAGACTGGCGCCCGTCGAGGGCAGCCGTTGCCTCATCGAGAATGATGAGGCGCGGGCGCCGCGCGAGGACTTTGAGGATCTCGACGATCTGCCGCAGGTCCGGCGTCAGGTCGGCAACGATGGCCTCAGGCTTCAGCTCCGCCCCCGCGACGCCGGCGAACAGCGCGATCAGAGCCTCCGCCTCGCTATTGAGCCGGCGGCGATCGACGAAGCCGAGGCCCGTGCGCGGCTCGCGGCCGAGGCCGATATTGGCCGCGACGCTCAATTGCGGGATCAGGCTGAGCTCCTGGTAGAACAAGGCGATGCCGGCCTGTTCGGCATCGCGCGGATTGCGGAACTGAACCACGTCGCCGCCGACGGCGATGGTGCCGGAATCGGGAGCCACCGTGCCGGCGATGACCTTGCAGAGTGTGGACTTGCCGCAGCCGTTGGCGCCGAGGAGGGCGTGGATCTCGCCCGCCTCGACCCGCAAACGCCCGTCCGACAGGGCGACGACCGCGCCGAAGCGCTTGCCGACACCCTGGGCATCGAGAAGCGCCGCGTCTTGCCCGCCTGCCGCGGTCGCGGCCTCTCCCGGCGTCATGGCTATTTGAAATACTGCTGGGCTTCTTCGGGCGTGACGACCGCCGTGACCGACCAGTAGCCCGGCTTGCCTTCCGCCTGTTTCAGCGCCTGCGCGAGGTTGCTGTTATCCACGAAGGGGATCGGGATATAGATGGCGTTGCCGTACTGGCCCTTGAAGATGCCGTCCTTGAATTCCTTGCCCATCAGGCGATGCACGGCGACGTTGAGCGCCGAGGCCATGACGCCGGGCGGGTTCACGGAGGCGCCGGAATTGAGCTTCTGCTCCGACCAGCGCGTCAGAAAGTCCTTGCGGATCTCGCCGGTCGCGGCGATCTGATCCTTCTTGCCCGCGGCCTCGATGGCGCGCCAGGCGCCGTCGGCCATGCCGTCCTGCACCCAGACGCCGTTGATATTGGGATAGGTGGCGAGGAGATTCTGCATCACCTGCTGACCCTTGGCCTGGTCCCAGTCCGCATTGGCCTGGTTCAGCAGCTTGATGTCGGGATGCTTGGCGAAGACCTCGCGATAGCCCGCGACGCGCATCTCATTGGCGGGGTGGCCGGCGATGCCGTTGATGGTGACGACATTGCCCTTGTTGCCGAGCGTCTTGGCGAGCCACTCGGCCGATTTCACCGCCCAGTCCTTCTGGTCGATGCCGACATAGATCGCGTCCTTGGAGGACACCTCCGCGTCCGTCGAGACCACCAGGATGTTGCGCGCCTTCGCCTGCGCGAAGACGGGGTCGAAGGCCGTCGGGCTGTTCGGGTTGATGATGATGGCATTGACGCCCTGGTTGATGAAGTTGCGCACATGGCCGATCTGCCCCTGCACATCGACGGTTGCGCTTTGCACCACCACCTCGACATTGACGCCCTTGGCCTTCCAGGCCGCGGCGGCGGCCTGCGCCTCCTCGATCATCTGGGTGCGCCATTCGCTGCCAACCCAGCCGTTCGACAGCCCGATCTTGAAGGATTGCTGGGCTTGGGCGGTGCCACCGAAGGCAACCAAGCCGCCTGCCGCGAGCAAGGCAGCGGCGCCGAGAACGGCCCGGCGCGTAGCGGTTCTTTTCATCATCGTTTCCTCCCCGATCGTGTTCACTGCGGAACCTGTCGGGGAAGGATGTAATCGATTGCATCGGGCGTCAAGACAGCATTCGGTCGACCTTTGGCGAATGCCGAGCCATGTGGTCCGCGACGGGCGGACGGGTAGCGCGGCCGGGCCGCACCGCCATTACGATGTCGTGGCGGGTTGCTCGACGGCGACGACCGTCAGTTCATGCTGGCGTCCATCGCGGGCGATCCAGTTGATCGACTGGCCGGGCGACAGACCGATCAGGGCCGTGCCGATGGGGGTCATGATCGAGATCTTACCGTCGGCGATGTTCGCGTCGCCGGGATAGACCAGCGTCACGCGGCGCTTTTCACCGTCGGCCGTCTGGTACTCCACGGTCGATCCCATCCTGACCGCGTTGCGCGGCACGGACTTCTCGGCCACCACAGAGGCGCGGTCCATTTCGGCGAGGAGCTCTTCTGCGACCTCGGGGATACGGTCGAGCGCAGCCGTCGCGAGGCCGACGAGACGATCGTATTCCGCCTCGCTCACGACAATCTTGGGCTTGCGTCGCTTCTTGGCTTGCGTGCTGGACATCGGGCTTAAGGATCCTGTGGCTGGAGGGTTTCCAAGTCGAAACGCGGGCCCGCGCACGGCGCGCCGTGGACAATCCGGTTCGACAGGGGGGAAAGGGAAGAGCGCCTGTTCTGTGACCGGCCACCGCGATGGCGGTTGCGTCAACGCGCCCCCGGAGCTCGGGGCGCACGGGGCCGAGCTCGGGGGCTAAAGGCCCGCGATCGGGCAAACCCGATGAAAATTGACGAAGAGAATGGCGCCCGTGGTGATCATGGGCTTAACGTTGGCCTGTTCGCGCCGGAAGTCAAGGGAGCGCCGAAGGACGGATGTGCGCGGCCTGCATAGGCCGGCACGACCCACGCGCCACCCCCCGAGGGGCGCGGGAGGCCGGGGCTCCGCTAGGCCCTCCCGACCGCGGCGGTGATCTGGCGGTGAAGCAGACGCCAGGGACGGCCGTCGATGGCGGCGAGCCCGAGGCTGATCAGCGCCATGCCGGCGAGCTGCTTCGGCATGAGCGTCTCGTTCAGGACAAGGACGCCGAGCAGGATCGCGCTGACGGGAATGAGGAAGGTCACCAGCAAGAGGTTGGTGGCGCCGGCCGTGGCGAGGATGCGGAAGAAGAGCACATAGCCGAGCGCCGTTGACAGAGCCGCCACGCCGATGAGGGCGCCGATCGCCTCGAGGCTCGGCATCGGCAGCGTCCATGGGCGATCGACGATCAGCATGACGGGGATGAGCATGAGGCTCGACGCGGTCACTTGGCCCGCCGCAGTCACCATGGGCGCGACCCCCATGGCATGGAAGCGGCGCCCGAAGATGCCGGCGAGGGCATAGGATATCGCGGCGGCAAGGCACATAAGTTGTGCCGCGACATGCCCGCCCAGCGTCGAGAGGGCATCGAAGCCGACCATGACGGCGACGCCCAGGAAGCCGATGAGGACGCCGAGAAGCCGGTTGCCGGTCAGCTTCTCGTCGGTCGTCAGGACGTGCGCGAAGAGGACCGTGAACAACGGCGTCGAGGCGTTGAGGATCGAGGCGGCCCCGGACGCGATCTGCTGCTGGCCCCAGACGATCAGCGAGAACGGGATGGCATTATTGAGGAGGCCCATGCCGAAGAAGGCCGCCCAGATGCGGCGGCTTGTGGGCATGGGTTGGCCCATCATCCTGAGGACCGTGAGCAGAATGATGGCCGCCAGCCCGACACGGGCGACGACGACCGTGAAGACCGGTAACTCCTTGACCGCGACGGCATTGAAGAAGAACGATCCGCCCCACAGGGCCGACAGGGCGATGAGCATGGCCCATTCCCGCCACGTCATGGCGCGATTGGCAGATGGGGATACCGACATCGACCGTCCTCCGACCAGTGGCGCCACGCAATCCTTAGCGCACGCAATCCTTAGCGCAGTCTTGCCATGGCGCAGTCTTGCCACGGCGCACTCTCGCGCGAACGGGGCAACTGCCCGGAGATATGCCGCGATCACAGGCGCGACGATATCCGTTTCTTGCGGCCGAACTGCAACGCCCAAGATGCAAAATGCCGCGGACGTCGTCCGTCTAGTGGAGCGAATTTGACATGTGAGTCCCGCCTCACATCAGGCTCCAGATCAAATGTAAAATTCAAAAATCAAATAGAACCACTAGCCGGCCCCGCCGCCCGCTATCTTCTCCCCCGCAGCCCGGCCCGCGACGCGGCCGAGGGTGACGGCGGTGAGGAGGCCGTTGCCGGAGAGGTAGCCGGCGGCCTTCGCGCCGGAGACGCCGCAGGCGGCGCCGCCCGCGGCAAAGAGGTTCGGCAGGGGACGGCCGGCGCTGTCGAGGACCCGGGCTTCGTCGTCCACCACCAGTCCGCCCTGGGTATGGAAGAGCGCGCCGGTCACCTTCACCGCGCAATAGGGCGCCGAGAGCTGCGGTACGCCGGTGAAGTCCCGGCCGAAGGCATCGCGCGCGCCGGCTGTGCGGGTGCTTGCGGCCTTGGCCTCCGCGGTTGCGGTCATCGTCGCCGTAAGCGCCTCGGCCGGCACGCCCATGCGCGCGGCCAAGGTCGGCCAGTCGTCGGCGGTGACGATCGCGCCCATGGCCTCGGCGCGCTTGTAGTCCTCGAACTGGCGGGTGATGGCGGCGATGCGGTGGTCGAAGACCGTCCAGGCAAGACCCTGCGGCTGCGCCAGAACTTCGGCCGCCTGCTCGGAATAGCCGCGGGATTCGTCGCAGAAGCGCTCGCCCGCCAGGTTCACCTGGACGCCGCCCTCGCTGATCGTCGCCCAGCTGATGAGGATGCCGGCGGGATAGGCGACGGAGCCGTGGCCCTGATGGCCGGAGAGGTGGCGGGTGGCCGCGCCGAGCGCCTCGCCCCACAGGAGCGCGTCGCCCTTGTTGCCCTCATGGCCGAAATAGAGCGCCTCGGCGAGGGACGGAATATGCGCCTTCACGAGATCTTTATTCCCGCCGTAGCCGTTGCAGGCGAGAATGAGCTGGTCGCAGCCGACCTCGTCGCGCGAGCCGTCAGGCCTCACGAAGGCGAGGCCGGTGACGCGGTTGTCGGCGTCGGCGAAGAGCGTCGTGACATGGGCCTCGCAGAGAATGTCGATGCCGGCGTTCTCGGCGGCGCCCCGCAGGGCGTCGATCAGTTCCTCGCCGGAGCGGGTCGGCAGGCCATGCATGCGCCGCGCGCTGTGGCCGGGATAGCTGAAGTCGGCGATCACGGAGAAGGGCAGGCCATAGGTGGTGCCGAGCCATTCGATGGTGGGGCCGGCTTCTCGGGTGACCAGCGCGACGAGGCCGGGGTCCGGCTCGTTCTTGGCCTTCGCCATGACGTCGGCGGCGAAGACCTCTGGGCTGTCGGTGATGCCGGCGTCCTTCTGCCAGCGGGTGCCGGCGGCGGGAATAAGGCCGGCGGACAGCGCGGTCGAACCGCGGGGGAGGGCGTCGCGTTCGAGGACCAGCACGTCCGCGCCGGCCTCCCGGGCGGCGAGCGCGGCGATGAGGCCGGCGGCGCCGGCACCGATGACGACGACGGGTACGGCGAACGCGAAGGTCTTGTCGCCGTCACGGATCACTTCACTCACGGAAAGCCTCCCTGCACCGTCTGGTCACACACTTAGCTGTCCCATTTATGCGATATAAATCTGTATTAGAATTAAAACAAGATTTGCCTTGGAAGGCCAGTTGGGCGTAACCTTCATCAAGGAGAGGCAACAAGGAACAAGGCCGATGGCATTGGTCGCGGGCCCGCGCGCATTATTCGACAAGGTCTGGGATGCGCATGTCGTCGTTCAGCGTGAGGATGGACAGAACCTCCTCTGGATCGACCGGCATTTCCTGCATGAAGGCTCCTTCCATGCCTTCGACAAGCTGAAGGGGCGCGGCGCCGAGGTGGCGCGGCCGGATCTCACCTTCGGCATCGAAGACCACTATGTCCCCACGCGCGTCCGCGACCTCGCCAAGATCGATCCGGCGATCCGCGACATGATCGAGCGGCTGCGCGGCAATGCATCCCGCCATCATCTCAAGCTGTTCGGCCTTGATGATCCCGGCCAGGGCATCGTCCATGTGGTCGGGCCGGAGCAGGGGCTGACCCTGCCGGGCCTCACCATCGTCTGCGGCGACAGCCACACGGCGACCCACGGGGCGTTCGGCGCTCTCGCCTTCGGCATCGGCGCATCCGAGGTGGCGCATGTGCTGATGACCCAGACCCTGTGGCAGAAGCGCCCGAAGCGCATGCGCATCAATGTGGATGGCAAACTCGCGCCCGGCATCGTCGCCAAGGATATCGCCCTGTCGATCATCGCGGCCATCGGCGCCGACGGAGCGGCGGGTCACGCCATGGAATATGCCGGCTCGTCGGTTCGGGCGTTGTCGATGGAAGGGCGCCTCACGCTCTGCAACCTGTCCATCGAGGCGGGCGGGCGCTGCGGCATGGTCGCGCCGGACGAGACGACCATCGCCTATCTCCGGGGCCGCCCCTTCGCGCCCCAGGGTGCGGATTTCGACCGCGCCGCTGCCGACTGGCTGGCGCTCGCCAGCGATGCCGACGCGGTCTTCGACAAGGAAGTGAGCCTCGACGGGTCCGGGATCGCGCCGATCGTGACCTGGGGCACGAGCCCCGAGGATGCGCTCCCCATCACCATGGCCGTGCCGGACCCGGACAAGGCGGGTGACCCCGGCCGCGCGGCGCATATTCGCGACGCCATCGACTATATGGGCCTGAAGCCAGGGCAGAAGCTCACCGATATCCGGGTGGACCGCATCTTCATCGGCTCCTGCACCAACAGCCGTATCGAGGACATGCGCGCCGCAGCCGCCGTGCTCGCCGGCCGCAAGGCGCAGGTCCCGGGCCTCGTCTCGCCGGGCTCCGCGCAGGTGAAGCGCCAGGCGGAGGAGGAAGGCCTCGACCGCATCTTCACCGCGGCGGGCCTCGAATGGGTCGATTCCGGCTGTTCGATGTGCGTCGGCATGAACGGCGACCTCGTTGCGCCGGGCGAGCGCTGCGCCTCGACCACCAACCGCAATTTCCGCGGCCGCCAGGGGCCGGGCTCCCGCACCCATCTCATGTCGCCCGCCATGGCCGCGGCGGCGGCTGTCACCGGCCATCTCACGGACATGCGTCCGCTTTTGAAGGGGCGCAACTGATGGAGGCCTTCACCAAGCTGAACGGCATGGCCTGCCCGCTGCCGCTGTCGAGCGTCGACACCGACCAGCTCATTCCGGCCCGTTTCATGAAGCGTTCGCGCGCCGAGGGCTATGGCGGCTTTCTCCTGCACGACCTGCGCTTCGACGAGGCGGGCGCGCCGCGGCCGGACTTCCCTCTGAATGCGCCGGAACGGGCCGGCGCGCAGGTCATCGTCGCGAGGCGCAACTTCGGCAGCGGCTCCTCCCGCGAGGCGGCGGTCTATGCGCTTGTGGACTACGGGATCCGCTGCGTCATCGCGCCGAGCTTCGGCGACATCTTCGCCTCCAATGCGGTGAACAACGGCCTCCTGCCGGCCAAGGTCACGGAGGCCGATGGCGAGAGCCTCATCGCGGCGCTGGAGGACGGCGCGCACGACATGCTGGTCGATCTGGAGGATTGCCGCATCGTGGTCGGCAATCTCAGTGTGCCCTTCACGGTTGACCCGGTGTGGCGCACCAAGCTCCTCAACGGCTGGGACGACATCGACCTCACGATGAGCCAGGCGGATGCCATCAAGGCTTTTGTCGCGGCCGATGTGCAGGCTCGGCCCTGGGCCATGCCGCGGCGGGGTGGTTGAAATGAGCCTCGCCTCCACGCCCTTCACCATCGGCGGGCTCACGCTCAAGAACCGCATCGTCATGCCGCCGATGCAGCAGTATCAGGGCACGGCGGAGGCCTTCGCGACGGACTATCACGTGCATCACTATGCGCGGCGGGCGCGAGGCGGGGTCGGGCTTGTCATCATCGAGTCGACGGCGGTCGCGCCGGAAGGGCGGCTGATGGCTGATGACATCGGCCTGTTCAGTGACGCCCATATGGCGCCGGTCGCGGCGATCGCTGCGGCGGTCAAGGCCGAGGGCGTTCCGATCATCATGCAACTGAGCCATGGCGGCCGGAAGTCCCGCCCGCATCCGGGCTCCCGGCTGATCGCGCCGAGCGCCATTCCCCATGACGACGACTACGGCATGCCGGAGGCCATGAGCCGCGACGATATCACCCGTGTCGTCATGGCTTTTGCCACGGCGGCCCGCCGGGCGCTTGCCGCAGGTTTCGACGGTTTGGAGCTGCACGCGGCCCATGGTTACCTGCTGCATCAGTTCCTCTCGCCGCTGTCCAACACCCGTACCGATGCCTACGGCGGGGATCTCGAAGGGCGCAGCCGCATCATCGCCGATGTCATTCGCGCGGTGCGGGAAGCGGTGGGGCGCGACGTACCCGTCACCATCCGGGTGTCGGCGAGCGATTATCAGCCAGGCGGGCTGACCGCCGATAGGGTCGCCGCGGCGCTGGAGAGGCTGGTGCCGCTTGGCCTCGATGCCGTGCATGTGTCGTCCGGCGGTCTCTCGCCTGAGCCGCCACCGAATGCCGGGCCGGGCTACCAGGTCGGCTTCGCGCGGACCATCCGCGAGAGGATCAAGGTGCCGGTGATTGCCGTGGGTAATATCAGGACAAAGGCTCAGGTCGAGGACATCCTGGGTGAAGGCCACGCCGATCTCGTGGCGATCGGCCGGCCCTTGCTGGTACATCCGGATCTGGGCCGCGTCTTATGAAAAGGCCACTTTGCCGCGCTTGACAGGCCGCAGAGACGTGTCATGAATAATACAGGTTTCTGTATCTGATATAGAACAGAAAGAGGGGCGGGATGTCGAGCGTCGAGCCTTTAAAGGCGCGCAGACTCTATTTGCTGTTGCGTGACCGCATCGTCAGTGGCGAGGAGCGTCCGCAAAGCCGCCTGCCCAGCGAGCCCACCCTTGCCGAGCAGCATGGCGTGTCCCGCGTCACCGTGCGTCGCGCCCTCGACAAGCTTGCCAATGAGGGTCTCATCGAGCGCCGCCCCGGCTCCGGCACCTTCGTCAACGGCAGCAAGGCGAATTTCCCCGTCACGGCCGATTTCTCGAACCTGTTGTCCCATCTCGTGGAGATGGGGCGGCGCACCGAGGTCAAGCTTCTGTCCTTCGGCTATGTCCCGCCGACTCCCGTCCTCGCCGAAGCGCTGCGCCTGGAAGCTGGCGAGCGGGTGCAGCGTTCGGTGCGCCTGCGCGTCATCGACGGGCAGCCCTTCTCCTATCTCGTGACGCATGTGCCGGAACGTATCGGCGTGTCCTATTCGGAGGCGGATCTGGCGTCGAAACCGCTGCTCGAACTGCTGGAGCGCTCCGGGCTCGTGGCCGAACGCGCCAGCCAGACGATCGGCGCGACGCTCGCCGGGCCGGACATCGCCGAGGCGCTGGGGCTCGAGATCGGCGCAGCCCTTCTTGCCCTGACGCGCGTCGTCTACGCCCCGTCCGGCCAGGGCATCGAGCATCTGCACGCCTTCTACCGGCCGGATCGCTATTCGTTCCAGATGGATCTGGTGCGCACGGGGGCTGGCAATTCACGGTCCTGGACGCCCGTCGAGCGTGCGCGGAAAGGTGATGCAAAGCCGCGCAATGAAGCCTCGGCGCGGCCGGAATCGAACCCCCAGATGCGGCGGGGGGATGTGCCGCGCAGGACGAAGGCCTGAGGATCGCAACCGCCCGCCGGTTGTGAACGATGTCACCAAAAGCAAGGAGGCCGCCACCGAGGGGGCGGTTGTCAGAGGAGATTTGTGATGACCCTGTTCATGAAACCAGTGAGCCGCCGTGGCGCTCTCAAGGGGGGGATCGCCGCTGCTGCTGCCATCGCCGCACCGTCGGTGCTGCGGGCGGCCGAGCCGCCGGCGGTGAAAGTCGGCATCCTGCAGCCGGTGACGGGCGCGCTCGCCATGGATGGTGAGTTCGGGCGCACGGGTGCCGAACTTGCGATCGCCGATATCAACGCGGCGGGCGGTATCAAGGCGCTCGGTGGTGCCAAGATCGAGATGGTGTTCGGCGATGCGCGCTCCAATCCGGAGGCGGGCGTGCAGGAAGTCGAGCGCATGCAGAGCGAAGGCGTTGCGGCCATCGTCGGCGGTTTCGCGAGCCCGATCTGCCTCGCGGCGACCCAGGCCGCCGCGCGCTATGACCTGCCCTATATCGTCGACGTCGGCGTGTCCGATCAGATCATCCAGCGCGGGCTGAAGAACACCTTCCGCTTCGCGCCGGGCTTCGCGATCTGCACCCAGGCCGCCATCCAGAACCTGGTGCGCATCAACGAGGCCGCCGGCAAGCCCGCCAAGACCATTGCGCTCGTCCACGAGGACGGCCTGTTCGGTTCCGGCCTCGCCAAGCTGATGCAGACCGAATTGCCGAAGCACGGCTTCGAGATTGCCGAGACCATCGCCATCCCGACGCCTTCGCGCGACCTGTCCAACGTCGCGCTGCGCCTGCGTTCGCTCAACCCGGATCTCGTCATCCCGAGCACCTACTACGGCGAGACGGTGCTCCTGGCGCGCACCATGCAGCAGCAGCGCGTGCGGCCCAAGGCCGTCTATGCCGTGCTCAACGGCGCGGCCTCGAACATGCGCTTCGTCAAGGAGTTCCCGGAAGCGGCCGAGAACATCATGGACGTCAACCATTGGCAGGACCCGCGCAACCCGAAGAATGCCGAGCTGCAGAAGCGGGTCGTCGATGCCGGCAAGCAGTGGAACTACAACACCCCGCTCAACTACTCCTGCGTCATGCTGCTGGCCGATGCCATCGAGCGCGCGGGCTCTGCCGATCGCGCCAAGCTGATCGATTCCATCGCCGCTTCCACCTACGACAAGCACCTGATGCCCTACGGGCCGACGAAATTCGTGGGCGGCCAGAACCAGGGCGCGGCGCCGGTGTCGACCCAGGTGCAGAAGGCGACGATCCGGGTGGTCTATCCCGAGGCCTTCTCGGACGCCAAGCCGATCTTCCCCGTCCGGGGTTGATCTTCCCGCCGGGCGGCGCCTTCGCGGGCGCCGCCCGCTCCTCCCGTATTTGCAAGCGGATCGCTCGATGTACTCCCTTCCCATCGTCGCGGAAGCCATGCTCAATGGCCTTCTGACCGGTGCGGTCTATGCGCTGATCGCGCTGGGTCTGACGCTGGTGTATGGCGTCCTGCACATCATCAACTTCGCGCATGGGGCCTTCCTCACCTGCGCGATGTTCGCCGTCTGGCTGGCCAATACCTTTCTCGGCCTGGACCCCTATCTGGCGATCCTGCCGCTCACCCTGATCTTCTTTGCGATCGGCTATGCCGTTCAGCGCTTCGTCATCGGCCCGGCGAGCCATGGCGACGATGGCAATATCCTGCTCATCACGCTCGGGCTTTCCATCGTCATCGAGAATGCGCTGCTCGCCGGCTTCCGGTCCGATACGCGCTCACTCATGACGGATTATTCGTTCAACGTGTTTGAGGTCGGCCCCCTGCTCATCTCGCAGGCGCGGCTCTTCGGCTTCCTCGGGGCGGTTGTCGTCACGGGCCTCCTATGGCTGCTGCTTGCAGCCACCGATACCGGCAAGGCCATCCGCGCCGTCGCCAAGGAAAAGCTCGGCGCGCGCCTCGTCGGCATCAACGTCAGCCATGTCTTCGCGGTGACCTTCGGCATCGGCTGCGCCACGCTCGCCATCGCCGCCTGCCTGCTGATGCCGACCTTCTACGTCAATCCGCGCGTCGGCGGTGCCTTCGTGCTCGTCGCCTTCACCATCGTCGTTCTCGGCGGCATGGGCTCGATCACCGGGGCGCTCATCGGCGGGCTCTTCATCGGTGTCGTGGAAAGCCTCTGCGGCCTGTTCCTGGGCGAAAGCCTCGGCCAGATCGGCATCTTCATCATCTTCATCCTGGTGCTGCTGTTCCGGCCCACCGGTCTGTTCGGAGCACGGGCATGACGCGACGCGGCTATCTTCCCATCCTTCTCGTCCTCGCGGTCCTGGCGCTGCTGCCTTTCGCGGTGACATCGAACGTCGTGCTCAACTTCGTCGTCTTCGTGCTCATCATCACGCTGGCGGCGCAGGGCTGGAACCTTCTCGGCGGCGTCGGCGGGCAATCCTCCTTCGGCCATGCAGCCTTCTTCGGCACCGGCGCCTATGTCTCGGCCATCCTGCAGGTGCGCTTCGGCATCAATGCCTGGGTGGCGACGGCCGTCGCGGTCGCCGCAGGCGCGGCGGTCGGCTGGATCATCGGCTTCCTGTCCTTCCGGGCCGGGCTGCGTGGCTCCTATTTCGCGCTCGTCACGCTCGCCTTCGCCGAGGTGCTGCGCATTCTCGCCAATGCCGCCGGCTTCACGGGCGGCGCCGCCGGCCTGCTGATGAAACTGGACGTCGGTTTCTGGAACATGCAGTTCACCAGCCGCGCGGCCTTCCTCTGGCTCGCCCTCGGCTTCGTGGCGGTCGGGCTCATCGTCTCCCAGATGATCGCCAACTCTCGCTTCGGCGCGCAACTCGTCGCCGTGCGCGAAAACGAGGAGGCGGCGCGCGCCCTCGGCGTGGACGTGCTCTCCGTCAAGCTGAAGGCGATCACCGTGTCGGCGGCGCTGACGGCGGTCGCCGGCTGCCTCTATCTCCAATATTTCCTCTATATCGATGCCAATATCGCCTATGGCCTGTGGATCTCGGTCGAGGCGCTGCTCGCGCCGATGGTCGGCGGCCGCGGCCTCGTGCTCGGGCCGATCATCGGCGCCTTCACGCTGCATGGGCTCGGCGAGGCAAGCAAGCTTCTCGCGGGGCGCGTGCCGGGCATCGATCTCGCCGCCTATGGGGCGGTGCTGATCCTGGTCGTCGCCTTCGCGCCGGGCGGTGTGCTCGGCCTCCTGCGCAAACTCCGCTTCCGGTCGCAGCCCGTGGCTAAAACCGCCGAGGAGACCGCGTGATGCTCGAGGTCAAGGATATCACGATGCGCTTCGGCGGGCTCACCGCCGTCGGCGGCGCCTCCCTCAAGGTCGACAAGGGCCGCATCGTCGGGCTCATCGGCCCGAACGGCGCGGGCAAGACCACGCTGTTCGCCATCATCGCCGGCTTTCTCGATCCGACCGCCGGGCGTGTCATTTTCGAGGGCAGCGATATCACGCCGCTGCCGGCGCATGAGCGGGCGAAACTCGGCATCGCCCGCACCTTCCAGATCGTGCAGCCCTTCGCCGGCCTCGACGTGCGCGAGAATATCGCTGTCGGCGCCTATCTGCGCCATGCGCGCGCGGCGGAGGCTCACGCGAAGGCGGAGGCCGTGGCAAGGCGGGTCGGCCTCGGCGGCGATCTCGACAAGCAGGCGTCGAGCCTCACGGTCGCCGGCCGCAAGCGGCTCGAACTGGCGCGGGCCTTGGCGACCGAGCCGAAGCTCCTGCTGCTGGACGAGGTGCTGGCGGGCCTCAACCCATCGGAAATTCGCGACATCGTGCCGGTCATTCGCGCCATCCGCGACGAGGGCGTGACGATCCTGATGATCGAGCATGTCATGCAGGCGGTGATGAACCTCTGCGACGAGGTCTATGTCCTGGCGCAGGGCAAGATGATCGCCCAGGGCACGCCGCGCGAGGTCTGCGTCGATCCGCATGTGGTCGAGGCCTATCTCGGCAAGGGCGCGGCCGACCGTCTGCGTGCCGAGGAGGCGTCCCATGCTTGAGATCTCCGGTCTGCGCGCCGGCTACGGCGAGGTCGAGGTGCTGCGCGGCATCGATATCGCCGTGCACAGCGGCGAGATCGTCGCGGTGCTCGGCTCCAACGGCGTCGGCAAGACGACGCTGAATCATGTGCTCTCCGGCGTTCTCACGCCCCGCGCCGGATCGATCACATTCGAAGGCCGTTCCCTGATGGGCGCCGCTTCCACCGCGATCGTCGAGGCCGGGCTGATCCATGTGCCCGAAGGCCGCAAGATTTTCCCGAACATGAATGTGCGTGAAAATCTGGAGCTCGGCAGCTACCGTCGCGCGAAAAACAACCGGGCCCGCAATCTGGAGCGCGTCTTCGAGACCTTCCCGCGTCTGCGCGAGCGCATGGGCCAGGCGGCCGGCACACTCTCCGGCGGCGAGCAGCAGATGGTCGCCATCGGCCGTGGCATGATGGCGGAACCGCGTTTGCTCATCCTGGACGAGCCCTCGCTCGGCCTGTCGCCGCTCCTCGTCGAGGAGATGTTCACGCTGATCCGCAAGCTCAATGCGGATGGCATGCCGATCATGCTGGTCGAGCAGAACGTGGTGCAGTCGCTGGAAATCGCGCAACGCGCCTACATCATCGAGAACGGCATCGTCACCATGGCGGGGACGGCTGAAAGCATCGCGAGCGATCCCGAGCTCAAACGCGCCTATCTCGGATTGTAAGGAAAAGCCAAATGGGCATCGTGACCCCAAACGTTGTGCCGGCCTCGGTCCTGCTGGCCGAGCCGCAACCGGCCTGGCTCATCTGTTTCGCGGAATTCGCTAGGGCGCTTGATTTCGACGATCTCGACGCGGCGCTCGTCGCCCAGGCCAAACTGGTGCTGCTCGATTGCATCGGCGCGGTCGCGGCGGGCATGCAGGAGCCCGAAACACATGCGCTGGTGGCGCGTCTTGCGCGCCGGGGCGGACAGGAAGGCGTCGCCGCCATCGGCGCCGGGCGCCGCCTGCGCGCCGATGATGCGGCTTTCGCCAACGGCGTGGCCGGCACCATGCTGGAACTCGACGAGGGCAATTCCTTCGCCCGCGGCCATCCCGGCATCCACGTCCTGCCGGCGGCGCTCGCCGCGCGGCCGCTCGCCGAGGTCAATGGCCGGGATTTCCTGCTCGCCTTCATTCTCGGCTATGAGGTGGGCGCGCGGGTCGGCGCGGCCTCGCGCCTGCGCCCGACCGTGCATCCCCATGGCACCTGGGGCACCGTGGGGGCTGCCTTCGCGACGGCCTATCTGGACGGCGCCGACACCGACGCGCTCGTCGAGACCATCAATGTCGCCTCGACGCTCAGCATCGGCGCGAGCCTGCGCGCCATGCTCGAAGGCGCCACCGTGCGCAACAGCTTCGCCGGCTTCTCCGCCCGCAACGGCCTTTCCGCCTGGGATCTGGTGGCGAGCGGCTTCACCGGCGAGATCGACGGCGTGCGGACCGTCTACAGCGGCATCCTCGCGGAGGGCTTCAACCCCGACGTGATGGTGGAGGAGCTCGGTGCCCGCTGGGAAATCCAGCGCAACTATTTCAAGCGTCACGCCGCCTGCCGCTTCACTCACGGGGCGCTCGACGTGGTGGCGAAGCTGCTCGCCGCGCATGGCCCAATCGATCCGGCCGAGATCACCGGCATCGACGTGGTGACCTATGTCTGGGCGGCGCAACTCGACGGGCAGGAGCCCGCCAACATGCTCGCCGCGAAATTCTCGCTGCCCTTCGCCGTCGCGACCACGATCGCCCATGGCAGCGCCTCCGTGCCGGCCTTCCGCGCGCCGGCCCTGGGCGACGCCCGCATCGTCGCGCTCGCCAAGCGCGTGAAGGTCGACGAGGACCCGGCGATGAGCGCCATGCTGCCGGACAAGCGCCCGGCGCGCGTCACCATCCGCCTCGCCGACGGCCGTGTGCTCGCGGGCGAGACCTTCACCAACCGTGGTGACGCGGTCGATCCCTATGGGCCGGATGAGGTTGTCGCGAAATTCATGGAACTCGCCGTGCCGGTCTGGGGCGAGAGCCATGCAAACCGCATCCGGCAGGCGATCGACGGGCTCGATGAGATGACCAGCCTGACGGATTTGGACGCGCTGCTCGCGGAGCCGGCGCTCGAGGATCATTGAGATGAGTCTGAAACAACGATTGACCAAGAGCGGCCCGGTGGTCGCCCCCGGGATCTATGATGCGCTCACCGCATCGATCGCCGCGGCGGCCGGTTTCGAGGCGCTTTATCTGTCCGGCGCGGCGATCGCCTATACGCGCCTGGGGCGCTCGGACATCGGGCTCGTCTCGATGAATGAGGTGGCCGACGTCATCACCCTCGTGCGGGATCGCGTGCCGACCCCGCTGATCGTCGACGCCGACAACGGCTACGGCAACGCCCTCAATGTGCAGCGCACCGTGCGCCTGTTCGAGCGGGCCGGCGCCACGGCCATCCAGCTCGAGGACCAGACGCTGCCGAAGCGCTGCGGTCATCTGCAGGACAAGAGCCTGGTCAGCGCCGGCGAGATGGCCGGCAAGGTCAAGGCCGCCGTCGATGCGCGCGACAGTGAAGACACGCTGATCGTCGCGCGCACGGACGCAGTGGCGGTCGAGGGGCTCGAGAGCGCGCTCGAACGCGCGCATCTCTATGCCGAGGCCGGCGCTGACGTGCTCTTCGTCGAGGCGCCGCGCTCCAAGGAGCAGCTCGTGGCCGTGACCGGCGCGCTCGGCGGCACGCTGCCACTGCTCGCCAATATGGTGGAAGGCGGCGACACACCGCTCGCCAGCGCCGACGAACTCGGCGCTCTCGGCTTCAAGATCGTGATCTTCCCCGGCGGCATCGTGCGCGCGCTCGCCCGCGCCGCGCAGGATTATTACGGCTCGCTGAAGGCCCATGGCACGAACGATCCGTTCAAGGAGCGGATGTTCGATTTCAACGCCCTCAACGCGTTGATCGGCACGCCGGAGCTGCTGGCGCTCGGCCGCACCTACGAGGACTTCAAGAAGGGACCCGGGGCATGACCAGTATCGATCCTGTCACCCTTGCCGTGCTCAAGGGGCGCCTGGAGCAGATCGCCGACGAGATGGACGCCACGCTGTATCGCTCGGCGTTCAACCCGATCATCGCCGAGGCGCGCGATGCCTGCCACGGGCTCTACCACGCGACCACCGGCGCGACGCTGGTGCAGGGCACCAACGGCCTGCCCATCTTCGTCGGCGCCATGGCCTTCGCGGTCAAGGCGGTGATCGACAAGGTGGCGCGCGAGGGCGGCCTTGAGGAGGGCGACACCTTCCTGTTCAATGACCCCTATGTGGGCGGCACCCATCTCAACGACTTCCGCCTCGTGCGGCCGATCTTCCGCAGCGGCGAGCTGTTCTGCTGGCTCGCCTCCGCCGGCCATTGGCTCGATATCGGCGGCAACGTGCCGGGCGGCTATAATCCCAAGGCGACCGAAAGCTTTCAGGAGGGCGTGCGCTTCCCGCCGGTCAAGCTGTTCTCCGCCGGCAAGCTGAACCAGGATATCGTCGATCTGCTCGCCGCGAATTCGCGCGTACCGACCTCGAACTGGGGCGATCTCAACGGCCAGCTCAACGCGCTCGATCTCGGCCAGCGCCGCTTCGAGTCGCTTCTCGACGAATACAGCCCGGCGACCGTATCGGCCGCCTTCGAGGCCTTCTCCGATCGCGCCGAAGCCCTGATGCGCAGCGCCATCCGCGCCCTGCCGGACGGCCGCTATTCCTTCGAGGACGTGCTCGACAACGACGGCATCACCGACGACATGCTGACCGTCGCGCTCGATCTCACCATCGCCGGCGAGACGATGACGCTTGATTTCTCGCGCTCGTCGCCGCCGGCGCAGGGGCCGATCAACATTTCCTACGCGACGACGGCGGCCGCCTGCTACGTGGCGCTGAAGCACATCTTCACGGATGTGCCGGCCAATGCCGGCTGCCTCAGGCCGATCGATTTCGTCATCCCGCCGACCACCTTGCTCGGCGCCACCGCCCCGAAGCCGATGGCCGGCTACACCGAGACCATCCTGCGCCTCATCGGCGTTGTGCTCGGCGCGCTGGCGAAGGCCGATCCGGAGCGCGCGACCGCCGCGCCCTTCGGCACCATCAACGCGCTCTCCTTCGCCGGCCATCGCGCCAATGGCGACCGCTGGGTGATGTTCTCCTTCTTCGGCGGCGGCATGGGCGGCAACCCGGAAACGGATGGCCTCAACCACGCCAACAACCCGATCTCGACGGCGACGATCCCGCCGCTCGAAATTCTCGAGGCGAGCTATCCCGTGATGTTCCGGCAATGGGCGCTTCGGCCGGATTCGGCCGGCCCCGGCACCCACCGCGGCGGTCTCGGCGCGATCTATGAGGTGGAGGCACTGTCTGATGCGGAGGTGTTCCTGCTTGGCGAGCGCGGCAAGGTGGCGCCCTTCGGCGTGCGCGGGGGTGGGCCGGCCGGGCTCAACCGCTTCACCTGGGAGGCTGAGGACGGCGAACATTCGCCGCCGCTCGTCTCCAAGGTCACCGGCGTGCCGGTGCCGACCGGGCGCGCCGTGAAGCTGCAGACGCCGGGCGGCGGCGGCTGGGGCAGTCCGCTGGCGCGTGCGGCCTCGCTCGTCGCGCGGGACGTGCGCCTCGGCTACATCAGCGCGGAAAGCGCGCGCCGGGATTATGGGGTCGCCGTGAGCGACGACGGAGAACTCGACGAGGCGGCGACGGCCAGCCTCCGCAAGGGAGCCGCGGCATGAACGCGCCTGTCAAGAACGCGCCAGTCAAGAACCGCGAAGGGCGCATCGTCGGCGTCGACGTCGGCGGAACCTTCACCGATCTGTTCTTCTATGACGAGCCGGCCAAGGCCTTCCGCACCGCCAAGGTGCCCTCCAACCGGGGTGACGAGGCGGTCGGCTTCCTCAACGGCCTGAAGGTCTTCGGCGCGATCGCCGATCTCACGTCGGTCGTGCACGGGACCACGGTCGGCACCAATGCGCTCCTGGAGCGCAAGGGCGCGCGCTGCGGCCTCATCACCACCAAGGGTTTCCGCGACGTGCTCGAGATGCGCCGCCGCGACCGGCGCCATACCTGGGGCCTGTGGGGCGATTTTGTGCCCGTGATCGACCGTGATCTGCGGCTTGAGGTCAACGAGCGGACGCTCGCCGACGGCACCATCCGCGAGGCGCTCGACGAGGATGCCGTGCGCGAGGCGGCGCTGGAGCTCGTCGCCGCGGGCTGCGAGGCGCTCGCCATCGTCTTCGTCAACGCCTATGCCAACCCCGAGAACGAGCAGAAGGCACTCGCCATCGCGTCCGAAGTCTGGCCGAACGGCAATGTCGCCTGTTCCAGCCAGATCCTGCCGGAAATCCGCGAGTTCGAGCGCACCTCGACGACGGCACTCAATGCCTATCTGCAGCCGGTGGTCGGCAGCTATCTCGCCAAGCTCGACGATGCCCTGCAATCCGAGGGCTTCGGCGGACGCTTCCATATCGTGCAGTCGAACGGCGGCGTCATGTCCACCGAGACGGCGCGCCGCCTGCCGGTGCGCACCGCGCTCTCCGGTCCCGCGGCCGGCGTCATCGCCGCGGCGGCGATTTCGGAGGCGGCCGGCTTCCCCAATGTCATCACCGGCGATCTCGGCGGCACGTCCTTCGACGTCTCGCTCGTGGTCGGCGGCAAGACGGCGCTCGCCGCGCAGACCACCATCGATTTCGGCCTCGTCATCCGCACGCCGATGATCGAGATCACGACGATCGGCGCCGGCGGCGGCTCCATCGCCCATGTCGATGCCGGCGGCATGCTGCAGGTCGGCCCGGAAAGCGCCGGCTCGCGGCCGGGTCCCGTCTGCTACGGGCAGGGCAACACCCGGCCGACCCTGACAGACGCCAATGTCGTGCTCGGGCGCATCAATTCCGACCGGCCGATCGGCGGCATGCTGAAGCGCCTCGACATCGAGGCCGCGCGCGCCGCCATCGATGAGCATGTGGCGAAGCCCCTCGGCCTCGATGTGATGGTGGCGGCCGAGGCGATCGTCCGTATCGCCGATGCCAAGATGGCCGGCGCCATTCGCCTCGTGTCCATCGAGCGCGGGCATGATCCGGCCAAGTTCGCCGCCGTGCCCTTCGGCGGCGGCGGGGCGCTGCATGTCGGCGCGCTGATCAAGGACGTCGGCCTCAAGGCCGCGCTCGTGCCGCGCTATCCCGGCGTGACCTCGGCGCTCGGCTGCGTCATCGCCGATATCCGGCATGACCAGGTGCAGACCGTGAACCTGAGCCTCGAGGGCATCGACGCCGCCGCGCTCGACAAGCGGATGGTCGCCGAGGCGGAAGAGGCGCGGGCTGTCGTCGAGGCGGCGGGCCTTGCGGTCGATCGCATCGACGTGCTGTTCGAGCTCGACATGCATTATGTCGGCCAGACGCACACCGTCTCGGTGCCGCTGCCGGTGACCATTGCGAACGGCACGACCGGCGTGACGGAGGCCGTCATCCGCACAGCCTTCGAGGAGGCCTACCGCAATTCCTTCAGCCGCCTCCTCAACGGCGTGCCGGCGCGCATCGTCAACCTGCGCACCGCCGCCATCGGCCGTCGTCCGCGCTTCGACCTCGCGGCGCTCCGGCCGAGCGGCGACGCGAGCCTCGACAAGGCGCATCTCGGCCACCGCAATGTGTGGTTCGACGGCGCCTGGCATGAGGCGGCGATCTACGCCCGCCTCGACCTGCCGGTCGGCACCGTGGTGCGCGGCCCCGCCATCCTCGAGCAGCCCGATGCGACGACGGTGGTCGATCCCGACCTCACGGCGCGCATCGACGATTATGGCAACGTCATCGTGGAGCGCGCATCATGAGTCACGCGGAGATCCCGCTGTCGAAGACGGCCCTGCTGACGGTCGACCTGCAGAACGACTTCATCCATCCGGATGGGGCCTATGGCCGGGCAGGCCAGGGCGCGCCTGAGATCGCGGCGCTGCCGGCGCGCATCAAGCCGCTGGCCGACCTCCTGCGCCAGAAGGGCGGGTGGTTCGTCTCCACGCAGTTCACGCTGGTGCCGGCCAAGGGCGGCGAGCCCCTGATCTCGCCGCATCTGAAGGAGCTGCGCCCCTTCCTCAAGAAGGGTGATTTCCTGCCCGGCGCCTGGGGCCACAGCCTCGTGGACGAACTGCAACCGGCCGATCTCACCGTCGAGAAGATCGCCTATTCCGCCTTCTACATGACCCGGATGGAGTGGGTGCTGCGCAAATGCGGCATCGAGAAGCTCATCATCGGCGGCATCGTCACCAATGGCGGCGTCGCCTCGACGGTGCGCGATTCGCATGTGCGCGACTTCGCGACGGTGGTGCTCTCGGATGGCTCGGCGGCCTTCAACACGGCAACCCACGAGACGGCGATCGCCGCTTTGAAGCCGGTGTGCCGCGTCGCGACCATCGCCGAGATGATCGACGAGATCGCGGCCGCCTGAGCGCCGCGGCTACTTCGTGAATACCAGCGCCGGCCGCGCCCGTGGCCGGCACCCCCAGGATCAATCGGGAGGCCATGGATGCCCGTCGTCGAAACAACCGTCATCGAAGGCTATGACGCCGCCACCAAGGCGCGGCTGCTGAAGGGCATGACGCGCGTCGTGCGCTCCGTGATGGCCGCGCCGCCGGACGGCGTCGTCACCATCCTGCGCGAGGTCTCGCCGAGCGCCTATGCCCGCGGCGGCGTCTCGCGCGTGCCCGGTCCGCCGCTGCCGCCGGCCACCGAGGTCGCGGCCCAACTCGCGGAATCGCTCGCCAAGGGCGATGCCGCCGCGGCTTCGACGCTGGTGACGGAGGATTTCGTCGCCGTCGATAGCGAGGGGCGTGGCACGGGCCTTGTGGATGCCCTGGCGGCTGCGCAGCAGGCGGGCAAGCGCTATGAGAGCTTCGTGGAAGCCCTGACGGACGACGGCAGCCTCGTCTTCGGCCATGGGACGCTCGCCAGCGGCAAGCGCTTCATCGACCGCTTCCGCCTGGCCGGGCCGGTGATCGCCGAACAGGTGAGCTGGTAAGGCCATGGCGCAGGTTCGCCCCGCCGGCGAGGCCACGGCGTCCACAACGGCTGATGTCGTCATCATCGGGGCCGGCGCGGCCGGGCTGTGCGCCGCCCTGGCGGCGCGCGATGCCGGCGCATCGGTTACCGTTCTGGAGCGCGACGCGGTGCCCTCCGGCAACACTGCGCTGACGCTCGGCATGCTGCCCGGTGCGGGCACGCGTTTCCAGCGCGAGAAGGGCATCGCGGACAGTCCCGAACTCTTTCTCGCCGACATCCTGAAGAAGGCCAAGGGCCGGACTGATGAGGCTCTGGCGCGCGCCGTCACGGCGGCCTCGGGCCCTGCCGTGGAATGGCTGGCCGACAGCCACGGCCTCGGCTTCGAGCTGCTCGACGATATCCTCTATCCCGGCCATTCTCGCCATCGCTACCACGTGCCGAAGAGCCGGACGGGTACCGAGATGGAGGAGGGGTTGCTGGCGGCGGCCCGCAAGGCCGGCGCCACCCTCATCACCTCCGCGACGGTCGAGACGCTCTATGCCGACGCTGACCGCCGCGTGACGGCGGTCGGCTACCGGGACGCCGACGGCGCAGAGCGCATCATCGGCTGCCGGGCGCTGGTTCTGGCGACGGGCGGCTACGGCGCCGATCCCGCCGTCGTCGCCCGGCACATCCCCGAGATGGCCGACGCCGTCTATTGCGGCCATGACGGCAGCCGCGGCGAGGCGCTCGACTGGGGCGATGCCCTGGGCGCCGCGCAGGCCGATCTCGGCAGTTATCAGGGCCACTGCGTCGCCAACGGCCCGAAACTGCCGCTGACATGGGCACTCGTGATCCGCGGCGGCTTCCAGGTCAACCGCGACGGCGAGCGCTTCTCGAACGAGATGAGCGGCTATTCCGAACAGGCCTCCGCCGTGCTGGCCCAGCCCGAGGGGACGGCCTGGACGATCTACGACCGGCGCTGCGAGGAGCCGGCGCTCACCTTCCAGGACTATCACCGCGTCTTGGAGAAAGACGCCGTCGTGACGGCCGAGACTGTTGGTGAACTGGCCGACGCCATCGGCGTGCCGCGCGCGGCCCTCGAAGCGCGTTTCGCGGAGGTTTCCTCCTATGCGGCGGGTGAGGCATCGGACCCCTTCGGCCGCGACTTCACGGACAATCCGCCGCTTAAGGCGCCCTATCTCGCGGCGAAAGTGCGTGGCGCGCTCTTCCACACGCAGGGCGGGCTCGCGGTCGACACGGAGGCGCGCGTGCTCGGCCGCGATGGCGTGCGCCTGCCCAATCTCTTTGCCGCCGGCGGTGCCGCCCGTGGCCTCTCGGGCCCCTCGTCCTGGGGCTATCTCGGCGGCAACGGCCTTCTGACCGCCGTCGTGCTCGGCCGCTTCGCGGGCGCGGGCGCGGCGCGGCTCTCGTCATAATTGCAGGGAGATCAGTCCACCATGGCCAGGGTACTGGTGATCGTGCCGTTTCCGATGGATGCGGACAATCTCGAGAAGCGCAAGGCGCAGCTCGGCGCCGTGAAGCTCGGCCCGGATATCGCATTCGACTTCAAGCCGGTGCGCATCGCGCCCGTCAACTACGTCAGCCAGCAGGATTCCGTGCTCGCCGATGTCGGCATGCTCGAAGCGGGCCTTCAGGCGGAGGCCGACGGCTATGATGCGGTCTGCATCGACACCGTCAGCGATTCCGGCATGGCGCCACTGCGCTCCGTGCTCAACATCCCGGTGATCGGGGCGGGCCGCCATGCCATGCTCACCGCGCTCATGCTGGGCGACCGCTTCTCTATCCTTGCCATGTGGGACCGCTGGCGCCATCTCTATGCCAAGACGCTGGCCGAGCTCGGCCTTGGCGCCAAATGCGCCTCGGTGCGCTCCGCCGGCCTGCAGCCCAACAACCAGAGCCTGCTCGCCGGCAAGGAGGACGAGTTCTTCCCGGCACTCCACGAGGCGGCGATGCGTTGCATCGAGGAGGACGGCGCCGATGTCATCATCCTCGGTTCCACCACGATGCACGAGGCCCATGCCTATCTCGCCGCGCGCCTGCCGGTGCCGATTATCAATCCGGGGCCGCTGACCTACCGCCTGGCGGAAACCGCGATCCGGCTGAAGCTCAGCCACAGTCGCGTCACCTTCCCGTCGCCGGCCGCGCCCGCGACCGCGCGCCTCGCCGCCATGGGCGACGCCGCGGCGCGTGTCTGAGGAGAGAGCGATGTCCCGCATCCTGATGATTGTCGCCGCCGATCGCGCCGCTCCCCTCAGCGGCGAGGCCGAGGTCGAGCTCCGTGTCGCGCCGGGCATCCCGGCCGCGCCGATCAGCGCCCATGACTGGACCCTCGCCGATCTCGCCGTGCTCGCCGCCGGACAGAACGCGGAGGCGGAAGGCTTCAGCGCCGTCTGCGTCGGTGAGTTTGGCGATTTCGGCGCCAATGCGCTGCGTTCCGTGCTCGACATTCCCGTGGTCGCGGCGGGTCGCAGCGCGATGCTCTATGCGCTGACCCTCGGCGCGCAGTTCGGCATCATCGCGCCGCCGGCGGGTTATACCCGCGCCAAGAAGCTCGTGCAGGAATACGGCCTCACCGCTCAATGCACCGGCGTGCGCGCCTATGCGGAAACGGCAACCGAGGGCGCCATCCTGACCGCCGCCAAAGTCGCGATCGAGGAGGACGGCGCCGAGGTGCTCGTGCTTGGGGAGCCTGTGTCCCCGGACATGGCGGCGCGGCTCGCGGCGGCGCTGCCTGTGCCGGTGGTGGAGCCTGCCTCGCTCGCCGTGATGCTGGCGGAGAGCTTCCTCGGCCTCGGCCTTGGGCAGAGCCGCCGCACCTATCCCGTGCCGCAGGCGCGCAAGCCGGAGCTGATCGCCAAGCTCATCGCCGCGGGAGAGGGGGCGTGATCGGGCTGAACGGCCAGCTCCAGCCCGTCATGACCGAGCAGTCGGATGAGGCGAGGGCGCTCGAGCGCGTTATCGCCGGGTTGGAAACCGTGGAGCGCATCGAGACGATGTGAAACCGTCTGTTGCGAGCGGGCGGTCATGCCAGTTTCGATGGTGCAGGACAGCGAGGAGACGTGACATGGACATCGCGCGGAACGGATCGCGACCCTCGGGACGGGGGCCGGCGGAATATTTCACGGGAGCGGTTCGTATTGATCCCCTTCTCGACGCGCCGGAGCCGGCGCGTGTCGCAGGCGCCCTCGTCACCTTCGAGCCTGGTGCGCGGACGGCCTGGCATACGCATCCGCTCGGACAGACGCTGATCGTCGTGTCCGGCTGTGGCTGGGCGCAGCGCGAGGGCGGCCCGATCGAGGAGATCCGGCCGGGTGATGTGGTCTGGTTTCCGCCGGGCGAAAAGCACTGGCACGGCGCCACGCCGACGACGGCCATGAGCCACATCGCCATCCAGGAAAAGCGCAACGGCACGGCTGTGGACTGGATGGAGCATGTGACCGACGCGCAATACCGGAAGTAGCGCCCGAAATTTTCGCGCGCCGCGCCGCGGGTCAACGGAGAGCGAGTCGCTGGCGGCCATTCCGTGAGGCGCTGCGGGCGGCCCGTCAGAAGCGATAGGGAAGCAGGCGGTCCATGCTTGCCGAGCCGGTCCAGATGGCATTGAGGCTGGCGAGGACTTCCTGCCCATAGGCGATATAAGGGATCTCTACTGAGACCAGCCAGGGCGCGACCCATTTGTTGAGCGGGCTCCCGTCGATGCTGACGAGCGAGCAGTCGCCGGGCACGTCGAGCCCGCGCTCCAGCGCGCGCCGGCGCACGCCATAAGCGATCTGGTCGCTCACGCACAGGATCGCGTCCGGCTTGTCGCCGGCCGAGAAGATCTTTTCCGCCGCTTCGTAGCCCACCTGCAGGTGCGACAGGCCCGATCCCTCGCCCTGGATGACCGAGGCGGCCGGCCGTCCGCGTTCGGCCAGCCGCGCAAGGAAGCCTAAGACGCGGTCCCGGGTCGCCGATGAGCCCTGTTGCGGAAAGGCAACCGCCGGGGCACGCCGGCCCTCGTCGATGAAGCGGTCCGCGACTGCGGCCCCTGCAGCGCGATCGTCGATCCCGACGAAGGGGCCGCGCCCGGCGGGCGCCCGGCGCGTCACGAAGACCATGGGCGCCCCCTCTGCCGAGAGGTCCGCCAGGCCCTTGCTGGGCACGGACGCGACCATGACGAAGCCGCGGACGAGCTGCGCGCGCAACGCGCTCAGATAATCGTCCTGGAGATCGGCGCGGTCATGCGTATCGCAGAGCATCATGACATAGCCCGCGCTCCGCAGCGCCGCCTCGGTCGAGGAGGCGATGGTGGCCATGGCCGGATTATCGAGATTGGCGACCAACATGCCGACGACCTGGCTCTGGCGCCGTCTGAGGGCACGCCCGACCGGGTTCGGCCGATAGCCGACGGCCTCGATGGCATCGCGGACGCGGGCGATCGTCGCGGCGGATGCGCGTCGTGTTTCGCCGTTGACGATCCGCGAGACCGTGGAAATCGACACGCCGGCTCTGGCTGCGACCGTCGTCAGTGAAACGTCTTCCGGCATTATCCCGCTCGAATGTCTATGAATCTCTTGTTTCATCGACGCCAGCGCTTGTCGAGTGCGCAAAGGAGCCATTGACAGCTTTGGCAAACGTTTGCCAAATGAGAAAGAGAGGCCAAGGAATGGCCCGAAGCAGTTTTCCACATCCGGATCTGCCCACGGCAGCCGGCGCGGGAGTGCTTCGCAAAGCGGCTCGCCGCCGAACGGGCGATAGGGAGGAACGAACGACCATGCGCTTATTCAAACCCCTCATGTTGGCATTGCTCTCCGCCGCTGCGATCTGGGGACCTGCCCGGGCCGAGACTGCGACCATCCGGATGACCTGGTATTCCGATGGCAACGAAGGCGAGGTGATGGCGGATCTGCTCAAGCGTTTCGAAGAGCAGAACAAGGACGTCAAGGTCGTTCTCGACCAGGTGCCGTTCAAGGCGATCAATGAGAATCTGCCCGTGCAGGTGGCCTCCGGGCAGGGGCCGGATATCGCGCGCGTCGTCGATATCGGCGGTCTGTCGCGCTATTATCTCGACATGCGACCGCATCTGAAGGATGCAGCCTATTGGGAGCAGAATTTCGGCCCGTTCCTGGAGTGGATGCGTCCTGCCGGCGATACGCAGTCTATACCCGGCTTCATGACGCAGCTCACGGTGACCGGCCCCTTCGTCAACAAGACCCTGTTCGATCAGGCCAAGGTGCCCATGCCCGGCGCCAAGGCCACCTGGGAGGATTGGGCCAAGGCGACGAAGGAGGTGGCCGCCAAGGTGCAGGTGCCGTTCCCCATCGCGCTCGACCGCTCCGGCCACCGCTTCTATTCGCTGGCGATGTCGCAGGGCACCAAGGTGTTCGGCGCAAACGGCGAGCCCGAGGTGGTGGACGAGGGCTTCAAGCGCGCCGCTCAGCTCGTCTATGATTGGCACGCCTCCGGCGTGATGTCGAAGGAGCTGTGGGGCTCGGTCTCCGGCACCGCCTATCGCGGCGCCAACGACGAGTTCAAGAACGCCCAGGTCGTGCTGTACCTGTCCGGGTCCTGGCAGACGAGCCAGTTCGACAAGACGGTCGGTAACGCCTTCGACTGGATCGTGGTGCCGAACCCTTGCGGCCCCGGCGGCTGCAGCAGCATGCCGGGTGGCGCAGCACTGGTCGCCTTCAAATCGACGCAGCATCCCAAGGAAGTCGCCCGGCTGATGGACTATCTGGCGAGCGAGCCTGTCCTGTCCGAGTTCTATTCACGCACGCTGTTCGTTCCCGGCCATCTGGGGCTGGCGAAGAAGGGCGTCGCCTATCCCTCCGCAAGCCCGCAGGCTGCTGCCGCATTGAAGACCTTTACGGCAAGTGCCAGCGAGATCTCGCCGCTCGCTTACCGCACGCAGGGCTATACCAATAGCCGCATCATCTTCAATGCGGTGATCAGCCGGCTCGGCCAGGCGATCGCCGGGGAGACGACGCTCGACGAAGCCTACAAGCGCATCACGTCCGATGTCGCGCAGCAGATCGCAGAACGCGCGAAGAAGTAACGCGGCGTGGCAGTGGAGACGTCAGTGCCCTCCGGGGAGAGGATAGGTCTGCGCGGCCGGGTCGGGGCCGCGCTCGGCGCGGTCGCCGGCGCGCTCGCCGCGCTCCCCATGCGTCTTCTCGACGGACCGATGCAGGCGTGTCAGCGCCTCATCGGCGCAGGACGTATGCCCTACGTCTTCCTCGTCCCGAATTTCGTTGTCTTCGGCCTGTTCGTCTTCCTGCCGATCGCCATCAATATCGTCTTCTCGGTGACCGGCGGGCCGGCGCTGTTTCCCTCCGAGCGTCCCTATGTCGGGGCCGGGCAATATGCCTATCTCTTCGATTGCGGCTCCTATCTCGACCCCAATTCCTGCCGCGAGGACCATTTCTGGCGTGGTGTTGCCAATACGGCGAAGTTCGTCCTGTTCCAGGTCTCGGCGATGGTGCTGTTCTCCCTGGTCACGGCCCTCGTGCTCAACATGAAGATCAGGGGGCGCGGTTTCTTCCGCGCGGTGTATTTCTTCCCCGTCTTGCTGTCGCCCGTCGTCGTTGCGCTGATCTGGAAATGGATCCTGCAGCGCGACGGGCTCCTCAATGCAGCCATCACGACGCTGGGCGGCCAGAAGGTCCTGTTCTTCATCGACCCGAGCTGGGCGATGTTCTGGGCGGTCTTCGTCTCGGTTTGGGCCCATATGGGCTTCTACACCCTGATCCTTCTCGCCGGCCTCCAGGCGATCCCGGCGGATCTCTACGAGGCGGCGGAAATGGACGCGACGCCGCGCTGGCGCGTCTTCCGCCGCATTACGCTGCCGCTTCTGTGGCCCAACATGATCGTCGTGATCGTGCTCGCGCTCATCAAGGGCGTGCAGACCTTCGACGAGGTCTTCGTCCTCACCGGCGGCGGGCCGGGCACGGCAACCTTGATGGTGGTGCAATACATCTATGAGACGGCCTTCGCCAACCAGGTCCAGAACTTCGGCCTTGCCGCGGCGGCCTCGGTCGTGCTCGGGCTCGTCCTGTTCCTGCTGACCCTCGCACAGCTCGCCCTCGCGCGCCGGAAGGAGAGCTGAGATGGCCTCCCTATCTCTCGGCAGGCTCTCCCTCGCAAGGCTCTCCCTCGCCAGGCTCGCGGGCCAGCGCCGTGGCGGTCGCGGCGCTCCGCTCCACTGGACGGATATCGCGGCCTACGCCTATCTCGCGCTGGGCGTCCTCCTGATGTTCGGCCCGGTGGCGTGGCTCGTCCTGTCGTCCTTCAAGACGCAAAGCGCGCTTCTTGAATTTCCGCCGTCCTTCCTGCCCTTCGCGCAGCAGGAGGTCAGCGTGCCCGGCCAGCCGCAGCCGCTGCCTTTGTTCCGCGTCACCTTGCCGGACGGGTCCGTGCGGGAGCTCGCGCAGGTGCGGCGCATCGGGATCATGGCGCAGATGGTGGATCCGAAGGATCCCGCGCTTGAGTTCAGCATCCCGATCGACAAGCGCGAGCCCGTGCGCAAGGTCGCCTTCGCGGTCGAGAACTATACCGAGCCGCTCGCGCAATTTGCCTTCCTGCGCTTCCTCGGCAATTCGGTCTTCGTCACGGTGGTGGCGACGCTCATCACGCTCCTCATCAACTCGATGGCCGCCTATGCGCTCGCCATCTACGAGTTCAAGGGCAAGGGTGCGGCGATGCTGGCGGTGATCGGCACGCTGATGATCCCGATCACCATCATCCTCGTTCCGGTCTATCTCGTGGTCACGGAGCTCGGGCTGGTCAATTCGCTCTGGGCGGTCATCCTCCCGGGCGCGGCCACGCCAACCGGCGTTTTCCTGCTGCGCCAATACATGCTGACCCTGCCGCGGGATCTGATCGAGGCGGGGCGCATGGACAAGGCCTCCGAATGGCAGATCTACTGGCGTATCGTCATGCCATTGACGCTGCCGGCCTTGTCGGTGCTCGCGATCTTCTCCGTCATGTGGCGCTGGAACGAGTTCCTCTGGCCGCTGGCCGTCTTGACCAAGACGGAGGTCTATACGCTCCAGATCGGCCTCAACGCTTTCCAGGGCGAGCTGCAGACCCAGTGGCACTATCTCCTCGCGATGACCGTGGTGACGCTCATTCCCGTCACCCTCGTCTTTGTCTTCCTCCAGCGCCTCATCACGACGGGCATCGGCTCGACGGGGATGAAGTGATGAACCAGGGCGTGTTTCATGGCTGAACTCAGGCTCGTCGGCGCGCGCAAGTCCTTCGGTCCGGTGGATGTGCTGCACGGCATCGATCTCGCGGTGCAGGACGGCGAATTCGTCGTGTTCGTCGGCCCGTCCGGTTGCGGCAAGTCGACGCTGCTGCGCGTCATCGCCGGCCTGGAGACCGTGACCGAAGGGGAGGTCTATATCGACGGCCAGCGCGTGACGGATCGCCCTGCATCCGAGCGTGACCTCGCGATGGTGTTCCAGTCCTACGCGCTCTATCCGCATATGAGCGTCCGGAAGAACATGGCCTTCGCGCTCGAGAACATGGGTTTGAAGTCCGCCGAGATCGATGCGCGGGTCACCCGCGCCGCGACCATGCTGCGCCTCACGGACTATCTGGAGCGCCGGCCCAAGGCGTTGTCGGGTGGGCAGCGCCAGCGCGTCGCCATCGGCCGCGCCATCGTGCGCGATCCCAAGATCTTTCTGTTCGACGAGCCCCTGTCGAACCTCGATGCCGAGCTGCGCGTCGCCACCCGCAAGGAGCTCGCGGCGCTCCATGCCGAGATCGGCGGCACGATGATCTATGTGACCCACGACCAGGTCGAGGCGATGACCCTCGCCGACCGGATCGTCGTGCTGCGGGCCGGACGCATCGAGCAGGTGGGCTCCCCGTTGGAGCTCTACAACAGCCCCTGCAATACCTTCGTGGCGGGTTTCATCGGCTCGCCGCGCATGAATCTTTTGCCGGCTACGGTGACCGGCGATGACGGGACGCTGCGCCTCAATCTCGCCGGCCGCGCCATCGCGGTTGAGCGTCCGGCAGCGGGCCTTGCGCCGGGAAAGCCCGTCACCCTGGGAATCCGTCCCGAGCATATCGTGATGGCGAAGGCCGATGCGGATCTCACCCTGACGGTTGATCTCGTCGAACATCTCGGCGGGGAGACCTTCGTCTATGCATCCGCGCCCGGCCTGCCGCAGATCACCCTGCGCCAGGACGGCCAGGCGCGTCTCGCGCGCGGTGAGGTGATCGGGATCCGCTTCGACCCCCCGCATCTTCATTTCTTCGACGAGGCGGGCGCAACGCTCGCCCGGCCGTGACCGATCCGGAGACCGATCATGAAAGCCCTGACGCACGGCCGCTATCGCGGCCTGGATGGCAATGCTGCCGTATTCGAGGTGGGGGCCGTCGCCACGCCGCTCGCGACGATCCGCGTGGCGATCCTCGAACCCGATATCGGCCGCGTGACATTGAAGCGCACGGAGGGCTATCGCCTCGATCGCGGCTGGGCCATCGCGCCAAACGGCCAGGAACCGCCGTTCGCAGGCCGCGCCAGGGATGATCTGTCGGGCTTTGCCAATCCCGCCGTTACCGTGAGGGAGGGGGACGGCACCGTCGTCGTCGCTGCGGCGGGCCTCTCCGCCACGGTGACGCTCAATCCCTTCGGGATCGTCTGGCGGCGCGCGGGCGAGGCCGAGCCTTTCCTGAGAGATCGCCCGACCCAGGCCTATTTCCTCTCGCGGAAGACCGGCGCCCTTGCCCATAGCATGGCGCGACATGCCGATGAGCGCCACTACGGATTGGGCGACAAGGCGGGCCCCCTCGATCGCACTGGGCGGCGTTTTGCCATCGATGCGGTCGACCCCTGCGGCTTCGATGCGGAATTGTCAGATCCGCTCTACAAGATGCTGCCGTTCTTCATCGTCGATGGGCCGGCAGGCGCGCACGGCTTATACTATGATAATCTTGCCGTGGGTGAGGTCGATTTCGGATGTACGATCGACAACTACCATGGCCTCTTCCGCTCCTACAAGGCCGACGACGGCGATCTCGACTATTACGTCCTCGCCGGCCCGACCGTGCCCGACGTCACGCGGCGCTTCTCCTGGCTGACCGGGGGGCAGGCCTTCGCCCCGCGCTGGTCGCTCGGTTTTGCCATGACCAGCATGGCCATCGCCGACGCGCCCGATGCCGACGCGCGTATCTCGGCCTTCGTCGCGGACTGCAAGGCCCATGGCATCCGCTGCGACAGCTTCCACTTCGGCTCGGGCTATACGTCAATCGGGCCGCGCCGCTATGTCTTCAACTGGAACAACGACAAGTTCCCCGATCCCGCCGCCACCATGGCCCGGTTGAAGGCGGCCGGCATGCAGCCGGTGACGAATATCAAGCCGTGCCTCCTCGACGACCATCCCCGCATAGCCGCGGCAAAGCGTGATGGCATTCTCGTCATGGACGGGAGCTCGGGCGAGCCGGCCGTCGCCCAGTTCTGGGACGGGCTCGGCTTTCACGTCGACTTCACCAATCCCAGGGGGCGCGACTGGTGGGCGAACGGGATCCGCACTCAGCTTCTCGACTATGGGGTCGTCTCGATTTGGAGCGACAACAACGAATTCGAGATCTGGGACGAAGATGCCGAATGCGCCGGTGACGGGCGCCCCTTCGCGCAGAGCCTGGCGCGCCCTGCACAGGCGCTCCTTATGCACAAGCTCGCCTATGAGGTGCAGGCGGCGCATGCGCCCGGCAAACGCCCCTATGTCATCACGCGCGCCGGCGGCGCCGGCATTGCCCGCTATGGCCAGACCTGGACGGGCGACAACGAGACCGCATGGAAGACGCTGCGCTTCAACCTGACGCAAGGGCTCGCCATGAGCCTGTCGGGTCTGTTCAACATCGGCCATGATGTCGGAGGATTTCATGGGCCTGTGCCCGGACCGGAACTCTTCTGTCGCTTCGTCGAATTCTGCGCGCTGTGGCCGCGTATGGTGATGAATTCGTGGAAGGACAACGGCACCGTCAACACACCGTGGATGCATCCCGAAGTCTTGCCGCAGGTGCGCGCGGCCATCACGCTGCGCCATAGTCTCATTCCCTATATGTATACGCAGATGTGGCGCGCGTCCCGCGATGACATGCCGGCGGTCCGGCCGTTGTTCTGGGATTTTCCGGAGGATGACACCGCGCGCCTCGTTGAGGATGCATTCATGCTTGGGTCGGACCTTCTCGTCGCGCCCGTGCTGGAGGAGGGCGCGGCGACACGCGACGTCTATCTCCCCGCCCATCCCGGCGGCTGGTATGACTGGCACGACCATTCGCATTGGGAGGGCGGCCGCGTGGTGACGGTGCCGGCGCCGCTCGGGCGGCTGCCGCTTTTTGCGCGCGCGGGTGCGATCATCCCTGTCGCGGAAGGGGCGGAGACGACGGCGGTGATCTTCGGGACCTCGGCGGATACCGCGTCAGGCGTCATCTATGCTGACGACGGGGAGACGGTTGACTGGCGGCAGGCCGGCAATGTCATCACCCTCAGCCTCCGGCCGGAAGATGGAAGCCCTACATTGACAGCGAGCGCTTCGACAGCGCTCCCGCGGATCAGTGTAAGGGCCGTCGGCCTCCAGAGCGTGCGGCTTGCAACGGCAGGGCTCGTCCTGAAGTCTTGAAGGTTCGCGAGGGACCCGCCGCGACATCCTCTCTGCGGATATTCCTTTGCTGCCAGTCGACGCAGCTTAAGCAGGGCCAGCACTTGCTGGCAGCCATGGTGGTCGGGCTATCGCACAGATGACTTGCGCTGCACTATCAATGGAGCATGCCCAAATTCGTCTTTATGCACGAATTGCATTGAGCGGCCGTTGTCCGCCAGCAGCGCCGCGGAACCTGTGATACCCGGTCTCCTTCCGCACGCATTTGCGGGAGCAGGTCATGAATGCGGCGCCGCGTCGCCGCGCCGACCTTCCTCAGGAATGCGCGAATACGCCGGCTCCGTCACCATGCTGGGGTTGGAACGTGGAGGTCAATCGGCATTGAGGCGCCCCACCAAGGACTTGCGCAGGGGCGTTATTCTGATATATGAATTAGTTTGCGTTTGCGCACGGGAGGCGGGCATTAATAGAAGACGGCTTCTCGAGACTGTCGCGGTCGGTGTGATCGCCGCCGCATCATCAGGGGTTGCTATGGCACGGGAGGTCAGCCCGGAAGCCACCTTCGTACTCGTCCATGGCGCCTGGCATGGCGGATGGTGCTGGAGCCGTGTGCGGCCGTTGCTGGAAGCATCAGGCGCCCGAGTGACGACACCCACCCTGACCGGCCTTGGCGAACGTCGGCACCTTATTCGCCGTGAAATCAATCTCAAGACGCATGTCGCCGATATCGTGCAGCACATTGAGAATGAGCAACTGACGAACGTCGTCTTGGTCGGCCACAGTTATGGTGGCTTCCCGGTGACGCTGGCCGCCACGCAACTCCCCGGGAGAGTTTCGCAACTTGTGCTGCTGGATGCCTTCTTCCCGCACGAAGGCGAGACGATCTTGCTCCATGCTGGGCCAGAGATCGCCAACGACTACAACGCCAAGGCAGCCGCCACTCTTGACTGGAACATTCCGGTGCTTCCGGCCTCCGTCTTCGGCCTCGTCGGCGAAGACGCAGCATGGGTTGACAGCCGTCTCACGCCCCATCCCATTGCAACCTATACGCAGGCGGCAGCTTATGGCGGCGGGGGATTGCCAGCAAACCGCAGCTTTGTGCTATGCAAGCAAAGCTCGGTCGGCGCAGTCCTCGCAACCTCCCTAGATCACGTCAGGGCGGACCCGGACTTCAATCTCGTGGAGATCGAGGCGGGCCACGACGTCATGGTGGACAATCCGCAATTGCTTGCTGACACTTTATTGGCGTTGCTTTGATACCTCCCCGCAGGGCGGGCGGCGCTCCGGTGCAAGCGCCGTAAGCCATCGGCAAGTTGCGAGCGTTTTCAAGCGAAGTCGGCACCGGTTCGCGTGAAGACAATGTGCGGGAACAGAGATTGAGAGCATTACCGGTGAACCGGAGTTCACTGGTAGTGCAATGAAGAGCAAATCCGGCTTAGATGGAATCGTTTGATACCATCTAAGCCGGTTAATTGGCTCGTCAATTTTCAAGGGGAGCAAGTCCGCAAAAGACGGACTTGCTCTAGGCTGGCCCGGTCTGCAATCGGGCAGCCGCCTTGGCACCTTGCGGAATCGGCCCTGCCCGTTATCCGCGGCCGAGGAACACCAGGGACAGTTGCGGCACCATGATGGTGATCAGCAATACGACCAGCATGATGACGATAAAGGGCAATACGGACTTGCACACCTCGGCGAAGGACGCCTTGAACACCACGGTCGCGACGATGAGGTTGATTGCGACCGGGGGGACGACGTAGCCGAGCTGCAGGTTAACGATGACGATCATGGCGAAGTGCACCGGGTCATAGCCGTAGGCCGCGCCCAGTGGTGCCATCAGGGGAGCAAAAATAACGATGGCCGAACCTTCGTCCATCAGCGCTCCGGCCAGCACCAGCAATGAATTGACCACCAGCATGAGCTGCCATTGGGAATGGATGGCTTGGCTGGACCACGCCACGACGGCCTGTGGGACGCCCTGATAGTCCAGGATGGTATTGAGGCTGCCGGCCACCGCCAACAGTGGTAAAATACTACCTATTAGCGAAATGGATTCGGTGGCGATGCCACGGATATAGTGTGGCTTTAGGTCGCGATGAATGAGCAACTCGATGATAAGCGCATAGCCCAGTGAGATTGCGGAGGCCTCGGTGACGGTAAAATGGCCCGAATAGATGCCGCCGAGCAGGATGACGGGCATCATGATCGACCAGATGCCGTCGCGCAGCGCTTGAAGGAGCTCCTTGCCGCTGAACGGCGTCGTCGGTGTCCGGCTGTTGAGCAAGAGGGTATAGGCGCAAAGAGCCGCCACCATGGTGAGGCCCGGGCCCCAGCCCGCCTTGAACATATCCGTGATCGAGACTTCGGTGGAGACGCCGTAAAGCACCATCAGTATCGAGGGCGGGATGATGACCCCCAGCGTGCCTCCCGAGCACATCAGCCCCAGAGAATAGGACCGGCTGTAGCCGGCGGAAATGAGCGCCGGGAACATCAGCGTGCCCACCGCCATCATAGTCACCACCGACGCACCGGAAATGGCCGAGAACAAGGCCATCGTGAGCACCGCAGCGATGCCCAGCCCGCCCGGGACGGGACCGGTGATCGCCTTCATCACGCGCACGAGCCTTGCGGCGATGGACCCGCGGGACATGATCACGCCGGCGAAGATGAACATGGGCAGGCTGAGGAGGACTTCCCGGTCCACGGTGAACCAAAAGTCCTGGAGCAGGAATTCGAATGAACTGTCGGCGTACCAGACGTGGATGAGCCCCACCACGAGGGCGAGCGTTATGGCGACATTCACCCTGAGGATGGTAAGGGCCACAAAGATTGCGACAAGAACGAACACGTTCATGCTGCCACCGCCGGTTCTTCAGGGCGCAATTGCGGCCAGATGGCGAAGACCACATAGCGGCTCGTTGCAGACAGGAACATCCAAGGAAGGACCATCTGGAACGGCCAGACCGGCATGCCCAGCGACAGGGCCATTTCGTTCTGCGTGATGGTGCCGGCGACGAACCGTATGGCCCAGTAGGCCAGCAGCGCACAGATCAGCGCAGAAGCGATATCGCCGAGCCGCGTAACAATCGGTCGCAAGCTGATGGGCACGATGCCGTCCAAAGCGCTGATACGGACGTGGCTGTTGCTGGCGACACAAAGACCGAAGCCCAGGAGTCCCGAGATGGCCATGGCATAGACCGCGCCGCGCAGGGCGCCGAACAGACCATGATTGAAAAACTCACGACCGACGACATCGGCAAGAAGGAGGCCGGCGATGATGAACAGAGCAATCGACGCGATGAGACTCTCAAGCACCCACAGGATTTGCAAATATTGACGTGCCACGTTCATGCGGCCCCCCACTGACTTGAGGTGGAAGCAATAGGTTTCTTCCGCCCTGCCGCCGTAAGACCAACTACCGCGCCGCGAATTCCGCACGCGCCTTCTGGATGAAGTTGTAGTACGCGACCGCTGCTTCGCCCGCTTTCGCGACGAAAGCGGCCTGTCCGGCGCTCACGGCATCAAACCACAGCGCCTTCTGCTCCTTGCTGAGGTCCCAAATCTTGCCCCCCGTGGACTTGAAGGTCTCTGCGAGGGGTGTTTCGGCTTGGGCGAATTCCTCATTGAGCTGATGCAGTGTGGGCAGATTATCGCGAATATTCTGTTGGGCAGCTGTATTCAGACTGTTCCAGGCCTTGCTGTTTACCACCACCGCACTGAAGTTGTAAGCGTGCCGGGTCAATACATAGTTCGGGGCCAACACCGCCGCCGGTGAACTGACATAGAAGGTGAAGGGCATATCCGCCCCCTCAACCACGCCGAGTTCCAGAGCACTGAACACTTCACCTATCGGCAACTGCACCGGATTGGCCCCTACGGCCGACCAGAAGAACTGCGAAGCCGGTGCCGGGGATGCGCGGATCTTACGGTTGATTACGTTCGCCGGGGTGAGGAAGGGCTCTTTGCCGACCACATTCGTCCAGCCGCCTGCTGCGTAACCGACCAAGGTCAGTCCCTTCTCGGCCAGCAATTCGGCCAGGCGCGGACCGGCCTTTTCGGCGATCACCCATTCAGCTTCTGCTTCCGATGCCCAGAGATACGGGGTGAGCAAGACGCCGGCTTCGGGCGTGACCGCCGCCAGCGCGATCATGGAGATCACTCCCCCTTTGAGCCGTCCGCGAGCAATCTGTTGAAGGGCCTCTCCCTCGCCGCCGACATACTGGAAGGTCGAGATCACCGCGCCATTGCTTTTGGCGCCGATAATAGCGGCTATGCGCTCATGATGTTCGCGCAGTATGCCGGTCGCGGGAGCCGCCGAAGCAATCCGCCAGTTGTCTTGTGCAAAGGCCGCGTTTTCATACGTATTCGCAAATAAAAATACGGCGATACCCAGAGTAAATAGTGCCTTTCGTCTAGTCACGTCAGGTCTCCAATATGAGATGACTTTTTTCGTGTCTGGAAGTGCCTTGAACACATGATCGTGGATGACATGACGCCAGGGGCCATCAGTGCTCAGTCGGACTTTCGGCGTGCCCAGCGCCTGCTGGACACAATGGCACGATCTGGCTTTGCTTTACCCCTCAATCAGTTCTTATTTTAGAACTCATGCACTTATGTGAACAAACGACAGATAGCGGGCCAAGTCAAGCCCTTGAAGCAAGGGATGGCGCGCAGATCGGGAGCGAAGTAAGTATCGGAAAAATATGAGAAATGATCACAGTCGCGGACGCGATCAGCCGACTTGGCTCCACATCAATTCGCGGATGTCATCTTTCGCCTCATATGTGAACAGGCTCGGATCCTGTGTCCGTCGATGCCCCGGCGTGCCGTATCATCTGCCGTCAGGGTCATTGAACCGCTGGCATCTTCGGGGAGTTGAGGCGACGGCTGGACGCACATCCATCATGGACGCACGCGACGTCCGCACGATCCGAGAGCAAGTCCGTCTGTCGCGGACTTGGCGGCGCTCCAAATTGACGAGCAAATTCACCGGCTTGGATGGTATAAGACGATTCCATCTAAGCCGGATTTGCTCTAGTGAAGCGAATTTGACATGTGAGTACCGCCTGACATCAGGCTGCAGAACAAATGTCAAATTCAAAAGCTCCACTATAACTATTAACTTGCTGGTGGATCCCGTTGCTCGGACATTGGCTGCGAGGCCGTATCAGGCGGATGCAAACGGCGGAGTCCAACTACGAGAGCATTGTCGAGCGAGGTGGACACCGGTTCGCATGAAGACACTGCTTGGAAACGAAGATTGCGAGCATTGCCGGTGAAACGGAGTTCGCCGGCAATGCACGAGCGACCGATCGACCCGCCGGTCGGCCTCTTGTCAGAAGCCTTTGCGCCGCATCACGCAAACGTCGGGAAGCGCCCGTCGGCGAAGAGCGGCGGGCGCAGCTGAGACCAGTTGGACGCGAACTGGAACGTATCGAGATCGGCGAAAGTCTGGCCAATGGCCTGCATGCCCGAAGGCATCCGATCCTCAACCACACCGAGCGGAACGTCCATGACCGGGTAGCGGTTGAGGAGGTTCCACGGCCATGTCAGCGCATATCCGAACCCGGTGCCCGCCCACACGTCCACCTTGTCTTCCTTGCTCTTGAACATGTCGGCCTTGACCAGCGGCGTCGCGATGGTGGGCATGAGCAGGAGGCGATAGCCCTTGCCGAAGACGCGCTGCTGGACCTGCCGGTGGAGCTGTTCCAGCAGGGTCTCCGCTGCCTCGGCCTGCGCCGGCCCGACGGGTCCGACGAGGTCGATCACCTCCGCCATGTAAGGCGAGAGCAGATCCCGATGGGCGTTCGAGGTCTCCAGCAACGTGCCGATCGACGTCGCGAAAAGCCCGCGCATGTAGACGAACTTCTGGTCCTTCGAGAAACCGCAATCCACCTCGTCCACGACGCATCCCGCGGCGCGCAGCGCGTCGATGCCCTTGAGCATGGCCTCCTTCACCGATGGTATGACGGTGGCAATGCCGGCGCCCCAATCTACCGCGATCCGCCACCCCGACAGGTCCGCATAGCGGGCGGGATAGTCGAGGCGAGGCCGGATCGCCGCCATCACTTTGTCGGACGGGCCGACGATAGCGTTCTGGAGATGGACGAGATCGTCGCAGCGGCGCGCCATGGGGCCAGAGGTCGAATAGGGGATCTCCCCGCTTGCGACTCGGCCGAACGTCGGCCTGAAGCCGTAGAGGCCGTTTTGCGAGGCGGGGAGGCGGATCGAGCCACCCATGTCCGAGCCGAGCGCAAGCGTGGCGAAGCCGGCGGCCAGCGCCGCTCCCGATCCCGCCGACGATCCGCCCGGAGAATAGTCGAGGTTCCACGGATTATGGGTGGTGCCCCAGGCGCGGGTGGAGGCACCGATGAAGAGGTAGAATTCCGGCACTGTCGTCTGGATGGGCATGACGGCGCCGGCCGCCTCGAGCAAATCGATGATGGCGGCGCTTTCCGTCGCGCGGGGCGAGTCCTTGTAGATGAGCGAGCCTTGCGTGATCCGCCAGCCCGGCCGGGCGAATTCGTCCTTGATGGCGACCGTGATCCCTTCGAGCGGTCTCGCCTCGCCGCGCCGGTAGCGCGCCTCGGACTCCCGCGCGTCTTTGCGCGCCTCGTCGAAGTGCGCGTCGGTGATACAATTGACTTTTGCGTTAAGAGCTTCGATCCGCTTGATCTGCGCCTCCAGGAGATCGACCGGCGAAGCCTTCTTGGCCTTGAACATGCCGATGAGCGTGTCGACCGAGGCATAGCTGAACGGATCATCGGCCTTGGCCATGGCGGCCGGAGAATCGAGCGCCGAGGCTACAACCGCCGCTCCGACACCCTTGACGAGACTTCTTCTGTCGATCATGTGCGCCTCCGCGCTGTGGGGGGATCGGTGCGAGGCCCCTGAATTCGCGGCACGCATCGGTCGCCGAAGCAACACAAGGTGGCGACGCACGCGCGCCCATCACAGTCCACTGCGTTCATTGCCATTATTTGCCTCGTTGATGGAGGCCTGCGGTCTGCACAGAATACCTACATCGTGGAATTCGCGTTTGATCTCGCTCAAATGCTGAGAGAGTGCGAGGCATCTTCTGGTTGTTGACTATGTATTGAGTCCCGAAACGTGGTGCCTGTCGTAATCTCCGTCGGCGGGGATGCTTTATCGGGCAGGTTTTACAAGGGAAGCGAAACGCCGCGACCGCGCGCGCCCTTCGAGCGGAGCGACAGCGAGCGCATCCGGTCCGCCGTCAGGCAAGTCACGCCATGCTGGGACCACGGATTGCGGTCCTTCTGGCGAAGTCCGGTTCACCGCAATGCTCTCGATCTTCGTTTCCAAGCCGTGTCTTGACGCGAACCGGTGTCCACTTCGCTCGACAAGGCTCTCGTGGTTCGTCGACATTTGCATCCGCCTGATACGGGCCTCGGAGCCAATGTCGGAGCAACGAGAACCATTGGCAAGTTATTGGTTTTAGTGGAGCTTCTGAGTTTGACATGTGATCTGGAGCCTCATGTCAGGCGAGACTCACATGTCAAATTCGCTCCACTAGGGTCAGGACCCATTAATATGATGGAAATGGCGCCTGAAACGGCAAAGAGATGCCAGGAGAGACGCGAAGGTCGATGGGGTTCCATCGGCCGAGTGGCTCGACGCCGCAGGTCGCAGCCGTTTCGGCGTCCTTCGGATGTGGTCCATTTGGCCGGCAACTGCGTCGCGGAGGGCTCGAAAGCCGAAAGGCTTCCTTCACCTCCGCTTCTTGTATCCGGCCAAATGGCCTCACACCATTTCAACCAGATTAATGGGTCCTGACCCTAGTCCAATGCACCGGCGCGCGAGGAGCGCGACGGGCTGGCGCGTTCCTCTAGCGCCGGATAGGCACCTTGCGTCAGCCGGAAGCGCGACAGGATCTCACTGCGGATCGTGCTGCGCATGATCTTGCCGATGCCGTTGCGCGGCAATTCGTCGAGGGCGATGAGGAGGCGCGGGCGCTTGTAGGGCGTCATCGCCTGGAGAGCCGGCTCCAGCCGCGCCTCCCAGCCGGGCGCGGGCGATTCGACCGCCGCCAGGACGATCTCCCCCCAGTAGTCGGATGGAATGCCGACCACGGCGATCTCCGACGGCTGCAGCGCCGGCGCGAGTTCCCGCTCCACTTCGTCCGGGGAGATCTTGTAGCCGCCGGATTTGATGACGTCGGCGAGCCGCCCGGTCAGATGCAGCCTGCCATCGCCATCGAGGTGACCGAAATCCCCGGTGTCGTGATAGCCGTCCGCGCGGATCGGGCGGAAGCCCTCCGTCGTGACGTAGCCGGTCATCAGATGCTGCGCGCGGATCATCACCTCGCCGGTTTCGCCGGGCGGGAGGGGGTGACCATTCTCGTCATGGATCGCGATCTCGACGCCGGGCGCCGGCCAGCCGACGCAGGCATCGCCATTGCCCTGCGCATACCAGGCCTCGGTCTCGGCGGCCTCGAGCACGGTGATCGGATTGAAGACCTCGCTCTTGCCGTAGGTGACGCGCACGACCGGCCCGAAGATCGCTTTGGCACGACGGTAAAGCGTCGGCTTCAGCACGGCCGTGCCGCAGAAGATGGTATGCAGAGCGGTGATGACCAGGCCGTCGGCAGCATCGACGATCTTTGCCAGGACGGTCGGCGGCGCAAACATCGCGTCGCATGTCCCGCTTTCGAGCAGTGGCAGGACGAGAGTGGGATCAACACCGTCAATGAGCGCAACGGAGGCCCCCGCGGAGAGATAGGCGAAGGTCATCAGGGATGTGCCGTGCGAGAACGGCGTCATCAGCAGCACGCGGCTATCCCGGTTGGGCGCATGCGGCAGGGCGGCGCGCAGCATCAGGTTGGCGATCCAGCGCCCCTGCTGCGCGTGCACCGCCCCCTTCGGCTTGCCTGTCGTGCCGGACGTGAAAACGATTCGCGCCGGGGCGTCTGGCGCCACGCTGGGGAAATCTTCCGGCCGCAAGGGCCGCCCGTCGATGGAATCGACCGCGATGACGCGCCCCAGCCCGGCCTCGCAGCCCGCCGCAAGCGCCTCGCTCGTCAGCACGAGGCGCACCTGCGCGACAGTGTGGCAATGGAGGCGGTCGGCCGCGCCCAGCGCCGGGTTGATCGGCACCTCGACCGCGCCGCTCATCATGACCGCGAGCATCGCGGCGGCGGCGTCGGCGGTGTTGCGGAACAGGGTTGCAACCGCATCGCCCGGGGCTATCCCGGCGGCCATGAGCGTATGGGCGATGCCCGATGCCTTGGCCATGAGGGCGGAATAGGTGACCGTGTCTGTCGCGTCGGCGATGGCGACGCGGTCGCCGTAGCGCTGCCCCAGGACGGCGATTTCTGCGGCCCAGCTGATCGGTCTCAAGAGTGTCCTCCCATCAGTCACTTTTTGATGAAACGTTTCATTGACAGTGCCCGCATACCAGCATAACTTTTGGCTCAACGCCACCAGGCAAAGGCGATCCGGGAGAGATGCTGACGATTGAGGGCGCAGAACTTCGGTTCTGCCAATGCGGGAATGCGGTCGCTCCTGACACCACCCGCACGGACAAGCCTGATTCCAGCAAGACGTGAAGACCGCTTGCGCTGCACGCGCCGGCGGACCTGCGTCTCGCCCGTTCCTGTCCACCTTAAGAATATCGGCCACACGAGCCGAAAGAGATCACGCAGGGAGGAACCAATGAAGACGACGCGACGCAATGTCATTCTGTCGGGAGCCGCGGTCGGCGCGGCCATGGTCGTGCCGCGCATGGCCGCATTCGCGGCTGCGCCCGAGGTTAAGCTCGGGGTCGTCGGCGTTCTGTCGGGTCCCGCGGCGCAATGGGGGCTTGCCCTCAGAGGTGCGGTGGAATTCGTCGCCGCCGAAGCCAATCGGGACGGGCTGATCAAGATCGACGGCCAGCCGGCCAACGTTTCGGTCGTGGCGATCGACAGCAAATATACCGCCGAAGGCGCCGCCGCAGCCGCCAATTCTCTTGCCGGGCAAGGGGTCAAGATGATCCTCGGACCGATCGGCTCGCCGGAATTGACCGGCATCAAGCCGATCGCCCTGCGCAATTCCATGCTGGTGATGGGGAATGGCTATGCCAAGGATGCGATCGGCCCGCAATGGCCGCTCGTCTTCCATCAGGGGCCGGGACCATCGGGCTGGGCCGATCCGATCATCAAGATCGCCAAGGCAAAATTCGGCATGAAGAGCGTCGTCGTCGTTGCGCCCAACGACCAGGGCGGCACCGACATCGCCAGTGTTGACGCGCAGGCCTATAAGGCAAATGGCATCGCCGCGACGGAGGAATACTATCAGCGCGGCACGACGAACTTCGCCCCGATCGTCACCCGGATCATGAACCAGAAGCCCGAGGCCGTGGATCTCGCATCCTCGCCGCCGGGCGATGCCGGCATCATGGTCAAGCAATTGCGGCAAGCGGGTTTCGAGGGGGCGATCGGTCGCCTCGGCGGTCCAGGTTACAGCGAGATTTCACGTGTCGCCGGTGGCGACGAAGTCTTGAAGGACTTTTACTGGTACGAGCCCGTCTTCATCGACGAAAAGGTCCTCAAGATCGCCGACGATTACAAGACGCTGATGAAGACTGAAAGGCCGGAGAACAATCTGTTCTTTCAGTGGGTCTCTGCGGCGCGGATGGTGGCCAAGGCGATCGCGAAGGCAGGAACCGCCACCGACACACAGAAGATCGCCGCGGCGCTGCGTTCGCTCCCCGTCGAGGACCCGAATTTGGGCGCCGGCGGCTGGATCGGTCAGAAGTTCTTCGGCGTCAACCAGGAACTCTCCTTCCCCTTCGGTGTCGGGCTTGTCGTCAATGGCAAGGTCCAACCCGTCCAGCGGGTCGACGCGGCCACCGAGACATAACCCCTCCTGGCCAGCGGCGTGCGCCGCCAGCGCGAATGCCGTTCGCGTTCGTCCCATCCCCGAGCCTGTCCTGTGATGGGACGGGGGTGGCCCGAGGTCAGTAAGAAAGCCGTGCCTGGGGAGCTATGCCCATGATCTCGTCAGTATGTGCCCAAATCGCCTTGGTCGTGATGGCCGGTTGTTCTTTCGAAGGTGGTGCTCGCGCATCGGGTTTGGAAACAGACGGACCGCTTCGGAGTGCACCTCTGCGGCCTGCACAAGCAAGAAACTGGAGATGAATGTGGAAGGCCTTGTCGCGACCGGCCTCATCGGCATCAGCCTGGGCGCGCAATATGCGCTGCTTGCCCTCGGCTTCACCCTGATCTTCGGCATTCTGGGCGTGGTCAATTTCGCCCATGGCGGATTCTATGTGCTGGGCGGCTACATCGCCTATGCGACGACGACACATCTCGGTGCGCCTTATCCCGTGGCGGTCGTGATCGCCGCGCTGGGCACGGCAGGGCTGGGCTACGTCTTCGAACGCTTTCTGCTCGAACGGCTGGTCGATGACCATCTCGCCACCCTGATGCTGACGCTTGGCCTCTATCTCATGATGTCGAGCGGCATCCTGGTCGTCTTCGGCCCTGAATCACCGAGTTTCGAGTTCCCGATCACGGGCGTTCTGCGCGGAGGCGGCTTTTATTTCCCGCTTCAGAACCTCATCGTCCTGGCCGTCTGCATCGTCGCGATCGTGACCCTGTACTGGCTGGTCTACCACACCGATTTCGGCCGTGCGCTGCGGGCTTTGGCCGATGATCGGGCGGTTGCGGCTGCGCAGGGATTGCGGCCCAAACTACTGTTTCCGCTGGCTTTTGCTCTGGCGACCGGGCTCGCCGGACTGACCGGGGCTCTGGTGACGCCGATCCTGTCGCTCGCGCCCCATATCGGCGATCCCGTGCTCGCGACCTCCTTTCTCATCGTCATCCTCGGCGGCCTCGGCTCGGTCGGCGGCGCAACGGTGGCAGCCTTCATCGTCGGGCTGATCGAGGCCTATTCAGCGGTTTATCTGGGTGGTTCGAAGGGCGCGCTCGCCTTGTTCACGCTGGTGCTGCTGATGCTGGTCATCCGGCCGTCCGGCCTGTTCGGCCGCGAAGCGCGGGGAGCCTGAGACCATGAACCCGTATCGTTCCACGCTTTTCCAGCGCATCGGCTTCGGCGAGACTTTGACCGTCGCCCTGATCGCGCTGACCTTCCTGGTGCCGGCCTTCGCCACCAATCCGATCGTCTTCTCGGTGACCAACCAGGTCCTGGTCGCGTCGACCGCCGCGTTCAGCGTCTACATCATGCTGCGCATGAACCTGCTGACCTTCGCGGTGCCGACCTTCATGGCACTGGGCGGATATACGGTCGCCATCTTCGGCCTGCGCTTCGGTGTCACCGACGTCGTGCTGCTGGCGGCGCTCGCCTTCGTGGTGCCGGCGTTGTTTGCCTTGCCTCTCGGCGCGCTCGTGCTGCGCTTGCGCGGCGTCTATTTCGTGCTCGTCACCTTCGTTCTGACCGAGATCACACAGCTCGTGCTGTTTGAGACGCCGGGGCTCAGCGGCGGCTCAAACGGGCTTGTCGGCATCCCGATCGTGACGTTCTTCGGCATTCCCCTGGCCGACAACCGCGCGGTGCTGGAGGTCACGATCGGGCTTGCCCTCGTGGCGGCCCTGGTCACCGCGGCGCTGACGGTCCGCTTCCGCCAGCATTTCGCCGCCATCGAGGAGAACGAGCTTCTCGCGCAGAGCCTCGGCCTCGTCGTCTGGCATTACAAGGCGCTGGGCTTCGTCGTGGCCGCCGGCGTCTCGGGACTGGCGGGGTTCGCGCTCGTCAACATGCTGCTGATGGCGCACCCGAGCTCGTTCAACCCGCTCTCCTCGGTCAATTATATCGCCTACGCCATCATCGGCGGAAAGGGCTCGATGCTGGGGCCGGTGGTGGGTGCGACGGTGCTGGTTTTCGCCTCCGATCTCTTCGCGATCAAGGGCGAATATTCGCAGTTCCTCTTCGGCTTCCTGCTCGTCACGGTCGTCCTGGTGGCGCGCGACGGCATCGTCGGCACCATCAGGCGGTGGATCTGCCGGTCGGCGCGGACCTCGTCCGAGGACCGCAAGGCAGCCGTTCCCCTGGCGGTCGCCTCGGAGGGTCGGTCATGAGCCCGTCCGGTCACGAGACGCTCGAGGTCGTGGGGCTGAGCAAGCGCTTCGGCGGCCTGCAGGTCTTCCAGGAGATCAGCTTCACCCTGCCGCAGGGCGAGGTGCTCGGGGTGATCGGCCCCAACGGTGCCGGCAAGACGACGCTGATCAATGTCATCAGCGGCAAGCTCGCCCCCACCGCCGGGCGCGTTCTGCTGGGCCGGCGCGAGATGACGGGCCAGCCGCTGCATGCGGTGAGCCGCGCCGGCATCATGCGCAGCTTCCAGCAGACCAACACCTTCAGCACGGCGAGCGTCGGCGAGAACATTGCGCGCGCCATCACCTTCAGCGGCGGTGGCTCCGCCGCCTGGCAGGCGATCACCGGCATGCTCGACGAGTTCGAGCTCGCGCCGCGCCTGGACGAGCAGAGCGACAAGCTTCCCTATGGCCTGCAGAAGATGCTCGGTCTCGTGCTGGCCTTCGTGACGCGGCCGAAGGTGCTGCTGCTCGACGAGCCCGCCGCGGGTCTGGAGGGGCGCGAGCGCGGGCGGGTCGATTCCTTCGTGCGCCATGCCCGCGAGGAGCTGGGTTGCAGTGTCCTGATCGTCGAGCACGACATGGACCTCATCCGGCGGCTCTGCCCCAACATTCTCGTGCTCGATGCCGGCCGCCTTCTCGCCTCCGGCCCGCCGGCCGAGGTGCTCGCCCGCAAGGACGTCATCGACGCCTATGTCGGCGCCGTCGAAGAGGAGGTCGCCTGATGCTCGCGGTCGAGAATCTCGAAGTCCGCTACGGCGGCATCATGGCGTTGCGCGGCGTCTCGATCGAGGTCGCCAAGGGCGAGACGGTGCTGCTCGTCGGCGCCAACGGAGCCGGAAAGTCGAGCCTGATCAACGCGGTCATCGGCCTGGTGAATGCCTCGAAAGGCTCCGTCCGCTTCGCGGGGCGGGATCTCAGCGCGCTGTCCTGCGATTGCCGGGCTCGCGCCGGAATTGGCTATTCGCCTGAAGGGCGTCGTGTCTTTTCGACGATGTCCGTCAAGGACAACGTGCTGACCGGCGCCCATGGCCGCGGCAAGGTGGCACAGCGCGAAGCCTGGGACTGGCTGTCGGGCATCTTTCCGCTGCTCAAAGAGCGCGCTGCGCAGCCGGCCGGGCAGCTTTCAGGCGGCGAGCAGCAGATCGTCGCCTTTGCGCGGGCCATGAGCTCCTTCCCGGACCTCGTCCTGCTCGACGAGCCTTTCCTGGGCCTCGCCCCGGTCTGGATCGCCCGCATCAGCGAAGCTGTCCGCCAGATGCAGGCGCGCGGCACCACCATCCTGATGACCGAGCAGATGGCCCGCCCGGCCCTGAAGCTGGCAACCCGCGGCTATGTCATGCGCGGCGGCGAGGTCAGGCGCAGCGGCACTGTCGCGGAGATCCGCGATCTGGCGCTGGCTGAGGAGTATCTGTGATGAATGCGACGCAACGCCTCGGCACCTTTCTCGCGCGGCACGCGGATAGCGCGTTGGCGCCGCCGGTCGCCTCCAAGGCGGCGATCTGTCTGATCGATGCGCTCGGCCTCGCAATCGTCGCCCGTGACGAGCCCACGGCGGCCGCCGCGCGCGCCCTGGCGACACCAGTAGGCGAGGGCGTCGGCACGGCCCGTATCTGGGCCGATGGCAGCCGGGCCGCGCTCGCGGAGGCCGTGCTCGCCAACGGCGTCGCGGTTCACGCCCATTTCCAGGATGACACCGAGCATGAGTCCTGGTCGCATCCGGGCTCGCTCGTGCCGCCGGTTTCGATCGCGCTGGGCGAGGCGCTCGGCCAGTCGCTTGCCGATGTGCTGCGCGCCACCGTTGCGGGCTACGCCACGATGAAATGGCTTGGCGCCGGCGAGATCGTCGCGCGCGCGCTGATCGGCCGAGGCATCCGCACCAGCCCGACGCTCGGGACGATCGGTGCTGCGGCGGCGGCGGCCGTCGCCCTCCGCCTCGATGCCGCGAAGGCGGCGAGCGCGGTCGCGATCGCGGCCAACACGACCGGCGGCACGCTCGAGCCGGTCCGCTGTGGGTCGGACGAATGGCGTGTGCAGAACGGCCGCGCGGCTCAAGGCGGGTTGACGGCGGCGCGGCTTGCCGCGCAGGGCGTTGTCGGCGCTCCCGACGCCCTCGAGGGCGCCAAGGGCTTCCTGCGCGCGCTGGCGGGGCTGACCGAGACGCCGCCGCATTGGGCGCGGGATCCCGACCCGGCAATGATGGCAGAGGTCAATGCCAAGCCCTTCGCGACACTAGGCGACAACATGGCGGCCGTCATTGCCGCCCGCGTCGTCCATCGCGACGGGATCGACCTGGCGCAGGCCAGGCGCATCACCGTGCGGATCTGGCGGCCCTACAGCGAATATCCCGGCACGTCCTTCAAAGGCCCGTTCGAGCGAACCGTCCAGACGCAGGCAAGCACCGCTTTTGCCGTTGCCGCCATGCTGGTCTACGGCGAGCTCGACTACGCCATGGGCGTCAACAACCGCCGGGATCCGCGCATCCTGGCGCTGATCGAGACGATCACCGTGGTTCCCGACGACGAGGGTGGGCCGATGGACGGCACCGTCGCGGTCGAACTGGCGGATGGCCGGGTTCATCGGCGCAGTGCGGCGGACTCGACCGAGACCCTGATCTTCCAGGACGAGCCGCGCGCCACAGACGTCTTCGAGCAGCGTCTCGTCGGCGCCGGGCGCCCCGCCGGCCTCGGTCAGGCACTCGCCGCAGACATCTTTGCCTCCGTCCGCGATGGCGGCGGCATGCCGATCAGGACTGTGATCGACCGCTTGACGAGCGGTGCCAAGGGAGAACACGCATGAAACTCGGACTGGAAGGGCGTACCGCGATCGTGACGGGCGGCAGCAAGGGCATCGGCCTGGAAACCGCACGGCTGCTCGCCGAGGAAGGCGCCAGGGTGATGATTTGCGCGCGCCGCGACTCTGCGCTCGCGGAGGCCCGCGCGGATATCGAAAGCACGACCGGGGTGAAGGTCGAGACGCATTCGCTCGACGTGACCGATCTCGCGCAGATCAAAGAGTTGCCGGCCGTTGCCAAAGAGCGCCTCGGGCGCATCGACATGCTCGTCAACAATGCCGGCACCGGAACCTACAAACCGTTTCTCGAAGTCACCGACGACGAGCTGCAATACGGCATGGCGATCAACTTCTTCGCACAGTTCCGCATTTGCCAGCGCATCATTCCGCTCATGATCGAGCAGAATGGCGGCGCGATCGTCAATGTTGCGGGCGAGACGGGCATCATGGTGACGATGCCGCCCTTCCTCTCGTCCTGTACAGGCCCGGCGAAATCGGCCGAGATCCGCTTTTCCAAGATTCTGGCCAATGAGTTCGGCCCGCACAATATCCGGGTCAACTGTGTGGTGCCCGGCTTCGTCACCACGCCGGAACGCTTCGCGAAATGGGAGCGCGAGCTCGCCAAGCGCGCGCTCAGCCCGGAGGAGGCGGACGCCGAGCGCCGGCTCTGGTCCGAGAACAATGCGATGCGCAATACGCGCTGGGGCACGCCCGAGGAACTGGCCAATCTGATCGTCTTTGCGCTGTCGGGCCGGGCGAGCTTCGTCAATGGCGCCGTGCTGGTGGCCGACAACGCGATGGACAAGTCCTGACAGGTGGCACGTTACCGGCGTGATGCACGATTTGATGAAACGTTTCATATGCGACGCCGCGGCGGAGCTTCGGCGCGGTTGCAGGAGGTGAGTATGAACAGCGTCGACAAGCCGCTGGCGGGCATCACGGTCGTCGAGCTTGGCCATAGCGTGGCGGCGCCCTATGCGGGGCTTATCCTCGCCGATCTCGGCGCGCGCGTGATCAAGGTCGAGAACCCTGGCAGCGGGGATTATGCCCGCGGCTGGGGACCTCCGTTCTTCAAGGACACGGCGAGCGCCTTCCACAGCCTCAACCGCGGCAAGGAGGGCATCGCCGTCGACTTCGCCGATGGGGCGCAGGCGGACGCGTTGAAGCGCCTCATCCTGACGGAGGCCGATGCTGTCATCCAGAATCTGCGGCCCGGCATCCTCGACAGGTTCGGCCTGACCGCCGACCTCATGCGCGCGAGCAAGCCCGAACTGATCTGGTGCGATATCGGGGCCTTCGGTGCGACAGGCCCCTTGGCGAGCAAGCCGGGCTATGACCCGCTGGCGCAGGCGAGCACGGGCATCATGAGCGTGACGGGCGAGGGCGACCGGCCGCCGGTGCGCGTCGGCGTCTCGCTGATCGACATGGGCTCGGGCATGTGGGCGGTGATCGGCCTGCTGGCGGGGCTGGTGGCACGGCAGGAGACGGGACAGGGGCGCGTCGTCGCGACCTCGTTGTTCGAGACCGGGCTTGCCTGGATGACGGTGCCGCTCGCGGGCTACGAGGCGTCCGGCGAACTGCGCAGGCCCTTCGGCTCTGGCACCGCCGAGATCGTGCCGTATCAATGCTTCGAGACGTCGGATGGCTGGCTGATGATCGCGGCCGGCAACGACAATCTCTATCGCAAGCTGTGCGGCGCGTTGGGGCTGACGGCCCTCGCCACCGACGCGGATTTCGCCACGAACATGGCGCGCGTGGTCAACCGCGAGAGGCTGATCCCGCAGATCTCGGCGGTCACCAGGACACTGAGCACGGACGCGCTCGGCCGCAAGCTCGACGACGCCGGCGTGCCCAACGCGCCGCTCCTCACCGTGGATCAGGTGTCGAACCATCCGCAGACGCAAGCGCTCGCCATGACGGTCAGGTGTTCGGCAGACGATATCGACCTGATGGGCGTGCCGCTGTCCTTTGACGGTCAGCGGCCGCGCAGCCGTGTGCGCGCGCCGAAGCTCGGCGAGCACAACGATATCCTGAAGATCGCGAAGCCGGAGACCGCCGATGCGCGCTGAATACGAGACCATCACCGTCGCACGCCGCGACGACCACCTCCTGCTCGTCACGCTGAACCGCCCGGCGGTCTACAACGCGATGAACACGCAGATGGGCCTCGACCTGATGGAGCTCTTCGAGGGCTTCGCCATCGCCGACGAAGGCGTGCGCGCCATCGTCCTCACCGGCAGCGGCGACAAGGCCTTCTGCGCCGGCGGCGACCTCAAGGAACGCAAGGGCATGAGCGACGCGGCGTGGCAGTCGCAACACGCCATCTTCGAACGCATGCTGCGCGCCATCATGGGCTGTCCGATCCCGCTGATCGCCGCCGTGAACGGCATCGCTTATGGCGGCGGCTGCGAGATCGCGGCCGCGACCGACTTCGTCTATGCCGCGACGACCGCCCGCTTCGCCTTGACCGAGGTGACGCTTGGCATCATGCCGGGCTCCGGCGGCACGCAGAACCTCGCCCGGGCGGTGGGGGAGCGCCGCGCCAAGGAGATCATCCTGTCGGGCCTGCCGTTCTCGGCCGAGGACGGCGAGCGCTGGGGCCTCGTCAACAAGGTGCTGGCGCCCGAGGAACTGGTCGGGGGCGCGCTGGCGATCGGCGCGCGCATCGCCGGCAACGGCCCGATTGCCGTCCGCCAGGCCAAGCAGGCAATCCACCGCGGTCTCCAGATGTCGCTCTGGGACGGCCTCGCCTTCGAGATCGAGGCCTACAACCGGATGATTCCAACGGAAGACCGGCGCGAGGGCGTGCTCGCCTTCAACGAGCGCCGCAAGCCGAATTTTCAGGGCCGCTGAGAGAAGGAGCGCAACCATGCGCGAACGCGTCCACGTGCGGGAGGTCGGCCTCCGCGACGGCATCCAGATGGTCAAGACCATGCTCTCGACCGCGAGGAAACTCGGCTGGTGCGAGGCCACCGCCGCCGCCGGCATCCGCGATATCGAGGTCACCTCCTTCGTGCCTGCGAAGGTCGTGCCGCAATTTTCCGATGCGGAGGAGGTCGCGCGCGGCGCCCTCGCGCTGGGCGGCTTCACCGCCTCCGCGCTCGTGCCGAACCTCAAGGGGGCCGAGCGCGCCTTCGCCATCGGCCTGCCGCTGGTGAACTACGTGCTCTCCGCCAGCGAGGCGCACAACCTCGCCAATGTCCGCCGCACGACCGATGAATCGATCGCCGATTTCGCGCGCATCGTTGCCGCGCGGGATGCCCATCCCGGCCCGCGCATCGCGCTCGGGGCCGGTATCGCGACCGCCTTCGGCTGCACCATCTCCGGCGCGGTTGCGGAGGCGCGCGTCGTCGCCATCGCCGAACACCTCGCCGCGGCGGGCGCGGACGAGATCATCGTCGCCGACACGGTCGGCTATGCCGATCCGCGGCAAGTCGGCCGGCTGTTGGGCAAGGTCGTCGCTGCGGTCGGCCGCCTGCCGGTCGCCTGCCATTTCCACGACACCCGTGGGCTCGGGCTCGCCAATGTCGTCGCGGCACTGGACGCTGGCGTGCGTCGCTTCGATGCCTCGCTCGCGGGCCTCGGCGGCTGCCCCTTCGCGCCTGGCGCCACCGGCAACATCAATACCGAAGACACCGTCTACATGCTCGAGCAACTCGGCTTCGACACCGGCGCGGATGTCGAGGCGCTCGTGGCGTTGCGTCGCGAGGTCGAGAGCTGGCTGCCTGGCGAGCGCTTCTCGGGCGCGATCGCCCGCGCCGGCCTGCCCAAGACCTATCGCGCACGCCTCGACGCTGCAGCCTGAAAGGACCTTCGATGCCCCCCCACAGCAACGATCTTTCCACCGATGCCACGATCACGATGGATCTGGGCGAGGACTTTCCCGAGCTGCGCGACGCCGTGCGCCGGATCTGTGAACGTTTCCCGGGCGAATACTGGCGCAACCTCGACGATCGCAGCGGTTATCCGACCGAGTTCGTCGCCGCGCTGACCGAGGCCGGTTTCCTCGGTGCGCTCATCCCTGAGGACTATGGCGGCTCGGGCCTCCCGCTGCGCGCGGCGGCGGTTGTGCTCGAGGAGATCAATGCCAATGGCTGCGTGGCGAGCCCCGCCCATGCCCAGATGTACATCATGGGTACGCTGCTGCGGCATGGCAGCGAGGAGCAAAAACGTCGCTATCTGCCGGATATCGCGTCGGGCAAGGTGAGATTGCAGGCCTTCGGCGTGACAGAACCGAATACCGGATCGGACACCACGCAGCTCAAGACGCGCGCGGAGAAACAGGGCAACAGCCATTATCTCGTCAACGGCCAGAAGGTCTGGACCTCGCGCGCCCTGCATTCGGACCTGATGCTGCTGCTGGCGCGCACGACCCCGCTCGACCAGGTCACGAAGCGCACCGACGGCCTCTCGGTCTTCCTCGTCGATTTGCGTAAGGCCAAGGGCAATGGTGTCGAGATCCGCCCGATCAAGGCGATGATCAACCACAACACCACCGAAATCTTCATCGACAACCTCAAGGTTCCGGTCGAGAACCTGATCGGCGAGGAAGGCAAGGGCTTCCGCTACATTCTCGACGGCATGAATGCCGAGCGCATTCTGGTCGCCTCCGAATGCGTCGGCGACGGCCGCTGGCTCCTCAAGAAAGGCGTCGCCTACGCCAATGAGCGGCGGGTCTTCGGCCGGCCGATCGGACAGAACCAGGGCGTCCAGTTCCCGCTGGCCCGGGCCTATGCCGAACTGGAGGCGGCCGACCTGATGTGCCGCAAGGCCGCTGCCCTGTTCCAGGCCGGCCGGCCCTGCGGCACCGAGGCCAATATCGCCAAATTGCTCGCCTCCGAGGCGACCTGGAAGGCTGCCGACACCACGATGCAGACCTATGGCGGCTTCGGCTATGCCCAGGAATACGACATCGAGCGTAAATGGCGCGAGGTCCGCCTCTATCAGACCGCCCCCATCTCCACGAACATGGTGCTCGCCTATGTCGCGCAGCACGTGCTCGGTCTTCCCCGTTCCTATTGAGGAGGCGACCATGCTGGATATCACGCGTCAAGCGGCGGAATTCGTCGCCGCCATCAAGCCGCCCGACCTGCCCCAACGCTGCATCGAGGCCGCGCGCATCGGCATCGTCGACTGCGTCGGCGTCATGATTGCGGGCGCCGCCGAGGAGCCGGTGCGCATCGTCGCGGCGATGCTCGCGGCCACCACCCAGAACGACGGCGCGCCGGAGATCCCCGGGGGCCGCAACCTCGTCGCGTCCGACGCGGCCCTGGTCAACGGCGTCGCCGCGCATGTGCTCGATTATGACGACGTCGCGCTCGCCGGCCATCCCAGCGCGGTGCTGGTTCCGGCGATCCTGGCCGAGGGCTGGACGCTCGATGCGAGCGGGGCGGAGGCGATCGCCGCCTATGTTGCGGGTTACGAGCTCTGGGCGCAGCTCGCCGCCCTCGAGCCGGGCCACCTCCATGAACGCGGCTTCCACCCCACCGCGGTGATGGGCACGCTCGCGACCGCCGCCGCCTGCGCCCGCCTGCACGGGCTCGACGCCGAGAAGACCGGCCATGCCATCGCCATCGGCGCCTCGCTGGCGTCCGGTCTCGTCGCCAATTTCGGCACCATGACCAAGTCGCTCCATGCCGGGCGCACGGCACAGTCCGGCGTGCTCGCGGCACGGCTGGCCGCGCAAGGCTTTACCGCCTCGCCGGACGTGCTCGAGCACCGCACCGGCTTCCTGCGCGCCCATTCGCCGTCGGGCACCCCGGACATCGAGCACGGCACGATTGATCTCGGCGCGAACTGGCGCCTCGCCGATCTCGGCATCAACGTGAAGCGCTATCCGACCTGCTATGCGACGCATCGCTCGATCGATGCGATGCTGGGGCTCGTCGCTGCGCATGGCCTCAAGGCTCAGGATGTCCGCGAGATCCGCGTCCACACCGGCCGCACGCAGAAGCTGATGCTGCGCAACGCCAATCCGCAGACCGGGCTCGAGGCCAAGTTCAGCATGGAATTCGCCATGGCGGCGGCCTTGATCGCCGGGCGCGTCGGCCTTGCCGAACTGACGGACGGCTTCGTCCTGCGCGACGATGTCCGCGCGGCGATCGGCAAGGTGCGTTGCACCACCACCGACGAAGTGATGCCGGGCGACCAGCCTTTCGCGCCGGATGATCGTGTGTCCGTCGTGCTCGCCTCCGGCGACGTGCTGGAGCATGCCCCTGTCGTCCACGCCAAGGGCAGCTGGACGATGCCGCTGACGCGCGAGGAACTCCGGGACAAGTTCCTTGATTGCGCGACCCGGGTCTTCGACAATGCGCAGTCGGCCCGGCTGTTCGACCAGCTCTGGCGTCTCGACGCGCTGAAATCGCTGCGTGAACTCGAACTGACCAGCCATGCGTCCCGGAGTTGAGCGCGAAGGGAGAGCTGTCCGATGACCCGGATCTGGCATCAGTCCGTGAATGAACTCCAGCATTTGCAGGTCTATAAGAAGGCGCTGGAAGACCATGGGCGCGAGGTGATGGGAAGCGAGGCCGAACTTGTCGTCCACGGGCTGCCGAGCGGCACCTATGGCGGTCTTTCCGCCACGGCGGCCCTGGGCAACGCTTATGCCTATCACCGCTTGCTCGGCTGCGTGATCGAGAATGCGATCGAGGCCGAGCGCGAGGGCTACGACGCCTTCGTGATCGGTTCGTTCAGCGAGCCCTTCCTGCGCGAAATCCGCTCGGCGGTGGACATTCCCGTGGCCTCGCTGACCGAAGCGGGCTTGCTCGTCGGCTGCTCGCTCGGCCGGTATATCGGCCTGGTCTCCAATGCGCCGGCGGTGCAGTGGATGACCCGGACGGCGGTGGACAAGCATGGGCTTGGGGCGCGCGTTCTCGATGTCGTCGCGCTCGATCCCGCACTCGACGAGCCTGCGCTGGCCAAGGCCTATGCCGATCCTGAGCCTGTCATCGCCAGCTTCACGACGGCCGCCGAGCGCCTCGTCGCGCGCGGCGCGGACGTCATCATTCCCGCCGAAGGCGTGCTGGCCGAATTGCTCATGCGCCACGGCGTCCGCGCGGTCGCCGGGGCGCCGATCATGGACGTGGTCGCGGTGGCCTGGGCCTATGCGCTCATGCAGATCCGTCTCTGGTCCACCACCGGCCTGCGCGTCGGACGCGCCTGGCATCACCGGCGCGACGATCCAGCTCTCGTCGCGCGCCTCGCGGAGCAGCCCCGATGACCCCTCATCCTTTCAAGCAGGTCCCTGCCGTCTATCACCGCCAGCTCGGCGATGTGCTCGTCACGGGCCTGAGCGACGGCTATATGGACATGGGCTATGAGATCTTCCGCGACATCCCCGAGGACGAGGTCAGGGCGATCCTGGCGCGCGAACACCGCATCGCGCCGCCGCGCATCTCGATCAACGTCTTCGCGTTGCGCTTTGGCGGCAAGACCTATCTGGTGGATTGCGGCTCCCAGCACTTCATGGGGCCGACCTGCGGTCGCCTGATGGACAATCTCGCCGCGGCCGGGATCACGGCGGGTTCGGTCGATGGTGTGATCCTGACCCATGTCCATCCCGATCATTCCAATGGATTGACCGACGTCGCGACGGGGCAGCCGATCTTCCCCAATGCCGAGGTCATCGTTCATCAAGCCGAGATCGATCATTGGTACGACGACGCCGCGATGGCGCGGGCGACGGAGCGTCAGCGCCTGCGCTATTTCCAGTGGGGCCGCGAGCAACTCGATCCTTACAGGGCCGCCGACAAGGTGAGGACCTTCCGCGATGGCGAAATTCTGCCCGGCATCATCGCAATCCCCTGTCCCGGGCATACGCCGGGGCATTGCTCCTATGTGGTGTCATCCGGCCGCCAATCCATGATTGTCTGGGGTGATACGGTCCATGTGCCCGAAATCCAGCTGGCACGGCCCGAGGTCGCGATGCAGTTCGACACGGATCCGGAACGCGGGGTCAGGTCGCGCCAGCGCATCCTCGATATGGTGATCGCCGATGATCTGCTGGTGGCCGGCATGCACGTGCATTTTCCGGGCTTTGGCCATATGAGAGGTGAAAACGGGCGCTATTCGATCGTCGCTGAGCAGTGGGCCTACACGGCCTGAGACAGCGCGTGGCGGTCCCGCGGCGAAGGAAAGCAACAGGTTCAGTACATGGCGACCCGTGGCACGAAAAATACCATCCGTGACGTCGCCTTGGCGGCGGGCGTCGCGGTTGGGACCGTGTCGCGCGTGCTGAACGGCCACAGCACCGTCAAGCCTGAGATCAAGCGCCGCGTGCAGCGCGCCATCGACGAGATGGGCTACTCGCCCAACGCGATCGCGCAGAGCATGCGGATCGGCTCGACCTTCACGATCGGTTGCGTGCTGCGCGAGATCAACGTTCCGCAGCTCGCCGGCTTCGTGCGCGCCGCGCATGACGTCCTCGACGAGGCCGGATTCTCCCTGCTGATCTCGAACTCGGAGGGGCGAAGCGAGCGCGAGCGCGGGCTCCTCGAGCGCCTGGCGCGGCGCCAGGCCGATGGGGTGATGATCGGGCCCTATACCCCGATCGTCGGCGAATTCGAGGCCTTCCTGCGCGAACTCGGCATTCCGATCGTGCTGGTCGATCGCGACCCCGTCGACTGGGCCGATGGCGTCATGGCCGACCATGCCGGCGGCACGCGCCTGGCCGTTGAGCACCTCATCGGCCTCGGCCATCGGCGGATTGCGCTCATCACCGGCGAGAAGGATCTTTATCCGGCCAAGGAGCGCATCAAGGGCTATTATAAGGCCTACGAGGCGTTTGGGCTGACAGTCGACCCTTCTCTCGTCCAGACCGGGAGCTTCCTGCCCAGCGCGGGGTTTCGCTTCGCATCCGCGCTCTTGGGGCAGCGCAACCCGCCGACCGCGATCCTCTCGGGCGGCATCGACATGCTGTCAGGCGTGCTGCGCGCCATTCGCAGTCGCGGCATGAGTATTCCCGGCGACATCTCGGTGATCGGTGCCGGCAATTCCGAACTCGCCGAACTGCATACGCCACCGATTTCGATCGTCAGCTGGGATCAGGCCGAGGTCGGGCGCGTCGCGGCGGGGCTGCTGCTCGACCGGCTGCGTTCCCAGGCGGCAGCGGAGGGGCGCCATGTCCTCGTTCCCAATGAATTCCATCTGCGCGCATCGGTCGGGCCGCCACGGACCTGAGACGATACGCGGCCGCGCCACCCCGCCTCGAGCCGCATGTCACCAAGATCGAGCATCCTTGGACCAAGGAAGCGCAACCCCGGAGGAGCCGCAATCTAGCGATGCATGCCGGCGCGGGGGCGGATGGCTTCGCGGGCGGCATGCCGCAAGGCATCGACGAGGCTGTCGACGTCGCGTTCGCCGTCATAGCGGAGCCCGTTGATGAACAGGCTCGGTGTGCCGTTCACGCCGCTGCGGACGCCGCCCATGAAATCGGACCGGATCTTCGCGTCGAAGCGGCCGTCCAATCCCTCTGCCACCACGTCGGAAGCGAGCCCCAGGCGCAGGCCATAGCCGAAGAGGTCCGCGTCGGTCAGTGCGGCCTGGTTTTCGTAAAGCATGTCGTGCGCCTGCCAAAACCGGCCGAGGCCAGCGGCGGCCTCTGCGAATTCCGCGGCGCGGACCGCATGGGGATGCAGTTCGGAAATCGGGAAGTTGCGGAAGACAAAGCGCATCTGGTCGCCCATGGCGTGCTGTACGGCCTTGAGGATCGGATAGGCTTCGCCGCAATAGGGGCATTCATAGTCGCCGTATTCCACGAGGGTGACGGCCGACTGGGCCTGGCCCTGCGTGTGGTCCTGGCTGCCGACGGGAACCGCGAGATGGGTCATGATGGGTTTCCTTCCGCAGGCGCTGCAGCGCCGAGTGTTTCGAGAGCCTCGAGGATTCCATCGGCCCCCGGGTTGATGCCGAGCGGGGAGACGAAGCTCCAGCGGATGATGCCGGCCCCGTCGATGACGAAGAGCGCGCGCTCGGCGATCCCTTCCTTCTCGCGATAGACGCGATAGCGGCGGGCGACGGCGCCCTTCGGCTCGAAATCCGCCAGCAGCGGAAAATGCAGCTTGCGGTCGTTTGCGAAGGCGGCGTGGCACCAGACGCCGTCCACCGAGATACCCACCAGCTGGGCTCCGGCCTTGTGGAACTCGGGCAGGATCTCGTTGTAGAGCGCCATCTGGTCGCCGCAGACCGGGCTCCAGTCTGCGGGGTAGAAAGCGATGATCACCGGTTTGCCGCTGAGATCGTCCAGCGAGACCATCTGATCGGGCGTCGCCGGCAGGCTGAAGGCGGGAGCAGGCGTGCCTGCAGCCAATGCCTCATCCGAATGCGTGTCTGACATGGTCTTGTCTTCTCGTTAGCGCGTGGGGAGAGGCGCTCAGCGCGCCGGCCGTGTCATCTCGTAGAGGAACCAGCTGCGGCGCTCGGCTTCGTCGATCCAGACCTCGATCAGGCTGGTCGAAGCCACGTCGTTATGGGTTTCGCAGACCTCGTGGGCAGCGCGCAGGTAGCCGGTCAGGCTGCGGTTGTCGTCGGCAAGCTCGGCCAGCATGTCCTGCGGAGTGACGTAGTCGGCATCGTTGTCGAGGAGGCGCTGCAGCCGGCCGATATGGCCGATCGAGCGCAGCGTCGTGCCGCCGACCTTGCGGACGCGCTCGGCCAGTGCGTCGGTCGTCGCGAAGATCTGGTCGCCCTGGTCGTCAAGCAACAGGTGATAGTCGCGGAAATGCGGGCCGAACATATGCCAGTGGAAGTTCTTGGTCTTCAGATAGAGCGCGAACATATCGGCGAGGACGCCGGTGAGCGCTGCAGCGATGTCCGTGGTGGCGTTGGCGCCGAGATCGGTCGGGGTGCGCAGCGCGGCGCCGGGGACCGTTTGGAGGGACAGGTCGTTCATGGCAACTCTCCAGTTGGATGACGAGGAACCGTGTTCCCCGATGTCCTGACCGTAGAGCGCCGCGGGCCTTGCCTGAATCGAACGAAGGCATATCCGTCTCATACCTGTGTTTATGGACGGCGGGCGGAGCCGACACTGCGGCACCTGGATACGCCTTCCCGCGCGATGGCGATGCCGAACAGGAGGATGCCGGGCTCGAATGCCCGGTGCGCCTTGATCCGTCGGGAAACCACCGCTGATTTTTCCACAGGCCGTATCGATGATGCGCCGTTGCGGACGGCGCGGATGATCTATGGTGAGCGAGCTTCGTGCTCGCCGGATTTCATTCATGTCGTCCCCCTTCTCTCCGATCGTGGCGATCCGCCCCGCCCGTTCTCAAAGGACGCGGGGCCGCCCAGTCCACCGCTCAAGACAACCCGCAGGACAGCGAGCATGACATCGACCATGAGGAGGACGGCGTTTCGCATGGCGGCGGCGCTGCTCGCGCTCTTCATCTTCCTGTTCGACACGCTGTCGCCGCTGGAGGGCGCGGTCGCGGTTCTCTATGTTCTGGTTGTGCTTCTGGCGGCGGGCACGGGCAGGCGCATCGACATCATCGTGGCGGCCACTGCCAGCCTGGTCTTGACCATCGTCGCCTATATGGGCACGCACAGCCTGCACGCGGGAGCCCCGATATTGCGGGCGCTGGTGAGCGTCGCGGCGACAGCCATCGCGACAGCGCTCGCGCTGAAGAATCAGGCCGCGACGGCGACGCTTGCTGCGCAGGCGAGGCTGCTGAACCTCTCGCACGACATGATCTTCGTGCGCGACCCGCTCGGGCGGATCACCTTCTGGAACCGCGCGGCGGAAGATATCTATGGGTGGTCTTCGGCCGAGGTCATGGGGCGGGTTGCCGACGCGTTGCTCGAGACGCGCTACCCCATACGGCGCGATGCAATCGACGGCATTCTCCAGGATACCGGACGCTGGGACGGCACCCTTGAGCATCGCACCAAGGCGGGCAACTGGATCACGGTTGAAAGCCGGTGGGCCCTCCAGCGCGACGGGCACGGCGAGGTCGTCGGCGTGTTCGAGACCAATACGGATGTCACCGAACGCAAGGCGGCGCATACCGCGTTGGTCCGCAGCGAAAGGCGCTATCGGCACATGTTCAATGCCAGCCGGGTCGGCGTCGTGCAGGAGGACTGGACCGCGACGCGGGCCGAGATTGCTGCGCTCGGGATCCAGGGCGGCGCGGCGATGTCCGCCTATCTCGCCGGCCATCCCGAATTCGTCGCGCGCTTGCGCAGGTTGACGCGGATCGTCGATGTCAATCCCGCCTTCCTCGCCATGATGGGCGCGGAGACCCGCGCGGATTTCCACCGCTCGGTGGATAACGTGCTGGTGGAGGCGGACCCGACCTTCGGGCCAGCTCTCGCCGCCTTCGCCCGCGGTGACGGCTTCCACGAGGGCGAAACCGAAATCGTCACGGTTGATGGCAGACGCGTACCCGTGATCTTCACGATCACCTTTCCGACCGCCGCCGACGGCGACGGCAATGTGCTGGTCTTCGTCGTCGACGTCACGGACCGCCGCCGCGCCCAGGATGCTCTGCTGCAAGCCCAGGCGGAACTCGCGCATGCCGCGCGCGTCGCGACGCTGGGCGAACTGACCGCCTCCATCGCCCATGAGGTCAACCAGCCGCTGATGGCGGTGGTGACCAGCGGCGAGGCCGCGCTGCGCTGGCTCAGGCGCCCCGAGCCCGACCTCACGGAGGTCGACAGCGCGCTGGGGCGCGTGGTCTCCGAAGGGCGCCGGGCGAGCGAGATCGTCAAGCGGATCCGGGCCTTCCTGACCAAGACGCCGGCTCCGCCGACCCCCCTCGACGTCGCGACCCTCATCGAGGAGGCGGCGCAGCTCGTCCAGCGCGAACTCGTGCGCGCGCAGGTCGAGTTCCACGTCGAGATCCCGCCTGGCCTGCCGCCCGTGATCGGGGACCGGGTTCAGCTCCAGCAGGTCGTCGTCAACCTGATGGTCAATGCCGGCCAGGCGATGGCCGAGCATGACGGCCGGCGCCTGCTGACGATAGCGGCAGAGCACAGACCCGAAGCCGGCATCGAGATTGCGCTGAGCGATACGGGGCCCGGCATCTCCGCGGCAAATCTCGAACGCCTGTTCGATCCCTTTTTCACGACCAAGCCGGACGGGATGGGCATGGGGCTTGCGATTTGCCGCACCACCGCCCAAGCTCATGGCGGGACGCTCACGGTCGAAAGCGTGCCGGGCGGTGGAGCGACGTTCCGTCTCACGCTTCCCGTTCTGCAGCATGGTGAATCAGCATGATCAGACATTCATCGGTGAAGGCGGTTCCGGCGGCTCCGGCCTCGCCGCTTGTCGTGATCGTCGACGACGATCCCGCCGTGCGCGAGTCGCTCGACAGCCTGTTCCGCTCGATCGGGCTTTCGACGCGGCTCTTTGGCGCGCCGGCGGAGCTTCTGCAGCAGCCTCTGCCTGACGGCCCGGGGTGTATCATTCTCGATGTCCGGCTCCCGGGTATCAGCGGGCTCGACTTCCAGGACCAGCTCGGCAGGCATGGTATCGCGTTGCCGATCATCTTCATGACCGGTCACGGGGACATCCCCATGACCGTGCGCGCGATGAAGGCCGGGGCGGTCGATTTCCTCGCAAAGCCGTTTCGCGATCAGGAAATGCTCGATGCCGTGACGGCGGCGATCGAGCGCGACAGGGAGCGCCGCAGCGCGTCGGCGGCTCTTGAGGATCTGCGCGCCGCTCATGCGACGCTGACCGCCCGCGAACGCGAGGTGATGACGCATGTGGTTGCGGGCCTGATGAACAAGCAGGTCGCCGGCATCCTCGGCCTCAGCGAGATCACCGTGAAGATCCATCGTGGCAACGTCATGCGAAAGATGGGCGTGCGGACGCTGGCCGACCTCGTGCGCACGGCCGAGGCGCTGGGCATCCCGAAGCCTTGAATCCGGCCGCTGCAAACCTGCGTATGATGGTCGCCCGGCGCGCGATCCGTCATAACGAGCCTAGGCCGCGCACCCGGATCTTCCCTTCGTGCGACCATCGGCATGAAGAAGTACGGATATGCAACACAGACTGACAGTCGCGATCGTTGACGACGACGACGGTGTGCGCGCTTCGCTTTCAAGTCTCATCCGTTCGCTCGGCTATGAGGCGCGAAGCTATGGGTCCGCGCCGGCTTTTCTCGCCGACGTTGAGCGCGGCGATCCCGACTGCATGATCGCCGACATCCAGATGCCGGAGATGACGGGCGACGAGCTCCAGGCCGCATTGCTCTCAGCCGGGCGGCGCTTCCCGATGATCTTCATGACCGCATTTCCGACGGCGCCGGTGCGCGAGCGCGTCATGGCGGCCGGCGCCTGCGCCTTCCTCGACAAGCCGGCGGAGCCCGATACCATCGCGCATCATCTCGCCTCGGCCCTCGGGCATGGTCGCGCCTGAGCGGCGCCCCCCAAACCTTCGTATGAGGCGCTGATCCAAGCGTAGGATTTCGAACCCGGCGCCCGCCCCGTAGCCTGTCCTTGTCAGCCACCCATTGCGGAGACAAGGCCATGTCCAACCTCGATCCTCACTTCACCCGGCGGGGCATTGTCGCCGGCGCGGCCGCCGTCTCGGCAGCGAGCCTGATCCCTGCGGCGGCATTCGCCCAGCCCTCCCGACCCATCCAGACCCCAAAAGGAAACACGACAATGAGCAGCGGCTTCGTCAAGACCAAGGACGGCGTTGATATCTTCTACAAGGACTGGGGTCCCAAGAGCGCCCAGCCGATCGTGTTCCACCACGGCTGGCCGCTCTCCGCGGACGACTGGGACGCCCAGATGCTCTTCTTCCTCGCGAATGGCTACCGCGTCGTCGCCCATGACCGTCGCGGCCATGGACGCTCCTCGCAGGTCGATACCGGCAACGACATGGACCATTACGCCGCCGATGCCTTTGCCGTGGTCGAGCATCTCGACCTCCGGAACGCCGTCCACATCGGCCACTCGACCGGTGGCGGCGAGGTCGCCCGCTATGTCGCGAAATTCGGCCAGCCGCATGGCCGGGTCGCCAAGGCGGTCCTCGTCAGTTCGGTTCCGCCGCTGATGCTCAAGACCGAGACGAACCCGGGCGGCACGCCGATCGAGGTCTTCGACGGCTTCCGCAAGGCGCTGGCCGACAACCGGGCGCAGTTCTATCTCGATGTCGCCTCGGGCCCCTTTTATGGGTTCAACCGCGAGGGTGCGAAGATCTCCCAGGGCATCATCAACAATTGGTGGCGCCAGGGCATGATCGGGGGCGCGCTGGCCCAATACCAAGGCATCAAGGCTTTTTCGGAAACCGACCAGACCGAAGACCTCAAGGCGATCACGGTGCCGACGCTCGTGACGCAGGGCGACGACGACCAGATCGTGCCCTACACCGACGCCGCGATGCTTCAGATCAAGTTGCTCAAGCATGGCACGATCAAGATCTACAAGGGGTTCCCGCACGGCATGCTGACCACGCACGCCGAGGTCATCAACCCGGATCTTCTGGCCTTCGTGAAGGGCTGAAGCGAACGCGTTCTTGCGCAACAGGCGAGGGGAGGGCGGATCATCTCCGCCCTCCCTTTATCATGACAGGACGAGCAGGGGCGCCAGGTTCCTGGAGCACGTCCGTCTGGTGCGGATTGGCTCCGCATAGGAATAGGCAAAAAAATCCAACGGCTTGATGGTATCGGACGATTCCATCCAAGCCGGATTGGCGCTGGTGAGTTTCCTTCGCGCGCCAGAGGTTTCGCGCGCGAAGGATGGGGGAGCCCGGCCTGGATCGCCCGCCCTGACAGCCGGCGGGTCAGCGTGGCAGAAGATTTTGTCGCCGACATGGTGCCTCGCATCACTCGGTGTTGGACATATTCGCTGGCCGCGAGGAGCCTCGGGGGCCAGCGTCGCAGGCGACGGGCTGCGGGATATTCGCCGGGCGCGATCACCCGAGGGGATCGGCGCTTGCAGGCCCGCACCCGCATTCCACCCTAAAAATCGAGCCCAAAAATCGAGCGCCTCCAAGTGAGGACCCCGCTTTGGTGCTCGGCGCCTGGCCGTCGATGACAGGTCTGGTGGTCGGCATCGCGCTTGGGCTTGCGGCCAGCGTGATCCAGAGCGCGCGCCTCATTCGCGGTGCACGCGACCCGCGCACGATCTGACGGCGCCCCTCACGGCCCCCAGAGGCCAGGAATCACTGCGATGCGACTGAAAGCCGGCCTCGCGACCGGAACCGTCGCCTTCAGCCGGCGGTGGTCGTGGCGTCGCGCACAACAACCCCGACGCCATCGACGAAGGATAGAACCTTCATCTCGATGATCGGTTCGAGCGGGCCGACCGGCATATTGTAGATGAATTTGCGGACGCCGAGGTAAAAGATGGCCGCGTGAAGGCTCCAGACGGCTTCGACCTCAATGTCCGTCGGGGGCTTTTCGGCGGTGCCGGGCGCGCCGAACTCGAGCCGCAATTCATCGACGAGCGTGTTGAAGACACGCCGGCGCAAAAGCTCGAGATAGCGCGTATTGAAATCCAGCCCCTTCAGCCCGGAGAACATGAACAGCCGGATCCACTCATAGGTGAGGATCGCCTTCGCATAGTCCTGGTAGAAGGCCACCATGCGCTCCCGCAGCGGCTTGCTGCGATCGCCGATCACCTCGTCCCAGAAGGGGTTCCAGCGCCGCAGGAACACCTCCTGATAGACGCGTTCGACCAGCGCATCCTTGGTCGCGAAATAGCGGTAGAGCAGCGGCTGCGTGATATCGAGCCGCCGCGCGAGTTCGCGCGTGTGACCCTCGAAGCCGAATTCGGCGAAGAATCTGACCGCCTCCTTGACAATGACGTCCTCGCGCTCCGACGGGCTCATACGTCGCCCGCTCCCGGCGGCCTGGCGCCGGCGGGCCGGCCGACGATTCTTGGCGGCGATTTCGCCGCGGACAGTGATCGGTGCGTCTTCATTCGTCATGCCAGTCGTTTATCACTTGAAAGGTTCGGTGAGAAGCCGGGACGGCGATGAATGGGCAATTAACCGATTGAGCAGCGCCGAATCCTTGATCGTCATGCTTTAAAGGGGTCTTGACGGCAAAATCGGCGCGTGCAAATAATGATCATACGATAAATAAAGAGCCGATAGGGAGGCGTGTGATGATTTCCAGAAGGCAGTTGGTCGCCGGTGCCGGAGCGGTTCTCGCGTTGCCGTCGGCCCGGGCGATCGCCCAGGCGGGCCCGATCCGCATCGGCATGCTCACGGTGAAATCCGGTGCACTCGCGGCGGGCGGCCGGCAGATGGAGGATGGCTTCCGCCTCTTTCTCAGCGAACGCGCCAACCGGATCGCCGGTCGCGAAGTCGCGTTCATGGTCGCCGACACCGGCGGTCAGCCCGCCCTGGCAAAGACGCGCGCCCAGGAGCTCGTCCAGCGCGCGGGCGTTCATGTCGTCGTCGGCCCCGTCGCTGCCTTCGAGGCGCTTGCGATCAACGACTATCTCCAGGAGGCCGGCGTGCCGTTCCTGTGCGCGTCCGCCGCGGCCGAGGACCTGACGCAGCGGCGGATCAATCCCTGGTTTGTGCGAACCTCGTCGACCTCGGCCCAGCCCTGCCATCCGCTCGGTGAATATGTCGCGCGCGATCTCGGCTACAAGCGCGTCGTGACAATCGCCGATGACTTCGCGTTCGGGCAGGAGCAGACGGCCGGTTTCCAGCGCGCCTTTGTGGCATCGGGTGGGACCGTCGTCAGAAAGCTCTGGTCGCCGCTCAACGTGGCCGACTACGGGTCCTATATTGCCCAGATCGGCGAGCCCGATGCCGTCTTTGCGGCCTTCGCCGGCGCGAACGGCCTGCGCTTCCTGCGCCAATACGCCGAATACGGCCTGAAGCAGAAGATTCCGATCATCGGGGCCATGACGACGGTCGACGAAGGTGTGCTGCACAGCATGGGCGACGAGGCGCTCGGAATCGTCTCGGCCGGATGGTATTCGGCGGCCTTGCCGGGCGATGCCAATCGGCGCTTCGTTACGGAATTGCGCAAAGAGACGGGTGTGGATCCCGGCTTCTACTCGGCGGGCGCCTACTCGGCCGGCCTCGCGCTGGAGAACGCTCTGCAGAACATCGACGGCAAGGTCGAGGACAAGCAGGCGTTCATGGCGGCGCTGCGCAAGGTCGAGATCGCCGATGACCCGCGCGGCCCCTGGCGGCTCGACAGCTACGGCAACCCGATCCAGAACATCTACATCCGCAAGACCGAACGGAAAGGCGGCCGGCTCGTCAATACGGTCGTCAAGACTTATGAAAACGTATCGCAGTTCTGGACCTATAACGCCGAGGCCTTCCTCTCCGCGCCGGTCTACTCGCGCAACGACCCGACGAAGCTCTGAGCGTACCCTGTTCTCAATTCAACCGGCCAGGCAGTCATGATCGTCGACGCCCATAACCACGTCATCCCGGCATCCATCCTGCGGCACCTCGAGGACAACCCCGAGCCCTTCGGCGTCAGGGTCGATCGCTCGGGCGCCGGGACGCGGCTCGCGCACCGCGAGGGCTTTGCCTATCCGCTCTTCGACGAGTTCGTCGCGCCGGAGGAAAAGCTGCGCCAACTCGATCGGCGCGGCATTGACGCGGCGATCATCTCGCCGTCGCCGACGCTCTTCTTCTACCGGATCGCGCCGGAGGCCGAGGCGGCCTTCGCACGGCGCGTCAACGACGCGGTGGCGGCCTTCGCCGCGGCCGCGCCGGAGCGTCTGCGCCCCATGGGGACGCTGCCGATGCAGTCGCCGGAGGACGCACTCGCCGAACTCGACAGGATCACGACCGATCTCGGCATGCGCGCGGTGACAATCGGCTGTCATATCGACGGGCAGGCGCTTTCGGAACCGAAATTCCGCCCGGTCCTGCGCCGCGCCGCCGCGCTCGGCGTCCTGATCCTGACACACCCGTATTATTTCGGTGCGAAGCCGGGGCTGGAGAAATACTACCTCACGAACCTGATCGGCAATCCGCTCGACACGGCCGTGATGGCGGCGGACCTGATCTTCGGCGGTGTTATGGACGAGGTGCCGGATCTGCGGATCTGCCTGTCCCATGGCGGCGGTTTCCTGCCCTACCAGATTGGCCGGCTCGTGCATGGCCGGACGGTGAGGCGCGAAGCGCAGACCATTCCGAGCTCGCCGAAGGATCTGCTCAAGCGCTTCTACTTCGACACGATCACCCATGATGCGGCTGCGCTTGGCTATCTCATCGATCTCGTCGGCGCCCGGCAGGTGCTGCTGGGAACCGACATTCCCTTCGACATGGCCGACGAGACGCCGATGCGGACGCTGGAAGCCGTTCCCGGACTCTCGGCCGACGCACGCGCCCTCATCGCCGGCCGGAACGCTTGGCGCCTGACCGGCGCCTGAACACCCACAACGGAGGCAGATATGGTCACCCACAGCCAGCCGGCCCCGGCCGCAACGCAACGCCATGAGCCGCGGCGCGGTCTCTTCATCGACGGGCAGATGGTCGACCCCGGTCCGCGCGCGCTGATGACCATCATCTCCCCCGGCACCGGTGCGACGATCGCCGAGGTCCTCGAAGCGACGGCCGGGGACGTCGATCGGGCCGTGGCGAGCGCGAGCGACGCCTTCCGTTCGCGGGACTGGCGCGGCCTCTCGGCGCGCACCCGGGCGCGGCTCGTCAACAAGCTCGCCGATGTCATGGACGCGCATCTCGACGAACTCTTCGAGCTCGAGACGCTGAACAATGGTCGCCCCATCCGCGAAACCCGGGCCCAGCTCGCCCGGGTGCCCGATCTCTTTCGCTACAATGCCGCGCTCGCCATGGCGCGGCGCGACGACGTCATCCCCGTCGAAGGTGAATATCTCACCTATACGCGGCGGCTGCCGGTCGGGGTGGTGGCGAATGTGACGCCCTTCAATCACCCGCTGCTGATCGCCTGCCGCAATCTCGCGCCGACCTTCGCCTCGGGCTGCACGACGGTTGTGAAGCCTTCCGAATATACGCCTCTGACCACCTTGCGGCTGGCCGAGATCTTCGCCGCGGCCGGTCTTCCGCCGGGCGTTTTCAATGTCGTGACCGGCGGCGGCGCGGTGACCGGCCGTGCTCTCTCCGAGCATCCCGGCATCCGCAAGCTCGTGCTGACCGGCGGGACGGAGGCGGGGCGCCGTGCGGGCGCAGCAGCCGCGAGCAATTTCGCCCGTCAAACGCTTGAACTGGGGGGCAAGACGCCGGTCGTGGTCTTCGACGACTATGACCTCGACCAGGCGGTCAATTACGCGGCCTTCGGCGCCTTCGTCGGTGCCGGGCAGACCTGCGTCTGCGCGGCGCGCCACATCGTCCAGCGCCGCCTCTACGATGCCTTTGTCGAGAAGCTCGCGGCAAAAGCCCGGGCCATCGCGATCGGCGACCCCTTCGCCCCCGATACCCAGATGGGCCCCGTGATCTCCGAGCGCCAGCGCCAGCGTGTGCTCGACTTCGTCCGGATCGGTCGCGAGGAAGGTGCACGGCTCGTCGCGGGCGGACGGGTCCCGCCCGCCCTCGCGGCAAATGGCGGCTTCTTCATCGAGCCCACGGTCTTCGCCGATGTCGCGCCGCACATGCGCATCTTCCAGGAGGAGGTCTTCGGCCCCTTCACCGTCGTCACGCCCTTCGACACGGAGGACGACGCGGTGCGCATCGCCAATGACAGCCCCTATGGGCTGGCCGCCGCGATCCGTACCCGCGATGTCGCCCGCGCGCACCGCGTCGCGGATCGCATCGACGCGGGGATCGTCTGGACCAACGATCATCATCGCGTCGATGCGGCGTCGCCCTGGGGCGGCTTCAAGCAATCCGGGATCGGGCGCGAGTTCGGCAAGGAGGCCTTCGACGCCTATTTCGACGTCAAGGCGGTGATGGTGAACGTCGGCGACCAGCCTTTCGACTGGTTCGACATGGCTGCTGCGCAGCCGCGGCTGAACTGAACGGACGTTGCCCCACCCCCGGAGACTGACGCCATGTTCTGGATAAATGGGTTGCTGAACAGCCTGGCCTTCGGCGCGATCCTGTTTCTCCTCGCCGTCGGCTTCTCCCTCATCTTCGGTCTGATGCGCGTCGCAAACCTCGCCCATGGCGCCATTTTCATGCTCGGCGGATATATCGCGACCTCGATGATCGGCTTCGGCTTCCTAGCCGCCGTGCTCGCCGCGGCACTGGCTTGCGCCGCCTTCGGCGGACTGGTCGAGCGCAGCTTGATCCGCCGGCTCGCCGGCCGCGAACTGGCGCAGGTGCTCGGGACACTGGGGCTCGCCTTCATCATAGCGGACCAGTGCCTGCTGGTCTGGTCGGGCGACCCGATCGCGCAGCCGGCGCCTGCGTTGCTGCGCGGCACGGTTGAAGTCGCGGGGGTCGTCTTTCCGGCCTATCGCCTGGCATTGATCGCCATCGCCGCCATCGCGCTCGCGGCCATCTGGCTGCTCGTCGAACGCACGACCCTCGGCGCCCGGATCAGGGCTGCGGTCGATGATCGGGAGATGGCGCGTGCCATGGGCATCCCCGTGTCGCGGCTGTTCACCACGGTGTTCTGTCTCGGCGCCGGCCTGGCCGGCATGGGCGGAGCGCTCGCCGCGCCGGTCATGTCCGTCTACCCCGGCCTCGATGCGGAGATGCTGCCGCTGGCGCTGCTGGTCGTCATTCTGGGCGGCATCGGCTCATTGTCCGGCGCCTTCGTCGGCAGCCTACTGATCGGTCTGATCTACACCTTCGGCCAGATGCTCCTGCCGGACCTGGCCTACGTCATCCTCTTTCTGCCCATGGTCGTCGTGCTTGCAGCGCGGCCGCAGGGCCTCTTCGGGAGGCATATGGCATGAAGCCCCTTCTGGTTCTCGTTGTCGCCGCTGCGGCGATGCCGCTTCTGCTGCCCGGGGAATTCTACCTCGCTATCGCGACCCAGGTTCTGGTCTATGGCCTCTTTGCCGTCAGCGTGAACCTGATCGCGGGCTATTGTGGCATGGTCTCGCTCGGGCATGCCGCCTTCCTCGGTATATCGGGCTATGCGTTCGCCCTCCTCAGCGTCGGGGCGGGCTGGCCGATCTGGGCCGCGACGACCGCTGCGCTCGGGCTCACCAGCCTGACGGGAGCCATGTTCGGCCTTGTGGCGCTGCGCACCTCGGGACTGAGCTTTCTCATGATCACGCTCGCGCTCGGGCAGATCGTCTGGGGTATCGCATTTCGCTATGTCGACCTGACGAATGGCGAGAACGGCATCTCGCTGCCGCGTCCGGACGGTGTCCTGCTCCACGGAACGGGCCTCTATTACCTCTGTCTCGCCGTCACGGCCGGCTGCATGCTGTTCGTGACCGTTCTGACACGCTCGCCGCTCGGTGCTGCGATGCAGGGCGTGCGCGACCAGCCCCGCCGGATGAGCACGCTCGGCTACGATGTCTGGGCGATCCGCTACGTGTCCTATGTTCTGTCGGCTCTCCTGGCGGCGGCGTCCGGCATTCTGTATATGCTGACCTTCCGCTTCATCAGCCCGCATGCACTGTCGCTGACCGTGTCGTCCGAGGCGGTGCTCATGGTGATTGCCGGGGGGCTCGGGACCACGTTCGGGCCTCTGCTGGGCGCCGCGCTCGTCGTCCTGCTGAAGAACGTCGCCAGTGCCTATACCGACCGCTGGCCGACCCTGCTCGGATTGATCTTCCTTTTCATCATCGTCGTCGTGCCCGAGGGGCTGCTGCCTGGAGCCCGCCGGCTATTGGGCGCGCTGAAAGCCCGCGTCGTGGCCCCGGATAATATCGGCGCAAACCTGACCCGGGCGTCGCGCATCGAAGGAGCCCGTCAATGACTGCTCTTCAGGTGAACAATCTCCGCAAGAGCTTCGGTGGCCTCGATGTCATTCAGGACGTCTCGTTCACCGTGGAGCCCGGCGAACGCCGCCTCCTGCTTGGGCCCAACGGGGCCGGCAAGACCACGCTGTTCAATCTGATCGCCGGCGATCTTCGCGCCAGCGGTGGCCGGATCCTGCTGCAAGGCCGCGATGTCTCGGCCCTGTCGACCAGCCAGCGCGCGGCCTGCGGACTGGGGCGCACCTTCCAGATCCTGACGCTGTTCGGCCGCGAGACCGTGCTCGGCAACGTCGTCATGGCCCTGCTGGGTAGCAGTCCCAAGCGTTGGAAGCCGTTCGGGGCAGTCGTCCACGATACGGCGCTTCGGAGGCGTGCGCTGTCCGTCCTCGCCCGGGTCAAGCTTGAAGGGCTTGCCGACAGGCCGATCCAGGAAACCTCATACGGCGAGAAGCGGCGCCTCGAAATCGCGATGGCGCTCGCGCAGGACCCGCAAGTCCTTCTGCTCGACGAGCCTTTGGCGGGGCTTTCGAAGGAAGAGCGCGGAACGGTCAGCGCGCTGCTCGAGGATCTCCCGCGGTCTCTGACCATCGTCATGATCGAGCACGACATGGACGTGGCGCTCGCCTTCGCCGAGCGGATCGCGCTGCTCAATCACGGCCGGCTGCTTGTCGACGGAACGCGTGACGAGGTGATCGCCGACCCGCGTACCCGGGAGGCCTATCTTGCCCAGTGAGCCCGCCCTGTCGCTGTCTGGCGTGAACGCCTTCTACGGCGATAGTCATATCCTGCATGACATCTGCCTCGAGCTGCCGCAGGGCGAAATCCTGGCCTTGCTCGGCCGCAACGGGGCCGGCAAGACGACCTGCATGAATGCGATCGCGGGGCTGCTGCCGCGCCGGAGTGGACGTATCGCGGTGGGGCGGCAGGACATTTCCGCGCTCTCACCGGAGGCGATCTGCCGCGCGGGCGTGGCACTCGTGCCGCAGGGGCGGCGCATGTTCAGGAGCCTATCGGTCGAGGAAAACCTCACCGTCGCACGCCGGGCCGCGCCGCCCGCCGGCCAGCGTCCCTGGACCATCGCGCAGATCTACGACCTGTTCCCGCGCCTGCAGGAACGACGCGCGAACCTTGCCGGGCAGCTATCCGGTGGCGAGCAGCAGATGCTGGCGATCGGGCGGGCGCTGATGACGGCGCCGCGCGTGCTGCTGATGGACGAACCAACGGAAGGGCTCGCGCCGCAGATCGTCGCCGAGGTGGGGGCGATCGTTCGAAATCTCCGCGCGGCGGGCCTCTCGGTCATTCTGGTGGAGCAACACATGGCCTTCGCGCTGGGATTGGCCGATCAGGTCGTCGTCATCAATACCGGCAGGGTCGTGGAGCGTGGGGCCGCATCGGCGTTGCGCGCGGATATGAGCCGGCTCGAGGAGCAGCTTGGCATCCACTGACGCGGACGGGGCGGCAAGGGTGCCCTGTGCGTTTTAATTGATCGATCGATCACTCAGATGAGGGAACCAAGACATGTCCGACGATGGAAAGAGCAATCCGGGCCGCCGGGCCATCGTGATCGGAGGCTCGATGGCGGGGCTGTTTGCTGCCCATCTCCTCCTTGCCCAAGGCTGGGACGTCGCGATTTACGAACGAATCTCGGCGGAACTGGCCGGCCGCGGCGCCGGCATCGTGACGCATGACGAACTCTTCGAGGTGCTCCGTCTCTGCGGGATCGACAGCGAGACGGCGCGTATCGGCGTCGCGGTGAAAGGCCGGCGCGTCTTCGCTGCGGACGGAACGCTGGCGGGCGAGCATCCTCTGCCTCAGGTCCTGACGTCCTGGGGGCGACTTTACAGCCTTCTCCGCGAGGCGTTGCCCGAAGGCCGGTATCACTACGGCCGGAACCTTGAGCGGCTCGTTCTCGACGGGGAGGGAGTGACCGTCCACTTCTCGGCCGGCGAGCCCTTGCGGGCGGAGCTGCTCGTCGGCGCGGATGGCATTTTTTCCACCGTCCGCAAGCAGGTGTTGCCCGAGGTCATGCCCTCCTATGTCGGCTACATCGCCTGGCGCGGGCTGGTGGACGAGGTGGATCTGTCCAGGGAGACGCGCGCGGCGCTGTTCGACAGCTTCGCATTTTCGCTACCGCCGGGCGAGCAAATGCTCGGCTACCCCGTCGCCGGTGCCGACGAGTCGATGGAACCGGGTCGGCGGCGCTTCAATTTCGTCTGGTACCGGCCCGCTCCGGACGCCGTGCTGCGCGATCTCCTGACCGATGTCGATGGCATGCAGCACGAGCTCTCGATTCCGCCCAACAAGATCCGGCCGCGTGTCCAGCAGGAGATGCGGCGCGCGGCGCGGCAGCTGCTATCGCCTCAGTTCGCCGAAGTCGTCGAGAGGACGCCGCACCCGTTCATCCAGGCGATACAGGATCTCGAGACGCCCCATATGGCGATCGGGGGGCGCGTCGCTTTGATCGGCGACGCCGCCTTCGTCGCGCGGCCGCATGTCGGCATGGGCGTCACCAAGGCGGCCAGCGATGCGCTCGCCCTCGTGCAGGCGCTCGCCCGGAGTGATGGAGACATTGCGGCTGGCCTTGCCGCGTTCGAGGCCGAGCGCCTGCCATACGGTCGCGCGGTGATCCGGCGCGCGCGCCATCTCGGCGCCTATATGCAGGCGCAGCTGCTGACCGAAGAGGAGCGGAGGCTCGCCGAACGCCATCGCCGACCCGAAGCGGTCATGTGCGAAACCGCGGTCGCCACCGGCATCGCCGCCTGACCGCGCCGACAGTCCTGCCACCGACACAAGGACCCTATCATGAGCCAGAAAGCCGTCGCCTTTGATTGGCCGTCTCCACCGGCCTCCCTCTCCCCCGATCACCGGACCGAGTTCATCGCCAATCGGGGGAATGGTCGTGTCGGCAGCAGGCTTGTCTCCGAGACCGAGCGTGTCCGGGTCTGGACGCTGAAACTCGAGCCGGGCGAGCGCATCGGCTTCCATACACATGTGCTCGACTATTTCTGGACGGCAGTCACGGGAGGCCGGGCCCGCTCGCAATACGCCGATGGCCGCGTCGCCGAAATGTGCTACGAGCCGGGTGACACCCAGCATCACACCTACGGCGCCGGTGAGTTCATGATCCATGACCTCCACAATATCGGCGACACCGAACTCGTCTTCACCACTGTCGAATTCGTCCAGAGCGCCAATGCTCCTTTGGATGTTCGTTGACGCAGTCGACATAGTCAGGTCCTGGAGGGCTGCATGCCATCATTGTTCGACCCCATCCGCATCGGCGCGCTGAAGGCGCCAAACAGGATCTTCATGGCGCCCCTCACGCGCGCACGGGGAACGCGTGACCATCTGCCGACACCGATCATGGCTGAGTATTATGCGCAGCGTGCAAGCGCCGGCCTGATCATCAGCGAGGCGACCGGCATCAGTTCCGAGGGGCTCGGCTGGCCGTTTGCGACCGGCATCTGGTCGGATGCCCAGGTGGCGGGCTGGTCGGTTGTGACGGATGCCGTACACGCCGCCGGAGGCCGCATCTTCTGCCAGCTCTGGCATATGGGACGCGTCGTCCATCCGAGCTTGCGTGGCGGTGCGCTCCCGGTGTCATCCTCGCCCACCACGGCGCCTGGCCTCGCACATACCTACGATGGCAAGCAGCCTCATGTGCAAGCGCGGGCCCTGACGCTGGACGAGATAGGTCGCGTGATCGACGATTATCGCCGGGCCGCACGCAACGCCCTGCGCGCGGGCTTCGATGGCGTCCAGATCCATGCGGCTAACGGCTATCTGATCGACCAGTTTCTGCGGGCCAGCGCCAATCTGCGGACGGACGCTTACGGTGGCTCGATCCCGAACCGTATCCGATTGCTGCGGGAGGTCTGCGTGGCCGTAGCCGACATCGTCGGTCCGGATCGTCTGGCGGTGCGGTTGTCGCCAAACGGCGAGTCCCAGGGCGTCAACGATCCCGAGCCGGAACCGTTGTTCGTCGCGGCCGCCGAGGCCCTGTCGGCGCTGGCGATTGCGTTTCTCGAAGTGCGAGAGCCGCCTCCGGATGGCACGCGGGGCAGACCCGATCACCCGCCCATCGCACCGGCGATCAGGGCGGCCTTCCAAGGCGTACTGGTCCTCAATTCCGATTTCGGTCGAGACCGGGCAATCGCTGCCGTGTCGTCGGGACAGGCCGATGCAATCACGTTCGGAAGAGCCTTTCTCGCCAATCCCGATCTTCCCGAGCGGCTTCTCAGAAACGCCGCCCTGAATCCTGATGTCATCGAAACCTGGTATTCGCAGGGGAACGCGGGATACATCGATTACCCGACGATCGCGGAATGACCGTCAGATAGAACCTTGGAGCGAGGCAGTCCGTTGTGTCGCCCGCATCGGCAGACCGCTCTGCCGAAGCCCCTAAACCTATGTATGGATGGCGCGGGCCGGCGCGGTCGGCGATGACATGGGGACAGGGTCGGTCTCGCGACGTCGCCGCGCACATGCGATGCCGCAGCACAGCACGGAGTTTGACATGAGCACGGTCGACATGCGCGAGCACCAGATGTTTCCCGTCCTCAGCCCGCGTCAGATCGCGACGTCACGCCGCTTCGCCAGTGGCCCGGAAACCCGCTTCGCGCCGGGGCAGACGCTGTATGACATCGGCGATCACGGCGCTCCGGCCTGGCTTGTCCTTGACGGATCGATCGAGGTCTTCCGCCGCGATGGGCTGAGCCGCGAAGCCGTGGTGACCACCCATGGCGCCGGCCAGTTCTCCGGCGAGGTCAATCAACTCGCGGGCCGTCCCTCGATTGCGGCGGGGCGGGCCGGGCCTGACGGCTGCACCGCACTCCCCTTCGACCCCGCGCATCTGCGCGCGCTGATGGTCGGGTCGGCCGATGTCGGCGAAATCGTCATGCGCGCGCTGATCCTGCGGCGGGTGAGCCTGATCGAGCATGGGAGTGCCGGCACGATCCTGGTCGGCGTCCCCGGCAGCGCCGATATCCTGCGCTTGCAGGATTTCCTGGGCCGCAGCGGCCTGCCCAACCTGCTGCTCGACGTCCGCTCCGACGAGGAGGGCCGGGCGCTGATCGAGCGTACCGGCGTGTTGCCTGAAGATCTGCCGCTCGTGGTCTGCCCCACCGGGCCGGTGCTCAAGCGTCCGAGCAATGAGGAGCTGGCAGCCTGTCTGGGCGTCGTGCCTGAGATCGATCCCGAACAGCTGTATGACGTGGCGGTCGTCGGTGCCGGCCCCGCCGGGCTTGCAACGGCGGTCTACGCGGCATCCGAGGGGCTGTCCGTGATCGTCCTCGATTCGCGCGCCATGGGCGGGCAGGCCGGCGCATCCGCGCGGATCGAGAACTATCTGGGCTTTCCCACCGGCATATCGGGGCTCGCCCTTGCTGCACGGGCGTTCAACCAGGCGCTGAAGTTCGGCGCCGAGATGGCCGTTCCCGTTGCGGTTGAGAAGCTGCAATGCGAGCAGTCCGAACTGACCCTGCTGTGCGCCGGCGATCGCCATGTGCGGTCACGCGCGGTCGTCATCGCATCGGGCGCGCATTATCGCCGGCCGGCCATTGCCAATCTGGCGGAGTTCGAAGGCGCCGGCGTGTCCTATTGGGTCTCGGCAATCGAGGCGCGCCTGTGCGCCGGCGAAGAGGTCGTCCTGGTCGGCGGCGGCAATTCGGCCGGGCAGGCGGTCGTGTTCCTGGCTCCGCAGGTCAAGAAGCTCCATCTGGTGGTCCGGCGTGATCTGGCGCAGACCATGTCGCGCTATCTCATCGATCGCATCGCCGCGCTTCCCAATGTCGAACTGCACGTGGGCAGCGAGATCGTCGGCCTGGAGAGCAGGCGGGGACAGGACGGCGGGCTGGGGACCGGGCTTGCTGCGGCGACATTCCGTGACATCAACACGGGCGCGCTTCACCGCCGGGAGGTGTGCCACGTGTTCCTCTTCATCGGCGCTGATCCCAATGCCGAATGGGCCCAGGACTGCGTGGAGGTCGACGCGAACGGCTTTGTGATCACCGGCGCCGGACCCTGGCCGCTCGGAACGAGCGTGCCCGGCGTCTTCGCGATCGGCGACGTCCGCGCGGGCTCCACGAAGCGCGTTGCCGCCGCCGTCGGCGAGGGCGCCGCGGTGGTGGCGCAAATTCACGCGATGTTCGCCAAAGACGGCAATCGGACAAGCCGATGATGTTCCTGCCGGATTCACGTTGCAAGCGACGCGGATCTTGCTAGCCTCTATCCCTGAAGAGGCGAGTTTTCATAAGCCGATGTTTCTTTTCGACGGCCCCGACAACGCCGATGTGACGATCCTCCTGGCGCACGGGGCCGGAGCACCGATGGACTCGCCGTCAATGACGGCGGCCGCAGAGGCGCTGGCCGGCGTGGGCTTTCGCGTGGCGCGCTTCGAGTTCGACTATATGGCTGCCCGACGCACGGGTGCAGGCCGCACCCCACCCCCGCGGGCTGAGGCGCTGAATCCGCACTATCTGGCTGCCGTCGACGCGCTTGGCGATGTTGGAGCCCTCATCATCGGCGGCAAGTCCATGGGGGGCCGCGTCGCGAGCATGGTGGCGGATGCGCTGTTCGAGAGCGGCCGGATCCGCGGCCTTCTCTGTCTCGGCTATCCCTTCCATCCGCCCGGCAAGCCGGACAAGCTCCGAACCGCGCACCTCGCCGATCTGGCGACCCCGGCTCTGATCGTTCAGGGAACGCGCGATGAGTTCGGCACTCCGGAGGATGTCTCGACCTATGAGCTCTCGCCGCGCATCGAGATCCTTTGGCTGGAGGATGGCGATCACGATCTGAAACCCCGCAAGCGGATTTCCGGCTTTTCAGCCGCCGATCATCTCAAGGCCATGGCCGAGGCGGTTTCCGTCTGGGCCGCGCGTCTCGAGCAAGTCCGTCTTTTGCGGACTTGCTCGGCTCAAAATTAACGAGCAAATTCACCGACTTAGATGGTATCAGGCGATTCCATCTAAGTCGGATTTGCTCTCGGCGCGTCCCCCGCTACTTGAACGCCTGCCGCCGGGCTGGTCAGGGGGCAAGTGGGGCATCGGCGGGCATCTGAAGCACGAGATGACCGGGCGCGACTTCGGTATAGAGTGAGGGCGGGGGAACGTAATCGGCCGGATGGATGGGCGAGCGCAGCACCGGGTGACCCGTCAGGCTATGGGCTTTCCGGCGAGACGGATCGGCGATCGGAACGGCGGCCAGAAGCGCCCGGGTATAGGGATGCTGCGGGGTCTCGAAGATCGCCGCGCGCGGGCCGATCTCGACGATCCGCCCGAGATACATCACCGCAACCCGATGGCTGATCCGCTCGACGACCGACATGTCGTGGCTGATGAACAGACACGCGATGCCGAGGTCCGCCTGCAGCTCCATCAGCAGGTTCAGGACCTGCGCCTGCACCGAGACGTCGAGCGCGGACACGGCCTCGTCGGCGATGATCAGCTTCGGCTCGAGCGCAAGCGCGCGGGCGATGGCGACGCGCTGACGCTGGCCGCCCGAAAGCTCGTGGGGATAAAGGTCGATGAAGGCGGCGGGCAGGCGCACGCGGTCGAACAGCTCCGCCACGCGCCGGTGCAGGGCCTGCCCCGACATCCGGGTGTAGTTGACGAGGGGCTCCGCCACCTGGTCGAAGAGGCGCATCCGCGGGTTGAGGCTCGCATAGGGATCCTGGAAGATCATCTGCATCTTGCGGCGCAGCGCGTGCATCCCCTGGCTCGACTGAGCCAGGACGTTCTGTGTCTCCAGCATCACCTCGCCCGACAATGGCTGGATGAGCCGCAGGATCGAGCGGCCGCAGGTCGACTTGCCGCAACCGGACTCGCCGACGAGGCTGAGCGTCTGGCCCGGGTTGATCGTGAAGCTGACATCCTCGACGGCGTGGACATTGGCGATCGTGCGGCGCAGCAGCCCCTTCCGGACGGGGAACCGGGTGCAGAGGTGGCGCACGTCGAGAAGCGGCGCGTCCGCCGCCGCGGCCGGCGTTGCGACCGGTCTCGGCGTCGCCGCGCTGGATTGGTCGCCGGTCGCGAGGCCGCGCATCGGCGCGGGGAGGGTTGTGCCGCGCATTTCGCCGAGGCGGGGGACGGCGGCCAGCAAGGCCCGCGTATAGGCCTGTTGCGGGTCGGAGAAGATCGCCTCCACCGGGCCTTCCTCGACCTTTTCGCCGCGATACATCACCACGACCCGGTCGGCCATCTGCGCGACCACCGCCATGTCGTGGGTGATGAACAGCACGGCCGTTCCCGTCGCGCGCTTCAACCGGTCGATCAGGGCGAGGATCTCGGCCTGGACCGTCACATCGAGCGCGGTTGTTGGCTCGTCGCAGATCAGGAGGCGTGGCTCGCAAGCCATGGCCATGGCGATCACGACGCGCTGGCGCATGCCGCCTGACAGCTCGTGCGGATATTGCTTGAGGCGGCGCTCGGGTTCGCTGATCTGCATCTCGGTCAGCAACGCGAGGGCGCGGGCACGCGCTGCCGCCGTCGGGATGCGCCGATGGGTCAGGATCACCTCGGTGAGTTGGCGCTCGATGGTGAAGACCGGGTTCAGCGCCGTCATCGGCTCCTGGAAGATCATGCCGATCTGGCCGCCGCGGATCGCCCGCATCCTCGCCTGATCGGTCTGGGCGAGGTCGATGACGCGCCCGTCCGCCTGCCGGAAGCGCAGCTCCCCTGCCGCGATCCGGCCACCCCCGAATTCGACGAGCCGCATCAGCGACAATGCCGAGACGGACTTGCCCGAACCGGATTCGCCGACGACGCACAGGCATTCGCCAGGGGAGATGTTGAAGCTGACGTCGCGCACGCCTGCAATCGGACCGGAATGGGTCTCGAACACCACGCGCAGCCCGGCGATTGCAACGAGCGGGTCACGCGGCTTCAGGCCGGATGCTTGCGGGGCATAGGACGTATCGACCATCAAACCTCCCAAGGCAGAGGGCCAGGGCAGGACCAACGCAGGACGGGAACAGGGCAGCGCCAAGCCGGGTGCCCGGGCCATGCCTTCGGCCTGAACGTGGCACGTCGGCCGGACGCGAGCGCCCGGCGCGGGGCTCTCTCGGAAAAGTATTATTTGTTACATATTGACTGCGAGACCGCATGTTTGCAATCTATTTTACATAAGCTGGCAATCGGGGAACAGGTGCCATCAGCATGGATCAGGACGTCACAGGCTGCGCCGCCGGGGGCCGCGGCCCGCGGGATCGGGCCGCGGGCGGCTAGGGTCAGATGCTTCATTACACGCTCCGCCGCCTGCTGATGGCGATCCCCACGCTCCTGGCGATCAGCCTGATCATCTTCCTCCTGCTCGGCCTTGCGCCCGGCGATCCGATGGCGCAGCTGCCGCTGACGATTCCGCCCGAGGTGAAGGAGAAGATGCGCCAGTCGCTCGGGCTCGGCGATCCCCTGATGCTGCGCTACCTCCTGTGGCTCAAGCAGTTTTTCCTGGTCGAGCCGCTGCATGTCCTCGACACCTTGTTCGGGCTGGATTTGGCTGGAGAGAGCCAGCGCGTGGTGTCATGGCAGTCGCGCGCGCCCGTCGCCGACATCATCGCGCAACGCCTGCCGCAGACGCTATGGGTCGTCGGCCTCGCCTATCTGGTGGGGATCGCCATCGCGCTGCCGATCGGCATTCTGTCGGCCTATCGGCAGCACAGCTGGTTCGACCAGATCGGCACCCTCGTGGCGATGATCGGCTTCTCGGTCCCGACCTTCTTCACCGGCGTCGTGCTGATCGTGGTCTTCTCGGTCGAGCTCGGCTGGTTCCCGTCGCTCTACGACACGACGCTGAGGGTGACCGGTTGGGACAGCTTCGTGGCGCAGCTGCGCCAGATGGTTCTGCCGGTGACGGTGCTCGCGCTCTACAATGCCAGCCAGATCAGCCGCTTCATGCGCGCCTCGATGCTCGACAACCTCCGGCAGGACTACGTTCGCACCGCCCGCGCCAATGGCCTGTCCGAAAGGGTCGTGGTGCTGGTCCATGTGCTGCGCAACTCGATGATCCCGGTCGTGACCGTCATCGCCATGGGCGTGCCGCAGATCTTCGGCGGTGCCATCATCACCGAGCAGGTCTTCAAGGTGAACGGGATCGGCGAATTGCTGATCTCGTCGATCCAGGCCAACGACGTGCCGATGGTGCAGACGCTGACCTTCATCTTCGCGGTGCTGATCGTGCTGTTCAACCTGATCGCCGACATCCTGTACGGCATTCTCGATCCGAGGATCCGCTATGACTGAGGCTGTCGCGGCCGCGCCCCGCCGGCGCTCGAGCCAGGCGCGCGATGTCTGGCGTCAGTTCCGCAGCCATCGCGGCGCGATGATCGGGACGGTCATCCTGGGGGCTATTCTTGTCGTCGTCATCGCCGGCCCCTGGCTGTGGCATCTCGACCCGACCGCTGTCGCCATGCGGATGCGCAACCGGGGCCCGTCGCTGGAGCATCCGCTCGGCACCGACCAGCTCGGGCGCGACATGCTGGCGCGGCTCATTACGGGCGGGCGGGTTTCGCTGACCGTCGGCCTGACGGCGATGGCACTATCTCTTGTGCTGGGGACGCTGGTGGGGGTCTGCGCGGGCTTCCTGCGCGGCCTCGACGGCATCCTGATGCGGCTGACCGACCTGTTCCTGGCACTCCCGCTGCTGCCGCTGCTCCTCGTCATGTCGATGCTCTTCCGCGAGCCGCTGGCGCAATGGCTCGGCGCCGAGACCGGGGTGTTCCTGCTGATCGTCACGGCCATCGGGGGAACGAGCTGGATGCATGCCGCGCGCCTCGTGCGCGGCGAGGTGCTGACCCTGAAGGAACGCGAATTCGTCCTGGCCGCCCAGTCGATCGGCACGGGGCGCGGCAAGATGATCCTCCGCCATATCCTGCCCAACGTGCTCTCGCCGATCCTCGTGTCAGCGACGCTCGGGATCGCCAGCGCGATCATCACCGAAAGCTCCCTGTCGTTCCTCGGGCTTGGCTTCCCGCCGGATTTCCCGACCTGGGGGCGGCTCCTCTACGATGCGGTCGACCAGATCCAGCTCTATCCGATGCGGGTGATCCTGCCCGGCATCGCGATCTCCCTGACGGTGCTGTCGGTCAACTATATCGGCGACGGCCTGCGCGACGCGATGGACCCGCGCGCCCGGGCGCGCTGAGCGGGGCCGCCGCGGAGGGGGCGTTCAGCCCTCCATCCGATCCCGCAGCTGATTGAACGGTCCCCGGCACAGCTGCACCATCTGGCCCAGCAACGCGCGGGCGATGACCCGCGGCGGTTGCCGCTGGGGCCACCAGTCGCGCCCTGCGGCGGGGTCCTCGAGGGTTCGGGCAAAGGCGACGGACAAGGCCGCCGAGGTCGGCACCCCCCGGCCGGACCAGCCGGACAGCGCCCAGAGCCCGTCGTCGAGCCGCTGGATCGAGGGCGTCTGGTCGAGGGCCATGCTGACCGTGCCGGTCCACATGAATTCCCAGTTGAGCCCCGCGAGCACCGGCCAGATCCGCGACAGCCGGCGGGTCATGAAGGCCGCCGTATAGTCGAAGCGGCGGCCGCGGCCGGGTTCCTGCAGGCCGCCGGTGATAATCCGTCCCGCGGCGTCGATGCGGAAGAACATCGGATCGTGGTGGGTATCGCCGAAATTCATGCCCGAGGGCATGACATTCGCGCGTTCTTCCGTCGTCAGCGGGCGGCTTGCGACGGCATAGCTCGTCAGCGGGAAGAAGCCCCGCGTCACCGCCCCGGGGATCGCCGCGGTCGAATAGGCATCGGTCGTGAGGCCGACCGTCCTGGCGCGGATCTCGCCTTCGGGGGTGCGGATCGACCAGCGGCCGTTGCGGCGCGTGAAGGCGGTCATCGGGCTGTCGGTGAAGACCTCGATCCCGAGCGACAGCGCGAGCCGTGCGAGTTCCCGCGCATAGCCGAGCGGATTGACATGCCCCCCATCGCGGTGGACCCATCCGCCCAGGAAGGCACGGGTGCCGGTCAGCTCAGCAATCTCCCCTGCGTCGAGATAGCGGTCGCTCTTGCCGTAGCGCGCGTATTTCGCCTGCGCCGCGCGCGTCGTCGCCAGGGTCCGGTCGTTAAAGGCCGCGCTGAGGGTGCCCTTCTGGACGGCCTCGCAGCGCAGGCCGTGGCGCGCGATCCGGTCGAAGACCATGGCCCCGGCCTCGGCAAGGAGGCCGGTGCCTTTTTCGGGCAGGGTGGCGGACCCGAGATAACGAAAAACGGGAATGCATTGGCCGTGATTGCGGCCGGATCCGCCCGCGCCGATGTCCCGCGCCTCGATCACGGCGACTCGGGCGCCGGCCTCGGCCAGTTCGATCGCGGTCAGCAGGCCGCCATAGCCGGCGCCGACGAGGAGGATATCGACCTCGCGCGCGTCGGTGAGGCGCCCGGTCGCCGGTGCGGCGACCGCGGTCAGTCCATAGGGAGGTTCGGGGGAAAATAGGGTCACGCGGCAACTCCAGTCGCGATGGCCGCGGTCAACGCGCCGGCCAGGCGGCAGGCCCAGCGGGCGCGGTCTGGTCCGGTCTCGAGAAGATCGTTCGTCACCTCAAAGCCACAGGCCGGAAGACCCGTGCCGTAGCTGTGCCAGTCGACGGTGTAGACACCGTTCCTGCCGGAATAGGGCTGGTTATCCCCCAGGACGAGGCCCTCTTCCGTCCCGAGATGGTGGAGCAGATGGCGCGACAGGGTATCGTCGTCGTGCCAGATCGTGCCGCCGTCCCAGGGGCGGTGCACGCCCTCGAAAACGCGGGTGCAGCTATGCAGCGCAAAAAAGAAGGGGCGCGCATGGCGAGCCATCTGGCGCTCCCAGATCGTGCCCAGCACCTGGTGATAGGGCCAGAAGACGGCCTCCTGCCTGGCTTCCCGCTCGGCGCAGGACAGCGCGGCATTGGCGGTGATCGGCGTGTTTTCGAGCGCCACGGGTATGGAGCGGGGATCATCGACCCAGCGGTTCACATCGATGACGAGGCGGCTGACGTCGCAGAGCACGATCGGCACGTCGATCAGGCCCGCAAGTTCCTGGGCCAGTTCCGCCACGCCCAGATCGCAGAAATAATGGCTGTCCTGCCATGCGGGGGCGAGCCCGAGATCGCCGAGTCCAGGCGGAATCGACCGGCCGGCATGATCGACCGCGATCAACCCGGGCAAGCGGCCTCCCGCGTTCAACACGATGGGCGGGTTGGCGCGCATGGGACGTCAGCTTTCCTTGGCGGGGAAGGTGGAGGACGACTTGGAAGAAGCCTTGCCGGGGGGCTCGGAAGAAGCCTTGCCGGGGGGCTCGGAAGAAGCCCTGCCGGGGGGCTCGGAAGAAGCCCTGCCGGGGGGCTCGGAAGAAGATTTGGAAAAGGATTTTCCAGGAGTTTTGGTGGGGGACCCGGGAAGGGGGCCGGCAGCGCCTAGGCTCCGCAATTCCTCGATCCGGGCGAGCCGGTCGCGGCTCCAGTCGCGGCAGCGCTGACTGACGGCGGCGACGATCGCCTCGATCTGCGCCGTGGCGACGACGCGCGAGCCGAAGGGCGAGGGCGAGGCGTCGGGCGACGTCAGCACCGCATCCGCATATTCCGCGATCGGCGAACGCCAGATGTCGGTGAACAGGCAAAGGCGCGCGCCGCTTTGCCGCGCGCCGCGCGCGAAGGTCAGGAGCTCGTTCTGGTAGCGCCGGTAGTCGAAGATCACGAAGACGTCCTGCGGCCCGGCGTCGACCAGCGTGTCATAGGTGAAGCCCAGGGCGAGCGGGGTGAACAGCACACCGGGCCGCAACTGGCTGAGCTGCGTCGCCAGGCGCTGCGCGAGATTCTGGCTGTAGCGTCCGCCCAGAAGCTTGATCGTTGCGCGCGGCGACACCAGCAGGTCGACGATCGCATCGAATTCGGCAGGCATGGCCTGCGCGGCCGCGACCTGGAGCGCCTCGGCCTGCATCAGCAGGGTGCGCTGGTAGACATGCGCGGGTGGCTCTGTCGGTGCCTCGGCATGGATGTTGTTCAAGGGCGAGCCGAGCTGGCGCTCGACATCGGCGATGGCCGCGGCCTGGAAGTCGGCAAAGCGCGAGAAGCCGATCTTGGCCAGGAAGCGCAGCACGGTCGGTGCGCTCACCGAAGCCTGTTTCGCCAGCACGTCGACCGTCGCGAGGGCGCGCGTCGGGTAGCCTTCGAGCAAGACCGAGGCCACCTTCCGCTCGGCCGTCGACCGGGCTTCACTGCGTATCCTGTCGAAAAGGGCTGTTGCAGCCATTCCTGTATTCTTTATTACATATTGACTCAGTTCGGGCATTTTGCACAGTATGTTACAATAATCAATGCGCGTCCAGGTGGCAGCGGCTGTCCCCCGCCCACAAGTGTCATTCGCTGTCACCCGCCCACAACTTTAATCAGCCCGTCAGCCCAGGTCAGAGATCCGGGGCCAGCCACAGGAGAAGATGGAATGAGCATGGCCAAGTTCCTGACCGCGGCCGCGCTTGCGCTGCTGCCTTTTGCTGCGCATGCCGAGCGCGGTTCGGATGGAGATCTGAAAATCCTGTACTGGCAGGCCGCTTCGACGCTGAACCCTTATCTGTCGGGGATCGGCAAGGAGGTCGATGCGGCGGCACTGGTGGTCGAGCCCCTGGCCCGGTTCGATCCTGAGGGCAAGCTGGTGCCGCTGCTGGCGGCCGAGATTCCGACGAAGGAGAACGGCGGCATCTCGGCCGACACGACGATGATCACCTGGAAGCTGCGGCCCGGCGTCAAATGGTCGGATGGCGGCGCCTTCACCGCGAAGGACGTGGTCTTCACCTGGACCTACTGCACGGCCCCGGGCGCGGGCTGCGCGGCGTCGAATGCCTTCGACGGCATCAAGGATATCGTGGCCAAGGACGACCTGACGGTCGAGATAAAGTTTGCGCAGCCGACGCCCTATCCCTATGTGCCCTTCGTCAGCTCGACCACGCCCATCCTGCAGGAAGCGCAGTTCAAGGCGTGCATGGGCGCCAAGATCGCCTCCTGCACCGCGCAGAATTTCGCGCCGATCGGGACCGGCCCCTACACGGTCAAGGATTTCAAGCCGAACGACGTCGTCGTCTATGCGATGAATCCGCTCTACCGCGAAGCCGGCAAGCCGCATTTCTCAGGCGTCACGATCAAGGGCGGCGGCGATGCGATGTCCGCCGCGCGGGCTGTCTTCGAGACGGGCGAGACGGATTACGCGTGGAACCTGCAGCTCGCGCCCGATGTCATGGCGAAGCTCGCTTCGTCGGGCAAGGCCCGGCCCGTGACGGCCTTCGGCTCGATGGTCGAATACTTGTTCCTGAACCTGACCGATCCGGGATCTGAGCTGGGCGACAAGCGCTCGACCGTGGCAGGCGGCCCGAACAAGATCCTGAGCGACATCCGCGTGCGCAAGGCGCTGTCCCTTGCCATCGATCGCGCCGAGATCGCGGAGGCTCTCTACGGCGATCAGGGCAAGCCGACCTGCAATGTCGTGCCGGCACCGGCGCAATACGTCTCGACGGCCAATGACGGCTGCCTGAAGCCTGATGTCGCGGCGGCCAAGGCTTTGCTGGACGAGGCCGGATGGAAGCCCGGCGCCGACGGTATCCGCGAAAAGGACGGGCAGAAGCTGAAACTGTCCTTCCTCACCTCGACCAGCGGGGTTCGGCAGGATACCCAGGCCATGCTGAAGGAATACTGGAAGGCGCTTGGCGTCAGCGTCGATCTTCGTAATGTCAGCGGCTCGGTCTTCTTCGGCGGCGATGCCGGCAACCCCGACACGCGGCAGAAATTCTACGCCGATATCGAGATGTACACCGACAACTCGAAGGGCCTCGACCAGGAATCCTACCTGAACAAGTGGACCTGTGCGGCGATCCCGTCGCCGGCCACGCAATGGCAAGGCAGCAACATGCCGCGCTACTGCGCGCAGGATTACGAGGCCTTGTCGCAGACCCTGCGCAAGACCGACGGGATCCCGGCGCGCGCCGACCTCGCGCGCAAGATGAACGACAGGCTGGTGCAGTCCTACACCGTCATCCCGCTGGTGCATCGCGGCAATATCTCGGGCGCGGCCAAGTCGCTCAGCGCGGTGTCGATGAACCCGTGGGACAGCGAGCTGTGGGACGTGGCAAACTGGTCGCGCGCCAAGTGAGCAAACCGACTGCGGTTGAGCTGAGGCGCGGGCGGCAGGGCCCGCGCCGTGGTGGGGCAGGCGCGTGCCGGAGGCTCATTCTTTGGTGTCACCGGAGCAAGTCCGCAACAGACGGACTTGCCTAGCCGACAACGCCGACGGCAGGGAGTAACAAGCTCGTCGGGAAGCCCGGAACGCACGTAGCGATCCAGCGCCGTGCCCGGCCGTGGCCGAACCATTCCGCCTTGCCATTGTTCGCAAGGATGTCGAGCGCCCGCTGCACCGTACGCGGACTGACATCGAGCGCCAGCGCCAGCGCGGAACTCGACCAGGCCTCGCCGTCAGCAAGCAGCGCCAGCACTTCGCCATGCTCCTCTTCGACAGGCGGGGCAAGCACTGCGACCGTGCCAGCCTCATGGCGTTCCAATATGAAACCCCGTTCGGTGGCGTGTATCTCCGCTATGGGTCTGATCGCCTCACGCAAGCGCCCGATCTCGACCCGCAGTCGCGTACGATGTGATTCATCGGCCTCCCGCGCGCGAAAGGCGCGGAGGAGAAGCTCCTCCCGCGAGGCATCCTCCGGCCAGGTCTCACCGAGCAAGCGCGCGAGCGCGAACAGGACAGGACGACTGGCCAGAGAAACGACGGCTGTCCTGGCGCGCGTGACGTTCCGGCACGCGTCGATGACGAGCGCATCCGATGCGATCAACGCTTCGATCTCATTGAGCTGAAGAAGCCGTTCCCCACCGCGCGCAATCAACCGAGCGGCGGGCGCTTGAAACGCCTGCACGGCTCGCTCGACCTCGACCGTCAACGCAGCATTCCCGACGCTGACGGCCGCAGCCCTGGCCCGTTCGAGCGCGTCGCGCGCCGGCTTCGCGCATATGCGGCGCATGGCGATGCCTGCGACCACCAATGCGTATCCCGCACGTGATGTGGCGGGCAAGGCATCCACATTGACGTCACCGAGGATCCGCTCAGCCTCGTCGAGCCGGCCGATCAATAGCAAGCGCCGTGCGTCGAGATAGCCGGCATGCGCGGCGTTCGTGAGGTCTCCGAAAGTCTCCAGCGTGGCTCGTGCGGCGCGGAGCCCCTGCATGGGGCGGCCGAGGTCGCGCGAGACCAGGGCGATTTCGGCTTCGGCAACGTGGCAACGTGCGCGGGCGACAGGCTCCTCGGCGCCAAATGACCGCGCCGCGTTTCCCAGCAGCTCTCTTGCGCGCGCAAGGTCGCCGAGTTGCGCCATGGCGATGCCGCGCAAGGCAAGCGCCGGCGCGTCGTCGCGCAGGGAGACGCGCTTGAGTGCCGCAAGCGGATCGCCCGCAGCGAGCGCGTTCGCTGCGGCAGAAATCAGAGCGTCCATTCGAATCCCGTCACACTTGTTACTCACGCTTTCAAGGCCTCTGGCCGTACATCTCTCCTGTGTCTAGCGCCGGAAAGTATTGGCAAAGCTTAACTGGAAGTTCGACAATGACGACATCCATAGTAGCAGAAAAGCGCTCCCCCGGTACCCAGCAGTCTCGCCATGCTGCGAGTTGGCTCGGTCTTGCAGCTTCGCCAACCTTCGCATTGATGGCCTGGGTCTCGACCAATGACACGCAAAGCATGCTGTGCGTGTCGGGTCCCAGCATTCTGCCCGTCAGCAACATGGCCTTCATGTACCTGCTGATGAGCTTTTTCCACCTGTCGCCCTGGCTGAAGCTCGCGCCCGCCCTCCCGCGACACCGCACGCAATCACCATCCCAGAACCGAGGAGACTGACCATGCATCCAACCATCGTTTCACGCGGAGACTGGCTCACCGCGCGCAAGGCGCTTCTGGCCAAGGAACTCGAGATAACTCACGCCCTCGACGCCTTGCGCGCCGAACGCCGGCAGATGCCCTGGGTCAGGGTCGAGAAGGGCTATGTCTTCGACGGCTCCGACGGGAAGTGCAGCTTGCTCGACCTGTTCGGCGATCGCAGCCAGCTCGCCATCTATCACTTCATGCTGACGCCGGGCTCGGATCATCTCTGCCCTGGTTGTTCCTATACGATGGATCACGTCGACGCCGCGCGGCAGCATTTCGAGCAGGCCGACCTCGCCTTCGCAGCCGTTTCACGCGCGCCGATCGTGCGGATCGAGCAGGTGAAAGCCCGCATGGGCTGGACGTTTCCCTGGGTTTCGTCTGGAGACGGCGACTTCAGCTACGACTTCGGCGTGTCCTTCACCGAGGCAGATCGCGCCGCCGGCCGCGCGCTCTACAACTACGACAAGACCAGGATCCAGAAGTCCTCGGACATGTTCGGCGTCAGCGTCTTCGTCAAAGATGGGAATGAGATCTTCCACACCTACTCGACCTATCACCGCGGCACCGAACTGCTGATGGGCGCCTTCAACTGGCTCGACCTCACGCCTAAGGGCCGCAACGAGACCGCCGGCATCATGAGTTGGGTTCGTCTTCATGACGAGTACCCGCACTCGCAATGAGCCACGCACGGCAACCCGCCGCGACACCGGAAATAGGAGGACGTGATGTCCGCAACCGTTGCAAATCAAAACGGCCCTCTGCGCCCCGGTGATCGCGTCCCAGCTCCGAATACCGTTCCGGACGTGGGAGGGCGTCCGACCAGGCCGTCACGCGCATCGGACGGCATGCGAACGACGGCCTCGGCGCTCCCGCGGCCGGTATAGTCTCGACCGGAGCACGGCCTATCTCGCGACGGCGGCGGGGAAAGTCCAGGTGCCGTTCAGGATGTCCGCGTGGGGGCGATAGAGCCGGATCATGTAGTTCCAGCCGGCCGTGACCGGCAGGCAGTTCGGGATCGTGCCGTCGCAGCCGCCGAACCGGATGTCGACGCTGCCGTCGGCACTCTTTTTCGCGGTAATGTTGTTGAGCGAATAGGCGTTGAAAGCATTCGGGGTGAAGAAGCCTTCGGCGTTGTAGACGGTCACGGACCAGAAGCCGTCGACCGGCACGCCCGCCGGCACCTTCAGACCATAGACGGTCTTGCCGTCGTTTTTCTCGGGGAACACATTGAGATAGACGGCCTCCTTGTCGGGGTTGCCGCCCCAGGCCGAGGCGGTGCCGAGCAGGAAGCGGACCGGATCGACCTCCGCACGCGTTCCGAACATCCGGTTCTTGTCGGGCAGGGTGTCGGACAGAACGATCAAGAGGTCGCGGATCTTCTTCTGGCTGGCCTGATCCCACGCCGGCACCTCGAACGTGCCCGGTCCTCCCGGCTGCTCGACCTTGATCGCGTCCTGCACCGCATGGGCCTGCGCCATGTCCTTCTTGTCGGCCGGATCGGCCAACGTCCGGAACGCCACCGCGACATAGCGCGTGCCGATGGTCTCGCGCGTCAGGGTATAGGGTCCCGGCTTGTAGGCGACCTGGGGGGTGTAATGGTCCTCGTTGATCACCTGCATGGACATGAAGCGCTGACCGGCATCTGGGATCGTAATCGTGACCGGCCCGGCATCGAGGTCGAACACTGCGGACGAGTAAAGGGTGTCGCGGTTGAGACGGATGACGGTCTGCTTGTCGAGCGGTGCCGGCTCCCGCGTGTGGTCGAACGTGCCGAAGCCGCCATTCTTGACGATGCCGGCGAAATAGAGATCCGACTCGGCCCGCGCGAAATTCTCGACATTGACGGGCACTGGCTTGGAGTTAGGCGCCGGATTTGCCGTGGGCATCTGCGCCTGAGCGGGCCAGCTTGCGGAGATCACGGCGGCTGCCGCCAGTGCGAACGTCTTTCTCATGATCGCTTCCTTTCTGTCAGGCGGCGCGAACAAGCGGCGGCTGCTTCCACCGGGGATCCAGCGCCTCGGGCTTGGGCCAGTAGAGCCGCAGCGTTGTCCAGAACGGTCCGGCGGGGACGGGCAGCCAGTTCGCTTCACGGTCCGGTCCCGGGGATTCGTGCTGAAGATGGAGCGTCACCAGCCCATCCGGATCGCGCTTCAGCGCCGGCAGCATCGGCGAGTTGATGAGGTAGCGATTGATCGCGTTCGCGGAGAGCAGGCTCTGCGGCAGCGCGTAGACGGTGAGCGACCAGAAGGCGTTGACGGGGAACGAATTCTTCGGATCGAACCGCAGCGTATAGCGCCCGTCCTGGCCGTTCAGCGGCTGGCCGGCGGAATCGGAGTAATAGAAGGGGTAGAGGGCCTCCTCCTTTGAATTGCCATAGATTCCGAGCGCGGCCGAGGCCATGCGGATCATGTAGTCGTTCTTCAGGAAGCTCCGCGTTCCGAAGCCCTCTGCTGCCGTGCGCTTGCCGGTGTCGAGCTCGCCCGCCTTGAAGGCGGCGAAGGCCTTCCAGGCATCGGCCATCCCGTCCTCGAGCGCCTTGCGCCGTTCGGGCTCAAGATTGGCGATATCCATGGCCTTGCCCGGTCCGACGCCGATGCGGGCGAAGCGCCGACGCAAATCCCGCTCGGAAGCATGTGTCGGGCAGAATTGCAGGACGAAGTTCAGGATCGGGAAGAATTCGGCCGAGCTGCGCTGCTGCTCCGGCGAGAGCGGCCGCGGAAAGTCGATGGCGGGCGCGGCCGCCGGTGCCGGCTTGCCGAGAAACTGCGAGAGCGGCTGCACCGCGTAACCCGCCTGGATCGCCTTGACCTTCTCGATATCGCTCGGCGCGAAGAGCTGGGTCCGGTAGAGCACGAAGGCGAAATCGGTTTCGCAACGGATCACGCCCTTCACGCCCGGTGGCGTGCGACCCTTCCAGCGTGGGCCAGCGAGCAGGAAGCTTCCGGCCCCGTTGCCCGTGGCGCGGCTGCCGACATAGGCGAAGTTGAAGGTGTACTGATCGATGAATTGCAGCGAGTAGTAACGCCCCGCCTCCACGGCGGGGACCGTGATCACCAGGGGCTCGGTCCGCAGGTCGGCGCCGATATAGGAATAGGGCGTGTCCGAGTTCGGCGTCTGGATGGCCTTGTCTTCGGGCGTGTAGACGCGCGCCGTGTTGGCGATCACGTTCCAGGGCGCCTTGAATTCGGGCCCGCCACGATCCGCAAAATAGGAATACTGGATGCGGTAATTGTCGACGAGCGGGAAGCCCCAGATCGTCGCCTCCTTGGCGATCGCGCGCAGCGTATCGGCTTCGGTTGCCCGGGCGGCCGAAGGGCTCGCGCTCAGGCTCAGGGACGTTCCCGCACCAATGCTCGCCAGCGATGCGAGGAGGGCGCGTCTGTTCATGGAGGAGGCGCTTGTCATGACGATGGTCTCCCGGCTAGGTCGCGCCGCAACCGCTAGTTTAAGCGCTTGGAAAAGTATATTTGTCCGGAATCGGACAAAGCCGAGGTTTTTTTTCATGGAGCGCGTCAGCAAGGCTTACGCAGATGAGGTCATGAGCGAACGCGGCTGGCTGCCACTGGTGCCGGAGGCGTTCCGGACCGAGGTGCTGCGGCGCGCGATGGTGCTGCACCTCGCTCCAGGCGAGCCGGTGTTCCATCTCGGTGATCCGCCGGGCGGGGTTTACGGGCTCGTGGCGGGCACCGTCAGCGTCAGCCTCGCTCCGGCCGATGCGACGCCGCGCCTGATCCTTCTGGGGGTCCCAGGGCACTGGACCGGAGAAGGCTGCTTTCTTACGCGGACGCCACGAAAAGCCGAACTCAGGGCCGTCGTCGAAACGACAATGCTGCACCTTCCTCTCGATGCGATGGACCAGATGGCGGCGCGCGATCCGGCGGTGGTGAACCATGTCGCGCTCATGCTGATGATGACTGTCGAGTTCCTGTTCCGGGTGATCCACGATCTACAAAAGCCCCAGGCGGACCGGCGGATCGCCTCGGTGCTTCAGCGCACGACCTGGATCGGACAGGCACCGATCCCGCTCACCCAGAGCGAGCTCGGTGTCATGGCCAATGCTTCGCGCAAGCAGGTCAACGCCGCCATCAGGCGCTTCGCCGAGGCCGGATGGCTGAGTAACACTTACCGTTCCATCACCATCACCGACCCGGGCGCCCTTCGCCGCTTCGCCGAGGGGGAGGGGACCGATTGATCACGAACACCCGTTGTCCGATACCGGGCGATGGAGCAACCGGCTGATGACTGCTCGAGCAAATCCGGCTTAGATGGAAGCATCTGATGCCATCTAGGTCGATGAATTTGCTCGTTAGTTTCTGAGCGATGCCAAGTCCGCAAAAGACGGACTTGCTCTAGCGGCCGCTGTCAGAGCTTCTCCGCCGGTGCCCGCGCCCGCCTGACGATCCGCGCTACCGGGCCGCGTATGATCATATACGGAACGATGGCGAGCAGAATGGCGATGACCATGACTTCACCGGGGTAGACGGCCCGATACACGATGGCCTGATAGATTATATCGAGCACCGCCGCGAGAATTACGATCCTCGACGTCGAGCGCCATCCGTTCCTTAAGGCTTCCCGCCGTTGGTCGGCGGCACCAAAGATGGCAAGAAGATAGGGTGGCGCACCGGTCTTGCCGTCGCGAATGCCATCGCGGATCGCCAGAATGGCAGCCATGATCGGCTGCAGGATGAGGCGAAACGCCATGGGTCCGTCAGGCCGTTCCAGAATGTGGGCGAGGAACCGGGTCGCAGCTTCCTCGAGCGATGCCATGGGGTGAACCTCGAATCAATAATTGACGAGTGGCCCTTCGATTCCGACATTTGCGCGATCGCCCTCGACCAAGGGGACGCAGATGTCGGGATCGGGCCACCAGGATATCGGCGGTCTCAGCTGTCGAGCACGCCGCGATGGTAACGGGCGAGCATGCCCCCGGACATCGTGTGTGCCCGGTAGCCGTTCTGCAGCAGGATGCGCGTCGCATAATAGGCGCGCTGGCCCGACCTGCAGATCACATGGATGTCGCGATCCCGCGGCAGTTCGGTGATCCGTTCGCGGAGCTGGCGAAGCGGAATGTTGACCGCCCCGGCCACGCTTTCCACGCGCAACTCGGCCGGTTCCCGCACGTCGAGCAGGATTGCCTCCGAAGGGTCGCCCCAGTGCGAGATGGGCATATCGCCCCGGAGCACGTCCGCAGCAACCATGCCCGCGAAATTCACTGCATCCTTGGCGCTTCCGAACTGCGGCGCGTAGCACAATTCGGCCTCCTCAAGGTCATACACCGTTGCGCCCATCTGGATGGCCATTGCAAGGGTGCTGATGCGCTTGTCGACTCCTTTCATGCCGACCGCCTGCGCACCGAGAAGGCGTCCATCCGTCCTGGAGAACAGGACTTTCATGGCGATGGGCTTGGCGCCGGGATAATAGCCGGCATTCGAGTTGGGATAGAGGTAGACCTTCTCGTAGTCCTGCCGGCCGGCATTCTGCAGCGCCTTTTCGCTCGCGCCCGTCCAGGCTGCCGCCCCGTCGAAGAGACCGATGATCGAGGTTCCCTGCGTTCCCCTGTAGCGGCTGTCGCGTCCAGCAATCACGTCTGCCGCGATCCGGCCCTGCCGGTTGGCCGGTCCGGCCAGAGCGACGAGACTCCACGCCCCCGTGACCGTATCGCGCACCTCAATTGCATCGCCGACGGCGAAAATCTCCGGGTCGCTGGTCTGCATGTGGTCATTGACGCGAATGCCGCCAAGCTTTCCGATTTCGAGACCCGCCGACCGGGCCAGCGCGGTATCCGGGCGCACACCGAGCGCAAGGATCACGATATCGGCCGGGAACTCGGTCCCAGAACGGGTCGCCACCTCGATGGCACCGTCCTCCCTTGGGGTAAACGCCGTTACGGCATCACCGAGCACGACGCTGACACCGTGATGGTTGAGATGGCGCTCAACGATCTCCGCCATCTCGCGGTCCATCGGGGCGAGAACCTGGTCCCGCAGCTCGATCACCGTCACGTCAAATCCGCGATGGACCAGATTCTCGGCCATCTCCAACCCGATAAACCCGCCTCCAACCACCACGGCACGCGTCTTCGGACGGGCCGTCTGGAAGCCTGAATATTTGCTCATCCCTGTGAGGAACAAGGAGCCCTTCTCGATCCATTCCCGCACGGCGCGAGCGTCGGGCACGGTGCGCATTTGGAAGATGCCAGGCAGGTCGATGCCCGGGATGGGCGGCGCCACCGATGGAGCGCCGGGCGAAAGGACGAGCTTGTCGTAGCTCTCCGTCGTCACTTCCCCCGTCTCGAGGTGTCGCAGATCGACGGTTTTGGCCTTCCTGTCGATCGCGATTGCCTCGCATCTCGTCCGGGCGTCGATATTCAGGTTGGCCTTGAAATATGCTTCGTTCGCGACGAGCAGATCCTGCTCCCGCGCGATGATGCCGCTGGTGTGATAAGGAAGGCCGCAATTGGCGAAGGAGACGAACGGGCCCCGTTCCACGAGAAGAATTTCGGCCGTCTCGTCCAGCCGGCGAAGGCGGGCGGCGCAGGATGCGCCACCGGCGACACCGCCAATGATCATGACTTTCATGCGGGTTCTCCTCGTCCATGACGGGACGTCTTCGCGTTGCGGAAAGCGTCCATCGCCTGTCGATTGGTTGGAAACATCGGGGCCTCGGCGACCAGTTCATGCAGACCGAGCTGGCCGAACTGCGCCACCAGGGCGGGGCTCGCCCGCGTGATGATCAGGGTGACACCTTTGCTGTCGAGCATTTTCGCCACCTGGTGCAGGGTCTCTGCTCCGGTCGTGTCAAGTTCGGAGATCGCCTCGGCATCGAGCACGAACCAGACGAGCGGCGCCGTCCGGGATTCGAGGATGGCCTCGACATCCTCGAGGAAGGTGTTCGCGTTGGCAAAGTAGAGCGCAGTGCCGAAGCGATAAACCAGAAGCGGGGCAGCGGTATCTTCCTCACCCGGTGGAACGGGTTCGAAATGGCTGCCATCGGAGACCGCGGCCAAAAGCCAGCTTTCCGGCCGCGATGCACGACCGACGACGTCGATGATCGACATCAGAACAGCGATGAGGACCGCCTGCATGGGGCCCAGAACCAGCACGCTCAGGAAGCAGACCGCGGCGATCCAGAACTCCGTCTTGCGCATCCGCCAGAGGTCTCGGAATTCTGAAACGGACACGAGGCCGATGACGGCATTTGCCACGATCCCCGCCAATGCTGCATTCGGCAGATAGGCGAGTACGTCGGTGAAGAACAGCATCACGATTGTGATCGTCACGGCCGCCACCAGGGAGGGTAACTGGCTCTGCTGGCCCGCAGTGTCCATGGCCGCCGTGCGAGATGGACTTGCGGCGGTCAGGAAGGCGCCCGAAAGTGCAGCAGAAACATTGGCCGCCCCGAAGGCGAAGAGGACCTGGTTGCCGTCAGCCTTATATCCATATTTGCGGCTGTAGCGGCGCGACAGGAGAAGCCCTTCACACAGCGTGATCGCGACGACCGCGAGTGCCGCGGGCAGGACGTCGAAGAAGGCAGAAAGGGGCACGCGCGGAAATGTCAGCTGGGGCAGGCCTGAGGGAATGGCGCCGAGGACGCTGACCCCCTTCTGGTCGAGCCCGAACGCACCCACGAGAACCGTCAGGATCGCCAGCACGACGAGAGAGCCGGGCACGGCCGGCGCGAAGCGCTTGAGCAGCCGGACCATGAAGAAGGCGGCGAGCCCGACGACGACCGACCAGAGGTTCGCATGTGGGATAGTACGCGCCAGGGTGGCCAGCTCCAGAAAGAACCCCGTCGTCTCGAACGGCAAGGACAGCGCGTCGCGTGCGGTCGCGGCTGCCGTGCCCGTCATGTCGATGTGTGGCGCTCCAAGGATCTTGAAGACCTGGCTCACAAAGACTTCCAGTCCCAAGCCCGAGACGAATCCGGCCATCACCGGGCGGGATAGAAAGTTGGCGAGGAACGCGAGGCGGAACGCCCAGAACATGAAAAACAATCCGCCTGCGACCAGTGCCATTGCAAGCATGTAGTCGTAGCGAACCGTGCTATCGGGCAGCTGCAATCCTATAAGCGCCGCCGATGCCAAAGCGGTAAGCGACGCGTCGGGACTGGTGATGAGGTGGCGCGACGAGGTGAGCAGGGCGAAGACAACGAGCGGAATGATCGCGGCATAGAGCCCCGCGGTCGGTGGCAGGCCTGCGACCTGCGCATAGCCGATATTAAGCGGAATGATCAGCGCTGCGAGCGTAATTCCCGCGGCTATCTCGCGGGGAGCGCCACTCAGGGTCGCGCTTCGCAATCCGGAGAACGGCACCGGCCAGCGGCCAGGTTCAGTGCGGCGCATGCGTATCCCCCTCGGGGTCTGATCCCGCGAGCTTTCCCATCCCCATGGTGCCACGGCCGGACGACGCCAATCAGCATGAACCAGGCTGATGGCGCCCCCGGTTTGATGGAGCTAGCCGAGGCGCGTTCCCTCCACGTCGAGACCGCCGCCAGCGGGCAGCTTGCTCCAGCTCCGCCGCTCCCACTCCTCCTCGAGAACTTCGATTGCAGCCTTCTCGAGGAACTCGGGCGCGGCCCATTCGGCGACGTCGAAATCATTCTTGATGTAGCCATGCTCGAACATGAAGTCCTTGCCGATGCGGATGCATTCAAGGTTCTGTGCGCTCAGGCTCGGCACCATGTCGACGTGCTTGATCCCTTCATAGGTATGCTCGGCATCCAGGTAGAAGGTCTGCCGGTTGAGGATCTCGGCTGCGGCCGCCTTGTTTCTGTTGGCCCAGCGGCCGACTTTGATCATGGCCTTCATATACGCGACGACCAGTTCGGGATGCTCCTTGGCCATCACGTCCGTGCAGGTGATCACGGCAGGCGTGTTGGCGACCTGAATGGTCCAGTCGGGCAGCCTCGACAGGTCGAAGATCGACTTGATTTCGCCCGTCGCCTCCGAGAGCTGCCCCAGCTGGCCCATCTGGTTGTAGATGGCGTCGACGGTCCCCGCGAGCAGGGCCTTCTCCAATGGCCGGAAGGCATAGTCGCGCTTGTGGTCGCGCCGCATCCAGAGTTCGGACGGGTTGTTCATCGGTGGCACGAGCATCTCGGGCTTGTCGTACCAGTCGTCTGCGTAGGGGAACTCCACGATCTCAACGTCGTCGATAGTCATGTCGTGCAGCTTCAATATGTTCAGGATGCCCATGTGCTCCTGAATTCGCCACCAGTCGTTCTTGATCGTGTTCAGGCTCTTCGTGAGCCCGATCTTTTTGCCTTTCAGATCCTGGACGCGGAAGATCTTGTCGCGGGCGCGAACCTGCATCACCCCGCCCTCATAGACCCAGGTCGCTCCAAGCAGAACGGTCCGGCGGATGTCTGCATTAACTTGGATCGGCGGATAAAGCCCGCCAAAACGGATCAGGTTGTCCAGATTGTGAATATAGTGAGGGTACCAGTTGTTTTCCGGTGCGTGGCGGAAATAGGCGTATTCGACGCCGATTTTCTTATATTCCTCCCGACACCAGCCAAGTTCCTGATCAACATTGTTGGCTGACACCATCGGGCAGTTCGTGAACCAGACCTGCTTCCAATCGAGTGGAACCGTTGTTGAAACGCGTTGGGTGGTCATCGATTTTCCTCCAGATGGACTGCCGACCGCCAAGGTCATCATTGTTCACCGTGGAACACGTCCTGAACTCAGCCAGTTTTCGCCCGAAGCCCGTCGTGTGGGAATTCTTCGACCGGCAAGAGCCTTCCGAACAGGTCCGATCTGGACACCAGGTGGACAGATTGGGACAATACAGTATATAGAGGCGGCCGTGCAAACAGTTCGGAAAACAAGTGATCAGGCGATCCTGAGGATCGGAGCCACCCTTGGAGTGCCCGACGTGCTGCGGGAGCTCCGGGCAGAGCCTTCGGAGAATGCTCTGCTGCCTGAGTTTAACTCGACGCTCTTCGGCAGCCCGGATAATCGGATCTCGCTGTCGGCACGCGGTCGACTTCTCGAGCGATACGCCAAGATTACAGGCTGTCCGTATTTCGGCCTTCTGGTCGGCAGCCGGAGCCGACTTGAATCACTTGGTCTTGTGGGGCTCCTGGCAAAGCACTCTCCAGATGTCGGGAGCGCGCTTCGAAATCTTTGCCGGCACTTCTTCCTTCATGCTGACGGGGTCGCCTTGCACCTCCATGTTGACGGGGGAGCAGCGACCCTGTCCTACAGAATTACCGAACCGCGAATTCCCGGGGTCGATCAAACGGGCGATGGCGCGGTGGCCGCGATCCTCAACGTTATGAGAGACCTCTGCGGAAATGATTTCAAGGCGATAGAGGCTCGATTTGCACATGGCCGGCCCAAGGCCTTGGAGCCGTACAAGAAGATTTTGGGCGTGCATCTCGAATTCGATGCTGAAAGTTACGGCCTTGTGTTTTCGGCCACCTGGCTGTCCCGACCACTGCCGCCGACCGAAGCGGCCCTGACCCGTCTGATCCTCGACAAGGTTGCTGAGGAAGAGCGGGTTCATGCGCGTTCCTTCCCGGACCAGGTGCAAGCGGTCATGAGAACGGCCATGACATTCGATCACGCAAGGGCCGACCGTTTGGCGAAATTCTTCGACATGCACGTCCGCACATTTCACCGGCGCCTGGCCGAGCATGGAGTGAGCCACCAGGAACTGTTGGACAAGACGCGTTTCGAGGCTGCCTGCGAGTTGCTCGAAAGGACGTCGCAAAAGCTGCCGCAGATCGCCGATATTCTGGGCTATGCCGAACTGCGATCCTTCATCCGCGCCTTTAGGCGGTGGAGCGGCATCACACCTTCGGAATGGCGGAAGCGACGGTCTGTCGTGTGACCTCCCCCTGCGACCCGTGCCCGCTGTGAACACGTTCCGCAAGCCCCATCTCCACGTATTGCCTCGGCACCTTTTCAGGCGTTGAGTGGTCCGCGACTTGATCAGGGTCAAGAATGATAGCCTGGCGACAGCCTATCATGCCTGCGGAGGCGCAGGATGGATAAAGGTGGACACATCATCGCCGTTCGGGGCGCGGTGGTTGATGTCATGTTCCCAGACGCGGCGCTGCCGGAGATCAATCACGCTATCCTCATCGGCCAGGAAGACGGCGCGATTGTCGCGGAAGTCCAGGCCCATCTCGACGAACACTCGGTCCGGGCCATTGCGCTCCAGGCGACCACGGGTCTGCGGCGGGGCGATGCCGTGACGAAGACAGGCGGGCCCATCGCGGTGCCGGTGGGCGAGGCCGTGCTGGGGCGGTTGCTCGACGTGACAGGCCGGACCGGCGACCGGAAGGGTGATCTGCCGGCGGACGTTCCCCGCCGGCCCATCCATCGGGCCGCGCCGCCGCTCTCAGAGCAGAAGGGAACGTCGAGCCTCTTCTCCACCGGCATCAAGGTGCTCGATCTCCTCACCCCGCTCGCGCAGGGCGGCAAGGCCGCCATGTTCGGCGGGGCCGGGGTCGGCAAGACGGTGCTGGTCATGGAGCTCATCCATGCCATGGTGGCGAGCTACCAGGGCATCTCGGTCTTCGCCGGCGTGGGTGAGCGCTCGCGCGAGGGCCACGAGATGCTGCTCGATATGGCGCATTCGCAGGTGCTGGAGCGTACGGTGCTCGTCTATGGACAGATGAACGAGCCGCCCGGCGCCCGCTGGCGCGTGCCGATGACGGCGATCACCATCGCCGAGTATTTCCGCGACGAGCGCCACCGCAACGTCCTTCTGCTGATGGACAATATCTTCCGCTTCGTCCAGGCGGGGGCGGAGGTCTCGGGGCTTCTCGGCCGGCTTCCCTCGCGCGTCGGCTACCAGCCCACCCTCGCGAGCGAGGTGGCGGCGCTGCAGGAGCGCATCGCCTCCGTCGGCGGGGCGGCGGTCACCGCCATCGAGGCGGTCTATGTTCCGGCGGATGATTTCACCGACCCGGCCGTGACCACCATCGCCAGCCACGTTGACAGCATGGTGGTGCTATCCCGCGCCATGGCGGCGGAAGGCATGTATCCGGCCGTCGATCCGATCGCCTCTTCGTCCATCCTCCTCGATCCCCTCGTCGTCGGGCAGGAGCATGTCGATGTCGCCAACGGCGTTCGCGAGGCCATCGAACACTACCGCGAATTGCGCGACGTGATCTCGCTGCTCGGTATCGAGGAACTCGGGACGGAGGACCGGCTGATCGTCGGGCGGGCGCGTCGCCTCCAGCGGTTCCTGACCCAGCCCTTCACCGTCACGGAGGCTTTCACCGGGGTGCCGGGGCGTTCGGTTCCGGTGGCCGATGCCATTGCCGGCTGCCGCGCGATCCTTGCGGGCGAATGCGATGATTGGCAGGAAAGTTCGCTCTACATGATCGGCACGCTGGAGGAGGGGCGGCAGAAGGAGGCTGCGGCGCGCGGCCCCGGCACCACGCCACCGCAGCCGGCGTCGACGCAGCCGGTGAAGACGCAGGAGCGGGCCGCATGAGCGCTGCCCTGCATCTCACCATCACGACCCCGTCAGCCGTTCTGGTCGACCGCGACGATGTCGGGTCGGTGCGGGCGGAGGACGAAAGCGGCGGCTTCGGGATCCTGCCGCGCCACGCCGATTTCCTGACTGTGCTGCCGGTCTCGGTCCTGCGCTGGCGAGGGCCGGACAAAGTCGAGCATTATTGCGTGGTGGAGGGCGGCGTCCTCTCGGTGACGGGCGGGCAGCGCGTGGCCGTCGCCTGCCGGCAGGGAACGGTTGGTGACGATCTCCAGCGCCTCGAGGCCGATGTCGCGGCGATGCGCGCCGAGGCCAGCGACCTCGCGCGGCGCGCCCGCACCGACCAGATGCGGCTGCATGCCCGCGCCGTGCGCCAGCTCATGCGCTATCTTCACCCGCTGCAGCCGGCAGGAGCCCCGACCGACGGGATGCAGGCCAGCGAGGCGACGCCGGACACCGGTGCAGGAGAGCCCGCGTGAGCGCCGCACCACCGGACCAGGAGCCCCCCTCGCCGAACGACCCGATGACGGCGGCTGCCCGGCAGGCCGCCGAACGGGCCGAAACCGGTGCCAGGACACCCGAGCCTTCGCTCGGCGCCCGTCTTGGCCAGATCGGCATTCTCGGCTGGACCATCGTCGTGCCGACGCTCCTTGCCCTCTTGCTGGGGCGGTGGCTTGACAGGATTTTTAGCAGCGGCGTCTTCTTCTCGGCGCTGCTCATCATGATCGGGGCCGGCATCGGCTTCTGGTCCGCCTGGAAATGGATGCATCGTCCATGATGGAACTGTTCAGCAACGAGATCGTCGAGACGGCGCTCCACACCGCGCTCGGGCTCGGCGCGGGGGCGCTGCTGGGCCTTGCCCATTTCGCCACCCTGCGCTCGAACACCGCGCTCTATCTCGGCAAGAACCTCGCGCTGGGCCTCGGCCTCCACCTCCTGCGCTTCGCGGTGCTCGGTGCGGTCCTTTTCGGGCTTGCGCGTCTCGGTGCCGCCGCGCTGCTGAGTGGCGCGCTCGGCCTCCTCATCATGCGCCGCGCGGTCCTTGGCCGCGCCGGAGGCCTGCCGTGACCTCACCCCTGATCCTCGAGCCGGTCTTCCAGATCGGTCCCGTGCCCATCACGGAGCCGGTTCTCGTGACCTGGGCGATCATGATCGGCCTTGCCGCGCTTGCCTTTCTCGTGACGCGGCGACTGTCGCTCCAGCCCTCGCGCGCCCAGGCGGCGCTCGAAGCCGTCGTGAGTGCCATCGATGGCCAGATCGCCGATACGATGCAGGCGGATCCCGCGCCCTACCGGGCCCTCATCGGCACGATCCTGATCTATGTCCTTCTCGCCAACTGGTCGTCGCTCGTGCCCGGCATCGAACCTCCCACGGCCCACCTCGAAACCGACGCGGCGCTCGCCCTCATCGTCCTCGGCGCGACGATCGTCTACGGCGTGCGGATGCAGGGGCTCGGCGGCTATCTCAAGACCTTCGCGGAGCCGAGCTGGGTCATGATCCCGCTCAATCTCGTCGAGCAGATCACCCGGACCTTCTCGCTGATCGTCCGCCTGTTCGGCAACATCATGAGCGGCGTCTTCATCATCGGCATCATCCTCTCGCTGGCCGGCCTGCTGGTGCCTATCCCGCTGATGGCGCTCGATCTGCTGACGGGCGCCGTGCAAGCCTACATCTTCGCTGTTCTCGCCTGCGTCTTCATCGGCGCGGCCATCGGCGAAAACCGACCGCCCCGGAACGCTTCCGGAAAGGAGCACGACACGCCATGAACGATACCATCCAAGCTGTCAGCATCATCGCCGCAGCGCTTGCCGTTTCTTTCGGCGCCATCGGGCCGGCGCTGGCCGAGGGGCGGGCGGTGGCGGCGGCCATGGACGCGATCGCGCGCCAGCCGGAGGCCGCGGGCACCTTGTCGCGTACCCTCTTTGTGGGCCTCGCGATGATCGAGACCATGGCCATCTACTGCCTGGTGATCGCGCTTCTGGTTCTCTTCGCCAACCCGTTCATCAAGTGAGCATCGGGCGGCGATGCGGATAGACTGGTGGACTCTCGGGCTGCAGACGATCAACGTCCTCGTGCTCGTCTTCATTCTGAGCCGGTTCCTGTTCCGGCCGGTGGCGGCGATGATCGAGGAGCGGCGCGCTGCGGCCGCGAAGCTGCTCGACGACGCGCGGGCAGCACGCGCCGCGGCCGAGGCCGAGCGGCAAGGCGTTGAAAAGCAGGCAGCAGACCTTGCGCAATCCCGCGGCGAGGCGATGAAGGCGGCGGCCGAGCAGGCCGAGGCCGAGAAGCGCACCATCCTTGCGGCCGCGCGCGCGGAAGCCGATCGCCTGCGGGCGGCCGCCGCGGCGGACATCGCGCGGGAACGCCGGGAAGCCGCTGCCGCCACCTCCGATGAGGCGAGCCGGCTCGCCCTCGACATCGCCGCGAGGCTGTTGTCCCGGCTGCCGGAGGAGGCCCGCGTGACAGGCTTCGTCGAGGGGCTGGCCAAGGGCGCGGCAGATTTGCCGGAATCGGTACGGGCGGGCATGGGCGCAAATGGCACGCCCATCCGCCTCAAGGTTCCCCGCGCCTTGAGCGCCGACGAGGCGCTGGCCTGCCGCGAGCGGCTGTCCCAGGCGCTCGGCCGGGCGGTGGAGATTACGCCGATCGTTGATCCCGCGCTGGTGGCCGGGCTGGAGATCGACATGCCGCACGCGGCCGTGCGCAACAGTTTCCGGGCCGATCTCGACCGGATCACTGCGGCCCTGACCCAAGACGGGCGACAGTCCCCATGACCGCCGGTTCAGCCCCCACCGAGAACAGTCTCGCCGAGGCGTGGCTGGAACGCAGCCGCGAGCGGCTGGCGCATACGGAGCTGATCCCGGAAGCCATGTCGCTGGGGCGGGTCGAGCGGATCGCCGACGCCATCGCGGAACTTTCGGGGCTGCCGGAGACGCGGCTCAACGAACTGCTGCGCTTCGAGGGGGGGCAGATCGGCTTTGCCCTGACGCTCGATGCCCATTCCATCAGCGCCGTCATTCTGGATGAGGCACGCACGATCGAAGCCGGATCACGGGTCGAGCGCATGGGAAAGGTCCTGGAGGTCCCGGTCGGGCCGGGCCTGCTCGGACGTGTCGTCGACCCGCTCGGCCGGCCGCTCGACGGCGGCAAGCCGGTTGTGGCGGAGGCCTTCCATCCGGTGGAGCGGCCGGCGCCGGCGATCATCGAGCGCGATCTCGTCGCGGAGCAGGTGAATACCGGCCTCCTGGTGGTGGACGCCCTCTTCACCCTCGGCCGCGGCCAACGCGAGCTCATCATCGGTGACCGGGCGACCGGCAAGACGGCCGTCGCGCTCGACACGATCATCAGCCAGAAGCATTCCGACATCGTCTGCGTCTACGTTGCCGTCGGCCAGCGCGCGACGGCGGTGGAGCGGGTGATCGAGGCGGTGCGCGCGCATGGCGCGCCGGAGCGATGCATCTTCGTCGTCGCCTCCGCCTCATCCGCGCCCGGGCTGCAGTGGATCGCGCCCTTTGCCGGAATGACGATGGCGGAGTATTTCCGCGATCGCGGCCGGCACGCGCTCATCGTCATCGACGACCTGACCAAGCATGCGGCGACCCATCGCGAGCTCGCGCTTCTGACCCGCGAGCCGGTGGGGCGGGAGGCCTATCCGGGCGACATCTTCTATCTGCATGCCCGCCTGCTCGAACGAGCGGCCAAGCTCTCGGCGGAACTTGGCGGCGGCTCGCTGACGGCGCTGCCGATCGCCGAGACCGATGCGGGCAATCTCGCCGCCTATATCCCGACCAACCTGATTTCCATCACCGACGGGCAGATCGTGCTCAACACGCAGCTCTTCGCGGCCAACCACCGCCCGGCGGTGGATGTCGGCCTCAGCGTCAGCCGCGTCGGTGGCAAGGCCCAGCATCCGGCGCTGCGCCAGGTGTCCGGACGCATTCGCCTCGACTACTCGCAATTCCTTGAACTGGAGATGTTCACCCGTTTCGGCGGCATTACCGATACGCGGGTGAAAACGCAGATGATGCGCGGCGAGCGCATCCGCGCGCTGCTGTCCCAGCCGCGATTCACGCCCCTGCGCCCGGTGGATGAAATTGCGCTTCTTGCCGCGTTGGCGACTGGGGCTCTCGACGACCTGCCGCTCGAGACCATGCCGGAGCTGCGCAGGCGTCTGCCGGGCCATCTCGATGCTGTCGTTCCGGACCTGATGAAGGAGCTCGGCGGAAGCGGCGCCCTTGATGATGCAGGCCGGGAGCGTCTCGTGGCGGCGGTGCGTACACTCGTCGACGACTTGCGCGGGGGCGGTGGATGAGCGAACGGCTGAGCGACGTCGCCGTGCGCATCGAGTCGGTGCGCCAGCTCTCGGCAGTGGTGGCCGCCATGCAGGGGATCGCGGCGGCGCACTCGCGCGAGGCCCGCGGCCAGCTTGCGGGCGTCCAGTCCTATGCCCGCACCATCGCCACGGCGATCGGCCAGGCGCTCGCCTATCAGCCGGCGGGCGCGCAGGCCGCTCCCGGCCCATCGCCCGCTGGCCGCCATGCCGTCGTGGCGATCTGCGCCGAACAGGGGTTCGCCGGCCTCTTCAACGAGCGCGTGCTCGATGCCGCCGAAAGACTGGTTGCGGCAGCGCCGGAGCCCGTGCAGTTGCTGCTTGTCGGCGACCGGGGGCTGATGGCGGCGGGAACGCGCAGGCTGGCGGTTGCCTGGTCCGCGCCGATGATGGCCCATGTCGGGCAAGCGACCGCGCTGGCAAACCAGATTGTCGAGGAGCTCTATCGCCGGATCGACCGGGAGGGCGTGTCGCGCATATCCGTCGTCCATGCCGTCCCCGGTTCCACACAGGGCGTCGACGTCCGCGAGACGGTGCTTCTTCCCTTCGATTTCGCACGCTTCCCGCCTGCGCGGCATGCCGCGCAATCTCTGATCACGCTTCAGCCGGATGTCCTCCTGGCGCGGCTTGCGGAAGAATACGTGTTCGCGGAACTGTGCGAGGCGGTCACGCTCTCGTTCGCGGCGGAAAACGAGGCGCGCTTGCGGGCCATGGTCACCGCCAAGAGCAATGTCACGCGAACGCTCGCCGACCTCACCGCAAAGTCCCGCCGGCTGCGGCAGGAGGAGATCACCAGCGAGATCCTCGAGCTCGCCGGCGGACAGAATGCCCGGTCGCAATGAGTGACGTTGCCCCTCGCCTCCCATCCAACTTGAAGTTCGTTCTGGCCACACTTCCTGCCTTCGGACGTGGACAGGCCATCGCCATCGAACGCGAAAGGATCAAACGCCAGACCATCCAGCAAGGACGCTTGCAGCATCGGCTGCGGGCCGCATAGCCTCAAACCAAGATGACCCAGAGCCTACGTTCCTGACGAACCAAAACGGTCTCAAACCATCAGACGACGGACACGCTCGATCCCGCTGCGCAATGCTCATATATCCAGGTGTATAGCTTCGCCAGGCTCTCGGTTATGCCGAGCATAGCCCCGAAACTGTCGAATATATCGCCAGCATCGGGACTGAGGCTATCAGCTGTGCACTTCCCAGCTTTGTGCTTCGTCCTTGAGGCTTCCAGCGGCTATATTGCTCCCGCATGGCGCTTTCCCCGCCTACTCTCCCAGCTCGGCCGCTCCATCTGGAAGTGGTCCGTCGAGCGCAGATACCCCCCGCTCGCGTGCAGACGGGCAATGAGCTTCAGCCCCAGCGTATCGATGTAGCGGCGCTCGGCATCGATGACGAAGCGGTCGTCGATATGGGCATTGAGCACCCTGCCGATCACGATGGTTTGGAGCGGTCCCGTGACCAGCGAGGTCAGGACTTTGCATTCGAGCGCGACCGGTGCCTCGCTGATGCGCGGCGGCTGGACGGCGTGCGACGGCAGCGGCGTCAGCCCCGCCAGGGCGAGTTCGTCGACCTCGGGCGGGGCGTCGATGCAGGTCTCGTTCATCGCCTCCGCATTCGCTTCCGCAACGAGATTGACCACGAACTCGCCAGTTTCGAGGATGTTGGCGGCGGTGTCCTTTAGCCTGCCGTTCTGCGGCATGATGCCGATCGCGACCGTCGGTGGGTCGTTGCCCATCATGTTGAAGAAGCTGAAGGGGGCGGCGTTGATGATGCCTGCGCGTGACAAGGTTGTGATCCAGGCGATCGGCCGCGGCACGATGGTGGCGGTCAGGATCTTGTAGCGATCCTGCGCCGGCAGAGCTTCCATGTCGAACAGCATCGAGATCAGCCCTGCTGTGCGGTGTCTTTGTCGGCGAGCGTCGCGACGGCGCGCTTCGGCCGGTCATCGACCGTGAGCTGGAACACGTCCGGCCTGGCATAGTGCCCGGCCACGTCGAAATCGAATTTGCCGCGGGCGATCTGCGCGAGATCGATCTCGGCGTAGAGGATCGTTTCGCCTTCGAAGTTGGGCCCGGCCAGGACGGTCCCGAGCGGATCGACGATAGCGCTGCCGCCGCGCATCAGGACGACCTGCGGGTCGTCGCCGAGTGCGCATTCGAAATCGTCGGAATAGGCGCCGCGGCGAATGTGCTGGCATGCGCTCAGCACGAAGCAGCGGCCCTCCAGGGCGATATGGCGCATGGAGGGCAGCCAGGTGTCGCGATCGTCGGCGGTGGGCGCGCAATAGATGCCGATGTTCTGCGCGAACATGTGCATGCGCAGCATCGGCATGTAGTTTTCCCAGCAGATCACAGCGCCGATCCGCCCCAGCGAGGTCTCGATGACCGACATGGTCGACCCGTCGCCAAAGCCCCAGATCAGCCGCTCCCCCGCGGTCGGCATCAGCTTGCGGTGCTTGCCGACCAGACCCCGCGCGCCGTCGAAGAACAGGACCGTGCAATAGAGCGTGCCACCGTCGCGCTCGATGCAGCCGATGACGGCGAAGAGACTGGTCTCGGCCGTCGCCTCAGTGATCAGCGCAACCTCGGGTCCGTCAAGCGCGATGGCCGCTTCCCAGTAGCGGCGGAACGCCTCCCGGCCCTCCGGCTTGCGCATGCCGACCGGCGCCCCGAAGGAATACCCCTTCGGATAGCCGCCGAGAAAGGCCTCCGGAAACACGATAAGGCGCGCGTCGGCCTGCGCCGCCTGCCGGATCAGCCCGGCGGCCTTCGCCGCTGAAGCCTGCGCATCGTCCGGAATGGAGGCTGCCTGCGCGACGGCGGCCTTGTAGCGTGGCAGGGGTTGCTGCTGCATCGGATCAACTCGCTTCTGCTGATGATTGCAAGTGCGCGGCAGCCCGGATCGGAGCCGCCGCGTGGCTGGGGGGGATCAGTTGCCAGGCTCAAGCTCGGGACGGTTCGGCAGCAGCGATCCAATCACGCATACCACCGCAGTGATGACGATGGGATACCAGAGCGATTGCCGGCGTCCAGCAGCGATGAGAACCGCGGCGGGAACAGGACCGAACTCATGAAGACGGCGAGCGAGTCGTAGATGAAGAAATCATACCACGCGAAGATCGTCCCGAGCGTCGAAGCGAGGACGACCTGCTTCTCCTCCGATCGTGTGAGATCGTGATGGGCCGCTCCGGCTCGCATCGCGGTGTCCATGATATCCCCCTGTCCCCGGTCGTCGTGCTTCAGGTCGACGCCGGCAGTCGCTGCACTTTCTCTATCGTCAAATCTGATTGATATTATCAAACAACGCAAGCTTGAAATTTCATCCCGCCTTGCCCACAATTCAGGCACGCCGCGAACAGGGTTATTCAATTGACGAAAAAGGGAAATTTGCCGGGCGCTGCCGATTCGAAGGGGCGTCTGGCCCGATCGCGATCCGCCTCATCCGCGCAGGCCGAGCGGCCCAGGCCGGCCGCGGAGCAATTCTTCGCGGGTGCAGATGACAAGGCCGGACGCCCGGCTCGGCGCGGCATCCAGTCGATCGAGATCGGCTTCCGCATCCTCGATCATCTGCGCATGGCGCCGCGGCCGTTGCCGCTCAAGGCCATCGCCGCGGGCACCGGCATGTCGGCTGCCAACGTCCACTACTATCTGGTCAGCTTCCAGGCGGTGGGAATCGTGCGGCAGGAGGAGGACACCGGCTGCTATGCACTCGGCCCCTATGCGCTGAAGCTCGGTCTGGCTGCGATGGAGCAGTTCGATGTGTTCACGGCGGCGAGGCCGGCCATGACCGATCTCGCCGAGGAGATCGGTCAGACCGTCTTCCTCGGGGTCTGGGGCAATCGCGGGCCGACGATCATCTACCGTGTCGAGGCCGGCGGGAATCGCCCCATTCTGGAGCTTCGCGTCGGCAGCGTGCTGCCGCTGCTTCGCTCGGCGCTCGGGCGCAATTTCGTCGCGCATCTGCCGCCCGCGTTCAGCGAGGAGCTCGTTGTGGCGGCGCTCAAGGAGGAGCGGACGCGGCACGAGCACGGAGGGTCTGACGACACGCCGCGCGATCGTGGCGAGCTCGAGACGATGCTGGCCTCGATCCGCGCCGCAGGCATCAGCCGCTGCCGTGACGCACTCCTGGCGAATTTCACGTCGCTCTCGGCCCCGATCCTCGATCAGACCGGGTTGATGATCGCGGCGATCACCCTGATGGGACCGATCGGCACCATGGACGACGATCTCACCGGTCCGATCGCCGAGGCGCTGCGCTCACGCGCCGCCGCCATATCCAAAGCTGCAGGCTGGGGCGATTGATCGCGACGGGAGCCTGAAGGAGCACGAGGATTGCCGCAGCGGTTCAGGCCGGGCCGCTCTGCTCCGGCAGCGTCGCCTTCAGCGGGTGATAGCGGCGTTCGAACCAGATCAGGGTCTCGGCCGCCTGTGCTGATTTGAGCAGGGCGACTACCCTGGCATAGAAGACCGAATGACTGCCGATCGCGCGACGCTCCATGATGCGGCAGTCGAAGGCGACGACCGCGTCCGCCAGCACGGGAGCGCCGGTCTGGAGGGTTGTCCAGCTGCCGGCCTCGAAGCGGCCCGTGTCGCCGCGCCCGGCGAAGGCGTCGGCCAATGCCACGTGCCGTCCGGCGAGGACGTTGACGCAGAGATTGCCGTTGCCGTTGAAGACGTCGTGAGAACGGTTCTTCTGGTTCACGCAGACCAGCAGCGTCGGCGGACTGTCGGTGATCGAGCAGACGGCCGAGGCGGTCATCCCATGGCGCCCTTCGGGGCCGCCGGAGGTGATGAGGCTGACTGCGGCGCCGAGGCAGCTCATGCCTTCGCGGAAGCTTGCGGCGGTGACATCCATCGGCTCTCTCCCTCGAATTCGTCTGGTGCGTCGTGCCTCATCGCATGAAGAGGCCGCCATTGACGTCCCAGCAGGCTCCCGTCACCGAGGCGGCGGCCGGCGAGGCGAGCAGCACGATCATCTCGGCGACGAAGCCCGGGTCGATCAGCTGCCCCACCGGGATGTTGGCGAGCAGGCCGGGCATTTTCTCCGCCGGCACAAGCGCATGGACGAGCGGAGAGTCCATCGGGCCTGGCGCGATCGCGTTCACGGTGATGCCGAATGGCGCCAGATCGCGCGCGAAAACCTTGGTCAAGGTCAGGATCGCACCTTTCGATGCGGCGTAATGGGCGCCTGTCGCCGTGCCGCCGTTCTGCCCGGCGAGTGAGGCGAGGTTGACGATGCGGCCATAGCCGCGCTCCTTGAAGTGCCTGCCGAGAATCTGGCTGCCGGCGAAGACCCCGCCGGCGTTGGTTGCCATAACGGCGTTGAATTCGGCCGGCTCGATCTCCAGCAGCGGCCGCGCCACGGTCACGGCCGCATTGTTGACGAGAATTTCGACCGAGCCCCAGCGGCCGACCGCCTCGTCGCGCACGCGTTCGAAATCCTCGGGCCGGCGGATATCGAGGGTGGCTGCGGTTGCCGTCGCCTCGGAAGGATCCAGCTCCTTGGCCAGACGCCCTGCCGCTTCGCCATCGACATCGGTGACGACGACGCGATGGAAGGCCCGGTGCAGCGCGCGGGCGGCGACGGCGCCGAAGCCCGAGGCCGCGCCGGTGACGATAGCGGTGTGAGGCGTGTCGCTTGCGGTCATGCTGGCTCCTTACGGGCGATGCGCGCCGTCTTCAGAGGTTGGTCGGCACTTCGAGGGCCCGGCCCATGCGGGCCTCGACCCGGCAATACTTCCAGAGCCGTTCGTCGGTGTCGCCCACCGGCGTGGTGCGGAAGAGGTTGCAGGCTTGCCGTACAGTCTCGCGGTCCGGCACGTCGGCCATGATATAGGCCGTCCAGGGGAAGCCTGTCGGAGAGGTGCCGACCATGGTCTCGTCGTCGTCGAGCATACCAAGGATGGTGACGCCGGGGAGGTCCGAAATCCCCTTCATCATCGTGCCGAATGCTTTCCAGACCGGACCGATCTGCGAGAAGGGCAGGTCGAAGAAATTCTGCTGTACGGCGATGCAGAAGAGCACACGGATGGGCTTGGCTTGAATCATTGCCGATCTCCTTAGGGATAGCCGGGGAAATTGGGCTGGCCGAGCAAGGCCGCGCCGGCGGACGTCCAGGTGCCTTGGCCAAGGAAGGCATGCTGCGCCACGGCGGCGGCATCGAGCATGCAGCGCGAGATCAGATGGCCCCTGCGGATCGCCTCGGATCCCGCCATGACGAAGGCCATGCGGGTGACCTCGGATCCGGCCGCGGCCGCCTCGGTTGCGACCAGGCGCAGACGGACATGGAGATCGCGCTCGAGGTCGCGGCCGGCGAGGATGACCTCCCATGCCTCTTCGATCGTGTCGTAGAAGAAGCTGCGGGCTGATCGCAGCCTGGCCTCGGCGCGGCCCAGCTCAGCCTGGATATACGGGCGGGCGCCGATCGGCGGGGCGCCCGTGATCGCCGGCTTGTCGCGCGCCTCGCGATGCACCCAGTTCAACGCCTCACGGGCTGTTCCGAGCCCGACGACGGCCAGCACCTGGGCGGCCAGCGCCATGGAGGGATAGCGGAAGACCGGCTCGTCGCGGTGGGGGGGCGCGCCCCGGATGAAGGTCCATTCCTCCGGGACGATCACGCAATCGGCCACCACGTCGTGGCTGCCGGTGGCGGACAGCCCGAGCGCGTCCCAGCTGTGCTTGATCTGGACCTTCTCGCGCGGCATCACCGCCATGCGCGGCAGGCCCGAGGAGGAGCCGCCTTCGACGCGGATGCCGGCTCCGATCAGGCTCGCGCCCATGCACCCCGAACAATAGGGCCAGCGTCCCTGGACTTCGAAGCCGCCCTCGACCTCGCGCGCGGTCTGCGGCGGGAAAAGCGCTCCGGCGAAGACGGTATCGGGATCCTCCCCGTAGATCGCCTTGAAGGTCGCAGGGGGCAGTGCGGCGAGATAGACGGCGGAGACGCCGAAGCTCGCAACCCACCCGGTCGAGGCGTCCGCTTCCGAAAGCCGTTCGATGAGCCGGCAGAATTCGGCCGGGCTGCTTGCGTCGCCCCCCAGTTCCTTCGGCACGAAGGCACGATAGGCTCCGATGGTCTTGAGCTTGCCGACCATGTCGAGGGGCACGTAGGTCAGCTTCTCGAACTCGTCGCGCCGGGCGCGGATCTCGGCGAGGAGGTTCGTGAGAGTGGCTTCCCGGGGTAGCTCTGGGTCGATGATCTTGTTCATGACGCTCCCTCCATGTGTCGGCCGACGCTGCTCGTCGCCAATAGGGCTCTCCGCCACGTGGCGCGGGACATGCCGTTGTGATGGGTCTGCACGAATGCGCGGCTATCGCCGGCTTGGCAGCTCCGCCGTCCAGGCTCAGGCCAATGCAGAACTGTGGCAGTGCATTGAAATCCCCGTCGTTCTTATTTACGTGAATTTTCACGTAATGTGACGGGTCATCGCGGGCTTGGCAAGTGCTATTTCGAGGAGACGGCCGGTATCGGCACAAGCGGCCGATTCCTGCGGCGAAAGCCTGGACAACGTGGCGGAACGGCGAGTGCTTGCGGCGTTTCGTGAAAGCGCGACATCGTACCTTGCGTCGTCCGGGGGCGTCCGCAAGAAGCGGGGAGGTCCGCGCAATCAGCCTTTCAGGCGCCCGAACACACCGGCGAGGAGGCTGTTCAACGCCTCTCGTTCGGCATCTGAGACGCCTTCGAAAGCCTGCGCCAGAACGCTCTCGGCGATCGCCTTGACCTGGTGGCGCAGCGTCTCCCCCTTGGCCGTCAGGCTGACTTCCGTGACGCGACGGTCGCGGGGGCTCGGCCGCGTCACGACCAACCCGTCTGCCGTCATGCGCTGGACGATGCGCGTGGCAGTGCTGAGCTTTATGACGCAGGCATCCGCAATCGCCGAGACGCTGACATGGTGGTCCTCGTACAGCGTCATCAGCACGCGATAGCTCGGAACATCGATGCCGATCGGCTCCAGCGCCGTCTCCATCGTCTGGAAATAGCGGCCTGTGACGCGCGCGATCCAGTAGAACGGCCATTTGGCGCGGTGGAAAGGCGGTTCCGTTGGCGGGACATCGGTCATCGCGGCGAGATTCCCCAATTTGCCCGCGAAGTCCAGCTTTTCCAGGCCTGGCCGACGGCCGATGCCGCTCGGCTCATCAGGCCGCTTGTCGTTTTACCGCAGCCGCGACCGCTCTCGCGAGGACGCTGTCGGAAGATCCGAGGCTCGCAGCGATGTCGAAATGGTTGTGATGCGGCATGGCGACCGTCTCGGCGCGATGTCCGGCATCGGCCCAGGCGGCGGCGTAGGCTGAGGTCTGGCGGCGAAACTCGCTGGTCTCGCGCCCGCCGACAGCGGTGATCAGCGTCGTCGACGAGCGGCTGGGGATATGGCGTATGGGGCTGTTGCGGTCGATCATCGCATCGTCGAGCGAGAGCCAGCTATTGACCTCGATATGACGAAGCGGCTCGAGCTCGTGCAGGCCGGAAAGGTCGAGCGCGACCTCGATCACATCCCCTGGCATGCCGTAAGCGGCATGCCAGCCGCCGGCGAGCAGCATCGCGGTTAGGTGCCCGCCGGCCGACGAGCCGCCGATCGTGATGGCGCCGAAATCGTAGCGCGACCGCTCGCGGTGCAGGAAGGCGAGGGCGGCGCGGGTCTGGCGGACGATCTCGTCCAGCGAGGCCTGCGGCGCCAATGTGTAGTTCATGACCGCGACGGCCATGCCCTGGGCCTTGAGCCCGGGCACGACGAAAGCATTGTCGTCCTTCGAGCTCGCTCGCCAGTAGCCGCCATGGATCCACAGGAAGAGCGGTGCGCCGGGTTCTGCCGGATAGAGGTCGAGCGTTTCGCCGCTCGCTGCATCATAGACGATGTCGGCGATGCGCCGGTGTTCGCGCTGCGCGACCTCGCTGCCGGCGACGTAGCGTGCGTATTCCGCATCGAAGGACGGCACGCTGCCGCGCGCATCGTATTCGCGGGCCAGGGTTGCCCGGTCCATGCCGCGATAGAGGATTGCTGCCTGCGTCATCGTCGGCCTCCGTCAGATACCGAGATAACGCTTGGCCAGATCGGCCTCGCGGTCGAGCTCGTCGGGCGTTCCCGACCAGACTACGCGGCCTTTCTCGACGATGTGATGGCGGTCGACCAGTGCAGCCATCTCGCCGAGGTTCTTGTCGATGACGACGATGGTCTGGCCCGCCTCCTTGAGCTGGTGCAGGCAGCGCCAGATTTCGGCGCGGATCAGCGGCGCCAGTCCTTCGGTTGCTTCGTCGAGGATGAGCAGGCGCGGGTTCGTCATCAGCGCCCGCCCGATCGCCAGCATCTGCTGCTCGCCGCCCGACAGCGTCCGGGCCGATTGTCGGCGACGCTCGCCGAGGCGCGGGAAGAGCGCCACGACCCGCTCGAGCGTCCACGCACCGCTGTTTTGCGCGTCGGCGCGCGCGGTGGCGACGAGGTTCTCCTCGACCGTGAGCGATGGGAAGATCCGCCGTCCCTCCGGCACGAGCCCAAGGCCTAACCGCGCGATCGCATGCGGCGCGAGACCGGCGAGCGAGCGGCCGCCGAAGCTGACAATACCGCCGGTCGGACGGGTCATGCCCATGATGGCGCGCACCGTCGTCGTCTTGCCCATGCCGTTACGGCCGATGAGCGAGACGACCTCGCCGGCCCGCGCGAGCATCGACAGGCCGAACAGGACCCGGCTCTGTCCATAGCCGGCTTCCAATGCCTCGATCGTCAGCATGGCCGATCCTCCCCGAGATAGGCGGCGCGGACCTCCGGGTGCTCGCGCACCTCCTCGACCGTGCCTGTGAACACGACCCGCCCGTAGACGAGGACGCTGATGCGGTCGGCCAGTGCGAAGACGGCATCCATGTCGTGCTCGACGAGGAGGATGGCGTAGCGGCGCTTCAGGCTCTGGAGCAGTCTGGTGAGGCTCATCGATTCCTCCGCTCCCATTCCCGCCATCGGCTCGTCGAGCAGCAGCAGCTTGGGCTGGCGCGCCAGCGCCACCGCGATCTCGAGCTGCCGACGCTCGCCATGCGCCAGCTGCGCGACCGTGCGGTCGCCCTGCGCGGCAAGGCCGACCTGGTCGAGCCAGTTCCGCGCCAGTTCGAGATGGGCGGCATTCCGGCGCGGATTGGACAGCATGTCGAAGGAGCCGCCATGCCGCGCCTCGATCGAGAGCAGCACGTTCTCGATCGCGGTGAAGTCTGGGCAGAGTTGCGTGATCTGGAAGGTCCGGCCGAGACCGAGCCGTGCGCGCGCCGGCGCCCGCAGTGCGGTGACGTCGCGACCCTCGAACAGGATGCGGCCGGCATTGGGTCTGATCTCGCCGCAGATCTGCGTGATCAGGGTCGACTTGCCGGCGCCGTTCGGTCCGATCAGTGCGTGCAGCTCGCCAGGTCCGACCTCCAGCGAGACATTGTCTGTCGCGACCAGAGCGCCGAAGCTCTTGCGGAGGCCTTCGATCGCGAGCACTGGCGTCGCGGCGTTCTGCAGGAGGGCGTCAGTCACGGCGCCCTCCGAACAAGCGACCGGCGATGCCTCGCCGGCCGAAGAGCGCAACCAGCGTGAGGACCGGTCCCATTACGATCATCCAGTGCTCAGTCCAGGCCGACAGGAGCTGCTCGAGCGCAATGAACACCGCCGTGCCCGCGATCGGGCCGAGCAGGGTGCCGAGCCCGCCCAGCACGACGATCGCCATGAACTCGCCCGATTTGCTCCAGGCGGCCATGTCCGGGGTGACGAAGCGCGCGTAATTCGCCCAGAGCACGCCGGCGAGGCCGGTGCCAACCGCCGAGATCACGAAGGCCGCGAGCCGAAACGGGAAGGGGCGGATGCCGAGATTGATGGCGCGCCGCTCGCTCTGGCGCAGCGCCTGGAGGACGAGACCGAAGCGCGAGTTGACGATCAGGGCGCAGATCGCCGTCCACGCGACCAGCAGCGCCAGGCAGAGATAATAGAAGGTCTGCGGCCCGGCGAGATCGATCAGAGGCAGCTGGTTGCGCCGTTCCAGCATCAATCCGTCGTCGCCGCCATAAATCTGCAGCGAGACCAGGACGAAGAAGACCATCTGCGCGAAGGCGAGCGTGATCATGATGAACTGGACGCCGCTCGTGCGCAGCGTCAGCGCGCCGACCACCAAGGCGATGAGCGCGCAGACGAGGAGCGCGAGCGGCCAGACGATCAGCGCCGCGTTCGTGCCCGACCAGCCCAGCAGGGGCTCGCCGCCGAAGGTGTGGTAGGCAACGATGCCGACCGTGTAGCCGCCTAGGCCGAAGAACATGGCATGGCCGAAGCTGACCATCGCGCCGTAGCCGATAATCAGGTCGAGGCTGACCGCGGCGATCGCATAGATCAGGATGCGGTTCGCAAGGCCGAGCAGCGCCGGGCTGCCGCCCGCATCGACAGCGGGCGGAACGGCTACGAAAAGTGCGAGGCCGAGCAAGATTGTCATCGTGCGCAGGGTGCGGCGCATCAGTCAGCTCCGCGCGGGCAGGAGGCCGAGGGGCCTCACGAGCAGAACGATCGCCATCAGGACGTAGATGCTTGCAGAGACAAGACCCGCGCTGAGCGTATCGGCGACCGAGGGCGGCAGCAGCATCTGCAGGCCCTGGGGCAGGTAGGCGCGGCCGAGGCCATCGACCATGCCGACCAGCAGAGCTCCGACGAGGGCCCCGCGGATCGAGCCGACGCCGCCGATGACGATGACGACGAAGGTGGTGATCAGCACCCGCTCGCCCATGCCGATCTCGACCGCGAGCAGCGGCGCCGCCATGACGCCGGCCAGTCCGCAGAGCAATCCGCCGAGACCGAAGACGAGCGTGTAGAGCCGGCGGATATCGACGCCGAGCGCAGATACCATCTCGCGATCGTCGGCGCCCGCCCGCACAAGCATGCCGAGCCGCGTGTGGTTGACGAGGAGCCAGAGGCCGACGGCGACGAGGCCGCCGACGCCGATGAAGGCCAGGCGCATCAGCGGATAGTCGAGCCCGGGCAGGACCGTCACCGAACCCTGCAGGAAAGGCGGGATGTCCATCAGGGGCGGGCGACGGCCAAAGATCAGGCTCACCGCTTCGTTGGTGAAGAGGATCAGCCCGAGCGTCGCCAGCACCTGATAGAGATGATCGCGGCGATAGAGCCATTGCACGACGGCGAGCTCGATCACGACGGCATAGAGGCCGGCGCCGGCAAGGGCGGCGGCGATGCCGACCAGAAAGGAACCGCTCTGCAGCACCGCACTGGCGGCGCAATAGGCGCCGACCATGTAGAGGGAGCCGTGGGTCAGGTTGATGACGCCCATGATACCGAAGATCAGCGTCAGTCCGGACGCCAGCATGAACAGCATGGCGCCGTATTGCAGGCCGTTCAGGACCTGCTCGATCAAGAGGATCATCCCCGGACCGCCCTTTTATGGATTGAGAGCGCCACCGTTCGACCGCCGGCGGCGCGCGACGTCAGTCGATCTTGCAGCGCGCGGCATAGGCGTCGCCGTAGTCCTCGGCGACTTTCCTGACGACGGTCTGCACGATCTCGCCGGACGCGTTCTTGACGAATTTCGTCAAGTAATAGTCCTGGATCGGGTGCTGGTTCGGACCGAGTGAGAACTTGCCGCGTACCGCCGTGAAATGCGCCTTTCGCAGGGCGTCGCGGAACTCCGCCTGTTTGCTGATGTCACCGTTGACCGCCTTGAGCGCGCTGCCGATGAGGTTGGCCGTATCGTAGGCCTGCTGGGCATACATCGTCGGGGTGCGCGAATAGGCTTTGCGGAAGGCTTCGACGAAGGCCTTGGACGCAGGATTGTCGCTTTCCGTGGTCCAGATCGCGGAGGCGTAGATGCCGTCCGCAGCCTCGCCGGTGGCGCCGATCATGCGCGCATCCATCGAGAAGCTCGGAATCAGCATCGGGACGGATTTCGACAGGCCGGAATTGGCATATTGCTTGGCGAAGTTGATTCCGGCACCGCCGGGATGGAACTGGTAGATCGCGTCGGGTTGGAGCGAACGCACGCGCGCAAGTTCGACCGAGAAGTCGGTCTGGTCGAGCTTCGTGTAGATTTCGCCGATGATCTCGCCTTTGAAAGTCCGCTTGAACCCTTCAAGCGCGTCACGTCCGGCCTGATAGGCCGGCGCGAGCAGGACGACGCGCTTGTAGCCCAGCAGGTTGGCGGACAGGCCTGCCGCCTCGTGGAAGGCGTCGTTCTGATAGGACGCGACGAAGTAGTTGCGGTTGCACTTCTCGCCGGCGAAGACCGACGGCCCGGGATTGAGGCTGACATAGACGCCGCCCGCTTCGAGCACGCCCGGCACGACCGCGGCAAGCACGTTCGAGAAATTGACCCCGGTGAACAGCTTGATGCCCGACTGGATCATGCGGTCGGCGGCCTGTTTGGCATTGGCCGGCTTCAGGCTGTCATCCTCGATCTGGAGCTTGACCGGCACGCCGCCGAGCGTGCCGTCCTTCAGGGCAAGCTGGAAGCCGTCGCGGATATCTTCGCCGATATAGCCGGCGGGCGTGGATAGCGTCGTGATGAAGCCGATCGTGGTCGGCGTCGCCGGGCCGCTCTGGGCGCTGGCCGGCGCGGCCAGGATTACGGCCAGGATCGCTGCGAGGAAGGCCGCGGCGACGGCCTGCCACGATGAGGATATCCTTGTCATCTGTCGGTCCCCCGTTGTTCTGTTTGATGAAAACCCGTCCGTCTCGACCCGTCACACCGCCACGACCGGGTGGCGGATCGTGCCGATGCCGTCGACGCCGGCTTCCACGATGTCGCCGGGCCAGAGCCATTCCTGAGGCGTCCTGCCGGCTCCGACGCCGTCTGGTGTGCCCGACGCGATGATGTCCCCGGCTTCCAGTGTGATCGCGGCGCTGATGTCGGCGATCAGCATCGGAATCTTGAACAGCATGTGGCGCGTATTGGAGCGCTGCTTGGTCTCGCCGTTGACAGTGAGCCAGAGATCGAGCGCATGCGGATCGCCGACCTCGTCGGCGGTCACGATGCAGGGTCCGAAGGGGGCGTAGGTGTCCTGTCCCTTCGAATAGATCCATTGCCCGGCGCGCCGGTTGTCGCGGGCGCTGACATCGATCAGCACGCTGTAGCCGAAGACGTGGGCGAGGGCGTCGGCCTCGGAGACGCGCCGGGCGGTCCGGCCCATAATGACTGCGAGCTCGACCTCCCAGTCGAGCTGCTGGGTGATCGCCCGGTTGTGCTCGATTGCATCGCCCGGCCCGATGACGCTGGTCGGCGGCTTCGAGAAGATCACCGGCTGCTTGGGCAGTTCCTTGGAGGTGTCGAGTGTGCGGGCCGATTCCGCGACATGCTCGACATAGTTCAGGCCGATGCCGAAGATGTTCTTGCGTGGGCGCGGGATCGGCGCCAGCAGCCGGACATTGCCGAGCGGCAACGCCGCGCCCACCGGCCAGCGCCCGCGTTGATCGTCGAGCGCCTGGCGCAGGGCCGCCAGGGCGGCTGGCCCGAGATCGATGAATGCGAGCATGGTGGAAGGAAAGCCCAGTCCGGCCTTGGCACCGAGTTGCTCGACATCGACGACGAGATCGTCCTCGATCACGCCGAGGCGGGCCGCAGCGTCGACGACGCTGCGATAGGTCACGAAACGCATGATTGAAGGTCCTCAGGCCACCAGGGGCTGCTGCCCGCCGTTTTCGCCGAAGGCCTCCTCGCGATAGAGGCCAAGTGCGTTCATCACCGGCATGTCGTTGAAGCAGAACAGGACGGCGTCCTCGCTGTCAGAGGCGTTGGCGTGCTCGTGCCAGGCCCAGGAGGGTACGCAGAAGATGTCCCGCTCCTGCCAGTCGAAGCGCTTGCCGTTGATGACCGAATAGCCTTTGCCCTTCGCCGCCTGGTAGATGAAGCTGCCGGTGTGGCGATGCGCCCTGGTGCGCTCGCCGGGGCGCAACAGCTGCATCGACGCGCCGATCGTCTGCATCACCGGCCCGCCGGTCACCGGATTGATGTAGTTCATCAGGATGCCGTCGAAGGCAGAGCCATCCGTGACCTTGGCGTAACGCTGCAGCGCCTCGTAGGTCGGCGCCCATTCGTATTTGAAGAGCGGCGAATACGGCTTGTCCCATTGCGTGCCGTAAGGGCGCAGGCCCGGGTTGCCCCAGGTCCCCGTGGCGTCGTCGACGGGGTAGCCGACGGCCTGCTGCAGGTCCTCATGCACAGCGTAGAAATTGGCTTCGAGGGTGTTGACGAGCGGGATGTCGAGCCCGTCCTGCCAGAGGCAGGGCGAGCCGTCGGCGGCGACGCCGTGCTCGTGCCAGGTACCGTTCGGCGTCAGTACGAAGTCGTTGGCGCCTAGCGTCATCTTGTGACCGTCGACGATGGTGTAGGCGCCTGAGCCTTCCATGATGAAGCGCAACGCCGAGGCTGCATGCGCGTGAGCCGACGCGACTTCGCCCGGATTCATCACCTGAAGGCCGGAATAGAGCCAGCCCACGGCCGCCGAGACGTCGCGCCTGCCCGGATTGTTGAGATAGATCACGCGGCGCCCCGCCTTTTCCGGCGTGACGAGTTCGATCGAGCGCAGCACATGTTCGCGCAGATCGCGATAGCGCCACAGCACCGGCTCGGATTTCGATTTCGGCTGCCAGGGCTCGATCTTGTTGGCGACGGTCCAGAGCGCGCCGGCCTCGAGGCGTTCGAGCTGATCGTAATAGGCCAGCAGCTCTGATGTGTCTTCGACGTTCGCGCGACCGGCGACGTCCTCGCGGTGGTTCTCTCGGGAATTGGACATGCGAGCCTCCGTTCAGATCACGATAGGGTTTATATGACACGCCATATTTTCGAAAGAAAGATATTTTTGCGTTAGACGTCACGCTGGTGTAGAGCCTGAGGGGAGAGACGAATGAGGAGACACCGGGTGCGTGTGGGGCGAAGCGGGCCACAGCCGGCGAATGACGAGATCCTGGATGCTCAGGGCGGGGTCGCGACCTTGGCAGAGGCCGCCTATCGGCGCCTGCGCCAGGATATTGTCGCCGGCGTCTTCGCGCCGAGCCAACCCTTGCGGCTGGAGCTGCTCAAGCAGCGCTACGGCCTGAGCTTCTCACCTTTGCGCGAGGCCCTGAACCGGCTCCAGACGGAGCGTCTGGTCGTGACCGCGCCGCTGCGCGGCTTTTCGGTCGCGCCGGTTTCGATCGAGGAGATGTGGGACGCGACCGAGACGCGTATCCTGATCGAGTGCGAGGCGCTCCGTCGTTCGATCGCCCATGGCGATGACGATTGGGAGGCCGGCATCGTTGCCGCCTTCCATGCGCTCGATCTGCAGGTTCGCCGCAAGGCGGCCTCAAGCGGAATTGGCGATGACGAGCTGATCGCGCTCGAGACGCGGCACCAGGATTTCCACCGCGCCCTTATCGTCCGCTGCCGGTCGCGCCGCCTGATCGATATTGCCGACCAGCTCTATGTCGAAACGCAACGCTACCGCCTGCCGACGCTGGCAGGCCAAAATCCCGCCGCCAGCCGCGACGTGGCGCTCGAACACCGCCAGATCATGGAAGCGACGCTGGAGCGCCGTGGCGACGAGGCCGCGGCGCTCCTTGCGGCGCATTATCGCAAGACCTCGACTATCGTCGAAAGCTATATGGAGCGCGCGCCGGCCAAGTAGGCCGGAGCGCCATTCCAGGGTCAGGGCAGGAGCTTCCAGCCGCCCTGTTCGCTCTTCACCAGAACGCGGGAGCGCTCGTCGACACCGAAGCTGCTTTGCGGCGTGAAGTTATAGACGGCGTGGGTGCCGACGACCTCCTTGCTCGACATCAGCGCCTGGCGCAGCGCCTCCTTGAAGGCGGGCGTGCCGGGCTTGGCGCCGCTCTCCAACGCCCGCCTGGCGGCATCGGTGAAGACGATCCAGCCGTCGAAGGCATAGGCCGAGAAACCGTCCGTCGGCTTGCTGCCGTTCGCCTTCTCATAGGCCGCTCGATAGGCCAGCGCGACCGCCTTGATCGGATTGGTGTCAGGTAGTTGCTCGGCGACGGCAACCGGCCCGGTCGGGCAGATCAGGCCATCGGCAGCCTTGCCGGCGACGCGCAGGAAATCAGTGCTGATCATACCGTTGTTGCCGTAGATCGGGCCCTTGTAGCCGCGCTCGCTCAGCGCCAGCACGGGGAGGGCGCCCGGCGTGGCGGTGCCGCCGACCATGATCGCGTCGGGGCGGGCTGCGATCGTCTTCAGCACCTGCGGCATCACCGAGGTGTCGGTGCGGGCATAGCGCTCGTTGTTGATGACCTTGATGCCCGCTTCCTGCGCCGCCGCGGTCAGCGAATTGTACATCAGGTCACCAAGCGCGTCGCTGAAGCCGATGAAGCCGACCGTCTTGACGTTGCGCTTCTTCATATCCGCGACGACGCCTTGCGCCAGCAGCATCTGTGGGTGCGGGATCTGCACGACCCAAGGGCCGCCATCGCCTTTCGCCGGCTCCGCGATCGGCGAGATCGCGACCATCGGCACCTTGAGCTCGGTTGCGACCGTCGCCATAGCCACTGTCTGGGGAGCGCCTGAGGTGCCGATCAGGAAATCGACCTTCTCCTGCTCGACGAGCTTGCGGGCATTGCGCACCGCGGCCGTCGGGTCGGAGGCGTCGTCGAGCTGGATGATCCGGATCGTCTCGCCGCCGACCTCGCTCTTATAGGCAGCGCCCGCCGCGATGCCCTTGGCGTTGGGGATACCGATCGACGAAATCGGCCCGCTCAGGCCGGTGACGAAGCCGACCACGATCTCCGCGCGTGCGGACGTTGCAGCGAGTACGAGCGAGATGGCCGTTGCGGCGGCGCAGATCCGGTGACGCATCGAGATTTCCCCTGTTGTTAATACTGATCGTTTGAAGCGTTGCCATGCGCGGCACGCCATCTGCATCTGCGTGGCATGGCCCCGTCCAATCGCAGGATATTTGCGACCCCGCGCTTCGCGTGACCGCGCGGTAGAACAATCCGTGCCTGAACAATCGCTGTCAAGTTTTCGATGAAATGAAATTCTTACGAAAATACCTGAAAAGAGGATATCATGAGGAATCTCAATATATTGCCGTGGAGGCGAGCATGGTCAAAGCGGGGTCTGGCCCTGCGGCAGGCTTGACGTGAATTAGTTAAGACATAAAGTAATTAGCGAGAGAGCCTGAAGACCGCGCGGTTCGGCTTGTGCGCCCCGAGGGGAAGGGGCGTGTATCGAGCGGTTCCGCCGTCGGCTTGGCGTGGAGGGATTGATGGCGGAACGCTCATTTGCGCGCGAGGTCGAGGATCTGCGCCTCGGCGAGGGCGAGATCTTTCGGGGCGAGGGCATCCTCGCCATCACCAAGGCGCTTCTGCAATCCGGTGTGTCCTATGTCGGCGGTTATCAAGGCTCGCCCATCTCCCATCTGATGGACGTGCTGGCCGACGCCAAGGACGTGCTCGACGAGCTCGGTGTCCATTTCGAATCGTCGGCCTCGGAAGCGGCCGCCGCCGCTTCGCTCTCGGCCTCGGTGATGTATCCGCTGCGCGGCGCCGTGACCTGGAAGTCGACGGCCGGCACCAATGTCGCCAGCGACGCCTTGACCAATCTGGCCTCGGGCGGCGTGACCGGCGGTGCGCTGATCATCCTCGGAGAGGATTACGGCGAGGGCTCCTCAATCCCGCAGGAACGCAGCCACGCCTTCGCGATGAAATCGCAGCTCTGGCTGCTCGACCCCCGTCCCAACCTCGAATCCATCGTCAAATCGGTCGAGGACGGTTTCGAGCTCTCCGAAGCCACCAACACGCCGGTCATGCTGCAGGTCCGCATCCGCGCCTGCCATGTCCACGGCCAGTTCGTCGCCAAGGACAACCGCAAGCCCGCCTTCACCATCCGCGAGGCGCTGGAGAATCCACAGCGCGATCTCAACCGCATCGTGCTGCCGCCGGCCTCGATGCTGCAGGATCGGCAGAAGCTGGAACAGCGCTGGCCGGCGGCGGTCGACTTCATCAAGCGCCGCAGGCTCAACGAGTTCTTCGGCCCCGATGCCGGCGAAATCGGCATTGTCATGCAGGGCGGAATGTACAATTCCGTGATGCGCGGGCTGCAATATCTCGGCCTGGCCGACGCCTATGGCGACAGCAAGATCCCGCTCTACGTCCTCAATGTCACCTATCCGCTGGCGGACGACGAGGTCGCCGATTTTTGCCGCGACAAGCGCGCCGTGCTGGTCGTGGAGGAAGGGCACCCGGAATATATCGAACAGGCGATCGGCACGGTGCTGCGCCGCCGCGGCATCGCCGCCACGCTCGCAGGCAAGGATGTGCTGCCACTCGGAGGCGACTATACCGCAGCCGTGCTGAGCAAGGGCATCGGCGCCTTTCTTGAGCAGAACGCTCCGCATCTGCTCGGCAACCGCCCGCCGCTGCCGAGCGCGGATGCGATCGTTGCGGCCGCCCCCGTCCAGAAACTGGTCGAGATCGTGCCGCCGCGCCCGGCCGGTTTCTGCATCGGCTGTCCCGAGCGGCCGATCTTCGCGGCGATGAAGCTCGTCGAGAAGGAACTGGGCGCGCATCAGATCTCGGCCGATATCGGCTGCCATCTCTTCTCGATCCTGCCGCCTTTCAATCTCGGTGGCACGACGATGGGCTATGGCCTGGGGCCCGCTTCGGCCTCGGCCTTCAATGTCGAGGCCGGGAAAAAGCCGATCTCGATCATGGGCGATGGCGGCTTCTGGCATAACGGCCTGTCGTCCGGCGTCGGCAACGCCGTCTTCAACAAGCAGAACCAGGTCATCATGGTCGTCGACAATTACTATTCGTCGGCGACCGGTGGGCAGGACATCATGTCTTCGCGCGCCGACAGCGACCGTCGCTCGACCAACAATCCGATTGCCAGGGCCGTGCGCGGCATCGGCGCCAAATGGGTGCGCGAGATCGATCGCACCTATGACGTGGCGAAGATGCGCGACACGCTGAAGGCTGCGCTGACGTCGAAGGAGGAGGGGCCGAAGATCATCATCGCCTCATCCGAATGTATGTTGAACAAGCAGCGCCGTGTGAAGCCGCAGTTCAACAAGGCGGTCAAGGAAGGCAAGCGCTCGGTCAAGCAGCGCTTCGGCGTGGACGAGGATATCTGCACAGGCGACCATGCCTGCATCCGCCTCTCCGGCTGTCCCTCGCTCTCCGTCAAGCATCTCGACGACCCGCTGCGCGACGACCCCGTCGCCGCGATCGACAACAACTGCGTCGGCTGCGGCAATTGCGGAGAGGTCGCGGAGGCCGCCGTGCTCTGCCCGTCCTTCTATCGCGCTGACGTCATCTACAACCCGACACGGCTCGATCGCTGGATGGCGCGGTTGCGCGGCGCCGTGATCGGCTCTATCCAGCGCCGCCGCAACGCGCGCAGGGTGGTGTTCTCGTGAATGCCGTGATGCCCCTAACCCCTGTCGGTCCGGCAACCTTCGACCGCCCCCTGTCGATCGCCATACTCGCCATGGGCGGCCAAGGCGGCGGCGTCCTGACCGACTGGATCGTTGCCGCAGCCGAACACGCCGGCTGGATCGCGCAATCGACCTCCGTGCCGGGTGTGGCCCAGCGGACCGGTGCGACGATCTATTATGTCGAAATGCTGCCGCCGCGCGACGGCCGCCATCCCGTGCTCTCGCTGATGCCGACGCCGGGCGATGTCGATGTCGTGGCTGCCGCCGAATTCATGGAAGCCGGCCGCGCCATGCTGCGGGGCTTCATCACGCCGGACCGCACGACGCTGATCGCCTCGACCCATCGCAGCCTGGCAGTGAGCGAGAAGGGAAAGCCTGGCGACGGCATCGCATCCTCCGAGCCGGTCTTCGAAGCTTCTGATTTCGCCGCGCGCCACGCAATTCAGTTCGATATGCAGGCGCTGGCGGAGCGGAACGGCAGCGTGATCTCGGCCGTGATGTTCGGCGCACTGGCCGGGTCCGGCGTGCTGCCGTTCCCGCGCGAGACCTTCGAAGCTGCCATCCGCGAGGGCGGCAAGGGTGTCGAGCCCAGTCTGCGCGCCTTCGGAGCCGGCTTCGAGCGGGCGTCGCGTCCGGCCGAGACCGCGCCTGCGCCTGACGCGGAAGCCCCGCCGCCGGTCCCGACGAGTGTCGGGGTGCCGCAGCTCGATGGATTGCTGGTGCGTATTCACGGCGAGTTTCCGGAGACCCTGCGGCCGATGCTGTTCGCCGGCGTCAAGCGCCTGACGGACTATCAGGACGTCGCCTATGCCGGCGAATATCTCGATCGGATGCGTGATCTGCTGGCGCTCGACCGCCGTCAGGGCGGGGAAGCTGCGGGCCATGCCTTCACCGATGCCGCCGCAAAGTATCTCGCCGTCGCCATGGCCTATGACGATGTCATCCGCGTCGCCGATCTCAAGACACGGGCGTCACGTTTCGAGCGCATCGACAAGGAGATCGGCAAGCGAGACGACCAATTGCTCTACATGACCGAATTCATGCACCCGCGCATGGAGGAGGTCATCGGCACCATGCCGAAAGGACTCGGCCTCTGGTTCGAACGCAAGCCCGGCCTCGTTCGCCTGCTCGACCGTGCGGTCAATCGCGGCCGCCGGGTGAAGACCGGGCATGTCGGCTGGTTCTTGTCCCTCAACTGCGTCGCTGCCCTGCGCCCGGCACGCCGTCTGCTGCTGCGCCATGCGCGTGAGATGCAGCATATCGAGGCATGGTTGGCGCTTGCCACCCGCACCGCCGAGCAGGATTACGCGCTCGCCGTCGAGGTTCTGCACTGTCGGCGACTGGTGAAGGGCTACTCCGACACTCATGCGCGCGGCGAGGCCAAGTTCGATCATGTCCTTGCGGCTGTACCAAGCCTTCTCGGCAAGCCCGACAGCGCCGGCTGGCTGCGCCGGCTGCGCACAGCCGCGCTCGCCGACGAGGCCGGCGAAGCCTTGGCCGGCGCGCTCATGACGCTGGAGCACGCCTTCGAGGCATGAGCGTCATGGCGCCCGAGCAGGGGCCTCATGAGAGAGACCCTAGAGCATTGTCGAGCGAAGTGGACACCGGTTCGCGTGAAGAAAATGCGTAAAAACAAAGGTCTGGAGCATATTCGGCTTAGATGGAATCGTCTGATGCCATCTGAGTCGATGAACTTACTCGTCAATTTTTGAGCGTTGCCAAGTCCGCAACAGACGGACTTGCTCTAGCGCCGCGGCTCGCTCTTGTTGGCGATCAGTGCGCGCTTCAGCGAGGCAAGCTTCTTGCCGATCTCGTCGATTTCCTCTTCGGGGAATCCAGCCATCGCATCGGCCAGCCAGGCGTTGTGCTTCTTGGCCATGCGGCGGAATTTCTGCCGCCCTTCGATCGTCAGGCAGATGATCTGGACGCGCCGATCCAGATTGGAGGGGCTGCGGGTAACGAAGCCGTCGGCGATCAGGCGCTCGATGATCGGTGTGACATTGGCTTGCGAGACCATCAGGCGCTTTGATAGCTCGCCTTGCACCAGACCGCCGGGCTCGCGGTCAAGCTGCGCCAGGATGTCGAAGCGCGGCAGCGTGAAGTTGAACTTCTCCCTGAACTGCCTGCGTAATTCGGCTTCAATCAGAGTCGAGCAGGCGAGCAGCCTGAGCCATAGGCGCACTTCGGCGCGGTGGTCCTGATCGCCCGCGCGCTCGCCGAGGCGAAAGTCGTCCAGATCTTCCTGAATGCTCAATGCATTATCCTTTTGCGGCTGCCGCATGTCGCAGGCGGATCGCGATTGCTGCTGATATCGCGCAAAAACGAGCGCAGTGGAACCATCTATTTTTGGATGGGACTCCGTTTCGCGCTCGACTCCCATTTCAGTCGTCGATATAAATTACTTAGTGCATTAACAAATTTGTGAGGCCGATGCCACGCTTCACCCTCATGCGGGCGAGCAACCTTCCGCCGGGAATCTGGCGCTGTCCGCTGGCGATCCGTTTCGGGCACTGCGACCCCGCCGGGATCGTCTACACACCGCAGTATTTCCACCTCTTCAATACCGTCCTGGAGGACTGGTACGGGCAGGCGCTTGACACCTCCTATTACGATCTGATCGGCTCGCGCCGGATCGGGCTCGGATATGCCCACGCCTCGGCCGATTTTGCGACACCGGCGCGGATGGGCGAAACGCTTGAGGTCGCCGTCGTCGTCGACGCGGTGGGCCGCAGCTCGGTGACCTTGTGCCTTCATGCCTTCAAGAACGGGATTGAGTGCGCGCGCGCGAACTTCGTCACGGTAGTGACCTCGCTGATCGATCACAAGGCCATGCTGGTGCCTGATGACCTCCGTTCGGCGTTCGAGGCCTATCGGGAGCGCTGCCGCATGCCTGAGCCGCCTGCGGCGTCGGCGGTCTGATCCATGCAAGGGCACCAAGGGCACACCCTGGCGCCTCAGCGCTTTACCTGATAGCCGGATTTTTCGCGATCCCAGGTCTCGGGGCGCCGGCCCCTCTCGCGCAGCGTCGGCTTGCTGATCTTGCCGTTCTCGGTCAGCGGCATGGCTTCGACGAAGGTCAGGAAGCGCGGCAGGGCGAAATAGGCTAGTCGGTCCTCGCAATGGCGCAGGACCTCCTCGGGCGTCAGCGTGGCGCCCGGCTCGAACTGGATGGCCGCCGCGACCTCGTCTTCGCCGAGTTCGGAGGGGAGAGGATAGACAGCGCAGGCGCCGATCGCGGGATGCGCGAGCAGGATCTGCTCGACATCCCAGGACGAGACGTTCTCGCCCCGCCGGCGGATCGTATCCTTGATGCGGTCGATGAAGCGGTAATGGCCGCCGGGCTCGCGCACGACCCGGTCGCCGGAGTGGAACCAGAGATTGCGCCAAGCCTCGACCGTCTTTTCGGGCATGTTGTAGTAGCCCGTGGCGAAGGAATAGGCTTCGGTGGGTCGCAGCAGCAATTCGCCCGAGACGCCGTCGGGGACCGGCGCGTCGTTCTCGTCGACGATCAACGCCTCGATGCCAGCGGCGAGATAGCCCAGGCTCCCCGGATGATCGGAGGGGATTGGGCTGGCGAAGGCGAAATTGGTCTCGGTCGAGCCGTAGCCGTCGAGCAACGGCACGTTGAAGCGCTTGAGGAAGACGTCATGGAACCGGGCCGGCACGCCGCCTCCGAGCGCGACGCGCAGCTTGTGTTCGCTGTCCTCGGGCCGCTCCGGCTGCGCCAGCAGGATCGCCGCCATGGCGCCGAGCAGATAGCCGACATTCGCCTCGTGGCGCCGGATCGAATCCCAGAAACGCGATGCCGAGAATTTCGGCTCGAGCACATAGGTGCAGCCGTTGAGGATCGCCTGGTAGAAGGCATTGAGCGCGTTGGTGTGGAACAAAGGCAGCGTCGTCAGCAACGTCTCGCCCTCGCGAATGCCGAGCGCGCGGGCCGAATAGACGCCCCACCAGAACATCTGCGCCTGCGGGCAGCAGACGCCCTTGGCAGGTCCCGTGGTGCCTGAGGTGTAGAGGATGGCGACGGTGTCGCCCGGTCGCACCGCTCCGGGCGCAATGCTCTCGCCGAGTTCGGGCAGTCCGGACCAGCCTGCCGGCGTTTCCGGCGGCGCAGCATCGCCGACGATCCAAACCATTTCAGGCAGGAGCTTCGAGTCGATCGTGTCGAGAGCCGGAATCGAGGCGTCCTCGACGACGAGGAGCGACGGGCCGGCATTGCGCAGCACATGCTCGAGCTGGCCACCGCGCAAGGCGAGGTTGATCGGCACGGCGATGATGCCGAGCCACGCGCAGCCGAGATAGACCCGCAGGAATTCCGGCCGGTTCGAGCACAGGATCGCGACGCGGTCGCCGTGACGCAGGCCGGCATCGGCAAGCGTCCGCGCAGAGGCCGCGGCAATCCTGGCGGTGTCGGCGAAGCTCCAGACCGTATCGCCGAAGACGAGGAGGCGGCGATCGCCATAGCGTTCGGCCTGACGCCGCAGGAGAACCGGCAGCACGCGCTCTGCCGGTGGGAACCGCTTCACCACATCGACCGGTTCCACGAGGTTGCGATCGAGATCGCCCATGCGGTTCTCCATACTTTGCGATAACGACAAGGCTCGCGGCCGGTGCCGGCGACGCGTGATAAACTTAGTTCATGCATGAAGGAAATTTGCAAGCGGTTATCGCATTTACGGCGAGATAGCTTTATAGATGAGGAGCTTCTAGTTCGGAGAAAGCTTCATGAACGTTCTTGGCCGCTTTCCGTCGCCGCATGACGCCTTCCGGAGCTCAGCTCTCCGATCGCCGGATGCTCCCTTCCTGATAGCGCCCGCGAGCGCCGGGCTGCCCTATGCCCGCGACGGCTTCCGCCTCGCCTATGGCACGATCGCCGGCGAGGTCGAGGCGGCGAGGCAGGTCTATGCCCGCGCCGGCTACGGCCGTGGCGCGCGGGTGGCGCTGCTGCTCGACAATCGTCCGGAGTTCTTCGTCCACTGGCTCGCGCTCAACGCGCTCGGCGTCTCGATCGTGCCGATCAATCCGGACCTGCGGCCTGAGGAACTCGCCTTCCAGCTGACGCTCGCCGATGCCGATCTTGCCGTCGGCCTGGGCGAGCGCATCGCTCCGCTCGCCGGCCGCGCCGATTTCGCCGCTTTCCGGCCGGTCGAGCTCGGCGCCGCCATTCCCGATAGCCGCAAGACGGTGACGGCCCAGGCCGGCGATCTCACGGCCGAATGCGCTCTGCTCTTCACCTCGGGCAGCACCGGCAAGCCGAAGGGCTGCATCCTCTCGAACCGCTATTTCCTCCAGGTCGCGCAATGGTATCACGGCCAGGGCGGCATCGCCGCCTTGCAGCCGGAGGGCGAGGTCAATCTCACGCCCCTGCCGATGTTCCATATGAACGCGCTCGGTTGCAGCGCCGTCGGCATGATGGCGCAGGGCGGGGCGGTCGTGCCGCTCGACCGCTTCCATGCCAGCCGCTGGTGGGCGAGCGTCGCCGAGAGCGGCGCGACTGTCGTCCATTGCCTCGGCGTCATCCCCGCCATCCTGCTGCAACTGCCGCCGAGCCCGGACGAGCGCCGGCACAAGGTGCGCTTCGCCTTCGCGCCGGGGGTAGACGTGCGCCACCGCGCCGCCTTCGAGGAGCGCTACGGCATCCGGATCGTCGATGCCTGGGCGATGACCGAGACCGGTGGTGCCGCGGCGACCACGACGGCACGGGTTCCGTCCGGTTTCGGTGCGCGCTGCATCGGCGAGCCCGCGGCCGGCATGGAATACCGGATCGTTGACGAGCAGGGTGGCGATGTCGCTGCCGGGCAGGCCGGCGAGCTCCTTGTCCGGGCGGCCGGCGCGGAGCCGCGCGCCGGCTTCTTCAGCGGCTATCTCGACGATCCCGTCGCGACCGAGGAGGCCTGGCAGGGCGGCTGGTTCCACACCGGCGACTTCGTCCGGACCGGCGAGGACGGGCTGCTTTATTTCTTCGACCGTAAGAAGAGCATCGTGCGCCGCAGCGGCGAGAACATCGCCGTCCTCGAGGTCGAGTCGGTGCTGCAACGGCAGGAGGGTGTGCGGGCCACCGCCGTCACGCCGGTGCCCGACGAGTTGCGCGGCGAGGAGGTCTTCGCCTTCATCGTCGCCGATCCCGACGACATCACGGACAAGGCCGCCTTCGCCGAGCGGATCGCGCGCGCGAGTGCCGCCCTGATCGCCTATCACAAGCTGCCGGGCTATGTGGCCTTCGTCACGGAGCTGCCGCTGTCGGCGACAAGGAAGCTGGCGCGCGGCGAGATCAAGCAGCTCGCCGCCAAGGCCGTGAGCGAGGGCACGGCCCTCGACCTGCGCGCCCTGAAGGCCGGGCTGCGCAAGCATTGATGGCGCGATGCAAGCATCCCGCTCGCGCGGAACGCCCCGACAATACCAACTTTCGAACAGACAATTCCGGGTTCCGGGCTCCTGCCTGCCCCGGAATGAGGGCGTGGTTCGCGTCAGACCAACACGGTCCCAGGCCGATCAAGGCTGTGAGCGAATCCTGCTGCGTTCACCCCTGCGCGCCGACCAGCGCCAGCACGCGGACCGGGCTGCCGGAGCCGTTCACGATCTTGAGCGGCGTCGCGATGACGATCGCGCCAGTCGGCGGCAATTGGTCGAGATCGCGCAGGCACTGCAGCCCATAGCGCCCGCCGCCATGCAGGAAGTGGTGCGCCGGGAAGGGCGGTTGCAGATGCGCAGCCTGGCCGGCGTCGGTGCCGATCGTCTCGGTGCCGAAGCCGATGATGCCGCGCTCCTCGACCAGCCAGCGCATCACCTCCGCGTCGGGCCCCGGCGTATGCGGACCGCCCTCGCCGAGATTGGCGTAGTCGCGCCCCTGGCGCTTTGACCAGTCCGTGCGCAGCAGCACCCAGTTGCGCTCGGGAATGCGGCCATGGCGCGCTTCCCAGGCTTCGACATCGGCGATGCCGAGGAGGAAATCGGGATCGGCCGCGGCCTGCGCCGAGCAGTCGATCACGCAGGCCGGCGCGATCATGTCGCGCACGGGCAGGGTGTCGACTGCGTTGTTGGGCAGGTCCTTGCCGGTGAACCAGTGGATCGGCGCGTCGAAATGCGTGCCGGTGTGCTCGCTCAGCGTGATGTTATTCCAGTACCAGGCCGGGCCGGCGGCATCGTAGCGCGAGATCTGCTCGACCCGAAGCGGTGAGGCCTGGCCGAATTCGGGCGGCAACACGATGACCGGGAAGTCCGGGCTCAGCGTGAAGGTAAGGTCGATCACCCGCACCGAGCCGTCGGCGAGCGCGCTGGAGAAGCTCAGAAGGTCGAAAGCGCCCATGGCGAGGCTCCTGTCGGAAGGGGTAACGTCGATCAGCTCAGTTCGCGTTCGAGCGCCTTGGGATTGGCTGCGAGGCGGCGGCGGACGTCCTGTGCCACGTCGCCGACGAACACCTCTTCCAGCCCGTTGCGCAGGCCGGAGACGATCGCCTCCGCGACAGCGCGCGGCGCCACCTTCGGCGGCGGCAGGGTCTGGAACCAGTCGCCGTCGATCGGCCCGGTGAAGACGTTCATCACCTTGACCCCGCCGCTGCGCAATTCGGCGCGCAGGCAGTGGGACAGCGAGAGGCAGCCTGCCTGCGCGGCCGCGTGGGCACCAAAGGGCGGCCAGTTCGCCAGCGCATAGACGGAGAGGACATTGACCCAGGCAGCGGCGCTGTCGACGCCGTCGGCGCCGCGCATGCGCATGGTCGGGCCGAAGCTCTGGGCGAGATGCACCAGGCCCATATAGGTCTCGGCCAGCTCCATCTGAAAGAAGCTGGTGCCCTTGCGGTCGGTGAGTCCGCCCGGCCGCACGAATTCGGCAGTGTTGACGAGGATGTCGGTCTTGCTGGCGATGTCGGCCGCGAGGTCGCGAACCGAGCGCTCGTCGCCGAGATCGAGCGGGACGAGCTTGACGCCGGGGAGAGTGCGCAAACGCTCCTCCTCCGGGAATGGCTTCCAGCGATCAGGCACGCCGACATGAACGATGCGCGCCCCGGCCTTGACCAGGGCGTCGACGGTGGCGAGCCCGACGGCGGAGCGCCCGTTCGTCACCAGGGCGCGCCGGAATTTCGGGTCCGCGGTCAGTTCCCGCCATTGCCGGTCGTCCTGCATCGCCGGAGTCTCCTCTTGCGGCTTGGCGAAGGCGACCGCCTGTCCGCTCTTGTCGAGTTGCAGCGAGAGGCGCACCCGTTCGCCTGCGACGCAGTCGCCGTGGAGATGGGAGACCAGGATCGGGCCGCAGTCCAGCTCGACCAGGCCGATGCGCCAGGGCGCCCGCTCGCGGAAATAGACGTCCGCCGGCACGCGCACTGTCGTTTCCGACACGAGCTTGCCGCCGTTCGGGGCGTCGACGAAGGGCAGGTCCGTCGACAGGCATTGCGGGCAGATGTCGCGGGCCGGGTAGCAGAACGCCCCGCAATGGGTGCAGCGCTGGAGGGCGAAGCGGCCTTCCGCCGCGGCACGCGTCAACCCGTGCGAGGTTCGGCTGCGCGCGGCCGGTGGCTGGGAGGGAAGCTGCGTTCGATTGAGCGGACTACGCTTGAGCGGAGGCGAGAGCGGCTCGGTCATGCCGATGGTCCCGTGAGTATCGCGGCGCCGGAAGACAGCCCGCGGTCATAGTTGATCATGCCGAAGCCGGAAGCCAGCGCCGTGCGCGCGCCTGCGACCTGGGTCGGGCCAGCCATGCCGAGGACCTGGCGCAGGGCCTCTGTCATCCCGAGATAGCCGCCGCCGGCTCCGGCCTGGCCGACGGAGAGCTGGCCGCCGGAGGTGTTGTGCGGAAAGTCGCCGCCGATGGTGAAATCGTGCTCGCGCACGAAGCGCGGTCCCTCGCCCTTGGCGCAGAAGCCGAGATCCTCGAACTGCATCATCACCACGAAGGGATAATCGTCATAGGTGAGGACGACGTCGATGTCGTCCGGCTGTACGCCGGCCATGCCGTAGAGATCGGAGACGTCCATCGCCCAGCCGCCGCGGGTCTGGACGACGTCCTCGGCGAAGGCGTTGTGGCGCTCGATCGTGCCGGCGATCCGGGCCGCCGGCAGGTTGAGCGAGGCCGCGATGTCCTCGCGCATGACCAGGAAGGCCTCGGCGCCGGCGCAGGGCATCACGCAGTCGAACAGATGGATCGGGTCGGAGATCGGCCGCGCCGCCATATACTGCTCCAGAGTGAGCGGCGTCTTCATCAAGGCATGCGGATTGCGCAGCGCATTCGCCCGTTGCGAGACGGCGATCCGGCCGAAATCCTCCCGCGTCGCGCCGAAGCGCGTCATGTAGTGCCGGGCGATCAGGGCGAAGCTGGCATTGGCGCCGCCGGCGCCATAGGGGTAAGCGGCATCCTGGGCGAAGCGTGAGAAATTCTCCAGCGTCCGGCGGAAGGTGTCGACCTGGTTGGTGTCGCCGGCGATGCAGGCGACGACATCGGCATCACCGGCCTGGACGGCGCGCGCCGCCTTGCGCAGGCCGGCGATGCCGCTGACGCCGCCGAGGGGGATCGTGTCGAGCCAGCGCGTGCTCAGCCCGAAATGCTGGGTCAGCGCGACGGCGGAATCCGGCTGGAGCGTGAAACTCGACACCACGAGCCCGTCGATCGCGCGCTTGTCGAGCCTTGAGGTCTCGACGAGTGCCTTCAGAGCCCGGCCGATCCACCATTGCGCGCTCTCGAGCGAGTAGCGCTCATAGGGGATCGTCACCGGCGCCGCGACCACCACGCCGTCGTAGGGGCGGCGCAGCCTTGCCGCTTCGCTCATCTCAGACGACCGTCAGTACGACGGGGACATTGCCGCGCGTCGCGTTGGAATAGGGGCAGCGCTGATGCGCGCCTTCGACGATCTTCTGCGCCAGAGTCCGCTCGACGCCGGGCAAGGAGACCTTGAGCTCGACCGCGAGCGCATAGCCGGTGGCGATTGGGCCCATGCCGATCCGGGCGGTCACGCTGGCATCGTCCGTCAGCGGCACTTTGCTGGTGCGGGCGACGAGCTTGACCGCCCCCAGGAAGCAGGCGGCATAGCCGGCTGCGAAGAGCTGCTCGGGATTAGTCCCCTCGCCACCCGGTCCGCCGAGTGCCTTCGGCAGCGACAACGTCAGGGCGAAAGCGCCGTCGGGGCTGCTCGCCGTGCCTTCGCGGCCGCCGGTCGCTGTCATCTCGGCCTCGAAGAGGATCTTGTCGGGAACGGTGGTCATGGGCGGTCCTCGCTCGATGCTGCTGTGATGGAGGTGCCGCCATGTCGGGCGAGGCGGCTGAAATCGTCACGCGCGCGCCGGCTGGCCAGCGCGAAGCTCGGGCCTCTGCTCGGCTGCGTACCGTTGAGGCGCTGGAGCTGGACCCACATCTCGGCCGATTTCAGCGCTACGGCGGCGCAATTCACCACCGGCGCATGGGCGACCCTGAGATTGTGCTCGGAGCAGAGCAGCAGGCCGGGCAGGACGCCTGCCGGCACCAGCACGTCGCAGCCCGCCTCGATCAGGGGCTGGGCGCAGACGGTGAAATCGGCGAGCATGCTCAGTCTGGCACTCTCGTTGCCGGCGAAGGCCTCTGAGAAATCCTCCGGCTTGCAGCCGAGCCCCACGATGCCGCCGATGCGGCTGCCGAGGCCGTAGCGATCGGCCTGCTCGTAGTGATAGGTCGCAAACACTTTGTCGATCGTCACCAGCCCAAGGCGGCGGCCGAGTTGGGAGGCCGCGAGCAATGTCGCCTCGCCGGTGCCGACGACGGGGATCTGAAGGGCCGAGCGCAGCTCGTAGAGCCCGGGGTCCTGGAAATGGCCCATGACATAGGCGTCGAAGCCGTCATCTTCGGCTTTCAGCCCGTTGTCGATCGCTGCGACGGCACAGCGCAATTCGCTGAGCCGGCCGAAATCCCGGTCGGGTGGCGTCAGCCCGGCGACATGGACGCTTGTGTCCGGCGCCGCAATCTCGTTCAGATAGGAGGAAAGCTTGATGAGATAGGCCGCGTTCAGGCTTGCATCGACGAAGCTTTGCCAGAAAATCTTCATGAGCCGCGAGATCCCTCGGGGTGTGGGCATCATCGCTCGTGCCCGAATTAATTAAAGCACGAAGAATCGTTCGGTCAAGCGCGAGTAGCGGCGATGCGATGGGCGACGCTCTCCCCATATGTTCGGTTTGGCCGCACCGATCCGGCGCGTTCTGCCGCGATCTCTTGGGATTCTGCCAGCTTTCGTCAGCTGAGAAATACGGAAAGTCCGCGTTATGACGGTTGACGGATTTTCGAAAGATATTTAGGACATTAAATAATTGCTCCCCGCCGCTCTCTCCGCGGCGAGGTGAGGCGCGGGGGAACGGAGAAGACGATCGTGGCGAGGCTCACTTTGTCTGCGGAACGCATCCCATTCCCGGGATCAGCAGCCATGGTCGCGCAGGAAGCCATCGACTTGCTCGGCGAAGATCGCCGGCATCTGGTCGGGGAAGGGCACCTGCGCACCAGGGATGCTGCGCATCACGCTGCCGCAGATCGCGGCTGCGACCGCATTGCCGGATCGGGCATTCGGGTCATTCTCGGGTACCAGCACCAAGGTGGGGCAGGCGATCAGGCCGAGCCGGTCTTCCATGCGGTAGCGATTGACGACGCGGTGGCCTTCCACCGCCAACGGTCCGCTGCGCAGCGCGTCGGCCATGAAGCGGCGCAGCAGCTCGGTGTCGTTTTCAGGATAGAACGGGCGGCGACGGTTCCAGAGCTCGGCGAGATGACTGCCGTCGGCGCGCTCGGTCACGTCGTCGATGACGCGCTGGTTCGCATGGCGCTCGCGGCGGGCGGCGTCGACGAAGGGGCAGGCCGAGAGCACGGCCGCCGCGACGCGATCCGGCGCGCGAGCGGCGATCTCGGCTGCGATCGCGGCGCCGGTGTGATGCCCCACGACGGCGAAACGCTCGACAGCCAGGGCGCTCAGCAGCTCAAAGGCAGCCGCTGCCCAGCCCTCGATCGTGGGTATGCCCGGCAGCGGCTCGGAATCGCCGAAGCCCGGCGTGTCGATGGCGATGGCGCGCCGGTGCCCGCCGATCAGTGGCAGGACGTCGCGATACTCGTCCCAGGAGCGCGGGGTCTGGTGGAGCAGCAGGACGGGAAAGCCTGCGCCGCACGTCGCGGCGTGCATGCGGCCATATCCGACGCCGATGAAGTTGCGTTCAATGATGGGGTCAGTTTTCGGCATGAGAGATGCATTCCGGAAACAAGAGATCTGCGATGACAGGTTGATTCAATACTGCTATTGATCTTCGATAATCAATGTAAAACAGGTGAGGGGAAATAAAGATGTCACGCTTTGGCAAGGTCTGTATTTCGCTCGCTGCGCTCGCAGCGATGACGTCCGTCGCCCGCGCCGACATCACCGTCGGCTTCGTCACCTCGCTGAGCGGGGCAGGTTCTTCGATCGGCATTCCCTATGGACGCGGCATCGCCGCGGCCTTCGCCTATCGCAGCGAAGTCGCGGGCCAGAAGATCAAGCTGATCCAGCTTGACGACGCCTCCGATCCGTCCGCCGCCACCCGCAACGCGCGCAAGCTCGCGGAGGAGGAGAAGGTCGATATCCTGATCGGCACCGCGACCGCGCCCTCGACCATCGCGATGGCGGCCGTCGCCAGCGAGCTGAAGGTGCCGTTCATCGCCATCTCGCCGATCCAGCCGACGGCCGACCCGAACAATCAATGGGCGATCGCGATCCCGCAGCCGGCACCGCTCCTGGTCAAGGTGGTGGCCGATCGCATGAAGCGCGACGGCGTCAAGAAGGTCGGCTATATCGGCTTCTCCGATGCTTGGGGCGATCTCGTCTACAATGGCGCCAAGGCTGCCGAAAGCCGCGGTGACATCGAGGTCGTCACCAATGAGCGCTATGCCCGCACCGACACCTCCGTCACGGGCCAGATCCTCAAGGTCGCCGCCGCCCGTCCGGATGGCGTCCTTGACGGCGGCTCGGCGACACAGGGCGCGCTGCCGCTGCTGGCGCTGGCTGAGCGTGGGTACAAGGGCAAGATCTACGGCACGACGGCCCTGGTCAATCCCGATTTCGTGCGCGTCGGTGGCAAGGCAGCCGAAGGCATCCTGGTCTCGACCGGTCCGGTCATCGTCGCCGATCAGCTCCCGGACGGCCACTTCTCCAAGGCTCTTTCTGCCGCCTTCCGGGAAGCGTTCCTGAAAGCCAACGCGGTCCCGTCGACCGACGGCTTCTCGGGTTACTCGTTCGACGCCTGGCTCGTGATGCTCGATGCGGTGCCGCGCGCGCTCAAATCCGCGCAGCCGGGTTCACCCGAATTTCGCACCGAGCTGCGCAACGCCTTGCTCTCGACCAAGGAAGTCCCGGGCGTCCATGCCGTCTACAACTTCAAGCCGGGCGCGACCCACGGCGTCGACGAGCGGAGCCTCGTGATGGTTCAGCTGAAGAACGGGACCTGGACCTACGCACCCTGAGGCGCGGCCAGGAGAGGATAGAGAACCATCGGCATGACGAGCGATATCGCGGCGATTCTCGCCATCGACGGAATAGCGACCGGCGCCATCTATGTTCTGGTTGCAGTCGGGACGGTACTGATCTTTACGGTCACCCGCGTGATGTTCATTCCCTTCGGTGACATCGCGGCCTTCACGGCGCTGACCCTAGCGGCTCTCGAAACCGGGCATCTCCCGGGAACGGTCGGCCTCGTCCTGGTGCTTGCAGTGCTGGCCTCGCTGGCCGAGTGCTGGTCGCTCGGCCGGAGCGGGAGGGGGCGTCATATCCCGAAGGCGCTGGCCTTCTATCTGCTGCTGCCAGTGCTGGTCGCCTTGTTCGTGCGGTTGGCCTTGCCGCTGGCGCCGTCCATGCCGGTCCGCATCGTGCTGGCGCTGCTGCTTGTCATGCCGATCTCGCCGCTGCTCGACCGGATCGTCTTCCGGCCGATCGCGGATGCGAGTGTGCTCCTCCTGCTGATCGTCTCGATGGCGCTGCATTTCGCGCTGGTTGGGCTCGGCCTGCTCTTCTTCGGGCCGGAGGGGGTGCGCACCCAACCGCTGACGGATTCCGCCTTCGAGGTGCTCGGCGTCCACGTCAATGGCCAGACGCTGCTGATCGTGATCGCCTCGATCGTGTTCAGCGGGCTGCTCTATCTGTTCTTCGGCTTCACCCTGACCGGCAAGGCCTTGCGTGCCACGGCGGTGAACCGCACCGGTGCGCGGCTGATGGGCATCCGCCCGGCCAGGTCGGGCACCATCGCCTATCTCGTCGGTTCGCTGATGGCCGGCGTCTCCGGCATTCTGGTCGCGCCGGTCAACACCATCTTCTACGACTCAGGCTTCCTGCTCGGCCTCAAGGCCTTCGTCGGCGCGATCATCGGCGGGCTGGCCAGCTATCCTGGCACCGCTATCGGCGCCGTCTTCGTCGGCGTGCTGGAAAGCTTCGCCTCCTTCGAAAGCAGCGCGCTGAAGGAGGTGATCGTCTTCTCCCTGCTCATCCCGATCCTGATCTGGCGCTCGATCGTGTCGCCGCATATCGAAGAAGAGGTCGAGGAATGACTCGCGCCCAGCTTGCCACCGTGAAGATCGTGGCCGTGCTGGCGCTCGCCGCCGCGCCTTTCCTGCTCAGCCCGTTCTCGATCACGCTGCTGAACTATGTCGGCATCTACTCGCTCGTTGCCGTCGGCCTCGTCCTGCTTACAGGCATCGTCGGCATCATCTCCTTCGGCCAGGCCGCCTTCATCGGCATTGCCGCCTATGCCACGGCATGGGTCTCGGCGATCAACGGCCAGTCGCCCTGGCTCGGCCTGGTCCTGGCGATCGTTCTCACCTGCACCGTCGCGGCCGTGCTCGGACTGGCGACGCTGCGCCTGCAAGGGCATTTCCTCTCGCTCAGCACCATCGCCTGGGGGCTGTCGATCGGCTTCCTGTTCGGCAATATCGACGGGCTCGGCGGCTTCAACGGCCTGTCCAACATCCCGCCGATCTCGATCGGCTCCTATGCGCTGAGCGAGGGCTGGCAGATCTACTACCTGATCTGGGCGTTCGTGGTGGCCGTGCTGATCCTGCTGAACAACCTGCTGAACTCGCGCCTCGGCCGGGCCATGCGCACCATGCGCGGTGGCAAGACGCTGGTCGAAAGCCTCGGCGTCAGCGCTTATTGGGTCAATCTCACCGCTTTCGTCATCGCCGCCTTCCTCGCGGCACTGTCGGGGTGGCTCTACGCCCATCTCAGCCGCTTCATCAGCCCGACACCATTCGAGCCGCTGGCCGGCATCGAGTACCTGATGATGGCGATGATCGGCGGTGCGACCAGCCTGCTCGGCGGCATCGTCGGCGCGGCGGTGATCATCTTCCTGAAGAATGCGGTGCAGGACTATCTGCCTGTGATCGCCAAGGGTGCCTCGGGCCAGCTCGAGATCGTCGTCTTCGCCAGCATCTTCATCTTGTTCCTGCAGCGTGCGCGGCAGGGCATCGTGCCGTTCCTCTCGCGTTTCCTGCCTCAGCCACAGCCGAAGCGCCCGGAGCCTGCGCCGCCCCTGCCGCTGCGCAACCAGCCGGCGCCGGGCGAGGTTCTGCTGCAGGTCGAAGGCGCCGAGCGACGCTTCGGCGGGCTCATCGCCGTCAACAAGGTCTCGTTCGAGGTCCGCGCCGGCGAGATTCTGGGGCTGATCGGCCCCAACGGCGCCGGCAAGAGCACGATGTTCAACCTGCTGACGGGCGCGCTTGCCTGCAACAGTGGCAAGATCGTCTTCGCCGGCCGCAGCATCGAGCGGCTCTCGCAAGCGAAGATCGCGCGTGCCGGCATCGCCCGTACCTTCCAGCATGTGAAGCTGCGGCCGCGCATGACGCTGCTCGACAACGTCCTGCTCGGCACTTATACGCGGACCAAGGCCGGTCTCATCTCCGGCGCCCTCCGGCTGGAGCGGCAGGAGGAGGCGAGCGCCCGCGCCGAGGCGATGCGGCAACTGGAGCGAATCGGCCTCGGCGATCATCCTTTCGAACTCGCCGGCAACCTTCCGCTCGGCAACCAGCGGCTGCTGGAGATTGCCCGTGCATTGGCCGCCGATCCGTTGCTGCTTGTCCTCGACGAGCCTGCAGCCGGCCTGCGCCGCAACGAAAAGCAGAAGCTCGCCGAGCTTCTCGCTAATCTGCGCCGCGAGCATGTCACCATCCTGCTGGTTGAGCACGACATGGAATTCGTCATGAACCTCGTCGACCGCATCGTCGTCATGGATTTCGGCACCAAGCTCTGCGAGGGCGATCCGGCGGCGATCCGCAACGATGCCCGCGTGCAGGAAGCCTATTTGGGGAGCACGGTCTGATGGCGCTGCTATCCCTCCGCAACGTCAGTGTTTCCTACGACAAGGTGGAGGCCGTGCGCGACGTCTCACTGGACGTCGAGGCAGGCCAGATCGTCTCGGTGATCGGGCCGAACGGAGCCGGCAAGACAACGATGATGCTGGCGACCATGGGGCTTCTGCCGTTGGCGGGGGAGGTGATCTTCGAGGGCTCCAGGCTCAACGGGCTCGAGGTCGAGGAGCGCGTCGAGCGTGGCATCTGTCTCGTACCGGAAAGGCGCGAGCTGTTCGCCGACATGTCCGTCGCCGACAATCTGATCCTCGGCTCGTACAGCCTGAAGGACCGCTCCGGCGTCGATGCGGCCTTGCAGCAAGTCTACCAGCGCTTCCCGCGGCTGCTGGAGCGCCGGCGTCAAAAGGCCGGCACGCTGTCGGGCGGTGAGCGTCAGATGCTGGCGCTGGGCCGAGCCCTGATGGCCAAGCCGAAGCTGCTCATCCTTGACGAGCCGAGCCTGGGCCTGGCACCGCTGATCGTGCGCGAGATCTTCCGGACGATCGCATCGCTGCGCGAGCTTGGCGTCTCCGTCTTGCTGGTCGAGCAGAATGCGCGTGCTGCGCTAGAGACCGCGGATTACGGCTATGTGCTGGAGACCGGGGAAGTCATCCAGGAAGGCTCGGCGAGCTCGTTGATTCACGATCCTAAACTCATAGCAGCCTATCTCGGCGGACACTGAGGCCGTTCAGGCCTCGGTCGCGCGGGATCGCTCTCGTTCACGGGATCGCTCTCGCCCGCGCGCCAGCAATCGCAGCCGGCATTTGGCGGGAGAGCGAGGGCTCAAGGCCCGGTCCTTGGCAGAGCGTGTCGAGCAGAAGGCCGTGGATGTCGAGCCCCTTGAGTGGCAAGGAGCCTCATTGCCGCGGACATTAGGTAGGCACGACTTGTGTCATAGCCCGCGGTAGAGGGGAACCTTCATCGGCTCGTGTCAAATGCCGCGTGAAGTGTTGCTCGCGGCGACGCCTGACGAGAGAGATCAGCCAGCACAGCACGAAATAGATGACCAGCAGGAAACCGTACACGAGATAGGCCGGACGGCCGCCGGGCGTGAGCATAGTCTGCTCGATGATGACCTGATCTGCGCGGAAGACTTCTTGCCCGCGGCACAAGGTTTACGAGGGCGACGGATGGAGGCTCTATACACCGCGCCACCGGCCCGACGCTAGCCTCGGCGGTCATCTCACCTTCGCGCTTCGCTATGAAGGGCTCGATATCGCCGTTCTGAAGAGACTGTTCCTGGCCACGGGGCCGGAGCCGATTGCGGCGCTTGTCCGTGCAGCGCCAACCGGCTCTCACGCACGGCGGATCTGGTTCCTGTACGAATGGCTGCTCGATGCCCGGCTAGATCTGCCTGACACCACCCAAGGGAGCTATGCCCTTATCGTCGACCCCGGCCAGCAACGGGCGATTGAAGGGACGACATCGTCACGCCATCGCGTGAAGAACAATCTGCCCGGCACGCCCGCCTACGCACGGTACTCGAGAAGAAGCCGACCGAGGGCACGCACTGGACGGTCCGATCCGCCGCCGCCGAGACCGGCCTCTCCAAGACCGGCCCCCTCCAAGATCGGCCTCTCCAAGACCGGCCTCTCCAAGACGGCGGTCGCCCGTATTCTCGCTCTCTTCGGTGTGCAGCCGCATCGTTCGAAGAGCTTCAAGCTTTCCACCGATCCCGCCTTCGTCGACAAGGTGCGTGATATCGTTGGCCTCTACCTCAACCCTCCCGACAACGCCATCGTGCTGTGCATCGGTGAGAAGACCCAGATCCAGGCGCTCGAACGAACCCAGCCGATCCTGCCGTTGGGGTTGGGGTACGCCGAGGGCGTCACCCACGACTACATCCGACATGGCACGACGCCCCTATTCGCGGCGCTCGACATCGCCAATGGTCAGGTGACCGCGTCCGTCGCGGAGTAAGGAACATGGCAACCGCCATTCAGAAAATCACCCTGTCGTCCTCGCGCGACATCCCCTTCAACAAGTTGGTGCTCAGCCAGGCGAACGTCAGGCGCGTGAAATCCGGCGTCTCGATCGAAGAACTGGCCGAATCTATCGCCCGACTTGGCCTCATTCAGTCGCTGCAAGTCCGTCCCGTCGTCGACGCCGAAGGCGCGGAAACCGGCATGTTCGAGGTTCCTGCGGGCGGCAGGCGCTATCGGGCGCTGGAACTGCTTGTGAAGCAGAAGCGCCTCAACAAGACCGCGCTCGTGCCGTGCGTCGTGTCCGACGCTAACCGCGCCATCGATGTTCTCTGCTATGAGCCCGGCTACACTCTTGTCGAAAAGCTCCAGACCCTTTCCACCAAGTTCCGGCAGCAGCAGGCTTCCGGAGAGATGCCCGTCAACTTCATGCGTCACGACTACGACGTCTCCTGTCTCCTGGAGGACGAAGGCGTCCGGGCTTTCATCGGCACCCCGGAATACCGGGCACACAAGGCCGATCGATTCCGAGGCGGGGATGAGCCGAACCTGCGGCGGAACGAAGCCTTTCGTCTCAGCGACCCCGCGACCCGACAGATCTATGCTGATGCCTATGAGCGAACCCGCGCCCTCTACTACAGGGATCGGCCTTCGCTCGACGCGATCCTCGCTCAACTGGACGCGAATCTCGATGGATTGTGATTCCTTGAAGGTCAGGCGTGGTCGGCAGGGGCGAGATGGCAGGCCGTGGTAGACCAAGCCTCTGTCAGTCTGAAATTGCCATTCTTGCGGTGACACTTCGGTGACACTGGCAATTTTTACGAGACAGCACTTTCAACTAAGTTGTTGATTTTTATTGGCGCGCCGCACCGGGTGATGATGAGAACTATGTCTACGCTATAGCCCTCCATTAAGAGGAGCTCGAATCCTTCTCGTTCCGCTGCGTGCGCTCTCAGGTGATGGAGGGTGTCAGCTTGCGAAATGCCGGTTGGCTTTCGGAATATGGCGCGGCTCCATCAATGGCTGGGACTTCCGCTGCTCCTCATCCCTGGAAGGCTGTCGCTCGGCGTTTATCAAACCCTTAGTGCTCCCAATGGACCTCCGTCGCAAGGTATTCCCATATAACCGACCTAACCCGCAGGCCTTGGCTATCGTCCACCGTGTAACGATAGGTGCCGTCTTGCACGACGATCCAGTTTCGATCCATGTCCAAGCCAGTGGCAATGCGTGTCATCATCCGACTGCCCACCTCGGGCCACGCGGCCGGGCCGCCCGCGGCGCCTAGCCCTTCGAAATCCTCGCGTTCGTATTCCGACATGCTTTCCAACGGGCGAGCCCAGACTCGGAGTGGCGCTTCCATCTTCGGCTCGCCGTATTCGAAGTAAGCATGGCCTCGCGCGTTCTTGAGGACCACGCGATCGATACGGTCCATGTCTGGTTGCCAGACGATGCGCGTTTCCCCTCCCGCCGTCTGAAACTCTCTCTTTGTCCGATCAATCATTGCGCGCAGGGCCGCGCTTTCGGTTAGAGCTCGCGCCGCACTCGCACTCCGTTGCTTTTCGGGATCAGTCGAGCCGGCGAGAACGCAGCTCAAGAAGGTGACGGCATACTGCTCGTCTCGTGAAAAGCCGTTGTTGCAATCACGACAGATTGTGACGATGGGGAGGTGATGCGGGCGAGGTTTGATCAGCAAGCTCTTCGTCGGAACGTGATCCTCGGTCGTATCGAGTTCAGTGAGCCATTTCGTGCAGTGGATGCACCACGACTTCTGTCGGTCATCTACGAATTCTTCCACTCTCTCCAAAGTATCCTCCTGCGCTCCGGATAGTGTAGCATGCTTGCCGCTGGGCGGTGGTATGCGTTTTGGGGGGGCGATCACGATGAAGGACGTGTGGGAAGACTGGAAACTCTACGAGCGCTTGGTCGCTCGATTGATGGCGGACCAGCTTTCGACGGAGTTTTGCGTGACTCCGAACGCTTCGATTCGGGGGGGCATTACAGGTATCAAGCGACAGATCGACGTTCTGATCGAAGCGCGACATGACACCGACAACACTCGGCGGATCATCGTTGACGCGAAGCGGCGGAAGCGCAAGATCGATGTAAAGGATGTAGAGACCTTCCGGGGGATGATGGAAGACGTAGGCGCAACCCATGGCTATCTCATTTGTCCTTACGGACACACGCCAGCGGCGGAGAAGCGAGCCCAAACCGCGGTGAGCATTCGCTTGCTGCCGCTCGACCGTCTTGAGGATTTCGATCCGAGAACTTGGCCTCGCTGCTCTCGCCCGAAGTGCAGGAACGGACGCGTTTTCTGGGACGGCTATCCGGAGGTCTCGCTCGGCCTTCTTGCCCTTAACGGCACGCCGACACGACGCGCGTTCGTCCATAGCGTCGGCAAGTGCGATCGTTGCGGAGTCTTTCATGTGTCCTGTGCGACCTGCCATCAGATCCTCTGCGTTCCCGAGGACGACGATACCGACATAGGTCATCAGTGCGCGTGTCGACTGCCGTGGTTCTGGCTCGCCTCGATCGAGGCGGATGAGCGAGGTGCGCAGTCAGCCGAACTTCATCTCGTTATGGGCCTTTGCGAGGTCCGGACGGTAAACCGACGATCTCTATCTACGGCGTGATTGCCCGCACGATGTGCAATGTAGCGGCACGAGCCGAGATGCCGTCACGTCACTTCAAGGTGTGTTCGAAGAGCGTGGGTTGCTGATCCCCAACTGCGATCGATTGCTATTGCATTCACTCACGGAATAGCCAAAATAGCTATTTTAAGGGATACGGTGCTCTCATGCGAACGATGTCCGCGAAGGACGCAAAGAACAGTTTCGGCATGCTTCTGGACTATGCGCGTGCTGCGCCGGTTCAGGTCGAGAAGCATGGCAGGCCGGTTGTCGTTGTGATGAGTGTCGAGGAGTTCCAGCGTCTGAATAAGCCGGCTAAGCGGCCAGATGACGCGATGCGGAATACGGTGAAGGTCGGTCGTTGAGAATGCTGGAACAGGGGGAGATTCAAACACAGACGGGATCGGCTTCGGAAGTGGCGCCGCATGACGCCGATGTCGCAGGCGAGGCGGTAACTGGATACCCTGTCATAGACGTCTTCGCCGGCCCCGGCGGACTTGGGGAAGGTTTTGCGTCGGCGCTCGACGATAAGCTGCGTCGTCGGTTCCGCAGTGTCGTGTCGATTGAACGGGACGCATTCTCACATCAAACACTCCTGCTTCGTCATTTCTTTCGCCACTTTCCTGACGGGGAGGTCCCGGAAGACTATTACGATTTTCTAGCTGGCCGTATTACGGAGGCTGAACTATTCGCTCGGCACCCTGCTGCGCATGCCCATGCCATGCGCAGCGCACTGCGAATCTCGCTCGGCCGCGAAACTCATGCAGAGGTGCGCAGCGTCATCCAGGATCGCCTCCAGGCCAACGAGCTATGGGCACTCGTCGGCGGCCCACCCTGCCAGGCATACTCTTTGGTCGGCCGTTCCCGGATGATGGGACAGCCGGGGTTCGAAAAAGACGAGCGGCATACCCTCTATCTCGAATATCTGAGAATCATCGCGGATCATCGCCCTCCTGTTTTCGTCATGGAGAACGTGAAGGGACTTCTTTCGGCGACCATCGAGGGGAAGTCGGCCATTTCCCGCATAGTGCAGGATCTCGCAAAGCCGGCCACCGCAATTTCTGACGCGCCGGCCGACCTTACCTACAAGCTCTACTCGCTTACGCAGGAAGAGGCGGCCGAGGGAGAGGTCGATCCGCGCCTGTTTCTGGTTCGAGCAGAGGATCATGGCATTCCGCAGGCGCGACATCGAATGTTCATTGTCGGCATCCGCGGTGACCTGAAAGCTCGACCGGCATTGCTCAAGAAGATGCTCGCGCCAACGCTACGGGACACAATTGGCTCTCTGCCTCCGATCCGAAGCGGGTTGTCGCGGGAAGAGGACAGTCCGACGGCGTGGCTACGAGAGATCCGCCAGATTTCGAGCATGAACATTCGTCGTGAGCTGAACGGCGCCACATATGCCGGTCCCGTTGCACGCAGCCTCAAGTTTGAAAATCTCATCGAGATGCAGTCGCCGCGCGCCACTTCTTCGACGCGCTACAGGTTCCGGCGGCCGAACCACGGCGTTCTGCGCAGCCTGTATGATGAACGGTTGCCGGTTCTGACCGCACATGAGGCTCGCAGTCACATGGCGTCCGATCTTCGCCGCTATCTATATGCTGCGACCTTTGCGCAGGAAACCGGGCGCAGTCCGAAACTTGCGGATTTTCCTGCCAATCTTCTTCCCGACCATCAAAATGTTGAGGAAGGGCGAACTGGAAAAATGTTCTCGGACCGATTCCGGGTGCAGCTTGCCGAGCAAGTGTCGACGACGATTACGTCACACATTTCGAAGGATGGCCATTACTTCATTCACTACGATCCGGCCCAGTGCCGAAGCCTGACTGTGCGCGAAGCTGCGCGCCTTCAGACTTTTCCGGACAATTATCATTTCGCAGGACCACGAACGGCACAATATCACCAGGTCGGCAATGCGGTGCCGCCGCAGTTGGCGAAACAGATTGCGGAAGTTATCGCCCAAGTGCTGGATTCCGTCCGGAGCGGACGATGATGGCAGACACGCTGACGAGCGAACGCAGAAGCTGGAACATGTCAAGGATCAGAGGCCGGGACACCGGCCCTGAACTGGTGCTGCGTTCGCTGCTGCACCGCGCGGGATTCCGCTTCCGGCTCCACGCGAAGCAGCTTCCCGGCCGCCCTGACATCATTCTCCCCAGATATCGGACTGCGATCTTCGTTCACGGCTGCTTCTGGCATCGGCATCCTGGCTGCCGGAATGCAACCACGCCCTCGACGCGCCGGGAATTCTGGCAGGCGAAGTTCGATGGCAATGTCAGCCGCGACGCTCGCAATCAAGCAGAGCTCGAAGCTGCCGGTTGGACCGTCCTGACCGTTTGGGAGTGCGAGCTTAAGGCGGATGCGGAAGGTGTTGCTCGTCGTTTGGCGAGCGATCTGCGGAAGGACGATTGATGGCGCGCGCCCACCATCTTCCGCCGAGCGCCTCCAGCCTGACGGCATCTCTCCGCGATCTCGGCTACTCGCTCGAAACTGCGATTGCCGACCTGATCGACAACAGCATCTCCGCAGACGCAACCGACATCCAAATCTTTTGCGACATGAGCCGAAGCGCTCCGGTCCTCGTCATTATCGACAATGGACGGGGCATGACGGAAGCCGAGGTGATAGCCGCCATGCGCCACGGTGCGGCGGACCCCCGCAAGAAACGTGGGCCGAAGGACTTGGGACGCTTCGGTCTTGGGCTTAAGACTGCGTCCTTCTCCCAATGCCGTCGGCTCACCGTCGTGAGCGCCGTGAGCGGCCATCGTGCCGGCGCAGAATGGGATCTCGCCCAGGTCGAGGAGGACGATGACTGGTTCATCGCCGTTCTCGAGCCGGCTGATATCGCGGCGCAGCCGTTCTTCGAAATGCTGGGCGATACCGGCACGCTGGTCATCTGGCGTGACCTCGACCGACTGTTCGAAGATGAGACCGGGCAGAAGCGGGATGAAATTGTCAACGAGAAGCTGGCCATCGTCGAACGACACCTATCGCTGGTGTTCCACCGCTTCCTCGCAGGTGAAGTGAAAGGCCGACGGAAACTGGCGATTCGCATTAACGGCCATCCGATCACACCCTTCGATCCCTTCTGCAGGAGGAATACGGCGACACAGATCCTCCCCGAGGAAACCGTCTGGGTCGATGACGTGGCGGTTTCGATGCAGCCTTACATCCTGCCTCACCACAGCAGGCTGTCCGCATCGGAGTACGACTATTATCAGGACCGCAGCGACTTCATCTCCAATCAGGGCGCTTACATCTATCGGAACGGACGATTGATGGCGTGGGGTGACTGGTTCCGACTCGTGCCCAAAGGCGAAGCGACGAAGCTCGCTCGGGTCCAGATCGATTTCCCCAACAGCCTCGACGAGGCCTGGACCATCGACATCAAAAAATCGCGCGCTCGCCCCCCGCAGGTCGTGCGGGAGCGCCTTCGCCAGATCATCACTAAGATCACCGCCCGCAGTGTGACCGTGCATCGTGGTAGGGGGCAGAAGCTGTTTCAGGAGAACCAGGCTCCGCTCTGGGAACGCTATGCCGATCACGGCGGCATCCGCTTCTCGATCAATGAACAGCATCCGCTCATCACATCGCTGAGCGAGAGGCTTTCGCCTGAGGATATGGTGTCGCTTCGCGTGCTGCTCGATTCAATCGCCGCTGCCCTGCCAGTTGAAATGATCTACTCGGATTACTCGACCCATCCGCGCGAAGTGAGCCAGACAATTGTGGACGAGAACCGGACGCTGGACCGGCTGAGGAGCCTCAAGCAGGTCCTCTACGGAGACGGCCCGGGCGACCCGAACGCTTTTCTAAATATTGTGCGCTCGACGCACCTCTTCGATGGCCAGATTGAGGCGGCCGAAAAATTCATCAGCGAGGCTTTTGCGTGAGCGCCACCACAATTACGGAAGAACGGAATATTGCCAACGCGCTTATCTCGGGTCTTGCCAATCTGACCGAGACACCGACGCGCGAACAGGTGGAGGAAAAGGCGAAGCAGATCGCCGCCATTTTCGGCTACACCGGCGATCTCCGCAACATCATCACCGAAGCGATGATCTCGGTCGATACGCGCATGGGCGCGGGTGTCTCGCTCGTCGACGTCACCGCGAAGCATGATGATCAGTGGGTCCGCAAACGCGAGGATATCACCTGGACCTATGGCGGCGCCTACGAGAATTTCCTGTTGAAGGACGGTTGGCCGCCCCGGATGGTGCAGTCCCTGAGCGACGTTACCAGCCGCATCCTGGGGCATCTCCAGGACCCCCACAGCGAGGGCACGAGCTGGAACCGCCGCGGGCTGGTCATCGGACATGTCCAGTCCGGCAAGACGGCCAACTACACCGGCCTGATCGCCCGCGCCGCCGATGCCGGCTACAAGTTTATCATCGTCATTGCCGGTATTCACAACAACCTGCGCAAGCAGACCCAGGAGCGCATCGATGAAGCCTTCATCGGGCGGTCCAGCGACCCCGAGGACCGTCGCTCCATCGGCGTCGGCCTCGACCTCGGCTATCCTCATCCTGCAACGCTCACCAACATCAACGAGGATTTCAACAAGAACACCGCGGCAAAGAGCGGCTGGAAAATCAACGATTTCTCAAAGCCGATCATCCTCATCATCAAGAAGAATGTCACGACGCTGACGGCCCTCCACAAGTGGCTGAAGGCGCTTGACGCCGAAGGCGACGGCCGGATTTCCGACGTGCCGATGCTACTGATTGACGACGAGGCCGACAATGCCTCGATCAACACCAACAAGGAGGATCTCGACCCGACCCGCACGAACGCCATGATCCGGCGCATCCTCGGGCTGTTCGCGAAATCCTGCTACGTTGGCTACACGGCGACTCCGTTCGCCAACATCTTCATCAATCCCGATGCCTATGACGATGACGTGCGCGAGGAGCTGTTCCCGCGCGACTTCATCTACTGCCTCGACGCGCCGACGACCTATTTCGGTGCGGAGAAGGTCTTCCTCGACGACGAGACCAGCCAGTCGATCGTGAAGCCGATCGACGACTGCGAGGACTTCCTCCCTTACAGGCATAAACGTGACGACCCCGTCCCGGAGCTGCCGCCCAGCCTCTACCACGCCCTCGACGAGTTCATCGTCGCGCGTGCCATCCGCAACCTGCGCGGGCAGACCGGCAAGCACTGCTCGATGATGATCAACGTGTCGCGGTTCGTGCCGGTGCAGCAGGCCGTGCGCGATTTCCTCAGCCTGCGCGAGAAGAAGATCAGGGAGGCGGTCCGGACCAACTATCTGATGCCGGAATCTGTTTCCTCGGCGAATGTGTACATGCAGGGTCTGAAACAGGCGTTCGACGCCGAATATGCTGATGCGGGCTTCACTTGGTCCGAGGTAAAGGCGACGCTCAATAGCGCGTTCGATCAGCTCCATCTCTACGTCATCAACAGTAAGAGCGACGAGGTTCTCGACTACACCCGGTACGAGAAGGAGGGCGTCGGTCTGACCGCGATTGCCGTCGGCGGGCTCAGCTTGTCACGCGGCCTGACCATCGAAGGTCTGACCGTCAGCTACATGTATCGCAACACCAAGATGTACGACACGCTCATGCAGATGGGCCGTTGGTTCGGCTACCGTCCGGGCTTCGAGGACCTCTGCCGCGTCCACCTCTCGCGCGACTCCATCAATTGGTACTCGCATATCGCTGAGGCCGCGGAGGAACTCACCCAGCAAGTCAAGCGGATGAGGCGCGACGGACTTAGCCCGAAGGATTTCGGTCTGTATGTCCGTTCGCACCCGGACAGCCTGCTGATCACCGCTACCAATAAGATGCGGTCCGGCCAGGAGGTCACGGTCGAACAGAGCTTCAGCGGGCGGTTGCGGGAGAGCTACGTCGTCTCGACCGATCCGGAGGTGAACGCTCGGAACTTCGAGCTTATCGCCGAGCACTGGCGCGGCGGCTTCGGAGGGCATCCGGAGGAGGCCACCGAAAAGGGCGTCATCTTCCGCGACGTTCCGATTGCGGTGGTCGAGGATTTCCTGACCCGGTTCGAGTGTCACTCGACCTTCACTGGCATAAAATCGGACGTGTTGAACTACCTCGAACGGATCGCGGAAAAGCGTCCGCTGACCGACGTGCTGCTAATCTCTCCCTCGGGCGTACCCGGCGAGAAACCCTTTACCCTGAGAAACCAGGTGCGCGTCGTCGGCAAGGATCAGCCGAACGGAACCGCGTGGCGCTTGAACAAGGATCGCGTCGCCTCCCGCGGCGACGAGAAGCTCGGGCTCGACGATGCACAGCGGGAGGAAGCGGAGGCGCTAGCCGGCGATGAGGATGGAACCGGAGCGGTGTCCGACACGCATTATCGGATGGTCCGGAACAGACCGCTCCTCATGATCCACAGCCTCGAACCCAGGGACGAGTCTGTGACGGGGCCGATCGCCGCTTTTGGCGTGAGCTTTCCCTACGGAGACTATTCGACCACCATCAACGTGGTCGTGAATAAAGTCTGGCTCCAGCAGATGCAGGGCTACGGCGATGACCCGGACGAGGAGGAAGACTACGATGTCTGAGTCCTCGCCTTGGGATGACATCGCGGTTCCCGGCGCGGACTTCAACGTCCGCCAAGTGCCTGGCGAAACCGCCGTGCCTTGCTTCTGGGGACGGGACACGACTGGCGCCTGTCTGTTCATTGTGGAGCTTCAGGGCGACCACACCGACCAGTTCCGGAAGAATGCGGTCACGGTGCATGGCATTGAAGTCGATCTTCGCGGAGGCGAATCGGGACGGCAGCGCCTTGTCCTCACCCTTGAGAAACAGGTCGATCGCGATCTTTTCGAGGGGCTCTGCCTCACGCTCGCATCCGCGCTGGAGCGCGCCACCGACTCCGCCAGTTCGCTCGCCGTCGCGCTGGCCCATATCCGGCGCTGGAAAACCTTTCTGTCCGGTCGCAGCCAACACCTGTCGGCCGAGGAGGTCCGCGGCCTCTTCGCCGAACTCACCTTTCTTCTGGAACTGATCGAGCGGCAGGCTTCCACCACCGCAGTCGTCGAGGCCTGGCTCGGCCCGGAAAAGTCGCATCAGGATTTCATCTTCGGCAACACGGCGGTGGAGATCAAATCGCTCTCCGGCACCGAGCGCAGCACAGTCCGCATTTCTTCAGAGGATCAGCTCGAATCGCTCAATGATGAACTGTTTCTGCGCATCTACAGGCTGAGCAATCTGCCTGACGCTACGGGCGCACGATCGCTCAACGAGATCGTCGGCGCCGTGCAGACGCAGCTCGCGGAAGCGGAAGCCGTCGAGGCATTCGATCGAAAGCTGGTCGCGCACGGATATGCGCCATTACCCGACTATGACGGACCGCGCTTCGTCGTCAGCGATGTGCACAGCTATCGCGTCGGCGACGGTTTTCCTCGGCTCATGCGGTCGCAACTGCCGACCGGCATCGACAGAGTCGCATATGATATCCGGCTGGAAGCCATTGCGCCCTACGAATGCGACAACGAGGAAGCCTTCGGGGGGAACTGATGGAACAGACGGTCGAGGAGTTCTTTCACGACTTCCGTCAGGAGACGCTGGCCGACGCCGAGGCCAATAGTACCTATCAGCTTGAAGCCTTCATGGAGGCGGTCTCCACCGAGCTGATCGAAACCGGCTTCATCGAGGGATTCGAGCACTGCCACTACCGCGCTCCGCGCGGCATGCGCGTCGATGGCTATTGGTTCAATGACGAGGGCGCACTCGACATCTTCGTGGCTGACTTCGACTGCCGCCGTGAACTGGAAACCCTGACCCGAACCGACGTGGATGCGGCCTTCAAGAGGGTCGTCAACTTTTTCGAGGCAAGCCTTCAGCGCACACTGGAGCCCGACGTGACCACACCGGAATACGGTCTCGTCCGGCAGATCGCCGACCGCCGCGCAATGCTTCGCCAAGTCAATTTCTACCTGACCTCCGAGCGGCTGCTCAGCGACCGCTTCCAGGCGTTTCCGGATGGCGAGGTGGGCGGTATCCGTGCCACCTACCACATCTGGGACATGGCGCGGTTCCAGCGCCAGCGCAGCTCGCGCGGCCACAAGGAGCCGCTCAATATCGATTTTGTGGAGCTGTTCGGGAACGGCATCAACTGCCTGCCCGCCAATCTCGGCTCGGACTCTTATCAATCCTACCTGATCGTTATGCCGGCCAATATCCTCGCCGCGCTCTACGACAGATACAGCGCCCGCCTGCTGGAGCAGAATGTGCGGACGTTCCTCCAGGCCCGCGCGCAAGTGAACAAGGGCATCCGCGCAACCATTCTCAATGAACCGCAGATGTTCTTCGCCTATAACAACGGCATCACCGCGACGGCGCAGGAGGTCGAGACGCGGATGACCGATACCGGGCTCCAGATCGTCCGCATGACTGATCTTCAGATCGTGAACGGCGGCCAGACAACAGCCTCACTCTTCCACACCCAGCGCCGCGACAAGGCCGACCTGTCGGGCATCTTCGTCCAGATGAAGCTGTCAGTGATCGACAGCGAGCAGAGCGAGATGGTCGTTCCCCGCATTTCGGAATATGCCAACACTCAGAACCGGGTGAACGCGGCCGACTTCTTCTCCAATCACCCCTTCCACGTCCGAATGGCCGAATTCTCGCGCCGCATCTGGGCTCCCGCTCAGCAGGGCGCGCAGCGCGAGACCAAATGGTTCTACGAGCGGGCACGCGGTCAGTATGTGGATGCGCAGTCGAAGCTGACGGCCAGCGAACAGAAGCGCTGCCGGGCGGAATATCCCAAGACGCAGATGCTCACAAAGACCGATCTCGCCAAGTTCGAGAACGTCTTCGACGATCACCCCCGATGGGTGAACCTTGGCAGCCAGAAGAACTTCGCCCGTTATGCCCTCAGGATCGGTAAGGAATGGGAAAAGTCGTCGGACGCCTTCAACGAATTGTATTTCCGTCGGGCGATTGCGCGGGGCATTCTGTTTCGCGCGACCGAGAGGCTCGTTTCCGCGCAGTCCTGGTACAATGGCGGCTACCGCGCGAACATCGTAGCCTACACGCTTTCCATGCTCGGAGAGATTACGAAGCGTCGGAAAACAACGCCGGATTATCAAAGAATATGGGCCGCTCAAGGGGTGGACGAAGTGCTTTCACAGGCGCTGGCTACCATTGCGACGGCCGTGAACGAGGATATCATCCGCCCGCCACAGGGCATCTCGAACATCTCCGAATGGTGCAAGAGGGAGGGTTGCTGGACACGGTTGTTCGAACAGGCCGACGACATCGCCGAGCTTCTGCCCGAGGAGTTCTGGGCCGCACTCGCGTCCGTCGAGGATAACCGGCACGAAGCGAAGACCGCACGGCAGACTCAGAAAATCGACAACGGGATCGAGGTGCAGAAGCAGGTTTTCGAAGTGCCGACGGCACATTGGTCCCTCATTCTGAAGGAAGGCACAAGCCGTCGGCTTTTGACGCCGAAGGAGATGGGTATACTCAAGATTGCGGAGCAGATGCCCACAAAGATCCCTACGGAAAAGCAGAGTGCTGTCCTTATGGAAATCCTCGGCAAGGCTCAGCATGAGGGGATACTCTAACCAGCAAACGACATCTTGGGGTACAAACAGAGAAACGGCATTTTGTGATGAAATGTGGAATTCTGATCATAGGCTCACTTCTCTGGGACTCTGAGACAGACGGGCGGGTAAACTGGCGAAACACGCGGCTGGACATCGGCAGGCGTATGCCGGTGAAAGCGCCGATATATTATGGCCGTAGATCACGTTCGCGCGGGAATACCTTTACGATGACCCTTCGATCGGACGACCCTTCCGGCGTGGCGATTCTGGTGCCCTGTCAGCTTGAGATCGAAACGATCGATGACTTGGTGGTCGAGGCTGGTGCGCTATGGAAGGCCGAGGCGCCCACATCTGCGCCCGGCGCGATCGGGAGCGGTTGGGGATGTGTGGGTGCACTACTCGGGAGCGATAAAGCTAGAAAGTTATTGGCCGCTCACTGGAGTAATCATTTCCGGGAAGTAGGCGCAAAAGGTCTTTCGATCGTGAAACCTGACGGGCATCTGGATATCGGATGGCCGAGCGGTGCGGCCGGCGAAGTGCTGGATATCGACATCATCCTGGCAACCGCGACGGTTCCAGACGCTCGGCTGCCTACAGTAGATGCCGTTGCCGATGCGTGGATAGACCAGGATGGCGGTCATGAGCGCTATTTCCTGGAAAATGTGCGTCACGGTATCCGCACCGAAGCCGATCTCGAAATCTGGAGCCACGTCGAAAGGGCGGCGCCATGCTGGTTAACTACTGATACATATAGCGATGTCATCACGATGTTGCGTAGCGAAATGCTGGAAGCTTAACGCCTTTCAGAAAGCGCCTTCCCCTGCGGTCACGCCTTTCGTCTCGACCGCTCCCCCTGCGGGCATGTGCCTCAACGCCCTGCTATAGTGCTGATCCTCTGCAGCCATCGCCGCTCGACAGTTAGGCATCCGCGGAGATATTGGCCGTTCTTCACTAAACGCGCATCTACATCTACCGCTCGGGCCCGCCGCGCAATAGTCTGAGGAAACCGGCACGCCGGCTACCATTGTCCCAGATTCCGATACCATTTCCGCTCGGGCGGCGTCTTGGACGTATCATCGTACCGAAAGCATTCGGCGAGGTCGTCCACGGATTGCAGCACGCCGAGCAGCACATGGGCGTTGATCGGTGTGCCGCCGCCTGTCTCATAGTGACTGACGTAGTTCGCGATAATCGCAGGGACATGCTGGTTGCGGAAATCCGTCTTCTGTTGCGCGCTCAGTACGATTCTGCCGGCGCTGTCGAAAAGGTCGATGGCCGATGAGATGGCGTCGAGAGCATTCCCGACAGTCTTGTTGTCGCTGCGGATGGCATAGTCGGGCGGCACCGGAATCTTCAGCTTGGAGATGATCTGCGACAACTTGAACTCCAGATACTGCCGCACGAACGGCTGGCCGATGTCCACCTGCCCGGCCTGAAGATGCGTCGTCGCCAGATTCTTGAGCCGGTTCGCATCGAGCTGGCTGGCGTACACGTTCCCCGTCGGGGCGGCACCTTGCAGGCGCTGGTGGTGCCAGCCCACCTGTTCGCTCGCTGTCTTGTCGAAATACTTCTCCAAAAGCGTGTCGTGGCTGAGCACGATGAATTGCAGGCCGTCGGCTGCCGCTGAAGCCTGCAACTTGGTGCGCAATGCCTCCATCAAGGCGAACTGGTGGCCGCCATCGAAGCTGGAGGTTATGTCGTCGAGCACCATGAATCGGGCGGGACCGCTCTGCTTGACCGCCGCCGCGAAGAAGATCGAGCCGGCTATGGCGTTCCGGTAGCTCTCGGACAGGACGGCCCGTGCCGAGATGCCGGCCTCGCCGTAGAAGTTCTCCAGCTTCAGATCCACGTCTTCGCTGTCCGCCGACCGCTCCAGTTTGGGCCGCATATCCACGCCGCCCCGCACCAGACCCCGAAACAGGTCTTGATAGCTCGCCTCAATCGCGTTGATGCGCTGGGTCGCCAGCCGACTCTCCGCCTCACCCACGGTCTTGGCGGCGGCGCCGATGAAGGTTTGCCACCGCTCTCGCCATTTCTTGTGCGACCGCCAGGCGCTTGCTTCCTTTGCCGCTGTTCGATGTCCAAGGATGGCTTCACGGAAGCGGCTTCCGGCTTCGAGTTGCTGGGTCAGTGCGACAAGCGACGGCGGCAATTCGGCCTGAAGCTCCTGTTCCCGCTTCTGCGCGGTCTCAAGTGCGGTCTTTCGCTCCTCTTCGAGCGGCTGCGCGTTATCGACCGCTTCCCGCAGACGACCCTCAGTCAGGCGGTTTTCGTTCGCCAACTGTCGGATGCTCGCCCGGTGCTTCTTGTCGTCCGCGACGGTCAGGGCGGCGCAACTTTCCAGCTTGTTGAGCCAATCCAGCCAGACGCTGGCGGTCACGGCCTGCTTGACTTCTTCGCCGAGTTGGTCCGCCTCACGATAGCGCTCAAGCAGCCGTTCCATCCGCGTGGCAATGGGCTCTTCGATATGCGTGTCGCAGACGGGGCATTGGTGAGGATCGCTATAGTCCGCTTCCTCGACCACGCCCTTGGCGGCCTCGAAAAGGTCCTGCCGGCTCTTGCTGCCGGCGAGCGCGACCGCCGCGTCATGACGGCGTGCCAGGTCGAGCAGCGTCCCGATGTCGGCCGCCGCTTCCGGCGTGGGCGCGCTCTGGGAAAGCGCCTCGATATTGCGCAACACCTTCTGATACTCGGCCTTCGCGGGACCGCCCTCCGCCGCGACGATGGCGGCGCGGGCGGCATCCATGTCCACCGTCAGGATGTCTTTTCCGGCGAAGACTGGCGCGAGCGTTGGAATGGCAGCCAGTGCGGCCGTGATTTCCGCGACCCGCTGCACTTCTGCCGACAGGTCCTGGATTGCCGTTCCCGTCACGGCCTCATAAGCCGACAACGCCGCAGCCCGATGATCCCGCACGAGCTTTTCGGCGGCTTCAAGCTTCGCCTTCAACGCGGCCATCTGGAAATCGGTGTTGAAAGCCCGTGTGTTGCTCGCCTGATCGAACCGTTGGCGGAGGTGCGCGAAGCGGGCCAGTCCGATCAAGGAGGAGAAGGTGCGCCCCCGATCGAGGGGCGAATCGTCGATAAAGCGCGTGAATTTGGCGTAATCCACGACCGTGAAATCTTCGGCCAACGCGGCGAGGAAAGCTTCGGGATCGGCATGTCCTGTCGGGCTCGTCACGGTGCGCTGACCTGCGGCCGTGCGCTGGACGACGATTTCGACCGCCGCTGTGCCGTCGTCCGGTGTAAACTCCAAGGAGATGGAGCCGACCCCGCCCGTATGGAAGCGATTCACATAGTATGTCTCCGGCCGCTCGCTCCGCTGGAGCCCGTCGAGCTTGGGCAACTTGTCGAAGATGGCGTAGCTGATGGCCTCGAACAGCGAGGTCTTGCCGATGCCGTTCTGGGCATAGATGGAATTGACCGCGTCTGGCTTGAAGCGAAGGGTGAGCGGATCTCCCTCGTTCTTGATGCCTCGAAACCCTTCAACGCCGAGCTTGGTCAGGTAGTAACGGGGCATCACTCGCCCCCCTGAGAGTCTATCTCCGCCTGCGCGGCGGCCTCCAAGGCTTCAAGGACCTTCTGATTGAAATCCCGCCGCGCGTTGTTGTCGCCAGCTTCCAGGATGGCGAGGTTATCGAAGAGGATTTTGACGCACTCGGCATCAACTGTCTCGAGATGCACCTTCAGCCGGCCGATGTTTGTCGACCAGTCCTCATCGAGTGAAAAATCAAAACTGCCCGACATACTGATGCCCCCCCGAGCGATCGCCCACAGCCACAATATACAACCGCTGCAATTTGCTCAATTGAAGTAGAAGATCGGCAAGGCTCCAGATCTTGACGGTGTTGCGACTTTTCTCACTGATCCCAAGGGCTCGCACCGCCTTTCAGGGCTAAGGGCTCCGCCCTCGCGGCGGGCAAGAGCGGGCGGGCGGTATCCCCGACCTTCCGCGCGGATAAAGCTTTCAGCACTTCACGTTGAAGGAAACCCGCTTGTGCAGGCCGGGTGATCCCCCTCCGCCCGACCGCTCTTGCCCTCTGCTACCCCGGTCTCGCCGACGGGCAGGGTTGCAGCGCAGCGCTGCGCTCCAACCCAAGCCAATAGGAGAAAGACCATGGCCACGACTGCAAACAACCCCCCGATCGTCGAAAATGGCGCGACCGTCTTCATCCCGCTCAACAAGCTCAAGAAGCACCCGAAGAATGCCCGCAAGACCCCGCACAGCGAGGCGTCTATCGAGGCGAAGGCCGCGAGCATTGCCGCCAAGGGCATCCTGCAAAATCTGGTGGTGGAGCCGGAGCTTGATGCATCCGGCGAACCGACCGGCTTCTATCTGGTCAGCATCGGTGAAGGCCGCAGGCTGGCGCAGATGCTGCGCGTGAAGCGCAAGGAGATCAAAAAGACCGAGCCGATCCGCTGCGTCATCGACATGGCGAACGATGCCGCCGAGATCAGTCTTGACGAGAATGTCACGCGCGAGAACCTGCACCCTGCCGACGAGTTCGAGCGCTTCCGCGAGCTTTCGGAGGATCGTGGATGGGGTGCGGAGGAAATCGCCGCCCGGTTCGGCGTGACCGCGCATGTCGTGAAGCAGCGGATGCGGCTCGGCGCTGTCAGCCCAAAGCTCTTGCAGGTCTATCGCGACGGCGAACTGACCTTGGACCAGTTGATGGCCTTCGCCATCACCGACGATCACGCACGGCAGGAACACGTCTATGAAAACCTGTCCTATAACCGCGATCCGTCGATCATCCGGCGCGACCTGACCAAGATGAACGTGGCAGCAACGGAACGGCGCGCCGTCTTCGTCGGCGCGCAGGTCTATACCGAGGCAGGCGGCAACATCATCCGTGACCTGTTCACCGAGGATCGCGGCGGCTTCTTTGAAGACTCCGCGCTGCTGGACCGGCTTGCCATCGAGAAGCTGGAACGGATCGCCGCCGAGGTGCGGGAGGCCGAAGGCTGGAAATGGACCGCCGTCTATCTCGACTTCCCCCATGCCCATGGGATGCGGCGCGTCTATCCGCATTCGGTGGAGCTTTCGGAGGCGGACGCCAATGCCTACGACGCCGCGCAGGACGAGTTTGAGCGCCTGACGGCGGAATGGGAGGACGCTGACATTGACCTCCCGCCCGAAGTGGATGCGCGGTTCGCGGAGCTTGAGGCCGAGATCGAGCGGATCGACGCCCTGCGTCATGCCTACGATCCCGACGAGATCGCGCGCGGCGGCGTGTTCGTCGTCGTGGCCCATGACGGCGAAATCCGTATCGAGCGCGGCTTTATCCGGGCCGAGGACGAGGCACCGGAACCGGAACCGGAAGCCGCCGAGGATGGCGAAACCGTCATTGAAGGGGTGCGCGTCAACGGCGATGGCGAAATTCTCGACGGCGACGAGCAGGACGGCGATGGCGGCGAGGTTTCCGCGAGCGAGCCGGAGCCCGAAGAAGAAGCCGGGGATGACCGCAAGCCGCTGCCCGATTCTCTCATCCGCGACCTGACCGCGCATCGCACCCTTGCGCTGCGCCTTGCCCTCGGCGAGCAGCCGGACATGGCGCTTGTCGCCGTGGTTCACGCTCTGGCCGCGCAGACCTTCTATCGCGGCGGCGGGGAGGCCCATTGCCTCGAAATCCATCCGACCAGCAACTACCTCGCGGCCCACGCGGACGGTATCGAGGACACGGCGGCGGCGAAGATGCTGGCGGATCGTCATGCCGGATGGGCGGCGGACATGCCGCGCGATGTTGCGGACCTGTGGAGATTCGTCGCCGGTCTGGACTATGCGAGCCTCATGGCCTTGCTCGCACATTGCGCCTCGCTCACCGTCAATGTGGTGAAGCTGCCTTGGGAAACCAGCAAGCGCTGCGCCCATGAGACGGCGGACAAGCTGGCGACGGCGGTGACGCTTGACATGACGGCGCACTGGACGCCCACCGTGCGGACCTATCTCGGCCGCGTCACCAAGGCGCATATACTCGCCGCCGTGCGCGAAGCCCTTGGCGACGAGGCGGCAGAGCGGATTGCGGACAAGAAGAAGGTGGAGATGGCCGAAGCCGCCGAACAGCTTCTAGCTGGGATCGGCTGGCTTCCGCCCGTGCTACGCACCGAACGGCCCGCATGGCTTGCGGAACAGCAGTCCGATGCTTTCGCCATCAACACCGAGATCGTGCCGGAAGCGCGGAACGACGCGCATTTCGCCATTGCAGCGGAGTGAGGAAGACAGGCCGGGACCGTGCGAGCGGTCCCGGCCTCTCGCTGGAAAAAAAACGGCCGCGCTGTTGCGCGGCCGGATGACCTCGACCGTCACGACGAGAGGCCCTGTTCGACATCGACAGGGCGAGCACCTCCAGAGAGGAGAAGAACAATGGCCGCTGTCATGATTATGAGCGTCGCGCTGATCGCGATGCTTTGCGTCCTGGCCTATACGCTCGCCGTCTATGCTCTCCCGTTCATGCTTGGACTGACCGCAGCGCAATTCGCCTATCAGACAGGCTCCGGCCTGATCGGCGCGGGCCTTGTCGGCCTTATCGCAGCCGGTGCGGCCTTCAGCATTCTGGCGTTCCTATTTCACGCGCGGCGTCCGCCGATCCTGCGCCTCATTGCGGCGCTTGCCTTCGCCGCGCCAGCCGCTGTCGCCGGATACGCGCTCGTTCATGGCGTGACGAAGGTTTCCGTACCGTCCGAAATCTGGCGGCAGATTTTCTGCCTCATTGGCGGCGGTTTCGTTGGTGTGTCGGCAGTGATGCGGTTGGGCATCTCGCCGATGCCGCAACAAACGTGACCTTGGTTCGGATTCCGTTCGGGTCGCGTTCGGGGACAATCAGGTGCTCAATACGCAAAATGGTTGCATCTCAACGATGGAGAGCAACAATGGAAACCATGGAACGTGATCCCGCTTATATTGCCGAACAAGTTAAGTTCATTCGCAAGCTGCACAAGCTCACACAGGAAAACCTCGCCGACGCAGCGGGCTTGACCACACGAACCATTGAAAAAATCGAAAGCGGTCGTCACCGGCCGGATGAACAGACGCTACGCAGTATTACTCGCGCCATGCAGATCGACGTTCGTTACTTCGAGAAGCCCACGCCCGAACAAGAGGCTCGACAGAAAGCGGAGATGGAACGGGCGCTCCGTAAAATGGTGCTGGTGACGACCCACCCTATCTGCAAGGCAAGCGACTTCCTCTCAGCGTTCGGTCAGCAACACGCTTTCCGTATCGATACCTCCGCCGTGACGGACGATGTGGCGTTGGAGACGGCCGCCGCCATGACGGACTGGATCACGGATTTGAACGACGTGTGGGACGACTGCCCCATGTCACAGCGGCTTGAATATGCGCGTAGCTTCATAGAGTTGTGCCAAGACATGGATAAACATGGGTTCATTTGCCATATGGGAACCCACAAGCAGCAGCTTCGTCAAAAAGACCGACCGACTCTTGTCTTCACAGTAGGTTTGATGACCCTTCTGCCCAAAGATGGTTCAGAGGGGAGCCGCTTCGCCCTAGTCCAGCTTGAAGGTGGATGGGAAAGCCTGGAATCGGATCGAGGTTCGTTAGGATAGAGGCAATAGCGTTGCTCTTCGGGCCGCGCTTTCGGCTGCGCCGGAACCACGCCTACGGCGCATTTCCACCATCCGGCTTCAATCGCTAACGCGAAGGCGGCGACGGTCATTTCGCGGGCCGCCCCGTTGTGGACGAGGTTCCCGAAAGGCTGGCCTCAGTCGCCGTTTGCGGCAGGACCAAATGAGGTGAGACCGTTTGGCCCCGGTCGGCTATCAGGCGACGGACCAAAGCCGGGAAACTCGGATCATCCAGCAGCCCGGGAACTGGCTGAGCATCGTGCGAGCACACTGCTGGCAGCACCTGCCGGTCTGTGCAGCGATGGAGCGAAGCGGGACCAAGCGTCCCTCGCTTCTCGCCGAGGAGCCAGTGGGCCGGCCGCGACGGCGAGGATCAGGGCGATTGTGCATAGGCCAGCGAAACCCGCCTGTTTTCGTTCTCGAGCGTTGAGGCGCAGGGAAGGTCGCCATTGTCGTATTCCCTCGATTTCCTGAAACGGCGCCCCATCCGCGATCTCGATTGGCATGGGTCTGACCGAGGACCGGCTTCGCCTCACTCGTCTCCCGCAACGTCCGTCGCCAACTTTTTTCCGCCGCCTTCGGCTTGCATCGCGAAGCAAAAAAGCCGTCGCCGGCCGCCTTCCACTTTGTTCCAGCCCTTCGGGTGCAGGGCCGATCGTCCCCGGTCTCACGACCCCCATTGAGGTCGCAATGGTGCGGCCCGACAGGAAAAGGAATACGACAATGGCGACCATCGGCACCTTCACCAAGAACGAAAACGGCGCGGGCTTCACCGGCGCGGTCAAGACCCTGACCCTCAACGTCAAGGCCAAGTTCGTCCCCTCGGAGGGCGAAAGCGAGCGCGGCCCGGACTTTCGCATCTTCGCCGGCGCGACCGAGTTCGGCGCGGCCTGGAAGAAAGTCGCCCGCGAGACCCAGCGCGAATACCTCTCGGTCAAGCTGGACGATCCGAGCTTCCCGGCCCCGATCTACGCCAGCCTGGTCGAAGCCGAGGATGGCAGTGGCCACAACCTCATCTGGTCCCGCCGCATCGGCGACTAAGACCAGCCCTTCAGGAGCCCCGCCAAGAGCGGGGCTTCTCTATGCTCATGCCCGCCGCCTTCAAGGAACAGGGAGATCGGTATCCCGATCGAATCGTCATCCCGGCTTCCGCCTCCGCTTCAGCCGGCAGTCTGGCTAGGGGCGCTGCCCCCGCGCGGCGCAAGGGATCGCTGACGCTCGGCCGGGCCGGTCTCCCCGGCCTTCCTCCACGTCGTTCCTCCGTTCCGTGCAGGCCGGGTGATCCCCCTCCGCCCCGGCCGCCCTTGCACCTTTCTACCCCGGTCTCGGCGACGGCCAGGGTTGCAGCGCAGCGCTGCGCTCCAACCCAGACCCACGGAAGGAAAGACCATGTATCACCAGCTCGCCACGCGGTTCGGCCGCAATGCCCATCAGATCAGCGGACGCGAACCGCTCGACAATGAGGCTCTGTTTCGCCACGTCCCTTCCATCTTCGCCCGCGAGGCCCATGACAGCCGGTCCGAGCGTTACGTCTATGTCCCCACCATCGACATCGTGGAGGGCTTGCGCCGGGAGGGATGGTTCCCGTTCTTCGCCGTGCAGTCGGTTCCGCGCGACGGCAGCCGCCACGGCCACGCCAAGCATATGCTGCGCCTGCGCCGGGATGGCGGGATCGGCAAGCCGGAGGCCGCCGAAGTCATCATCGTCAACAGCCATGACGGGACGAGCGCCTATCAGATGTTCGCGGGGATGCTGCGTTTCGTCTGCACCAACAGCATGATTGCGGGCGAGCGCTTCGAGGAAATCCGCGTTCCCCACAAAGGCGGCATTCAGGATCAGATCATCGAGGGCGTCTATACCGTCGCCGAGGACTTCCCGCGCCTCATCGACGCCACCGAGACGATGAAGGAGACGCGGCTTTCGCGAGACGAGCAGCGGGTTTTGGCCGAGGCCAGTCTTGTCGCCCGTTATGGCGAAGAGGAAAGCCCGGTTCAGCCGGACCAGATCATCATGCCCCGCCGGCACGAGGATGCGGGGCAAAGCGTCTGGAGCACGTTCAACGTCATTCAGGAAAATCTCATCCGGGGCGGATTGCGGGGACGCCGCCAGACGTCAGACGGCCGCATTCGTCGCACCCAGACCCGCGCCATCAACGGCATCGACCAGAATGTGGGCCTCAATCGCGCGCTCTGGACGCTGGCGGAGGGTATACAGCGCTTGAAGGGGCTTTGACCCCGAACGCGACAGGGCCGCCGTCCCGGCGGCCCTGCCTCTTCCCGCGATCACAGGAGCGGAAAAATCGCGCCGATCCGACGTTGCGGATCGGCGGTGCGGCCATGCCCGAGATCATGGCCGCGCTCGCCGGGCTGCGCCCGGCTCGCAGAAACACGTAAGCACTGTTAAGAAGAAAATAACCAAACGATTGATCGCGTTAACCGATCTAGTTATCTCGATAGCGCAGCTACAGTTATTCCAATCGATGCTTGAAGGTCTCTATCCGGGCGTTGCTTTGCGTGTGTCCGGTGTAGAGAGGTAGCGCCATGCTGAGCATCGACTGGCGTTCTCCGGCGGCGTACAGATTTGCCAAGAGCATCCCCGCCGCCGGTTTCGCCTGGGAATATCTTCGCCGCGATGACGAGTATCGTCGCGAGTTTCAAACCATAACCGCGTCGCACGAGCCAGACCCGGAGCGGTTGGAAGCCTTCATGCAACGCTGGGGGCTGCGATTTTCCGACCGATCCTGAAACCCCATCGGATCGGCAATCCCTGTTCTGGAGCCCAAGCCTTCAGCCGCAAGCCATATGGCTCTCTCCCGTGCAGCATCACGACAGCGAAACGGAGCCGATCATAACGCTGGCGCATCTCGACGGCCTCGATCTGCGCCAGGCCGCAGATGGCTGGCATGGCATCTGGCTGGTCGAGGGCGTAGCGCATCAATTCTGGTTGCCACACGCCGTTCCTGACGCCGCGACTTTCTATGGAACAGTCCTGCCGATGGACGACCTCTACGATCTGCGCGCTCACGCCGCCCGGAGGCTTTGGCGCTCCCTCAAAGGCCGACCGCCCGGTCCTGATTTTCGCGCGCTGCCGGAGCAGCTTCGGCAATGGCACATCCTATCTCTGCGCGCACTCGACGCCCGCCTTCGCAGCGAGAGCTACCGCACGATCGCTGAAGTCCTGCTCGGCTTCCGTGGCACCAAAGAGGATTTTGAGGTCGACCCGCGCAAGAACAAGGCCCGTCGCCTTGTCGCCCATGGCATCAAGATGATGCTCGGTGGCTATCGGCTGTTGCTGCATTATCCGATCAAAGCGTTGGGCAAGTAAACCTACGCCTGCTTGCCGCCGCGTGCAGCCATCGCGACGGCCTGTTCCAGAATGCGCCGATAGCCCGAGCCCGAGAGCCATTGCGCGCGCGCCAGATGGCTTTCCCAACAACGGCGAGTGCGCGCTTCTTCCGCGGCGGGATCGCGATGCAGAACGATGCGCGCGACCTCTTGCCAGTCGGCGCCGTCCCGGCTGGCGTCTAGCAGGCGTAGGTAAGTGACGAAGTGCTGTTCGTCATAGGGCGTAATGTCTAACCCGTCGGGAGCCTCATCTTCAACATCGGGATCAAGCTGAGGCCGTTCACGCATGAATTCCGCCTTTTGCATCGAGAACGCGGACATAATGAAGCAAGTTCAGGACAACCTGATGAATAGCATGGTCTGATACGAATAGGAACGATCATTCCTAGAATGATCGTTCCTATGCTGGTTCCCCTCTGGTCATGGATCTCAAGGAGGTCATGGCGAGGAATCTGCGTCGGGCACGTCATGATAAAAAGCTGACGCAAGAAGAACTCGCTGATCGGGCGGGCCTGAGTATGCGCTATGTCGGTGCGATCGAGCGTGGCGACGTATCCGCCAGTGTCACCGTCCTTGGCCAGATTGCCGATGCCCTTGAGATCGAGCCCGGCGAATTACTGAAGAAGGTCGGCGCGCCAAAATAGCAGGCCGATCACAGGGCCGAACGTCGCTGGCTAGGTCCGCCGAGCGACCGTACGACAATCCCAGCCACAACAGCCGGAGGGGTGCCGCCAGCGCGTGAGCGCAAATGCGGCACGCTACCCGCCGCCGATCCCTCGCCATGGTTCGCCGTAGCCCGCCGCTTTGTCTGCGGCGCGCATTAACGACGAACTCCAGAGGTGATCCCATGGCCAACCCCTTGGCGGGCCTGCCGCCACGACTTTTGCGCACGCAGGAAGCTGCCCGCTTCCTCGGCATTTCCATCCGCACCCTTGAGAAACACCGGACCTACGGAACCGGCCCGACCTATCGCAAGATTGGCGGGCGCGTCCTCTATACCGTCCACGACCTCGAATCCTGGTCGGAGATCGGCACCCGCAAATCCACCCGCGAGACGACGCCCGGCACGGTTTTCCCCGCGCGTCCGCTGACGCCCGAAGAGCGGGGCAAGTGCTGAATGCTGCGCGACGACGATCATAGACCCGCGCAGCCGACCGATGCGAGCGAACGCAGCCATCTCAACCCCTTCGTGGTCGCGACCGGCGATGCCGCCCCGCGCGACCAGCGTGATTTGATGGAGCGGCCCTTCTTCTCGCTGGCGAAGACGCCGCGCACCAAGCCGATTCTCTACAAGGCCGCCGATGTCGAGGTGCAGGTGCTCGCCATGCCCGAACACGGCATGGCGACCATCTGGGACGCCGACGTGCTGATATGGGCCGCCTCGCAGATCGTCGCGGCCGAGAACGACGGCCTGCACACCTCGCGCTTCTTCCGCTTCACGCCCTATCATCTGCTGCGCGCCATCGGGCGGCCGACCGGCAACCGCCAATACGTGCTGCTGAAGGCCGCGCTCGCGCGCCTGCAATCCACTGTCATCGCCACGACGATCCGCAACGGCCCGCATTGGCGGCGTCGGCAATTCTCGTGGATCAACGAGTGGGAGGAGATGACGACGCGCGCCGGCCGCGTCGAGGGCATGGAATTCGTCCTGCCCGAATGGTTCTACAACAGCGTCGTCGACCGCTCGCTCGTCCTCACCATCGACCCGGCCTATTTCCGGCTGACCGGCGGTATCGAACGCTGGCTCTATCGTGTCGCCCGCAAGCACGCCGGCCACCAGCGCCATGGCTGGCTGTTCGAGGTCGCGCACCTCCATGCGAAATCCGGCAGTCTCGCCCGCGTCTCCGATTTCGCGCTCGACCTGCGCCGCATCGCCGCCCGCCAGCCGCTCCCCGGTTACCGCCTCCAGATCGAGCGGGAGCACGGCCGCGAGTTGCTGCGCATTCGCCCCGAAACGCTGTGCACAGTGCCTGTGGATACCCCTGTGGAAACCATCGGCACATCAGGCGCGCGCGGTATCGGCACATCGGGCGCAGCCCTATCGGTACATCAGGCGCAAGGGCCACAGCTAAACCTATGGCCTGAAACGCGGAATCCGGCTTCTAACTTAGAGTCTAACAGAGAATCTAACTCTTCTTCTTTGACGCATGCGCACGCGAGGCGTGGTGCCGGTGCCGCTCGTTCCATCGCCGACGTGCTGCGCGACATGCTCGCCGCCGATGACCGCCATGGAGGCCGGTCATGAGCGACAGGGCTTCCCACCGCGCGCATGGTCGTCCGCTGACAGAGGGGCCAGCGCCGTTCACCACCCTGGTCGAGCTGATCTTCGAGAAACGCAAGGTCGAGCACTGGATCAGGTTCGGGCGCAAGAGCTACGAACAGATCCTCGACCGTCGCCGCAGCGTCGTCGGCTTCGCGCCCGACAGCATCTTTGCCTTCGTCCGCTGGGCGGCCGGCGAGCATGGCACGATCATCTCGCGCATCGACATCGTGCGCGCCATCCGCCGCGGCGAGTCGTTCCAGACGCTGCCCTTCGTCCGGCCTGGCGGCGACATCCTCCTGCGCCTCGGCGGCTGGCCGAAGGTTCAGCGCGCGCTTGCCGCGATCGACGCCGTTGAAGCGCTCGGCCTCGATCCGGCAGACGCTTCGCCTGATCACTGGCGGCATGTCCATAACCGGCTTTCCGCCGGTCTGGAGCCGAGCGCCTACACGCCCGAGCGCCATGCGGCATGGATCGGCCGCCGGAGGATCGACCCATGAGCCGCCGCCGCATCCTCGCGGTGACGCTGCTCGCGGTCATCGGCATCGCCGCCACCAGCGCGGCCGATATGCAGACAATACTCGTCTGGAACGCCACGGCGAGCGCGCCGGTCGGCTTCTACACGATAGAGCCGGCCGACCGGATCGAAGTGCCTGAGCTGGTCGCCATCAGGCCGCCGGAACCGCTCGCCGGGTTCATGACCGAGCGCGGCTATGTCGGGCGCGGCGTGCCGCTCCTGAAGCGCGTGATCGGTCTTCCCGGCCAGCGGGTTTGCCGCACCGGCAGCGCCATCACCGTCGATGGCGTTGAGATGGGCGATGCGCTCGACCGTGACCGGATGGGCCGCGCTCTGCCGGTCTGGCAGGGCTGCCGCGCCATCGCCGACGGCCAGCTCTTCCTCATGAATTGGGACGTCCCCGACAGCCTCGACGGCCGCTACTTCGGACCCATCCTCGCAAGCTTCGTCATCGGCCGCGCCCTGCCGCTCTGGACCGACGAGGACGGCGACGGCCGCTTCGCCTGGCGCGCACGGACCCGCTGACCGCTTCCCCATCGACGGAAGCGGTGTCCGCCGATGGCTTTTCCAACACCACCGCATGGAGACAGTCATGCCGCAAATCGGTCAATTCACGCGCGAAGGTTCCGGCTTCACCGGGCGCGTTCACACCCTCACGCTCTACCGTGAACTCACCATCGTTCCCGCCGGGCATTCCGACGCGGAGAACGCGCCGGACTACCGCGTCCATCACGGCGCCGATGACGGCCCGGAGATCGGCGCGGCGTGGAAGCGCACCGGCGAGAAGGCTGGCGAATATCTTTCGGTGCTGCTCGACGATCCCGCCTTGCCGCAACCGATCCGCGCGAACCTCTTCCGCGACGGTGATGCCGGCGCATCATGGTCGCTGCACTGGACGCGCCCGAAGCCGCGCGAAGAGCGGGACTGAGGCCATGCGGTCCCGTGTCATCATCGGGCTCAAAGCCTCTATTCCTTTGTTCGCGGGAAAGCCGCCTCATTCCTTCGTCCCGCTCGACCTAAAGTCGGCCGACGCGCGCAGCGAAGGTCAAGGGCGGTCATCGGCCGGCGCTTCGCGCGTACCCTTGACCGCAGCGAGCACGCTGGCAGGCTGGTGGTTCGGCGGAGAAAGGCCGTCACGGCGCTATCCCGTTATCCTGCTCGCTTGCGGGCTTGTGCTCGGCGCGGGACCGGCAACGACAATGGCGCAGTCCGCGCCCGTCGCGCGCGCGGTCGCCGCCGATCCCCTTGGTGGCCACATCACCGAGGCGTCGCAGCGCTTTGGCATTCCCGAGCACTGGATTCGCGCCGTCCTGCGCGCCGAGAGTGCGGGCGAGGTGCGCGCGATCTCGTCGGCGGGCGCGATCGGGCTGATGCAGGTCATGCCCGACACCTGGGCGGGCTTGCGTATCCCATATCGTCTCGGTCGCAATCCCAACGATCCGCGCGACAACATTCTCGCAGGCACCGCCTATCTGCGCGAGATGTGGGACCGCTACGGCAACGTCGCGGCGATGCTCGCTGCCTACAATGCCGGTCCCGGTCGTTATGACGAGCATCACGCGACGGGCCGGCCGCTTCCGGCCGAGACCCGCGCCTATGTCGCCGCACTCGCGCCGCTGCTCGCCGGTGCGGCACCATCGAGCAATCCAGCGAAACGCGCGGAACCGCCGCCCGATTGGCGGGACGCACCGCTGTTCGTCATGCGTCCGACCGGCGCGCGAATGGCCGATCCGGCGCAGGCTATCGGCACATCAGGCGACACTCGCCCATCCGTTCCGGTGCGCGAGCGTCGCGATGCGGAACCGCGAGACGGCAGCATGTTCGTCGCGCGCGCCGACGACGGGAGAATGCCATGACGATGGCATTCTCCCGTCCGATTGCGCCTGGTCCGGTGTGCAGTCAGGCAGGGTCGCGCCGGGCTGCATTCCCTGTCGGAAGGGCAGAAAGGTCAGAAAAGGCGGAGGGCAAGATAAAGGAAACCGGCACCACGTTGGGCCGGTTTCTGAAGTTGTTGTTGTCTGCACACTGTTTAGGTGGGCCGCGAGCGGCACCATGGTTTTGGACCCCGCGTGCCGCGATTTGGCGCAAAGCCCGGGCTTTGCTGGATTTCGACCGGCACCGTGGCCGCCGAATGCCCGATTTTCTTGTGGTTTGGCCGGAGGCGCAGCGTGACGGCACGTCGCGCGATGGCGAGCGCGGCCAGCTCTATTCGGCGGCCGAGGACCGCGCCGATGGCAATGCCTTCCTTGAGCGCGGCAAAGAGGACCGACACCAGTTCCGGTTCATCGTCTCGCCGGAGGACGGCGAGGACCTCTCCGACCTCACGGCACACACCCGCGACCTCATCAGCCGGATCGAAACCGACCTTGGCACGAAGCTCGATTGGGTGGCGGTGAACCACTACAATACCGGCCATCCCCATGTGCATGTCATCGTCCGGGGCAAGGACGATCTGGGCGAGAACCTTGTCATCAACGGCGACTACCTCGCCAACGGCATCCGCGAGCGGGCGAGCGATCTCGCCACGCTCGAACTCGGCCCCGTGACCGAGATCGAGCAGAGCCGCAAGCTCTCGGCCGAAATCGATCAGGACCGCTTCACCCGCATCGACCGGGCAATGACCGAGGAGGCCGACGACAGGTTCCTCGACCTTCGCCATGAGCCGGCCGAACCGAAGCGGCAGTTCAATCGCACGCTCCGCCTGCGCCGTCTCGCCAAGCTGGAGAAGATGGGGCTGGCGACCGAGCACGCGCCCGGTGTTTGGGAGTTGAGCGAGCGCATGGAGCCGACCTTGCGCGAGCTGGGCGAGCGCGGCGACATCATCCGCAACATGCACAAGGCGCTGAAGGCGGATGGCCTGGAGCGCGATCCCATGACCTTCTACATCCACGAAGGGCCGCCCGAGACGCCTATCGTCGGCCGCGTCGTGGACAAGTATCTGTCTGACGAGCTGGGCGAGAACCTGACCGTCGTGCTGGACGGGATCGACGGCCGGACGCACCATGTCGCCGGCATCGACCCGGCCCGGGTCGAGGATGCACGGCTAGGCAGCGTCATCGAGATAGGTCCGGTAGACACCACGCAGCGGCCGTCCGACCGCACTATTGCCGCCATCGCCAAAGACGGCATCTATCAACCGAGCCGCCATCTGGAGCAGGCGAAGTTTGAGGGGCGCGTTCCAAGCAGCGACTACGAAAGCTATGTCGATGCCCATGTGCGCCGACGGAGGCGCTGCGCCGGGCCGGCATCGTCGAGCGGATCGACGCGGACCAATGGCGCATCCCCGAAGATTTCGAGAGCCGCGCCGCCGCCTATGACGCCGGACGCAATCGGCAGGCCAGCGTTCGCGTGCTTTCGGTGCTCGACCTTGAGAACCAGATCGGCGCGGACGGTGCGACCTGGCTCGACCGGCGATTGGTATCGCCCGATGCATCCGACCTTGTGCCGGCCGGTTTCGGCCAGCAGGTGCGGGAGGCGATGGAGCAGCGCCGCGAGCATCACATCGAGCACGGCGATGCTGCGCGTCGGCAAGACGGTCGCGTCTTCTACCGGCGCAACCTTCTCACCACGTTGCGCGATCGGGAGGTTGCCCACGTCGGCGCGGAGATGACGGAGAGCAAGGTGCTGCCTTTCCGCGCCGCAACGGACGGCGAAACCGTCAGCGGCAAGTTCACCGGCACCGTGCAGCTATCGAGCGGGAAATTCGCCGTGGTCGAGAAGGCGCACGAGTTCACCCTTGTCCCGTGGCGGCCGGTCATCGACCGCCAGCTCGGCCGCGAGGTTATGGGCGTTATGCAGGGCGGTTCGGTGTCGTGGCAGCTTGGACGGCAGCGGGGATTGGCCCGCTAGGGCTGGCTGCAAAATCCTGCTTTGTCGGGTGACATCGCGGCGCCTGCGGCCAATTCTGCCTCGTCGTCGATATCCTCTACTGTCTCGTGGCTCCGGCCGAGAAAGAGAAAGGCGACGAGAAGAGGGACATATCTATGAGTATCGGCCCTCAGCAGCATTTCTGAGGTATCTCCGCCCCGCGGCGGCAGAGCTGAGAGCCCGCAGTTTGGCCGGATTGACAAACAGATTGGCGGGACAGCGAAATCTTGTTTCTCTGACTCCAGTTTATTCAGGCGTTAACGCGGATCATTCGCGATTTGTCGACCGCAGTTTACTCAAAGCGGGGTGACAAATGACTGATTTGAATAATTATAAGCTGTCGGCGAGCCCTATATATTTGCTCGCGACGTTCCTTGCTTCGGGATGGGGCTGTGTCGCAGAGGCGCAAACGGCATCAGCACAGACAAAGCCCATTCAAACGAATGCCGAGGCCGACGTTACGGTCCTCGATCCTATAGTAGTTACGGCCAGAAAAACTAACGAGGATCTTAAAAATATCCCTGAAAGCATCACCGTAGTTCCCCCGGAAAGTTTGATGGCTGCACCATTCGATCCCGGCGCAGCCATTGCCCGCAATTCGCCGAATGTGCAGTGGATCAACAGAGCCACAGGTTCGCAGTTTTTCTCTATTCGTGGCGTGAGTTCGCTCGGAACGCCTGTCAATTTTTCCGATGGCACGGTCGCCTTCAATATCGACGGTGTGCCGAACAGTTTGATGAGCGCCTCCAACGTTCTCCTCGATGTCAATCGGATCGAGGTTATGCGCGGCCCACAGGGCACACTGTGGGGCAGCAATGCCCTCGGCGGCGCCATCAATGTCGTTACCAATCAGCCGGACGGGGCGCGCGATATCCATGTGACCAGCGAGATTGGCACAAACGGCTATCGCATGGGTGAGATGGTTCTGGGCGGCAATATCATCCCAGATGCGCTTGATGGACGCATGGCCGTACGTTTCGGTCACCAGAACGGTGACGTCCGCAGCTTGTTCACCGATGACCTCGGCGAGCGCGATATCGCGGCATTTCGTGGCGGGCTGCGCTTCACCGGGATCGACAATACGACTGTCACGCTTACTGGCAGCTATCTGCGGGATGAAGGCAACGCACCGTTCTACCTCCTGCGCAATACGTCACGATTTCCAATCAGCGGAACCTTGACCGAACCGAAGTCGGTGGCGACCCAGGGCGGCACCACGCTGACCGTGGAACACGAATTTGACGCTTTCAGATTCACCTCCGTCAGCGCCTATCAGCACAACGAAATGGACGCTAAGACCGACAACGCCGACAAGCTGCTCTACGACGCGATTGGATTTCCGGCTTTCAGTTCTCGCGGTCACCTCGACGATAAAGAGAACATCTTCAGCCAGGAGCTTCGGCTGAATTCGCTTGAAGGCGATCCGATCCGGTGGGTCATGGGCGCCAGCGTCACGCGCACCGAGGGGAGCCGTGCATGCGTCAGCGCGCAATGCGCGCCCGCGCCTTACTTCGACGCCATTAGAATGGACACCGACCTCAACAGCACCAACCTTGGCCTGTTCGGTGACATTTCGATCCCGTTTGCGGAGCGATGGGAGTTTTCGATCGGCGGTCGATTGAACCATGATCACATTGAACTCAAGCGCGGGAACTCGCGGGATATTGCCGATCTGACAGGCTCAAACTCGACCTCGCAAACCTATCCGACGGGCCGAATGGCGCTGGCTTACAAGTGGACGGATGAGGTCCAGACCTATGTCTCGCTGGCGCGCGGCCACGCCACGCGTGTCTATCCGTTGTTCGGTTACCCGGTGAATGGCGTGGTGGCCGATCCATATCCGGCGGCGACCGGCTGGACATATGAGGCAGGCATAAAGGCGAGCCTGTTCGACGACCGCCTTGAGCTCGGTGCCAGCGTCTATCACAACGACATCAAGAATGGCGTCATGAGCTACCTTGATCCTGCGCTCGGGGCGTTCCGCACGACCTATCAGGATTATGAGACCAGTGGCTTCGAGCTTCAGGGCCGTATGCTCATCGCAGATGGGCTGACCCTGACGGGTGGCCTCGGCTACACTCATAGCGAGCTGGGAGCCAATGGTGCCAACACCAACACCGTCGCGGGGAACGGGGTACCCAACACGCCGAAATGGACCGTCACGACAGGGCTGCAATACGATACCTCAGCCAGCGTCCTGAATCTGCCGGGTTCGTTGTCCTTTGGGGTGCAGTATCAGTTCACCGGGAGCCGTCCCGCCGATATCGACGATTCATTCGATCTGAAGCCTTACCATATTGTGGACGCCCGGATCGGGTGGAAGAACGATGTCGGCGACCTGGAGCTCTATGCCTTCGGGCGCAATCTCCTCGACGACCGCTACGAGACGTTCGGTTCGGTCTATGGTGGCCTCGAAACCGTCGCGGTCGGACCGGGCCGCATCGTCGGGCTCGGGATCACCAAGAGCTTTTGATCGTGAACATTTCGAGTGTCGGGACGGCCACCTCGCTATGCGGCGATCGTGAATGAAACCCAGCAGTTCCTATCGCTCGCCGTGATCGTGAGGTGCAGGCCTAAGCCGCTCGAGCAGATAGCGGCTTGGCGGCTTGCCGACCATCTTTCGGAACATGGTCACGAAACTGCTGGCGCTTTCATAGCCGAGATCCATCGCGACGGCCTGGACCGTCTGGCCGGTGCTCAGATGCCGTAAGGCGAGGACAACATGCAACTGCCGGCGCCAGCGGCCGAAACTCATGCCCACCTGTTCCGCCAGCATACGGTTCAGGCTGCGCTCGCTGACCGCGATGCGGGAGGCCCACTCCGCGACGGTCGCATGATCCGCCGACGCCGCGATCAACAGGTCGGCGAGCTTCTTCAGGCGCGAATCGCTGGGGATTGGAAGGCGGAGGTCTTCGACCGGCGCCGCAGCCAGCTCATCGAAGATAACGGACACGATGCGGCCGTCCGGACCGTCGACGTCATAGCGCTCCGGTAACTCGTTGGCCCGCATTAGCAAATGACGAAAAAAGTTCGACACCGTGATCGTGCAGCATTCGTTCGGCAGGTTCGGAGCCTCAGGAGGTTCGATGAAGAGGGAGATGCACTCCACCTCGCCTGAGCCGAAAACGGTATGGGGCAGCCCGCCGGGAATCCACACGGCGCATTGCGGCGGCACGATCCAGACAGCGTCTTCAACCTCGCAGTTGATGACGCCACGGACCGTGAAAAGCAGTTGCGCTTTCTGATGCGAGTGCCGCGGCGATTGCTCCAAGGTCTCAAGACTGGCGACGGCGTTGGCCGCGACGAGAGCGCGAGGAATCTCATCGACATAGGAAAGCCAGTCGCTGCGGACATCTACATACATCAAAGGCCTCGGCGTTTTTCCATTTCGGCCGGATTAAAACATACAATGGCAGGATTGCGCAATGACGCCACTAGCCGACTGACTTATTGCTTTCAGGCAGAAGGGACACGCGGCGATCATGATCACGCTCCTCTTCGAGAGGGGCAGCGCTCAACTGCCCTATCGAGCAAATTCGGATAGGAGTGTTGACGTGATCGAAAAGAAACCAGTTAAGCTCGCACTCGCGTGGCTTGTCCCAGCGGTCGGTGCCGCGATCTTCGTCACGATCCAGTGCTTCTCTTATCTGAACGATTACGTCAGAAGCGGCGGGATGATGCAGGCCATTACGTTCGGCCCAGCCGCGTTGTGGGGAGTATCTATTTTTTACGGCGCCTGGGTCGTCCCGCCGTTGCTGGCGCTTGCAGGAAGGCGCGCGAGCGACTGGGCCATGCTCGCCCTCGGCGGTCTCCTTTTCACCATGAGCACGCTCGCCGGCGTATCGGATGGCTTGCGCGACGGCGGCCATCTCGTTGCCTTGGAGCTGCTGGCAGTCACGCTTCCGGGCGCGGTCGCGCTGATCATGTCGTGGCGGCACATCCGCTCGAATTGAAAGCATCCATCCCCGTAAGGAGACAATACATGCCTTTGGACAGCACGAACTTCCCGCTCGTCTGGATGAGTTATGACGAAGGTCCCGATCACGACCACGACGAGGACTTCGAGGCGTTCGAGGCGAATCTAAAGCGCGGCGCACCGTTCGTGCTCTTGACCGATTCCGCTCCGACCGAAGACCACGAGCATAGCCAGGAAGAAAAGAAGCGCACCTCGCTGTGGATGAAGAAGCACAAGGCAGAACTACGCACGCTCGTGCTGGCGATGATCGTGATCGAGCCGAGCGCCGCCAAGCGTCTGACGTTCAAGGCTTTCGGTGTAGCCTTCGCCAAATTCTGGGGCTATCCGATGAGGCTTGCCTCGTCTCGCGAGGAGGCCATGGAGATCGCCGGGAAACTGCTGTCGGAGCGCGCCGGGTCTGCCACAGCCTGACAAACGACTGAGCGGACGATGCGAAGACGATCTTCAGTTCACGCTGGCCATGAAAGGCTATTGCTTGGTGATGGCTACCGCTCACCTCTCGGTACGCGCATTCCGCTGGCGGCATTGATTCAGACGTTGGCGGTGGCGGAACACCTGAACTTCCGTCATGCAGCGAATGCGCTCGGCGTCAGTCAGTCAAGCGTCAGCGCCCGAGTGAAGACTCTGGAGGACGATCTGGGCATCCTCCTGTTTGAGCATCACACGCGAGGTGTTCGGCTGACGGACGCTGGCAGGCATTTCGTGGAAGGGGTCGCCGCAGGCGTCGACCAACTCGATCATGCGGTGAAGACTGCCGGCATGGCGGCGCATGGTGACTGCGGCTGCCTGCGTATCGGCGTCCATGCCCTGATCCCAGGGAGCTTCCTCGCAGAACTGATCGGGCAGTATCGACAGGACTACTCTCGTATAGAGGTCGAGATCACTGAGGGCACAGCGCGCGACGCGGTCATGCAGCTTCGCGCCGGCCGGCTGGACATTTCGTTCGTGGTAGGCACGCCGAAACTGCCCGACTGCCATTCCCGGCGGATATGGACCGAACCGCTCATGGCCGCGCTGCCGGATCGTCATCCGCTCGCCGATCGCTCCGCTGTCGCCTGGGCCGATCTGGCGGCAGAGACGTTCCTTGTCCGCCATGGCGGCACCGGGCCTCAGGTTTATGACCATATCGTCCTGCGTCTCGCCGGGAGCTGGCCAGCGCCTTCGATCCTGCGTTTTGCGGTGGAGCGAAGCACGCTGCTATCGATGGTCGGACAATACTTCGGAATTACCGTTGCTGGGGCAGCCACGTCGTGGCTACCAACGTCGGGCGTGACGTTCCTGCCTATCGCCGACGAGCCCGAGCCGATCACATTCTCAGCCGTCTGGTCGCCGTTCAATCGAAGCGCGGCGCTCCAGAACCTTCTTGCCCTCGCAAACAAAATGAGTCGATCGGCTCGACACGTCTGATTTGTGAACGAAACGATTCAGCATCCTGCGAGCGAATGGGCGCATGCCGTAACCCGTCCTATTTGTACGCCACAGTATCCAGCAGCCCTCCTGCTTCATTTTTTCTATTGCTGCGCGCGGAAACGCCTTTTCTCTGATCGGCTCCATCTCTTTTGCCGATTGGAGCCTTATGCGTGGAGGCCGAATTCTTTGGGGTCAGATCGCCGCCGTCGTTGCCATCGTGATGGTGACGATCTGGGCGGCGACGCAATGGACCGCATGGCGGCTCGGCTTTCAAGGCCAGCTCGGTAGTCCATGGTTCGAGTTGGCCGGCTGGCCCATCTACTATCCTCCGACCTTCTTCTGGTGGTGGTATGCGTTCGACGCCTACGCGCCGACAATCTTCGTCGAAGGCGGTATCATTGCGGCGTCGGGCGGTATCATTGCCATCGCCGTCGCGATCCTGATGTCGATCATGCGCGCCCGCGAGGTGCACAACGTCGCGACCTACGGTTCCGCGCGATGGGCCGACGACAAAGAAATCCATGCCGCCGGCCTGCTCGGTCCTGATGGCGTCGTGCTCGGCCGATACAGCCAAAACTATCTGCGCCATGACGGCCCAGAGCATGTGTTGTGCTTTGCACCGACCCGAAGCGGCAAAGGCGTCGGCCTCGTCGTGCCAACGCTGCTGACCTGGCCGGGAAGCTGCATCGTCCACGACATCAAGGGTGAGAACTGGACGCTGACGGCGGGCTTCCGCGCTAAGCACGGCCGCGTGCTGCTGTTCGACCCGACCAATGCGAAATCCTCGGCATACAATCCGTTGCTAGAGGTCCGGCAAGGCGAATGGGAAGTCCGCGACGTCCAGAACATTGCCGACATTCTGGTCGATCCTGAAGGCAGTCTCGAGAAGCGCAACCACTGGGAAAAGACCAGCCATTCGCTTCTGGTCGGCGCGATCCTGCATGTCCTTTACGCTGAGCCCGACAAGACGCTGGCTGGCGTCGCCAATTTCCTTTCCGATCCCCGCCGCCCCGTCGAAGCGACGCTGCGCGCGATGATGGACACGCCGCATCTGGGAGAAGCTGGCGTTCATCCCGTTATCGCGTCGTCGGCACGGGAACTGCTCAACAAGAGCGATAACGAGCGGTCCGGCGTGCTCAGCACCGCCATGTCATTCTTGGGCCTCTATCGCGATCCCGTCGTCGCGCGCGTCACCGCGCGCTGCGACTGGCGCATTGCCGATCTGGTCGGATGCCGCCAGTCGGTCAGCCTCTACCTTGTCGTGCCGCCTTCCGACATCAATCGTACCAAGCCGCTCATCCGGTTGATCCTCAATCAGATCGGACGGCGGCTGACCGAAGAATTGAAGACCGTGGGCAAGCGTCATCGCCTGCTGTTGATGCTCGACGAGTTTCCGGCGCTGGGGCGGCTCGACTTCTTCGAGAGCGCCTTGGCCTTCATGGCGGGCTATGGCCTCAAGGGCTTCCTGATCGCGCAGTCGCTCAATCAGATCGAGCGCGCCTATGGGCCGAACAACGCTATCCTCGACAATTGCCATGTGCGCGTCAGCTTCGCGACCAATGACGAGCGCACCGCCAAGCGTGTGTCGGATGCGCTCGGCACCGCGACCGAGCTGCGCGATTCCACCAACTATGCCGGTCATCGTCTGTCGCCCTGGCTCGGCCACCTGATGGTCTCGCGGCAGGAGACGGCGCGCCCGCTACTGACGCCAGGCGAGATCATGCAGCTCCCACCCTCCGAGGAAATCGTCATGGTCGCGGGCACGCCGCCGATCCGCGCCGCCAAGGCCCGGTATTTCGAGGACGCGCGCTTGCAGGAGCGCATCATCACGCCGCCCGAGCTGGCGGCGGCTTCCGCCGTCAATGCCATCGCAACGGATGATTGGTCCGGCCGCGTCGTAGCGGCGGCGGGCCAGACCGGCGCGGGCAGCGTCGGCGCCGACGGCGGCGATCCCGCCAATGCCGGCATCCGCCGCGAGCCGGAATTGCCAGAGCATGAGGAAATCTTACCCCTGCCGCCGTCGCCCGCCCAGGAGTTCGAGCTTCTGGACGACGAACCCGATGTCGACGCCGCCAAGGCCAGCGCCCTGCGCAGCCGTATGCGGACGGTCGCACGGCAAGCCTCGCTCGACCCCGGCGACGGCATAGAGCTTTGAGGACCGCGCCATGACGACCCGCACCCGCATGAATGTCTATTTCGACCCGGCTTTGCTCAAACAGGTCGAGGCGCTGGCGCTGCGCCGGAACATCTCGAAATCCGCCATCGTCGAAGCAGCCATGGCGTCATTCCTGTCCGGCGATACGACCGAGAAACTGGAGGCGGCCATGTCGCGCCGCCTCGACAAGCTCGGCCGCCAGATCGACACGCTCGACGAGGATCTCGCCGTACTCGGCGAGGCCGTCTCGCTGTTCGTCCGCTATTGGCTCACCTTCACCCCGGCATTGCCCGAGGCCGCGCAAGCTTCGGGCCGCGCCAAGGGCCTTGAGCGGTTCGAGGGCTTCATGCAGACGCTCGGCAAGCGACTGGCGACCGGAGACAGGATCCTGAAAGAACTTTCGCGTGATCTCGACTCGGTTCGACCGGGCGGTGAAGGCACCGCGCCGCAGATGAACGGCGGCTCGCCGGAATAACCGATCCATCCCATTCACCGCTGATCGCCGCCGACCGCCGCACGGGCCTAGATACTTGTTGAAGCGACCCGATTTCAGGCTCTTTTAATCATCCCCGATCGGGGAACTGTCTGCTGCGTCCCCTTGGATTTTGGGGACAGCATGACTTCTTCACATCAGAAACCGGAGGCGATCCAGCGCGGCGCGCGCATGTTGCGCACCGCGCTCGGTCCCGCCATTGCGCGCTTTCTCGAAGACCCAGCCGTCGTCGAGGTGATGCTGAACCCCGACGGGCGCATCTGGATCGACCGGCTTTCCGAAGGACTGGCCGATACGGGCGAGATTATGTCGCCCGCCGATGGCGAGCGCATCGTGCGCCTGGTCGCGCACCATGTCGGCGCGGAGGTTCACGCCCGAAGCCCTCGCGTCTCGGCCGAGCTGCCCGAGACGGGGGAGCGGTTCGAGGGGCTTCTTCCCCCGGTCGTCGCCGCGCCGGCCTTCGCGATCCGCAAGCCCGCCGTCGCCGTCTTCACGCTCGACGATTATGTCGCCACCGGGATCATGTCGGCGGACCAGGCCGCGACGTTGCGCGAAGCCGTCGCCGCCCGCGCCAACATCCTCGTCGCGGGCGGCACCTCCACCGGCAAGACCACGCTGACCAACGCGCTCCTGGCCGAGGTCGCCAAGAGCGCCGATCGCGTCGTCATCATCGAGGACACGCGCGAGCTGCAATGCGCCGCGCCCAACCTCGTCGCCATGCGGACCAAGGATGGCATCGCCACGCTCTCCGATCTGGTGCGGTCCTCGCTGCGCCTGCGTCCCGACCGCATCCCCATCGGCGAGGTGCGCGGCGCTGAAGCCCTCGACCTCCTCAAAGCCTGGGGCACCGGCCATCCGGGCGGCATCGGCACCATCCACGCCGGGACCGGCATCGGCGCGCTACGCCGGCTCGAACAGCTCATTCAGGAAGCCGTCGTGACTGTCCCGCGCGCGCTGATTGCCGAGACGATCGACCTCGTGGCCGTCCTCTCCGGCCGCGGTTCCGCGCGCCGGCTCGCCGAACTCGCCCGCGTCGAGGGGCTGGGGTCGGACGGCGACTACCGCGTCACCCAAGCCATCCCCACCAGCACAGGAGAACCAGAATGATCCGCACCACCATGCGCATTCGTCGCACGATCGCGACCGCCGCCACCTTCGCCTACGTCAATCTCGTCCTAGTCCCGGCCGCCCATGCCTCCGGCTCCTCCATGCCGTGGGAAGCGCCGCTCCAGAAAATCCTCCAGTCGATCGAAGGCCCGGTCGCCAAGATCATCGCGGTCATCATCATCATCGCGACCGGCCTGGCGCTCGCCTTCGGCGACACATCGGGCGGCTTCCGCAAGCTGATCCAGATCGTCTTCGGCCTGTCGATCGCCTTCGCGGCGTCGAGCTTCTTCCTGTCGTTCTTCTCGTTCGGCGGCGGGGCGCTCGTCTGATGGCGGTCGCGTTCGAGCAACTGGACGTGCCGGGATTCACCGTGCCGGTCCACCGCGCGCTGACCGAGCACATCCTGCTCGGCGGCGCGCCGCGCTCCATCGCGATCCTCAACGGGACGCTGGCCGGGGCCGTTGGCCTCGGCCTGCGCCTCTGGCTGGTCGGCTTGGCTATCTGGGCCGTCGGCCATTTCGCGGCGGTCTGGGCAGCCAAGCGCGATCCGCTCTTTGTCGAGGTCGGGCGCAGGCATCTGCGTATCCCCGGCCACCTGTCAGTTTGAGGGAGGCGCAACCATGATGAATCTTGCCGAGTATCGCCGCTCCGCCAGCCGCCTTGCCGACTATCTGCCGTGGGTCGCGCTCGCCGCCGAAGGCGTCGTGCTCAACAAGGACGGCAGCTTCCAGCGCACCGCGCGCTTTCGCGGTCCCGATCTCGACAGTGCCGTCGCCGCCGAGCTGGTCGCCGTCGCCGGCCGCATCAACAACGCCTTCCGCCGTCTCGGCTCCGGCTGGTCGATCTTCGTCGAGGCACAGCGCCACGAGGCTGCGACCTATCCCGACAGCGTGCTTCCCGATCCGGCGTCCGGCCTGGTCGACGCCGAGCGCAAGGCCGATTTCGAGGAAGCCGGCGCGCATTTCGTGTCAGGCTATTATCTGACCTTCCTCTATCTGCCGCCGGCCGAGGAAGCCGCCCGCACTGAGGCCTGGCTCTACGAGGGCCGCGAGCGCAGCGGCGTCGACAGCCAAGAAATCCTGCGCACCTTCACCGACCGCACCGGCCGCGTGCTGGCCCTGCTCGACGGCTTCATGCCCGAATGCGACTGGCTCGATGACAGCGAGACGCTGACCTATCTGCACTCGACCGTCTCGACCAACCGGCACCGCGTCCGCGTCCCCGAGACGCCGATCTATCTCGATGAGCTTCTCGCCGACCAGCCGCTGACCGGCGGGCTCGAACCGCGCCTTGGCAGCGAGCACCTGCGCATCCTCACCATCATCGGCTTTCCGACCGCGACGACGCCCGGCCTGCTCGACGATCTCAACCGGCTCGCTTTCCCGTATCGCTGGAGCACGCGCGCGATCCTGCTCGACAAGACCGACGCGACCAAGCTCCTCACCAAAATCCGCCGCCAGTGGTTCGCCAAGCGTAAGTCCATCGCCGCGATCCTTAAGGAAGTCCTGACCAACGAGGCGTCGGCCCTCGTCGACACCGATGCGTCCAACAAGGCGGCCGATGCCGACATGGCCTTGCAGGAGCTTGGGCAGGATGTCGCCGGCATGGCCTATGTCACGGCCACGATCACGGTCTGGGACGCCGATCCGCGTCTTGCCGACGAGAAGCTACGGCTGGTCGAGAAGGTCATTCAGGGCCGCGACTTCACGGCCATGATCGAAACCGTCAACGCCGTCGATGCCTGGCTCGGCTCGCTCCCCGGACATGCCTACGCCAATGTCCGCCAGCCGCCGGTCTCGACGCTCAATCTCGCTCACATGATCCCCCTCTCTGCCGTGTGGGCGGGGCCGGAACGGGACGAGCATTTCGGTGCGCCCCCCTTGCTTTACGGCAAGACCGAAGGCTCGACCCCGTTCCGGTTATCCCTTCATGTCGGCGACGTCGGCCACACGCTTGTCGTCGGCCCGACAGGTGCTGGCAAGTCCGTGCTGCTGGCGCTCATGGCCTTGCAGTTTCGGCGCTACGAGCGGTCCCAGGTCTTCGTGTTCGACTTCGGCGGTTCGATCCGCGCCGCCGCGCTCGCTATGGGCGGCGACTGGCACGATCTCGGTGGCGGCCTGACCGAAGGCTCCGACGCTTCGGTCTCGCTCCAGCCGCTCGCCCGCATCCACGATTCCTACGAACGCGCATGGGCTGCCGACTGGATCGTCGCGATCCTGATGCGCGAGGGCATCACAATCACGCCCGAGGTGAAGGAGCATATCTGGACGACGCTGACCTCGCTCGCCTCCGCACCGGTCGAGGAGCGCACCGTTACCGGCTTTGCCGTCCTGCTCCAGTCCAACGACATCAAGCAGGCGCTCCGGCCCTATTGCGTCGGCGGTCCTTATGGTCGGTTGCTCGACGCCGAGGCCGAACATCTTGGTGCCGCCGACGTGCAGGCGTTCGAGATCGAGGGGCTGGTCGGCACGGGCGCTGCGCCCGCCGTGCTGGCCTATCTCTTCCACCGCATCGGTGACCGGCTCGACGGGCGGCCGACGCTGCTCATTATCGACGAAGGCTGGCTGGCGCTGGACGACGAAGGCTTTGCCGGCCAGGTCCGCGAATGGCTGAAGACGCTCAGGAAAAAGAACGCATCGGTCATCTTCGCCACACAGTCGCTGTCCGACATCGACAATTCGAGCATCGCGCCGGCGATCATCGAAAGTTGCCCGACGCGGCTGCTGCTCCCGAATGAGCGCGCGATCGAGCCGCAGATCACGGCGATCTATAGGCGTTTTGGGTTGAACGACCGCCAGATTGAGATTTTGGCCAGAGCGACGCCGAAGCGCGACTATTACTGCCAGTCGCGGCGCGGCAACCGCCTATTCGAGCTGGGCCTTAGCGAAGTCGGCCTCGCGCTCTGCGCAGCTTCCTCCAAGTCCGACCAGACCCTGATCGCCAACCTTGTCGCCGAGCACGGCCGCGAAGGTTTCCTCGCCGCGTGGCTGCGCGCCCGCGGCGCGACCTGGGCCGTCGATCTCATCCCGAACTTCCCCCAAGCCGAAAAGGAGACTGAATCATGAAGACCCGTACCTTCCGCTCGCGCGCCGTCGCGCTCGCCGCGACCATGCTCGCGGCCACGCCACTTGCCCTGTCGCCGATGATGGTGACGCCCGCGCACGCCCTCATCGTGTTCGATCCCAGTAACTACGCCCAAAACGTGCTGACTGCCGCGCGCACGCTGGAGCAGATCACCCACCAGATCACCTCGCTCCAGAACGAAGCGCAGATGCTCATCAATCAGGCTCGCAATCTCGCAAGCCTGCCGTTCTCCGCGCTCCAGACCTTGCAGCAGAACGTCCAGAAGACACAGCAGCTCTTGAGCCAAGCGCAGGGCATCGCGTTCAACGTCCAGCAGATCGACCAGATGTTCAGCCAGAAATACGGCAACATTTCCATGTCGTCGTCGGATACCCAGCTCGTCGCCAATGCCCGCGACCGCTGGAAGAACACGGTCGGCGGCTTGCAGGACGCCATGCGCGTGCAGGCCGGCGTCGTTGGCAATATCGACAGCAACCGCACGCAGATGTCGGCGCTCGTCAGCCAAAGCCAGGGCGCGACCGGCGCGCTTCAGGCAACGCAGGCCGGCAATCAGATCCTCGCACTGCAATCGCAGCAGCTCTCCGATCTCGTCGCGCTGCTCGCCTCCAATGGCCGCGCCAGCGCACTGACCGAGGCCGAGCGCGCCGCTGCCGCTGAACAGGGCCGCGAACAGCGCCGCCGCTTCCTGACGCCGGGCTCGGGCTACACGCCCGGAAACGCCCAGATGTTCAACACCGGCAAGTAGCCGCCAGAAGGAGCATTCCCATGGACGGCAAGATGCTGGCCCGCCTCGGCGCTATCGTGTTCGTCGCCATCGCCATCACCGCGACGGTCATCGAACTGAACCGCAAGGAGGACGCGCCGGCATCTTCGCCGGCCGCCCTTCATTCCCCCGACCGCGATCCGCTGCGCGAAGGCCAACGCCGATGCCAGTGGCTCGGCCAAGCGGCGGCCAGCGACAGCGCTTGCATGGCGGTATGGGCCGAGACCCGTGACCGCTTCCTTGGCCGCGCGCCCGCGCCGGCCGCCCCGGAAGGGCGGTGAGCCATGGGCGGCGCAGGCGTCATCGACAACTTCCTCGGCGTATTCACCAAATACATCGACAGCGGATTCGGCCTTCTCGGCGGCGAGGTCGGCTTCATCGCAACCACCCTGATCGTCATCGACGTGACGCTCGCCGCACTCTTCTGGTCCTGGGCGGCCGATGACGACATCATCGCGCGCCTCGTCAAGAAGACGCTGTTCGTTGGCGTCTTCGCCTATCTCATCGGCAACTGGAGCAACCTCGCCAAGATCGTCTTCGAGAGCTTCGCCGGCCTTGGCCTCAAGGCAAGCGGCACGGGCTTCTCGACCGCCGAGCTGATGCGTCCTGGCAAGGTCGCGCAGACCGGCCTCGACGCCGCACGGCCGCTGCTCGAATCAATCTCCCACCTGATGGGCTGGGTCGCCTTCTTCGAGAACTTCATCCAGATCGCGTGCCTGCTCTTCGCCTGGGCGCTGGTCATCCTCGCCTTCTTCATCCTGGCGATCCAGCTCTTCGTCACCCTGATCGAGTTCAAGCTGTCCACGCTGGCCGGCTTCGTGCTGATCCCGTTCGGCCTGTTCGGCAAGACTGCCTTCATGGCCGAGCGCGTGCTTGGCAACGTGATTTCCTCCGGCATCAAGGTTCTGGTGCTGGCCGTCATCATCGGCATCGGCTCGACGCTGTTCAGCCAGTTCACGCGAGTGTTCGGCGGCCAAGCACCGAGCATCGACGACGCTATGGCCGTCGTGCTCGCCGCCTTGTCGCTGCTCGGTCTCGGCATCTTCGGCCCCGGCATCGCCAACGGCCTCGTCTCCGGCGGGCCGCAGCTCGGCGCAGGAGCCGCGGTCGGCACGGGCCTTGCCGCTGGCGGCGTGGTGCTCGCCGGTGCTGGCGCTGCGGGCCTCGCCGCCAAGGGCGGCGCCGCAGCGCTCTCGACGGGCGCAGCCGCCGTGCGCGGCGGCGCGACGGCCGCAGGCGCGGCGTCGGCCGCCTTCAGTCTCGGTTCGCTCGGCCAGTCCGGCGCGTCCGGCGTTGCATCGGGCATGGGCGGTGTCGGTCGCGCTGCTGGCAACGCCGCCATGTCGCCGCTGCGCCGCGCCGCGGCCAGCGTCAAATCCAGCTTCTCCGATGGCGTGAAGAGCGGCTTCGGCGTCACCGGCGGCTCCTCGACCATGGGGACCGTTGGCGGTGCGACTGAGGCCGCAAGCGACGGCTCCGCTGTCCAGGCCGCCAAGGGGCAACCCGATTGGGCGAGGCGGATGCAGCGCTCGCAGCGCCTCTCGCACGGCGTCCAGACGACAACGCACGCCGTCCGCTCCGGCGACAGCCACGGCGCCGGCTCTTCCGTCAACCTCTCTGAAAGTGACCGCTCATGAACCTGTTTCGACGACCCGCCGCGCATTACGGCAAGACCCCACAACCCGAGACGCCATACCAGAAGGCCGCACAGGTCTGGGACGAGCGCATTGGCTCCGCCCGCGTCCAAGCCAAGAACTGGCGCTACATGGCCTTCGGTTCGCTGTTCCTGTCAGCCGGTTTCGCCGCCGCACTAGTCATCCAGTCGGCGCGCGGGACCGTCGTGCCCTGGGTGGTGCAGGTCGACAATCTCGGCCAGGCACAAAGCATTGCGCCGGCGACCGCCGACTATCGCCCGACCGATCCGCAGATCGCATGGCATCTTGCCCGCTTCATCGAGCAGGTGCGCAGCATTCCCGCCGATCCGGTCATCGTCCGCCAGAACTGGCTTCGCGCCTACGAATGGACGACCGATCGCGGCGCGGGTGCGCTCAACGACTATGCCCGCACCAACGATCCCTTCGCCAAGGTCGGCAAGCAGCAGATCGCCGTCGAGGTTTCCAGCGTCATCCGCGCCTCGGCCGACAGCTTTCGCGTCGCTTGGACCGAGCGCCACTACGAGGATGGCAAGCTCGCCACGACGGAGCGGTGGACGGCAATCTTGACCATCGCCCTTCAGCGGCCCCGAGACGCCGAGCGGCTGAAAGCCAATCCGCTCGGCATCTACGTCAACGCCATCAACTGGTCGCGGGAGCTGGGCCAATGAGCCGGGCATTCCCTAAATCCGCATTGGCCGCTGTTCTCTTGTCCGCGACAGCGCTCGCCGGCTGCGCCACCAACCGCCCCCCGGAAATCTCCTACGACGCCAGCGTGCCGCCATTGCCGGCCATTCCCGCCGCCGTCACCGACGATCGGCCGAAGCCGGTGCATATTCCACCAGCCTGGACGGTCGCGCGCGGCGGCACAGCCGCGGCGACACCGACCGGCCGTGTCGAGAATGCCAACGCAGCCGCCCGCGTGCAGCCGCGCCGCGAAGGTTACTTCAACGCCATCCAGGTCTATCCGTGGTCGGAAGGCGCGCTCTATCAGGTCTATGCCGCCCCCGGTCAGATCACCAATATCGCGCTCGAGCCCGGCGAAAGCCTGACCGGCGCGGGACCGATCGCGGCGGGCGATACGGCCCGTTGGATCATCGGCGATACCGAGAGCGGATCGGGCGTGACGCGCCGCGTGCATGTGCTGGTGAAGCCGTCGCGCGCCGACATCGCCACCAATCTCGTCATCACCACCGACCGGCGCACCTACATGGTAGAGCTGCGCTCCGGCGAGAAGCCCTATATGCCCGCCGTCGCCTGGGCCTATCCGCAGCCGGCGGGAGGCGGGCGACAGGCCCTTCCGGCCACGCCTGTTATCCCAGTGGTCGCAGCGCGCAACTATCGCTACAGCCTGACAGGCAGCACCAATCCTCCATGGAAGCCCGTCGCCGTCTATGACGACGGCCGCCGCGTCTATGTCGAGTTCCCGCGCGGTATCGTGCAGGGCGAGATGCCGCCGCTGTTCGTCATCGGCCCCGGGGGCGAAGCCCAGATCGCCAACAGCCGCATCTATCAACACATCCTGATAGTCGATCGCCTGTTCGGCGCGGCCGAGCTGCGCCTTGGCGGCGGCGACCGCCAGCAGACCGTCAGGATCGTTCGCACCGACGGGAGGCCGCAATCATGATCGAAACCGATAACAGCAATGCCGCTCCGATGCGCCTGCGCGCCGAAGCCCCGCGCGTCACGCGCCTGTCGCGCAAGATGCTCGCGAGCGTCGCTGCCGTCGCCCTGGTCGGCATCGGCGGGGCGCTGATCTACGCGCTCCAGACCCGCGGGCCGGGCAATGACGGTCAGGAGCTTTATTCGACGGCGAACCGCCAGCCTGCCGATGGTCTTGTTGGATTGCCGCGCGACTATACCGGCCCGATCCTCGGCCCGGCGCTACCCGGCGATCTCGGCCGCCCGATCCTGAGCGCGCAGAATGCGGGGCAGCCCGTTGCGCCGCCGGTCGTGCCGACATCGGGCGTCGACGAAGCCGAACAGCGTCGCCGGGCCGAGGAGGAAGCCGCCCGCACCAGCACCGTCTTCTTCCAGGCGCGCGGCGGATCGCCCGCGCCGGCAGGATCGGCGGGCATGTCGACGCCGGGGCTCGCCGGATTCGACATGCCCGGACAGGCCAGCCAACCGACGACGCAGGACAAGCAACTGGCCTTCCTCAATGGTCCCGTCGATCGGCGCACCACGTCGTCGGATCGCGTCACGGTTCCCGCATCTCCCTTCGTACTTCAAGCAGGAGCCGTCATTCCGGCCGCGCTCATCACCGGCATCCGCTCCGATCTTCCCGGCCAGATCACCGCCCAGGTGACGGAGCCGATCTATGACAGCCCCACCGGGCGCATCCTGCTCGTGCCGCAGGGTACGCGCATCATCGGCCAGTACGACAACAACGTGCAGTTCGGACAGCGCCGCGTGCTCCTCGTCTGGAACCGCCTCATCATGCCGAACGGCCGCACCATCGTGCTCGAACGCCAGCCCGGCGCGGACACGCAGGGCTATGCGGGTCTGGAGGATGGCGTCGATTATCACTGGTGGGATCTCGCCAAGGCCGCCGGCCTCTCGACGCTGCTGGCCGTCGGAGCCGAGCTTGCCGTCAACGACGAGAACCGGCTTCTGCGCGCAATCCGCAGCGGTGGCCAGGACACCATCAACGATGCCGGCCAGCAGATCGTCCGCCGCCAGCTCAACGTCGCGCCGACCCTGACCATCCGGCCCGGCTTCCCGGTCCGCGTCATCGTCACGCGGGATCTGGTGCTCGAACCTTATAGGAGTTGACCATGACCAAGCTGAAACTCGGCCCTATCGCCGACGACAAGCCCGTCAAGATCGCGGTGGAGCTGCCGGCGGCGCTCCATCGCGATCTGACCGAATACGGTCGCCTGCTCGCCGAAGGCGGCGCGGCAATCGAACCCGCCAAGCTCGTCGTGCCAATGTTGGAGCGATTCATCGTGACTGATCGTGGATTTGCGAAAGCGCGACGAGCAACGAAAGAGTAATTTTGCCATCTGGCGATGGCGGGTGAGTGCTTAGCCTGACAGGGCCGAACCAGACCATGCGCCTGTCCCGATGGCCCAAGTTGTGTTGATGGCCGAAGCCAGCTTCAGTTTGGGTTTCTCAGTCTCATAGGCAGTTTCTGTTTTCATATGGTTCTCCTTTCCATTCGTTGTCGACAGCAGCGCAACGGCATAGGCCAGGCCCCAAAGGGCCATGAATGTAAGAAGGCCACCGAGACAGAGAACATGAAGGGGAATCGAACCCCAACCCACCAGACCTGTCAGGCTAAGGACTCACACGCGGTAGATAGGTCGCTGGGTGCCTTGAGGCAAGAATCTCAAGGGGTGCTGCCGACGCATATGCGCGAATGCGGCACGCTACCGCCCGCCGATCTTCCTCCATGCTTCGCATAAATCCGAGCCTCGAGGTCCGGAAACAACCAGCGAACTATGGAGGACTCTATGTCCGGGCAACACTCCCGCGCCCGAAAGGGGCGGCAACGGCGGCCAGTCCCACATACACTTCCCGATGACCTGTACGATTATGGTGGCGGCGAACCCGCACCATTGTCGGCATCGCGGCGACGCGATCCATCGCCCGGTCGCTTCGACATCGAGCGCTTACCTGTCATCGACGATTGGCCTGAGCGCGTGCCGGTCACGGAAGCCGAGATCGATATCTTCGAGCGCTATTTCGGCGAAGTGCTCGATAGGCTGTTCAGTCCGAACGAGGCCGATAGCACAAATGGGGCCTTGCGGAAGTTAACATCAGATGTTAACAGTACGCCATGAGCGAGGATCGTGACCCGAGCCTCGACACGCTTCTGGACCTCGACGGTCAGGTGCTCGTAGTCGACCCCGAGGGCGGTCATTGGGTGAAGTTCGTTGTCACCCGCGTTCCGGTCTCGCCGGAGAAGCCGCATGGCCTCGATTACTCGCTCACGCTTCACGGGCCTTCGGGCGACCGGCTTGTCGGCTTCGACAACGCTCATCCGGTCGGCCGGGGCAGACGCGGCGAGCCGATGGATCATCGTCATCGCCTCCAGACCGTGAAGCCATACGCTTGGGAGGATGCGGCCACGCTGCTGGCCGACTTCTGGCAGACGGTGGACACGGTGTTGAAGGAGCGAGGCGTATTATGACCACCCTGAAAGTCGGGATTGCCGACTACGACGAGATGAAGGCCCGCACCATGCGGATCGCGCGCGGCGACGAGAAGCCGGCGGCGGACGACCCGAAAGTGTGGTTCACCTCGACCGAATCCTTCGCGCAAATCCTCTCCAGCGGAAACCGCGAACTGCTGCGCGTCATAGACGAACAAGCCCCCGGTTCGCTGGAGGAGCTGGCAGAGATCACCGGCCGGGCCAAATCGAGCTTGTCCCGAACCCTGAAGACGATGGTGAACTACGGTCTTATCAGCATGGAGCCCGGCCAGGGCCGGAAGCTCATGCCGAAAGTGCTGCATGATCGCGTGGCCCTGGAACTGCCCTTGCTCGAACGACGTGAAGCGAAGGGAGGCGCGCGATGAACCTTCAAAGTTCCCATGTCGCCCAACGCGCCGCGCTCTATCTGCGCGTCTCTACGGTCCGTCAGGCCGAACATGACGTGTCGATTCCCGACCAGCGTAAGCAGGGCGAAACCTATTGCGCCACGCGCGGCTATCAGCTTGTCGATACCTTCGTGGAAGCCGGCGCGTCCGCGACCAACGACCGCCGCCCTGAATTCCAGCGCATGATCGAAGCCGGCACATCGAAGCCCGCGCCGTTCGATGTCGTCGTGGTTCACTCGTTCAGTCGCTTTTTCCGCGATCACTTCGAGCTGGAATTCTACGTTCGCAAGCTCGCCAAGAATGGCGTCAAGCTCGTCTCCATCACGCAGGAGATGGGCGACGATCCCATGCACGTCATGATGCGCCAGATCATGGCTCTCTTCGACGAGTACCAGTCGAAGGAGAACGCCAAGCACGTCCTGCGCGCCATGAATGAGAACGCCAGACAGGGCTTCTGGAATGGCGCGCTACCGCCCATCGGCTACCGCATCGTCGCAGCCGAACAGCGCGGATCGAAGACCAAGAAGAAGCTGGAGGTCGATCCGCTGCACGCCGACACGGTGCGGCTGATCTATCGGCTCTTCCTTGACGGCGACGGCAAGACCGGCCCGCTCGGTGTCAAGGCGATCACCTGCTATCTCAACGAGCGCCGCATCTTCACCCGCGACGGCGGACGCTGGGGCCTCGCGCAAATCCATGCGATCCTGACCCGCACGACCTACATAGGCGAGCACAGGTTCAATACGCGCTCGCACAAGGATCGGGAGAAAAAACCCGAGAGCGAGGTTGCGATCATGGCAGTGCCGCCGCTCATCGACCGCGACATCTTCGACACGGTGCAATCCAAGCTGAAATCCCGCAATCCCAATCTGGTACCGGCTCGCGTCACCAGCGGACCGACCTTGCTCACGGGCATCTGCTTCTGCGCCAAGTGCGGCGGGGCCATGACGCTGCGCACTGGGCGGGGGAGCGCAGGCGCGACGTATCGCTACTACACCTGCTCGACCAAGGCTCGGCAGGGCAAGACAGGCTGCGCAGGGCGCACGATCCCGATGGACAAGCTGGATGACCTGATCGCGGGCCATCTGGAGGAACGGCTCCTCCAGCCGGAGCGCCTTGTAACCATCCTCGGTGGCCTTCTCGATCGTCGCCAAGACCGCACCGAGCGCCGCCGCGAACAACTCGCAGAACTCAATCGGCGAATCACGGAAACCGACCAGCGGCTCAATCGCCTCTACGACGCTATCGAAGCCGGATTAGCCGATCTGAATGATTCGGTGCTGAAGGAGCGTATGGCCGGTCTTAAGGCGATCAGGGATCAGGCCACAGCCGATGCGGAACGTATTCAGTTGACGCTCGATAGCGCAGGCAATCAGGCTGTCACGCCCGATATGCTCGACGCATTCTCCGGTGCTGCCCGGGACGGGCTGAGGCTCGAAGGGGGCGGCTATCGGCGGGATCACCTGCGCGCTTTCGCTCAGCGCGTCGAGGTCGCAGATGACGAAGTTCGCATTATGGGATCGAAATCAGAACTGCTGCGAACGCTCGTGGCCGCTTCCAGCGGGAAATCGGCGGTGTTCGGCGTTCATAGTTCTGTACTGAAATGGCGCGCCCGGCACGATTCGAACGTGCGACCTTTGCCTTCGGAGGGCAACGCTCTATCCAGCTGAGCTACGGGCGCTTCCAGCCTGCAGGGCATAGCCCCCGACCTTGCAACGTGGCGGCAACCTAGCCCAGCGACGGCCCGCCTGTAAATGGGCTTTATCGCAAATCGGCGTCATACGGGGACGAACGGCGGGCGGGGCTGCCGCCGCCTGTGGATTGCGTGCCTTCGGCCCGTCGAGCAGGTGCACCGGGAGGTGCGGCTCGGCGGGGCGGGGCTGCCCTCAGCCCGCCCGGCGTTCCTCGGCGTTGCGCTTGCGGGTTGCTGCGGCCTTCTTGGCCGAGGCGGAGCGCTCAGCGGCGCTGCGGGAAGCCGCGACCTCTCCACCCCGCTTTCCGCCTTTCCTTGCGGACAGGTTGGTATCGGCCTTGCCGCGGCCTGAACCGCTCTTGTTGCCGCCGCCGCTGTCCTTGTTCACGGTTGCCCAGGCGCGCCGTTCGGCTTCCTTTTCGCTGACGCCACGGCTTTCGTAACCTTCTTCAATATGCTCCGCCTTCCGTTTCTGCTTGTCGGTATAAGCTGATTTGTCACCGCGAGGCATGGCACTCTCCCTGGTTGTCTGCGATCTTCTGAAAGAACGAATTTCGCGCTCGGCTGTTCCCTTTCCACGCAACCGATCGTCGGAGCGGATCGCGGGAGGATTTGCGGCCCGTCATCAATTTCATCCTTGGCACTGGGGGCTGTCATCGTATCGGGCTATCATGGACAATGCGTGATCGGTCGAATCGCGCCGTCCCTCCAGTCCACGGGCCCCTCGTCCATGTCGTCATCTGGCACATCCTCCACCCCGGACCATCCCTCGGAAACGCCGCTTGCCCCGACGGGCGCGCCGGCGGCGGAGCTGACGCTGGCGGTTGCCCTGGCGCAGGATCTCATCCGTTGCAGGTCCGTGACGCCTGAGGAAGGCGGTGCCCTCGCTTTGATCGACCAGAGGCTGGCGGAGGCCGGCTTCGCGACGCATCGGCTCACCTTTTCGGCGCCCGATACGCCCGACGTGGAAAATCTCTATGCGCGTTATGGCCGCGAAGCGCCCTTTCTCCTGTTTGCCGGCCATACGGATGTGGTGCCCCCGGGTGATGAGGCCCGCTGGAGGCATGATCCTTTCGGCGGTGCGATCGAGGAGGGGCTCATCTTCGGCCGCGGCGCCTCCGACATGAAGGGCGGGGTCGCGGCGATGGTCGCGGCAGCGCTCGAATTCATCAAGGCCAATCCCAACTTTCCGGGATCGGTCGGCTTCCTCTTGACGGGAGACGAGGAGGGGCCGGCCGTGAATGGCACGGTCAGGCTCCTCGAATGGGTGAACGACGAGCGCGGCGACAAGTTCGACCAGTGCATTCTGGCCGAGCCCACGAATCCGAATGTGCTCGGCGAGATGATCAAGATCGGCCGGCGGGGCTCGCTCTCCGGCCGCGTCGTGCTTTCGGGCAAGCCGGGCCATGTCGCCTATCCGCATCTGGCCGATAATCCGATCCAGCATCTCCCTGCCCTGATCGCGGCCCTGAAGGAGGTCCCGTTGGATGAGGGAACGGCCCATTTCGCGCCGTCCAACCTCGAATTCACGACCATCGATACCGGCAACCCTTCGGCCAATGTCATCCCGGCGGAGGTGCATGTCGCCTTCAACATCCGCTTCAACGACATCTGGACGCCGGAGACGCTGGCCGACGAGATCCGGCGTCGGATCACGGCAGCCGGCCTTGGCGAACGCGCGCGCGTGACCTTCCGGCCGACCAACGCCACGGCTTTCGTGACCGAGCCCGGCCCCTTCGTCTCGGTGCTGTCGCGGGCTGTCGAGGCGGAAACGGGATTGAAGCCCGCCCTGTCGACCTCGGGCGGCACATCGGACGCGCGCTTCATCAAGGACTATTGCTCGGTCGTCGAATTCGGGCTCGTCGGGCAGACGATGCATCAGCTCGATGAGCATGTGGCCACCGCCGATATCGACGCGCTGACGGCCATCTTCCGCCGCGTGCTGCAGGACTATTTCGCGCCCGCCCGGTAGTTCGATGCCGTGCAGAGGGTTTGTCGCCTCGACCTTGTCGCGGCCTCGCCGTCATTCCGGGGCTTCGCGTCAGCGAAGAGCCCGGAAACCATGAACACCGCGCCGGACAAGAAGACGCGTCGGACCAATACTCTATTCGTCTGCGGGCGTGTTCATGGATTCCGGGCTCAGGCCTGCGGCCTGCCCCGGAATGACGACGAAGGTTCTGCCTTCACCGCGGCAACCGTCCGCATGCTCTAGGGATAATCCACGCCGATGAGATAGAGCCCTGTGGCGGGTGCCATGGGGCCGCAGGCGGCGCGCTGGCAGGCGGCGAGGGCTTCAGCCACCTGGGTCACGGGCCACTGGCCGGTGCCGACGCGCTCCAGGCTGCCCACCATCGAACGCACCTGGTGATGCAGGAAGGAGCGCGCCGCGGCGAAGACGCGGATCTCCTCGCCGATCCGTTCCACATCCAGCCGGTCGAGCGTGCGGATGGGGCTTTTCGCCTGGCAGTCGGCGGCGCGGAACGTCGTGAAATCATGCCGGCCGAGCAGTGTCTGCGCCGCGTCATGCATGGCCTCGGCGTCGAGCGGACGCGGCACGTGCCAGACCCGGCCGATCTCGATCGCCGGCGGCGGGCGCCGGTTGAGAATGCGGTAGAGATAGTGGCGCTTGATCGCCGAATGGCGCGCATCGAAGGCATCGCCCACCTGCAGCGCTGAGAGAATGGCCACGGGCTCCGGCTTCAGATGGGCATTGGTGGCATCACGCACGGTGTCCGTGCGCCAGTCCTTCTCCAGGTCCACATGCACCACCTGATGCGTCGCATGCACGCCGGCGTCTGTGCGCCCGGCGCATTGCACCCGCACCGCATGGCCGGCAAAGCGCGCAATCGCCTCCTCGACGGCCTGCTGGACGGCGCGGCCGTTGTCCTGCCACTGCCAGCCGCAATAGGCGCGGCCGTCATATTCCACGACGAGCTTGTAGCGCGGCATATCAGGCGAGCACCGCGCCGGGCGCAAGCCGCGCGCCGCGCAGGAAATCCTCGGCGTTCATCGCGCCCTTGCCGGCGCGCTGCACCTGCAACAGGCGAATGGCGCCGTCGCCGCAGGCCACCGTGAACTGGCTGTCCAGCAATGTGCCGGGGGCGCCCTGTCCCTCGGCGGGCGTGCTGCGCAGGGCGCGCACCCGCTCGGGGCCCTTGCCGAGATCGACTTCGAAATAGGCGCCGGGGAAGGGCGAGAGCCCGCGGATCTGGTTGTGCAGCTCGCCGGCGGGCCGGGACCAGTCGATGCGGGCTTCCGCGTTGGTGATCTTCCTGGCGTAGGTGATGCCGTCCTCGGATTGAGGCACGAAGTTCAGCGCGCCGCGGGAGAGCGCGGCGAGCGCCCGCGCCATCAGGTCGGCGCCGAGGCGCGAGAGGGTGTCATGCAGTTCGCCGGCGGTGGTCTCTTGGCCGATGGTCACGCGCTCGACCATGGCGACGGGCCCGGTGTCGAGCCCTTCCTCCATCTTCATCACGGCGACGCCGGTCTCCGCATCCCCGGCCATGATGGCGCGCTGGATGGGGGCGGCGCCGCGCCAGCGCGGCAGCAGCGAGGCATGCAGATTGAGGCAGCCGAGTTCCGGCGCATCGAGGATCGCCTTGGGCAGGAGCATGCCATAGGCCACGACCACGGCGGCATCGGCCTCAAGCGAGACGAAGGTCTCTGTAGCCTCGTCCGTGCGCAGGGTCTTCGGCGTGAAGACGGGGATGCCGAAGCGCTCGGCCATGGCATGGACGGGGGAGGGGCGCTCGGCGAGGCCCCGGCCGCTCTGCGCCGGCGCCCGTGTGTAGACTGCGACGACCTCGTGCCCCTGGCCGATGATCTCGGCGAGGACCGGCACGGCGAAATCGGGCGTGCCCATGAAGACGATGCGCAGCGACATTGGGATGAACTCGGCGTGACGGGTGGCGACCTTGAGGCCTTGATGGCTCAGGGGGGCTTTTAGCGGATGCGAGGGGAGAAGGGAAATCGGGTCTTCGCGCCCAGGGACATCGCACGCGAGCCGTCATCGCGAGGGTCCCTTCTTCCCGGTGGTCAGAAGAACTTGGCGTCGTCGCCTTGCAGCAGGTCGCGGATGCCTGCTGGAACCGGGAAGCCGTAGCCGCCGCCCGGGACCTCAGTCGTCAACCTGCCGGACTGATGATAGCTGCTCGTATAGATGTCGGCGCCGATCATCTGTAGCGCGAGCACGAGCGCCTGCACGGAATCTGCCCCGCCAGCCCGGCCGTTCTGCCGCCCCTCGGGCCAATCGATCTCGTAGCGGCACATCCAGGATGTCGCGTCCCGCTCGGGCGCGAAGATGCGGATGGGTATGGCGAGCTCCCCATCGGGATGGCGAAGACGTAATGTCCGGTCTGCTATGACCATAGAATCCTCAGGAATTTAAAGGACTATCGGACGTCCGGCCCGGGAAGGGGACCGAGAACGCCCGCAGGCCTCGACGGTCTCGCCGTCACCAGCTTGACATACTCCCATGGAGTATAATAGTGCCGAGGTGGAATACTCGGCTCCAGTATGTGGACGGCCATGCCGCATTCACCGGACGACAAGAAGCGTGCCATCAACCGTCTGCGCCGGATCAGGGGGCAGGCGGAGGCGCTGGAGCTTGCGGTGGAGCAGGGGGCCGACTGCGGCGCGCTGCTCCAGCAGATCGCCGCGCTGCGCGGCGCCGCAACGGGGTTGATGGCCGAGGTGCTGGAAAGCCACCTGCGCGAGACCTTTCTGGAGGCCGGGCGTGGGCCGGATCAGCGAAGGCTGGCCGACGGCGGCGCGGCAGAGATCGACGGGATCATGCGCATCGTGCGCTCCTATCTGAAATAATGGCTTCAAGCGGTCAGCCCCGTCTGACCGACAAGCCGTAACGACCTTTGCGGGACATCCTCAGGGAAGAAGGAACAGGACATGAAAAGCCGCGCAGCCGTTGCCTGGGAGGCGAACAAGCCGCTCACCATCGAGACCGTCGAGATCGGCGGCCCGAAGCCTGGTGAAGTGCTGATCGAGGTGATGGCGACCGGCGTCTGCCACACCGACGCCTACACGCTCTCCGGCCTCGATTCCGAGGGCAAGTTCCCGGCGATCCTCGGCCATGAGGGCGCCGGCATCGTGCGCGAGGTCGGCGCCGGGGTCACCGCCGTGAAGGTCGGCGATCACGTCATTCCGCTCTACACGCCGGAATGCCGCCAGTGCAAAACCTGCCTGTCGCGGCGCTCGAACCTCTGCACCTCCATCCGCGCCACGCAGGGCCAGGGGCTGATGCCGGACGGCACCTCGCGCTTTGCCTGCGACGGCGGCGAGGTGTTCCACTACATGGGCTGCTCGACCTTCTCGAATTTCACGGTGCTGCCCGAGATCGCGGTGGCGAAGGTGCGCGAGGACGCGCCCTTCGACAAGATCTGCTACATCGGCTGCGGCGTCACCACGGGCATCGGTGCGGTGGTCTATACCGCCAAGGTCTGGCCGGGTGCCAATGTCGTGGTCTTCGGCCTCGGCGGCATCGGCCTCAATGTCATCCAGGGCGCGCGGATGGTGGGCGCCGACAAGATCATCGGCGTCGACCTCAACCCCGCCAAGGCCGAGATGGCCAGGAAGTTCGGCATGACCCATTTCGTCAATCCGGACGAGGTCGGCCGCGACAAGGTGGTCGAGGCGATCGTCGATCTCACCGGCGGCGGCGCCGACTTCTCCTTCGAATGCATCGGCAATGTCCACACCATGCGCCAGGCGCTCGAATGCTGCCATCGCGGCTGGGGCGAGTCGATCATCATCGGCGTGGCGCCTTCCGGCACGGAGATCGCCACGCGGCCGTTCCAGCTCGTCACCGGCCGCGTCTGGAAGGGCTCGGCCTTCGGCGGCGCGCGCGGCCGCACCGACGTGCCGAAGATCGTCGACTGGTACATGGAGGGCAAGATCAACATCGACGATCTGATCACCCACACCATGCCGCTCGACGAGATCAACACGGCCTTCGACCTGATGCATGAGGGCAAGTCGATCCGCTCCGTCGTCCTGTATTGAGGGCCGAGCGGATGGCCCTTACACTCGTCTCCAGCGCGCGCTCCTTCGGGGGCGAGCAGCGCGTCTACACCCATCGCTCCGCCGAGACCGGCACGGACATGCGCTTCTCCGCCTTCGTGCCGCCGCAGGCGGCCGCCGGCAAGGTGCCGGTGGTGTGGTTCCTCTCGGGGCTTACCTGCACGGAGGAGAACTTCACCGTGAAGGCCGGCGCCCAGCGCGTGGCGGCGGAACTCGGGCTCATGGTGATTGCGCCCGACACCAGCCCGCGCGGGGAGGGCGTGCCGGACGATCCCGACGGCGCCTATGACTTCGGCCTCGGCGCCGGCTTCTATGTGGATGCCACCGTCGCGCCCTATGCGCGCAACTACCGTATGGCGAGCTATATCGGCCGGGAACTGCCGGAGATCGTCGGCGCGGAATTGCCGGCCGACATGGTGCGGCAGGGCATCACCGGCCATTCCATGGGCGGGCATGGCGCCTTGACGCTCGCCCTGAAGAACCCCGGCCGGTTCAAGGCCGTGTCGGCCTTTGCGCCGATCGTCTCACCGACGAACTGCCCCTGGGGCGAGAAGGCGCTGGGCGGCTATCTCGGGCCGGACAAGGCGGCCTGGCGCGCCTATGACGCCTGCGCGCTGATCGAGGATGGCGCGCGCGTCGCCGACATCCTGGTCGATCAGGGCACCGCCGACGGCTTCCTCGCCAATCAGCTCAAGCCGGAGCTTCTGGAGGCGGCCTGCGGCACGGCGGGGATTCCGCTGACGCTCCGCCGGCAGGAGGGCTACGACCACTCCTACTACTTCATCGCCACCTTCATCGCCGATCATCTGCGCTGGCACGCCGAGCGGCTGGGGGGCTGACGACGAGCCTGCATCGTCCCGGCCTTGAGCCGGGACCCTGGCATGCATGGGGCGCGCGATGCGCCCCCACTCACGCCTCGGCCAGTTCCTTGACGAGGAAGGCCCTCACGCCGTCGGCCTCGACGCCGCGGGCGATGAAGCTCTGGCCGATGCCGCGCGCCAGGATGAAGGTCAGCGCGCCGCGCTTGACCTTCTTGTCCTGCGCCATGGCCTCCACGAGGCTGTCGGCGGTGCCGATATCGCCCGGCACATCCTGCAGCCGGGTTGGCAGGGCGACGCCGGCGAGGTGAACGGCGACGCGCGCGGCATCTTCTGGGGGGCACAACCCGCGTTCCACCGAGAAACGGAAGGCGAGTGCAAGCCCGACCGCCACCGCCTCGCCATGCACCAGCCGGCTGCCGTCATAGCCCGTGGCGCGCTCCAGCGCATGCGCGAAGGTATGGCCGAGATTGAGCAGGGCGCGGTCGCCGTCCTCGCGCTCGTCGCGCACGACGACGGCGGCCTTGGCGCGGCAGCTTGTGGCAACCGCATGATCGCGCGCCGGACCGGGCCCGAAGATTCCTTCAGCATTGGTCTCGCACCAGGCGAAGAAGCCGGGATCGTCGATGAGGCCGTATTTCACCACCTCCGCATAGCCGGCGCGGAATTCGCGCGGGCTGAGGCTGTCGAGGAGCGCGGTGTCGGCCACGACGAGGCTCGGCTGGTGGAAGGCGCCGATCAGGTTCTTGCCGTGGGCGGAGTTGATGCCCGTCTTGCCGCCAACCGAGGAATCGACCTGAGCCAAAAGGCTCGTCGGCACCTGCACGAAGCGCAGGCCGCGACGCACGATGGACGCCGCGAAGCCGGCGAGATCGCCGATAACACCGCCGCCGAGCGCGATGACGAGATCGCCGCGCTCGATGCGGGCGGCGAGAAGTGCCTCACACACCTCGATCAGCCGCGGGTAGCTCTTGCTGCCTTCCCCCGCCGGCACGGTGATGATCGTGGTCCTGAGCCCGGCCGCGGCGAGAGCGTCGCTGAGGGCCTGGCCGTAGAGCGCGCCGACATTCGCATCGGTGACGATGGCTGCGGCGCCGCCCGGCGCCAGCCCCGCGATGCGCGCGGTGGCCTCATTGAGGACGCCTCGACCGATCATGATGTCATAGGCGCGCTCGCCCAGGGGAACATGCACGGTCTCGCGGCCGGAAGAAGGAGGAATTGCAGTCGTCATCGGGCGAGATCCACTTTGGAAACGTTGAGATAGCGACGCACGGCCTCGACGATTTCCTCGACGATGGCCTCGTGCGGCGCATCGCGGGATACCACGGTGATGTCGGCCTCGGCATAGGTCGGGTAACGCTCGTCGATCAGGCGCCGCAGGGTGCCTTCAGGATCCGTAGTATGCAGCAGCGGGCGACCGGGCCGCTTGCGCACGCGCCGGAACAGCACGTCGAAGTCGGCCTTCAGCCAGATCGAGATCCCGGCTTCGGCGATATGCGCGCGCGTTTCGGCATTCATATAGGCACCCCCGCCGGTCGCCAGCACCTGCGGCCCCTCGCCGAGCAGGCGGCCGACGACTCGGCGCTCGCCATCGCGAAACTGCGCTTCCCCCTGGCTAGCGAAGATGTCCGGTATCGTCATGCCCGCCGCACGCTCGATCTCGTGGTCGGCATCCACGAAATTGAGGTTGAGACGCGTGGCGAGACGCCGCCCGACCGTGCTCTTGCCCGACCCCATCATGCCGATGAGAACCAGTGACCGGCCCCGGAGAGCCCGGTGCAGGGCTTCGATCTCGGGGTCGACTACCCCAGTGTTGCGCGACTCGTCCATACGGCTTTCACTATCATGGAGTTTTTGTTTACGTCATTCCTGTAACTTGATGCGGGCCGTACTTTGGGCCGAAATCACGCGATGGGTTGAAGATAGCTGTGCCGACCGTCTTCCGCTTCCTCATGTTCATCGGGCTCATCGCTGGCCTCGGCTATGCGGGTCTCTATGCCCTCGCGACCTTGGTCGAGCCCAAGCCGCGCACCGTGACCGTAACGGTTCCAGCGTCCAAATTCGAGAAGTGATGCTGATGGCCGCCGCGTTGCAGGCGCAAACGACTGATTCGGCGAACCGGCGCGAACCCCACGCTGGCGGCCTTGCCGAGCGTTTCCTGGAAATGCTTGCGGCAGAGCGCGGTGCCGCGCGCAACACCCTGCAGGCCTACGAGCGCGACCTTGCGGACTATCTCGGCTATCTCGCCCGCGCCCGCGTGACCGCGACAAGCTGCACCCAGCCCGATATCCGTGCTTTTCTGGCCGAAATCCATTCCCGCGGGCTCAAGGCGTCGTCGGCGGCGCGGCGGCTGTCCGTGGTGCGGCAGTTCCACAAGTTCCTTTATCTCGAAGGCCTGCGCAGCGACGATCCGACAGTCACTATCGAAGGGCCCAAGATCGGGCGCCCGCTCCCCAAGGTCCTCAGCGTGGACGAGGTCGACCGGCTTCTCGCGACCGCGCGCGAGGGGATCGACGACCCGAAGCGGCCGCTTGTCGAGCGCCGCCGCGCGGCGCGTCTCACCTGCCTTCTTGAGCTTCTCTATGCGACGGGCCTGCGCGTGTCGGAGCTGGTCTCGCTGCCGCGCAGTGCCGCCAGGACCCGCGAGCGCTTTCTCCTCGTGCGCGGCAAGGGTGACAAGGAGCGCCTCGTTCCCTTGACCGAGGCCTCGCAGAAGGCGGCGACCGTGCATCTTGAGCTCATTGCCGCCGACAGGGAGGTTGCCCGGCAGAAGCGCTGGCTGTTTCCCGCCGACAGCGCCGAAGGACATCTCACCCGCCAGGCCTTCGCCCGCGACCTCAAGGATCTTGGCATTGCCGCCGGTATCGCACCGGATCGCCTGAGCCCGCATGTCCTGCGCCATGCCTTCGCCAGCCACCTCCTGCAGAACGGCGCCGATCTGCGCGTGGTGCAGGAGTTGCTCGGCCACGCCGATATCGCGACGACGCAGATCTATACCCACGTGCTCGATGCGCGCCTCACCGCGATGGTGCGCGACCTCCACCCCCTCGCGCAGGACTAAGGGAAAGCTGCATTGAAGGCGTGGACGAAGCTCTGCGTCATCAAGGCAGTTCCGGTGCGTTAGATTACGTTGTCTCATCCGCCGCGCCGATCCCTCCCCTTCAGGGGAGGGATCGGCGCGGCGCCCAGGAGATTTCAAGACAACGGGAGCCAGGACGGCGAGGCTTCGCCTCTGTCACCCCCGCCGCAGCAGGAACACCGCCTGCTCGCCGAACAGGTTCCACACCCACCAGGGCATGTTGAACCGAACCGGCTGGCCGCTGGAATTCAAGGCCAGCGCGCGTTCGGTTCGGGCGTTCAGCTCGTTGCAGAGCGCGACAAAGTCGCGGATCGTGCAGAAATGGATGTTGGGCGTATCGTACCAGCTCTCGGGCAGGTTGTCCGTCACCGGCATCCGCCCGGAGAGCGCGAGATCCGCGCGCACGCGCCAATGGCCGAAGTTCGGAAAGGAGACGATCGCCCGGCGGCCGATCCGCAGCATGTGTTCCAGCACCACGCGCGGCCGGCGCGTCGCCTGGATGGTCTGGGACAGGATGACATAGTCGAAGGCATCATCGGGATAGGCGAAGAGGTCGGTGTCCGCGTCGCCCTGGACGACGGACAGCCCCCGCGCCACGCATTGATTGACGCCTTCGCGCGACAGCTCGATACCCCGGCCGTCCACACCGCGCCGCTCGGCGAGCAGAGACAGGAGCGTGCCGTCGCCGCAGCCGACGTCCAGCACGCGCGCGCCCCGCTCGACCATCTCGGCCATGAGGACGAGATCGACGCGTTGTGTCGCGATGGGATCATCATGGGCCAAGGTAGAATGCCTTTCGGGAATTCGGGGTGGAAGATCCGGCGCGGGAGGCCGTCAGAGTCCGCGCGCCCGCGCGGCGGAATCGAGGAAGCCGCGCATGGTCGCGAAGAAGACGGGTTCGTCGAGGAGGAAGGCGTCATGGCCCTTGTCGCTCTCGATCTCGACAAAGCTGACGGAGGCCGCGGCCGCATTGAGGGCGTGGACGATCGCGCGCGAGTTCGGCGTCGGGAACAGCCAGTCCGACGAGAAGGAGGCCACGCAGAAGCGGGTCTTGATGCCGCGGAAGGCATTCGCCAGCACGCCGCCGTGGTCGGCCGCCAGATCGAAATAGTCCATCGCGCGCGTGATGTAGAGATAGCTGTTGGCGTCGAACCGCTCGACGAAGCTCTCGCCCTGGTAGCGCAGATAGCTCTCGACCTGGAAATCGGCGTCGAAGGAAAATGTCGGCGCGTCGCGATCCTGCAGACGGCGCCCGAATTTGCGGTGAAGCGCGGCCTCCGAGAGATAGGTGATATGGGCGCCCATGCGGGCGACGGCGAGACCTTTTGCAGGACGCACGCCGGCCTGCAGGTAATGGCCGCCGCGCCAGTCGGGATCGGCCATGATGGCCTGGCGCCCGACCTCGTGGAAAGCGATGTTCTGCGCGGAATGGATGGGGCCGGTGGCGATCGGCATGGCCGCGAAAACGCGGTCGGGATAGCTCGCGGCCCATTGCAGCACCTGCATGCCGCCCATGGAGCCGCCAACGACGGCGAAGAGTTGCGCGATGCCGAGGTGGTCGAGCAGCATCGCCTGGGCGCGCACCATGTCGCGGATCGTCACGAGCGGAAAGCTCAGGCCCCAGGGCTCGCCCGTTGCCGCATTGAGCGACGCGGGGCCGGTGGTTCCCATACAGCTGCCGATGACATTCGAACACAGGACGAAGAACCGGTCCGTGTCGATGGGAAGGCCGGGGCCGACGATATTCTCCCACCAGCCGGGTTTGCCCGTGATGGGGTTGCGGCTGGCCACATGCTGGTCGCCGGTCAACGCATGGCAGATGAGGATGGCGTTCGAGCGGTCGGCGTTCAACGTACCATAGGACTGATAGGCGATCTGCCAGGGCGCCAGCGTTGCGCCGCTATCGAGCACAAGCGGCCGGTCAGCGCCGAAACGGGCCACGAGGCTGTCCGGTTCGTCGACCTGCGATGCGGGAACCGGGGCAATGTCAGCACTAACCAACATGAGACTGGTAAACCCTTTTCCGCCTTGATCGCGCGCCCCGCAAAACTATAGCGCGTTCGCTATATCGAACACAGCCCCTCTTCGGCAACTGGTCTTGCGGCGAATGGTGGCGATCCGGCCCCCCCGGCCGTCTTCTGTGAGATGGCCGGTTGGTTGTGCGCTTTCAACGTCTTGCCTTCGCGCGACCGCGCCTTAAAAGTGTTCCGCTCGGACGGGCCGAATGGCCTATGGCCGGATCCATTTTACAGGGACGCGGAACTCACAAGCATGGCCAATCCGGTGACAAGACCCGCAGCGAATGCTCCCGCTTCTTCCGCCGAGCCGCCCGTCGAGCTTGCCCTCCTGCGCGCGGATATCGATCGCATTGATGCTGCCATGCACGAACTCCTGATGGAGCGGGGCGACATCATCGACAGGTTGATCGCCTTCAAGCGCACCCAGGGGCCGGGATCCGCCTTTCGGCCGGCACGCGAAGCGGCCATGATGCGCAGGCTGGCGGAGCGCCATCGCGGTATCCTGCCGCTTGATACGGCGGAGAGCATCTGGCGCGTCATCATCGGCACGTTCACCTATGTGCAGGCGCCGTACAGCGTCCATGCCGATATTTCCGGCGGTGACGGACCGATGCGCGATTCCGCGCGCTTCCATTTCGGGTTCACGGTGCCGTACATCGCGCATACCAGCGCGGAGGACGTCATCCGCGCCGTGGCGGAGTCGAGCGGCGACCTCGGTATTTTCCGGCCGGACGGCGCCGCCGCATCAGGGCCGTGGTGGGCAGGGCTTGCCGGCAAGGACAGCCCGAAGATCATTGCGCGGCTGCCGTTCATCGACCGGCCGTACCATCCCGCCGCGACGCCGGTTTTCGTCATTGCGAAGCCCTTGACCGACGGCGGCTCCAGCGAGGTGCGGCTCGTCGCGGCGACCGTCGAGCGATGGCGGGAGCAGGCGCGGGAGGCCGTCGGCCGGCTCGGCGGCGAGGTGCTTGGCTCCGCCGGCGTGCGCGATGGATTGTCGGTTCTGATCTCCGTTCCCGGCACTGTGACGCTGGAAACCCTCGATGAGGCCTTGACGGCGGAGCATCTGGGGCGCATCGACCTCAGTGAAATCGGAAGCCACGCCGAGGTTTTCGTGCTCGACAAGCCGGGAAGGGGAGGCTGATCTCCCATCGCGCGGCTTCCGTTCGTCCTTTATCCGGAGTGTCTATCATGGGTCTTGTGGCCGATCGTCCCGTCCCGCGGGCCGGAATTCTGTCGATCGATGCCTACGTGCCGGGCAAGAGCAGCGTCACGGGCGTCGACAAGGTCTACAAGCTGTCGTCCAACGAGACGCCGCTTGGGCCGAGCAAGGCCGCCATCGAAGCCTACAAGCGCGGTGCGGAGACCCTTGAGCATTATCCCGACGGTGCCGCCACCCGTCTCAGGGAAGCGATCGCCTCACGCTTCGGGCTCGACCCGGCGCGCATCGTTTGCGGCGCTGGCTCCGACGACATCCTCAATCTCCTGACGCACGCCTATATCGGCCCGGGCGACGAAGGCGTCTATTCCGAATACGGCTTCCTGGTCTACAAGATCGCCATCACTGCCGCGGGCGGCACGCCGGTCGTCGCCAGGGAAACGGACCTGACGGCGAGCGTCGACGCGCTTCTGGCCGCCGTCACGCCGCGCACCAAGGTGGTCTTCCTCGCCAATCCCAACAATCCCACCGGCACCTATCTGCCGTTCGACGAGGTCAAGCGCCTCCATGCGGGTCTGCCCCCGCATGTGCTGCTCGTGCTCGACGCGGCCTATGCCGAATATGTCCGGCGCAACGACTATGCCTCGGGTCTCGAGCTCGTCTCGACCAGCGAGAACGTCGTCATGGTGCGCACCTTCTCCAAGATCTACGGGCTTGCGGCGCTGCGCCTCGGCTGGGTCTATGGCCCGGCCCATGTCATCGACGCGATCAACCGTATTCGCGGTCCCTTCAACGTCAACGCGCCCGCCATCGAGGCGGGGATCGCGGCGATCGCCGACGAGGGCCATGTCGCCGCCTCCATCGCGCATAACGAGACATGGCTGCCCTGGCTGACGAAGGAGATCGAGGCGCTCGGCCTCAAGGTGACGCCGAGTGTCGGCAATTTCGTCCTGATCCATTTCCCCACGGAGGCGGGCCGAGATGCCAAGTCCGCGGACAGTTTCCTGTCCAAGCGCGGGCTCGTGCTGCGCGCCGTCGGGTCCTACGGGCTGCCCAACGCCCTGCGCATGACCGTCGGCGACGAGGAGGCCAACCGCCGCGTGGTCGCTGCGCTCAAGGATTTCCTTGGGGGTGTGGATGCCTGACCGCCTCGGGCCGCCGCGCTCTGAACCGCTGATCGGACGGCTCGCCATCATCGGGCTTGGCCTGATCGGCTCGTCCATCGCCCGCGCCGTTTCCCACCTCAAGCTTGCCGGCACGCTTGTCGTCAGCGACGCCTCGCCGGACGTGCGCAGGCGGCTTGGCGAGCTTGGCCTTGGCGACGTGGTGGCGGACACCGCGGCAGAGGCTGCGGCTGGCGCGGATATGGTGATCCTCTGCGTACCCGTTGGTGCCTGTGGCACCGTCGCGGCCGAGATCGCCGGGGCGCTCAAGCCCGGCGCGATCGTCTCCGACGTCGGTTCCGTCAAGGGTGCCGTTGTTGCCGCCGTCGCGCCGCATCTGCCGGCGGGCGTGCATCTCGTGCCGGCCCATCCCGTCGCCGGTACCGAGCATTCCGGCCCGGACGCGGGCTTCGCGACGCTCTTCCACAACCGCTGGTCGATCGTGACGCCGCCGGACGGTGCCGATCCCGATGCCGTCGCTGTGACGCGCGGGCTGTGGGAGGCCATGGGTGCCATGGTCGAGATCATGACGCCGCAGCACCATGACCTGGTGCTCGCCATCACGAGCCACGTGCCGCATCTGATCGCTTACAACATCGTCGGCACGGCCGCTGACCTCGAAACCGTCACCCAGTCCGAGGTCATCAAGTTCTCGGCCGGCGGCTTCCGCGATTTCACGCGCATCGCCGCGTCCGACCCGACCATGTGGCGCGACGTGTTCCTCACCAATAAGGACGCCGTGCTCGAAATGCTCGGCCGCTTCAACGAGGATCTCGCGGCGCTTCAGCGCGCCATACGCTGGGGCGACGGTGACGCGCTGTTCGACCTGTTCACCCGCACCCGCGCCATCCGCCGCAGCATCATCGATCTCGGCCAGGAGACGGCGGCACCGGACTTCGGCCGCCGCCAGGGTGAGAGCAAGGACGGCTGATCGCAATGCCGTTATTCGGCGGCGCGAATATCCCGCGACGGTGACGCCTCGTCGAAATCGAGCGCCTCGATGCGCTCGCCGCGCTTGACGATCTTGTCCGTCGAGGTGCGGATCTGCGCGACGTCCTCCTGGGCCTGCCGGAAATGGGTGTCGAGCTTCTCCACCCGGTCGCGCAGGCGCCCGACATCCTCCAGGATGCGGCGCACCTCGAGCTGGATGGTCTCGGCTTCCTCACGCATGCGCGCATCGCGCACCAGCGACTGCATGACCTGGATGGCAAGCGCCAGAAGCGATGGCGAGACGATGATCACCCGGGCGCGGTGGGCGCGCGCGACGATATCCTCGAAATATTCCTGCAAGTCGGCGTAGACCGCCTCCGACGGAACGAACAAGAGCGCCAGATCCTGCGTCTCGCCCGGCACGAGGTATTTCTCGGCAATGTCCTTCACATGGGCCGAGACATCCGCCTTCACCCGCGCCGCTGCAGCCCGGCGCGTCTCGTCGCTCGTCGCGCCGCGAAAGGCGAGGAAGCTCTCAAGGGGAAACTTCGCATCGATGACGAGGGGATGATCGCCGGGCAGGTGGATCAGGCAGTCCGGCCGGCGGCCGTTGCGCAGCGTCGCCTGGAAGGCGTAGTGCCCGGCGGGCAGCCCATCGCGGACGATCGTCTCCATGCGGCCCTGGCCATAAGCGCCGCGCGCCTGTTTGTTGGCAAGGATATCCTTGAGGCCGACGACCTCGCCGGTAAGATCGGTCAGGTTTTTCTGGGCGGCGTCGATCACCGCCAAACGCTCGTTGAGACGCGCAATATGTTCGCCCGTGGTGCGCGAAGAAACCTCCAGCCCCTGCCCGACGCGATGCTGCAGGCCGTCGAGCCGCTCCGCGACGAAGCGGGCGAAATCCTGCTGCCGGGAGCCGAAGATCTCGGCGATCGTCTGCAGTCGGCCCGTCATCTCGGCCTGGATGCGGTTGAGCTCCGCGACCTTGTCGTCCATCTCCCGTGCGCGCTCAGCCGCTTCCGCGGCTTCAAACCGTCTGTCGCGATTGGTGCGCGCCACAAAGACCGCGAGCATCAGCAGAATAAGGAGAAGAGCCCCCGTCGCCCCGATGATCACCTCGCCCGCTGTGAGCGGGTATCCTCCCAGGGTCAACAGGGTCTGATTCATCACGGAACTGAGACTCACCTTCGCCCGATCGCGAACAAAAGAAGAACACATTGACCCTTGCGGTGCAAGTGATTATGTGGCTGTTACACGATCGTTTTCCGCCCTCAGGGCCCTTGCCGCTGAAGGCGTTTGCCCAGAAAGCCCAATTCAAGTCGCGCCATGGCTATAAGACCGATCATCCTCATCCCCGACCAGCGGCTCAAGACGGAATCGGAGCCGGTGACGGATATCACCGACGAGATCCGGACGCTCGCCGCCGACATGCTGGAGACGATGTATGACGCGCCGGGCATTGGCCTTGCTGCCGTGCAGATCGGGGTCATGAAGCGTCTGCTCGTCATCGATGTCGCCGGCAAGGAAGAGCCGCGGGCGCCGATGGTGGTCATCAACCCGGAGATCACCTGGGCGTCCGACGAAGAGTTCAGCATTCACGAGGAAGGCTGCCTGTCGATCCCCGACTATTACGAAGAGGTGGAACGCCCCGCGAAGATCCGCGTGCGCTACATGGACCTCGACGGCAAGACGCTGGAGATCGACGCGGAGGGGATCCTCGCCACCTGCTTGCAGCACGAGATCGACCATCTCGATGGCGTCCTGTTCATCGACTATCTGTCGAAACTGAAGCGCGATCGCGTGATGAAGAAATTCACCAAGGCGGCCAAGCGCGAAGCCGTGGACTGAGGCGGCACGCCCGGAGACGGGCGCTTTTCTGCAAGCCGCCTGCGCTGATCGCGTGACCTTCAGAACGTCGTGCGCTGGCGGATCGCTGCGGCGAGCGTCCCTTCGTCGAGATAGTCGAGCTCCCCGCCGACAGGCACGCCATGGGCGAGGCGGGTGATCTTCACCGGATAGGGGGATAGCAGGTCGGTGATGTAATGCGCCGTCGTCTGCCCGTCGACGGTGGCGTTCAGCGCCAGCACGATCTCGGTCAGGCCCGGCTCGGCCGCACGGGCGACGAGCCTGTCCAGGTTGAGGTCCTCGGGGCGTATCCCGTCGAGCGCGGAGATCACGCCGCCCAATACGTGATAGCGCGCATTGATGACGCCGGCCCGCTCCAGCGCCCACAGATCCGCGACGTCCTCCACGACGACGAGAAGCGTCGGGTCGCGTCTCATATCGCAGCAGATGGTGCAGGGATCGGCGGTGTCGATATTGCCGCAGGATGTGCAGACCAGCACACGCTCGGCCGTGATGCGCGCCGCTTCGGCGAGCGGCACGAGCAGCTGCTCCTTCTTCTTGATGAGCGTCAGCGCCGCGCGCCGCGCCGAGCGTGGCCCAAGGCCGGGCAGGCGGGCGAGCAACTGGATCAGCCGCTCGATCTCGGGACCGATGGGGGATGCCATGACGTGGAACGGTTCCCTGCTAGAGCGATCCGGCTGAGATGGAATCATCTGATGCCATATGAGTCTCAGATGCTCGTCAGTTTTTTAGCGGATGACGTCTGCTAACGGACTTGCTGCAACAGTTCCCACTGTCATCACCGGGCTTGTCCCGGTGATCCCGATCGGAAAGACGCCTCAATATGTCGGGATGGCCGGGACAAGCCCGGCCATGACGGCTGAGAAAGCGATTGATCCTAGAACGGCAGCTTCATGCCGGGCGGGAGCGGCAGACCCTTGGTCATCTCGCCCATCTTGTCCTGCATCAGCCGCTCGGCCTTGCCTTTGGCATCGTTGACGGCGGCGACGATGAGGTCCTCGAGGATTTCCTTTTCGCCGGGAACGATGAGGCTCTCGTCGAGCGCGATGCTCTTCATCTGGCCCTTGGCGGTCGTCACCACGGTGACAGCGCCGCCGCCGGCCGTGCCGGTGACTTCGAGCGCCTCGAACTCGGCCTGCATGTCGGCAAATTTCTGCTGCAGGCCCTGAGCCTGCTTCATCAGTCCCATCAGGTCGCGCATGGGTAACTCCCGTCGAATCCGCGGATCACATGTCGTCTAGATAGGACAGGTCGTCGTCGGATGCGAGGCTTCCTTCATCGTCCGCGACCTCGCCGGTACCGGCCGGCGGTGGCTGGGTCTCCTCGGCGGCGGCTATATCGCGGATATCGACGATGGCGGATCCGGGAAAGCGCGACAAGACGGCTTGCACGAGCGGGTGCCCCTCCGCACCGCTGCGGCGCTCGGCCTCACGGGCCTGCGCCATTTCATGCAGCGTCGGTGCGCCAGGCTTCGACGACAGCGCCACCATCCAGCGCCGGCCGGTCCATTCCTGCAGGCGCTTGCCGAGGTCGCCGGCAAGCGTGCGGCTGCCGCCCTCGCGCAACGCGAATTCGATATGCCCGTCGTCGAAATGAACGAGATGGGCATCCTGCTCAAGCGCGCGCTTCAGGACGATATCGCGCTTCTCGCCGGCCAGGGCCACGACGTCCTCGAAGCGCGCGAGCCGGATCTGCGGTTCGGCCGCGGCGCGCAGCGCCTCCTGGGCAGGATCCGGCCGCGGCGTCGCATCGGCCAGCAGGGCGGAGCCGGTGCTGGCGATGGCCAGACGCGGCCCGCCACCGTTGCCGCCGCCACCGCTTGGGCGGGCGCCGCCGCCATTGCCGCCAGCGGCTGGAGCGCCGTCGCGCAGGGCGCGCAGCGCCTCGTCCGGGGTCGGCAGGTCGGCGGCATAGGCGAGGCGCACCAGCAGCATTTCGGCGGCGGCGATGGGCCGCGCGGCCTGCTGGACCTCGGGAAGGCCCTTGATCAGGATCTGCCAGCTGCGCGCCAGGATACGCAGGGAGAGGAGGGACGCGAGATCCGCGCCGCGCAGGCGCTCGGCTTCCGTCAGCGCGGCGTCCTTGCCGGCGTCGGGCACGAGCTTGAAGCGGGTGACGAGGTGGATGAAGCCGGCGAGGTCGTTCAGCACGACATAGGGATCTGCGCCGGCGTCGTATTGTGCGGTCAGTTCGGCCAGCGCGGCGGCGAGATCGCCGCGCATGACGGCCTCGAAGAGGTCGATGACGCGGGCTCGGTCCGCGAGGCCGAGCATGGTGCGCACCTCCTCGGTCGTCACCGCGCCGCCGCCATGGGCGATGGCCTGATCGAGCAGCGACAGGCTGTCGCGCGCCGATCCCTCGGCAGCGCGGGCGATGAGCGCCAGCGCTTCCGGGTCCGCATTCACGCCTTCCGCCTCGGTGATGCGGCCGAGATGGGCGACGAGCGCGCCGGCATCGATGCGGCGCAGGTCGAAACGCTGGCAGCGCGAGAGGATCGTCACCGGTACCTTGCGGATCTCGGTGGTGGCAAACACGAATTTGGCGTGCGGCGGCGGCTCCTCCAGCGTCTTCAGGAAGGCGTTGAACGCCTTCTCCGAGAGCATGTGGACCTCGTCGATGATGTAGACCTTGTAGCGCGCCGACGACGGTGCATAGCGGATGCCGTCGATGATCTGGCGCACGTCCTCGACGCCGGTGTGGGAGGCGGCGTCCATTTCCAGCACGTCCACATGGCGCGATTCCATGATCGCGGCGCAATGGCGACCGAGCGTCGGCATCTGGATCGTCGGCTGAGAGGGGCTGCCGTCGAGCGGCTCGTAATTCAGGGCGCGCGCCAGAATGCGCGCCGTGGTCGTCTTGCCGACGCCGCGCACACCGGTCAGCATCCAGGCCTGCGGGATGCGGCCGGTCGAGAAGGCGTTGGAGAGTGTGCGGACCATCGCCTCCTGCCCGATGAGATCATCGAAGCTCAGAGGGCGGTATTTGCGCGCGAGGACGCGGTAGGCCGGGGCGGGGGATGCCGCCGGCTGCGGCGCACCGAAGCCGGGCAACGCGGGACCTGCTTCATCCTCGACGGAGGCGTTCGGCACGTCGTTGGTGCGCGGCTGATCGGTCATTGCACCCGTTCGGTCATCTCATCGGGCCGGTCAGGGCTGAGCCCTGGCGCCGGCGGGAGCCTGTGCCTGGCGCAAGATCCCATGCGGACGATTGTCGCCGGAGATCCGACGAGGACAAGGTGGGAGGCTGGACGAAGACCCGCCCGATTCTCGTTAGGGCTGCTTCCTTCCGGACCTGACCCGGTTGGCGAGTGGAACGTCCAACGCCAACCTCCCACCGCCTATATCGGGGAAAGACGGGGCCGATGCAAGCCGTCCGGAATGGAATTCGCACGCCTGTGCATGACCCCGCGGCCGCGCGAACGGCGCAGCTCCCGGCCATGCCCGAAACGTGCTTCTGTCCGCCGCCGGGCTCAGGTAGAAGAGGGGCCGAAAGGCAGTGCCATGACGCATGATGATTCCAACGCCGTGCCGGTTGTTCCGCTCGCTGGCCTGCGCGACCGCTCCGCGCGTGTGGGCTTCGCCATCAATCGGCTGGAGCGCCACTCGGAGGGGCGGGAAAACGCCGATACGGTTGGTGCGTTTCGGCAAAGGCCCGATGCCGGAACCTTCGTGCTCGCCGGCGATGTGCCGATCCTGAAACGCCAGCCGTCGCTCGATCCGCGCTTCACGCTGGCGGAGGCCGCGGCTCTTGGTGCCGATGGCGAGAGTATCTTCCTCGGGACGATCGACGGCGTGCCCCTGTTCACGGCGGCGCTGGCGACTGATGCGGCCAGCGTCATCGCCGATCGGCCGCATCTCGATGCCGTCGATCTCAGGTCGCTTGCCTCGCAAGGTCTGTTGGATCCGGATGTCCTCGGGCCTCTTGGCGAGGCCAAGGCCATCCTCCATTGGCATCAGCGCCATCGTTTCTGTGCCAATTGCGGGGCCGCGACACGGGTTGAAGCCGCCGGCTGGCGGCGCATCTGTGATGCGTGCGGAGCCCAGCATTTTCCGCGGACGGATCCCGTCGTCATCATGCTCGCAGTGCGGGAGGGGCGCTGCCTGCTCGGACGGCAGCCGCGCTTTGCCGACAAGATGTATTCATGTCTCGCCGGTTTCGTCGAGCCGGGCGAGACGATCGAGGATGCGGTGCGCCGTGAAACGAAGGAGGAAGCGGGGCTCGCCGTCGGCCGGGTTCGCTACCTTGCATCGCAGCCCTGGCCCTTTCCCGCCTCGCTGATGATCGGCTGCATCGCGGAAGCGCTGCACGACGACATCACCATCGACAGGCTGGAACTCGAGGATGCGCGCTGGTTCTCCCGCCAGGAAGCGGCGGGGCTCCTGGCCGGGACCCATCCCGATGGGCTGATGTCCCCGAAGCCCTTCGCCATTGCCCATCACCTCCTCCACGCCTTCGTGCATGAGGAGGAGCAATTCTGAGCCGGACCCGACGCCGGCTCGGCACAAGGAGCCTCTTGGCAAAGGGCCTATTTGCAGGCCGGGATACAGGGCGCAAAGGGCATCAGGCCAAGTCCATGCCCCGAGCCAGACTGGGCCAGCCGATGCTGGCCGTCGTCGAACAGGGCGAGATCGCCGGCCTTCGGCCAGACAAGCGCCAGCTCGGTATGACCGGCGCCGTGCGTGTCGCCGCGCGAGCCGGCGACGATCGCACCAAGCGAGCGGGCGAAAACGACGGCCGTCACGTTGCGATGGAACACCCAGAGCCCGACGCCGGAGACGTCACGCTCGGCGAATTCCCGGGCCATCCGTCCCATGAGCGCACTGCCGATGCCGCGCGAACGAAACGGCCGCGCGACGTGGACTGCGTAAATCTCGCCGAAAGTGCCAAGTTCACCATCCCGCGCGGGACCGCAGGCGCCGAAGCCGACCAGTCGGCCCTCATGTTCCGCGATGACGACGCTGCCGTTGCCGGCGGGCAGCGCCCGCCAGTCGCGACGCGCACGCCAGCTCTTGAGTTCCCGATCGTCCATGAGGCTGAGATAGGTCTCATGCCAAACGTCTTCGTAGAAGCGGGAGACATTGGCCATGTCGCAGCTGTCTGCGTGTCTGAACGTGGGCGTCATTGGCCTTCCCTCTCATCGTGCGGAGGTAAACTCGCGTGAGAGAAAGGCCATAAAAGGGCGACGAAGGGATGACGGCCACCTTTTTTCGGTGCGCATTGAAAATGCTTGGTAAATGCTTGCCTGGACAGCAAAGCTTGCGCGCGTCGATCCGCCCGCCGTGACCTATTCGGCCGCGTCGATCTGCGTCGCGCGGAACGGATGTGCGGGGTACACACCGAGGATGCGCAGCTCCTTCGAGAAGAAGCCGATCTCCTCGAGCGCATTCTTGAGCGCCGGGTCCTCGGGATGGCCGTCGACCTCGGCATAGAACTGCGTGGCCTGGAAGAGCCCCCCCACCATATAGCTCTCGAGCTTGGTCATGTTCACGCCGTTGGTCGCGAAGCCGCCCAAGGCCTTGTAGAGCGCCGCGGGCACGTTGCGCACGCGGAAGACAAAACTCGTCACCGTCGGCCCGTTTCCGGCCGGCGCCCATTGCGGCTCCCGCGCCAGCACGACGAAACGCGTCGTGTTGTGGGCCTCGTCTTCAACATCCTCCATCAGCGTGTCGAGACCGTAGATCTGCGCGGCGAGGCGTGGTGCGAGCGCGGCCTGGGTCGGGTCGTTCCATTCGGCGACTTGCCGTGCCGAGCCGGCCGTGTCGGCGGCAACGACAGCGCTGAGGCCGAGCTTGCGGATGATTCGCCGGCATTGGCCGAGCGCATGCACATGGCTGTGCACCGTCTTGATGGTGGCGAGCGTCGCGCCCTTCGGCGCCAGCAACTGGAAATGGATCGGCAGGAAATATTCGCCGACGATATGCAGCCCCGAGGTCGGCAGGAGATGATGCATATCGGCCACGCGGCCGGCGATCGTATTGTCGATCGGGATCATACCGAGGCTGGCCGTGCCGTCGGCAATCGCTGCGAGCGCATCCTCAAAAGTCGCGCAGGGCAAGGATTGCCACGTCGGATACACATCGTCGCAAGCGATATGCGAATTGGCGCCCGGTTCGCCTTGGTAGGAAATCACGTCGGGCAGGGACATCGGCTCGTCTCCTCGAAATCATCACGCCCCGCCGGCTCGTGCCGAAAAGCGGCAAAAGGTAGCAAAGGGGAAGCCGCTTATACGAGTTGCCAACCCGGCTTCAAAGCGGGTAATCAGACTTTGCTGCATGTCTTCGTGCCGTGCAGCATCACTGTCGCATGAACCTTCGCCTGAAGTCTGCCAATCGGCCTTAGCCCTATGGCCGCACCGGAGCCGCTGTTTTGTCGATGCATCAGCTAGATTCCTTTGAGCTCAACAAGATCTTCGGCGCCATTCTTGGCACCTGTGTATTTGCGATGGGCCTTGGCATTGTGGCCAGCGCGATCTTCTCGCAACATCCACCCGCCGTTCCCGGCTATGACCTTCCGGCGCCGGAAGAAGGGGCGAGCGCTGCAGCGCCCGCAGCGGCGGAAGTGACGCCGATCGCCGTTCGCCTGCAGACCGCCGACCCCGCCCGGGGCCAGAAGGCTGCGGCAAAATGCGCCGCCTGCCACAATTTCGTGGAAGGCGCAGGTTCGAAGGTCGGCCCCGACCTCTACAACATCGTCGATCGCGCGAAGGGCTCCGTCGAGGGCTTCGGCTATTCCGCGGCGATGAAGGAGCATGCGGCCAAGGGTGAGAAATGGGGCTATGAGGAGCTCGACCACTTCATCGCCAATCCGCGCAGCTATATGAAGGGCACGATCATGAGCTTCGCCGGCATTGCCAAGCCGGAAGAGCGGGCCGACGTCATCGCCTATCTGCGCAGCCTGTCCCATGCGCCGGCCCCGCTGCCCAACCCCTGATCGGCGCTCGCAAGCACGGTTTTCTGTCGAAGGCGGCGTTCGTGGAGCGAATTTGACATTTGAATCCCGCCTGACATGGGGCTCCAGATCAAATGTCAAATTCAAAAGCTCCACGAGAACCAATGACTAGCGAGTGGTTCTCGTTGCTCCGACATCTGCTCCGAGGCCCGTAATAGGCGGATGCAAATGTCGGCGCCGAACCACTCGGGTCGCCTTTTTGCTGTTGGCAATGAAGGGAACGGTGGGCCGCGCGCGCCCGCAGACTGTCGCGGTGTGCCTGCCTGTCATCCCGGGGCCCTGCGCAGCAGGGAGCCCGGGATCCATGAACACTATCGCTCCTCTCTGGTGACCATCGGAGTGCATGGGTTCCGGGCCCGCGCTATGCGCGTCCCGGAATGACCGTCGATCTTCACGTGCCTCCAGCGCCCGCCTATTCCGCCGGAAGATAGAGGGACGCCCCCTTCTCGTTGAACTCCCGCGCCTTTTCGGCGAGGCCGGCGAGGCGACCGCCGTCATCGCCCGAAGGCTCCATGGCCAGTGCCTCCGCGCGCAGATCCTGGGTGATCTTCATCGAGCAGAATTTCGGCCCGCACATCGAGCAGAAATGCGCCACCTTATGCGCTTCCTTCGGCAGCGTTTCGTCGTGGAAGGCGCGCGCGGTGTCGGGATCAAGCCCCAGGTTGAACTGGTCCTGCCAGCGGAACGCGAACCGCGCCCGCGACAGGGCGTCGTCGCGCAGCTTCGCGGCGGGATGGCCCTTGGCGAGATCGGCGGCATGGGCGGCGATCTTGTAGGTGATAACGCCGGTTTTCACGTCGTCGCGGTTGGGCAGGCCGAGGTGCTCCTTCGGCGTGACGTAGCAGAGCATGGCGGTGCCGAACCAGCCGATCATCGCCGCGCCGATGGCGGAGGTGATGTGATCGTAGCCCGGCGCGATATCGGTGGTCAGCGGCCCGAGCGTATAGAAGGGCGCCTCGCCGCAGGTCGCGAGCTGCTTGTCCATATTCGCCTTGATCTTGTGCATGGGCACATGGCCCGGGCCCTCGATCATCACCTGGCAGCCCTTGTCCCAGGCGACCTTTGTCAGTTCGCCGAGGGTATCGAGCTCGGCGAATTGCGCGGCGTCATTGGCGTCGGCAATGGAGCCCGGCCTGAGGCCGTCGCCCAGCGAGAAGGTGACGTCATAGCGATGCATGATGTCGCAGATCTCATCGAAGCGCTCGTAGAGGAAGCTCTCGCGGTGATGGGAGAGGCACCAGCGCGCCATGATCGAACCGCCGCGCGAGACGATGCCGGTGACCCGCCGCGCCGTCAGCGGCACATAGGCCAGCCGCACGCCGGCATGGATGGTGAAATAGTCCACGCCCTGCTCGGCCTGTTCGATGAGCGTGTCCTTGAACACCTCCCAGTCGAGCTTCGCCGGGTCGCCATCGACCTTCTCGAGCGCCTGGTAGATCGGCACGGTGCCGATGGGCACGGGCGCGTTGCGCATGATCCACGAGCGGATGTTGTGGATGTTGCGCCCGGTGGAGAGGTCCATCACCGTGTCGGCGCCCCAGCGAATGGCCCAGACCAGCTTCTCCACCTCGTCGGCGGCCGAGGAGGTGACGGCCGAATTGCCGATATTGGCGTTGATCTTCACCAGGAAGTTGCGGCCGATGATGGTGGGCTCGAGCTCGGGATGGTTGACATTGGCGGGGATGACCGCCCGACCCCGGGCCACCTCCTCGCGCACGAAGTCCGGCGTGATGAAGGCCGGGATGGCGGCGCCGAAGTCCTCGCCGTCGGCGCGCCGCTCCTCGGCGCCCGCGAGCATGGCCGCGCGCCCGCAATTCTCGCGATGCGCGATATAGACCATCTCCTCGGTGACGATACCGGCGCGGGCGTAGTCGAGCTGCGTGACCGGCCGTCCGGCCTGGCCGGACAGCACGACGCGTTCGGCCGGGCAGGGCGCCACGAGCTTGTCCGGGGCGATGTTGCCGTTGTCTTCCGGCTTCACCGCGCGCGGCGCAATTGCTTCGAGACCGCGCGCGGCGAGCCAGGGCGCGCGAGGTTGGGCGAGGCCGCGGTTGAGATCGACGACGGCGTCCGGATCGGTGAAGGGGCCGGAGGTGTCATAGACGCGGAACGGGGCCTCGCCGGAGGAGGGATCGAGCGCGATCTCGCGGAAGGGAACGTGGATATCGGGACGACCCGCGGGACTGGAATAGATCTTGATCGAGCCTGCGATCGCGCCGGTCGTGACGGCCGCAGGTGTTGAGGTGACAGTCTGGCGTGCCTTGGCGCGCGTCTTGTCTGGATGATGAATGTTCATGGATCTCCTGTTCCGGAGAACCTTCGCCGGAGCGAAGGCGCCCCGTTTCATCAATGAGGAGAGCGCCCGCGCGCGGCATCTTCAGGCGAAATGAAAGCAGTTTCGCGTAAAGACGACGCAATTGATCGAACCCGATCCCGATTCGACAGAATCGGAACGGGCCGCAAGCGGACGCACTCCTGGTTCGAGGAGATCCGGGTGACAGCGATCTGATGGAATCGTGAGGAGCTTTGCACCTTTTTCCGTCCCTTCGCCGGCATGACCCGGATCAGGTCCTAAGGGTCACCGCGGTGCTCATGGCGAGCCGGCGGAATCTCAGCCCCCTCACGGGGCCCCCCTCGGAACAGATGACGAGCATGGGCGTTTGCAGACACGCTGTCAATGGACGCGCGGGCGTCGGCGGGGTTGGCCATAGCCGGACGGCCCACGATCCTGCCAAATGGCGCCTTGATCGCGGATCGTTTGGATACTTCATGATGGAAAGTGGAACTAAATCATAGAATTGACGTTTTAAATAACGGAAGCCCCGGATATTTCATTCGGAGCGCATAGTTGGAGTTGATTGATGGTTCGAGTTGCAGCGTTAATCGCAGCTATTGGTATTTCAACAGCGGCATTCGCGCAGACTGCCCCCACGCCAAGCCAAGCGCCCAATTTTGTCACTGTTGAACAAGGCGCATTGGCCAGTTCACTGAAGGGGTTGAACGTCCGGAATGCTGGCGACGAAAACGTCGGCGAAATTGAAGATGCGGTTATCGATGGGACTGCGATCCGCGCCTATATCCTCTCTGTCGGTGGTTTTCTGGGGATGGGCACGCATTATGTCGCGGTGTCCCCTGCAGCACTCATGCTGACGTGGAGCGAGGCCGACAAGAAGTGGAACGCGCGCATCAACGCGACGAAGGACCAGCTGAAAGCCGCGCCACAGTTCAAATATGAAGGTCGTTTCGCGAAATAGCGCGAGATCCTTCTCAACGAGCGACGCAGAAAGGGCGCCATCTGGCGCCCTTTTTTCGCTTGCGCAGGTCACCCATAGACATGCGGCGGTACGGGATGGCGAGCCTGACGCTCGCCGTCCGCCGTCTTTTAGCCGCCTCGCATGCGCACGAGGAAATCGGCCAGGTCGTCGGTCATGAAATCGATATGCGGCGCGACGCTGGGGGCCTGTTCCGCGGCCTCCCGGAACGGGTCGATCGTTTTCGGCAGGACGAGCACGGTTGCCATGCCCAGCGCATGCGGCACGACGAGGTTTTTCTCGATGTCCTCGAACATCACGGCGCCCGCGGGATCGACCTGATGGCGATCGAGAAAGCGCTCATAGGTGCTTGGCTCGGGCTTCGGCACGAAACCGGACGCGACGATGTCGAATACGTCCTCGAAATGCTCGCGGATCCCGAGCTTGAGCGCAACCGCTTCCGCATGCGCCCGCGACCCATTCGTGAGGATCAGCTTGCGGCCCGGCAGCGCGGCGATGGCCTCGCCGAGCGGCGGATTGGGCAGGAGCTCGGAATAGTCGATGCTATGGGCGAAATCGAGGAACTCCTCGGGATCGATGCCGTATTCCTCCATCAGGCCGCGGAGCGTCGTGCCGTAGCGATGGTAATAGTATTTCTGCAGCGCGCGGGCGGAGATGCCGTCGAGACCGCAGAGTTCCGCGAGGAACAGGGTGATCCTCAGGTCGACCTGCGGCCATAGCTTGGCGTCATGCGGATAGAGCGTGTTGTCGAGATCAAAAATCCAGGTGTCGACATGCGTCAGCGATGGCTTGGGCAGGAGCGTCTCCCGCAACGGCGAGTGCTGCGAGGGGCCTTGTTGCAAGACGTCGGACAGGTTGTCCGGCAGGGATGGCAGGTCGGTGGGCCTGCTCTCTTCAAGCTTGCGGTCGCTGGTTGGCTTGGGGGTGGACACGTTCATCGAGGCTCCGTTCCCGGAGCATGAGGTCGAAGGCGCGGCGCGGCCCGGCCTGACGGGGCGAAGCTGCCTTTGGTCGATATCACGCTCCCGATTCTAGACCTCGGCCTCTGTGATTGGCTGAGGGGGAACCGATTGAGATGGGGGCATCGGGCAGAAGATACAAGGTTGGATGTGCGCCTGCGTGAAAAGGCTGTCATCCCGCGCAAAGGCTGGCTCCTGACGCAGGGGCCGGAACCCCGTCGGCCATGGCGGATTGTCTGGCCAGTTGCTTGATTGATTTGAGGACCAGCGGATGATGGACAGTGGCGATGATGATGCGCGCCTCATGCGGCCGCTCGCCGAGCTCACGAGCGCGGCGAGCCTCGATGCGCTCAATGCTGCACTGGCTTCAGAGCGGGTCGATGCCGCGCGGATCGTTGCGGTCGTGTTCGAACCGGCGTTCTTCGACCCCGTCGGCCGGCTCGTGAAGCCTGCCTATCGCGTCCTTTACAGGCGCCCGTAACCGCCCCGATCCGGTTGCGCGGATGGGGCTTCAGGGCGCTGCTGCGCATGCAGGATCGTCCTGCTACCGCCGGATGAGGGTGCCGGCGCCGTGGTCGGTGTAGAGCTCCAGCAGCACCGCATGCGACACCTTGCCGTCGAGGATGACGACCCCCTCGACCCCCTGTTCGAGTGCGTAGATGCAGGTCTCGACCTTGGGGATCATACCGCCGGTGATGGTGCCGTCGGCGATGAGATGACGGCATTGCTCCACCGTGAGCTCGGGCAAGAGGTTCTTGTTCTTGTCGAGCACGCCCGGGACGTCGGTGAGCAGCAGCAGGCGCTTGGCGCGCATGGCGCCGGCGATGGCGCCCGCGAAGGTATCGGCGTTGATGTTGTAGGTCTCGCCGTCGGTGCCGGCCGCAACCGGTGCCAGCACGGGGATGATTTCCTGGCCGAGCACGGAATCGAGAACCGTGCGATCCACCCGTTCGGGCTCGCCGACGAAGCCGAGGTCGATCACCTTCTCGATGTTGGAATCCGGGTCGACGACCGAGCGCGTCACCTTGCGCGCGGTCACCATATTGCCGTCCTTGCCGCACAGGCCGATCGCCTTGCCGCCCTCCGCCGCGATGGTCCCGACGATCTGCTTGTTGATGGAGCCTGCGAGCACCATCTCGACGATCTCGACGGTGGCTTTGTCGGTGATGCGCAGGCCGGCCGCGAATTCCGACTTCACGCCGAGCCTGGTGAGCATCTGGCCGATCTGCGGGCCGCCGCCATGCACGACGATCGGCTTCACGCCGGATTGCTCGAGGAGGACTATGTCCTCGGCAAAATCCTCCGCCGCTGCGGGATTGCCCATCGCGTGGCCGCCATATTTCACGACCACGATCTCCTGGTCGTAGCGCTGCATATGGGGCAGGGCCTGCACGAGCACCTCGGCGCGGGTGTGCACGTCCGGCAGGTCGGCGAGCGGGGAGGGAGCGGCTTTGGTGTCGGACATGGCATGTCTCGCCGTTGGCAGGATGCAGGTGCAGGATGCGGATGGCGCAGTCTTTTAGCGGTTCGCTTCCAAGATTTGCATCTCGTTTGTATAGGCCCCGAGGGCAAATGTTGGAAGCGGGAGAACCGCTAAGAGTTTATGATTCGCGTGGAATTTTCGAATTTGACATTCGGTCTCGAGACCGACATCGAGCGGGTACCGAATGTCAAATCCATTCCACGCGCGAAGACACACGACTTTGTCGTGTCTTTCAAGCGCGTCGCGGAATGATCGCCGACAGGCCGATGGCAACCCAGCCGATCATCAGCAGCGTGCCGCCCGTGGGGGCGGCCATGGCGAAGAGCGGCGTACCCGTGAGCGCGCGCATGGCGAGGTCTCCGCTGAAGCCGATGAGCCCGAGAACGACGAGCGCGCCGCCAAGCCGCAGCAGGCCGGCGCGGCCGAGCCCGACGTGGTCGGCAATGGCAATCGCCACCAGGACCGGTGCATGGAACAGCAGGAAATCGGCCGCCGTGCCGAGGGAGCCGGTGCCGGTGACATGGGCGGCTGCCGCTGCTGCGACGACGCCGGCAAGGCCGGCGACGGCACCCAGAACCACGAACAGCCGGTCGATCAACGAGATTGGCATGGGTGAGACCTCATCGCTCCGGTGTCAGGTGGCGGGATAGGGGGGCTCGGTGAAGCCTTTTGGCGACAGGGTGAAGATCTCGACGCCCGTCTCGGTCACCCCGACGGTGTGCTCGAACTGCGCAGAGAGCGAGCGGTCACGCGTCACGGCGGTCCAGCCGTCGCCCAGCACCTTCACGCCGGCTTTGCCCGCATTCAGCATGGGCTCGATGGTGAAGAGCATGCCGGGCTCGAGGACGACGCCCGTGCCGGGCTCGCCATAGTGCACCACTTGCGGCGCATCGTGGAAGACCTGTCCGAGCCCGTGCCCGCAGAAGTCCTCGACCACCGAGAAGCGTTCGCGCAACGCGACGGTCTCGATGGCATGGCCGACGTCGCCGAGGGTGTTGCCCGGCTTGACCTGGGCTATACCTGCCATCATCGCCTCATAGGTGGTGTGCACGAGGCGTGCGGCTTTCACAGGGACCTCGCCGACGAGATACATGCGGCTCGAGTCGCCATACCAGCCGTCCAGGATGGGCGTCACGTCGATATTGAGGATGTCGCCTTCCGAGAGGAGCTTGTCGGAGGGGATACCGTGGGTCACCACGTGGTTGACCGAGATGCAGCTGGCGTGACGATAGCCCTTGTAGCCGATCGTCGCCGGCACAGCGCCGGCCTTTCGCATGAATTCCTCGCACAAGGCATCGAGCTCTGCCGTCGACACCCCGGCCCGGACAGCCGGCGTGATGAAGTCGAGAGTTTCTGCCGCCAGTCGGCCTGCGCGGCGCATGCCGGCAAATGCTTCCTCGCCATGAATCGGAACGGGACGACCTGTCACGTCGACCTGGGTGGAATACTGGAGCGTCACATCGAGCCCTTCATACTGGGAGTTCATCTTGTGGGGCCTCTTCATTAGCTGCGATGCGGTTGCCGTCAACTATCCCGCGAGCATTCCTGCCGTCGCGTGGCAGCATGCATCAGCGCATGTGGTGCATACCGCAGGTGTCGGGCAAGGGCTTCACAAGGGCGTCTGAAGCGCTTTATGTGCGGGCTTATCCCTTGATCATTGCTAGGGGAGCGAATTTGACATGTGAGTCCCGCCTGACATGAGGCTCCCGATCAAATGTCAAATTCAAAAGCTCCACTAAAACCATTAACTTGCGGGTGGTGCTCTCGACTCCGACATTTGCTCCAAGGCCCGTATGAGACGGATGCAAATGTCGGAGGCGAACCACCACCCCGTGATCATCGACAAAGGCCCGTGATCGTGCGTTTTCGTTTCCGGCCCGACACCTTCATCATCATCCTGCTGACGGTCGTCCTGCTCGCGTCCCTCATTCCGGCACGCGGCGGGTTTGTCGCCTATCTCGGCTATCTCACCGATTTCGCGGTCGCCCTGCTGTTCTTCCTGCATGGCGCGCGGCTCTCCCGGGATGCGGTGGTGGCCGGCTTGCGGCACTGGCGGCTGCATCTCGTGATCATCGCAGTCACCTTCGTGGTGTTTCCGTTGATCGGGCTGGCGCTCGCGCCGTTGTCCCCGTCCCTGCTGACGCCGACGCTCTACTCCGGCATCCTGTTCCTGTGCGTGCTGCCGTCGACCGTGCAGTCGTCGATCGCCTTCACATCGATGGCGCGGGGCAATGTGCCTGCGGCCATCTGCGCGGCATCGGCCTCCAACATCCTAGGGATGGTCCTCACACCCGTCCTGGTTGGCGTGCTGCTGCATACCCAGGGCGGGGGCGTTTCCGGCAATGCGGTCATCGCCATTCTGCTGCAGCTCCTGGCGCCATTCGTCGCGGGCCAGCTCCTGCAGCCGCTCATCGGCGGCTTCGTGCGCCGGCACAACCGCGTCCTCGGCCTGACCGATCGCAGCTCGATCCTGCTGGTGGTCTACGGCGCCTTCAGCAAGGCGGTCGTCGCCGGGCTGTGGCAGACCTTCGATCTCACGACTCTCCTCGTCATGGCGCTCGTCGACATCGTGCTTCTGGGCGGCGTCATCCTGGTGACGACCTACGGCAGCCGCCTGCTCGGCTTCTCGAAGGAGGACGAGATCACCATTGTCTTCTGTGGGTCCAAGAAGAGCATGGTGAGCGGCATTCCGATGGCCAATGTCATTTTTCCCGCGCAAGCTGTTGGCGCGATCGTGCTGCCGCTGATGCTCTACCATCAGATCCAGCTGATGGTCTGCGCGGCCATGGCGCAGCGTTATGCCGCGCGTCGTCCGCCGGACGCCGGCACGCCCGCGGAGGGTGGCAACGCGGCCAAAAAGGAGGCCGCGACGTCCGTCTGACGCCGTTGACTTTCGAAGTGCCTTCCGCCATAAGCCGCTCAGGTCGACGGCGCTCTTCACGGGCGCCGATCGTCGTCTTGGTCGTCGTCTCGGCGTTCATCGTTCCGGGACGGCAGCCGACAGCAAGCCATCATCAAGGTCGTTACCGGCATGCCGGGGCGATGTCGGGCGCGGGGCTCACGAGCTGTCGCGCCCCTGCGGGACCGGAGACTGGGCCGTGAAAAGGACGTATCAACCGAGCAAGCTCGTGCGCAAGCGCCGGCATGGCTTTCGTGCACGCATCGCGACCAAGGGCGGCCGCAAGGTTATTGCTGCGCGTCGCGCGCGGGGCCGTAAGCGCCTGTCGGCCTGACACGGCACGGGCCGGCATGTGCGACGTCCCAGCGGTTCAGCGTGGACGGCGCTCTGCCGAATTGCCGCGCCTCACAAAGCGTTCCGAGTTTCTGGCTGCTCAGCGCGGCAAGCGGTTTCACACTGAGCGCATGAGCGTTCAGTGGATCGACCGCAAGCGCGGCAAATCGCTGGCCCGGCCTATTCCCGACGCCGATGCTCCCGAGCACGATGTCGTGAATGCGCCGGGTTTTGGTTGCTTGTCGCAGGCTGATGCCGGCCTTTCGGGGACGTCTGCGACGGCGAGGCCGGTTCCGGGGCCGCGCTTTGGCCTTACCGTGACGAAGAAGACCGGCAACGCCGTCGAGCGCAACCGCATCAGGCGCCGCCTGCGGGAGGTGCTGCGCGAGCTCAGGCCCGACTGGCCGGTCGCCGCGCTCGATGTCGTTGTCGTGGCCAGGCGCGGCGCTTTGTCCGCACCCTTTGATGCGCTTATGGTTGATCTCAAGCGGGCCATCGCCACATTCTCGTCAACGCGGAAGCGGGCAGAGCGGCCTTCCGCCCACAGTCCTGCCAACACAACGGATCGTTCATGATCGGCGATAACAAGAACCTGATCCTCGCCATAGTGCTATCGATCGTGGTGCTGACGGGCTGGAACTATTTCTTCGGTATGCCGAAGGTGGATCAGCAGCGGCAGGCGGCCACCCAGACGCAGCAGACCGGGACGCCCGGGCAGCCGTCGAGCACGGCACCGCAGCCTGGCGTTCCGGGCGACGCCGGGTCGGCGCAGACGGTGCCGGGACAGGCCGGAGGCGCCTCCGCGCCGGTCAGCCGCGAGGCGGCCCTTGCGCGCAGCCCGCGTGTCGTCATCGACACACCGAAAATTGCGGGCTCGATCGCCCTGCGCGGCGGGCGCATCGACGATGTGTCGCTGAAGGCCTATCACGAGACGGTCAACCCCAAGAGCCCCAACATCATCCTGCTGTCGCCATCGGGCAGCCCGCATCCCTATTACGCCGAGTTCGGCTGGGTCGGCAGCGGCGAAGGCGCACCCGCGTTGCCCAATGCGGAGACGCTGTGGACGGCTCCCGAGGGGGCGCGTCTCACGCCGCAGACGCCGATTACGCTGACCCATGACAATGGCCAGGGGACGACCTTCCGCCGCACCATCGCGGTCGATGACAATGCCATGTTCACGGTGACGGATAGCGTGGAGAACACGGGCACGACGCCCCTCACGCTTCACCCCTATGGGCTCATCTCACGCCACGGCCTGCCGCAGACGCAGAATTTCTACATCCTGCATGAAGGCCTCGTCGGCGTGCTCGGCGACAAGGGCCTGCAGGAGGTGAGCTATTCCAAGCTCGCCAAGGAGCCGGCCCTGCCGGGCGGCGGTACGGGCCTCCAGTTCCCCGACGTCACCGGCGGCTTCGCCGGCATCACCGACAAATATTGGGCCACCGCGCTCATTCCTGATCAAAGCCAAGCCTATACCGGGCGTTTCTCCGAGCGGCAGTTCAACAATCAGCCGAGCTACCAGGCCGACGTTCTCGCCGGGCCCCTGACGATCGCGCCCGGTGCCACGGCGCAGACCACCACGCATCTCTTCGCCGGCGCGAAGGAAGTGGCGGCCATCCGCGGCTACGAGACGTCGCTCGGCATCAAGGGTTTCGACCTGCTGATCGATTGGGGATGGTTCTACTTCATCACCAAGCCGATGTTCTGGCTGATCGACTTTTTCTACAAGCTCTTCGGCAATTTCGGCATCGCCATCATCACCGTGACGGTGCTGGTGAAGCTCGCCTTCTTCCCGCTGGCCAACAAGTCCTATGCCTCGATGGCCAAGATGAAGGCCGTCCAGCCCGAAATGGCCGCCATCCGCGAACGCTACGCTGATGACAAGATGAAGCAGCAGCAAGCCCTCATGGAGCTGTACAAGAAGGAGAAGATCAATCCGATCGCCGGCTGCTGGCCGATGCTGATCCAGATTCCGGTCTTCTTCTCGCTGTACAAGGTGCTCTTCATCACCATCGAGATGCGGCACGCGCCGTTCTTCGGCTGGATCAAGGACCTGTCGGCACCCGACCCGACAACGATCTTCAACCTGTTCGGCCTGATCCCCTGGGATCCGGGCACGGTGCCGGTGATCGGGCACTTCCTCCTGCTCGGCGCCTGGCCGATCATCATGGGCTTCACGATGTTCGTCCAGATGAAGATGAACCCGACGCCGCCCGACCCTGTTCAGCAGATGATGTTCTCGTGGATGCCGGTGATCTTCACCTTCATGCTGGCGTCGTTCCCCGCCGGTCTTGTCATCTACTGGTCGTGGAACAACCTGCTCTCAGTGCTCCAGCAGGGTTGGATCATGCGCAAGAACGGCGTGAAGATCGAACTATGGGATAATCTGCGCGGCATGTTCATGAAGAAGGCCAAGGCCTGATCATTGCGCCCCGCGCCCGGTGTCATGCGCCGGGCGCCCTGTCTCCGCTCGTTCTTCCATGCCGCCGGAGCGTTGAAGCACCGCCTTGCCGATCGGGACGATACCCTGCGCCGTATGGGACTTTGCATACGGCGGCAGGGTCATTCTGCCAAAAACGCACACCCTGATTACCCTATGCGACGGTGGCGCTTGCAGAATTCCGGCCAAAGCTGGATAAGATGCGCATGACCCTTGCGACATCCAGCACTGATGCCACCTTGCTCGAAACCGGGCGCAAGCTCTTTGCGGGACCCGCGGATTTCGTCTGGGCGGCTGCCGCGCGAGATAGCCTGCCCCCGCTCGGCGGGCTCGAAATTGCCTTCGCCGGCCGCTCGAACGTGGGCAAGTCAAGCCTCGTCAACGCCTTGACGGGGCGCAAGACTTTGGCGCGCACATCGCATACGCCCGGGCGCACCCAGCAGCTCAACTTCTTCACCATCGGCGCGGGGCCCGCCTTTACCCTGGTCGATATGCCAGGCTACGGTTATGCGGCGGCGGGCAAGGACAAGGTCGCAGCCTGGACACGCATGATTCGCAGCTATCTCAAGGGGCGTTCCACCCTGGGACGCGTCTATGTGCTGATCGATGCGCGGCACGGCATCAAGGATATCGACGCGGACGTGCTCAACATGCTCGATGTGGCGGCTGTATCCTATCAGATTGTCCTGACAAAGGCCGATGAGCTCACAGCCGCGGCACTCGCTGCCCGGCTGGAGGAAACGCAGGCGGCGATCGCGAAACGCCCCGCTGCATTTCCGGGCATCGTCCCCACCTCGAGCCGCAGCGGCACGGGCATCCCGCAGCTGCGGCAGGCCATCGCGGATCTCGTTGCCGAGCGGGGCGGTCATGGCTGAGATCCTGCGTCCCGACCTCTGCGTGGTCGGCGCCGGACCCGGGGGCTTTACCGCGGCAGCGACCGCTGCGCTGTTCGGCGCGCCGGTGGTGCTGGTGGCGAACCAGGCGATTGATGGCCCTTGGCGCAGCGCCGGCGCTGCGGCGTCGGCAGCCCTTTCCTATGCGGGCGCGCATGTGCGGGCCGCGCGCGATTCCGCTTTTCTGGGCATGGGCACCAGTACGGCACGGATCAACCATCCCCGCGTTCATGCCCATGTTCAGCGCGTGGTAGCGGCTTCCGTCGCTGAAGAATCGCCCTATCGCCTCGCCGCACTCGGCGTGCGCGTCCTGCAGGATGAGGCGCGTTTCATCGACCGTCGCAGCCTGCTCGTCGGTGAAACCACCGTCACGCCCCGGCGATTCCTGATCGCGACCGGTTCTGAGCCCGTCATCCCGGATATTCCGGGCCTCGCCGATATCGACGTGCTCACCGACGACAGCATCCTCGATACGACCCATCACCCTGAACGCCTCGTCATCATCGGCGCCGGCCGCACCGGCGTGACGTTGGCCCAGGCGCAGCGGCGCCTGGGAGCCGAGGTGACGCTGATCGATCGTGGGCCGGCGCTGCGCCGCGAGGATGCGGAGATTGCAGCTTTTGCCCTCGCAGCGTTGCGTCAGGAGGGCATCACCATCCATGAGCGTGCCACGATCAAGCGCGTGGAGGCGACCCGCGACGCAAAGCGTGTTGACGTCGAGACCGAGGCTGATGGCAGTATCGTTGTCGAGGCGAGCCACATTTGTGTCGCGGTCGGCCGCAAGCCCACGTTCGGGGGGCTGGACCTTCAGGCGGCCGGCGTCGCCACCGGCGGAGCGGGGATAGCGCTCGGTCGCGGCTCCGCGACCAGCAACCGCCGCATCTATGCGCTGGGCCTTGCCTCGGGCGAGGGGGCCGACAGTCATTTTGCCGCGCATCTCGCCAAGGATGAAGCGCGCCGCATCGTCCGCGGCATGCTCTTCCGCGCCGCCCCGGCAGCCCCGGTCGTTCCACGCCTGACGATGACGGATCCGGAGATCGCCACGGTCGGCCTCAGCGAAGCCGAGGCACGTGCCCGGCATGGCGACGTGCGGATCCTGCGTGCGCCGTTCGCGCAGAATGAACGTGCGGAGGCGGATCGCGCGGTGGCCGGTGAGATCAAGGTGGTGCTGACCAGGCGCGGCCGAATCCTCGGCTGCGCGATCGCCGGCGCGGCGGCGGGGGAACTCATCATCCCCTGGACACTGGCCATAGCGGAAGGGTTGACGATCGCACAGGTTTCACGGCTCGAGATGCCGACATTGACCTATTCCGCCGTTTCGCGCGATGCGGCCTTGAGCTTCTATGCACCGCAGACGCGCAGCCGATGGGTGAGAGGCATGGCACGTTTCCTGCGATTGTTCGGTTGACGGACCAAGCGGATGGAGGGCTCGCGATCCCAACTTCCGCCGGTCCTCGGGGATGAGGGCGCGTCGCGGCCTCAGCCGGGAGGCGCCGTTGTGCCTCTGTTCGGGCTCTCGGCGCGCCTCCTGATTCTCACCGGGCTCTTCGTCATGATCGCCGAAGTGCTGATCTACGGGCCTTCGATCGCAAGCTTCCGTGTCTCGTGGCTCAACGACCGCTTGTCGACCGCGCAGGTCGCGGGCCTCGTGCTGGAGGCGGCGCCGGAGGGAGGCATCAATCCGGCCTTCGAGCAGAAGCTGCTCGCGGGCGTCGGCGCGCAGGCCATTGCCGTGAAAGTGGGCGGCGCCCGCCACCTCGTCGCGCTGGCCGATACGCCGGCCGAGGTGGCCGAGACCATCGATCTGCGCGAGCCCGACTGGCCGACCCTCATTGTTGATGCCTTTCGCACCTTGCTGGGGACCGGCGACGAGCCGGTGCGCGTGATTGGCCCCGGTATGGGCGCCGCCGCCTTCGTGGAAATGATCATCGATCCGCGGCCGCTGCGATCAGCGATGCTGGATTTCTCCCGCCGGATTCTCGTTGTGTCTCTCATCATCTCGGCGATTACGGGCGGTTTGGTTTATTTGGCCCTGCACTGGCTGATTGTCCGTCCCGTGCGGCGCCTGTCCGCGAATGTCGCAGCCTTCGCCGCAGCGCCGGAGGACGCCAGCCGGATCATCGTGCCCTCGGAGCGGACCGACGAGATCGGCATCGCCGAGCGGGCGCTGGCCGAGATGGAGCACAGCCTCGCCGATGTCCTGCGCCAGAAGCGGCATCTGGCCGCGCTCGGACTGGCCGTCAGCAAGATCAATCATGATCTGCGCAACATGCTGACGGCGGCCCAGCTTTTGTCCGATCGTCTGGCGCAGGTCGCGGATCCGGCCACGGCGCGCTTTGCGCCACGGCTCGTGGCGACGCTCGGACGCGCCATCGATTTCTGCCAGGCGACGCTCGCCTATGGGGGGGCGGCCGAGCCCGTGCCCCAGCGTCGGCGAGTGCCGGTTGCATCCCTGGTATCGGACCTGCGTGATCTCCTCGATGTCGGCGATGATCTTCAGTTCGTCCAGGACGTCGCGCCGGACCTGGTGATCGATGCGGATCCCGAGCAGATGTCGCGCGTGCTGCTCAATCTGTGCCGCAATGCCCTCCAGGCCATGGAACAGGCCCCGCCCTCCGGCGAGCCGCGCCGCCTTGTGGTAGCGGCCCGGCGCGACAACGCGCACCCGGCTGCGGTCACCATCGATGTCATCGACAATGGCCCCGGTGTTGCCGACAAGGCCCGCGGAACGCTGTTCGAGGCGTTCCAGGGCACGACACGCGCGGGAGGCTCGGGTCTCGGCCTCGCCATCGCGGCCGAGCTCGTCCATCTCCATGGGGGAGACATCACGCTCGAACCCTCAGAGAAGGGCGCGCATTTCCGCATCGTTATCCCCGATCGCTCCGCCTGACCTCCGTCGAAACGAACTGCTGCGGGGTTGCCGCGCTGCGCGGAGCGCGGGTCTTGGACGACGGCCGCATCCCGGCTAGAAAAGCAGCATGAAGGCAGCACCCAGTACCATCTGCATCGCGCCCCTGCGGGACTGATACCTCAGACCCGCGCGAGGAGCCTGTGCGCGAGGCCTCCGAGGCTTCTCGCGACGTTGCCGCTTGGACGAAGGCGAGCGGCGAGCAAACTCATGCAGAAAGAACCGCGATGAACAACTATTTCGAAAGCCCGTTCAAGGGCGTGACGCTGGACAAGCAGGTCACGAACCCGAATATCATCGTTGGCCGCTACAGCTATTATTCCGGCTACTACCACGGTCACAGCTTCAACGATTGCGCCCGGTATCTCCTCCCTGACGACGGTGCCGACAAACTGGTGATCGGCAGCTTCTGCTCGATCGGGTCTGGCGCGGCCTTCATCATGGCGGGCAATCAAGGCCACCGAAACGACTGGATCAGCACCTTTCCCTTCTACTGGATGCCGGACGTGCCCGCCTTCGCGGGGGCGGAGAACGGATATCGGCCTGCAGGCGATACCGTGGTCGGAAACGACGTCTGGATAGGCTCCGAGGCTGTCATCATGGCCGGGGTTCGGATCGGCGACGGTGCGGTGATTGGCACGCGCGCGCTGGTGACGCGCGATGTGGAGCCCTATGCCATCGTGGGTGGGAACCCTGCCAGGACGATCCGCAAGCGCTTCGATGACCATCAGATCGCGCTGCTTCTGGACATGCAATGGTGGGACTGGCCCGATGATCGGCTGGCGGCGGCGATGCCGCTCCTGACCGATGGGGACGTCGAGGCGCTCCATCGCCACTGGCGGGCGTCCATCACAAGCGGCTGATCGCGGGGCCCTGGCCCGCGGGCGCCGAGGCAGATGGCGGCCAGAGCAAGTCCGTCTTTTGCGGACTTGCTCCGTTCGAAAATTGACGCGCAAATTCACCGACTTGGATGGTGTCGGACGATTCCCTTCAAGTCGGATTTGCGCTAGCGCCTTTTTCCACTGTGGCCGGCGCCCGCGTGGCAAAGGCGCGCTTTATCGCCTTTGCACCATGACGCTTTCAGGACGGGTCACAATGGGTTATCCCCAATTGGTCATTTTCTTGCGGACTTGGGGCTAAAGGGGCTTGCCAAGCGGGGCGGGAGGTTCTAATTCACCGACCTCACCTGATGACAGCAACATATTGCTTCATCGCAGTGATGCGCGCCGGTAGCTCAGCTGGATAGAGCACCAGACTACGAATCTGGGGGTCGGGAGTTCGAATCTTCCCCGGCGCGCCAATGACTTTAGTCATTCCCTCCCTTCCTGATTTGCTGTTTTTGGATCCACCGGGCAATCCAAGCCGGATTGGCTCTCGCTAAGCTGGCGCCTCTGCGGCCTTCTTCGCGGCCGCGGCGGACCGAGCTTCGGGATACCGGCATAATCTTTCGGCAGGCCGGCGAGGCCGTCGGGCGTCGTCCGGTTGTCTGTCGAATAGAGCTCCTCGGTGGTCTTGCCGCCGTGCCGGGTCTGGAGCGCGTAGATCAAGGTGCCGCCGATACCGGTGCCGGCAAGCACACCGAGGGCGATCAGCACCTTTCGCGACAGGCGCGTCACGCGTGGCGGTTCGGGCCGCAGCCGCATCGGCGCGACCGGCTCACCGGTCAGCGGGCGGGACTCCTGCTAGAGCATTTTCGCGTTTCTCCGAATCGCGAAAATGCTCCATGTCTTTGTTTTAGCGCATTTTCTTCACGCGAACCGGTGTCCACTTCGCTCGAAAATGCTCTAGGACGTCTCGGCGGGACGTGGTGCGGCAGGCGTCGCACCTTCCTCCGTTTCGGGATGTTCCTCGCTCACGATGCGGGCCTCCCGTCGGTGCGCGAGATACGCACGCGCTTCTGATCTTTCGCCGCGCCACGCTCCGGACCAGCCCACAGGCAGCCAAGACGGCCGGACCCGCGCCCCCCGGATCTCAGCCCGCGGCCAGCCGGCTTTCGACCAGGCGTGACAGGACCGAAGCCCCGATGGGCAGCAAGCCATCGTCCAGGATGAAGCCCGGATTGTGCAGTGGAACCATGCCGTTGTGACCGATCGAGAAGAATGCGCCGGGGGCATGTTTCAGGAAATCCGCGAAATCCTCGCTGCCCAGGATCCGGGCCTTTTCAACCACGACCTTGCTGTCGCCCAGAACCTGCCGCGCCACCACCGCTACGTGGTTCACGCTGTCCGGGTCATTGGTCAGTACCGAAAAGACATCTCGGATCTCGACCTCGGCTACAGCCCCATGCGCCGCTGCGACATGGTGCGAAATGGCCCGGATCCGCTCGCGGACGACCTCGCGAATCGGGTCCGAAAAGGCTCGCACCGTGCCCGCGATCGAGACCGTCTCGGGGATCACGTTGTACGCCGTCCCGCCATGCACCCTGGTAATCGACAGCACGACGGGGTCGGTGGCCCTGACATTGCGGCTGACGATGGTCTGCAGCGCCTGGATCAGTTCGGCCACCGCCGGAATCGGATCATGCGCGGTATCCGGATGCGCCGCATGGGCGCCCTTGCCCCTGAGCGTGATGTCGAAGAAGTCAGCCGCCGCCATCGACACGCCGGGCGATACGCGCAGATGGCCGGGCGGTAGGTAGGTGCCGGGCGCATTGTGCAGGCCGTAGATCTCATCGACTGGGAAATCCCGAAACAGCCCGTCGGCGAGCATCGCGCGCGCGCCGCCCAGCCCCTCTTCGGCGGGCTGGAAGATGAACTGCACTGTTCCGGCAAAATCGCGCGTCTCGGCCAGGTAGCGCGCGACCCCCAGAAGGATCGCGGTATGGGCATCATGACCGCAGCCGTGAAAGACCCCGTGATGAACCGAAGCATAGGGAAGGCCGGTCGCTTCGACGATCGGCAGGGCGTCCATGTCGGCACGCAGCCCCACCACGCGGTTGCCCTCGTGCCGTCCCTTCAGGCGTCCGACAACCCCGGTCTTGCCGTAGCCCCGGTACACCTCGATGCCCCACTCGGCCAATTTCTGCGCCACGATTTCCGAGGTGCGGACTTCCTCAAACCCGATCTCGGGATGTTGGTGAAGATCGTGCCGGAGGGCCACGATCTCGTCGGCGAAGCCGGCGATGCGGGGAATGATCCCGGTGCCGGCGGCGGTGGCGGTCTGGTCTGCGGTCATGACGTCCGATCTTGTCTCGGTTTGAAGGAGAGCGCGCCGGGTTCCCCGGGCGCGGCGGGTTCCGGGGTCAGGGCTCGTCCACGGTCAGCGCGCCAGCCACACATGCGCGCCGCGGCTGCCGAATCCGTCGACGGTCAGCGTGTGGTCGCGTACGCGGGTGTTGTAGACCGTGAAAGCGTCGGGTGCGACGAGATGCAACGCCGGCAGATCGGCGACCACCTGCCGCTGGAACGCATCGTAGAGGGTGCGCCGCCGGACGGTGTTGGTCTCGATGGCGGCCGCTTCCAGCAGGCGGTCGGTCTCGGCGCTGCGATAATGCGCGGCATTCACGAAGGGCACGCCCGGCTCGATGCTGCGCGACCAGAACAGCCCCTGGATCCCGGCGACCGGATCATAGAGATTGCTCAGCCCCTGCAAGGCGATGTCGAAATCGCGCGCGGTATAGATCCGCCGGACATAGGTGGCGAAGTCCTGCCCTCGGATGGTCACCCGGATGCCGATCTTGCCCAGGGCCTGCGCGATATAGTCAGCCGTTTGGCGAATTGGCCCCGTAGGCTGCACCGGGTCGAGGAAGACCTCGAACCGCACCCCGTCGGCGCCGCGCCTGAGGCCGGCCTCGTCGAGGAGGGCCTCGGCGCGGGCGGGGTCGACGGCGTAGCGCGGCAGGTTCGGGTCGTAGAAGGCAGCCAGACCGGGGCTGACCGGCCCGTAGAGCGGCGTGGCCTGACCCTGATAGGCGGTACTGGCGATGGTTTCGACATCAATCGCATGGGCAATGGCCTGGCGCACACGAAGGTCGGACAGATGCGGATGGTCGAGGTTAAATTCCAGCCTGACGATCGTATTGTTGTAGCCAAACCCGCGCGTCTCGATGCCGAGCTGCGGATTCCGGCGCAAGCGGTCGAGTTCGCTCAGCGGCACGCCCGTCGGGGTCAGGTGAACCTCGCCGGTCTCGATGCCTGCGACCTGCGTCAGAGGGTCGAAGACGAAGCGATAGACGATCCCGTCCAGATAGGGGCGCGGCTGGTCCCAGTAGTCGTCATTGCGCTCCAGGATGATGTGGCTGCCACGCACCCATTCGACAAAGCGGAAGGGGCCCGTGCCGATGGGGGCATTGTTCGCCGGGTTGGCCGCGATATCGGTCCCGGCATAGATATGGGCCGGCGCGATAGGCACGCCCGAGCCCGCAAAGGCCACCAGCAGATAGGGCGCAGGTTCGGATAGCAGGATCTCGACCTCGTGCGATCCCAGGGCGTTGACCGCGGTCACGTTGCGGAACACGCGACGGCCGCGCGGGTGGACATCACGCTGCAGCAGGATCGAAAAGACCACGTCCTTGGCGTCGAAGGGCTTGCCGTCATGCCAGCGCACACCCTCGCGCAGACGGAACCAGTAGCGCAGGCCATCCTCGCTGACGGCCCATTCGGTCGCTAGTTCCGGCTGGGGATTGTAGTCGAAGTCATAGCTCAGCAATCCTTCGAGGATCTTCGAGCTGATGAAATAAGCAAACGGCGTCGTGTTGTTCACCGCCGCGATCGACCCGGCCTCGGTCGAAAGCGAGACCGTCAGGATACCGCCACGCACCGGCGTGTCCTGGGCCGACAGCGGGACAGGAAGGGTGGAAAGCCCGAGGGCAGCCAGGGCGCCGACCATTGCCCGTCGCGTAAGGGGCAGGCCGTCGGGAGGGAAGGAAGACATCGCGTCGATCCGTTTGGAGTGTTGGGAGATACTAAATTACACATAATCTATAGAAAATATCAAGATATAGATCTTGGCCATCGAAGTCGCTCGATCTCCTCTCTGCGGGATGCCCAGCGCGATATGGATATCGCGTCAGGCCATCGCCCCATCCGGCATCGAGGCCTGTCCGCGCGACCCGACCTGGACACAGTCAATCTGCTGTCGCTAATCCCGTGCCCGAGGATGCGCTCGCCATCAGCCGGCGACAGATGCTCGCCGGTATCCGACAGCCCTTCGGAAAGCCGATCGATCCAGATGCGCCCATCCGGATTCAGCATCACCTCGACGATGGAGGCGTCTTCCAGAAGCCGCGTAATGGCCGGACCGAGAGCGGTGCGCAGCATCCGTGCGCCGCGTGCAAGCCCTTCAGAATTGTGGCGTGAAGCTTTCATGTCGTCCCGCGTTCACCGGGGATCAACTGGCCTTCCCCTTGCGAAGTCGATTGAAAGAGCCTGATTTAGGGCGGATTCAACAAGGTTTTAGCGGCGTAGTACCGTAGCGTGCAAATACAGGAATTCGGCGGCTTGGCTTTCAATTTGGTGTGGAGAAATTTCGGAGAGGTGTTGGCGACGACTATGCGCCAATCCCTTGCAGATTTCGCCGATAGGCTGCTGGAGGCGTGCCGACGATTTCTCTGAAACGCTTCGTGAAGTGGCTCTGATCTGCGAATCCTGCAGCGAGCGCCACTTCGGCAACAGGTAGTCCCTGCCGCAAAAGCCTCTTGCCAAGTTCGACCCGAAACTGGGTTTGCAGAGCGTGCATCGGAATCCCGGTATGTCGCCGGAATTCGCGCATGAGATGGTAAGGACTGATCTCCAAGGCAATGGAAATATCGGATATGGACAGTTCCTCTCGATAATGCGCCTCAATCAGGGCGTAAGCGTCGCGAACGTGGTTCGGCGCCTCTGCGGCCCCTCGATCAGCGGGGCGCCAATCGGAACCATAGCGTCCGACGAGAAGTTTGAGCGCTTCAAGCAGCAACTGGTCTCGTTCCAACTTGGAACCGCACTGTACAATGGACAAATGCATGGCGCCCAGGGCGTTGAACAATTGCCCGTCGTCAATAATCCCCGAATGAAATCCCGGCGGGGCGTCGAGGTTGTTGGAACCAGACAGGTTGGCCAGAAGATTCAATGGAATGTAGAGAGCCCGATATTTCAACTCGTTACCTTCGGCGCGACTTCCCGTATGAAGATCGCCCGCATTGACCACCGAAATCGCACCGGGGTTCGCGACGAACTGCTTCCGTTCGCGCATGAACGACTTGCTGCCGGCATCGATCAGCCCGATCATTAGTCCGTCATGGGTGTGAGGGCGAAAGCAATGGTTGCGAAACCGGGCAGCGGCCGCCTGAAGCCCGTCATATGACGGGTCCATCCAGAAGGTAACGCGGTCGGTTTGGGCCGGCGACAATCGCTCATCGAGCCGATCAGCAGGATCAGACAAGACGACAGTGGTACCGGCGTCATAAGGCTCGGCTATGTTTCTGCCTGACGGGGAACCGCTCTTCATGACTTACGACTTAGATCCATCCACCTTCCTGGCGCAAATCCAAGTTCAAATGCCAACCTATTCGAACCCGATCGCGCCGCCCATCTTCCAGACGTCGACTTTCGCCGCAGAGGATGCGCAGTCCTTCGCGAACATGGCCACCGAACCTTTACATGCCGGATTTTATACGCGTTATGGCAATCCGACCACCCGTGCGTTTGAAGATGCCGTGACGGCGCTAGAAGGTGGCGGAGCTGGGCTCGCGACCGCCTCGGGAATGGCCGCCGTTGTCGCGACGCTTCTGACTTTCGTGGCGAGCGGCGAGCATGTCGTTGCCCAGCGGGTCCTCTATGGCGGAACAACGGGTTTTTTGAAGAACGTCGCTCCGCGCCTTGGGATAGAGGTGTCCTTCGTCGATCAGATCGACACGGCCGCGTTTCTCGATGCGGTCAGACCCATGACACGACTGATCATTCTCGAAAGCCCGTCCAACCCGATGATGCGGCTGACCGATCTCGCCGCGATCGCCGACTTCGCCAACCGCGCCGGGATCGCGACATTTGTCGACAACACGATTGCTTCGCCGCTCAACCAACGCCCGATCAGCATGGGCGTCGATCTCGTCATGCATAGCGCGACGAAATATCTGGCCGGACACAGCGACGTCTCGGCGGGAATCGTTGTCGGCTCCAAGGAGAAAATCTCCGCAATATGGGAAAAGGCCTATATCCTCGGCGCAACGCTCGATCCGTTCGCGGCATGGCTGGCGCTGCGGGGCCTTCGCACCTTGCCGATGCGCATCGCGCGTCACAACGATACAGCCATGCGAGTGGCTACCTTTCTTGCCCAGCACTCTCAGGTCGAAGCGGTGCACTATCCGGGCTTGCCGAGCCACGCCCAACACGATCTCGCGCGCCGGCAGATGACGGGTTTCGGCGGGGTCCTGAGCTTTGAGGTGAAAGGCGGCGCGGTTGAAGCCGAAAAGGTCGTGTCCAACCTTCATCTGGCGCACCGTTCCGCGAGTTTTGGGTCGTTTTCGACATTGGTCGTTCATCCGGCCGCGATGTGGGCCGGCATGATGAGCGCAGAACAGCTTCGGGATGCAGATCTCCCCGCCAATCTCATCCGGCTCGGCGTCGGTTTTGAAGCTCCCGAGGCTTTGATCGCCGATCTCGATGGCGCGTTGGCCAGCCTGTAGCTGCGGCCATCATACGTTCGATCACAAAAGCAAACCAACGAAAGGACCTCATTTGCCATTGATCATCTACGAAGCGGGACAGATGAAGCCGGACGTCAAAGCCGAACTCATGCGGCGCCTGACCGACGTCGCCGTCGAAGTTACAGGCATTTCCAAAGCGCTGTTCTTCGTGTCCGTTCATGAATTGCCTGACAGCGACATAGCCGTCGGCGGCGTTACGGTCACCGAACTTAAGGCGCAGCTTGCCGCGGAGCGAGGCGGATAACAGGCGGGATCCCATTCGGATCAGGCCAAAGCAAGCTGCTTCAGTCGTGGTCGTTGTGCCCCGAATGCATCACATTGGCCGCCTCGAAATCCTCGCTGATCTTCTGCCGGAGCTTAAGTGGGGCGTATGGAACGCCCGATTTGCCGCGTCAGGTCCGGAAGCCTGTCGCTCGATAAGCGGGGCTTGCTGGTCCGTGATTACGGCTCAGTGGAAGCTGATTCTCCTCGGAACCTATCCGGTCGAGGAGATCTGGCGGCCACTGGGATCGTGATCGGGGGGAGACCGACACGACCAGATCAGCTCGATCTCCGTTGGGCGGGAGCAATCGTGACGCGGAACGCTCAGGTCGAGGAGACAGGGCTCGGAGCTGGGGTTCTCAATCACCCGGCCCAAGGCGTCGCATGGCTGGCACGTCGACTGGCTCGGTACGGCGGGCAGATAGAAGCGGGGCAGGTTGTACTCTCGGGCTCCTTCATACGGCCGATAGAGACCAAACACGGCGATACAATAGGCGCCGATTTCGGGCCGCTCGGGTCGATCTCCGTACACTTCGAGTAGCATCCCGCTTCAAAACGAGCTGGGCTGCGCTTGCTAAGCGTTCCGTCGAGTTTACTTTTCGGCATGCTCGATCGAGCGGCTAAACAATAATCGCCCCATCTTGCCCCCTTTTTCTCATGTGAAATTTCTTTGATTGGCAGGGGGATGTGGCTTAGGAGTATAGACAGAGCGAAGAATAAAATTTGAGGGGCATGCAATGCGAAGCTCTCTGGCGGCGCAATAAAGAGCCTGCGACGAGTGCGCGACGGTTCTATAGAGAGCGCCAGCTAGGCTAAGCGTCTCCAACATATCCAACGCCAAGGCGGTATTCTGGATTAAAAACCGCAATCTAATGACCATGCAAGGTGGTCGGCGGACGTCTCTTACATAGATTTATTTAAGGCCTGCATGCGAGATAACGTGACCTGTGTCATCGGCGCAGGCTATTTGTATTGCCCCGCCAACCGTTCCTGTAGTTGCTGAACGTATCATTCACCGCGCCCGCGAAATAGTTTGCAAAGAGCGGCAGGCTTGCGGCCCCGACCGAGCCGGAGCACTGCCCGAGCTTACTGGGAACAAGGCCGACAGTTTTCAGCCCCCGCGACGGGCCAGGGTTCTTACCGATAAATTCTCCCGCGCGATCGGAGAGTCCTTCATTGATCCACCGAGGCAGGCGTCCACCGATCAGGATCATCGTTGGGTCGAACAAGCCCGATATGATCTGCGCGGTACGACCGAGTTGTTCGCCGGCCCGATTGATCCAGGCATTGATAAATGGCCGCGCCTCACCACCATTGAGGTCGTCGTCGGTTAGTTCGATATCGGGAAGGCCTTGCTCGGCAAGATGATCGAGCAAATCCTGGCCGGACGGACGGGCGGCACCGATCGGATAAATGGCCCCGGGCAGGCAGGCATTGCCATTCGCGCCCTTGAACAGACGTCCTTCGACAATTCCGCCCCCGCCAACGCCGTGCCCGACATGAATCAAGAACACATGGTTCGTCCCGCGCCCGGCACCGAACATATATTCGCCGAGCACAGCGCAGGCACCATCATTCTCAAAAAAGACCGGTGCATCAAACAGCGCGACGAGATCATCCGCAAAGCTCAGCCCCTCGATTTGCGGAAACAGTTCGTGGGCGCGAAAATCTCGCGAATTGCGCCCGAAATTGCCCGGCACGGACACCCCGAAGCCGACGAGATCGGCCCGTGTCCGCGCATTTTCATCCAGCAATTTTGCCAATCCGCGTCTCGTCGCCGCGACAATCTGCTTGGCGTGGGGTTCCGTGATCGGGGAATTTTCAACGCCGACCACGTGCCCGGCCAAATCGATAAGTGCAAGTTGAACCTGCTTACGCGAAAAGTTAACGCCGGCACTCAATCGTCTGCCGGCAACAATAGAGAGGTTGCGGCGCGGTTGGCCTTGCTGGCCGCTCTTTTCGGAACTTTCATCGATAAGCCCCTCGTCCATCAGCCGCGAGACAATTCGCGTAATGGATGCGCCTGTGAGTCCCAGTGTCTGCGCCATCTCAACGCGAGATACCACAGTTCCAAGGAACACCAGTTCGAGCACCTGCCGTTCGTTGAATGAGAGATGCATGCCTGCCTCCGAATTCCGGAAAGACTAGGGCTGATAATTAAATTACGCAATGTAATAAATGTGTCATCGACACACGCTATTTTCTGGGTCAGAAACCAAGCCTAGGAAGGAGTTCTCCCAATGTCGGTGAAATCGGTGCTCGCCACTCTCATGCTCGTGGCCATCCCATTTGTCGTGAATGCCAAGCCCCTCACCATTTATTCCCCGCAAGGCGGGGACGAACGCGGCACATTCATCGCCCAGAAGGCCAAGGAAGCTGGACTGGACGTGCAGTTCCTGGGCGGCGGCGGCGGTGAACTCTTCGATCGTCTCGTCGCAGAGAAGAGCAATCCGCAGGCCGACCTCGTGCTCGGGCTGACCCAGCCGTCCATGTACGCCTTGAAGGCACAAGGCATGTTTGCAACATTCGTCCCGACATGGGCGGCAGCGCTCGGCCCGGATTTCAAGGATGCCGACGGTGATTTCCACATGTTCTGGCAAACGCCAATCGTCCTTGCTTACAAGACCGATGGCATGACGGGCATACAGGTTCCCAAATCTTGGCTGGATCTCGCCAAGCCTGAGTACAAGGACAAATTTACTGTCGGCGCAATCAATGGGCAGACCACACGGATGATCCTCGCCGGGCTTCTGTGGCGTTTCACCGATCCGAAGACAGGCGAGATCTCAAAGGAAGGCTGGGATTTACTGAAGGCGGTCTACGCCAATTCCCGCGTTCTTCCTGAAGGGACGGATTATTGGAAGACGGTCGCCAGCGGCCAGATGCCGGTGATCCTGTCGTGGTACGGCGGCGTCGTGAACAATGCGGCCAAGAACAAAATCCCCATCAGCTTCGTCGATACCGAGGGCGGTACGCCGATAGTTGCGGAATCCGTCGGCATCATCAAGGGCACCCACGAACTGGAGCAGGCCAAGAAATTCGTCGAATGGTTCGGCACGCCGGCCTTTATGGCGGAGTATGCTGTCAGGTTCAATCAGGCTCCGGCGCATCCAGAAGCGCTGGCCAAAGCGCCCGAAGCGATCCGCGCCGGTGTTTCCCAGTTTCATCCGCAGCCCATCGACTGGGCGGTCGCGGCCAGCAAGCTGAACGGCTGGCTGGAAAACATCCAGCTCAACATCATGCCGTGAAGATTGAGACTGTGGGGCGCGCTTTCCGCCCCGCAGTCTGCCCTCGGAGACGTGCCGTGATCCGCTTTGAGCAAGTCGATATCGCATACGACGGCAAATTGGCCGTCCCCAATCTGAGCATTACAATCGAGGATGGTGAGTTCTTCACCCTTCTCGGGCCGTCCGGCTGCGGGAAATCCACCATCCTGCGGTGCCTCGCCGGCTTCGTGCCAGTTATCAAGGGGCGCATCCTGCTTGCCGGCCGGGACATTTCCCGTCTTGAGGCCGAGAAGCGTGGTGTCGGTATCGTCTTCCAGAATTATGCCCTGTTCCCGCATCTGACTGTTGCGGAGAATGTGGCCTTCGGGCTGCGAGCCAGCGGGACGTCCAAGGCCGAGGTCGCGGGCCAGGTCGCCGACATGCTGGAGCGTACCGGGATTTCCGAACACGCCAACAAGCGGCCAGCGGAATTGTCAGGCGGTCAGCAGCAGCGTGTCGCCATCGCCCGGTCCCTGATCATGGGGCCGAGGATCATGCTGATGGATGAACCGCTGTCGAATCTCGATGTCAAGCTAAGGGTCTCCATGCGCAACGAGATCAAGCGCTTGCAACGGCAGCTCGGCTTCACCACGATCTATGTGACGCACGATCAGGAAGAAGCCCTGTCGCTGTCGGACCGTATCGCGGTCCTGAACAAAGGCGAGGTCGAGCAGATCGGCACACCCGAGGCGATTTATAACCGGCCAGAAACCGAATTCGTCTGCCACTTCATCGGCGAGGCCAATCGTCTGACACCGGCGATGCTCGGCGAAATCCGTGCTGACGGCGGCGATGGACCAGCCTTCGTCCGGCCTGAATATATGTCCATCGACGATGGAGCCCCCAATACCTATCGCATCACGGCAACCGTCGCCGACACCGTCTTCCTCGGCAACTTGATCCGCTACCGAATGCAGGCGGTCGATGGCCATTTTGACCTGATCAGGTCGGGCGCCGCGGAAAAGCTAACCGTCGGCAGCCAGCACGTCGTTTGCTTTCCCCATCACGCACTGCTGCGTCCCGCAGGGAGGGCATAACGATGTCGTCCACCCTCTGCGTTGGGAAAATCGCCCGCCTCATTGCCCTGCTGGCCATCGGCTGGATGGTCATCGCGTTTCTCTTCTATCCCGTGGTCTACGTCCTGCTGGACGCATTCTTTCCGAATGGACAGTTTTCGGCGGGTGCAATCGAACGCCTGACTGGATCGCCCCGCGTGACCCGCAGCATCTGGAGCACGATCCTGGTTGCGATAGTGACGGTCGTCACCGTCAATGTCGTCGGCCTATTTCAGGTTGCGGTCCTGGAATTTTTCAAGGTGAGGCTGGCCCCGCTGCTGCTGCTCGCCTTTTCCACGCCGCTGGTCTTCTCCAGCGTCGCAGCGGTCTCCGGGTACAATTTCGTCTATTCGTCGCATGGCTTTCTCACGAAAGTGCTGCTGACAATTTTCCCGGACATGAACCCCAATTGGTTCACCGGCGCCTTCGCCGTCATTTTCGTCCACACCTTCACGATGACCGGCTACCACATCCTGTTCGTGCGGGCCGGGCTGCGGCAGATCGACTTTTCCATCGTCGAGGCGGCCCAGAGCCTCGGCGTGTCGCCCGCCCGCGCCTTCCTCAAGATCGTCCTGCCGATGCTGGCGCCGGTCCTGCTGGCAACGAGCCTCCTGGTCCTGCTCGGCGCGCTCAACTCCTTTGCCGCACCCTCCATGCTGGGCGGACGCGACTTCTACATGCTCAGTTCGATGATCCAGTCCCTGGTGAGTCTCGGCCGTACCGACATGGCCGCCCTCCTGTCCCTGCTCCTCGGCGCGATCTCACTGATGGTCTTCCTCTGGATGAAACGTATCGAGCGGCGCGGTAGAGCAATATCGACCTCGAAAAGCCAGTCCCCCCTGCGAAAAACAGAAATCCGCAATCGTCCCATGAACCTTGCGGTGCATGTTATCGCCTATCTTTTGTTTCTGATCTACATGGCTCCCATCCTGATCACCGTCGCTTTCTCCTTCGCCACGACGGAGAGCATCGTGCAGGATCCGTTTCCGACACGCTTCACGCTCCAGCATTACATGACGGTTTTCTCCGATCCGCGCGCTTTCGGTCCGCTCGGCAACAGCCTCGTCCTGTCCTGTCTTGCGGTCAGCGCGGCATTGGCCGTAAGCCTGTTCGCGGCACTTCGCATCCGCGCATCCAAGGGCATCGTCAGCGATAGCCTGGAGTTCTCGCTCTTCATTCCCTGGGTGCTCCCGTCGATAATGCTCGCGGTGGGTCTCATCGCGGCCTATGGCAAACCCTCCATGCTCATCTTCGGCGCCTCGCTGGTCGGAACCTATTGGCTCCTGCCGATCGCCTATGTGATCGTCATCATTCCGATGATGGTGCGAATGCTTGGCGCGGCGCTGGCCGGGATCGACCCGAACATCGACGACGCGGGCCGCTCGCTTGGCGCTTCCGGGATGTATCGCTTCACCCGCTTGACCGCGCCGCTGCTCGCCCCGGTCATAGCATTGGTGGCGGCAATATCCTTCAACGAACTCTTGTCGGAGTATACGCTCTCGGTATTTCTCTACAACATCAACAACACGCCGCTCGGCGTCGCGCTTCAGAATGCGGCTCGCGCTGATGGACCGGACCAGATTGCCATTTCGATGGTCTACGTTGTCCTGCTCCTCACCTTTTCACTCATCGTCATTCTTGCCTCCAGCCGCCTTAGTTCCGGGCGCGCGGGCCGGACCTGACCCTCCCATCCCAATTTCAAGGAGACAAGCTATGTACTGCATGACTGTATGGCATCCCGATCACGGCGACCGCTGGTATGATGAGGGTGTTCGCAAGAGCCTTCAGCTCATCAAGGAAGCGGGCTTCACCCATATCAACTGGAACCCGGACTCTGGGTGGTCCTATGTGTATGCACCGTCGGAAATGCGCTTCATCGCCAAGATCGTTGCCGACGCAGGCTTAAAGACATACACCATTCACGCCGCGAATGGCCGCAATGCCAGAACCGAATGGGGCTACGGCCCGGCGATGGAAATGCGCAAGGATATCGCCTCGCCGCACAAATGGCAGCGCGAAGCAGGCATTGACCTCTTGGCCAACCGCGTCGATCTGGCCGCCATGATGAACGCACCGAATATGGTCCTTCACATCGACATCGACTCGTTCGATTCCAGCGGTCGTGGGGCAAACGAAGAGTTTTACGGTTATCTCTTCGAGTCCCTTGATGCTATTCGGCCCTACTGCCTGGAAAAGAAAGTTGCCATTGCAGTCGAAAACATCTTTGGCGGCGGCATCGACCAGTTCGTTGATCTCTTTGAGCGTCTGTTTACCCGCTATGAGCCGGAATTCATGGGCCTGTGCTTTGATTCAGGCCATGCCCGTGTCATCGATCCCGACGGCTTCACGTTGCTCGAGCGTTTCCGCTCCCGCCTGATCGCCACCCATCTGCACGACAACAGGGGAGCAAAGGATGATCATCTGCTGCCATTCGACGGTGTCATTGACTGGGCAAAGATGATGAGCCTGATCGCGGATTCTCCTTACGAACTGCCATTGAATTTCGAGACGCCATTCGATCGCTACAGCCTCAAGGAATTTCCGTTCTACGAACGCGCTATGAAGGCTGCCGTGCGTCTTACCGATATGGTGCTCGACGCTCGCCTTTCAAACTCTCGGATGGTGGCAGAATGACTGACTTTCAGCAACGATTAGGACATGCTGAGCAAATCGTCGCCGCCTGCGCGGAGGTGGCCCTTGGCCACTTCCGTGCAACAAAGGACCTGGCGGTCGACTTCAAGGGGCCGCGGGATTTCGTATCTGAGGCAGATCGTCAGGTTGAAACAACGGCCATCGAACTGTTGGCAAAGCATTACCCTGACGAACCGCTGATCGGTGAGGAGTTTGGCGGTCACGCCACCGGTGATTACTGGCTCATCGATCCGATAGACGGAACAACCAATTTCTTGAACGGTCTGCCGTTGTGGGGAGTTTCCCTGGCATTTGTTCGCAATGGCGAGCCGGTTGTCGGCGTCATTGCGCTTCCGGCGCTGGACGAGGTCCTCTCCGCCGCCAAGACCCTGGGATTGAGATCGACGATCGACGCGGCACTGGGTTTGACTTCGGCTGAATGCGGTCTCATGGGGGTTGGCCGAAATGGCCGGTGGGCAGGCGACGACCGTTTCCGGCTCGAGCAGGCACTAGAGGCAAGCGGTCTTTCGGTCGTCTGTCTCGGCAGTTGCGCAACCTCCCTGGCGATGGTCGCTTCCGGGCGGATGCTTGGCTATGTCGAACGCTCGGCCAAACCCTGGGACGTCGCGGCCGGCATCGTACTCTGTGAGGAAGCTGGCATTGAAATCGATGCAAGATGCGAAAATGAGTCCGTGGACATCTGGGCAGGCAGCCTCGTCGGCAAGCCTCGGTGATTAGCTAGGTGACTCGACTCGCGCAAGAATACGTGCGCAAATTCTTCAAATATTGATAATTAAGCGAATTGAAACTGGGCCAAAAACGCAACCGGCGGAATGAGGTCGAAGCTCCGATTGAGCAATTACGGCCACTTCAACGGCAGCTTTTTGTTACACGCCACTAATAACGGCCAGTCAGCGATCGGCCCCATTTCAGACCATTGAAGATCGAGAGATAGTGAAGGAATCTGGCGCTTGCCATATTGCTTCGCATCACTGCGCAGTGGATTGGATTGGTAAGGTCGACCGGCTTCCAGGCAGTGCAGGGTCACGTGTAATAACCACCCGTGACGCATCTGTTTTGCGGGAAGCCAGCCGGGCGCCGCGGCAGAAATGTGACCAGAGTTACAGTCTTGTCCGAACCGGAAGAATCCTATTCCGGTTCCTTCGCGCAGGACTCCGGTTCACCGCAAGTGACGCTTTTGACCTCGCGGCCTTCCGCCACGTCGCGGAACCAGTCCACCGCGCGGACGCCTTCCTCTTCATAGGTGTAGAAACGGTCGAAAACGAGCAGCGTGTGCGCCTTGCCCCGGCTCGTATAGCCCGCGAAGCCAGGGATCGCTTTGGCCTGTTCCGCACGGTTCTGCAGCAGCAGCGGGTAGAGCCTGGAAGGAGTGCCGAAGGCCTTCTGGAACCTTTCCTGCGCCTGGTCATAGGCGGTGTCGAGTTCGACGACGCGCAGGCGCGGCGCGTGTCTCACCGCCGCGCGGCCGAGGTCTTCGAACGTCGCGCTCTCGCGATCGACGCCGCCCGTCCATTCGGGCGCGCCATCCCAGAAGCCCCAGTTCTGGATCAAATCCGCAATCTTCGGGGACCGATAGCCGCCCGCGCCGTCCGCGACGGCGGCAATCTCGACGTCCGGATAGTGATCCGCGACTTCCGCCGCATAGATCGGCGCGGCAATGGCGCCCGCGCTCGACCCGGCGACGACGATGCGCTCGGGCTTCTTCACGTTCTGATAGACCCAACTGAGCACCGATTCCACATTTGCACGGCCCCGGTGGCGCACCGCCACCTCCCGGCCGTCCGCCGTCTTGTAGGTCACATCGCGATTGCCGAGGTATACGTCGCCCGTGCAATAGGAGGCATAGACCTGCGTCCATTTGGCAACCGGGTTTTCCGGGTTGCCGAGGTCGAAGACGCCCCGCCAGCCGCGCGGGTCGTTTGGATCAACCCGTTCAGAGAGTCCAAGGCGACCCATGTATTCGCTCCGCCAGCGCGGTTCGTTTGGCTGAGGACGCGCGAAGGGAATGTAAACCGCCGAGCTGGGGTCGCATTGCTCGCCCGTCCAGCAGGCGCCACCGCCACTGAGAAAGATCATGAGCTTTGCGGCGTCCGCGCCTTCGCCCGGCTTCACATGGAAAGCATAAGGCGTCCCTGTCGCGCAGGAGGTTTCGCCACCCGGCTCAATGGTCTTCCAGGGGGTCATCGCTACCTGGCCTTGTTCCTGCGCCATGACGCTGGCCGGAGCGAGCAAGAGGGGAAGGGCGACGGCGACGGCGCGGCGGATCTGCATAGGGTTTCTTCCTTCCGGAGTAGTTCTTTGATTGGCGGCAGGTTCTTCCCGCCCGATAAAGCAGAAGACTACGGGGCTACCGCCCCCCCTGTCTGCACGAGCGTTTCGGCTCGCTGTCCCACGCGATCGCAGCCCGATCGCTGGCGAATATCATTACGAGCATTTTGTGCATGGCCCGCCTGTGCGTCTTGATCGCCTCCTGATCCCGCCCGCGTTCAACCGTTGCCTGCTTCGTCCAGTGGGAGCCGCATATATGCCTTCAGCGCCTCACGAAGTCCAATCCGAAGCGTTTCGTCCTTGGCCGAGAAGACGTGGTAGTCGTTAACCAGATCGTTCTGCAGCGTGCCGACGATTAGTTGAAAGCAGAATGACAGCCGGACGGTGGTTTCTTCGGGGTCGAACGCCGGGAATTCATGCGCCAAGGCCCTGCGGTAGTTGCGAATGATTAGACGTGCAGAGTCGCGCATTGGTGCCCAGGGGTCATCGGGCTCCAGGATACGGAGCAAGGATTCCCGGAGGACGCCGCGGATGGGGCTGGTGAATATGTCGGCCATCAGGTCGACCAACTCGTCCAACGCCTCGGCCGGCGCCATCTCGAACAGCCTGTCCATGTTCACCCTGCGATGAATTTCCCGGTTGCAGGCGCCGATGGCAGCGGCGCGCAGCGCACGGAAAAAGGCGTCCTTGTCCTCAAACCGGGTGTAGAAACTGCCTACCGAACCGCCGCAATCCTCGGCCAAATCCGATATCCGGATCTCGGAAAAGCGTCGGGTGTTCAGCAAGCGTATCCCGGCTTTGATATAGGCGTCACGAATGCGGACGGACCGCTTCTGCCTAGCCGAGTGCACACCCTGGATATCGTCTTCGAGATGGATCGTATCGAAATCCACGTCCTGTCCTTATCGTTTTCGTGCAGGAGTGTAACGGTGCGCACCCGACGCATCTGCCAGTTCTGTCGAATTTGCCCTGCTCATTTCAGAAAGAAAAGCGCTGTCTGCGGCACGAAGGTGACAAGCAGCAGCACGCCCAGGATCAGGACGATGAAGGGCAGAACCGCGCGGCAGATCTCGCCGAAACTTTCGCGGAAGGCGGTCATCGCGACGATGAGATTCAGACCGACCGGTGGCGTCAGGAAGCCGATTTCGAGGTTGATCACCATGATGATCCCGAAATGCACCGGGTTGATGCCGTAGCCCATCGCCGGGATCAGTAACAGCGGCGCGAGGATCAGGATGGCCGAGATCACGTCGAACATGCAGCCGACGATCAGAAGGAAGACTGTAACCATCAGCAGGAAGACGATCTTGCTGGTCGCGATGGTCGAGATCCAGAGCGCGAGCTGGTCGGGGATTTCCTCAATGGTGAGAATGGTCTTGAGGCTCAACGCCACGGCGACGATGGGAAAGAGCATCCCGAGGAGCTTCGCGGTATCGACTGCAGTGTCGAAGAAGTCGATAGGCTTCAGTTCGCGGTGAATGACGATCTCCACGAAGAGCGCGTAGAACAGTGCGACAGCGGCCGCCTCTGTCGCCGAGAAGTAGCCGGTATAGATCCCGCCCAGCAGGATTACCGGCAGCAGCATGGCCCAGGCGCCCTTGCGCAGCGCGCCGGCGAATTCGGAGATGTCGAAGTTCTGCGCGGGAAGATGGCGGTTAGTCCACCAAGAATAAAGCGCGAGAACCGAGGCGATCAGAATGCCTGGCACGATGCCGGCGACGAAGAGATCGGAAATCGAGGTCTCTGTCACGACGCCGTAGAGAATCAGCGGGATCGAGGGCGGGATGATGATGCCCAGCGTCCCGCCCGAGGTCAGCGCGCCAAGGGCAAAGCGCTTTCCGTAACCGTTCTCGATCAACGCCGGATAGAGGATGGTGCCCACCGCCAGCAGCGTCACCGGAGAGGAGCCCGAGATGGCGGCGAAGATGGCGCAGCTTAGAATGGTCGCGACGGCCAGCCCGCCGGGGATGGGCCGGGTTACAGCGATGGCAAGGTCGATCAACCGCCGCGCAATGGACCCGCGCGTCATGATGTTGCCAGCCAGCAGGAACATCGGGATCGCCAGCAGCAGCGCATTGTCGAGGCTAATCCAGAGGTCTTCGGCCAGGTATTCGAGGTTGCCGTCGCCCCAGACGAAGTGGACGTAGCCAGCGGCCGCCAACAGCACCACGATGATGTTCTGGCGCAGCGCCAGCAGGCCCAGGACAAGGGTCAGGAGAAGAAGTGCCGACATCCGGATTACCCCATGGTCTCGGACGCAGCGGGCTTCAGTGCTGGGTCAGCCGCGAAAATGAGATGTTTCAGCCCCGCCGAGGCGAAGGCGTAGGGAATGACGAGTTGGAGCGGCCAGAGTAGGAAGTAGAGCACCGGCGCGCGGTCTCCGCTGTCCATGGAATGGGCCACGAAGGACCAACATATCCATGCACCGGAAAAGAAGAATGCTGCAGAGACCACGTCGCCCAGCCGTTGTACCAACTGCTCCAGCCGCGGCGGAGTTAGCCGGTCGAGCAAGGCCGGTCGCAGATGCGCATTGTCGGAAGCGGCGAGCGTCAGCCCGAGGAACCCCGCGATGATCGCGCCATAGACGGCCAGTTGCTGCAGGCCGAGGAAGGAGGTGTAGAACACCTCCCGCCCGATCACGTCGACCATCAGGATCACCGCAACCACCGCGTAGGAGATCGTCGCGGCGATGGCTTCCGTCAAGGTCACGGTTCTGAGGGTTGCACGAAGCATCCGTCCGGCCCGTCAGTTTTGGGTGCAGGCGGATTTGGCCGCCAGGATCGCATTCCACTTGGCTTGCGCCTTGCCCCCCAGTTCGTCGAGGATCTGCTTCTGCGCGGCGGGGGCGAGAGCGCGCCACGCGTCGAGCTCCTTGTTGCTCAGCTCGATCACGTTAGCACCCTCGTCGGCCACCTTTTTCAATAGGGCGACTTCGGCCCCGCGGATTGCCTCGCGCAGTTCGAGAAAGACGGGGGCGGCTTCGTTGATCCAACCCTTTTCCTCGTCGCTCAGCTTGTTCCAGGTGCGCTTGGACATGATGATCGCGCCCACCTGGTGCTGGTGGCGGGTCAGAACGATGTTGGGTGCGACCTTGTCGTAACTGGAGACGATACCGAAGACCGAAAGCTGGGTCGCGGCGTTGACCTGGCCGGTTTTCATCGCCGGGATTACGTCATTCGGATCCAGAGGCACTGCGGTCCCCCCGGCTTCCTTGATGAACAGCGTATCGGTGACCGAAGGGGCGGTGCGGATCTTCACCCCGGCAAGGTCGGAGGGCAGGCGCATGTCCTTCTGGCTGAAAATCGACTGATAGCCCACTTCCATCCAGCTCAGCGTGACGATGCCAGCCCCGTCGAACTCCTCGCCAAACGTGTCCAGAAGGTGGTTGTCTGCAACGCAGTCAAACTGTTCGGCGCTGTCGAAGGCATAGGGCGAGGTCAGAAGGCCAAAGCTTGGCACCAGAAGCGACACCGCCGAGTTCGACATCACGCCCATGTCGATGCGGCCACGGGCGATCTGCTTTGCGACATCCTGCTCAGCACCCAGCTTGCCGCCCATATAGGCCTTGATCTCCAGTTCACCGCCAGAAACCTCGGCCACGCGGTCGACGAACTTCTGGGTGATCACGCCCCAGGGTGAGGCGGGGGGCGGGGCCGCGCCGAGGCGCAACTCGCGCGCTTCGGCGGCAAGTATTCCGGCCAAGAGCGCAGTAAGGACAATGGCAATGGCCTTCATCGTGGCCTCCTCCCGTCACATGAATCGCTGAGCGCGTTATTTCGTTACCTGTACGCTAGACGGTGAACCTCATGCCGTCAATAAAAAAAGAATCCATATTCATTAACGAAAATGGCACCAGAAGGATATGACAAAACTGGCGACTTTCGCGTTCATAAAAATGAATTCATATTCTCTTATCTTGACGCGCGCGACGTGGAGCCATTATTGTGGCGATCAGAATTTCACTGCAGCCTGCGAGGATCGATGACGCGAAGTATCGCAAAGTCCACCCCGGCGCCCGGCAAGCAGCCGTCAGTCGAGACGATTCTTGTGGGCGGTGGCCAGATACGCGCCAATGGTGCCGCGCAAAAGGTTGAGGCCATCGCGCCCAGTCCTCTGGGCGAGCCGCGACGCGGGGTGGGTGCCGCGACCCTGGCCAATCCGGTCGAGCAGGCGGTCGAGGACATCCAGCCCGCATCGCCGGCATCGCGGCCGGATGGTCCGCGCCTGTCCACAGGTGCGCGGATCGTCGAGAATCTCGGCTCGCGCCGCAGCGAAAAGATCGCTCGCAAGACGCTGCCCGTATTGGCGGGCGACGAGATGGCGCGCAAGAAGCTCTTTACACGTTTCGAAGAGGCATTCCTGACCGCCGACATCGCCGCCCTGCGCGCGTGTCTCTCGCCGGCCTTTCAGTGGCACCTGCCCAACGGCCAAGTGGTCTATGGCCGTGAAGAGGCGCTGGCCGAGATGGGGCGGCGCTTTGCCATGCCGAACAGGCCGAAGTTCTCGGGCACGGTCTGGCGATTCAAGGACAGCACCGTGATCCAGACCTACGACGTGGAATTCCTCGGCCCTGATGGGCTTTGGCGCCAATCGCGCGGCATGGATTTTTACGACATCGGCGGAGGGCTCATCACCCGCAAGGACGCCTACTGGAAAATGGTCCCCTGAGGGCCGGGAGGAGAGAAACCCATGAAAATCGATTCCGCGGCCGGCGAATTCGCTTTTGACATCTCGAATCTTGAACTGCGTGACGGCGGCATCGTGTTGACTGGCAAGATGGGCGTCTGGGAGGCCGAGACCACCATGACCGACGCCGACCTGCGCCGCCTCGTGCGGCTGGTCCTGCTGAAACCCGGCGCCTGGGGTTACCTCTTCCGGATGATCCTCGGTGCCCGAACCGAAGCCAAGGCGGAGGCGGCCCGATGACCAGCCTGAAACCCGATGGCCTGCCGCCACAGGCGCAAGCCGCCTGGGATTATCCCCTCTACGACGCCATCCTCGGCCGGCGCTCGCGCCGATTCGGGCTGGGGATGGAGATGGCATCGGGCCCATTCAAGTACCGCTCGGACAAGGAACCGGTGGGCCTGAACGACCTTGAAACTGCCATGCTGGTGGCTGCGGCCACCGCGACCACCGGTCCGATCCTGGCCGAGACCACGCTGCCCGGCGGCATGGTCAAGACCATCGGCAAGCCCTATCCGTCGGCGATGGGCTCGCACCGGGCGCGGCTGTTCTTCACAAACGATCACGGTGTCTTCGTCGTCAATGCCGACCAGGCGAAGATGACTAAGATGAAGGAATACGAAGACAAGTCCGACCGCGAAAAGATCCTCGGCTTCTACGACACCTATGTCGAAAAGCTCGACGATGGCCGCATGGATCTGCCGCCGAAGGAGCCGGGCGTCTGGCCGCATAACCAGTGGGTCACCAACATGCCGGGCACGACGCTCTTCATGCCGGTGATCGACGTCACCAAGGACCTGATCAAGCTGATCCTGAACCTCTGCGACAGCAAGGCGGGGCGCTACGCGGGGGAGGGCGGCGGCTATTTCATCGTCGACGACCGCAACGGGATGAAGCCCTGCGGCAACCAGCAATGGGTCGACAACGGCTTTCTGTCGAAGAAGAAGATCATGACTCTCTCGCGGTTGGAAAAGATCATTTCGGACGGGATGCTCGCGGAAGGCGCTTTCATGTCGCAACTGATCGCGCTGGCCATGCACGCCACCGGCATCGGCGGCTGGATCTATGGCGGGTTTTCCTCGACCGTGGTGCTGGGCGGCACGCCCGCCTGCCGGGGCCTGGGGTTCCGCTTCATCCAGTCACCCAGCGACCCTTTCCCGATTCCGGTCGGCCGCGCGGGCGTGTTCGAAGCCTTCTGCCCACCCAACTACGCATCGATGCGCGAAGCGGTGGATGCCGCAATCGCCGGAGCGACCATGACCATGGACCAGTGGGAAGCCAAGGGTATGATCAAGCCACACACCGCGCCCAATTCGCAGTTCGACAAGAACACCGCACAGGCCAGCCCCGACGGCGTGGAATGCGTGAAGGACATCTGTTCCTACATCTACGACACTTACGGAAAATTCCCCGCGACGGTCGATCCGATGCAGATCTCACTTTTCGCGCAAGCGCATCACCTCGATCTCGACTTCTACGACAAGCACATGAAGCCGGGCGCATATTCCGACAGTCACAAGAACCATTTCCGCGACTGGCACGGCAACGAGATGCCGAAGACGCGGACCTGAAGGAGCGACCACATGGACCCCTTTCGCCTGATCATCGATGGCAAGAAAGTCCCGACGAAACAGTGCTTCGAAGTGTTGAATCCGGCAACCGAGAAACCCGCGGGGCTGGCCCCTCTGGCCGAAGCCGAGCATCTGGAAGATGCCGTGCGCGTGGCCAAGGCCGCTTTCAAGTCGTGGCGAAACGAAAGCGAGCGCAAGCGCCAGACCGCCTGTCTGCGCATTGCCGAGATCATCGAAGCGCATGCAGAGGAATTGGCGCAATTGCTGACCGCCGAGCAGGGCAAGCCCCTCAACGGTATGGGCTCGCGGTGGGAGGTAGGCGGCGCAGTCGCCTGGACGCGCTATACCGCCAGCCTGTCGTTACCTATGAAGTTGCTCCAGGATAACAACGACGGTCGGGTCGAGATTTACCGCATGCCGATCGGTGTGGTCGGGTCGATCACGCCTTGGAACTTCCCGGTGATGATCGCCATCTGGCACATGATCCCGGCTATCCTGGCGGGCAATACCGTGGTCATCAAGCCATCGCCTTATACTCCGCTGGCAACGTTGCGGCTGGTCGAGTTGATGAACCAGGTGCTGCCGCGCGGTGTCGTGAATTGTGTCACCGGCGATGATACGATCGGCCCGCTGATGACGGGCCACAAGGACATTGGAAAGATAGTCTTCACCGGCTCCACCGGCACCGGCCGGCGGATCATGGCCAGCGCCGCAGAGACGATGAAACGGCTGACGCTGGAACTGGGCGGCAATGATGCTGGCATCGTTCTGCCGGATGTGGACCCGAAGCAGATCGCCGAGCGGCTGTTCTGGGGTGCCTTCATAAATGGCGGCCAGACATGCGCGGCGCTGAAACGGCTCTACGTGCATGACGACGTCTACGAGGATGTCTGCGAGGAACTTGTGCGCTTTGCCCGCAAGGTTCCGGTAGGTATAGGTAGCGACGAGAGTGTCATGATCGGTCCGGTCCAGAACGCCCGGCAACTCGAGATCGTCACCGATCTGGTCGAGGATGCGAGGCCGAAGGGCAGAGTGCTTCTCGGCGGCGATGCGCCCTCGCGCAACGGACGAAAGCAGGGCTACTTCTTCCCGCTGACCATCATCGCCGATCTCAAGAATGGCGACCGGCTGGTGGACGAAGAGCAATTTGGTCCGGTGCTGCCGGTGATCCGCTACAGCGACATCGACGAGGCGGTGGACAAGGCCAATGACAATCCCAACGGCCTCGGCGGGTCGGTCTGGGGCCGCGACATCAACGCCGCGCGCAGCATCGCGGCGCGGCTCGAATGCGGCTCCGTCTGGATCAACAGGCACGGTGCGATCCAGCCCAACGCGCCCTTCGGCGGCGTCAAGCAATCGGGGATCGGTGTAGAGTTCGGTGAGGAAGGCCTGGCGGAATACACGAATCTCCAAGTCGTCTTTTCCTGATCCGCCACCATGGAGCTGCTGTTCGATTTCTCTGCGGTGCCCCTGCTGGTGCTGGGTGCGGTTTTCGCGGCGTCAATCCTGCAATCCATCACCGGGATCGGGTTCGGCGTGATCGCCGGGCCGGCGCTTCTCATTTCCATGGGAAGCGCCGTGGCGATTCAAGTGTCGATCGTGCTTAGCTTTCTCATCGCGCTGATCCTTGCGCCGAACACCCTGCCGCGAGTGGACCGGAACCTGCTGAAGGACCTGTTTCGCGGCGTGGTGATCGGTACACCGCTGGGAGCGCTGGCGCTGGCGTCGCTCTCCATCGGCGCGCTGAAGCTCGTCGCCATCGTGGTGGTGGGCTGCATGACGCTGATCGCTACGGGCCTTCTGTCGCGCTATCCTGTGTTCGAGCGGGACGGCAAGGGACGGAGGCTCGTCGTCGGTGGGGTCAGCGGCATACTCAACACAGCGCTGGCGATGCCGGGGCCGGCACTGGCCGCCTATGCCACGGCGATCCGTAGCACGCCGGAGATTGTGCGTTCGACGACGCTTGTGACATTTCTACTGGCCTATCCGGTAGCGCTGGTCGTACAAGCTGGGGTGGTCGGCCTGTCGGCGGAGCTCTGGCTGGCCGCCGCGCCTTTGGTGCTGCCCACGGTGGCGGGAACACTGATCGGCATCGGCGCCGCGCGGTTCGTCAACCCGCTCCTCTTTCGTCTGTTGACCATCGGATTCCTGCTGGCCAGCACGATCGCACTGGCGCTTGGCTGATACGGCTTATCAGCCCTCCAGCGATCGTTCGAGCGTAGCAAGATCCGCGGCGTCACAGCCGCGGCCACGCCGGAAAAACCCTTGGTCGACCTGCTGTCGGCAAAGGGAGGGACCAACTTTCTCAGGCGTGGCTGCGCGGATTGCGCGCGAACATAATCGAGAAGTTATTCTGTCCGATCATCAGGTCGGCGGCTTCGATCTGCCTGACCGCAGACATTTGGCGCAAGATGTCGAACACCTTCATCGAGCACGGCGTATCCTTGAGCATCTCGGCAGCCTCGGCACTGATCCCCCCCTAGAGCATTTTCGTGTTTCTCCGAATCGCGAAAATGCTCCATGTCTTTGTTTTAGCGCATTTTCTTCACGCGAACCGGTGTCCACATCGCTCGAAAATGCTCTAGCAGCCGGAGCCGTCGAAGAACGGCTTGGACTTCAAGTCGTCTTCGCCCGGTGCGGCGCGTCCTCGCCAATCGGTACGAGAACACTGCTGCAAGCTTCCTCCGCATCCACTGCCTCGCTGCCGCCCTCGATTGGCTCAGGCGCTAGGATCAATCGACATTCAAGAATTGCCGCAAGAGTTACGTTGTCATCACCGGGCTTGTCCCCGAAATCGGGTTCACCCGATTTCGGCTATGGATCGGGAATGCGGCAACAGCCGCGTTCCTATGATCCCGACCGGAGAGGCGCCTCGATACATCGGGATGGCAACGGAACTCGGCTGTTTGCCGAGTTCCGCGTTGGACAAGTTGACGTCGGGCAAGGCCGACGTCAATGACAAGCCCGGCCATGACAGCTGAGAGCGCTGAATGTCGATTGAACCTAGCAGGCCTTAGTTTTTGGTGACTGCGGCCAGCAGCGTTTCGAAACTACCAGGGAAGTAAGCCACATTGTGCCAGGGGCGCTTGCTGAGAGCGTCGGCGAGTGCGCGGGCCTGGGCGTCATCACGGCCGAAGACCACGATGCGGGTATTGAAATCATCAAGCGGCATCGGGCCGCCCTGCACGGTCGCTGCTGTTTCGGGAGGGAGGTTCTGGGCTCGCGGAAGGCTCCGCTTGGCAAATTCTTCTGCCGACCTTGCATCCAGAAAGACCGCAGTATGGTCATTCTTATGGATACGGATGACGCCATCGAGCTCAATGACGGTCGGGCCGCCCAGTGCACGCCAGATCGGCATACCCAGTTGGTATCTGCGGACATTGGTGAATCCGGAATCCCGCAATTGGCCACTCAATCGGCGGCTGGCCTGACAGAACGGACCATTGCAATAGAGCACCAATGCCTTGCTCTTGTCGCCGCCGACCAGCCGCTCGACCCCGGCAACAGCCGCCGAAGGCGGACCTTCGAGATACTTCGCACCGGGAATGTGGCCATTCACGAACTCAGCGTGCGGCCGCGTGTCCAGGACGGTCGCACTGCCGTCCGACAGGATTTGCCGCATCTGTTCGGTGCTGATCTCCTCCGTCTTCTGGTCGGTCTCTCCGATTTTGGACTGATAGATGTTGATCTCATGCGCGACTGCCTCACCCGCGGACAGCGCCGCTGCGATGACGGCAATTTGAAAGAAAGTTCCAAATCTGCGACCACGCATATTATGCCTCACCCCTTTGTCATGCGGTCTTAGTTATCGAGCTGTTCGGGTGGCTCTCGCCCGGCACGGGATCACCGCATCTCAATGTAGATCGGCTCGATAGCGCGTCGAACGGAGTGGCGCATCGGGTGTTCATCCGATATACTTTTGTTTATTTTCCGGACCGTCGGGCATCCTGCTATGGGACATACTCATGCTATCGGTGCCGCGGCCTCGGAGCGGCTCGCATCCGGGCATCTCTCCGACCTCATTGGAGCGATCTATGATTGCGCCCTCGAGCCCACCTTATGGGACCACACGCTTTCCGATATTGCAGCCGCGCTCGACTGCGAAAATGCGATTCTGTCTCTGAACGACCTCCGCCACGACCGTGTCCTGATCAGCAAGAGCGTGGGCTGGGAACCCTATTGGCTGCAGCAAAGGGCAAAGCATATTCCGGAAATTCACGGTGCGATGTCCGGATGGCTCGCGCGCCAACCTCCCCCGGACGAACCGTTCGTGGCTTCGCGGGATGTCCCCGCTGGCAAACGAGAGAGTTCTCCCTATGTGCGGGATGTTTTGGGCCCCCTCGGCATTGTCGACATCGCGCATTTCGTCCTCATTTCGACGTCGACCCATTTTTCCGAGCTGGTGCTCGGCCGTCTGGACCGGCAGGGCATCATCACTGACCGGGAGATCGGGCTGGGTGGGCTGCTTTTGCCGCATCTGCGCCGCGCCATCACGATCAGCGACCTGATTGACATGCGGAGCCTTGAACAGCAGGCGCTTGGCGCGACCCTCGACAGCATCGCCGTCGGCGTCGTCATCGTCGCCGACGGCGGCCGCATTCTGCACGCTAACGAAGCGGCGCGTGCCATGCTCGACGCCCGGTCGCCAATCCTTGCGTCAAGCGGATGCCTCGCCGCGGTGCATGCCGACGCGACCGCCGAGCTTATGAAGGCGATTGAGCTGGCACGTGATAACGAGGGGGGAATCGGGGCGACCGGAATAGGCGTCCCGCTCGTGTTTCAAGACATGGCGGCCGCGACCGCGCATGTGCTGCCCCTCGCATGCGGCAACTTGCGTACTCGGCTCGTCCAGCAAGCGACAGCCGCCGTGTTCATCGCACCGGCGGACACTCCGCTTCCGGTCGATCTCGGCACCGTCGCCCGCATGTTCGGGCTGACGCCCGCCGAGACTCGCCAACTCGATCAGTTGATGGCGGGCGCGACTCTCGCAGAGGCCGCGGCCGCGCTCGGCGTGAGCAAGGCCACCGCAAGGACGCACCGGGAGCATATTTTCGCAAAGACGGGCGTTTCGCGCCGAAGCGATCTCGTGGCTCTGGTTGGTCGCCTCGTCCCCCCTGTACTAAGGCCTGCGCGACGTTCTGAGGGTGGCGCCGGCGGCTTGGGCCACCGATGATGACGGTGTCCGTCCCGGTGAAAGCGTTGGCAAAGAAGATGAAGAATGCGCCCCATCGCCAAGTGGCGGCGGGTACAGGACCTGCTGCGCCTCCCATGAACGCCGACGAGAGCAACGCGGGCCTCTTCGCGTTCATCCGAGGGTGAACCTCGCATGCGAGACTGCCGTCGGCGCGGTCCGGCAAGAAAGCCACCGGTAGAGAGACTGCCAGCCTCCAGCATGCTTGCTTGGTTTGCGATTTCGACCGACAGAGTTGGGTCACCTGAACTAGGCTAGTGGAGCGAATTTGACATTTGAGTCCCACCTGACATCAAGCTCCAGATCAAATGTCAAATTCAAAAGCTCCACTAGAACCAATAACTTGCTAGTGGTTTTCTTGACTCCGACATTTGCTCCGAGGGTGGTATCGCACGGATGCAAATGTCAGAGTCGAACCACTAGTCTCTATGATATCCCGAAACTAGTCATAGGAACGATGCCTTTTATTTCAGCAATTTAGGATTGATGACGTGTCGCGCATTTTGGAGGGCCGTGGCGTAGACATAGTTGTCATCTTCACCCTGTGCGGTGCGCCATTTTCCTGAAAATCATATTATTCCCGAACTGATTTCCGCCGATTTACCGGTATTCCCGCTTTCTGGCGCGGCGACCGCCGGGCTCATGACATCGTCCTCATTGAAGCCCATTGGCCTTTACATGGAGCTGTCGGAAAATCACTTGAATACCGAGAGCCACGACGTGGCCGCGCCGATGTAATCTCCAAGAGCGCTCAACAACATTCGCAATGGGCGGAACAGGAGCAGCGCTCTTAGAGCCAATCCGACTTGGATGGAATCGTCTGATGCCATCGAGGTCCATGAATTTACTTGTTAATTTCTGAGCGATGCCAAGTCCTGAGCGATGCCAAGTCCTGAGCGATGCCAAGTCCGCAAAAGACGGACTTGCTCTGGCCTTCGCCGAAAATGCGGAGCGCAAGTCCGGCGCTTTGGATACGCACCGACACAACCGCGTCTTTCACCGCCCTTCGTTGACGTCGCGCTTCAGCGGAGCTTGCGATCAGAGCGCAAGACCGGCAGCGCGCAGATGGTCGACGCCTCGGCGCACGCCAGCCTGATCGCGCACTTCAATGATCAATCTTGGCGTCTGCGGCAGTCTGGCGATGGCAGCGAAGATCGCTCTCCAGTTCAATTCGCCGTCGCCCGGATGCCAGTGGCGGTCGGCATAACCATCTGCATCCTGAAGATGGATATGGTGTAGGTCCGCTCCGGCGATGCTGACATAGGCATCGACCGGCGGGGCGTCCGTTGTCTTGTGGGCGTAGAAAGCGTGCCCGGTATCCAGCGAGACTTTGACGGTGTCCTTCCCGTCGTTGAGTTCCCGCGCCAAATTCACGCGGGCTGCGGGATCGATGTCCTCGATATTTTCCAGAACGAGGCAGACGCCATATTCGGCCGCGCGCGCCACGACCGGCTTCATCAGGTTCGTCGTGCAGGCGATCTGCCGGAGCTTGTATTCGGGGAAGGCGGCATGGTTGGGATTGTCCCAGCTTGTCACCGGCGAATGGACGACCATCTGGTCCGCCTTGAGTTCGGCGCAGATGTCGAGGCATTTCAGCAGGCGGTCCTGCACGACCGGTACGATGCCTGGATCGGGGCAATCGATCTTGAAGCCGAAGAACGGCCCATGCAGCGTCAGCCGGCCTTCGAAACCGTCGAGCATAGCCTTGATCTCCGCGACCGGCTTCGTCGGGTTCAGAAGCTTCTCGACATAGATGAAGTCCTGCATTTCGAGGTCGCGCTTTTCGTCCTTGATCCAGTCGCAATGCGACTTCAGAAAAGGCTGTGTCAGTGCAACGCCGACCTTCGGCAATTCGTTCGTCATGGGATTAGCTCTTCACGTTGATGAGCGGGATGAGGGGCGGGCGCGGTGGTTTCAGCCAGAACGCCCGCTGCAAACAGCGCCTTCGCAGCCTCCGACTTCGGTTGCCGGAAAACGTCTGCCGTGCGGCCGGCATCGACGATGCGGCCCTGCTCGAGCACGATGACCTGCTGCGCCCGCTCCCAGACGGTGCCGAGATCATGGGTGATCATGACGATCGACACGCCGGTCTGGTGCTGGATGTCGGCGAGTGTCGACAGCACCTGCATCTGCACGGAGGCGTCGAGCGCGGAGGTGATTTCATCGCAGACGAGGAGATCGGGGCGGGCGACGAAGGCGCGGGCAATCGCCACGCGCTGCTGCTGACCGCCGGAAAGCTGGCGTGGAAACCGCGTCAGCAGCGCCTCGGGCAGGCCAAGGCGCGCGAAGAGATCGGCTGTCATGGCTTCCGCCTCCCGACGGCTGACGCCAAGGAAGAAGCGGGCAGGCCGGATCACGGCTTCCGCGCAGGTCTGGCGCGGATTGAGCGAGGAGAGCGGATCCTGAAACACGATCTGGATTCTCCGCCGCTGCTGGGCGTCGCGCCGGCTTGAAAGCTTGCCAATATCCCCACCCTGGAACGACAACGTTCCGCCGGAGGGCGCAAGCAGGCCGGCAACGATCATGCCGAGCGTCGTCTTGCCCGACCCCGACCCGCCGATGACGCCCAGCGTCTCGCCGGCGGCAAGCGAAAAATCGATTTCCGTGAGCGCCGGACGAGCCGCTACGGCTTTGACAAAGCCGCGCGGCGCGGGATAGCTGAAATGGAGGCCGCATGCTTCCAGAACAGACGGTTCCGTTGATGTCTTGCGGGCGCGCGGCGGCTCGCCTGTGGGCTGCGCCGCCTTGAGAAGCATCTTCGTATAGGGATGCGCCGGACACTCGAAGACCTGCGCCGTTGCGCCGGTTTCGACCAGAACGCCCTTTTCGAGCACCGCGACTTCGCTGCAAATGCGCGAAACGGCGCGCAGATCGTGGCTGATCATGACGAGCGCCATCTGGCGCTGCCGGCGGATGCGGTCGACGAGATCGAGCACCTGCGCTTCGATCGTCTTGTCGAGCGCGCTGGTCGGCTCGTCAAGAACGATCAGCGCCGGATTGCAGGCAAGCGCCGCCGCGATCACGACGCGCTGGCGCTGCCCGCCGGACAATTGATGCGGATAGCGCCGCGACAGAGCCGCCGGGTCCGGCAGCCCGACCTCGATGAAGAGGTCGAGCATGATCTTTTGAGCCTCGGCGGTGGTTTTCCCGGCCCTGTATTTCAACACTTCGAGGACCTGATCGCCGACCCGCATGTGATAGGTCAGCGACGTCAGCGGGTTCTGCATCGCCATGGCGATGCTGGTTCCGCGCATGGCCGCGATGCTACGCCGGTCCGCGCCGATCATGTCCGTGCCGAGCACGTCGAGGCTGCCACCGATAAAGCTCGAGCCCGGTCTCAGATGTCCGAGAAGTGCCCGCGCAAAAGTCGATTTTCCGGAACCACTTTCACCGACGATGCCGAGTGTCCCGCCGGGCTTTAGCGCCAGCGTCACATCCTTGAGCACCTCGGTCATCCGCCCTGCGGCATTGCGATAGGCGATCGTGAGATTGTTCGCGGCGAATACCGAGCGTGGAGGCGCGATCCGGCTCACGCGCCACCTCTCGCGGCTTCCAACCCGAAGACTTCAGAGAGGCCTTCGGTTGCGAAATTGATGCCAACCACGAGCGAGGAAATCATCAGCGCCGGCATCACAACGAGCCAGGGCTGATAGCGCAGCGACGACAGGCCCTCGCTGACCATCAGCCCCCAGTCGGGCGTCGGCGCGGAAATGCCGAGCCCGAGGAAGGAGAGCGCCGACACCAGAAGAAAGGCCGAAGAAGCGCGCAGCGCGAATTCGACGGCCAGAAGCTCGGCCGCATTCGGTAGAAGCTCGCGCAGAACGATGGACAACCCGCTTTCGCCACGCAGGATCGCCGCCTTGACATAGCCCGATTGCATGAGGTTCAGCCCCTGCGCCCGCGCCGTGCGGATGACGCCGGTCGAAAGGATGATGGCGGACACGGCCACCAGAACCGCCGTCGACTGCCCCAGCGCCGCCACGAAGAGCGAAACGGTGAGGATCGGCGGGACGGACAATTGTACTTCGGTAAAGCGCGATACGACGTCATCGAACCAGCCACCGACACGGGCGGCGGCCAGGCCCAGAAGCCCGCCGCCCAACGTAGCGATACCGCCGGCAAGAAGCGCGACCGAAATTGCGGTACGCCCGCCATAGAGCAGGCGCGTGAGGAAATCGCGACCGAGTTCGTCGGTTCCCAGCAGCGCCTCCGGTCCCGGCGGCTGGAGCGGCATGTCGAGAATGGAAAGAGGGTTCACGCTCAGGACGACCGGCGCCAGGACGGCCATCGCGACATGCGCTAGGACCAGAACAACGCCGAAAACGGCCAGCGGGCGGGAACTGAGACGGATCAAGCTGGCCAGCATCAGCGTCGCCTCGGATCGAGCAGATAAAGCGCGAGATCGGCGGCGAGATTGGTTGCCACTACCGCCAGCGCCGAAAGGATGGCAATCGCCTGGATGATCGGGATCTCGCGCGTGGAGACCCCCCGCACCATCTGCTGGCCGATGCCCGGATAGGCAAAGACGAGTTCGACCACGACAATGCCGGACACGAGCGCGGCCGCATAAAGCGCCGAGGCCGTCAGCGCCGGCCCGACGGCCGCCGGCAGCGCATGGCGCAGCACGATGCGATATTCGGGAATGCCCGTGAGCCGTAGCCGCTCGACGAAATCGGACGACAGCGCCTCGATCATGCCGGCGCGGAGCACGCGGGCGAGATAGGCGACCGAACCGATGACGACGGTCGCGACCGGAAGGGGGGCGGCCGCCAGAAGTTTCAGCGCCGGATCGTTGGTATTAGCCGTAACGGTCGCCGGAAAGAGCGGCCAGGTGACGGCGAAGAGCAGGACCAGAACCGTGCCGATGACGAATTCCGGCACCGAATAGCCGAAGATCACGGCGACCGAGATCAGGTGATCCGGCCATCTATTATGAAACAGCGCCGCCACGCAGCCAACGAAAAGCGCCAGCGGAATGGCGACCATCAGGGTGGCTGCCGCCAGAAGCAGCGAATTGCGGAAGGGCATCCAGACGATATCGGCAACAGGCGCGCGGGTGATCAGCGTCCTGCCGAAATCGAGCCTTGCGACATGGAGGACGAACCCGGCGAAGCGTTCGATGGCCGGCCGGTCGAGGCCGAGTTCGTGTTTCTTCTGCGCCAGCGCGTCTGGCGGCATGGCGGCCATTTCATCGGCCGTCATCGTCAGATCAAGCGCATCGCCGGGCAAAATTTCGGTGGCGATGAAGATATAGCCCATCAACAGAAAGAGCGTCAGTGCGGCGACCGCGAGGCGGCGGAGAAGCTTGATTGCGAACATGGACCCCTCCGCCGCGAACGCTCTGCCGCTCAGGCCTTCCAAGTCTTTTCGAACCGGATCGACCAGACTTGCGGATGATAGGGCATGGCCTTGACGTTCTTGCGATGGACGAGAAAGTTGTCGCCCCCGGCCGGCAGCAGGGCCGGAACCTCGTCGAAGAGGATGTCCTGCATCTGCGCATAGATCGCCTTGCGCGTTGCCGCAACCGGCTCGACCATGGCCTGGCCATAGAGCGCCATGTAGCGGTCATGCCCGGGGCCACGCCAGTAGCCGGATTCCACATAGGCGTTGCGCATGCGAAAGAGGCTGATGCCGGGGTTGCGCGAGCCGACGGCAGTCATCGCGAACTTGTGGTAATTGCCCTTGGAAAGGTCGGCGTCGCCGGTGCGGAACTGGATGTAGCCGTCATTGGGACGCTCTTCGAGCTTCACCTTGATGCCGGCTTCGGCCAACGACTGCTGAAGCACCTGGAAATAGCGGCCGGCTTCGGGCAGCTGCGGCGACCAGTAGAGCGTGCCGAGATCGACGCCACTGGCAAAGCCGGCTTCTGCCAGAAGCGCCTTGGCCCTGGCGACATCGCGCCCGCCCGGACGCGGCACGAAGGACGGGTCCGTCACCACGAGATGGCTGTCATTGCCCTTCCAGCCGAACTTGCCGCCATAGGCGACGCGCACGATGGCGTCGCGGTCGACCGCAAAGGCCATGGCCTGGCGGACGCGCTTGTCGTCCATCGGCGTACCCGGCACCTTCGGCAATTGCAGGACGAAACTGTAGCCCCCCTTGGCGGCCTCGATTTGCAGATCGGGGTCCTTGGAAAGATCGAGCGCGGCGCGCGCGTCAATGCTCAGAACGGCGTCGAACTGGCCGGAACGCAGGCCGTTCAGCGCGGCTTCCTGCTGGCCTTCTCGGTTGTAGATTTCGATGCGGTCGAGATAGGCCGGGCCGGCAAAGTATTTCTCGAACTTCTCCATGAAAAGCGAGCGGTTGGGGTCGCTCTCAACAATGCGGAACGGGCCGGAGCCGATACCGTCCATGCCGATGGTCGCCAACGGCGCAGCCGGCATGATGACGCTGTTATATTCGGCAAGAACGTAAGGAAATTCGGAATTGCCGCTGTCGAGATAGAAGCGGGCCACATATTTCGAGACAGCCTCGATGCGCTTGATCTGACGCGCGAAGGGCGCGTTCTGGCGGTGATAGTCGAAGGAGGCGACGACATCTTCCGAGGTCATTTCCTTGCCGTTGTGGAAAAGAATGCCTTCCTTCAGCTCAGCTTCCCAGACCGCAAGCGACTTGTCCGTCGGCTCGACGCGCTTTGCCGCCTCCAGTTCCCAGCCGAGCTGCGGGTTGACCCAGGTCAGGCAGTTCCATTGCAGGCGGACGTTGGAATCCACCACAAAATAGGGATGGCGCGAATTGGTGGCATCGGCAGACCGGCGATTGGCCGAGAGCTGCGCATAGGCAAGCTTGCCGCCGCTCTTGGGCGTTTCCGACTGGCCGAGAACCAGAGTGGGGGCAAGCGGAAGGGCTGAGGTTGCCAGCATGCCTTTCAGGGCAGTTCGGCGTGTGATGAACGACACTGGGCAGTTCCTTTTTGGCTAAACGACGTGAACGCTATGCGGCTGGGCGGCGCCGGCGATGGAAATTTTCTGTCACCTGCGGCTCCAAACGACGCTCGTTGTGGCTTGCCCTATAAATAAATTTAATTTATAGGTTCCCCTCTAACTTAGTTTTTTCTAATAATTGTGTGTGAAAATCGTATGACGGATGAGCGTGGAATCCGCACGGCCGGACGCAAAGAGGGCGGCATCACCTTCGGCGGCATCGCCACCTTCATGAAGGTCGCCGAAACCTTGAGCTTTTCACAAGCGGCCAAGGCGCTTGGTGTGAGCCAACCCAGCGTCTCCGTGCAGATCGCGACGCTGGAAACGGCCTGCGGTCTGCCGCTCTTCAATCGCCGCCCGAGGCTGGAACTGACGGATTACGGGCGGGAGTTCTTTCACCGGGCGCGCGCGGTCATCAGCCGCATGAGCGAGCTCGACGACGTCATGCGCGACTTGCGCGAGCTACGCCGGGGAAAGCTCACCATCGGATTTTCGACACCGCATTACGCCATGCCGCTGGTCGCCAAATTCATGGCGACGCATCCTTCGGTGGATATCGCGACCCGGCTCGGCAATACGACCCAGCTCATTGAGCTCATTGCCGATTGCAAGGTCGACCTCGGCATTATGTCGCTCCCGGCCCCCAATCCCGGGCTCTTCTGCCAGATGTTTGCGGCCCCGCGCCTCATGATCGGGGTTCATGTCGACAATCCTCTGGTCGGGCGTCGGGAACTGTCGCCCGATGACATTCGCCATCAACCTCTGATCCTGCGCGAAACCGGTTCGGTCACACGGCAAGTCTTCGAAGCAACATGCCGCGAAGCTGGCTTCGACCCGAGGCCGTTCATCGTGGCCGGCAGCAACGAGGCCGTCTGCGAAGCCATTGCGGCAGGGATCGGCGTGGGGCCGATTTTCGACGGGACGTTGCGGGAACACCAGACTGTCAGACTCTTGCCTTTCGGGACTATTCCCGAGACCTGCGGCGTCTATGTCGTGATGGCAAAAGAGGCCAGACAACTCCCCGCAGTCGATGCCTTCATGCAGATTGTTCAGACATGATAGAGACCGGCCCAGATCGTACGACGCGTCGCAGTTATCGGATGAAGGACCGCGCCAAGGCCCAGGCCGAAACGCGCGATCGCATCGTGAGCGCGACGATGTTGATGCATGACGAGAAGGGGGTGGCGGCAACGTCCTTCGTCGACATTGCCAAACGCGCCGGTATCGGCGCGGCGACGGTCTATCGCCATTTTCCGACCTTGGGATCATTGGTCGCGGCCTGCGGCGCGCATGTCTGGAAAGAGATGGATCCGCCGGTGCCCGAACGGGCCTCGGAAACGTTCAAGGACATCGTCGGGATGGACGATCGTCTGCACCGCCTCGTCGACGAGGTTGACCGCTTCTACCGACGTGGAGCGCTTCGGCTCACCGCCGCCTATGCCGACCGACATCTCATCCCCGAACTGGACGGCTTTCTGCGTGCCGTGGAGGCGGGCGTTGCCGCGCTTGTCCGCGAAGCCGTCAAGGATCAACCGCTGCCGGACGCCGTGCTTCAGCTTGTGATCGCGCTGATGGATTTTCCGGTGTGGACCGCGATGCAGCGGGTAGCGGGCAACGACCTGGAGCGGCGCCGGCTTGTCGCCGGGCTGCTCGGCTGCGCCATCCACTCGGCGCGGTGACAATTTACGCTTGTCGTCAACCGTGGTTCCGGCACGGTGCGCTGCCCGTCTCGCCCTTGCCGCATAGCGGGCAGCCAGCAGAGCTGCGCAAGTCGGCGCACTGCAGACGTGCAGGCGAGATCTCGCGCCTGCTCCAACCTTAAACCTGTGCAACCGCGGCTGGCGCCTCTGCGGCCTTCTCCGCCGGCAGCGGCATCAGATACGACGCCAGATGGATATCGAGTGCGTCGACGGCAGCGTCGTCCAGCGCAGGGGCGCGAAAACCGATGAAGCCGTCGGGCCGGACGAGGACGGCGCCGCGGTCGGACACGCCAGCCGCTGAGGGCTCCAAGCCAAGGCTCCGCCCTTCGACGGCCGCGACGGCGTGCTGCCAGCGGGCGTCGAACGCCTGACGGCCCGGCGTGTTGTCGAAAATGATGAGGTGGTGGCTCGTTCCGGCGAGTCGATGCCAGGCCGGAAGGCGGCCGCCAACGGCATCATCCGCCGATTGCGCTGCGATCAATGGACTTCCCGTGTATGAGACGTCGAGCATCGACCGTCGACGCAAGCCGAGGAGGACCTCGGCCGGGTCACCGGGGGGCAGGGATGGCGCGCTATCGGCGCCGCATTGCATGACGAGGCCCATGATGAAACTGTGGACTTCATCGGACACGTCAAGCACGTGCTGGTCGGCCATCCCTCGCTCGACGGCATAGCTGTCGAGGATGGCCGGCTTGGCCGCCCCGTGGGCCACCAACGCCAGCTTCCACGCAAGATCGGCCGCGTCCATGAAGGCCGCGTTGATGCCCTCGCCGCCGAGCGGGCTCGACATATGTGCGGCGTCGCCGAGCAGGAAGCGCCGTCCGTCGCCCAGGCTGGGCACGGCGCGCTTGTGCATCTTGAAGTAGGACACCCAGCGCAGGTCGTGCAGCCCGACGTCCGCGCCGGCGCGCGTATTGAGGAGGGTGCTGAGCTCCGCCTCGGTTGGCAGCGCGTCGCGCACATCGTCGTCGTTGCGATTGACAAAAATCAGCCAACGATGGTCCGGGAGCGGCGACACCAGAACAAAGCCGTCAGGTCCGACAAGGACGCGGCCATAGGCCGGCGGCGTGGATAGCCTGAGCGCCACATCCGCTACGATATAGCGTCCGTCGTAGGTCGAGCCGACGAGATGCTGGCCCATCATGTGTCGCGTCACGCTGTGCCCGCCGCCGGCGCCCAGCACATAGGCGGCATCCAGGGTTTCCGTGCGTCCGTCTGTCTCGAGCGTCACCTCGACGCCTGTAGGGCCCTCATCGATCGATGTGACGTCGATTCCGTACTCGACGTGGAGCCCTTGGTCCGCCAGATGCTCACGCAGGATGGTCTCCGTGCGCCACTGGGGCAGGCTGCACTGGAACTCGTATTTGCAGCCTATGCCTGCGAGATCTGCGCGCGCCAGTTCGCGCAGGCCCGGCCCAAGGATCTGGATGTGCTCGATACGCGTGCCAGCCTGGAGAAAAGGGTCGATCAGGCCACCGCGATCCAGGATTTCCAGGACGGCGGGCTGGATGACCGTGCCGCGTGTTTCATGGTGCGGCGCGAGCCTCTTCTCGACGATACGCGGCCTGACGCCATGGCGCATGAGCTCCGAGGCGGCGAACAAGCCCGCCGGACCGCCCCCGACAATCAGAACGGGGGCTGCGCTGGCAGGATTGTCCTGCTCACCGGAACGTGGCGTCATGGTCTTACCCCCCGTAACACATGGAATCGTCAACCGTTCGAGAGTGCGCCCGCCTGTATAGGGGAATCCAGAGCCTTCTGCGAGCGGTTCAAGCTTATCTCCGGGCGGCGACAACTCTTTCGACGGCCGCGACGAAATCCTGGGACCCGCGCCGGGGCCTGAAAAGGAAAGGCCGGCGCCCCTTGGGACGCCGGCCTCACACCATCCTGCCAGCCGACGGTCGTCGACCGGTGGGTCCAGGAGATCAGAAGTCGCGCTGGAAGCGGACGCGGCCCTGCCACTGATCTTCGGAGCCCTTCTGGTAGACCTCGTCGTTCCAGCGGCGGCTGGGGTCGAACTTCGCGTAGAGCACCTCGACACCGATATCCATGGCCTTGACCGGCGACCAGATCAGAGCCGAACCGGCCTGGTAGATCTTGTAATCCCGGAAGACCGTGTTGTTGGTGACCGTGCTGCCGTAGTCGATCTGCCAGAAGCTGCCGAACAGCGTGGAGCGCAGGCTGGGCGTCCAGTAGTGAATGAGGTTGCCGAGAACGTTCCAGCCCTTCGTCTTCTCGATCTGGCCATTGACGAGAACTGCGTCAGCGGTGGGGATATAGGCGGACGTGTAGGTACCCAACGTCGGCCCGGTGATGCCGAGATAGTTGAGACCGCCATCCGCGTAAGCCGCCTGCAGCCACAGGGCGTCGCCCGCGGCAAGCGCGGGCAGGTTGATCTTCACGCCGGCCTGGATGGCATAGCCCCATTCGGTGTCGACGCGGCTCGAATTGTTATAGCCATAGAGTGCACCGGAGTTGAGCTGGCGTAGCGCACCCGACAACTGGGCCGAACCCCACCCCTGATCGACGCGGAGTGCGGCTACGACGTCGGGCATGCGTTCGCCGGCGACGTCGTAATAGTTGCCGCCGACGTTGCGCTGGTTGCGGTCTTCGATGGCGATCGTCGCCGAGAAGCCCTGCCCAAAGGTTGCGGTATAGGCGAGCAGCTGGGTGTTGCCGTTGTCCGAGCCCATCGACGTGCCCGGCGCCGAGGCGAAGTTCGCGGCCGAGGCGTAGAAGTCGAAGAAGGACTGGGCCACACCGGCCGTGATGCCGGCGAACTGGATGAAGGCCTTGTCGAGGTTGGAATTCGTGGTGCTGCCCTGCGGGCCGTCGTAGCTCGCACGGAATGCGCCCGAATCACGCGTCAATTGAAAGCGGAAATACGCGCGGACCACGCCCCATTCGGAAGACGTGCGGGCGTCGACATCGAGCTGGCCGCGACCACGGAAGCCGGTGGCGTCACGATAGCGGCCTTCGCCAGCCCCGTTGTTGAGCGGCTGCTGGTACATGAATTCGGCGCGGACGCGGCCGGCCAGCTTGATGCAGGTGTCGCTGCCGGGAATATAGAAGAACCCGGCGCCATGCACGGAGCACACGCGCACATAGTCGACCGGCGCGGCCTTGGTCATGGGAAGATCGGCGGCTTGTGCTCCGGCAACGGCGGCAAAGCCGGCAGCGCTGCCGAGCAAAAGGCTCTTGATCAGCTTCATCGTAAATCTCCGGTGTCTCAATGTGCTGCAGAGCGTTCGCGTCATGCAGTTCGTCTTAGGTTCACCAGAAAGCGACGATAAGCAATTCCAATGAGGCAGCTTAGTGGCAATAAAAGGCATTAGAAATGCAGGTGTGATTGCTTGGGCACAATTACTTAGCATAATCAATGATGTATCTTATCGATAGAGCGAACATCGTTATGGGCTTGACTTAAGGAGGTGAATCCGACGAATTGGCACGTGATATTTGGAATGACCTCCAAATATTGACCCAACTCAATAGGCGGCGCTTGCGCCGCCTTCTTTTTTACTTGGCGGTTTCGCATTTTTTTAGCCTGGTCCGCTGTCCGGTGTGCGCTAGCGCACTTACAGTCGGCGCTTGTGCACGATTAAACCATCCAGCGCATCAGATTGCCCGATCGCGCGAATTCTCAGCCGTGGGATTCGCTTCGGGTGATCGCTTCTATCCAGGTGATGGGCTGGGCTGGCAGAGGATCGTATGGTGAGCGTCCGGAAAGAAGAGGCTTCACCGAGACAGGATGCTGTCCTTGGGAATGAAGTTCTTTCAGAGCTCTTGAAGGTCAGACAGAGACTCATCAACTCCTTCAAGGAGGAACTGCGTCATCAGGGGGTTACTCTGGCGCGCGCACGCGCTTTGCTCGCCCTGTCCAGGGAAGGGGAGCTGACGCAGACATCGGTCGCTGCCTATCTCGAGATTGAAGGCCCAAGTGCTGTGCGCCTGATCGATGAGCTGGAGAAGTCCGGCCTCGTGCTCCGGCAGCAGGATGTGAATGACCGCAGGATCAAGAAGCTCCTCTTGACCGATAAGGGACGGGACATGTCACAGCGGCTTCTGGACAAGTGGCAAGAGATTTGTGACAAGACAGTCTTCAACATAGAAATTGATGATCAGAGAAGCTTGCTGACCAATATGAAAGCCATGCTTGTTAATTTAAGAAGGTAAACATAAGTCGCCCGTGGGGAATTTTTAAGAAGAATTGGATGCCGGCTGCCCCCTTATCAAGCAAGCCCGGCATCGGCCGGAACATGCATTCCTGTCGAACCGCGACGGTCCGCCTCCATGGAGCCGGAAACGGGCATGGGATCAGTCGCCGTGGCAGGTCAATTGCCCGGCAGCCCGGCAATATTCGATCGCCCTCGTTCACGCAATCTCGCGCGGAAACCGTCGTGACGGTCGCGCAAGTGCTCAGGCCGTGGTGGCCTGGCCCTTGTGCGCGGCATCCGTGCGCGCCTTCAGATCGCGCAATGTTCTCAGTTCGAGCTCCGTGGGGGGCGGCGTCACGGCGACGTCGTCGGCGAATTTGACCGGCCAGCCACATGTGTCCTGGACCTGTTCACGTGTCACGCCGGGATGTAGCGACACGACCGTGAATTCCTTGGTGACCGGGTCAGGCTTCCAGATGGCGAGATCGGTGATCAGCAAGGTCGGCCCCTGCGTGTCGATGCCCAGGCGCTGGCGATGGTCGCCACCCTCGCCGTGGCCGAATGAGGTGTAGAAGGCGATTGTCTCGACCATGCCGCGCCGTGACTGCGCCATGGTGATATAGACTTGCTGCGACGAGGTCGCGATTTCCGGGGCGCCTCCGCCGCCTGGCAACCGCGTCTTCGGATGATGATAATCCCCGATCACGGTCGTATTGATATTGCCGAACTTGTCGATCTGCGCGGCACCCAGGAAGCCGATGGAGATGCGGCCACCCTGCAGCCAGTAGCGGAACATCTCCGGCACGGACACCGTCGTCGTGGCCGTTTCGCACAATTCGCCGTCGCCGATGGACAAGGGCAGCACATCGGGCGCGGTACCGATCGTGCCGCTCTCATAGATCAAGGTGATGTCGGGCGCATGGGTAAGGCGGGCGACATTGCAGGCCGCGGAGGGCGCGCCGATGCCGACGAAGCAGACGTCATCGTTCTTCAAGGCGCGCGAGGCAGCAATCGTCATCATCTCGTTGGGGGTGAACGCGCTCATGCTGCTTTCCTCAGATTCGCAACTCTGCCTGCGAAGTCCTCGACACCGGCCTCGATGACATTCTTCTGCATCCATTCACGGAACCGGTCGCGGTCGGCGGCGATCGCGTCCCATTCGAGATAGGCGGCATTGTCGCGCGCGTAGTAGCCCTGCGTGTAGGACGGGTGCGAGCCGCCCGGCACCACGGCGATCGCCGTCACGGTCCAGGCCGGCAACACTGTCAGGTTGGGGTGGAGGTCGTCGAAATCGTCGACCACCTCCTCGACGGTGACGACCGCTCGCTTGGCGGCCAGAACCGCTTCCTTCTGGATGCCGATGATGCCCTCCACCAGGACATCGCCCCGCTTGTTCGCCTTCTGGGCGTGGATGAAGCTGACATCCGGGCGCAGCGCCGGCACGGCGGCGAGAACCTCGCCTGTGAAGGGACAGGTGACATGCCTGATATTGGGATTGACCTCGGCGAGGCCGGCACCGCGATAGCCGCGGAAGATCGCACAGGGCAGGCCGGCCGCGCCCGCCTCATAGGCATTGGCCATTGCGGCGTGGCTGTGCTCCTCAATCGCAATCGGATGTGGAAAGCCATTCTCGATCGCATCCCGCATGCGTCTGAGCAGCCCGACCCCGGGGTTGCCCGCATAGGAAAAGATCACCTTCTTGGCCATGCCCATGCCGATCATCTGGTCGTAGACCAGGTCGGGGGTCATGCGGATAAGGGTCAGGTCCCTAAAGTTCTGCCGAATAGCCTCATGCGCCGCCGCGGTCGGGATGAGATGGGTGAAGCCCTCGAAAGCGGCGATATCGCCATCATTGAGGTTTTCGGCAACCGCTTGCGCCAGTGGCAGGAACTTCGCCATGGGCGATCCCTCTCCAATAAAGTTCGCATTGCGAACATATGTTTTCTATGTGATACATTATGGGGAGTTTGATGGCGAGTCAACGTTGTGCCAGCGATGCCGGGGGACTGATGAAATGACCGGAGAGAAGCCCTCTCGTGACTTCGTGGGCTCACTCGGACGAGGCTTGGTTGTGCTTGAGATCCTGGCCGCCCATCCCTCCGGCATGACGCTGGCCGAGATGGCTGCGAAGGCGGGTCTGACGCGCGCCGGCGCGCGCCGCTTCCTGCTCACTTTGGTGGAGGCCGGTTACGCGACCCAGTCGGGGCGGCTTTTCTCGCTTTCGCCCAAATTGTTGTCCGTGACCCGGACCTGGCTGGGCGGGACGGGTCTGTGGTCCTACGCGGAGCCCATCTTGCGATGGGTCACCGAGGAACTCGGCGAGTCCTGTTCGGCGTCGGCCCTCTCGGGGGACGATGTCGTTTATGTCGCCCGTGTGCCTGGCCCGTATATCGTGATGACCGACCTTCATATCGGAGCCCGACTGCCGGCTTACTGCACGTCGATGGGCCGCGTTCTGCTATCCGGGCTCCCGCCCCAACAGCTTGAGGCTTTTCTCGCGCGCGCAAGGCTTGCAAAGCGGACGCCGAATACGATCACGGATCGAGGCCAGCTTGCAGGGCTCATCGGCAAGGTGGCGGCGCGTGGCTACGCCATCGTCGACGAGGAACTGGAGCTCGGTCTGCGATCGATCGCCGTGCCCATCCATGATCGATCGGGCGCCATCGTCGCGGCGATCAATGTCTCAACGCAGAGGGACCGCTTCTCCGTCGAGGACATGGAGAAGACCTTTCTTCCGGTGCTTCTCGGGGCGAAGCACCGTGTCGAGGATTTTTTCGTTCTGCAATGAAGCCAATGTCGCCGCAAGCCGGTGGCGATGCGCGTCAATTGTCGAGCGGCGCAGGTCCGCAACGCAGGGATTGGCCTACGCGATGGGCTGGCTGAACCCCGCAAGGCTCTTGGCCAAGGGCGTCGTGCCGGCGCCCGGATGCTCCGGCCTGACGTAGAATCCATCCTTGACCGCGATCGGCTCCGCGAAGTGATCCTTGATCCAGGGGATATACTCCAGGATGCTGGCCGCGGGATGCCAGAACGACAGATGCACATGCACCTGGCTCATATCCCCGGCATGCGGTGCGATCGGCAGACGATACGCATGGGCGAGATCGGCGACCTGAATGTATTCGGTAATGCCGCCGAGCCGCGTGACATCCGGCTGCACATAATGCACGGCCCCGGCCTCGATAAAGGCCCGGAAGGCATCGAGCGTGTAGAGCTGTTCGCCGAGCGCGACCGGGATGTTCGTGGCGCGGGCGAGGGACGCGTGCGAGCTGACGTCGTCGTACCACATCGGCTCCTCGAACCAGAAGATGTCGAGATCCTTGGCGGCATGGCAGAATCTGAGACACGTCGGCAGGTCCCACTTGCCGTTGCCGTCGATGGCGATGCGGATCTCCGGCCCGACGGCGCGGCGCACGGCTGTCAGCCGCGCAATGTCGGTCATCGGGTTGTCGTGGCCCACCTTGATCTTGATGCGGCGGAACCCATCCACCTCAATGGCGCGTTTTGTGGATTCGAGCATCCGATCGAGCGAGAACGACAACCAGCCGATATCGGTGTTGTAGGCCTCGACGCCGGCGTTATGGGAGCCGCCGAGATAGCGCCACAGCGGCAGTTGAGCCTGCTTCGCCCTGAGATCCCATAGCGCGATATCGATGGCCGCGAGCGCGAGATGCGTGATGCCGGCGCGTCCGACCCACTGCAAGGCGGGATGGCGCGCAAGCTTGGTCCACAGCCGCGCGTTCTCCGTTGCATCCTCGCCGATCAGCAAGGGCGCATAGCAGTCACGGATACAGGCGGTGATCAGCCGGTCGGAGGGCAGATGCGCGTGGGTACCGGTGAAGCCGAACCCCTCGAGTCCGGTGTCCGTGGTAATTTTCGCGCCGACGACGCCCCAATGCGTGATGTTATGGGTGGAGTCCGAGATGGAGCTCGCGGTCAGCGGCAGATGGAGGATGAAGGGCTCTACAGCAACGATCTTCATGGAATGTGTCCCGGTCGGGGGAAGAGGGGGTGGCGGCGCGGCTGTGGGTCGTGGACGGCCGGCTTTCAGTGCAGAAGTCGCGCCAGGAAGGCGCGGGTGCGCTCATGGCGGGGCGCGCCGAAGAAGGTGGCGGGCGGTGCCTCCTCGACGATGCAGCCGCGATCCATGAAGATCACCCGGTCTGCCACCTGTCGCGCGAAGCCCATTTCATGGGTCACGACCAGCATCGTCATGCCCTCTTCAGCGAGCGCGACCATGGTATCGAGCACCTCCTTGACCATCTCCGGGTCAAGCGCCGAGGTGGGCTCGTCGAACAGCATGATCTTCGGTTGCATGCAGAGCGCCCGCGCGATCGCGACGCGCTGCTGCTGCCCGCCGGACAACTGCGCTGGATATTTTTCCGCCTGATCCTCGATGCGGACCTTGCGCAGAAAGGCGAGGGCGATGTCCCGCGCCGCCGGCCGCGCCTGTCCGCGGACCTGGACGGGGGCCAGCATGCAGTTCTCAAGCACCGTGAGGTGCGGGAACAGGTTGAAATGCTGAAACACCATGCCGACCTCGCGGCGCAGCGCGATCAAGGCGCGGCGTTCCCCGCTGAGGACGGTGCCGTCAATGGTGATCGATCCGCTCTTCACCTGCTCGAGGCCGTTGATGCAGCGGATAAGCGTCGACTTCCCCGATCCCGATGGACCGCAGACGACGATGCGCTCGCCGCGTCGCACATCGAGATTCACGTGGTCCAGCGCCTGGAAGGCGCCGAAGTATTTTGTGACGTCCCGAAGGGTCACGAAAGGCGCAGCGCTGGACGCGGCAGGCGCGGTTGCCGCCAGGCTTGTCATTGTCATGCGGTCTCCCCAGGGCGTCTTATGTCTTGGCGTTCCATGTCCTGAGGCCGGCAGATCCCCGCGTCGGTCTTCGCCGGATGGCTGCGGGCATGGGCGCGCCTCGGCCGAGGCGGTCGCCGCCTCAGGAGACTCAATCCTAGCCGAACAATCTTCCATATAAAATAGAAAATTTTTTATCTAGCGTCTTGCCAAGCGCGTCGTGACATGTGAAATGGTGCCGCTATGGCAAGCTTCGTCCGCGCTACCTTGGCTGATCAGGCCTACCGCGAACTGCGGTCCCGCATCCTCAACGGCCAGTTGGCCGGTGGGCGGCGGCTGTTGCCGGAAGAGCTGGCGATCGAGCTGTCGATCAGTCCCACGCCGATCAAGGAAGCGCTGCTGCGGCTGGAGGCCGACGGCCTCGTCGTTTCACCGCTGCGCAAGGGCGCGGTGGTCAGGCGTTTCACCAGCGCCGAGGTCGATGAGATCTATGAAGCGCGGATCATGATCGAAATGAACGCCGTGCGTAAATTGTTCGACCGGGGACAGATGACGCCGGAATTCGTGGCATCACTCGAGCACACACTCGAGCGGCACGCCCATTTCGCACGTCTGGATACGCCCGATGATCTTGCAACCGCGCTCGTCTTCGATCGGGAGTTTCACCAGAAAATTATTCTAGCGGCGGGAAATTCACTTGTCGCAGAATGGCATATGCGTCTTCTTGAGCAGACGCATACAACTTTCATCTATAATGCGTGGGATCATATTCGTTCGGTAGGCGAGCATCGCAGGGTCATTGACGCGATCGGGGAGGGTTCGCTGGAGAAGACGTGCGAAACGCTTGAGTATCACCTCCAATGTAGCCGCAAAGATGCCTTGGCCAGCGTCGCGGCTGCATTGGAGAGCGACGGCGACGGTTCCTGACGGATGTTTTGCCGCTTTCGATGGCGGCATTTTCCAGGTATGGTTTTCTATATCCCGCGCGTCCTGGGGTATTGGAAAAGGTTATGCGTTGCGTTACTCGAAAAATGCCCGTGTTTCGTGAGCTGGTATCCAGAATAGGGCCGCCTTCCTGCAACGGATCGGCTCACTGATATTTGACGGTAGTTTCGTGTAGTCCTGAACTGCATCGGCCCGGAGAAGAAGACCGTTTGAGGTCTCCGCTGAGCCGGCCGTGAGAAACGTGCAGCCATACGGCGCCCGAGCCCGGGGAGGATGGATGTTCTATTTCGAGTTTTCGGGCACGCTTGCCCGATGGCCAGAATTCGTGCACGCGGGCGTATTCACGGTCCTGCTGTCGGCCACGGCCATGCTGCTTGGCCTCATCATCGGGATCGCCGGTGCGTTCGCGCGGCTGTCGTCCGTAAGGCCGGCGCGCGTCATTGCCGGGTCTTATGTCGAAATTATCCGGAATACGCCGTTTCTTGTACAGATATACATCATATACTTCGGGTTGCCGGCGATAGGTGTGCGGCTGGACGCTCTCACCGCAGGTATCCTGTCGCTGTCACTCTACGCCGGAGCTTACATAACGGAGATCGCGCGCGCCGGCATCGAAACGATCGACAAGGGGCAGGTCGAGGCCGCGCGCGCCTTGGGTCTCTCGCCGTATCTCACGTTCCGCCACGTCATCCTCAAGCCGGCCATGGCGGCCGTCTATCCGGCGCTGACGAGCCAGTTCATCCTGATCATGCTGGCGACGAGTGTCGTTTCCGTCATTTCCATTCCGGAGCTGACGGGCGTGGCCAACGATATCCAGGGCCTGACGTTTCGTAGTCTTGAGGCCTTCCTGGTCGTCGCCGCAATTTATCTAGGGCTCACCGCTGCCTTCAAAGGTCTGTTCACAGTCTTCGATCGCACGATATTCTCCTTTAAATATGTCGGGCGTTGAGGAGAAGCGGCATGTTCCAGACCTTTTCCTTCAATCACGTCCTTTTCCTCGCGCAAGCCGGATTGTGGACCCTGCTTCTGTCCTGCATGGCGCTGTTTGGCGGCGCCATCTTCGGCGCTCTGATCATGCTGGCGCGCATCTCGCTTTACGCGCCCCTGCGCTTCATCGCCAAGGCGTATATCTACGTGATCCAGGGGACGCCCCTTCTGGTTCTTCTCTTTATTGCTTACTTCGGGCTCGCCTTCGCGGGTTATGACGTGCCGGCGCTGGTTGCGGCCGGCTTTGCCTTCACGCTCTATGCCGCGGCCTTTCTCGGCGAGATCTGGCGCGGTTCGATCGAGGCGATCGGCAAGGGGCAGTGGGAAGGTGCGGCCGCCATCGGGCTCAACTGGCCGAAAACGATGCGTTTCGTCATCGTGCCGCAAGCCGTGCGCGTGGCTATCCCGCCAACCGTGGGCTTTTTCGTCCAACTTGTGAAGAATACGGCACTGGCTTCGATCATCGGCTTCGTAGAACTCACGCGCGCCGGTCAGATCGTCGCCAATGCCACCTATCAGCCGCTGAGCGTCTACATGACCGTTGCAGCGATGTATTTCGTCATATGTTCCTGCCTGTCATTCGTGAGCCGACGGCTGGACGAGAAGTTTCAAAACAATGGCGTTCATCAGCCGATAACCTAGGGAGAACAACATGCTTCGTGTATTGAAAGCTGCAGCAGTCGGATTGGCGCTTGTCGCCTCAGCGGGTGTGGCATCCGCGCAGAACCTGCTTGACGACATCATCAAGCGCGGCACCATCAATGTCGGGATCAGCCTCGGCACCCCGCCTTTCGGACTGACGAACGACAAGATGGAGCCCGATGGCTATGATGTCGGGCTTGCGAAGCTTATCGCGCGCGACCTCGGCGTGAAGTTGAATGTCGTCGACACCGTCGCTTCCAACCGTATTCCGAACCTGACAAGCGGCAAGATCGATATCGCCATATCGTCATTCTCGGTCACGCCGGAGCGTGCCAAGGCCATCGCCTTCACCAATACGGTCTATGTCGACCAGCAGGTCTTTCTCACATCGAAGGACAGCACGCTGACGAGCCTCGCCGATCTCAAGGGCAAGAAGATCGGCGTTACCCGTTCGACGACGAATGACATCGCGGTGACGAAGCGCGCGGTCGAGGGCACGCTGATCCAGCGTTACGACGACGATGCGTCAACCAGCCAGGCTCTGCTTGCGGGTCAGGTCGAGGGCATCGTGACCAGCGGCGGACTGGCGGCTGCCTTCATCCAGCGCAATCCGAATCTCGCCGTGAAGTTCGTGGTGGCGTCCGCCCCCATGAGCATCGGCCTGCGCCGCAATGAGGCGGATTTCATGCATTGGTTGAATACGGCAATATTCATGGCGTGGACGACAGGCGAGATCCAGGAATTGCAGAAGAAGTGGATGGGAACCGTCAACACGTCATTGCCGACATTCTAATATATGCATCTGCGATGCCGCGCGCGCGGAAGCGCCCGGCATCGCCCATGGAGCGCCGAGGCGGCGATAACATGATGGAAGCTGAAAGACGCCAGGATCATGAGCACGACGAGCGCGTGATACTGCTCGGGCCAGACGATAACGTGGTCGTGGTGCGCCGGCGCATCGACGCGGGAAGCCTCGTCCGCATTGGCGGGCGCGATGTCAGCCAGCCCAAGGATATCCCGCTCGGCCACAAGCTTGCGTCGCGCTCGATCCGCCGTGGCGAGAAGATCATCAAATACGGAGCCCCCATCGGCTCTGCAACGGCCGATATAGGCCCTGGCGAACATGTGCATGTGCACAATATGAAGAGCGATTACACCGCGACCCATACGCTCGATGAAGCGCGCGCGCGCCACGGAGACGTGCCATGAAAACGGATTCGGGCGCCCCCATTTCCCCGGTGTCCATGCGCGGTTTCCTGCGGGCCGACGGGCGCAAGGGCATCCGCAACGTGATCGCGGTCGCCTATCTCGTCGAATGCGCGCATCATGTGGCGCGCGAGATCGCCTGGCCCTTTCGGGACCAGGACGTCCATCTCATCGGCTTTCCAGGCTGCTACCCGAACGGCTATGCGCAGCGCATGATGGAGGCCTTGTGCACGCACCCGAATGTGGGGGCGGTGCTTCTGCTGTCGCTGGGCTGCGAGAGCTTCGACAAATACGGTCTCGCCCATGTCATCAGGCAGAGCGGGCGGCCGGTGGAGACGGTCGTCATTCAGGCAAGCGGCGGCACACGCGCCTCGATCGCCGAGGGGCAGGCCTGGGTGCGGGCGCAGTTGCCTGTGCTTGCGGCGCAGGAACCTGTGCCGATGGGGGTCGAGGAACTCATCGTCGGCACGGTCTGCGGCGGGTCCGATGGCACATCGGGCATCACGGGCAACCCGGCCGCGGGCCGCGCGTTCGATCAGCTTGTCGGCGAGGGGGCTGCCTGTATTTTCGAGGAAACGGGCGAGCTCATCGGCTGTGAGCATATCATGGCGAGCCGCGCCGTGACTCCGGAGCTCGGAGTTATACTTGAGGAAAGTGTTGCGAAAGCGGCACGCTACTATGCCACACTTGGCTATGGCTCCTTTGCCGCCGGAAATGCCGATGGTGGTCTGTCGACCATCGAGGAGAAATCGATGGGCGCCTATGCCAAATCCGGCTCCTCGCCGATCGCCGGGCTCATCAAGCCGGGAGACCGCCCGCCGCGGGGAGGCCTCTATCTCCTCGACGTGGTGCCCGACGGCGAGGTGCGTTTCGGCTTTCCGAATATCAACGATACCGCGGAAATCGCCGAGCTCATCGCCTGCGGCAGCCATGCCGTTCTATTCGTGACGGGGCGCGGCTCGGTCGTCGGATCGGCCATCTCCCCGGTCGTCAAGATCTGCGCCAATCCGGAGACCTATCGCCGGATGGCTGATGACATGGATGTCGACGCCGGGCGCATCCTGGCGGGCGAAGCCACCCTCGACGAAGTCGGGCGTGAGATCCGCGACCTCGTCGTGTCGCTTGGCCATGGCAGGCGAACGAAGTCAGAAGAACTCGGCCATCGCGAATTCGTGCTGACCTACAAGAGCTTCGAGCCAATTGGCCCGGCGTGCCTGCCCGCTGCCTGAGCGATGATGTGTTCATCAGAGGATATGTGTCGATGAAAGATGAAATGACCACGCGGCTCGAGCGCTGCTATACCGGCGTTGTGCATGATGTGATGCGGGCGATGGGCCTGAAGAATTTCACGCTGCCTGCGGAGATCAGGCCCAATATGCCCGAGAAGGTGCTGGCCGGGCCGGCCTTCACCATCGATGGCCGCGTCGACCCCACGGCGGACCCGCACCAGACCTTGCTGGAATGGACAGGCCTTCTTTCCAAGGCCAAGGCCGGCCATGTCTGGGTTTCGCAACCCAACGACCGGGTCGTTGCCAATATGGGCGAGTTGTCGGCGGAGACCCTGAAGAACAAGGGCGTTCTCGGCTGTATTGCCGATGGCTATGTCCGCGACAGCAACTTTCTTCTGGCGCTTGAATTCCAGACCTGGTCGCGTGGCTACACGCCCCGGGACGTCGTCGGCTATTGGCTGCCGCGCGCTTTCGATGTCGATATCAAGATCGGCGATGTCGTGATTGCACCCGGCGACTATATGATCGGTGACCGTGACGGTTTGATCCGCATCCCGCAGGCGCAGGTCGAGGAGATCGTAGCCGCTGCCGAGCAGGCGATCGCGACCGAAAACCTCGTCCGCAAGGCCATTCTCGAGGGGGTGGACCCTCAGGAAGCCTATCTGCGCTTTGGCAAGTTCTGAGGCCGATACCATGAAGATCAGCGAAGTCGAAGTGCGCTGCTGTCGGCGCTTGCCCGACGCATTCGACGCGGGTGCCTTCCGCACCGGCGATTTCTCCGCGTTCCAGTTTCTGGCCGTCACCATGAAAACGGACGAGGGGTTGAGCGCGACCACTTTTGGTTTTGCCGGACGATCGGCGGAAGGCGCCGGCAAACTCATTGCCGATACACTGCGGCCCTTCATGCTGGGGCGCGATCCGCGCGACCGTGAAAGGGCCTGGCATGAGTTCCGCACGGCGGATCGGTGGTGGGGGCATCTGCCCATTTACGGCTATGGTCCGTTCGATACGCTGCAATGGTTGTTGTCCGCCGAGGCGGCCGGCCAGCCGCTTTACAAGTATATCGGAGCCTATCGAGACGATGTTCCGGTCTATGGCAGCTCGATGATCCTCGCAAAGCCGGAGGATTACGCGAAGGAGGCGTTGCGCGCCAAGGCAGAGGGCCTCAAGGCCTACAAGCTCCACACGCCGGGCAAGGATCTGGAAGAGGATTTGGAGGCGCACCGGCTTGTTCGCGAGGCCGTCGGTCCCGATTTCACGCTGATGTCCGATCCGGTATCGACGTTCAACCTGGAGCAGGCGATCCGCTTTGGGCGCGCCTTGGAGGCGCTCGGCTACTACTGGTATGAAGAACCGCTCTACGACGAGGATGTGCATGCGCTGCGCGAGCTGACGCGGACGCTGGAGATACCGCTGGTCGGCACCGAAGTGCTCGCCAAGCATCCCTACAGCATCGCAGAATGTATCGCGACCCGTGTCGTCGATCGTGTGCGCGCGGATGTGTCCTGGACCGGAGGCGTCACCGGCGTCATGAAGACCGCGCGGCTCGCGGAAGCCTTCGGCGTCAATTGCGAGATCCACACATCGATCTTCCACCCCGCGGAGATTGTCAATCTGCATTGCTGCGCGGCCGTGAAGAACTGCGATTTCTTCGAGCTGCTTTATCCTGTCGAGGGATTTGCCTTTGGCTTGAAGGACCCGCTGCCGATCGAGAACGGTGTCGCAAAACTGCCGTCGCGGGCCGGGCTCGGCGTGGATCTCGATTGGGACGATATTGATCGCTGCACCGTGGCGATCGTTTGAGTGGAATGTGTGATGAAAGCTCTGTCCATCGATCAGCCCGGCGCGCTCTCATTCACGGCGCTGCCGTGGCGGCCCGCCGGCAGCGGCGAAATCGGTATTCGGATCGCGTATATCGGCTATTGCGGATCGGATCTGAATAGTTATCGCGGCAAGAACCCCCTGGTCCAGTATCCGCGCGTCCCGGGACATGAGATCTCCGGCGTCATCGAGACGATCGGCGCGGATGTGCCTGAACATTTCCATGTTGGCCAGCAAGTGTGTGTCCTGCCTTACTTCAACTGCGGCACCTGCAACGCCTGTCGCATGGGCCGGCCCAACGCATGCAAGCATAACGAAACGCTGGGCGTCCAGCGTGAAGGAGCGCTGACCGAATTCATCGCAGTGCCGCACGGCAAGGTCATCCCCGTGGATGGGTTGGCCCTGCGCGATCTTGCCCTGATCGAGCCGCTCGCGGTCGGCTTTCACGCCGTGCGCCGTGCGGAGGTGGCGGAAGGCGAGCGTGTGGTCGTTCTTGGATGTGGTGTGATCGGCCTCGGCGCGGTGCTCGGCGCCGTCACCCGCGGGGCGCGGGTCATCGCGGTCGATCTGGCGGCGTCCAAGCTTGCGCAGGCGAAGGCCCTCGGCGCCGAGGATGTGATCGATGCGTCGCAGATCGACGTCGGGGATGCCGTGCGCGCGCTCACGGGTGACGATGGACCGCAGGTCGTCATCGAAGCCGTCGGCGCGGAGCAGACCTTCACGCAGTCCATCGACATCGTCGCGTCCTGCGGTCGGGTCGTCTATGTCGGCTATGCAAAGAATCCGGTGACCTATGAGACCCGGTTTTTCCTGATGAAGGAAATCGATATACGAGGCTCGCGCGGCGCTCAGCTGGCTGATTTCGGCGATGTCATCACCGCGTTGAAGCAACGTCCGGAGATTGGTGATCTCGTTGTTTCTCGGGTCGCACCCTTTTCAGAGGCTGCCGACGCGATGCGCGCGTGGGATGCTGACCCCGGCGCTTTCACGAAGATCCTCATCGACATGCGCGGCGCGGTCTGAATAGCCGGCTTCGGGCCGACTGCGGTCCCGCAGGCCGGCCAGCGGTGCATGGCTTGCGCTGCGCGCGCGAACCCATCGAGAGCCTTGATGATTGAGGGGAGGGAGGTGCCCGTGCAGGACATAGTGAACAGCGTCTTCGGGCTTGCCGGCCACCACGCCCTGGTCACCGGCGGAAGCAGCGGATTGGGTTTCGATATCGCGCGCTGCTTCCTGGCCGCCGGCGCGCGCGTCACGATCACCGGGACGGACAGAGCGAAGCTCGATAGCGCCGTGACGGAACTCGGCGAGAACGCGGCGGGTTTCGTCTGCGACGTGACGCAGCTCGATGCTGCGGATGATTTCGCGGGAAGGGTGGCGTCAGAGCGTGGGGCTGTTTCAATCCTGGTCAATAATGCGGGACGAACGGTCAAGAATCCGCTTGATGCAATGACCGCAGAGGAATTTCAGGCCGTTCTGAATATTCACGTTTCCGGCGCATTCGCCTGTTCGCGGGCCTTCGTCAAGCAGATCGAGGCGAGCGGCAACGGCTCGATCCTGTTCACGGCGTCGATGAGTTCGTTTCTCGGCATACCGAACGTGATCGGCTATTCCGCAGCGAAGGCCGCGCATGTCGGCATGGTCCGTGCGCTTGCCACGGAGCTTGCCCCGCGCGGCGTGCGCGTCAATGGTGTCGCGCCCGGCTGGATCGATACGCCGCTGTTCCGCAAGGCGACCGCCAGCGATCCCGCGCGGCGCGCCAAGATCGACGGGCGTATTCCGATGGGGAGGTTGGGGCAGGGCGCGGATATCGGCTGGGCGATGACCTATCTCGCCTCGCCGGCCGCGAACTATGTGACGGGTCACATCCTGGTCGTGGATGGTGGGGCGCTGCACGGCTTCTGATGCGATCGCGCGGCGCGGATGCCCGGGGGGCATAGCCTTGGCGCCTGAGAGGAATCTGCGTCTTGCGTGGTGGTCAGCGGCGGCAGATACTTCTCAAAGGCCGCTCGATGCTCTATCGATTGGTCCATGAAAACGCAGCTTCTCTTCCGTGACGATGCCTATCTGCGCGAAACCACAGCGCGTGTGATCGCGGTCGACGACGCGGGCATCCAGCTCGACCAGACCCTTTTCTATGTGCAGGGCGGGGGCCAGCCCGGTGATCGCGGCACCCTGACCCTGGCGGATGGCACCAGTCTTCCGGTCTTGAATGCGGTCTATGGCGCGGATCGCGCGACGGTCGTGCATCAGATCGGCGCGGGTGTCCGCGGGCCAGAGGTGGGCGAGGCCGTGTCGCTCACGCTCGACTGGCCGGTTCGCTACGCGCGCATGCGTGCGCATACGGCGCTGCATCTGCTCTCGGTGATCCTGCCCTACCCGGTGACCGGCGGGTCGGTGGGCGATGGCGAGGGGCGGCTCGATTTCGACATTCCCGAGGCCACGCTCGACAAGGAGGCGCTCAGCGCCGAACTCACGGCGATGGCGGCGCGGGACGCGGTCGTCAGCGAGCGCTGGATCACCGACGATGAGCTTCTGGCCAACCCCTCGCTCGTCAAGACCATGTCGGTCAAGCCGCCCATGGGCACGGGCCGGGTTCGGCTTGTCGAAATCGCCGGTCTCGATCTCCAGCCTTGCGGAGGAACGCATGTGCGTCGCACGGGCGAAATTGGCGCGGTAACGGTCACTGGCATCGAGAAAAAGGGCAAGCAGAACCGTCGCGTACGGATTGCGCTCGCCTGACGATCGTTTTCAAGTCATTGTAAGGAAACAGGAAAAGACGCAATCGCCATGATGCGCATCGCCGCTTGAAAAAAATAAATTATAATTTATAAGTTTCGGGGTGAGGTGGCCCATGAAGCTCGTCGGCATTCGCGTTTATCCCTTGGCTGCAACATTTGCGCGCCAGTATGGCGGGCTGGCCAATGTGCCGCCTGAAGTCCTGGCGCCAGCGAGCCATTTCCGCCGCATCCCGCGGACCGGCCAATATGCGACGCTCGTCAAGGTGACGGCCGCCAACGGCTTGAGCGGCTGGGGCGAGGGGTTCGGCTTGCCCTATCCGCTTGCCGCCGCAAGCCTGATCGAGAATGTGGTCGCGCCGGCCATCATGGGTCAGGACATCGAAGAGCCCGCCTGCATGCTGGCCGACCTCGCGACCTATTTCCGGGCTCTCGGCCATACCCGCGGTCCGGCGATCGAGGCGCTTGCCGCGGTTGATATCGCCCTATGGGATCTCATCGCCAAGGCTGCCGGCCAGCCACTTGCGACCCGCCTGGGCGGTTCGCCCGGCCCCGTCGAAACCTATGTCAGCCCCGTTGCGTTGTTGCCGACGCCCGCGGCATCCGCCGCTGCGGCGCGCGATTTCGTCGCGCAGGGCTATCATGCCGTGAAGCTGAAGATCGGCCGCGGTGTGGCGGTGGATCTCGATCATATCGCAGCCGTCCGGGAGGCGCTGGGCCGTCATCAACTCATGCTTGATGCCAATTGTGCCTATGGGGTGGAAGACGCCATTGCGCTCGCGGAGGGCTTGCGGGATCTCGATATCGCCTGGCTCGAGGAGCCTATCCCGCCCGATGATCCTGCGGCTCTCGCCGCTGTGCGGCGCGCCTCGCCGGTGCCGATCGCGGCCGGTGAAAACGAATTTACTTTGCCGGCTTTCGAAGCTCTGGCCAAGGCCGGCGCCGTCGACATCCTGCAGCCCAACATCACCCGGGCGGGCGGTGTCAGCGGCCTCATGGCCATCGGCGAGCTCTGTGCCCGCGAGGGTCTGAAGCTTGCGCCCCATGGCGTCGGCACGAGTGTCGGCGTGTCGGCGGCGCTGCATGTCTGCCGGGCGCTGCCGGCGGCCTGGTGCTACGAGGCCAACCGCATGCCGAACGCGCTGCGGGATGAGCTGCCGCTGGTGCCGCTATCCCTTGCGAACGGAGATCTCGTGGCGCGCGATGCGCCGGGGCACGGCGGCGACCCGGATGTCGATCGCCTCGCTGAGTTCCTGCTCTCCCAGGCTGACGCACCCAAGGTGCCCGCATGACATCCGCCCTGCCAGATCCCGCAGAACTCGGGCAACTCGTCGGCAAGCCAGGCGAGACGTTGCAGGAGACGCTGCACCGCACGCTTCTGGAAATGATCCTGTTCGGATATTTCGAGCGCGGGGCGCGTCTCTATCCGCAGGAGCTGTCGCTGAAATTCGGTGTGAGTCTGACACCGGTGCGCGAGGCGTTGATGCGTCTGGCGACGGAGGGCTACATCGAGGCGATTCCGCGGCGCGGTTTCCACATCAGGACGCCGACGCCGAAGCAGGTCGCGGATCTGTGGCAGGTGCGTTTCGGCCTCGAGGTGATGGCGGGCGAGCTCGCCATCGGCCGTCTCGCGGCGGGTGAGCTCACGCCGAAAAGCCTGGGGGTGCTGGAGACGATCCAGGGCAAGCTGGAGGCCGCGCCCCGCCGCATGTCGCACCGGCTGCATGTGGATCTGAATGGGCGGTTCCACCACTCCTTGGTGGAGCTGAGCGGTAATGATCTCCTGATTTCGCTCTACCGCTCGATCCAGATGCAGCTGCTCGGCGCATGGATCCAGCGAGGGCTCAATTCCTGGCGCGATCGCCTTGAAAGCGAAGGTGTCGAACATCACGCCATTATCGCCGCGCTGCGCGCCCGCGATGTGGAGCAATATCGCGCGGCGACGCGCAAGCATATCGACAGGTCGTTGCAGGGCGCGCTCAACGATCTGTCTGCACAAGAACCAGATATGACGCTCGAATAAATCGCGGAAACTTAAATCAGAATAGGGGAGGAGATCATCATGACAACGATTTGGTCAAGACGGCTGCGTCGCGCCGGAAGCGCCGGGCTGCTCATTCTGGCGGCTTCGCTTCCCGTCTCGGGGGCGATGGCGGAGACGATCCGCATGTGGACCTTCCTCAACCCGGCCGGGAACGCGCCGCGGGAGAAGGCTCTGGCCGAGATCATCGCCAAGTTCGAGGCCGCCAATCCCGGCGCCAAGATCGTGGTGGAGCCGCAGGTCTGGGACCAGATGACGCCGAAATTCCTTGCGGCGAGCCGCGGCGGCAACGCGCCCGATGTCATCTGGGTGATCACCGATCTTCTCGGGGATGCGATAAAATCCGGCTCGATGGCTGATCTGCGCAAGCTCTTCATCGACAAATGGACGAAGGAGCAGGTCGCGGACTATGCGGGTGCCTATTGGGACCAGTGCGCGATCAATGGAAAGCAGTATTGCCTGTTCACGTCCCGCAACTATATCTCGGTGATCTATCGCGCCGATCTTCTGAAGGAAGCAGGAATTGACCCGGCGACGCTGACAACCTGGGATAAATTCACCGAGGCGGCAAAGAAGCTGACCGTCAAGGACGCGTCCGGCACTATAACCCGCTGGGGCTTCGGCCAGGGCTTCAGCGAGGCGCAGGCCGACCCGCAGATGATGATCCCGGCGACGCTGGCGGAGCAGGGCACGATCTTCGAGGAGAACGGCAGGGCGCGCTTCGCGACGCCCGCGGGCGTCGCGGGGCTCAAGCTGCAGACGGATATGATCACCAAGGAGGGCGTGACCCCGAAGCAGGCGGCGACCTGGACGCCGGACGACCTGATCGAGCAATTCTCGGCGGGGCGCCTGGCGATGTATACGGGCGCGAGCGTGCGCGTTTCCAGCGTCCAGGCCAAGATCGGCGCAGACAAGGTCGGGCAGATGTTGTGGCCTGGCAATGGCAAGAAGCCGCATTCGCCGGCCGTCATGGCAGGCTGGGCGGTCGGCGTCTGGTCCGGCTCGAAGAACCAGGAGCTCGCGGGCCGGTTCCTTGACTATATGACCGGGCCGGAAGGCGATTCAATATGGGTGACGGTGGGTGGACAGGCGCCGACACTCGGAACAACCATCAAATCTCTCGCGTCTTACTTCGACAAGCCGGGCAATGGCTACATGACCGTGACGACCGAGGGCGCACGGGACTTCGGGTGGCTTGCCCCGATCGACTTCGGCGTCGGCGGCTATCGTCAGGCGCTGAACAAGGCGGCGCAGAACGTCGTCGTCAACGGCATGGAGCCTAAGGCGGCGCTCGAGGAGGCGGAGAAGGAATTCAACCGTCGCAACAACCGTTAATGGCATCGGGGGCGTGCGCCAATCCCGCATGCCCCCGCCCTCGCGCAGCAACGTCGTGCGGATGGTCTGTATCGTTCTGTGGATGCGTCGCCAAGGTCAGCCGTTGTGCATGCCCCTGGATTTGCCTCCGTTACCTTTTCGAGCCAAGGCGTGAGATCACCATGAGACCGAGCGCGACCGCATATATTTATATAGCGCCGGCCTTCGCGCTACTTTTGTTTGTTCTGTTTTCGCCCGTGATCTATGGATTCTGGTTCACCCTTTTCCGGATCGAATACGGGGCGCCCACAGACTTTATTGGTCTCGGCAATTATGTGCGTCTGATCGAGGACCCCACCCTTCTGCCGACGCTCAGCCGCAGCGGCGTCTTCACGGCGGCCTGCGTGGTGTTCACCATCATCATCGCCATGGCGCTCGCGGTCTGGATCAATCGGCTGCCGGCGCGCACGGCCTTCATCGTGCAGATGGTGGTCATCGTGCCGTGGATCATTTCGGCGGTCGTCGCAACTCTTCTCTTCCGCTGGGTGTTCGTCAACGATATCGGGGTCGCGAGCTATATCATTCAGCTCATGGGCTTCGACGCGGTGCAGCCGCTGAATAACCCCACAGGCGCGATGGTGCTTCTCGTCGCGGTCTCCGTCTGGAAGCGTATCGGCTATGCGGTCCTCGTTCTCCTCGCGGGTCTCAAAAGCATCCCCGATGATTATGACGAGGCGGCGCGCATCGATGGTGCCAACAACTGGCAGATATTTCGCATGATTACGTTGCCGTTGTTGAAGACGCCGCTCCTTCTCATCGCCATCGTGCTGACCTTGTCGACCTTCAACACGGTCGAGACCCCGTTGGTGATGACGGGCGGTGGCCCCGGCGATGCCACGCGGATCCTCGCCATGGATGTCTATGAGCGCGCTTTCACGAACTACGATCTCGGCTCGGCGACGGCGCTCGCGATCATCATGTTCGCCGGCAATATTCTCCTGGTGATGTCCTATGTGCGGCTTGCCCGCTGGCAGGCGTGAGGAAAAGCGCATGAGCACCATCACATTGTCATCGGCGGCTCGTGCCAGGGCGACAGGGCGGCATTTCGTACCCCGTCTCAGCTGGTTGTGGAGCGGGCTCTTCGGCTGCCTCGTCATCCTGAATATCGCGCCGTTGATCTGGGGCATCCTCACATCGTTCAAGGGGCAGGCGGATCTGTTTCGCTTTCCGCCGGCCTTCGTCAGCTTCACGCCCACACTCGAAAACTACGAGCGTGTGTTCCTGAGCGGCTTCGGCGGCAACCTGGGCATCAGCCTCGTCAACGCGCTTGCCGCCGTGGTGCTCGCGCTCGTGCTCGGCCTGCCGGCGGCCTATGCATTCGACCGGTTCAATTTTCCCCTGCGGCGCCTGCTTTTCCTGGCGGTGGTCGCCAGTATCCCGCTGTCGATCGGTGCGGCTGCCCTTCTCATCCCGAACTACGTGTATTTCGCGTCGCTCGGGCTCACGAATACGCCGATCGTGCTGCCGATGCTCTACGCCGCCCATCAGCTTCCCATGGCGATCTGGGTGATCAAGGGAACGATCGAGGGCATTCCGCGCGAGCTCGATGAGGCAGCAACCGCTGACGGTTGCACGACCTTCCAGATTTTGCGCTACGTCATTCTCCCGCTCGTGCGTCCGGCCTTGGGCGCCGCCGCCATCCTCGTCTTCGTGGGTTCGTGGAACGAATTCGTGGCGAGCTCGGTGATGGTGGATTCACCGTCGCTCCGCACGGTGCAACCCGCGATCTACAGCTTCATCGGCTTTTTTGGCCGCGAATGGGGGCCGCTGACGGCCTCCGCCACGCTCGCGATTTTGCCGATCCTCATCATCTTCGCCCTGTTCGGCCGCCTCATGGTGTCCGGGCTTACCAAGGGCTCCGTCAAGGGATAACCGACATGACAGTCTCACGTCTCGACGGCCGCGTGGCCGTCGTTACCGGAGCCGGACGCGGCATTGGCCGGGCCGTGGCCGAGGCCCTCCACGCACGTGGCGCGCGCGTCGCCATCGCCGATATCAACGGCGACACGGCGCGCCGAACCGCCGATGCCCTTGGGGAGGGCGCATTCGCTGTCGTCGGCGATGCCGGGCGCGGCGACGACGTGGCGCGGATGGTGGCCGAGGTCGAGCGCGGCCTCGGCAACATCGACATCCTCGTCAACAACGCCGGTCAGGACAATGCGCTCTCCATCCTCGACATCGACGAGGCGGAGTGGGACCGTCTGATGACGACCAATCTGAAGAGCGTCTTTCTGTGGACCAAGGCGGTGCTGCCCGGCATGATCGCCAAGGGGCGTGGGCGGGTCGTCAGCATGTCGTCCCTGGTTGGCCGGCAGGGAGCGATCAACGGCGGCATCCACTATGCCACCACCAAGGCCGGCATCCTCGGCTTCACCCGCACGCTCGCCCGGCAGATGGCGAAGCACGGCATCACCGCCAATGCGGTCGCCCCCGGGCTGATCGATACGGATCTCATCCGCGAGAACGTCACGCCGGAGACACGCGAGCGGCTGCAGCAGGCCATTCCGCTGGCACGGCTTGGGGCAACCGCCGATGTCGGGAACGCGGTCGCCTTCCTGGCGTCGGACGAGGCTGCCTATATCACCGGCGCGACGCTCGACGTGAACGGCGGTTTCTGGATCGGCTGAAGGGACGTATCATGCAGGTCATCACCCGCATCGGCCTCAGCGAGGCCAACCACGTGCTCGATGCCGCGCAGCGGCAGGCGGAGGCGATCGGCGTGCCGCAGAACATCGTGGTGGTCGATGAGAGCGGGCATCTGGTCGCCGCGCGGCGCATGGACGGCGCGAAGTTCATCGCCATGGACATCGCCATCAACAAGGCGCTGACGGCGGCCGGCAGCCGCAAGGCGACGCGCGATCTTGCGCCGGTGGTGGTGCCGGGGCAGGCGGCCTTCGGCATCCACGCCCAGGCGAACGGCCGCTTCACGACGCTCGCCGGCGGCATTCCCCTCATCGTCGACGGCGTGGTGGTCGGCGCGGTCGGGGTCAGCTCCGGCTCGACTGCCGAGGATCAGGCGGTGGCGGAAGCCGGCGCCAGCGCCTTCGCGGAACGGTTCGCCGGCTATGCCGAGTGAGGCGGCTGCCGGGCCCGAGAAGGGCCCTGCCTCCGATGCCTTCGATATCGTGATCGTCGGCGGCGGCAGCAGCGGCTGTGTGCTGGCGAACCGGCTCTCCGCCGATCCGCGGCGGCGCGTGCTCCTCATCGAGGCCGGGCGGGACATCAAGCCAGGTGAGGAAACGCCGGCGATGCTCGATATCTATCCCGGCCGCGTCGCCTTCGATCCCGCCAACCACTGGCCGGCGCTGCCCGCCTATTTCCGGCCCGTCGCGCATAATGCTCCGGAGCGTCCCCCGCTCGGGCGCTACGAGCAGCCGCGGCTGATGGGCGGCGGCTCCAGCATCAACGGGCAGGTCGCCAATCGCGGCACGCCCGACGACTATGACGAGTGGGAGCGGCTGGGGGCGACGGGCTGGAACTGGCAGTCGGTGCTGCCCTATTTCAGGAAGCTCGAGCGGGATCTCGACTATGGCGGCCCGCTGCATGGGGATAGCGGGCCGATCCCGATCCACCGGGTTCCGCGGGAGCGCTGGCCGGCCTTCTCATTGGCGGCCGAGGCGGCGCTGGAGGCGGCCGGCTTTGCCGCGCTCGGCGACCAGAACGGCCGCTTCGAGGACGGCCATTTCCCGATGACGCTGTCGAACGACGGCGTACATCGCGTGTCGACGGCGCGGGCCTATCTCGATCGCGAGACCCGTCGGCGCCCCAATCTGGTCGTCATGGCGGATGCCGCCGTCACGGGCCTTCTGTGGCAGGACCGCTGCGTGGCCGGCGTCGCGATCCGCGGCGCCGACGGTGTGGCGCGATCCATCAAAGCCCGTGAAACGATCATCGCTGCCGGCGCCATCCACAGCCCGGCGCTCCTGATGAAATCCGGGGTGGGGCCGGCGGCGGATCTGCGCCGGCTTGGCCTGCCGGTGGTCCATGACCTTGCCGGCGTCGGCCAGAACCTGCAGGAGCATCCGGGGATTTCGCTGTCCGCCTATCTCGCCCGCGCGGCGCGGCTGCGCGGCACGACACGGCGGCACATCCATCTCGGGCTGCGCTACAGCTCGGGCTGCGCGGGGGGGCTGCCCTCTGACATGTATATGATGGTGGTGGCGAAATCCGCCTGGCACCCGCTTGGCCGGCAGATCGCGACGCTGCTCTCCTGGATCAACAAGCCCCATGCGCGCGGCAGCGTCACGTTGCAGAGTGCGGACCTCTCCGTGCCGCCGCTCGCGGCCTTCAATCATCTGGCCGATATTCGCGATGTCACCCGGTTGACGGCTTCGGTCCGTTTCATGGCGCGGCTTCTGGCCTGCGAGGCGCTGGCGGGCCATGTGGCGCATGCCTCGCCGTCGCGCTATAGCGGCTTCGCCAAGGCGCTTGGGCGTTATGGTTTGCGCAACTTCCTCCTGACCGCGCCGGCGGCGGTGGCGCTCGACGTCCTGCCCTTCCTGCGCGCGCCCTTCTTCAGGCATTTCGTCGCCGGCGGCATGAGCCTCGCGGATCTGCTCGCGAGCGACGAGGCGATCGCGGCTTACGTGCGCGACAATGCCTTTGGCCAGTGGCATGCCTGCGGCACCTGCCGCATGGGTTCGGCGGGAGATCGCGAGGCCGTGATCAACCCGGTCTCGGGCCGCGTGCATGGCGTCGGCGGGCTCCGCGTGATCGACGCCTCCCTGATGCCGACTGCGCCCCGCGCCAATCTGAACATTCCCGTCATCATGATGGCCGAGCGCCTCGCCGATGCCGTCATCGCCGGGAGTGATTGACTTCCGCCCCCTTCAAGCCGGACTATGGTGCCCGAAGGCATGAGAGCTCTTGGCTGTGAAAGCTCCGGGCCGGCAAAGGCGGAAACGGAAAGGTCGCAGGGATGGGCGAGACGGCGAAGGCGCACCATGCCGCACGCATCTATTCCACGCTCAGCGATGGCGCCTCGGCGGCGCGCTCGGCGGTCGCCGCCTCCTGGTCGCGATCCGTCACGCAATATGGGCTCGATCCGGACCAGCATCGCCCGCCGCATCGCCTTGACAGTGCGGCCTTCAACCAGGCTTTCGCGCGGACCGAGCGGCTGGTGCGGCTCGCGCAACCGACGCTCGACCGGCTGTTCGAGGCCGTGGGTGACGCTGGCTGCTGCGTGCTTCTGACGGATCGCGATGGCGTGCCGCTCGATCGCCGCGGGGCTGCCGGTGACGACGCAGATTTTCTCGATCTCGGCCTCTGGACCGGCATGGTCTGGAGCGAGGCGAGCGAGGGCACCAACGGCGTCGGCACCTGCCTGGCCGAGGGGCGCGCGCTCACCATCCATCGCGATCAGCATTTCCTCACGCGCAACATCGGCCTGAGCTGCACCGTGTCGCCGATCTGGGACGCCGAGGGCCGGCTGGTCGCCACCCTCGATGTCTCCACTTGCCGCGCCGATCTGACACCGACCATGCTGCGCCTCATCGCAACGGCGGCGAATGAGGCAGCGCACGGCATCGAAGCGCGCCATTTCCGCGAGACCTTCAGCCACGCGCGCGTCATGCTGGGGCCGGACCTCGGCAAGGGCGCGGCCGGCCTTATCGCGGTCGACCGCGAGGATCTCGTCATCGGCGCCAACCGCGCCGCACGCCTGGCTTATGGCCTCACGGACGCGCGCCTTGGCTCGCCCTTTCCCGCCGCGGACCTCTTCGAAGGCCCTGACGGTCCCGGCGAGGATCTCATCACGGCCGAACGCGGCGCCGTGCAGCGGGCGCTGTCGCGCGCCAAGGGCAATGTCTCGGCCGCCGCCCGCCTGCTCGGCGTCAGCCGCGCGACCATGCATCGCAAGATCGCGCGCTTCGGGCTCGGCCGCAGCCACTGACGGCGCGCCGGCACCTGTCGCAGTCCTGCGACAGGGTGCACTGCAAAACAGCCGCTGCCCCGCTGACAGGACGGGGCGACGAGCGCGATGATCCCTGCAGGAGACCGCGGCGCCTTACGCGACCGCGAAAAACTCGGATGCAGGAGGAAATTTTGAACAAGCCAGAGATCGTTCGCGCGACGGCCACGCCCTTCAAGGCGCGCTACGGCAATTTCATCAACGGCCAATGGGTCGCGCCGCAGGCCGGCCGTTATTTCGAGAACACGTCGCCGGTCAACGGCAAGCTCCTCTGCGAGGTCGCGCGCTCCGACGCCAGCGATATCGAGGCGGCGCTCGATGCCGCGCACGCAGCCAAGGACGCCTGGGGCCGCACCAGCGTGGCCGAGCGCGCCCTGCTGCTCAACCGCATTGCCGATGTGATGCAGGACAATCTCGCCCTCCTCGCCGAGGCCGAGACCTGGGACAACGGCAAGCCGATCCGCGAGACGACGGCCGCCGACCTGCCGCTCGCCATCGACCATTTCCGCTATTTCGCCGGCGCCATCCGCGCGCAGGAGGGCGGCATATCGGAACTCGACCACGACACGGTCGCCTACCATTTCCACGAGCCGCTTGGCGTCGTCGGCCAGATCATCCCCTGGAACTTCCCGATCCTGATGGCGGTGTGGAAGCTCGCGCCGGCGCTTGCCGCCGGCAACTGCGTGGTCCTGAAGCCGGCGGAGCAGACGCCCGCGTCGATCCTCGTCCTGGCGGAACTCATTGCCGACATCCTGCCGCCGGGCGTCCTCAATATCGTCAATGGTTTTGGCCTCGAGGCGGGCAAGCCGCTGGCGTCCAACCCGCGCATCGCCAAGATCGCCTTCACCGGTGAGACGACGACCGGCCGGCTGATCATGCAATATGCCAGCCAGAACCTCATTCCGGTGACTTTGGAACTCGGCGGCAAGTCTCCGAACATCTTCTTCAAGGATGTGACGGCCGAGGACGACGACTATCTCGACAAGGCCATCGAAGGCTTCGTGATGTTCGCCTTGAACCAGGGCGAGGTCTGCACCTGCCCGAGCCGCGCGCTGATCCAGGAATCGATCTATGATCGCTTCATGGAGAAGGCGCTTGCGCGTGTGAAGGCGATCAAGCAGGGCAACCCGCTCGATCCCGCGACGATGATCGGCGCGCAGGCCTCGTCGGAGCAGCTCGAGAAGATCCTCAGCTACTTCGACATCGGCCGCCAGGAAGGGGCCGAGGTGCTTGTCGGCGGCGAGCGCAACGATCTGCCGGGTGACCTCGCCGGCGGTTTCTATGTCAAGCCGACCGTCTTCAAGGGCCATAACAAGATGCGGATCTTCCAGGAGGAGATCTTCGGCCCCGTCGTTTCCGTCACCACCTTCAAGGACGACGAAGAGGCGCTCGCCATCGCCAATGACACACTTTACGGCCTCGGCGCGGGCGTGTGGACGCGCGACGGCAACCGGGCCTATCGCTTCGGCCGGGCGATCCAGGCCGGGCGCGTGTGGACGAACTGCTACCACGCTTATCCCGCCCACGCGGCCTTCGGTGGCTACAAGCAGTCCGGCATCGGCCGCGAAAACCATCGCATGATGCTTGACCATTACCAGCAGACCAAGAACATGCTGGTCAGCTATTCGCCGAAAAAGCTTGCTTTCTTCTGAGCAAGGTTGATCTTGGTCATGGGGCAGCCTCCCGGCTGCCCCTAGCTTAGCCCGGTCAATGCAAGGAGAAAGCTCTATGGCAAAGACCATGAAAGCCGCCGTCGTGCGGGAATTCCGCAAGCCCCTCGTCATCGAGGAAGTGCCCGTGCCTGAACCGGGACCGGGCATGATCCAGGTCGCGATCAAGGCCTCGGGTGTCTGCCATACCGATCTGCACGCCGCCGAAGGGGACTGGCCGGTGAAGCCGAACCCGCCCTTCATCCCTGGCCATGAGGGTGTCGGCTTCGTCTCGGCGGTCGGCGCCGGTGTCACCCATGTGAAGGAAGGCGATCGCGTCGGCGTGCCTTGGCTCTACACGGCCTGCGGCCATTGCCGGCACTGCCTGGGCGGCTGGGAGACGCTCTGCGTCGAGCAGCAGAACACGGGTTATTCCGTCAATGGTGGTTTCGCCGATTATGTCATCGCCGACCCGAACTATGTCGGGCATCTGCCGGCGAACCTCGGCTTCGTGGAGATCGCCCCGGTGCTCTGCGCGGGCGTGACGGTGTACAAGGGGCTGAAGGTCACGGACACCAAGCCCGGCGACTGGGTCGTCATCTCCGGTATCGGCGGTCTCGGCCACATGGCGGTGCAATATGCCAGGGCCATGGGGCTCAATGTCGCCGCCGTCGACATCGACCCGGCGAAGCTCGATCTCGCCCGTCGCCTCGGGGCGAGCATGACCGTCAACGCCAAGGAGGAGGATCCCGCCGCGGTCATCAAGCGCGAAACCGACGGCGGCGCCCAGGGGGTGCTGGTCACGGCCGTCAGCCCCAAAGCCTTCGAACAGGCGATTGGCATGGTCGCGCGTGGCGGCACCGTCGCGTTGAACGGTCTGCCGCCGGGCGGCTTCCCGCTCGATATCTTCGGGATGGTGCTGAATGGGATCACCGTGCGCGGTTCCATCGTCGGCACGCGCCTCGACCTCCAGGAATCGCTCGATTTTGCCGCCGCCGGCAAGGTTCATGCGACGGTCTCCACGGCGAAGCTCGACGACATCAACACCGTCTTCGACAAGATGCACAAGGGCCAGATCGAAGGCCGCATCGTGCTCGACATGGCGGCCTAGCTGGCGGCCTAGTTGGCGTCCTGTGCGCGCTCCCTCGCGCAACCTGGCCGGACGGGATCGTCCCGTTCGGCCTTTTTCTTTGAACGTGGACAGGAGCAATGCAATGGCGCAAGCCTCCGCTTCCATGGGCGGAATCCCGGACAGGGTCACCGCGACGCCCGCGGCGATTGCGCTCATCAAGGAGCTCCAGGCGCAGCATGGTCCCATCCTCTTTCACCAGTCCGGAGGCTGCTGCGATGGCTCCTCGCCCATGTGCTATCCGCAGGCTGAGTTCATTGTCGGGGATCGGGATGTGAAGCTCGGCGAGATCGCGGGCGCGCCGGTCTATATCAGTGCGTCGCAGTTCGAGGCCTGGCAGCACACGCAGCTGGTCATCGATGTCGTGCCCGGCCGCGGTGGCATGTTCTCGCTCGACAACGGCACCGAGCAGCGTTTTCTCACGCGCTCCCGCCTGTTCTCGGGCGAGGAGATATGCGCTCTGCCGACGCCATCCCGCGGCCGCTGACCGCAACTCACAATTCGCAGACGTCCCGTAGGGGGGCGCTTCAGGGCGGGCCGCGCCACGACGCGATGCATAGCCGCTATGCGCCTGCGCTGCCATATCACGCTTGGCTTTCCGGCGCCCGTCGACTATCCGGGATCATGGCGAAACTGCACAAGGTCTGTGCAGTCATCCAAAAACCGGCATCACAAGTCCGGCGTTGAGGGAGTTCTCGATCCATGGCCAGGTCGCAAGCGGTTGCGTCCGGCGTCGGGCAGCCTGTGTCGGCACAGCCGGCGTCTGTCCTCGTCGGGACGGCGGCTTTCGGTGCACCGCTCCTCGTGCTGGCCCTCGGCCACATGCTCTCCAACATGCTGCGCACCCTGCCGGCGATCGCCACGGACGTGATGGCGGTTGATATCGGCGTGAGTGCCGAGGCGCTTGCCAGCCTGACCGGCGCCTATCATTTCGCCTTTGCCGCGGGCCAGATTCCGGTGGGCGTTGCGCTCGACCGCTATGGCGTGCGCACGGTGTCGCTGACGCTGTTTGCGATCGTCACGGTGGGTGCGGCGCTGGCGGCGGTGGTCGGCGGGGCTGCCGGCTTCTTCCTGGCGCAGATCGTCCTCGGCGTCGGCTGCTGCGGCATGCTGCTCTGTCCGATGACCTTGGCGGCAAAGCTGCTGACGCCGGCCAAATTCGGGCTGTGGTCCGGGCTGATCCAGGGGGTGGGCAATTCCGGCATGCTGTTGTCGGCGAGCCCGCTCGCCTGGTTGATCGAGATGGCCGGCTGGCGCGCCGGCTACGGCGTGGCGGCGATCGCGGGGGTCGTCATCGCTGGCCTCGTGTTTCTCCTGGTGCCCAATACGCCGCCCGAGCGGGGAGCAGGCCATGCCACGCTGCGCTCGGAGGCGCGGGAGGTCGTGCAGATCGGCCTGTCCGCCCGCATGCGCGGCATCATTATTCTCGCCCTGGTGTCCTTCGCCGTGATGATCGGTATCCGTGGCCTGTGGGGCGGCCCATGGCTCATGGACGTGAAAGGCTTGAGCCGGGTCGAGGCCGGCGCCGTGCTGATGCCGCTGACGATCGCTCTCGTCCTTGGCCCGATTGCCTTCGGCATGCTGGATCGCCGCATCGGGCATCGCCGGGCGCTGATCATCGCCGGCCACGCGGTTGCCGGGGCCATGCTCCTCCTGCTCGCAATGGGTGGCCCAGCGGGCACCTTGTCGAGGCTTCTCGGCGAGATGAGCCTGCCCGTGACCTTCGACACGACGGTGCTGTTCATCTTCGGCGCGACGATCGCCGTGCAGCCCCTGCTCTTTGCCATGGGCCGCTCGATCTTTACGCCGGACAAGGCGGGCAAGGCGCTCGCGGCGATCAATTTCGCGTTCTTCGCCGGCGCGGCCATCTTCCAGCCGGTGACCGGCGCCGTATCCGCGGTCTGGGGCACCGCCGGGGTGATCGTCTTCCTCGGTTTGCTCATGCTCACCTGCACCCTGGCCTTCGCGCTCATGACCGAGCGTCGCGCGACAGGCGGGCGATAAGCTGGCCAAAGAGAGCGATAGAGGCCGGATTGGTCCTAGAGCAAGTCCGTCTGTTGCGAACTTGCTCAGATCAAAAATTGACGAGTAAATTCATATAGTTAGATCGTATCGGACGATTCTATTCACGCCGGATTGCTCCAGGTGATGTCGACGTCAGCGACCCTTCAGGCCCGGTGGGACGGGCGCCAGCTCGCGCTCCTCGGCAAGGTGTGTTTGGCGCATTTCGTCAGCCATTTTCACATCATGACCCTGCCGGCGCTGATCCCGCTCCTGCCCGCGCATTTCGGTGTGGGCTTTCTCGAGATCGGCTTCGCCCTCACGGTGTTCAATCTCGTGACCCTGGTGGCGCAGACGCCGGTCGGCTTCCTGACGGATCGACTGGGGCCGCGCCGGCTGCTGGTCGCCGGTCTCGTCCTGGGCGGGCTGAGTTTTATCGGGCTCGCCTTCACCCCGACCTATCCGCTCCTCCTCGTCGGGATGGCCTGCGCGGGGCTCGCCAATTGCGTCTACCATCCGGCTGATTATGCCTGGCTGTCGCATGGAATCGATGGCGGCCGCATGGGCAAGGCCTTCTCCTTCCATACCTTTGCCGGCTATTTCGGTGGCGCGATCGCGCCGGCCGTTCTGTTGGGGACCGCGGCCTTCGGCGGCATTCCCTTGGCGTTCGCGGTCGCAGGCGGGATCGGCTGTCTCGTCGCCATCGTCATCGCGATGACGCCCGGGGATGGTGTGCATCAGGCGAACGGTCTGGCGCCCGCGCAAGGAGCCGGCCAGGCAACGCGCGGTGCCGGGATTGCGACGTTGCTCAGCCCGGCCATTCTCGTTCTGGTCGTGCTCTTCATGCTGCTCAACCTAAGCACGGGCGGCCTGCAGAATTTCTCGGTGTCGGCGCTGACGACGGGATACGGCGTCGATCTCGTCATGGCCAATGCGGCGTTGTCGGGCTTCCTGTTCGCGAGCGCTTTCGGCGTGCTGGCCGGCGGCGTCCTGGCGGATCGCACCAGCCGTCACGGCTATGTGGCGGCGGGGGCTTTCGGCATCACCGCAATCCTCGTGGCCATCATCGCCGTGGCCAACCTGTCCGACATGGTGCTCGTCGTCATGCTGACCGCGGCCGGCTTCCTGTCCGGCGTCATTGCGCCGTCACGCGACATGCTGGTCCGCGCCGCCGCGCCGCGAGGTGCGGAAGGCCGCGTCTTCGGGATCGTGACGACGGGATTCAACATCGCCAATTTCTCGGGCCCGCTCTTCTTCGCATGGCTCCTGGATCGCGGGCTACCGTCATTCGTGTTCGGCGCGGCGGCCGTCTTCATGGTGCTGACGGTGGCCCTGACCCTCGGGCAGGAGCGGTCTGCTGCGCGGCAGCGTGCGGAAACCTGATCAAGCAGCCGTGTCACCGGCAGCCCGTTTCTCCAGCGGATCCTTCTCCTCAAGGCGGTCGCGGTAAAGCGTGGCCTGGACCAGAAGCATCAGCGTCACGGGCGTCGTGACGGTGACGAAGACGCCGATCAGGATCTCGTGGACCACCGGCCGCGTCTGGAGCGCCGAGAAGCAGACGATCGACGCGGCGAGGATGCTCAGCATGCCGAGCGTGGCGCCAAGGGTCGGCGCATGGACACGCTCGTAGAAGCTGGCGAAGCGAATGAGGCCGATATTGCCGATGAGCGCGAGCCCCGCGCCGAGCAGCACGAGGAACGCCGTTATGAGGGCAGCCCAGGCTGGGAGGGCGGCGAGATTGTTCATTCGATCACCTCGCCCCGCATAAGGAATTTGGCGAGAGCAACGGTGGCGACGAAGCCGAGGAGACCAATCGCCAGCGAGATCTCGAAATAGAGCGTGCGACCGGTGCCGATGCCGAGGACGAGCAGCAGCAGCATGCCGTTCACATAAAGCGCGTCCATCGCCAGCACACGATCCTGCGCGCGCGGGCCGCGCATGATGCGCCATGCGGCAATCGCCATGGCCAAGGCCAGGAAGATCTGTGCGAGGAGGAGTGACCAGCCGAGGATCGCCGCGCTCATTCGAAAATCTCCATCAGCAGTTCTTCGTACCGGGTCTTGACGATCGCACCCCAGTCGTCCTCGTCATAGAGATCGAGGACATGGATGATCAGCGTACCGTCGGCCGGGTCGAGGCTCACCCAGGCCGTACCCGGGGTCGCCGTCAGAATGCAGGCGAGCGCCGCGTGGCCATAAGGCGAACGGATGGCCAGCGGGATGGCGACGAAACCGGCGCGCCGCTCCAATTTGGGTTTCAGGATAAGGCGCGCGACGTTCTTGTTCGAGCGGACGATATCGACCGCCATCCGGCCGAGAAGGCGCAATATCGCCCACGGCTTGCGGATGGTGAGCTGCGGCACGTCGAGACGGGTCAGCACCAGCGGTCCCAATAGCGCGCAGATCCCGCCGATGAGGACCTGGCCCGGCGAGACGCTCTGGTTGAGGATCAGCCACATCACCAGAAGCAGCAGCGATATCGGCGGATAGGGAAGCAGGCGCCTCATGGCGGTCCTCCATCGGCTGTCGTCGCGACCGGCGCCGCCTTGAAGGGCTCCGTTTGGGCCGGCGGCGCCGCGAAGACTGCGCCGATGTAAGCGCCTGGCCGGGCGAGGCCTTCGGCCGTCATCCGCATGTACCGCATGGCCCACCCCGCCTGCACCGTGAGCATGATGCACAGGATGAGCAGGATCGCGACCGGAGCAAGCTCGACCACCCGTACATGCGGCAGATCGCGGTCGATCGAGGCCCAGAATGTGCGGATACCGGCGCGGGTCATGGCGATCAATGTTGCGAGCCCGGACATCAGGATCGTCGCGAAGACCGCCCAGGCGCCCCAGCTTTCCGTAGGGCCCCGGGTCGGCTCCACGAGCGCCGACAGGATGGCGAATTTGGCCACGAATCCCGACAGAGGCGGCAGTCCGGACAGAAGCACCGCGCAGGCGATGAAAGCAGAGCCGAGGATTGCCATGATCGCTGGAATGGCAATGCCGACCTCGCCGCTATCGTCCGCTTCGTCCGGATCGTCGAGCCCGTAGGCCTCCAGGGTGACGGCAAGAACGTCGTCTGCCGGGGCACGGCCGCGCTCGACGAGTTCGATCAACAGGAAGAACGCCGCGATGGCGAAGGTCGATGAGACGAGATAGAACAGCGCGCCGCCGGTCACCGCCGCGCCGCCGTATCCGATGGCCGCGAGCAGGGTCCCGGATGAGACGAGCACGCTGAAGCCGGCGAGCTTGGCCATCTCCTGCGAGGCCATGATCCCGATCATGCCGAACAGGATGGTGGCGATACCGCCCACCATCAGCCAGTTGCCGCCGAACAGCAGCGAAACGTCGTCCTCGCTCGACGACACGAGAAACCCAAGCCTTAGCACCGCGTAGATCCCCACCTTGGTGAGGATCGAGAACATCGCGGCGATCGGCGGCGCCGCGGCCGCATAGGTGTTGGGCAGCCAGAAGCCGATGGGCCACATCGCCGATTTGACGAGAAACGCGACACCGAGCACGGCCACGCCGATTTCGAACAACAGCCGCTCGTCGGGCGGCAGGCCGGCGATTCGGGTGGCGAGCGCCGCCATGTTCAAGGTGCCGGCCGTGCCATAGATCAGGCTGGCGCCGATCAGGAAGAGCAGCGCCGCGACAAGATTGATGGCGATATAGTGCAGGCCGGCCTTGACCCGGGCCGGGCCGGAGCCGTGCAGGGCAAGCCCGTAGGAGGCGGCGAGGAGCACCTCGAAGAAGACGAAGAGATTGAAGATATCGCCGGTGAGGAACGCGCCGTTCAGTCCCATGAGCAGGAACTGGAACAGCGGGTGAAAAAAAGCGCCCGCCTTGTCCCAGCGTGCGAGGGCGAACAGAAGTGTGGCAGAGCCGAGGATGGCGGTGACGAGCAGCATCAGCACGGAGAGGCGATCGGCAACCAGCACGATGCCGAACGGCGCCGGCCAGTTGCCGAGCAGATAGACATGGCCGCCCGCATTCTGTCCGCCCTCGAGCGCGACCAGCATGATGGCGACGACGAGCAGCGACAGGGTCGCCACAACGTTGATCGCGGCCGCAACAGTGCGGTTGCGGCCGTCGAGCAGCAGCATGAACCCGCCCGCGACCAGCGGGATAAGGATGGGCGCGACGGTGAGATGTTCGAGCCAGTTCACGGGTCGACCTCGCGGCCGTCGACATGGTCGTTGCCGGTCAGCCCGCGCGAGGCGAGGAGCACCACCAGGAACAGGGCCGTCATCGCGAAGCTGATGACGATCGCCGTCAGGACGAGGGCTTGCGGCAGCGGATCGGCATAGGTTGCGAGATCGCCGGTGCCCGACGGGCCGAGCACGGGCGGCGCGCCGGCGCGCAGGCGCCCCATCGCGAAGATGAAGAGATTGACCGCGTAGGACAAAAGCGACAGGCCGATGATGACCTGGAAGGTGCGCGGGCGCAGCAGGAGCCAGATGCCCGAGCTCGCGAGCACGCCGATGGCGATGGCGATGACGAGTTCCATCAGCGCGCCTCCTCGATGGCGTCCGTCTCGGCCGCCTTGGCGGCAGCCATGGCGCGGTAGATGCGGATCGACTGATGGGCGAGGGCGATCAGCACCAGCACGGTGGCACCCAGCACCAGCGAGAACACGCCGAAGTCGAAGACAAGAGCACTGGCCAGCGGTACGCGGCCGAGCACCGGCAGATCGGCATACTGGAAGGCCGAGGTCAGGAAAGGACGATCGAAGACGAGCGCCGCCAAGCCGGTTGCTGCGGCAACCAGCAAGCCGACGCCGATCCAGCGGACCGGCAGGACACGCAGGCGCGCCTCCACCCAGCGTGCTCCGCCGGCCATGTACTGGAGGATGAAGGCGATGGCGAAGGTGAGCCCGGCGACGAAGCCGCCGCCCGGGGCGTCATGCCCGCGCATGAACAGGAAGACGGCCATCATCGCCACCACCGGGAACAGGAGCCGCATGATGAGGCCGGGCACGATCATGTAGTGCGCGGCGATGCCGGCTTTCGGCGCGTCATAGCGGTCCGCGTCGAACTGGTTCTGGAAGCGCTTCTGTCGCGGCGCTTCCACCGAGACACGCGCGGGACGGAAGCGCCGCAGCAGTGCGAAGACCGTGATGGCGACGATGCCGAGCACGGTGATCTCGCCGAGGGTATCGAACCCGCGGAAGTCGACGAGGATGACATTCACGACGTTGCGGCCGCCGCCCTCGCTGTAGGCGCGTTCCAGAAAAGTGCTGGAGATGCTGTTGATCTGTGGCCGGGTCATCACGGCATAGGCGATTGCCGCGAGGCCCGCGCCCCCCACGATGGCGATGCCGAGATCCCGCAGACGCCGCAAACGCGCGCCAAAGCTGATCCGCACGCCCGTATCCTCGAGACGTTGCGGCAGCCAGCGCAGGCCAAGCAGGAGCAGCACCGTCGTCACGATCTCCACCAGGAGCTGGGTCAAGGCGAGATCCGGCGCCGAGAGCCAGGCAAAGGTGATGCAGGTGGCAAGCCCCGCGCCGCCCATGATGATGACGGCGGCGAGGCGATGATACTTGGCCTGGTAGGCCGCGCCGAGGGCGCAACCGCAGCCGACGATCCAGAGGAGCACAAAGCTCGGATCGACCGCAAAGGGCCAGTCGACGTCGAGGGCAAGGGCCCCCGAGGCAAGGGCGCCGGCGGAAAGCGGCCACAGGGCGGCCAGCATGGCGATGAGGAGGAGCAGGCGCAACTGCGGCTGCAGCCGCGTGGTGCCGACGATGTCGGCGATACGGCGCGCCCAGCGCCAGGACAGGATGACGATGGCGCGCTCGAAGATGCGTTTGCCCTTGAGCCGGCGGAGTACGGGCGCGCCTTCGATATTGCCCGAGAGATAGGTCTTCAGCGTGAAATAGGTGACGACCCCGCCGATCAGGGCCACGAAGCTCATGATGAGCGCCGGGGTGAAGCCGTGCCAGACAGCGAGGCTGTAGGACGGCAACTGGGGGCCGAGCACGCCTTGCACCGCGGTCGCGAGGAAGCCGCCGACGGTCGGGCCCGGCAGGATGCCGATCAGCAAGCAGATCAGCACGAGCAGGCCGATCGGCACGAGCATCCAGATCACCGGATCGTGGGGCTTGCGCGGCAGGTCCGTCGCTGCGGGTCCGAAGAAGACCTGGTCGATGAGGCGCACAGAATAGGCGACGCTGAACATGCCGGCGAGCGTCGCAAGATAGGGCAGGTTGTTGTCCAGCACGGAGTTTCCGTGGCTTTCGATGGTCTCGGTGAAGAACATCTCCTTGGAGATGAAGCCGTTGAGCAGCGGCACGCCGGCCATCGACGCCGCCGCCACCATGGCGAGCGTCGCCGTGATCGGCATGGCGCGGAACAGCCCGCCGAGCCGCCTGACATCGCGCGTGCCGGCTTCATGGTCGATGATGCCGGCGGCCATGAACAGAGAGGCCTTGAAGGTGGCGTGGTTGATGATGTGGAAGACGGCCGCGACCATCGCGAGCGGGCTGCCGAGCCCCAGGAGAAGGGTGATCAGCCCGAGATGGCTGATGGTGGAATAGGCCAGGAGGCCCTTCAGGTCCTGCTGGAAGAGGGCCATGAAGGCACCGATCAACAGCGTCAGCACGCCGACCGAGGCGAAGATCCAGAACCAGTACTCGTGGTTGGACATGACAGGCCATAGCCGCGCCAAAAGGAACACGCCGGCCTTCACCATCGTGGCCGAATGCAGGTAGGCCGAGACGGGCGTCGGGGCCGCCATGGCGCGCGGCAACCAGAACTGGAAGGGGAACTGCGCGCTCTTGGTGAGTGCCCCCATCGCCACGAGCAGCAGCGTCGGCAGGTAGAGCGCATGGGAGACGATGCGGTCTCCCGACGCGAGCACGACGTCGAGATCGTAGCTGCCGACGATATGGCCGATGATCAGCATCCCGCCGAGGAGGCACAGGCCGCCCGCCGCCGTGACCGTCAGCGCCACACGGGCGCCGTCACGCGCGTTCTGGTTATGATGCCAGTAGGCGATCAGGAGGAAGGAGAAGAGGCTCGTCAATTCCCAGAAGAATACGAGCTGAATGAGGTTGCCGGCGAGGACGACGCCCGTCATGGCGCCCATGAAGGCGAGCAGGAACGAGAAGAAGCGCGGCGCCGGATCAGCCGGCGACATGTAATAGCGCGCGTAGAGGACGACGAGAAACCCGATGCCGAAGATAAGAATTGAAAAGCACCAGGCAAACCCGTCCAGGCGCGCGATGAAATTCAGGCCATAATCAGGAAGCCACTCGTACTCGGCGCGCACAACCTTCGCGTTGCGCACCGAAGGCAGAAACATAATGGTTATGACGAGATTGGTGAGCGACACCGTGCCGGCAAGCCAGGCTTCTGCGTTGCGTGCATTGGTCGGGAAGAAGGCCGCGATGACGCTGCCCACGAAGGGGAGCGCGATGAGAATGGTCAGATAGAGCGCGGCATCCGGCATGTGCGACGGCAGGACCTCTTGCGAAGTTGATGAGGGGGCGGGGAGTGTTGCTCAAGTTCATCCATTATGGTTGACTTCGGGTGGCAATTGCAATGGCCTCAAGTCCATGAATTTACGTCCCGAACAATGTCGCGCGGCCCGCGGGCTGCTCGACTGGACACAAGATCAACTCGCCACCGCCGCCGGTGTGTCCCGAAGCACAGTGCGTGACTTCGAGTGTCATCGGCATGAGTTGCAGCGCACGACGGAAATGCTCGTCATGAAGGCTCTCGAGGAGGCGGGTGTCCGCTTCCTCTCGGCCAACCGTGAGGGACCCGGCGTCCGGCTCAAGAAGCCGGCCGCGCCGGGAAGGGCGCCCTGAGGGTGCTTTCGGGCGTCATTCCGGGCTCGGGCCTTTCGGCCCGCCCCGGAATGACGACGGTGGTTCCGGATGAAATCAGCATGCCTTAAAACCGGCGCTCAAGCCCCATCTGCCAGAAGTCGGCTTCGAGGCGCGTCGCGTCCCGGAAGGTGCCGCTCAACGCCGCGAAACGCGCCGGATCAACGGATGCCAGCCGCGCGTCCAGCCAGCGGCGCTCGGCATCGGCGGCGTCCTGGAACTCCTCGCTCGCATACATCGCGATCCAGCTCGCATAGGGGTTCCCGTCGCGCATGAGGAACGGCTGGGCATTCAGCCAGGTCGCGATTTCGGCATAGCCGATCATGCACGGCGCCAAGGCCACATGGAGATCGAGCAGGTCGCCGCGATGGCCGGCATCGAGCACATAGCGCGTATAGGCCATCGTCGCCCGCGCCTCCGGCACGCGCATCAGATCGTCCTCCGACACGCCCCATTGCCGGCAATAGTCGACATGCAGGCCAAGCTCCACGTCGACGATCGCCTTCAGCATGTCGAGCCCCTGGCGGAGTTCGGTGATCGTCCGGCTCTTGTAGACGGCGAGCCCCCAGGCACGGGCGAAATGGATCAGGAACAGGTAGTCCTGCTCCAGATAGTGCCGGAAGGCCGCGCGGGGCAGCGTGCCCGCCCCGAGCTGGCGCACGAAGTCGTGCTGGCAATAGGCGCGCCAATCCTCGGCTGAGGCAGCTTTCAGCCGCTCGAACGGTGAGACGTCAGTCGCGGTCATGGCAACACCGGTGTTGTCGTGCGGGCGGACCCGGCCGGAGCAGTATGGCTTCGGCCGGGGTGTCATAGGCTGGGCCTGTCAGCGTCGGCCGGAGGCGACGCGCCGGGCCAGAACAGGCTCGTCCGCCGCATCGTCCGAAAAATCGAGCGCGCGGTCGCCGGTCTCATCCCGGATGCGCGTCGGCAGGCCCATCTGGTTCAGGAGGTCGAGGAAGGGGCGTGGCGGCAGTTCCTCGACATTCGCCATGGTCCTCACGTCCCAGTCGCCGCGGGCGATGAGCATGGCGGCCGCGACCGGCGGCACGCCCGCCGTGTAGGAAATGCCCTGGCTGCCGACTTCCGCGTAGGCCGCCGCGTGATCGGCGACGTTGTAGATGAAGACCTCGCGCTCGCGGCCGTCTTTCACGCCTTTTACCAGGTCGCCGATGCAGGTCTTGCCGGTATAGTCGGGCGCCAGCGACGACGGATCTGGCAGCACGGCCTTGACCACCTTCAGCGGTACGACCTCGAGACCTTCCGCCGTCTTGATCGGCTGCTCGGACAGAAGGCCGAGGTTTTTCAACACGGTGAAGACCGTGACATAGCGCTCGCCGAAGCCCATCCAGAAGCGGATATGCGGCACATCGAGGTTCCTCGACAGCGAATGGATCTCGTCGTGGCCGGTGAGATAGGACGTGCGCGTGCCGACGACGGGAAGGTCCCAGTCCTTGCGCACCTCGAACATCCGGTTCGATGTCCACTCCCGGTTCTGCCAGGACCAGACCTGTCCGGTGAACTCGCGGAAATTGATCTCCGGGTCGAAATTCGTGGCGAAGTAGCGCCCGTGCTCGCCGGCATTGATGTCGATGATGTCGATCGAGTCCATGCGGTCGAAATAGTCGTCGCGCGCGAGAGCCGCATAGGCATTGACCACGCCGGGATCGAAGCCGGCGCCGAGCACCGCCGTGACGCCGGCCTTGGCGCAGGCTTCGCGGCGCTTCCACTCGTAATTGCCGTACCACGGCGGCGTCTCGCAGATCTTCAGCGGATCCTCGTGGATGGCCGTGTCGATATAAGCCGCGCCGGTCTCGATACAGGCCTGGAGCACCGACATGTTGATGAAGGCCGAGCCCACGTTGAGCACGATCTCGGTCTTCGTCCGGGCGATGAGCGCCTTGGTGGCTGCAACGTCGAGCGCATCGAGCGTATGGGCCTCGAGGATGCCCGGACGCTTCATGGCCTTCTTCTCATGGACGGAGGCCACGATGGCGGCGCATTTCTCGACCGTGCGTGACGCAATATGGATGTCGCCCAGGACGTCGTTGTGTTGCGCGCATTTATGCGCGACGACCTGAGCGACGCCACCGGCGCCGATGATGAGGATGTTGCGTTTCATTGCGGCTCGGTGCCTCCTAACCACGAGTTCAGGGAATGGCCGCCTCAGGAGAGGCTCGCCTTGTAGTCGTCGAACGAGAATTGCCTGATCAGGCGGATGCTGCCGTCGCGCTCGCGCAGGGCGATGGACGGCATGCGGACGCCGTTGAACCAGTTTTTCTTGACCATGGTGTAGCCGGCGGCATCCTGGATCGAGATGCGATCACCGACCTTGAGCGGCGCGGCGAAGCGAAACTCGCCGAAGATGTCGCCGGCGAGGCAGGACTTGCCGCAGACCATATAGGCGTGGGCGCCGGTGTTCGGCTCGACCTTGGCGCTCTGGCGATAGATCAGGAGATCGAGCATATGCGCCTCGATCGAGCTGTCGACGATCGCGAGATCCTTGCCGTTGTTGAGCGTGTCGAGCACCGTGACCTCGAGCGTCGTGCTGCGGGTGATCGCCGCCTCGCCCGGCTCGAGATAGACCTGCACGCCGTAGCGCGCGGCGAAGGCCTTGAGGCGCGCCGAGAAGGCCTCGACGGGGTAGCCCTCGCCGGTGAAGTGGATGCCGCCGCCCAGGCTGACCCAGGAGACGCGCGCGAGGAGAGCGCCGAAGCGCTCCTCGACCGTCGCGAGCAGGCGGTCGAACAGGGCGAAGTCGCCATTCTCGCAGTTGTTGTGGATCATGAAGCCGTCGATGCGATCCATGACGCCTTCGACGCGGGCGATGTCCCATTCGCCAAGACGGCTATAGGGGCGGGCGGGGTCCGCCAGATCGAAGTCCGACGAACTGACCTGCGGATTGAGCCGGAGCCCGCGTTGCAGGCCGGCGGCCTTGTCCGCGTAGCGCGTGAGCTGGCCGATGGAGTTGAAGATGATCTTGTCGGCATGCCGCACGACCTCGTCGATCTCGTCGTCGCCATAAGCCACGCTATAGGCATGCGTCTCGCCACCGAACGTCTCGCGGCCGAGGCGCACTTCATAGAGCGACGACGAGGTCGTGCCGTCCATATAGGCGCGCATCAGGTCGAACACCGACCATGTGGCGAAGCACTTCAGGGCCAGCAATGCCTTCGCCCCGGACTGCCGGCGCACCTCCTGGATGATGCCGAGGTTGCGCAGCAGCTTGGACGTGTCGATGAGATAGTACGGCGTCTGGATCATTTGGCTTGCACGATGGTCGGGCTAGGGCGACCAGCTTGGCGGCCGGCGCGATAGCGCGGATGTGATGGGCGGTGGCTGTGGATCGTTCCCGAGAGCACGACGAAGCAGCCGTGAACCGGGCGCGGCCTGGCTCACGAGCAACACGGCTGTCGCCTGCAGTCAGCTCAACGGCGCTGCGTCATCCCCGCTCACAGAGGAAGCGGGTGAACGATGCACACGTCGCGTGACGGGCAGGCGGCGCCGCTTAGGCGGCGTATCGATTCGAAGCGCACCGATGGGATGGAGGAGGCATCGCGCCAAGGCGCCGGCGGGCCGTGCCGGCCCCGGCATATGCGATCATGCTGAACCTCTTCAGCCGATTGCGTCCTGTCGATGCGTCTGCAGCAGCCGTATTGCGTTGCGCATACAACGCATCATTGACCGGAGCGCGCGCCTCGGCGGCGTCTAAGCGAAGAGATTCTTCCGTTTGGGAGGCATTCAGCAAAACTGCGCCCATCCCCAATTGGAAGAGGGCGTCGTGCGACATGGCGTCCTCCCCAACCAGCAGATGTTGCCCGCAGCCTGCGGGCGCGCTGCTTATAGCGGCTCGGTGGGGACAATTCAACCAGCGACGCGGCCATTGCCGGTGGCAGCGGCTCGCAAGGGCCCGCCGGGATCGTCGCTCTGTTCAGGCGCGGAGCTGGCCGAAGCTGCGGGTGCCCTGGCGCGGTGGAGGGGCCTGCTCATGGGCCGCGTCGAGACACTGGCCGATTTCATCGGCATGCGTGGCCTGACGTAGCTTGGCCAGCAACGCGGGTTGGCGCAGCAGGCGGCACATCGGGGCAAGGTGCTGGAGGAAGCCATCCTTGCAATGCGTCGGCCATATGAATGCGAAAACGACGTCGACGAGCCCGCCGTCCTGGGCGCCGAAATCGACAGGCTGCGCCAGCCTGGCAAAGGCCGCGGCGTGCTTCGTCAGATCATCGAGATGGGCATGGGGAATGGCAACGCCGTGGTTGATGGCCGTGGAGCCGAGGCGCTCGCGCGCGTTCAACGCGGTCAGGAGCCTGTCCTTGGCAAGGCCTGTGCGCCGGCTGAGGGTGGCAGCAAGCGCATCGAGAACCGCCGATTTGCCGCGCACGTCCACATCAAGCGCGATGTCGTCGGTATTGAGGAGATCCATGATCTGCATCCCGTTCCTCCATGGATGCTGGAGGTTCTTACGGCAGTGCCGCGCCTGTCGCGGTGCTGCTGCCGGTTGTGAAGGGTGAATGGTTCGCCTTTCGAACAGGCCGTGCTCCAAAGACGTCAAGCAACAGCGCGGCGCGGCGGCGAGCCGCGTCTTTCATCGCGATGGGGATCCGAATAGTCACTGTCCGAAGCGGTCATCAGCGAGCCGCCCACTGCGCAAGTCGCTCAGACCAAAAGTCGCTCAGACGAAAAGAGAAGCCTGCGGCAGGGCTGGACAAAGATCTTCTGTCCGCGGCTCACGTCCGAGGATGAGGAACTTTCTGTCAATGACAAGCTGCAAACCCTTAGAGCAAGTCCGTCTTTTGCGGACTTGCTCCACTCCAAAACAAACGAGCAAATTCACCGGCTTGGATAGCATCGGCTGAACCGATCCAAGCCGAATTTGCTCTGGGCGCGACCGGTTTCCAAGAAGCTGGATGACTTGATCCAGTCAAAAACGACGCGTTACGCACCTGTCCCACTCGCCAGCGATGGCGGGCAAACCTCCGAGAAATCGACAACACGATAACTAGGGTCAGGACCCATTAATCTGGTTGAAATGGTGTGAGGCCATTTGGCCGGATACAAGAAGCGGAGGCGAAGGAAGCCATTCGGCTTTCGAGACCTCCGCGACGCAGTTGCCGGTCAAATGGGCCACATCCGAAGGACGCCGAAACGGCTGCGACCTGCGGCGTCGAGCCGCTCGGCCGATAGAACCCCATCGACCTTCGCGTCTCTCCTGGCATCTCTTTGCCGTTTCAGGCGCCATTTCCATCATATTAATGGGTCCTGACCCTAAGCATGGCGAGCGGAAAGTAACTCGACGCCCGTGGAAGTCAAGCCGATGCACAATAGCGGGCCTTAACCGATGGTTAAGCGGTTAATTCTTATGCGCTTTCCGCTTCTTCAGCGGTATACTGACGCTGTGGTTTTCACGCCGCGCGCAGAGAAAATCGCGCGAGATTGACGGCTTGCCTCCGATTCGACGCAAATCTATCACCGTGCGGGGCTGAGTCGCCTTAACAAAGGGATATTCCGTAAAATGGAATTAATTTCTGGATTCTTGATCTCAGCGTGATGCCGTTGTAACGCTAGAATAAGAAACAGAAATTTATTCCGTATAATGGAATTTGCCATGTCTGCTGTCCTTCTCGAACGGCCCACTGCATCCATCGGCTTGCTGCGGCTCAACCGCCCGGAAGTCCGCAATGCCATCGACGACACCGTGCGCGCCCTTTTGGTCGACCATCTGGCTGCGCTCGATGCCGATCCGGACATTCGCTGTGTCATCGTCACCGGCGGCGAGAAGGTCTTTGCGGCAGGCGCCGACATCAAGGCGATGTCCGTGATGAGCGCGGCGGACATGGCGGCGAGCCCGGCGGCCGCGGCCTATGCGGCCATCCGCGCCTTCAGGAAGCCGGTCATCGCCGCGGTCTGCGGGTTCGCCCTCGGCGGCGGCTGCGAGCTTGCCATGCATGCCGATATCATCGTCGCGGGCGAGGGGGCCAAATTCGGCCAGCCGGAGATCAAGGTCGGCATCATGCCGGGTGCCGGCGGCACGCAGCGCCTTCCGCGCGCGGTCGGCAAGTTCAAGGCGATGAAGCTGCTGCTGACCGGTGACTTCATTTCGGCGCGCGAGGCGGACGGTCTGGGGCTGGTCTCGGAGGTCGTGCCGGACGCGGAGGTGCTGCCTCGGGCGCTTGCGCTGGCCACCGCGATCGCCGGCCTTCCGCCGATCGCGGCACGGGAAATCAAGCGCGCGGTTCTTGAGGGCGCGGACCTGCCGCTCGCCGATGGACTCGCCCTGGAACGCCGCGCCTTCGTGCAGCTGTTCGACACCAAGGACCAGAAGGAGGGCATGATGGCCTTCCTCGAAAAGCGTCCCGCCGATTTCAAGGGTGAATGAGATGGCCATCGACCCACAATCTCCAAGCCTCACGATCGGTATCGTCGGCGCCGGCGTCATGGGCCGCGGCATCGCCCAGGTGGCCGCCGAGGCCGGCATCACCGTATTGCTCGCCGATGCGCGCAAGGGCGCGGGCGAGGAGGCGCGCGATGTCTGCGCGGGGCTGATCCGCCGCAAGGTGGAGAAGGGCCAGCTCACGCCCGCCGAGGCGGAGGCCGCCATCGCGCGCATCCGGCCGACGGATGCCGGACCTGAGGCCGGTTATGCGGCCTTTGCGCCTTGCGATCTCGTGATCGAGGCGGTGGCCGAGCGCATCGACATCAAGACCGCGCTCCTCCGGGATCTGGAGGCGGTGGTCCGCGACGATTGCATCATCGCCACCAACACCTCCTCGCTCTCCGTGACGGCCTTTGCCGCGGCAGCGCGCCTGCCCGGCCGCGTGGCGGGTTTCCACTTCTTCAATCCCGCGCCGCTGATGAAGATCGTCGAGGTCATCGGCGGTGTTCTCACAGACGAAGGTGTCGTCGAGACGCTGCTGGCCATCGGGCAGCGCATGGGCCATTTCGCCGTGCGCGCCAGCGATACGCCGGGCTTCATCGTCAACCACGCCGGACGCGGCTACACGACAGAGGCGCTGCGTATCGTGCAGGAAGGCATCGCCGGTTTCGCCGATATCGACCGGATCATGACCGAGACCGTCGGTTTCCGCATGGGGCCCTTCGAATTGCTCGACCTGACGGGGCTCGACGTGTCCCATCCGGCGATGGAGGCGATCTATCGCCAGTATTACGAGGAGCCGCGCTACCGCCCGGTGGTCATGACGGCGCAGCGCCAGACCGGCGGCTTGCTCGGCCGCAAGACCGGCCGCGGGTTCTATGCCTATCCCGAGGGCAAGATCGAACGGCCGGCCGAGCCGGCTGCGCCCGCGGTGCCGGATGGCGCAACCGTCTGGATCAGCCAGCGGCACCCGGCCGCCGCGGCCTTGCTGAAAGAAGCGATCGGCGCTGCCGGTGTTACCATCGAGACAGGCGAGCGCCCCGCCGCCGGCGCGGTGATCATGCTGACGCCGCTCGGCGAGGATTGCACCACGGCAGCGCTTGCGGAAGGCGTCGACCCCGCCCGCGCGGTGGCCGTCGATTGCCTGTTCGGCCTCGAAAAGCGGCGTACGCTGATGCGCAATCCGGCGACCGCGCAGGAGGTTGTCACGGCGGCGCATGCTATTCTCGCCGCCGGCGGCCACGCGGTCACGGTCATCAACGACAGCCCCGGCTTCGTCGCCCAGCGTATCGCCGCGGCGATCGTCAATATCGGTGCCGATATGGCGCAGCAGCGGGTGGCACAGCCCGCGGACATCGACCGCGCGGTGGAACTCGGGCTCGGCTATCCCAAGGGGCCCCTCAAGCTCGGCAATGCTGTCGGGCCCACGCGCATACTCGCGATTCTGGAGGCGATGCACGACTTCTACGGCGATCCGCGCTACCGCTCGAGCCCCTGGCTGAAGCGCCGGGCGCGGCTTGGGCTTGATCTCCACGCGGGGGATTGACGATGCGCCGGCGGGAAATCGCGCTGGCTGCGCCCGAAGCCGACAGCGAGGGCAGTCGCGACGCGCAGTTCGTGACCGCGCTCGCCCGCGGCCTTGATGTGCTGCGCGCCTTCCGCCGCGGGGATCCGCCCCTCGGCAATCAGGAGCTCGCGCAGCGCACGGGCCTGCCGAAGGCGACCGTGTCCCGCCTGACCTACACCTTGAGCAGCCTCGGCTTTCTCGCCTATGCACCTGTGACGGCGAAATATACGCTCTCGATCCGGGCGCTGGCGCTGGGCTTCACCGCGCTGGGCAGCCTCGGCGTGCGGGATGTGGCGCGCCCTCACATGCAGGCGCTCGCCGACGAGACCGGTGTGTCCGTCGCGCTTGGCGCGCGGGACGGCACGTCGATGGTCTATATCGAGCATTGCCGCGGCGCGAGCCCCCTGCATATGGGCATCGAGGTCGGATCCCATATCAGCCTCGCGCGTTCGGCGATGGGGCGCGCTTTCCTCGCCGGGCTTGATCTGGCGGAGCGTGTGCAACTCATGGAAGCGATGAGCCACCGCGACAATTGGGCGGAGATCCGGCAGGGCATCGAGGAGACGCTCGCCGGTTACACCGCGCGCGGCTTCGTGCTTCTGATCGGCGACTGGCGGCCGGAGATCAATGCGGTCGGCGTGCCGCTCGTCCTCGGTAGCGGCGGCTCGCTGACCTTCGCGCTCAACTGCTGCGGACCGGCGGCCCTGCTCTCGCGGGACGATCTGATCGACCGGGTGGGGCCGCGGCTCATGGCCTCGGCACACGCCATCCGCAAAGCGATGAATATGGAATGAGGCCCGTTCCGGGCAGTTTCTGAGACCACGATCTAGCAGGGGATGGACAATGTCCGACGCGTTTATCTGCGACTATGTACGCACGCCCATCGGCCGCTTCGGCGGCTCGCTCTCCAGCGTTCGCGCTGATGATCTCGCCGCCATCCCGCTGAAGGCGCTGGTGGCGCGCAATCCCAGCGTCGATTGGGAAGAGGTCGACGATGTCATCCTCGGCTGCGCCAACCAGGCCGGCGAGGACAACCGCAACGTCGCACGCATGGCGCTGCTGCTTGCCGGACTGCCCTTGGCTGTGCCGGGAAGCACCGTGAACCGCCTCTGCGGTTCGGGCATGAACGCGGTGATCAATGCGGCGCGCGCCATCAAGGCCGGCGAAGCCGATCTCATGATTGCCGGCGGCGTCGAATCGATGTCGCGCGCCCCCTTCGTGATGCCGAAGGCCGAGACGGCCTTTTCGCGGCACGCGGAGATCCACGACACCACGATCGGCTGGCGCTTCATCAACCCGATCATGAAGGCGCAGTACGGCGTCGATTCCATGCCGGAAACCGGCGAGAACGTGGCGGCCGATTTTCACATCAGCCGGGCCGATCAGGATGCCTTCGCGGTGCGATCGCAGCAGCGCGCCGTGGCCGCCCAGGAGAACGGCCGGCTGGCCAGGGAAATCGTCCCCGTCTCCATTCCGCAGCGCAAGGGCGAGCCGGTGGTCGTTGCCAAGGATGAGCACCCGCGCGGCGACACGACCCTGGAGAAGCTCGCCAAGCTGCCGACCCCCTTCCGCAGGGAAGGCGGCACCGTCACGGCCGGCAATGCCTCGGGCGTGAACGACGGTGCGGCGGCGCTGATCATCGCCTCGGAGGCCGCCGTCAAGCGTTACGGCCTGAAGCCGCTGGTCCGTGTGCTCGGAGGGGCGGCGGCGGGTGTCGCTCCGCGCATCATGGGTATCGGCCCGGTGCCGGCGACCAACCGGCTCTGCGCACGCCTCGGCCTCTCGCCCAGTGATTTCGATGTCGTCGAGCTCAACGAGGCCTTCGCCAGCCAGGGCATCGCCGTCTTGCGCGAACTCGGCCTGAAGGAAGACGCCGACCATATCAATCCGAACGGCGGCGCGATCGCGCTCGGCCATCCGCTCGGCATGTCGGGCGCGCGCATCACCGGCACCGCGGCGCTGGAGCTGAACCTGCGTGGCGCCCGGCGGGCGCTCGCCACCATGTGCATCGGCGTCGGCCAGGGCATTGCCATCGCGCTCGAGGCAGTCTGAGGACTTGCGACTGAAGGGGGCGGTGAATTTGCCCGTCAATTTTCGAGCGGCGCCAAGTCCGCAACAGACGGACTTGCTCTAGGCTCGGCCCCGCCTTGCCAGACGCTGCCGGTCGCTTCGCACCCCGGCTCTTTGGCCGACCGGCAGCCCGTTGCTGGTCGCCCGCTTTTTGATGGCGTTCCGGCGCCCCGCTCATGCGCGGCGCCGGAATGGCGGCGGGATGCCCCGCCGAGGAATTCATCTGTGTCCGTGCTGCCTGCAGCTATTTGACGAAATGCTCGAGGATCGCGCTGTAAGGCGTGAAGCCGACGCGCAGCCAGAAAACCCGGCCACCGGGATTGTTCTCGATCGCCTCAAGGATAATGCGGTCTCCCGGACGAAAGCGCGCGGCGATCAACGCGTCGAACGCGGCCTGCCCCAGCCCGTCGCGCCGGTAGTGCCGCACAATGTAGAACTGGCGCAGAAACACCCGCTCCCCCTCGGGATCTGAGGGTTCAGGCTCGCGCCGGTGGGTCGCATAGCCGACCACCTCGCTGCCAATGAGAAAGAGATCGACGCTCCAGCCCTCCTTATCCACGAAACGGCTGAAGCGCTCCTCCATCTGCGCGATCGTCATCGGGTTGCGGTGGCCTTCGTCGTCAGCCAGTTCCCGGTTCATCCGCGCCAGGAGAGGAAAGTCGGCGCGCACATGGGGCCGAACGGTCACCTTGCCTGTGAACTTCGAGGGGCTCGCCTCACTTTTTGCATCGAGCGCCGCCGTCTTGGGCAGGCTGTCGCCGTGAGGCCCGAGATACTGCAGGACGATGTCACGCTCGTCCAGGATATGGGCCTTCAGGGCGGCCAGCAGCCGTTCGGTGCTGCGCGCGCGAACCGCATCGACGATGGCGGCATGGCCGCGCGCGGCGGCGCGGAGTTGCTCCGGATCAGGGTGGATCATGAGATGGACCAGGCGCAACTCGGTCGCGAGCCGCGTGAACGTCTCCGTGATGCGCTCGTTGTGTCCGGACCGGCACAAGGCGGCGTGAAAGGCGACGTCCGCTTCGATCATCCGCCCCGGCGCATTGGCCAAGGCGGCGGTTTCGGTTTCACGGAGCGCAGATTCGATGGCGGCAAGGTCACCGGCCTCGATCACCCGAACCGCCTCCTCGGCCGCCGTGCATTCGAGCACTGCCCGCAACGTGTAGATGTCGGCAACTTCCCGCTGGCTCAGCTTGCGCACGAAAGAGCCGCGGAACGGGTGTCCCGTCAGCAGTCCGGCCTCCTGGAGCCGACGTGAAGCCTCGCGCACCGGTCCTCGGCTGACGCCGAGGCGCTCCGCGATCTCTGCCTCACGGAGCTTGTCGCCGGGACGCAGCTCGCCATTGAGGATGATGTGGGAAATTTCCTCGGCCACGGTCTCGACCAGTGTCCGGCGTTTCACGGGCGAAGCGCTCTCCGCATCGGTAATGCTGTCCATCATGCCTCCTTGGGGCCGCTGTGACCATAGAGGCCGAGGGTCGTTTTTCAAGAAAATTTATTGTTGACAATATTATCTTTGAGCTGTTTGCTAGCGGCATTCTCAGAGCGGAGCGTGCCTGGTGGTTGACACGAGCGGCGACATTTTTGCCGGTGATTTCAAAGCGTCTCCCTATTGGTGGGATGCGGCCGCACCGCTGATCTGCACGCCGGATCTGCCGGAGGAAGCCGATCTTGTGATTGTCGGCGCCGGATTTTGTGGACTGGGGGCGGCGCGTCGGGCGCTGGAGCTCGGTGTGACACCGGTGGTGCTCGACGCCGGGCCAATCTCCGGCGGCGCGAGTTCCCGCAGCGGAGCCATGCTTTCGGGCGGTCAGAAATTCCTCATCAATGGTACGGCGGACCAGCTGGGTGCGGAGCTGCTCGGCGCGCTCACGGCGGCTCATGCCGAAGCCTTTGACTACGTGCAGCGCCTTGCGGGTTCAGGCTCGCTGGGCGAGGTGCTGCAGCGGTCGGGCCGTCTGTTCCTTGCGGCGGTGCCGAAGGACCTCGCCCGCTTCGCCGGTCATGCCCGCATCATGTCGGAGTTGGCCGGCGTGAGCGCCCGCGTGCTCGGCCCCGACGACGTCCGTCAGGAGATCGACACGCGCCACTATCATGGCGGTCTCCTGGTCGAGGCGTTCGGCGGTCTGCATCCCTCGAAATTTGCCGTGGCGCTCGCCCAGGATCTTCAGCAGCGCGGTGCCATCCTGCGATCGCACACGAAGGTTCGCGCCGCCCGCCGGGACGGCGACAGGTTTTTGGTGCGTACGAGCGCAGGCGATGTCCGGGCCCGCCATGTGCTGTTCGCCACCAATGCCTATACCGACGATGCGATGGCTTCCGTACGGCGGCGCCTGGCACCCGTCGGCTCCTACATGATCGCGACGGAGGCGATCGGGCGCGAAGCGGTGGACGCGCTGATGCCGGCGCGCCGGATGTATTCCGACAGCAAGCGCAATCTCTGGTACTTCCGCCCTTCGCCGGACGGGGAGCGCATCCTGTTCGGGGCGCGTCCGGGCCTCGTCCCCGGCAGTCCCGAGCGGGCGGCCCCTCTCTTGCATCGGTTTCTCACACGCGTATTCCCGAGCCTTGCCGAGGTCAGGATCAGCCACGCCTGGACCGGGGCGGTCGCCATGACGCGCAGTCATCTCCAGCACATCGGCCAGCGTGGCGGATGCTGGTTCGCGGTCGGCTGCAACGGAAGCGGCGTGGGTATCATGCCCTGGCTCGGTCATCTGGCCGTGGAACGGATGCTCGGCACGCGCACCACCCCAACGGTGTTCGAACGCCTGCCGTTCGGCTGGCTCCCCAACTTGGCCGGACGGCCCTGGTATGTGCCGGTTGCGGCGGGCGCCTTCGGCTTCATGGATTGGCTCGATCGCAGGCAGGCCGGCCTATGAACGACAGATCGTACGGAGAGACCATGACTTGCCAGCCCTCACCCCGGCATCACCCCGATTGGGCGGATGCCGCCCGCGCGGTGCGGATCGAGACCCGCGCCTTCATCGACGGCAGTTACACGGAGGCTTCCGACGGGGCGACGTTCGACTGCATCAATCCGGCCACCGGTGCGGTGCTCGGCCGCGTCGCCTCCTGCAGCGCTGCGGACGTGGACCGTGCCGTGGCCGCCGCCCGCCGCAGCTTCGATGCCGGAGACTGGTCCCGCTGCGATCCGGCGGTTCGCCGGCGGGCGCTGATCCGGCTCGCCGATCTCATCGAGGAGCACCGCGACACGCTGGCGATCCTCGAAACCCTGGACACCGGCAAGCTGATCCGCGATTCTGCCACGCTCGACATTCCCGGCTCCGCCGACGTGTTCCGCTTCTTCGGCGAGGCTTGCGACAAGCTTCTGGACGAGGCCGTACCGGTGGGACCGGGCGCATTGGCAATGATCACGCGCGAGCCGGTCGGCGTTGTCGGCGCCGTCGTGCCGTGGAACTTCCCGCTCAAGATGGCGGCCTGGAAATGCGCGCCGGCGCTGGCGGCGGGCAACAGTGTCCTCCTGAAACCGGCGGAGCAATCACCACTCACCGCCCTGCATCTCGCGGGACTTGCCGCCGAAGCCGGCATCCCACCCGGCGTTTTCAATGTCCTGCCAGGCTTCGGCCCTGACGCGGGCGGACCGATCGGCTTGCATCCGGACGTCGATTGCGTAGGATTCACGGGGTCGACCGAGGTCGGCAAACTGTTTCTCGGTTATGCCGGCCGCTCCAACATGAAGCGGGTCTGGCTGGAATGCGGCGGCAAGAGCGCCTTCATCGTCTGTCCCGATGCCGGTGACCTCAAGGCTGCGGCTGAGGCTGCCGCGGCCGGCATCTTCTTCAATCAGGGCGAGGTCTGCTCGGCCACCTCGCGCCTGTTCGTCCATGAGGACATCCAGGCCGATTTCACCGCGCTGCTGCTTGACGCGGCGCAGGCCTACGCGCCGGGCAATCCGCTCGACCTCGCCTCCGGCATGGGCGCCATGGTCAGCGAGGAGCAGACGGGGCGTGTGCTCTCCTATATCGAAACGGGCAAGGCCGAGGCCGACCTGTTGTGCGGGGGCAGCCGGGTGCTGGCGGAGACCGGCGGCAGCTTCATCGCGCCGACCATTTTCACGCATGTCGATCCGCGCGCGGTGATCGCCACCGAGGAGATATTCGGCCCCGTCCTGTCCGTGATCTCATTCCGCAATGAGGCTGATGTGGTTGGGCTGGCGAACGCCTCCATCTACGGCCTCGGCGCCTCGATCTGGACGCGCGACCTCGACCGGGCGGTGCGCATGTCCCGTGCGCTCCACGTGGGCAGCGTGAGCGTGAACGCGGTGGACCACGTGGACCTGCGGACGCCGTTCGGCGGGGTGAAGCAATCCGGCAACGGGCGTGACCTCTCGCTGCACGCCTTCGAGAAATATCTCGATCTCAAGACCACCTGGATCTCGATCAGGGAGACGGCAGCGTGATGCCGGCCCCTCCGATCCCCGTGCTGCGTGCCGCCACGCCCGCCGACCTGCCCGCGATCGCCCGCATGAATCGCGCGCTGATCGAGGACGAGGGCCATCGCAACCCCATGACCCTCGATCAGCTCGAGGACCGGGCGCGCGGCTTTCTCGCCAGTCCCGACTGGCATGTCGAGATGATCGAGCAGGATGGACGCGTCGCGGGCTATGCCACCTGGCGCTGGGAGGACGACATCGCCGAGCCGTCCGGCCAACGCATCTATCTGCGCCAGTTCTTCATCGCGCGCGAGGCGCGGGGCGGGGGGCTGGGGCGCCGCGCCTTCGCCCTCCTGACGCGCGAGCGTTTCCCGCCGGACGCACGCATTCTCCTGGAAGTGCTCCACAGCAATCCGAACGGCCAGGCGTTTTGGGCGCGCATGGGCTTTAGCCCCTACGCGATCCATCTGGAGCGACGTGCCGACCCGACTGTTTGAACCCGTCCGCAACAGGGGAAGAACCCGATGAGTGCTCATGTCGCTGATGCGACCCGGATTGGCCGCGCGAGCGGTGCCAAGGCGCCGGAATTCCAGGAATTGTATGATTTCGACGCGGCTGCGCTGACGCTGACCAGCGCTGTCTTTCCCTATGACAGCAAGATCCACCGCGCCCATGTGGTCATGCTCGCCGAGCAGGCGATCCTGACCCGTGACGAGGCAAGCCGCATCCTGCACGGGCTGGCCGCCGCAGACGAGCGCGCCAGCATCGATGCTTCTCTGCGAACCTACCTGCCCTATGAAGCCGCCCTCAAGGGCGAGATCGGCCCGGTCGCCGGCAAGATGCATATCGGCCGAAGCCGCAACGACCTCGCCAATGCCGGCAAGCGCATGTTCCTGCGCGACCAGCTGTTGCGGACCATCGAGGCGGTCATCGGCCTGCGTCACGCTGTGGTCGACAAGGCTGCCGGCCATCTCGACACGGTGATGGTGGTCTATACCCAGCGGAAGGAGGCGCAGCCGATCACGCTCGGCCACTATCTGATGGCGATCAGCGAGAATCTCGGCAAGAATCTCGACCGGTTTCGCGAACTTTATCCGCGCGTGAACCAGTGCCCGCTCGGCGCGGCGGCGACCGCGGGAACCGGCTGGCCGCTCGATCGCGACCGCACGGCGGACCTGCTCGGCTTCGACGGGCTTGTGGTCAACAGCATCGAAGGCGTCGCAGGCTGGGACCATGTGGCGGAGTTCGCCTTCGACAACGCGATCTTCCTGAGCGGGCTGAGCCGTCTGGCGTCGGAAATCCAGCTGTGGAGCAGCGACGAGTACCAGATGGCGGAGCTTGATGCGTCATTCGCGGGCACCAGCAGCATCATGCCCCAGAAGAAGAATCCGGATTCGCTGGAGCGCAGCCGCAAGGCCGCCTTTGCGGCCATGGGGCCGCTGGTGGGCATCCTCACCTCGCTCAACGGCATCGAATATCAATACAGCGCCGCGCGTGTCGAACTGGAGCCCCGCTCCATCGACGCCATGATTGCCGCCACCCACGCCATGACCGGTGTCGTGCGCACGCTGCACCCGAACAAGGAGCAGATGCTCCGCTACGCGGCCGAGAACTACGCCACCATGACCGACCTGACGGACATGTTGGTTCGCCGCGTGGGCATCGACTACCGCGAGGCGCATGAGATCGTGGCGCGGGTCGTGATGGCCGCCATTGACCAGGGCATCAAGGCCAACCGGATCGGGCTCGACCTGGTTCAGCAGGCAGCCATCGCCCAGACCGGTCAGCCGATCGCAGTCAGCGCCGACGATATCGCCGATGCGCTCGATCCGGTTCAGAACGTTGCCCGGCGCAAGGGTAAGGGCATGCCGGCTCCCGAATCCGTCCAGACCGCCATCGACGACGCACGGTTGGAGCTCCGCACCGATCACGCCTGGCTCGACAGTGCACGCCAACGCCTCGCCGCGGCTGACGCCGCGCTGGCGACCGCTGTGGAGGCCATACGCGCCTGAAGCCACCACGAAGACAGCGACGACGCGACCGACAGACGGCTCAATAAAGAGGGGACAGCCATGACAAAGACCAGTTTATTCTGCCTGGTGATCTGCGCAGCCGGAACGATGACGGGCGCAGCCTGGGGTCAGCAGATCGCCGTGCCGGCCAGCCTGAAGGAGAAGGGAGAACTGCGCATCGGCGTCAAATGCGACAGCCCGCCCTCGGGCTTCCTCGACGAAAAGGGCAATCCGGCCGGCATTGATGTCGACATCGGACGCCATATCGCCAACCGCGCCTTCGGCGATCCGAACAAGGCGGTATTTACCTGCGTAACCGCGGCGACGCGCGTGCAGATGCTCGCCTCCGGGAAGGTGGACGTGCTGTTCGCGACCATGGGCGTCACCGAGGAGCGCAAGCAGACGGTGGATTTCGCCACCTCCACCAATTGGGGGGGCTCCGGCATCCTCGTCAGGGCCGGCGAGGAGATCCAGAGCCTCGACCAGCTGAAGGGCAAGACCCTGCTCACCAACAAGGGCGCGTGGCAGATCGGCTTCCTCGAAAAGAACTACCCCGAGATCAAGCTGATCAAATACGACAACATCACAGACGCGATCCAGTCACTGCGGCAGGGGCGCGGGGACGGCGTCACCCAGGACGGCCATCTCCTTGTGGTCGCTGCCAGCAAAGATCCCCGCCTGAAGGTCACCGATGTGGCTTTCCAGATCGGCTGGTCAGCGCCCGCGGTCCGGCGGGGAGACACGGCACTGCGCGAGTTCATCAGCGCCATGGTGAGTGAGAGCAAGAAGGACGGCACCTATCGCGCTGCTGTCGAGCGCTATGCGGGCGCAGTCGAGCTTGAGGAGCGCATCCAGAGTTACACGACCCTGCCGCCCGATGGCTCATCAGACCAGAACAGCGTGCTGCCGCTGCCCTGATCCGGGCCATCCCCGTGGACGGCGTGCCCGCCGTCCACCGCGCGCCGCAGGCCGACGCGTCGGCTTGCGGCCATTCACTCGGACAGGTTCGTAATCATGAGTTCGCCATTCGACTGGAGCTATTTCTGGTCTATCGCCTTCCTGTTCCTGAAGGGACTGGAGATGACCCTGTTCCTGGCGGTCATCTGCAATGCACTTGCGGTCATCCTGGCTTATGTCTTCGCCGCTGCAGTCCATTTCCGCATCCGTGTCGTGCGGGAGATGATCCTGTTCTATGTGTCTGTCATTCGCAACACGCCGCTTCTGGTACAGATCTTCTTCTTTTATTTCGGCATGCCGGAAATCGGCGTCCGTACTGATCCCACGACCTCTGGAATCATTGTGCTGACGCTGTGGGCAAGCGCCTACCAGACCGCCAACCTGCGTGGCGGCATCGACAACGTGCCGCGCGCGCTGACGGAAGCCATGCGCGCGCTCGGCCTTCGGCCCATCGACGCTTTCGTCTTCATCGTGGTGCCGGTCGCCACGCGGGCCGTGGTGCCGGCGATGATGAACACGATGGTCTCAACCATCAAGAACTCCGCCCTTCTCAGTGCCATCGGCGTGCCCGAACTGACCTTCGTCGCCATGGACAATATCGCCGAGACCTATCGCGCCATAGAGAATTTCGTCGCTCTTCTGATCGGTTACCTCGCGATCGTCCTCGGTTTCTCGGCGATGATGACGAGCCTGGAGCGCTATCTCGGGCGGGGGTACCGGCGATGAACCTGTCGCTGATCACCCAGAACGGGCAATTCTTCTTTCATGCTGGCCTCATGGCGCTTTTCATCTTCGGTGCCAGCGTTCTGTTCACGACGCTTATCGCGATTATCTGCGGAACGCTTGCGACGTTACGCCCGGCCGCGATCCGGGTGCCGATTCGCCTCGTGATCGAGTTCTTTCGCGACGTGCCGCAGGTCGTGAGCGTGTTCTTCATCTTCTTCGGCGCACCTGTGTTCGGGTTGCAACTCGGTCCGCTGGCTGCGACGATCCTGGCGCTTTCGTTGTGGGGAGGCGCGAACGGGGCCGAGATCGTGCGCGGCGGAATCACCGCCGTGCCCCATCATCAGTTCGAGAGCGCGCGCTCGCTCGGGCTCAGCCCCTATGCGATCTTCACCGCGATCATCCTGCCGCAGGCCCTTTTGCCCATCATCCCCGCCTATGCGGGGCTGTGCAACATCCTCATGCATTCGACATCGCTCGCCGCGCTGGTCGGGGTGGTCGAGCTTCTGAAGAGCGCGCAAATCGTGATCGATCGCGCGGCTTACTATGAGGGTGGCGCGCCGGGGCTGACGGTCTACGGCTTCATCCTGTTCGTCTATTACATCGCCGGCCTGCTGATGTCGGCCGCAATCTCCTGGCTGGAAAAGCGCTTCGGCCAGTCACGCGCCGAGCAGCGCTTCTGAGGAAAGGGCACGTCATGGGACAGGAGCGGGCAGTCCACGTCATCCGCACGGTCGATCTCGTGAAATTCTACGGCAATGTGCAGGTGTTGAACGACATCGACTTCGTCATCGGGAAAGGCGAGCGCGTCGTGATCATGGGGTCCTCCGGCTCGGGGAAGAGCACCTTCATCCGCTGCCTGAACGGGCTGGAACCCATCCAGAGCGGGAACATCGTCTTCGATGGACAGGACATCGGCGGAAACACCGAACGGCAATGGCGGCTGGTGCGGCGGCGCATCGGCATGGTGTTCCAGAACTACGCGCTGTTTCCCCATATGAACGCGCTGCGCAATCTCACCTTCGCTCCGGTGCGCGAGCGGCTGATGACGCCGGACGCGGCGGAAGCGCGGGCGCTGGCCTTGCTGGCGCGCGTCGGGCTTGCGGACAAGGCCAAGTCCTATCCGGCGCAGCTCTCGGGGGGCCAGCAGCAACGCGTTGCGATCGTCCGCGCCATGATGATGGCGCCGGAGGTCATGCTGTTCGACGAGCCGACATCGGCCCTCGATCCCGAGACGGTGGGCGAGGTGCTGGCGATCATCCAGGACCTGACGTCGGAGGGACTAACCTCGATCATCGTCACGCACGAAATGGGATTTGCCCGGCAGTGCGCCGACAGGATCGTCTATATGGACCGCGGCCGGATCGTTGAAGAGGGCCACCCGGAAGCCTTCTTCACCCAGCCGCAGACCGATCGCGCCAGACGCTTCATTTCGACCCATAGATAGGTCCTGGTCCGTTCCAGCCCGCATGCATGCGGATAGCCTGTCTCGATCCGGGCAGCGGCGAAGCCGCCGATCAAACGGTGCCTCCACCCGCCGTCGAGCGGATCGCGGCACTGAGTGCGCGTAGCGCCGTCCGCGCGGTTCGGTCGGTGAGGTTGGAATAGAGCATCACCTCCCGCGAGGGCAGGTTCGGCAGACCGAGCTTTGCTCCCACATCAACCGTCGCCGCCGGCGCGACGCGCCGACCGAGCGCCGCGACCGCAAGGCCGGCGGAAACCGCCGCGCCGATCGTACCGATACCGCCGCCGACAAAAACTTCCGTCCAGGCTATGCCCGCGGCATCGAGTGCCGCCGTTGCCATGCTGCGGACGCTGCACGGCTCGGCCTGCGTCGCAAGACGCAGCGGCTCGCCGGGGTAATGGTCGAAGTCCGGCACCGCCATCCAGCCAAACCCTTCATTGAGGATCACCTCGCCGCCGCGGCGGTGGTTGTCGTGACGCAGCACGATGGCCGCGTCGAGATCGCCGCGCTCGAAATGCTCCAGGCTCTCCCGCGATGAGGCGACCCGCACTTCCAGCACCAGCGAGGAATCGACACCGCCCATGCGCTTCAGCAGCACCGGCAGCTCGTTGCCGACGATGTGATGGCTGATGCCGACGACGAGGCGGCGCTTCTCCGCCCCGAAGCATCCGAGCGCCATCTGGTGGGCTCCGATCAATGTCCGCGCATGGTCGAGGAAGGCGGCGCCATCGGACGACAGGCGGACGAGCCGCGGCGTCCGCTCCAGCAGGCGCCGTCCGAGGACGTCCTCCAGCCGCTTCACCTTCAGGCTCACCGCCGACTGCGCCGTATCGAGCGCCTCGGCCGCCCGCGTGAAGCTCTTGAGGTCCGCCGTCAGGACAAATGCCTGCACGGCTTCGATGTCGAGTACCTTCATGATCATTCATTCGAGAATGGAATGGCTGAAATTAGGTATCATGCCATTTCTATATGATCAACTGGCGCCTATGGTCCTCCGGTCAAACGCCGGGCGCCCGCACGAACGCCCAAGGGAACGCCCAAGGGAACGCCCAAGGGAACGCCCAAGGGCCATCGGTCGATGCGGGCTCCGGTCCATGCAAGGGACAAGGGACTTCGAGAATGATCCTCGCGCATTACGCTCATCGCCTGCCCGCCGCCTATGACGTCGGGCTGATCCGCGCGCGCGCCGCAGAGCGGGGCGTCCTCTGGGCGGACGTACCGGAACTCTATTTCAAGGGTTTCCTGCTGCGCGAGCGCGGCCGCTACGGGGCCATCGCCAACAATTATTCCTCGCTCTACCTGTGGCGACAGGACGAGGCCTTCCGCGACTTTCTCCTCACCGGGCGCTACCGGGTCGTGACCGACAGCTTCGGCCGGGCGGACATCGCCACCCGGTTCGTTCTGGATGCCCGCAGGGGCGAGGCAACCGAGGCCCGCTTCGTGTTCAAGCATGAGCTCGATATTCCGCTTGATGCCGATCTCGAAGCCGCCTTCGCCGCCGAGGTGGAGACCACCCGGCAGGCAGCCCTGCGGGCGGGCACGGTGGTCGCGGCGGTGGGCATTGATGCGCAGACCTGGCGCTTCACCCGTATCGTCGTGTCGGCGAACGCGCCGGGCGGAGAGGAGGAGGGCACGGCCTACGAGATCCTCCATCTCGCGCGCCCCCTGCTCGACAGCCTGCCGCAGGCCTGAGCCCGATGGCCTACCGCTTCGAGGCCGGGCGCATCTACCGGATGCCGACCCATTTCGGGCCGGCATTCGGCCCCCGGCAGATGCCAGACGGCATCGCGGCTGATCCCAGGTCGGGCCCCCGCCGGCATTCTGTCGCCGCGCGCTTCCTCACCGAGGCCGCGCGGCTCGATGCGCATCTCCCGGAAGGATTCGCCCTCCGGGGCGAGCCGGTCGTCACGGTGGAGTTCCACTATCTCACCGGGATCGACTGGCTGGCAGGGCGCGGCTACACGATGGTGCAGGTCAGTTGGCCAGCCTCTTTCTCCGGACGGGAGGACAAGGCCTCGGGCCGGTTCCTCGCCGTCATCTGGGAGAACCTCGCCGATCCGATCATCACCGGGCGGGACGAGATCGGGCACCCCAAGCTCTACGCCGACATCCCGCCCTCTCGCGCATGGGACGGCACTCATATTTGCTCGGCCGGCTGGATGGGGTTCCGCTTCCTCGATCTCGAGGTGTCCGGGCTGCGCGAGGTTCCTCTCGCTGCGCCTGCGCCGCCTGACGACATTCTGATGCTGAAATACGTTCCGCGCACCGGCGCTTGGGGGGAGGGCGAGCTGTGCCAGGTGACGCTGACCCCCGGCGACGATCCGCACCGGACCGTCGAGCATCGTCAGGCGGGAACAGGCCAGGTGCGGTTCCATCTCGCCGCATGGGCGGATCTTCCGACTATGCACCATGTGGTGAACGCGCTCGCCGGCCTGCCCGTCCTTGAGCCGCGCGGCGGCTCGGTGGTGCGCTCGCGCGGCGGGAAATCCTATCGCGACCAACGCATCCTGCGCTGATACGTCGGCATCGTCGCGCTTTGGTATGCGAGCACCCGTCGGCGGCCTCACGGGCCGGCGACGGGCCTCACCGAGGCGATCAGCTCGATCTCGACGGCCGCATTGCGCGGCAGCTTGGCGACGCCAACGGCCGAGCGCGCATGCCGGCCCCGCTCCAGCCCCAGCAGTTCGAACAGCAGCGTCGAGGCGCCATCCGCGACCGCGCTTTGGTCGACGAAGTCCGGTCCGCTCTGGACGAACACCGTCATCTTGAGGATGCGGTCGAGCCGGTCGAGGCCGCCGAGGCCGTCGCGCAGCGCGGCGAGGCCACGGACCAGGGCGAGCCGCGCGCCCTCCTGCGCCGCAGCCAGCGTGGTCTCCACCCCGACCAGCCCGACCGTACGCACCCCGGTCTCGTCGCGTGGCAACTGCCCGCTGACGAAGGCGAGCCCTTGGTGGACCACCACGGGTGTATAAGCGGCAGCCGGCGGTGCCGCTGCGGGAAGGACGATGCCGGCGGCGTCGAGCGCCGCCTGCCAATGGAACGGAACCTTGTCCATGCACGCACTCAAGGGGAACCTCCTGGATTTCAGGCCGCAGCGGACTGCCGAAAGGCTGCCTGAAAGATCGCCGGATCGACGTTTCCGCCTGAGGCGATGAGCAGCGTGTTACGGCCCGCCGTCTCAACCGACCCGGTAAGCACCGCGGCGAGCGCCGCCGCGCCCCCCGGCTCCAGCACCAGCTTCAGCTCCTGAGCGGCGAAGCGGACCGCTTCCAGCACCGCGTCATCGGAAACCGCGACGCCGCGCGCGCCGTGGGCGGCGAGGATCGGCAGCGTCAGGCGTCCCGGCGTCGGGACGAGGAGCGCATCGCAGATCGAGCCGGCGAGGCGCGGATTGCGCTCCCACGCGCCGCTCGCGAGCGAACGCGCCATGTCGTCGAAACCCGCCGGCTCCACCGTGACCACCCGCGCGGCCGGGGCCGCCTCTGCAAGGGCGATCGCCCAGCCCGCTGCGAGCCCGCCGCCGCTGCAGCACACCAGCGCCTGGTCGACGGCGGCACCCGCCGCCTCGGCGACCTGGGCCACGGCCTCCAGCGCGCCGGTGCCCTGACCGGCGATGACGAACGGATCGTCGAACGGCGAGACAAGGGTCAGTCCCTCCTCGGTCACCAGGGCGCGACCGATCTGCTCCCGGTCCTCCCGCTCGCGGTCATAGAGGATCACGCGCGCACCGCGCTGGCGCGCGCCATCGATTTTGATGCCTGGCGCATCCGCCGGCATGATGACCGTGGCCGGGACGCCGGCGAGGCGGGAAGCCTCGGCGATGGCCAGGGCATGGTTGCCCGACGAGAAGGCCACGACGCCCCGGCTGCGCTGGCCGGCATCGAGCGCGCGGATGCGGTTGGCCGCACCGCGGAACTTGAACGAGCCCGTCCGCTGCAGATTCTCCGCCTTGATGAACACCCGCCCGCGCGCCAGCGCGTCGAGCCTCGGACTGGTCAGGACCGGCGTGCGGACGATGTCGGCGCCGATGCGCGCCGCCGCCGCGCGAACCGCGGCGATGCCGATGGGATCAGCGGTCATGGCCGGCGCTCCCGTCTGCCGAGGCGGTCGCTCCCGCGGCAGGCACCTCGGCATCGAGCAAATCCGCGGCCGCCATCAGCGTCGTCTCATAGGCCTGAACGGCGGCGCGGGCGCTGTCCGGCGTCCAATCCCAGAAGCCACGGCCCGACTTGATGCCGCACCGCCCCTCCGCGACCAGTTGCTCAAGGGTTCGGCTCGGCGTGGTGCCGTTGTTAAGGCTCGGATAGATGGTGCGGGCGGCGGCGAGTTGGGTATCGAGGCCGGCGAATTCCTTCTGCAGCATCGGCCCCGCCGCCACATAGCGGAAACCGAAGCCGTAGCGCACGGCAGTGTCCACGTCCTCGGCCGAGCCCAGCCCCTCGTCGATCACCGCGAAAGCCTCGCGCATGAGCGCGTGCTGGATGCGGTTGGCGAGGAAGCCGGGCACGTCGCGGGCCACCCGGATCGGCTTGCGGCCGACGCCCGCCATGATGGCGTAGAGTTGCTCTGCCACGTCGGCCGCGGTCTTCTCGCCGCGCACCACCTCCACCGCCGGCACGAGATGAGCCGGCAGGAAGAAGTGCAGGCCGGCCATACGGTGTGCGGTCTGACAGTCGCCGGCGATGAGGCTGATGCGGAAGCCGGAGGTGTTGGTGGCGAGCGGCACGTGCGGCGGTACCAGTGCGTCCAGCTCGGCGAAGACCTGGCGCTTCAGCTCGAACACCTCCGGCACGGATTCGAGTCCGAACGTCACGCGCGACCAGTCGATGTCCTGCGCCGTGCGATGCAGGCGGAACCGCGCGGGCGCGAAGGGCGCTCCGATCTGCGCCAGCGAAGCCTGCACCCGCTCGCGCCGCCGTTCCCAGTTGGATTCCTCGCGCGTCGTCGCTTCGACGCTCCATCCGTTTGCCAGAAAGATCGCGGCCACGTCGCACCCCATGGCGCCGCACCCGATGATGGCCACTCGCTTGTCTTCTGACATTGTCTACTCCTTGCGTCCTGCCTCCCGGGCAGGCTCCTGATGGCGCGTCGAGGGAGCGGCGGCGAGGTTCACGATGGCGTTGGTGAAGACCTCGGCGACCGGCACGTCGAGACGCGCGCTGCGGACTTCGGCGAGAAAGTCGATATTCTTGACGATGCCCCCTGCATCCATGTCCAGCGACGTCGGAAGCGACCCCATGGCCTGCGTCCAGGCGGCATCGAGCACGGCCGGCTCGACGCCCGGGTAGAAGGGCCCGATCGCAGCGCGCGCGGCCTCGGGACGCGTGCGCATGGTCTCGATGGCGCGCCCGAGCGCCCGCACCAGCCGCACCGCTACGCCACGGTTGGCCGCGAGCCATTCCGGCCGCGCCGACAGAGCGGTAAAGAGGAAATCCCGGAGCGGTGGATATTCCCCTTTTGCGAAGTCGAGCAGCAGCGTGCCGCCGAACTTGACGACGCCAATGGTCGAGGTCGGCGCTGAGAGGCAATAGCCATCGACCCGCCCCTGGCCGAAGGCCGCGATCATGTTGCCGCCGCCGCCGATGGGGATGATGGTGAGGTCGCGGTCCGGATCGAGCCCGCCGTGGATCGCCACATGGCGAACGACGAGATCGGTGATGGAGCCCGCTCCCGCCACCGCGATCTTGAGGCCGCGCAGCGCCTCCGCCTTCTCGGCTGGCGTTCTGCGCTCGCTGAGGCGTGTCCTGCGGGCGGCCTCGGCGGAGAGCACGATGTCGCTGCCGCATTGCTTCAGCAGGGCCGCGAACAGCTGGGTCTTCTGCCCCTTCGCCCAGGCCTGCAGCGGCACCGCCGGCAGGCCCACATAGATGTCGCTCTCGCCGCCGATCACCGACGTGAGCGCAGCGGCCGCGCCCTTGCCGAAGATCGTCACCTCCACGTCCAGCCCCTCGTCTTGGACGTAGCCGAGCCCACGGGCCGCATAGATTGGGAGATAGAGGAAGCCCTCGCTGGGCTGGGCGATGGTGAGCCTTGCGGGCGCCTCGGCGCGGGCGCCGGAGGCTTGCACGGCGAGCGGCACCAGAGCGGCGAGCTTCGTGAATGTGCGGCGGTCGAGCATGGCATTCTCCTCCTCGGAGCTTGTTCAGATGGATATTTCCCGGGTGTCCTCTCCGGCCTTCCAGGGCATGAGGGCGCGCTCCGCGAAGCGGACAATGCCGTTGAAGATCAGGCTGAGGACGACGATGCCGATCAGCGCGGCGAACACTGCCGCCGTGTCGAATTGCGCCGCGGCGTCGGAGAGAACGTAGCCGATGCCCCGGTTGGCGGCGATGATCTCGCCCACGATGGCGCCGATGAGGGCATAGGGCACCGACAGCCGCAGTCCGGTGAACACCCAGGTCAGGGCCGACGGCACGATGACCTTGGCGATCAGCGCCCGCTCGCCCGCGCCCATCAGGCGGAGAATGGCGATCTGTTCGGGGCTCACGCTGCGCACGCCGGTGTAAGTATTGAGGAAGACGAGGAAGAAGACGGTGACGGCTGCCAGGATCACCTTCATGTCGATCCCGATGCCGAACCACAGGATGAACAGCGGCGCCAGCGCGACCTTGGGCAGGCTGTAGAAGGTGATGAGGAAGGGGTCGAGAATATCGGCCAAGACTTTCAGCCGGCCGAGCAGCAGGCCGACGCCGACGCCGAAGATGGCGCCGAAAAGGAAGCCCAGCGCCGCCTCGGTCGCGGTGATGGAGAGATTGTAGAAGAAGCTGCCGTTGGCGATCATCGTGAGAAAACTCGCCGCCACGAGCGACGGGCGCGAGATGAAGAAGCCGGCGTCAAAGGCGTTCGAGGCCACTTCCCAGATCGCGAGAAACGCCGCGAGGAACAGGATGCGATAGAGCGCGATGATCATGCGAAGGCTCCCGTCATACGCACCGCGGACGGTGCGTCCAGCGCCTGCGGCGCGGTGGTGGAAGGCTCTGCCAGGAGGTCCCACAATTCGGCGTACAGCGCCTGGTAGCGCGGATTGGTGCGCAGCCGGACGGGATCGCGCGGACGCGGCAGGTCGATGGGCACGATGCGCCGGATCGTCGTCGGCCGCGCGCCGAGCACGACGCAGCGGTCGGCGAGCGTGATGGCCTCGTCGAGATCGTGGGTGACGAACAGCACCGTCTTGCGGAGGCGGGCGCACAGGCGCAGCAGCTCGCCCTGCATGGTGAGCCGCAACTGGGCGTCGAGCGCGCTGAACGGTTCGTCCATCAGCAGCGTTGCAGGATCGGCGGCGAGCAGCCGTGCGAGTGCCGCGCGCTTGCGCATGCCGCCGGACACCTGGCTGGGATAATGCGCGCCGAAGCGTTCCAGGCCCACCAGCGTGAGCAGCTGCTCGATCCGAACGGCGCGCTCCGCCTTCGCGAGGCCCTTGATCTCCAGCGGGACCGCGATGTTTCCGGCGATGGTGCGCCAGGGCAGCAGGTGGTCCGCCTGCGTCATATAGCCGACGTCGAGGTTGACCCCTCGCACGGGCGCGCCGTCGTAGCTGACCGATCCGGAGGTCGGCTGCATCAGCCCCGCGCTCATGTTGAGGAGGGTGGACTTGCCGCAGCCGGAGGGTCCGAGCAGGGTGATGAACTCGCCGCGGGCGACGTCGAAGGTGACGCCGCCGACGATGGGCAGCGCGTTGGCGCCGCTTCCGAAGCTCTTGCGCACCTCCGAGAAGGCAAGGATGGTCCGTGCGTCATCCATTTTCTGTTCGCTCCCTGGAACGCGATTCCGCCTTCCGGCGGGAAGTGCCCGTCGGGGAAGGCATCTCTGGTTCTTGATGTCTTGAGTTCTTGGTTCTGGTCCCGCCGCGGCTCAGTGCGCGGCGATGTCGAGAAGGCGCGCCGTGAGCGCATCCGGCGCGCTCACCATGGCGTCGTGGCAGGCGGCGAGTTCCTCATAGTCGAATCCCTTGCGGTTCCTGGCCCAGTCGCGCGAGCTGTTCAGCGCCGCATAGGCTGGCGCCACGCAGCCGATGTAGGTCGCGGCAAGACCGTTGCCGATCGGCCCGTTGACGTTGAGCGGGCTCAAATAGGTGCTGAGCGGCTGTGGGGTCAGATGGCGCTCCAGCCATGCCGCGTCCGCCGCATCGGTGACGCCGAACGCCGCTGCCGCAGGCGCCGGCAGGCTCAGTCCGCCGCTCGATTCCTCCGCCGCCTTGATGCGCGCCGCGACGCCCTCGGCCGGCAGTGCATCGAACGGCTTGCGCCCCGGCTCCACGATCATCGCGTCGAGATAGACGAGGCGGCGGATGCGCTCCGGCATCCGGTCGGCGACGCCGCTCAGCGCGCAGCCGCCGAACGAGTGGCCGACCAGCACCACGTCACCAAGGTCCTCCATCTCAATCAGGTTGGCGACGTCGAGGGTGAAGGTATCGAGCGTGATGGCCCTGGACATCAGGTGCCTGCGCTCGCCCAGGCCAGTTTGCGTGGGGGTGAAGACCCTGTGTCCCGCCTGCGTGAGACGGTCTGCCACCCGCTGCCAGCACCAGCCGCCGTGCCATGCCCCATGGACGAGCACAAATGTCCGGCCGCCGGGGGCCCCAGCCGCCGCGGCGCTGTTCGCTCCAGCGAGCGCCATGCCCCCTGCGGCGGCGATGGTCTTGAGCGCATCTCTCCGCGTCATGCACATGTTTCCTTTTTCATTGTGGGTTGAGGGGGCCGGCGGCCCGCCGCGATGGCCCCCGGCGGATCAAAGCTTCGGCGCCGGTATGCGGCCCAGGGCAGGAGCCAGAGCGAGGCCTAGCGCGAGCAGGGCACGATCGCTTCCTCCGAGGCCGAGGACCTCGAGGCCCACCGGCAATCCGCCCCTCGTCAGCCCCGCTGGCACGACCAGGCTGGGAAAGCCCGTGCAGCTTCCGAGCGCCATGTTCCGCGCCACCGCGGCCGCGAGCGGCACGCGCGCCCCGCCGATCGTCACCTCGTCCTCGGCGCCGATGGGCGGAGGTGGGACCATGGTGGCGGGGAACAGCAGCGCCGCCGCCCCGGTGCGTGCGAACCAATCCGTCATCTGCGCGGTCATGGCGGCGCGCAGGGCCAGCGCCGCCTCGTGCTGCTCCAGCGACGGCCGGTTCGGCGGCAAGGCAAGGGCTTTGAACAGGGTCTTCACATTGTCGCTGACCGACGCGAACATCCCGTCGAACGAAACGCCCGCTTGGGAGCGCGCGAGGAACCCGGCGATGCTGGCCTGCGCCTCGAAGGAGATGATGGTCGCGGCCACGTCCGGAGAGCGCTCGACGATCTCCGGCAGCGGCGCCTCGACCACCACAGCCCCGGCATCGGTGAGCTTGCGCAGCGCCTCGGTGGCGAGGCGCTCCACCTCCGCATCGAGCCCCTCCCAGAAGAAACGGCGCGGGACGCCGATCCGGACACCCTTCAGGGACAGCGGATCGATCGGGCCCGCCTCGCCCGTCACTGCGGCGTCGAACAGCGCGAGGTCAGCGACCGTGCGGGCGACCGGCCCGACCTGATCGAAGATGGTTGTCAGGGGCATGATGCCCTCGTCCGGATAGCGGCCGTAGGTCGGACGCAGCCCGGTGAGCCCGCAGCATGCCGCCGGCAGCCGGATCGAGGCCCAGGTGTCCTCGGCGACGGCGAGCGGGGCGATCCGGGCAGCCACCGCGGCAGCCGATCCGCCGCTGCTGCCGCCGGGAATGCGGCTGAGGTCATAGGGATTGCGCACGGGGCCGAAGGTCCCGTTGTTGCTGGTCCAGCCGAAGGACAATTCGTGCAGGTTGGTCTTGCCCATGAGAATGCCGCCCTGGGCGGACAGAGCCTTCACAACGGCGGCGTCGGCAGCGGGCCTGAAGTCGCGCAGCGCGGCAGTGCCGTAGGAGGTCGGCAGGGTGCGGGTGTTGACGCTGTCCTTGACGGGGATGGGCAGTCCATGAAGTTGGCCGAGCTTTGCGCCTGCGGCACGCTTGCGGTCGGCGTCCCGCGCCGCCTCGCGCACAAGGTCGCCGTCGAGGACGCGGAAGGCGTTGAGCTGCGGCAGGGCAGCGGCACGCTCGAGGAGCGCCTGCGCATAAGCTTCGGCGGTGATGTCGCCACGCGTCATGGCTGCGACCGCCTCGGTCGCGGTGAGATCGGTCAATCCGCTGTGCGCTGCCGCTGGCGCCGCCCCCTTTATCGCCAGAATCGTGGCAGCGCCAACGGTCTGCGCCGACTGCTTCAAGAACGCGCGGCGGTCCACTCCACTCATCGACTTCCCCTCCCGGTCCACCAGGACGTGCTCGTCGTCTTGCACGTTCGGACCAGGGGAAGGTTAGCCTCCATCCTGTGGCGCTAGTATCAGGCAGAGGATATTTCAGAGATACGCATCGCGAATGATATCGCAGGTCGGACCGGATGGCGGCTGCAAGTATCGTCTTTTCCTGCATCCGCGGCAATGCCGGTTGTGCGCGCCGGACGACGGACGGCTCATCGCCGCGATAACCGACCGCGAGGAATGCGGATAAGGGGCAGGACCTCTCCGCGCGGCAGCGACGTCAACGGATCCCCGTGGCCGATCAGCCCCTTGACCGATCCGTCACGGCACGCGACGGCGTTGCCCTTTTCGCCACACGGTCGATGGCATCGGCGACCGTGCGATGCAGCGTGGCCGGCAGGTGGTGTCCCATGCCGTCGATCGGCATGAACGCGGCGCCCGGGATCGAGGTCGCGGTATCCGCGCCGCAGGCCGGAGGGATCAGCGGATCGTCCGTTCCATGGATGACGAGCGTCGGCACGCCGATGGTGGCGAGGCGCGCGCGGCGATCGCCGGCCACGGCCATGGCGGCGATCTGCCGTCCGGTGCCGCCCGGATCATAGGCGCGCCTGGCCTCCTCCAGAACGAGGTCGCGATGCGCCGTCTCGTCGACCGGATGGCCCGGGCCGGCGATGCGGCGCGTGAAGGCGAGGCTGTGCGCCAGAAATCCGACCTCGTCCGAGACAGGATCGGGCGCGGGGCGCATCATCAGGGCCATGACGTCCGGCTCCGCTTGGGGAAGGGCCGGATTGCCGGTGCCCGACATGATCGAGGTGAGGGACAGAACCCGTTCGGGATGCTCGCTCGCCATGATCTGCGCGATCATGCCGCCCATCGACAGGCCGACCACATGCGCCCGATCGATGGCGAGGGCATCGAGCAGGCCGACCGCATCGGCCGCCATGTCGGGAAGCGCATAGGGAACGTCAGGCTGTCGCCCGGCCATGAGCGCGGCGGCCAGCGCGCCGAAGTCCGGCGGGGCGCATCGGCTGAGATGCGTCGAGCATCCGGCGTCGCGATTGTCGAAGCGGATCACATAATAGCCGCGTGCCGCCAGATCCTCACAGAACGGAACGGCCCAGCGGATCATCTGAACGCCCAATCCGGCGATCAGCAGGATCGCCGGATCGCCCTCGTGGCCGAAACTGTCCCAGGCCAGATCGATGCCATTGGCTTTCGCGATGGTCATGGTCGCGCTCCTTCGGGGTCACGCCGGACATACGAACGCGGCGGGGCGCTCAGTCAAAGGCTCCGGCCGTCCGGCGCGCCGAACGCCAGGCGCAGGGCATGCGCGCGGATGTCGTGCGGCCAGTCGGCGATGCAGTGCTCCAGTCCCGGGCGATCGTTGGCGAAGAGCGCGCGTGTCGCCTCTTCATAGCCGGGCAGGTCGCCCGCGATCGCCTGCATGAAATGATAGGCGGCCTCCTGCGCGGCCCGTCGTGCCTGCCGCTCCCCGCCGTTGCGCCGGGCATCGTCGACCAGCCGTCGCAAGACGGCGGAGGCGCCGCCCGGCTGGCTGGCCAGCCATTCCCACTGCTTCGGCAGCAAGGTCACCTCGCGGGCGACGACCCCCAACCTGGGCCGCCCCCGGCCTCGCGCTTCGGGGCTCTCGTCCTTCGCGGCCTTGGCCTTCGTAGCCTCGGCCGGCTCGCTTGCGGGAGGTCGATGGCGCCCGGCGACCGCCTGTGGTGGCCGGGACAGTCTCTCGATGATCTCGGCCGTGCTGCCCCGCAGGTCGAGATCGACGACGCGGCCGGTCGCGTCGTCGAAGACGAGGACCGCGTTCGGCGAGCCGCTTTCAGTAGCTTCCTTGACGGCGAGAGCAACCTCGACCAGCGGGCCGGCGAGCAGCAATCGGTGGCCTTCGAAGGCCGTGCAGGGTTTTGACAGCAGGTCGGACATTGCGCGCACCGGAACGACGATGGCGAGTTATTATCCGGGTAAAAATAGCAAGTCAATATCACCCGGCCGAAAGAGCGTTTCAATCCGCGCAGGGCGCTGGTGCGAGCCCGTCCTCTCGGCTGGCCGCGCGAGCTCTCTGCCACCTTCTCTGCAAGACGGGCCGGGCTCCTAAACCTCCGCCGCGCTCCGCAGTGCTGAAATGATTTCATCGGCAAGGGCAGGGTCATTGACCGCGCGCGCCATGGAAATGCCGCCAGACAGAGTCGCGAGCAGGGCAATGGCTTTGGCCCGATCGCCCTGCGTGGATCCCGTGACCATGCCGGACGCCAGCCCCTCGATGGTGCGCCGCAGCTCGGCCTCATAGGCCATGCGCGTTTGCGGTTCGGCGCGCGCGACCTCATTGGTCAGGCTCTGCAACGCGCAGCTTTCGCCGAGATCGCAGGTCCGCCGCTCGCTCAGGTAGAATTCGACAAAGCGCGCCACCCAACCACCACCTTCGCGTCGGAAGTGATCAACTCCGTCGGCAAGCTCGGCCATGCCTCTGCTCACGGCGGCGCGGAACGCCTCCGCCTTCGACTTGAAGTGCGCGTAAAAGGCCCCCGAGGTCACGCCCGCCTCCTTGGCGAGGGCATCGATACCGAGACCACCAAAGCCATGGCGGCGAAATCCCTGACCGGCGCTGGCCAGGATTTTCGCGCGGCTTTCCTCTTTTTTTCCAACTGGATGAGCCATGTCGCGCACTCTCGACATAACGATCGTTATTTTTGAGATTGACAAAATAACGATCGTTATTAATCTTCAACATCACGATCGTTATATGGCGATCGCGGTGCGGCGGCAAGGGCTGCGGCATCGGTCCTCATTCAGGAAAGCCGGAGATTCGATATGCCCCTCACGCTCACCCTCACCGAAGGTGTCATCCCCGCAGGGCAGGAAAAGCTCGCCTTTGCGCGGCTATCTGAGGCCATGCTCAAATGGCACGGGCTCACCGGCAACAAGGTGATGACGCCCAATGTCGTCGGCTCGCTTCATGTCATGCCCAAGGGCACGACTTTCACCGGCACCAACGAGACGCCGGTCGCTTTCATCGAATGGAAGGTGCCCTCCTTTGCCTTCGCCGACCGCGCGGTTCAGCAAGGCTATTTCGCCGAGGCGACTGACATCATTCATGAAATGTCGGGCGGCCGGCAGCCGCGTGACAAGATTTTCATCAATGTCGTCCACGCGGTCGACGGCGCTTGGAACTTTGACGGCAAGGCCATGACCAACACCGAAATCGGCGCCGCTGTCGCGGCCGGCTGACACCCCGGTTCCCTGCGCCGCGCTTTGCCTCCTGGGCGCGGCGCCACGCGCCTCGACGGCACGCCTCGCGCCGGTCTCGCAAATCGATTTGGAAGGCCAGAGCTCATGATTTCACATGTACGCCTGCTCCACACCATGCTCCGCGTCCGCGATCTCGACGCAAGCCTTGACTTCTATGTCGGCAAGCTCGGCATGCGACTGTTGCGCCGACAAGATTTTCCGGACGGCCAATTCACCCTCGTCTTTGTCGGCTACGGGGATGAGGCCGATACCGCCGTGATCGAGCTCACCCAGAATTGGGATGGACGGGACTATGCGCTCGGTACAGCTTTCGGCCACATCGCCATCGGCGTCGCTGACATTTTCGCGTCGGCCGAGGATCTCGCTCGCCAAGGTGTCAAAATCCTGCGCCCGGCTGGCCCGCTTGAGGGCGGTGGAGGCGAGACGATCGCCTTTGCCGAAGATCCCGATGGCTACCGGATCGAACTGATCGAGCGGGAGTTCCGAGGATGAACCTTGCGCCTGTCATCGGTGTCTGGTCCGCAGTGATCCCCCGGCAACCGGTGCCAGATCGCCTCGTCCGTCCGCATCCGCGCGTCTGGTGATCGGAGATGGCCCTCGGTGAAGAATGGCCACGACGCCTGCGAGTCGATCGTCGGAATATTTGCCCGTATCGGCGGCAAGTGAACAGGGGTGGGTTGCCTCCCCTGACGGCGCCGCAACGGCGCTGCCAGGGCACGGACGACCCCGGGGGAGACGGCGAATCCTCCCCCATCTGTTGAATACCCCTTGCAACATAGCGCGACATCATGTCTTGTCTGACAATCGACAAATAGGTGATTTGGCTATGGCGAATGCAGGGCCGGTGAGGTCGGTGAAGAAGGTCAGCGCTGAGGTTCAGGCTGCCGATGTGCTGCGGGAGAGCATCGTCTCCGGGCGGCTCCCTCCCGGGATGAAGCTCACGGAGATCAAGCTATCCGAGCAGTTGGAGGTGTCGCGTGCGACGGTGCGCACCGCGCTCCACCAGATGGCCCAGGAGGGCCTCATCGTCCAGGTTCCTTACACCGGCTGGACGGTGATGACGCTGACCTCCCGGGACGCGTGGGAACTGTACACGCTTCGGTCGAGCCTCGAAGCGCTGGCGGCGCGGTTGGTCGTGGAGCGCGCCAGCCGCTCCACGGCTGAGTCAAGCATGGTGAAGGAGCGTCTCACCAAGAGCCTGAAGGCGCTGTCCGCCGCATGCGTCGGAGGCCGCAAAGCCGAGATTGCGGAGGCGGATTTTGCGCTCCACAAAGCCATCATCGCGTTGTCAGGTCATCGCCGCTTGGCGGAACAATATCTCAAGGTGGAGCAGCAGATCCGCATCTACATCGCTTCCAGCGATTCCCTGGTGCCACACCCGGAGCAGATCGTCGCGCAGCACCAGCCGCTCGTCGATGCGATCGTGCGCGGGGACGCGCGGATGGCGGCCGAGTTGTCTGTGACTCACAACACCGAGCAGGGCGAAATCCTCGTCGGATATCTGCGCGAGCAGGAGGCCCGCGAGAGCGCCTGAAAGCTGCGCCGGCCGGCGGCGGCGCGTGCCGCCGCAGGAAAATCAGCGCTTGTGAAAATTGTCGGTTGTTAGACAATCGAGAATGTGATTAGCTGCCTTCGTGAATGAAGGCCCGTACGCAAAAAAGGTGCTCGGGCTGGCCGGTGACCCGGAAAGGACCAACCATGACCGACCATGAAAGCAACAGCCGCAGCAAGCACCAGTTCCAGGGCGTCGAGAGGTCCCTGCAGCGGGCCTGGGCAAAGGGCGCAGGCCTGATCGACGAGGAATTCGCCCGCCCCATGATCGCGGTGGTGAATACCTACCAAGACTTCTCGCCGGAGAACGTCCATCTGCGCCAGGTCGCGGATGCGGTGAAGAGCGGGATCCGCATGGCGGGCGGAACGCCTTGCGAATTCAATACCTTCCACGTCACGGACTCAGAGACCTTCGCGTCCGTCGGCATGCGCTATGTGCTGCCGAGCCGCGACGTGGTCGCCGATATGATCGAGCTCATGGTGGAAGGTCATCGGCTCGACGGCATGGTGTTGATCGGCTCCGGCGACAAGGTCATGCCCGGCATGGTGATGGCTGCCGCGCGCCTCGACCTGCCGGCCATCATGCTCTATGGCGGCCCGACGCCGGTGGGGCGCTATCGCGGCCGTAAAGTCTTCCTGGAAACCGTCTATGACGGGGTCGGCGAGCACATTCGCGGAGAGCTGTCCTCCGCGGACCTGAAGGGGCTCGAGGACAACCATTTCCCCTTCGCCGGGGCTTGCGATACCGCCACTTCCGGCAATACGGCCGGCATCTATACTGAAGCGCTCGGCCTTGCGCTGCCCCATTCCGGCACGTTGCCTGCCGGCTCGAACTATCAACTGCGTGCGGCCAAGTATTCCGGCATGCGCATCATGGATCTGCTGCGTGATGACGTGCGTCCCTCGAAGATCCTCACCAAGGAGGCGTTCGAGAACGCCATGCGCGTGGGCATGGCGGTGGGCGGTTCCACCAACATGGTTCTCCACTTCATGGCCATGGCGAAGGAGGCCGGCGTCGCACTGAGCTTCGACACATGGGACGCGCTGTCACGCACGACTCCCACGCTGGTGAAGCTCGCGCCCTCCGGGCCCTGGGGGGTCACCGAGCTGAACGAAGCGGGTGGCGTGCCGGCCGTGATGAAGGCTCTCGGCGCCGGCATCAACCGCGGGGCGCTGAGCGTGTCCGGGAAGACCGCAGGCGAGATCGTGGACGAGGCGAGGATCGAGGATCCCGAGGTCATCCACACCGCGGCTGATCCCGTGGAGCCCGAAGGCTCGCTGTTCATCCTCAAGGGATCTCTCGCGCCCGAAGGTGCGGTGGTGAAGGCCTCGGGCGTAACCAAGGCCATGTGGGCCTGTACCCTCACCGCGCGGGTGTTCGATGAGGAGGAGGGCGCCATCGCTGCTCTGCGCTCCGGCTCCATCAAGCCCGGCACCTGCGTCGTCATCCGCAACGAGGGTACGAAGGGAGGCCCTGGCATGCGCGAGATGCTGGGCGCCACCTCGGCCCTCATGGGGGCTGGCCTGGGCGACAGTTGCGCTCTGGTGACGGACGGGCGCTTCTCCGGCGCCACCCACGGCCCAGCTATCGGCTACGTCACGCCGGAGGCAGCCCGCGGCGGCGTCATCGCGGTGGTGCGGGATGGCGATCCCATCTCGATCGACCTCGCGGCGCGGAGGCTCGACCTCGATGTGCCGGAGAAGGAGATCGGTGCCCGCTGGGAGGCCTATGTGGCGCCCGAGCCGCGCGTGAAGCGGGGCTATCTGAAGTTCTATTCCGAACATGTTGCGCCGGCTTCGGAAGGGGCGGTGATGCCGCGCTTCTAGAGCATTGTCGAGCGAACCGGACACCGGTTCGCGGGAAGACAATGCGTGGAAACAAAGATTGAGAGCATCGCCGGCGCACCGGAGTTCACCGGCGATGCTCGAACGCAGCGATAGGACGGGACCTCGGAACCCGTCCTGTCCAGCATGCTGTTCGATATTCAGCGCGATCAAAAAGGGAGTGACGAACATGAGGCCCGGCCCAAAACCGGAATGGTGGCTCACCTTCGACTGCTACGGTACCTTGATCCAGTGGGATGAAGGGCTTCTTGCGGCGGTAAAGACGATCCTCGCCAAGCAGAGTGGCACGCAGGTCGACGCGGCCGCCCTCATCCACACCTATGACAAGTACGAGCACGGGCTCGAGGCGGAAAGGCCCCACAAGAGCTTCCGCACGGTGGCCGGCGAGGCGCTGCGCCGCGCCATGGAAGAGCTCGGCCTTTCCTATCAACCGTCCGACATCGAGATCCTGACATCCTCCATTGCCCGCATGCCGCCGTTTCCGGAGGTGGTGGGCGCGCTGGAGGCGCTGAAGTCGCAAGGCTTCAGGCTCTGCATCATCTCCAACACCGACGATGACATCATCGCCGGCAACGTGGCCCAGCTCGGCGGACATATCGACCGGGTGATCACGGCGCAGCAGGCTGAAGCCTACAAGCCGACGCGCCAGATCTTCGAGCACGCCCACAAGGCCCTTGGCGTGACGAAGGACGACATCGTGCATATCTGCGCGAGCCCGCACCTCGATCTCGCCGCAGCACGGGACATGGGCTTCCGCTGCATCTGGATCGACCGCGGAACAGGCCGTAAGCCCCTGCCGGACTATGCGCCCGATGCCGTCTTTCCCACTCTGGATCGCGTCCCGCCTTATTTTCGGTCCCTGGGCTGGACCTGAAACGGTCTCACGCTCCGCTGAACCCTTGTTGCGGGCGCACGGGCTCCAAGACCAAAAGACAGAATTCTGAGAACAAGCGCCAAGTCAGACGCCATCGGTGAGCCGACAGTCGTCTAGTGGAGCGAATTTGACATTTGAGTCCCGCCTGACATCATGCTCCAAATCAAATGTCAAATTCAAAAGCTCCACTAGAACCAATAACTTGCTAGTGGTTTTCTTGACTCCGACATTTGCTCCGAGGGTGCTATCGGGCGGATGCAAATGTCGGAGTCGAACCACTAGGTGCACATCAGGTCCGGCGTCCGCAGAAGGCGCCTCGACAACCGGCCGGATCACGACCCGGCTCCATTTCCAGTAGGAGATCAATTCATGAAAGCCATGCGCATCCTCGCGCTTGGCGTCGCTGTGGTGTGCGCCGCGACGCCTGCGCTTCCTCCCGCCGCACGTGCCCAGGAAACCGTCCGCATCGGCCTCACGGGCCCCTTCACCGGAGGCTCAGCACCGCTCGGCGTATCCATCCGCGACGGCGTGAGGCTGGCCGCCGACGCCATCAACGCCCGGGGCGGACTCGGCGGCCGCAAGTTGGAGCTGATCGAGCGCGACGACGAATCGAAGCCCGAGCGCGGTATCCAGATCGCCCAGGAACTCACCACCAAGGAAGGGGTGATCGGGGTGGTCGGCATCGCGAACACGCCGGTCGCACTCGCCGCCTCGCGCCTCTACCAGGAGGCGAAGACGCCCATCATCATCCCCGTCGCCACGGGAAGCCAAGTCAGCCAGCAGTTCACGCCGCCGGCCTATGCGGAGAACTACATCTTCCGCATCGGCGCCTTCGACACCATCCAGTCGGCTATGATGGCGGAGGAGATGGTGCAGCGCCGCAAGATCACCAAGCTGGCCATCCTCGCGGACTCCACGAATTACGGCCAGCTTGGCAAGGACGATCTCGTCGCGGCTTTGGCGAAGCTCGGCGTCACCCCGGTGTTGGTGGAGAAGTTCAATGTCCGCGACGTGGACATGACGCCGCAATTGCTGAAGGCGCGGGCCGCGGGCGCGCAGGGCGTATTCGGCTATGCGCTCGGGCCGGATCTCGCGCAGATCGCCAACTCCATGGCCAAGATCGGCTGGAAGGTTCCCTATATCACCAGCTGGAACGCCTCGATGTCGAACTACATCGACAATGCGGGGGTGAACGGCGAAGGGGTCTACATGCCCCAGACGTTCATCCAGGATGCGGGTGTAAGCCCGCGCTGGGCCGCGTTCATCACAGCCTATCAGAAGGCATTCGGCGTGGAGCGGCTGCCCAATCCCTCCTCGGCGGCGCAATCCTATGATGCGATGCTGCTGCTGGCCGCGGCGGTGGCGCAGGCGGGACCCAATCCGAACGGAGCGCAGGTGAAGGCGGCGCTGGAGGACTTGAAGGCTCCGGTCGAGGGCGTCATCGCCACCTATGAGCGCCCCTTCTCCGCCGAGGATCACGAGGCGACGGTGCCGGAGCATGTCGTTTTCGGAACGGTGAAGGCGGGCCGCGTCGTCTTTGCCGACGAAGTCGACAGGGCGAGAGTGGGCAAATAGGCGTCCGCCGGCTCCTGCCGCCGCATCCTCCCCCCACCATGGAGCCGCCGCGTGAGGCGGCTCCGAAGGAGCGCACATGCTCGACGTCCTGCCTCAGGTGCTGGTCAGCGGAATCACGCTCGGCACCATCTACGGCCTGATCGCATTCGGTTACCAGCTCACCTACGTGACCTCCCGCACCGTGAATTTCGGCCAGGGCGAGGCCCTCGCCGTCGGCGCCCTCGTCGGCCTGTCGCTCACGCCCATGCTGGGATACTGGGCCATGCTGCCGGTGGTCATCGTGTTCGGCGGCCTCTACGGCCTCGTGGTGGAGCGGATCGCGGTGCGGCCAACCCTCGACAGCCCGTCGGAAGGCTGGATCCTCGCAACGATCGCCTTTGGCATCGTCGCGAAGAACGTCTCCGAGAACATCTGGGGCAAGGAGGACCTGCCGTTTCCTTCGCCCCTGCCTCCGCTGCCGATTGAAATCGGTGGCGCCTTCGTCATGCCGACGGAGCTTCTCATCGTGGGCGGCGCGCTGCTGCTCATGGTGGCGATCGAGCTATTCAACCGTTTCACCCTGCTCGGACGCGCCTTCGCCGCGACCGCCGACGAGCGCGAGGCGGCCGGGCTCGTGGGCATCGACACCGAAAAGGTGATCTCCGGCTCCTTCGCCTTGTCCTGCGCCACCGCGGCCTGTGCCGGGGTGCTGGTCGCGCCCGTCACGCTCACCGGGCCGGGAATGGGGCTGGTGCTTGCGCTCAAGGGGTTCTCGGCCGCCATCCTCGGCGGCCTCACCTCCGGCCTCGGCGCCGTGGTGGGCGGCCTTCTGATCGGCATCGCCGAGGCGCTCACCGCCTTCTACATCTCCACCGGCTACAAGGAGGTACCAGGCCTCCTCATCCTGCTCGCGGCGCTGACGCTGAAGCCCGAAGGGCTCTTCGGCCGCGTCCTTGCCAAGAAGGTCTGAGACCATGCGCGCCCTTCATCTCACCCTCGCGGTCTTCGCGCTCATGGCCTCGGTGCCGCTCCTGGCGCCCAACGCCTACTATCTGCACCTGGCCACCGTGGTCCTCGTGTTCGCCGTCGCGCTGCTGGGGCTCGACATCATCATCGGTCATGTGGGGGAGATATCCCTCGGCCATTTCGGGCTGTTCGCCATCGGAGCCTACACCGCCGGCCTTCTTTCCGTGGACGCGGGCGCGCCGCTTGCCGTCGCACTTATCGCGGCAGGGGCTGTCTCGGCGGGATTCGGCGCCGTTCTCGCCTTTCCGGCGCTGCGGACCCACGGACCTTACTTCGCCATGGTCACGCTGGCCTTCGCCAGCATCGTGCAGGTCGTGCTGAACGAGTGGACGGGGCTCACGCGGGGCGCCCGCGGTCTTGCCGTGCCGAAGCCGCCGTTGCTCGGGGCGACGCTTGATGCCGCCGGCTTTTATCTCGTGGTGTTCGTGGTGTTCGCCCTGGTCTGGATCCTGGTGGGCAATCTCGCCGCCTCGCGGTATGGCCGGTCGTTCCAGGCGCTGCAGGGCAGCACCATCGCGCTCGAGAGCCTCGGGGTTTCCGCCACCGCCTCCAAGATCCTGGCCTTCTGCCTGAGCGCGGCGGTGACCGGCGTAGCAGGAGGCCTTTATGCCTTTTCCGAGGAATATATCACGCCGCAGGCCTTCAACTTCGACCTCACGGTGGTTTTCCTCCTGGCCCTGATCGTCGGTGGACGGGCGAACCGGTGGGGAGCGCTGGTGGGGGCGGTGGTGGCCGTGTGGTTGCCCAACCTCCTCGGCGACATCGCCGCTTTCCGCGTCATGGCGGTGGCCGCCGCGGTCCTCATTCTCGGCGCCACGGCCAGATCGGTGGCGCGCGGAAGGCACGGATGGTCCGCATGGATTCCGGCGGCGGTGGCGGTCGCTGTCGCGGTCACCGCCTTCCAGCTGGAGACCATGACGGAGCAGCGTCTTTCCGTCTTCGGTCTGCTGCTCCTCGGGGCCATTGCTTATCTCCCGGAAGGCCTGGTCGGAACCCTCGCGGCCGTCTGGCGGCCGGAGCCGGATTCCACCTCAGGACCCCTGCCTGAGCGAGGCGCGGCCGCGGTCGCGGAGCCCGTCGACGGGACGCCGGTCACCGTCCGCGGGGTGACGGTCCGCTTCGGCGGCCTCAGGGCCATGAGTGACGTCTCCACCCGGATCGAGACCGCGTCCGTACACGGGCTGATCGGTCCCAACGGCGCCGGCAAGAGCACTTTTGTCAACACGCTCACGGGCCTTTATACGCCGTCGGCCGGTGATATCCGCATCGGCGACACGTCGATCGTCGGGGCGAGCCCGGCGCAGATCGCCCGGCTCGGGGTTGCCCGCACATTCCAGAACATCCAGTTGTTCGGCCACATGAGCGTCATCGAGAACGTGCTGGTCGGTCTTCATCTTGCCTATCGGTCCAACCTTGTCGACGCTCTCGTGCGCTCAAGGCGCTACCGATGTGAGGAGCGGGAGAACAGGGAGCGTGCGCAAGCGTTGCTCGCATTCGTCGGGCTCGCCGGCGCCGCGAACCAAGACGCCCGCAGCCTGCCCTACGGCCAGCAGCGGCTGCTGGAGATCGCCCGAGCGCTGGCAACCGAACCGAAGGTGCTTCTGCTGGACGAGCCGGCCGCCGGCCTCCTGCCGTCAGACATCGACGCCCTCATGGCCATCCTGCGCCGCGTGCGGGCAGGCGGCCGCACCCTGCTGCTGATCGAGCATCACATGGATATGGTGATGGCGCTCTGCGACCGCATCACGGTGCTCGACTTCGGCGAGAAGATCGCCGAGGGGAGCCCCGACGAGGTCACCTCCGACCCGAAGGTTGTCGAGGCCTATCTGGGCGCCACGGAAGCCGCAGCCTGAGGAATGACACGCGATGCTCACCATAGAGAAACTGTCGGCCGGTTATGGCCGCGCCGATGTGATCCATAACCTCGACATGAAGGTCCACCAGGGACAGCTGGTCTGCCTGATCGGCGGGAACGGCGCTGGTAAGACGACGACACTGCGCACGATCTCGGGCATGCTCCGGCCGAGCGGGGGACGCGTGCTTCTCGACGGCCACGACCTGCGCGGGCTGCCGTCGCACAGGGTGTCCGCCCTGGGCCTTGCCCATGTGCCCGAAGGCCGCAAGCTCTTCGGCAGCCTGTCGGTCATGGACAACCTGCGCCTTGGCGCCTTCGCCCGCAAGGACCGGGTCCGCGGCGCGCTGTCGTTTGACCTCGACTTCGTGCTTGAGGTCTTTCCGCTGCTTCGGGAGCGGCGCAGCCAGCAGGCCGGGACCCTCTCCGGGGGTGAGCAGCAGATGCTGGCTATCGCCCGCGCGCTGATGGCGCGTCCGCAGGTCATGGTGTTGGACGAGCCTTCACTCGGACTCGCGCCGAAACTCATCGCCGAGGTCTACGCCATCATCGCGCGCCTGCGGGCGGAAGGGCGCACGATGGTGATCGTTGAGCAGTTCGCCAACCTCGCGCTGGCGGTTGCCGACCACGCCTATGTGATGGCCAACGGATGCATCGTGCGGGAGGGGCCGGCCCGGCAGTTACGCGACGATGAGAGTGTCCGCAACGCTTACCTCGGCGGCCATCCCTTGGAATTGGCCTGAGAACGGTCCACGCCATCGGGATCGGTGACCCTGTTCCGTCGCCGTCCGCTCGGCGGCCGGCATGCCGTCGCGGAGCGCTTCGACGATCCCGTCTTGGCGCCGTAGGTGCGGCATATGGCCCGACGCGACCACGTTACCGCGTCCACCGCCGGGGGGGGGGGGCGCTGCACGGTCGGCCGCCCGAGCAAGTCCATCTGTTGCGGACTTGCTCCGCTCTAAAAAATAGATGAGCGAATTCACCGTCTTGAATGTCATTGACCGATTCTATTCAAGGCGGGTCTGGCTCTGACGCGACCGTGTGCTTGACAGCTGTCATTGAACCTGCTTCCATCCCGGCATCATGAGCGATACCGCATCTGTGATCCTTCGGCGACTTCTTCGCCCGGCCTCCTGAGAGGACCGGGTTCGTCGCCATTTGTGTTCATAGATCAGCGGGAAATCATCGCATGTCGTTCAGTGACCGGCTGGAGCCATTGGCCCGGCGCGCCCGTTCTGGAAATCAGCCCAGCGCAAAGCTTTTCAGTGTCGATCTGATCGCGATCTCGCGACTTATCGGCAGCCGTCGGGCCTGACGGCTGCCCGGCGGCTGCCCCCCTGGCCGTATTCATCCCCTCTCTTTGAATGCACCCAGCGGAGACGCATCCACCATGTTGCGCGATCCTTCCAGCAAATACGCCCGTTTCAACCATACCGATCTGCCTGACCGCACCTGGCCGTCGCGGGCCATCACCAGGGCGCCGCGCTGGCTGTCCACCGACCTGCGGGATGGCAACCAGGCCTTGGTCGATCCCATGGACATGGAGAAGAAGCGGCGCTTCCTCGACATGCTCCTGAAGATCGGCCTGAAGGAGATCGAGGTGGGCTTTCCCTCCGCCTCGCAGACGGAATTCGACTTCGTCCGCCATCTGGTCGAGGGCGACCTCATTCCCGATGACGTGTCCATCCAAGTGCTGACCCAGGCGCGGCGCGAATTAATCGAGCGCACGTTCGAGAGCCTGCGCGGGGCGCCGCGCGCCATCGTGCACCTGTACAATGCGATCTCCCCGGCCTGGCGCCGCATGGTCTTCGGCATGGACCGGGCCGGCGTCAAAGATATCGCCGTCAAGGGCGTCACACTCTTGCGCGAGCAGGCGGACAAATACCCGGAGACGCGCTGGACCTTTGAATATTCGCCCGAAACCTTCAGTACGGCGGAACCCGACTTCGCGTTGGAGGTCTGCGAAGCGGTGCTGGACGTGCTGCAACCGACGCCCGACCACCCCGTCATCCTGAACCTGCCGGCGACGGTGGAGGCTGCGGGTCCGCATATCTACGCCGACCAGATCGAGCGCTTCTGCCGCCAGATCAGCCGCCGCGACAGCGTCGTCATCAGCGTCCACCCCCATAACGACCGGGGCACCGGCGTCGCCGCCGCCGAGCTGGCCGTGCAGGCCGGTGCCGACCGGGTGGAAGGCTGCCTGTTCGGCAATGGCGAGCGCACGGGCAACGTCGACCTGGTGACCCTGGCGCTCAATTTGTACACCCAGGGCGTCGATCCGGGCCTGGATTTTTCCGACATCCAGTCCGTCGTTCAAACCGTCCAATACTGCAATCAGATCCCCGTGCACCCCCGCCATCCCTATGCCGGGGAACTGGTGTTCACCGCCTTTTCCGGCTCCCACCAGGACGCCATCAAGAAGGGCTTCGAGGCGCAGTCGGCCCGCAACGACATGCTCTGGGACGTCCCCTATCTGCCCATCGACCCGGCGGACCTCGGCTGCAGCTACGAGGCGGTGATCCGCGTCAACAGCCAGTCGGGCAAGGGCGGCGTCGCCTGGGTGCTGGAACAGGACAAGGGCCTGAAGCTGCCGCGCGCCATGCAGGTCGACTTCAGCCGCGTCATCCAGGGCCATGCCGACGCGACAAGCCGCGAGCTGACCGCCGCCGATATCTGGTCCATCTTCCAGGACACCTACCGGCTGGTAGGCCACCAGCGCTTCGCGCTGATCGACTATCGTGAGACAGGGTCTGCCGGCAGTCGTGATCGCATGTTCGTGGGCCGCATGAGTGTCGGCGGCGAGGAACGCTCGATCAGTGGCCGCGGCAATGGCCTGCTATCCGGCGTGCTGGACGCACTGAAGGCCGGCTGCGGCATCGACATGGACATCCTCGACTATCAGGAGCACGCCATCGGCCACGGCGGCGACGCGCGCGCCGCGGCCTATGCGCAATGCCGTACCGCCGATGGCCGCGTTGTCTTCGGCGTGGGGATCGACACCGACGTGGCCACTGCGTCGGTACGCGCGGTGCTGAGCGCGGCCAACGGCTTGGGCTGACACGCAAGCCCGGCCGGATCAGCTCGGGATGCGGGCGATCCGGCCGGGAGCGAACGTTGTCGTCGGGGCACCGACGCCTCCGGCGGCGGCGCGGCCAAAACGTCAGGCGGACGTCACGGCTTGACGAGCTTCGGCCGATCGGCGGTGAAATCGATCCATGGATTGGTGCCCAGCACATCGGCGCCGGCTACGCTGGGGTCGTCGTAGCGCATGACGAAATGCTGCGGGCCATGGGCGTGGGCGACCGTCAGGCCGGAGGGGGCGCTGAGGAAGGCGGCGTGCGGCACGAGGCCGGAATAGCTCAGCCGCAGGGCGTTCCCGCTGCCGTCCACGGGACCGACCGAGAGCTTCACGATCTCGCCGCTGGTCAGCCGGAAGAACCAGGTCCACGGGCCGCCGGAAACGACTGTCATCACCTCGTCGATGCCGAAGCCGTCGTCGGATGTGTTGACATGGAGCTTGGCGTATTTGGCCTGGACCGCGGGCAGGATGTCCGGGGGGATCGCCTTCATGTCGAAGATTTTGGGGTAGGGCGCGTCGCCGATTTCCGAGGTCGAGAGATATCCGCCGCGGTGCGCCTCCGGCTGACGTCCCGCAGCGCTGACCACCTCCAGGAGTTGCCCGCGGTGCATCGCGAAGAGCGCGCCGATGAGCTTGGTTTCATCATCGGATATGGCGCGGGTTCTGGACGCTTCGAGAACCGGGCGGGCATCGGGCGGAATGGGAATTGCGCCGATGTGGACGCCGATCTGCCGCAGGACCCGATTGACATTCTCGATCCCTGTCTCAGCGGGGCGGCCGTCGAGATGGGACAGCGTCACTGCGTTGTTGCCCTCGCTCGCGGGAGCGGTGTCGGCCACGACCACTGTCGCGGCGGTCGCCACCAAAGTCGCCATTGCCAGTTTGATGAACATATGCGTCGTCTCCTCATCCATGGTTGGTCCTCGCTTCCCGCGGGGATCTCGACGATGCTGCGCCCGCTCGACAGCGCCCGATGGGCGATCTCCGTCGCCTTGGCGGTGCTGCGGCCGAGATGAAGGGCGCAGATATGTGCGTCAGGTCACGATTGCGCCTCCCGCTGGGGCAGTGGGCTGCACCAGGCTCGGGCGTGGAACTGAGCTGCGACGCCGGCTTCCTCGCGCTCCGACATCAACAGCAGGGACAGCAGCAGCCGGGCTTTGAGGCCGCACAGATCGCCGGCGTGCAGGACGCCGGCGGCAAGCAGGTCCATCTCGGAGCCGGGATAGGCATAGGTGGCTCGCAGCACCGGCCCTTCCGGGCAGCGGCTCGCGAGCACCACCGGCATCTTCGCGGCCAGCTCGCGAACCGCCGGCATCAGCGCGGCAGAGACATGTCCGCCGCCCGCCCCCTCGATGACGAGGCCGCCATAACCGAGATCCGGCAGGCATTTCAGAACCCGATCGTCGGCGCCCATGGCGAAGCGGAACAGCGCCACCGGGCGCTCGCGGGCCGGGTCGACGGAATCGATCGGCGGCACGCGGGCGATGCCGCGGTCCCAGAAGCGCACCTCGTCCTCCACCACCGAGCCGAGCGCGGCCCGCCCCACGGAGCGAAAGGCCGAGAGGCTAACCGTATGGGTCTTGCGGACGAATCGTGCGGCGTGAATGTCCCCGTCGAACACGACGAGCGCCCCCTTGCCGCGGCTTAGCGCGTCCGCGGCGACGCGCACGGCGTCGCCGAGGTTGGCGGGACCGTCGGCGCCGGGTGCGTCGTTTCCGCGCATGGCACCCGTCACCACCACAGGCTGTGCCTCGGGAATGAGGCAGTCGAGGAGGAAGGCCGTCTCCTCCAGCGTGTCCGTGCCCTGGACGACGACGGCGCCGTCGCAGCCTTCGGCGAACCGCTGGCGCAGCGCGCGTGCCAGCTCCACGATCCGGGCGATGCCGAGGGAGGCGCTGGGCAGGCTCGCCAGCGGCCAGGTCTCGATCTCGGCAAGGGACGCGAGCGCCGGGGCCCGGCGTAGGAGATCGTCCGCGGTGAGCGTCGGCAGGAGACCAGGCGCCGCGCCTTTCGTCATGGTGATGGTTCCGCCGAGCGAAACCACCAGGATGTGCTTTTTCATGGGCGTGGCATTCGTCGGTGCGGGGGATTGCCGCGCGGCGGCGTCAGGACTTGGCCACATCGGCGTCAGGACTTGGCCGCATCGGCGTCAGCGGCGGCAAAGCGCGCCACCGCGCGCGGGCCGTCGATCTCGATATCGGTCCCCATGGTCCCCGAAAGGCGCCGGAACCGGTCGAGGATCGGCCGCGCCGCCTCTTCGCTCGTGATGAGATTGGGCATGCCCTGCGCGTCGCATGCGGTGGCGCGAAACTCGATCGACTCGACGCCCGCGGCTCCGAACGCGATCCGGCTCACCAGCGACCAGGGGTCAATCTGGGTGAAGATCTCCCGCTGGACCGGGGTCGCGTTGACCCAATCCTGCTGGGCGATGTGATTGCCAAGGCTGTAGAGGATCGGCCGGCCGCGGTAGGTCTCAAGACCCGCAGGGCTGTGGGGGTGATTGCCGAGGACCATGTCGGCACCCGCGTCGATGATCGCGTGGCCGAGCGGGCGCTGATACTCCGCCTGCGGATCGCCCCGGCCGTAGCCCCAATGGACGCTGGCGATGAGATGGTCGACGTCCGGGCGCAGCGCGCGGATGGCCTCCACGAGGCGCTCGACATCCTCCGGCCGAACGCGGCTGCGCATGGCAAGCGGAGCGCCGGGCTCGGTCGCGAGCAGGATGGGATGGAACTCCGCCCACTGGTCGACCCGGAGCGGGGCGATGCCCGGACGCGTCTCGGTCGCCGCATAGTCCGGGGGTAAAAGGCACGAGACCGCCAGGAAGCCGATCCGGCGGCCGGCGATGACCGTCACGTGCGGCGCCATGGCCTCCGCGACCGTGCGTCCGCCGCCCACGGGTGTGATGCCGGCCGTCCGCAGGTGGTCGAGGGTCTCGAGGAACGCCGCGGGACCGAAGTCGCAGGTATGGTTCGTGGCGACCGTCATGATGCCGAAGCCGGCCCGGCCGAGATCGCCGGCGATCGCGGGATCGGCGAGATAGGCGATCGGCGCATCACTCCGGTAGCCCTGGCGTGCGAACTGGACCTCGCAGGACCCCCAGACGAGGTCTGACCGGCTGAGATAGTCCAGCGTGTCCCCGTATTGCGGGTGGAGCGCGCCCCGTTCGTCGAAAAGCCTGTGCCGGACGACGATGTCGCCTGCGGCCGCCAGCACCAAATGATCACGCATCTTCACTTCCAGGTTTTTTTGATGTTTTAATGATGCTCGCATAAAAAGCCGCGTCAAGTGGGAAGTTGCGACGGAACATGGTTGCCAAGGCCCGCTTCGACACGGGGATGCGACACAAAGTTGACATTACAAAATTTTTTTGATGTTTCTATCGGCGGCGCAGGGATGCGTCCACAATCCAGAGACAAGGGGATCGGAGAATGAACATCGTCGACAGCGCCGCGGCCATACCGACACGCGCGGCGGACAATCTGGGCTCGATTTATCGGAAGATCGGCTTTCGGCTCATCCCGATCCTGATGCTGCTCTGGGTGATGGCGTGGATAGACCGCGTCAACGTGAGCTTCGCCAAGCTCCAGATGATGGACGAGCTGCGCTTCAGCGACGCCGTCTACGGCCTGGGCGCAGGCATCTTCTTCATCGGCTACCTCATCTTCGAGGTGCCGAGCAACCTTCTGCTCCAGAAGATCGGCGCCCGGCGCACCATCGCGCGGATTGCCATCGGCTGGGGTGCCACCTGTGCGCTGATGGCGCTCGTGACGACGCCGACGGCCTTCTATGCGCTGCGCTTCCTCCTCGGCGCCTTCGAGGCCGGCTTTTTCCCCGGCGTCATTCTTTACCTGACGCTCTGGTTTCCGAGCAACCGGAGAGCCAGGGTCTTCGGCATCTTCATGTCCTCGGCGGCGCTGTCGGGCGTTCTCGGCGGACCGCTCGCCGGGCTCATCATGAGCGCGCTCCACGCGCATGTCGGGCTGTCGGGTTGGCAGTGGCTGTTTATCCTCGAAGGCATTCCGACGATGCTGATCGGCGTCTTCTGCCTCTTCTACCTGACCGACAAGCTCAAGGATGCGCGCTGGCTTTCGCTCGAGGAGCGGGCGGCCGTCGCCGCCGACCTCGAACGCGACCACGCCGTCCTTGGCGACCGGGAGCATCATTTCGGCTCGGTTATCCGTGATCGCCGCCTGTGGGCGTTCACCGCCATCTATTTCTGCGTCATCGTCGCCAACGCCACGGTCGCCTTCTGGGGGCCTACCATCATTCGCAGCGCGGGCGTCGCCGACATCCAGACCATTGGATGGATCGTGTCCGGGGCCTCGCTGCTCGGATCGGCAGTCATGATCCTCAACGGCTTCATCGCCGACCGCACCGGCAGGCCGCTCATCCTGTGCATCCTCTCGCTCCTGGTCGCAAGCGTCGCGCTGGGCACCATTGCGACCTTCCTCCATACGTCGGCGGTGATCACGATCGTCGCCTTCGCCTTTGCGCTGGCGGGCGCCTACGGGACGATCCCCGTCTTCTGGCAGATGCCCAACCGGCTCTTCGCGGGCACCGCGGCTGCCGGCGGAATCGCCGTCATCAATTCCTTCGGCAACCTCGGCGGCTTCCTCGCGCCATACGGGCTGGGGCTCGCGGCGAGCGAAACCGGCGATGTGGCCGGCGGCCTGATCGCAGTCAGCCTCATCGTCGTCATCGCGGTTTTCGGTATTGTCGCTGCCCGGCGATTTTTCACGCCGGGCACCGTATGATACGGCGGAAACCAAGCCCGGCCATTTCGGTCGGGATTCGCCGTGGACGCCGGAACTCTGGCATCCGCGCCTCACCAGGATCAAGGTCGGATCGATCGATGAACGAGAGCAGGATTGGCGCCAAACTGTCCTTGGGAGAGCGTGTCTACGAGGATCTGCGCGTCGCCATCACGCTCGGCGAGATCCCGCAGGGCCAGGTCTTCAACGAGGCCGATCTCATCGCGCGCTACAACGTCAGCACCTCGCCGCTGCGCGAGGCGCTGACCCGGCTTCGGCAGGACGGGCTGGTCAAGGTCATCCCGCGGCGAGGCTATGCGGTTACCGAATTGACGCTGCGCGACTTCCACGAACTGGTGCAGATGCGCATGATCAACGAGGGCGCGGCGGCCGAACTGGCCGCCCCGAGGATCACCGATCGGCATGTCGCGGAGATGCAGCACCTGTCGTCCGCGCCGCTCGTGATCGGAGATGCCAAGAGCTACCGGAACTTCATGCAGGCCAACCAGGCCTTTCATGAATTGATCGCGTCAGTTGCCGACAACGCCCGGCTCTTGAAGGCGACCACGCAGACATTCGACGAAATCCAGCGGATATTGTTCACGGGCCTCAGCGCGGCCGAAGACGGCGATCTCAAGCACGATCACGACGACATCATCGCGGCCCTCGCAAGAAGAGATGGACCGGCGGCGCGCAAAGCGGCGATCGAGCATATCAAGCAGTCACGCAACAGGGTCGTGCAGAGGATGCTGCGGCGGGACAAGCCGCTGGAAGATCTTTGCCTCATGCCATGAGGCAGACGTCCTCGTCCCGAGACGGTCTCGGCCGTTTTCCGAGCGGCCGAAGATCTGGCAGGCCGGGACATGGGCCGCCACGCCTGAACGGATGACCGGGACGCCCGACGCTTTGTCCGGGTCCGCGTCGTGCAACCTGCAGGGGCCGCAGGTGTTTGCCTCGCGAATCGCGACACGGCACCACTGACCGGGAGGTGCATGCGGGCGATGAAAATCTTGAACCTGCAGCATCTTGACGCCGCAAAATCTTGGCACCGCAAAGTCTTAGTGCCGCCAAATCTTAGCGCCGCAAAGTCTTGGACCTGCAGAATCTTGGACCTGCAGAATTTTGGACCTGTAGAATTGTGGCACGACGCGAGCAACGCCCCGGGGGGGCGCTGCTCCTGATGTCGGGCCGGTTGGCCCGCCGAAGATCCTGCGTGCTCAGGGGTTCTGAGGGAACGCAATGGCCTGCAGGTTCGGATAGTCGATCTTGAGCTGTTTGCTCTTGCCTGTGACCTGCTGTGCAATAAAGGTGAATTTGTGCTTGCCCGCCGGGACGGGGAAGACGAGCGAGCCGGTGATTTCCTGACGGTCGTGCTCGTATTTCGAGACCTCTGTGACCGCCGGGGCTCCCACATTGATCCGCTTCACGGGCAAAGGCTTCTCATCGTCGGCCTGCAGGAAGGCGCGGATGGAGCAGGGACAGCCGTCGTCCGTCTCGCCTGCCTCGGCCTCGGCAGAAAACTGAACCAATACGTTCGACGGCGCGGAGACGTCTATTTCGACGCTGGCAATCGGTGTCCTTTCACTCTGGTCTATCTTGAACGACCTGTTGGAGTCCGGCATGTTATTGAAGGCGATGCTCGACGCGCTGGCGGCCGAGGCCCCCTGAGCCGCCAGGCTCGCAAACAGCACGCCGACGCATGCGGCGCTCCAACCCGTCAGGATCGTCCGGGTCATCGAATGAGAAGCGAAGTTCATTGTTTCCCTCTTGCGTAAATGTCGTGAATAAAGTCCTACTCGGCGCTTGATTTCGGCAGCATCCGCGCCACGACGCTGTCGTTCTTGATGTAATTGTGCCAAGCAGCCGCGCTCACGTGCAGGATCAGGATGGCGATCAAAGACATAGACAAGTAATAGTGGAGATTTCCGGTCAGGACGGCGGTCGGCTTGTCGGGTGGAAATGGAGCCGAAAGCGTCAGACCGAAGAAGTCGAAGCCGAGACCGAAGGCTCCTCTGTAGAGTTTCGTCAGAGGAATGGCGATCAACAGCATGTAGGTGACGGTCTTCGTCAGGGCGGCCAGGAGCCTCTGCCAGCGGGGTACCTGGAGCGGTGGTGGCGGTCCCGTCATCCGGCGGTATAACATCAGCAGTGTCAGCGGAACGATCAGTGTTCCAAAGGATCGATGCCAGAAATGCAATGAGTCGTAGGATTCGCTTGGGAATGGCGCATACGACAAGATAAAGCCGGCGATTATCAAGCCAATCGAGATTGCGCCGATACTCCAGTGCAGCGCAATGAGGGGCATGGAATAACGGAGGCCAGAGCCGGATCGTGACCGGCGGGTCGCAGGAATATTTTCGGCCATGGGGTATCTCTGGAATTTGTTCTTCTGGGAGAAAGATCGCGCCGATCCGATTTATTGTCAACAAAATAATATAGAATGTTGACGGTTCGCGTCATGAAGGGCGCGTGGTCCCCGCGCGGCGATGGCCGCACGTACATTTGCCAGGCTGGCGGCGCCACCGGCGCGCGGGATCGGGCGGCCGTATCGCTGCCGCGCGGATCACAGGCGCGCCCGACCTGCCTCACGCGGGTGCGATCCACCGCCGCGTCGACCGGGCGCTTCGATGCGGGAGCAAGAACCGGAGTTTGCGCGCTATCCCCGCAGGCTATGACAGCGCCAGGCCATCGCATCCATCCGACGGCCCGAAGCAACGACCAAGAGGCGTATCCATGAGCTTGCAAGAAGACAACAAGGCCATCGTCGGCCGCTGGTTCACCGATTTCTGGGGCAAGGCCTGTAATCTGAACGTAGTGGATGACATAGCCGCGCCGGACATGCTGCTGAAATACTCTCTGCATGAGCCCCGCAGGGGACGCGATGACATCAAGGCGTTCATGACCGATTTCCGCGCCGCCTTCCCTGACCTCAATTTCTGGGGCACGGCTGATCTCATCGCCGAGGGCGACTATGTGGTCGGCCAGTGGGACGGCGGGGGCACCCATACCGGTCCCGCGTTCGCGGATTTTCTCGCGGGCGGCCTGCCGGCCAATACGGGCCGGACCATGCGCTTTACCGGGATCACGGTTCTCAAGCTCAAGGGCGGCAAGATCATCGAGGAGATCGGACTAGACGACGGGGTTACCGCGCTGACGCAGCTCGGGCTGCTACGCGCTGTTTGATCGCGCCACGCCGGCGGCCCTTGCCTGCCCATCCTCTGGATGCCCTGCGCAGGAGCCGCCGGATCGCCCCTCATGGCAAATCCGACTTGAATGGAATCGCCTGATGCCATCCAAGTCGATGAATTTGCATATCAATTCATGAGCAAAGCAAATCCGCGACAGACGGACCTGCTCGACACGAAAATGGCGCTCCCCAGGACTGCTTCGGCGGAGCTGGGCGGCTCAAGCCGGAAAGCGAAGCCGCGGGCCGCCGCCCAGCCGTCCCCGGCGTGTCAAAGCATCGCGGCTCGCTCAGTCACGCAGCTCGGACACGAACTTCACGCGCAGAAAGGTCTCGAGCCCCTCAATACCGCCTTCGGAGCCATATCCGCTGCCGTTGACGCCCCCGAAGGGCGATTCCGGCGTCGATATACCTGCGTGATTAATGCCGACGAGACCAGCCTCCAGGCGCCGCGCCATCATGCTCGCCCTGGCTCCATTCCGCGTGAAGACATAGGCCGCCAGGCCGGGGTTCACCCGGTTGGCGCGCGCTATGACGTCCTCGCCGTCGTCGAAGCGAACCACCGGAGCGATCGGACCAAACGGCTCCTCGCGCATCACCGCCGCTTCGTCCGGCACGTCGACAAGGACGGTCGGCGCGAAGAAGAACCCGCGCCTCCCAAGCCTTTCACCGCCGGTGCAAAATGCGCCGCCCCGCGAAACGGCATCCTGGACGAGACGCTCCATCGCGTCGATCCGACGCGCGGCGATCAGCGGTCCCATCTCGGTGGTCTCGTCGAGCCCGCACCCAACGGAGATCGCCTGCGCCCGCGCCGCGAAGGCATCCAGGAAGCGATCGAAGACGGCCCGTTGGACAAAAAAACGGCTCGGGCAGACACAGACTTGCCCGGCGTTGCGAAATTTGAGGAAGGCGGCGAGCCGCGCTGCCGCATCGATATCCGCGTCGTCGAAGACGATGAAGGGCGCGTGGCCGCCGAGTTCCAGCGTGCAACGCTTCAGCGTCTCGGCCGCCAGTTTCTGCAGATGGATTCCGATCGGCACGCTCCCCGTGAAGGACACCTTTTGCGGAATCGGCGATCCGAGGAGATGCCGTGAGACCGCATCCGGCACGCCGAAGACGACGTTGAGGGCTCCCGCCGGCAAGCCGGCTTCCTCGAAGCACCGCGCGATCGCGATGCAGGTTCCGGGCGTCTCCTCGCTCGCCTTGATGATGATCGAGCATCCGGCGGCGAGGGCGCCGGCCACCTTGCGGATGACGTTGAGGCCAGGAAAGTTCCAGGCGACGAAGGCAGCCACCGGGCCGACGGGCTCCTTCATCACCATCTGGGTCGCGCCCGGAAACCGTGAGGGAATGATCCGACCGTAGGCGCGCTTGCCTTCCTCCGCATACCAGCGGGTGACGCCGATGACGAAGTCGACCTCCTGTCGCGCCTCGACGAGGGGCTTGCCCGCCTCCAGCGTGCAGATCCGGGCTATGGTCTCGCGGCGCTCGTCCATCAGCCGGGCGGCGCGCTCCATGACGACCTGGCGGGCGAGCGCCGACATCCCGCTCCACGCGGCGAATCCTCGCCGGCTCGCTTCAAGGGCCCGGTCGAGATCCGCGGCGCCAGCGAGTGGCAGCTCGGCCAGGACCTCCTCAGTTGCCGGGTCGACGACCGCTTGTCGCTCGCCCGAGCTGCCGGCCGTCCATTCACCGTCGATAAACATCCCCAGGTCTTCGTAATCGGACATAGTCGCTCTCCGATGCCGGAGACGATGCCCGGCGCATGGCTGCGAACACGGCTCCGCTGCATCCGGCGGACATAACCAGCTGCCGGCGGCGCCCTTTCAGAGCTCGACGAGCGTCCGCGGCGTCCTGCTGAGCACTTCCGGCTCGCCGTCGCCAATGATGACGGTCTCGCTGAAACCCGCCCCGTATCGCCCTATGATCCGAAGCATCAGTGGAAGATGAAATACCATGCCGGACAGCAACGGCCTGTCGTTCTTCTCGTTGATCACGTAGTGTGAGGTGTCCCGCCAGGATGGAGAAAAGCCAAGACCGACTGAATATCCGTAGTGATGGTGAAAGATGATCCTGTCGAGGATGGGATCGATCGCCTTGCGGCCGACTTCCGCGACCTGGGACGCGGGCGTGCCGGCGCGCAGGACCGGCAATATGGCGTCGAGGACGGCGTTCGAGGCGTCCGCGAGGGCCCCAAGGTCCGGGCTGGCCTTGCCGGCGACGGCGCACCGCATCACCGGCGCGGTGTATCGTGCAAAGCACCCCCCGAACTCGAGCCAGACCGGATCGCCGTCTCCGATCACTTCGCCACCGCGGTTGCTGTGCGGTACGCCCGTGCGCCAACCGACGCACACATAGGGGTCTGCTGACAACGGATGGCTGCCGGCCCGCACGGTCGCCCCGATGAGACTGGCCGCCACCTCGAAATCGGTCGCGCCCCGCCGAGCGGCGGTGAAGGCGGCCGTGACGCCGGCGTCCGTGAAGGTGGCGGCGCGGCGCAGGCATTCCTGTTCGGCGGCCGACTTCACCAGTCTGACCTCCTCGACGAGATTGCGCCGGCCGGTCGCGCCGAGCCCACTGATGAGCCGGGAGACGACATCGTGAGGCGCATAGGTCAAGCCGCTGTCGACGACGACCTGACCCGTCGCCAAACCACGCCGATCGAATTCGCGGACGACGAAGGGGAGGGGGTCGTCGCCCGGGCGCCAGGCTGCCGCCACCTCGGCACCGACGGCGCTGGCCTCAAAGCGAGCCCGTTCGAACTCCGGGATGACGAGCACGGGCGTGCCGGACCGTGGCACCGCCAGGAACATCATGTCTAGCGTTGATTGTGTGAAATACCCAACGAGATAGCAGACGTTTGAGGGATTTGTTGTAACAAAAACGTCGATATTTTCGACGTTCATCGCCTCCCGGAGCTTGCGAATTCTCTGCTCATATTCCGAGTCGTTGAAATATATCTCGCGAATTGTCATCGTCTCACCGTGCGGTATAGCCGCCGTAACCCGCATCACTTTTAGAGATATTCGCTGGATGCTTGCTGTCGGCCTCATCCTTTGGTGGACGTGATAGCACGTACTGGTCTATAAAGAAGGGCCAGAATTGGGAAAAGTCGGTCGGCCAGTGCATCGTCGTCCGTGGTGGAGAGATCGGGATGGCCCGCATCAAGAGGCTCATCGACCTGCCGAAGGTTCAACTCGATCGGTCGGACGCGACACCCCTCAATCGCCAGATCGAGCGACAGCTGCGAGAGCTGATCCTGTCGGGGGACCTGCGGCCCCAGATGCGTCTGCCGAGCACGCGGCAACTGGCCGATGGTCTTGGATGTTCGCGCGGGACCGTGGTCGGTGCCATTGAACAGTTGATCGCGGAAGGCTTCCTGAACTCGTCGTCGCGATCGGGAACCTTCGTCGTCGGGCCGCTCCTCCGCGATGCGGCCGATCGTCGTGGCGACAAGCATGCAGCGCGTCCGGTCAAGCCGGCGCGGCTGTCGCTTCTCGGTGAATTCCTGGCCGACGCCCAGCGCCCGACCTACCGGCCTGGCACGGCGTTTTCCACCGGGACTCCCGACGTCCGGGACTTCCCCTTCGCGATATGGTCTCGTCTGTGCCGAAGCGTTTGGCGACAACCGCCGCGCGATGTCGTCTACAATCAGGATCCAGCGGGATACCTGCCCCTGCGGAAGGCGATCGCCGCCTATCTTCATGATACGCGCGGCATGCGGTTCGAGCCGTCCAACGTCTTCATCACCTCCGGCTCGCAGCAGGGGCTCGATCTCGTCGCTCGGCTCCTGTTGAACGAGGGCGATCGCGTGTGGATGGAGGAGCCCGGTTTCATTGAGGCGCGCTACGCTCTGAGATCGGTTGGCGCCGGCGCGGTCGCCGTGCCGGTTGACAGCGAAGGCCTGTCGGTCGCCGACGGCCGTCGCCGCGCTCCCGACGCCAGGCTCGCTATCGTCACCCCGTCGCACCAGTATCCCATGGGAATGATCATGAGCTATGCGCGCCGCATTGAGCTCTTGGACTGGGCCCGCCAGGCCGACGCGTGGATATTGGAAGACGACTACGACAGCGAATCCCGTCATTCCGGCGCCCCGCTGCCGGCCTTGCAGGCGCTTGATGCCGATGAGACGGTCATCTACATGGGGACGTTCTCCAAGGCTCTGTTTTCAGCATTGAGAATTGGCTATCTCGTCCTTCCGCCAAGATTGATGGAGCGCTTTTGCCGCGCCCGCTACAATCTTGATCCGTTCACCAGCCTGATGGCGCAGCCCGTCTTGACCCGCTTCATCGAAGACGGGCATTTCGCCAGCTATATTCAGAAGACTCGACGCAAGCTCGCTGCGCGGCGAGAGAGTGTCGTATCGGCCGCCAGGGACTATTTCGGTGACGCCTTCGCGTTCCAGGGCGACAAGGCCGGGCTCTATGTCACGGCCGTCTTCTCGGGGCCGTTGCGCGGCCGGTCGGATGACGAGGCGGCCCGGAAAGCGCTCGCGGCCGGCGTCGTCGTGGCGCCGCTGAGCTCCTATTATCAGGGACCTGCGACCGCGCAGGGGCTCATCCTCGGCTTCGGCTCGGTCGACGAAAAGACGATACGTGCCGGCATGGCGACGCTGTCCTCAGTCATCGACCGATAGGGCGGCTGAGCGCTGGACCCCTGGGCGGGGCAGGCGGCCTCGGGATGGTCCCGTCAGAGCAGCTTCGAGAGAAAGGCCCGGAGCCTCTCGTTGGTCGGACAACCGAAGAATGGCTCCGGGGTCGCGTCGACCTGCAGCAACCCATCGGCAAAGAAGAGGATTCGGTCGGCGATCTCGCGCGCGAAACTCATCTCGTGAGTGACGATGATCATCGTCATTCCGGTCCGCGCCAATTCCCGGATCGCGTCCAGGACTTCCTTGATCATTTCCGGATCGAGCGCGGATGTCGGCTCGTCGAAGAGCATGGCCAGCGGCTCCATCGCCAGCGCTCTGGCGATCGCCACCCGCTGCTGCTGGCCTCCGGACAATTGGCCCGGATACTTGTCGACCTGATCGCGGATTCCGACGCGCTCCAGCAATCGCTCCGCCCGTTCGTTGGCCTCCTCCCGCGACAGGCCGCGCGCGGTGATCGGCGCGAGCGTGATGTTGTCGCGTACCGACATGTGCCCGAACAGGTTGAAGCTCTGGAACACCATGCCGACCTCGCGGCGGATCTCCCGGAGCACCTTCCGGTTCCCGGGCAACCGCAGGCCGTTGACGGTGATCGAGCCGCTTTGGATGCCCTCGAGCCCATTCAGCGTGCGCAGGAAGGTCGACTTTCCGCCGCCGGACGGTCCGACGATGCAGACCACCTCGCCGGAGCGAACCGACGTGGAAATCCCACGCAGGACCTCGAAGGATCCATAGCTCTTGTGAATGCTGTCGCAGGAGATCAGGGGGCGGTCTGAGCCCACCATGCCGCCGCTGGGAACCTCGCTCTGGCCCGTCATGAATGCCTCTGGTCAGTGTCCGATCTCGGCGCGCAACCTGCGCTCCTTATATCGCGCTATCATGCTGAGGGGGAAAATCATGATGAAATAGATGACAGCAACAACGGAAATCATCTCAACATATCGAAATGTCTCCGCAGCGATGAGGCTGGCCTCGTAGAATAGGTCTCCAACCGCAATTGTTGAAAGCAAGGCCGATACTTTTATCAGTTCGGTCAGGAAGCCCATCAGGGCGGGCGCCATCCGCCGCAGGGCGGGCGGAATGATGATCGCCGTCCAGATGTGAAGGGTCGGAATGCCTAGGGCCAGTCCCGCCTCGGTCTGGCCGCGCGGCACGGCGAGAATGCCCGCTCGGAATATCTCCGCGAGATAGGCGCCTGCGTACAGGGACATGGCGACAAGGCCGCAGATCGGGGCCGAAAGCCGGACATTCAGGAAGAGAGGGAGACATGAATAGACCCAGAATATCACGACAAGTTCTGGTACTGTCCGGAACAGATTCACATAGGCGTTGGCAAGAAGGCGTTGCTGGCGGTTGCCGTACAGCTTGCTCAGGCAGGCGACGGACCCGAGCACGGTGCCGATCCCCAGCGAAGCGCCGCAGACCCAGATCGTCGTGATCAACCCCTTCATGAGGAGCGGGATGCCGTTCTCGATGACGTGGAGATCGAAGTCCATGGTGTCCTACCCGTCTGCCCGCGCGAACCGCCTTTCGAGCAGCGCTGCGCCGAAGTTCAGGATGTTTCCGAACAGGAGATAGGCTGCCGCGGCGAAGGTGATCAGCTCGATCTGCTTGAAGGAATGGTTGCTCAGGCGAGCCGTCACCGTCATGAGCTCGTTCACCTGGATGACCGACAGGATGGCTGTCGCCTTGAAGAAGCTGATGGCGAGATTGGTGAGCGCGGGGACCATCGTGCGGATCGCCGGCGGTAGGATAACGCGCGTCCACCGCGTCCACGATGACAGCCCCAACGCGTAGGCGGCGTCCCATTGTCCGCGTGGGATCCCCTCGATACCCGCTCGCACGATCTCCGTGAAATAGGCGCTGGCCTGTAGCGAGATCGCGAGAAGGCCGCTCTGCAGCGCCGTCGTGCTGTGTCCGGTTACCAGCGGCAGTGCGAAGTGGATCCAGATCACCTGGACGAGGAGAGGCGTATTCCGCCACACTTCGACATAGGCGACGATCGTCCATCGCACGGGCGCGATACGAGTCTGGCTGACGACGGCGAGCACGATACCCATGGAGAGGCCGACGATCGCCGATATGGAGGCGATCAGGAAGGTCATCCCAAGTCCTGAAAGGAGAGCATATCGATATCGCCAGAGAACGCTGAAGTCGAGCGATCTGACGATCGACCAGTCGACAACGCGCCACAAGACGAGGCCCAAGAGGACGACGACCGCGAGCGAGACGATCGTCCCGCCCATGCCACCTCCGCGCGGCTCCTCGGTCATGGGTGTTTCCATGCGGGCTTCCTGGGCGCCGCCCTGATCATCGAGGATACTGGCTCCGCGGCGCGCTATCCTCAGTAGCGGTGCCGATGCCGCGGCCGAACGGGGCCGACCCGGCGCGTCGCGTCCGGTGCGCGCCAAGCCCGTCGTGTCGACGTCGCCGACCATCGCTCAGTGCGTCTCTTTCTTGGCATACCACTTTGCATAGAGCTTGCCCTTCGCTCCGGTCGCTTCCGCAATTTCGAGAAATACATTCAGGAACTGCTGGAACTGGTATTCCCCGGGCGCGACCGCCCAAGACGAGCCTTTCGGCAGAACCGGCTTGTCGTCGAGTTCACGGAGGTTCAACTGGTTGCCCTCGGCGAGAAAATTGCGGACCGTGATCGTATCGGTCATCGCGGCGTCCGCGCGCCCGGTCGCCACTTCGAAGAAGATGTTCGACAGCTTGTCCGTAACCAGCGAATGGACCGATGCGGCCGTATTGGCCTTCAGATAGCTCTCCTCGTTCGATCCAGCCGTCACGGCGACGGTGACGTTCGGGTTGTCGATATCCGCATAGGTCTTGATCGGGGAACCGCTGCGGGTGACGGCGCTGAGCGTGTTGACGTGATAGGGATTGATGAACAGCACGGCGGCAGCGCGCTTAGCACCGCGCGACAGTCCGGCCATGACGACGTCGCATTTTCCGGTCTGCAGGCTGACGATCACCGTACTCCAGGTCGAGTCGACATACTCCGTCTTCACGCCCAGTTCCTGCGCGACGAGTTCGCTCATGTCGACGTTGAAACCGACCCACTTCCCGGTCTGGGGATCCTTGTAGCTGCTCGGAACGGAGTCCGCGAAGCAAATTCGCATCACGCCGCGGTCTTGAATTTCCTTGATCTTTCCGTCTGCAGCGGCGGACGGATTGGCCATGAAGCCGACGCCGATGAGCAAAGCCGACGCGAGGAGGCGCCTGTACATGTCGAATTTCCTTCTCTGGTCTGTTGTTTTTGAGATCTAAAGTAATCCAAACTTGAATAGTATTCGATGCGTTCATCGAAGCCGGCGAATGGGCTCGTCACCTTCAAAGGGGGCAAGTCCGCAAAAGACGGCCTTCCACTAAGACCAGGACCCATCAATCCGGTTCCCATCATATGAACGGGTCCTGACCCCGGAAATCACGTAAGCGCTCCCCGCGCCGCGACCTCCCACACTTGCTCGACGACACCATCCCGCACGGCGACGATCCAGTCGTGCAGATTGACCGTGGGATCGCAATGCCCGGGAACAAGCGCGAGGCGCTCGCCGAGCATCAGGCTGGCGCCCTGGGTAAGCGCGATGGTCCCGTGCTCGTCGGACCCGAGATTATAGGACAAGTCGGGCCGCCCCACGATGAGCGGGGCGCCTGAATCGCTGGCCACAGCCTTCAGCCCGGCATCCGCCGAGGCGCGACCGACGCAGGCGGTGCTCATGACCGTCGTGTGGACGAACAGACTATGCTCGAATCCGGTGCCCCGCACGCCGCCTTCAAGCTCGTTCCGGCCGTAGTCGGCATCCATGAAGGCGTACGATCCGCACTGCAGTTCCGTCCATTCGGGCCGATCAATATCCTGAAACAGGGTGCCGGTGCCGCCGCCGGTCACGACGGGGCAGGCGATCCCCAAACGTCCGAGTTCGGCGATCGTGCGACGGACCAGCGCCGCCGCCTCGTTGATCGTGGCGCGACGCTCCTCTACCGTGCGTTTGTGCTGTGCTGAGCCATGATAGGCCTGCAATCCGCCGAAGACGAGATGGGGCGACTGCTCGACGACGGCGGCAAGTCCTGCGGCCGCGGCGGGATCGGAGAGGCCGGCCCGATGGCCGCCAACGTCGATCTCGACCAACACCCTGACTTGAGCACCCGCGGCGGCGCATGCGCTGCTCAGCGCGCGCGCCACGCTCGCGTCGTCGACGCAGACGCCGAGTGCCGTGCCGAGCGCGAGTTCCGCGACGCGCTCGAGCTTTGCCGGGGTGACGACTTCGTTGGTGATCAGGATGTCAGTGATGCCGGCGGCGGCCATGACCTCGGCTTCCGACACCTTCTGGCAGCAGACGCCGACAGCGCCACGCCGAATCTGATCGAATGCGACCCGCGGCGTCTTGTGCATCTTCGCGTGGGGGCGCAATCGCTTTCCCGCGCGTGAGACGATTCCGGCCATCTTGTCGAGGTTCCGCTCATAGGCGGCCAGATCCAACACCAGAGCCGGGGTATCGACCTCGCCGACGCGCATTCCCGGTGCGGCGGGTGCGCGAGCCTTCCACGAGAAAGGCTCGCGAAAGCGCGATCCCATGTCGGCGCGACCCGCCCGCTCGTCCCCCCGCCGATCCCCCAACGCCAGATCCTCCAACGCCAGATCCTCCAACGCCCGGTCCCCCAATGCCTGATCCGCTATATTTCCGTCCCCGAACGCCACTGACATGGCTCCCAATCCCAGCGCTGGCGTCCCACGGCCGCCGCGTTCCATCATCGAAGTGGCATGTTATCGGGATCATGGCCCAGCTTGGAGGGCCACAATCGAAATAACCTCATGTACCAGTTGCCGTCGGCCCCCGCGTGCGGATGGCTGAAGGCCGGAGCATGGGCGGCGACATCCTGGGCTGCTGAAAATGCGCCTTTCTGGCTCTTTGACCTATGCCAGAAATGGAAACGCTGATGATGGTCCGGCCGACCTGGCCGTCTTTCTTGGAGGCTGTCATGCAATGTCGAAGGCGCGTCGCCCAGGCGGCGCTCACCCTGCTGATGCTGAGCTCCCCGATCGCTGTGCCGATGGCGCAGGAGCTTGTCAATGAACTGCCTGATGGTGCGCGGCTGTATCGGTCGGCGTGTCCGTCGGACGACATCGCCGCGCTCGGTGGGCTCTGCTACCGCCTTGAGGTCGCGGAGAACCGCTCGAAAGCGGGGGGGCGATCGGTCAAGGTTCCGATTGTCGTCTTTCCCGGATCATCGCGTCAGGAGAGGCCGGATCCCGTGTTCTGGTTTCAGGGCGGGCCGAGCTACGGAATCACGGCGAGCTACAAGGGTATCCTCGGCTTCAAGGACGCCTTCGACGGTCGCGATATCGTCCTGACCGAGTTTCGTGGGGGACCGAAGGCCGAACCGGCCTTGCAGTGCCCCGACGAGAACTACGTCTACAGCGAGGTCGTCGCCAAGGGGCCAGGGACGGGCGACAAGGTCAAACTCTGGAGCGATTTCCTGTCGAAATGCTACAAGACCTTGCTTCAAGAGAACATAGATCCAAACCAGTATAATGACTACACGCAGGCGTTCGACACCGATGATGTTCGTAAATTACTGAAATACGATAAAATCAACGTCGGTGGAGGTTCCGCGGGCGGTGGCACGGCGATGGCATATCTGAAGTATTTCCCGGACCATGTCCGCGCAGTCGTCCTGGACAGCGCATGGTTGAACAGCCTGAAATACAGACCAATGCTCACCGAGTTGCAGGGGTGGCGGCTGACTTATGAAGATCTTGCCGACCGCTGCAAGCTCGACGCGGCCTGTGCGCGCGCCTTTCCGACCTTCGCCTTCGACCTGAACCGCGCGCGCGCCGCCCTGGACGCGCATCCGTGGACGTTCGTCATCACCGACCGGACGACCGGCAAGCCTCGGGAGATCGTCTTCGAGGGGATGGATCTTGAGTGGCTCGTCTATCACTTTCTCTTCGATGACAAATACAATCAACTGCCCGCGCTGTTCGATGACATTATCAAGGGCAGACCGGAGAGCTTGGCGAAGGCCGTCGATTTCCAGAAGATGTTCTCAAGCCCATATTACTTCCGTTCTCCGCCTGAGGTGCGGGCATTCGGACATTATTGGGCGTCGACATGCGGCAACGCCGGCGCTGCCAAACTGACGACCGACGATGCCTTGGCGATGATTGCCGCCGAGCCGGCCCTGCTGCTGTGGGAGCGTCCGCTGACCATGTGCGCCTGGTGGCCGGGGCAGGGCGACGTTCCCGCCAGTCTCGCAGCTCCGGTGGTGTCCGACAAGCCGGTCCTGTTGCTGACCGGTCAGGTCGATGCCTGCTGCTCGACCCGATGGGCCGATCATGCGATGCGCTACCTGTCCGCCGCGCAGTCCGTGGAGGCTCCATGGACCGGCCACGGTCCGCTCTCCTACGCGTCCCCATGCCTGCTGGCCATCACCCGGCAATATCTGCGTCAGCCGAATGGGCCAGTGGACAAACGGTGCCTGGCGGACTTCAAGCAGAAGGGCTGGCAGGTCCAATAGGGCAGCCCGCTTTTGCCAGGGGGGCGTCGGGCGCATGCGACGAGCCGGCGTCCCCGATATTCGGGGACTGCGCGCCGGAGAACGCGGCCTTGGATGCCTGGCTTGCAGATCATCGAAGAGCCCGGACGCAATCACTCATTGACCGGTTGCGGCAGGCGAAGCAGGCGGGTTTGCTTCCGGCGAGCTTCGACGAAGTGGCCATCGGCGATTGCGGCGCCACGCTGTCCTAGTGGAGCGAATTTGACATTTGAGTCCCGCCTGACATCAAGCTCCAGATCAAATGTCAAATTCAAAAGCTCCACTAGAACCAGTAACTTGCTAGTGGTTTTCTTGACTCCGACATTGGCTCCGAGGGTGCTATCGGGCGGATGCAAATGTCGACGACGAACCAATAGAGCAAGTCCGTCTGTTGCGGACTTGGCAACGATCGAAAATTAACGCGCAAATTCAACGGCTGAGATGGTATCGGACGATTCCATCTCAGACGGATTTGCTCTAGCGGCAACCACGCGCACGCCTGAGCAACGGTCGGCTGAACCTTGGCGCCGGGCGATCATCGCAGGATTGCGAGCCGGTCCTCCACATCCGCCCTGACCTTTCGGGCGGCGGCTTCTTTCACCGGCCCGTAGCCGCGGATGTCCATGGGCGCCCTCGCGATCGCCACGAGGTTGTTGAATTGCCCCGTGTCCAGCTTGGCGAGAAGGGTCTCGATCAGCGCCTCGTACCAGCCGATCAGCTCCCGTTCCATGCGCCGTTCCGCGCTGTAGCCGAAGACATCGAGCGCCGTTCCGCGCAGGTGCCGCATTCGGGCAAGGACGGCGAGTGCCGGGCGCAGCCACGGGCCGAAAGCGCGCTTGCGCGGGCGGCCGCGCGCGTCCCTGGCCGCGGGGAGGAAGGGCGGGGCAAGATTGTAGCTGACCTTGAACCCGTCCTCGAACGCCCGCCCGAGCTCGTCGCGGAACGCGGGGTCCGTCTGGAGCCGCGCCACCTCATATTCGTCCTTGTAGGCCATCAGCTTGAACAGGGAGCGGGCGACCGCCTCCGTCAGGTCCTGCGCGCCGTGCGCCGCCTCCGCCCGCCGCACGCGCTCGACCCGGGCGGCATAGCGCGCCGCATAGGCCGCATCCTGATAGGCGGTGAGAAATGCGACCCGGCGCGCGATCACCGCGTCGAGCGTCTCAGGCGTCTCGCCCGCCGCGGAAGCGTGATCCGAGCCTAAGACCGGCTCGGCCGCACGCAGACGGCCGAGCGCAAATGCGGCAAGGTTCTCGGCGACCGCCACGCCGTTGAGCGCGATGGCGCGGACGAGCGCCGCGTGCGAGACCGGCACCAGGCCCTGCTGCCAGGCAAGGCCGAGCATCACGACATTGGCATAGACGCTGTCGCCGAGGATGGACGAGGCGAGGGCGTTGGCGTCTACGGCCGTGAGAGCGTCGGCGCCGATCACCCCGGCGATGGCGGCAAGGCGCGCTGGGGCCGCGAAGTCGGCGTCGGGATGGCGCACCATGTCGCCGGTGGGCATCTGCGCCGTGTTCACCACCGCTTGCATGCCCCGCCTGTAGGTCGCGGATGCCTTGGGCGCGGAGCTGACCACGAGGTCGCAGCCGATGAGCGCATCGGCCGAGCCCTCGTCGATGCGGAGCTGCCTGATCTCGTCGGGCCGCGCTGCGATGCGGACATAGCTCAGCACCGGGCCGAACTTCTGGGCGAAGCCCATGAAGTCGAGCACCGACGCCCCCAGGCCTTCGAGATGCGCGGCCATGGTGATGAGGGCGCCCACCGTCACCACGCCGGTGCCGCCGACACCCGTCACCAGGAGATTGAAGGGCTGATCGAGGGGCGGCCGCGCCGGTACCGGCAGGGCGGCCGCGCGCAGGACGAGGTCGTCGGTTCCCGAGCCGCGCGGGCGCCGCCGCGTGCCCTCGATCGTGACGAAGCTCGGGCAGAAGCCGTCGAGGCAGGAAAAGTCCTTGTTGCAGCTCGATGGGTTGATCTTGCGCTTGCGTCCGAACGGCGTCTCCCGCGGCTCGACGCTCAGGCAGTTGGAGGCGACGGAGCAGTCGCCGCACCCCTCGCAGACGAGGGCGTTGATATGGACGTGCCGCGGCGGATCGGCCATCTGCCGCCGCTTCCGCCGCCGCCGCTTCTCGGTGGCGCAGGTCTGCTCGTAGATGAGGACGCTGACGCCGGAAATCTCCCGCAGTTCGCGCTGGACCGCGTCGAGGTCGGCCCGCGGGTGCAGCGTCACACCCTTCGGGAAGTCGGCGCGGCGGAATTTCGACGGCGCGTCCGAGACGAGGGCGATGCGTGACACGCCCTCCGCCCGCACGCCGTGGGCCACGGCATGGACGCTGACCGGGCCATCCACCGGCTGGCCCCCGGTCATGGCGACTGCGTCGTTGTAGAGGATCTTGAAGGTGATGTTGGCCTTGGCGGCGACGGCCTGGCGGATGGCCATGGAGCCGGAATGATAGAAGGTCCCTTCGCCGAGGTTCTGGAAGACGTGGCCGTTGCCCGTGAACTTCGACGCCGCGACCCAATTGACCCCCTCGCCCCCCATCTGGATGAGCGAGGAGGTGTTGCGGTCCATCCAGCTTGCCATGAAGTGGCAGCCGATGCCGGCCAGCGCCTTCGAGCCATCCGGAACCCGTGTCGAGGTGTTGTGGGGGCACCCGGAGCAAAAATAGGGCGTGCGGGTGACGCCGGGGACGGAAATGATGCGATCCCGCGCCGGAGCCAGTGCCGCCGCTCGTTCGGCCAGCCGCAGGTCGGGGAAGACCGCATCGAGACGCCGGGCGAGAATGTCCGCCAGGGCACGCGGCGCGAGTTCGCCGGTCCAGGGAACGAGCCGTTGTCCCGCCTCGTCGAACTTGCCCACCATGCGCGCCGGCTTGCGGCCGGGATGGTCGTAGAAATACTCCTTGAGCTGGCTTTCGACGATGCCGCGCTTCTCCTCCACCACCAGCACTTCCTGCTTGCCGGTGACGAAGGCCAGGGCATTGCGCCGGGCGAGCGGCCACACCATGCCCACCTTGTAGATGTCGATGCCCCGGGCCCGGCAGGCGGCCTCGTCGAGCCCCAGGAGGCGCAGCGCCTCCATCAGGTCGGGATAGGCCTTCCCCACGCAGACGATGCCATAGCGGGCGTCCGCGATGTCGTAGATGCGGCGGTCGATGGGGTTGGCCTCGGCGAAGGCGTACACCGCCTCCTTCTTCGCCAGCAGGCGCTCCTCGATCTGGGGGCCCGGCAGGTCGGGCCAGCGATAGTGCAGGCCGCCGGGAGGCGCCGCAAAGTCGGGGAGATGAAATGCCCGCTCCGGCTGCAGCGCCACCGAGACGCCGGATTCCACCACCTCGGAGATGGCCTTGAACCCCACCCACATGCCGGAGAAGCGGCTGAGGGCGTAGCCATAGGCGCCGAACTCCAGATATTCCCCCACACCCGCCGGGTGAAGCACCGGCATGAGCCAGCTCATGAAGGCCACATCGGACTGGTGCGGCATGGACGAGGACACGCAGCCATGGTCGTCGCCGGCGACCACGAGCACGCCGCCATGGGGAGAGGAGCCGTAGGCATTGCCATGTTTCAGCGCGTCGCCGGAGCGGTCGACGCCCGGTCCCTTGCCGTACCAGAGGCCGAACACGCCCTCGACCTGCCGGTCGGGGCTGCTCTCCACCTGCTGGGTGCCGAGGACCGCCGTCGCGGCGAGTTCCTCGTTCACCGCCGGCAGGAAGGTGATGCGGCTGGCCTCCAGCTCCTTCGCCACGCGCCAGAGCTCAAGATCGACGCCCCCGAGTGGAGAGCCCCGATAGCCCGAGACGAACCCGGCGGTCTGCAGGCCGGCCTCGCGGTCGCGCCGTGCCTGATCGAGGAGGATGCGCACAATGGCCTGTGTGCCGGTGAGGAAAATCCGGCCGCTGCGGCGGGCGTAGCGGTCGGCGAGTTCATAGGGGTCAAGGCGGGTGGCGTGGTGCATGGGTTCGGTCTTCGAGGACATCGCCCGCGGATGCCGACCGGGCTGGCGGCGCGCGCTGCAGATCGAAGACGAGGATAGGCCGGGCTGGGCGGCAGGAGATTTCAATCTACCGCGGAACCGGGCAAGCTATGATAGATAAAACCGTATCACCCAATTCAAGTGGAATATTTTGCCGCTATGGCTATAACGATCGAAAAGCGAGACGAGCGTCTTCTGGCTGCCCTGCAGAAGGATGGCCGCGCCACGAACCAGCAATTGGCGGAGGAGGCCGGCATGTCCACCTCGGCCTGCTGGCGTCGGGTCCAGGCCCTTGAGGAGTCCGGCGTGATCGTCGGCTATTCGGCGCTCGTCAATCGCGAGAAGGCCGGCTTTGCCATGGCGGCGATCCTCCATGTCTCGCTGGAGCGCCACGACACCAAATATGTGGAAGAGTTCGTCGCCCGCGTCACCGCCCGCGCCGAAGTTCTGGAGTGCTTCGCCACCACGGGGGATGCCGACTACCACCTGCGCGTCGTGGTGCGCGACATGAAGGCCTACAACGCCTTCCTCGACGATTTTATCTTCCGCCTGCCGGGCATTCGTCACGTCCGCTCCAATGTGATCCTCAAGGAGATCAAGAGCGGCATGGCTTTGCCGTTTTCGCCCGGCACGACGTCGGCGGGGCATGGCCCCGGCCCGCGGCGGAAAGGGAGCGCAGCCTCTTGACGCCGTCAGGTGACAGCGCGTGCGACTATGCTTTGAAAATTTTGCCTTTGAGAGCCTTACCGCGTGAATTGTTTCAATTTGTGCGGATCGTGCTTCAGGTCATGAGGCTCGGCGCGCAGATGTGCAGGTCGCCATTTGCACCGCCTTCCATGAGACCTGCCTCCGCCCGGCCGGCTTCGGTGCGGGTGGGTGCGGCTCACAATCCGAGATAGGCGGCGCGCACCATGGGGTCTTCCAGCAGCGCCGCTCCGCTGCCCTCCATGGCGATATGGCCGGTCTCCAGCACATAGCCGCGATCGGCGATGGCCAGCGCCGCGGAGGCGTTCTGCTCCACGAGAAGGGTGGTGATGCCTTCGGTCCGCAGGGAGGTCACGGCGGCGAGGATCTGGTCCACCAGCAGCGGCGCGAGGCCGAGGGAGGGTTCGTCCAGCAGCAGCAGCTTCGGCCCTGCCATCAGGGCGCGGCCGATGGCGAGCATCTGCTGCTGGCCGCCGGACAGGCTCATGGCCGGCGTCTTCCGCCGCTCGGCGAGCACCGGGAACAGCCCGTAGACGTGATCGAGTCGGGCCTGCCGCCGGGCATCCTGCCGTCGGTAGGCACCGAGCTTCAGATTGTCCTCGACATTCAGCGGGCCGAACACCTGCCGGCCCTCCGGCGATTGCGAGATGCCGCGCATCACCCGCAGATGCGGCTCCAGCCGCTCGATGGCCTCGCCCTCGAACAGGATGCGCCCGCCGCACACCGGCTGCACGCCGGAGATGGCGCGCAGGAGTGTGGTCTTGCCGGCGCCGTTGGAGCCCACCAGCGCGACGATCTCGCCGGCCTTTACCTCCAGCGATACCTCGCGCAGGGCCATGATGCGGCCGTAGGCGGAGGACAGGGCTTCAACCGTGAGCACGATCGGCCTCCCGCGATCCGATGTCCCCGAGATAGGCGGCGATGACCTGCGGATTCTCGCGCACCGCGCGCGGCGGCCCCTCCGCCAGCGGGCGGCCCTGGGCGAGGACCAGCACGCGGTCGGAAATCTTCATCACCAGCTTCATGTCGTGCTCGATCAGCACCACCGCGACGCCGCTCTTCGCCACGGCGGCGATCAGATTGTCGATGGCTTCGGTCTCCACCGCGTTGCAGCCGGCGGCCGGCTCGTCCAGCAGCAGGACCTTCGGATCGGCGGCAAGCGCGCGGGCGATCTCCAGGCGCTTCAGCGCGCCATAGGGCAGGGCGCCGGCCGGCGCCTCGGCGAGGTCGGCGAGGCCCACGCGCTCCAGCAGGGCCAGCGCCTTCGCCCGGGTGACGCGGTTCTGCCGGAACACCGAGGGCAGGCCGAGCAGGTCGGCGAGGAAGGAGGTGCGCTCGGACAAAGCGCAGCCCACCATCACATTCTCCACCGCGGTCATGCGGAAGAAGATCTGCAAATTCTGGAAGGTCCGCGCCATGCCGCTTCTGACCCGAAGGTGGGGCGGGACCGCTGTGATGTCGGCGCCGTCGAGCCGCACGGTTCCGCGCGAGGGGCGGTAGATGCCGGTGACGAGGTTGAACAGGGTGGTCTTGCCCGCGCCGTTCGGCCCGATGATGGAGAAGACCTCGCCGGTGGCCACCTTGAAGCTCACCTCGTCCACCGCCCGGACGCCGCCGAAGGCGATGCCGATGCCGCTGACGTCGAGAAGGGGCGTGCTCACGGCAGGCGCTCCTCGATCAGCGCGCGCAGCGACGGCACGATGCCCTGGGGCAGGAAGATCATGAACACCATGATGAGGAGGCCGAGCACCGCCTGCTCGTATTCCTGGAAGGCTGTGAGGGCCTGCGGCAGTACCACCAGGAACGCGGCTCCCAGCACCGTGCCGAATACCGAGCCGAGGCCGCCGATGATGACCATGGCGACGAGTTCCACCGAGTGGGAGAAGCTCGCGGCCTCGGGTGTGATGAGGCCGTTCATGGCCGCGAGCAGCCCGCCGGCCACCGCCGCATAGACCGCCGCCAGCACGAAGGCGGCGAGCTTCTTGGCGGAAACATCGATGCCGGCGCCGGTCGCCGCCACCTCGCTGTCGTGCAGCGCGCGCAGCGCCCGGCCGGTGGGGCTCGCGGCGATGTTGAGGGCGAGGAGGGCGCCGACGAGCAGCGCGCCGGCCGAGACCCAGTACCAGTTCAGCGCGCCCGTCACCCGCCAGCCGAACAGGGTGACGCGCGCCACGGACATGCCGTCCGGACCGCCGGTCAGCTCGGTCTCGCTGTGCAGGATCAGGGCGACGATGACGCCGAAGCCCAGCGTCGCGATGGCGAGGTAATAGCCCTTGAGCCTCAGGATGGGCCGCCCCACCAGCCAGGCGACGAGGCCCGACAGCACCGCGCCGAGCAAAAGGCACAGGAGCGGGTCGAGCCCGAGCCGGGCCGGACCGATCGCCACCGCATAGGCGCCGATGCCGAGGAAGCCGGCATGGCCGAGGCTCACCTGCCCCGCATAGCCCATGAGGATGGTGAGGCCAAGGGCGGCGAGGGAGAAGATCCACACCAGCGCCGCGACGCGCAGGTGGAAGGAGGTGGGGGCGATCATCGGCACCAGCGCCATCACGAGGGCGAGGGCGAGGAGCGGGGTGAGGCGCGAGCGCAGGATGGCCTTCATCACACGCGCTCCACGGCGCGGCTGCCGAACAGGCCGCGCGGCATGAACAGCAGGACGACGAGGATCATCAGGAACGCCACTGCATCCTTGTAGGTGGAGGAGAGATAGCCGGCCGCGAAGGTCTCGATGAGGCCGATGAGCAGCCCGCCGACGACGGCGCCCACGGGATTGCCCATGCCGCCCAGCATGGCGGCGGCGAAGCCCTTGAGGGTGAAGAGGGTGCCGATGTCGTAGCGGGTCAGGGTGATCGGCGTCGCCACCACGCCGGCGAGCGCGCCCATGGCCGCCGAGAGGCCGAAGGCGAGGGCGAGCACGAGGGCGACGTTGATGCCGACCAGCTTCGCCGCCAGCCGGTTGGCGGCGGTGGCGAGCACCGCCTTGCCCACCAGCGTGTGCTCCAGGAACAGATAGAGCGCGACCACGAGGGCAAGCGCGGTCCCCATCACCCACAGGCTCTGCGGCAGGATGGTGGCGCCGCCCACCGGGATGGGGGTGTCGCCGGAGAAGGCGGGCAGGGAGTGGAACTGCTTGTCGAAGAGGATCTGCGACACGCCCTTGATGAAGATGGACGCGCCGATGGTGATCATGATGAGCGTCACCGGCGAGGCCCCGCGCGCGGGCTCGATGGCGAGGCGGTGCAGCAGCAGGCCGACCAGCACGGCGGCGATGACCGCGATCAGTGCCGCCACCGGCAGCGCAAGGCCCGCCGCCATGAGGAAGACGGTGCCCATGCCGCCGATCATGACGAAATCGCCCTGGGCGAAGTTGATGACGTCGGAGGCGTTGTAGATCAGCGTGAAGCCGAGAGCGATGAGCGCATAGATGGCGCCCACCGTCAGGCCCGAGAAGGCGAGCTGGAGAAATTCGGACATGTCCTCACGCCGTCTGGGTGGCGGCGCCTCAGGGACGCCGCCACGGTGGGGATCGGGTGTCTTGCGGGGCGGTCAGCGGGCCGGGGCTTCCAGCGCCCAGTCGCCGTTGCGGATCACCAGCATGCGGAAGGAGTCCGTGCCGAGGCCGAGGTGGTCGGTGGGCGTGAAGGTGTAGATGCCGGTTACGCCCACATAGCCCTTGGTGGCCTCCAGCGCATCGCGGATCTTCTTCGGGTCCGCCGATTTGGCGCTCTCGATGGCGCGGGCGACGAGCTGGATGCCGTCATAGGCGTAGCCGCCGAAGGTGGAGACCGGCTGGCCGCTGGCCTTCTCGTAGGAGGTCTTGTACTCAGCCACCACCGGCTTCTGCGGGTCGTTGTCCGCCAGCTTGTCGTCGATGAGGATGGCAGGGGCCGGCAGGCGCACGCCCTCGGCGGCGGGGCCGGCCAGCTCGATGAAGCTCTTCGAGGCCACGCCGTGGCTCTGGTAGAGCGGCAGCTTGATGCCGAGCTGGGCGTAGTTGCGCGTCACGATGGCCGGGCCCTGGCCGAAGCCGGGGTTCAGCACCGCCTCGACGCCCGCGGTGTTCTTGATCTTGTTGAGCTGGGGCGTCATGTCCGAATCGGTGGCGCCGTAGCTCTCGTCGGCGAGAACGGTGATGCCGTACTGGCCGATCACCTTCAGGCACTGGTTGCGCATGGACTTGCCGAAGCCGTCCGTGCCCGAGATCATGCCGGTCTTGGTGATGCCGCGCGCCTTCATGTCCTCGAAGATCTTCTGGCAGGCGGTCTTGTCGGTGTGCGGCGTCTTGAAGACGAAGGCGCGCACCGGCTCGATGATCTCGATGCCGCCGGCGAGGGAGACGACGGGAATGCCGGCTTCCTCGAACACCGGGATCATGGCCATGGTGGCGCCGGTGGAGGTGCCGCCGACCATGGCGACCACCTTGTCGTCCTCCACGAGGCGGGTGGCGAAGGTGCGCGCCTTGTTAGCGTCGCCGCCGTCGTCATAGAGCACCAGTTCCACCGGCCGGCCGAGGAGGCCGCCCTTTTTGTTCAGCTCGTCCACATAGAGCTTGAGCGTCTTGGCTTCCGGATCGCCGAGGAAGGCGGCCGGGCCGGTGGCCGAGACCACCGAGCCGATCTTGATGGGATCGGCGGCAACGGCAGGGCCGGTGAGAGCCGGGCCGGCGACCGCGGTCGCGAGCATGACAGCAGCCGCGCGCAGTACCGGCCGCAGGCGTGCGGGCATATCCATGAAGCGTTCCTCCTAAGGGTCCATTTCGGGCCGAGGAGCGGGTTATCCCGCCTCCGTCCGCAGGCCATCTGGCCAACGGAACCTGAATCATATAATTAACCGATCGGATGGTCAATTGATTGCGTGCGGGTTGCCTTCCGTGGGATCATTCATCGACCGGGCGGACAATATTTGGTATCTGAGCCGCTTTCCCATTGGTGGCGGACGGTCACGGCAGCCCTGCCGGGGTTGGCGATCGAGATGGACAGGCAAGATGGCTCGCACGCGTTCACAGGATTACGAGGCCAAACGGGAGGCCATTCTCCACAACTCGGCGGAGCTGTTTGCCCAGTATGGCTATTCGGGTACCTCGATCACCATGATCGCCGACGCCTGTGGGGCCTCCAAGGCATTGCTTTACCATTACTATCCGGACAAAGAGGCGGTGCTCTTCGACATCCTGTCCTCCCATCTGGAGCAATTGATCGCCGGCGCCGAGAAGGCGGTCGCCGCGGCGCCGCCCGGCGGGCGCATCCATGCCATCGCCGCCTCGCTGCTCGAAGCCTACAAGGATGCGGACGCCGAGCATCAGGTGCAGATCGCCAACCTGAAGCTCCTCGCCAGCGAACGCCAGGAGGCCCTGCGCGCGCTGGAGCGCAAGCTCGTGGCGCTCCTCGCTGACGCCATCGCCGAGGAGGTGCCCGCGGTCGGGCGCGGGCCCATGCTGAAGCCCGTCACGATGTCGGCCTTCGGCATGCTCAACTGGCATTACCTGTGGTTTCGCGACGGCAAGGGGCTGAGCCGGGCGGATTATGCCCGCCTCGTCACCGGCCTCATCACGGCGGGAGCCGAAGAGGCGGTGCGAGGCCTCTCTGCGCCGGAGGCCAAAGCGGCAGAGACCAAGCCGGCGCAGCCCCGCTCGCCGGCGCGCCGCCGCCCGGCGCCCGCAGCCGCGGCACTCCGCGCGGCCAAGGCGCGGCGACCGGCGGAATAGAATCCGGCGCCAAAACGCTCTGGAGCAAGTCCGTCTGTTGCGGACTTGGCAACGCTTGAAAATTGACGAGCAAATTCACCGTGTTAGATGGTATCAGACGATTCCATCTCAGACGGATTTGCTCTAAGGAAGGGCCATGCCGCGCCGCGCCCTCGATCTCATCCTCGACCACGTTCGCGCAGAACCCTCGCGCACCTGGTCCATCATCGTGACCATCTATGGCGATGCCATCGTGCCGCGCGGCGGCTCGGTGTGGCTCGGCACGCTGCTCGCCTTCTTCCGCGGGCTCGATGTCGCCGACGGGGTGGTGCGCACCGCCATGTCGCGCCTGGCCGCCGACGGCTGGCTGACGCGCCAGCGGGTGAGCCGCAACAGCTTCTACCGCCTTGCCGACAAGGGCCGCGAGACCTTCGCCCGCGCCACCGAGCACATCTATCGCCATTGCCCGCCGGACTGGCATGGGCATTTCGACATGCTGTTGATCGAGACCGGCGCCCGCGAGGGGGCGCGTGCGATACTGGAGGCGGCGGGCTTCGGCATGCCGCTGCCCGGCGTGTTCGTGGCCCCGGCCGGGACCGCCGTGCCGGAGGAGGCGGCCGCCGCGCTGCGCCTCCATGTCTCCGGCAGCGTGGAGGAACAGCGCGCGCTCGCCGCCCGCGCCTGGCCGCTGGAGCAGACGGCGGAGGCCTATCGCCGCTTCATCGCCACCTTCGAGCCGCTCAGGGCGGAGCTTGCGGCCGGCGCGGGGCTGAGCGACCTCGAAGCCATCGTGGCCCGCGTGCTGCTCATCCACGAGTACCGGCGCATCGTGCTGCGCGATCCCATCCTGCCCCCGGCCATCCTTCCCGCCAATTGGCCGGGCCTCGCCGCCCGCGCGGTGTGCGCCGACATCTATAGCTGTCTGGTCGAGGCGTCCGAGCGCTGGCTGGACGAGAATGCCGTGGGCGAGGACGGCGCGCCGCTGCCGGCCGATCCGAAAGTCTTCAAGCGCTTCAAGGTCTAGACCGGCAGGGCCCGCATCGGAGCGGCGCGGGCCTATAAATGTTACAAAAAAAACTTGAAATCATTTTTTTTGTAATATATAAAGGCTTCCAAGGTGCCGGACTGTGGGCAACATGCTGCGCGACAGAACCGGCGGCGGCGGCCGGAGCGCCATTTCACCGGCCGCCCGAAGCCGCGCAGACGCCACATGTCAGGTCATACGGGGAGGACAAAGCATGTACGCACAGCTCGTGAAGTCCGAGGGCATGAAGTCCGCCGCCGAGCTTTCGCCGCAGGAGCGCGCCTTCCAGGACCGCATCGACCGCGGCGAAAAGATCGAGCCGAAGGAGTGGATGCCCGAGGGCTACCGCAAGACCCTGATCCGCCAGATCGGCCAGCACGCCCATTCCGAGATCGTCGGCCAGCTGCCCGAGGGCAACTGGATCACCCGCGCGCCCACGCTGGAGCGCAAGGCTATCCTGCTCGCCAAGGTGCAGGACGAGGCCGGCCACGGCCTCTATCTCTATTGCGCCGCCGAGACGCTCGGCGTCAGCCGCGACCAGCTGCTCGCCAAGCTGCACGACGGCAGCATGAAGTATTCGTCCATCTTCAACTATCCCACCCTCAACTGGGCCGACATCGGTGCGGTGGGCTGGCTGGTGGATGGCGCCGCCATCATGAACCAGGTGCAACTGCAGAAGACCTCCTACGGCCCCTACAGCCGCGCGATGATCCGCATCTGCAAGGAGGAGAGCTTCCACCAGCGCCAGGGCTACGACATCATGATGAAGATGGCGCAGGGCACGGCGGAGCAGAAGGCCATGGCGCAGGACGCCCTCGACCGCTTCTGGTATCCCGCGCTGATGATGTTCGGCCCCTCCGACAAGGATTCGGTGCATTCCACCCAGTCCATGGCGTGGAAGATCAAGATCAACACCAATGACGAGCTGCGGCAGAAGTTCGTGGACCAGACGGTGCCGCAGGCGGAATATCTCGGCCTCAAGATCCCCGACCCGAACCTGAAGTGGAACGAGGAGAAGAAGGGCTACGACTTCTCCGAGCCGGACTGGTCGGAATTCTTCGAGGTGATCGCCGGCAACGGCCCCTGCAACAAGGAACGGCTCGGCGCCCGGGTGAAGGCCTGGGAAGACGGCGCCTGGTTCCGCGACGGCCTCCTCGCCCATGCCGAGAAGGCGCAGGCGCGCCGCGCCGCCGCCCGGGTCGCTGCCGAATAGCCGCACCGCGGTGAAAGCCCGCGCGGGCTTTCCAGGAGCAAAAGCATATCTTCCGGATGGCCCCGCCCTCCGGCCCGTAACGGGAGGAACGACCATGTCCAGCGAATGGCCCTTGTGGGAAGTCTTCATCCGCGGCCAGCACGGCCTCAACCACCGCCATGTGGGCAGCCTGCACGCGCCCGACGCGGAGCTCGCCATCAAGAACGCGCGGGATGTCTATACCCGCCGCAACGAGGGTGTCTCCATCTGGGTGGTGAAGTCGGTGGACATCGCCGCCTCCAGCCCTTCGGACAAGGGGCCGCTGTTCGAGCCGTCCAATTCCAAGGTCTACCGGCACCCCACTTTCTTTGAAATCCCGGAAGAAGTGGGGCATATGTGATGGCCAGCGCCGGGATCGCGGTGGATCGCGCCGCCCTGTTCGAGTTCCTCACCCGCATGGGGGACAACACCCTCATCCTCGGCCATCGCGTGTCCGAGTGGTGCGGCCATGCCCCGGTGCTGGAGGAGGACATCGCCCTCGCCAATACCGCGCTCGACCTCATCGGCCAGACCCAGCTCTGGCTCGGCCTCGCCGGCGAGGTGGAGGGCAAGGGCCGCAACGCCGATGCACTCGCCTTCCTGCGCGACGCCGCAGCCTTCCGCAACTGTTTGCTGGTGGAGCGCCCCAACGGCGACTTCGGCCAGACGCTGACGCGGCAGTTCCTGTTCGATGCCTGGCACCATGTGATGCTGACGGCGCTGACCAGATCGGCGGACCCGCGCATCGCCGAGATCGCCGCCAAGGCGGTGAAGGAGGCGGCCTACCACCTGGAGCGCTCCAGCGACCTCGTGATCCGCCTCGGCGACGGCACCGACGAAAGCCACAAGCGGATGCAGCGCGCCCTCGACGACATCTGGTCCTACGTGGGCGAGCTCTTCATTGCCGACGACACCGACCGCGCCATGGTGGAGGCCGGCATCGCGCCCGATCCCGCGAGCCTCAGGCTGGAGTGGGACGCGATCGTCTCCGAGGTGCTGCGCGAGGCGACGCTGAAGGCGCCGACCTCGGCTTACGTCCACAAGGGCGGCCGGCGCGGTGTCCATACCGAGCATCTCGGCTACATCCTCGCCGACATGCAGTTCCTGCAGCGCGCCTATCCCGGCGCGACCTGGTAGGGGGCGCATATGGCGACCGCCACCCTGCCGTCCATCGATGAGGTCTGGCACTGGCTGGCGCAGGTGCCGGACCCGGAAATCCCCGTGCTCTCGCTGGTCGATCTCGGCATCGTCCGCGAGGTGGCATGGGAGGATGACACCCTCGTCGTCACCGTCACGCCCACGTATTCCGGCTGCCCGGCGACGGGCATCATCAATCTCGATATCGAGCGCGAACTGAACGCGCGCGGCGTCGCCAGGGTGCGGCTGGAGCGCCGGCTCTCGCCGCCCTGGACCACCGACTGGATGAGCGCGGAAGGGCGCGAGAAGCTTCGGGCCTACGGCATCGCCCCGCCCGTGGACGACACCGCCGCCGACGGCCGTTCGCGGGCGCTGGCGCGCCGGCTCGCCTCCGGCTCCAACCTGACGGTCGCCTGCCCGCGCTGCGGCTCGGCGCAGACTGAGAAGGTAAGCCAGTTCGGCTCCACCGCCTGCAAGGCCAGCTATCGCTGCCTCTCGTGCCTGGAGCCGTTCGACTACTTCAAGTGCATCTGAATATTAAAAAATCCCGAGGAGCGCCGCATGGCACGGTTTCATTCCCTGGAGGTGGTCGATGTGCGGCGCGAGACGCGCGATGCCGTCGTCGTCACCCTCAAGCCCCGCGCCGAGGACGCCGCGGCGTTTGATTTCACGCAGGGCCAGTATCTCACCTTCCGCCGCGACTTCGATGGCGAGGAACTGCGCCGCAGCTATTCCATCTGCGCCGGCAAGGACGAGGGCTGCCTGAAGGTCGGCATCAAGAAGGTGGAGGGCGGCGCCTTCTCCACCTGGGCCAATGAGAACCTTTCCTCCGGCGACATCCTCGAGGCCATGCCCCCCATGGGCAAGTTCTTCCTGCCGCTGGCGCCGGAGCTGGACCGCCACTATCTCGGCTTTGCCGGCGGCTCGGGCATCACGCCACTTCTGTCCATCATCAAGACGGTGCTCGCCCGCGAGCCGAAGAGCCGCTTCACCCTCGTCTATGCCAACCGGCAGATCAGCTCCATCATGTTCCGCGAGGAGCTGGAGGATTTGAAGAACCTCTATCTCGGGCGCCTCTCGGTGCTGCACGTGCTGGAGAGCGAGGCGCAGGAGATCGATCTGTTCACCGGCCGTATCGATGCCGAGAAGATGGAAGGTCTCTTCAAACACTGGATCGACGCGACATCGGTGGACACCGCCTTCATCTGCGGCCCCGAGCCGATGATGCTGGCCATCGCCGCCGCTTTGCGCGAACACGGCCTGAGCGACGCGCAGATCAAGTTCGAATTGTTCGCCTCCGGCCAGCCGGGCCGCGCGAAGGCCAAGGCGGTGTCCGCGAACGTCGCCGCCAACGGCGCCGGCACCACGGCGACGGTGACGCTGGATGGCGCGACCCGCAGCTTCCACATACCGCGCGAGGGCCAGAGCCTTCTCGACGCCGCGCTCGCCGCCAGCCTCGATGCGCCCTACGCCTGCAAGGCGGGCGTGTGCTCCACCTGCCGCGCCAAGGTGCTGGAGGGGGAGGTGGAGATGGCGGTCAATCATGCGCTGGAGGATTACGAGGTGCGCGCTGGCTACGTGCTCACCTGCCAGTGCTTCCCGCTCACCGAAAAACTCGTCGTCACCTACGACGAATGAGGGGGAAACCATGTCCGACGCGATCGCCATCGACGATTATCTGGCCCAGGGCGGGGTGCTGACCTCGCCCGACAATGTGCCGCCGCGCTATCGCGGCGAATTGCTGCGGCTGATGTCCTCCTTCGTGGACAGCCAGCTTGCGGGCTCGGCGGGCTTCGCCGCCTCCATCAATTTTGCGCCTGGCATCAAGGCGCGGATCGCGGCGAGCCGCATCACCCTGGAGAAGGCCGACCATGCCGAGCGGGTGCTCGCCCTGATGGGGGCCTTCGGCACCGATACCGGCCGCTATCAGGCGCAGCACGACTGGGCGGCGCGGGTCGACCGCGATGCCGATCTCGGCGCCGTGCGGCACGGCAACGACATGCGCCTCTCCGTCTTCCATTATCCCATCACGGGATGGACCGATGCGGTGGCGATGAACGTGCTCATGGGTCTTGCCACCGGCGTGCAGCTTTCCGAATTGTCGCGGGTGTCCTATGCGCCGCTCGCCGAGGTGTTCCGCGAGATCGCCCCGCGCGAGGCGCGCCATGCCGAGCTGGGGCTTGAAGGGTTGGAGCGCATCGCCGCCGCCGAGGCGGGCCGGGGCGGGGCGCGGGCGAGCCTTGCCTACTGGCGGCCGCGGGTCGCCGCCACCTTCGGCGTCGCCGGCTCCGCCCGCTACGACACCCTGCGCCGCCTCGGCCTGCGCCACACCCCCAACGAGGCGCTGCTGGCGGAATGGGAGCGCACCGTCACCGACCGCCTGGCGCCGCTCGGCCTCGACTGAGGCTGGCGACTGGAACGAAAAAGGCCCGGCATCGCCGGGCCTTTTTATTGTGGCGGGGGGAGGGGTAGGGGGAGGGCAGGGTGCCCCGGCTCACTCCTTGGGGCGGCGGTCGACGATGCGCTTGGCCTTGCCGATGGCGGTGCGCTCGATGCCGCCCGGCTCGTGCAGGGTGATGCGCGTGGTGACGCCGATGGTGTCCTTGATGCGCTTGAGGATACGCTTGCCGGTGGCGTCCACGTCTACCTCGCCATAGACCTCCTCGCGGATCTCGGCATGCACGGTCATCTCGTCCATGCGCCCGTCGCGTGTCAGCTCGATCTGGTAGTGGCCGGAGCAGGCCTCCACCGCCAGCAGGATCTCCTCGATCTGGGTCGGGAAGACGTTGACGCCACGCAGGATGATCATGTCGTCCGAGCGGCCCGTCACCTTCTCCATGCGCCGCATCCCCGGCCGCGCCGTGCCGGGCAGCAGGCGGGTGAGGTCGCGGGTGCGGTAGCGGATGATCGGGAAGGCTTCCTTGGTCAGCGAGGTGAAGACGAGTTCGCCCTTCTCGCCATCCGGCAGCACCGCGCCGGTGTGCGGGTCGATCACCTCCGGATAGAAATGATCCTCCCAGATGTGCAGGCCATCCTTGGTCTCCACGCATTCCTGCGCAACGCCGGGGCCGATCACCTCGGAGAGGCCGTAGATGTCGGTGGCGTCAAGGTTGAAATCGCGCTCGATCTCGCGGCGCATGGCATTGGTCCAGGGCTCGGCGCCGAAGATGCCGTATTTGAGCGAGGTCGCGCGCGGGTCGAGCCCGGCCTTGGCGAAGCCGTCCATGAGGGCGAGCATGTAGCTCGGCGTGACCATGATGGCGTCGGGCCGGAAATCGTTGATGAGCTGAACCTGGCGCTCGGTCATGCCACCGGACATGGGCACCACCGTGCAGCCCAGCCGCTCCACACCGTAATGGGCGCCAAGGCCGCCGGTGAACAGCCCGTAGCCATAGGCCACATGCACCATCATGCCCGGCTTGACGCCCGCGGCGCGGATGGAGCGGGCCATCACGTCGGCCCACATGTCGATATCGGCCTTGGTATAGCCCACCACGATGGGCTTGCCGGTGGTGCCGGACGAGCCATGCACCCGCGCCAGCTGCTCCTTCGGCACGGCGAACAGGCCGAAGGGATAGTGGTCGCGCAGGTCCGTCTTCATGGTGAAGGGAAACTTGGCGAGGTCGGAGAGGTCGCGCAGGTCGCAGGGATGCACGCCCGCCGTGTCGAACGCCTGGCGGTAGAAGGGCACGTTCTCATAGGCATGGCGCAGCGACCAGGCGAGGCGCTCGCGCTGCAGGGACATGATCTCGTCGCGCGAGGCGCGTTCGGCGGGATCGAGGCCACCCTCGAAGGAACGGCCTGGGGACAGTGCCGGCAGAGCCATGTTCATCGTCTCCTCCAGATGGATCTTCTGCGAGATCAGGACTTCTTGTTTGCGGGGGCGTCCGTGCCCTCCGCGTCTGCTTGCGTGATACGTCCGCCGATGGTGCGGGAATGGCCGCGGAACTGGGCGACCACCACATCGTCCTGCGAAACTTCGACATCATAGATGCCGGAGCGGCCGGAGCGACTCACTTCGCGCGCCCGCGCCACGAGGCGCTTGCCGCGGGTGCCGGGCCGCAGATACGTCACCGAGCAGTGCTGGGCCACCGTGCGCTCGTCATAGGTATTGCAGGCGAAGGCGAAGGCGCTGTCGGCCAACGCGAAGATGAAGCCGCCATGGCCCATGCCGAAGCCGTTGCACATGCGCTCCGTGAGCGTCATGGCGAGGGTGGCGGCTCCGGGACCGATGCTGACGATCTCCATGCCGAGCCCTTGGCTCGCATGGTCGCTCGCCCACATGGCGTCGGCAGAGCGGCGGGCGATATCCTGCGGAGTGAGCGCAGCGATGGTTTCGGCCGGGGCGGTCATGCGCGGCGCCCCGTGAAGCTTGGCGCGCGCTTCTCCATGAAGGCCTTGACGCCCTCGCGGTAGTCCGGCGTGCGGCCGGCCTCGCGCTGCAGATCGCGCTCGAGGTCCAGCTGGTCGTCGAGGCTGTTGCCGCCGGAGGCGTTGAGGGCCGCCTTGGTGAGCGCCAGCCCCTGGGTCGGCTGGGTAGCGAGATGGGCGGCGAGGGCGCGGGCTTCGTCCATGAGCGCGTCGTCGTCGATCACCTTCCAGATCAGGCCCCATTCGGCCGCGGTTTCGGCGCCGAGCGGCTCGGCGAGCAGCATCAGCGCCCGCGCCCGCGCGTCGCCGATGAGGCGGGGTAGGAAATAGGTGCCGCCTGAATCGGGCACGAGGCCGATCTTCGAAAACGCCTGGATGAACTTCGCGGACCGCGCCGCCAGAACGATGTCGCAGGCAAAGGCGATATTGGCGCCGGCGCCGGCCGCAACGCCGTTCACGGCGCAGACAACGGGCTTCTTCAGGCCCCGGATGCGGCGGATGAGCGGATTGTAATAGGCCTCGATGGTCGCACCGAGGTCCAGCGGCCCTTCGGCGTTCGCACGGTCGGAGAGGTCCTGCCCGGCGCAGAAGCCGCGGCCGGCGCCGGTGAGGAGCACCGCGCGGCAGGCATCGTCAGCGGCTGCCTCCAACGCGTCCGCGAGCGCCTTGTGCAGCGCCTCGTTGAAGGCGTTGAGGCGGTCGGGACGGTTGAGTGTCAGCTCCACCCAGCCGGCATGATCCGTGACGCTGAGTACGGCTTGCTCGAGGTGCGCCTTCACTTGGGTCCTCCCAGACAGGGCTCTCTCGGAGCCTCTTGAATTAACCGGACGATCGGTTAATCATTAGCGCAAGGGATGGGCTTGTCAACATCATTGAACAGCGTCCCGGCACAGGGAGAGGACTATGGTTGACCTGTTCGCGGCCCACGCCAGGCTGCTCGAATCCGCCGTCGCCGCAGCGCGCGGGAGGGGCTTCTGGGCGGCCTTCCCGGAAAATCCCAAGGCCTATCCCGAAGGCGGCGCAGCCGAGGCCAAGGCGGCTTTCGCGGCGCTGCGGGGACATCCGTTGGAGCTGGCCACCGGCGATGACGCGCCCCTCGTCGGCGCGGAGGTCTCGCCTTTCGGCGCGGCGCTCGGCGTCACCTATCGCGCCCGCACCGTGGACGACCTCATCGCCCGCGCGGAAAAGGCCGGCGCCGGTTGGGCGGCGGCCTCCATCGCGCAGCGCACGGGCATCGCCCTGGAAATCCTCGGGCGCCTCAACGCGGCGAGCTTCCTCATCGCCGAGGCGGTGGAGCATACCACCGGGCAGGCCGGCCCCATGGCCTTCCAGGCCGGCGGTCCCCACGCGCAGGATCGCGGATTGGAGGCGGTCGCCTACGCCTATGAGGAGATGTCGCGCGTGCCCGGCGCGGTGCTGTGGGAAAAGCCCCAGGGCCGCTCCGCCATCCGCCTCGACAAGGATTTCCACGTGGTGCCGCGCGGCATCGGCCTCGTCATCGGCTGCGCCACCTTTCCCACGTGGAACAGCTATCCCGCGCTGTTCGCCGATCTCGTCACCGGCAATGCGGTGATCGTGAAGCCGCACCCGGCCGCCATCCTGCCGCTGGCCCTCACCCTGCGCATCGCCCGCGAGGTGCTCAGCGAAGAGGGCTTTGATCCGGACGTGGTCCAGCTTGCCCCGGACACCCCTGAGGCGCCCATCGCCAAGGAATTGGCGACCCATCCGGCCGTCGGCATCGTGGACTTCACCGGCTCCTCCGAGTTCGGCGGCTGGCTGCGGGAGAATGCGAAGGACAGGCTGGTGTTCACCGAGGAGGCGGGGGTCAACACCATCGTCGTCGCCTCCACTGCAGCCTTCGGCCCCATGTGCCAGAACATCGCCTTCTCGCTCTCCCTCTACAGCGGGCAGATGTGTACGGCACCGCAGGTCATCTTCGTGCCGGCGGGCGGCATCGAGACCGAGGCGGGGCACAAGAGTTTCGAGGAGGTGGCGACCGGCATCGCCGCCGCCATCGACGCGCTCCTCTCCGAGCCCGCCCGCGCCGCGGCGGTGCTGGGCGCCATCCAGAATCCGGCAACCCTCGCCCGCATCGATCAGGCCCGGTCCCTCGGCCGCATCGTGCGCGACAGCGCCGCCCTCAAGGTGGAAGGCGCGCGCACGGCGACACCGCTGCTGCTGGCGGTGGATGCCGCGGACGAGGCGGCCTATCTGGAGGAGCGCTTCGGCCCCATCGCCTTCGTCGTTGCGGTGGCCGATGCCGCGGACGGGGTGGCCCGCGCCACCCGCGCGGCGCGGGAGAAGGGCGCCATCACCGCCGCCCTCTATTCCACCGACGAGGCCGAGATCGCCCGCGCGGTGCCGGCCTATGCCCGCGCTGGCGTGCCGCTCTCCGTGAACCTCACCGGCGGCATCTATGTGAACCAGAGCGCGGCCTTCAGCGACTACCACGTCTCGGGCGCCAACCCCGCCGGCAATGCCTGCCTCACCGATGCGGCCTTCGTGGCCGGCCGCTTCCGTGTCGTCTGCGTGCGCCGCCCGGCCGCCGCCTGAGCCCATTCTTCGGAGACCCATCATGGCTGACGCCTTCATCTGCGATTTCGCGCGCACGCCCATCGGCCGCTATGCCGGCGCCCTCAAGGACGTGCGGGCGGACGACCTCGCCGCCCATCCCATCCGCGTGCTCAAGGCGCGCAATCCCGGCGTGGACTGGGAGGCTGTGGACGACGTGATCCTCGGCTGCGCCAACCAGGCGGGCGAGGACAATCGCGACGTCGCCCGCATGGCGGCGCTGCTTGCCGGCCTGCCGGTGAGCGCGCCGGGCACCACCGTCAACCGGCTCTGCGGCTCCGGGCTTGACGCGGTGGGCATCGGCGCCCGCGCGATCATGACCGGCGATGCCGACCTCATCGTCGCCGGCGGCGTCGAGAGCATGACCCGCGCGCCCTTCGTGCAGGGCAAGGCGACGGAAGCCTTCGCGCGGCAGGCGGAAATCTACGACACCACCATCGGCTGGCGCTTCATCAACCCTTTGATGAAGGCCCAATACGGCGTCGATTCCATGCCGGAGACCGGCGAGAACGTCGCCGCCGACTTCGCCATCTCGCGCGCCGATCAGGACCTGTTCGCCTACGGCTCCCAGCAACGGGCCAAGGCGGCACAGGAGGCGGGCTTTTTCGCCCGCGAGATCGTCCCCATCGAGGTGAAGACGAAGAAGGCCTCCGTACTGGTAGAGCGCGACGAGCACCCGCGCGGCGATACCACGCTGGAGCAGCTCGCGACGCTGAAGACCCCCTTCCGCAAGGAAGGTGGCTCGGTGACGGCGGGCAATGCCTCCGGCGTCAATGACGGCGCCGGCGCCCTCATCCTCGCCTCGGAGGCGGCGGCGAAGAAATACGGCCTCACGCCGCGTGCCCGCGTGGTCTCCGTGGTGCAGGCCGGCGTGCCGCCGCGCATCATGGGCATCGGCCCGGCGCCGGCCACGCAGAAGCTGCTGGCGAAGAACGGCCTTTCCCTGTCCGACATCGATCTCATCGAGCTGAACGAGGCGTTCGCCTCGCAGGCGCTGGCGGTGCTGCGCCAGCTCGGCCTCAAGGACGATGCGGAGCATGTGAATCCGCACGGCGGCGCCATCGCGCTGGGCCATCCCCTCGGCATGTCCGGCGCGCGGCTCGCCATGACGGCAGTGAGCGCTTTGGAGGTACGCGGCGGCAAGCGCGCGGTTGCCACCATGTGCATCGGGGTCGGGCAGGGCATCGCCGCCCTCATCGAGCGGGTCTGAGCGGTGGCCGCGCTGGCTTCCGCCGTCTGCGTCACCCGGCATGGCGCTGTCGCGGCGGTCATCATCGACCATGCGCCGGTGAATGCCTTGTCGAAGGGCGTGCGGCAGGGGCTGCTCGATGCGGTCCGCGCGCTTGATACGGATGCATCCCGATCCGCCATCGTGCTGGGCGGCGGCTGCGAGGCGGCATTCGAGGACATGGGCGTCAAAACCGACATCTTCCGCCGTCCCAATGACGTGGCGAAGGCGGGCGCGGTGCTGGCCACCAACACCTCCTATTTCGACCTCGAACGCGCCGCAGCGGGCGGGACATTTTCAGATTGCCGCAAGGCCGGCGCTCCCATGGGAGGGACACAATGACGAAAATCCTCGACAGCTACGCCCTCGACCGCTGGTTTACGCCGCAGGCCGGCCTCGTGGACATCCAAAGCGCCATCGACGGCCGGGTGGTGGCAAGGGCCTCCACCCGCGGGCTCGATTTCGCGTCCATGGTGCGCCATGCGCGCGACGTCGGCGGGCCGGCGCTCCGGCGCCTCACCTTCCATGAGCGCGCGGACATGCTGAAGGCGCTCGCGGCCCATCTCTCCGCCCACAAGGATGCGCTCCATGCGCTCGCCGCCGACACCGGGGCGACCAAGCGGGACAATTTCTTCGACATCGACGGCGGCATCGGCACGCTCTACGCCTATGCCTCCCGGGGGCGGCGCGAACTGCCGGGCGAGCGCTTCGTGGTGGAGGGCGCGCCGGAGAGCCTGTCCAAGAACGGCACCTTCGTCGGCCTTCATGTGCTGACCCCGCTCCACGGCGTCGCGGTGCATGTGAACGCCTTCAACTTTCCCTGCTGGGGCATGTTGGAGAAGCTGGCGCCGGCCGTCCTCGCGGGCATGCCCGTCATCACCAAGCCCGCCACCGCCACCGCCTATGTGGCCGAGGCGGTGGTGAATCTCATCGTCGCGGCGAACATCCTGCCTGCCGGCGCACTGCAGTTCGTCGCCGGCGCGGCGGGCGACCTGCTCGACCATCTCACCGGGCAGGATGTGCTCTCCTTCACCGGCTCAGCCGTGACCTCGCAGGCGCTGCGCGATCATCCGGCGGTCTCGCGCAATGCGGTGCGCTTCATCGCCGAGCGGGATTCGCTCAATGCCGCGGTGCTCGGCCCGGACGCCGTGGAAGGCACGCCCGAGTTCGACCTCTTCATCGCGGAGGTGGTGCGCGAGATGACGGTGAAGGCAGGCCAGAAATGCACCGCCATCCGCCGCATCATCGTGCCCAGGGCGCAGGAAAGCGTCGTGATCGCTGCGCTCTCCGCCCGCCTCGCCGCCGTCGCGGTGGGCGATCCGCGCCGCGACGACGTGCGCATGGGGCCGCTGGCGAGCCGCGCGCAATGCACCGCCACGCAGGCGGCCGTGCGAGAGATCGCGCGCGAGGCGGAGATCGTGTTCGGCGATCCGGATCGGGTGGCGCCGGTGGGTGCGGACGCCGCCATCGGCGCCTTCATGGCCCCGGTGCTGCTGCGCTGCCCAAACCCGCGGGAAGCCAAGGCACCCCACGCGGTGGAGGCGTTCGGCCCGGTCGCCACCGTGATGGCCTATGACACGCTGGAGGATGCGCTGACGCTGGTGGCGAAGGGCGAGGGCAGCCTCGTCGCCTCGGTCTACACCTACGATCCGGCGGTGGCGGAGGATCTGGTGTTCGGCATCGCCGCCCATCATGGCCGCCTCGTGCTGATCGACCGCGACTGCGCCAAGGAATCCACCGGCCACGGCTCTCCGCTCCCCGGCCTCGTCCATGGCGGCCCCGGCCGGGCCGGCGGCGGGGAGGAGATGGGGGGCCTGCGGGGCGTGTTCCACTATATGCAGCGTACCGCCATCGAGGGCTCGCCCGCCCGCCTTTCCGCCCTGACGCGGACCTGGCTTTCCGGGGCACCGGCGCCGGTGACGGCGGAGCACCCGTTCAAGCGCACCTTCGATGCCCTGAACGTGGGCGACACGGTGGAGACGGCCTCCCGCACCATCACGCTGGAGGACATCGAGCATTTCGCTTATTTCACCGGCGACACCTTCTATGCCCACATGGATGAGGCGGCGGCCAAGGCCAATCCCTTCTTCCCCGGCCGGGTGGCACACGGTTATCTCATCCTGTCCTTCGCGGCGGGCCTGTTTGTCGATCCCGCGCCGGGTCCGCTGCTCGCCAATTACGGGCTCGATTCGCTGCGCTTCCTGAAGCCCGTTTCGCCGGGCGACGCCATCCGCGTGCGCCTGACGGTCAAGACCAAGCAGCCAGCCCGCAAGCCCGAATATGGCGAGGTGCGCTGGGACGCGGAGGTGTTCAACCAGGACAACGACACCGTGGCCCGTTACGAACTGCTCACCATGAGCCGCCGGGGCTAAAGTCTCAAAGCCGTTGCGGTTCAGCGCGCAATTGACAACTTCGGGGGCTTATACCAAGGCATCGAAGATGCTGACGCATCCGCGCCTTGGCTCGGCCCGTTCCGCTCAGATGCCCAGAGGCTCGGTTGCGGCGGAGATACGGAGAAGCGGTCGAAATCAGGTGCTGGCCGTCGACATCATCCAGAGGAGGGCGGCCAGATTGAAGATTGCCGTTGCCGCGGGCCCGGCCGTTTTGAGGAGCGATCCGCTCCGCGCGCCGATGGCGGCGTCGCCAGCCTGGACCAGGACCATCGTGAGCGCGATGGCCGCGAGCCATGCGGGAGCCGCCGCGAGCGCCAGCAAGCCGGCGATGAGCAGGGCGGCGCTGCGGGACGTAGCGTACTGGGCCACGCCGCGCGCCTCGGCCGGCGCCGTTCGCACCGCGGCCACGGAAAAGCCGAGGCTGACCGCGGCGCTAATGATTGTGACGCCGGCACAGGCCAGGAAAGAAGACACCACGTCGATCGCTCCATCGGTGGGGAAGTATCTCGTGGGTCACACCGCCCAGCGGCGAGACCGGTGGCAGCGTCACGCCTCCGTCGGCCCCGATGCCGCGTCGGTCCGCCGCGCCGGTGGATCGGATCAAACGTCCTCTGCGGGGACTGCAGCGGACGACAGGCCGAGAATGACCTGGCCCTGGGGGCGGGCCACGCCCTATGAGACCCGTGTCGACTGCCAATGGACAAGCTGCGGCGCATTGCCGACGAGGGACCAGACGCACAGGTAGCTGTTGGTCGAGCGCCTGCGCTCGCCAAAAACGGCGACGTCCATGTTCACCGTCCCGCTCACCAGGGCGGTGCGGCCGTACAGGCGGATCGAGGGCTCGGTATAGTCGAGGTCGAAGCATCGCAAATCGCCGGCCCTGAACTTCGCGATGAATGAGGCCTTCCCGTCCACGGCCGACGACGCGTGCACCCAGAGCATGTCCTCGGCCAAAAGTCGGTCGAGATCGTCCGCCGCGCCGTTCAGCATCGCCAGGCGCCGCGATGCCTCCAGCTCCAGGACGATGTCCTCGGACAATGCAAGAGCTGCTCCCATCGACAACTCCCGTGGATCAGGAGCGCCCCATGCGCTCGATCAAGGACGACAGGAAGTCTCCGAGCCGCGGATCGGTGAGGCGCACTTCCTGCGCGCGGGGAAGCGAGCTGATCGTTTGCGTCGCCAAGGCGTGAAACGCGTCGGCGGCTTTCCGAGCGGCCGATGCATCCCCCGCGATGATACTTTTGACGAGCTTGACCCGGCTCGGATGCAGTTTAGCGAAGATCTTGCGCCAGGCCGTCGTGGAAGAGCCGGCGAGTTCGAGGGCGAGCTCCGTCTGGAGCTGAATGAGGAAGCCGCACAGCGATGTCAGCAGCGGGTTATGGGCCGCCGCCACCATGGCCGAATGGAAGGCGAGCACAGCCTGCGCGGATTCGGGCACGCTCTTGACGGAAGCGAAGGCCTCGAGCGCAGCCTCCAGGGCCTTACGATCCTCCGCCGTCGCGACCGTCGCGGCCTGGCTGGCGGCGAGCTCGTTGAGAACTCCGAGCACGCTCAGGATCTCGACGACGCCGAGTTTCCGGAGTTGGATCAGCGTGCTCAGCGACAGCGAGATCAGCGCATCGGAATTGGCGGTGACATAGGTTCCGCTGCCGTGCCGGACGTCCAGCAGGCCGATCAGCGAAAGCCCCCGTATGGCCTCGCGTACCGTCGGAGCGCTTACGTCGTAGTGACGCGCGAGATCGCGCTCGGTGGGCAGCTTGGACCCCGGCGCGAACCGACCCAACACGATGCCATCACGCAAATCGTGGAAGATGCGATCGGCGACGTTGCCCTTGTGTATCGAGGCCTTTTCGCCGGCAAATTGGTCACGCGCCATTCCCGCAAATCCGATTTCCATCCCGATCAAGACACCAAGTGACTAGCAAACTTTATGCGGATCGTCAATTCTGGGCTCGGCGGTGGACAAAGCCCGATCGAGACGGAGCGGAGAGACCATGATAAAGTTGAAAGAAGCACTGGTGATCGCCGAGGCGGCGCTCAAGATGGCGCGTATTCGGCAGCTCAATCCCATGAGCGTGGCCGTGCTCGATGCGCGCGGATGCCTCGTCGCGTTCCAGATGGAAGACGGTTCGAGCCTGCTTCGCGAAGACATCGCCAAGGCCAAGGGCCTTTCCGCGCTGGCCCTTGGCATGGGTACGCGGGCGCTCGTCGGCCGCGCCAAGCATCACCCGGCCTTTTTCGTCGGCTTGAGCGCATTGTCCAAGGGCAACATGATTCCCGTCCCTGGCGGCGTCCTTATCCGCTCGCCCCTTGATGCGGCGATCGTTGGAGCGGTGGGCGTCAGCGGCGACCTCCCTGATCACGACGAGGCCTGCGCGATCGCCGGCATCGAGGCGACGACCTACTCCTGGGATGCGGGTGCCGATCCGTCCTGATCGACGACCGGTGCGGCGCCCTGGAGAGGGCGTCCGGAACGCAGAAGCAAGACCGTCGACCCGACCGCCGTGCCGGACGGAGGAACGCGCGGCCAGCCTACCGGTTCAGGCTTGAGCGCGTTTCGATCTGATTGCATCAGATCGGCGCTCTAACTTCTTTTATTTCAAGCATAATCTTATCGATCCTCGTTTCACTCCGGTCAGATTATGCTCGAGTGGTTCGACTCCGACATTTGCATCCGCCCGATAGCACCCTCGGAGCAAATGTCGGAGTCAAGAAAACCACTAGCAAGTTATTGGTTCTAGTGGAGCTTTTGAATTTGACATTTGATTTGGAGCTTGATGTCAGGCGGGACTCAAATGTCAAATTCGCTCCACTAGTGGCCCGATCCCGACATTTGCATCCCATTGATCGAGGGCGATCGAGCAAATGTCGGCATCGGGGGGGGTGGTGGTTGTAACTTATTGATTATATTGGAGATTTTAATTTGACATTTGAATGAATCACGTGACGCAAACGGGGATTCAAATGTCAAATTCGCTCACTCGGCGGCGCGCCGGTCGTCGACAGCTTCAGTGCTGTTGCTGCTTGACGGACGCGACCGTCGGCGTCTCGGCCCCGGCCCGTGACAGAACCCAGCAACCGGCCGCCGCCGCGATCTTTGCCCGCCGCCCGCCGCCCGTCGACGTCGCGGCCATTCGCGCGATCGCCATGCTGTACGATTTCAGCGCTCCGATGACGACCGAGCTGCTTTTTTAGATCCGTTCCAACGCGTTGATTATACAGCAAAATGTGGCGCGCGGATCACATTTACCGTCGCGCGGCATGAAAATGGTGAGCCGGCGGCCTTCCCTTCATCAGCAATCATGTTAAGGTGACCAAGTCACTTGGTGTTTGGTCGTGAGCCCGAACGGCTCGTCGTCCTGGCGCAGCTGGAGGAAATGATGCTGGAGCCGAACCGCATCCTGCGAATGCTCGCCGATCGCGAGATTCCCCTGGGAATGCAATGCTTCACCGGACATGTCGCGCTGATCGAGATTCTCGGACTGACCGGCTTTGACTTCGTCATGCTCGACGCCGAGCATTCGGGCGCGGACGTTCGTGCGCTCGAAGCCGTCATCGCGGTGGCCGAGAATGCGGGCCTCGTTCCCTTCGTGCGGGTGGCGGATGCCCATGCCGAGACGGATATCCGCCGCGCCATCGAGGCCGGCGCGATGGGCATCTTCCTGCCTATGGTCAAGTCTCCGGCGGACGTCGCGGCGGCTGCCCGCGCGGCCTTTTTCCCGCCGAAGGGCATGCGCGGCATCTGCCCGGCAACGCGGGCGGCACGTTACGCCTTCAACGGCTTCGATCGCTACGCGCAGTGGAACAACAACGAGGTGGCGCTGGTGCCGATGATCGAGCACCCGGACGCCGTCGAGCGCATCGACGACATCTGCGCCATGGCCGATGTGCGCATGATCGTGTTCGGCGCCGGCGACCTCGCCTACGCCATGGGCGAGGGCACGGCCATGATGGCAAGCCCGAAAGTCCAGGAAGCCTACCGCAGGACCCTCGAAGCGGCGCGCCGGCACGACGTGGCGGTCATCGGCGGCCCGGTTCTCGACCCCACCCCGCAGACCTGCCGCAAGGCGCTGGAAGACGGCGTCTCCATCTTCTGCCTCGGCCTTGATGCCCTGGCCTTCCGCAAGACATGCGAGCAGACCGCGCGGGCGCTCAGGGAGGCGGTCGACGGCACCGCCTTCACCCGGCCGCCGCTGCCGCCGAGCGCATTCAAATCCTGAGCGATCAAAGCGTGGAGCTGGCACCCATGGCGAAGTTGAAGCGATACGTGGTCGGCCCGGACGCCGGTGGCAGGTCCGCCGTGCTCATGACCGAAGCGACAAATGTGCAGGAAAGCCCGGGATTTTTTTGGCGCGCGACCCTCTGGAGCACGCGGGAAGTCCCGGTCGATAACAGCCTCGCCGACGACCGCGGGCTTGACCTCAAGTCCCGCGAGCCGTTTCCCGGCGGAATGCTGTTCCGGGCGCTGGAAATTCCGCCCGATGCTGAAGACAAGAGTGCGCACAGGAAGCGGCTTCTCGAGTTCAATCTCGAGGTCGAGCAAAAGCACGCTCCGAGCGACGAGGATCTCCAGCGGCACCCGAGCATGCATCGCACCGACACGCTGGACTGCATCGTCTGCGTGAAGGGTGAGATCTACCTCGTCACCGATGTGGAGGAGGTGCTCATGACCGCCGGCGACACCGTCGTCATCCGCGGGACCAACCACGCCTGGAGCAACCGCTCGAGCGCCCCCGCGCTGCTGGTCGGCTGCATGATCGACGCGGCACCGGCTCACAAGGAGACGTCGAAGTAGCATCAGAGGGACGCCGGCGCGTATTCGCCAAGATGTCGCGCAATTCAACGGCGAAGTCGAGAAGAGAAAGCGCTCGAACAAGAGCTCGAACAAGAGCATCAGCATCACCGGGAGGAACAAATAATGACGTTCGCACAGTACTGGACCAGTCTGCGGCGCGCAGCCGGCTATTCCGCCCTGGCCGCCGCGGCGAGCCTTTCATGGGGGCACGAAGCCGCGGCCTTCGAGCGGGGCTATCCCGGCTGGCTGCTGCCGCCGGGCGTGTTCATGGCGACCACCGCCGCTGTGCCGCCCAATGGTCTCTACAGCTTCAACATCGCGTTCGGCGCCTATGGCGACCTCGTCGGACCCGGCGCGCCCCATCTTCCGAGCGGCCCCACTCACGCCCAAACGGCCACTTGGGCAACCGGACTCCTCTTCTCTCCGGGATGGACGTTTCTCGGCGCCAAATACGAGGCCATCGTCGTCCAGCCGTTCAACATGTCGAGCACCACCGCCCCGGTCAATTCGTCCCAGGCCGGCATGCACAACACAGTCGTCTTCCCGGCGCTGCTGAGCTGGAAGCTTGCTGACAGCGGATTCTACGTCCAGGCCGGGCTCGGCGTCGGCATTCCCGACGGAACCATCTCCGGGAAAACCGGGCTCTCCAGCGTCGGTAATCCCTGGTGGACCCTGATGCCCAAGTTCAGCATTTCCTACCTGAAAGACGGATGGAATCTCTCGACCCACATCTACGGCGAGTTCAATACCGAGAACACCTACACCGGCTATCAGAGCGGCAATCTGCTGCATGTTGACTTGGTTGCCACGAAGGCGGTGGGCAAGTGGACCTTCGGGCCGGTTGCCTCCTATGTGGGGCAGCTGACCGGCGACGTATCAAGTCCCTTCTATAACAATGCCATCTTCATGAAGCGATTCAACGTGTGGAGCGTAGGGGCCATGGTCGGCTACGACTTCGGACCGGTCAAACTGACGATGTGGGGACTGTCGGATCTGCAGTCGAGCGCCTCCGGAGGTTCGCCGACGCAAATTGCTGCGGATTCCGCGGCGATCGGCCAGGGCTTCCGCATCTATGCCAACCTCAACTTCCGCCTGATGGCATTCTAGAATGTGATCCGGGCAAATTGTTTCAGTTTGCTTGAGGAAGCGCCCCCGAGCTTGGGAATGAGAACACGTCCCCCGCTCAGCTCGAGATGCAGGCTGGGCAACCCGTGCTCGCGCCGCCTGCCCGAGTGGGCAGCCTATGGGCGACGGATTCAGTAACAATCAAAACGTCGGAGGGCGACCGGCGGATGAGCCCCCGTAGGGCTCGTCGGCTCTGTCTCAGGTGGCTCGGGAGGAACAGTCCGTGAAGACTATAGATCACACGTCCATCGGCCGGGCGAAGACGCTCGACGAGATGCTCGATATCACCCGACTGAGCCGAGCCCAGCTCGGTATCGTCGCCTTCTGCGGCCTGGTCGCCATGCTCGACGGCTTCGACACCCAGGCCATCGCCTTCGTCGCGCCACAGATCGCCCACCATTGGAATGTTTCGGCGGGCGACTTCGGTGCGGTGTTCGGCGCCGGCCTGTTTGGCGGTCTCGTCGGCGCCGTGGCTGTGGGCCGGATCGCAGACGTCGCCGGCCGCAAGCCGGCACTCTTGTGCGCGGTCGTGCTATTCGCGCTCGCAACGCTTGCGACGGTCCTCGTCGAAGACGTCCGGACGCTCATCCTGGTCCGCTTCATTACCGGGCTGGGCCTCGGCGGGGCGCTGCCGTGTTTTGTGGCCCTTACCGCTGAATATGCGCCCCGCCGGCTGCGTACGACTCTCGTCGCCGGCGTCTTCTGCGGCTTTCCCTTCGGCGCCGTCGTCGGCGGAGCGGCCTCGGCCGTACTGCTGCCGAAGATCGGGTGGCAGGGCGTCTTCGTGGTGGCGGGCGCAGCCCCTCTTCTAAGCCTACCCCTCCTTTGGCGCTTTATCCCTGAATCGGCACAATTCCTGATGTCCAGAGGTCGCGCCGATGAGGCGGCGAGGATCATGACGCGGGTCTTTCCCGCTGTTCGGTGGGACGGCGTCAGCCACGCCCGCGACGAGATCAAGGCCTCGGTCGCCGAGCTGTTCACCCCCACACGCGCCACAGGCACGCTTCTGCTTTGGTGCGCCTTTTTCCTCAGCCTGCTTTTGACCTACTTCCTCATAAACTGGCTGCCACTCCTCGTGGCGCGGGAAAGCGGGGATATGCAGAATGCGGTCCTCGCCGTGGTGGTCCTCAACCTGGGAGCCATTTGCGGCTGCCTGCTGATCGGGCGCACGGGAGATCGCTTCGGGCCCGCGCTGGTGGTCGGAGCCGCATTCGCCGTCGGCGCCGGCGTGATCGCGTCGATGGGGCTGATTGGACAATCCACGTGGCTGCTTTTTTCGGCGGCATTTGCCGCCGGTTTTATGAGCCTCGGCGCGCAGATGTGCACGGTCGCCCTCTGCGCCGCCTTCTATGAGACCAACCTGCGCTCCACCGGTATCGGTTGGGCGGTCGGCGTCGGCCGAATTGGCGCCATTGCCGGTCCGGTGATTGGCGGCGTCCTGGTCGGGGGCGCCGTGGACCAAGCCATTCTTTTCCCGCTGGTCGCATTGACTTCGCTCGGGGCTGCGGCCGCCGTTTTTGCCTTACGATGGCGTCTCTACGCCAGCGCGGAGGGCGCGGAGCGGCCGCTCCGGGAAAAGCGCAAAAAAATGAATCCGCGGCTCCGCTAGTGGAGCGAATTTGACATTTGAGTCCCGCCTGACATCAAGCCCCAGATCAAATGTCAAATTCAAAAGCTCCACTAGAACCAATAACTTGCTAGTGGTTTTCTTGAATCCGACATTTGCTCCGAGGTCGGTATCAGGCGGATGCAAATGTCGGAGTCGAACCACTAGAGCAAGTCCGTCTTTTGCGGACTTGGCGTTGCTCAGAAATTAACGAGCAAATTCATAGACTTAGATGGTGTCAGACGATTCCATCTAAGCTGGAATTCATGGCCAGTAACAGAAAGTATATATCAGCGTATAAAAGTGTTTAAATCTGCGCGGAGCATTCATTCAAACAGAAGAACGTCGTGCCGGCATTCCAGCTTTTATATTGGCGGGCGCCGTGCAGGCCGGATAACCGTATCGCTCCATCCAGCGCAGGCTGCTCCAGGTGTCGCTCGCGGGATCGAATTCGAGACCGATGGGCCGCGTCCAGCCTTTGGCTTCCAGGGCGTCGATGATGTGGAAGAGGTCGACCTCGCCGACGCCCGGCTCGTGGCGGCCGGGCGCGTTCCCGATCTGCACATGGCCGATCAGGGGCCAGTAGAGATCAAGGAGCGGGGTCAGCGGACCCTTTTCCTCCATGCGCAGGTGATAGGTGTCGTAGACCAGCTTGAGGTTGGGCCTGTTCACGGTGCGCACCACCTCCGCCGTCTCGCCGATGGTCTGCACCACCCAGCCGGGAAAGCGGGCGTTGCAAACGCCCTCGATGGCGATGTCGACGCCGGTGCCCCGCGCCTGGTCGCAGATCCAGTCGAGATTGCGCTGGAACACCTCCACGCAATGCTCCCGGCTCGCGCCCTCCGGGACGACACCGGCCCCGACCTGCATGGAGCCCGCGCCGACGCGCGAGAGAAAGGCGAGCCCCCGCTCGGCAGCGGCGCGGCACTCGTCCTCGCGGCCGGGCAGGCCGGCCAGCCCCTTGTCCCTGGTCCAGTCAACCGGCATGACGGCGTAGAGAAAGGCGAGGCCGTTGTCGTCCAAGAGGACCCCCAGTGCGTCGGCCGCAAGCTCGTAGGGAAAGTGCCACTCGATGGCGTCGAAGCCGCTGGCGCGGGCGGCGGCGAACCGTTCGCGCACGGGCAGCTCCAGGTAGTGGTGGTAGAAGTTCGGGGCGAAGCGCGCCATGGCCGTGTTCCTCTCGAAGGCCGCTCTCAGCGGAGCACGACGGTCACGAGTTGCGGGAAGATGACGAGCAGCGCCACGGTGAGGACCGTCATCAGGAAGAACGGGACGACCCCGAGGAAGATCTCGTGGATGCCGATGGTCTGGTTGCCGAGCGCGCTCTTCACCGCGAACACGGCGATGCCCAAAGGCGGCGTGATCATGCCGGCCTCGGTGGCGAGGATCGTGACGATGCCGAACCACACGACGTTGGCGTCGAACTGGAGGAACACCGGCAGCGCGATGGGGACGGTCAGCAGGATGGTCGAGATGGAATCGAGGAACATCCCGAGGAACAGCAGCAGCAGGACGTAGAACGTGACCGTCATGTAGAAGCCGTGGGCGCCGGAGAGCGAGTCCCCGATGACGGCGGCGACGCCGGACATGGCGAGCATGCGGCTGTACATGGACGCGGCGATGACGATGAGGCAGATGGCGGCCGTCACGTGCCCGGTGTCCACGGACGCCCGCCACATGGACAACCACGACAGTTTGCCCCGCGCGAGAGCGAACGCCAGCGCTCCGGCCGCGCCGACGGCCGCCGCCTCCGTGGGGGTGAACCAGCCGGCATAGATGCCGCCGATGGTGGCGCCGATCAGCGTCACGATCGGTCCGAGCGCCTTCGCCACGCTCCAGGTCGAAAGCAGTTCCTCGTCGACCGGCAAGCGCACCACGCCGGCCTTCTCGGGCATGAACTTCACCATGAAGACGATGGCAAAGGCGAAGAGGGTCGCCAGCACAAGGCCGGGAATGAAGCCGGCCATGAAGATCTGGCGGATCGGCGCCTCGGTAACGATGGCGAATACCACCATCAGCACGCTTGGGGGGATGAGCATGCCGAGCAGCCCGCTGCCGGCGACGATGCCGGTGGCGAAACGCGGCGTGTAGCCGAAGCGCAGCATTTCCGGCACCGCGACCTTGGTGAAGACCGCGCACGAGGCGATGGTGACGCCGGTCACGGCGGCGAACAGGGCGTTGGCCGCCACGGTGGCGATGCCGAGCCCGCCGGTGATGCGGCGGAAGATCTGGTTGGCGGCCTTGAAGGTGTCGGCGCCGATGTCCGAGATGGTCATCAGGTTGCCCATCAGCACGAACAGCGGGATGACCGCGAGGTCGTAGCTGGCGATGCTGTCGAGCGCCGCTTGCGCCAGGAGCCGGCTGGCGATGTCGAACTCCCCGCGTATGAGCCATGCGCCGACGAAGGAGGTGAGCGCCAACGCGACGGCCACGTACATGCCTGCGAAGATGAGCCCCGCCGCAACCGCAATGGAGATGAAGCCAATGACGATGGGATCCATCAGACCGCGTGCTCCTGTGGCTGGACGGCGACCGCCGCGGCGGGCCTGACGATGCCGCGCACATCGGCGATCACCTTGATCGCAAAGTGCAGGACGAGCAGAAAGCTGGAGAACACCACGATCGCGTCGAGGGGCCAGGTGGGGAAGGTCGCGATGCCCTCGACACCAATGAACTCGCCCTCCCGCCAGGCATCGGCCAGAAGCGGCCACACCGCGTTGGCGAGGATGGCGAACAGCACCGCGCCGCCGAGGTCGAACAGGGCTTCCAGGGCCTGTGCGGCGCGGGGCGCGCGCTTCTGTATCATCAGCAGCACCATGTCGGAGCGGGTGAGCCGGTTGGCCGCCGTGGCATCGGTGATCTGGAGGAAGACGATCGCCACGATCGCCATGGAGGCGAACTCGTTGACGCCGTTGAGGGGGTGCGAGAACACGCCGCGGCCGATGATGTCGGCGTTCATGAGCCCGCTGAGGATGAGGATCAGCACGGTTCCGGCAGCGTTCAGAACCAGTGCGATCCAGGAGAGCAGTCGAGTGACCATGGAATTGCCCCAGCCGCCGGATCAGAAGTTCGACCAGTCGCGCAGCGGGTCAGACCCCATTGCGCGCAGCTTGCCGAGGTAGGTCTGGATGACCTGCCTGGCCGGCAGATGCCGCGCATCGAGATCCTTCGCCCAGTCCGCCGCGATGTTGGGCATCGCATCGGCCCAAGCGCGCCGCTCGGCGGTGGTGAGGGCGATGTTGGTCATGCCCTTGGCAATCATCTCGGCGACGCCGTCGCGGGCACGCGCGCCGAGCAACTCCACGACCTTGTCCTGGTACTCCTGAAAGACCTCGCCGAACACTTGGCGCACGTCCGCGGGCAGGCGGTCCCAGCGCTGCTTGTTGATGGTGATGCCGGCGAAGACCATCGGGCCGTAGTCGATCTGGGTGCGATAGGGTGCAACTTCGCCCAGCCGCACGGCGGCGGCGACAGAATCCGCCAGCACGGCGGCGTCGAACACGCCGGATTGCATGTCATTGTAGATGTTGGCGAGGTTGAAGGTCACGCCGGCGGCGCCGGTGTCGCGGAACCAGTGGATATTCGGTCCGATGGCACCCACCTTCAGCCCCTTCAGGTCGGCGATCGAGCGCACCGGCTTCTTGGAATAGAGGTTGAACGCCTCCACGCTGATGGTGCCGAGATAGACCTGATTGTTGCGCGCCCAGACACCGCCGAAGTCCTTCATGCCCTGCTGCGTCTCGTTGAAGGCCCGGATCGCCTGCCGCGCGTCGGTGGTCGCGAAGGGGGCGAAATAGGTGACGGCGTGCAGCGGCAACTTCGACAGATGCGCCGTAAACAGCACCACCCCCACATCGGCGAGCCCGCTGCTGACAGCGTCGAGCTCGCCGCCGACCTTCACGAGCGTGCCGGCGTAGGCCTGGTTCCACTCGATCTTGTGCTTGCCTTCCGCAGCAAGGCGCCGGTCGATCTCCGGAATGGCGAAGTCCCGGATCAGGCCGATGTAAGGAAAGACCGGCGCCTGGCCGGTTGAGATAGTGAGCTTGATCGTGTCGGCGCGCGCTGCGCCGGACGGAAGAGCGCCGGCTGCCGCTAGAGCAAGTCCCGCGGTCAGTGCGAATACGAAGCGTTTCATACTCATCTCCCTGGATCTGTTCTTGTTGGTGCACTCAGGGTCTGGCCTCGGCGGATGCACAGGGTGCGCTGAGTTGCAAAGTTCATGACCTGCGTTCGGTCTTTTCAGGACCGGCGATCCCTCTCCTGCTTGCCGTGCGACGGGGCATGCGGGAGCGCGCCGCGCACCGGCCATCCCGGCTGCGAGTCCTTCGGGGGGCGGTCGCAGCAGCACCCCGCGGCTGCAATTTGCACCCTGGCTCCCGCCATCGCGTCTTCAGTCTCCAACTGGGGCCACCGCGACAATTGCGGCCCTCGGCAGACGGCATCACAGACGAGCCGAGTGGGCCTCCGTCGCGCCGCATTGACCGCGCCGCATTGACGCGACCGCTCCGCTTTGGCTGAACCCGCAAGCACAACCACGATGGAAATTTGCACAAAGCAATAAATTTGTAAATATGGATTGAAATATAAATTATGATCGTGTTTACAGATTGTGCCCGGCAACAAATTGGGAGAGACGCTCACATGAATGCGCCCAGGGGCTTTCACACCGCCACGGAAGCCGTGCGCGGCTACGATATTCACTTCGTGGACGAGGGCCGGGGATTCCCGGTCCTTCTGATCCATGGCCTCGCCGGTGATCACACGGCCTGGACGAAGCAGATCTCCGTCTGGGGGCAACGCCATCGCGTGATCGCGCCGGACACGCGCGGCGCCGGACGCAGCACCCAGCGGGACGAGCCGGTTACGCTCGAGGATCTGGCGGACGACTTCATCGCCCTGCTGGACCGCCTCGAAATCGCGCGATGCCATGTGGTCGGCCGCTCCATGGGCGGTTCCATCGGCCAGATCATCGCCCTGAAGGCGCCCGAGCGCGTGCAGTCGCTGGCGCTGCTCGCCTCTTGTGCGAAGTTCGAGCCCATCGGCCGGCGCTGCCTCGACAACATGCGCGAGGTGCTCGAATGGCGCGGGTCCTGGGCGGCACACGCGGCCCATTCCATCCCGAACTTCGTCTCCCGACGGTTCTACAACGCCAATCCCGAAATGGTGGCGGCGGTAGAGGCAGTGATCGCGTCATCGGACCGTATGCCGGCGACTTACTGCCGGCAGAACCACGCGGTGCAGGCGCACGACGTTCTCGATCGCCTCGGCGAGATCGCCTGCCCGGTGCTCATCATGTCGGGAGGCGAGGACCCGCTGTGCGGTCCCGAGGCGACGCGCTGGATGGTGGACCGCCTGCCCCAGGCCGAATGGGTGGAGTTCGCAGGCGCGAGCCACTTCTTCTTCATGGAGGAGCCGGAGCGCTTCATGCTGTGCATGAGTGATTTCCTCTTGCGGCACACCCCTTCGGCTTGATCGCCGGCCCTTCAGTCAAATCTGCCTGCATTCCAGCGGAGCCCATCCATGTCACCCTTCACTCTCGATCCCCCCCGCCACGCCCTCGTCACCGGCGCCGGCCGCGGCCTCGGCCGGGCGATGGCCCTGGCTCTCGCCGACCTCGGTTGTCCGGTGACGGTGAACTATCTGAGGAACAGGGAGGCCGCCGAGGCCGTGGTGGGCGAGATCGTCCGCCGCGGCGGCGCGGCGGTTGCTCTCGCGGCCGACGTCGCCGACCCCCAGCAGGCGGCCGCACTGGTTACAGCCGCGCGCGCGGCGCTCGGGCCGGTAGGCATCCTCGTCAACAATGCCGGCATCGGCAATGCGCGCCCGGTGTTCGAGAACACCGTCGAGGATTTCGACGCCACCTTCGCGGCCAATGTCCGCTCGGCCTTCATCGTGACCCAGGAGGTCCTTCCCGACATGCGGGAGATGGAGTTTGGGCGGCTGGTCTTCCTGTCTTCCATCGCCGCCGTGAACGGCGGGGTGATCTCGACCCCCTATGCCGCCTCGAAGGCTGCGCTCGTCGGCATGATGCACCACTATGCGGCAAGTCTGATGCGCTGGAAGATCACCGCCAACGCCCTCGCTCCTGCTTTTATCGAGACCGACATGCTGGCCGGCGTTCCGCTGCCCCCGCCCGAGAGCATGCCGCTCGGGCGCATGGGCCGGCCGGAGGAGGTGGGCACCCTGTGCCAGGCCATCGTCTCCTGCGGCTTCATGACCGGCCAGACGCTGCATGTGAGCGCCGGCCGCTACATGACGTGAGGCGTACCGAACGACGGGCGCCGTCCGCAAGCGCCGCGATTCTAGTGGTTCTGCTCCGACATTTGCATCCGCCTGATACGGGCCTTGGAGCCAATGTCGAAGTCAAGAGAACCACTAGCAAGTTATTGGTTCTCGTGGAGCTTTTGAATTTGACATGTGATCCGGAGCTTGATGTCGGGCGGGACTCACATGTCAAATTCGCTCCATTAGGCGGGCGCGGCCTGGACGCTCGCCGCCTTGCGCCGGCGCATGGCGGCGAGCACCACGTCGATGCCCGACTGGATGTGCGTCCTCAATGCGTCGGTTGCGCGGATTGTGTCGCGTGCCAGGGCCGCATCCATGATCTCCTTGTGCTCTTCCTGGGCTTTGGGAAGCAGGTCCGGATAGCGCACGAAATGACGCCGGTAGCGCTCGGAGCGTGCATAGGCGATCTGGAGGAAACGCAGCAGCAGCGGCGATCCGCACGCCGATTCGAGGGCGCGGTGGAAGGCTGCGTTGAGTTTCTCCCATTCCTCGAAATGCGCCTGAGGATCATCGATGACGCGCTTCATGAGGAACTGCATCTTGTGGAAGGCCGCGACGATAGACGCCTCCCAATCGCTGTCGCCTTTCTCGATGGCCATTTCGAGCGCCCATACGCTCAGGCGCGTCCGCACCATGGCGATGTCGAGCAGATCCTCCTCCGTGACTTGCGGCACGTAAAATCCGCGCTGGCCGTGCATGCCGACGAGACCCTCCGAGGCGAGCCGCAGCAACGCCTCGCGGATGGGACTGGTGCCGAGCTGCAGGTCCTCGCGCAGGTCGTCCGGCTTCAGCTTGAGGCCCGGCGGAAGGCGCCCGGAAACGATGCGGTGAGCGATGAGCTCATAGGCGCGCTCTCCCATGGTGAGCTTTTCGGACACAGGACGCGGCTCCCTCTGACGCAGAGATAGCTGAGATAGCAATTCGATAAATCTATTGCAAACTAGCAAAATCGACATTATTTGTAAATTATTAAATAGTTTGCAAAAATTGACTCACGCTGAGGGAGGACGCCCATGAGCGAGACCCATGCCCCGACAACCGCCGCCGACACGGTCAAGGTCTTCGGCCATCATATCAACGGGTGTTCGGTGCCCTCCGCTTCTGGGCGCCTCATCGACGTGCACGCGCCGGCGACCGGCGAAGTGATCGCCCGCGTCGCCGACGGCGGCCTGCAGGAGGTGCAGCAGGCGGTCGCGGCCGCGCGCACCGCCCTTACGAGCCCGGAGTGGGCCGTCATGAGCCCGCGCGAGCGCGGCAAGCTCGTCATCCATCTCGCCGAGCTCATGGAGCGGAACCTCGAGGAACTGTTCCATCTGGAGACGTTGAACAACGGCCGCCCGCTGCGCGAGACGCGCTCGCAGATCTCCCGCGCGCCGGACCTGTTCCGCTACAACGCCGCCCTCGCCATCGCGAGGCGGGACGATGTGATTCCGGTCGAGGGTCCCTACTTCACCTTCACCAAGCGGCTTCCCATCGGGGTGGTGGCGAACATCTCGCCCTTCAACCATCCACTCCTGATCGCCTGCCGCAACATCGCGCCGACGCTTGCATCCGGCTGCACCACGGTGGTCAAGCCGTCCGAATACACCCCGCTCACGGTGCTGCGGCTCGCTGAAATCTTCGAGGCCGGCGGGCTGCCGCCCGGCGTCCTCAACGTCGTCACGGGCTATGGCGCTACGGCCGGCAAGGCGCTGGTCGAGAACCCGGGCATCAACAAGCTCGTCCTCACCGGTGGCACCGAATCCGGCCGGCTTGCCGGGGCCGCGGCTGCGAGCAACTTCGCGCACCAGACCCTGGAGCTGGGCGGCAAGACGCCGGTGCTCGTGTTCGGCGACTACGACGTGGACCGGGCGGTGGATCTCGCCTTGTTCGGAGCCTTCGTCGGGGCGGGGCAGACCTGCGTATGCGCCGCCCGCCATATCGTCCACCGCTCCATCTATGCGCCCTTCGTGGAGAAGCTCGCGGCGCGGGCGGATGCGCTCAGGGTTGGCGATCCGTTCGACCCCGCCACCCAGGTCGGCCCCGTCATCTCGGAGAAGCAGCGCCAGCGGGTGCTCCGTTTCGTCGAGGCCGGCAAGGCGGAGGGCGCGCGCCTCGTCGCCGGCGGTGTCGTGCCCGACGATCCGGCGCTGGCCGGCGGATTCTTTGTGCGCCCGACGGTCTTCGCCGACGTCACCAACCAGATGCAGATCGCGCGGGAGGAGGTGTTCGGGCCCTTCACCGTCGTGATCCCCTTCGATACGGAGGATGAGGCCATCGAGATCGCCAACGACACGCCCTACGGCCTCGGCGCGGCGATCCGCACCAACGACATCACCCGTGCGCTGCGGTTCGTCGACCAGATCGACGCCGGCATCGTCTGGATCAACGACCACCATCGCATCGATCCCGCCTCGCCCTGGGGCGGGGTGAAGCTCTCGGGCACCGGCCGGGAATATGGCGAGGAGGCGTTCAACGCCTATTTCACCACCAAGGCTGTGATGGTCCGCACCAGCGACGAGCGGTTCGACTGGTTTGCCGACGCCGACGCCCCACAACGCCTGAACTGACGCGGGGGCGCGGGCGAACCTCGCCCTCCTCCTTCTGCACGGGCGGTTCCCGGCCCCTCGGCAGCGGGCCGCCCGTGCTGCGAAAACAGCACAGGGCAAGCCTAAAGCCAGGGGGAGGACATGGCTAGCCGAGCGGCCAGACGTCGGTCATCGAAGCGCGGCCGGCATCTCGGCGGCAAGCAGATCGATGGCGCGCCTCACGCGGAGCGCCATTTGCGGTCCCTTTGGCCAGAGCAGCATGATGTCATAGGTCGAGCGGTCGTCCTGCGGCAGGACTTCGACCAGTTCCCCGGCCTCGATCCGGCTCTTCACCAGCCACGATGGCAGCCGTGCCAGGCCGAAGCCAGCGGCCGCAGCGTCGGCCAGAGCGTCCAGATCGTCAAAACGCACGCGTCCGACGGAGCGAAGGATCTGGACTTGCTGCTGCCCGCCCGGAAGACCCCAGCCCCGTGCCGCGCCTGCACGACCGTAGAGAAGGAGTTCGTGCGCTTCGAGATCGCCATACGCTTCCGGCTTGCCGCGCCGGGCCAGGTAGGACGGCGCGCCGCAGATCTTCATAGACTGCCGGCCAATGCGGCGGCCGGCGATGCTGCTTGAATCGGTCGTCGGGCCGATCCGCACCGTCAGGTCGTAGCCCTCGTCGATGAGATCCACCGGCCGGTCGGCGAATGACATCGACACCTTGAGCTGAGGATAGGTGGCTGCGAGCCTGACGATGAGCGGCGCGATGACATGGCGGCCCAGGGTGAGGGGGGCCGAAACCCGCAGCGTTCCGCTCGGTTCGCGGCGGCCCGACGCCAGAGCATTGCGGGCAGCCTCGAGCTCGGACATGGCGCGGCGAGCATGATCGTAATAGAGCTGCCCGTCCTCCGTGAGGCTCTGGCTGCGGGTGGTCCGGTGGAAGAGCCGGACGGACATTTGCGTTTCCAACCGCGCCACGGCCTTGCCGACCGATGAGCGCGAGAGGTTGAGCCTTCGTCCGGCGCCGGAAAAGCTGCCGGCATCCACGCAGGCCAGAAAGATCGAGGTGAGGCCGAGAGAGTCCATAACCGCACTCGCATTGGTTCGATTATGGATACGATATGAGGCCGACTAAGAGCAACTGTAGCGCAAAATGCACGCTTACTGTCGGGTCGCCATCACGACAGGAGCACCAGATGAAGGCATGGATGATCGACGCTCTCGGCCGCCACCGGCTGCGTCTCGGCGACGTTGAGCAGCCCGAGCCGAGGCCGCGCGAAGTTCTCGTTCGCGTTGCGAACGTCTCTTTGAATTATCGCGACCTGCTCGTGCTCGAAGGGACAATGGGCAGCGGGCGCGCCTTTCCCTTCGTGCCGGGTTCCGACCTCGCCGGCACTGTCGTGGCGTGCGGAGAGGGCACGTCCCGCTTTCGCCCCGGCGACCGCGTCATGTCGACCTACGTCCCCGGCTGGATCGATGGTCGTCAATTGGGATCGGCGGCGAATCCAAACGGCATGACACTGGGCGGGCCGCTGCCGGGCGTGCTCGCGGAGTTTGTGTCCCTTCCCGAGGATTGGCTGGTCGGCGCGCCGGGGAGCCTGTCGGACGCCGAGGCGAGCACATTGCCGATCGCCGGTGTCACGGCCTGGTTCTCCCTCATCGAGGAAGGCGGCCTGCGCGCCGGCCAGACCGTACTGGTGCAGGGCACGGGCGGTGTCGCCCTGTTCGGCATCCAGATCGCGAAGGCGCACGGCGCCAGGGTGATCGTGACGTCGAGCGACGACGGCAAGCTGGCCCGGGCCAAGGCTCTCGGCGCCGATATCGGCATTCGCCGCGACGGAGATTGGGTGAAGGCTCTGATCGAGGCGACCGACGGCCACGGCGCCGACCATGTTCTCGAAATCGCCGGCGGCTCCAATCTCGGCAAGTCGGTGGAGGCCGCCGCTGTGGGCGGCCAGATCGCGGTGATCGGGATCATCGAGGGCCTCGATCTTGCCGCCCCCGCCTTTCCGCTCCTGCTCAAGCAGGTCGTGGTGCGCGGCATCTTCGTCGCGCCCCGTCGCGCCGCCGAAGATTTCGTGAGGGCGCTCGATGCCATCAACCTTAAGCCGGTGATCGACCGGCGCTACCCGCTGGCGGCGCTTCCGGAGGCGCTGGCCCATCTGGAGCGGGGGCCGTTCGGGAAAATCGTTATCGACGTCGCGGAGTGACCGTCATGTTTCTTATCCTGCTCAGCTACACGAAACCTCTCGACGAGGTGGACCTTTGGCTCGACGATCACAAGGCCTGGGTGAAGCAAGGCTTCGATGACGGCGTTTTCGTCCTGGCCGGAGGGCAGTCTCCGCGCGTCGGCGGCGTTGTCATTGCCATTGGAGAAACGCGCGAGCAGGTGGAAAGCCGCGCCGCACGGGATCCCTTCGTCCATAAAGGCGTCGCGGCGGCCCAGGTGATCGAGGTCCGGCCGTCGACGCTGGACGCGCGCCTCAAATTCCTGCACGCCGGCTGAATGCCGGCAACATGAAAGCCGGGCGCCCGCCTCGTCTTCGCTCGTCGCGGGCGCTCTCCTGTTACGGTATTACTTTGGCCTGCGCACCAGCATGACATAGTAAGTACAATCCATTTTCCCCGGATTGGAAAATGTGTACGGCGTCGTAATTTCGAAATGGATTGTATCTCCCGGGCCCAGAAGACGATCTTGGTCATTGAGATGGACGACCAGCTCACCTTCCTGGACGATGACGTACTTTTCCGTGGGGATGCTGTAGACGGGAAGCACGCCGGAGGACTGTCCGGCAGGTATCCGGTGCATCAGGATTTCGACGCCGTTGTCCGCATCGATCTGCGACAGCGCGTGCCGTTCGAACCCGCTCTCCGGATCGCGGAAGATCACGCGGTCTTTCATCCGGATGATCGAGACTTCCGACTTGTCCGGCTGAGAGCCGAGAAGGGACGAAAGGGTCAGGTTCAGGCCTGCGGCAAGGCGTACGAGAACCGAGAGCGTCGGTGATTTCTCCGACCGCTCCACCTTGGAGATCATCGCGCGGCTGACACCGGACCGCGCCGCGAATTCGTCGAGGGTCAGGCCAAGCTGCTTGCGTTGATTGCGGACTCTGACCCCGAGACTGGCAGCGACGGCATGCTTCTCGTGCTTGCCTTCGAGATCAGCGCTGCGCTGCTCCAGGGCCGCGCCGGCCGGTCCCGAGCCATCGGCAGATGTTGAGCCGGGGGTTGCGTCAAGTCTTGCGGGAAATTTCCTCGTCCGTTCGGCCATGGCGACTATCGGAGCCTCGCGCGATGGGCGTTCCGGGTCAGCTGCCACCGGGGGCGACACGGACCACTCACGATGGAGGGCAGTACCATGGACGCGTCGGCAATGGATAGCCTCGCCTGATTCCATACCGCTGGGCGCAAGCCTTCCACCGAGGCCCGGCATGAGGGCGCATCTCTATAAAATTCTTCTATCGAAGATTTTTCTTCCAAAGTAGATTCTCCTGTAGTAGAACCTTCATAAGCGATGCCGCCGTGACTGCCAACGGGCAGACGAGCATCCGACAACAATCGAAGCGGCGGGAGGCCGTTCCATGATGGCTGCGCAAGGCCGGGCACTGTCCCACCTGAAGGTGGTCGAAGCCGGCTCATTCATCGCAGGACCGTTCTGTGGCCAGATCCTCGGAGATCTCGGCGCTGACGTTATCAAGATCGAGCCGCCGCTCGCCGGCGATGCGATGCGCAAGTGGGGCGCCGTGAAGGCCTCGAATGGCCAGTCGCTCTGGTGGTCCGTCATTTCGCGGAACAAGCAGAGCCTGACGCTCGACCTGCGTCGGTCCGAAGGTCAGGCTGTCTTCCGCGACCTCGTGCGGACAGCCGACGTGCTCATCGAGAACTTCCGCCCGGGAGTGCTGGAGGACTGGGGCCTCGCACCCGAGATGCTCCGCCGGGACAATCCCGGATTGATCGTCGCCCGCGTGTCAGGCTTCGGTCAAACGGGGCCCCTGCGGAACAAGGCGGGCTTTGCCGCCGTAGCGGAGGCGGAGGCGGGCCTGAGAACCCTGACTGGCTTCCCCGACCGGCCGCCGGTCCGGGTGGGAATCTCGATCGGAGATTCTCTTGCCGGCCTCTATGCGGCCATCGGCATCCTGGCGGCGCTCGCCGTCCGGGATCGCATCGGCGGTTTCGGACAGGATGTGGACGTTGCCATCACCGAAAGCGTGCTGGGGGTGATGGAAAGCATCATCGCCGAGTACGCCGACAGCGGCGCCATCCGCCAGCGCGCGGGCATGGCACTTCCTGGCATTGCCCCGTCCAACCTCTACCCCACCGCTGACGGGACGTCGGTGATTATTGCCGCCAATGCGGATGGCCTTTTTCGATCCTTGTGCACGGCCATGGGGCGTCCCGACCTGGCGCAGGACCCGCGGTTCGCATCGCACATCGACCGAGGCCGTCATCAAGCCGAGATCGATGCGATCGTCGCACAATGGACCGCCGGTCACGTTCAATCGGACATCGTGGCTCTGATGGACCGCCATGGCATCCCTGCGGGCGTGGTGAACACCGCCGCTGAAGTTGCCCGGCATACGCATTTCCGCGACCGCAGCGCGATCATCGAGGTCGCCGATCCGGACATCGGCCCCGTGACCATGCAGGGCACCTTCCCCCGCCTCGGCCGCACACCCGGTGCCGTGCGGTGGACCGGGCCTCGGCTGGGAGAACATACGCGCGAAATCCTGGCCCGGCGCCTCGGCTACGGCGAAGAGGACATCGAAAACCTCCACGCAGGAGGCATCATATGAGCATCGCCCACACCATCCGCGTGGTCGAAGTGGGCCCCAGGGACGGGCTCCAGAATGAGGCGTCCATCGTTCCGGTGGCAGCCCGGATCGCGCTGATCCGGCTCCTGATCGACGCGGGCCTGAAGACGGTGGAGGCCGGAAGCTTCGTTTCGCCGCGATGGGTTCCCCAGATGGCGGGAACGGACCGTGTCCTCGCCGGTCTCGACCCGGATGGCGATGTGGCGCTCCCGGTTCTCGTGCCCAACCTCAAGGGGCTCGAGGCAGCGCGCGCCGCGGGGGCGGAAACGGTCGCGGTCTTTGCCGCCGCGACCGAAAGTTTCTCGAGGGCGAACCTGAACGCCGACCGGGCCACCGCCATGGGGCGATTCGCCGAGGTCATCGCCGCGGCGATGGCCGGTGGCGCGCGCGTCCGCGGCTACGTTTCATGCGCAGTGCATTGTCCCTACGAGGGATGGGTTGCTCCTGACGCCGCCGCAGATCTTGCCGCCCGGCTGGTCGAACTCGGCTGCTACGAGGTTTCGCTGTGCGACACAACCGGACAGGGCACACCCGAGCGCGCTGAGGCGATGATCTCTGCTGCGCTGGCGCGGGTTCCGGCCGCGCGCCTCGCTGTTCATTTCCACGACACCGGGGGCCGCGCGCTGGACAATACCGAACGGGCGATCGAGCAGGGGATCACCACGGTGGACAGCGCGATCGCCGGCCTTGGCGGGTGTCCCTATTCCCCCGGCGCGGCCGGAAACCTTGCCACGGAGAAACTCGTCGCCCGGCTGACGGCGCTGGGCTTCGACACCGGTATCGACCTCTCCGCCCTCGGTCGCGCCCGGGACTTCATACGTCGGGAACTGGGCCGCACGCACTGAACCCCACCCGCCGCCGCACCGCCGGTTGCACCACGATCGCATTGGATTTCACGATGGATATCAGGTCGAAACAGAAGGTCCTCCTCACCTCCGCCGGCTCCGCCGATGACGCGAACGAGGACGATGGCCTCCGGACCCTCGAAATGTTCATCAACGGCGCATGGTGCCGCTCCAGCGCCGGCCGCTGGTTTGAATCGAAGAACCCCTGCACGGGCGAAGCGTGGGCGCGCCTCCCGCGGGCGGATGCGAGCGACGTCGACCGCGCCGTTCAGGCTGCCGACAAGGCTTTCCGCACGGGTCCATGGTCCAAGATGATCGCCAGCGATCGCGGCCTGCTGTTGCATCGGCTCGGCGATCTGATCGCGGCCAATGCCACGCATCTCGCCGATCTCGAGGTCCGCGACAACGGCAAGCTGATGACCGAGATGTTGGGCCAGATGCGGTATCTGCCCCGCTGGTTCCAATACTATGGCGGCCTAGCCGACAAGATCGAGGGCCATGTCACCCCGATCGATAAGGCGGGGATGTTTCACTACGTCGCTTACGAGCCCGTCGGCGTGGTCGGCGCAATAACGCCGTGGAACTCCCCCCTCCTTCTCACGGCATGGAAGCTCGCGCCGGCGCTGGCAGCCGGCAACACTATCGTGGTGAAGCCCTCCGAGCACGCCACTGCCTCGATGCTCGGGCTTGCCCGCCTGTTTGACGAGGCCGGCTTCCCGCCAGGTGTGCTCAACGTCGTGACGGGCTTCGGAGACGAAGCCGGCCGGGCCGTGGTCGAGCATCCCCTGGTGCGCCGCATCGCCTTCACCGGCTCGGACCTGGGGGGGGCCAAGATATCGGAGGCTGCCGCCCGCCAGTTCAAGCGTGTGTCCCTCGAACTTGGGGGGAAATCCCCGCACATCGTCTTCGCCGATGCCGACATCGAGGCCGCCGTCAAGGGCGTGATCTCGGGAATTTTCGCCGCTGCGGGCCAGACATGCATGGCCGGATCGCGGGTGCTGCTGCACAGGTCGATCGCCGATGCCTTCATCGGCAAGCTGGTGGAGCGGATGAAGCAGGCCCGGATCGGCGACCCCAATCGCCCGGATACCGATGTCGGCCCCGTCGCAACCGAGCCCCAGCTTGAAAAGGTACTGAGCTATATCGAGATCGCCAAGGCAGAAGGTGCGACCTGCATTCTAGGCGGCAACCGCGTCACGACTGGCGACTGCGCGCGAGGCTGGTTCGTCGAGCCGACCATCTTCACCAACGTTCGGAACGATATGCGCATCGCGCGCGAGGAGGTCTTCGGACCTGTGCTTTGCGTGCTGACGTTCGAGACCGACGACGAAGCGGTTGCGATGGCCAACGACACCGACTACGGCCTCGCGGCGGGCTTCTGGACCACCAGCCTGGCGCGGGCACTCGAACTGCCCAAGCGCCTCCAGGCCGGGACGGTCTGGGTCAACGCCTACCGGGTCGTCAGCTATCTCGCCCCGTTCGGCGGCGTCAAGCACTCCGGAATCGGCCGGGAGAACGGCTCTGCGGCGATCATGGAATATCTGGAGCCAAAAAGCGTATTCCTGAACGGAATATCTTCAATCTCCAACCCATTTACCATGCAATAGGATTTAATAATCAAACTGAAAGAGGAAAAATACGTAAAGTTGCGGCCGACCAACAGAGCGCGACAGCGATTTACGCACTAATGTCTTTCCGGGGTAGCTGGGAGAGCGATCTGGTGCGGCGACGACAATAGCGCGGGCAGCGGATCGCAGGCGCTTTCGCAGGATACGACGTTACAGTCCCCGTTCTGCCTGTTCTACAGCTTTGCGGACTTGCAGGCCTCCATCGGCTTTTCGAAATACTTGAGTGGCACCGAGTATCTCGAAGAGCTCGCGACCGGCAACGCACTGAAAGGGACCAGGATCGGCTCGCGCTCTCGACATTCGTCGCTCCAACGGTCCAGGTGCTCGGCCTTATCCGGCGCGGCTTCAACACGTCCGGCGGCTTTCTTGATGACTTCACGGGCCACGTTCGCCTAACGCAGGAGTTCCAGGGCTTTTTCGAGCGAGGTGGACAGGTTCGCGTAAAGAAAAGCGTGGAATCAAAGATTGAGAGCATTACCGGCGAGCCGGAATTAAGCGGGAACGTGCCAAGACGCACGGGCGGATATCCAGCTCAATTTGCAGAAATACTTAAACCAGGGAGAAACGCGATGAGTATTCAGATTGGCGTCGATGTCGGGGGGACCTTCACCGATGCGGCCGTCGCCATCGACGGCGAGATCATCAGGGGCAAGGCCTATTCCACCAAGGACGTGACGAGCGGCATACTCAATGCCCTGCGCGTGGTGCAGGATCAAGTCGGCGCTACGGACGAAGCGGCCTTCTTCAAGGACGTGTCCAAGTTCGTACTTGGCAACACCATCGTCACCAATGCCGTCGACGAGCTGAAGTTCGCCCGCGTCGGCCTCCTGGTGACAGCCGGATTCCGCGACACGCTGCGCATCGCGCGATCGTCCCGCGGCCCGTCCCGCGACGCCCACCAGATCCGGCCGCGCTCCGACATCGTCGATCGCACCGATATCGTTGAGATCCGCGAGCGGATCGATGCCAAGGGCGAGGTCATCGTTCCGCTCGATCTGAACGATGTTCGTGCCAAGCTGGAACAGCTCGCTGCGAGCGGCGTGAAGGCGTTCGCGGTCTGCTTCCTCTGGGCATTCCGGAATATGGATCATGAAGCGCAGGTCGGAGAACTGATCCGCAAGGAATTCCCCCACATCCCCTTCACGCTTTCTTCGGAGATCGCGCCGGTCTACCGCGAGTACGAGAGAATGGTCACAACCGTTCTCGACGCGGCGGTAAAGCCCATCGTCGCCACCCACTTCAAGGAGCTGGTCGAGGCGCTCCGCAACCGGGGCCTGCGAACCAGCGTCAAGATCATGCAGGTCGACGGCGGGTTCGTCTCGGCGGAGGAGGCCAGCAAGGCGCCGATCAAGATGTTCAACTCCGGTCCGGCCGGAGGCGCGGAGGGCGCCCGCCGTCTCAGCCAGGCGCTGTCGGTCGACCGGCTCATCACCGCCGATATGGGGGGCACCAGTTTCGACGCCGCCGTGATCCTCGACGGTGAATATCGTGTTCTGCCACGGGCCGAGTTCGGCGAATTTCCCACCACGCTCACGGCGGTCGACATTGCATCGATCGGCGCCGGCGGCGGAAGCATCGCGTGGATCGACAGCCGCGGTCTGATGCGGGTCGGCCCGCACAGCGCCGGATCGGAGCCGGGGCCCGCATGCTACGGCCGGGGCGGCTCACGCCCGACCGTTACCGATGCTTCGGTCGTGCTTGGACTGCTCGACCCGGACTATTTCCTTGGCGGCGCGATCAAGCTCGACAAGGCGAGGGCGGTCGAAGCCATCAGGACCACGCTGTCCGGCCCTCTCGGTCTGAGCGATGAGCAGTCGGCCGCCGGCATTCATCGCCTGACCGTCCACCAGATGGCGAACGCGATCCGCACCATCACTATCAACCGGGGACACGATCCCCGCGATTTCACCATGGTCTCGTTCGGCGGCGCCTGCGGCCTGTTCGCGGCGGCGATCGCGCGGGAGTGTGATGTCTCCCGCGTCATTGTCCCGGTGACGGCCTCGGTGTTCTCCGCTTACGGGCTGCTGCACTCGAACTCGGTGTTCACGGTGGTGCAGACGACCCCGTTCTCGTTCTCCCAGAACCTCGAGAAGCTCGAGGAAGGCTTCGAGCGGCTGGAAGGGCTGGTGCAGGCCTGGTTCGACGAAGACGGCATTCCCACGGCGGACCGCGAGATCATCCGCGAAGCCGACATGAAGTTCGCCGGCCAGATCTTCGACGTGACCACTCGCATGCCCGCGGTCCGCCTCTCCGATGACAGGAAGGAGGACGTGCGCAAGCGGTTCGTCCAGGACTACGAAGCGGAGTTCGGCGTCGGCACGGCCTGGACCGAGTCGGATCTTCTCGTGACAAACTCCCGTCTCAAGGGCATCGGGCGCTTCGAGATTCCGAATGCGACCGTGCGCACCGGAGTCGACGGACTGGCGAAGACAGAGCCGTGGAGCACCCGACGCGTCACCGACCCGATGACCGGCGGCTCCTTCGAGGTGCAGGTCTTCCGCGGCCTCGCGATCGACCAGATGGAAAACGGGCCGCTCATCATCGAGGAGCCCGATACGACGATCTACGTGCCGGAGCGCGCCACCGTGCACAGGGACAACTCCGCGAACTACGTCATCGATCTTGCTTCGTCGTCCGGCAGCGCGGCGCAACACTAGTGGTTCGTTTCCAACATTTGCATCCCACTTGTATCGGCCCCGAGGGCAAATGTTGGAAACAGGAGAACCACTAGGATGTTTATGATTCTAGTGGAATTTCCGAGTTTGACATTCGGTCTCGAGGTCGACGTCGAGCGGGTACCGAATGTCAAATTCATTCCACTAGAGCATTTTCGAGCGAAGTGGGAACCGGTTCGCGTGAAGAAAATGCGTAAAAACAAAGACCTTGAGCATATCCGGGGAACCGGAGTTCACCGGATATGCTCTAATTCCAGAACCCAGGGAGATCTCAGATGCACAATCTGGCCACCAAACAGGAAGCCGAATACTTCGACCCGATCACCGTTGAAGTTGTGAGGATGCGTCTCGAAACCATCGTTTCGGAAATGGGCATCGCGATGATGCGCACGGCGGGCTCGCCGGTCATTACCGAAGCGGGCGATTTCAACACCGCGCTTTTCGACGTCACCGGGCGCCTGTGCGCGTATTCCGACTATATCCAGCTTCATATCGGATCCGCCAGCGTGGCAGTGAAGAAGCTGCTCGAAGCCGTTCCTCTTTCGCAGATGTACCCGGGCGATGCCTACATCAGCAACGATCCGCATACGTCGGGCGCGACGCATCCGCCAGATGTGACGGTGGTGTCGCCGATCTTCTATGAGGGCAAGCCGGTCGCCTTCGCCCAGTCGCAGGCCCACCTGATGGATGTCGGCGGGATGGGTCCTGGCGGGTTCGCGCCCGCGGCTTACGACTGCTTCTCCGAGGCGCTGCGCATGCCGCCGGGCGTGAAGGTGTTCGAGCGGGGCATCCCGGTCGATTCCGTGCGACTGATGATTACAAACAACGTGCGTCTTCCAGTCCTACTGTGGAACGACATTCGCAGTTTGGTCGCGGCCAACAACGTGGGCGCCGCGCGGCTCTGCGCGACGCTGGACGAATTTGGCCTGAATGAATTCGACCGCTACATGCAGCGTGGCTTCGACATGGCCGAAGATGTGGTCCGCAGCCGCATCCGCAGCCTGCCGGATGGGGTCTACGAGGCGGACGAATGGCAGGAGCACAACGGCCACGTGGACGATCTCTATCGCATTCACTGCGCGATGACGATCGCCGGCGACCGGCTGACGCTGGACTTCGCGGGAACGAGCCCGCAGACGGATGGCTTCGTCAACTCGTCCTGGGGCAGCACGGTCGGCGCCGTGGCGACGGCGCTGAGCCCGATCCTTGCGTGGGACACCCCCCTCAATCACGGCGTCTTCAGCCCCATCACCATCAAGGCGCCGTTGAACACGATCGTGAATCCGACCTCGCCATCGCCCATCAGCAACGGCCACATTGAAACCGGCATGCGGGTCGTCCGCCTTGTGGTCAAGCTGATGAATATGGTCCTGTCGCGCAGCGACGATCCGGTGCTGCGTGAACGCACGCAGGGCATCTGGCCGGACTCCTGGACTGGCGGCATCACTGCCGGCGAACGCGAGAAGGGACCGTTCTTCGTGCTGTTCAACATGGACGGAGGCGCCCACGGCGCGGGCGCCCAGCCCCGTCTCGACGGGCTCGATTGTTCCGGCATGACCTGCCAGGTGAGCCATACGCTGCCGGACGTCGAGATGAACGAACTGATGTACCCGGTGCTCTATCTGTGGCGCCGGCTCGACTACCAGACCGGCGGTCCGGGCGCCCAGCGCGGCGGCCTCGGGCTCGATTTCGCCTGGACCCTTCACGATTGCCGGGATGCGCACCAGACGGTTTTCGCGCCGACCGCCCAGGTACCCGCGGAAGGATACGGCGGCGGCTATCCCGGCGGCGGAAGCGAGCATCAGATTCTGCGCAACACCAACATCATGCAGGCCCTGCGCGCCGGGGGCATCAGCCACCTCGAAGACATCGCGTTCGAAAAGAAGGAGCTGCTCGAACTGAGCGCCCAGGGCATCCCGATCCGTGCCGGCGACATCTTCTGGCAGCGCATTGCCGGCGGCGGCGGTTATGGCGATCCCCTGCTGCGCGATCCGGCCCTCGTGGTACGCGACCTGCGGTCCGGCTACATTGCCGAACCGGCCGCCTATGACGTGTACGGCGTGGCGCTCGCGGAAGGTGGCCAGGTCGCCGACCTGGAGGCGACCGCCGGGCGGAGAGCGGAGCTGCGTCGGCAGCGCATCGGCAGGCCGGTCCGGGATGCCGCAAGCGAGGTCGAGCTGCCGGCCGGCGCGGAACCGGTCTCGAAGGGTGTGGCCCTTCGAGACGGCGCCTACGTCTGCCTCCATTGCGGAACCGAGCTGGGGGTCGGAGGTGATTGGCACGATCACTGTCACACCCGTGAGGCTCCGGCTTCAGAGCGCCTCGCGGAGCTGCACGTCCGTGTCCGCCCGAGGCATATCGAGCCCTTGGTGATGCTGCGGGAGGACTTCTGCCCCGGCTGCGGCACTGCGCTCGATGCGCAGGTCGTCGTGAAAACCCACTGAGTGAACGATCCGGTGCATCGGCGAGGCCAGTGGTTCGTCGTCGACATTTGCATCCGTCTGATACGGGCCTTGGAGCCAATGTCGAAGTCAAGAGAACCACTAGCAAGTTGATGGTTTAGTGGAGCTTTTGAATTTGACATTTGATCTGGAGCCTCATGTCAGGCGGGACTCACATGTCAAATTCGCTCCACTAGGGTCAGGACCCATTAATCTGATGGAAATGGCGCCTGAAACGGCAAAGAGATGCCGAAAAGAGATTCCTGGAGAGACGCGAAGGTCGATGGGGTTCCATCGGCCGAGTGGCTCGACGCCGCAGGTCGCAGCCGTTTCGGCGTCCTTCGGATGTGGTCCATTTGGCCGGCAACTGCGTCGCGGAGGGCTCGAAAGCCGAAAGGCTTCCTTCACCTCCGCTTCTTGTATCCGGCCAAATGGCCTCACACCATTTCAACCAGATGAATGGGTCCTGACCCTAGGCCCCCGCTGATGCGCCGGACCTCTGCCACCGTGCCTGCCGCGGTGCCCCCAATTCGAGGAACTCGTCCATGACCTCCGTCTTCTTCATGCCCACGAAAGTGGTTTCCGGCGCCGGCGCGCTGCAAGTCCTCGGCCGTGCGGCCGGCGAGCTCGGCATGACGCGCGTCCTCGTGGTGTCGGACCCGATCATCTCCCGGCAAGTCTATTATGCCGATGCCCTGTCGCTGCTCGAAGCCAGCGGACTGAACCTCCTGCGCTTTGAGGACTGCGAGGTGGATGCGCGTGTCCGTCAGATCGACGCGCAAGGCGAGCGGGTGCGCCGCGAGAACATCGACGGCGTCATCAGCATCGGCGGCGGGTCCGTCATGTGTGCGGGCAAGGGCATCGCTATCGTGGCCACCAATGGAACGTCGCTGCGCGCGTGCAGCGGCGTCGCCAACTTCAAGAACAGGCCGCTGCCGATGATCATGGTTCCGACGACGGCGGGATCGGGCTCGGAGGTGTCCCAATGGACGGTGGTGAAGGACGATGACCACCACGACAAGCTCGTTTGCGGCGGGCCGCTCAGTTTTCCCAACGTCGCGATCCTCGATCCCGCCGTGCTCGCGTCGCTTCCGCCGTCGGTGGCAGCGGCGACGGGCGTCGATGCTCTGACGCATGCGCTCGAAGCCTTCACGAGCGGCGCCTCGTCTCCGATCACCGACGGCCTGGCGCTGGAGGCCATCCGCCAGCTCGCCGGCGGCCTTCGCTCCTCCGTCTGCGCCGTTTCCGAAGAAGCCGCCCGAACGGCAGCAATCGTCGCGGCATCGATGGCCAACATGGCCTGCGGCAATGCTCGCCTCGGGCATGCCCATACCCTGTCACTGCCCCTGGAAAGCCTCCTGGATCTTCCCCACACGCTCGGCGTCGGCGTCCTCATGCCTCATGTGCTGGCATTCAACCTGACAGTGCTTCCCGACAAGGCGATACGGGTCGCGGAGGCGCTTGGCGTCCGGTTGCCGGGCGATGCCTCTCTGGCTGCAGCAATTCAGGCAAGTGTTCGTGCGCTCAGAGAACTTTACATCGATATTGGCTTTCCCCTGTCCTGGACCGAAGCTCAAGTTCCCCACGACCGCCTCCGCGAGATGGCCGAACGGGCGGTCCCTGGCCTCTACGCCGGTTCCGAAGGGCTCGCCCGCCTACGCGAGGCGGAGATTGGGGACGGCACCGTGATCGAGAGCTTTGCGCCCAGACGTATGACGGTTCGCCAAGCCGAGAGCATCTTCCGCGTCTGCCTCGCCGATCCGATATGAAAAACCAAGATGCTTCGATTTCGGATCGTGCCGCCTGGAAACGCGCTGCATTGGCGTTCGAAGCGACCAATATGTGCACATCGAACGGTGCCTGTTGATCGCGAGCGCAGCTACCAATATTTGGGCAGCGGATTGGAGTTGTGACACGGCGAGCAAACATTCGTTTCGAATTGCGGCATCTCAGGTATTTCGTCGCTGCCGCTGAGTGCGGGAGCTTTCGGAAGGCTGCGGATGCTCTGGGTGTCCAGGAATCGGCCGTCAGCCGGCGCGTCAGAGGCATAGAGGGTGGTGGTGTCCTTGGTGATGTCGACACGGGGATTGTAGACGCCCATCGACCAATCGAGCACGCCCGGCAGCGCGAGCAGATTGGCCGAATGACCAAGACATTCTTGCATACTTCACAGGTCCAACGCGCTCGGTGAACCATCGCGCCATCGCTGAAATCAGGAAGAACGAGAAACACCGGAGTCCGTGAGGTATTTTTCGATCAGCGGCCGGGCGGACATCTACGGCCCCAAGGGTCCGTGGAATGGGCTGCCGGCTATGTCACCGGATCCAAGGGGTATCAGGTCGAAGTCAATGCGGAGCCGGTCCGAATGATCTTCCACGCGGGCAAGGCCATGTTCGGAGAGGTGCGCTCTCATGCGCTGGATGTGTGGGTCGCCTACCGCTACTGGCAGAACCAATACGGCAATCCGGCGGATTCGGCGCCCTATGTCTGCACGCTGCACGGCGTGAGCACGAACAGCCGTAAGATGAACGCCGCGGCGACCGGCATGACGGCGAAGTTCTGACGCGCCCCGAGTGGCGGCGGCTAATATGCAAGCAGCGTCGTCCGCTCGTCGCCGCCACCCGGAAAGCCGGGCGCCGTCGCAGCCGTCGGCGCCCGATGACAAAGCTCTCTTCCGGCCTGACCGCTCGCATCCTGGGTGATCCGGCCGGCCGTGAGTGTTGCTGCCCGCCAGCAGCCGGGCTACGGCGCAATCTCCGCATCCTTGGAGGTCGACGCCAATCATCAGGGCAATGCAGCACGACTTTAGTCCGTATTGAGCGTATCCCGCGAAGTCACCGCCTACCTGGAGATGGCGGCTCCGCGTTCCCTTCCGCCATGGCGTCGAACGCGTGAAGGAAGACACTCACCATCGCGTCGAGCCGCCGTCGGCTGACCCCGTCGCGCGCCTGCACCGAAAGGCCATGAAGCAGCGTGGCGCAGCAATCGCCGATGGCCACTTCGTCGAAGCTCGCCGGAAGCTCACCCGCCTGCTTCGCCTGCCGCAACCGGTCAATGAGTGATTGCGTCCGGGCTCTTCGATGATCTGCAAGCCAGGCACCCAACGCCGCGTTCTCCGGCGCGCAGTTGGTCGCCGCCGAAACGACCATGCACCCTCTCTGCTTCACGGTGTAGAGCTTGATGGCCTTCCGAAACATGTCCTCGATGGCAGTGCGCACGTCCTTCGTACCGCCGAGAGCCTGGTCGGCGAAGCCTCCCTCCTCGGCCTCGTAATGGGCAATGGCTTCGCGGAATAGCGCCTCCTTGGAGCCGAAAGCCGCATAGATCCGTGCGGACGCAATCCCGAGCGCGGCGACGAGATCGGACATGGAGGTTCCCTCATAGCCCCGCACCCAAAAAAGGTCGCGAGCGCGCTCGAGGGCAACCCCCCTGTCGAATTCTCTCGGCCGTCCCGCCATGCCCGTCTCCATTCCAGAACGATTGACAAATAATACGCTTGACATGGGCGGGCAAGCTCGCATTGTTGATTGATCGACAAAGAATGGTGAGCCGATGAAAACCGTCAAAGGTCCGAGTATCCACTTAGCGCAGTTCAGCGGCGCCCAGCCGCCCTTCGACCAGCTTGAGACCATCGCGGCGTGGGCCAGCCGCCTGGGCTTCAGGGCGGTCCAGATTCCGGCATGGGACGAGCGCCTCTTCGACGTTCGCACCGCAGCCGAAAGCCAGACCTATTGCGATGAAATTTCCGGCGTGCTCGCCGGGCACGGGCTCGTCGTCAGTGAGCTGACGACGCATATCTTCGGCCAGCTCGTCGCCGTGCACCCGGCCTATGATGTCATGTGCGACGCCTTCACACCGGAGGCGCTGAGGGGCAATGCCGCGGCGCGCAGCGAATGGGCGCTGGAGCGGATCAAGCTGGCCGCCAGGGCCTCGCGCCGGCTCGGACTGACCAGCATGGGCACCTTCTCGGGCTCGTTTCTGTGGCCCTATGTCTTTCCCTTTCCCCAGCGCCCGGAGGGGCTGGTGGAGGCGGCCTTCGACGAATTGGCGCGGCGCTGGCGACCCGTTCTCGACGCCTGCGACGAGGCCGGCGTCGATCTGTGCTTCGAGCTCCACCCGAGCGAGGATCTGCACGACGGCACCAGCTTCGAGGTGCTGCTCGACCGGGTCGGCGGGCACCCGCGCTGCCGTCTCCTCTACGATCCCAGCCACTTCGTCCTGCAGCAGCTCAAATATCTCGACTTCATAGACATTTATCACGACCGGATCGGCATGTTCCACGTCAAGGACGCGGAGTTCAACCCGACCGGCCGCCAGGGCATGTACGGCGGCTACCGGTCCTGGATCGACCGTGCCGGTCGCTTCCGCTCCCTCGGCGACGGGCAGGTCGATTTCCGCTCCATCTTCTCGAAATTCGCCCAGTACGGGTTCGAGGGATGGGCGACGCTCGAATGGGAATGCTGCCTCAAGGACCAGGAGGACGGCGCCCGCGAGGGGGCGGCCTTCATCACCGATCACATTATCCGCGTGACGGACAAGGTGTTCGACGATTTTGCAGGAACCCCGCTGAGCCCGGCGGAGACAAGAACGATCCTCGGCATCGCTTGATGCCCCTTCTCAGGGAAGAAACCATGACACGCTTCAACGCCAACGACGCCCTGGCCGATGGCCTCGTCCACCGCTACCTGCGCGTGGACGGGCAGAAGATCCACTGCGCTATCCTCGGCAGCGGCCGGCCCATCCTGCTTATTCCCGGCTGGCCGCAGACCTGGTACGCCTGGCGCCATACCATGGCGGCGCTGGCGCAGAACGGGTTCGAGGCGATCGCCGTCGATCCGGTCGGCACCGGGTATTCAGCCCGGCCCGATGCCGGATATGACACCGGCTCGGCCGCCCGAATCCTGCACCAGGCGATGCTGCAGCTTGGTCACGCGCACTACGCCGTCGCCGGCCATGATGTGGGCATGTGGGTCGGCTATGCGCTGGCGATCGACTTTCCGGAGGCTGTTGAGCGGATCGCGCTGACCGAGGCCGTCATTCCCGGACTCGCTCCCGCGCCGCAGATTTTCGTGCCACCCGCCGACAACATCTTTCTCTGGCACTTCATGTTCAACCAGGTGCTGGACCTGCCGGAATTCCTGACGGCGGGCCGGGAGAAGGAATATCTCAGCTTCATGTTCGACAAATGGTCCCACCGGCGCGACCGGGTGGCGGCCGATGTCTATGCCGAGGCCTACGGGACGCCCGGGGGCATCCGTGCCGGCTTCGCCTACTACCGCGCCATTCCCGAGACCATCCGGCAGAACCTGAAGCGGGCGGAACGGCCCCTCGCCCTGCCGGTGCTGGCCATCGGCACCGAGTTCGCCACCGTCGACGCGCCGCTCGCCACGCTGCGTCCCCACGCTGCCGACCTCAGGGGCGAGATCATCCCCGACTGCGGCCATTTCGTGATGGAAGAGACGCCCGAGGAATTCAACGCGCAGGTCGTCCCCTTCTTCCTGGAGGGGGCCGCCCGATGACGCTCGACGCCGATATCGCCGCCTTCCTGGCGCGCCTGCCCGCTCCCGAGCCCGCGTCGCTCGAGGCGATCCGGGCCGAGACTGACCGGGTGCTCCTCACGTTGCAGGGGGCGCCCGAAGCCGTCGACCGGATCGAGGATCTTGCGGCCGACGATCCTGCGAGCAATGCTGCAGTGCCAATCCGGGCCTATTGGCCGGCCGGATCGGCGCGCGGGCAGGCTCTGCCGGCCCTGGTCTTCGCCCATGCGGGCGGCTGGTGTCTGGTCTCGCTCGAGACTTACGATACCCCTTGCCGCGCGCTCGCGAACGCCACCGGCTGCGTCGTCTTCTCGGTCGACTACCGGCTGGCGCCGGAGCATCCCTACCCGGCCCCGCTGGAGGATTTCTATCGCGCCCTCGTCTGGGTTGCCGATCACGCCGAAGCGCTGGGGATCGACGCCGGCCGCATCGCGGTCGCCGGCGACAGCGCCGGCGCCAACCTCGCCGCCGGGGCCGCCTTGCTGGCGCGGGACCGCCGTGGGCCGTCCATCGCCCATCAGCTTCTCATCTATCCGCCGGTGGACACGGATCTCGGAACGGCCTCCTACGAGGCCTTCGGCGACGGATACTACCTCACGCGCGAGACGATGCGCTTTTGCTGGGAGGCCTATCTGGGAGAAGGGCTCGCCTCGCCTCCCGTCTATGCCGCGCCGCTCCGGGCGGACCTGTCGAACCTGCCGCCGTCGACCGTCATGGTCAACGAATACGATCCGCTGCGCAGCGAGGGCGAGGCCTATGCACGCAAGCTCGCAGAGAGCGGCGTCCCGACGCGCCTCATCCTCCTTGAAGGCATGGTGCATGGCTGCATCCACATGGCCGGCGTGGCGCCGGCCGCGGGCGGTCTTTTTGTCCGCGCGGGCGAGGCCATCCGCACCGGCCTCCAGCCGCCGCCCGTTATCGTGGCGTCGGAAAATCACGCGGCTGCGGGTATTTGAGGGCTCGGGCCGGCGCGGCCCCGCTTGACGGCACCGGCCGGCGCGGCGTCAGTGAGAGTGACGCTGGGGTCGCGGCCAAAAAAAGAAGGATCCGACACAAAGGTTAGCCGGGAGGAGAGGCATGAGAGAGCCCATCAAGGTGCTCCGCGGTACGTTCGGACGGATGTCGCTGATCCGTGTGAGACGCGATTTCGTGACCCACGCCCACAGTGAGGCGCATGTCATCATCTGGCTCGGCGGAGAGCCCGGGCTGATGACGGTCGGCGGTCGCAGCGCCTGCGTCGGTCCGGAAATGGCGATTGCGATCAACCCCTTGGAGCCCCACAGCCATGCCTTTCCGCCCGCGGGCGAGCCGGGGCTGTTCCTGGTTTTCTACCTGGACCTCGACTGGCTGCGCGCGCACAGGCCGGAAGGAGCATTCGCATTCGACGACCCGCATCTCCCGTTGAGCGGTGAGCAACGGGCGACCGCCGCGCGCATGCGTCTGCTCCTCGAAGGCGGCGAGGACCCGGGGGACTTGTCCGCCTATGAGATAGAGCGATTTGCGGACAGCCTGTGCCGGCCCGGCCAAGCCGTGTCGGCGGCCAGGGCCTTCGACGGACGGGTGTGTGATTTCCGCATTCGCAAGGCGATCGCGATGATGAAGCATGCCGTGGGTGCGCGGCCGTCCTTCGACGACGTGGCGCGGTCCGTGGGCATGTCCCGCCCGCATTTCTTCGCGGTTTTCAAATCCCAGACGAAGCTGACGCCGAATATCTATCTCAACACCTTGCGTGTCGAGGAAAGCGTTCGCCTGCTGCAATCGGGAGAGCCACTCACCTCCATCGCGTATCAGGTGGGCTTCACCCAGCAGAGCAATTTTTCCCGCTTCTTCCGGGACCATGTTGGCGTGACCCCCACGGCCTATCGTTCGGCCAGCCAGCACCAGCAATAGAGGTCGCTTCTGATCGCATCCGTAGGCGGATTGCCCATAGCCTCGAGGCGCTGTCGTTTCCGCGGCGGCGCCTCGCGCATGTGCTGCCGGCACCGCCCCGTCTCCTGCTTATTCGGACCGTCCGATACGATTTCGAGACTGGCGGATAAGCAATCCCCCCGATCCTATGTCTTTCTATGCAGGCAAAAAGGAAAAAGGCGACGGGACATGGCGAGCGTGACGGTTTCAAGCATCATAGAGGCGCCGATCGACGCGGTGTGGGAGGTCATCCGCGACTTCGACGGGTTGCCGGGCTGGCATCCGCGTATGGTCGAAAGTGTGATCGAGGCGGGCCCCGTCGCCGATCGGGTGGGATGCGTGCGCCGGCTCACGCTGGTGAACGGCGCGGTGCTGCGCGAGCGGCTGCTAGCGCTGTCCGACCACGACCATTCCATCCGCTACGCTATCGAGGAGACGCCGCAGCCGATCTCCAACCATGTGGCCACACTGAGGCTCGCGCGAGTGACCGACGGCGAGCGCACCTTCGTGGAATGGTCGGCGACGTTCGACGCACCGTCCGGCGAGGCGGAGAAGATCGCCGCCGCCATGGGCGAGAACGTGTTCCAGGGCGGGTTCAACGCCCTGAAGCAGCGTTTCTCGCGCGGCGCGTGAGGGGGCCGGCATGAGCGTGACACTCGAGACCTTCACAGACATCGCCGCCGCCGCTGCGGCCCTGGCTGCCCCTGGCGCGGCCTATCTCGGCGGCGGCTCCTTGCTCGTGCGCCGGGCCAACGAAGGCGACGTCGCGCTCACTCACTACGTCCGTCTCGCCGATCCCGCTTTGAGAGCCATCGAGGTCTGTCCCGGCAGGGTAAGGATCGGTGCCGGCGTCACCATGGGCGAGATCCTCCGGCACCCCGGGCTCGATTTCCTCGGCACCGCGGCACGGCTGATCGGCGGCCCGGCCATCCGCAATGCGGCGACCGTCGGGGGAAATCTCTACGCCCGCGCGCCCTATGGTGACTTCGCCGTCGCACTGCTGGCGCTCGATGCCGTGGTTCACCTGGGCGGCCGTTCGGGCGAACGCGACGTGCCGGTCGAGGACTTCCTGGCGAAGCGCGGCACGGCCTTCGCCAAGGCCATTGTCACTGCCGTCAGCTTCGCGGTGCCGGCCAACGGCACGTTCCGCTTCATAAAGGCGAGCCGTGTCCGGCCCAAGGGGCTGTCGGTGGTGACCATCGCCGCCGTCCTGGATACGCGGGGTGGGCTCATCTCGTTCGCCCGCATCGCCCTGGGGTGTCTGGCAGATCGCCCGATGCGGGCGAGAGCGGCGGAGACGGCCCTCATCGGCCGCGCCCAGACGCCCGAAGGCATCGCGCCCGCCCTCGCGTTGGCCCTTGAAGGCACCACGCCGATCACCGATGCGGTGGCGAGCGGCTGGTATCGCGGCGCAGTCCTGCCGGTACATCTCGGACGGCTGTTGCTGGCGGACGCCTGATTGCCGGATATGCCGGCACCAAAAACAGTGAGAGGGAGAACCAAGGTGGCAAAAGTCGCCATTCGTTTTTTATTGAACGGCAGCGAGAAGGCGGAGTTCGTCGAGAGCGGAACCACGCTCCTGGATGTTCTGCGCGAGAAGCTCGCCGACTTCTCCCCGAAAGGGGGTTGCCTCCAGGGGACGTGCGGCGCCTGCTCGGTGCTGGTCGACGGCGAGATCCGGCTCGCCTGCCTGACGCTCGCGGAGACTTGCGAGGGTTGCACCATCGAGACGGCGGGCGGCCTTGCGAAGGACGGCGTGCTGCACCCGCTGCAGATCGCATTTGCCGACGGCTTCGCCACCCAGTGCGGCTTCTGCACCGGCGGAATGATCGTGGCGTCCAAGGCGCTGCTCGACCGAAACCCCGCACCCAGCCGCGAGGACGTCATCGAGGCGATCTCCGGCAACGTCTGCCGCTGCACGGGCTACGAGCCGATCATCGGCGCGGTGCTTGCCGCCGCGCGGGCCAATTCCACCAACAAGGCCTGAGGAGGCGCGCCATGGAACTGCGAAAAACCTATTTCGCCGACGAGCGGCGTGACGACCTCAAGGAGATCGGTCAATCCAGGCCGCGCTCGGACGCCTTCGGCCATGTGACGGCGCGCACGGCCTTCTTCGCCGACCGCACCTTCCCCGGGACGCTCCACCTCAAGATGGTGCGCAGCCCCCATCATCACGCCCGCATCCGCGCGATCGACACGTCCGAGGCTGAGCGCCACCCCGGTGTGGTCAGGGTGCTGACCGCGAAGGACGTGCCGCATAACCTCTACACCGTCCTGTCGCTCATCCAGGTGGGGCCGGAAGACGAGCATGTGCTCGCGGAGGAAAAGGTCCGCTGGAAGGGGGAAGCGGTGGTGGCCGTTCTCGCCGAGACGCCGCGGGCCGCCTTCGAGGGCGTCGCCAAGGTGCGCATCGACTACGAGCCGCTGCCAGCGGTGCTGGACATGGAAGCGGCGCTCGCGCCCGGTGCGCCCCTTGTGAACGAACGCCACGGCGGCAACTATTATCACTATGACAGCGGCAGCAGCCGGAAGGTCCGGCTGGGCGACGTCGAGGACGGCTTCCGCCAGGCCGACCACATCCTGGAGCAGACCTACGCGTCGGCGCCCATCGAGCACGCGCCGACCGAGACCACGGGATGCATCGTCGTCCCTGAGGGCAACGAGCGATTCACTTGCTACACCAATACGCAGGCCATGTTCTTCACCCTCGACAACGCCTCCATCATCCTGCAGATGCCCGGCCACAAGCTGCACATGGTGGGCGGAACGGTGGGCGGCGGGTTCGGTGGCAAGGTCGACGTCATCGTCGAGCCGATCGCCATCCTCGGCTCCAAGCTCACGGGCCGTCCGGTGTCGTTCATCTACGGGCGGGAGGAGGAGATGCAGATCTCCTCGCCGCGAGCTGCCGAGCGGATCGTGCTGAAGGACGGCGTGACGCGGGACGGGCGCATCGTCGCGCGGCAGGTTCACTGCTATGTGGACGCGGGCGCCTATTCGCGGCACTCGCCCTACGGCACGCAGAAGGGCGCCGCCCACTTCCCCGGCCCCTACACCATTCCCAACGTCTCCATCGATTCCTTCTGCGTCTACACCAACCGCACGCCGTCGTCGGCCATGCGGGGGTTCGGCGTCACCATCGGCGACTTCGCGCTGGAGGTGCAGATGGACAAGCTGGCGCGCCTCATCGGCATGGATCCCATCGAGTTCAGGCTCATCAACGCCTATCGCGACGGCGACCTCAAGGCCCACCGCCAGCCTACCGAGGGCGCGGCGCTCATCGAGTGCATGCAGGAGGCGTCGCGGGTCACGAACTGGCCTATTGCCGACCGCTTCTTCGAGCTGTCGTCGCGCACGAGGAGGGACTGAACCATGGCGCTCCGGCACGGCCGCGGCGTGGCTGCGATCAACTATCCCACGGGCATGAATCTGGGCGGCGACCCGACCCAGGCGCTGGTGCATTCGACCCCTACCGGCAATTTCATGGTGAGCCTCTCCAGCGTCGACCTCGGGCAGGGGCTGAAGCACATCATGGCCCAGCTGTGCGCCGAGACCATCGGCGTGCCGACGGAACGGGTGATCGTCGATACGGCGGACACCGACACGGGTCCCCATTGCATGGGCACCTTCGCCTCGCGCGGCACCCACCGCGCCGGCAATGCGGTGATTGCCGCTTCCCGGGAGGCGCGGCAGGTGATGCTGGAGGTTGCGGCGACGGCGCTGGAGGTCAATGCCGATGACCTCGACACCGACGGCCAGGGCAACATCCACGTCAAGGGCGCGCCGTCCCGCGCCATCTCGATCATGGACACGGCGCTCGTCGCCCATTTCAAGCAGGGGCGCTCCATCTCCGGGCGCGGCATCTTCCTGGTGCCGCGTTCCTATCCCGACGCCGCCACCGGCGCCATGAAGCCCGCCACCTGCTATGCCCATGCCTGCACCGTCGCCGATGTGGAGGTGGACGACGAGACCGGCGAGGTGCGTGTGCTCGCGGTGAAGAACGTGTTCGAGGTCGGCCGCGCGCTCAATCCGAAGATCGTGGAGCAGCAACTGGTCGGCGGCTCATGGATGGGCATCAGCCACGCCCTCTACGAGACCACCGAGCCCTACTATCCCTCCCGCGAGCACGGCCCCACCGACTTCAACGAATATCTCATGCCCGGTCCCGGCGATCTGGCGCAGACGGAGACATATGTCCTGGAACGGCCCGCGGCCGACGGCCCCTATGGCGCGAAGGGGCCGGGCGAGATGTGCGCGAACCCGCAGATTCCAGCCATCGCCAATGCCATCTTCGATGCGGTCGGCGTACGCATCGACGTCATGCCGATCACCCCCGAGCGGATCCTCAAGGCTCTGCTGGAAAAGGCGGCCGCGTCGCCGGGCGCCGCGTCATGAGGCTGGAGGCTGCGCCGGACGAGGGTGTTGCCGCGCGGGCCGTCTCGCCCGAGAGAATCGCCGCGGAACTCGCCAGCGTCTCCTATATCGCCGACCAGAGCCTCGCCACGGTGATCTTCCTGGCCCTGCGGCTCGGTAAGCCGGTGCTGCTGGAAGGCGCGCCGGGCGTCGGCAAGACCGAAGCGGCGAAGGCGATCGCTCAGATCCTCGGCCGCGACCTCGTTCGGCTGCAATGCTACGAGGGCATCGATGCGGCGCAGGCGCTCTACGAGTGGAACTACCAGCGCCAGCTCCTCGCCATCCGTCAGGCCGGCGAGAAGGACGTGGACATCTATGACGACCGCTTCCTGATCGCCCGCCCTCTGCTCAAGGTCCTGAAGGCGCCGCAGGACAGCGTGCTGGTGGTGGACGAGATCGATCGCGCAGACCATGAATTCGAGGCGTTGCTGCTCGAATTCCTTTCCGATTTCCAGATCTCGATTCCGGAACGCGGGACGCTCTGCGCCACGTCGCGCCCGGTCGTGGTCCTGACATCGAACCGGACGCGAGACCTCGCCGAGGCGCTGCGCCGGCGGTGCGTCTATCACTACATCGAATATCCCGACGCAGCCCGCGAGGCGGCAATCATCATGCTGCAGGCCGGGGACGTCGCCGAAGCGACGGCGCGGGCCGTCGCAAGGGCGGTACGGGACATCCGCGCGCGGCCGCTCGCCAAGCCGCCCGGCATCGCCGAGGCGATCGAGTGGGCCAACGCGGCGACCGTCCTCGAGAAGGGCGGCAGCCCCTGGCCGGAGGCGTTCCGCCGCGCGATCGGCATGCTGGTCAAGGACGAGGAGGACCTTGCAACCCTCGGCCCGGAGCTTGGGGACATCGTCGAAGCGGCCCTTTCATGATGGCGGCTCCCTGTCTTCCGCGTGCAGCGGCGCCTCTGGTGGCGTTCGCCGAGCTCCTGCGGCAAAGCGAATTTCCCATCTCGTCCGAGCAGGTCACCGACTTCCTGAAGGCGGTGGCACTGCTCGGCCCCCGATCCATGGATCATCTGTTCGACGCCGCCCGCGCCACCTTCGGTCCGTCTCCCGACCGCCGCCAGGAGTTCGCGTTGCTGTTCCGGCGCCATTTCTACGGCGAGGTCGATGGTCCCGACGACGGCGTTAAGGGCGGGATGGCGCGGCGGGGAGACGCGGACGACGCCGTGGCGCGGCGCGCCCGCGACGTTCGTCGGGAGAAGGGCGGGACGCTCTCGTCGGCGGACGAGGTTCTCGCCGCACGGGACTGGGACGACGACGATGAAGGCCGCGGCGCGCTCTCCCGCTTCCGCAGGCTGCTCGGGCGTTCGCTGCCGGTCCGCGCCTCCTTCCGGACAGTGCCGGCCCGCGCGCGGGGTCAGCTCGACCTGCGCCGCTCCTTGCGCACGCTGGTCCGGACCGACGGGGACATACCGCGCCCGCGGCTGAAGCGACGCAAGCGGGTTCAGCGCAACTTGCTGCTGCTCATCGACATCTCCGGCTCGATGAAGCTTTATACAGCCGACTATCTGAAAGTCGCCCATGCCATCGTCCAAGGTGCCGACCGGGCCGAGGTGTTCACGCTCGGCACCCGCCTGACGCGGATCACCGCCGCGCTGCGCCCGGCGAGCCCCATTCAGGCCCTCGAGCGCGTCTCCCACTGCGTCGCGGACTGGGATGGCGGAACGCGCATCGGCTCAAGCCTCGGCGCGCTTGTCGCCACCCCGCGCTTTGCTGCATTCGCCCGCGGCGCGGCCATCCTTATTCTGTCCGATGGGCTGGAGCGCGGCTCCCACGAGGAGATGGAACGCGCGATCCGCCAGCTTGCCCGGCGAGCCTTCCGGCTGACTCTCGCGACCCCGCTTGCAGCCGATCCCCAATTCCAGCCCGAGACGGCCGCGTTGCGCGGCATCCTCCCCGTCCTCGACGATCTCATCGACGGATCGTCCATATCCAGCTTGACGCGCTTCATTCTCGCCCTCGGCGCGCCGGGGGCGGTGGCTCGGAACAAAGGAAAGCGAGAGCAATGCGACCGGTAATCGATTCTCATTTCCACATCTGGCGTCAGGATGATCTGCCCTGGCTCCGTGGGCCCATGGTGCCGCGCATCTTCGGGCCCTACGAGGACATCCGGCGCGATTACCTCATCGGTGAATTTCAAGCCGACCTCGCCGGCGCCGGCGTCGGGCAGGCGGTGTACGTCCAGGCCAACTGGCCGAAGGAGCTATTCGAGGACGAAGTCGCATGGGTCCAGCAGACCGCGAACGAAAGCGGTTGGCCCCACGCCATCGTCGCCTATGCGGATATGACCGCCGACGATGTGCGGCCCCAGCTCGACCGGCTGATGCGCTATCCCCTCGTCCGCGGCGTCCGCATGCAGTTGCACTGGCACGAGCGTTCCGAATTCCGCTTTGCGGAAGCTCCCGATCTCATCCTGGACGCGAGGGTCCGCAGGAACCTCGCCCGGCTCAAGGACTACGGGCTCAGCTTCGACCTCCAGCTCTTTCCCGCTCAGATGGAAGCGGCAGCCGGCGTGGTCGGGGACAATCCGGAAACGATGTTCGTTCTGGTCCATGCCGGGATGCTGGCCGGCCGATCCGATCGCGATGCGGCGGCGTGGACCGCCGGTCTGACGAAGCTTGCCGCCTTGCCAAACGTCTACGCGAAACTGTCCGGACTTGGCACGTTCATTCATCGGAACGACGGCGATCTCATCGCCTATATCGTGGCAACTCTGGTCGAGCTGTTCGGCAGCAGGCGCCTGATGTTCGGCTCCAATTTTCCGATCGAGAAGATTTGGACCAGCTATGCGGACCTGATCGGCGCCCATAAACGCGCCGTCGCGCAATTCGGCGGGGCAGCCGAAGACGACGTATTTCATGGCGTGGCGGCGAGGGTCTATCGTCTATAGGCGAGGACGGGCGCTGACATTTGATGTTGCGCGCACTGACATCTGATTTTGCACGCTACACCAAGCCGGGGGCTGATCTTGAATGCGGAGGAGGTCAGGTTCTCACTTGCCCGCGCTGAATGAGAGCCGCTGACCGCCCGCCATGATAGCCGGCGACTTTCGTCGCGCTACACCATTCCGCTTCCACGCGGCACAGCCGAAGGCTAAGGAAGCACAAAACGCCCCGAAGGGCGATTGCTAAGTATCGGATTTTCTAGAGAAAAACTGGAGCGGGCGAAGGGATTCGAACCCTCGACCCCAACCTTGGCAAAATTGGAGACAGGGTTATCCGGAGTTTTCCTCAGTTGGACTGACCTGTAAAAATCAATACTATTCAGTGGCTTATTGATATTGGCCTTTCTGGCATGGTATGAGATTTTCCGTCACGGTGGTCACCAGGTGGTCACCAACTTCGATGGCATCGACCTATCGAAAGGCACGGGAATGGCAAGAGAAAACGCCGTCAGGCTCACTAAAAAGGTGGTCGACAGCATCGTCTCGAACGGTGAGCGTTGCTTCGCTTGGGACAGCGAGTTATCCGGGTTTGGGGTCCGTACTGACCCGAGCGGATCGAAGACCTTCATCATTCGATACCGCGCCAACGGCGGCGGGCGGAACGCGCCGAAGCGTTTCCAGACAGTCGGCCGCTATGGAAACTTGACCGTCGACGAGGCACGCAAGAAGGCGAAGATTCTGCTCGGCGCAGCCGCGAAAGGTGAGGACCCTGCTGGCGAGCTTCAGACAAAGCGGCGCGAAATGCTGATGGCCGAGCTGATCGACCTTTATGAAGAAGAAGGCTGCTTCGTTCAGCGCGGCATTCGGCAGGGCGAGCCCATGAAGCCCCGCACCAAGGCTTACACGATCGCGCGTTTACGGCACCATGTCGTGCCGCTGCTCGGACGAAAGCGCGTGTCGGAGGTTGGTGCGGGTGAGATCGAACGCTTCGTGCGGGATGTGACCAACGGCAAGACCGCCAAGGATGAGAAAATCGGGTTTCGCAAACGCATCATCGTTCGCGGCGGCGAGGGAGCCGCGCGGAAGGTCGTAAAGGATCTCTCCGCCGTTTTTAGCTTTGCTGTGCGGCGCAAGATCGTGTCCTCCAATCCTTGCGACATCGCTGCTGTGAAAAAATCCGACAACAGGCGCGATAGGTATTTGACGCTCGAGGAGATCAGCCGTCTCGGCAAGGCGTTCGACGCGCTGGAACTGGAGGGTGTCAACGCCAAAGCATTGAACATTGCACGCCTGTGGGCTTTGACCGGCTGTCGTCGCGACGAGATCGCCGCGCTGCGATGGAATGAGGTGAGTTTCGAGCACGGCCTTCTCGTTTTGGACGACAGCAAGACTGGAAAGTCCATTCGGCCGCTTGGCGCGGCTGCAATCGTGCTGCTGCGTGGCATTACAAGGAAGCCGGGTTCCGACTTCGTATTCCCGGCGGAACGGGGAGATGGCCATTTTCAGGGAACAAAGGGCGTTTGGACCAGGGTCGTCGCGAAAGCGGAACTACCTGGCGTTACCCCCCATACGCTGAGGCATACGATGGGATCCACCGCCGTCTCCTATGGCGAAGGGTTGCCCCTGACAGGAGCCATTCTTGGCCATGCGAATGCACGCTCAACAGCGATCTACGCGCATGTGCAACATGATCCTTCGCGTCGCGCGGCCAATCGGATTTCGGGAAAGATTGCTGAAGCACTGGCAGGCAGGAGTGAGGTGTCAGCTCAGAGCGAACAATCGGATGCACGTGAACACTAGGCTGCCAAAACTGAAGTTGAACTAATTATGGAAGCGCAGATTTATCTCAGGAAATTGTCCCGGCATCTTTCATATCTGTTGGCGTTCGCTCGGAGAATCAACGAACTCGACTTTGCCGCTTCGCTCGGTGGAGAATTCCGCGGCATGCAGGACGCCGGCTGGGCTACTACGATCACAGCGCACGAAGTGTTCGAGGAAATCTCCGCTCACCCCGCACACAGCCGCCCACGGTCGAAGGCCGAAATTCGTATCCTGCTGTTTCTCTATTGTCAGCTCGCTGAGGCAGGCGGCATCTATGAGACCCTCAAGAATATGATGGGGATTGTCACGCTAAAACCTTATTTGCTTTGGCCATTTCAAGACCTTGTTCGAGTAAGACAGCAACCCGCTAGGGTCATTGGGCCGAATGCAAATGCGACGTTCAGAGATCTAGCTAGAACCGCGCATGCGATTGGCATGCCGGGTCTTGCATTGGTGCTGGAAGAGGCCTTTAGAGACGATATTCGTAATGGCATTTATCATGCCGATTACGTTATCTGGGAGGATGGCTTGCGTCTCAGGCGTCGGAACGGCGGTCATGCGACTCGGTTGACTTTCGACGAGGTCAATGTGGCTCTTACAAAAGGCGTTGGCTTTTTTGACATCCATAGATCCTATATGTCCGAAGCCATCCACTCTTTTCATCCGGCACGTACAATCATCGGCCGCTTTAGCGCAAATTTTCCAGCACCCTGGACTATCCATGCCGATCCCGAGCGGCACACATTCTCAATATCCGGTTCAGCGCCAGCCCCGGTAACAACGCCCGAATTTCAACGGCAGGAAGCGATCAATGGTCAGCTTGGCGGAAAGGTATTGGCGGTGTTCACGGATCAAGCCGCCGGACAGCCTGCGGAATTTCTTGTTTACATGTGGGATGCCGGGTTCGCCCCTAACGAGATTGCTTTGCCCGAGGATCGAATGCTCAAACTCTTGGAACATGTCGAGCGTGACGGACTGTGGGATCCTCGTTTCGAGCAACCGGCTCGGAGGAGCCTGCTCCTTCTAAGCCCGTGGGGTTTCCGATATCTCACCGAACCGGCCGATTTTGATAGTTTGCTCGACATTCCATTTATGGAGATCAATGTCGGGACAGGTGATGCATCCGAAAGTTCGGTGAGCGAGCAACCATGATCGTTTTTCCAATCGTGATATCTCGGAGGCTTAACCCCCTAGGCACAATCACGGAACTAGCCGGAGAGACGAACCACCGACGGATGGCGGATTCACATCCCCGGTAAGCCCGAACAGAAGATTGTCGAGTTCTGCCTCAGGAATATCCAGGCGGGCCGCCACGTGCCGGCGCGTCACGCCTTCCCGCCAAAGTTCTGTGAGAACACGCTGCCATATTGCAGATCGTTCTGGCGGGAGACCGTCAGGCTCGTTGATGCCGAACCGCTTGTTTATCTGGATGCAGAAAGTCCGGTAGTTCCAGTCGGAGATCCGGCCGATCCGGTGGAGGCGATGCGCAAGCGCAGCGACGGACACGCCCCACCGCCTCTTTGCGAGCACCAATTGATCGAGGCTTCGGACGAATGGGATCGTCGCCACGACGTCGTCGTGAGGCATCAGGAACGACGATGCAAACGCATGTGCCTCCAGTTCGGCAGCGCGCCCTTGATTGGGACCGCCATGCTTGTGCAGGACAAGGTGCGCCAGCTCATGAGCAGCGTCGAACCGACTGCGCTCCGTGGTCTTGAAGGTGTTGAGGAAGACATACGGTTCACCATCATGCCAGCAGGAAAAGGCATCCACATTCTTCGTGTTCTCGGCCAGCGAGAAGACGCGGACGCCCTTCGTCTCAAGCAGCTTGATCATATGGGAGATCGGCCGCTCGCCGATCGCCCAATGCTGGCGTAGCGCACGTGCGGCTCCGGCGGGATCGCGTTCATGGCTGAGGTCGAGCAGGTCTGGCTGCGGCAGAACGAACCTTTCCCGCACCCAGGCTGACATCTCGAAGGCCAATGAGCCGGCGGCGAGCGCCGCATCGCGCTCTCGCGCCGACATCGCCGTCAGGCTCCGGAAGCTGGCGGCATCAGCGCCGATCGGGGCCGCGTCGTCCCGGAAGAAGAACTCCCGCGGAAATCCCAGCGCACGCACCAAGCCGTCGACAGTGTCTTCATCCGGAACCTGCTGCCCGTTGACGACACGCGACAGGGTGACCGGCGATATGCCGGCTTGCTCGGCGAGAGCCTTGGCGGTCAACCGCTGCCGCTTCCGCGCGAGCTCCATTCTGCCAATGTTGAACATGGCCTAGCGACGCAAAACAGCAGGCTCGAACTCAATGCCGTCCGGACGATCGCTATCAAGGATGGCATCCGCCGGCCATTCACCACCGCCGAGGATGAAGATGCGCTCGATGAAGCCCTCGAAATTGCCGCCGGAAATGCCCGAAGGCAGAGAGAGCTCGGCGCGGATCTCATCACCTTGAACCGACACGCAGAAGAACCATACGCCGGTCCGGAGCTCCGCCAGCCCCTGATCTCGCGCCGCGGACATTTCTTCCTCGGGGAACAGCCCGGTCTGTCCCACCGCAATGATACGGTCGGCGCCGGAGCCTTTCCCGGAAACCGCTTGCGGCCTGTGCAACTTGTCGGCGGCATGGTCGACACTTTGATAGACCACCTTGAGCGGGCTATCCGGATGCTTGACGGATTCGACGTTGTTCTCGCGATAATTGACCCAGCCGATCGCCCGGAAAAGTTGCCGCACATACCGGGTGCCGTAGATGTAGGCGAGCAGCCCCTCAGCAGAAGCGGGATCATCGGCGATCGCGTCGGCACGCGCAGCGACCACGCCGCGCACGACCTCGAGCAGCGCCTGGCGCGTGACACCGAACTCGGCGAGGCGAGCATCAACTTCAGGATGATCGGCAAGCACGCGAACCGCAGCCATCGAATCGCTCCACGATAATTTTCTTGACCTCATTTGTGGAGGAAAAAATTATCGCGTGCAACTGTCTTGGTTGGGTGGTTGGGGGCGGCGGATGATCGAAGAAGAGTTCTGTATGAAGGTATGCTCCGCCATGGCCTGCCACTGAGCGCAATAGCGGGCCTGATCTTCGCGGGCAGCTTCATATTCGTAACCGCCGTGCTTACAAAGATCTGAAGCAAGAAACTCGCGCGCTGAGCTGCCAAGGTCTGGCATGAAGTGCCGGGGCTTCGCTGCGAGGCTCAGGCCGCTACGTTCTCGTAGATGTCCTCCTCCTGCGCGTTATGCATGCGCACCAGTGCCTCGATGGATTCCACCATGCGCTGCGCGTCGCGGATAAGATAGCGGTCTGCATCGTCCGCGCCGAGGCCGTCCGCCAGGCGCCTCAGAAGCCGCGCGAGATGGAGGATCTCGCGGTGGGCGCGGCTCATGGCGGCGAGACCATCCCCGTCATGCAGGACTTCGCGCAACTGCGGGTAGATGCTCTCCTCGTCCAGCCGCTCGTGGGCTGCGATCTGTGTCGTCACCAGCGTGCTCGCCTCCTGGATCAAGGCGACGGCGGCCGCGCCGGTGGTATCGTCGAGACTGTCGGCGATCTCCCGCATCCGGTCGAGGGTTGCCTCCAGCTCCCGGTGATCCTGCTGAAGGGCGAGGGTGAACCCCGGCTTCAGCGCACGATGGCCGAAGCCGTGACCCGCCGTCAAAGCGCGCAGGGCATTGAGGATGACGGCGACATCGATGGCCTCCTGGGTCAGCGCACCGGCGACCGGCGACAGCCAGCCGAAGGCGGCCGCGATCATGGCGAGGCAAGACAGCCCCATGCCGACGCCGATGCTCTCGAGCGCGATGCGCCGCGTGCGCTTGGCGATCGTCACGGCGTCCGACACCCGGTCCAGCTGATCCACGAGGATGACCACATCGGCCGCTTCGGACGAAGCGCTGGCGCCGTGCGCACCCATGGCGATGCCCACGTCGGCGGCGGCGAGGGCGGGCGCGTCGTTGATGCCGTCGCCCACCATCAGCGTGGGGTTGAGCCGCTGCTCCACCGCGACCGCTTCCAGCTTGTCGCCCGGGGTTCGGTTGGCGAGGACGCAATCGAGGTCCAAAGCGGCGCCGATGGTCTCCGCCGCCTCCGCATTGTCGCCGGTCAGCATGACGATGCGCGCCACGCCCGCGGCCCGCAGCGACTGGACCGCGCGCGGCGTCTCCCGCCGCAGCTCGTCGGCCAGCAGGATGGCGCCCTTCAGCTGCCCATCCACGGAGACGAAGACGCTGAGGGCGGATCGCCAGGCGGCGCGCCGCAGGGCCCGCAGCGCCCACGACTCGCGATGACAGGCGCCGCAGACGAGCTCATACGATCCCGCCTTCACCAGGCGCCCGTCGACCCGGCCCTCCAGGCCTGATCCCATGGCTTCGCGTACCGCGTCGGGCGGATCAAGCGCGACGCCGCGCCCGCGAGCCGCACGGACGATGGCCTCCGCCACCACATGGTGCGAGGCCTGCTCCAGCGAGGCCGCGAGCCGCAGGATCTCATCCGGACTTTCGCCGGGCGCCGTCTCCACGGCGACGAGACGGGCGCCGCCCACGGTCAGCGTGCCGGTCTTGTCGAACAGGACGGTGTGGGTGCGCGCCAGCGCCTCCAGCGCGCTTCCGCCTTTGACAAGAATGCCAAGCCGCGCCGCCCGGGAGATGCCGGCGATGAAGGCCACCGGCGCCGCCAGGATCAGCGGACAGGGCGTCGAGGCGACCAGCACGGCGAGGGCGCGGATCTTGTCGCCCGACAGCGCCCAGGCCAGGCCTGCGACGACGAGCGTTGCCGGCAGCAGCAGCAGCGCATAGCGGTCGGCGAGCCGGATGAACGGGGCCTTGGCCGTCTGTGCCGCCGTCACCATGCGCACGATGCCGGCATAGGTGCTGTCGCCGGCTGCTGCGGTGGCGCGGATCTCGAAGGTTTCGCCGGCATTGACGGTGCCGCTGAACACCGGTGCGCCGCGCACTTTCGCGACCGGCATGGGCTCTCCGGTCAGGGCCGCCTCGTCCAAAGCGGCTGCATTGGCAATTAGGAGGCCGTCCACCGGCACCACCTCGCCGGCCCGCACCACCAGCACGTCGCCCACCGCGACGGTCTCGATGGCAATGTCCGCAATCGTCTCTCCGGTGCGGCGATGGGCGATGTGGGGCGCCCGATCGACCAGCGATCGCAGATCCCGCTCTGCCCGCGCGATGGCGATGTCCTCAAGGAGGTTTCCGCCGGCATACATCACCGCGATGACCGAACCTGCGAGGCTCTCGCCGAGCGCTATGGCGCCGCTCATGGAGAGGAGCGCCACCGCATCGACGCCCATGCGTCCGGCGACAAGGTCCCGCACGATGGAGACGGTGAGCCAGGCGACGACGGGAATGGTGCCGGCCGTCCAGATCAGGCCGGCGACGGCCCCATGGCCGAGCGCCCACGCGGCAAGGCCACCGAGAAGCCCAACCAGGGCCGCCGCCGCGAGGGCCCTGCGCAAAAAGCGCTCGTCGAGCAAACGTCCCATCCTGGTCCCCCCTGGCGATGCTCGCCTGACCGGGCTGGACGTTAGTCCGATGGTCCGTCACATGCCACCGCGCCGGGGCTGCGCAACTCGCTTCCTGAAGACATGCCCTGAGCACTCACCAGCAGCGTGATGGCGCCATCCAGATTGCCCTGATGACCTCGTTTCGGTCATGCGCGGCTGGCGCGGAAATACTGGTAGAGCGTGTCGAATACTCCAGCGCCCTTGGTGAGGCGCTGGGCATCGTCGGGTTCGCTCAAGACGATGCCGGTGATGAGGCTGGCGATGCCGCCGGCTTCCTCACGGCCGAACTTGCCGTCCTTGAGGTCGATGTCGTGGACGATCTCGCCCACCGCCTGCAAAGCGGGATCGGAAAGGCCGGTGCGGCCGAGCAGCACCTCGAAGCTGCAGCGATCGCCCTCATGGGTGATCTCGCCCTCGTACATGTCGAAGCGCAGCTCTTCGGGTTTGGGCACATAGCCCTTGCCAGGAACGAAACGGATCTGAGCATCTGGATCGATGAAGCGCCGGATCAGCCAGCCGCAGGCGATGCGGTCCACATGCACGTCGCGCCGTGTCACCCACACATGCCCCTTGAGCGCGGCAAGGGGATCGAGATTGACGGGTGACGTTGCGGGCGGGAATGCCATGGCTGTGTCCTCCGCGGTTCGGGCCTCAAGGGCAGCGATGAGGCCTTCGGCAACTAGCCGCCCCGTGGCGCCGAAGAAATCGAGCGCGGCGATGTCGGCGAGGCGTCGCCGCAGCCGACCGGTCTGTGATCGCGCCTCGGCACGCTTCTCGGCCCCGGCGTCCGCATCGAGTGCGGCGGCGATGCCGCGCGCCTCCTCTGAGATCGCGCCGTAATCGGTGTCTCGCGCGGTATCGAACAAGGTACGGACCTGGGCATCCGTCAGTCCGTCCACGAGTCTGGCCTCGCAGACCATGGCCTCACCGCTGCCGGCGGCGATCTCCTTTACGAGCCACTGGAAATCCTCCTGCGTCTCGGCCGAGGCCGGCAGGGCATAGACCGAGCTCTTCACCGCCACGGCGCCGATGCCCTGCAGCCGCCGCCAGATCTTCACGCGGAAGTAGGCCGGCTTGGTCGGAAGCTGGTGGATCAGCAGCAGCCAAAGCTGCCCGGAAGAGGTCTCATCGTCGCTCATGAGTAAACCGTATCACTCCAAAATAAAAATGCAACACTTGTATCATAATTGATGTAGGCGTAGCGTCTCCACGTGGCCGGTGGTGATCAGAAGCCGCCGCGCCAGGCAAGGAGACGGCTCATGAAATGGATCACCCGCGCCCGCCCGGTCATCGACCGTATCGCCTGCCCCTGGCTCATCGCGCGCTTCATCGACGCGGCGCCCGAATTCCTGTTCACGCCGCCTGAGGATGTGATCCGCCAGGCCGAGGAGACCGGCGCTACGCTGTTCGACGTGCCCGGCGTCGCGTTCGGCCATGCGGGCGACAAGTGCAGCTTCGACGCCTTCGTGACGCACTACGGCCTTCAGAGCGATCCGGCCATCGTCGCCCTCGCCGACATCGTGCGCGGCGCCGACACCAGCCGGCTGGACCTCACGCCCCAGTCGGCGGGCCTGCTCGCCATCTCCAAGGGGCTGCGTGAGGTGACGCCGGACGACCATGACCTCCTGAAGCGCGGCTTCGTCATTTACGACGCGCTCTACGCCTGGGCCGGCGGAAAGAGCGCGACATATCCGGCTGCGGCCTAAAGAGGGAGCGGTTGCCGTGTCCCAAGTCCTGAACAGCCCGGCGGTCGAGGGCCACGGCCTCTTCTCCCCCGTCTCCTCGCTTTATGCGGCGCGGGCCCTTCGGGATTTCGGCGACGGCTTCGTCGCCGTGCTGCTTCCCGTCTATCTCTCGGCCCTCGGACTCGGCGCATTCGAGATCGGCGTGGTGGCAACCACCGCGTTGTTTGGCTCGGCGCTGATGACCCTCGCCATCGGGCTGCTTGGCCATCGCATCGACCGGCGCACGCTGCTGATCGCCGCGTCGGGCCTCATGGTGGCGACGGGGTTCGCCTTCACCCAGTCGGCAAGCTACGGGGCCGTGTTGTTGGTGGCCTTCTGCGGCACCATCAACCCGTCGTCCGGCTCGGTAAGCATCTTCGTACCCATCGAGCACGCGACGCTGTCCCATCTGGTGGCGGACAAGGCGCGGACTTCGGCCTTCGCGCGCTACAGCCTCGTGGGGGCCCTCGCCGCCGCGGTGGGCGCGCTGGCGGCTATGAGCCCGGACCTGATGGCCGAGTTCGGCATCTCACGCCTCGGCGCGCTGGAAGCCATGTTCACGCTCTATGCGCTGCTAGGCGTGGCCGGCGGTCTCTTCTATGCCCGCATCCCGCGTGTCTCTGCCACCGAAGATAAGCCTGCCGCGGCCCTCGGTCCGTCGCGCGGCATCGTCTACCGGCTTGCGGCGCTGTTCTCCATCGATGCGTTTGCCGGCGGGCTCGCGGTGCAGTCGCTTCTCGCGCTCTGGCTGTTCACGCGCTTCGGCCTGTCGCTCGCCGAAGCCGGCACGTTCTTCTTTATCTCCGGCGTGCTGTCCGCCTTCTCCTTCCCGGTCGCGGCGTGGCTCGCGCGACGCATCGGGCTCGTGAACACCATGGTGTTCACCCACATCCCCTCCAGCCTGTGCCTGATCCTCGCCGCGGTGGTGCCGAGCCTTGAGGTGGCCCTCGTCCTGCTGCTGGTGCGCTCCGCTCTGTCGCAGATGGATGTTCCGACCCGCTCCTCCTATGTGATGGCAGTGGTGACGCCGCCCGAGCGCGCGGCGGCGGCGAGCATCACCTCGGTGCCGCGCAGCCTTGCCGCGGCCTTGAGCCCGGCCATGGCCGGCGCCCTGTTCGCCGCCGGCCATGAGGCCTGGCCATTCATTCTCTGCGGGGTGCTGAAGATCCTCTATGATTTCGGTCTGCTCTGGGCCTTCCGGCACATCAGGCCGCCGGAAGAGCGGTGACCTCTTGGCCAACCCTTCGGCGCGGGAGTTGACCGCTCCGCCCAGATAATCGAATATCGATATCGAAATTCGATTTCGTATGAGATGGAAGGGTGGATGGAGCATCAGGAGCTTCTGTCCGGCCTCGTTCGCCTGCACATCCTCCATCATGCGGTGGAAGGCGAGGTCTATGGCCAGTGGATGATCGAGGAACTCGCCCGCCACGGCTACCGGCTGAGCCCGGGGACCCTTTACCCGATGCTCCATGCCATGGAGCGCAAAGGCTATCTCGCCGTGCGGGAAGAGCGCCACGGACGTGCCCTCCGCCGGCTCTATTGCGCGACGCCGCTCGGCCGCGAGGCCCTGGAGACGGCGCGGCAGAAGGTGAGCGAGCTCTTCAAGGAAATGCGGCCCAGCCCACCAGCGGGGACCACGAAGCCATGAGCCAGGAAACCTGGGCCGGGAAGCATGAGCGGGGAAACATGAGCCGGGACGACGTCGCCGATGCCGCCATTCCTGCAACTCCGACGCGGGGCACGCCGCTCGAGGTCCTCGTCGCCTTCCTGAAGCTTGGATTCACCTGCTTCGGAGGGCCGATCGCCCATCTCGGCTATTTCCGGGAGGAGCTGGTGCTGCGCCGCCGCTGGCTCGATGACGAGGCCTATGCCGATCTCGTGGCCCTGTGCCAGTTCTTGCCGGGCCCCGCCTCCAGCCAGCTGGGCTTCGCGCTGGGACTGATCCGCGGCGGCGGGTTCCTTGGCGGCATCGCCGCATGGGCCGGCTTCACCCTTCCCTCTGCAGTGGCGCTCGTAGCGGTCGCGCTGGGCGCCGCCGCCCTCGGAGGACCTGCGGCCGAAGGCGTTCTGCACGGGTTGAAGCTCGTCGCCGTCGCGGTGGTGGCCCAGGCGGTCTGGGGCATGGCGCGCACGCTCACCCCCGATCAGCCAAGGGCCGGCATCGCCCTCGCGTCGATCGCCCTGGTGGTGTTTGCCGGCGGCGCCTTCGGACAGATCGCGGCCATTGCCGTGGGGGCGCTGGCGGGCCTAGTGCTGTGCCGCGACCAGACCGCTTTGGGACGTGGCGCGCAGGACCCGTCCCACGCCCCGCCGGTGCCCCTGTCCCGCCGGACGGGGGTGCTGTTGCTCGTTGCCTTCGCGGCGCTGCTGGTGGTGCCGCCGATCCTGGCGCCGGCGACCGGATCCCAGGGTCTGGCGCTCTTCGACGCCTTCTACCGTTCGGGCGCCCTGGTGTTCGGCGGCGGCCACGTGGTTCTGCCGCTCCTGCAAGCCGAGCTAGTGGCACCGGGCTGGGTCACGCCCGACGACTTCCTCGCCGGCTACGGCCTCGTCCAGGCGGTGCCGGGTCCGCTCTTCACCTTCGCGGCATGGCTCGGCGCCGTGATGCGGCCGGAACCGAACGGCATCGTCGGCGCCGCCATCGCCCTCGTGGCGGTGTTCCTGCCGGGCATCCTTCTCGTGACAGGCATGCTGCCGTTCTGGGACACGCTGCGGCGCAAGAGCCTAGCCCAAGCCGCCATGCGCGGCGCGAACGCGGCCGTCGTGGGAATCCTCGGGGCCGCGCTCTACAGCCCCGTCTTCACCGGCACGGTGTTCGATGCCCCGGATTTCGTGGTGGCGCTGGCGGGCTTCCTGCTGCTCACCGTGTGGCGCGTCCCACCGCTCGTCGTGGTGCTTCTGCTCGCCGCGGCTGGAGGCATGCGGCACACCTTGACCTGACACCCATCCGGGAGATGTCCATGTTACAGGATCCGGTCATCGAGCCGTCGGCCTTGGCCTTTCTCGGCGCCTTCCATCTCCTCGACGTCCGTTCCCCGGACGCGTTCGAAAAGGGCCATGCGCCGGGCGCCATCCGCGTGCCCATCGCGGCGTGGGAGGCGGCGGCCCGTGTCGCCGAGACCTCCCTCGATACGTCCACCTATTGGGAGGACGCCATCCGTGGGCTCGGTCTCGATCCGGCGGTTCCGGTGGTGGTGAGCGATGACGGCCGGATGACGGACTCGGCCCGCGTCTGGTTTATCCTGCAATATTTCGGGGTGAAGGCCCTGGTCCTGAACGGCGGCGGGCCAACCCTCTCCGGGTATCCGGATCGCCTCGCCGGCATTCGCCCGGCGGTCCCCACCGCGGCGTTCCGGGCCCATCCCGGCACTGGACCGGTCGGACTCGTCAACCGCACCGAATTGAAGGGCAACCTGAGCAAGGTCCACATCCTCGACGCCCGGACCTCGGCGGAATTCAGCGGCGAGGACCTGCGCCAGAACACAAGAGGCGGGCATCTGCCCGGTACCCGGCTTCTGCCGCATGCCGACCTCCTCGGTTCGGGCCGCCTGAAGCCGGCTGCCGACCTGCACGCGCTGCTGTCCGCTGCCGGGTTCGGCCCCGGCGACCACATCGTCACCCATTGCGATGGCGGCGGGCGCGCGGCCCTTGCGGCTCTCGCCGCCTTGCGGGCGGGCTATGACGACGTCCAAGTCTACTATTTGAGCTTTGCCGACTGGGCGAAGGACGAGAGTTGCCCGATCGTGCGGGACGAACAAGGACCCGCCTGATGGTGGTTCAGGGAAAACCAATGCGCGCACAGGTGACCTCGTCGGCGCGCACATTGATCCTGCTCAAGGCGGTCCTTTCATGCGGACCTACGATGAGGCATAGTTCGCCGGTGAGGCGATGGGGTATATGATTAGGCTTAGATCCGCAGCGGGGTGGGTGAAAGTGCTGCCAGCGATCCTGGTGGCAATGGCCATGCTGTTCGGACCCATCGCCAGCGCCTATTCCGCGCCATGCCACGACGACGGGGACCCGGCATACGCCGCTGCGGCGGATCATCCGCATCAGGTCGCCTCGCCCGATCCCGCGGATCATCATCCGGACGAGCCGACCCAAACCGCTGACCACGGAAAATGCTGCAGCGTCTCCTGCAGCGTCTATGTGCCCGTGGCAAACGGCGTGGACCTCCACGTTCTGGATCTGGTCTTTGTGCGACAGCCCTTTGATCTCGACAACCAGGCCGGGGACGGCTTGGCGGTCTTGCCCGGCCTCGATCCCCCTCGTTTCCAGAGCTGATAGCGGTCTCAACGCATTCCAGGCGTGAGGCGGACGTGCGAAGCGGCACCCGTTGAGGGTTCCGACGCGTCGACGCGCCGGAAGATGCCCCGACATCAGCGTCGGCCTTGTGCCGATGGGGAAACGAGGACCTTTCCATGTACGGTCGCGACACGCTTGCCGAGCCTATGGCCGGCACGGCTGCGCCTGGGCAATCCGGACTGACTGGCACCGGAGCCCGGCAGCAAACCCGCAATGCCCAGGGGGGCGCCTTCTCCAGCGATCCCGGAACGTTCGCTCGCAATTTCCTGTCCTATGGCAGAGACGCGGCCGAGCGCTGGATCCTGTTCTGGGACACGCTGCGCCAGCGGGCTGACAACATGCTGGCGCACGAGCGCGCAGGAAAGCCGCCGCTGCTCGACTTCGACTACGAGGTCGTGCTCGATGCCCGCCGGTTCGAGCATCCGACAAACTATGCGCTCCTGCGCGTGACCCGCGTCGGGGACGAATGTTTGGAAGACTGCCTGGACGCGGCCAAGCCACCCGTGGTGATCCTCGATCCGCGCGCCGGCCACGGCCCCGGGATCGGGGGCTTCAGGCAGGACTCCGAGATCGGCGTCGCCCTGCACCAGGGGCACCCGGTCTATTTCGTCACCTTCTATCCCGAGCCTGCCGCGGGGCAGACGCTCGCCGACGTGCTCCATGCGCTGCGGCAGTTCGTAAAGGAGGTGTCCCATCGGCATTCCGGCGCCGCGCCTGTGCTCTATGGGAATTGCCAGGCCGGCTGGGCGGTGACGCTGCTCGCCGCGGACTGCGCGGGGCTGGCCGGACCCACCGTGCTGAACGGAACCCCTCTGTCCTACTGGGCCGGCGAGACCGGCATCAACCCCATGCGCATCGCCGCCGGTTTCGAGGGCGGGGCATGGCTGACGCATCTCCTCTCCGACCTCGGGGACGGACGCTTCGACGGCGCCTTCCTGGTGCAGAACTTCGAGGGACTGAAGCCAGAGGCCGTGTGGGAGAAGTATGCGAACCTCTATGCCCATATGGATACCGAGCGCGAGCGGTTCCTTGCCTTCGAGCGCTGGTGGGGCGGCTATTACTTCCTGAGCCGCGAAGAGATCCTCGCCATCGTGGAGAATTTCTTCGTCGGTAACAAGTTGGAGCAGGGTCGTGTCCAGATCTGCGAAGGGTGCCATGCGGACCTCAGGCGCATCCGCAATCCACTCGTGATCTTCGCCTCCTATGGCGACAACATCACGCCGCCCCATCAGGCGCTTGGCTGGATACCGGCCGTGTACAAGGATACGGACGACCTGAAGGCGGCGGGCCAGCGCATCGTCTATCTCATCAACCGCCACGTGGGTCACCTCGGCATCTTCGTTTCCGCCAAGGTTGCGCGGCTGGAACATCGGGCCATCCTCGAGAGCCTGCCGCGGATCGAGACGCTCCCGCCCGGCCTCTACGAGATGAAGATCGACAATCCGTCCGGCGATCCCGATTGCCGTGAGGGCGGCTATCAGGTCCGCTTCGAGGCGCGCGAGGTGTCGGACATCCGCTTCCCCCGGCAGGACCCTGCCTTCGAGCGCGTGCGCGACCTGTCGGAACGCAACGAAGCCTTCTACCGCACGTTCGTCAGCCCCTGGGTCCGGGCGCTGACGACGCCCTGGTCCGCGGCGGCGCTTGAGACGCTGCACCCCATGCGCACCAGCCGCCTCCTCCTGTCCGAAGGCTTTATGCCCTGGATGCGCGGCGTCCGATGGCTGGCGGAGCACGTCGACGCGGACCGGCATCCGGTTGCTCCGGACAATCCCTTCAAGGTCGAGGAGGAGCGGGTCGTCTTGCGTGTCGCCGAGGGGATCGAGCAGGGACGGCGCCTGCGGGACGCCCTGTGGGAGCGCGCCTTCGACAGCATCTATGGCGGCGTGGGTAGTACCCGCCCCGTCGCGCCGGAACACCAGGGCACGATCGATGAAGCACAGCCGCAAGACACACGGACCAGTTTGGATTTCCAGGCGGCCGGCCTCAGCCGCGCCGCAGTGACAGGAGGGAACTGACCATGACGACGTTTCGCAATCTGATGCTCGCCGGCGCGCTGTTGCTCGCCACGCCAGGCTTCGCCGAGGACGCGCACCACCCGCCGGAGGCCCAGCCTGCCGCGCCCCAGGCACCCGCGCCGGCGCCGCAGCCGTCTCAGGCCACGCCGACGCCCGGCGGCCCCCAAGGCATGATGGGGCCGGGCATGATGGGGATGATGGGCGGTGGAAACGCAGGGGCCGGCATGGGGATGATGGGCGGAGCCGCCGCGGGCGCCATGGGGATGGGCCAGATGATGGATCCAGGCCGCGTCGCAGGGCGCATCGCCTTCCTGAAGGCCGAACTGAAGATCACCGACGCCCAGCAGCCCCTGTGGAACGCATTCACGGAGGCGCTCAAGACCAACCGCGCCATGATGGGGGACATGCAGGAGATGATGATGGCTGCGCAGGGCGCCGCCGCCCCAACCCTCATCCAGCGGATTGAGGGCCACGAGCGCATGCTCGCCGCTCGCCTCGAAGCGGTGCGCCGCCTCAAGGCCGCGCTCGGGCCGCTCTACGCGTCGTTCGACGAAGCGCAGAAGCGCACAGCGGACCAGCTCATGATGCCGGGCGGAATGGGGCCCATGTAAGCGCGATGTGAGCGTCGCGCCGCGTAGGCGGGTCGGCGATCGCGGCCGGCCCGCCCGGATCAAGTGGAGGAGGACCAAATGTCCTGGCATGACGACACCGGCCATATGCCGCGGCCCGGCAACGACACCGGCACGCGCGCCCCGCACCGAAGCTTCTGGCGCTCGCCCGGCGGCATCGTCGCCATCGGCTTCCTTCTCGCGGCGGCCTTTCTTTTGTTCTCGGAGCACCGCGCCCATGTGCTGGGATATCTACCCTTCCTCCTGCTGCTCGCCTGCCCGCTGATGCACATGTTCATGCATCACGGTCACGGCCATCATGCGGGACACCAGCCAGGCGAACGGCAGCCGGGCCCCGATGGGGGCAACCGATGACCGAGACCCCCGCTTATGGCCTGTGGGGCCTCGTGATCATCAACTCGGTGGTCTTTATCCTGTTTGCGGCAAGCTTCACCCGGCTGCAGACACCGCGGGACTGGCGCACGCTCGGGGCGTTCTCGGCCTTCATCCTTGCCCTGTTCACCGAGATGTACGGCTTTCCGCTGACCATCTATCTCCTGTCGGGATGGCTTGGCCGGCAGTTTCCCGGTGTCGATTTCTGGTCCCATGACGCCGGCCATCTGCTGGAGACCTTGTTCGGATGGCGCGTGAACCCCCATTTCGGGCCGTTCCACATCCTCAGCAATATTCTGATCTTCGGCGGCTTCTGGCTGCTCGTGGCGAGCTGGAACGTGCTTTATGCGGCCCAGCGCGATCATCGCCTCGCGACCGAAGGTCCCTATTCCCGCGTGCGGCATCCCCAGTACGCCGCCTTCGTCGTCATCATGTTCGGCTTCCTGCTGCAGTGGCCGACATTGGTCACGCTCGCCATGTTCCCCATTCTCGTCTGGGTCTATGCGCGGCTCGCACGGCAGGAAGAAGCCGCCGCCCGCGCCGAGTTCGGGCCGGCGTGGGATGATTATGCCAGCCGCGTCCCCGCCTTTTTCCCCCGTATCGGAATTTCATCCGCGACAGCGCCTCGCTCCGGAGATGGCCTTCATGATTGAGCACGACACGCACGCCGGCCACCATCACCATGACCATGCAGCTCACCCGCCCGAAGGAGCCGGGACCGCACCCGCGGAGACGGTCAAGGACCCCGTCTGCGGGATGACGGTGAACCCGGCCACCGCCGGCTTCCGGTCGGAGCACCGGGGCAAGAGCTATTTCTTCTGCTCGGCGAAGTGCCACGACACGTTCGACGCGAACCCTTCAGCCTATGCGGCCGGTACGGCGGAGACGCCGACCGCAGCGAAGGGCCAGCCGACAGGCGTGATCTACACCTGCCCCATGCACCCGCAGATCCGCCAGGTGGGGCCGGGCAACTGCCCCATCTGCGGCATGACGCTGGAGCCCGAGGTGGCGACAGCCGAGAGCGGCCCGAGCGCCGAGCTCGTGGACATGACCCGGCGCTTCTGGGTCGGCCTTGCGCTGGCGCTGCCGGTGCTCGCGCTGGAGATGGGCGGGCACCTCACCAACCTGCACATGCTGCTCGGCGCACAGGCTGCCAACTGGATCCAGCTCACGCTGGCGACGCCGGTGGTGCTGTGGGCCGGCTGGCCGTTCTTCGTCCGGGCGTGGCAGTCGCTGGTGACGCGGCATCTCAACATGTTCACCCTGATCGCCATGGGCACGGGCGTCGCGTGGCTCTACAGCGTCATCGCGACCGCCGCGCCGCAGATCTTCCCCTCGACCTTCCGTGCGGCCGACGGCTCGGTGGCCATCTATTTCGAGGCGGCCGCCGTCATCACGGTGCTGGTGCTGCTGGGACAGGTGCTGGAGCTACGCGCCCGGGAGCAGACCGGCGGGGCCATCCGCGCCCTGCTCGACCTCGCCCCCAAGACCGCGCGACGCATACGCGACGACGGCACGGACGAGGACGTGGCGCTGGAACAGGTCGTGGTGGGGGACCGCCTGAGGGTCCGCCCCGGCGAGAAGGTGCCGGTGGACGGCGAATTGGTCGAGGGGCGCTCCTCGATCGACGAGTCCATGATCACCGGCGAGTCCATGCCGGTCACCAAGGACGTCGGCGCGAGGGTCATCGGCGGCACGCTCAACCAGAGCGGCGGCTTCGTCATGCGCGCCGGCAAGGTGGGACGGGACACCATGCTGGCGCAGATCGTCCACATGGTGGCGGAGGCGCAACGCTCGCGGGCGCCGATCCAGCGCCTCGCCGACGAGGTCTCCGGCTGGTTCGTGCCGGTGGTGATCGCCATCGCGCTCCTCGCCTTCGCGGCGTGGGGCATCGTCGGACCGGAGCCGCGCCTCGCGCACGGCCTCATTGCCGCGGTGGCGGTGCTCATCATCGCCTGTCCGTGCGCGCTCGGGCTGGCGACGCCCATGTCCATCATGGTGGGGGTGGGCCGGGGCGCCTCCATGGGCGTGCTGATCAAGAACGCCGAGGCGCTGGAGCGGTTCGAGAAGGTGGACACGCTGGTGGTCGACAAGACCGGCACCCTCACCGAAGGCAAGCCGAAGGTGGTCGCGCTGAAGACGGCCGGCGCCCTGGAGGAGGACACGCTCCTGCGGCTCGCGGCGACGCTCGAGCGGGCGAGCGAGCACCCGCTCGCGGCGGCCATCGTGGCCGCGGCGGAGGAGCGCGGCCTGCCTCTCGGCGAGGCCCAGGATTTCGACAGTCCCGTGGGCAAGGGCGTGACCGGGAGCGTGGACGGCCGCAAACTCGTCATCGGCAGCCATCGCATCATGGGCGAGGCGGGCGTGGACCTTTCGGCGCTTTCAGCCGAGGCCGAGGCGCTGCGCGGGGAGGGCGCCACCGTCATCTTCGTCGCCGTCGACGGGCGCGTCGGCGGCCTCATCGCCATCGCCGACCCGGTCAAGGCGACGACGCCCGCCGCCTTGGCGGCGCTCAGGGCAGCGGGGGTCCGCGTCGTCATGCTCACCGGCGACAATCGGACGACGGCCGAGGCGGTGGCCCGGCGCCTGGGCATCGACGAGGTGGAAGCGGAGGTGCTGCCGGAGAACAAGGCGCAGGTGGTGACGCGGCTGCGCCAGGAAGGTCGCATCGTCGCCATGGCCGGCGACGGCGTGAACGATGCGCCCGCCCTCGCTGCCGCGGACGTGGGCGTCGCCATGGGGACCGGCACGGACGTCGCCATCGAGAGCGCCGGCGTGACACTGCTGAAGGGTGATCTCCAGGGCATCGCCCGCGCCCGGCAGCTGAGCCACGCCACCATGAGCAACATCCGCCAGAACCTGTTCTTCGCCTTCATCTACAATGCGGCGGGCGTGCCCATCGCCGCCGGCGTGCTCTACCCGTGGCTCGGGCTCCTGCTCTCACCCATCATCGCGGCTGCGGCCATGGCGCTGTCCTCCGTCAGCGTCATCGTTAATGCCCTGCGCCTGCGGCGCACGCCGCTGGGCTGACGCGTCCTCATTCGTGGATTGCAGAGACGGCTCCGGCTCCAGGGAGGGAACCATGATGAATCTCGACGGCATGATGGGCTCCGGCATGTGGGGGATGTGGCTGTTCGGCCTCCTGATCCTGGTGCTGGTCGTCCTCGGGATCGCGGCGCTCATCAAGTATCTCGGTCGATGAGACCGCGTCCCTCCGGTCGGACGCCGTGGGCATGCGTTTCGCGACGATGATCGGCGGGACCGCTTCAGGACTTCCGGCTGAGATCGAAGGTGATCACGAGCGCGGATGCGAGGAGGGCGAAGACGGCTCCGGCGATGAACGTCGTCCGGGCGCCGCTGACGTCCCACAGGAGACCGGCGGCGAGGCTCGCTGCCAGCGTCGCGAGGCCGGTGGCGAGATTGAACAGGCCGAAGGCTGATCCGCGCAGCGTCGCCGGGGCGTTCTGGGCCACGAGCTTGGCGAGGAGGCCCTGGGTGAGCGCCATGTGCACGCCCCACAGGCCGATGCCGAGGAATGCTCCCCACAGGCCCGGGACGAAGGCGAGGGTGAGGTCGGCCGCCACCAGCACGGCAAGGCCGCTGAGCAAAAGCCGCTCCGGCGGAGCCTGATCCGACCAGGCGCCGGCAGGATAGGCGCCGAGGGAATAGACGACATTCATCGCGACGAGCACGAACGGAGCGAACGCCAGCGGCAGTCCCTCGTCGTGGGCCTTCAGGACGAGGAAGGCCTCGCTGAAGCGCGCGAGCGTGAAGACGACACCGATGGCCACAACGACAAGGAAGGGACGTTCGAGGCGCCTGAGATCCGCGATCCGCACCGGTGGAGGTCGGCCTGTTCCAACCGTGCCCACGGACCGATCCTCGACGCCGAGGACGACGCAGAGCACGGCAAGAGAGCCGGGAACGAGAGCGACCCAGAAGACCGCCCGCATGTCGTCGGCGAACAGCGCCATCAGCGCGACGGCAAGCAGCGGCCCGACGAAGGCGCCCACCGTGTCGAGGGCCTGGCGCAAGCCGTAGGCGCGTCCGCGGATCCCAAGCGGGGTGACGTCGGCCACGAGCGCATCGCGGGGCGCACCCCGGATGCCCTTGCCGATGCGGTCGGCGAAGCGCGCGGCGAACACCATCGCCGGAGCGCCGGCCAGGGCAAAGAACGGCTTGGATGCGGCGCCGAGCCCGTAACCGAGCAGGATCAGCGGCTTGCGCCGACCGAAGCGGTCCGACAAATAGCCCGAGAAGACCTTCGCGATCTGCGCCGTGGATTCCCCGACGCCCTCGATCAGGCCCACCATGGCGACGCTCGCACCGAGCGTGCCGGTGAGAAAGAGCGGCAGCAGCGCGTGAATCATCTCGGACGAGATGTCCATGAACATGCTGACCAAGCCGAGGGCCCAGACGGTCCTCGGGATGGGGGGGCGCGGACCTGCAGCCTCCGGGCGGCTTTCCGGCAGGGCCCCGTCCGCGTCGTGCATCACGCCACCTTCACCACGGCCATCATTCCCCCGGCCATATGATAGAGGTGGTGGCAGTGCAGGAACCAGTCCCCTTTCGGCCCGGCGTCGAAGGCGATGGTCACCGGCGCGTGCGGCGGCACCATCACCGTGTCGCGCAGCGCGCCGGAGAAGCGGCGTCCACCGAGGCCCACCACCTGGAAATGGTGGCCGTGCAGGTGCATGGGATGCCCCATGCTGGTGGGGTTCATGAAGGTCATCTCCACCCGCTCGCCTTGCGTCACGGTGAAGGGTTCGGCCTCGCCGGAGACGCGGCCGTTGATAGTCCAGCGATAGCCCGGCTCCTCGCCCAGCATGACCGGAAAGACCCTGTCGGCCTTGCGCACAGCGAGCGGCTTCGTCGCCGCGAGGCGCCCCTCGAAGGTCAGGTCGAGGAGGCCCGCTGGCGCTTCCGCCGCCTCGGCGATACGGACAACAGAGGCGCCAGGCGTCGCCAGCACGAGGCCGGTGCGGCGGGTCGAGGCCTCCACCTGCGCCAGCACCGGGAAGGCGCCCCCGCTCGCCGGAACCTCCACCAAAAGGTCGATGCGCTGGCCCTGGGCGAGGGGAAAGGCCTCCGCCTCCACCGGGGCGCAAGGCGTGCCGTCGACGGCGATGCAGCGGGGCTTCAGGCCGGGCACGGTGATGAAGAAGGCCGTGGCCGTGCCGCCATTGATGATGCGCAGCCGCACCCGGCCGCCTTTCTCCACTTGCACCACTTCCGGGTCGGCCAGCGTGCGGCGGTTGGCGAGGAAGGCGTCGTAGGCGACGTCATTGGCGTGCGCCATGGGCATGCCGCCGCCCGGAGCGCCGGTTCCGGCCGCGCCCATGCTGTAGCCGGCGCTGCCCATCGCGCTGCCCGGCATGGCTCCGCCCACCGGAGCCATGCCGTTCATGGCGTGGCCCGCATGGTTCATGCCCGGCATCGCCATTCCCTGCATCGGCGCGCCCTGCGTTTCCATACCCTGCATCTGCTGGCCCATGGCGTGGCCACCTTGAGCACCCGCGCCGCCGAGCCCGGCGAGGATCTCCTCCGGGCTGCGGAAGGAGAAGTCGTGCAACATCACCACCACGTCCTGCACGTCCCCGGCATCCGCCTCGCGGGTGACGAGAGGTGCCGCGAGCAATTGCTGCTCGCTCAAGGTGTGGGAGTGCATCCAGTGGGTGCCGGGGGTGAGGCGAAAATCCACCTGGTCCATTCCGCCGACGGCCAGCTCACCCCCGTTCGGGCGGGCGCGATCCTGGTCCGGCGGGATAAAGATCTGGCCGTGCCAGTGCAGCACCGCCGGGCTCTGCGAGGCGTTGAGCACCGCGCCGGTGAGCCGGTCGCCTTCTTTCGCGAACACGCCTTCGCCGGAAGGGCCCTTCACGGCGAAGACCTTCGCCGCCTTGCCGTTCACGTCGAGGCTGAGGCTTTCTACCGTGAGCAGCGGGGCGGCAAGGGCCTGCTGCCAGCCGCCGGAGAAGGCGAGCGCGCCGAGTGCCGCGCCACCGGCCAGAACGGTGCGGCGGGAGGGAGCAGGTTCAAACATGGGTCGGGTCATGATCGGCCTCTTTGGCTCGTCGCCGGACAGACGAGGCGAAGCGAAGGGGTTTCGGGTGGTGTTCAATATTTGGCCTGCGCGGAGGCGCCGTCGGGCGCGGAGATCTGGACCACGCCCTTCACGCCCCTGGGGATGGCAACCGCCGCCGTCCCGGCGAGCCGGTTGCCGCCGGCGGGCGAGAGGGGAAAGCGCTGGGCCTTGCCATCTACTATCATTATGGCACTGGCCTTGAAGCCCTCGGCCGCCACCGGCTTGTCGGCGCCATCGCTCAGATAGAGCGAGATGGCGGGCGTGCCGTCGGCCACCAGCTCCGCGTGGTAATGGCCGGCATCCACCCGCACTCCGCCGTTCGCCCCCACGCCGGGCTCGTGGGCGAAGGCAGGCAAGGCGACCAGCGGGAGACTGAGGACAGCCATCAGAAAGTGGCGAGAGATCATGACAGGCTCCGATCAGAAGGCGTCCGCGCGAGCAGCGGCAATGGAGGGGGGCGTCTCCCGCGCCGCCGTCACCAGCCGCTCCAGAGGGCGGCGGCCGTAGGCGAGGACGAGGACGGGGGTGAGGACGGCATCGAGCAGCGTGGCGCTGACGAGGCCGCCGAAAATGGTGATGGCGACGGGGTGGAGGATCTCCTTGCCCGGCACCTCGGCCCCGCTCATGAGCGGCAGCAAAGCGATGCCGGCGGACGCGGCGGTCATCAGCACCGGCGTCAGCCGCTCCAGGCTGCCGCGCGTCACCAGCGCGGGGCCGAACGGCATGCCCTCCGAGATGGCGAGGTTGATGATGTGGCTGATCTTGAGGATGCCGTTGCGCGCGGCGATGCCGGTGAGCGTCACGAAGCCGATCATGCTGGCCACCGACAGGGGCTGCCCGGCGATCCGGAGCGCCACCACCGCGCCGATGAGCGCCAGCGGCACGCTGCCCATGATGACGAGCGCGAACAAAGCCGAGCGGTAGCGGCTGTAGAGGATGGCGAAGACGAGCAGCAGCGACACCGCGGAGAGCGCGCCGATGGTGCGCATGGACTCCTCCTGCGCCGCGAAGGTGCCCTCGAGGCTTGCCGAGACCCCCGCCGGCAGCGCCACCGCCGTGATCGCCCGGCGCATGTCGGCCACCACCGCTGCCACGTCGCGCCCGCCGGAGGTGTTGGCGAGAACGACGATGCGCCGGCGCCCGCCTTCGCGCAGGATCTGGTTCGGCCCGTCCGTCTCCTTCACCTCGGCGACCTGCGAGAGCGGCACCCAGCCGGAGGGCGTCTCGATCAGCAGGGCCGAAAGCCCCTCCGTGTTGCGGGCCGCATCCGACAGGCGGACCAGCACGTCGAAGCGCCGCGTGCCGTCCACGAGGCGGGAGACCACGCGGCCGTTGGAGAGCCGCTCCAGGGCGTCCGTTACCTGCGCGGGCTGGAGGCCGTTGAGGGAGGCGCGGCCATAGTCCACGCGCACGGTGACCTCCGGCACGCGCACCTGCCGCTCCACCTGCAGGTCGACGAGGCCGGGAATGTCGGCGAGGCGGCGGCGCAGGTCCTCCGCCGTGGTGCGCAGGGTGTCGAGGTCATCGCCGAACAGCTTCAGGGCGATCTCGGCGCGTACGCCCGAGAGCATGTGATCGAGCCGATGGGAGATGGGCTGGCCCACATTGAACGCGGCCGGCAGGACGGACAGGCGGTCGCGGATGTCGGCGGTGATCTCGGCCCGGCTGCGGGGGGAGGGGGCAAGGTCCACCTCGATCTCGGAGGCGTGGACGCCCTCGGCATGCTCGTCGAGCTCGGCCCGGCCGGTGCGGCGGCCCACGGCCTTCACCTCCGGCACCTCCAGGATGAGCTGTTCGGCCACAAGGCCCATGCGGTGACTCTCGGCGAGGGAGAGCCCCGGCCTGAACGACATGGAGATGGTGAGCGAGCCCTCGTTGAAGGGCGGCAGGAAGGCGCGTGGCAGGCTGGCGGCGGAGGCAAGGGCGGCAAGAAAGAGCACGGCGACCGCTGCCAATACCAGACGTTGATGGCGGAAGGCGGAGGCGAGCAGCGCCGCGTATCCGCCCTTGAGGCCGCGCACCAGGGCGCCGTCGCGCTCCACATGCCGGCTGAGGGCCGGCAGCAGGTAATAAGCCAGCACCGGCGTCAGCGTGATGGAGGTAGCAAGGCTCGCCAGGATGGAAACGATATAGGCCTGCCCCAGCGGCGCGAACAGCCGCCCCTCAATGCCCGGCAGCGCGAACAAAGGCACGAACACCAGCACGATGATGAGGGTGGCGTAGACGATGCCGGAGCGCACCTCCCGGCTCGCCGCCACCACCACGTCGAACACCGGCCTCGGCACTGCCGCGGCGGCGTTCTCGCGCAGGCGGCGGAAGATGTTCTCGACGTCCACCACCGCATCGTCCACCAGCTCGCCGATGGCGATGGCGATGCCGCCCAGAGTCATGGTGTTGATGGAGAGGCCGAAGGCGTGGAACACGATGGCCGTGGTGAGGATCGACACCGGGATGGCGGTAAGCGAGATGAGCGTGGTGCGCCAGTTCAGCAGGAAGAGGAACAGCACCACGGCCACTACCGCCATGGCCTCCATCAGCACCTTCTCCACGTTGCCGATGGAGGCGGCGATGAAGTCCGCCTGCCGGAAAACCGGGGGTGAGATGTGGATGCCGTCGGGCAGCGTGCGGTTGAGGTCTGCCACCGCCTCTTCCACCGCGCGGGTGAGGGCGAGGGTGTCCACCTCCGGCTGCTTCTCCACCGAGACGATCACGGCGGGCCGACCCATGTAGCCGGCGTCGCCCCGCTTGAGGCGGGCCGCGTAGTCCACCTGAGCAATCTGGTGCAGGAAGATGGTGCCCCCGGTGGCGCGCGGCAGCACGAGCCCCTTCAGGTCGTCGAGGCTGAGGGTGCGGCCGATGTTGCGGATGAGGAACTCGCGCCCGCCATGGTCGGTGAAGCCGCCACCGGAATTGGTGCCGAACTGGGCGAGCGCCTTTTCCAGCGCATCGAGCGTGATGCCGTAGGCGCGCATGGCGGCAAGGTCTGGGGAGACGCGGAACTGCCGCACCTCCCCGCCCATGGGGATGACCTGCGCGATGCCGGGGATGGCGAGCAGCCGCGGGCGGATGACGAAGTCCGCCGCCTCCCGCACCGCCATGGGGGAGGCCGTGTCGCTCGTCACGCCGAACATCAGGATCTGCCCCATGATGGAGCTGATGGGGCCCATCTGCGGGGAGACGTTCGCCGGCAGCCGGTCCCGCACGAGGGCGAGGCGCTCGGCGATCTGCTGGCGATCACGGAAGATGTCGGTGCCGAAGTCGAACTCCACGTAGATCACGGAGAGGCCGACGCCCGACACCGAGCGCAGGCGGATGAGACCGGGCAGGCCGTTCATCGCCGTCTCCAGCGGGAAGGTGACGAGTTGCTCCACCTCGGCAGGGGCGAGGCCCTCCGCCTCGGTCATGATGGTGACGGTGGGCCGGTTGAGGTCCGGCAGCACGTCCACCGGCAGGCGGGTGACCGCGTAGGCGCCGTAGAGCACCAGCACGAGGGCGAGCGCCAGCACCAGCAGGCGGTTGCGCAGGGACTGGGTGACGAGGAAGGTGAACATCGGCCGGCCTCAGCGGATCTGCTCGATGAGCTCGGCGCCCTCGGTGACCACGCGGCGACCGGGCGGCAAGCCGGCCACCACCAGCACGCGGCCGGCATCGAGCGGCTCCGTCTTCACTTCGCGCGCCATGAAGCGCTCGGCGGTGACATGTTCATAGACGATGGTCTGGCCGTTCGCCCCGCGCACCACCGCCGTGCGTGGGATGGCAATGCCCGTGCGCGGGGCGCCGGCCTCCGCGAGCACCGTGAGAAACTGGCCGGCGCGTAGCTGCTCGGCACCCGCGGTTACGGAAAACTGGAGCGGAAGGGCCTGACTGCGGTCGGACATTCCGGCGCCGAGGAAGGTGAGCGTGACGGAACGGCCGTCGGGCAGCCGCCCGGAAGCCCCCGACCGGCCGACATCCGGCGAGAAACCCAGCGCCTCCACCCACAGCCGGTCGGGATCGATGATGCGGAACACCACCGTGTTCGGGTCCGCCATCTGCCCGGCCATCGCATCGGAGGTGGCGATGACGCCGGCAACGGGCGCCCGCAGCGCCTCGGGTTCGCGCTGCACCCGCTCCAGATTGGCGCGGCGGGTCTGGAGACCCTTCAGTTCGATCTCCGTCTCCTCCACCTCGCGGCGGGTGACGGCGTTCTGGATAGCGGAGAGGCGCTCGTAGCGGCGCTTCACGATGGCGATCTGCTGGTCGAGCTCGTAGCCCTGCTGTTCCAGGTCCTTCAGGTCCGAGGCGCCGATGGGCGGGTGCACGAAAGCCAGGATCTCGCCGGCCGCGACCTTCGTGCCGAGCGGCTTGAAGCCGCCCTGTGGCGGCGCCAGCCGCCCGCCCACCGCCGTCTGCACAAGCCCGCTGGCATTGGCATCCGGCACCACGCGTCCGGGCAATTCCACGACGCCGACGTGGCTGGCTGACGCGGTGACGATGGTGCGCACGCCGAGGATGCGCTGGCTCGGCTTCGGCAGGATCACCGAGCCGTCGGGCAGGCGCTGGGCGGCATCGCGGACGGGAGGCTTCGGCGTGTCCGCGGCTCGTGCGCCCTGCGGTGCTCCGGCGAGCGCGACGCCGAGTGTTCCGAGGACGAGGAGGGCGGCCGCCCGCCGCCGGGACATGACGAGCGCCCCGGCCAGAAAGCCGATGAGAAGACCCGCCAGAGCGCCCACCGGCAGGCCGCCGAACTGCGCCAGCGCCGCCGGCGCTGGCGTCTGCGTGTCGGATGATGCTGCTGCGGCGGGAACGGTCAAAGTACCGGCGAGCACGTCTACCGTATCGCCTGCCGTGATGGTGAAGGCGAGGTCGTGCGCGCCCGGCCTCGCGGCGAACGGCGCCGGCACCACATAGGTGCCGGGCGCCACGGGTTTCGCGGCCTGCGAGCCTTCGGGCGTGTCCATTTCGATGGTCGCGCCGTCCACCGGCGCATTGTCTGCGAAGCGGTCGAGGTGGAGGGTGAGCGTGCCGTCGCGCAGCACCGCCACCAGCTCGAAATCGGCGGAAGCCGCCTCGGCGCGGGGGGCGAGGGTCGTTACCTGGGGCGTGGCGGGCGCACCGTGGTCATGGCCCTCGTGCGCCCACGCGCCCGTCGCCAGCACGAGGCCGGCGAGCCCGAGGCCGACGAGAAGGCCGCACGGACCAAGGCTCCCCCTCCGCACCAAATGGCATGCCATGCTTCAACCCGTCCGTTGGTAAATCCGGTACGGGAGCCAGATAGCGCACGGGGTGTCACGCCGCGTATCGCTTCTGTATCAGTTTGTTTCAGCCTGGAGCTTAGGCAGGCGCACCGTGGCGACGAGCCCTCCACCGACGCCGTTGACGAGGCTCAAGGCGCCGCCATGGGCCTCAGCCACCGCGCGGGCGATGGGAAGGCCAAGCCCCACCCCGCCGGTGGAGCGGCTGCGGGAGGATTCGAGCCGGACGAAGGGTTCGAGCACGGCGGTCAGCTGCGCCTCCGGAATGCCGGGGCCCTCGTCCCGCACCGTCAGCACGGCCTCGCCCCCCTCCTCCGCGAGCACGACATGCGCGGCGCCACCATAAAGAAGCGCGTTCTCCAGCAGGTTTGACACCATCCGCTTCAGGCTGACCAGGCGTCCCGCCACCACGAGGCGCGGCGGGGCGGAAAGATCGGCGGCGAGGCCCCGGTCGCGGGCATTGTCCACCAGCGTCTCCACCAGCGCCACGAGGTCGAGCGGGCGCACGGCCTCTTCGCTGGCCTCGCCGCGCAGGTAGGACAGGGTGGCGTCCACCATCTGCTCCATCTCCGCCACATCCGCCGTCATGGCCTCGCGCAGGATGGGGTCGCCCACGTCCTCCATGCGGAAGCGCAGGCGCGTCATGGGCGTGCGCAGATCGTGGGAGACGGCGGCGAGGGCCCGGGTGCGCCGCTCCATCAGATCGGCGATGCGGGCCTGCATGCCGTTGAAGGCGTGGGCCAGCTCCCGCACCTCCTTGGGGCCACTCTCCGGAAGCCGCACGAGAGGGGCCGCCGGAGGCAAGGTCGCCACCGTCCGCGCCATGGCCCGGAGCGGCCGCGTCAGCCAGGCGGCGATGGCGAGGGACAACAGCAGCACGCCCGACGCCATGAGGGTCGTGGACAGCACCGATCCGTGCGCCCCGGCCGCCTGCGGGACGGAGGCGAACAGGCGGGCGTTCAGCCAGCTGCCGTCCGGCAGGCGAACGGCGACAAGGCTGAGGTGCGGGTCGGTGCCCGCGCCCACCAGCACATCCTGCGGCCGCAGGTCGGGCGCCAGCGTGCGCACGTCGTCTGCGAGGCGCTGCCATCGCTCCGCGGCACGGGCGCCGGGAGCGGCCATGGCCTCCCGGCTCCAGTGGGCGTCGATGGCGCCGCCGGACAAGTCATGGGCCACGTCCTCCCGCTTCTCCGCCGCCGCCGCCATGAGCGAACGGCGCAGCGCGACGATCTGGTCGGCGAGGCGGATGGCGTGGGCCGCGTGGCGCTCACGCTCCATGGCGTGCTCGTAGGTCCACAGGCTCAGCACGTGAACCACGACGATGCCCAGCACGGCCACCACGGCGGTGCGCACGGCGAGGCTGTCCGAGGCTCGGATCAGGGCGCGGATCACGAGCGCTCCACCTCCGGTGCGAAGAAATAGCCGGCGCCGCGCACGGTCTTCACCATCTCCGGTCCGCCGTGGGACTCCAGCTTCTTGCGCAGCCGGCTGACCTGGATGTCGATGGCGCGGTCGAAGCCCGTGGCGGTGCGGTTCTTGGCGGCGTCCATCAGCTGGTCGCGCGTCAGCACCCTTTGTGGATGTTCGAGGAAGGTCAGGAGCAGGTCATATTCCCCGGTGGAGAGGTCCACCACCACGGTTTCGGGATTGGTCAGCTCGCGCCGGCGGGTGTCGAGCATCCAGCCGGAAAAGGCGAGCAGGGTGCCCCCGGAAGCCGTGGCGCCGCCCGGAGGCCGCATGCGTCGCAGCACCGCGTGGATGCGGGCGAGCAGCTCGCGCGGATTGAACGGCTTCGCCAGATAGTCGTCCGCGCCGAGTTCCAGGCCCACGATCCGGTCCACGTCGCTGCCGCGCGCGGTGAGCATGATGATGGGCACGTCCGAGGTGCGGCGGATGTCCCGGCACAGGTCCAGCCCGCTCACGCCCGGCAGCATGATGTCGAGGATGACGAGATCCACCGGCCCGGCCTTCATCGCCTCCCGCATCTCGCGGGCATCCTGGGCCGCGGTGACCTTGTGCCCGTGCTCGCGCAGGAACTTGCCGGCGAGGCGCCGGATCTCGGCATCGTCGTCGACGATCAGGATATGGCCTTCGGGGGACACGGGGTGACGGACTCCTGAGAGGCACTCCGCGGGGCGGAACCGCGGCTCCACGGACAGGCCCTTTTATCCCAGCCCGCGTGCTTCGCGATACGCCGATGCCCGGTCAAGCCCGGCGGCTCGGAGCCTGCTCGCCGATGGCCGCCGATGGGGCGTGGTCCCGCGAAAGACCATGCCAGCCGAGCCAGCCGGTATAAAGACCGACCATCAGGATCAGCGCGGCGGAGGCATAGGGCGCGCGCCGGGCGAGCGCGCTGAAGCCCGACCAGCGTTGCGAGACGTGCCGGACGCTGAGCGCGGCGAGCACGCCGGCGGACACCAGCGTGAGCGCCAGGCCGATGCTGAAGCACAGCACCAGCACGAAGCCGAGGCTGAACGCCTTCAGCTGCATGCAGATCAACAGAACGGTGATCGCCGCCGGGCACGGGATCAGCCCGCCCGTCAGTCCGAAGACCACGATCTGCCAGGTCGTCACCGGGCGGCCGGCAAAGCGACTGCGGATATCGGCGGCGTGGGCGCGTGCGTGGGCGTCGTCCTCGTCGCCGAGAGTCATGTGGGCGTGGTCATGCTCCTCGAAGGCAAGGGCATGGACCTCCTCCCCTCCATCGGCGAGGCGCAGTCGCAGCTCCGCTGAAAAGGCATGGGGCTCGGGAATGTCTTGCGCGCTTTCGAGGAATGCGCCCCGGTTCACGAACGGGAAGACCTGACGGCCGCCCCCGGGCCTCAGCGTTTCGAGAACGACGCGTCCTGCGTCGGGAAGCGCACGCCCGGCAAGGCTGGAGATGCGCCAGCGCGGCGGCACGCCGTCCTCGAAGATGCCGAGCGCCAGTTCCCCCTCCGCGGTCGGGACGAGACGGGTCTCGTCCTCATGGTGGTGGTGATGCGCGTCGCTTTGCTCGTGCCACGTCCGCCAGGCCATCCAGGTGGCGATGGCGATGATGGCCACGGCCGAAGCCAGCTGAAAATAAGTTTCGCTCGCCTCAGCACCCCATTGCTGCCCGAAATACAGGCCGCCGAGAGCAATGAGCCAGACCACCGCCGTGTGCGACGCCGTTGCGGCGAGGCCCAGCAGGACGGCCTGGGTGAGCGTGCCGCGGATGGCGATGATGAAGGCGGCCATCATCGTCTTGGAATGACCCGGCTCGAGCCCGTGCAGCGCACCGAGCAGCACGGCCGAGGGGATGAACAGCCAGGCGTGCGCGGCCCCCTGCTGGAGCAGGTCTGTAAACGCGGTCATGTTGCTCTCGGGTCACTTGAGATAGGTGCGGACAACCTCGATCAGGTCGGCGGCGCCTTTGGCACGCTCGGGGTCCGGCTCGGCGTCCGGGTTCACCACGTGATGGCGGATGTGATCCTCCATCAGCTCCGCCGTCAGTCCGTTGATGGCGCCGCGCATGGAGGCGACCAGCATGAGCACGTCGGTGCAGCCGAGCTCGGCCTCCAGCGCGCGCTCCACGGCTTCGGCCTGCCCCTTGATCCGGCGAATGCGGGCGAGAAGCTTGGTCTTGTGCTTGATCGTATGGGCCATCACGGATTTATAATATAGGGGGGTACCGTATGTAAACCACTCCCCTTCGTCTGCCGGACCATTCTGGGCCTATGTCGAGGCCGGGAGCCCGGTGACCCTCGATCGATGTGGGGACTTGAACGGGGCTAACAGCTTGGCGCCGTGGGCCCGACCTGTCATCCGCTGACGCAACATCGGATGACGATGCCGGTCCCTCGGACGGTGTCGTCAAGTGTTTCTGCCAAGGGAATGTCCCGTTTCCCGAATTTGCGACCCGAGAGCGGGCCTAACATTCCAGACATTGCCCACATTTGGCCACAGCCGAGAATGTTCATTCGACCAAGATCGAGAGATTCTTGAGCGTAGATTGCAGCCCGGCGTTGTGGTCTTCCTGCTGTACCCCTTCCGGAACATTTTCGCAGGTGATAGTCACCCTGGCTCCTCCGGGAACGGGCGAAAGGCTCCACTTCATCTTCATCTCGCCCGCGAAGGCCGGATCGTTTGATTGGAGCCTGACAAGATGGACGATCTGCTCGTCCGGAGCCAACTCCAGGAAACACCCTTCGACGACATCAGTGTCTTCCGAGGTCTTACCGTGGGTAGATCGATCTCCTTTGGCATAGGTCAGCGCCATCCCGTAGGCTCCGCCCTGGCGCGGTTCGAATTTGTAGATGTGTCCCGTCATTCCCTCGGGCGGGAGCCACTTCACCCATGCCTCCGGGTCTAGGAATGCTCGGTAGAGGGACTGCGGCGACGCGGCAATCACCCGCGTCGCCGAGTCAGTCCTTTGTCCTCCCGATACGCCTTTCATGAATCGGAATCCTTCGGCACCCCGTCCCCCACCGTGGACGGCTACAGCGATTTGGCCTGAATTCAACTGCGCTGCCGACGTCGGCTCACACCCATACCAGAAATCAAAACGCGACATCCGAAAGGCGCGTCTTTTCAGAGCGCGGTGGCGACCATGGGCATGACGAAGCCCCACTCGGGAGTGGGGGACCTCGTGAAGTGTCCGGCCCAGACCCAATCCATTCGAGGACGCAGGTGGGTGGCCAGCACGGAAATCAACAGGCGCACGACAGGCGAGACCCAGCTCCGAGTTGACAAGCGCGGCGCGTTTTCCCGCCAACATTTCTTCCCTATCAGCCGAGAAGATGCGCCAGCCAATAGGCTGCACCTGCCGCGAGACCGCCAACCAACAAAGTCTGCACGGCGGACCTGAAGGGGTTTACCCCCGTGAAGCGGCCTTTGATTGCACCGAAAATCGCCAGCGCGATCCCCGTAGTGAGCACGGACATCTTCAAGGCATCAGGGATGTTCGATACGGCGATATAAGGCGCAAGCGGGATGAACCCGCCAACGAGATAAGCGATCGCGATGGTCGCAGCGCTCAGCGGAGCGCGTTTCGGATCCGGCTGTTCAAGGCCGAGCTCGAAGCGCATCATGAAATCCGTCCAGCGCCGGGGATTGGCGCTGATCGCGTCAACCACGTTCGTCAGAGCGGCGCCCTCAAGGCCGTAGGTTTCAAATATCTGCCTCACCTCGTTTACCTCGAAATCGCGCTTATGCTCGATTTCCCAAGTTTCACGCGCTTCCTCCGACTTGAAATGCTCAATGTCCGTATGCGCGGCGAGATAACCGCCAAGCCCCATCGCGATGGCGCCGGCGGCGATCTCGGCAAGGCCCGCAGTCACGATCACTCCGGTGTCACTGACGGCGGCAGACAAACCAGCGGCCAGGGCAAAAGGAACCGTCAGGCCGTCCGACATGCCGATGACGACGTCGCGGACGATCTCCGAGCCGCTAAAATGTTTTTCGATATGCGGAGTGGTCGGCATTGATAAGGGTCCTTTTTGACGGTTATCGAGAAAGCCCATCCGATGGATGAGGCTTGACGTATTGGAACCTTCGACGGAGGTCGTGCCACTCGGCCAATCGCGGCTGCAATCTGGCAAACGAAGCTGACGGAAGACTGACGCAGCCCGTTTAGAATCGGCCATCAAGCGGCTTTTCGGCGATGAGGTGTCGCAGGATTGTGCGCACAGTCCGTCGGCCCCGCCGGCACACTGCATCTTCATGCATGCGGAGGCTTGGAGCGGCGGCTCAAGGCTGTTCGGAAGAAACTGACGGCGACGGCCTGGTCTCGCGCTCTTGGCGCAGCCGATACGAGACGGCGCCGTAGGTGGCGACGCAATAGGGGACCAGGAACGTCAAGCCTATCTTGGTCCAGTTGACCGAGCCGCCGCCCACGGCGGCATCGCCCTGGTTGATGAGATTGAGGATGGTGCCGACGACCACCGCCACCAGGAAGGAGCGGCGCGGAATGCCGGACTGCGTTGCATAGGAAAGGAAACGCCGGATCATGCTGGTGCCGGATTTCTCGCCGCGCGAGCTGATGGGACACGTCACCCCGATAGCATTTGCATCAGGATTGCCGGCGCAATCCGGACCCTCGCACATCGTCGCCGTCGCATCAGTCGTCGTCTTCATCGCCGTGCTTCCGCCGGATCTGTTCCAGGCTGGCGGGGTCGTACTTCGCCTTCAGGCTGTCGCCGCGCACGTTGGTCGCCCTGACCTTGTAGCAGCCGTCGTCGGAGCGGATCGAGAGCACGGTCCACCCCTCGCCCTCCAGCTTCTTCTGGAGCGCGTCGCGTGGCTGCCAGTCGGCCAGCGGCACGTTGCAAGCCCTATCGGCCGCCGCCGGTCCCGCGCCGAGGCACGCGGCGAAGACCAAAATCGCGGCAACCCGCGTGCGTCTCACCAAAGATCCTCCGACGTGTGCAGCCCGCGAAATAGAAAGCACGCCCAACTGACGCCCACCTGAACGCTCATGCAAATTATCGGGCCCCATCGGCTCGTCTCGCGCGCTAAATTGGCACGGAACACGCCGAGGCGACACATGCGGATCCTTCTGGTGGAAGACGACCCTGTCCTTGGGATGGCCGTGCGCGACCAGATCGTCGCCGACGGGCATACACCCGACTGGGTGACCCGTCTCGACGACGCCACCGAGGCGATCCATGCCGCAGCCTTCGATCTGGTCCTGCTCGACCTGATGTTGCCGGACGGGCGCGGGCTCGATTTCCTGAAGCGTCTGAGGGTGGCGGGCGACGTCACGCCCATCATCGTACTGACGGCGCGGGACCAGATCTCGGACCGCATCGCGGCGCTCGATGCCGGCGCCGACGATTACCTGGTCAAGCCGTTCGACCTGTTCGAGCTCAGCGCGCGGATCCGGGCGGTGGGGCGGCGCTATGCCGGCAATCCCAATCCTCTGGTGTCCCTCGGCGACATTGAGGTGGATCTTGCGGCCCGCTCGGTGCGGCGAGCGGGACGGCCTGTGGCGCTGACCGGCCGCGAATGGTCGCTGTTCGAGGCGTTCGTGCAACGGCCCCACCAGCTCATGTCGAAGCCGCAGCTCGAGGAGCGGCTCTATTCCTTCGACGCCGAGGTGGAGAGCAACACCATCGAGGTCTACATCGCCCGCCTGCGCAAGAAGCTCGGGGCGGAGGTGATCGAGACGGTGCGCGGCATGGGCTATCGCCTCGGCCCGCCTGAGGCGGGCGCATGAACGAGGCGGTGGGCGACGGCCGCCGCGGTAGCGGGTGGAGCCTGCGCCTGCGCTTGGGATTGTGGCTGGCGCTGGCGGTCACCGCCCTGTGGCTCGCCGCCGCCACCGTGGCCGGGCTGGTGCTGCGCCGCGAGATCGGCGAGGTATTCGACAGTGCCCTGCAGGAGGTGGCGCAGCGGGTGCTGCCGCTGGCCTATGCCGAACTGCTCTCGCGGGACGGAGGCAGCGCGACCCAGCACATGGCACCTATCGGCCCCCACCGGGAATACATCACCTACGTGGTCCGCGACGCGGACGGCCGCGAGCTGCTCCAGTCGAGCGACGCCGACCTGATGCAGATCCCCCGCGGCCTCCCGCCGGGCTTCCACAGCACGGAGCGGCTGCGCACCTACACCGAGGCGGCCGTCAGGGGCACAATCCTGGTGACCACCGCCGAGGACCTCGGCCATCGCCGCGCGGCGGTCCGACGCGCGGTGGTCGCCCTGATCTGGCCCCTTGTCGCCCTGGTGCCCATCGCGCTCGTCGGGGTGTGGCTTTCCGTCCGCCTGTCCTTGAGGCCCGTCATCACCTTTCGCTCGGCGATCGAGGAACGGGGCCGCGGCAATCTCGCGCCGGTCGCAGCGGTGGGGCTGCCGGAGGAGATCGCACCCGTCGCGACATCGGTCAACGCCCTGCTGGAACGCCTGCGCGGTGCGCTCGAAGCCGAGCGCGGCTTCACCGCCAACAGCGCCCATGAGCTCCGGACGCCCATCGCCGCCGCACTGGCGCAGACCCAGCGCCTCGTCGCTGAACTGCCGGGCGGCGCGCCCCGGGAACGGGCCCGTTCAGTGGCGGTCGCCCTGAAGCGTCTCTCGCGCTTGTCCGAGAAGCTGCTGCAGCTGGCCAAGGCCGAGGGCGGCGGCCTCCTCGCCGAAACCCCGACGCCCCTCGCGCCGGTGCTGCGCCACGTGATCGCGGACATCGACCGGCTGACTGACCGGGGCGAGGACCTGATGGTCGAAATCCCGCCGGACAGCGGCCTTGTCTGCGACCTCGATCCGGACGCCTTCGCCATCCTCGCCCGCAATCTCATCGAGAATGCGTTGAAGCACGGCACGCCCGGCACGCCCGTGCGGCTGCGGCTGGCCGACGGCCTGTTCGAGGTCTCCAATGGCGGCCCCGTGGTGCCGGCCGACCGGCTGGCGCGCCTGATCCGCCCGTTCGAGCGCGGCCCGACGGGGGCGGAGGGCTCCGGCCTCGGCCTTGCCATCGTCGCCGCCATCTGCCGCGGCGCTGGCCTGACCCTCGACCTCGCCTCGCCGATCCCGGGCGAAGCCGACGGCTTCCGTGCCAGGGTGCGCTTCGCGGCCGTGCCTCAAGCCTGACGGGAAGCTGAACGGAGATCCGCATCGGCTTCAGGTGGCCGTCAGGTGCGAAAGCGAGGGTGCTTCCGGTCAACACCAACCGGGAGATGGCCAATGAAGACGCGCACCCTGATCGGAGCGGCGCTCCTGCTTTCCACCACGGGTATCGGCGTCGCACTGGCGGCGGCAGAGGCTGATCACCTGACCTCAAGCCATCACGAACGGCTCGATGGCGTGACGTCATCCGCCATCGAGGGGCGCCCGATCCGCTTCGCCGAAGAGTCCTATGAGCGGCGTCGTGACGGCGAGCATCGCGGACGCCGCCACCACGATGACGATGAGGACGAAGGCGAAGACGACGAGGGTGGCCGCCGCGGCGCAATCCCGCAGGCCGGCCCGGCCGATCCCAATGCGCCGGCGCCCGACAACGGCCTCTTCAACGGCAAAGCCCGTCCCAAGGTCGAGGTGCAATGAGCACCTCGCGGCGCCCGACCTTCTCTCCATTGAGGAACAGACCGATGAAATTCGTCCTCTCCGCCGTGGCCGCCACCACCGCCTTGATCGCCCCGGTGGTCGCCGAGGCCCGCCAAGTCACCTTCGAGACCACCCTCAAGGCCTATGGCGGCAACGGCGCCTATGTGGTGCTCTACGTCACCGATGCCGCCGGCGTCTACAAGGGCACCTTGTGGATGGCCGGCGGCAAGGCGAAGTACTATCGCCACCTCAGCGACTGGCAGCGCGTCTCCGGCGGGCGACCGACCGAGATCGACGGCATCACCGGCGCCAGCATCGGCTCGGGCAGGACGCTGAAGATCAGCCTCGACCTCGCCGATGCCATGATCGACGCCGGATACAAGGTCCATGTCGACACCGCCGTGGAGGACGGCATGGACAATCCCTCCGAGGTGGTCGTGCCCCTCGATACCGCGGCCTCCGGCAAGCCGGCGCCGGGCAAGGGCTACGTCAAATCCTTCACGGTCACCTTCTGAAGCGATCGGACCTGATCCATGCTTCGTCGCATTCATGCGCTGCCGGGCGTCGTGCTCGCGCTCGGCCTTACCGTCATGGCCCTCACCGGCGTGGCGCTTTCCGTGCAGCCGGCGCTCGACCGTCTCGCATCACCGGCGATTCCGGTCGGCACCAGCGTCGCCGCCCTCGCCGAGGCGGTGGCGGCGCGTCACCAGGGCATCGATTCGATCCGCGTGCGGCCGGACGGCGCCGTCACGGTCGCCTTCACCGACGGCGAAACGCGCGGCGTGGAGCGGGTCGATCCGGCGACCGGGGCCGGGCTTGGTCCCTACCATGTCTCAGAAACGACACGCGTCATCACGAATCTGCATCGCGCGTTTCTGACCGGAGATGCGGGGCGGGCCGCCACCGGCGCCGGCGCGCTCGCCATGCTCGTGCTCACCGTCTCCGGCACCCTCCTCCTCGCCCGCCGCCTCGGCGGAGCGGGCGCGCTGCTGCAGTCCATCCGAGGCACACCGGCCCAGCGCTGGCACGGCGAGCTCGGCCGTTTCGCTGCCGCCGGCCTCGTCCTCTCATCCCTCACGGGCGCGTGGATGTCGGCGAGCAGCTTCGGCCTCATCCCCGAACACGAAGCCGCCGCGCCCATGGTGTCGGCGAGCGGCGGCGCGCCTGCTCCGGCCGGCACGCTGGCGGCGCTCAGGGCGACCGATGTGGCGAGCCTGCTCGAGCTGACCTTCCCGGCACCCGACGATCCGACCGACACCTACGGCCTGCGGACAAGCCGGGGCGAGGCGCAGATCGATGCGGCGACGGGCGCGGAGCTGTCCTTCACCCCGGCGACGACGCTCGACCGCCTGAACGGCATGATCCGTACCCTCCACACCGGCCAGGGCGCCTGGGTGCTCGGGCTCGTGCTCGGCCTTTCGGCGGCGGCGGTTCCGGTGCTCGGCGCGACCGGCATCGCAATGTGGTGGCGCCGCCGCGCCGCCCGGCCGCGCATCGCGATGAACGCGCCCGCCCGTGCTGCCGACACCGTCCTCCTGGTGGGCAGCGAAGGCAATTCCACCTGGGGCTTCGCCGCGACGCTGCACGACGCGCTGACCCGCGCCGGCCACCATGTCCACACCGCGGCCATGAACGATCTTCAGCCGTTTTCCGCCGTCACCGAACGCCTGCTGCTCTTGGCCGCGACCCATGGCGACGGAGCGGCGCCCGCCTCGGCGACGGCGTTCCTGTCCCGGCTCGCGCGGCAGGAACGCCGCGTGCCGGTGGCGGTGCTCGGCTTCGGCGACCGCTGCTTTCCGCATTTCTGCGGCTACGCCGAGGAGATGTTGGCTGCGCTCACGGCGAACGGCTGGCCGCAGCTCCTGCCGATGAAGCGCATCGATCGGCGTTCTGCGCAGGAGTTCGCCCAATGGGGCCGCGACCTCGGTACCGTGCTTGGTCACGACCTCAAGCTAGAGCACGTCGCCGAGCCGCCGAAGACGGTCGCGCTCGAACTCGTCGAACGCGAGGACTATGGCGTGGCCGTCGGCGCGCCGGTGGCGATCCTGCGCTTCCGGAGGCCAGGAACGGACGGCAAGGCCGGACGCCTGCCGTCGTTCGAGCCCGGCGACCTCGTCGGCATCCTGCCGCCGGGCCATCCGATGCCGCGCTTCTATTCGCTGGCGTCGTCGTCGTGCGACGGGATGCTGGAGATCTGCGTCCGCCTGCGCGCAGGCGGGCTCTGCTCGACCTTCCTGCACGCTCTCGCTCCCGGCGATCGCGTGGAGGCTTTCATCCGCGCCAACCCGACCTTCCGGCCGGCCGCGGGACGGGCGCCGCTCATCCTGATCGGCGCCGGCGCCGGCATCGGTCCACTCGCCGGCCTGGTGCGCGCCAATGCGGCCGGTCGCCCGGTCCACCTCTACTGGGGCGGCCGCAGCCCGTCGTCGGATTTTCTCTACGAGCACGAACTGGCCCAGCATCTCGCCGAGAAACGCCTGACCTCGCTCCAGACCGCCTTCTCACGCGGTCCGGATGGCGGCGCCTATGTGCAGGATCGCATCGCCGCCGACGCGCCTCGCCTGCGCGAGCTGATCCGGCAGGGCGCGCAAATCCTGGTGTGCGGCGGCCGTGACATGGCCCAGGCCGTGACCTGGGCACTCGATCCGATCGTGCGGCCACTCGGCCTCGACCTTCCCACCCTCAAGTCGTCTGGACGCTATGTCGAAGATGTCTACTGATTCAGCTCAAGGCGCGCTGGAGCCCCGCCGCCACGCCCTCAGCGGCCCCGCCATGGGCGCGCGCTGGTCGGCGGTGTTTTTCGCCGTAGGCGGCGTGGACGAGGGGGCGCTCACCCGCCGCCTTCAGGGCACCCTCGACCGTGTCGAGCGCCAGATGTCCACCTGGCGGCCGGATTCCGACCTGGAGCAGCTCAACGCCGCCCCCCTCGGCACCTGGGTGGCCATTCCCTGCGAACTGATGGGCGTGCTCGCTGCGGCCCTCGAGATCGGCCGCCTGTCGGGGGGCGCGTTCGACATCGGCGTGGGCGATCTGGTCCAGGCCTGGGGCTTCGGGTGCGGCACGCGCGTGCCCGACGGCGGACGCATCGCTGCGCTTGCGGGGCGTCCCTCCTTCGAGCCGCCAAAGACCCTGCAGCTCGATCCGGCAGGCTGCCGCGCGCGCCGCCTGGCGCCGCTGCGGCTCGATCTGTCCGGCATCGCCAAGGGCTTCGGCGTGGACGACCTGGCGCGGGAGATGACGGAGGCGGGCTTTTCCGCCTGGCTCGTGGGCATCGACGGGGAGATGCGCGCGGCGGGCACGAAGCCGGATGGCCGCCCCTGGGTCGTCGCCCACGAGGCGCCAGTCCCCGGCGTGCGGGAAGTCCTCGGGGTGCTGGAGTTGTCCGGTGCCGCCGTCGCAACCTCTGGCAGCTATCGCCATCAGGTGGAGGTGGCGGGCAGGAGGCTCTCCCACACCATGGACCCCTCTCGCGGCGCGCCATTGGAGAACGACCTCGCCGCCGTCACCGTGCTCAGCGACACCTGCATGGCCGCCGATGCCTGGGCGACGGCGCTGTTGGTGCGCGGTGCGCAGGACGGCCCGGCCCTCGCCCGCCGGCTCGGCCTCGCCGCGCTGTTCGTCGGGAGCGACGGAGAGGTGGTGGCGACATGGCCGTGACCAACCATGCCGCATGGACTGGCGGCGCAATCCTGGCCCCCGGGTCCATTCCCTTGCGTCCTCTCAATGCGGCCGCTGCCGTTTCCGGGTGTTCTTCCCGGTGGAGGTGCCCGCTCGGGATCAATGCAGAACCGTCGGGGTGTGAAAGGGAACGGGAGACATGAGACACATCAAGCAGGTCCTTGTTGGCATCCTCGCCCTCGTATCGCTGCTGTGGGTCGCGGCTGAGCCCGGGGTGTTCCAGTCAGCCGGGTTCTTCGCGATACGGGCGGCCGCCGTGCAGTACACGGGCGTGCTCGCCATCGCGCTCATGAGTGTGGCGATGATGCTGGCGCTGCGTCCGCGTTGGCCCGAGCGTTGGATGGGCGGCCTCGACAAGATGTACCGGCTCCACAAATGGCTCGGCATCACCGCGCTCATCGTCGCCATCATCCACTGGCTGTGGACGCAGGGGCCGAAGTGGGCCGTGGGCTGGGGCTTTCTGGAGCGGCCCGCCCGTGGGGACCGCCCGCCCATCGAAAACCAGGTGGAGGCCGCTTTCTCAAGCCTGCGCGGCACCGCCGAGGGAGTGGGCGAATGGGCTTTCTATGCAGTTGTGGCGCTGATCGCGCTGGCGCTGGTCCGGGCCTTTCCCTACCGCTGGTTCTATAAGACCCATCGCCTGCTGGCGCTCGCTTATCTGGTGCTGATGTTCCACTCGGTGGTGCTCCTGACCTTCGCCGACTGGATGACGCCGCTCGGCGCCGCGATGGCGGTGCTGCTGGCCGGCGGCACCTTCTCGGCCGGGGTGGTGCTGCTGCGCCGCGTCGGCGCAGCGCGGCAGGTGAAGGGACGCATCGCCGAACTCACCTATTATCCGGGCGTGAAGGCGCTCGAGACCGTCATCGACGTGCCCGCCGGCTGGCCGGGCCACCGTCCCGGACAATTCGCCTTCGCCAAGTCGGATGCCTCCGAAGGCGCGCATCCCTACACCATCGCCTCGGGCTGGCACCCGGACCATCCGCGGATCACCTTCGTGACCAAGGAACTGGGCGACCACACCAGGGGGCTGAAGGAGCGGCTCAAGGTGGGCCAGGAGGTGCGGGTGGAGGGGCCATATGGCTGCTTCACCTTCGACGACGATTGCCGCAGCCAGATCTGGATCGGTGGCGGCATCGGTATCACGCCGTTCATCGCCCGCATGAAGCACATGGCCTTGCGCGGCGAGGCGCCCGACTGGCCGCAGGGCCAGGTCGCCGATCTGTTCCACACCACCAGCGATGTGGACGAGGTGGCGCTTGCAAAGCTCGCCGAGGATGCCAGAGCTGCCCAGGTACAATTGCATCTGCTGATCGACGCGCGCGATGGCCGGCTGACCGGCGCCCGCATCCGCGAGGCGGTGCCGGACTGGCGGGAGGCCAGCATCTGGTTCTGCGGCCCGGCCGGCTTCGGGGCGGCGCTGCGGGCCGATTTCGCCACCGAGGGCTTCCCGGTGGATAAGCGCTTCCACCAGGAACTCTTCGACATGCGGTGAGGGGCCTCGGCACACTCGCAATGGATGCGTTCAGGCTCGTGTCACCGATCCGTCTTCGGAAAAACGAGGCGGATGCGCATACCGCGGCCGGGGGCGTCCTCGACGCGCACGGCTCCGCCGTGCAGCGTCATGATGGTGGAAACGATGGCGAGCCTCGGCCCGGCACCGTCGGGCCGGCTTCGGTCCAGGCGGTGGAAGCGATTGAGAAGACCTGCTCCGCGATCTTCCGGTGTCCGATCCGCGCGAGCGCCCTGCGGCAACGACATCGAGTCGCAGGGCGCCGCGATCGGCTGCACGAATTTCGCGGCTGCGCTCGACTAAGCGACTCCGCAATCTCTCAAGTCCTTCGGCAGACAGTGCCGGTACGCCAAATTCGGGCGGCAGGCTGATATCAGGAAAGGTCGTATGAGACCGTCCGTCTCTTACTCTTTGACCCGCGTGAGCGTGCTGATATCGGTATGGGTGAATGGCTTACCATACACATGCAGAATCGTTTCCTGCGTGTATTGCATGGTATTTCCAGACACCTCATAAGTGACAGTGAATTTTTCCGTCTTGTCGTTTGCTGCCATATAGTCCGATTGGCCGATGCCCACGTTCTGGGCCGTCAGGGTAAGCGTGGCATCCGGTTTTCCCGTTGCCACAACGCACACAGCCCTGGGGATGCAAAACGAATTATATATTGTCTGATTCGCCTTGTCGTAAATGAGATATCCGACTTGGTCGTGAAACTGTTTCTTGTCGCTCTTGCGGAAAACCATCTGGTGATAAAAAATTGCCGTCAGATGCTGGCTGCTCGCGTTTGTGGCATCACCGGCTGGCGTGAATCTTATGGTCTCGTAATAAGGCGAAGCAGCACCGCCTCCTTTACCCACTTCGGAACCTTCCCGGCCGGGAGCCACGTCCAATCCTTCGTCGTCCTGAGTCTTCCAGGTCCCGACGAACTTGGCGAGTGGGCCGTAATCCAGCCCGTTGATAACAGTTTCTGTCTCAGATGTAGCGGCAACGGCGGATATAGCGGGGAGTGTGAGGCCGGCAATCGTGCTGGCAACGAGGAGGCTTCGGGAGAATTTCACGATCAATCTCCTGACTGGATATCAGCTTTCATCAGAACAACGGCTCATCGACAGCTCGATAGCATGAGCGCTCTGACAAAAGCCTGACGATGGGCCGAACTCGGGGAGCTCTTCGCCAATGCGTTGAGGCTCACCCGCGCGGGAAGATAAGACGCATGAGCGCCCCGCCGCCGGGTGCGTCCTCAATCCGGACATCGCCGTTGTGCAGCTCCATGGTGGTGGAGACGATCGCGAGGCCCAGCCCCGCCCCGTCCGAAGCCCTTTTGTCCAGGCGCCGAAAGCGTTCCAGCACGTCGCCGCGCCGCTCCGGGGGGATGCCGGGGCCATGGTCGCGCACTGCGCACTGGCCCCCAGGGCCCGTAGTCACCTCGACGGCGGTGCCCGCCGGCGTGTGGGCCAAAGCATTTTCCACAAGGTTCCGCAACGCCCGGCCGATGGCGTCGCCGTGGCCGTGCACGCGCGCCGCTCCCGCGTCCCGAAAGGCGATGGTTCGACCGCGCATGACCGCGAGCGGCGTCAGCTCGGCCACCACCTCGCGGGCGATGGCGCCGAGATCGGCCTGGGCATCCGGCGCGAGTTCCAATGCGGTCGCGTGCGACATGTCGAGCATCTGGTCTACAAGGCGTTTCATGCGCTGCGCGTCGGCCACGAGCTTTGCCTTCTCGACGCTGTCCGGCAGCTTGCCGATGCTCAGCATCATGATGGCGAGCGGGGTGCGCAGCTCATGGGCCGCATCCCCCGCGAAATCCCTCAGGGCGCACACGGAGCGCTCGATGCGCGCCAGCATGGCGTTGACCGCCGTCACCAGCGCCTGCACCTCCCGCAGGGAGGGCTCCGCCGCGATCCGCGTGGACACCTGAGCCGGATCAATCCGGTCGATGGCGGCGATGGTGGTCTCGAGCGGCTTCAGCGTGGTGCGCACCACGCTGAAATTGAACAGGAGGAACATGAGCGAGAGCAGGATGAGCGGCAAGATCACGTGGAAGCGGATCTCGTTGAAGATGACCGGCACGAACGGTCGGAAGCCCTCGCCGGCGATGGCCACCGTGATCCAATAGGGATGCCGCCCGACCTCGACGCGGCGGGTGCCGGTAAGCAGGAAGCGGCTGTCCCAGCTCTCGCGCTGAGTCCGGATGACCAGGAACGACAGGGGCGGCTCGTCGGCGATCTTCAGGCTGGCGTCGTCGAACCGCGCCACCACCGCGCCGCCGCGCTCGTGGATCAGGAAAGCCCGCCGTGTGCCGGAGGCGAGCGGATATTGCAGGTCTTCCGAAACCGGGTTGCCGGCGGCCCCCCTCATCTGCGGGATCTCCTGGGCGATCCGGTCCGCCTCCGCGGTCACGAGGAGGTGGTCGAGCTCGTTGGGATTGTTGACATACATCCGCACGACGACGAGCAGCTCGACCACCAGGAAGACGAGCCCCACCAGAGCGAGGCGCACCGAGAGGCGAAAGAAGAGGCTGCGCGGCACGACGGGCGGGCGGCTCGCAGTCATGGGGCTTCCCGTTCCGCGCCGGCATCGGTCGGATGCGGGGCCGGCACCAGCATGTAGCCGACGCCGTGGGCGGTGTGCAGGATCACGTCCGCTCCGGCGGCGCCAAGGCGCCGGCGCAGACGCGAGGCCGCCGCCTCCAGAGCATTGGGCGTAACCTCGGACGACAGGGCGTACATGGCCTCTTCGAGGCTGGTCTTGCTCACCACATGCCCGGCCCGCCGCATCAGGCGTTCCAGCAGGTCCCGCTCCCGCGGCGGCACATGGATCACGCGGCCGCCGACGCGCACCTCCCGCGCCACGGTATCGAAATCGAGGTTTCCCAGGCTCAGGACGATGCCGAGGCACCCCCCGGGGCGGCGCAGCAAAGCACGGCAGCGGGCCGCCAGCTCCGCCATGTCGAACGGCTTCACCAGATAGTCGTCGGCTCCCGAATCAAGGCCGCCCACCCGGTCGCCGAGACCGTTGCGGGCAGTGATCACCAGGATGGGAGCGCCGCTCCCCGTCCGCCGGACGGCGCGGATGAAATCCACACCGTCGCCGTCGGGCATGCCGAGGTCGATGAGCAGGAGGTCGTAAGGCGTCACGGCCATGCTTTCCCAGGCGACGCTCAAGGAGGCGAAGCGGTCGAGCACGAAGCCCTCGGCCTCCAGGCCTTCTGCGATCAGGATCGCGAGCCGGGGGTTATCCTCCGCGAGCAGAACCCGCATGGTCGACATCCGTTCCGCGGGCGCGGCGCTTGCGCCCCGTGATCATGGCGAGCACCAGATTTTCCCGGTGTGCCAAGCTTTCTGCAATGGCGGCGAGCACGTGCACCGCCGCCATGGCGAGAATGAGGTTGGCGGCGATCTCATGGGCCTCCTCCACCCACTCCTTGCCCCAGAAGGCATCGAGGGTCTGCATCCAGCCGGTTAGGCAGGTGGCGGCGAGCAGACCCATGAGGAGGAGCATCATCACCGCCCCGGCGGGATTGTGGCCGACATAGCGTCGGTCACGCCGGTCGAGCACCGCGCGCAGATGGTCCGCGAAGGTCCGCGGGGACGGCACGAAATCGCGGAACCGTGCGTGAACGGTGCCGACGAAGCCCCACACCACGCGAACGGCGAGCAGGGCGGCGACGGTGTAGCCTACGTAGCGGTGGAGCGCTTTGCCGTCCTCCAGCACGAAGCTGTTGAGCACGACGCCGAGCACCACCGTCCAGTGGAAGATCCGCACCAGCGGATCCCACACCGGAACGGTATAGCGGACGTGCGCGGCGGCGCGCGCTGATGCTTCGGATCGAGGGGGCAGCATGGCCATGGTTCAGTCCACGTTGTTCTCGACGATCTCGCCGGTCACGGGATTGAAGTAGACTTCTGCCTTGCGTCCATCGGCATTGGATCCATAGATTTCGTAGCACCAAGAACTGGTCTTCTTGAACACCTTGATGTCCTTGAAACCCATCTGGCCGATCTTTTGCTTCATGACCTCTTCGCTGAGCCACTTGTCCTGCGGCTCCTTGGTGCAGGTCGGGCTGGCGAGAGCCATGGAGGAGGCAAGGCTCAGGGCGACGGCAGCGACGAAAAGTCTGCGGATCATCGGGTTTTCCTCATGCTGCGGGAAGCGATGGACCAAGGCCATCCCGCCGGCACGTCTCTTAACGATCCCGGCTGACCAAAGCCTGACGGGCAAAGATGCGCGCGCATGCCGAAAAGGGGGCGCCCCCGATGCGCGCGAAGGATAGACCACGTCAGGACGTCGTCAGCCCGTCCGCGTATCGAAGGGCCGTCGCTCCTTAGGGCGACTGCATCCTTTCGAGAGACCGATCCATGATCATCGTTCGCAGCCTTCTTGTCGCTGGCGTTCTCGCTTGCGCCTCGCTCGCCGCCCCGGGCTTTGCCGCCGACGCCCTCAATCCGCAGACGAAGAAGAACCTGGAAGCGGCCATGCACGGCGAAGCCTTCGCCAACCTGAAATATCAGGCCTATGCCGAGCATGCCCGCAAGAGCGGCCACCCCGCGATAGCCAAGCTGTTCGACGAAAACGCGAATGTCGAGGCCAACGAGCATTTCGCCCGCGAGGCAGACGCTCTTGCCCTCGTGAGCAGCGACGAGGCCAACTTGCTCGACGGCATGGCCGGCGAACACTACGAAAACACCAAGATGTACGTCGAGTTCGCCAACCAGGCCGATGCGGTCGGTGACAAGAAGGTGGCTGATCTTTTCCGTCAGATCGCCGCCGATGAAGGCGATCACTACGCCGCCTACAAGGCGGCCGTTGAGAAGCTGCGCGCCGAAAAATGAGATTTCTGAGTGGCGCGAAACTCTTTCTTCGCGCCGCTCGTAACGCACTTCGATGCATCAGAATGTGTTGCAGGCAGTTTTATCGAAAATTCGGAGCATGATGAGATGATATTCGATAGTTTATATTAGTGATACCAGGTAAATACTTGCCACATCTCAGTATTTAAGCTTTCGATTGCTGCGAATACGCCGAACATATATCAGTCCAGAGGGAGCATTCCTAACTCTTTTGATATCAACGGGAGCGGGAATGGAGCTTCGTCATCTTCGGCATTTCGTGGCGGTTGCAGAAGAGCTCCATTTTACACGTGGCGCGCAACGCGCCGGCATCGAACAATCGCCATTGTCTCGATCGATCAGGACTCTCGAACGGCGCCTTGGCGTAGTATTATTCGAGCGCACACGGCGATCCACGAAGCTAACGCCGGCCGGTGAACGCCTTCTCGTCCATGCGCGTGCGCTCCTCGCATCCGCCGACGAAGCACGCATAGACGTTCGCACTCCAGCAGCGACAGGAGACACTATCAGCCATTTGCACATCGGCATTTGCGACGGCGTACCCTTTGCGCGTCTCGCGCGACTGATTTCAGAAGTAAAGCGGGATAGTCCGCAAGTTGTCATTCATGTCCATGAAGCGTCAATGGCGCAGAACGTAGAGGGCTTGCGAAGCGGCTTTCTTGATGCGGCGCTCACGCCGGAGAGCGGATACGGCAAGGGGATTTTGTCCGAGGCAGTTTGGCGAGATCCGCCGATCGCTTTGATGCCGAGCGGCCATCCTTTGGCTGTAAAGAAGCGGATCAAACTGTCTGGTATTGTTAAGGAGCCTCTCGTTCTAAGCCGACCCGATACGGGTCTTAGCCAGCAATCCCAGATCGAACAGCTTGTTCGAACTGCAAATTCGACCCCTAATATTATTAGTCGCACCATGACACTTTCGGTGTTGGTTACGCTGGTACTTGCGGGTTATGGCATCGGAATAGCGACCGCTGCTCAACTCGAGGCGGTCGAGGTGGATGGCCTTGCCCTCCGGCCCCTGAGCGATGCGCCCGCTGATCTGAAGACTTGGTTGATGGTGCATGAGGGGACACTCAGCGTGCCACTATCTCGTTTCATCGAGCGAGCCCGGACGATTATTTAGAGAGCCTCCAAGGCTAGGCCGCGCGGCACGGAATCCCTTGTCACGAGCAATAAAGGTTTCGAGCATGAGCGGGGCCAACGTCAAAGCATCGACAACCGTGCCATGAAGCTCGGAATGAAGAGCGGCATATCGATCGAGGTCGGCTCGAAGTTGCACCGATATGGTGATGGTGAGTTTGATGGTTTCAGCTTTCGGCACCGGTCCGAGGCTAAGTTTTTTGGTCAATCATCCCTCCTGATGTCAGCCGTCATCGGTGTGGCGCGATAGGGTCGCAAGACGAGATCTTTATTGACGATGACGCGGACCGGAAAGCCCGGCCGCACCTTTAAGGTCGGCTGGATATTGAGATTGCGCCGCGTGATCTGCTGGCCGACATCGTTGATGGTGTCCTGGGCGCCGTCGCGCGTCGCGATGATGACCTGATCGCCGTTCGTCCCCTGATTTTGAGGCGCTGCCAACTCGGCGCCGATGCCGAGCAGCGAGGAGAGGACCGCGCCTCCGATCAGGCGGAACCAGTGATTGTCGACCTCATCTTCAAGGCCCGAATAGCCGGCCGTATCGACGCCGGAGAGACGATCCAGCACGATGGAGGAGCCGTCCGGCATGATGAGGCGATTCCAGACCAGGAGCACACGGCTCTGGCCGAAGGCGACGCCGGAATCGTACTGGCCCATCAGGCGGGTGCCCTGGGGGATCAAGAGATGCCTGCCCGTAGCCGTGTCGTAGACATTCTCGGTGACGGTACCGATGATCTGGCCCGGCAGATCGGAATTGATCCCCGTCACCAAGGCGGCCGGAATGATGGTGCCGGCCATTACTTGATAGGGCGAGCGTGGCGTTTGGAGAGTTCCAGATCCGTAAATCTTCTGGTCGGCTTCGCGGCTTGCGAACGCCTGCTTGCGATCCTGCATATTCTGCGTGGTCATTTCATCGACGGGCGGAGCAACGGTAGTTTCCGCACCGGTAGCGCGTATTGCGGTGAGATCGAGCCGGTTTGGCTCCGGCGAGGCGACCGCGGTTGCCGATACCTCCTGCTTCGGGCGTGTCGTCTGAAAGAACACGGCTGCTTTCGCTGCGGCTTCCGCTTCCTGCTGGGCACGAAGGCGCGCCGCGCGTTTGGCATCCTCTTCCGGATCAGCCCTGAAACTCGGCCGCTCGGGCATGGGCGGAATGCCCGCCTCCCGTTCGGTGCGCACGACTGGCCCACCGAGCTCACCGGGCAAGGGGGCACCGAGCTTCGGTGGTTGAACCTGCGTATAGTCGCGCGGTAACGTTTGCAGCCCCTCCGCCGGGTTGACGCGATCGGTGTTGTAGAGCTCCTCACCGGTCCGGGCTGATCTGTTCCGGCTTTGCAACGCCCAAATCATCGCGCCAAGCACTGCGGTAGAGACGGCGCCGGCGAGCACCATCAAGGTCCAGCGATTGAGACGGGTCACGGGACGCGGCTTGGCGCGAATGGCGAGATCGGGCGGCGGGGATTTGGGCGGCACGGTCATAGCCCGAAAATCCCCCGCCGGTTGCCGTCGGTGCGCGAGATACGCACGATCTGCTGCTTCTCGCCTCCGAGACGAAGCTCGGCCGCACCGAACAAGCGATCGACGATGTAATATGGTGGCTTTGCGCGGTAGTTGACGAGCTGGTTTTCCCCGGTGGGGCCAACAACGAACAGCGGCGGCAACTCGCCCTGGGCGATACCAGCGGGAAACTGGATATAGACCTTCTCACCGTCATCGAAGACGCGGGTCGGCCGCCACGATGGATTGTCGCCCGTGATCTCATAGCGGAACTGGACACGCTCGAGTGCGACGGCATTTGCGACCGGCGTGGCAGTCCCCGCACGATCGTTCTGACGCTGCAGCGCGAGGAGGCGGTCGTGTGGATAGTCCCATGAGACCGACGCCATCCAGGTCTGGGGCGTCGATGTGAGTTCGAGAAGGTAGGTCCGGCGGTTGGTGTTGACCACCAGATTGGTCTTCAGATCCGGCCGCGTCGGTTTCACCAAGATGTGGGTCTGCTGGCTTCCGCCCCCACCGCTGGTCGTATCGCCGATCACCCATCGCACGGTGTCGCCGGCCGAGACGGAAATCAGCTCTTCGCCGCTCTGCAGGGCGATGTCCGTTACTTTTTCAGGCGCCGCATAAACCTGATAGAGCGCGCCGGCCATGTAGGGCCAGACCTGCGTTGCATTGACATAGCCGGTGCGGGTCGGCTGCACGCGGGCGGCATCATTAGCCGTCGTCACGCGCAGCTTTGGATCGGCAGGTTCAACTGTTCCGCTTTTGACCGGCATCGGCTTTAACTGGCCGGGCAGCGGCAACGGCTTCGGCAGCTCGACTATTTCGACGGGACCAGCCGGCTCGACGATCCGGCTCGCCTCGTAGGGTTCATCCAGGGAGATTTCCGGCGGCGGTGTTTTCCCGGCGCAACCCGCCAGCAACGTGACGGACGAGAGGAGGAGAATGCGGATTGGCAGCATGCGGGTCATGATCCTTTTCTCCTTCACGACCCGCTGGCGCCGAGTTCACGGCTCCAGTTGATGCCGTTGACGAAAATGCCGAGAGGATTCTTACGCAGCCGGTCCTCGGTGCGCGGTGGTTGCATGATGATGGTGAGGATGCCGGTCCAGCGATCCGTGCCGGCAAGCTGATTGTTCTCATAACGCCGCTCGATCCAGCGGATCTGGAAGGAGCTGTCCGATGCGCGCACGACGCTGGTGACCTCGACGGCGACCGACATTTTGCCGACCTTGCCGAACGGATCGTTGGCACGCGCATAGTCATTCAACCCGGCGCTGCCGCGATCGGTGGTGAAGTCGTAAGCCTCGAGCCAGTTCTGCCGCACCACGATGGGATCGGTGGGCAGTGCGCGCACGTTCTGTATGAAACGCGCGAGCGCGTAGGCAATCTGGGCGTCGGTCGGCCGATAGGCCTCCACGGCCGGGCCAACGGCCTTTACTTGGCCGAGCTGATCGACTTCGACCACATAGGGTGTGACGGTGGAGCGGCCCGCCTGCCACAGCAGACCGCCGGCCATGCCTACGGCAAGCGTCAGACAGCCGAAGGACATGAGCCGCCAATTTCGGGCCTGAATGCGGGCGGACCCGAGGCGTTCGTCCCAGAGTTGGCCGGCGGCCTGATAGGGCGTTGAGGGTTCCGACGTTTGCGAATAGCGCACATCGGCGCGTTTGAAGCGCATCGTTCAATCCTCTTGTCGCAGAGATGGATTGGCGCCGGAGCCACCATGATCGCCGGAGCGCAAAGCATGGGCTGCGGTGGTGGCACCGTGGGAGACGTGCGAGCCGCTCGGTCCGTTTCTCACGCGATTGGCCCATGCGGGAGCACCGCCGGCACCGGTGAACGACGCATCGCTTCCGGCCCCACCCATCGCTCCCACGGGCTTGCCGCCGGTAGCCGTCCAGGCGCCACGGGCGCCAGCGGAAGCACGTGAGTCGACCGTGCCCGCGACGCGTGACACGACACTGCGACCCGCCTGTATGACGGCGCCACCGCCCGCTTGCGCCACGCCAGAAAGACCAGCTCCAACGGCTCCCATGCCCGATGCGCTGGACGTCGCTGCACCGAGTTCGAAGGCGACACGCGCGCCGCCCGACATGGTGGATGCTGCCTTGACGCCGGAACCGATAGCGGCCCCTCCGAGCTGTGCCGCGCCGACAGCTCCGGCGCTTGCCGCGACCGCCATGCCGCCGGCGGCGAGCGCGGTGCCGGCGACTGCACCTGCGCCGAGCTGCGGGGCTCCGGAGACGAGACCCGTCGCGATCGACGGGCCGAAGATGCCCAGCCCAAGCATGGCGAGCGACGCCAGCATGATCGCCAGCGCATGATCGATGGACGGCTCTGTTCCCGCCGAGGCGCGAAATTCCGCAAAGAGGCCGTTGCCGATGCCAACGATAACGGCAAGGACCAGGATCTTGATCCCGGACGACACGACATTGCCGAGCACGCGTTCGGCCAGGAAGGCGGTCTTGTTCCAAAATGCGAAGGGCACCAGCACGAAGCCGGCCAACGTCGTCAACTTGAACTCCAGCAACGTCACAAAGAGCTGCACCGCGAGCACGAAGAAACTGACGATGACCACGAGCCAGGCGAGGAACAGGACGGCGATGGTGTCGATGTTGGAGAAGACGGAGGTGAAGCCGGACAAGTCGCCTATCTGCGCGAGGATCGGTCGGCCGGCGTCCATACCGACGGAGGCGAGCTTACCGGGACGCAGGAAATCGTCCTGGGACAGGTCGGAGCCAGAGGCGGTCAGGCCGAGCCCGGCGAAGGATCTGAAGATGATGCTGGCCAGCGAATTGAAGTTTGTAATGATGTAGGCGAAGGCACCGACATAGAGGACCTTCTTGATGAGCTTCGCCAGAATCTCGTCATTGCCGGCTCCGAAGGCCCAGAACAGGCCGGCGAGCGTTATATCGATGGCGATGAGCGTTGCCGAAAGGTAAGCGATCTCACCGTGAAGCAGGCCAAACCCGCTGTCGATATACTGCGAGAAGGTGTCGGTGAAACGGTCGATGACGGAGAGATCGTCCATGGACAATCACTCCGCGTCCGGAGCGACGGGGTCGGTTTTCTCCGGAGTTCTGCTCTTCTTCAGTGACGGGAACAGATCGACCGGATGTGGCGTGTACGGCGTTTTGCCAGAACCCATGAAGCGGCGGCGCTGCGCTTTGCTGGCCATGGTGCACAGTTCGTCGCCTGTCCCAGCCCAGTCGTCTTTGCAAAGCTTTTGCACCTCACGGAGCCGTTGCGGATCGGCGGCGAGGCTGTCCACCGTGTCGGCCGCCCCCGCGGATTGGACGAGAAGCCCGGCGCCGATGGCAATCGCGGCCACGACAGAGAGACGGATGATTTGTCTGAGCATGGCGGGTCCCTCAATCGCGGAACAACCGGACGGGTGCCGGCGTATAGCCGCTGCCATCACCCATGAATCGGCGGCGAACCTCACGCGCCCGCTCCTCCTCCGCGACGGCACGGGCCTGCTCCGCGGCGACGGCGCGGTCCTGAGAGAGCTTGAGCCGGGAGGCGTCGATAGCTTGCTTAGCCTGAAGGGCAAGGAGCTGGTTGGTCGCCTGCGTCGCGTCGAGATTCCCCGTTGCCGACTGGCTGCGAGTGACAAGATCGCCGAGAGTAGCCTCATCGGAGGCGAGGTTTTCGGAGACCTGCGCCTGCATCTTCATGGCCGTTTCCAGAGCGGATCGAGATTGCTCCCAGCGCTTTCGCACATCGGCGAGGATCTGATCGCTCGATGCGGATGCCGCGTATTCCTTCGGGTAGAGCTGCTGGAATTGCCGTTCCATCGCCGATATGTCGTAGCTCAAGCCCTCGGCCTCGCTGATAAGGCGCTCCGTCTTGGCGACGGACTGCTTCAGCTCGTTTAGTGCGGAGAAGTCGAGGCTCGTCAGATTCTTTGTTTGATTGAGGAGCGACTGAGCTTCGTTTTGCAGGCTCTTGATCTGGTTGTTGACCTGGTCCAGGGCTCGGACCGCCGACAGCACATTCTGGCTGTAGTTGTTCGGATCGAAGACGATCTGCGCCGCGACCGGCGGCGCGAGAGCGATGCCGAGCGCGCAGGCACCGGCAAGGCAAAGTGGTGTCCTCATGATGCGGTCTCCTGATTTTGCGGAAGCGGGAATTGGCGGATGAGGTCGGCTGCCCAATCGAGCCCGCGCACGTCGAGCCATGCTGCGGCAAAGGCATCGTGCCCATGGGACACGAGGACATCGTCCATCTGGCGATGATCCTCGGGGCGGCTGGCACCGGCGAAGGCGAGCGCCACAGGCCCGAGATCGAGGTCGAACAGCCGATTGCCGAGACGGGATTGGTAGTAATAATCCCGCTTCGGCTGAGCCCGCGTGATGATATCGATCTGGCGGCTGTTGAGGCCAAATCCTTCATAGATCGTGCGGAGCTGCGGTTCGCTCGCCTGCGGCGACGGCAGGAAGATCCGGCTCGGGCAGCTCTCGACGATGGCTGGCGCGATGGCAGAACGCTGGATGTCGGCAAGCGATTGGGTGGCGAAGACGACGGCGACGTTCTTTTTGCGCAGCACCTTCAACCATTCACGGATGCGCGCAGCGAAGATGGGATCGTCGATAAATACCCAAGCCTCATCGAGCACGAGCAGCGTGGGCGATCCGTCGAAACGCTCATCGAGACGATGAAAAAGATAGGTGAGAACCGGCGTCACGGCGCTCGCCGTGTGCATCAGTTCCTCCATTTCGAAGCCCTGCACGTCGCCGAAGCCAAGCCGATCGGCATCGGCGTCCAGCAGCCGGCCATGTGGCCCCGACAGCGTGTAGGGTTGCAGCGCCTGGCGGAGCCGGTTCGATTGCAACAGCGTGGAAAAGCCGGTGAGCGTTCGCTCCTCACGTGGGGCGGACGCAAGGCTGGTCAGTGCCGACCAGACGGCGTCCTTCACATCGGGCGTGATCTCGACGTGTTCATGCCCGAGCAGGCCGGCGATCCAGTCGGCCGCCCACGAGCGGCTGTCGTCATCCTCAATGCGGGCGAGTGGCTGAAAGGCAATGGCGTCGGAGGATCCGAGATCGTAATACTCGCCGCCGAGGCCCAAGACGGTGGCGCGGGCCGAGCCACCCTTGTCGAAGATGAAGATGCGAGAGCTGGCATAGCGGCGGAATTGGAGCGCCAGCATTGCCAGCAGCACGGATTTGCCGGCACCGGTGGGGCCGACGATCAGAGTGTGGCCGACATCGTCGACATGAGTGACGAGCCGGAACGGCGTGCCGCCGGCCGTGCGGGTGACGATCAGCGGCGGAGCATCGAGATGACCGTTCTTCTCGGGGCCTGCCCAAATCGCCGAGACCGGCATCATGTGCGAGAGGTTCAGAGTCGAGATCAGCGGCTGGCGAACATTGGCGTAGGCATGTCCAGGGATCGAGGATAGCCATGCCTCTGTCGCGTTCAGCGTCTCCGGAATGGTGACGAAGCCACGCCCCTGGATGATCCGCTCGACGGCCTTCAACTTCTCGTCAGCGAGGTCCGGACTTTTGTCCATGACCGTAACGGTGGCCGTGACATAGCCATAGGCCACGGCGTCTGAGCCCAGCTCCTGCAATGCTTCGTCCGCATCGGCGGATTTGTTGGCGGCGTCTGAATCGACCAGCGAAACTTCCTGCTGGAAGATCGTTTCGCGCAGCAGCGTCACGATACCCTTGCGTTTCGCGAACCATTGCCGCCGCACCTTGGTCAGCTCGCGTTCGGCTTCCGCCTTGTCGAGCGACAGGAAACGGGTGGACCAACGATAGGCGAAGCCGAGACGGTTGAGGTCGTCAAGGACGCCGGGCCAAGTCGAGGGTGGAAAGCCGCGAATGGTCAGCACACGCACATGCTGGTCGCCCAGCATCGGCGCTAGTCCACCGGTGAAATCGCAATCGGGCAACAGCGCGTCGAGATGGAACGGCACCTGGGAAACGGCGACAGGGTGCCGCTGCGTGGAGATGCAGGCGTGAAGGTAAGTCAGCGTCTCCTCATCGGAGAACCAGCGGATCTCCGGCATGACGCCGTCGAGCAAGGAGAGAAAGCGGTCGGTCTCGGAAATGAAGGCTGCGAGATGGTCGCGCCAATTCACGGTGCGCCGCTCGGTGCTCTCGTAGAGGAGCTGGCCGGCGCGGGCCTTGCTTTCGGACGGCGGCAGGAAGGCGAGCGTGATGCAGTAGGCGCTCTCGAAATGTGTGCCTGCTTCCTCGAACGCCGCGCGCCGCTCTTCCTCTACGAGCCACGACAACGCGTCGGGAAATTCCGAGATGGGATATCCGGCGGCGATGCGCCGTTCAGCGTCGACGAACAGCGCCCAGCCGGAGCCGAGGCGCTTCAGCGCGTTGTTGAGCCGGGCGGTGGTCGCCACCAGCTCGCTTTCCGTTGCGCTGTCGAGGTCGGGACCACGAAACTGCGCAGTGCGTTGGAACGCACCGTCCTTGTTGAGCACGACGCCTGATGCGACCAGCCCGGCCCAAGGCAGATAATCCGCGAGGCTCGCGGGGCGCGTGCGATATTCGGCAAGGTTCATCATGAACTCACGCCTCCAGAAACGCGCGGTGCTTCAGGTGGCGGGCGAAGACCTCCATGAACTGGGGATCGGCCTTCGCCCCCCAGACGGCGAGCGCATGGCCCGCCATCCAGAGCACGATGCCGCCAATCCACAGATGCAGGCCGATGCCGATGGCGGCGGCGAGTGTCCCGTTGAGGATCGCCACCGATCGCGGGGCGCCGCCCAGCAGGACGGGCTCCGTCAGTGAGCGGTGCAGCGGCACTTCGAAGCCGTCGGCATGGACCGCCATTAGACCAGCGCTCCGCCGCCAAAGCTGAAGAAGCTGAGGAAGAAGGAACTGGCGGCGAAGGCGATGGAGAGGCCGAAGACGATCTGGACCAGCTTGCGGAAACCGCCGCCGGCATCACCGAACGCCAAGGTGAGCCCGGTCACGATGATGATGATCACGGCGATGATCTTGGCAACCGGCCCCTCGATCGATTCAAGGATGGATTGCAGGGGCGCTTCCCATGGCATGGACGAACCCGCGGCGTAAGCTGGGGAAACCAGAAAGGCGGACATCAGCAAAGCCGCCGTTCCGGAGATCCGGTTTCGAAACTTTCCTGCAACGCTCGAAAGCGGATTTTCGGAAATGCGCATCTCCGGATTTACGGAAACGCACGAATCCGCACTTGCGGATTTACGTTTCTGGTTTGTTCCGGAATTCAAGAAAAGCGTGAATGCGGACGTGATGGGCGGCATCCCTAATCTCCTGTGAAGTGCTCTATTGCGTAGGCATCGCCGTCGAGGCCTGTGACGCGGATGATGTCCTCGACGCGGCGTTTGCTACCGCGCCCAGCGATGAAGACGATGATGTCTACGGCCTCCGCGATCAGCGCGCGCGGCACGGTGACGACGACTTCTTGTATGAGCTGCTCCAGCCGGGTGAGCGCTCCCCGGGCGGAACCTGCATGCAATGTCGCGATGCCGCCGGGGTGTCCGGTTCCCCACGCCTTGAGGAGGTCCAGCGCTTCAGCGCCGCGCACCTCGCCAACAACGATGCGATCCGGGCGAAGCCGCAAGGTGGAACGCACCAGATCGGCGGTGGAGACGGTATTGGCCTTTGTCCGGAGAGCCACATGATCGTCGGCTACACATTGCAGCTCGATCGTGTCTTCGAGCACCAGGACGCGATCGCCAGTGGCCGCGATCTCTTGGAGCAGGGCGTTGGCGAGGGTGGTCTTTCCCGTCGACGTTCCACCGGCAATGATGATGTTCCGTCGGTCGAGAACCGAGCTCCTCAGAAACTCTGCCTGCACCTCGGTCAAGATGCCGTTGGCGACATATCGGGCCAGCGGTATGACGCCGGCGGCCCGCTTGCGGATGGCGAAGATCGGTGCGACGGCGATGGGCGGCAAGACGCCTTCGAACCTTTCACCCGTTTCCGGCAACTCGGCGGAGAGAATCGGATGCTCGCGGTTGACCTCGAGGCCGACATGGTTCGCCACGACCTTGATGATGCGGGCGGCATCCTCCGGGGAGAGGATGGCGCCCGTGGGCTCGCGGCCCGAGCCGAGCCTGTCGATCCAAAGCTTTCCGTCAGGATTGAGCATGACTTCCACGACGTCCGGATCGTCGAGCGCGGCGATGATCGCCGGCCCCATGGCGCTGCGCAGCATGCGGACCTGACGATCGCTGACGATCCGGGACGGGGAGCGCGGCCTATCCGTCATGCGGCGCCGCCTCGGCATCGTGGTCTTCCGATCCGGCGGACCCCTGATCCTCGTTGTCGTCGGCCAGGCCGAAGAAGCGACCTTCATCAGGGAAGATTTCTTCATGGACCTGCCGAACGAGGCTGCCGCCACGCTGCAAGTGGCGGCCGAGTTGGTCGACGAATTGGTTGAAGCGTAGGCGCCCCTGCGCGCGAGCCGCCTTCTGATGCGTCTCTGGAAGCGGAGCTGAAACCGACAACGTGTAGCGGATGTATAGCGCCAGGGTCTCGATCAGGATGGTCTGGTCGCGTTCCAGCCGGCCGAACTGGTTCGACAGTCGGTCGAGGCGTGAGGCCAGCGCCGCCTCTCGCCGGTCGGCACCATCGGGAGAAAGATAGGAAGAGAGCGCGGCCGCGACGATCGCTGATTTCGTTTCACCTTTGAGGGCTGCAAGCTGACGCAGTCGCTTGGCATGGTCGGGCTCGATGAAGATGTTGAGACGGGTTTTGCTCATAGCGCGATCCCGTCATCGGGATCGAGCGAGGCCAGACGCGCCACGCGCCGGAACTGCCGGTCCGGTTTGGGAAGCTTACCGTCGCGTGTGACGGGGTTATCTGTCTCATCGTCGAGGACGGACAGATCGTCATCGCGACCATCATGCAGACGTATGACTTCGGCTTTGTCGAGCTCCGGGACGAGTTGATGTCCGCCTTCTACGGGCACGGCCGATGCCTGTGCGCCCGTAGAAGCGGGGAGAGAAGATTTCGACCGCGGAAGGCCGGTCCAATCGTCCGTTCGCGCTACCGGCCGATCAGCATATCCATCGTCTGAGAGAACCGGCGCCGGCAGCACGCGCGAAGTGAAATTGCTGTCGGTGAAATATCGGATCTTGGTGGCCTTGGCAGGTGGATGGCCGGAAACCATGATGACTTCTTGAGTGTCGGGAAGCTGCATGACCTCGCCGGGCGTCAGGAGCGGGCGGGCCGTCTCTTGCCGAGATACCATGAGGTGTCCCAGCCAGGGTGACAGGCGATGGCCGGCATAGTTGCGCTGGGCGCGAAGTTCCGTCGCCGTGCCGAGCGCGTCCGAAATGCGTTTGGCTGTGCGTTCGTCATTGGTCGCGAAGGCGATTCGAACGTGGCAGTTGTCGAGGATGCTGTTGTTCGGCCCGTAAGCCTTTTCGATTTGGTTGAGGCTCTGCGCGATGAGGAAGGAGCGCAGGCCGTAGCCGGCCATGAAGGCCAAGGCGCTCTCGAAGAAGTCCAGCCGGCCGAGCGCCGGAAACTCGTCGAGCATGAGAAGCAGCTTGTGCTTGCGGGCGATACCGTCCGAGCCGTCGAGGCTTTCTGTCAGCCGGCGGCCGATCTGGTTGAGGATCAAGCGAATAAGCGGCTTGGTGCGCGAAATGTCCGAAGGCGGCACGACCAGATAAAGCGAGACCGGATGATCGGCGGCGATCAAGTCGGCGATGCGCCAATCGCAGCGCGATGTGACGGTCGCGACCGTCGGGTCGCGATAGAGGCCGAGGAACGACATGGCGGTCGAGAGCACGCCGGAGCGCTCGTTCTCGCTCTTGTTCAACACCTCGCGCGCGGCGCTGGCAACGACGGGGTGCGGGCCAGGCTCCCCGAGATGCGCCGTGGTCATCATGGACCACAAGGCCCTCTCGAACGGGTGAGCCGGATCGGAGAGGAAGTTGGCCACACCGCGGAGCGTTTTGTCCTCTTCGGCGTAGAGGACATGCAAGATGGCGCCGACTAAAAGCGAATGGCTGGTCTTTTCCCAGTGATTGCGCCGCTCCAACGCACCTTCGGGATCCACCAATATGTCCGCAATGTTCTGGACATCGCGGACCTCGTGCACACCTCTGCGGACTTCCAAGAGAGGATTATAGGCAGCGCTCCTCGGGTCCGTCGGGTTGAACAGGAGGCAATGGGAGAACTGCGCGCGCCAGCCGGCGGTCAGCGTCCAATTTTCCCCCTTGATGTCATGGATGACGGCAGAATGCGGCCATGACAGCAGCGTCGGCACAACGAGCCCGACGCCCTTGCCGCTTCTCGTCGGCGCAAACGCCATGATGTGTTCGGGGCCGGCATGGCGCAGATAGGTGCTGGCCATGAGCCCGAGAAAGACGCCGGCTGGCTTTGTCAGGCCCGCCGCTGTGATGTCCGTCTTATCGGCCCAGCGGGCGGAGCCATAGGTGGTGACGAGCTTCGACTGCCGAGCTCGCCAGACGGAACCGATGATGGCGGACAGAGCGGCAATGACGCCGCTGCCGCCAGCGATCGTACCCCCCGTTTGGAAAACGTCTGGAGCATAGGCATCGTAAACATACCACCACTCGAACAACCGCCAAGGGTAGTAGATTGCCAAGTTGTCGATCAGGAACCAGGGCTCTCCAAGCCGTCGCTGGAAGCCGAGCTCAAAGGCGACCCATTGCGTGGCGGCCCAGGTGCCGGCAAGCGCGATGCCGAACACCACCAGCATCTGACCGATCAACACCTTCGTCGGTGTCATTCCCGCTCCTGCAAAAGCCGCAGTTTTCGGCCGTGCGAACGGCCGACAAGGCATAAGGCTTGTTGCTTGAAGGGGTTAAGTCAAAGACCATTCTTGCGCGCGACAGCAGCAACTATGATCTAAGTACGATCCGGCCCCACTCCTTACCATTTCTTACTACTGGCGGAAATTTAGTATTGCGGCAATGAGTCACGTAAACAATCAGAAATATCTTATGCACCAAGGTGCGTCAGAGCCAAACAGCATACAGCCATGCAATACAGTACCTGCATTCTACTTCTAGTATGTGCGGAAGGATTCTGCTCCGATAGCGATTGGTGCGGCGCACCAAAATAGGTGGCGCAAGCGGGGATGTACACCGCTTAGCTTAGAGGCCGTGTCGACATTCCCGACGTCGCATTGACTCATCCGATCGATCACGGCCCCGCGCTTCTGATCGACGTCATTGGCGCTTTCAATAAAAATTGAAAGCGCCAATGACGATAAAATTGAGCTGTGCTCAATCGCACGCTTGGCTAGGCAGCCAACGCCAGCTTTGCTCCGTCGTTCGTCATCTTGGAGCTGATATTGAACCATGCATTTGGAGAATCGGGATCGATCTGCTGGACTTTGAAGCCAAGGGCTAAGGCGGCTGCGATCAGCATTCCATTCGCGACATAACCACGCGAATGCCGTGAATCCCCGAAACGCTCAGCCTGATGTTTCAGACCATAGCTAGAAGATTTGCGGTTGATCGTCTTACGTTTGCTGAACTGCGATAGAAAGCGGCATGCTTGGATGAATTCATCGGCGGCGTGATCGCCCAGCATTGACGCTCGGTCTGCCAGGAACTCGGCCCGGCGCTCCTCAGGGGTCTTTGAGCGGCCGCGATAAACATTGTAGCCGAATTGAGTGAGGAACGGTTCCTGCGCCATCGCACGGCGAATGCCGACCTTGGCCAAAGTGCGTGCGAGCCGTCCAGGTTCGGAATCGAAACCGTGCTCCTGGAGATAGCCCAAGAAGGCTCCTTCGTTGGTGGAAACCTCGGCTGAGCCATTCGCGAGGCTCGCCCTCATGGCGGCATTGGTGTTCCACCCGAGGCCCCGAGCAAGAGCCTCGATCCTATGCGACGATTTCACCTCCGGCAGAGTCGCACGCAGCTCTGCCTTCATGTCCTCGACATCGTTTGCGGTGATTTCCAATCTCATCATCAAGTCCTCGGTTGCGGGCTCGAGCAGTTCGCCGATTACGCAGCCAGCCCAATCCGCAAGGATCGATGAGAGGTGGCATGAGGATCAATATTTAGGCCGTCTGACCCGGCGAAAGGTCGAAGGTGGCAAGCCCACGTCGAAGATGGTCATCGCGTGGCTCGGCGTCAAGGTTGACGTCAAATTCCCAGACCCTTGTGCCGCCCGAATTCCCACGAGACGCTATTGCCACGAACAACCCCAGCGACCGTCTGGCCAAGGCGCTTTTCCAGCACCGGACGCCACGGCACGAGGCTGAATCCCACGCCGTCGTCCAGCATCGCAAAGCGACCACTGGCGAGCATGACGGAGCGGCGATAGATGCCACCGACGTGTTCTCCGTCGCGCACGGCACGATGATGCAGGCCGGTCTCCTCTACGATCTTTCTGGCAGCGGTTTCGACTTCCCGATCGCGCAGCGTGGCGAGCAGATTCCGGACGAGCAACACACGCTGCCCACGCCGCTCGGCCAGGCCCTGATCGACGAGGAAGTTCTCCCGCTCGCGCATGGCCTCTCGAACGCTGGCGCCGAATCCGGTCTGCGCGAGTGCGGAGGTGTCGCCAAAGCGCTGCCGATCGAGCCAAGTCGCACCAATCGCGCGCGTCTGTCGATCAAGCGGCAGATGTGATCGAAGCTCGACATCGACACCACCAAGGCCGCGGGCATCATGAGCTTTACCGCGCTCGGCGAGGTCGGCCGGCACGCGCCAGACGCCTTCGTCCATACGGTCGACGATCCCGACCCGGCGAAGGGCTTCGAGTCGACGGACGTGTGCGGCGACGAAGCTCTCCGGATCGTATCCTGGCTTGGCTTCGGCGCGCTCCACCGCAAGATGCTGTTCGGCGCGGTAGACGCCGTCAACAGCGAGGCTGGCGATGGTCCTGTCCGCCCCGCGTTCCACTACCGCGCGCGTCTCGACGATACCGCCGATCGGAAGGGCCTCGAGATCGGCGCTCACCGAAAGCGGAACATAGTGTGCCCGGCCATCGATCCCGTCGACAACGAGATAGGCGCGATCATAGAGTTCGTCAGCCAGTCCCTTGTCGACGATGCGACCGATGACGGGCGTCTGCGATGACATCGCGTCGAGCACGACCAGCTCACGCTTCTCGCCGGACATGACGCGCTGCATGGTACGGATGATGTCGCCGCGCTCGCCCATGGCACGCAAGGCGGTTTCGGCGTCGTCGTGAAGCGCCCAGACGCAACCGCCAGTGCGGTCGGCAAGGCCCATCTCGGTGAGCCGCTGGAGCCGACCGATCATCACCGTGCGTCGGAAGCGAGCCTGGGCGTCGGGCGGCTCGCTAACCAGGTCGACAATACCCGCGTCCGCCTCATGCTGGATCATCCGGTCGACGCGGGTCCAGCGCTCCTGCTCAACCTCGCGCAACATGGAGTTGCGGATTTCCATCTCAGTGCGGGGACCGAGCCATTCGGTTGCCAGTTCACGGGCGCGGTTGCGCATGCCGTCGGCGATGTAGTCGCGGGCGATGACCAGATCCGATCCGTCATCCTGGCGACCGCGCAGTACGATATGAGTGTGAGGATTGTCGGTGTTCCAGTGATCGACCGCCACCCAATCGAGCTTGGTTCCCAGATCGGCTTCCATGCGGCCCATAAGATCGCAAGTGAAGGCTTTCAGATCGCCAAGATCGACTGCATCTTCCGGCGAGACAATGAAGCGGAACTGATGTCGGTCCTCGCGGCCGCGCTGTTCGAAAGCGGTGGTATCGGCCTTGTCCGTGCCGGGACCATAGGCGTGGGCCTTGCTGCCGTCCTTGGTCACGCCGTCGCGCTCGATATAGCGTAGATGGGTGATGGTCGAGCGCGCACCGGCCTTCTCCAGCTTGACCAAGCGGGTCTTGATGACCACGCGGCGAGAACTGTCTTGCAGGGACTGACCAGCGAACTTCGCGGCGACGTGGCCGCGGCCGAGACGGGCGCCGGAACGCGCCTGCCCGGAACGGAACGACCGGTCGCTTATCGACCCAGAATGGGAAACCGCCTTAAGAACGCGTGCGGTGAACTTCGGCGTCCTTGCTCGGCCACGCGATTTTGGTGGCGAGACCCTTGGCCGGAAGCGGTTGTCGTCACGATCTGGCATGGCGGCGCTCCCACCAATCCTGTACAAGCCCATGCGATGAAGCACGCGAAAGCTCACGCATAAACAATGGCTTGATGATTCTATAGGCACGCGGGCTCATCCGCCGCGTGCCGCCCCAACCGACGTGCAGACAAGAACTTCGGGACAGGCGCGTGCCGTCCCCTTTTATCTTGCCCTGCGCCCCCTAGCGCTCCGCATCCGTGCTTCATCGTGGCTATGGGATCACCTCTGCTGCACGTCGGAGCTGTCGCTGTCGTTTGGTTCGACGTATTCGACGCGTGGCTTGACGGTCACAAAGAGCGCGCCAGCAGATGGTCGAGAGGGGAGTGAACCGACGGTGGATTTCGTCCGCGCGTCGACCGCGAACAGTGGTGCATCCGGACCGCGGTTTGTGCGCGTCTCCGAACCCGCGAAGAGGCTCGGAACCGGGCTGCCGATGATCGATGCGAGCTTGTCGAGATAAGCACGCGTCTCATCAGGAAGCGGCACACCGAGGAGTTTGTGTTCCTCATAGCGCGCCGGCCCTGCATTGTAAGCGGCGAGGAATCCCGGCGCCCCGTAGCGATCGTACATCTCGCGCAGATAGGCAGCACCAGCGGTGATATTGTCATACGGATCGAAGGGATCGTCGCCGAGCCCGTATCGGCTGCGCATCGCCTCCCAGGTGGCGGGCATGATCTGCATCAGGCCGATCGCACCTTTCGCTGACACTACGCGCGTTTCGCCGTCACTTTCGACACCCATGACGGAGCGTATCCACTGCTCCGGAATGTCGAAACGTTGTGCCGCTTCGGCGATCTGTGCAGCCCACGGATCGGCCGATAGTTGATGGTTCGCGGGCGCTTTCTCAGGCGGCGATGAGGACGCAGGTTCCGCTCGGGCCACGGCGCCGGAAATCATCATCAGCGTACAGGTGATGATCGCTTGCATGACGCGCCGTAGAGGTGAGCGCGACGACGTTTTGCACCATGCTCCTTGTCCGAGCGCCGACAGCCTGCCACCGTCCTCGCTCCGGTCAAGGGCGAGGCGTTGCCGGCCGCAAAGCGACCGCCCCTGGCCTTCACTGCGCGCGGTGGCTGTCTGGCCAGCGATCGGGTCGGAGGGATGATCCCGTTTCCCATGGATCAGAGGGATAAGGGTCAATCCCAGTTCGCGCGACCCACACATGACATCAGGTCCGCTCATCACGCTTCGATGGGCGTGTCCAGAGCAGGTTCCAAGTCGCGTTGTCGATTTCCGACTGGAACAGGTGAGCGCGGAGCGGCTGGGTGAAGGACGGATCGTCTATGGCGAGCGACAGGTAGTCTCCGGCTCTCTCGCCGGTGCGCTTCCAACCAGCACCGGTTTCGATATCGTCGGTGGTGAAGATGCGATAGTGCGGCGCATTTTCGGCGTCCGCATTTTCAGCCGACCTGATGACCAGCTCGGCGTCGAGCGTCAGCGTCCGGATACGGCCGGTGAAGCCGTCCTTCGTCTTCTTGAAAGTCCCGATCTGCGGCATGGCACACTCCTTCTGGGGTCGGACACGAGCCGCCTATGGCTCGTCGGGAACCGGCTCTGAAGCCGGATCAATGTCGTCGTCGGTGGTCCAGATCGGAACCGCGCGACCGACGATGGAAGAGAGGGGAAGCGGGCCAAAATACCGACTGTCGAATGAGTCCGGCGCATCCCAGTTCATGAGGAAAGCGGCGTCGCTCGGGACGATGCGGCAGCCCTGCCAGACAGGCAGTGGTCGGCCACGACTGTCACGCTCACGAGCCGCCCCGTAGCGCCAGCCGTAAGCGATAATGTCGAAGCCCTCACGGCAGACGGTTTGGCCTGCGAGCGCGAGCACGCGCTTCAAGAGCGGCACGCCGCGCGGAAGATAGCCGCGGGCATCGAGGAAACCGGCGAGCGGTTCCGGCGGCATGACAATGGCAAGGTCCGTGACCGCGATCCGGTCTGCCGGCTCGACGCGATAGAGGCCGACCGGCACACTTGCCGACGCATTCCAGATGAAGCGCGGCGCGTGCCCCGACCAGACGGGTGCTGCGATCAGCAGCACACCGCTGGCTGTCATCATCAAGAAGAGGCCACGTGCCGTCATGACAACAGCTCCCGGCGACGGAGCCAGGCGTCATGCTGTTCTTGCGAATAGGCGCGCGGTGTCTCATGCACCCACAGCCTGTTGTGGACCTGCTGCCAATATTCCGGCGCGGCGTCAGTGGGGGCGACGCCGAGGGCTTCGACGGTGTCGACCGCCTTCAAGGCGCGCTCGACCTGACCCCATCCGGCGACGAAGAGCAGTATTTTCGCGCCGGGACGCACATATGGCCACATGCAGCACGTTTCACCCGGTGCAACCGCGCGCATGATGGCGAGATGGGAGAGGGTCGTGCCATAAGCGTTCGCCTCCCAGCGCAATAGCGCGAACGTGCTACCCGGAGTGAACATCGCGAGGCGTCTGCGACGATCGATCTGGCGCTCGCACACCGGTTTGCCGAAGCGCAGCCGGACATTGATGCGGTCGCGCTCGAAGACGACCAGGACGCTCGTGTAGCGGCGCGTGGTCATGCGTCTGCTCCGCCTTCGGGAAAGCGCGTTTCGAGCAGCGCGCGGATCATTTCGGCGACGGTGACGCCTTGCTTGAAGGCGGCGACCTTGACGCGGCCGCGCAGTTCCGGCGTCACGTCGATGGTAAGGCGCGCGGTGAAGATCTCGGCTTTCGCTGCCGAAGCCGGCGGCGTTGCCCGAACGGCCATTTCGACGTCGTTGCCCTGCTGTACCCAGGCATCGACTGTGGGTGCGGCGGGTTTCGCGCCGAAGGTGACGCGCTTGCCGCTCATGAGCTGCCTCCCATGATCTCGGCAGCGAGCGCGGTGATCTCCTGTGCGGCCGCGCCGCCGGGCTCCAACTCGCGGGCCAGACGGCCAGTGGCGACGCTCTCGGCGAAGATGACGCGCTGGCCAATATCGGCGGTGAGCGCGGGCAAGCCCTCCGGCAACGCGGCGCGCACGTCGCGGCCGATGATGGTGCCGACGATGCGGCGGTTGACGACGAAGGCGGCGCGGAGCTGCGGCTTGAACAGCCGCGCCTCGCCGATGAGCGCTACGATCTCGGCACTCGCCCAGACGTCATAGGGCGACGGCTGGACCGGGATCAGCACCAGGTCGGCGGCGAGGATCGAGGAACGCGCCAGCGCGGTTACGCGTGGCGGGCCGTCGATGACAACGTGATCAGCGCCGCGGGCGATGTCAGGAACTTCCGCATGCAGCGTCTCGCGGGGCAGCCCGAGAACGCCGAACAGGCGCGGCAGGCCGCTTTCCGCGCGCCGCTGCGACCAGTCAAGCGCCGAGCCTTGCGGATCGGCGTCGACGACGGCGACACGCGCGCCAGCGGCCGCCAGCTCACCGGCGAGATGGGTGGCAAGCGTCGTCTTGCCGACGCCACCCTTCTGGTTGAGGAGCGCCACGATCATGACGCGCCCTCCAAGCAGGTAGGGGCGTCATATCCGGGTATTAGTCGCCCTTGGGGGCGCGCTGGCGCGATAGGCTGAGCGACGATCGTATGGGATTTCTCATAAGCGTACTTATTCGTATAACTTGATATATAATCGTACGTTGTCAGTTTAAATTTGTCGTAATTATCAACATCGTCGCTAGATAAATAAAGAAAGTTAGATTCCATATTAGATAAGTTAGGGGGTGGCTTTTGCAAAGCGCCACAATTGCTTAACGCGCATTTGCGCCTTTGATGGCACGAGTGCCGTGCCCCCGATAGCACGAGTCCGAACGCCTTCGATAGCACGAGACTATTCACAGCCTTTCCACAGCCTCCCTTGAACGAGCGGACAGAAGCGGTGTGGCCGGCGCGAAGACGAGCAGTTCGCGGCCGTTGTCGAGCCGGTCGATGCGCAGCCGATAGCCAGGCAAGGGCTGGCGGCGCACGATGTCGCGCAAATCGCAGGCGAAGTTCGAGAAGCGCGAGAGGCTGCCCGACTTGGCATGGAGATGATGAAAATCGAAGCTCCAGCCGCCGGGCTGGCGGCCGCCATGCTTGCGCACCAGCCGGTACAGCCAGCGTTCGATGCCACCGAACAGATCGAAATAGTTGCGGTCGATGGTCAGGATCAGGGCGTTGTTGAGAATGCCTTCGTAGAACCAGTCCGGCACGATCAGCTCGATGCCGAGCGGTCGGCCTTTGGGATCGAGCCTTTCCTTCCATTCGTTGATCCAGGAAAAGCGATGCCGGCGCCGCTCGGATGGCTGGCGGATCGATGTGGCGACGGTGGTGGCTTGCAAACGGTCGAGCGCGGCCTTGAGGCGCTGATAGTCGCGGACGGATGTACCGCGGCCGATGAAGGTCAGGATTTCATAGGGGGTCGTCGCCATCAGCCGCGAGGTGCGCAGGCCGAGATCGCGGGCGTCGATGATCTGCGAGGCGGCCCAGATCAGGATGTCGGCGTCCCAGATGGTGGCCAAGCCGAACTCGGTCGGAGCCTCGACGTGGATGCGGACGTCGCCGGCCTCGAATTTGATCGGCTGGACGCGCTTCGACTTGGCGAGGGAGAAGAAGGGATAGGCCATGAGATCCTGCGAGTCGCGGGTCGCCATGTCGCCGGGGCGCGATCGGAACAGTTCGAGCTGGTCGCGCTCGGATATGCGTCTGCGCGCCGGCATGCGTTGCCGTCAGCGGGCTTGGGCGTAGCGGGGATCGGAGGTGGTGCTGCAGGCGCGCGCCTCGATCCAGGTTTCGAGGTCGTCGATCGCGTAGACGACGCGGGAGCCGAGCTTGCGGAACTTCGGTCCGCCGCCGATGACGCGCTTCTTGTTCAGTGTGTGTGGCGAGAGCTTGAGATAGGCGGCCGCTTCCTCATTGGTGAGGTAGCGGCTGGCCGGTTTGGATTCGGGACGATCCATGAAGCTGCCTCCGTCTCAGGCTGGCCGAGCGAAGCCCGGTCCAGCGGTTGGGAGGCAGCTTGGGGAAAGCCTGTCCTGCTGCGTATGGAGAATCCTGGCCGGTCGGCTTTCTCCCTCACGGGGCGGCGGCGGGCATGGGATATTCGCCGGCTCGACGCGCGGTCGCACCCCAGAGGAAACGGCGATAGCCGCCGTTCATGAGGGCGCGACCACGGTGGACGAGATAGCGGACCCTGGCGCGCAGCTCGCTGTCACCATGCCATTTCTCCTTCACGATGCGCGCGCCGAAGATCGCGATGGCGATCTCGCGCTCGCTGGCTCCGGCGAGATGACCATCGAGGGCCTGCAAGGATTGCATGGTGATGATCGGTTCGGCCGAGCCGCGCCGGCTGGCAAGCCCAGCTGGGCGGCCGGCGATCACGGCCAGCAGCTCCTTGGCCTCGCGCAAGCGGGCATCGGCCCGGTCGTCCGGTGCGATCGCGAAGGTGAAGGGCATGGTGGCGTCGAGCGCGCCGGCGATATGGACATGCCAGGAGCGGCCGCGCCGGGTGAGTTTCAGCGCGAGGCGTCCGCCGTCATGGCCGATCGCCTTGCGGCCGGGAAAGGTCCAGAAGTCGAAGACCGGTGCAGCAGCCTCCGGGTCTTCGTCCGGCACGATCGGCAGCGCAATGTCTGGATCAGGCCGCCAGAACGGCAGCGCGTCGCGCGCATCGTGTTTTGGGTTCTCGAAGAAATCGTAACCCCCAATTCTGCGCATGTGCGCTCAACGATGGACGCCGCTTCGTGCCAAAGCGGCGCCAGTCGTTCCGATAGCCGGGATTGCGCCGCAGGTGCTCCCAGGCGACAGCCGGACGGTCGAGAAAGAGGATGTAGAGATAGGCGGCGTTGGCCATCCAGTCTTGCGTGTGGGGCATGTTTCCTCCGTGTGTTTCGGAAAGCTTCTGTTCTCAAGAGCACGCACCGTGTCCCCAAAATGAGGCGGCTAAAGTTAAGGTGTCGTGCATCGTCGGGAGAGGACGATTGCAGATGGCAATTGTTCGGATAGTTGAGGCCGTTCCAATTATGACTTGCGAGCCGGGCGGAGCCCGGCGAGCCGCGGCCGTGCTGTCGAGGCGCGGCCGCGCCGCCGACCCGGATTTACGGATCGGAGGAAAATTCCGGATACGGAAAGCCGCACGGTCGATGGACCGACCGCGCGGCATCTGTGGTTATGCGGCTTTCTCCAGCAGGGTCTTTGCTTTCGCTTCCAGTTCAAGGCGACCGTCCTGATGCGCCTTCGCGCGGGCATGCGCCGTCATGCCCTGCACGAAATCGAAGATGCTTTCGGGCGGGCGACCTTCCTCCTGCAAAACCGTCTCGATGATCTTGCCGGTCTCGGCCTTGCTGAAACCGCGCTTGCGCAGGAAGCTCTCGCGGTCTTCGTCCGTACGGGCGACGATCTTCTCCCGGGCCGCCTTGATCCCGGCGACGAATGGCGCGGGCGAGGAATTAGCGAAGCTCGTCAGCGCCGGGGCCGCTTCATGGGCGAAGCGCTGCGCCGCGAACTTGCTGTGCCGAATGCTGATTTCCTCGAAACCTTCCACGCCCCAAAGGTTGCGGTTCATGCACACGGCGCGGAGATAGAAGCTCGCAATGCCGAGGGTCTTCGATCCGACTTCGCTGTTCCAGCAGTAAAAGCCCCGGAAATACAAATCCGGCTCGCCGTTCGGCAGGCGCCCGGCCTCGATGGGGTGGGTGTCGTCCACGAGGAATAAGAACACGTCGCGGTCGCTGGCATAGAGGGTGGTCGTGTCCTTCGTGATGTCCACGAAGGGATTGTGCATCATGGTCGCCCAGTCCAGCATGCCCGGCACCTTCCACATGGTGTCGCCGGTGCCGTTGCCGGCGATCTTCATGACGGCGGCGACAAGCTCATGGTCCCAGATACGGCCATAGTCCGGGCCGGTCACGGCGCGAAGCTCAACCCGTCCGTCTTCGGTTTCCAGCGTCTTCACAAGCTCGGCGCGGTGCGACAGCAAGCCGTGCTGCAGGTTGATGCCGGCGAGCGGTGCAGGAAGCTGGCGCATATAGGTGGCTGGCGCGCCGACAAGGCTGCACAACTGACCGAAGCTCCAATGGGTCGGGGCAATGGGGGCCTCCTGCCCGGGGACGATCAGCGAAAGCCGCTCCGCATCCTCCCGGCTCGCCTCCACGCGCACGGCGCGGCTCTCCACGGTGCGGGCGGTGGCGCGATCCGCGCGGACCTTCACGGCATCGTAAAGCTCGGTGAGCGACAGGAAGCGCTCATCGTCGGGGCGCGAGAACCATTCCGACGATACGCGGCCGATCCGCTCGCCGTGCGAGATGTCGACGCGAAAACCGCTGTTCACAGCTTGGCCGTGCTGGCTGCTGGCGATGATGTTCATTGTCCTGTCCTTTCCCGTAAATGCCGAAGGCATGTCCCCCGGCATGCCTTCCGGGGGCGCGTGAGCGCGCAGGGATGGGAGGGGACAAGTGCCGGCGAGCATGGCCGGGCTGCCAGGGCGAGCGGGACGGTGGCGACGATCGGCGGGATGACGGATATCGTCCGTCCTGCGAGCCGGCGGCCCTGCCATCGCGCAGGCGGCACTTGAGGGGAGAAAGGGGAAAGTCCCCCTTGGCTCCCCCGAGGATCGGCAAGGCTCCGGCCGCGGCCGATCAGGACAAAGGGAGCGCAGCTCGCCATACTCGATGCAGGCTGTGGGAACCTTCGTCAGCCCCGGCCGATGGCCGTGCGCCTCTCGCAATCGTCGCGGAGACGGGTTATATAGATCGAAATTCAATATCGAAATCAGACCTGATTTCGATGCCGTTATTCGAGGACGAGGCCATGCAGCGCGTGGAAGCCGAAATTGCCGTCAGCGTCTCCGACCTGAAGAAGAACCCGACCGCCATCGTCGACGGTGCGCGGGGCAGCGCGGTCGCGATCCTGAACCACAACCGGGTCATGGCCTATATGGTGCCAGCCGATACCTATGAGGCGATGATGGACGCGCTCGACGATCAGGCGCTCGTCGAAATCGCCAAGGCCCGCGCGAACGAGAAGGGCGTGCCGGTCAGCCTCGATGACCTATAGGCTGGAGTTCCTGCCCTCCGCGCGCAAGGAATGGGACAAGCTCGGCGCGACGCTGCGCGAGCAGTTCAAGAAGAAGCTGGCGGAGCGCGTGAGCCAACCGCATGTGCAGGCCGACGCGCTGCGCGGCATGCCGGATCATTACAAGATCAAGCTGCGCTCGGCCGGTTATCGGCTGGTCTATCGCGTCGAGGATGAAAGGGTCACGGTGGTCGTCGTCGCCGTGGGGAAGCGCGAGCATTCCGAGGTGTATGAGGCGGCGAAAAAGCGCCGTTAGGACGCTTCACAGCCGATCAGGGCAAAGGGAGCACGGCTCGCCGTATTTCCTTCGGGCGGCGGCGGACATGAACATGGCGAAGCCCCGCTTCGCGGGGCTCCCCCTGTGGCGGCCGGTGTCACTCGGCGGCGCGGCGGGACCAGATGAGTGCGAACTCACCCTCAGTCTCCGTCTCGACCAGGCTCGCATAGATCGGAGCCGGGAATGATGGATCGTCCAGCTTGACGGAGTGGTAGTCGCGGCCCTCGCGCGAGGTCTTCTTCCACGCCGCTCCGAACTCGGTGGCACCGGAGAAGATGCGGAAGTCCGGCCCCTTCTCGTTGTCGCCTTCGGCGGGGACGAATTCGACTGCCTTGACGTTGAGGCTCAGGGTCTTGACCGCGCCCTTGAAGCCCTTGGCGGTGGTGGTGAAAGTGCCGATGGTGGCCATTGCGGTGGTTCCTTCTGCTGACTGGGCCGCGCCCATCGCGGCCTCGATGGGGGTCGGCAGACCGGGGACGATCGGCCCGCAACATCCGGCGAGGACTTTTTCGCTTCGCGGTGCAAAGCCGGCCCTGGCCGGCGGCGGGAAAAAGCCGCAGGCGGCGTGTTGCGGGTTCAAGATCGAGGTGACGCCCGCGTCGCCGGTCTTCGGTCAGACCCCTGCCTATCGAGGACGTGATGGACGTGGCTTCAGACAGCTGGACCGGAGGAATCGCCCGATAGCTGGAGTCGGAACGACGCTTTCACCGCCAAGGGCTTCTCCGAAAGGGCCGGACAGGCCCTCAGCCTCACCGGCGGGGCGAAGTGATCGGTTCTCCCTGACGATCGGCCGGCGACAATGAGAGCGGGCTGAACCCTCTCGACTCCTTGCCTGCCAACGAGTTCGGGGCGGCGTGCAAGAAACGACATTGCTCCCGTGCAGGGCCGTGGCTGCCTCGCCTCCTCAAGTGCCCGGACGATACGGGCTTTCCCGGCTCCGTTCGATGCAATGCGGGCACGGTCGAGACCGACATCGGAGGGCAAGATCGTCCTCATCCCCTCCCGCCATCCCGATTTGCCGAGTGACGCCGGCCGTCACAGGGGGAGCACCGCGAAAGCGGGAGCTTCATCGTGGGAAATGCCCGCCGTCGCTGCCCCTTGCGTCAGGGATCGTTACCGAAGGCGAAGACCCGCAAGGGGCTTCGGAAGCCACCGCAGGAGGCGCGTAGAGCCCGGCCCGAAGGGCGACGCCTAGCATCTCAGAAATATAGGTGGTGAGAATGTGTTAGCGTTGTGAAAATTGCACTGATGTTCGATCATAACGTCTTTCGCTTCGCTTTACGCTTCGGCGCAATTGCAGATACTTCGCGGATGACGTCATGGGGATCGAAGCCGATCGTTTCGGCCAGCTCAAGGAACTCGACGACATCGATGCGACGGCCGCCGGATTCGATAGCGGCAACGACGGACTGGTATCGGCCGAGCGCTTCGGCCAGATCGGACTGGCTCATGCCGGCTTCCCGGCGCTTGTCGACGATGAGCTGAACCAGACGCAAATGCCTTGGCGAGCGAAGCGTTTTTTGCATATGCCCTGCCGGTCATTGACGAAACCGGCAGATCAATTAAACCGAAATACAGATAACCAGAAAATCTGGTTAGCCTTGGCACGACGGATTCCAGCATGGATTCTCGATTGTTGGCGGACCGACATCCAGCGCTAGGTCAGCTTTATCGCGTCTGGCTTGCGCGCCGTGAAGGCGCGGCCATGCCGCTGGCTGGGAATATCACCGAGCGTCTGGCCGATCTGGATGATGTGATCGTCGTGATCCGGCGCCCGTCCGAATCGGACGAGACGCTGAGGATCGAGCGCAGCGGCAAGGATGTCGATCGGCTCTATGGAGTTGCTTTGGCCGGCGAGCCCGTCGGCGGGCTCACGCCGTCGAGCGCGGATGCGGACAATGAGGCGGCCATCGTTCTCGCGTCCGGGCGCACGCTGATGATGGAAGACCAGGTGCAGGTTCCGGGTGGGTCCGCGCGCATCGTCCGGCTCTATCTGCCGTTTGCCGACGAGGCCGGTGCTGTAGCGGGCGTTGTGGTCGGCATCGTCAAGGCCGTCTGAAATCCGTTTTTGCGGATTTCAGGAAACGGAGCGATCATCATTGCATCCGTCCGGCATCCGGTGCGTCTGTAATCACGCCGCGCCGGCCTTGGTTTCAGGTGACGATTATGCCGGCATCGCCCGCTGCTCGATATAGGTTTTCATGATGGGGATCCCTGCTGTCATGCAGTCGAGGTCTCCGGCCGCGCCGAACCGGCGCGGCCGGAAAATTCTCGATGCTGTCGAGAGACTGGCCGGAACCGCCGAAGCGGCTCCGGCCGTGGGGCTCACTCGGCGGCGTGGTTGAAGGCTGCGCCGTCCTCGACCGTGCCGGTATCGTCACGATCGGTTGCGGTCGGCGCATTCAGGACCGCTCCGGCGTTAGCCTCCGGGGCATCCAGCCAAGCCGGCCGCTCGGTGCGCAGGAGCGCGGGAAGCCATCCGGTGGCAGCGACAAGCTGCTCGGCGGCTTCCGCCATGGGCTGCTTCTTCAGGCCGGTGATCCGGTCGGCGGCCTCGTCGCTGAAGGCCTCCCGCACGGCGGCGACAATGTGCGCCTTGGTTACGCGGCTGAAATAGCTCCGCGCGGTGGGGGTCCAATGTGCCGTCATGTCGAGGGCGAGCCCCGTTGCCAGCCTGTCGGCGGTCTCATGGGCGCGGGGCTTGCGCTCCCAAGGCTGCTTCACCGCATTGACGGTGAGCGAAGCACAATGCGCGAACAGCGCCAGCACGCTCGCCTGATCCAGCGCGGCGATGAAGCCCCACAGGTCCGCCACGTCGCGCGGCATATCCGCCTGCCAGCCGGCATGGCGATCCGCCAGCGCCTTCGCCGGGGCGGTGTCCTCGATGCCGTCCGCATGCCCGCCGAGATGCGGGCTGCTCGGGCGGATTTCGAGGCAGGCGGCTTCCGAGCCACGATAGAAGGTCTGCGCGGCGAGAGCATGGGTGACAGCGATCAACGCCATGTCCGGCTGCTCGCCAAGGGCGAGGCGCAGGCCGAGCGTGCGGTGGGCCGTTAGGTCGCGCACGAGAAGGTCGGACAGCGGCTTGCCCGCATCCCCGGCGTCCTCGTCCTCCACGTCGAGGGCGGAAACGCGGTTCTCGTCCTCGTCCTGCTCGCCGTCCTCGGTGGCGGCGCTTGCGTGGTCCTCGGCTTCTTCCGCTTCCGGCTTCTCATCCTCCGGGCGGATGAAGCCGCGCTCGATGCGGCCGCTGCCGTCATGGGCGAGCACAACTAAGACGCCGCCGCGCGCGATGTCGTCGGGGTCATAGGCGCGCCGCAGCGCGTCGATGCGCTCGATTTCCGCTTCAAGCTCCCCGAACCGCTCGTCCGTCTCCGGGGGAAGCTCGTCCGCGCCGTCCCATTCCTCCGACAGCCGGTTGTATTCCTCCTGCACAGAGGCATAGGCGGCGGCATCTTCCTCGGAAAGCTCCACCGGCTGCGGATAGGCGCGGCGCAGGCCGTGGGCATGGGGATAGTCGATGTGGACCGAGACCCACTTCCAGCCTTCCGCCTGAACCTCGGCGCCGATCCGCTCCAGCTTCCCGGTGACGAGCCGGTCCAGAAGCGCGGCATCATCGTAGAAGCCGCCGCGATCCTCCGTGAACAGGTCGCGCAGGATCGTGCCGCCCGCCTCGGTGTACTCCTCCGGGCCGACGAAGATCGCCCGGCGATCCGTTGCCGGAATGTGTGCCTTGGTGAGGTCGCGGCGGATGATCCACGGCTCGCGGTTGTGGGAGAGGTTCGCAAAAACCTGCTCCTGCCGCCTGTGGTCCTCGGTGATGGCGAAGGCCATCAACTGATCGAGGTTCAAGCCGCCGTCGCGGTACACCTGCAACAGCTTGGGGCTGACAGCGCCGAGCCTGAGGCGCTGGCGCACCACATGTGCCGTCACGCCGAAGCGGGCGGCGATCTCCTCCGCTCCCCACCCGCGATTTTCCGCGAGCTCGCGGAACGCCTCGAACTGGTCGGCCGGATGCATCGCCTCGCGGGTGACGTTCTCGTCAAGGCTGATCTCGTGCGGGTCATTCGCCGTGTCGATGACGCAGCGCACCGGCTCAGTCTTCTTGATCTCCTTGCGCTTGACGCGGAGAAGCTGAGCCAGCCTGCGGCCTTCGCCCACCGTCACGAAATAGCTGCCCGTGAGCTCGCCCGCCGCGTCAAGCTCGGGCTCCACGACGAGGTTTTGCAGCAGGCCCTTGACCGCGATGCTGGCGGCCAGCGCCTCGATGATCGCTTCGCTGTGCGGGGTCTTCCGCGCATTGCGCGGCGACTTCTTCAACTTGTTGAGCGGAACGAATATCTCCATGCCGCTCGCAGCGACCACGGTCGGTTCCGCATTAGTGCTCGCGCCGACTGCATCCATCTGATCCGCCGCCGCCTCGATGACGGTTTGTGCTTTCTTCGCAATCCTTGCCATTGTTCCGATCCTTTCTCCGTCAATGCCGAAGGCATGTCCCTCGACATGCCTTCCGGGGGCGCGTGAGCGCGCGGGAGTGAGGGGGGCCAATGCCGGCGAGCGGAGCTGGGCTGCGCGGCGAGCGAGACGGGATCGGATCGGTTCAGGCGGTAATTGCTGCACACCGTCTTGCGAGCGGGCGGCCCCGCTCTGTCCGCAGGCGGCGTTGGCGGGGGAGCGAGGGGAAAGTCCCCTCGCTCCCCGAGTCAGGCTGTAGGAATTAAATCGAAGCAAAATGTATTGACATTGTCATGGCAAATCTTCAATGTCCGGCTCCTGAAATAGGAGCGTTCCGATGGTGCAATCAGCCCGCTCGGAGAATGGCCGCAAACGTGATGCTGCTCGGAAAGACGATCTCATCCAGATCCGCGCCTCGGCGGGGACGAAGGCGATCCTAAGTCGGGCTGCGAACTTGCGCGGACAGAAGCTGTCAGAATTCATGCTGGACAGCGCCCGTCGGGAAGCGGAGGAAGCCATTCTCGACCAGCGTAGCTTCTTTCTTGATGATGCGGCGCATGTGGCCTTCCTCGCGCTGCTTGATGCTCCGGCCAAGCCGGCCGAGGAACTTCGTACACGGATGAAGCGCAAGCCCGTCTGGGCGCGTTGATGCCGGCCGGCAAGGGAGAGGAAAGCCAAAAGCGGCCCCAAGGACTACGCGTTGACCCTCCGGAGCGGTTGGCCGGCGATCACGATGTCGGGGCGTTCCGAAACGGCAGGCATCCGTCTCTCGATGACTGGTTGCGGGATCGAGCCCTTGCCAGTGAAGGGATGTCGGCGCGCACCTATGTGGTTTGCGACAGGGACACCCCGAAGCGCGTCGCTGGCTATTATGCCATCTCGACCGCCATGGAAGAGCGGATCGCGCTCCCGAGCGCCAAGCTGCGCCGGGGTATGCCGGAGCAAATTCCCTTGCTGCTGATCGGTCGTCTGGCAGTCGATCAAGCGTATCAGGGAATGGGGCTTGGCACCGATCTGCTCGCCGATGCGCTACGGCGCTGCTTGGCCGCGTCCGAGATCGCCGGCGTTCGAGCTGTCGTAGCTCACGCAATCGACGATGCGGCCGTGAGCTTTTACCAGCGGCACGGATTTATTCTCTCCCCGCTCGGCGAACGGACCATGATGATGCCGATCGAGACGCTACAGGGACTATTTTCGGAAGCGTGACCCTTTGCTTCACGCATCAGCTATCGTGCCGATGCGTATCCGCACCGAGGAGGCTGGGCGATCATCGCATGCGTCATGGACCGCCCAACTCGTTGTCCTGAATGTATGACGGATTGAAATCCTTCAGGGCATCGAGCGGGTCTATGGCAGGCCCCCAGATCCTCCGTCGCTCATCCTCGGCTGACGCCCAGAATTGGTCCAACGCTGCCGTGTTGGCGAAATAAGGCCATAACCTGGGATCGCCCATGATGCGGGCGAGAGCCTTGCGCGCCACAAATTCGATGACGGCTTCCTTCTTGACGAGCTCGAGTCGAGTGTGTTTCGGCATGGAAGATTGACCCCGTTGTGAGGGGGATCGGCGTGTAATTTTGACCCCCCTCCTGGGTCATGGTCCGTCGTTTTGTTGCGACGGGCGGGCTGGGGATGAAGGGCGTGGATACGATTGCACGGATCCGGCGCGAGCATTTCGTGCGCGGCAAGTCCATCAAGGAGATCGTGCGGGAGCTGCACGTTTCGCGGAACACGGTGCGCAAGGTGCTGCGGACCGGAGCGACGGCATTCAGCTACGAGCGGGAGGTGCAGCCGCTGCCCCGGATCGGGCCCTGGCGGGAGGCCCTGGATGGGCTGCTCGCCGGCAACGAAGGGAAGCCGGCGCGGGAGCGGCTGACGCTGATCCGCATCTTCGAGGAGCTGCGCAGCCGGGGGTATGAGGGCAGCTACGATGCGCTACGCCGCTATGCCAAGGGCTGGCGGCGGGCGCAGGCGACGATGACGGCTGCGGCCTACGTGCCCCTGAGCTTCGCGCCCGGCGAGGCCTACCAGTTCGACTGGAGCCACGAGATCGTCCTGATCAACGGCACCACGGTGTCGGTGCGCGTCGCCCATGTGCGGCTGTGCCATTCGCGGATGCTGTTCGTGCGGGCCTATCCGCGCGAGACCCAGGAGATGGTGTTCGACGCCCACGATCGGGCCTTCGCCTTCTTCAAGGGCTGCTGCACGCGCGGCATCTACGACAACATGAAGACCGCGGTCGATGCGATCTTCGTGGGCAAGGAGCGGGCCTATAATCGCCGCTTCCTGCAGATGTGCAGCCACTACCTCGTCGATCCAGTCGCCTGCACCCCGGCGTCCGGCTGGGAGAAGGGCCAGGTGGAGAACCAGGTCGGGCTGGTGCGGGAACGCTTCTTCACTCCCCGGCTCCGGGTGAAGAGCTACGACGAGTTGAACGCGTGGCTGCTGGACCAGTGCATCACCTACGCCAAGGGCCACCCGCACCCCGAGCGGCGGGAGGAGACCATCTGGCATGCGTTCGAGGCCGAGCGCCCGGCCCTGGTGCCCTATGCCGGGCGGTTCGACGGCTTCCACGCCGTCCCGGCTTCCGTATCGAAGACCTGCCTGGTCCGCTTCGATAACAACCGCTACTCGGTCTGCGCCAGCGCCGTGGGCCGCCCGGTCGAGGTCCGGGCCTATGCGGAGCGGATCGAGCTGCGCCAGGACGGCCGGCCGGTCGGCTCCCACCCGCGCTGCTTCGGCCGGGACCAGACCATCTTCGACCCCTGGCACTATGTGCCGGTCCTGGCGCGCAAGCCCGGCGCCCTCAGGAACGGCGCTCCCTTCAAGGACTGGGTTCTGCCCACGAGCCTCGATCGCGTCCGGAGCAAGCTCGCCGGGGTCACCGATGGGGACCGGCAGATGGTCGATATCCTCACCAGCGTGCTGAGCGACGGCTTGCCCGCGGTCGATGCGGCCTGCGCCGAAGCCCTGCACCAGGGCGTCCACTCCGCCGACGTGATCCTCAACATCCTCGCCCGGCGCCGGGAGCCTGCAGCCCCCGTCACCATCATCACGCCTGACGCCTTGCGCCTTCGCCATGCCCCGAGCGCCGACTGCTCACGATACGACCTGCTCAGGAGATCCCCATGATGGAGCGTTCCCAGATCCTCGAGGCCATGGGCGAGCTCAAGCTCTATGGCATGAAGGCCGCTTACGACGAGATCATCGCCACCGCCGTCAAGCGCCAGCACGAGCCGCAACGCATCGTCGGCGACCTGTTGTCGGCGGAGATCTCCGAGAAGCAGGCCCGCTCCATCAAGTACCAGATCACCATCGCCAAACTGCCCCTGGCCAAGGACGTCGACGACTTCGTGTTCGACGACACCCCCATCAACGAGACCCTGGTGCGCGACCTCGCCGGCGGCAACTTCCTCGCCCACCAGCGCAACGTGGTGCTGATCGGGGGCACCGGAACCGGCAAGACCCATCTGGCCATCGCCATTGCTCGGGCCTGCATCCGCTCGGGTGCCCGCGGCCGCTTCTTCAACGTGGTCGACCTCGTCAACAAGCTGGAAGCCGAGGCTCGATCCGGCCGCCAGGGCCGCATGGCCGATTATCTCTCCCGCAAGGACTTCATCGTCCTCGACGAGCTCGGCTACCTGCCCTTCGCCCAGTCCGGCGGCCAGCTCCTGTTCCACCTCGTCAGCCGGCTCTACGAGCAGACCTCGGTCATCGTCACCACGAACCTCGCCTTCGGCGAGTGGCCGAGCGTCTTCAACGACCCCAAGATGACCACGGCGCTCCTCGATCGCCTCACCCACCACTGCGACATCGTCGAGACCGGAAACGAGAGCTGGCGCTTCAAGAACCGCGCCTGACCGCATCGACCGTTGACCCCACTGCCGCTGCGCCACACCAACGCTCCGCGGCAGTGGGGTCAATGCTCCAGACAGGGGTCAACATTCGGCGCCGATAGGGGGGCAGGTTTCCACGCCGATTGACAAGTCGAGCTTCGCGATCAAACTCCTCAAGGTAAAGGTGCTCTCGGAGGTGCTCCACCTTGCTCCGTACATCGTAGATCTCGCCCATCAGCACATGATGGCGTGACCCGACAAACAACTCAGTACGGCTCTTGAACTGTTTCGATCCATAACCCGGCTGCGTTACGATCAGGCCATCGATACAGCGGGTGAACTGGTGGATCCGGTCGAGCAGCTCTCGTTGCGCCTTCGTTTCCACGAAGAGATGTCGAATCCGGTTCAGGCGCCAGCGTCCCCCGGGCACGTCGGTCGCATTGAAGGCGACCAAGTGCTCCCCAAGCTGCGCGGCGGCCTTAAGACTGGCCCCGGAAATGGAGGGATAGGGGACGATCATGCCAGGAGGTGGGAAATCCAATTCGCTGTGCTCGAAAATGCCAATCTCCCCACCCTCGCGGGCACCCGTGAGCAAATTGGGCTTGTGTGCCGGAGAAAAGAGGCAGGTCATGAGGAGGCCGACATAGAAGGACCAGACCCGACTTTGGAGTATTTGGTTCTCAGCATCGAGAACCGCTGCCTTCTTGGATTTCATGGTGCTCAATAAGAACAAGTTGCAACCGCTGATCTCCTCACAACGGACGCTCCCAAGCCATTCCTGCCATAGTGGTGGCACCTGAAAATTCGCGTCGGTCAGAAACGACAGGTTCGGCATCATAGCCCCCCGCGGGACGCCATCTTCCAAATTCACGCTCAAGCCGATAAGCGCATATTTTTCGTCGTGGCCGAGCCAATCCTCCTGCGATCGCTCATTCATTGGCGATTCCACGGTCTCGGTTTCTCTGCAGATGTGCTCGACACTGGGGTTTGCATGGGTGCGCTATATATCTCATAGAGAAACACGCCGAGCGCGACCGCTGTATTGACGGCGAGGCGCGCAACCGAGGTAGGGGGTCGGGGAGCGTCAGGCACATGTCCGTGGCCCGATCCTAATTGACCGCGAAGTTCCGCGACGCCTTGGGTAATGCTGGAGAGCCCACTCAGCGTTTGTCTGAGGGTATCGCCCGTTTGAGAGGACACTGATAGGTTTAACGCCTCACGGGTCGCCTTCACCAACTGTGGCAGTGTTTCGGAACCGCGCGGCGGCGTTCCGCGCGCCGTGAGAATGCCCTTACAAATGGACTCGACGAATTCCTTGGCGGAACCAATCGCCAAAGATGGATCGGCCTCGACCGCTGTCTCCATGCGGGTGATGAGCACCGAAATGTGCTCCGAGGACAATTCATCGGCAACTTTCCGGGCGGCGGCCACTTGCGCCACACCACCTAGGCGCCGTCGCGCCGCATAAATCGGCTTTCCGGAAACGTAGGTGTTCGGCACGAGTTCGAACCCGTCCACATGAAGATGCCGATTGAAGATTCCCAGCAGCTCGCCGACCACCTGAGCATCGGACTGGACAATTGGGTGCAACATCTCGCACAGAAAGGTGAGGAGAATTTCATCCTGGCACCGTAGAAGGTCAAGCCGCACATCGTCGTAGACCCAGTCATTGGTCCAGTCCTGAAAGCGTTCCCGATGCATCCAGATATCACCGGCCATATGTGGCTGGCGGTGGTCATCCGAGGGAAGCGTCTTCAGATCGAAAATGCGGCCGAGAAAGTCAGATTCGGCCAGCCTGCCCGACCAGGGCGCGTTGCGCAGGCGCAATTCGTCAAACAGGTTGCGCCGGGTAACTTCGGAAATGGTCCGACTGGTCATAGTTGGTCATAAACCGAGTTGGCAGTTGCACGGCATCGCGCCTGAATGCGCGAAGAATCAGACTAGGTCAGCCACCGCAACCGGTGAAAGCCCCGATAGCATGGGCCGCCTTGGTGCGGCTGATCGGCAGCGCGCGCCACGGCACATCGCTGATGGACGAGTCGGCGGACGTCGAGGGTTCGCGCCCAAAGCGGCGACAGACTATTCACCTTCCTGAATAAGAAAGGCGAGCCTAGGTGCCGGGACATTTCGGCATCTGCGTCACCCTTACAGCCATGCAGCGGCGATGCAGGTGCTGATCTCAACCGGCGTAATCCGGAGGAAGACGTAGGTGGCGAAAGCCGCGCCGGCGATCGCCACGACGCCGATCCCGATCAGGGCCGCGCGATGCCAGCAAATCCGACCACCGAGCTTTGAGAACAGATCCATGAATTGCGCTGCGATTGCCGCATAATCCTGCTCGAGGCGTTTCCTCTGACCGTCAATCTCCTGGCTGATCGACCCAAGAGTGACCCACTGGTTAACGATCGCGATCGCAAGCAGCCCCACGAATATCCAGGCACCGCCTAGAATGGCGATGTTCGTCCAAAACTCGAGGCCGCATGACTTCGCGGTCTTCAGCTGAGACGCGACAATGACGGTCGCCACGGGAATTCCCAGCAGCTGCCCCTGGATGTCGATCAGCGTCTTATGGATCTTGCTGACATAGTCGACGCGAGCGGCCTCAATTTCGCCGCGGATCTTTGCGTATGAGAAGCTTGAGGCGAACAGCTTGTAGCCGTTGCGCACCTCCTTCTCCATCTCGTCCAGATTGTCCAGAAGGTAGGTGAACCGGCTCGCGGCGGAGCGCGGCGCGCTCAGCCGACAGATCGACTCGCTCAGGATCGCAAGCTTCTGGTCGATGTGGACGTCGTCCGCGAAATGGCCGAGGAGACGGTCCGCATCGCTCATGGAAAGGCGCTTCAGCAGAGCGACGTCGTAGACGACTGGCGTCACGAACTTCCCCTCATGGATGAAGACGAGCTCTTCCCTGATCTCGTCAAGATAGGCTGCAGCCTTAACGAAGAGCGCGACAATCTCGAGTGCCGTGCGGTAGCGCGTGATCTCGTCCGGCACTGGCGTGGTCGAATGATCCAAAGCGCCTTCTATGATGAAATATGTGTCAGGCTCCTTGAGCCGCGCCCGACGACTCTCTAGCAACTCGTCGAGCGATCGGACGATTCGTCCGATCGACAGGCGCGGCGGACCGACACGGATCCGCACTTCGTCGCCAATGCGCAGTTTCGCAGGATCCGAAAGCGGCTCAATGCCGGCGGCCTTGCCAATCTCGGGCTGTGTATAAATCTCTCGAAGGTCCGTCAGGACCTCGCCGGTGGCGATCGCAAGCGAGCCATCTTCGCCGCGAGGGTCAAACCGCGTTGCGCGGTAGATCGCCAGCAGGCGATCAAACCCGAGCTCAGACATCCAGAATCTCGTGCCGTAGCTCGGCCGCGAAATCCTCGGGCAGATCCTTTAGTATCAGGACGTTCTGTTTCGGGTCGTAATCGACCTTGCCCTGGTGGATGGCGCTCCGCTCGAAGGCGACGCTCCAGTATGGAGTTTCGCGTTTGAGCTTTACCAAAGACCCAAGCGCCGATCTGTGCGGCACGAAGCCATCGTTGAGGCCACGGTCCGGGTCGACGAGGAACGACAGCAGTGGTTCGGGATCGTCGGGCACAACCGCATTTGATAGCGTTTCGAATGCAAGCGGCTGCTTCTCGCGCGCGATCTGGTCGCAGAAATCTTTGGCCTTGGACAGGAATCCCTCGCGCTCTGGCGGCTTCATGTTCTGAGCGTCAGCGAAAGCCTTGAGAGCCTCGACGAGGTCGTTCGTATCCTGGCGATCTTGGACTGTGGTGTCGCATCCGAGGAAGGTTTTGAAGTAGTCTGAGACCTCTCCTTTTCCCTTCAGGAAGCTGATGTAGCGGTCTTCCTTGGCCGCCCACCCGGTCAGGCTGATGCGTCCGGCGAAGCGGAATCCTTCGATGTCGAGGTGTTCGGCGTCTTTGACGTCGTAGGTCTTGGTCAGGGTCGCACCGAGCTTGTTGGACACGACCGCAACGAGGAGGAACTGCCGCTCGTCCCGCTCGAGATGCGCAAAGAAGACAAACCCGCCCGAAGCGGCATTCTGGCTGGACGCATGAACCCTGAGCGTTTCCATCAGGCGCGAGATGAAATCGGGGAAGCCCGCCCCCTTCGTCGCGACATAATCTTCCAGATGTTTCTGCGTGGGAGCCACATCCGCCGCGGTCGAGAACTTGCCGTGAGATTTCGAGGCGCGGCGTTTGTAGAGATCGAATAGCTGGGCGGTCACCCGATCGATCGTGGGAGTGATCGCGAGCTGCTCCTGGCCGAACTTCACGCGAAAGCCGGTGTCGGCGCGCTCGAGCTCATGTACCGCGACGTGGAAGATCCCGTCAGCCACCAAACTCTCCACAGCTTCTCCCTGGGGTCACCGGCCACCGCCGTCCCTAGGGCTATCGTATTGGGTATTCAAGGATCTGGAGTCGACCAGGCCTTGGCCAATCGCATTTCTACACTTGCATCCACGGATTGAAAGACGTGCGCACAAAGCAATTTTAAAGAGGGTTCACTTTCCGCTTGAGCGGCCCTTAGAAGGAGGAGACTTAAGCCGTAAATGAGAACAAAATAAGAACATTTGCAGTCCGATTGCAACATTTGAAGGTCGATCCGAACGTCGTGCGGCGTCCCGCATCTGCGGGAGAATCGCCTTCGCTGGAACGAGCAATCCGATCCAACCCAACGGAGGCGCCGTCGCGTTCGTACTGCGCCGTCTGACTTGAACGCAGCCCGTAGGCCCTCCGCCGCGGTCTTGGCGCGCTCAGTGATCATCGCTTCGGTATGAGCCACCGCCGTCCAACCCCGTCTCGAGGTCAGAGTGTCCGCCAGATCAGCTGCATCCTCCAAAGCGAGATTCACCTGCGGTTTTCCACAGGGGGAGAGCTGGTGACCACTCCCGACATCGGTGGTCACCAAGTGGTCACCAAGCCAAAAACGACAAAGCCGCCTCTCAGCGGCTTCGCTATAAGCTATTGATTATTTTGAAAGTTTTGGAGCGGGCGAAGGGATTCGAACCCTCGACCCCAACCTTGGCAAGGTTGTGCTCTACCCCTGAGCTACACCCGCATCCATGTGGCGGCCACGTCCGTGGCGCCGACGGGTGCTTCATGCCGTAAAGCCGGACGGAATGCAAGAGGCTATCGCAGAGATTTCTGAAGACGACGATTTGTCCCCAGGTCTGGCGATGATGCGCCCTGCAGGTCCGGGCCTGTCACCTGCCATCGTGGAAGAGCGCGTCCCTGATCGCGTGCCAGCTCGCCTCGTCCGGCGCGCAGATCAATCCGCCGCTGTGGTGTGTCGGGAGGTAATCCGAGCCGTCGAATCGCGCGGAATATCCGCCCGCCTCGCGATGCAGGAGCCAGCCGGGCGCATGATCCCAGGGCATGAGCTTCGCATAGACGGCGAAGTCGCAATGGCCGGCGGCGATGAGGCGATATTCGTGCGCCGCGCAGCGATAGCTGCTCGTCATGGCGAACCGCGGCAGGTTGGCGGTGGCTCGCGACCGCTCCGGCTCCGGCAGAAAGGCCCACGATACAAGGCCGTTCATATCGTTGATCGGGACAGGGGCGGCGACGCGCAGATCGACGCGGCGACCGTCACGATGTTCGACCCAGGCACCCTCTCCGCGCAGCGCGCAGGCGAAGTCATTCATCACGGGATCATGAATGATCGCGCCTACGACCTCTCCCCGTTCGATCGCCGCCACCATGACACCGAAGAGCGGAAGACCCGAGGCGAAGTTCTTGGTGCCGTCGATGGGGTCGAGCACGAAGGCAAGCTCCGCGCCGCCAATGCGATCGAGCAGGCTTGGATCCGCCGCCGTGCTTTCCTCACCGACGACGACAGCTTGGGGGAAAAGCTTGTTGAGGGCTGGCGTGATAGCCCGCTCCGCCGCCTCATCGACATCCGTGACGAGATCGTGGATGGAGGATTTCGCGCGGACGGCGCCGTCATCCAGATTCTGGAAGCGCGGCAGGATGAGGGACTGGGAGACGTCCTGCAGAATTTCGGCAACCGAATTGAGATGCTGAAGTGAAAACATGGGGCGGGACCTCAGTTGTCCAGTTGCGGAAACGCACAAAGCCACCGGCCGGCAAGATGCGGCAGGTGCAGGGGGCGCCTCTCCCGCAGATGCGGCTTGCCCGGCCCGCAACCTTTGGCGAAAGCGTCTTGCGCCGCCCGATCATGCCTGTCAACGCATCTCCCGGATGGTGCAGCTTCGTCTGTTGCATAGCAAATATTTCAAGTTTAAACTATCAGGACACGGCTACAGGCCGGTGTTCGGCTGCGGACGGGACCACGTCGGCGGCTGCGGTGGTGCACAGCGGCATAGCGGGAGCGGGGTGCGAGGGTAATGGCGGACGCGATCAACGGACATTCCGATGGGGTTACGGCGGCTCCTGTCGCGAACGGCCCCGTGCACACTGTTCTCCAGCCCGCAGGCTGGCCGCGCCCGAAGGGCTACGCCAACGGCATGATGGCCGAGGGGCGGGTCGTCGTGACGGGCGGTATCGTCGGTTGGGACGCGGAGGGTCGTTTTCCCAAGGGTTTCGTTGCGCAGGCCCGCCAGACTTTCGCGAATATCGCGGCGATCCTTGCGGAAGCGGGGGCCGGCCCCGAGCATCTGGTGCGTCTCACCTGGTATGTAACCGACATCGATGCCTATCTCGCCGACGGCCGCGCCCTCGGGGCCGCCTATCGCGAGTTCTTCGGGCGCAATTTTCCGGCCATGGCGACGGTCCAGGTCGTGCGGCTGGTCGAGCCGGAAGCGCTTGTCGAGATCGAGGCGACCGCCGTCCTTCCCTGATCGGGCATTGCGACAGTTTCGGGCTGCGGACTTGGCGCGACCTGTCATCGCGCCAGCTTTGCGGGCGGACGGCGCCCCGCGGGTGGATTGCCCGCCTTCGGTAAGATCGCGGCTTGACGGGGGCGGGCCGTTGTTGCGTCGTGCCCGCGCAGCACTTCAACAGCTCTTTTGAATATCATCTTGAAAGTGGCTTTCCCTCCGCAGGTGGGAGCCGGCTTGGGCATCCGTGCGCCAACATGGCCTCGCCCTGCGAGCAGCCAACCGGTACGCGCCGCGTGCGCGATGCGATCGGTTGCATAACGATTTGTACGCTTCTTTCCAGCGAGAGGGCCTTTCCGCCAGGGAAGCCATAGACAATCGCATAACGCGCCGATAATGCGGTGATTCCATAGCGTCGGGGAGAACCGCCAGTGAAATCAGAGCGCCATGTCGGTCGCATTTTATGCAATCGGTTTCATTGACCTTTGCCGCGGAATAGAGCGAAATAGCGATTGCCGGTCAGCTTGCGCCGGGTTCGTCTGAGAGGGGCGACGGGCGACTGCGGGCGGCGTTCGAGGCGCGCAGAGGGTGGAGGTCAGTGACGATGGCAGAGGTCTTGAAAGCCGGTGCAGCACAGCCGGAACTTGCGCGCCTGATACCTCCGTGGCCGCCGAGGCCCTCGGCCGAGGTCGAAAATCGCATGCTGGATGTCGTGCGCTCGGGCCTCTGGGGCAGCACCCAGGGCCATGTCGTGGAGGCGCTCGGCCAACGGCTTGCGGCCCTGCACGGCGTGCGCGCCGCGACCTGCTGCACCAACGGCACCATCGCCATTGCGCTGGCGCTCAAGGCCGCGAATGTCCGCGCGGGCGACGAGGTCATCGTTCCAGCCTATACCTTCCTCGCGACCGCAAGCGCGCCCTTGCTTCTCGGCGCCATCCCCGTCTTTGCCGAGATCGATCCCGCCACGCTGATGATCGATCCGGCCGATGTGCAGCGAAAGGTCAGCGGCAAGACGCGGGCTGTCATTCCGGTCCATCTCGCCGGGGCCGTTGCCGAGGCCCGCGCCATCAGGCAGCAGCTCGCGGGATCGCGCATCGTGGTGATCGAAGACGCCGCGCAGGCCATCGACGCCACCCATGTCGATGGTCGCGTCGGCACGCTGGGCGACATGGCGACACTCAGTTTCCAGACCAGCAAGAATGTCGCGGCGGGCGAGGGCGGGGCGGTACTCACCGACAATGCGGAACTGGGCGATATCCTTTGGTCGCTGCATAATGCCGGCCGCAGCCGTGGCGGCGGCTGGTATCAGCACGACCGCGTCGGCTGGAACCTGCGCATGACCGAGATGCAGGGCGTCTTGGCCGATGCGATGCTGGATACGCTCGACGCGATGGATGCGGCGCGTGCCGCGGGCTGGAAAAGCCTGGCAGTCATGGCCGAAGCCGAGGGCCTGCCGGTCCAGGTGGTCGATCCCGCGCGCACCATCCGGCACGCGCGGCATCTGATGCCGTGGCAGCTTGCGACGGCACGGCGTGACAGGTCACTACGCGATGCCGTCGTGGCCGCGCTGCAGGAGGCGGGCATCCCGGCAAGCGCCGGCTATCCGCCGATCAATCGCATGCCGGCCATCCGGGAGGAGGTCGCCGCGCTCGGCGGCCGGCCGGTGGACGATCTGCCGGTTACGGAAGAGACGGCGGCGCAAAGCTGGTGGCTGCCGCAGAACGTCCTGCTCGCCGGTGAGGAGGTCCACGCGGCTGTCATCGCCGCCATGGCCAAGGCGCTGGGTTGAAGCGGAGGGCAAAAGCGATGCCGGATCTCAAGGTTGGATTGATCGGCCCGGGAGCCATCGGCCAGACGCACGCCCGTGCGATCGCCGCAATACCGGACCTGCGGCTTGCGGCGGTGGCGGGTGGAACGGGTGATGATGCGGCCGCGCTCGCCGGCGGCGAAGCGGCGCAATGGTTCGCGACGGCGGAAGAGATGATCGCGGACGCCGATCTCGATATCGTCGTCATCGCGACGCCGAGTGGCGCCCACTATGCCCCGGCGGCGCAGGCCATCGCGACGGGGCGCCATGTCCTCGTCGAGAAGCCGCTGTGCGTCGACTGGGAGGAGGCGGCCCGGCTCGTCGTGCAAGGCGAGCGGGCGGGGCTCACTTGCGGCGTCGTCTCGCAGCGGCGGCTCGAGCCGCAACATATCTATATCCACGAGGCCCTGCGCGCCGGGCGTCTCGGCCGGCCGCGGCTGATCGAGGCGGATGTGCATTGGTGGCGCTCGCCGGAGTATTATCGTGAAAAGCCATGGCGTGCCGAGATCAGCCATGGCGGCGGCTCGCTGTTCAACCAGGGCGTCCACAGCCTCGATCTGATGCTCTGGCTGTTCGGCCCGGCGATTCGCGTGCAAGGGCTCGCGACCACGCTCGGCCACCGCCTGCCCGTCGAGGACACGACGGCGGCGATCCTGACCTTCGCCAGCGGCGCCATCGGCACGCTCGTCACCACGACGGCGACGCCGCCGGGCCATCCCGCGGGTCTGCGGATGTTCACCGATCGCGGGGCCTTCACGGTGGAGCACGCAACCGTCGTGCGCTGGGATTTCACGGATGTGCCGGCGCCGGGTGCAAGCTCCGGCATTGCGAGTGGTGCGGCCAATCCGGGTGATATCGGCATCGCCGGCCATGTCGAGCAGTGGCAGGACTTCATCGCCGCCATCCACGCGCGGCGCCCGCCGGCCGTGAGCTTCCGCGAGGGCTTCGAGGCCGTGCGGGTGGCGAGCGCCATCTACCGTTCGTCCGAGGAAGGACGCGCGGTGGCGATCAGCGAATTTCCCGTGGGCGGGGAGGGGTAAGCCATGGCAGGGCGTATCGAGATCGCGGTGATCGGCGCGGCCCATCAACATGTGGACTATGTGCTCGATGAGGTCGCCCGGCGTGACGATGTCGCCATCGCCGCCGTCGTGGAGCATGATCCGGCGCGCCGCGCGGCCCTTGAACAACGCACCGGGGCGCCTGGCTATGCCGAGGTTGAGGCGATGCTCGCGCGGCACCGCATCGATGCGGCGTCCGTGGTGACGGAATTCGGCGCGCGCGCCGGCATCGTCGCGACGCTCGCCAGGCGCGGGATTTTCGCCATCGTCGACAAGCCGTTGGCGGTCACGCGCGCAGGGCTCGATGCGCTGGAGGACGCTCTCGTGGGTCGGCCGCTTGTCGCCTTGATGCTGGAGAAGCGATTCTACCCCGTCACGCTGGCGCTGCGCGGCGTCATCGCCGACGGCGTCATCGGCGAAATCGTGACGATTCATGCCACCGGCCCACACAAGTTCTACGCCGCGCGGCGTCCGGACTGGATGTTCGACGCCGGCCAGTACGGCGGCATCCTCGCCGACCTCACCGTGCATGACGTCGACCTTGGTTTGTGGCTCGTCGACGGCACACGCGGCACGGTCTCGGGCTGGGTCTCGGCCGTCGACGCGCCGGGCGTCGGCACGCTGCCGGGCAACCGGCGTTTCCCCAGCGCCGGGCGCGCAGTCCTCACCGTCGCGGGCGGCCCCCAGGTCGCCATCGAGGTCGACTGGCTGCAGCCGGAGGCCTCGCCGCGCCATGGCGATTACGCCATGCGCATCACCGGCACCCGGGGCCGGGCGGATGTCCTGTTCGCCGAGGATAAGCTCCTGGTCGAAACCCATGATACGCCGCTGCGTGACTGGCCCTTGCCGCCTGGCGAGCCACCGGCGCGTTTCGCCCTCGACCATCTGGCCAAGGGCGTGCCGCTCGCCGTGCCGACGGCTGATGCCTTGCGCGCGACGCGCATCGCCATCCTCGCGCAGGAGAGCGCGGCCGCCGGCGGCAAGGCGCTGGAATGGGCGTGAATGCGGGCGATTGGCGCAGCCTCGCTGAGTGAGCCGTGAGGCCTGCCTTCACCGGGGGGTCATCAAGTCAGTCACGCCGCCCCGATCCCTCCCCTCAGGGGAGGGATCGGCGCGGGTGGGCCCCGCGTGGCATCCCCGGGACAGGGATCCAGAGCTGCTGTCACATCAATCATGAGTGGGTGAAAAGCGCATCTGTCAGAGCAGCGCCAGCGCGGCCTCTGCCAGGGCTTCCGCGGTGCCGGGTGCGAAAGGGCCGGGCGTGCCATAGGGCCGCCAGGCGATATCGACCTCGTAGCCGCCGTCGGGGATAGCGGTGAGGGGCGGGATATAGCCCGGATTGGTATAGGCATAACCGACCACCAAGGCGCCCGGGACCCTGGCCTGCAAGGCCAGCGCCTGATCGACAAAGATCTCGCCGGGCAGAAAGAAGGCCGTGAAATCGCCGAGCCGCAGCGCGCCCACCGTCAGCGTGGCGCCGGCATGCTCGCGCGCCAACCAGTCGCGGTCGATCTCAGCCATGGCCTTCTCGCCGAAGCTCGCGGCGGGGTTCGCGAGCACCTGTGACGCATCATGGGCGATCCGGACACGCAGGGAGGTCTCGACAGGGGCGAAGGCCGCGGCCTGCGACGTCTCGCCGTAGGTGAGCGCCTCTGTGGGCCGCCCTTTCAGTCCACGCACGGCCGGTGCGACGGTATCCGCGAGCAGCGTGCCGATGCGCTGAGCCTCAGCGGGTGTGCGTTTGGACATCCCGCTCTGGCGGATCGAATCCATCGTCTTGTGGCCAGTGTTGATCTGGCCGCAGCAACCTGTCGTGTACAACACCGGAACGGACAGGAGGTCTTCCAGCCTTGCACGCGCGGCGCCGGGGAAATCCGCGCTGTAGCGCAGATTGTCGGGTCCGAGCACCACGGGATGGCAGGCGAAGTTCACCCAGAGCGCGCCGAGCGCGCCATCATCGGTGAAAAAGCCCACCGCGTCGGCGTTGTGATCGACAGGGCCGTCGTCAAGGCGGCGGTTGTGGGCGATGCCCGGCACCGGCACCTTGACGGCGGCAAGCCGTCCCGGTTGCAGCGCGGCGGTGGCCTCCCGCAGGAGGTCCAAGGTCGTCTCGACCAGCCGCTCGACATAGGCGGGATCGGCATCGCCGAGCATGGAACGGGCGAGCACGGGCGGACCGGCATGGGTGTGCGTCGCGCAGGGCACGACATCGATATCGCCGGGCAGCCGAGAGGCGAGCCGGGCGCGGAAATCCTCCGGCACGCCGATGAGGTCGAAGGCGAGGATGGCGACGCGTCTCCCAGCCACCTCGACGAGAAGGAGCCGGGCCGTCAAGGGGTCGAGCGTGCCCGTGGCGAGCCCCGCGCGACTGGCGAAGCCCGACAGTGCGGTCGGCGCGACGGGCGTGATCTCACGCTTGGCAAAGGCAAAGCGCATGGCTTGCTCCCGTTATTCCTTCAACCCGCTCGACGCCACGCCCTGCACGAAATTGCGCCGCATGAAGGCGAAGAACAGGATGCTCGGCAGGAGGGCGAGCGCCGCCGCCGCGCTGAGGCGCCCGAGATCCACGGTGAAGCCGGTCTGGAACAGCGCAAGGCCGACTTCCAGCGTGTAGCTGTCCTTGGTCGCCGTGATGATCATCGGCCAGGTAAAGGCCGTCCAGGCCTGGAAGAAGGCGAGCACGGCGAGGGTCCCGAGCGGGCCGCGCAGCAGGGGCAGCACGATCCTGACGAAGATCCAGCTTTCGCTCGCCCCGTCGATGCGGGCGGCCTCGATCAGTTCATCCGGGATCGAGGAGATGACATACTGGCGGATGAGGAAGATGCCGAAGCTCATGACGAGATAGCCAATGAGCAGACCCCACAGCGAGTTCAGAAGTCCAAGTTGCTGCACCCCGAGGTATAGCGGGATCATATAGACCTCGAAGGGGATGATGGCCGTCGCGAGGATCATCCCGAAGACGATGTGCACGCCCGGAAACTTGAACTTGCCGAGCACATAGCCCGAGACCGCCGACGTCGAGACGATGGCGATCGTCGACAGGACGGCGAAGAAAAACGTGTTGGTGATCCAGCGCAGGAGCGGCGTATCGGCGAGAACCGAGGTGATGTTATCAAGCGTCGCATCACGCGGGATGATCGTCGGCGGCCACTGCAGCAGCTCCTGGGGCGACTTGAAGGCGTTCGAGATCAGGAACACCAGGGGAAGCAGCATCAGGATGCAGAAGACGATTAGGACGACGTCAATGACGCCGTTCAGGATACGCTGGCCCGGCGTCGGCGGGATGCCGGTATCGGCGGAGGCTTTGTCGCTCATGCCCGGCCCTTTTCACGGAAGACCCTGAACTGGATGGCCGTGAGGGCCAGCACGATGGCGAGCAGGATGACGGCTTCCGCGGCGGCATAGCCCACACGATAGTTGCGGAAGCTGTTCTCCAGCATGTCGAGCACCAGAACGCGCACGAGCCGCCCCGGCGCGCCTTGCGAATCGGAGGCCAGCACGAAGACCTGCGCATAGATGTTGAAGGCCGCGATCAGCGTGATCACCGACACATAGAGGAGGACGGGCTTGAGCTGCGGAATCGAGATGTGGCGAAAGCACTGCAGCGCCGAGGCACCGTCGAGCCGCGCGGCTTCATAAAGCGATTGCGGAATATTCTTGAACCCGACGAGAAAGATCAGGACCGCATAGCCGAGCGCCTGCCATGAACACAGGATGATGACGCAGATGATGGCGAGCACCGGATCGAACAGCCAGGCCTGCGGCGGAAGGCCGAACAGGCCGAGCACGGCGTTCAGCGGGCCGAGACGCGCGTCGAAGATCCATTTCCAGGCCATGGCCGCCGGGACGAGCGAAACGACGTGCGGAATGAAGATCGACGTTTCGTAGAAGCCGGCGAAGCGGGAGCGCGTGCGGTGGTGGATGAGCGCCGCCAGCACGAGCCCGAGCGGCACCGTGATGGCCAGCACGCCGAAGGCGATGATCGTCGTGTTGCGGAGCGCCTCGAGGAACAACGCGTCGGTGAACAGCTCGCGGAAGTTGTCGAGCCCGATGAAGGGCTTGCGACGCGAGATCAGGTTCCACTGAAACAGGCTGAGACGCAATGTCTCGACAATGGGGATGAAGCGAACGAGCGTATAGATGATCAGCGCGGGCAAAAGCGCCAGAACGGCGAATGTAAAGCCCTTGCGATGCCAGGTACCAGCCAGTTCCCGCACGCCTTCTCTCCGCATTCGGGATCAAAAATGCACCGCCGGTGTGCTCTTGGGGGAAGGGCACACCGGCGATGTGCCGAAGGCAGACGTTGCGACGCCGGATTACGGCGTCGCAAGCAGACCTTCGCGCTTCAGAATGGTGTCGACTTCGGCCGCCGCTTCCTTGAGGAAGGCATCGATGGCCGCGTCATCCTGGAGTTTCGGGTTGGTATAGCCGTCGACGAGCCGCGCCGCGACGCGGGTCAGGATCTCGCTGGCAGGCGCAATGGCGGGAAGCGAGAAGAACTTGTAGTCGGCGGGGAAATTGACGAAGGCGCCGAAGGCCGGCGTCTTCGCGATGATGGCGGAATAGTCCACGTCCTTCCGGTTCGGCAGCCAGCCGATGTTGTCGAGGAGCCACTGCAGGTTCTCCGGCGCATTCGCCTGGAGGACGTATTCCCACGCGAGGTCGGCTTTCTTGCCGGGCTTTGTCGGCACGTAGAGATTGACCGGGATGACGATCGAGCCGCGCGGCAGCGGTGCGGTCGCATATTTCAGATTGGGCGACTTCTTGGCGATATCGCCGATCACCCAGGACTCGCGGATGAACATGGCGGTCTGCCCAAGCTCGAAGGCCTCCGCATCCGCCTTCATCTCCGGCGAAACGGTCTTCAGCACCTGGACATTCTCGACATACTGCTTGAAAGCCTTGCGACCGGCCTCGTTGGCGAAGGCGGCTTTCCACTTGCCGTTCTTTTCCTCGATGAGGTTTCCGCCGAACTGGAACAGGTTGATCCAGAATTTTTCGGCCACACCCTGGCCGCCGCCCGACAGGCGCAGGCTCCAGCCGCTGACCACAGGCTTGCCCTGCGCGTCGCGCTGCGTCAGCTTTTCGGCGTAGGGGGTGTAATCCGCCATGGTCTTCGGCGCGCCGGAGAGGCCCGCCTTCGCGAACATGTCGGTGTTGTAGTAGAGCGCGGTCTGGCCACGGAACAGCGGCACGCCGTAGATCTTGTCTTCGAAGGTGACGCTGTCCTGGAAGAACGTGTCGAAATGCTTGCCGTCCTTGACGAACTTCACGACGTTGTCAGGCGCCGGCGGAACGAGACCACCTTCCAGATAGCGCGTCGCCTCGACCTCCATCTCGATGACATCGGCGGCCGCGCCCGAGGGTAGCGCAAGCGCATTGCGCTTTTCGTGCTCACGCAGGGCAATCAGCTCGACGCTGATCTCGAGGTCCGGGTATTTTTGCTTCAGCTGTTCGCCGACGCGCTTGTAAAAGGGCTCCATCTCGGGCCAGCCGCCCCAGATCGTGAGCTTTTCGGCCTGGGCGGGCAGCATGGACGCGAACAGCGCCGCGGCGGCCATGGCGAAGACCGGGCGCCTCACGGCGAGCTTCCTGGAAGTCAACTCTGCGAATTTCATCATCAGATCCCCTCTGACACCGGCGCCTTCGGTCGCCTCTCCTGAAAAAGTGTCGTGCAACCGGTTGCGTGTCAAGCGGCCATCGCGACGACTCGTGCCTCACGGGCGGTCAGGGGGGGCGACGGGCCCCGTCGTTCCCCGCACGACAAGATGGGATTCGAGGACATAGCGAACATCGCGCATGGCCTTGACCTTCAACAGGTCCATGAGCAAATCGGCGGCCACCTGGCCGGCTTCCTTGCAGCGCGCCGAGACGGTTGTCAGCGGTGGATAGGTGGTCGTGCCGAGCACGTCGTCGCAGCCGACCACACTGAATCGTCCGGGCACGTCGATGCCACGCTCGGCGAGGCCGGCCAGCAGTCCCTGGGCGACGAGATCGTCGAAGGCGAGCGCGGCCGTCGCTTTCGAGGCGAGAATCTGCGCTGTTGCCGCGTAGCCGGCCTCGTAGGTCGGGGGTCGCGCGGGAACGGCGACGATCTCGACGCCGCGCTTGGCCGCCTCACGGCGCAACGCAAGGCGTCGCTGTTGGTTGGACCATGATGCCGAGGGTCCGCTGACATAGACGATGCGGCGGTGGCCGTGGTCGATGAGATGCGCGAGCGCGGCGATGATCCCTGTCGCGCTGTCGATGAGGACGCGCGGAATGCCGGCGACATCGCGGTTGACCAGCACGATCGGCCGGCGTTCAGCGTAGAGCCGGATCCGCTCTTCGTCGAGGCGCGAGGAGACCAGGATCATGCCCTCGACCTGGCTCGTGAAACGGCCGACGAGCATGTCTTCCCGCCCCGCCTGTTCGTCGGAATTGCCGAGGAAAACGCAAAAGCCCGCCTCATCGGCCCGCAATTGCGCGCCCCGAATCAAGGGGGGGAAGAACGGATTGGCGACATCCGGCACGATGAGGGCGAGATTGCCATGACGGCCGGTGCTCAGGGCCCGCGCCACCTGATTGGGCACGTAGCCTACGTCCCGGGCGATCGCCTTGACCCGTTGAACCGTGGCCTCGCTCAGCATTTCCGGGCGGGTGAAAGCACGCGAAACGGTTGCACGCGAGACACCGGCCAGGGCAGCCACTTGGTCGATGGTGGGGACGCGCCGCCGGGATGTTTCGTCGTCCATCACGTCTCTATTTCCCGCGCGAAGCCGTTCGCGACATTCTGGTGCCACGGGGAGACTAGAGCAAATCGGGCCGGGATGGAAACAGATGCTTTCATCCAAGTTTGTGAATTTGCTTGTCTATTTCCACGCGGCCCATGCCGGGACCAAATCGGGGCGCTGGCGGAAAGCTGCTGCGCGGATGAGGCCGGAAAAACGGATGCGCGGGCAATTGAGGTGGCTTGACATGCAATCGGTTGCATAGGAGTTTCATGGCTGGCATGCACCCCGCAGCCCCTTCTGCGGTGGTGTGTCCCGGCCGGCGCCTCCGCCTGGGGCGCCGGCGAATGTGAGGTCCAAAAGGGGTCCAAGAGGGAAGGCCTATGGTATCAGTTGCAGGACAGCAGCTCGCGCGACCCGTCGTTCTATCCTTCGCCACACGGGCGGAGATGGGGCAGGCCGCTGCGGCCGACGTCGCCGCTGAGCTCAGGGCCCGATTGGCGCGCCAGGCAGGCGTGCGGATGATCTTTGCAGCTGCCGTCAGCCAGAGCGAGATGTTGCAGGCGCTGGTTGCGGCGCCCGGCATAGACTGGGGTCGCGTGACGGCGTTCCACATGGATGAGTATCTTGACCTGCCGGCGGAGGCGCCCCAGCGCTTCGGCAACTGGTTGCGCCGCGCGATCTTCGACCGGCTGCCTTTCGCCGCCGTCAAGCTGATCGATCCAGGCCCCGATGCCGCGGCGGCCGTCAAGGCCTATGCCGCCAGCCTTGCCGAAGCACCGATCGACATTGTCTGCCTCGGCATCGGCGTCAACGGGCACCTTGCCTTCAATGACCCACCGGTGGCCGATTTCGTTGACCCGCAATCCGTCAAGATCGTCACGCTTGACGATGTCTGCCGCCAGCAGCAGGTCGATGACGGGGCTTTCGCGACTGTCGCGGACGTACCGCGCCGCGCCGTCACCCTGACGATCCCGCGCCTCCTCGACGCCGACCGCCTGTTTTGCGTGGTGCCCGGCGCGTCCAAGCGCGAGGCCGTTGCACGGGCCCTTGACGGCCCGCTTGAGACCGACTGCCCGGCGAGCGCATTGAGGCTGCATCCGGACTGCCGCCTCTATCTTGACGCGGAATCGGATCCGCGCAGCTAAGATGGCCATCCTCGGGAATCGCCCAAAGAGCGCTGATGCGCTCTGGACCGATGCTTCAGGGCCTCAGGCCTGCGAGCGTCCGGCGGACAAAACCACGACCTTGGTGCCGACAGGCACGCGCTCGTAGAGATCGATCGCGTCCTGGTTGATCATGCGGATGCAGCCCGATGATACGTTCTTGCCGATCGTCCATGGCTCCACGGTGCCGTGGATCCGGTAGAGGGTATCCTTGTTGCCCTGCCATAGATACATGGCGCGGGCACCGAGCGGGTTACGCGGGCCCCCAGCGACACCGAGGCCGCTCTGGAGTTGGCTCGCGACTTTCTTGAGCTCGGGTTGGCGCTGGATCATCTCCTTGGGAGGATACCAATCCGGCCATTCCTGCTTGGAATTGATGGTCGCCGCACCCGACCAGCCAAACCCCTCGCGCCCCACGCCGACGCCATAGCGCATGGCGCGGCCATTCTCCTGGACGAGATAAAGGTAGCGTTGGCGGGGGTCGACGATGATCGTGCCCGGCTGTTCGACGGTGGTGTAAGCCACCTGGCGGCGCAGATAGGCGGGATTGATCGCGGACAGGTTGACGGCAGGTATGGGGAAGCGCTCCCCTTCGACGGGGCCGTAGAAGGAGGCGACCTGCGCATCAGATGCCGGCAGGTCGGCGGTTTGCGGCAAGTCTGCGGGAGGTGACAAGTCTGCGGGAGGTGGCATGTCAGCGGGAGGCGGGAGATCGCGGCTGACGATGCGTCGCCCCGCACCCGGGCCGGGACCGGCCTGTCGCGGATTCGGGCTGACGCAACCACTGAGGCCGATGCCCGTTATGCCGGCGGCCAGGCCGGAGAGGAAGCTGCGGCGTTTCAACTCGATCATGGACGTAATCGCACTCCCAACGCACTGTCCGCACTCAGTCTCGTACGCGATAGATGCACTGTCCGTCCGGCCGCTCGACCATCGCGCCGGGTTCCAGAACCGCGCTTCGGGTCGCAAGTCCGCACGGACCGGGGACCGAGCGAAGTCAGTCAGGCTTTATAGTCTAGCTCAAACTTGCCCATCCCGATACCAACCGACATAGGTCCGTGCCATTTCGATAGAAGTAACGTTAGCGGATACCGGAGTTTTGCGCGCAACGCCGCCAGATCACGTGCGCCATGGGGGGCTATCGGTGGAATGGCCGGAAATTCGGTCAACATATTGATTTTCAAAATATTATCGGGTTGCGACTGCCCTTCGGTTCGGCCAGGTGGCAGATTGGAGAGGCTATGCACCGACTTCGCCGTCGGCCGCCAATATTGCGGCTTGCTTCAACGTTTCGTGAAGAAGGTCATGAGCACTTTCTCCTTTTCGCCGAGCAGGCATAGGAAGGTGTGTGGCTCGTCGGAGTGTTCACGCTGGATGGCCGCCTGTCCGATGATGACCGTGGCGACCTTTGCTCCGCCGATCTCTGCATTCGCCTTGGCGATGGTGAGGCTGTCGAGATCGATCTTGACGTCTTTTAAGGGAGAGTTGCCCTCGGATTGTTTCAAGGTTTCGATGGCGGCCTTGCGGCAGGCCGCTGCTTCCACGGGCTCCTGAGCCATCGCGGCCTGGGGATGGATCAAAGGGCCGAACATCGCGCCGATTGCGAGCATCGCCGAAAGGCTGATTGGCTTGCAACGCTCGGTCAAAGCGCGCCTGCGCGGCAGTTCGGTTCGCTGCAGGGTGCCGCTCGCGGCCGCTCGGAAGGTAGGCCAGCCGGGTACTGAGATCTTGGCAATGGCTAGGGTCAGGACCCATTAATCTGGTTGAAATGGTGTGAGGCCATTTGGCCGGATACAAGAAGCGGAGGTGAAGGAAGCCTTTCGGCTTTCGAGCCCTCCGCGACGCAGTTGCCGGCCAAATGGACCACATCCGAAGGACGCCGAAACGGCTGCGACCTGCGGCGTCGAGCCACTCGGCCGATGGAACCCCATCGACCTTCGCGTCTCTCCTGGCATCTCTTTGCCGTTTCAGGCGCCATTTCCATCATATTAATGGGTCCTGACCCTAGGACAGCCATGGGCAGCATTGTTGGTTCTCCGCGTTGCGACACGGAGCTTCAACGTTGCTGGAGATGAAAGGTTGCATCGCTGCTGCGGCGAGCAGGACTGACGAGCGTTACACGTGCCGTTCTCCGCGGGTGAAGACGGCATCGAGCGACAGGGATGAATCGCCCGGCGCCCATTGGAAACGGATGAGATCGGCCGGAGCCCCCACGCGGATGACACCGCGATTGCCCGCGAAGCGGCCGGGATTGACGGTGGCGAGGCGCAAGGCGTCTGCCAGCGTGATCCCGCCCATCGTTGTCGCCTGCGCCACGCAATCGGCCAGGGGCCGCACGGCGCCGGCCAAAAACGGCGTGCCGGCCACGCCAAGCCGACCGTCCGGGGTGAGTTCGACGCGGCCACCGATCGGCTGGTCGTAGACGCCCGGTGGCAGGCCGCCCAGGGCGACCGCATCCGACACCAGCACCGCGCGTTCAAGGCCCTTGGCGCGCAGCATGGCTCGGAACGCATCCGCGGGAAGATGATGGCCGTCCGTGATAAAGGTCGCCGTGAGCCGATCCTCGGACAGTTGCGTCCAGATGAAATTGGGATGGCGGGGGAGGGTGGCTGCCGCCCCGTTGCCGAGATGGGTGGACAGGCACGCCCCCGCGTCGACCGCGGCGGTGATCGCGGCGGAGGAAGCATGGGTATGGCCGATCGCCACATGCACGCCTTGCCGGGTGAGCGCACTTATATAGGCCGGTGCCTCCGGATAATGCGGAGAGAGCGTCACGAGCCCGACCAGATTGCCGCTCACTGCCTGCCAGCGCTGGAATTCGTCGATATCCGGCGGCCGGATATGCTCCCGCGGATGGGCGCCGCGCGGGCCGTCTTCCGGCGACAGGTGAGGGCCTTCCACATGGACGCTGGGGATCGCGTGGAAAATGCGCGCATCGGCGGCGCGCGCCGCCGCGATCACGCCGAGCGCTGCGACGATCGCCTCCTCCGAGGCCGTGATGATCGTCGGCAGATAGGTCGTGACCCCAACGCGCAGCATGGCATCCGTCAGGGCCGTGACCGTCGCGACGGTGATATCGCCTCGATTGATATCATGGCCGTTGAAGCCGTTGACCTGCAGGTCGACAAGGCCGGGGGCGAGCCAGATGCTCTCATCCCCCGCGCGCTCGTCCTGCGGTCCGGTCCCGATCGAGGTGATCAGCCCGTCTGCGATTGCTATGGTGAGCGAGCGGCCGGTCGCGGGATCGCGGCCCGTGACGGTCCGAGACTTACTCATGAAGGGCTTACTCATGAAAGGCTCACGCATGGCGGCTTTATCCGCGTGACGTCGCGAAGGCGCCGATGATGCGCGCCCAGGAACGGATGCCATGGTGGAAGCTGGCGAGATCGTATTTCTCGTTGGGCGAGTGGATGCGGTCGTCGCTCAGGCCGAAGCCGATCATCAGGGAATCCATCGCGAGCATGCGCTTGAAGTCGCCGGCGATCGGGATCGAGCCGCCGCAGCCGATCAGCGCGGCGTCACGCCCGAATTCCGCGCCGAGCGCCTGGCGCGCCCGGCCGAGCCATTCGCCATCAACGGGAAGGCTGATGGCGGGGCTGCCGCCATGCTCCTTGAAGGTGACGTGGCAGTCGGCCGGCACCTTGCTGCGGACATAGGCGCGGAAGGCCGCGCGGATCTTGTCCGGATCCTGCTGGCCAACTAGGCGGAACGAGATCTTCGAGGATGCCTTGGAGGCAATGACGGTCTTGAAGCCTTCACCCGTATAGCCGCCGGTGATTCCGTTCGCCTCGCAGGTCGGGCGCGACCAGACCTGCTCGAGGACGCTGCGCCCGCGTTCACCGGCTGGATCGGCGAGGCCCACCTCACCCAGAAAGGCGCTTTCCTCGAAGGGCAGGTTGCGCCATTGCTCTTGAACTTCCGCCGGCAATTCCGGCACGCCATCATAGAAGCCCGGTAGCGTCACGCGTCCATCCGCATCGTGCAGGCCGGCGACGATCGCCGACAGCACATGGATCGGATTGCGCGCTGCACCGCCATAGAAGCCGGAATGGAGGTCTCGCGAGGCGCAGGTGATCTCCACTTCCTCGCCGACGAGGCCGCGCAACATTGTAGTGATGGCGGGCGTGTCGCGATCCCACATGCCGGTGTCGCAGATCAGCGCCACATCGGCGGTCAACTCGTCCCGATTGGCATCGAGGAACGGCTTGAGGCTCGGGCTTCCCGATTCCTCCTCGCCCTCGAGCAGGATGCTGACCTTGATGGGCAGGGCGCCCGTCACGGCCTTCCACGCCCGGCAGGCCTCGATGAAGGTCATCAACTGACCCTTGTCATCAGAAGAGCCGCGCCCGGTGATAATTCGGGAGCCGGTCTCGTCTTCGCGCAGGGCCGGTTCGAAGGGCGGCGCGGACCATAGCTCCAGCGGGTCGACCGGCTGGACGTCGTAATGGCCATAGAAGAGGACATGCGGGCCTTCGCTCGCCGCCTTCTGATGGGCGACCACCATGGGGTGTCCCGGTGTCGGACGAACCGTTGCCTCGAAACCGAGCGCCGCGAGATCCGCCTTCAGCCAGGCTGCAGCGCTGGCGCATTCGGCTTTAAAGGCGGGGTCGGTCGAAATGCTTGGAATGCGCAGGAGAGCGAACAGCCGCTCGAGGCTCTGGTTGAGGTCGGCATCGATGCGCGCGAGAACCGAAGGGGTCTGAGCATTCACGGGGGCTTGTCCTTCTTGCTGTTCCGCGCTGCGGAGCGACGGCTATGCCGGGACGCGGATTTCAGCACAAGGAATAGAACATCGGACCGGAAAGTGCGTGTGGTTTTTGGAGGATCGCGGGCCTCCTCCGCATCAGGCAGGGTTCGGCGCCGCCGTGGCCTTCGCGGCCGTGGCGTCCGCGGCAGAGAGGGAGCCTTTCGCTAGGGCAGAGAAACCGTCCCGCTCCGCGGCTTTCGGCGCGATTGGCTCGGTTGCCATTCCCCGCCGGCCGGATGTGCTCTAGCCTTGCGACGAACAGTTTTGATCAAGGCCGCTCGCGGGCGAACGCGAGCGCCGGCTAGTCATGCAACAGGTGACGGAATGATGGATGAGGCGGTGATCGGCGTGGTGACGGTGTC
>NZ_QJJK01000001.1:0-5000 GCF_003201475.1 Chelatococcus asaccharovorans | reverse complement strand
TCGGATGGCGCGGGTGTGGCGGAGCAGCTGCCGTGAGCCGGCGCGATTGGCAATGAGGGATGAATAGATGCCTTGCCTCACCGGGACAATCTTTCCTGGCGAGCCTTGCCAACATCAGCCCTCGCCCGACAGGCAGGCCCGAGGACCAGGCTCAATTGTCCCTCAAGCCCCGCTGAATTCCCGTCCGATCCGCACAACGTCCCCCACAAACTGCTCGAGGTCTTCCACACGCGTGCGATGATTGCAGATTGCTGCGCGCAGGCAATGACGACCTCCGAGCGTCGTGTCGGAGACCGCCGCAAGCCCGGCTTCCTGCAGCCGCAGCATGATCTCGATATTGATGCGCTTGATGTCGTCCTCGTTATGTCCGGCGCCTGCGAAGCGGAAACAGACGATATTGATTTCCGGCTCGGCGAGCAGTTCGAGGAGAGGATGCGCGCGCACAAGATGGGCAAGAATGGTGGCCTGCGCGACATTCTGGTCGATCAGGCGCCCGAACTTGGCGACACCGTGCTCCTTCAGCGCCATCCAGACCTTCAGCGCTCCGAAACCGCGACTGGTTTGCAACCCGAACTCGTGCAGCCATTCGCCGGATGCGATGCCCCGCGACGTACCCTGCAGATATTCTGGCGACACGGCAAAGCTTTGCCGATGTTTCGCGCGGTCCTTGACGAGCGCGCATCCGATCTCAAACGGCGCGTGCAGCCATTTGTGGGGATCGAGCGCCACAGAGTCGGCACGCTCGATGCCCCTGACGCGCCAGGCGTTCTGCGGTGCGATCGCCAGGAGGGCGCCGATGCACCCGTCCACATGGAACCAGAGGCCCTGTTCCTCCGCGAGATCAGCCAGCGCCGCGAGATCGTCCACCGCCCCCGAATTGACGGTCCCGGCCGTGCCGATGAGGCAGGCGGGCTTGAAACCGCGCTCGCGATCTTCGGCGACGGCGTCACGCACGGCACTCACATCGAGGCGATAGGCGGCGTCGGTCCTTATCCGGCGCAGCGCCTTGTTGCCGAGCCCCAGCGTCTCGACGGCCTTTCGGTGGCAGGAATGGACCTGGTCGGATGCGTAGAATCGCAGGGGCCGGTCGAGCACGGCGAGCCCGTCTTCCCGCAGGTCCGCCCCTGCCATGGAGTTGCGAGCGACGGTCAGGCCGACGAGATTCGCCATCGAGCCTCCGCTCACCAGCGTGCCGCTCGCGGAAGCGGGAAAGCCAACCATATCGCGGAGCCAGCCGACGACCTGCTGGTCGACCAATGCCGCGGCGTGGCTGCCACCGCCCAGGTTTGAGCCCTGGACGGCGGCGAGGAAGTCCGCCAAGGCACCGGTGAAATTGCCGGCGCCCATATACCAGGACCAGAACCGGGGATGGACGTTGCCCATCGGGTAGGGAAGAACGTTGTCCCTGACCAGGCCGTAAACCTCCTCGATGGCGGTCGGGCCATGGGGAAGCGGGGTCCGGAAGAGCGCTTCGACGTGCTCCGGCATGGGCTGCCACACCGGCCGGTCACGCACATGTTCGAGATAGCCGACGCAATCGTCGACGATCCGGTATGCGAGCGCGGCCACAGAGGCCCAGTCGCGGGGATCGAGTGTCTCCGTCCGGTCGTGTGCCGCATCGTCCCGGCAGGGCAGTTCGCTGGCCCGGCTGTCCATCGTCGCCTCCCGATCTATTCGGCTGCGAGCTGGAAGCCAGGCGTGGAGCGTGACAACGCCTGCTCCTCGTCATCCATCTCCGCGGGTATGGATTCGAAAAACGGGGTGGACAGATAGCGTTCACCCGTATCCGGCAGCATGCACAGGATGACGGAACCTGCCGGCGCGCGTTCAGCCAGGTCTCGCGCCACGCCGAACGTCGCGCCGCCCGACACACCCGTCAATATTCCTTCCTTATTGGCGAGGGCCTTGGCCCACTCCATGGCCTTGGGTCCGGCGATCGGAACGAGTTCGTCGTAATAGTGCTCGTCGATAGCCTCCTGCAGGACATCGGGAATGAAGTCAGGCGTCCAGCCCTGGATGGGGTGCGGCTCGAAGGCGGGATGGCTTGCCGTCGGAGCACCATTGGCGCCGCGTTGCTGTGCCTGTCCGCTCCCGATGAGCTGGGCATTGGCCGGCTCGCTCAGGATGATCCTGGTATCCGGTCGCTCGCGCCGCAGCACACGTGACACGCCGACCAGCGTCCCGCCTGTGCCGTAGCCGGTGACGAAATAATCGAGCCGCGTACCGGCGAAGTCATTGACGATCTCGCGCGCCGTCGTACGCTCGTGGATCGCCGCATTGGCCTTCGTCTCGAACTGGCGCGCGAGAAACCAGCCATTCTTTTCGGCGAGTTCCACGGCCTTCTGATACATGCCGAAGCCTTTCTGGGCGCGGGGCGTCAGCACGACCTTCGCCCCCAGCATGCGCATCAGCCGCCGTCGCTCTACGGAGAAGCTATCTGCCATGGTCACGACCAGCGGATAACCTTTCTGCGCGCAGACCATAGCAAGGCCGATGCCGGTATTGCCACTTGTCGCCTCGATCACCGTCTGGCCCGGCTTCAACGCTCCGCTGCGTTCGGCTTCCTCGATGATGGAGATCGCCAGCCTGTCCTTGACCGAGGAGGCCGGGTTGAAGAACTCGGCCTTGGCGTAGATCGTGGCATTGGCCACACCGAGATTGTTGATGCGGATCGTCGGCGTGTCGCCGATCGTGTCCAGCACGCTGTCGAAAAGCCTCCCGCGGCCTTCCGTTGTTCTCAGTTCCGCTTGCGTGAGCATGTAACCCCTCTTTCGTTTAGCCCGTCCCGGTCCGGGACCCGCAGGGTCGCCGGCCTCACGGATGTCAGTCAGCGTAAAGAGTGATAATGTGTAAGTAAGCGGTCCGGCGTGGGAGCCGGCGTGGGAGCACACATGGAATCGGAAGGTTCCGTTGCACCGCCTTCAACACGGGGATTGGAAATTCGGCTGCTCGGGCCGCCCCTGTTGCTGCGCGATGGCATGCCGATGCGGCTGCCGCCGTCGCGCAAGATGCTTGCGCTTCTGGCGTATCTCGCGGTCGATCCTCATCCGGTCGCGCGGGGGAGGCTTTGTGAGCTACTCTGGGAAATCCCGAACGATCCGCGCGGTGAGCTGCGCTGGTGCTTGAGCAAACTCCGCTCCTTGCTCGACGGAACTGACCGCCCGCGCGTGCTGACCGCGCAGGATCGTGTGGCGCTTGATCTCGGTGATTGCGATGTCGATGTGACCCGGCTGGCCGGCGCCACGCGCGCTGGCCTGGAGACACTTGTCGATTCCGAGCTCAGGGCGCTTGCGGATTCCTGCAGTGGCGATCTTCTGGAAGGGATCGAGCTTGGCCACAGCCTTGAGTTCGAGCGCTGGCTTGCAGGCCGGCGCAGCGAATTTCGCTCCCATTTTATCGATGTGATCGCGGAGGTCGGACGGCGCACGCCGGTCGGTACTCCTGAAGGGCTCTCGGCGGCACGCCGCTGGCTCGAGTTCTCTCCGCTTGATGCACAAGCCCACGCGCGGTTCCTGACGGAGCTTTATCACCGGCGCATGCTCGACGCATGCGCGAAACATCTGGACGGGGCCGCGAAGACCTTTGCCGTCGAGGGTGTGGAGTTTGCTCCTGTTCGTGCCGCCTGGGCCGAGATCAGGGGCGCGTCCATCCGGCTTGCGGCCGCTGCGGTCCGCGAACCTCTCCGGGAACAGGCACTGTCTCCGCAGGCGGGGTCGCGTCGCGCTTCGATCGCCGTCATGCCGTTCTGGGAACGGCTTGCAGGGGCAATGGTCCGAAGCGACCTCGGCAACGCCCTCGCACATGACATTATCAGCCGGCTCGCGCGGCTACGCAGCCTCTTTGTTATCGCGCGCGGCTCGGTCTTTGCCATCGCGGACGATGGGCTGGGCCTCAAGGAGATCGGGAACCGGCTGGGTGTGGACTATGTCGCGACCGGCTTTCTGGAGCAGCACGAGACTGTGATTGCCGTGGCAGCCGAGGTCGCCGAGGCCGCGACAGCACGCCTCGTGTGGACGGAGCGGTTCGAGGCACGTTCACCCGAGCCGCTTTCGGTCCTGGACGACATTGGCGACGGTATCGTCTCCTCCATCGCGGCGGAAATCGAGAATGCCGAGCGCAATCGGGCGGTCCTGAAACATCCGGGCTCGTTGGATGCCTGGGAGGCCTACCACTGCGGCCTGTGGCATATGTACCGCTTCACGATTGAGGAAAACGCCCGCGCCGCGGAGTTCTTCCGGATGTCGATACGTCTCGATCCGACATTCTCCCGTGCCCACGCGGGATTGTCATTCACACACTGGCAGAATGCTTTCCAGCGGTGGGGGGATCGGACCGACGAGGCACGGCAGGCCCTGGAGGCGGCGGGGCAGAGCCTCCTGGTGGATGATCATAACCCGGCTGCGCATTGGTCGATGGGACGGGCGCTCTGGCTGATGGGTGATCTTGATGAGGCCGTGCGGGAACTCGAACGGTCCATTCATCTCAGCCCGAACTTCGCCCTCGGCCATTATGCCCTGTCCTTCGTTCACTCCCAATCCGGAGATCCGGCCGCGGCCATCGCGTCTTCCGATCATTCGCGGCTGTTGAGCCCCTGCGATCCATTACTTTTCGGCATGCTCGGCACGCGGGCTATGGCGCTGATCAGGCTGGGGGCTTTCGAGGAGGCGGCGGAATGGGGAGGCAAGGCGGCGGCACGCCCCAACGCGCATATTCATATTCTGGGGATTGCCGCCTGTTGCCTGGCGCTTGCCGGCCGGATCGACGAGGCGCGCAACCATGTAGCGCGCATTCGGCTTCAGAACCCGCGTTACCGGATCGACGATTTGCTCGACACGTTCCGCTTCGATCAGGATGCCGTTGCGCGCTATCGCAACGCGGCCGCCTTGATCGGCCTTGTCAGCTAGATGTCGTTTCCAAGAAGGTTGTTCAGCCTCTGGAATGGCGGGATGCCGTTGAGGGCCGAGTGGGGTCGTCGGGTGTTGTAGGCGTCGATCCAGGAG